>NZ_AUJQ01000022.1 GCF_000424305.1 Pseudobutyrivibrio ruminis AD2017 | reverse complement strand
TTTCAAAAGTAGAGGCAAAGAACAATAACAGCCTCAAGTTCACATATGTAGAAACTGAAGATAATGAGACATTACTACAAAAAGTGACCGACCAGACAGGTAGGTCTGTTTGTTATACATACGATGATGCAAAGCATCTTGTAGAGATAACAGAGTTAGATGGAGCAGTAAGAAGATTTACATATGCTGATAATGGAAAGATTAAGGATGTAATCAATCCAAAGGGAATTACAGCTATCACAAATGAGTACGATAAGCTTGGACGTACTGTAAAGCAGAGCTTCCCAGATAATTCTGTAATGACCTATGAGTATGATGATGTAAACAAGACTACCATAGCAACAGAACAGAATGGTAATAAAGTTGTTTATACACATGATGATTTAGAGCGCCATACAAAGACAACTTACTATGATGGTGAAGAACGATTTACTTATAACGTAAGAAACCAGAAGACCAGTTTTACAGATAAGAGAGGAAACACAACCCGTTTTGCCTATGACAATAAGGGACACCTTACAAAGATAGTAGATGCGGCCGGAAATAAGACTTTCATCACATACCGAGCTGATGGAAAGCCAATGGCTGTAAAGGGTGCAAAGGGAGAAGTCTATAAGTATTCTTATGACCTTAATGGAAAGCTCTTTGAACTTAGGAACCCACTTAATGAGACACAGCGTTTCTACTATGAAGGCTCAAACCTTTGCAAGACAAGAAATGCAAATGGAGCAGTAACAAAGTTTTCTTATGATAATCGTGGAAACGTAAATACGATAACAGATCCAGATGGAGTAGTAACAGAGTATACATACGATGAGTTGAATCGTGTTATCACTACAAAAACAGCAGACGGTAGTGTTACAACATTTGAGTACGACAATGCTGATAGAATTACAAAGGCAACAGATACTCTTGGAAATACAAGAGAGTATACCTATGATGCCATGTGTAAGGTTACATCTGTAAAAGAACCAGACGGAACAGTTAAGTCTTATGAAATGGATGTAATGGGCCATGTTTCAAAGGTAGTGGATGAAGCAGGCTTTGAAACAGTAATTACTTATAACCTTATGGGTAAGCAGGAGAAAGTTGTTTTACCTAATGGTGGAACTATTCTTTACGAGTACGACCCACTTATGCGTCTTACAAAGGTTACTGACCCTGAAGGAAGAACAAGCAGCTATGAGTATGATAAGAATGGAAATGTAACAGCTGAGTATCTAGGTGATATCAGAGTAAGAAGTCTTGAATATGATGAGCTTAACAGAGTTATCGCTGAAACAGACGCATTAGGCCATAACAAGACATATGAATACGATGAAAATGGCCAGGTTATCTGCGCTACTGATACTCTTGGTAACAGATACACAAGAGACTACGATTTGCTTGGAAGAGTAGTAAAAGAGACAGATGCTCTTGGAAATACTACAAGCTACTCATACACAAAGCTTGGTGATATCGCAAACATTACTGATGCTGCAGGAAGAACAAGACGTTTTGAATACACAGATGGAGGAAAGCTTAAATCAGTTTCATTCTGTGGTAGATTAGAGCAGGAAATAGATTACGATAACGTTGGTCGAATTGTTTCTCGCTCATTTGCAGATGGCTATAAGATTAATTACAGCTATGACGTTCTTAGCAGAGTTTCCAAGGTGGAAGGCTCAGATGGACGAAAAGTAGCTTATGAATACGACGCTATGGGCAGAGCTACAAAGGTAGCTGATGGACGTAGCACTACCCTTTATACCTATACTGCTACAGGCCGTATTAAAAGTGTAGTAGACGCCTTAGGAAACGAGACAGCCTACACCTATGATGCACTTGATAATCTCAAGAGTGTTCAGAGGGCAGAAGGTAAGATTGAAAATAAAGACGATAGGATGCCTGTAGTAGGTGAGGATGGTCACGTAACTATCTATTCCTACAATCTTTCAGGACAACTTACTAAGATAACAGATGCCCTTGGTCAGGAAGAGACTTATGAGTACGACCAGTATGGACGCCTTAAGATTAAAACTGACAGGGATAATTATAAGACTACTTATAATTATAATAGTCTTGGCGCTGTAACAAAAGTAGGCTACTCAGATGGTAGAAGCGTAGCATTTGCTTACAATGAATTAAACCAGCTTAATGAGATAAATGACTGGCTTGGAAAGACTACCCTTGAGAATGATATCTTAGGACGTCTTACTAAGGTTACTGACTATCAGAACAGAACAGTAGCTTATGAGTACAACGAAATAGGAGCAAAGACTAAGCTAACATACCCAGATGGTAGAACAGCAGCTTATACATACGACGGCGAAGGAAGACTTTCAGGCATTACAGGAAATGGAGAAAAGACCAGCTACTCTTATGATGCCCTTGGTCGACTTACAGAAAAGCTTTTACCTAATGGAGTAAAGCAGGCTTATTCATATCTTCCAGGTGGAAACCTTGAAAGTATGACAAGCTACGACAGTAGGGGCGAGCTTGATAACTACTTCTACACTTATGATAATGCAGGACTTATCTCTGGAATTAATAGAAACAGACGTGATTTCGAGAAGGTATCTGGCCAGTATGATTATAAGTATGATGCAATCGGAAGACTGACTCAAACTACACATGATGGAGTAGTTAAATCAGCTTATGAGTATGATGCTTTTGGAAACAGAACAAGCCTTGTAGAAGATAATACGAAGACCGCGTATAAGTACGATGTCCTTGACAGACTTGTAAAAGTTAAAGAATTAAACAATAGTCAGGCTATCGTAAAAACGTATGATTATGATAAACGAGGCAATCAGACAAAAGAGTTTGTAGATGGTTTGTTACAAAAGACCTTCACTTTTGATGCAACAAACATGCTTTCAAAGGTAACTGATGTTTCTAACGGAGAATTCGAAAACCAGTATAACGGACTTGGCTTTAGAGTGGCATCTACAAGACCAGAAGAAAAGATAGAGTACCTATGTGACCTTTCAAGAGACTACTACAACCTTCTTGAGCGCACAGTAAATGGTGAGACAGAAAGCTTTATCTATGACAACAATGTAGTTTCAATGTCTAAGGCAGGAAGCAATTACTACTATCTCCAGGACGAACTCGGTTCGCCAATGTACCTTACAGGAACTGACGGAGTGGCAGTATCATCATACGCCTTTGATGACTTTGGACGAAACATCGATCCACGAACAGGAAGACAAAGAAAACATGAGTATACCACAGATGGCAACATCATCCAGCCATTTGCATTTACAGGCTATCAGGAAGATGAGGTCTCAGGCCTTAAGTTTGCACAGGCAAGATTCTATGATGCAAACACAGGAAGATTTCAGTCCGAGGATAATGTAAAAGGATTTATAAATGCACCATTTACATTGAATCACTATGGCTACTGTTGGGGAAATCCTGTTGGGCTGGCCGATAATGATGGTAATTGGCCTAGCTGGAGTGATATAAAACAAGGGGCATCTGATATATGGAATAATTATATATTTGGAACTTCTGAGACAAACTCTTACACGGTTGAAGGCGAGTATGATGGAGCAGTAGGAATTAGTAACGAAACTTCTTATACTGATGTCGTTAAAGATGATGGCAATAGGTTATTTAAACTTGAAACAACCCATAATATAAAAAATGGAAAAGAAGTAAGTACATCATGGGATTTTTCAATTAATTTCAAGGCACTTACGGGCGGAGAACATAAAACAGGTGTTGATGCTAGTGTGTCGTTGGGAGTATCATCTAGTTTTGATATTAATGCAGGTGCAAAAGCAAAAGCATATGTATATGGAGGTCATTTAGATGTAGGTGTGGATGCAACGGCAGGTGTGTCTCATATTGTCTCTGTCGATGCAAATACAGCAGTTGGTGGAACAAAAAATACATATGGATTTGGTGCTAACGCTGGATTAAATCCATGGTTTGATACACTGAATCTATATGGTTTTCATACCCATTCTGAAGGGGATTTCGAATCAACTAAAAAGGTTAAAGCTTATATTAAAACGGGATTAGTCGAAGCTGTAGTCGTGTCATTATATGCTATATACATGTATTTTATGACGGGGTGCCCAGCGGGATTTGATACTGTAAAACAAATGTGTACGTTTGAGTAAAGGAGTGCAATTTATGACTAATATTTTTTCTACAGATGCTGAGTGTATCAGAAGAATGACCATAGAGGAAGCATTGTGGGGCACAACTAAGGTAAGATGTTTTTTTGCGGTTGCAACTATTTTTTTCTTTAATATACTTTATGGAATTTTAGCTGGTAATAAAGAATTAATTACCCCAATGATAATAATTATTATAGCAATTATAATGATTATACTTAGAGCTATTATGACAGGCAATAAAGCGTATAAATTATATGGCAACCGAAAATTTAGATATTCATATGTATTTGATGAGAATAAAATATCTTTTGAAATATACAATGAAGATGAGTTGAAGGATGAAGGCATATATAAATATGAGGATATTGTGTATTTTCATAAAGTAACTAGGTATTCATTTATTTATTTTAAAGATGGAAAACTTGTTTTTTTGGACAATAAAGCTTTTCAAGGGGAAGATTACAAAAGAATTAGGGAGCTAATAAAAAGTAGTCAAAAGACCGAACAGGTAAAGATGTGTGATAATAAGTATGACTCTAAAGTATTTTGGATAACATTTATAGTTGGCGTAGTAATTTCATTTATTGTTGCACTAATCTATGTGAATAATGCACCTTTAAATGATTCAATAATGGAAATATATTTGAAAATCTCATTTAGTGGAATTATATTTTTCTTATTTATGGCTGCTGGAATAGTTGAATTTATAAATTGGTTTAAAGAAAAAAGTACTATATGGAGAGTATTGGCAATTGTTTTTTATCCATTGACAATAGGTGCGGTTTATTGCGTGGGAATAAAGAATGTAATTTTATTTTTGCTCAGAAAAATAAAAAAACTTATTGTGAGGAAATAGGTGGATACTATCGAAGGGGGATAAGTAAAGACTATAGAATGAAAATTGGGTAAAGCAAAGTTCTTGTGGGCTTTTTCTTAAGTAGCCCACAAGAATTTTTACAATTATGTTATTACACAAGTTTGTGCTCTTCAAGAAGGGAAGACAAAAGTATGGAAAACATTGTATGGAATGTGGCGAAGTTAAGAGAATACTTCGACTCATGCCAAAAGACATATAATTCATTTTTAGCGATGTCAGATTCATTGATCAAAGCCTTTCAGGCGTTTGTAGATGATGACACACATACAGGTACAGAAGCAGAAAGTTCCAAGGCATTTGTTACAGAAAGACAGATACCTTTAATTATAGATATAACAGATGCAATCCAGCAGCTGGAGGATTTGCAGGAAGCATTGATGACTGCATTTTCAACAGATGTGGATTCATCAGATAAAGCCAAATTAGGTGATGAGTATTTAAAGAAAGTAACATTAGATTTTGGTGGATATGAGGATAGCTTAAAAACTACAGGTGATGCCATATCATCCCTTGTTGATACATTAAATGCAAGCTGTAGTGAAGTAGGAAGCTACACCAAGCCATCATATACAAGCTTTTATACATCTATGGAGGCAATTGCATCAAATGATGGTTTAAGTGGAATTGCACCAGAAAGCAAAAAGAAGCTTGATGATTTTGATACAACACACAGCACAGATATCTCACTTAGTGCATACCAGACTCTTTATGAGACAATTGTTGCAAATATTGAGTCTTTTATAAATGGTATAGGTGATGGAAGATACTACGATATCACAAGCTTTAATGAGACTAAGAATAGCTTGAAGTGGGTAAATCCACTTGATGTTTTAGAGGGAGCAGAACTTGAAGAGTATAAGCAGTATGTAGAAAACATGCATGCATACTTAAAGGGAAAGAAAGAGCGCTGCGAAGTTTATAAGTATGACCCTGTAAACATGTGTAATGGTAATTACATAAATGAACATACAGATATCGAGCTTGGTGGAAGATATACTCTGGAGTTCAAAAGATTCTATAATGCTATTTCTTCAGATATGGGCTCTCTTGGAATGGGATGGACTCATAGCTTTGAAGTACGTTTATACGAAGATGTAATAACAGGAAGAATTAAGATTTTTTACGGAGATGGCAGTGAGGGCTCATTTAAGGCAGAGAAGGATTACTATGTAGAAGAGCATGGTGAGCCAGGAATCCTTAATAAGCTTGAGGATGGTTATGTAATAAGACAGGATGACGGAACTTTTGAAAGATTTGATACAGAAGGTTATCTTGTATCAATGGGAGACCTTGATGGAGATAACGTATTCTTAACTTATGAAAATAAGAACGGAAACAGATATCTTTCAAAAGTAGAGGCAAAGAACAATAACAGCCTCAAGTTCACATATGTAGAAACTGAAGATAA
>NZ_AUJQ01000021.1 GCF_000424305.1 Pseudobutyrivibrio ruminis AD2017 | reverse complement strand
GAAGGCAGACTTTCAAGCATTGTAGGAAATGGCGAAGAGACCAAGTATACATACGATGAGCTTGGACGTCTTGTAAATAAGAGCTTTGCAAATGGAGTAACACAGGGCTATTCATACCTTCCTGGTGGAAATCTTTTGAGTATGGAAAGCTCTGATAAGGACGGACAGCTTGATAAGTACTTCTATAGCTATAACACTAGTGGATTAATCAATGGAATTAGTAGAGATAGACGTGATTTAGATGCTGTATCAGGTCAGTATGAGTATAAGTATGATGCAATCGGAAGATTAACCCAGTCTAGCTTAAACGGACAGGTTAAGGCAGCATATGAGTACGATGCTTTTGGAAACAGAACAAGCCTTACAGAAAAAGAAACAAGGACAGCTTATAAGTATGACGTTCTTGACAGACTTGTAGAAGCAAGAGAGCTTAATAACAGCCAGGCTATCGTAAAGACATATGATTATGATAAGCGTGGAAACCAAACAAAAGAATTTGTAGATGGCCTTTTACAAAAGACCTTTACTTTTGATGCAACAAACATGCTTTCAAAAGTGGTCGACTCTAAAGCGGGTGAGCTGGAGAATGAGTACAACGGATTAGGATTCCGTGTAGCATCCACAAGGCCAGAAGAAAAAATAGAGTATTTGTGTGACCTCTCAAGAGATTACTATAACCTTCTTGAACGCACAGTAAATGGCGAAACAGAAAGCTTCATCTATGATAACAACGTAGTAAGCATGAGCAAATCAGGTAACAACTACTATTACCTCCAGGATGAACTTGGCTCTCCAATGTACCTTACAGGAACTGACGGTTCAGCAGTATCCTCATATGCATTTGATGACTTTGGACGAAACATCGATCCACGAACAGGAAGACAAAGAAAACATGAGTACACCACAAATGGCAACATCATCCAGCCATTTGCCTTTACTGGTTATCAGGAAGATGAAGTCTCAGGCTTAAAGTTTGCGCAGGCGAGATTCTATAGTGCTGAAAATGGTAGATTTGCATCTGAAGATTTAGTAAGAGGGTTAATGATTGTTCCGGAAACACAAAATCATTATTTGTATTGCCAGAACAACTCAAAAAAATATGTTGATTTAAATGGTAAATTTGCAGTATTAGCTGCAATAGCAACAACAGTTGTAGTGGGAGCAGCCATAGGAGCGGTAACAGGCGCTGTAGTCAATACTGTTTCGCAGGTAACAAAGATAGCAACGGGAAAACAAGATAAATTTGATTGGGGGTCGCTTGCTGGAAGTACAGCAGAGGGGGCTATTGTTGGTGCGGCAACAGGTTTCGCCACTACTGGTATAGGAGGTTTTGCAGCTGCGGTTATTGGTGGTGGTTTAGGTGCTGCAGCAAATAGTGCAATCTCACAAAAGATAAATACAGGAACAATTGATAGAGCTAAGGTTGCTGAAGAAGGCATAGTTGGAGCTGTTTCTGGCGGATTATTTTATGGCGCAGGAAAGCTAGTTAGGGCAATAGACGGTGGAACACTTTTAAAGAAAGAAGCACCATCACTTTTTTCAAAGGCAAAAGATGCGTTTGCAGATTTAGAGAAAGCCGGTGGAAAATATCTTAAAATAAAAGCGTTGGGAAAGGTGCCTAGTTCTGCAACAAGACATGCATATCAAATGGCGAAAGACGAAGTGAAGAATGTTTTTACGGGCCAACTAAAAGGTAAATTGGGATATAACGGTGTTTGGGATGCAATAAAAAAAGGTTGGAAATATGCAGCTGCGCCAGCGACATATGCAACATGGCAGGGGATTAATGCAAAAGGTGTTATTAAAGATTCACTAAGAGCAATATCTCCTATTTATAAAGAGGATGAGAATGATACTCTTAACAATTATTTAATAAAAACATATGGGTTTGATGATGCGCAGTCGTCATGCGCCACGGAGGGATAGTGCTTATGGAACTTGCATTGAGAATATTTATCTATATGATAGTCATATCGATAGTGCGAAGCGTCTTAAATAGACGAGACAAAATCAATATAGAAAATACCGTGATTATTTTGCCACTTTATTCTAAGATTCTGAAAATATGCGCATTGATTTTAATTGCTTTAGCAGTGCTTATAGGAATGATATTTATATTGTTTTCAAGTATTGAGGATAGAAGCGGTTTCTTGGTAGTCGAATTAATATTTTCAGTATTAATATTGATATGTCTTATTTTTGCGTTATATATAGATAACTCAAGAATAGTATTTGATGATGAAAAACTTATAGCTAGGGAGCTTTTTGTTCCCCAAAAAGAAATATTTTATACAGATATTACTTCTTGTGAGATATTTGGTAATAGATATGTTGTTAAGACTAAGACTAGAAAAAGAGTTAATGTTGATTTGGGAATGATAAATTCAGACGTACTTTTAAATAAGATCAAAAAATCTGGAGTAAGCGTTGAAAATAATAAAAATCACGGATACTTTATAAAGCCTAAATTGCCTATCATATGTCTGCTTCTTATATTTTTATCAGTAGCAATATGGATAGATGTAGGGTGTATTATGCAAGATGGAACTATAGGTTTTAATGCTATTCTTTTCACAAGTATTGCACCAGCTTTTTTGATTATTTTTTGCAAAGAAAGATATTATGTAAAAAATAATAAACTAACCCGAAAATTATTGTTTTGGGATAAAGATAAAATCGATATTTCGGCAATAAGCAGAATAGAAGAAAGAAAAGATTTTTTAGAGGGAAGACATTTGATGATCTATCTATCTGGTCACGAAAAGCCAGTATTTGATATAGATTCATCTTATATGAACACCTATGAGTTTGAAGAAGATATGAAGAAGAGAAATAAATATAAAAAATAGCGAAAAACATGAGAGAAGGACACAAAACAATTGGGAGAATTAAATTATAAAGAAAATATTTTTTATAATATCAGGACGTCATATGATTTAAAAATTGATATTTCAAATATTAACGAGGTCTTGATTGGTAATAATCCAAGACATAACATTCTTGTAAATATACAGGATTGCGCTTTTGCAGAGGTAAAAGTAACAAAAAGAGGAAATCAGTTTGAAGTATCAAAAGCAGCAGAATTTGATTGCTACATAAATGGAGCATTATTTGTCGGAAGTGAAATAGTCAATAATGAATTCTTTTTGACTTTTGGAAAATATAATTTCTATATCACAGATAAAGCAATTTTTACTACTGTTTCAAAGGATATCACTACAAATCTTCCTCACATTGATTTAACACATGATGGCAAGGCATTGGATTATCCAGAGTTCTTCTTAAAAGCCAGATATTTGTATAACATACCTGATGAAAAGATTGAGATATTAAATCCAGAAAACCCACCACAAGAGCCAAAGAAAAATTTATTAATGACTCTTACTCCAATGATTCTCACACTCTGCCTGATGATATTTGTAAGAGGCAGGATGATGAGTGGCGGTATAATGTACGTCCTTTATTTTGCTGCAACAATGGTTATTGGTGGAGCCATGTCTGTGTGGGCGTACTTTGAAAATGGCAAGGATTACAAGAAAAAGGTAGCCGAACGAGAAAGAGTTTATTCTGAATATATTGATAAGAAAATCAAAGATATTCAAAAGCTTAGGGATGAAGAAAAGCAGATTCTTTCAAGACGTAATCCTACCGTTGAAGAAACGGTTAAGAGAATAGTGGAATTCTCGCCAGATTTGTTTGAAAAGCATAAAGACCATGAGGATTATCTGGATGTTAGAATCGGTACAGGTAGCGTAGAGTCACTACTTCAAGTTGATTACAAAGAACAAGAATATGTTCATGTATTTGATGAACTTATCAATATACCTAAAAAACTGCACGATCAGTTTGAATACATTCCTGATATGCCTGTAACATTGCCTCTTGCTAAAGTCAATGCAGTAGGTTTTGTTGGAAATAGAACAAAGCTATACCATCTAATGAAAAATCTTACATTAACCATTGCCGGACAGGAAGCTTTTACAGATGTAAAGATGGTGTTCTTGCTTGATGATGTTTATGCACCATACATGGAATGGGTGCGTTGGCTTCCAGGTACATATGATGAAAACTCTGGAATGCGTAACATCATGTATGATGAAGAAAGTAGTAAGAATGTTTTAGGCGCATTATATGCTGAGATATCCAGACGTGAATATCTCAAGGAAGATGAAATAAAACTTTTGCCAGACTATATCGTATTTGCGTTTAGATCAGAGAGATTGTCTGAACATCCAGTTAGTAAATATTTTGAGTATGCTAGAAAACTTGGATTTACATTCTTATTCTTCGAAGAGCAAGAAGCTTTGTTGCATAAGGCTTGTCAGCTGGGTGTTTTCTTAGATGATAATGCTAATCAGGGCTATGTGCAGGATTTAGAAGATAGTACAGAAATACAGAATTTTACATATACACATATTACAAAAGAAATCGCTGCAGAATGCGCAAAAAAATTAGCACCAATCTATATAAAAGAGCCATCACTGGAAAATGATTTGGTTAAGAGCATTACCCTTTACCAATTGCTGGGAATAAAAAATGTAAAAGAGTTAGCTTTAGGTGATAGATGGAATAAATCAAGAATCTATGAGAGTATGGCTGCCCCTATGGGTCTTAAGAGTGGTGGAGATGTAGTTTATCTTGATATCCATGAAAAATTCCATGGCCCACATGGTCTTGTAGCAGGTACGACAGGTTCTGGTAAGTCGGAGATATTGCAGACATACATATTATCACTTGCAACTTTATTCCATCCATATGAGGTTGGATTTATCATCATTGACTTTAAGGGCGGTGGAATGGCCAATCAGTTTAAGGACTTACCACATCTTAATGGTGCAATTACAAATATTGATGGTAAGCAGATTAATCGTTCCCTTATGTCTATTAAGGCAGAGTTAATTAAACGTCAGGAATTATTTGCCAAATATGATGTAAACAAGATAGATGATTATATCAAGTTATTTAAAAATGGTACTACACCAACACCACTACCTCATCTTATTGTTATAGTTGATGAGTTTGCAGAGCTAAAGAGTGAGCAGCCTGAGTTTATGAAAGAACTTATAAGTGCAGCCAGAATTGGACGAAGCTTAGGCGTGCACTTGATTCTTGCAACGCAGAAACCTGCAGGTGTTGTAAATGACCAGATTTGGAGTAACTCTAAGTTTAAGCTTTGCCTTAAGGTTCAGGATAAAAGTGATAGTAACGAGGTATTAAAATCCCCTCTTGCTGCTGAAATCAGAGAGCCTGGTCGTGCTTATATGCAGGTTGGTAATAACGAAATATTTGAGCTGTTCCAGTCTGCTTATAGTGGCGCTTATATTACTGACGAACATGCTAAGGCTGTAAAGAAGTTCTCTATTTCTACAATTGATTTGGCTGGTAGAAGACATGTGGTATATTCTCAAAAACCAGAGAAGAATGATAATACTGTTACTGAGTTAGATGCTATTGTGCAGCATATTAATAAATACTGTGCAGATTCTGGAATAGAAAAGCTTCAGGAAATATGCTTACCACCTCTTCCAGAAGTATTGCCATATCCTGAAAAGCTAGAAAAAGAGGGCACCGATATTGTTGTTCCTGTCGGAATATATGATGATCCATCTAGACAGGCACAGAATCAGTTGATGGTAAACTTTACACAGAACCATGTGTTTATTTTGGGATCGTCACTTTCAGGAAAGACCTATTTAATTCAAAATATGATTTATGGCCTTACTCAAAAGTATGCGCCAGAGGATGTAAATATCTACATCCTTGATTTTGCCTCAATGGTTATGAAAGCATTCGAGAAGCTCAATCATGTTGGTTCGGTTATTAGTCTTTCAGATGATGATAAACTTAAGCACTTTATTCAGCTCATGCAGAAGAAGATTGAAGAGCGTAGAGAGATTCTTTCTAGTGCCGGACTTAGTTCATTTGGTGCATACAGAGAAGCAGGAAACACTGATTTACCTCAGATTGTAGTGTTCTTAGAGAACTACACAGCATTCAAGGATGTTTATGCGGAATATGAGGATAGCTTCATTAAGATTTGTCGAGATGGTGTAGCTCTTGGTATTTCTGTGGTTATTACAAACCAGCAGATGTCAGGAATCGGATATAAGCTCATTACAAACTTCTCAACAAAGATTGCAATGAACTGTAATGATCGTTCTCAGTACAACATGTTGATTGATAAGTGCAGAACTACTCCAGATGAGTATGCTGGTAGAGGTCTTATTACAATAGATAATGAGATTATGGAATTCCAGACATACATGGCATTTGGTGTAGGTAAGGAAGTAGAACGTATTTCAAACATCAGAGAATACATTACACAGTGCAACACAAAGTATGCTGGTAAGTCAGCTGAGAATGTTGATTATGTTCCAAACGTTTTAAATGATGAGTACATGAAGAATCGATTTGGTACAGCTGCTATGAAGGATTACAAGATGCTTGTAGGTTTGGGATATGCTACAACAAATCCTGAATACAACGATATGAAGAAGAATCCTATAATGGGAATCATTGGTAGAGATGAACTTGGACGTTCTGATTATGTTAAGTACATGTTTAGAAAGTTTGAGGAATGTATTGGAGGCAATCCAGTTCAGATTCACGTTGTTGATGATGCTAGCGGTTCTTTAAGCTACTGTAAGGATGATGTAACTGTAAAGGAATACACCGATAATCAGATGGAAATAATTGATGTAATCGAAGTTCTTTACAATAAGGCTAGGGAACGATTCGCCAAGAAGTCAATCGGTGGAGATATTTCAAGCGAGCCACTTGTAGTTGCAGTATTTGCTGACAAGAAAGCTCCTGATGTAATTTATGAGAATCAGGAAGCATACGATATGTACAGACATATCACTAAAGAATACCTTAATTGCAAGGTGACAATTATCTTTACAAATGTAGAGAATAAGCCATTAGGTGTGTCACCAAATCCAGTAATGTTCTCAATTAAGAATAGCTTAAACACACTGTTCTTTGAGGATATGAAGGATATCAGATTGATTGAAATTAATCCAGGAATTGTAAGACAGGTTAAAAAGCCTAATGCAAAGGGTGATGCGTTCTACATTGCAGATGGAAAGATTAAAAGAGTTAAAACTATAGAGTAGTTTATGATGCATATGCCGTCGTGAGTTTACGATGGCATATGCAATTAAAGTTTCTGGGAGAAGGGAAAATAAAGTAATGGAAAATATTGTATGGAATGTGGCGAAGTTAAGAGAATACTTCGACTCATGCCAAAAGACATATAATTCATTTTTAGCGATGTCAGATTCATTGATCAA
>NZ_AUJQ01000020.1 GCF_000424305.1 Pseudobutyrivibrio ruminis AD2017 | reverse complement strand
TTATCTCTGACTAAATCATAAATAAAAGACCAATCAATGGCTTTATCTATGATTCTTAGAAGATGATCCTGGGGAACCAAGTCATCAGTACATACAAATTCAATCTGCTTTCTAGCCTTCTCATTTTGTTCTGTAATCATTATTCTAACCCCTTGTTTTGATACATTTATTATACCAAAAAAGAGGTGAGAAAGCTTGGAAAATCAAGGATTTCTCAGCTTTTAGTTAGCCTAAAAATGAAAGAACTGGAGTCCGCTGACTCCAGTTCCTCCTTATTAAAAAGAAAAGGTCGCGACGAAAGCCGCGACACTTTGTCTACACTCTGAGAGATGGGAATATTTTCCCATCTCTTTTTTTGCTGTATAATAGAGAAAAGTATTAACATGGAGGTCCTACAAATGATGGATTTAGGAAAACTAATTGAAGATTGGGTAGCATTGATGGAGGCCAAGTCTGATTTCGTTGAAGGTGAAGATGAGATTCACATGGAAGAGTACCTTGATTGCATTAAGGAAACTTATGATGCAATTACAATGGTATATGACGAGATTAGCAACAACTCTAAGCTTTCACCAGATTTGCTGATGACATATTTTAATTTAATCGAATTAATAAGTATGTATGCTGCGCCTGTTTATATGGATGAATCAGAAAACCATACATTTGCAGTTTCAAGAATTCTTGCAGAGGAATTAGCGGCAGTTGCAGCCAACTATATCTACGCAAAGGAAGATGAGGATGAACCTTTTGAGGAAGGCGTATTATCTTCAGTTGCAGGATTTGAGTACGAAATAGAAAGAGTCCTTTACTATGATGTAAATAAAAGAGACTTAAGTGACTTCCAGGAGTTGGCTGAGGCTATTGGGTTCTAACGAAAAAATATAAAGAAAAGCTGAGGGGATATATATGAGAACCATAGACAATAGTGTTTTTATAGCGCCAGGTGCGCAGGTCATTGGAGATGTGACCATAGGTGAAAACTGCGGAATTTGGTACAACGCGGTGGTAAGAGGTGATTCCCAGAAAATCACAATCGGAAAAAATACAAACGTGCAGGATTTGGCGTGTTTGCATGTAGACAAGAGCTTTACACTTTCAGTAGGTGATAATGTTACCATTGGCCATACTGCAATAGTTCATGGGTGCACAGTAGGTGATAATGTGCTCATCGGTATGGGCGCTATAGTTATGAATGGAGCCAGGATAGGAAATAACTGCATCATAGGCGCTGGCGCTCTTGTTACAGAAAATATGGAAATCCCTGATGGATCCCTGGCATTCGGAAGTCCAGCAAAGGTAATTCGAAAGCTTTCAGATGCAGAAAAACAGGGCATTATTGAAAATGCTGAGCTTTATGTAAAGCATGCAAAGGACAGTCTGCATAATGAACAGTAAAGGAAATTTCTGGAGAGATTTTGTAGATGATTATTGATGACAAAAGTATTTTTCTATACGGGGAAACTAATGAGGGGGCACCGCTAGTCATTGTTAACACCTTTGATGGTGACGAGCATGAGTTAAACGAGCTATTGGCAAGGATGGTTGATATTCCCTATACGTTGGCTGTTATTAGCGATGTAAACTGGAATGATGAGATGACTCCATGGGACTGTCAGCCTCTGTTTAAAGGGGACAAGCCATGCACTGGTGGTGCTGATGATTACATAAAAAAGCTGGAGGATGATATTGTTCCAGCTATTATAGAAAAGCTAAAGGCAAAGCCTGCATACATCACTATCGCCGGCTATTCCTTAGGCGGGTTGTTTGCAATTTATAGCTTGTATCACACCAACATTTTCACATGCGCTGTCAGTGCGTCAGGTTCCATGTGGTTCCCAGATTTTGTAGACTACGCTACTAGTTACAATCTGGCAGTGATGCCAAAGCGCATCTATTTTTCTGTAGGTGACAAGGAAGCCCAAACTAAAAATGCTATCTTTAAAACAGTAGAAGATAATACGCGATTACTCTGTAAACATTTCGCTAAGCTTGGCATTGAAGACACCTTTGAATTGAATGAAGGCAATCACTTCAAGGACGCCGATTTGCGTTTAGCCAAAGGAATTGCGTGGGTATTGCAGCGTCCTCTTTAATCGTAGATTATACATGATACAAAATTCTTTTCGCATAAGAATTTCTGTACTCAGTTGGAGTGAAGCCGGTGGCTTTTTTAAAGGTGCGGGAGAAATTGTGCACGTCTGAAAAGCCTACAGATGTTGCAATTTCTGTGATACTGCGGTCACTATCGGTTAGATAGAAGGCAGCGGTATCCATCTTTTGTGAAATAATAAATTGCTTTAGGGACAGGCCTAAAACATCACTGAATACTCTTGATAAATATTTAGGGCTATAGCCGAAATAATCCGCAATATCATTGATGGTGAAGTTGTTGGATATATTTCGTTTAACATAGTCAACAATATCTGAATAAATCTGCTTGTTGTTTAGCAGGTTTTCATTCTTTGGAAGCTCTGTATTAATCTGACCGTACAGCTCTGTAATAATAGCAGTTAATGATGCGTTTAAGGTTAAATCAGGATAATTGTCTCTGTCCAAATCCTGAAGTCGTTTCATCTGAATTATTAATCTTTCAACTCGTGGTACAGCTGCGTTTTGTGGAATCAAAAAGCATTTGGCTCTTTGGTAGGATGGTGCTTCCCCAGTGGATATTTGGGCTGGGAAAGAAAATAAATCAGCTGTAAAATGAATCCAATAAAAACAGCAGTAGGATTTTTTAATACCTTCTCTTCTAGAATCACTTGGTGGAAGAAATAGGTATTCACCCTTCTCTACCTTAAAATCTTCGTTCATATATCTCAAATAAAGTGTACCCTCAGTTACAACTATAAATTCATAATCGAACTGCAATGGCATACTCTCATGTTTCCATTCGTCTGATAAAGCTTCAAATTTTCCACTTCGAAGATAATTAAAGATATGGTTGCTTGGAAAAACCATCAACTTATCAACTTTTTTTCTATTCACTTAATGTAAACCCCCTGGAAAAATATCACAAAATGACACCTAATGTGAAAAAGTGACACTTGATTCACAAAAATGACACATTTTTCTTTCGAATATAAAGAATAATACCATGTTTTGACGGCAAATTAAACATCTGTGGAATTTACACCTAATATCAGTTTACGTATATTTAGATAAAATTCGTTTAATGTTACACTTTTTTCAGTGCAAAATGCACATTATTGTCAAAGGATAATAGAAAGACGAGGATAATTAATAATGAACAAAAACTTGAAACCTATAAGTTTGGCTTCTTGCAAGGTGACTGATAGCTACTATGATGAAGCTCTCCATTTGCAGGTGAAGAACATGCTAGCATTAGACCCAGACAGATTTTTAGCTGGATTTAGGGAGACAGCAGGAATAATAGCTGGTATGGATGAGAAAAGCCTCACTACATTCATGAATGCAAAGGAACGTTATGGCGGAGGCTGGGAAAATGGTCTTATAGGTGGACATACTCTAGGTCATTACGTAAAAGCGTTAGCACAGGCGGTAGTTAATCCAGGTTTAGATTCAAAGGAACAAAAGGCTGTAAAGGAAAGATTGGATTACATGATAAATGCTCTGGCAGAGTGCCAGAAAAAAACTGTAGGTAGTGCCTATGAAGGCTATTTATTTGGTGCAACGTTACCTACTCAGGAGTACTTGGATAACCCTGTATTACAGTTTGATTATGTGGAAAAGGGCATGTCAGATCCTTTCAAGCAGGCATGGGTGCCTTGGTATACAATGCATAAAATCCTTAGCGGCTTAAATGCAGCATATCTTTATGCAGGAAATGAAAAGGCATTACTGGTAGCCAACAAGCTGGGGATTTGGATTGCAAACAGATGCGAAGGATGGACTGAGGAGCAGCATGAAAATGTGCTTTCTATAGAATATGGTGGAATGAATGATTGTCTATACGAGTTATACGAAATCAATAGAAGCATTGCAGATAATGGCTTGGTCTATGGAGATTTTGAAAGATTTAAAAACGCTGCACATTCTTTTGATGAGGTCGCTCTTTTCAAGAAAATATCAGCAGGCGGAAATGATATCTTAAACGATACTCATGCTAACACCACAATACCAAAATTTATTGGTGCGCTAGCTAGATATGAGGTGGATAATTCAGCTACAGATTATCTTAAATATGCCAAAGATTTCTTTGATATGGTTACAGGTAAGCACACATATATCACTGGTGGAAATAGCGAGAATGAGCATTTTGGCAGAGATAATATCTTAAATGCAGAAAGAACAAATACAAATAATGAGACCTGTAACACATATAATATGATAAAGATGGCAAGAAGACTCTTTGCTGTTACAGGTGACAAGAAATATTTGGATTATAGTGAACAGACAATGATAAATGCAATAATGGCATCTCAGAATCATGCAACTGGCTTCACTACATACTTCCAGCCAATGGGTACAGGCTTCCAAAAGGTGTTCAACACATTAGACGGAAACTTCTGGTGCTGTACAGGCACAGGCTACGAGAACTTTACAAAACTTCAGGATGGAATTTATTTCAAAGAGAATGATAAGTTAGTAGTAGCAATGTATCTGGCTTCAGTATATAAGGCAGACGGCTATACATTAACGCAGGAGTGCGATTTCACTAAATCTGATGAAGTGAAAATAAGAGTAGATGTTAAAGAAAAAACATCAAACCTTGATTTATATTTACGTATTCCTCACTGGATTCAGGGCAAGCCAGAAGTTAAGGTGGGCCATTCAGTTGTGGAGCCTAAAGAAGAAAATGGTTTCTACGTAATATCAAAGGAGCTTATTCCTACTGGGGGAGATATAACAATCAGATGGCCTATGGGTATATCTTGTCATAACTTGCCTGACAGCAAGGATACCTACGCATTTTGCTATGGACCTTATGTACTTTCAGCTAGGCTTGGAACAAAGCATATCAAGATAAAGCCACACGGTATTGATGTTGTAGTGGCAGCTGAAAAATGTGTAGATTCTGATGATGTTGTTATCACTGCCGAAGCTTCAGTAGATGAATTTATGAAAAACATCGGCAAGTATCTTATAAAGCAGGATGGCTGCATGGATTTTGAGTTAACAGGTACAAACAAAAAGCTGATTTTTACTACTCACTACAATCAGTACAAGGAAAGCTACGGTATTTATTGGAATTATAGTGCTTAGGAAAGAGAGATGTATTATGCAATTTTTTTCAACAGACAAGGAATCACTGATTTTTAAATGCAATGGCGAAACACTAAAAATTGAACCATGGGGAAAAGATAGCTTTAGAGTAAGGGCTGTAATGGTAGGCGATATTTCCGATTATAGCGCTGCATTGCTTGAACCGGAAATATCTGAACATAAGGTAGAGGTTTCTATCCAAGAAGCCAATGAAGGCAGAAATGCAAAAATCGCAAACGGAAACATTACTGCTGAATGCTACGTTAAACCATGGGGAGATTTGCTTCGCATTTCTTTTAAAGAAACTAATACTGAAAAAATATTGCTTGAAGAGATTACAAATGGTGGTGCACTTGCTAAAAGAGCAAGATATTTCAAGCACATCAGCGGGGATCTGTATAAGCTAAAGGTTCGATTTGATTCAAATCCTGAGGAAAAGCTCTTTGGAATGGGACAGTATCAACAGGAGAGGATGAACCTGAAGGGCTGTAACATGGAGCTTGCTCACAGAAATTCTCAGGCTAGTATTCCTTTTGTGTTATCAGATAATGGCTATGGATTTTTCTGGAATAATGCCGCAATAGGCGAGGCTCATTTTGGACTGGATACAACAGAATGGGTTGCAGAAGAAACCAGACAGTTGGATTACTGGATTACTGCAGGCGAAACCCCTAAGGATATCCTTCAAAATTATATGAAGGTAACAGGTCTCCCACCAATGATGCCTGAATATGGCCTTGGCTATTGGCAGTGCAAGCTTCGTTATTATAATCAGGAGCAGGTGTTAGATATCGCCCGTGAATATCATAAGCGAAACATCAAAATCGATGTCATAGTAATAGATTACTATCATTGGCCAAGATGTGGTGACTGGCGATTTGACCCAGAATATTTTCCTGATCCAAAGGCCATGATTAAAGAGCTTAATGATATGGGAATTCAGTGCATGGTTTCCATCTGGCCACAAGTGGATATTCGTAGTGAGAATTTTGCGGAAATGAAACAGCAGGGGTTACTTGTAAGAAGTCATTCTGGTGTAGATGTTCAAATGGTTTTCCATGGGGACAATCTTTTCATGGATGCTACAAATCCAGCAACAAGACAGTATGTTTGGGATAAATGCAAACAAAATTATTATGATTTAGGCGTTAAAACATTCTGGCTGGATGAGGCAGAGCCGGAGTTTACAGGCTATGATTATGAAAATTACCAGTACCATGCAGGCTCAGTGCTACAGATAGGAAACATTTATCCCCGTGAATATGCCAAAGCTTTTTATGAAGGACAAAAGCAACAGGGACAAGATAAAATAGTAAATCTTATTAGATGCGCCTGGGCAGGTTCTCAAAGATACGGAGCTTTGGTATGGTCTGGGGATATAATGTCTAACTGGGAGGATTTTAGAAAACAAATTGTAGCCGGATTGCAGATAGGAATGGCCGGAATTCCATGGTGGACTACCGATATTGGCGGTTTCCATTGTGGTGATGTTAGAACAGAAGAATTCAAAGAGCTTCTTATCAGATGGTTCCAGTTTGGATGCTATTGCCCAGTAATGAGAATGCATGGAAGCAGAGTTCCACATACTGAAATAATAAATAAGGCAGGCGAGGTAAGAGAAGTAACTGGCGCCGACAACGAAATCTGGAGCTTCGGAGAAGAAGCCTATGAAATAATGAAGCATTACATTGAGGTAAGAGAGTCCATGAGAGATTACACTCGTTCATTGATGGAAGAGTCTTCAAAAACAGGTGCGCCTATTATTAGAACTTTGTTTTATGAATTCCCTAATGATGAAAAGGCATGGAATATCACTGACGAGTATATGTATGGTTCAAAAATACTGGTAGCGCCAGTGTGCCATAAGGGTGAGGTTAAACGAAATGTGTATTTGCCTTCAGGCAGCAATTGGGTAGATGCTACCACAGGAGCGCAATATGAGGGTGGTGTGAGCATCTTAGTAGATGCTCCATTAGAAAAAATTCCAGTATTTAATAGAGTGTAAAACTATAAAGACATGAAAAAACGAGGGCAGCTATGCCCTCGTTTTCAGACTGTAGACAAAGAGGATGCTGCAAAACTCGGTTTTGCAGCATCCTTTCCTTTTTCCAAGATTCTTTTTTGGATTTTTGTTAAAAATGGCCTTTCTTTAGGCCATTTTCAATTCCCATTCTTGTTGCATTTTTGCTAGTTTCTTTAAATTCATACACGCAAAGGTAAGCGCGACTTTCATTGTCATGCGCGCTTTACCATACATCTGTGTATACCTAAAACCATGATTCTCTTTAGCTGTTCCAAAGATTCTTTCTATGGTTTCTTTTCTGTGAGAGTATAACTCTTTCATACCTAAGGTCTGTCTTATATCTTCACATGCTTCCATGTATTCTTCCCAGACATGACGGTTTACAACTTTTACGTGATTCTTACTTGCTGTACATTGTCCTAAGAACTCACATTTCTCACATATGTGACTGCAACTTTTGTATTCCTTGTAACCATCTCTGTTTGTAGTACTGTATTTTAATATTTGGTTATTAGGGCAAATATAACAGTCGTTGTATTCATCATAGACATACTCATATTTCTTGAAGAAACCATCTTTTGTCATTGGTGCTTTGTATGGAAAAACAGGTTTTACACCATCATCGAGTAATAACTTCGCAATGGCTGGAGTTTTATATCCTGCATCAACAACACATTTTTCCATTCCAATATTTTGAAGCTTATCATACAGACCTTTGAAAGTTCTGCTGTCATGCTCATTGCCAGGATTAACATCAAAACCTAAAATCCACCCATTTTTATCACAGGCAGTTTCTATTCCATAAGCAAAGACATGTTTGTGCTCACCCTTTCTAAACCAACCACTTTCAGGATCAGTAGTGCTACATTTGATTGTTTTACCATCCAATGGAACATCATCAGTGTATTCTTCAAACTTATCATTACCTCCTGACGAACCAGATGAGTGGTTATCATCATCTTTATCTTTCAATGGCTTTTTACCATGAGCAGCTCTATCTGATGATATTTCTTTTCTTAGCATCTCTTCATAAAACAATGCTTCCTGCTGAGCGATTCTTCGTTGCATCTTTTTATTATTAGCTCTTGCTTTTACATGAGTTGCATCAACAAAAATTTCTGTTGGGTCAACAAGTTTGAAGCGATAGCATTCTTCCAAGATGTGCTGAAAGATTTGCTCAAATAAATCAGTACCTTCGAATCTTCTTGAATAGTTCTTACCGAAGGTTGAAAAATGAGGAACCTTATCATAAAGTTCAAGCCCAAGAAACCATCTAAAAGCAACATTCACCTCAATCTCTTTTATAGTCTGGCGCATGCTTTTAATTCCGTATAAATATTGAAGCAATGGGATTTTGATTAGAGTGACAGGATCAATACTTGGACGCCCCTGATCAGGAGAATATTTATCTCTGACTAAATCATAAATAAAAGACCAATCAATTGCTTTATCTATGATTCTTAGAAGATGATCTTGAGGAACTAAATCATCAGTACATACAAATTCAATCTGCTTTCTAGCCTTCTCATTTTGTTCTGTAATCATTATTCTAACCCCTTGTTTTGATAGTTTTATTATATCAAAAAAGTGGCTATAAAGCTTGTAAAATCAAGGCTTTCTAAGGTATAAGTTGGTTTAAAAATGAAAGAACTGGGGTCCTCTGACTCCAGTTCCTCCTTATAAAAAAAGAAAAGGTCGCGGCGGAAGCCGCGACACTTTGTCTACACTCTGA
>NZ_AUJQ01000019.1 GCF_000424305.1 Pseudobutyrivibrio ruminis AD2017 | reverse complement strand
CCCAGTAAATCCGGATAACGCTTGCACCATACGTATTACCGCGGCTGCTGGCACGTATTTAGCCGGTGCTTCTTAGTCAGGTACCGTCATTATCTTCCCTGCTGATAGAGCTTTACATACCGAAATACTTCTTCGCTCACGCGGCGTCGCTGCATCAGGCTTTCGCCCATTGTGCAATATTCCCCACTGCTGCCTCCCGTAGGAGTTTGGGCCGTGTCTCAGTCCCAATGTGGCCGGTCACCCTCTCAGGTCGGCTACTGATCGTCGCCTTGGTGGGCCGTTACCTCACCAACTAGCTAATCAGACGCGGGTCCATCTTGTACCGAAAAAACTTTTCACACTGTATCATGCGATACTGTGCGCTTATGCGGTATTAGCAGTCGTTTCCAACTGTTGTCCCCCTGTACAAGGCAGGTTACCCACGCGTTACTCACCCGTCCGCCACTCAGTCAACAAATCGTCACCCCGAAGGGATCGTGATAGGTTGCTTCGTTCGACTTGCATGTGTTAAGCACGCCGCCAGCGTTCATCCTGAGCCAGGATCAAACTCTCATGTTAAAAAGTTTAATTCCGAATCAGTATAAAACTGACTTGTTTACTAATAAAGGTTTTTGTTTCGTCTTAGAAACTAAATGAATTTCAAGGATACATGTTTTAAAAACTTGTATTAATTCAAGGTTTGTTTCACTGTTCAGTTATCAATCTTCGTTTGTTTGTTTTGCACTGTGTGACTTGCTGTCCCTCAGTGCTCGATTATAATATCACCTATATTTCCAGTTGTAAACCCCTTTTTTACTATTTTTTCAAAGTAAATCTATTTGCTTAAAAACACGATATTGTGTGAATTGTGCAAAAACTATATTCAACTTCCCATTTTACCTAGTTTCGCGGGCTTTAAGGATTCCACGTTACGCCTGGATTGATAGGCATCTTTGCATCACCTAAATATATCTCTTTATTGAAATCAACATTATGCATAAAGCATACCATGAAGATATCATCGCTATAAGGATGATCCATAAAATAATCTTCAAGGGCAATTCTATGATAATTACCGTCTTTATCATGTTGTTTTAGTATTCTTAGAACCCGTTTATCTCCACGTTTATAAGCCTTAATAAGGTTTTCTCTTAAAAATGCTTTATTAAGTTCTTCTATATCCGAAGGTTCTGATAGATCTTTAATTATTTCAAACCATTCATCATAGCTTCCTGTTTCAGGTATGATTTTTTCGATATAGTTTTGCTTCCTCATAATGTGATAGCTATTTCTTGTAAGGTTCACAAATATTATTAAAGGAAACTTGATATATACCGATTCAATCAAGACCTTTATTTGACCAAAGGCAGATTGGTTTACAAAAGGATCTATATAATCTACTGCTACCTGAGCTTCCTCTGTAAGCATTTGTATAAAATCATCTGTTGGTACGGCTTTAGAGAATATGAATCCTTGAATGTAATCGCAATCACATGTATTGATGAAATCTAACTGCTCCTTAGTTTCAACACCCTCAACGACTGTTGTAAGGCGCAGACGATGAGCCATATAGAATACAGATTCTAACGTAATACGTCCCTTTTCAGATTGACAGTTATCTTCCAAAAAAGCTTTATCGATCTTTAGAACTTTAGCTGGAACATCCTTTACAAATGAAAGAGACGACATTCCTGCACCAAAATCATCTATTGATACTGTATATCCTGCAGCTTCAACATTTTCAACCCAGGTGATAACATCTCTTTTATCTGCTACAACATCTGATTCAGTTATTTCTATACCTATATACTGCTTATCAATATTATAAGAAGAAACCAGATTATTTAGTTTTTCAATAAAATTAGCATCTTTGGAATGCTCTCGGCCAAAGTTAACACTAATTTTTACAGCTTTATCACCAAGCTTCTGAATTGTTTTGCATGCTTCTTCTGCAATGAACCAATCTACAATAGCAACTTGTCCATTTGCTTCTAATTCAGGAATAAAGTCTATTGGTGAAATTATTACGCCATCAGGTTTAACCCATCGTACTAGTGCTTCTGCTCCGCCAATAACTCCTTTCTTGGGATTGTATTGAGGTTGATAGTAGGCCTGAAGTTCGTTGTTCTCAATAGCCGCTACAACCTTTTCTAATAATGATACACTCATTTATTTTCGCTCCATAACGTTATATAACGCGTTGATATACCAAAATTGAATTTTAATATCACGTTTTTAAATTGTCAACAATTATTTTTAAGTATCTTTTCTTAACTAAAATAGCCGCGACCAAAGTCGCGGCTATTTTCAATATTTTCTCATATATATCATCTCTAAAAAAACTAAACTTTATTCCTCCATAGCGTAACTGATTTCATCAAGCTCTGCATGGAAAAACTCGCACCAACCATATTGATTCATATAATCGCCCATATACTTATACTGTGATGCCTCTTTCTTTTCAAGCCAATCAAAAAGATCACACTCAATTCTGTCCTTTGCAATAGCCATACTTCCACGTTGCTTAAGGATTATACCTTCTAGCTTAAGCTTCGTGAATGTATTCTGTAAATCCTGACGTAGATTTGATAGATATGACTGCTTCTTAGCAGGATCACCATCATCCTCCCAAAGATTTGCTATGATTTCACCATTTGTAGTTTGGGCGCCTTTATTATTAATTAAAATGGCAACAATTTCCTTTGTTCTTGAATATTTAAACTCAACAGGTTTACCATCCACAAAAAGCTCAAAGTTACCAAATGTTTGGGCAAAAACACGTTTATGGGCGTTATATTTTTCAGCATAACGAAGTTCTGCTAGCTCGCCTTGAATTTTGCCTTCAGTAACAGGATGAAGCATATAGCCACTAGCATGGAGCTGCATCGCTTCAAATCCGTATTTTGTAGAATCACTTATAAAAATAATATTCATAAACGGATTAAGCTCTTTAAGATAAGTACCAAGTTCAATACCATTTAAATCTGGCATATTAGTATCTATAAATGAAAGATCAATTTCGTTTGTTCTTGCCATAGCAAGAGCATTAAGAGGATCATCATATGATAAAATCTCAGCCTTTGGCAGTAACTTAGTTGTGAGTTTTAAGAGCTTATCAAGATCCTTTTTATCAGTCTCAACAAGTAAAACCCTCATTAAATATCACCTCCTGCCAAGCTAACTGAAGATGTTTTCTGGTTCATACGCTGTTCCCTGGTCATGTTCAATGGTGACGCTTCTCCAACAACAAGAGTTTTGCCCTCATTAGCAGCCATTTCGTGGAGCATTCCACAATTAAGGTCGGTAATAACTAAAGCAGCGAATCTTTCATAATTGTCCTCGTCGATTACTGGGAAATGATGCTTCATACGATACCAATGCTCGCTATCATATCCAACACTTCCTATATATAATCTGTCTGCTGTATCTGCTACATCATCAACACCGGCATATGGAGCGTTTAGCATAGGTGTATCTTCGCAAAATAGCATCGCATACACCCTTAGAATCTTATCCCTAAGAGTTTCCTCATGGCCATCCTTCCCCATCTTTCCTGTAGGCTCTGCAATAGTTTTATAATAGTAGTCTTGAGCCTCGTCATTTTCTTCAAATTTGATCAGTGCTTCATATAACTTTCTGTCAATCATCTTGTTCTCCCCCTATTTTTCTCCTAAAATATCCTTTCCATAATATGTAAATCCTAGCATTGTAGTATCATCAAACTGAGGTGTGCCTTTTGTAAAGTTTTCTATACTGTTTTTTACATTATTTAATATTTTTTCGTTAGACTCTTCTGGTTCCTTATTCAAAGCCTCTATCAATCTGTCTGAACCATATAATTCATTAAAAACATCTGTGGCTTCCGTAACTCCATCTGTATATACAAACAGATTATCACCTGGATTTAATTTGAATTCATGCTCTTCAAATTTCATATCTTCCATTACCGCAACAGCAGGTGAGTGTTTATATATAGAAAGCTCATATTTTCCGTTAACGCGCTTGATTGCAGGATGCTCGTGGCCAGCGTTTGATGCAGTGCCAACACCTGTTGTTAAATCAATGATAGCCAGCCACACAGTTACAAACAAATTGGAATCATTTCCTTCACAAAGCTGATTATTAACAACCTGAAGTATCTTTGCTGGAGATAACCTTCCTCCATTGATTGTAGTATATTTTATAAGGGTTCTAGATATTACCATGAATAACGATGCTGGTACACCTTTTCCAGAAACGTCACCCATAACAAGGGCAATGTGATTGTCATCTACAAGGAAGAAATCATAAAAATCTCCACCAACTTCCTTGGCTGGTGTCATAGTAGCAAATACATCAAATTCATGTCTATCCGGGAACGCAGGAAATACAGTAGGCAACATATCTGCCTGAATTCTAGCTGCGATATTAAGCTCTGCACTGTACTTTTCTTTTTCAGAGGTAATTATTTGAATACTATTAATGTATTCAACAATATCCCTTTCCATTGCTGTAACAGAAACAGCCAAATCCCTTAGCTCATCATTAGACTGTACTTTCTCTAATAGATTGTCTTCAACAGATGTATTTAGCGCAAAATAATCTAAATTCTCCTTAACATCTAACAAAGGATTAATGAGACTTTTTCTTAGAATACGCCAATTTATAACACAGCATAAAATAAGCAGAAACGCAGATATTATGCTTAAATTTAGAATAAATGTATGCAAAGTTGAATATATTATTTCCATATTAGTGTCTACAAATAATAGAGCTACAACCTTGCCCTTGCTATCGCGTACCGGCAAACAACTGGAGGTAAGGAACCCATACTGAGAATGCCTAACCAAATAACTGTCAGGCTTTACTCCTTTTGTATATGCCTCCCATAGCTCATCGAATGGCGCAGCAATAGGATCCTCGAAGCCAATAGTACTTCCAGAATCGTATACATATTTAATTGTCTTATCTTCACGGGGAACACCGATATAGATATATGCAGCATCTGAACATGCCTGTATATATTTAAGATAATCTACCATTTCATAGTAGTAATCATCCGCAGTCCATGTTTTAGTATATTCTGCAATTTTATCATGATCTATATGCTCTATGATTATATTTGCTACGACGTAGCCTCGCTCATTATATACTCTTTGAATAACTTTATCGAAGACAAAAGATCCACTAATGCAGAGTGACAAATCCATTAATAACGTAAATACGATAATTCCAGTAAGTGTCTTTTTTGTTATCCCCCAACGTCTCTTCTTTTCTCCCATATTTTCCTCTCGTAATATATATTATTATTATTAGTATATCGTTTTTGTTGGAAAAATCATATGTTTCACAATTTTTTCGAATTATATTATTTTTTTATCCGTGTGACAATAGTGTGACAAACGCTGTGATATTATCTCATCAGAATAAAATACAAATCTATTCGATAAGGAGAGAGAAATGAAAAAGACTATTGTCAAAAAGGTATTATCTGTAGCTTTCGTTGGTGTTTTAACTATGGGGCTTTGTACAGGATGTGGCAACAACTCAGCAAAGGCAGGTTCAACTGCACATGCACAGGAAATAACAATCAAATCAACTGCATCGGTTTTTTCAAAAGGAGTTTATGTAAACTATGCAGCTGAAGCTGAAAATCCAGCTTTAAATTACTTCTACGTATTCTACGGTGATGGAACTGGAAGCATCGAAGATGGCGTTGCGGGAACTGCAAATTTCTTTGAATACGAAACAGGCAGCGATACAATCACATTCCACATTGGAAGCATTGATCCTGTAAAGGAAGTATTTACAGTAACATCTTATGAAAACGGTATCGTAAAAGGACACTTTGATGATGATATCGAATTAGTATTTGAACCATTAACTGGTGTTGATATTGAGACATTTAATGCAGTTAACTATGTAAATGGCACTTTTGGTGATGATTGCATCTACACTAACGCTAACGGTTGGACAGTTCACTATAACAAAAACGATATCGTTATTAACGAACAGGACAACATGACAACATTCGTTTATACTGGTGAGTCAGCTGGAACAAATATGATTACAGTTACTTATTCAGTTGATGGTAACGCTGAAGATGCTATAAAAGAGCTTGGTAAAAATTGGACAGGTGATGTTACCTATACAGAGGGTGTTTTCCCTGGTACAGAAGATGTTAAAGGTTATTGGGTAACAGCTGTTTCCGATGAAGGCTCTGGTCTATGCATGACAGGAATTGCTAGAGATTACATGGAAGGAAATCTTTTATTCGAGTTTGATGAACACTTTGGAGAAGATGAAGCAATGAATAATCAGGTAAGTGGTGTTCTTGCAGATATCTTAAACTCAATTGAATTTCCAAACTAATGTTACTTATTGATAATTAGAAAACATGCAAAAAAATCACCGCCATCTCAGATATTTGAGATGGCGGTGATTTTTTATTCTTTTTAATTTATTCAATAGTAAGGATATCTGAAAATCCTGTTACATCAAAGATTTCCATAACTTCTTCAGATACATTTTTTATTATCATCTTTCCCTGCTTATTCATTACCTTCTGTGTAGAAAGAAGAACTCTTAATCCTGCACTAGAGATATATTCAAGATTCTTGAAATCAAATGAAAGATCTGTAATTTCTGCAATATCCCTGTTAATAGCATCTTCAAGCTGTGGTGCTGTGGAAGTATCCAATCTCCCTTCTAAAGCAAGCACAGCCTTACCAGCATCCTTTAATATATTAATGTTTAGCATAATTACTCCTCCTTCATTTTATAAATCATTGTTATTTGAACTTTGTTCTTGTTTACCCCGACTATAACATCATCTGCAATATTAGCTACAATAGATTTTTCTAATTCATCCCATGCTTCCATCATTCCTGAATTTTCAGCTTTACCATCGGCTAATGATGCTCGATAGTCTTCCATAGACCACATCATACCTGAAAAAGCATTAGGATTTGCAGCTATTCCCATATCGCTATAAACACCGAGACCTGCATAATTAACTGGCGTTCCATTATATTCTTGTTGAAGCTTCATGACTGCTTCATAATTCAACACACCTGTTTCGATGATGTCCTTAACTTTACCCATAAAGCCATGTGCTAATTGATTCGTTCCACTTGATGCAACAGACAATAAATCTATTTTTGCATCTGCATCAATATTGGCATTCCCAACCAACTTAACAGCACATTCATCTTTATATTTTTCAACCCAAAGTAGGGCTGTAAAGACATTAGTCATGCCTTCAAACATTCCTATAGTTTCTTCTAAAAGAAGCTTTATCCTAAGAGAATCTTTATTTTTTAGGCTAAGCTCTGCCACACAATTATCTACTTTTTTATATGCCTGTTCTAGAGATTCCTCATCTGAAGAAACATATATTTGACTAGATAACTCCCTCGGCCTGGTTGAGCCAACTGTTTTTAATGATTTTGAGAAATCCTTAGTTACTATAATAAGTAGGTTATCGTTTTTTACGCCTACAGCAATATCATCTGCCAGATTAGCAAGTACAGATCTTTCTAAGTTTTCCCACGCTGCTTCAGAATATTTGTCTTTAGCTCGTCTTCTCATCAAATCTGCCTCATATTGAGACAGTGACCAGCGCGGCTTTTTAGGACGAAATATGAATTCTTTTACATCATCCATAAACGTTCGATCAGCACCGTTTTCCCCGCTGGAAGAAAGCGATACAAATTCTTCTCGTTTATTTTCATCAATTAAGGTTTCTGTTGTTATGCATATATGAGCAATCCTTCGATTCCCTTCAAACCATACTTCAATAGGATCCTTTTCCGTCATAATCGAAGAAACTAATCTAATAGATTCTTCGGCTAAGAGCGTAAACCTTAACGCATCTTTTCCAGTAATATTAGCTTTTTCTTCGAATTGTTCTGCGACTTTTTCTATTATGTCAAAACTATCCGCTAAATCATCAAGCTCTATACGTTCAGACTGCATTTTTCTCCCCTTTCTCCCCGATTAGTCAATAAACATTATAATCGTTTTTTTTATTAAAAATAATACTTTCACAATTTTTTCATTAAAGAAAGAACGTTTTTCCCGTCTTTGTATTCATAGGAAACATCATCCATTCGTTTCTTTACAATATAGATTCCTAATCCTCCAATTTCACGGTCTTCCACGGCTAATGTAACATCTGGGTCTTCTTTTTCTAATGGATTATAAGGTCGACCTTCATCTTCGAAGATCATCGATAAATTTCCATTCTCAGCCACCAATGTCAAGCTCATTTGTCCACTCCCCGTATCTGGAATTATATTTCCAGCTGAATCTGCCTTGGCATAAGCATAATGCGCGATATTAACAAAAACCTCCTCTAATACAACAGACAACTGCACTATCTGTTTCATATTACAGCCTATTTCTTCCAATGTTTCTTCCAAAAATGCTGTGGCTTTATTAAGGTATTCAATTTTTGCATCGCATTCAAATGTCTTCTTCATTTGCTTACCTCTCAATGCCCAGTATGTTACTAGCCAACTATTTCTTATAATAACATTTCATTTGTCACACAAGTGTCACACAAACATTTTATGAAAGATTAATCTAAAATACTATAAAAGCTATCAATGTTTTCCTCTGGAAGTCCAACCTTATCCCAGCCATAATCCTGATAATATTTAATATCTAGATTATTCGCAAAAACATAGTTAGAAATAATTTGAGCTCTAACTTTTTCTCTGTCTTCCTGGTCAGAATTCATTTTTATAAAAGCGTCATATTTGTCACCAAATATTTCCTTAGCAGATGTATCGAATTGGTCACCGTCTAATACTACATCAAAACCTGTAACATCATATGTTCCATCATCATACATGGCTACATGTATTAACCCTGGATAATTTCCACCTGAAACACAACTAAGAGTATCTCCATCAAGATTGTAATTATAAATGTCGAACTCACCGTAAACTTTTATATCACTATTATCAGATTCATCCATATCTAAAATTCTTACACATGGAATACTTACATCTGCCTCATCATAATCTTTATTAAAATCCTCTACATAATCATACAATTCATAATAAAAGCTTTCAGGACCTGGATATTCATAGTCTGGTAAAATATCCGTATCCTCTGTTTTTGATTCATTAACTACTGAAACATCATCAGCTTCTTGGGCTTCTTCAACACTTTCATTAACATCTTCCACTTCACTATCTGTATTACCACAAGCTAACAATAAAACTCCTGCTACTGTACTGGCAACCAATAGATTTAAATACTTTTTTTTCATAATTTTTTACTCCTTTATTTTTGTGTTGGTACTAGAGCTTTGTGATGCTAGGTTTCTACACAAAAATCATATATAATGTAATTAATGTATGACAGTACTAGTATATCTTTCTTTTCTGTTTTATATTGCTGTTTCACAATTTTTTCAAAAAATGCATTTATCATGGCAACAGGGGGTTATGCCAATTTATGGAATTAAACAGCTTTTATAATCTTTACGAAAATAATTGGATCTCAAATTTAATTCTTTTATTAGCATCAACTGCAATTGCAGTTTTATTATCATGTATTCTTCCCTATATAGATAAACGAATTTGTAAACACTTTGGCATAAATTTGCAGGGTGGTTTAAACGATAATGAATCCGCTGAAAAATACTATTTTATTAGAAAAATTGTATTATATATCGTATTTATTGTTTATATCATTATTCTATTCTATTTAGTTTTATTAGCTCGAAATAGAAATGAAAGCTATCTAATAAGAAATTCCGGTGTTCATCTTTTTATTATGACATGGCAAGGAGTGCACTTGCCTGCCATTGAATTTTTTGAATTTTTCCTTAACCTAATGCTTTTTATCCCTATGGGGTATCTTCTTCCTTATATATTTAAATTATACAGAGCGCATGCAATCAAAAGACCACTTATAGCTTCATTTTTACTTTCTGTTTTGATTGAGAATCTGCAGTTAATGACAAAAAGAGGAACTTATGACACATCTGATATCATTGCTAATACATTAGGCTCTTTATTTGGCTCATTTTTATACTTACAAATCGCCTATATGTTAACTAATCCAAGATGGCGTAAAGACTATATGAATTACAAGTTATGGAAAAAACTTGCTAAAAAAGGATTTTTATATCCTTATGTAAAAAGATTTCGTATAGATAGAATTAATTTGCTTGCAAAAAGTGAAGAAGACATATGGGATTTTTATACTAAGTCATTAGGTATGCAACCAAAACGCTTTATAGTTCCTACTGATTCGAAGGATTCATATTTTCTTTTTTCTACAGGCAAAACTCAAATTGCTATTCACTGTTTAAACGAAGATGTAGATATTCCTTTACAATCAATTACTATTACATTTGATAATCTCGATTTATTGAAAAAGCAATTAACGAAACATAATATTGTTGTTAGCGAATACGCTGTTGATATTTATACAAACAAAAAAAAGATGACTATTACTGGTCCAGATAATGTATCAATTACATTTATAGAAATTTAAAAAGGCAAGCATATTTATGCTTGCCTTAATATATTTAGCAACTTCAAAACTTCACACAGTAAGACTTAGTCTTCCGATTATTGGCTACATTCTTTTCTTTTGAATAAACCTTCGATCTATTAGTATTCATCAGCTGAATGCGTTACCGCACTTACACCTTGAACCTATCTACCTTATCGTCTATAAGGGATCTTATTTCCTTGAAGGAAGGGGATATCTCATCTTGAGGGGGGCTTCACGCTTAGATGCCTTCAGCGTTTATCCCGTCCAGACTTGGCTACTCAGCTATGCCGTTGGTCGACAGCTGATACACCAGTGGTCCGTCCACCCCGGTCCTCTCGTACTAGGGGCAGCTCCTCTCAAATATCCTACGCCCGCGCCGGATAGGGACCGAACTGTCTCACGACGTTCTGAACCCAGCTCGCGTACCGCTTTAATG
>NZ_AUJQ01000018.1 GCF_000424305.1 Pseudobutyrivibrio ruminis AD2017 | reverse complement strand
GGTATTAGCAGTCGTTTCCAACTGTTGTCCCCCTGTACAAGGCAGGTTACCCACGCGTTACTCACCCGTCCGCCACTCAGTCAACAAATCGTCACCCCGAAGGGATCGTGATAAGTTGCTTCGTTCGACTTGCATGTGTTAAGCACGCCGCCAGCGTTCATCCTGAGCCAGGATCAAACTCTCATGTTAAAAAGTTTAATTCCGAATCAGTATAAAACTGACTTGTTTACTAATAAAGGTTTCGTTTCATTAAGAAACTTAAATGAATTTCAAGGATACATGTTTTAAAAACTTGTATTAATTCAAGGTTTGTTTCACTGTTCAGTTATCAATCTTCGCTTATTTGTTTTGCTCTGTGTGACTTGCTGTCCCTCAGTGCTCGATTATAATATCACCTAGAATCACTGTTGTAAAGCCTTTTTTGATGATTTTTTCAAAGTAAATCAATAGCGTGAAAACGAGGTTATTGTGTGAATTGTGTCAATTATTTACGCAATAATATTTTAGGCCTTTTAATAGGCCTTTGCCTTCTCTTTTTCGAAAAACTCGCTTAGCTGTGTCAGTAGTGCAAACTTACCTCTTGTCTTAAGAAGATATCCTTCAGGCTTAAGATCCAAGACATTCATAACAGATTCCTTATCGCGCTTGTTAGTCAAAAAGATTACAGGTATTTTAGAAGTCTTTTCTTCCGAGCGAAGCATTTCAAGAACCTGTGGGCCTGTTGTGATTGGCATTTCATAGTCCAACAAAATCAGGTCCACTTCATTGGTAGCAAGGAAGGTTATCGCAGCCACACCGGAATTAACCATAAAAACATAATAATCTTCATCCAACCAACTTTTTATGGTTCTAAGCATAGTGCCATCGTCATCAACAATAAGAATCCTTTTCTTCTGCTTTCTGATATCCTCATCCTTAAGAACCTGCTCCATTTTAGTGGCAAGCTCCTTTACATTGATAGGGCGCACAAAAGATGCCGCATATCGTCTGCCTGGAATAAATTCCTCAAGAGTGTCCATATCATCCTTTGAACCGATTACAGAAAGCGATATCTCTCCTTCAACGGTTTTATCATTAAGATAGACAAGGACATCACGCATATCCTCCATGTCATCTATATATAGAAGAAAGACAGTTGTTTTCTCTTCTATCTTTTTTAAAGCATCCACGCTAGCTTCAGTTTGAATGATATCAAAACCGCGTTCAGAAAGCTCCTTTATGATTGAGTTCACCATAAAGCTCTTATTATCCCCTACAAGTACAATTCTTTTATCCATAGGCTACCCCTTTGTTTAAATTAGTAAGTACTTATAAAATCTCAAGTAAACCATCTCTGTCCACAGCAGACATTAATTCTTTAACTTTATTATATTTGTTTTTAAAACTTGAAGGAATAGTATATTCCTTTAGCATAAGCATTATAGAATCCGCTGTATCAAAATCGTAAGCCTCTATCAGTTCTTTCATATCTTTGAAGGCTCCCTCTAACTGCTTTGCAGGTATCTCTGGAAGATTTGCATCCTCCTCTTCAGCAATGGCAGATAGATTGTCCTTATAACTACGATAATATTCTAAGAGCTTCGGGGTCAGTTTATTTATTTCCTCGCATTTTTCATTATTACCTAAATCTTCCAGGTTCAATGCCATTTCTGATAGTTCTAAGGCGCCAATCAGTCTGGCAGAGCTCTTAAGAGCGTGCACTAAAACCGTGAAATTTCTGATATCATTTTCCCTTAAGTAACCCTCTATGGCATCTGCGTTTCTATCTATTGAATTATAGAAATCTGTAACGACGTTTTCGTAGGTTTCTACATCGCCGCAATTGTTAATTCCCACCTCTAAATCCACTCCTTTGAGTTTGTGGAGCGAACTGTCGCTAGGGACAACCTTGGCAAACTCGGGTTTATAGTTATCTTCGCCGTTGTTAATAGAAACAGAAAGAATCTTTTCGACAGGAAGATAATGTAATAGCATCTTCTCCAGCTGAATACCATTTACCGGCTTTGAAATATAGTCGGTGAAGCCATGCTCCATGTATTCTTCCCTTGCACCAGATATCGCATTTGCGGTAAGAGCAATGACTGGAACATCTTTGTTAAGATTGTCTGGCAATACCTTCATTGCCTCGAAGGTCTCTATACCATCCATTTCTGGCATTCTATGATCAAGGAAGATGACATCAAAATGTTGTTTGGTAACTAAATCCAAAGTTTCCTTTCCGCTCTCCGCTGTGATTATTTGAATCTTTGTCTGCTTTAAAAGACTCTTTATCACAGTAAGATTCATCTTGGTATCATCAACGACTAGGATTTGTGCCTGAGGCGCCTGGAAGGATTCATGATACTTCTCAACGCTATCAAGATACTCCCTGTATTTTTCCTTAAAATCACCAATAGGCTCGCGAGAAACTACCTGTTGTTTTACGCCAAATGAGAAAATAGAACCAAGGCCGTATTTGCTTTCAACTTCAAGCTTTGTATCCATCATTGCTAATAGTTTCTTAACAATGCTCATACCAAGGCCTGTTCCTTCGATTGTCCTGTTTCTAATCTCATCGATTCGTTCAAATGGCGAATACAGGCGCTGCAAATCCTCTTCCTTAATACCGATTCCCGTATCTGAAACTTCAAAATGAAGAATAATATTTTTATCGTTATATTCTTCATAAAAAACAGATAAAAGAACCCTACCCTTTTCCGTATACTTAACGGAGTTAGTAAGAATATTAGTTACCACCTGCTTGAGTCTTATTTCATCTCCAATAAGATTTGCCGGCATGTTTTTATCTACATCAATTTCAAGCTCCAGATTTTTCTCATGAGCTTTTGTTGAAACCATATTTACCAAATCGTTTAGAAGTGATCCTAAGTTATATTGAACCGGCAAAATCTCCATCTTACCAGCTTCAATCTTTGAAAAGTCTAGTATATCATTCACCAAGCTGAGCAACGAATTGCCGGCCGATTTAACATTTGATGCATACTCGATAACTTGCGAATCATCCGATTCACGAATAATCATTTCATTCATTCCAAGGATGGCATTAATTGGTGTTCTAATTTCATGCGACATGTTCGATAGGAAATTTGATTTTGCCTCATTGGATTTTTTGGCGATTTCCAAATCTGCCTCTATCTGCGCCTTCTCCTCTTTTCGTTGTATAAACGCCTCCATTTCATATACCATTTCATTCAAAGCGTTATACATGACCTGGATTTCATCCTTGGTGTTGACCTGAATGTCATCAACCTTATGTCCATATAGAATCTTGTCATCATCTGATGCCGTGGCATATTTTTCCATGAAAGAAGACATCTCGCCAATCGGCGTACAAATATACATCTTTGTAAAGTAATTACTGATAGCGGCTATTGGCACACCCATGCACAAAAGTAACAATACCATTTTCAGGTCAAATGCAATCATTGGACCATCAATTATGAAATCTATTTTTTCTAACTGTTTTTCAAAATCCTGATCAACTAGCCTTTCAGTGGTTGTGTTATCTGAAGATATTTCGTGGCGTTGAATAAAAAAATGTTTAATATCTGGGAATAGAACCATCATAAACATTCCTACACTAAGGCCCATTAAGATTTCGATTAAGATAATAACCGTTGTTATTTTTACACTAATTTTAGTTTTCTTATGTTTCTTTTGAAGCTCATGATTGTTTTTGTAAGTCTCAGTATATGCATATGTTATAGGAAAGATATATTTAAATTTGTCAGGGAAATAATTGCAGTATATATATAAGAATAAACCTGTGCCATATACAGCTAAAAGTTCCTTATAAGTATAGAGATTTACATCGGACAGACTTAAACTTCCATAGCTTAATTCATCTAAAACCGTGAAGCACAAAAACTCATTAAATGTAATTACAAGCACAGATAATGTACATGTAAAAAAAGTACGCAGCTTTGTTTTAAACCAATAGTACTGTCCGCATAATGAGAAGCACACCATGACAGACATATGGATTATCATGGCATATGCATCGTCCATTTTAAAATAAAGCGAAACAACAAAGGCCAGCATAAATACGATGGCTGAAACATAATATCCATATAACCCGGCAATAAGAATTGCTGGGATTAGGTAAAATCCCGTTACCACATCACCATTAGTGGCAAAATAATCGCCACTGTGATGAGAAACTATATAAAAGAAAGCTAGCGAAAAAATTATGAGTATAAACCAGGAAATAAATTTTTTCATAGGCTTCACTCCATGAATAATAAAAAAGCATCTCTACTTATGCTAGCATAAGTAGAGATGCCATTCTCCTAATATTTATGAACTATCTGTTATTTCTTTGTGATTTAAGTATCCAACATCTGGATTTTCTACCATTCTATATCAACAATTTTGCCTGAGCGCGAACGTAAACCAGTTATCTTGCCTGATTTCCACTCCTTTGGAAGTGCTGGAAGAAATAAATCTTCCCCTTCATGACTTTGAAGTAACATCTCCGCAATTCCCGCTACCAAACCAAAGTTTCCATCGATCTGGAAAGGTGGATGATTATCAAATAAGTTTGGAAGAAGTGACTGTCTCATAAAAGCCATGATGTTTTCATAGCACTGCTGCCCATCACCAAGTCTGGCCCACATATTTATAATCCAGGCTCTGGACCATCCTGTATGTCCTCCGCCATGTGAAAGTCTTCTTTCGATTGTTGCGCGTGCTGCCTTCAAAAGCTCAGCTTTATTCGGGCTATCGAAAAACTGCTTTCCAGGATATAAAGCAAAAAGATGGGATATATGTCTGTGGCCAAGCTCTACCTCTTCATAATCCTTTGCCCACTCCTGTATGGTTCCTTTCTTTGATATTTGAGGCTTAGGAAGCTTTTGTAAAATATGACTATAGCGCTCTTTCTCATCCGCACTAATCAGGCCTGTTTCTATCAATCCGCTAAAAAGCTCATACAGAATCTGTGCATCCATTGATGCACCTTCGCACATCATTCCCTTTTCACCACCTGAAAGCTTATATGTGTTCTCAGGTGAAACTGTAGGCGATACCACAAGCTGACCTGCTTCATTTTCAATAAGGGTATCCTCAAAGAAAAGTGCAGCCTCCTTTATTATAGGAAGATATTCTTCCATAAATTGTTTATCTTTTGTATAGCGATAGTGCTCCAACAAATGAAGACACAGCCATGCTGCACCCATCTGCCAATAGCTGGCTGCCTGCCAACTATCCTGTGGAGCACAATCTCCCCACATATCTGTGTTATGAAATGCCATCCAGCCTCTTGCGTTAAACATTTCAGAGGCGGACTTTCTTCCATTTTCTACCATGCGTTTCATCAGATTAAACAAAGGCTCATGAAGCTCCGATAATCCGGTGACTTCCGCTGGCCAGTAATTCATTTCTGTATTTATGTTGATGGTGTATTTGCTATCCCATGCAGGCGAAAAACTATCGTTCCAAATTCCCTGCAAATTAGCAGGCAAACTTCCTGGCCTGCTAGAAGAAATCAATAGATATCTTCCGTAAGCAAACAAAAGATTTATAAGTCCATTATCTGTACCACCATCTATAACCGCCTGCAATCTTTCATCTGTAGGAATGTGATCCCTGTTCTCGCATGTGATTTCAAGCTTGCAGCGATTCATAAGATTTTCTATATCAGCTACATGTCTTGCTTTAAGCTGTTCGTAGCCTAAACGTTCAGCTTCATCCAATGTCTTAACTACATCTTCGACAGGATTATTACAGTAAAAATCTGTCTGAGAAGCAACGATTATTTCTGTATCTGCATCAGTATGAAGCATTCTTCCTCTAATAAATGCACTGCCTTTGATCGCGCGAAAGGCCATGCAGAATCTGACTCCATCTGCTCCAGTACAGCCTTCCATGCAGATGGTATCATCAGAAAACTTATATACCTTCTCACATTGATTGCTACGTTCTGCAAAAATGCGTAGTTTTGCACCCTGGCCCTTTATGACCATCACCTTGTCCACATAAGATATAAAGCTTTCCCTCTTAAATGCTACGCCATCCTTAGTGTAACTAACTGTATGTATTCCTGTATCGATATCAAGCTGGCGCTTATAATCTGGGATGTCTTCAATGCGTTTAAGCTGTCCACTCCAGCCTTCACGTATCCCCAAAATCTGGATACGTTCCTGTCCCTCTGGGATGATAAACAAATCCGCAAGAGGTTCGTAGTGGCTTTGATAATCTGGAATACCTGCCATGGCTTCATGGGCAAGTTCCTCAGCATCGGCGATTCTTCCTTCTCTAATAAGCCTTCTTATTTCAGGAATGTTTTCCCTGGCATCTGGATTGATACGGTTCCTATATCCGCCCCACCAAACGCTATCATTATTAAGCTGGAAACGATCAATAACCGTCCCGCCAAAACACATGGCCCCCATAAATCCATTTCCAAGAGGAAGCGCACTGTTCCAATCTTCTGCCGCTTTTTTATACCAAAGCCAATTCATTATTCTAACCCCAATCATTTCCTATATTTATTCTAGAAATCACATTAGCATAAAACAAAATGGTAAGCAATGCGTTTGTCCCATGTTTCACTTGATTCTTGCCCAAAATCCTATAAAATTATACCTAGAGTGTAGATAATTAATGGGAGGATTTATATGAACAAAATAATGGAAACAAAGGCCGTTCAGGCATCTTTGTGCTATAAAGATCTTACAGATAGGTTAGATATTCATCCTAGTGCTAAGGTCTTTTTTAATTTGTCTGATGACAGACAAGATATGATAGAAAAATCATGCTACACACATAATCCATTTCCTGGTGTTTTAAAGCCCGTGCTTTTATCTCTTAGAAAGAAAGCTGTAAAGAAGCTTTATGAAGAAGAAAAAATTCTTCAGACCGGACCAGCGGCTGCTATTCTTGCTTTAGATACTGCGCTTACTCAAGAAATCGGAAGTCTTCGTACAGGCAATAAAGATACTCAGAATATTTACTGCGATATTGATTTGGCCGGCCTTCAGGTTATTCGCCTTTACATGAGCGCCTATGAAGGAAATGCTGATTTTATCAAATCTCGTTACAATTCCGCAATCAGAGTAGATAACGCACTTAATGGTTCATTCTACAAATACAAAACTGCTGATGGCCGAAGCTTTTCTGCTCACGTTTATTATGAATCGCAAAAACGTATTATGTTAAAAACTCTTGGAATTACCAAAAATCCAGATAAGTTTACTTTTGGTTCAATGCCTTTTGATAAGATCGCAACTAAAAAGGCTATAAAAAAATGGAAAGCTTTAGATCTAGAGGAAAAGACTTTTGAAAATGGCGCATGCGGATGTATGCTTAGAACCCGTGATGAATGGGAAGCTACTGAAGTTGGTAAAGCTGTTTGCAATATGCCTCTTTTCAGATCTACAAAGGTAAACGATGCACCTGTAAAAACATTTGATTCAAAAGATATTTCTAAGGGACCATTGTCTGGTATCAAGGTTTTGGACTTAACACACATCATAGCAGGCCCTGCTTGCACACGTCTTCTTGCTGAGGCTGGTGCCGATGTACTTATGATCAGAAGAGGTGATTTCATTCATCAGGAACAAGCTATGCTTGAGCTTGATGGTTGGGCTGGCAAAAACAGTATTCAGTTAGATTTTAATATCAAGGAGCAGCTTGATAAAGCTAAAGCATTAGTTAAGGAAGCAGATATAGTTGTATGCTCTTATCAGCATGGGGCGCTGGATAAATTTGGACTTTCAGAAGCTGACATCCACGCCCTCAACCCTAATATAATCTATGCATCTTTAATGTGTTTTTCAGATACAGTTTGGGCTAACCGTCCTGGCTGGGCTCCATGTGCAGAAGATATCACTGGACTTAGCGTTAGAAATGGATCTTTGGAAAAACCTATTAATCTTAACGGTGTACCACTTGATTACATACCTGGAATGATTCTTTGCGCTGGTGTTTTAGATGCATTGAAAAAGCAAATGACTGTCGGTGGATGCTACACTGTTACAGGTTCCCTAACTCGTGGTGGCTATTGGCTTCACGAATGCACAGATATGTGGGAGTCAAAAACTTCCAAAGCGGTTGATAATATCGTTTACAACCAAAATATCGATTGCTTTAACACTGCATTTGCACATGTAACCAATACAGCGGTAGGTGACGTTTTCTTCCCTGCACCTGCGACAAATATCGGTTTGGATGAAAATAGTTATCGCATATCCAATATGCATTTTACAGATGGAAACTCAACTTTCAAATCTGCAAAATAAGATAATAGGAGTATAAATAATGAATAAGAAATACGATGCACTTTTCACACCTTGGAAAATAGGAAACTGTGAAATTAAAAATAGAATTGTTTTAACATCAATGGGTGGTACCGACCTTTTTGGATGGATGGAGAAAAATCACTTTGACAAGGCTGGCGCCGATTTCATTCTCAGCGTTGCAAAGAACAATGCCGGTCTTGTTTTACCTGGATGCCAGCCTGTTTACAATCCAATGTTTGGGCAGTGGCTCTATAAAAACAAAAAAATGTATAAAGACCTGGCTGCTTGGATGCCAGAATTCCACAAAACTGGAGCTAAGCTTTTCGTACAGCTTACAGCAGGCTTCGGTCGTTCCTTCACTGTAAGCACCATGATGGAAACTCTTTATAACAATCCTGTCCTTAGAGTTCTTTCTAAGCCTGTTATGGATTTAGATAAGATTACAGCCAGTGCCAGCCCTTCTCCTAACAGATGGTCGGACAAGCTTCCATCTAGAGCTTTAACTGTTGAAGAGATACACGAATTTGTTACAGCATTTGGAAAGACTGCAAAACTGCTTAAAGAAGCAGGTGTTGATGGTGTGGAAATCCACGCAGTTCATGAAGGATATTTGTTAGACCAGTTCACTCTGGATTATGTTAATAAAAGAACTGATGAATACGGTGGATCTTTCGAAAATAAATATCGTTTTGCCGTTGAAATCGTTCAAGAAATCAAAAAACAATGTGGCCAGGATTTTCCGGTATCATTAAGATACAGTGTTGTTTCTAAAACAAAGGGATTCAGAGAAGGTGCTCTTCCTGGTGAAGAATACAAAGAAGCTGGTCGTGATTTTGAAGAATCAAAAAAGGCTGCAAAATATTTACAGGATGCAGGTTACGATATGCTTAACTGCGATAACGGAACTTACGATGCATGGTATTGGGCTCATCCTCCAATCTACATGCCAGAAAACTGTAACCTGGAAGATGTAAAAAATATTCGTAAATACGTAGATATCCCTGTTGTGTGTGCAGGCCGCATGAACCCAGAAGTAGCTGCAAATGCTATTGAAAACGGTGATATCGATGGTGCAGGGTTCGCAAGACAATTCCTTGCTGATACTGAATGGGTTACTAAGCTTATGAATGATAAGGAAGACGATATCCGTCCATGTATCCTTTGCCACAGTGGATGCTTCAATATGTGCCACTACAAGGGCGTTCCTAACGACCAGGATCTATCCGACAGTCTTCATCTTGCAAGATGTGCAGTTAATGCAGAAACTATGCAGAAGGATAAGCATTTCATTAAACCAACTACATCGCCAAAGAAGGTTATCATCATTGGTGGCGGAATCGGTGGTATGGAAGCTGCTCGCGTATTAAAGCTTCGCGGACATGAGCCTGTCATCTACGAAAAATCTGACCGCTTAGGTGGAACATTCATTGCTGCCAGTGCCGAAAGCTATAAAGGAAAGCTACGAGATTTGTTAGCATGGTACATTAGAAAAATGGATGAGATGAAAATCGAAATTCATCTTAACACTGAAATCACTGATATCAAGGAATTTGGTTCAAATCCTATTATCGTTGCAACAGGATCAACAGCAAGAGTTCTTCGTAGCGTTCCTGGACATGAAAAAATGATTGAAGCATGCCAGTTCCTTACAGGTACAGATGTAGGCGAAACTGTTGCTGTTATCGGCGGTGGCCTCACAGGTAGTGAAATCGCTTACGAGCTTGCTCTCAAGGGTAAGAAACCTATTATCGTAGAAATGAAGGATGATCTGGTTTCACAAAAGGGTGTGTGCCTTGCTAATAGCTCTTATTTAAGAGAATGGTTTGCTTGGAAAAATATCCCAGTATATCTTGAAACAAGCCTTAAAGAAGTTAATGATAATGGCATTATCTGTGTCACTAAGGATGGAAAGGAATTTCAGCTAGCATGCGATTCAGTTATTAGTTCTGCTGGCTACATTCCTACACCACTTGTTTCTAAAGATAACAAGCCTGGAAACGTTGAACTTGTAGGAGACTGCAACGGTATTGGAAATCTTAGAACTGTAATTTGGCGTGCTTATGAAGTGGCAATGAAAATATAAACTATTGGTTTATTCTTTCATATTTGATATATTCACGTATGTATAATTTAATAGTATTGTGTATTTTCATAGTACTATAATCTATTTAACGGAGGAATTCATTATGAAAAAGATGACATTAGTATTAGCTTTAGCACTCAGTCTTTCGCTGGTAGGCTGTGGACAGACAGAGGCACCAGCCTCTTCAGAAGCCGACCAGACAGTTGAAACCACGGAGTCTACTGAAACACTTAACACTGAAGATTCAACAGAAGCTTCTGATTCTACTGTAACAGAGGAAGCTGAAGAGGATGATGGTTCTTACTGGTTAAGTGGTTATCTATTGTCTTCTGAAAAAGACAAATCTGGCGAGCCAGATGAAAATGGTAATCCTCAGGCAATCATCTATGTAGCTAAGATTGACGGCGATAGCTTTATTGTCGAAGGCGCTACTAATATGAGACAAAAAGAAAGCGACGAGGCTGTAGAAATGGGCCCTGGTGATTCTGCTGAGTTCATAATTACAGATGAGACTGTATTCCAGATGTGTGGCGGTGAAGACGGCCCTGAAACAGTAACAAAGGATGAATTTGCAGGTTATCTTGAGTCTTGCGCTGATTCAGGCTTACTTTTGGATTTACAGATTACTGGAGCAAAAGTTACTATGGCTAAGATTCGTGCCTAGCACATAGGTCAAAAGATTACAAAACGAGGGCATAGCTGCCCTCGTTTTCAGAGTGTAGACAAAGTGTCGCGGCTTCCGCCGCGACCTTTTCTTTTTTTATAAGGAGGAACTGGAGTCAGAGGACCCCAGTTCTTTCATTTTTAAACCAACTTATACCTTAGAAAGCCTTGATTTTACAAGCTTTATAGCCACTTTTTTGATATAATAAAACTATCAAAACAAGGGGTTAGAATAATGATTACAGAACAAAATGAGAAGGCTAGAAAGCAGATTGAATTTGTATGTACTGATGATTTAGTTCCTCAAGATCATCTTCTAAGAATCATAGATAAAGCAATTGATTGGTCTTTTATTTATGATTTAGTCAGAGATAAATATTCTCCTGATCAGGGGCGTCCAAGTATTGATCCTGTCACTCTAATCAAAATCCCATTGCTTCAATATTTATACGGAATTAAAAGCATGCGCCAGACTATAAAAGAGATTGAGGTGAATGTTGCTTTTAGATGGTTTCTTGGGCTTGAACTTTATGATAAGGTTCCTCATTTTTCAACCTTCGGTAAGAACTATTCAAGAAGATTCGAAGGTACTGATTTATTTGAGCAAATCTTTCAGCACATCTTGGAAGAATGCTATCGCTTCAAACTTGTTGACCCAACAGAAATTTTTGTTGATGCAACTCATGTAAAAGCAAGAGCTAATAATAAAAAGATGCAACGAAGAATCGCTCAGCAGGAAGCATTGTTTTATGAAGAGATGCTAAGAAAAGAAATATCATCAGATAGAGCTGCTCATGGTAAAAAGCCATTGAAAGATAAAGATGATGATAACCACTCATCTGGTTCGTCAGGAGGTAATGATAAGTTTGAAGAATACACTGATGATGTTCCATTGGATGGTAAAACAATCAAATGTAGCACTACTGATCCTGAAAGTGGTTGGTTTAGAAAGGGTGAGCACAAACATGTCTTTGCTTATGGAATAGAAACTGCCTGTGATAAAAATGGGTGGATTTTAGGTTTTGATGTTAATCCTGGCAATGAGCATGACAGCAGAACTTTCAAAGGTCTGTATGATAAGCTTCAAAATATTGGAATGGAAAAATGTGTTGTTGATGCAGGATATAAAACTCCAGCCATTGCGAAGTTATTACTCGATGATGGTGTAAAACCTGTTTTTCCATACAAAGCACCAATGACAAAAGATGGTTTCTTCAAGAAATATGAGTATGTCTATGATGAATACAACGACTGTTATATTTGCCCTAATAACCAAATATTAAAATACAGTACTACAAACAGAGATGGTTACAAGGAATACAAAAGTTGCAGTCACATATGTGAGAAATGTGAGTTCTTAGGACAATGTACAGCAAGTAAGAATCACGTAAAAGTTGTAAACCGTCATGTCTGGGAAGAATACATGGAAGCATGTGAAGATATAAGACAGACCTTAGGTATGAAAGAGTTATACTCTCACAGAAAAGAAACCATAGAAAGAATCTTTGGAACAGCTAAAGAGAATCATGGTTTTAGGTATACACAGATGTATGGTAAAGCGCGCATGACAATGAAAGTCGCGCTTACCTTTGCGTGTATGAATTTAAAGAAACTAGCAAAAATGCAACAAGAATGGGAATTGAAAATGGCCTAAAGAAAGGCCATTTTTAACAAAAATCCAAAAAAGAATCTTGGAAAAAGGAAAGGATGCTGCAAAACCGAGTTTTGCAGCATCCTCTTTGTCTACAGTCTG
>NZ_AUJQ01000017.1 GCF_000424305.1 Pseudobutyrivibrio ruminis AD2017 | reverse complement strand
TACGCGAGCTGGGTTCAGAACGTCGTGAGACAGTTCGGTCCCTATCCGGCGCGGGCGTAGGATATTTGAGAGGAGCTGCCCCTAGTACGAGAGGACCGGGGTGGACGGACCACTGGTGTATCAGCTGTCGACCAACGGCATAGCTGAGTAGCCAAGTCTGGACGGGATAAACGCTGAAGGCATCTAAGCGTGAAGCCCCCCTCAAGATGAGATATCCCCTTCCTTCAAGGAAATAAGATCCCTTATAGACGATAAGGTAGATAGGTTCAAGGTGTAAGTGCGGTAACGCATTCAGCTGATGAATACTAATAGATCGAAGGTTTATTCTAAAGAAAAGAATGTAGCGAATAATCGGAAGACTAAGTCTTACTGTGTGAAGTTTTGAAGTTGCTATGTTTCTGGGGGCGTAGCTCAGTTGGGAGAGCACCTGCCTTGCAAGCAGGGGGTCAAGAGTTCGAATCTCTCCGTCTCCACTTCAGTTTTTAACTGAAATGCTTTTGTATTCCTCAATAGCTCAGTTGGTAGAGCACTCGGCTGTTAACCGAGTTGTCGTAGGTTCGAGTCCTACTTGGGGAGTTCATAAGCCGATGTGGCTCAATTGGCAGAGCAGCTGATTTGTAATCAGCAGGTTATCGGTTCGAGTCCGATCATCGGCTTTTAAATAGGGGCTTATAGCTCAGCTGGTTAGAGCGCACGCCTGATAAGCGTGAGGTCGGTGGTTCGAGTCCACTTAAGCCCATTTAATATAGTTACGGGGTGTGGCTCAGCTTGGCTAGAGCACCTGGTTTGGGACCAGGGGGTCGCAGGTTCGAATCCTGTCACCCCGACTAAGAAATTGGATATGCGGGTGTGGTTCAATGGTAGAACATCAGCCTTCCAAGCTGAATACGTGGGTTCGATTCCCATCACCCGCTCTTAATAATTTAATATGCGCGATTAGCTCAGCTGGCAGAGCACCTGACTCTTAATCAGGGTGTCCAGGGTTCGAACCCCTGATCGCGCACTAGTATGAAACGATGTGTTTTCGCACATCGTTTTTTTTAAAATAATGTAATATCAAAGGGGTAATAATGAATAAGTACGAGCAAAAGGCTGCTCCAATTGTAGAAGCATTGGAGAGGTTTAAAAGAAGAAGGGTAGTTCCTTTCGATGTACCAGGACACAAGCGAGGCAGGGGTAATCCGGAACTTGTAGATTTGCTAGGCAAACAGTGCGTTGGACTTGACGTAAATTCCATGAAGCCATTGGATAATTTAGGTCATCCTATCTCTGTAATTAAAGAAGCGGAAGAACTTACAGCAGATGCATTTGGTGCGGCTCATGCATTTTTAATGGTAAACGGTACAACTAGCTCTGTTCAGACTATGATTCTATCTGTTTGTAAAGCAGGGGACAAAATACTTATTCCTAGAAATGTACATAAGAGCGTTATTAATGCGATGGTGCTTTGTGGTGCTGTACCTGTTTATGTTGAAGTAAAGGTTAATCCCACAATAGGCATTGCTCTTGGTGTGGAAGTAGATGAGGTTCGTCGAGTAATGGATGCTAATCCAGATGCTAAGGCTATCCTTATAAATAATCCTACTTATTATGGTATTTGTTCTAATCTTAAAGAAATAGTTCGTATAGCACATGAGCGTGGCATGAAAGTTTTGGCCGATGAAGCCCATGGCACACATTTATATTTTAATGACAATTTACCTATGTCTGGAATGGCGGCGGGAGCGGATATGGCTGCTGTTTCAATGCATAAATCTGGAGGAAGTCTTACACAGAGCTCTATCTTGCTATGTGGAGAGAATATGGATGCAGAGTATGTTAGACAGATTATTAATCTAACACAGACAACTAGTGCATCATATCTTCTGTTATCTAGCCTTGACTTATCAAGAAGAAATCTTGCATTGCGTGGCAATGAATCTTTTGAAAAAGTGGCCCATATGGCCGAATATGCAAGAAATGAGATTAATGAAATTGGTGGTTTCTATGCATACGGCAAGGAGCTAATAGATGGAGATAGTGTTTTCGATTTTGATGTAACTAAACTGTCTATATATACTCAGGGAATAGGCCTCACAGGTATAGAGGTTTACGATTTACTCAGAGATGAATATGATATTCAAATCGAATTTGGAGATATAGGAAATATTTTGGCTTATATTTCAATTGGAGATAGAATTCAAGATATTGAACGCTTGGTAGGAGCACTGGAAGATATTAAGCGTTTGTACGAAAAAGATTCCAGTGATTTATACTGCGGAGAGTTCATTCAACCAGAACTTGTAATGACTCCACAGCAGGCATTTTATGCCAATAAGGTACAATTACCTATTAATGAAATTGAGGGAAAGATATGTGGAGAGCTTGTAATGTGTTATCCACCAGGTATACCTATTTTGACGCCTGGAGAACGTATTACAGCTGACATTATTGAATATATCAAGTTTGCAAAGGAAAAAGGATGTAGTCTGCAGGGGACACTTGATCCTGCTGTAGAGCTAATAAATGTAATAGTATAGTGGAGAAGTATTAATGGATTTTTGGTTTTCACAGATGGAGACGGAGCACGTAAAGACAAGCATCCGTGTCAATAAACAGCTATATAGTGCCCAAAGTGAGTATCAGAGAATTGATGTTTTTGATACACAAGAGCTTGGGAAAATGATTGTATTAGATGGTGAAATCATTTTTTCTGAGGCTGATGAATTTATCTATAATGAAATGATAGTGCATGTGCCTATGGCGGTGCATCCTAATGTTAAGCAGGTGCTTATTATTGGTGGAGGCGATGGCGGTGTTGCCAGAGTACTTACTGAATATCCTGAAATTGAACACATTGATGTGGTAGAGCAGGATGAAATGTTCCTTGAAATCAGCAAAGAATTTTTCCCAGAGACAGCAAAGGGATTTGATGATGAGCGAGTTACCGTTACTTACATGGACGGTCTCAGATTTTTGCGACGCTGTAGGGATAAATATGATTTGATTATTAATGATACAACAGACCCATTCGGTTATGCTGAAGGATTGTTTACAAGAGAGTTCTATGGAAGCTGCTATAGAGCTCTTAAAGAAGATGGAATCATGGTTTATCAGCATGGAAGTCCATTTTATGATGAGGACGAGGAAGCTTTTAGAGCTATGCACAGAAAGGCCTATAAGAGTTTTCCTATCAACAGAGTATACCAAGCCAATATTCCAACATGCCCTTCAGGCTATTGGATGTTTGGATTTGCTTCTAAAAAATATCATCCACTAAAGGATTTAGATTCTAAACGTTGGAAAGCAAGAAATATCAAAACCTGGTATTACACAACAAATCTACATAAGGGGGCGTTTATGTTGCCAAGATATGTAGAAGAGTTGTTGGTTGAAGAAGAAAAAGCCGCAAAGAAAGAAAACATAGATTAAAGGAGAAAATGGTATGGCAAGATTATTAATTATTGGATGTGGTGGAGTTGCGCAAGTAGCAATTTCAAAATGCTGTCAAAATAGCGATGTATTTGAGGAGATTATGATAGCAAGCCGCACAGTTTCAAAGTGCGAGGCTATGAAGGAAAAATTAGAGAAAACTACAAAGACAGTTATTAAGACTGCTCAGATTGATGCTGATGATGTAGAGGCTTTAACAAAGTTAATCAAGGAATATGCACCAGACGCTGTTCTTAATGTAGCCCTTCCTTATCAGGATTTGACTATTATGGATGCATGTCTTGCTGCAGGGGTAGATTATATCGATACAGCAAACTATGAACCAGAGGATACAGATGACCCTGAGTGGAGAGCTATTTACGAAAAGCGTTGTAAGGATTTAGGTTTCTCAGCATATTTCGATTATAGCTGGCAGTGGGCATATCAGGATAAGTTCAAGGATGCTGGTCTTACAGCACTTCTTGGAACAGGCTTTGACCCAGGCGTCACATCGGTATTTGCAGCTTATGCTAAAAAGCATTATTTTGATGAGATTCATACAATCGATATATTAGATTGCAACGGTGGTGACCACGGTTATCCATTTGCTACAAACTTTAACCCAGAGATTAATCTTCGTGAGGTTTCAGCTCCAGGCTCTTATATGGAAAATGGAAAATGGGTTGAAGTCCCAGCTATGAGCATTAAGAGAGAGTACGATTTTGATGGAGTAGGAATGAAGGACATGTACCTTCTTCACCATGAAGAAATCGAAGCTTTGGGACGTAACATGCCAGAGGTTAAGAGAATCAGATTTTTCATGACATTTGGTCAGAGCTATTTAACACATATGAAATGCCTTGAGAATGTGGGAATGTTATCTACAACGCCTATTAACTTCAATGGACAGGAGATTGTTCCTATTCAGTTTTTGAAGGCACTTCTTCCTGACCCAGCATCTTTGGGACCACGTACAGTTGGAAAGACAAACATTGGTTGTATTTTCACAGGAATCAAGGATGGAAAGGAACGTTCTATCTATATTTATAATGTATGTGACCACCAGGAATGCTACAAAGAGGTTGGCTCACAGGCAATCAGCTACACAACAGGTGTACCAGCTATGATTGGTGCTATGATGGTTGTTACAGGTCAATGGAAAAACCCTGGTGTATTTACTACAGATGAATTCGATCCAGACCCATACATGGAAGCACTTAACAAGTGGGGATTACCATGGCAGGTTGTAGAAAATCCTACATTGGTTGATTAATTAAGGAAGGTAGAAATGTTTTCCAAAATAGAAACACCAGCATATGTAATAGATGAGGGGAAATTAATAGAAAATCTGCAAATCTTAGATAAGGTAAGAAAAGATTCAGGTTGTAAAATCCTATTGGCTCAAAAGGCTTTTTCAAATTTTGCATTGTATCCGCTTATCGGACAGTATCTGGATGGTACTACCGCAAGCGGTATATATGAAGCGCGTTTAGGAAAAGAAGAAATGGGCAAGGAAAATCATGTGTTTTCTCCTGCTTATAAAGAAAATGATATGGATGAACTAGTTAAAATATGCGACCATATTGTTTTTAATTCTATTGCACAACTGATAAAATATAAGAATAAATGCATAGAAAATGGAGTGGGAATCGGCTTAAGATTGAATCCACAATGCTCCACACAAGGAGACCATGCTATCTATGACCCATGCTCAAAAGGCTCAAGACTTGGTGTAACATTAAATGCTTTAGAGCAAGCATTGGCTGAAGACGCTAGTATTTTAGATGGAGTAGATGGCTTTCATTTTCATACATTATGTGAGCAGAATTCGGATGATTTGGAGACTACCCTTAACTCCTTTTTACAGCAGTTTGGCCTATACCTTTCACAGATGAAGTGGTTGAATATGGGCGGTGGTCATCATATCACAAGAGCCGATTATGATGTAGACAGGTTGGTTAGGTTGATACGCAAGGTTAAGGAAGACTACGGTCTTCAAGTTTATCTAGAGCCAGGTGAAGCCATTGCCCTTAGTGCAGGATATTTTGTAACAGAGGTTTTGGATATTGTTGATAACGATATAAAGACGCTGGTTTTAGATGGCTCTGCAGCATGTCACATGCCTGATGTGTTGGAAATGCCATATCGGCCACCTCTTAAGGATTCAGGTAAATGGGGCGAAAAGCCTTTTGACTATCGACTCAGCTCCTATACATGCCTAGCAGGAGATATTATTGGCGATTATTCATTCGATAAAGAAATACATATCGGTGACAGGTTAATATTTGAAGATATGGCCATTTATTCTATGGTTAAAAATAACACCTTTAATGGTATTCCATTGCCATCTATCTATTTGCTTAAGGCTGATGGAACAATTGATTTAATAAAGAAATTTGGATACGAAGATTTTAAAAACAGGTTGTCTTAGATGAAGATAAATAGCACTCCAACAAAAGATAATTTTTATATGCCTGCGGAATATGCAAGACATAGAGGCTGCGTTATGATTTGGCCAGTTAGGCCAGGTTCGTGGCCAAATTCAGGAGCAGAAGCTAAAAAAGTTTTCGCGGAAATTGCAAGAGCTATAGCTGAAAGTGAGCAGCTGTGGATGTTAGCTGATGAAGCACATCTTCCAGAGGTAAAAGTAGAATTTGAAAATGATAAAAATATACATCCTGTTATGATTCCTACTGACGATGCATGGGCTAGAGATGTTGGTCCTACATGTGTAACAGATGGAACTACAGTCAGAGGGATTGATTGGGAATTTAATGCATGGGGCGGCCAGGTAGATGGCTTGTACGCTCACTGGGAAAAGGATGATGCTGCAGCACATCTTATCTGTAATGAAATATCTTTGGATTATTATGATGCTCATCCTTTTGTATTAGAAGGCGGCAGTGTACATTCTGATGGCGAAGGGACAGTGATAGTCACTGAAGCATGTTTGCTTAGCAAGGGCCGCAATCCCAAGATGTCTAAAGAAGAAATCGAAAAACAGCTACAGGAATATCTTGGAGCTAAGAAGATAATCTGGCTTCCTTGTGGAATATTCAATGATGAAACCAACGAACATGTGGATAATGTCTGCGCATTTGTAGGTAGCGCCCAGGTGGTTTTGGCATGGACTGACGACCAGTCTGATCCCCAGTATGCAATGAGTAAGGCATGTTTAGATGTGCTTGAAAATTCTGTCGATGCAAAAGGTCGTAAGTTTACAGTACACAAGCTACCTATCCCAAGTAATCCAGTTTGCGTTACAAAAGAAGAACTAATGGGTTACCAGTTTGAAGAGGGTGAAGATGTACGAGAAGAAGGTGAACGACTGGCTGCCAGCTATGTGAATTTTTACATTTCTAATGGTGGGGTCGTTGTACCTCAGTTTAACGATAAAAATGATAAGGTTGCGGTGGATATTTTAGGAAGACTCTTCCCTGATAGAAAGATTTACCCTATCTATGCAAGAGCGATTATAGTAGGTGGTGGAAATATTCACTGCATAACACAACAAATACCAGAATAGAGGGTTTTACTGGAGGTAGGCTGATGAGATTAGTAAAGGTTGCTGCAGTTCAGATGTGCTGTTCAGTTAACGTGGATGAGAATATAAAAAAGGCCGATAAAATGGTTCGTAGCGCCGCTGCGTCTGGAGCAAATATCATATTGCTACCAGAGCTGTTTGAAAGACAATATTTTTGTCAGGAGAGAAGATACGAATACTATGATTTTGCCAAATCAGTAGAGGAAAATGATGCGGTAAATCATTTTAAAGCTGTGGCAAAAGAACTATCAGTGGTTATTCCTGTTAGCTTTTACGAAAAGGATGGCACTGTTTTATATAATTCAGTTGCACTGATTGACGCAGATGGTGAAATACTAGGCGTTTATCGTAAGACTCACATTCCAGATGACCATTTTTATCAGGAGAAATTTTACTTTACTCCAGGTAACACAGGCTTTAAAACCTGGAAAACTCAGTTTGGCACAATAGGTGTCGGTATTTGTTGGGACCAATGGTTCCCTGAAACCGCAAGAGCAATGGCCTTGCAGGGGGCAGAAATGCTTTTATATCCAACAGCTATCGGCAGCGAGCCTATTATTGAATGCGATAGCATGCCACATTGGAGACGCTGTATGCAGGGGCATGCTGGCTCAAATTTGATGCCTGTAATTGCTGCTAATCGTATCGGTTTAGAAACCGTAGAGCCATGTAAAGAAAATGCCATGCAGTCATCAAGTCTGGAATTCTACGGCAGTTCGTTTATGACAGATGAAACAGGTGAGATTTTGGAATCTGCTTCTAGAGATAAGGAAGAGATTTTGATACATACCTATGATTTGGATGAAATCTATGAAAACCGAATGAGTTGGGGAATTTTCAGAGATAGACGTCCAGAATGTTATGGAGACGTACTATAAAGGAGAGAATATGGAATTCAAAAAGATTTGTAAAGATTTCGATTTAAAGCTGCTCCAATTAGATACATGGGGCATGCTCACACCTGAGGAGGTTCAGGAGAAGTTAGTGCAAAAGAATAGCCTTGTTAATGATTACGAAAGTAATATCATCACATTGCATCAGTTTGAAACAAAAGTTGAATCTCTCACAACAGGATTAGAAATCCCTTCAAAGGATGACATTTTAGATAGATGTAAGGCATTGAATAATGAGTAATCTTTGGTACAAAAAAGCGGCAGAAGACTGGAACAGTGCTCTTCCTCTTGGAAACGGATTTATGGGCGCAATGTGTTTTGGCGGAACTGTGATTGACCGATTCCAGCTAAATAATGACAGCGTTTGGTGGGGTGGCTATAGAAACCGCATTAATCCAGATGCTAAAGAAAACATCCCTGAAATAAGAAGACTTATCAGAGATGGAAGAATCGCCGACGCCGAGGAGCTTGCCCATGAATCTATGGCGGGCATACCTGATTATCAAAGTCACTATGAACCACTTGCGGATTTGTTTATCATCCCTGAGGGCAAAGAGCGTATCCAGATTTTGGGCATACGCGAGGGATGGAGTGGACAGCTTAAACTCGTTGAAGATATTCCAGATTACAAGCGCCAGCTTGACATCGATACAGGAATACATACAGTTAGTTATACAAAGGATGGCGTAGCTTTTCATAGGGAAAGCTTTATTTCATATGTGGATAAAGTGATGGCCATAAAATGCCAGGGTGCAAAACTTCGTATTTTTGCAGAACGTAGCAATCAATGTGAAAAGGTATATAAGCTTTCGGACAATACCATTTGTATGGAAGGTCGTACTGGAGCTGATGGAGTTAGATTTTGCATGGCCGTTCGCGCAATCAAAGGCAATGCCTTTATTAGAGGAAGAATGCTACACACCGACGCAGATGCAGAAATACTTGTTGTTTCTCAGACAGATTTTTATTGTGAGAATCCTGTCGAAGATGTAGTTAAGACCTTGGACGAAGCTGAACGCTTAGGATACGAACAGCTTAAAACAAGACATGTATCTGATATAGAAGAGCTTATGAATCGCTGCAGGCTTGAAATCACATGTGAGAATAGGAATCTCATTCCTACAGATGAAAGATTACAGGCGGTTATAGATGGTGGAACAGATGATGGACTTATCAATCTGCTGTTTGCTTACGGAAGATATCTTTTGATTTCTTCTAGCAGGCCAGGCAGTCTGCCTGCTAATTTGCAGGGGATTTGGAACGACAGTTTTTCGCCTGCGTGGGATAGCAAATATACCATCAACATAAATACAGAAATGAATTATTGGCCTGCGGAAGTCACAGGATTATCAGAGCTTCATGAGCCTTTGTTTAATCTTTTGAAACGCATGGTAGAAAATGGAAGAAAGTCAGCTTCTGAAATGTTTAATGCAAGAGGCTGGATGGCATTTCATAACACAGATATGTGGGGAGATTGTGCTCCGCAGGATAGTTGGCAGGCAGCCAGCTATTGGCAGATGGGGGCAGCATGGCTTTGCCTTCACCTATTAGAGCACTATCGATATACAAAAGATAAGCAATTTATGGAAGAATATCTTCCCATGATAAAGGAGGCTGCACTTTTCTTTGAGGATACACTTATCGAAAATGAGGAAGGTCAGCTTGTGGTATCGCCTACAGTTTCACCGGAAAATACCTACATGCTTTCGAATGGTGAAAAAGGGATGATGTGCGAAGGTGCATCTATGGACGCCCAGATTCTGTATGAGCTTTTTAGCGGCTTGATTGAAACAGACATGATTAGTTCAGAGGAGAAAAAGCGCTACAGTCGTATTTTAGAAAAGCTTCCTAAGCCTCAAATATCAAAGAACGGAACCATTCAAGAATGGGCAAAGGATTATGAAGAGATAGAGCTTGGCCACAGACATATATCACATTTGTTTGCCCTATATCCTGGAAAGCAGTTTTTCGATAGCCCAAATAGTGATGAGCTTTTGAAAGCAGCTAGAGCAACAATCGAAAGAAGACTTTCCCATGGTGGTGGTCATACTGGATGGTCTAGAGCCTGGATTATAAATATGTGGGCCAGACTTGGTGATGGGCAGCAGTGCTATGAAAACATCATGGCTCTTATGAGACAGTCACTTCTTCCAAATCTTTTTGATAATCATCCACCTTTTCAAATAGATGGGAATCTTGGTTTGGTATCAGGCATTGCGGAGATGCTGCTTCAAAGTCATGAGGGTGAAGATGTATTGCTTCCAGCTCTTCCAAAGCAGTGGAAATCAGGGAAGATAACAGGTCTACGTTCACGTGAGGGCAAAATTGTCGATATAGAATGGTAAAAGAGCCTATTTGTGGAAAAGAATCATACTTTTTATAAAGAATGTACATAACTTTTTCACAGTCTATTGATACACTATTCCTCGTGGTGTTTTTCGGAAAGAAGAACAACGGGGAGGAAATAAGACGAGACATGAAAGCACAAGACTTAAAGGCATTACAATTGTTATTAAAGAATGAAATGGATTTTGATTCGATTTGTAAATGTTTTCCAGGTTACAAAAAGACAACTGAAGATATCCATTCTCAGGAATCTAGAATGATTAACTCAGAAAGCATGATTATAAAAAAGGCAAATTGTTCATAACATGATTGTAAAGCAGGCTCCCAAAATTTTGGGAGCTTTTTAATATATATGATATTTTTGTGAAAATGAGTATTTTGGGACAATATTAATGTATTATGTAGAAATGTAAAAAATACTTATTTAAAGGGAGGACAGAGTTATGCAGTTTGACATTCAGTATTTATTGTTGTTGCAGGAACTAAGAAATGCAACAGGAGGAGTTTTCGACGAATTTTTTAACGCACTTTCAAAGATAGCAGTTGACGTTATGCCAATGCTTCCATTCTTTGTTTATTGGTGTGTTAGTAAAAAATGGGGCTATCGCTTTTTGGCATGGTATAGTGGTGGAGAACTTCTTAATGGTGTCATCAAGCTGACAGCCTGCGCTTATAGACCATGGATCAGGTCTGATTTAATCGAGCCTGCAGGTGATTCAAAGGTGGCAGCTACAGGGTATTCATTCCCTAGTGGACACACCACAAATGCCACTATACATTATGGTGGCACAGCCGTATGGCAGTGGAACAAACGTAGATGGGTTTCAGTAATATGTATCGTATTACTTGTTCTCACAGGCTTTTCTAGAAACTTCCTAGGCGTTCATACACCTCAGGATGTTGCCGTAGGCTTTGGCGCAACAGCCATTCTTATGTTCATTATTGCGAAGGTTCAAGACAAGCTTGAAGGCAACGAAAAAGCCAAGGATATCCTTACAATAGCAGGAATAGTCCTTGTCATCGCAGTACTTATTTATATCCAGGTAAAGCCATATCCAATGGATTACGTAGATGGACAGCTCCTTGTTGACCCACACAAGATGATGAAGGATACCTTCAAATCAGCAGGTTTGTTTCTTGGTTTTGTACTTGGCAGCTTCCTTGAAAGACATTATATTCATTATGAGATTCCAGAAACAGAAAAGAATCTACCAATGCTTGGTTTCATTGGAGTAGTTATCGTATTATCTTGGAAGGAATTCATGGGTAGCGCCATTTTCTGTGGAATGTTTGGAGACAACTGGGGTAGCTTTGTAGCAAGATGTCTGATGATGTTATTTGCTGTTGCCTTATACCCAATGCTCATTAAGAAGTGGGTTTAGAATTTAATTAGAAAAAAAGAAGAGGCTGCTAATGCAGTCTCTTCTGTATTTTAGGCCTCTTGTAAGATTGCCTCTACCTGGTCTTTTTTCTCAAATAAAACACATCCACCAACGTGATCATCCTTTAGAATATCACCAGCTTGAAGGATTTTAAATAGTCTAGAAGCGATTGCGCCCTTAAGACCTAAATCAATTACATTTGTATCTGAATATGGAGAAAATGGACATGGCTCCGCGCCTCCATTTGAGTTGATATGGAAGAATCCGCGTCCTGCCGCAACACATCCTCCTGAAGATTTTTCGTCTCCTGGGAAGGAGATAAATACCATATCTTCATACTGTTCACGCAACTGGCTAATTCTAGCTCTAAGCTGTTCCTCCTGAGCCTCAGATAAAGCTAAATCCTTGCTATCTTCAGACACAGGAACATATTCCACATAAATAACCGCCTTACAGCCATAACCCTGAAGCATCGAAACAAAATCATCCGATAGAACATCCTCAAAGTTTTCTGTAGTAACCGTTACTGAATTACCAAAAATCTGACCATTTTTCTTAAAGGTTTCCATGTTGGAAATTAGTTTATCGTATATACCTTCACCACGTCTTGCGTCGGTGGTTTCCTTGTGGCCTTCAATACTCATAATTGGAACGAGATTTCTGTTTTTATCGAACATATCAAAGTATTCATCGCTGATGAATACACCATTTGTAAATATTGGGAAGAGGATATTTGGCTTTGTAGCGGCAGCCTTGATTACACCCTTTCTAAGAAGAGGTTCGCCACCGGCTAAAAGGATAAAGCTGATTCCAAGAGCCTCTGCTTCGTCAAATATCTGAAGCCACTGTTCATCTGTAAGCTGATTCACAGGCTCACAATCCTTTGTTGCTTCATTTTGTCTGGAATAGCAGCCAGCACAATGAAGATTACAATTACTAGTAATAGAAGCGATGAGAAATGGTGGAACGTGAAGTCCATCTGCTTCAAATTGCTTTCTAATATCAGAAGCCTTCTTTGTAGCAAGTGCAAATTTTCCCATGAAAATGCTTTCCTTTGGGTCTTTTAGTGTGGCACGTAGAGAATCTTTAACTACACGTTCCACGCCTGCTGTCATGTATGCCTGAATATCAAATTCTTTTTCCATAATTAATTACCTCAATTGTATATAAGTTGCGCACAACTAAATGTAGCAAAATTATTATATCAACCTTGATATTATTTTTCAATAATCTTCTTCTCTATGTTATACTGAATCTATTATTGCGAAAGAAAGCTATTATTGGAGGTATAGATATGTACTATGTACCAGATGGCACAACTCTGGCAGGATTTTATGAATGCAAAGAGTGTGCAAACAGATTTTTATCAGTTCAGGTTGGACCAACACTGGTTTGCCCTTACTGCGGCGAACAGCCAAATATGGAAATTGGCCCTGATGAGGAAATGCCGGTTGCTACTGAGACAGCAAAGCTTATTTCAGTAGTACAGGGTGAAGAAGAGGTAGAGCGAATGGACGCGTTACTTTCACTTGCCGTTACTGGCGGGGATTATAATTGGATGTAGTTTATTTTTATAGAAAGAATAGGATTAATAAATGAAGTTATCAACTATACATCACATCGCTATTATTGTTTCTGATTACGAAAAATCAAAGGACTTCTACGTAAATAAGCTTGGGTTTGAAATTATAAGAGAAAATTACAGACCACAAAAAGACGATTGGAAGTTGGATTTAAAGGTAAACGATACAACTGAACTAGAGATATTCGCCCCTAAGAATCCACCCAAAAGACCATCCTTTCCAGAGGCATGCGGTCTTCGTCATTTAGCATTTAAAGTAGATGATATCGAAAAGATAGTGACAGAGCTTAATGATATGGGCATATCCTGCGAACCTATTAGGACAGATGAATTTACAAACAAGAAAATGACATTCTTCTTTGACCCAGATAATCTGCCATTAGAATTACATGAATAAAAACTTTAAATCTGTATTCACTATTTCGATTATAAACCGATATATATTATGTACACCATATTAATCAAGAGATAATTGGTTAATTAGGACATACCTAGTCTGCGCTAGGTCAGGAAAGGCAATTACTCAGTAGAGTGGTTGCCTTTTTCTTAATAATAGGTAACATTTGATATATTTCGCGGTAAAACGAAAGTTGAATATACAGTTTGTACAATTCTAACAATTAGCCCTGAAACGGTGAATAGATTTACTTTAAGAAATAAGCAAAAAAGGGGTTTACAACTGGAAATATAGGTGATATTATAATCGAGCACTGAGGGACAGCAAGTCACACAGTGCAAAACAAACAAACGAAGATTGATAACTGAACAGTGAAACAAACCTTGAATTAATACAAGTTTTTTGAAACATGTATCCTTGAAATTCATTTAAGTTTCTTAATGAAACGAAACCTTTATTAGTAAACAAGTCAGTTTTATACTGATTCGGAATTAAACTTTTTAACATGAGAGTTTGATCCTGGCTCAGGATGAACGCTGGCGGCGTGCTTAACACATGCAAGTCGAACGAAGCAACTTATCACGATCCCTTCGGGGTGACGATTTGTTGACTGAGTG
>NZ_AUJQ01000016.1 GCF_000424305.1 Pseudobutyrivibrio ruminis AD2017 | reverse complement strand
AGAATATTTATCTCTGACTAAATCATAAATAAAAGACCAATCAATGGCTTTATCTATGATTCTTAGAAGATGATCCTGGGGAACCAAGTCATCAGTACATACAAATTCAATCTGCTTTCTAGCCTTCTCATTTTGTTCTGTAATCATTATTCTAACCCCTTGTTTTGATACATTTATTATACCAAAAAAGAGGTGAGAAAGCTTGGAAAATCAAGGATTTCTCAGCTTTTAGTTAGCCTAAAAATGAAAGAACTGGAGTCCGCTGACTCCAGTTCCTCCTTATTAAAAAGAAAAGGTCGCGACGAAAGCCGCGACACTTTGTCTACACTCTGAGAGCAGCCAGTGCTGGCTGCTCTTTTTTAATAAACTATGCAAATTCTGATTATTTTTTTGTTTAGTTTTTATTGGAATTTTCGTTGCTAGGTGGGGTTCCTTCAGGTTTTTCGCCATTAGGGGCTTCACCAGCTGGCTTTTCGCCACTTGGTGGATTGCCTTCAGGCTTTTCACCACTAGGGGCCTCACCTTCTGGCATACCTCCATCAGGAGCACCTGATGAAGTAGCTTTTTCTAGAGTGATTGCATCACCTGTAGATTCAGAACCTTCTGTATATTCTTCACCATTTACATATAATTTATAGCCATTTAAATTAATGCTGTCGGCATCACATGCAAGAGCAGTGATATAGGAATCTCCAGTTAGTGTCCATGTCGCTCCATCTGTTAGCTGAACATAAACGTCTCCAGCTTCACCGTTTGTATTAATTGCGCCGCTATAGGTTGCACCTTCGCCAAGATAAAGATTCATTGCAGATACATCATCGATAGACATATCACCTTCAAGCGACTGATTTTTAACATTAACATTTACCTGTCCGCCGTTAGATCCTTCATTGCCCCAACCTGCAGCTGCGGCTCTCAGTAAAATGCCATCACCATTATTGTTTATCTCAGAGTTTTCAATGTTAATATCTGCCACGGTATTTGTGATAAAGAAAACATCACCGTTTGCATTGTTTAATATACTGTCTTTAAGAGAAAATGATGCAGTACCTTCATCAGCGTCACCTGACATAGATTGGTAAATCATAACAGCCTGATAATAATCCGACTTATCGCTGTTTTTTGTGTTATTGTCAGCGTTAAGAACCACATTGTTTAATGTAGCTGAATTATTTCCTTCTACCACAACGCCTTGAGAGGCAGTAGAGGTTAGTGTTGCATTTGAAACTGTTACATCTGCAGTAGAATAAATGACAGGAGAGCCTGTTCCTGAGGTAGTGTAGTCTCCACCAGTGACAGTTACGTTACCGCCGCCTCTGTCTGAACGGATAGCTGCTGACGAATTACCGCTGGTTTCAATTGTAAGATTTGTGGCATTCATAGTACCGCCACCTGTTGTCATAAGTCCACCAGAACAGTTGCCAGCTGTAGTAATGTATGAATCTGAAATATTAACAGTTGTGCCTTCGCCATAGCTAAATACACCATTAGCATGTGTACCGTTAGTATCAACAACTATTTCTGATAAATCAAGAGTTGCTCCATCTGTTGCAAATATGGCTGCATTATCACCGTAAAAATCGGCTTCATCGCCCTCATCTGAATCCCCGGTCTTAATTACTTCCACATTGCTATAGGATGCATCTTTTCCTGAGGCTTCAATGGCATGTTCACCATCTTCGTTATTTTCAATAGTTTCGTTAACAGAGATATCATCTCTGGCAGGACCAGATACGGTCTGACCAATAGCAGTAGAACCATCAGCTTCATTCGCTGAATCTGTAACTTCGGTTTCAGTAGATGATACACTGGTATTACCGCATCCTGATAGGATTAATCCTGCAGAAAGAGCACATGTTAAAAGTTTTGTAACAATCTTATTTTGCATGTTATTTCCTCCATTTGATTTGATATTTAAATTTTTATCAAACGGATTTGACGATTAGGTGATGAGTTCCTGTAGGATACTAAATTGTTTCCTGAAATTAGTCACAAGTTTTGACATATAAAAGGTCAAAAAATGAATAGAGGTATATTGCCTCAGTTGGTAGAATCAGTGTTATAAAATCAAAATTGGGAGAAGAATAATGGCTGAATTTAATTTGTTCAAAAATGGTGTATTGGCACCTATTGTGCTTGAGGACAATGGAGTACATGGTGTTAAGAAGATGGCAGGGATTTTTGCTAAGGATATTGAAAGAGTTACAGGTAAGGCTCCTGAAATCACAGCGGCTATTCCAAACGATACAAGCTTTGTTATTTATCTTGGCCTAGCGGAAAGCGCTAAGGTTCAAAATGAATTTAAGGATGTAATCGATACTAAGGATATAGCAGGAAAGAGAGAGACCTACGGTATTTTCATGTTTGAAAATCCTGAGAATAAGGGACAGCAGGTGCTTGCTATAGTTGGTAGTGACAAGCGTGGTCTTACTTATGGTATGTTTTCTATTTCAGAAATCATGGGTGTATCACCATGGTATTTCTGGGCAGATGCAAATGTAAAGCAAAAGGAAGAGGTAGTTCTTACAGATGATGTATGTATGATTTCAAAGGAACCATCAGTAAGATACAGAGGCTTCTTTATTAATGACGAGCAGCCATGTCTTGGAAACTGGGCTAGAGAAAATTACGGAAGTATCAGCCCTGGGCCAGAGCTTTATGAAAAGATTTTTGAGCTTCTTCTTAGATTAAAGGGAAACTATATTTGGCCTGCAATGTGGCGCTCAGATTTTACATTAGATTATTTCGAAAATGCGGTTCTTGCAAATGAGATGGGTGTAATTGTTGGTGCATCTCATCATGAGCCATGCTGCCGTTCAGGACAGGAGTTCCAGCGCCTTAGACATGACAATCCACAGTATGGAACAGAATGGAGCTTCCTATCAAATGCTGAAGGCATTACAGAATTCTGGAAGGATGGCTTGACTAGAAATAAGGATTTCGAGAATCTTATAACTATTGGTATGCGTGGAGAGAACGATTCATATCTTATGCCAGAGGATGCCACTCTTGAGGACAATATTAATGTTCTGAAGAAGGCAATTGTTAAGCAAAAGGAACTTATTTCAAAATATGCTCCAAGTGAGCACCCACAGCTTCTTGCCTTATATAAGGAAGTAGAGGAATACTACTACGGTGATGAAAATACTAAGGGACTTAAGGATTGGGAAGCACTTGATAATGATATCATGATGCTTTGCGACGATAACTTTGCCAACGTAAGAACTCTTCCAGATGATGAGCTTCGTAAGAAAAATGGTGGCTTTGGTATGTACTATCATTTCGATTATTTTGGAGAGCCAGTTTCTTACCTATGGATTAATACATCACCTCTTACAAAGGTGTGGGAGCAGATGACAATGGCCTACGATTTTGGTGTTCGCTCTGCTTGGATTGTAAATGTAGGTGATATTAAGAATCAGGAGCTTCCACTTAGCTACTTCCTTGATTTGGCTTATGATTTTGATAAGTGGGGAACAACTGCTATCAATAAGACTGGGGAATACACAGTTAACTGGCTTAAGGGCTTAGGCTTTGATGCAAAAATGTCAGATGAAGCCGCAAAGCTTGTAACAGAGTATGTAAGCTGGAGTGGAAGAAGACGTCCAGAGGCTCTTAATTCATCAATCTATCATGGAGCACATGAAAACGAAGCAAGAGATTATCTGAATCGTATTTACGAAGCAGAAGAAAAGGTGGAGGAGCTTTACAAGCAGGTAAAAGGCACAGCTCTAGAAGAATGCTTCTTTCAGATAGTTTATTATCCACTTAAGTCTGTTGCTGAGATTAACAAGATGCATCTTTATGCAAGCCTTAACATTGTTTATATAAAAAAGCGCATGAAGCATGCTAACGTATATGCGAAGCTAATTCAGGACTGCGTTAAAACTGAGCGCAATCTTGTAAAGGAATATCATACAAGAAATGGTGGTAAGTGGAATCACATGCAGTCTGTTTACCACATCGGATTTACTAACTGGAATGATGAGCAGTGTGAATACCCAATCAGCCAGTTCTTAAATCCTGTAGAGGACGCAAGATTATTAGTTGGAATAGCAGACAGTGAAGATTCAACTGGCGCACATCGCTGGACTAGACACGTACTTCACATGCCACTTTGCTTTGAAACAAATGATTCCGGTGTATTTGAGGTGGCAAATGGTGGAGAGAAAGAACTTCACTATCGTATAGATTGGGATGCTGATTGGATTGAAATAACAGCTTCAGACGATGGAAAGTCAGTAGAGAAGAACAAGCAATTATCTATTGATGATATAAAGCTATATACAGTAAAAATCAATAAAGATAGATGGAACAAAGAGGATAACGCAATAATTCGTATATACGGAGATGATTGCGAAACTGTTGCTGATGAATCAGAAAACGGCGGCAGCATTACTATGGTGGAGCTTGCGGTAGATGTAACAGCTATTGATTTAGGCAATGTAAATGAAAAGTGCTTCCTTGAAACAAATGGCTGCATCTCTATTGAGGCAAATCACTATCAGAAAGCAATTGCAACAGCGCAGGGTGAATATAAGGAGATTAAGGATTACGGAAGATACGAAAGTGGTATGAAGGCATATCCACAGACAGTTCGATTTGATAATCCTGCTGATGCACCAGCACTTATTTACAATGTATATGCACTTGAAGCAGCTGACTATGAAGTAAATGTATATGCAGCAGCAAGCAATCCAGTAGTATATCAGGGCAAGCTGGCATTAAATGTTTCTTCAAATGATGAAGCAGGCGTTATCGTAAATACCATACCTGAAACAGATTTTGTTCCATGGAAATCAAATAGCTGGAGAAAGGGAGTACTTGATCAGATTCATATTGGTACCTGCAAGGTTAGCTTACACAAGGGTGTTAATAATATTAAGCTTTCTGCAATTGACCCAGGTGTGGTTGTTGAAAAGCTGGTTATCTGGAATCCTAATGCTAAAATCCGCGAGTCATACTTAGGTCCAAAGGAGAGTAAGATAGACTAAAATCACGTTTTGTTTATAAACATAAACTTTTTGTTGATGGAGATATCCCTGGTATTGATTTAAAATATTCTTATCAATGACAAAAATTTAACAATGTTCTGGCAGAAGTAAGCATTGTTAAATATGTTTAAAAGGAGGATATTTTAATGAAGTACCAGGGACTTTTTGAGCCTATCAAAATTGGTAAGCTTGAAATCAAGAACCGTTACGCAATGGCACCTATGGGACCACTTGGTCTTGGTGATTGCGAAGGTGGATGGAATGACAGAGGAATCGATTACTACACTAGACGTGCCAAGGGTGGTATTGGTCTTATTATTACAGGTGTAACATTCTCTGACACAGAGGTTGAGAAGCCTTCATTCCCTAACACACCAAACTCTACATACAACCCAGTTCAGTTTGTAAGAACTAGCCGTCAGATGACAGAGAGAGTTCATGCATACGGTTCTAAGATTTTCTTACAGATGTCAGGTGGTTTCGGTCGTGTAACTATTCCTACAAACTTAGGAGAGTTCCCACCTGTTTCTGCTTCAGCAGTTCCACACAGATGGCTTGATAAGACTTGCCGCCCACTTACAGTTGAAGAGATTCACGGTATCGTTGAAAGCTTTGGTAAGGGTGCTTACAATGCTAAGCGTGCTGGTTTCGATGGTGTTGAAATTCACGCTGTTCACGAGGGATACCTTATTGATCAGTTCGCTATTTCATTCTTTAATCAGCGTACAGATGAGTACGGCGGAAGCTTAGAGAACAGACTCCGTTTCGCTAAGGAAATCCGTGAGGAAATCGCAAAGACTTGTGGATGGGATTTCCCAGTTGCAATGAGATTCTCTCTTAAGTCTATGATTAAGGACTTCAGAGAAGGTGCTCTTCCAGGAGAGGAATTTGAAGAGAAGGGCCGTGACATCGAAGAAGGTATCGAGGCTGCTAAGCTTCTTGAGAAGTACGGCTATGATGCCCTTGACGTAGATGCAGGAACATACGATGCATGGTGGTGGAACCACCCACCAATGTACATGGAGAAGGCTCCATACAAGGAGTTCGCTCGCATTACAAAGGAACATGTTAACATCCCTGTAATTATGGCAGGTCGTGTTGATAATCCAGATACAGCACTTGATTGCCTTAACAATGATATCTGCGATATGATTTCTCTTGGTCGTCCTACACTTGCAGATCCAGATATCGTTAACAAGATTAGAAGAAATGAGCTTAGCCAGATTCGTCCATGTATCAGCTGTCAGGAAGGTTGCATGGGTCGTATTCAGACTTACTCACTTATCAACTGTGCAGTTAATCCACAGTGTGGTAAGGAAAGACTTAACCAGTACAATCCAGTTTGCAAGAAGAAGAAGGTTCTTGTAGTCGGCGGTGGTGTAGCAGGTTGTGAAGCTGCACGTGTACTTGCTGAGAGAGGTCACGAGCCTGTACTTTACGAGGCAAATGGTCGTCTTGGTGGTAACCTTATCCCAGGTGGCGCACCAGATTTCAAGGAAGACGATATCGCACTTGCTAAGTGGTATGAGGATGAAATGGTACGTCTTGGCGTAGAGGTTCACCTTAATACTAAGGCTACTGAAAAGGAAATCCTTGATAAGCAGTTTGATGCAGTTATCCTTGCTACAGGTTCTCGTCCTAAGATGTTCTCACTTGGTGACGACGAAAAGGTTTACTCAGCAGAGCAGGTACTTCTTGGTGAGAAGGAATCTGGTGAGAAGACTGTTGTAGTAGGTGGCGGTCTTGTAGGTTGCGAGCTTGCACTTGATTTAGCTCAGAAGGGCAAGAAGGTTACAATCGTTGAAGCACTTGATAAGCTTATGGCTGTTAATGGACCTCTTTGTTCTGCAAATAAAGAGATGCTTGAGAAGTTAATCCCATTCAATGGCATCGATGTTGTTACTGGTGCAAGAGTTACTGAGTACAAGAATGGTGTACTCAAGGCTACAGTTGGCGATGAGACAAAAGAGCTTGAAGCTGACAGCGTAGTACTTTGTGTTGGTTATGCTAGTGAAAACACACTTTATAATCAGTACAAGAATGATGTAGATGAAATCTATCTACTTGGTGATGCTAGACAGGTTTCAAATATCATGTATGGTATTTGGGATGCATTTGAAGTAGCTAACCACATTTAATAATTGCCTATATCTTAATAAATAGAAATAAAACTCTCCCCCGTAGGCCCTGCCAATTGACTTATTGTCTGGCAGGGTCTTTTATTTTATAATAATTAATATGAATACACGAAATTTTAAATGTTTCCAAACTGTATATGAAGAGCGAAATTTGCAGGTTGCTGCCGGCAAATTATTTTTGTCGCCACAGGGACTTAGTAAAATAATAAAAAGTCTTGAGGACGAATGTGGTACGCCGCTTTTTATTAGAAGCAAGGAGGGGTTTATTCCTACGGAAAGCGGAAAGCTTTTTTATGAGAAATCCAAGGTGGTATCTAGAGATTTAAATGAGCTTTTTTCTTCAATAGAAACCTTGAACGATAAGGAAAAACGATTTAAGGTTGGCTTTGCAGCAGGTACCATAAGGGCTATTGATATACCTAAGGTTAATGATTTTATGGAGTCTAATCCTGAGGTTTTAGCAAGCTGGTCTGAGTATGAGAATGAGCAAATCATTAGAAGAATACTTAATGACGAGATTAGCTTTGGATTTGTTGTAGGTAAGCCTAATAATAGTAATCTTGTGACGGGGCTTGTAAAATCAATTGATTTAGTAGCCTATGTTTATAATGGTCATAGATTATTTGATGAGAAACAGGTAGAAATAAGTGATTTAAAAACAGAGAAGATTATTTCTATGAATGAGAAATATCATGTGTATCATGATGTTATTAACGCCTGCCATCTTAATAGCTTTAATCCTAATATTGTAGCTAGGGTTGGCGAGGGAGAATCTATTTATCGCTTAGTGAAAAACAGGGTAGGAATAGGCATATCCCCTAAGTTTTTCAGTGATAATGAAGATATTAAAGCTGTAGAAATTAAAGATGCTTATTCCTGGGATGTATATGGCGTATACAGAGAGGATTCAGCAGATAGGGACTTAGCTAAGAGATTTTTAGAAGCAATGAATGAAAGCAAATAAACGAATTCCAATGACAGAAGCTCTTAAGAGCGTGGAATAATTTTCTATAAAAAAGTGTTGACAAAAAATTGTCAAAAGAATATTATACTAAACAAATAAAACAAGGCTTGTTTAGGAAATGACAAAGGCGTCGTAAGCGTAAGAAATTACGTTTGCGGCGCCTTTTGTTTTATAAAAAAGGAGGAAAAGAAATGGAAGAGTATTCTAGCATGTTATTTGGCGTATGGTTCCTGATAGGAGCTGCATTGGTATTTTGGATGCAGGCAGGATTTGCAATGGTGGAGGCTGGATTTACCAGAGCAAAAAACACTGGAAATATCATAATGAAGAACCTAATGGATTTTTGTATTGGAACAGTGATGTTTATAATCATAGGTTTTGGATTGATGTTTGGTGAAAATGCTTTATTTGGTCTTGTTGGCAAGCCATCTCTTCAGGTGTTTACAGATTATGCAAGCTTCGACTGGAGCAACTTTGTATTTAACTTAGTGTTTTGTGCAACTACAGCAACAATCGTAAGTGGCGCCATGGCAGAGCGTACAAAGTTCATTAGCTACTGTATCTACTCAGGTGTTATCTCTCTTGTAATCTATCCAATTGAGGCACACTGGATTTGGGGAGGCGGTTGGCTATCACAGCTTGGTTTCCACGATTTTGCTGGAAGCTGTGCCATCCACATGGTTGGTGGTATTTGTGCATTGGTTGGTGCTAAAATATTGGGACCTAGAATTGGAAAGTTTAATCGTGACAGCAAGGGTAAGATTACAAAGGTAAATGCTTTCCCAGGTCACAATATTGCACTTGGAGCACTGGGTGTATTCATTCTTTGGCTTGGCTGGTATGGATTTAATGGTGCAGCAGCTACATCAGTAGAACAGCTTGCATCAATCTTTGTTACAACAACAATAGCACCTGCTGTTGCAACATGTACAACAATGGCATTCACTTGGATTAAATATGGCAAGCCAGATGTATCAATGTCACTTAATGCCTCACTTGCAGGTCTGGTAGCAATCACAGCCCCATGCGACGTAACTGATGCACTTGGTGCAATCATAATTGGTGTTGTATCAGGATTTCTTGTAGTATTTGGTGTATGGCTTCTTGATTACAAGTTTCACATTGATGATCCAGTTGGTGCAGTTGCAGTACATATGATGAATGGTATTTGGGGAACAATTGCAGTAGGATTATTTGCAACTACATCAGCTCCTGACAGTGAGCTTACCGGTCTTTTTTACGGGGGAGGATTTAAGCTACTTGGTCTACAGCTACTGGGAGTTCTTACCGTAGGAACATGGGCAGCTGTTACAATTACTATCGCATTTACGGTAATTAAAAAGACTATAGGACTTCGTGCATCTGCAGAGGAGGAGATAGTTGGTCTTGATAGAACTGAGCATGGTCTTCCATCAGCTTACTCAGGATTTAACATGCTAGAGGATGATTTTGATGCAGATGAATATGATGATGAAACAGCATCACTTATCACTGATACATTAGAGGCTGCTGGTCTTGCATCAATGGATGATGCAGTAGAGGTTGAGTATGCACCATCTCAGATTACATCAGCAGGCAAGCCTAGAATGACAAAGATAGAAATTCTTTGCAAGGAGCGTAATCTTGAAAAGCTTAAGAATGCTCTTATGAAGCTTGGCATTACAGGTATGACAGTGTCTCATGTAATGGGCTGCGGTGTTCAAAAGGGAGCTCCTGAATATTATAGAGGCGTTGCACTTGAGCCTGCACTACTTCCTAAGATTAGAGTGGACGTGGTAGTCTGCAAGGTTCCAGTAAAGGATGTAATCGACACTGCTAAGAAGGTACTTTACACAGGCCACATCGGTGATGGAAAAATCTTCGTATATGACGTTGAGCAGGTTGTAAAAATCAGAACAGGCGAGGAAGACTTCGCAGCATTACAGGATGTAGAATAAAGGTAGTATAGATTATAGGAGAAAGTCATTAGCATGAATATACAACTTTTTCAATTTGAACATTGAAAAGCCAGCGGTAATTACTTAATATTAAGAAAACGTGTTGGTTAAGTAGAGAAGGTTGTGGAAAAATGAGTAAAATAGGACTTATTGTTGAAGGCGGTGGAATGAAATGCGCTTATGGTGCAGGTATACTGGATGCTTTTTTAGATGACAAAATCAAATTTGATTATTGTATTGGTGTGTCTGCGGGAAGCGCAAATGCAGCATCATTTTTGGCAGGGCAGAAGGGGCGAAATAGGCGTTTTTATTCGGACCACATATTTGAGCCAGATTATTTTGGATTAAAGAGTTATTTAAAGACACATAATCTGTTTGGACTTCAATATATCTATGGTACATTGAGCAATTCTGACGGAACTGATGCTTTAGATTATCGAAGCCTTATGTTAAATAGCACAGAGTATCTTATAGTAGCAACAGATGCAAATAGTGGTGAGCCCAGATACTTTCATAAGGAAGAAATGCCAAAGGATGATTATAGAATTATTATGGCTTCATCAGCACTGCCAGGGGCATGCCTTCCTGTAGAGATAGATGGGCACTATTACTATGATGGTGGTGTATCCGATTCAATACCTGTTAAGAAAGCTATAGAGGATGGCTGTGATAAACTGGTGGTTATTATGTCCAAGCCAAGGGACTTTGTAAAGAAGCCTGAAAGCCTTAGGGGATTTTACTCTTTTAAATGCAGAAACTATCCTAAAATTATAGAGCTTCTAAATAACAGGCATATCGCATATACGGATAGTCAGCGTATGGCCTATCAGCTAGAGCAAGATGGTAAGGCATTTATATTCGCACCTAGTGAGCACTTATCTATGGGAACTTTTACAATGAGTAGAGAATCAAATGAAAAGCTCTATAAGCTAGGTCTAAAGGACTACGCTAGCTTGCGAGACGATCTGAAACAGTTTTTGGATGGTAATGGGCAGGCTTGCATTAGCAAAGAAAACAATTATAAAAATATAATCGAAGCAGTATAAAAAGTATTAAGGACACCCCGAAATCGAGGTGTCCTTTTAATTTACATTGCATTTCTAGGATTCCAAATAAGATTATCCCAATGCTCTAATTCCTCTTCAGTCATAAATCCGTTCGAGGTTCCCATATAGCCAATGTAGTTTGATGCGAAAAGTAATGCTTTATGAATAGCTGTCTTTGAATCGCCTGTTTTAAGGAAATAGTGTAGGAAGCAAGCAAAAAGTGCATTGCCAGCACCAGCTGTATTTACAATCTGTTTAGAATTTACTGCATTATAGTGTGCAGTGAAATCCTTGTATTTATCATAGATAAGTACGCCGTTAGGGCCTTGACCAAGAACAATGATTTCAGGGTCATATTTGCTAACCATATCCTTAACAAAATCATAAGGCTCTTCATCAATGGAGTTGTCATTGAAGAAGATGATATCAGCGTTCTTTAAAAAGTCTTCGTTGTAAATTTCTTTTTCACGTTTGAATCTATGAATTTTTACCGCCAACTTCTTGTTATTATCAATAGCTCGTGAAATAAACGGTCTACAGAAGTTAACGTTAGATAATACCATCATATCGCAGGATGGAACCAGTGGATCCACCAGCATCATATCGTAGTTAGCATTTCTGATGTCCTTTAAATCTTCGAATCGTTGGGCCTTTCTTCTGGCGTCATACAAAAATACTTCCATAGGTGTCTCTTTAATAATTGGAAGAACGTATTTGGTAGAAAGAGTTACCTCACGGTTTGCTGGATTGAAAATACTAAGATCTTCATGCTCCCCCACAACTGTCATAAATTCCACGTCATCACCTAGCCATTTCAAAGCCAATGATTCGTTGAAAGCATCACCACCAGCTGATATGTAAATAGTATCTCTTTCTCCAGTATAAGGCTCATATTTAATAGGGATTTCCTTTACCTTAACAATGGTTTCTAGCTGTGTGATTCCTGCAACAATAAATTTACTCATAGTGTCTTCTCCTAATCATTAGTTATCTTTGCTCAGAAAATCTAAGCTGACATTTGATATTACAGAAAATAGGTTTATACCCGTTTTGGAATCGTTTATCCATATCAACTGTAGAAATATAAAAGATTTTGCCACAGCCTGGGCATTTACGTTTAACCATATCCATAGTGCATACCTCTACTACTATAACAATCTACACTAATTGTATTGTAGCAAGAAAAAATGGAGAAATTATTGCTAAGTTGTGAAGTATTATGTAAATAGTGCAATTTGTGACGACTTCACTTAGAATATACAAAAGAAGTTTATATGGAGAGGACGTATTACATGCTTAGAATTGCAATAGTTGAAGACGAGAAGGAATGCCAGGCAAGTCTGATTGAGCACTTATCTCGCTATGAAAAGGAACATAATGATAATTTTATAGTTAGAACCTTCTTTGATGGAATTGATATTTTAGATGATTATACTTCAGAATATGACCTTATATTCTTGGATATTCACATGAAATATCAGGACGGCATGACAACTGCAAGGAAGATACGTGAATTAGATGATAGTGTAATCATCGTGTTTATAACAGCACTAGCACAGTACGCAATAGAAGGCTACAAGGTTAATGCTCTTGATTTTATTTTAAAGCCTGTAGTTTATGAGCAGTTTGAACTGGCTATGGATAAGGTTTTTAAAACAGCTGATAAATATCAAAAGAGTAAAGAGATTATAGTTTCAGAGGATGGGGCAAAGCGAAAAATTGATACAGAGGATGTTTATTACATAGAAGTAGTAGGACATACTATCGTGATACATAGCAAACTAGGTGTATTTGAAACTAGAGGCAAGACCTTAAAGGCGATATCAGAGGAATTAAAGGAATACAATTTCGTTCAAAGTGGCCAATCCCATCTTATAAATTTAAGGTATGTTGATAAGATTAAGGGAGATGTAGTTACAGTTGTAGGTGATGAATTGTTTTTAAGCAGAAGTAGAAAGAAGGATTTTATTACTGCATTTGGTGAGTATGTAGGAATGGAGATATAGCTATGTATAGTAATGCATTTAATATAGGGTATTTGTTAGAAATCATACCACCAATACTGGGGATTTGCCTTGGAATAGAAAAAAAGAATAATGGGCTTTTAAAAGCAATTATTTGTGTAATTATAGGATTTTTGGTAGATACTGGCATGACAATGGTTTTATTGATGCTTGGCTTTGAAGGGGATACCATTACAGACGTGACCATGTCTACTTATATCTATGTTTTAGTTTGGTTTATTTCTGTTTGGCTTGCAGTAATATTTGGCATTTTTTTTTCATGTAAGGTTACCCTTCACGAGGCGGTATATTTATTCGCAATAAGCTATGCTATAGAGCATATATTTTATTGTATTAGAATGCTGGCAGCTTATATATTTAATATTTCTGATTACCAAATTGTTCTATATGTAAGCTGTCTTATAGGCTCATTTGTTATGGCTTATTTTTGGTTTGCAAAGCCAATAGTTAAAGGTGGCCAGCTTAGAATAGAAACTATCGTTGCAACATCAGCTACCATAATCATCCTTTTTGTGGTATGGCTTTTAAGCATAGTGGCAAGCTTTAATAATATTACTCATATACATGCTGTTTATGCTATACTAGCCTGCCTTTTTATCTTGTTTAATCAAAGGGAACAGCTAATTAACGAAAACGAAAGACTGGTATTTCAACAAAAGGAAAGGCTATGGAAGGAAACCCAGGTTAGATATCAGCTGTCCAAGGATGCCATGGCTGTTGTCAATCAGCATTATCATGATATGAAGCACCAGATAAATGCCTTAGCTAATATGGAGAATGATGAAAAGCGTCGTGGCATATTGGCTGAAATGGAAAATGATATTGCTATTTATGATGCTGTAGTTAGAACAGGCAATGAATTATTAGATACTGTATTAACTGAAAAGAAGCTTGTATGTCATAGCAAGAACATAAATATGAGCTGCATGGCCGATGGAAAGCAGCTGGATTTTATGGATGATTTGGATATATATACCTTGCTTGGAAATGCACTTGATAATGCAATAGAGGCAAATGAAAAAATATTGAATAAGGATAAAAGATGGATATCAGTCCAAATACAGAACAAAAAGGGTATAGTGCTGGTGGAAATTGTTAATCCATACGATGGCAATATTGAAATGAGTCATGGACTTCCTGTTACATCAAAGGAGGACAAGCTCAGCCATGGTTTTGGCACAGCAAGCATCAAAAACATAGTAGAAAAGTATAACGGACAGATGAATATAAAAACAGACAGTGGCAAATATCTTTTAAGAATGATTTTTACAGAATAGATATTGCCAAATATGACAAAAAATATGCAGGCTAGGACAAAGCCTGCTATTTTTATATTTTTTTTGATATTCTCCAATTAAGTTATCAATCACGGGTAATACCCAGAAGAAAAGGAGAATGTACAATGAGCAAAGGAAGAAAAATAGTAGGAACATGTATCCGTTCCATACTAATTATCGTATTTGCGGTAATTATTGTGGCAGTGAATAGTGTCCTGCCAAATTACGCCAGAATGCTTGATAGCATGATTGGTGGAATCAACACAAAGATAGACAATTCAGATGTTGAAGCCACAGGATTGGACCTTGAATACAACAAGGCGGATTATGATAAAGATTCAATTAAATCTGCGGAGGCAGAACTTCATCAGAGAATTGCAGATGAAGGAACAATCTTACTTAAGAATGAAGAAGGCTTTCTGCCAAAGACAGCAGATAGTACCTTCAGTTTTTTCAGTGTGAATTCGGTCACAGCTGCCGCAAATGATAGCATGATGGGTGGAAGAAGCCTTGCTGATATTTTTGATGCTGCCCATATTTCGCTTAATAAAACACTTTATGATTATTATAAAGAGCAGTCTGAAAACTATGGCTTAGGTAAAGGCTCTATATCCTATGGTGATGCAGAGGATTTTTCAATTAACGAATTACCATTATCAGAGCTTAAATCAAATAGTGAGGTAATGAATTCAATTAAAGACACTGTGCCTGTATATTTCCTTAAGAGAGTAGCAGGTGAAGGAAGAGATATGCCTCGTTCAATGTATAATCACGCAGATAATGCCGAGGATAAGGCAAAGACATATCTTGAGCCAGATTCAACAGAGCTTGAAATCATCTCATACCTTAATGATAACTTTGATGGGGTGATTTTAGTAACTAATTCAAATGCAGCACTTGACCTTGATTTTATAAAGGATTATCCAAATATTAAGGCTGTTATTTCAGCAACAGCAATCGAGTCATTACCATATATTTTGACTGGTCAGGTTAATCCTTCAGGAAGAACTGTAGATACTTTTGCAGCCAATCCTTTAGAGTCACCAGCAGCTATGAACTTTGGTGATTATCAGTATTCTGATTCTACAGGCGAGCTTACAAAGTATAATTACGTTACTTATGAAGAAGGAATCTATGTAGGATATAAATATTACGAAACAAGATATGAGGATGTTGTTTTAGGACGCGAAAACGCAGGCGATTTTGATTACGATTCAGAGGTTGTATATCCATTTGGTTATGGATTGTCTTATACAACATTTGATTGGTCTGATATGAAGACTACATGGAATGGGGACACTTGCAATGTTGAAGTAACTGTTACAAACACAGGTGATGTTGCAGGTAAGGATGTGGTAGAAATCTACGCACAGAGTCCATATACAGATTACGATATTGAAAATGGTGTTGAAAAAGCTTCTGTTCAATTAGTAGCTTATGATAAGACAAATGAGCTTGCAGCAGGAGAGTCCCAGACAGTTAAGCTTAGCTTCGATAAGTCTCAGCTAAAGGCTTATGACGCAAATGGCGCAAAGACATACATCTTTGATGCTGGTGATTACTATATTACTGCAGCAAAGAATGCACATGAGGCCATAAACAATATAATTGGTGTTAAGCAGGAGGCAGAGAATCCATTTGTTTGTGAGTACACACCTGAAATTGATGAGGTTGATACTGCTACATATTCAAAAGACAGCTATTCAGGAGTAGAAATTACAAATCAGCTTGATGATGCTAAAGGTGACGCAGTTTATCTTACAAGAAATGACTGGGTAGGTACATTCCCAACACACGACGGCACTGCAAGCGCCCAGATAAGTACCTGGGGAAATGAAATCAATGGAGAAGATGGTGCTTCATATACATATACAAAGACAGCATCTGATGATTTGATTGCACAGTTAGATAGCTTTGATTCAGGTTCACCAGTTGATAAAGAATCTCTTGCAGATACAAAGATTGTATATGGGGCTGATAATGGTCTTAAGCTTATCGATATGAGAGGCTTAGCTTATGATGATCCTCTTTGGGAAGATTTATTAGATGAGCTTACAGCAGAAGAAATCTATGATGCAATTGGTGTTAGTGGATATGGTATTGAATATATCAAATCAGTAGAAAAGCCATTTAATATTGATGCTGATACAGCTGCAGGACTAATTTATGGTGGAACAGGTGCTATGTTTCCAACAGCTATGACACTTGCACAGTGCTGGAATCCATCACTTGCAAATGAGTATGGTGAAATGATTGGCAATGAAGGATTACTTGGTGGTGCCGATGGTTGGTATGCTCCTTCAATGAATATTCATCGTACACCTTTCTCAGGAAGAAACGGCGAATATTATTCAGAGGATGCATTCCTTTCAGGAACAGTAGCTTCTAATGAAGTAAAGGGGGCTGCTTCTAAGGGTATGTACACATACATCAAGCATTTCGCATTCAATGACCAGGAAAATCACCGTGGCGATAGAGACGGACAGTTTAGTATTGCAACATGGTTAAATGAGCAGAGTGCTCGTGAAATCTATCTGCTTCCATTTGAGATGTGTATGAAGGCAGGAGATGTTACATTAAATTATGTTGAGAAGCAGGCTGATGGTTCTTATGCAAATGCTTCTAAGGATATAAGAGCATCTCAGGCAGTTATGACTTCATTCAACAGAGTTGGTGCCACATGGGCAGGTGGTGATTATGGATTAATCACAGGCATTCTTAGAAATGAGTGGGCATTTGATGGCCTTGTAATGACAGATAATGCAAATACTGGTGTATTTATGGATGGCTATCAGATGACAGAAGCAGGTGCAGATGTTAAGCTTACAACACTTCCTGCAGCTGCAAGATATGATTTTGATAAGAATGATCCTGCTACATATTATTATGCTAGACAGGCAATGCATAGAATGCTTTATACTATCGCAAATTCGAAGTCAATGAATGGCGCAATGCCAGGCAGCCATATTAAGGATGGATTAAGAAAATCTGAACTTATTATGATTGTGGTTTCAGTGATATTTACATTATTAATTATTCTTGAAATATATAAAATCTTTAGATTATTCAAGCCTACTGCAAAGAAATTAGCAAAGCTACAGGCTAAGGCTGAGAAGAAAGCTAGAAAGTAATATAATATAAGAAAAGCAGGTGCTGCAAAAGCATCTGCTTTTTTAATATTTGCCACAATATATTGTGTATTAACTGACAATAAATTCCATATATTGACAACCTAATTATAGGTTGCTATAGTATCTATTGGACATATTAAGTGCACTTATATATGTCTATTTTTCTGAAGAGGTAGACATAATGAAAATTATTAAAAGAAATGGTAGTGAGATGCCATTCGACAGCAATAAAATCTTTGCAGCTATCTCACGTGCTAACATACAGGTAGACGAATCAGCAAGAATCAGTGACGATGACATTCGTAAAATTACAAATCAGGTTACAGATTATTGCTCTAATCTAGACCGTATTCCAGGTGTGGAAGAGGTTCAGGATAGAGTAGAGCATGACCTTATGGCTCACGGTGCCTACGATTTAGCTAGATGCTATATCACCTACAGATACACAAGAGCATTGGTTAGACAGAGCAATACAACAGATGACAAAATCCTAAGTCTAATTGAATGCGATAACGAGGAAGCAAAGCAGGAAAACGCTAATAAGAATCCTGTTATTAATTCCACACAGCGTGATTATATGGCAGGAGAGGTATCTAAGGATTTATCTGAAAGATTACTTCTTCCAGAGGATATAGTAAAGGCTCACAAGGAAGGAATCATTCACTTCCACGATATGGATTACTATGCACAGCATATGCATAACTGTGATTTAGTTAATCTTGAGGATATGCTTCAGAACGGTACAGTTATTACTGGTACACTTATTGAAAAGCCTCATAGCTTTTCTACAGCTTGCAATATAGCAACTCAGATAATAGCTCAGGTTGCATCTAATCAGTATGGAGGACAGTCTATATCATTAGCTCATTTGGCACCATTTGTTCAGGTTAGCCGAGAAAAGTTCAAAAGAGAGCTTGATAAGGAGCTTGAAGAATGTGGCATCACTCTTAATGATGAAGATAAGAAAAAGATGATAGAGCAGCGCGTTAAGGAAGAAATCAAGCGCGGTGTTCAAACAATTCAGTACCAGGTTGTAACACTTCTTACAACTAATGGTCAGGCGCCATTCGTTACTATATTTATGTATCTTAACGAAGCCAAGAACGAACAGGAGAAGAAGGATTTAGCTCTTATTATTGAGGAGGTTCTCAGACAACGTTATCAGGGTGTTAAGAATGAACAGGGAGTTTGGATTACACCAGCCTTCCCTAAGCTTATATACACCTTGGAAGAGGATAATATTCACGAAGACAGCCAGTACTATTATTTAACTGAGCTTGCAGCTAAGTGCACAGCTAAGAGAATGGTACCGGATTATATATCAGAGAAAATCATGAAGGAGCTTAAGGGCGATGTATTTACATGTATGGGCTGCAGAAGCTTTTTAACTCCGGACAGATTTACAGACGCTGGCATTGGTAACATTGCTAACGCTAAGAATTACGAAGAGGGTAAGCGCAAATATTATGGTCGTTTCAACCAAGGCGTTGTTACAGTTAACCTGGTCGACATTGGCCTTTCTGCTAACAAGGACATGGATGCTTTCTGGCAGATATTTGATGAAAGAATGGAGCTTTGCCATAAGGCGCTTAGATGTCGCCATGAAAGATTACTTGGAACAACATCAGATGTTGCACCTATTCTTTGGCAGTACGGCGCTCTTGCCAGACTTGAAAAGGGCGAGGTCATTGACAAGCTTCTATACAACGGCTACAGTACATTAAGCTTAGGCTATGCTGGATTATGGGAATGCGTCATGGCTTTGAATGGCAAAAAGCTTACAGAACCTGAGGGTGAAAAGCTTGGCCTTGAAATCATGAATAAGCTTAATGAATATACTAACAAGTGGAAAGAAGCTGAAAACATTGATTATTCATTATATGGAACACCACTTGAAAGCACTACATACAAATTCGCTAAATGCTTACAGAAGCGATTCGGTGTTATCAAGGGAGTAACTGATAAGGGCTATATCACCAACTCTTATCACATACATGTTACAGAACCAATCAATGCCTTCGATAAAATAGCTATCGAAAGCCGCTTCCAGGCTCTTTCACCAGGAGGAGCCATCAGCTATGTTGAAGTTCCTAATATGAACAACAACATTGACGCTGTTATGAATGTGATTAAATACATTTACGATACCATCCTTTATGCAGAGCTTAACACCAAAAGCGATTATTGCCAGGTGTGTGGCTGGGATGGAGAAATCGAAATAAAAGAAGATGACGGCAAGCTGGTTTGGGAATGCCCAAGCTGTGGTAACCGTGATCAAAACAAAATGAATGTAGCAAGACGTACCTGCGGTTATATAGGAACTCAGTTCTGGAATCAGGGCCGTACCATGGAAATAAAAGAACGTGTCTTGCATTTATAGGATATGAACTACGGAGCAATCAAAAACTGTGATATAGCAAATGGAATAGGAGTAAGGGTCAGCCTGTTTGTTTCAGGATGTAGGAATCATTGTAAGGGATGCTTTCAGCCAGAAACATGGGACTTTAATTACGGCGATAACTTTACAACAGAAACTAGTGATGAGCTAATAAAGCTACTTTCGCCTGATTACATCAATGGATTAACTATCCTTGGAGGAGACCCTTTCGAACCGGAAAATCAAAAGGTGCTGCTTCCTTTTATGAAGCGTGTAAAGGAAACATATCCTAATAAGGATATTTGGGTATACACAGGTTACACCTACGAAAGTCTTACCTCTGGCAGTGCAGCAGTACATACAGCTGAGGCTAAGGAAATGTTATCATTAATTGATATATTGGTCGACGGACCATTCATAGAGGATAAGAAAAACATCCGCCTTAGATTCAAAGGCTCAGAAAATCAAAGAATAATTGATATGAAAAAGACTATATCACAGGGACAGATTGTCCTGAGAGAATAAAATTCTCTCGCCCCCTCCTGTAAAGGAAAGGTGAGAGAATGTTATCAATCGATTATTATAATAACATACATTATATATAATTGATTATTTTGGCATAAACTGTCGAATTTACGACATAAACGGTAATGTTATAGGATCATTATTTTTAATGGGATGTAAAACAAAAGTGCATTAGTATTCCTGATTGGAATATTAAACCGCTTTATTTGAATGGATAAAACTACAAAATTCAATATGAATATGGACTCACCATGATATAATAAATTCTGGTTTGGAATAGTGCTCCGAACCAGAATTTTTTGTTTTTATTTAAAGGAGGAAATGAAATGGCTTGTTTTACAGTTCCAGCTGGTGAGGCTGTTGTTACAACAATTGTAAAGAAGACAATGGAAAAAAATGGTACCAAGAATAAGGAAAATGATGGCAGGGTCTCTATGACTAGAAAGCTTAAATGGTTATCAAATCTTTTATGGGGAGGCTCTGTTTTACTTGCATTTGAGCATGTATGGCACGGAGAAGTTCAGCCTTTCTTCCCATTCTTAACAGCAATGTCTAGTCCAGAGGATACAGCAGAAATGCTTCATGAAATTGCAACAGTAGGTGTATCTATGGCAGTTTTAGTTACTGCTATTTGGATTATTATGTGTGTAACTGCAGATATGATTGTTAGAAGACCTGTTTCTAGCTTAAAGCAGACAGTTTAAGGAGGATAATATGACATTACTTATCACAGTTATTGCTGCTGTTATCACAACAGTTCTTTGGTACAACAGAAAGAATAATGATATGCAGCTTCACGTTTTAATGTTTATGTTCTGGGGTGCTTCAATTATGTGGCTTGTTGATGCTATTTTTGAATATGCAGAGCTTAGAGCAGAATATTTCACTCCAGCTGTAGAGGATATGATTAATGATACATTCTTAGGCTTCTCTGTTGTAGCTCTTGCATTAGTTATTTGGATTGTATTTGTTCTTATCAAGGACCCTAAGGGTGTTGTTAGAAAATCTTTATCATAATTAATTTTTGATATACTGAAGTTAGATTACGAAAAGTAAAATGTAAGCTTCTGTAGACTATGGAGAAAAAATGATATATTATGGTTGTGCAAAATTCATTTTGTACAACCATTTTTTATTAAGGAGATATAGTGATATGAAGGCATATTTTGCAGGAGGTTGTTTTTGGTGCGTTACACCAATTTACAAAATCTACGGAGTAGATAAAGTGGTTTGTGGCTATTCGGGCGGAGATGAGCCAAATCCTACTTATGAGGATGTAAAGGCACAGCGTACAGGTCATCGTGAAACCATTGCTTTAGAGTATGATGAAAAGAATGTAGGCTATGACAAGCTGCTTGATATATATTTGGCTAATGTGGATCCATTTGACGGAGAAGGTCAGTTTATAGACAAAGGCTTTTCTTATACATTAGCAATTTACTACCAGAATGAAAAAGAAAAGGAAATGGCAGAAGCTAAGATAGCTGAATTAGAAGCTTCAGCTGGCAAAAAGGCTTGCATTGCTTTAGAACCATTTAAATCATTTTATGAGGCTGAAGAGGAGCATCAGGATTATTATCTAAAGAACCCTGAAGCCTTTGAAAAAGAATTAATAGAATCAGGAAGACGTGGGAAATAATTCCCACGTCTCAGAGTGTAGACAAAGTGTCGCGGCTTTCGTCGCGACCTTTTCTTTTTAATAAGGAGGAACTGGAGTCAGCGGACTCCAGTTCTTTCATTTTTAGGCTAACTAAAAGCTGAGAAATCCTTGATTTTCCAAGCTTTCTCACCTCTTTTTTGGTATAATAAATGTATCAAAACAAGGGGTTAGAATAATGATTACAG
>NZ_AUJQ01000015.1 GCF_000424305.1 Pseudobutyrivibrio ruminis AD2017 | reverse complement strand
TTGAAGTTGCTATGTTTCTGGGGGCGTAGCTCAGTTGGGAGAGCACCTGCCTTGCAAGCAGGGGGTCAAGAGTTCGAATCTCTCCGTCTCCACTTAAGTTCTTGTGAAAACAAGAACTTTTTCTTTCTAAAAAAACCAGTAGAAAAAATGTGAAAAAATTGTGTTTTTTCTATTGAAAGCGACTTAAACTTGTGTTACTATTTATAAGTCGCGTGGGTGAGGGATTTAAACCAAGTTTAGGTCTTTCGCTTACGATAAAGGGGACTGGTCAAATGGTATGATAGGGGTCTCCAAAACCTTTGGTGGGAGTTCGATTCTCTCGTCCCCTGTTTGACTAATAGCTGTGAATCAATAAGATTCACAGCTATTTTTTTTATGCTATTAATTGAATCTAAAAATACAGAATGCTATAATAAAAATAAGTATTCTGAATATTCTGTCAGAATATTTAATGCAACAAAAATAAGGGGTTTTTACAAAAGGAGAGGGATTATGCTTGCTACGTTAGTACCACTATTCTACGAGGATATGTCTGTTGCATCTTATTGCTTGTATGCACAAAAGGAGAATATGTTTGAAAAGCCACATATGCTTATTACAGGCAAGTACGATGGTGCTGGATCTGTTGTTGGACTTGAAGTTTTCGAAAGCGTTTCAGAAGATGACTTAGTTGCAAATTGTAGTATTATTATTCCAATTAATAATATTTCGCTCTTTTCCAATATAGAGCAGCAATTAAAGGGATTTGATGGACGAATTATTCTTCTTATTGATCAATCTATAAAGCCTGAAGAATCTTATAACAAACGTTTAATTGATTTAAAGAGTAAAGGCTTCAAAATAGCTCTTAAGGATATGCCATTAGCCAATGTTGATGATTTCAAATTCATGATGGATGACTTTGATTTGATTCTAATTAATGCTGATAATGGGGATGTAGTCGAGCAGGCAAAAGCTTTTAAGAAAGTAGTTCCTAAGGTTGATTTTTGTGCTGAAAACTTACATACAAAGGAAGAATTTGACGCAGCAAAGGAATCTGGTCTGTTTAAGGTATTTGAAGGTACATTCTTTAGAGTACCTATTAATAAATCTGATACTGAAGTTGCTCCAATTAAGATTAATTATCTTAAATTAATGAAGGTTATTAATGAGCCTGATTTTAATTTAGATGAAGTTGCAGAGGTTATCACACAAGATCCTGCGCTTACTATTGAACTTTTAAAAATTGCTAATAAACTTACAATCAATTCAAATATAAGGTCAATTGCTCAGGCTACTGCATTGCTTGGTCAAAAGGAGCTTAGAAGATGGTTAAATACAACTCTTTTAAGTGAGTTAGCATCTGGAAAACCTAATGAAATCACTAGATTATCGTTGGTGAGAGCTAGATTTGCTGAAAACCTGGCACCTATTTTTGATTATGCTATGAGAAAGGACGAACTATTCCTTATGGGATTATTCTCCTTACTAAATCTCATCTTAGATATGCCAATGGATAAGGCTTTAGAGCAGGTTGGTGTTAGTAATGAAATAAAAAATGCTTTAATTAATGATGATGGCATTTTTTCACCACAGCTTGAGTTCCTACTTAGTTATGAGTCAGGTGATTGGCAAGAGGTTTCAAGACTTATGATATTGCACGACATTGAAATGGATGATGTGTATGAAGCATACGTGGAAGCCCTAAAATGGTACGGAAGCATGTTTATACAGTAAAAGAAATTCTACCTCGGTTGAAATATACCGAGGTTTTGTTTTTAATTGAGTACAGAATTTGATGATTTAAACGCAAGAATTGCATTGACACTATATAGGGAGCGTGATATAAATTAAAAATAGATTTTATGTTTTAGGTTTTATAGGAGTTGATATTTTTATGAAGTTTAAGATTCTTTTACAGAACACACAGGATGCTGAGGAATTTGTTAGAGCTGCATCACAGTGCGGTGGAGATATTGATCTTCACAGTGGTGTTGTTTACATTGATGGAAAGTCTCTTTTGGGTGTTCTTGCAATGGGAGTTAAGCGTGAGATGGATGTTCATGTTTCTGAGCACCAGGCTAACGCTGGTTTCTTGAATGCGGTTAAGAAGTTCGTTGTTGCATAGAATATAATATTGTATAATATGACCTGTGAGTTTAACTCATAGGTCTTTTTTTATTATGAAAGTATCAAGATTAGTAACTCCGGAAGGAGAAAAAGCACAAATAAATATATCAGTTAGAAACCTGGTAGAATTTCTACTTAGAGAAGGGGATATTGACGATAGAAGAGGTTCCGTTGACCCTTTTGAGGCGATGCAGGCAGGAAGTAGGATCCATAGAAAAATTCAAAGTTCTATGGGTCCCTTTTATAGTGCGGAAGTTCCTCTTAAATTTCAGATTGAATATGATGATTATACGCTTGGCATTGAAGGAAGAGCAGACGGACTTGTATTAGATAGAGACGAAGATGGTACGGTAGTTGCTGCAACTGTAGATGAGATTAAGGGCATGTACATGGATGTAATGACATTTGAAAAGCCAGTACTTGTCCATGAGGCCCAAGCTAAATGCTATGCATATATAGTTGCTAATGAATATCAGCTTGAAACTGTCGAAGTCCAAATGACTTACGTTAGCCTTGAGACTGAGGAGGTCAAATATTTCAATCAGATATATACATATGAAGAAATAGAAGAATGGTTTTTAACTATAATTGGCATCTTTAAAAAGTGGTCTGATTTTCAGTATTATCACAAGCAGGAGCTGTTAGAATCTGCTAAGGACCTGCAGTTTCCATTTGAATATAGAGACGGTCAAAGAAAGCTTGTTGGAGATGTTTATAGAAGTATATTCCGCCAAAAGATTCTTTTTATGCAGGCGCCTACAGGTACAGGCAAAACTATTGCTAACGTATATCCAGCTGTAATGGCACTAGGCCAGAATCTTGCAGAAAGAGTTTTCTATCTAACTGCAAAAACTGCTACAGCTATTGCTGCAAAGGATGCATATTCCCTCTTAACTAAAAATGGTTATGAGGGTAAGACTATCATGCTTACAGCTAAAGAAAAGATGTGCATGTGCGACGAAGCAGATTGTAATCCTGACAATTGTCCTTATGCCAGAGGCCATTTTGATAGAATCAATGACGCTATCTACGAAGTCATTACTAAAGAAAATGTAATTACAAGAGATGTTATCTTGGGTTACGCTGAAGAATATGTAGTATGCCCATTTGAACTTGCGTTAGATGTTAGCACCTGGTGCGAAGGCATTATATGTGATTACAACTATGTCTTTGATCCAAATGTTTATCTAAAAAGATTTTTTGCAGATGGAAAAAATGGGGAGCATATATTCTTAATAGATGAAGCACATAACATGGTAGATAGAGCCAGAGAAATGTATTCTGAAACTCTTATAAAAGAAGAAATTCTTTCTATTAAAAGATATGCAAAGCCTGTTAGCAAGAAATTGGTTAACGCTTTAGATAAATGTAATCGAATAATGCTTGAGTATAAGCGTGAATGTGAAAAGGACATTACGGTTTTTGACGACATCGATATGCTTCTTACATCATGCGAGAATGTGCAGATGATATTGGAGCAGCTTTTCAAAAAAGAAATAAAGTTTGGCATATATCAGGATGAGGTGCTGGATTTTTATTTTAGGTTGAGAAATTTTACAGCCTTAGCATATCAACAGGATAAGGCGCATTATAGGATTTATGCAGATTTTGATGAAGATAAGAATTTCAATCTTCATTTATATTGCATTGACCCATCGGCTCAATTGCAGGATAGATTAAGAATGGCCAGAGCTACTGTGTACTTCAGCGCTACACTTCTTCCAATAGATTATTATAAAAATCTGTTATGCAACGAAAAGGATGTATATGCCATCTATGTGGATTCAGTATTTGATCCTAAAAACAGATTGCTCCTTTTAGGAACAGATGTCACCAGTAAATATACCAGACGTGGTGATGAGGAATATCTTAAATACGCAAATTATATCAGAACTATTGTTAATGGAAAACAGGGCAATTATATGGTCTTTGGACCATCCTACAAATTCTTGGAGGATATCTACACAAGGTACGAAGGCTTTGGTGATGATGTAGATATAATTATCCAACAGCAGAACATGACAGAAGCAGAAAGAGAAGAGTTTTTAGGAGAATTCGATAAAGTTAGAACTAAATCCATGGTAGCTTTTTGTACCTTAGGCGGTATTTTCTCGGAGGGAATTGATTTAGTTGGTGGCAAGCTGATAGGTTCAATAATACTAGGGGCAGGTTTACCGCAGGTAGGAAATGAAAGAAAGCTTATGAATGATTTCTTTGACGAAAGCGGAAAGAACGGATTTGAGTATGCTTATCTTTATCCTGGAATGAATAAGGTGATTCAGGCTGCAGGACGACTTATCAGAACTAAAGATGATGTTGGAGTTATAGCTCTTTTAGATGATAGATTTAGATTATCTAGTTATCGAAAAACTTTTCCTCGAGAATGGAAAGATGCAGAATTTACCACAATAGATGATATTTCGTTAAAAGTAACAAATTTCTGGCGAAAAATGACATAAAAAATTATTAGGAGATGTGAATTTTTTGTGTTATACTTTCTATGACTGTGAGGCTGACTGTCAGTTATTTACTAGTTAACGGGACATGAAAATGCTGACAGGAAGCTTACTCACAGATTTTCAAGTAAATATACGGAGGTGTAAAGTGGGCAAGGTAAGAAGAGTTTACGTTGAAAAAAAGCCACAATTTGCAGTATCTGCCAAGTCATTGCTATCCGAAATTGGAAGCTACTTAGGCATCAAGGATGTTACGGGAGTTAGGGTCTTGATTCGTTATGATGTTCAAGATGTTTCTGACGACGTTTTTAAGAGGGCAGTTAAAACTGTTTTTTCGGAGCCTCCTGTTGATAATGTTTATGAAGAGACTTTTGACTACAGTGGAAGAGTCTTTTCTGTTGAGTTTCTTCCGGGGCAGTTTGACCAGCGTGCTGATTCAGCGGAGCAGTGTCTAAAGCTATTAAATGAAAACGAAGAGCCAACAATTCACACAGCAACTACCTATGTTATTGAGGGTAGCATATCTGACGACGAATTCGATGCTATTAAGAAGCATTGTATTAATCCAGTTGATTCTAGAGAGACATCAGAAGATTTACCAGAGTCTCTATCTAATAATTTCGATGAGCCAGCCGACGTCAAGACATTTGACGGTTTCACTTCAATGGCTGAAAATGATTTACAAGATTTATATAATTCCTTGAATCTTGCTATGACATTTAAGGATTTCCTTCATATTCAAAACTATTTTTCCAAAGATGAACACAGAGACCCTACTGTTACTGAAATCAGGGTGTTAGATACATATTGGTCTGATCATTGTAGACATACAACATTCTCTACAGAGCTTAAGAACGTTACTATCGAAGATGGTTACTACAAGGCTGCTATTGAAGATACTTACAATGATTATCTTGATAACTTCAAGATTCTTTATAAGGACAGAGATGACAAGTTCGTTTGCCTTATGGACTTAGCACTTCTTGCAATGAAGAGATTAAAGGCAGATGGCAAGCTAGCAGACCAGGAAGAGTCAGATGAGATTAACGCTTGCTCAATCGTAGTTCCAATCAATGTAGATGGAACAGAAGAGGAATGGCTTATCAACTTCAAGAATGAGACACATAACCATCCTACAGAAATTGAGCCATTTGGTGGCGCTGCTACTTGTCTTGGTGGAGCAATCCGTGATCCACTTTCAGGACGTACTTATGTATATCAGGCAATGCGTGTTACAGGCGCCGCAGATCCTACAGTATCAGTAAAGGATACAATCGAAGGAAAGCTTCCACAGAAGAAGCTTGTTAGAGAAGCTGCTCACGGCTACAGCTCTTATGGTAACCAGATTGGTCTTGCTACAGGATATGTAAAAGAGATTTACCATCCAGATTATGTTGCAAAGCGTATGGAGATTGGTGCGGTAATGGGTGCTGCTCCAAGGCGTGCAGTTCAGCGACTTAACTCTGACCCAGGAGACAGAATCATCCTTCTTGGTGGACGTACAGGACGTGATGGTATCGGTGGTGCTACAGGTTCTTCAAAGGCACACAACACAGAGTCTACTGCAGTTTGTGGTGCAGAGGTTCAGAAGGGTAACCCACCTACAGAAAGAAAGATTCAGAGACTTTTCAGAAGAGAAGAAGTTTCTTATATAATCAAGAAGTGTAACGATTTTGGTGCCGGTGGTGTTTCAGTTGCAATCGGCGAGCTTGCTCCTGGTCTTACAGTTGACCTTGATAAGGTTCCAAAGAAGTACGCTGGTCTAGATGGAACAGAGCTTGCTATTTCAGAATCTCAGGAGAGAATGGCAGTTGTTGTTGACCCAGCAGATGTTAACAAGTTCCTTGAGTATGCAGCTGAGGAGAACCTTGAGGCTATCGAGGTTGCTGTTGTAACAAAGGAGCCACGCCTTGTTCTTAACTGGAGAGGTAAGGAAATCGTTAACCTATCAAGAGCTTTCCTTGATACAAACGGTGCACATCAGGAAACAGATGTATATGTTGAGCTTCCAGATAGCAACAACAAATATATTGATAAATACGGAATCGATAAGGTTGCTAAGGATTTAGAGAATAATGATATTAAGGCAGCATGGCTTGATACATTATCTGATTTAAATAACTGCTCACAGAAGGGCTTGGTAGAAATGTTTGACGGTTCTATCGGAGCTGGCTCAACCCTGATGCCTTTCGGTGGAAAATATCAGCTTACAGAAACTCAGGCAATGGTTGCAAAGGTTCCTGTAGCAGATGGCAACACAGATGCAGTTACAATGATGGCATTTGGCTTCAATCCTTATGTCAGCTCTTGGTCACCATACCATGGTGCTCAGTACGCAGTGCTTGAGTCAGTAGCACGTATCGTTGCAACTGGTGGTGATTACAAGAAGATTAGATTCACATTCCAGGAGTACTTCCGCAGAATGAGCGAGGATCCAAAGAGATGGAGCCAGCCATTTGCAGCACTTCTTGGTGCATACAGAGCACAGATGCAGTTTGAACTTCCATCAATCGGTGGTAAGGATTCAATGTCAGGAACATTTAACGAAATCGATGTTCCACCTACACTTGTATCTTTCGCAGTAGATGTGGCAAAGGTAGGAGACATTGTTACTCCAGAGCTTAAGGAAGCAGGAGATAAGCTATTCGTTCTTAGAGTTCTAAGAGATGCTTATGATCAGCCTAACTACGAACAGGCCAAGCAGATTTACGCAGCCGTTCGTCAGATGGTTGAAATGGGAAATGTTAAGGCAGCTTACGCACTTGATGCTTACGGACTTGTACCAGCTGTTTCAAAGATGGCATTTGGTAACAAGCTTGGTGTTAAGATTGAAGACGGATTCTCAAACAAGACATTGTTCGGCTATTCAGTAGGTGACATTGTCCTTGAGGTTTCAGAGGATTCTGCTCTTGCTATTGATAGAGAGCTTTCTAAGGTGGGACTTACAGATTGTGGCTATGTTGTTGGTGAGGTTACAGACGATGCAACATTTAGCTACCGAGATGTAAGAATATCTATGGAAGAAGCATTAGATGCTTGGACAAAGCCTCTTGAAAAGGTATTCAAGACAAAGAGTACAGATGATAAGACACCAGTTCAATCTGACATATATCAGGCAAAGGACTTCTACATCTGCAAAAACAAGATTGCAAAGCCTAGAGTATTTATCCCAGTATTCCCAGGTACAAACTGTGAGTACGATTCAGCCAGAGCATTTGAGAAGGCCGGAGCAATCACAAATGTAAAGGTATTCAAGAACCAGACAGCAGATGACATCAGAGAATCAGTTGATGAATTCTCAAGAGCAATTGCTCAGTCGCAGATTGTTATGTTCCCAGGTGGATTCTCAGCAGGTGATGAGCCAGAGGGTTCAGCAAAGTTCTTTGCAACAGCATTTAGAAATGCAAAGATGAAGGAAGCAATTACAAACCTTCTTGAAAACAGAGATGGCTTGATGCTTGGTATCTGTAATGGTTTCCAGGCACTTATCAAGCTTGGTCTTGTACCTTATGGTGAGATTCATACACAGGAAGCTGATTCACCAACACTTACTTACAACACAATCGGTCGTCACATTTCAAAGATTGCATATACAAAGGTAGTTAGCAACAAGTCGCCATGGCTTGCTGGAACAAAAGCAGGAGACGTTTACTGTGCACCAGCTTCACACGGTGAGGGACGTTTCGTAGCTTCTGAAGAATGGATTAAGAAGTTATTCGAAAATGGTCAGGTTGCTACTCAGTATGTAGACTTAGATGGTAACGCATCTATGGATGAAGAATGGAACATCAACGGAAGCTTTGCTGCTATCGAAGGTATCACAAGTCCTGATGGTAGAGTTTACGGAAAGATGTGTCACGCTGAACGTAAGGGCGATGGCGTTTCTATAAACATCTATGGTAACCAGGATATGAAATTATTCGAGTCTGGTGTAGATTACTTCAGATAAATCATAAACTCCAAGGTAAACTTTCTACCTTGGAGTTTTAATAAAATGTAAAAGGGTAGAAAAGAGGAAAGATGAAAGCATTTTTAATTTTGGAAGACGGGACAGTTTTTGAAGGAACCAGCATTGGTTCAACAAGAGAGGTCATAAGCGAGATTGTTTTCAACACTTCTATGACTGGATATTTGGAGGTCCTTACAGATCCATCCTATGCTGGTCAGGCAGTATGTATGACATATCCACTCATCGGCAATTACGGAATTACAGATGATATGGAAAGCGGCAGACCTTGGCCAGATGGATTTATTGTTAGAGAGCTCAGCAGAATTCCATCTAACTTCCGTTGCAAGGGAACTATTCAGGATTTCCTTGTAAAACACAATATCACAGGTATTTCAGGAATCGACACACGTGCGCTTACTAAAATCTTGAGAGACCGTGGAACTATGAACGGAATGATTACCACAAACGAGCACTTCAACTTCGAGGAGATTAAGCCTAAGCTTAAAGCTTATGCAACAGGTGATGTGGTATCAAAGGTTACTTGCCATGAGAAATCTGTTCTTAAGGGAAATGGTAAGAAGGTTGCACTTTTAGATTTTGGTGCAAAGCGCAATATCGCAAAATCATTAAATGATAGAGGATGTGAGGTAACAATTTACCCAGCACATACAAAGGCTAAGGAAATCCTAGCAGCAAATCCAGACGGAATTATGCTTTCAAACGGACCTGGAGATCCTAAGGATTGCGGCCCTATCATAGATGAGGTTAAAAAGCTATATGACAGCGATGTACCAATCTTTGCGATCTGTCTGGGACATCAGCTTATGGCACTTGCAAACGGTCTTGATACACACAAGCTTAAGTATGGTCACCGCGGTGGCAATCATCCTGTAAGGGATTTGGAGACTGGCAAGGTTTACATCTCATCACAGAACCACGGTTATGTAGTAGATACAGATGGCCTAGACGAAAAGATTGCAGTACCAGCATTTGTTAATGTAAACGATGGTACAAATGAAGGATTGAAATACACAGGAAAGAACATCTTCACTGTTCAGTTTCATCCTGAGGCATGCCCAGGACCACAGGACAGCGGATATTTGTTTGATAGATTTATTAAGATGATGGGAGGAGAGCAGTAAATGCCAAAAAGAAGTGACATTAAGAAAGTAATGGTGATTGGCTCAGGTCCTATCGTAATCGGTCAGGCAGCAGAGTTTGATTATGCGGGAACACAGGCTTGTCGTTCACTTAAGGAAGAGGGCATGGAGGTTTGTCTTGTAAACTCTAACCCAGCAACAATCATGACTGATAAGGAGATTGCCGACCAGGTTTATATCGAGCCACTTACAGTTGATGTTTTAAAGCAGATTATTATAAAGGAAAAGCCAGATTCACTTCTTCCAACACTTGGAGGACAGGCTGGACTTAACCTTGGTATGGAGCTTGCAGAAAGCGGCTTCTTAGAGGAGCAGGGAGTTAAGCTCATCGGTACAACAGCAGAGACAATCTTTAGAGCAGAGGATAGACAGGCATTTAAGGACACTATGGAAAAGCTTGGAGAGCCTGTGGCAGCATCACTTGTTGTTAACACAGTTGAGGATGGTATTAAGTTTACAAATACTATCGGCTACCCTGTTGTACTTCGTCCTGCTTACACACTTGGTGGTTCAGGCGGTGGTATCGCTCACAACCAGCAGGAGCTTGTAGAAATCCTTACAAATGGACTTCGCCTTTCACGTGTGCATGAGGTACTTGTTGAAAGATGTATCGCCGGCTGGAAGGAAATCGAGTACGAGGTAATGCGAGATGCCAACGGCAACTGCATCACTGTATGTAACATGGAAAATATCGACCCAGTTGGTGTACATACAGGTGACTCAATCGTAGTTGCTCCTTCACAGACACTTGGTGATAAGGAATACCAGATGCTTCGTACATCTGCACTTCGCATCATCGACGAGCTTGGAATTACAGGTGGGTGTAACGTACAGTACGCTCTTAATCCAGACAGCTTTGAGTACTGCGTAATCGAGGTTAACCCACGTGTATCTCGTTCATCAGCCCTTGCTTCAAAGGCAACAGGTTACCCAATCGCAAAGGTAGCTGCAAAGATTGCCCTTGGATACACACTTGATGAGATTCCAAACGCTATCACAAAGAAGACCTTCGCATCCTTCGAGCCAATGCTTGATTACTGCGTAGTAAAGATTCCACGTCTTCCATTTGATAAGTTCATTACAGCTACTAGAAAGCTTACAACTCAGATGAAGGCTACTGGCGAGGTTATGTCAATCTGCAATAACTTCGAAGGAGCCCTTATGAAGGCCATTCGCTCATTAGAGCAGCATGTGGATTCCCTTTTAAGCTACGACTTCTGCAACATGACAGATGCAGAGCTTGAGGAAGCACTTACAGTAGTTGATGATAGAAGAATCTATTGCATCGCAGAGGCACTTAGACGTGGCACATCTTACGAGACAATACATGAAATCACAAAGATTGATATGTGGTTCATCGATAAGATTAAGATTCTTGTTGAAATGGAGCTTAGACTTCAGCAGGAGGAGCTTACAGTAGACCTTCTTAAGGAAGCAAAGAGAATCGAATTCCCAGATAGCGTCATCGCTCACTTAAATGGCAAGATGACTGAGGAAGAAGTTAGAAAGATGCGTTATGACAACGGCATCGTGGCAGCATACAAGATGGTTGATACCTGCGCAGCAGAGTTTGATGCCATGACTCCTTACTACTACAGTGTATATGGTAGCGAGAACGAGGCTGTTAAGACTGAAGGTAAAAAGAAGGTACTTGTACTTGGCTCCGGTCCAATCCGTATCGGTCAGGGTGTTGAGTTTGACTACTGTTCAGTTCACGCTACCTGGGCATTTGCTAAGGAAGGCTGGGAGACAGTCATCGTAAACAACAACCCAGAAACAGTTTCAACAGACTTTGATATTGCTGATAAGCTTTACTTCGAGCCTCTTACAAATGAGGATGTTGAATCAATCGTAAATCTTGAAAAGCCAGATGGTGCTATCGTACAGTTCGGTGGTCAGACAGCTATCAAGCTTACAGAGCATCTTATGAAAATCGGCGTTCCAATCCTTGGTACAAAGGCAGAGGATGTAGATGCAGCAGAAGATAGAGAGCTCTTCGATGAAATCTTAGAGCAGACACAGATTCCTCGTGCAGCAGGAGGAACAGTATTTACAGCCGAGGAAGCAAAGGAAGTTGCAAACAGACTTGGCTACCCAGTACTTGTTCGCCCTTCATACGTACTTGGTGGACAGGGTATGCAGATTGCCTTCAACGATGAAGAAATCGAAAAGTTCATGGACATCATCAATCAGATTGCTCAGGACCACCCAATCCTTGTAGATAAGTACTTACAGGGTAAGGAGATTGAGGTTGATGCCATCTGCGACGGTGAAAACATCTTAATCCCTGGTATCATGGAGCATATCGAAAGAACTGGTATCCACTCAGGTGATAGTATCAGCGTATATCCAGCCCACACAATCACACAGGATATCAAGGACAAGATTGTTGATTACACAGAGCGCCTTGCAAAGGCACTTCACGTGCTAGGTATGATTAACATCCAGTTCATTGCAATGGATGGCGAGGTGTACGTAATCGAGGTAAACCCACGAAGCTCTCGTACAGTACCATACATCAGTAAGGTAACAGGTATTCCAATCGTAGACCTTGCAGCAAAAGCAATCCTTGGTCACAAGATTACAGATATGGGCTATAAGCCAGGCCTTCAGCCAGAGGCAGACCACATCGCAATCAAGATGCCAGTGTTCTCCTTTGAAAAGCTTAGAGGCGCTGAAATCAGCCTTGGACCTGAAATGAAATCTACTGGTGAATGCTTAGGTATTGCAAAGACCTTTGAGGAAGCATTATATAAGGCATTCCTTGGCGCAGGTGTGGTACTTCCAAAGCACAAGCAGATGATTATCACAGTAAAGGATGCTGATAAGCCAGAGGCACTTGAGGTTGCCAAGAGATTTGAAAAGCTTGGTTACAAGATTTACGCAACACGTTCTACAGCAAAATACTTGCAGGACGGCGGAGTAGATGCACTTCAGGTAAACAAGATCACTCAGGAATCTCCAAACGTAATGGACCTTATCCTTGGACACAAAATCGACCTTGTAATCGATACACCTACACAGGGACACGGAGATAAGACAAGAGACGGATTCTTGATTAGAAGAAATGCAATTGAAACTGGAATTAACTGTATCACAGCAATGGATACTGCAATGGCACTTGCAACATCGCTTGAATCTGCACCTACTGAATATACACTTGTGGATGTAGCTAAAATATAAGACAATATAAATAGAAATAAATAGGAAGCTATCCTGTTGCCAAATGGCAGTGGGATAGCTTTTATACTAGGGGGATTTGTATGATTGACCTTGCTTGAAATAACATTTGACTTTTTTTGTGAGAGGGTATATATTTGAAATAGATTGAACACAATTAAATAGCATGATTTTAATTACGGAGGTTATATTATGGTTGCAGTTAGATATTATTCAAAATCAGGAAATACAAAGCTTCTTGCTGAAGCAATCGGAAAAGGCGCTGGAGTTATTCCTATTTCAGTAGATGAAGATAGTGCTAAGATTACAGAAGATATTGATGTTTTATTTATTGGCGGAGCTTTATATGCCTATGGTCTTGATAAAGTGATGAATGAATATTTAGCAGGAATTGATGGAAGCAAGGTTAAGAAGGCAGTAGTATTTTCTACATCATGGATTTCAAAGCATTCTATCGACTTAATTAAGAAGGCGCTTGTTGAAAAAGGAATAGAGGTTGCAGATGAGACATGCTATGTTAGAAACAAGCCAAATGAAAAACAGCTTGCTGAGGCAGAGGCTTTTGCTAAGAAGATGATGTCTTTGTAATTGAAGATTAAATTTACATGAAGTAAAGCACCCCAAAAATCATTATTGATTGTTTGGGGTGCTTTTATATTATTCTTTATGGTATACTCTTATAAAATTGTTGTTTATTAAACATTTTTTAGAAAAAGTCTTGACCTTCCACCTTATGGAAGGTTTATATATAAAGCTAGACAAGGCCAAGTCTTAAAAATTTTTCTTCAAAGGAGGCTGTTATGGGAACAGTACCTGCGTTATCAATTATAGGAATGTGCTTTGCTTTTATAGTGGCAGTTGGGCTTCCAATGGGGCTTATGCTTTATGCATTTCTTAAACTAAAGGCAGACATGCTTTGGTTTGGAATTGGAGCTGCTACATTTATTATCTTCGCACTTGTGTTAGAGCAATGTCTTCATGTTGTTATGATTAAACAATTTGGTGAAGCATTAACAGGAAATCTTTTAGTGAAGGCTGTTTATGGTGGACTTGCAGCAGGTGTGTTTGAAGAGCTGGGGCGCTTCACATCCATGAATCTCTTTAAAAAGAAGGAACTCAATAAACTTAATGCATTAATGTATGGCGTTGGTCACGGCGGAATAGAGGCTATTATCATTGTAGGCTTAACATCAATTTCAAATCTGATTACATCAATAATGATTAATACAGGAAGCTTTGAGCCAATGTTAGCTTCACTTGATGATGAGGTGAAGGCGCAAACCTTAAAACAGGTTTCCTTACTTTGGACTACTAGCTCATTAGATTTTTATTTGGCAGGGGTTGAGAGAGTTGTTGCAATCACTTTGCATATCTGTCTATCCTATATTGTTTATAAGGCAGTGAAGGGCAAAAAGTTGCAGTTACTGTTTTTAGCCATTGCGCTTCATGCAGGCTTGGACTTTATAACAGTACTTTTGGCTGGATATACTTCAAGCTTAGTGTTAGAAATTGTGTTATTAGTGATTGTATTTATCCTTGCAGCTTTAGTATATAGGATGTATTCAAAGGATATGGAGACAGAATCTTATGTTTGAGAAGATTTATAGCACAAGGTGTGGACAAATTCATTATTGGATTAATCCTGATGGAACGAATCAGGACAAGCAGCTGGTGTTTTTACCGGGGCTAACTGCGGATCATAGATTATTTGACAAGCAGATTGAATATTTTGAAGGTAATTATCCTGTTTTTGCATGGGATGCGCCGGCACATGCTCTTTCTTATCCTTTTGATATGGATTTTTCCCTGGCAGATAAAGCTACATGGCTAAATGAAATCCTTTCGGAGAATGGTTTTGATAAGCCTGTTATTATAGGACAGTCCATGGGTGGATATTTGGGGCAGATGTTTATGCAGCTTTTTCCTAATAAAGCTGTTGGATTTGTATCTATTGATTCGGCTCCATTGCAAAGGCAGTACTATACAGGAATTGAGCTTTGGTTACTTCATAGAATGACTCCTGTGTATCGCTATTATCCTTGGAAGACACTATTGAGACAGGGTACAAATGGGGTGGCAACCACTGAATACGGACGTGCCTTAATGAGAGAGTTCATGATGACCTATGATGGTGACCAAGAAAGATATTCAAGTCTTGCAGGCGGCGGCTACAGGATTTTGGTAGAGGCTATTGAAGCAGAGCTACCTTATGAGATTACATGTCCTGCAATGCTTATATGCGGCACCAAGGATATGGCAGGCTCCACTAAAAGATACAACAGAGCTTGGCATGCTAAGACAGGATTGCCAATTCACTGGATTGAAGGTGCAGGTCATAATGCAAACACGGACAGGCCAGAGGAAGTTAACATGTTAATAGAAGATTTTATAAAGTAGGAATACTATCTGAGAAGCAAAATGGTGTTACAGGTAGTAGTACAACAGAAAGGGACTACTACCTGAGAAGCAAATTGGAGCTACAGGTAGTAGAGCAATAGAAAGAGACTACTACCTGAGAGGAAAAATTGGCTACAGGTAGTAGTGCAATAGAAAGGGACTACTACCTGAGAAGCAAATTGGAGCTACAGGTAGTAGAGCAAAGGAAAGAGACTACTACCTGAGAGGAAAAATGGAGCTACAGGTAGTAGTGCGACAGAAAGAGACTACTATCTGAGAAGCAAAATGAGCTACAGGTAGTAGTTGGCAAGTGTGGAGACAGCATGAAGATTAATCAAGTAGAAGAACTAGTTGGAATTACAAAGAAGAATATCCGCTTTTATGAGGAACAGGGATTAATTAATCCTGAGAGAAATAGAGACAATGGTTATCGTGAGTATTCCTTGGAGGATGTGGACCTGTTAAATAAGATAAAGCTTCTTAGAAGGTTAGAGGTTCCTATTGAGGAAATCAAAAGACTTGAAACAGGAGAAAGCTCTGTAGCTGATTGTTTAGATAGGCATATTTCTCATTTTACACATAGACAGCAGGAGCTGGATGTGATGAAGGAAATGTGCAGAGAAATGATTGAAGCAGATGTTCACTTTGATAATCTACAGGCTGAATCTTATCTTGAGGAAATGAAAAAGCTTGAGAAGGGAGGCATTAGGTTTATGGATGTAAACAAAACTGATATAAATAAAAGTAAGCGGGGACCAATTATTGCAGCAGCTGTTAGCATAGTATTCTTTTTGGCAATGATTATTTTTATTTGCCTGACAGCTATGAGTGACCCAGATACACCACTTGGATTTATTGCTATTATTGTTGTGCTTTTTGGTGCCATGATTGTTGGAACAGTTATTGCACTTAAACAAAGATTAAAGGAAATAGAAGGAGGAGAAATATATGAAGCTCGTAAGTATTGAAACAATCCCAGGTCAGAATTTTGAGGCCATTGGAGTAGTGAAAGGAACTATCGTACAGTCAAAAAACTTTGGTAAGGATTTTATGGCAGGTATGAAGACACTTGTTGGTGGAGAAATCAAAGGCTACACAGATATGCTTGTGGAAGCTAGACAGATTGCTACTAAGAGAATGGTGGATGAGGCTGAGCAGCTTGGAGCTGATGCCATTGTTGGTGTGAGATATGCATCATCATCTGTTATGCAGGGTGCAGCAGAGGTTATGGCATACGGAACAGCAGTAAAATATCTTTAGAGTATATGAGCTAGGGGTGCTAATCTCTAGCTCTTTTTTTATTTATGATGTATAATTGGACAAAATAAAATTTTATTAAATGGAGATGTACTATGTCATATTTAATCAAAGACACAACAAAAGAAGAAAGAGAGCAGATTGTTAAGGAATCTCTTGGAAATATTGAGGCAAACTGTGATGGATGCATGGCAGGACTTGCTGAAATGTATGAAGATTATATTGAAGGTAAGAAGGAGCTTCGTGAGATTAACATGGAGTTCAATGCCAGATATGTAAAGGACGACAACATGGAAGGCCGTGAAGGCAGAAGCTGCGTAATGTAGGAGGATGCATGACAGATTATAATTTACTAGCAGAACAGATTAAGGCTCTAGCAGAGGATGAGCCAAACTACATTCCAGTGCTTTCAAACGCATCGGCAATTATTTATGATGCGATGGATGATTTGAACTGGGCAGGCTTTTATTTAATGAATAATGGCTCACTTTTACTTGGACCATTCCAGGGAAAGGTAGCCTGTATCAGAATCGCACTTGGCAAGGGTGTATGTGGAACAGCAGCAGGTAATGATGAGACACTTGTAGTTCCAAATGTACATGAGTTCCCAGGGCACATTGCATGTGACTGCGCTTCTAATTCGGAGATAGTAGTGCCAATCCACAAGGATGGTAAGGTAGTAGGTGTTCTTGATATCGATAGTCCATCTTTAGATAGATTTTCAGAAGAGGACAAATTAGGGCTTGAGAAGTTTGTAAAGGCGCTAGAAACAGTGGTAAGTTTCTCTTGACTTTTTTTCTGACAGGCCGTAACCTAATAATCGTTGCTTAATGTTAAATCTAAATTTAAAAGTAACAAACAGTAATATTAGGACGGGGTAGTATAATGAACGTAAAATCCATTATTAAAGAACTTGTTATTCTTACATTTGCAATAATAATCATAGGTATGGCAGTATTCTTTTTCCTTATGCCTAGCCACGCTGCAGTAAGTAGTATTTCAGGTTTTGCAATTGTTTTAACAAACTTTTTACCGTTTTCGGTATCAACCATCACAATGGTTCTTAATGTAATCCTTCTTATCATTGGATTCATTACATGTGGACCAGAATTTGGTTATAAGACTATTTATACATCTATTTTGCTTCCAGTAGTTATAGGTGTTTGTGAAAGACTATTTCCAAATTACACATCACTTACAGGGGATGCGGCACTTGATGTAGTGTGCTATATCTTTGCAGTAAGTGTGGGTTCGGCAATTCTGTTTAATAGAAATGCATCATCTGGTGGATTAGATATTGTAGCAAAGATTCTTAATAAATATTTGAGAATAGAATTAGGTAAGGCCATGTCAATCGCTGGTATGTGTATTGCATTATCATCTGCATTAGCATACGATTCTAAGACAGTTATCTTAAGTGTCCTTGGTACATACTTAAACGGAATGGTTTTAGATCACTTTATTTTCGACCAGAAATTAAAAAGAAGAGTTTGCATCGTTTCACCATACGAGGCACAGATTAGAGATTATATTTTGAATGAGCTTCATAGTGGTGCCAGTGTCTACAAGGTTACAGGGGCATACAGAATGGAAGAGCATGATGAAATCATAACTATAGTTGACAAGGGTGAATTCCAGAAGCTTATGGCATACATCGACAAGGTTGACCCAAAGGCCTTTGTCACAGTATATAAGGTCAGCGATATGCAGTATCAAGCCAAGAGTTCACCAGAGAGAGTATTTTAGTTGATATTATTTTTTCGAATCAAAGAAGCGCATTTTGCCTTCCTGTTGTTTTAATTGATGCTGAGGCTTTTCACCTACTTCAGGATTGAAAAATACATTTTTTAACGTATTTGTGCGATTTCGGATGCAGTCAGGGCAGAATCTGCCATAGCGAATGCTGCATCCGCATTTTTCGCAAGTGATATACATAGTACTTCCATCAGGGATTTCAAGTCGCCCCTGGCGAAGCATTCCATTTATAATTTCTTCCGGAACGCCTGTGCATTCAGAAATAATAATGCCTGGGCAAGCACCATTTTCATCTATAAATTCTTTTACTTTACCGAAATCGTCAATTTCTTCATGCCCACAATCAAAGCATTCATAGCGGCCAGCACCGATATATCTAAGACGGCCCCGGCATTTAGAACATCTAGTAGGTTTTCTTTCAATAAATTCTTTGACGAATTTTTCTTGTTCTTTTTTATCCACTAATGTTTCTCCTATTGCATCTGACGATAGAAAATACCCCTACGTAACATAATATCATTAATTTTTGACAGAATAGTGTTTTTGGGAATAGGATAGTATAAAATTTACCTGTAATCATTGCCTTGAGTAAGCTAATTTATTATGATTGATGTTAGGAGAACAATTTGGAGGTTTATATGACAGAAGTCTTACTTAGTTTACTTATCGGCTATGTATGTGGATGCTTCCTAACTGCATATTTTATAGCAAAGAGATTTACAGGGAAGGATGTAGCAGAAATCGGTTCTGGAAATCCTGGCATGGCAAACATAATGTGCAATGTGGGAAAGTTCCCTGGAATTATGGTTTTGGCAGGAGATATAGCTAAAACTATACTTGCAATGGGACTTGCTTATTTCTTATTTGGAGAAGTTATTTGGTACAATTCCATGCTGTTTGCAGGATTTGGCGTACTTCTTGGTCATAATTTTCCTGTATGGCGTAAGTTTAATGGTGGAAAGGGAGTTGCAGTTACCTGCGCTTGGATAATCATCCTTATGCCATTTGGAGGAATAGTTTCATCTGTGGCTGGTGGACTGATTGTGCTGCTTACAGGCCTGCTTCCACTTGGAGCAGTAGCAATTGCTGTATTTGCAATACCTTTTGCATTTATCGAGTTTGACCCAGTGGCAGGAATAATAATGATAATATCTGCCGTGATTATGGTATATAGAAATTTCCCAGGATTCATCCGAGGCTTTAAGAACCAGGAGGAGCGAAAGTTTAAAAGAGAAAGAAGCGTGAAAAATACAGTTGGAACAGTTCTTGTTATCATAGCTGTTATCGCTTTTATCGCAGTAGATTTTATGCTCCGTGGTGGTGGAGATGGTCCTACATCAGTGTTTTTTGCTAATTAAATAATTTAATCATAAGGAGGCATATTATGGAAAAAGTAGTTCAGTTTTTAAAGGATGCAGGAACATATTATCTTGCAACAGTTGATGGAGATCAGCCAAGAGTTAGACCTTTCGGTACAGCTCATATCTTTGAAGGCAAGCTTTACATTCAGACTGGAAAGTCAAAGGATGTGTCTAAGCAGCTTCATGCAAATCCTAAAGCAGAAATCTGCGCATTCAAGGATGGTAAATGGCTTAGAGTAGCTGGAGAATTGGTTTCTGATGATAGAAGAGAGGCAAAGGCTTCTATGCTTGATGCTTATCCTTCACTTCAGAGCATGTATTCAGCAGATGATGACAATACTGAAGTTCTTTATTTTAAGAATGCAACTGCTACATTCAGTTCATTTACAGATGCACCTGAGGTAATAAAATTTTAATAAGGTACGTAAAAAAAGACAAAAAATCAATAAATTAGTAGTATAATAAATTGGGGCTTGGGAGGATATACCAGGCCCTAATTTTTTTTAGAGGAAGATTATATATGAAGTATTTAAAACAGTTTCTTATCATTTTAGCTGTTTCGCTAATGGGTGAGATTTTAAAATCAGTATTACCATTGCCAATTCCTGCAAGTATTTACGGAATGGTTCTTATGTTTGTATTCCTTTTGACAGGCTTAATCAAGCTTAGCCAGGTTAGGGAAACAGGCAGATTCTTAATCGAAATAATGCCTGTTATGTTTATTCCTGCTGGTGTAGGTCTTATGTCTTCTTGGAACGTGCTTGAGCCAGTATTGCTTCCAGTATCAGTAATCACAGTTATTACTATATTTACAGTTATGGGTGCAACAGGTCTTATTTCACAGGCCATAATCAGACACAGTGCAAAGGAGGCAAAATAATGGCAGAATTCATGCAAAACAGTGCTTATGCAGGAGTTACAATTAGTTTGGTTTCCTATGCAATTGGCGCTAAGCTTAAAAGAAAATTTGGTTTTGGATTCTTAAATCCACTTCTTATATCTATTATAGTTACTATTCTTGTTTTAGTAGGCTGCAACGTAAGCTACGAAACATACAACGAAGGCGCTAAATACCTTAGTTGGCTTCTTACTCCAGCTACAGTTTGTCTTGCTATTCCTTTATATGAGGAGTTTGAGCTTCTTAAGAACAATGCTAAGGCAGTTTTACTTGGCGTATTGGCAGGCGTTATCACATCACTTCTTACTGTTTTTGTTTTAGCTAAGATGATGGGATTGTCACATCAGAATTACGTAACATTGTTACCAAAGTCTATTACAACAGCCATTGGAATGGGTGTATCTGAGGAGCTTGGTGGATATGTTACTATCACAGTAGCAGTAATTGTTATTACAGGCGTAATTGGAAATATCCTTGGTGAATTTATTTGTAAACTGTTTAGAATACAAGAACCTATCTCTAAGGGCTTGGCTCTTGGTACTGCAGCTCACGCCATTGGAACAGCTAAGGCTATGGAGCTTGGCGATGTAGAAGGAGCGATGAGCTCACTTTCTATAGCAGTTGCAGGTGTTATTACAGTAGTACTTGCTACTTTATTTGCAAGCTTTATGTAATTCATTTTTGAATAAGGAGAATATTAATGGGAAAGAATCTTGCAATCATTTTTCCTGGAATAGGATATCATTGCGATAAACCACTTTTGTATTATTCAAAGAAGTTAGCAGGGAACAAAGGCTACGATATAGTTGAGGTTTCTTATACATTTAGTGATGACTTCGGTACAATCAAATCTGACCCTGAGAAAATGCAGGCTGCACTTGATGAGGCATTTGAGCAGGTTGTTGACAAGCTTAAGGATATCGTATTTGCGGATTATGAAAGAGTTGTTTTCATCGGAAAGAGTATAGGAACAGCTTTGGCTGCTAGATACAATATGACTTATGATTTAGATGCGGATATGATTGTGTTCACTCCTATAGGGTACACCTTTGCATACATCAATAATTGCGAGGGAATGGTATTCCACGGCAGTGCAGACCCACTTTGCGACACAGATATGTGTACACAGCTGTGCGAACAATTATCTTTAACATATGCAGTTATACCTGAAGCTAATCATTCATTAGAAACAGGGGATGTAGAAACAGACATCGAAAATCTTGCAAAGGTCATGCGTATAGTGGACGGAATTTTATAATAGCTTAGATATAGATAAAGCATACTGTAGTTAACAAGCTACTACAGTATGCTTTAGTTTTTTATTATGGCTGGTCAGGACCGTGTCCACTGTTTCCATAAGGTGGAATTTCATCAATTACTGCCATGTCATCATCTGAAAGCTCAAAGTCAAATACATTAGAATTTTCAATGATACGACTTTCATTTGATGATTTAGGAAGTGGCACAATGTCGTGCTGTACTTCCCAGCGAAGAATTATCTGAGCAACAGTTCTTCCATATTTTTTAGCAAGCTCTTCAAGCAGTGGGTGAGCAAGAGATTTGCCTCTTCCAAGAGGGCTCCATGCTTCCACTAATATTCCATGCTCTTTACAGTAATCTACTGTATCCTTTTGTAAAAAACCTGGGTTAACCTCAATCTGATCTACCGCAGGTGTTACTTCCATATCTATAATAGTATCTAAATGATGTGTAAGGAAGTTTGATACGCCGATTGCCTTAACACGACCTGATTTATAAATCTCTGTCATGGCCTTCCAGGTCTGTCTGTTTGTATTTTCCCAATCATCATCAAAGGCATAAGACGCTGGCCAATGAACTAAATACAAATCCAGGTAATCCATCTGCATTTCATTCATAGTTTTCTCAAAGGCTGCAAGTGTTTTGTCATAACCAAGCTCTGTTTTCCATGCCTTGCTGGTAACAAAAATATCTTCACGCTTAGTGTGAGTTTCATCCATAAAATCCTTTATGGCATTAGCGACATATTTTTCATTTTCATAAAAAGCAGCGGTATCGATATGACGATAGCCATTTTTTAGAGCAAGTCTAACAGAATTGTAGGCTTCAGTTGGCTCTTTGATTTTGTATGTACCATATCCAAACATTGGAATTGAAGTACCATTATTCAAGTTGATTCGTGTTGTAAGTGATTCCATAGCCTTCTCCTTCATAGTTTATAAGGCAATTATATGTATTTTGAAGGTGAAATACAATTTTAAATGTAATAGAATATAAACGTTGAAAAAATTTTTTATTAGGAGAATAAGGAAAATGTATATTGTTGATGATGGAATTAAACTAAACGCAATTTTGGATATGCCAGAAGGGGGAGCAGAAAAGTGTCCACTTTGTCTTGTATTTCACGGCTTTACAGGACACATTGAGGAAGACCATATCGTAGCCGTAGCAAAGGGACTTAATGAAATCGGAGTTGCTACACTACGTGTAGATTTATTTGGTCATGGCAAGAGCGAGGGAGAGTTCAGAGAGCACAATCTTTACAAGTGGCTCAATAACATCCTTGCAGTAGTTGATTATGCAAAGAAGCTTGACTTCGTTACAGACCTCTACATCTGCGGACATTCACAGGGCGGTCTTGCAGTTACACTTGCTGCCGCAATGGAAAGAGATACTATCAAGGCTCTTATGCCACTTTCACCTGCATACGTAATTATTGACGGTGCAAAGGCCGGCATGCTTTTAGGTCAGCCATTCGACCCAGAGCATATTCCAGATGAATTAGTATCATGGGATGGTCGTACACTTAACGGTAACTATATTAGAGTAGCACAGTCAATCGACTTAGATGCAGCCATGAAGAAATTCACAGGCCCTGTACTTATCGTTCACGGTGATGCAGATGATACTGTACCTGTTGAATTTGCCATTGATGCATCTAAGAAATTTGCTAATTGCAAGTTAGAGCTGATCAAGGATGATGATCACTGTTATGGCAAGCACATGGACCTTATGGTTGAAGCCGTACAGAATTTTGTAAAGGGATTACAGTAATATATGAAAAAACGATTTGTCGTTATATTAGCCATTTCTATGTTAGCTGTGCTGACAGCCTGCGGTAATAAGAATCAGGGGACAGAATCTGCCACTTCAGAAATACAGGCTAGTGATATTAAAGAATCCGAGGAAGCTGTTGAGCTTACACAGGAGGAGCGTGATTCATTTACGGAGTTATTTAGTACTTCTGAATATAATGGATTTTTGGTAAGACCATTTAACAGTGTAAATGATATTGACTGGAGCGAAGTACTATATAACGGAGCAGGAATTGGTGCTACTGATGTTTCCGAGGAAGAAAAGGAGGCTTTTTATAAGCAAGCTTCCTTAGATGAAGAATGTGGGGATTTGGTTGTTCTTAGGGCAAATGATATTAAGCAGTTTGTTAAGTCTCATGCTGGAGTTCAGTATGAGGATATGAAAGAGCAGATTGGCTTTGAATATGTAAAGGATTATGATTCTTATTATTCTTTACATGGAGATTCTAATTGGATGTCTTATTCTTGCATTAGCGGAAAGAAGCTAGGGGATTTGTATATAATCCAATTACATAACGATACTAACGAAGATGTAGATTGGCATGTATGGGAAACTCCTGACATCGAATTAACATTTGAAAAAAATGGTGATGTTTATAAGATGATTTCCAATGTGTGGGCTTGGGAAGTTGGCAATGATGAATCCCAAACATTTGATATCAATGTTCCAGGGATTGATACCCCAGGGCGCTTCATTACATATCAAGGAAATCCTGAGTCTTTAGATGAAGCCAATATGATTATCACAGTTGATGGTAAGCGCATGTCTTGGCTTGGAAACTACTTTGGAGATAATTTTGCTAATCAGGAGCATTTCACAACAGTAAAAGCAGTTGGAATCTTTGATTTTACTGCAGATGATGCTGATGATATTGTGGTTATAGCAGAAGGCAGTGATGGTAAGGATCATGTTGGATTGTACGAATATGGTGTTTCCTATGATGAAGCTGGCTACAATTATCTAAAGGATGCATCTGAGTGGCTAAGCAATTATTATACAGAAGAATTAAACATTCCTAATGTGAAGAGCTATCTCTTAGGCGATAATGAGGCAGCTGTCTATAATACATGGAATGATGCCTACAATCAGGTTGTCCGCATCACTAATCTTGATGGAGATTATAGCTATAATCTTATATACATAGATGAGGATGATGTGCCTGAGCTTGTAGTAGATAATTATGGTTATTATCTATATCTTTACACCTACAAGGATGGTCATGTAGTTCCTTTTGGTGATGAATTTGGCTATGGAGCAGGTGGTGTTGCTGACTATGAATATTCACCAAAGAAGAACTGCATTAGATATTGGAATGCCGATTATGCAGGAATTGTTTGTTACCTTGATTTCTTATCAATCCATGATAACAAAATGGTAGAGGATTACACCTGCAAAATGGACAACTATGACGACCTGGATGGCAATGGCTATCCTTCTGAGGATGAGATGACAGATGAAGCCCTTGCAAATGCTACAGGCTCTACCAGCTATTATGCTAATGACAAATCCTTAAGCCAAGATGCCATCGAAAAGAAAATTGAACAGCTCCAGGAGTATGAATATGAAACAATCCACGGACAGTACGATTCAGTTGACTTTTATGATGTGATGGCGAAGATGTAAAGATTTATATTGCAAAATCACAACTGGCTAGCGTAAGTATATAATTGAAGCATAAATCCTGATTTTATACTAAAAAATCAACTTAATATTGGAAAAGCAACAAAAAAAGTATAAGGGTGAAGCAAAATAGCAACCTTATACTTTTTTTAACTTTAAAACAATGTTTACTTGATGAAAAAAGTATATGATGAGCAAATCGCTGCAGATTCTATACTTTTATCTACGTGGAAACTGTATATCTACCTATTTCGAAGTATAAAAAGAGAAAATAAGCCATATCTTATACTAGCTCTGTGACAGAAGATGAAAACAATGAGTTGCATAATAGAGGAATGCACATTAGTGGAAGGTATACTTTTAAGAGAAAACCAAACATTGGAGATAAAAAATGAATAGTTTAAAGAGCAGCCAGTGCTGGCTGCTCTCAGACTGTAGACAAAGAGGATGCTGCAAAACACCGTTTTGCAGCATCCTTTTCTTTTTTCTAAGATTAATTTTTGGTTTTTAGTTCAAAA
>NZ_AUJQ01000014.1 GCF_000424305.1 Pseudobutyrivibrio ruminis AD2017 | reverse complement strand
ATCAGGAGAATATTTATCTCTGACTAAATCATAAATAAAAGACCAATCAATGGCTTTATCTATGATTCTTAGAAGATGATCCTGGGGAACCAAGTCATCAGTACATACAAATTCAATCTGCTTTCTAGCCTTCTCATTTTGTTCTGTAATCATTATTCTAACCCCTTGTTTTGATACATTTATTATACCAAAAAAGAGGTGAGAAAGCTTGGAAAATCAAGGATTTCTCAGCTTTTAGTTAGCCTAAAAATGAAAGAACTGGAGTCCGCTGACTCCAGTTCCTCCTTATTAAAAAGAAAAGGTCGCGACGAAAGCCGCGACACTTTGTCTACACTCTGAGCACTGAATCATATTGATTCAGTGCTTTTTTTAATACAATGCCAAATACAAGATAACAGCATCTCTAAAATTGCGAGGGTTGTAGTTGGTCTTTGTCATTATTTTATTTAGGCGTTGTTGGACAGTGTTTTTGTGTAGGAATAACGCGTCAGCGGTTTTTTGGAGAGACATATCATTGTCGTAATAGCTTTTTAAGAATATACGGTCGTTTTCATCCAATTTTCCGATGACTTTATTATTAAACTCACTTCTTATATTTGCAGGAATAGATGAAAAGAACAGTTCTATTGTCAAATCGTCAAATACAATGTAATCGATAGTCTGATTGTCGCCCCCCGTGTGCAAATTGTGCATCGTATTTAATGATTTTAAAGCTATTTTAGTGGAAGAATAGGATTCATTACACTTGTAAAGAGGCATTGCTTTGCCCACAGCTGTTTTTACAATTCCTGAGTGGAGGTTTGCAAAAGTCTTCAGGGTATATTCATCATGTTTAAATGACTCATCGCAAATAAGACCAATAAATTCATTTGGATAAATATATACATATAATCCATTTTGAATCTGACTAAATAACGTTTCTATATCCTGGTCCATTAGTGATTTGTTAAGTAGATTATATCTGTTGTTAACTTCTATAGAAACGATTCGGTAATCTTTTGTTTTGTCTATTTTAAATTCGGTTAAGCATTCATCAAAATATTCAGGGTTATCAAATTCACAATAAAGAATAGAGTGCATTAAATATTGTTTCTTCTCCTCCAGTGTTCGATGAACCATGTCAAGCTCCTGCTCGTGAAGTAATAAAATGGCGATTCGTTCAGCTAAGTGGGCGAATCTTCTTACCTCTACAGGATTTCCAGTGATACCAACTACAGCGATAATTCTTTTATGATAATAAATAGGAATATTAATGCCTTTATTGGTGCCAGGATATTGCTCATCTGATAGAACTTCGATAGTCTCGCCGGTCAAAGCTACCTGACGGCCTATTTCATGATATGTATCCAGGCGACTATAGTCGTTGGAAGCATAGATTATGCCCTTGGTGTTAATGAAATTGACGTTATATCCACAAACATCATGGATGGTATCTACGATTTCCTGGGCCAGGATTTTGGAAATGGAATTAATCATAATGGACTCCTCTTTTTGTCAAAAGTGTTATATATAACATAATATAAAACTAAACATCCGTAAAGATGGTACAGGTAACATTTAAATTTAAATACATTATATGTAAAATATTTTTAAATTAAAGAAATAACGTAGAGAGAGGAGATTACTTATGAAGGTAGTAACTGCCATAGATTCATTTAAAGGTAGCATGACTTCGATTGAAGCAGGTCAAGCTGTTGCCGAAGGATTTAAGAGAGCTAACAGGGATGTTGAAGTTGTTGTCAGACCGCTAGCTGATGGTGGCGAAGGAACAGTAGAGGCCCTTATCGAAGGAATGAACGGTGAAAGACATGAAGTTCTTGTAACGGGACCATTAGGTGCTCCAGTTAATTGTGTTTACGGAATTATAAAAGAATCAATGACAGCAGTCATCGAAATGAGTGGAGCTGCGGGCATTACACTTGTTGAAAAGAAGGATTTAAATCCATTGGATGCTACAACCTACGGCGTTGGCGAGGTAATCAAAGATGCAATCGGTAAGGGCTGCCGCAGATTTATCGTGGGAATCGGAGGAAGTGCAACAAACGATGGTGGCGTTGGAATGTTGCAGGCCTTAGGCTATGGATTTTTAGATGCATCTGGAAAACAGATTCCATTTGGCGCTAAGGGATTAAAAGAATTAGAAAGAATTACAGATGACTATGTTATCCCTGAGCTTAAAGAGTGCAAATTCATGGTTGCCTGCGACGTAACAAATCCTCTTTGCGGTACAGAAGGATGTAGTGCAGTTTATGGTCCACAGAAGGGCGCAACACCTTCCATGATTATGGATATGGATAAATGGTTAAATTATTATGCTGCAACAGCTAGAGAAAAATATCCACACGCTGATCCAAAGTACCCTGGAACAGGCGCTGCAGGCGGAATGGGATTTGCCTTTATGACATTCACTAACGCTAAGCTTGAATCTGGTATAAAGATAGTTTTAGAAGAAACTAGATTAGAGGATTACATAAAAGAGGCGGATATCGTAATCACTGGCGAGGGAATGCTTGATTTCCAGACTGCTATGGGAAAGGCACCAATCGGTGTAGCAAAATTAGCAAAGAAATATAACAAAACTGTAATCGGCTTTGCAGGTGGTGTGACAAAAGAAGCAACTGAATGTAATAAAAACGGAATAGATGCCTTCTTCCCAATCGTAAGAGGTGTTACTACATTGGATGAGGCCATGAATACAGTTAATGCTAAATATAATTTGTCAGCAGCTGCCGAGCAGGCAATGAGACTGTTGATGACAAGATAGAGGAGAGAATGAAATGTACGAATTTACCACAATTGGAGCCATAATTGGAATGGTTCTTGCAATCATATTGATAGTCAAGAAATTTCACCCAGCATACAGCTTAATCATTGGAGCTTTGGTTGGTGGAGTTATCGGTTCATACGGAGACCTGGCGCTTACCGTATCAACAATGATGGATGGCGCAGGTAGCATGATTACATCAGTGCTTAGAATCATGACATCTGGTATATTGGCTGGTGCACTTATAAAGACTGGCGCTGCAGAGAAAATCGCCCAGGTAATCGTCAAAAAAATGGGCAGCAAGCGAGCATTATTTGCAGTTGCTGTTGCCACAATGATTATTTGTGCTGTAGGTGTGTTTGTAGATATTTCTGTAATCACAGTTGCACCTATCGCTCTTGCCATCGGTAAAGAAGCAGGATACAACAAGCAATCGTTGTTGATTGCCATGATCGGCGGTGGAAAAGCTGGAAATATTATATCTCCAAACCCTAACACTATCGCAGTATCAGAGTCATTCGGAGTTGATTTGACATCACTTATGGTAAGAAACATCGTTCCAGCCATCTGTGCATTAATCACTACAGTTATTCTTGCAAATTTCCTTTCTAAAAAGAAGGGGTTGGAAGTATTAGACACAGATTTGGAAAAATCTGAATCAAAGGAATTGCCATCATTTTTAAAGTCTATTGTAGGACCTGCAGTGGTTATTATTCTTTTGGCGTTAAGACCAATTGCTGATATTGCAATCGACCCAATGATTGCCTTACCAATAGGTGGATTAGTATGTACAATCGCTACAGGAAACGTTAAGCAGTTCGGCAGCTTTTCAGAGTTTGGTTTAAGCAAGGTTACAGGTGTATCAATCCTTCTTTTAGGTACAGGTACAATCGCTGGAATTATTAAAGCATCGGCATTGCAGCAAGACGTTGTTAGCTTACTTAACATGTTCAACATGCCAGCATTCTTGCTTGCTCCTATTGCAGGTATTTTGATGGCGGGCGCTACAGCATCTACTACAGCTGGTGCAACAGTTGCATCTCAGACATTCTCATCTGTTCTTACAGCCGAGGGAGTTGATGCTTTAGCTTCAGGTGCGATGATTCATGCAGGTGCGACAGTTATCGATTCACTTCCACATGGTTCATTCTTCCATGCAACTGGTGGCGCAGTGAATATGAATATCTCTGAGCGAATGAAATTAATTGCTTTTGAAGCAATTGTAGGATTAACAAGTACAGTTGTTTCAGTGATTATTTATTTAGTTTTTGCATAAATTACGTTTTGAATATCGGCGCAGGCGGAGTTTGACAGATATTTTTAAAGTAGCTGAAAATTGGAACAAGAATAACTAAACGGAATGCTAATTTACAGGTTCGGCAACGGTGTCTGATAAGGCAAATTGTATCAAGTCTGCTGGATTTGAGGATGGATTAATCCAATCATTTATTTTTTCTTTAGGGAGCATAAGTGGCATTCTATCGTGGATTTTGGCCAAGTCTTCAGTGGGTTCTTTAGTGAGGACTACGAAGACAGGATAGCCATCTTCGATGCGATACAAACCACATAGCCAGGTGGTGGCGCAGCCAGTTGGCTGAATGGCGTATTTGTCCCCAGTCTTTACCTTTCCATTAGGGCTTTTGAAGTGCTCCCACTCGTAGTAGTGGGAAGCAGGGATGATGCAGCGGTGTGACTGCCAGGAAGATTTGAATGTAGGTTTTTCGCTGGCGGTCTCCAGTCTTGCGTTGAATAAGGTTCTCTTATTATCTCTGGCGGTGAATCCCCACTGCATAGGAAATATACATTTTTCTCCTTTTGAATTAGGCGCGATTACTGGGACTATGTCTGTAGGGCGGACTTCACCATCTGTAGTGAGAGGTCTGGCATGAGTGTCCACAAATTTGGCCGTGAGGGCAGAGTTTTTTGCAATATCTATTATTTCTTTTAGTTCTGGTTGAGTTATATCAAAGGCATATCTGGTACACATGGCATTCGCCTATGGGTATTCTTCTGCAGGTATATGTTCTAAGTCAGAATAGCTAGTTTCAAAAGACAGCTCGGTATCTTCGATTTCGTCATTGAATCCTTTTAGCGCATCGAAAGGGCTGAATATTTTGGCACGTCTGGTTAAATCCATTGGTGGATGTTTGATGGAAAAATCATCAAAAGGTGCATGCGCAGGCTTGCCTTTTTCATACACTTTTTTGTATTTATCTGCAATCATATCATTTCGTCCAGCTTCATGTTTCTATCATCAATATATATGTCGCAAGTGATTTTTCTGCTGTTGTTTCCGTAAAGCTCTACTATTTCTGGAAGATTATCATTGATGGCATCAAAGAAAAGACCATAGTGTTTGCACCATTCGATGGCATCTTCTAAAGGTTTCCCGGCCCTGCAGGTCCATAAGATTATTTTGCTGCCAGCGCTTTTTTGTTTTTGCAGATAATTGATTAGCGGAAGATTAGGTGCGCCAAGGCTAGGCCAATTTGAAAAACATAATGTATCATCAAAATCTACTGCTATGATTGTATTATTAAGTTCCATATCTCTTACCTCCTTTATAATAAGCGAACAAAGATTCCGAAAATATGTTTGCTTGTAAGAAGATAATACACCCGAACATGCATTCTTGTAAATCGAACAAATTATAAAATTTATCTATAAGATTTATCTATAAGAATGTGTAGACCTACTATAAGTTTTTTATGGATAGGAGAGAGGAGTTTTGAGTCATAATAATCTTTAGCAGCCAAAAAGCTAAAACTAAAATCAATATAGGAATTAGACAAGTTACCACTACCATTACGGCCAAAGCACGGATGAGTTGTGATAAATAGTTTCCGGCGTTTGATACAGTTGCTTCTGCTGAATTTGCCAGTTGAGAAATAACGCCCTTGTCTTCCACATCAGTAGAGGACAAATCATTGTTCTGTGCAGCTGATATGGTCTCTTCGTATGTTTTGGAAACTATATTTGTAATCTGAACGGTGCAAGGAACGATTAGATAAATAATAATGCCAGCGAGCAGGAGTTTAACGGCTATCTCTTTAAATTTTACGTTCTTAAAGATTAAGTTGAGAGCCAGCAATAAACAGATGGCTGGAATAATAATATTCGATACGATATATCCTGAAATTAGAGCAAAATACTGCTCAAAAAACAGAGCGCTTAAAACAAGTAAAAAGTATTTTGAAAAATCGGCTAGCTGCTCTGCAATAGGGGTACCTGCATCGCCTGGGATGAGCGAGATGGCGGTAGAAGCTATTGCGGAACCTGCGGAAAGGCCCATAACAGTATTGATTTTTTCATCAAATGATTCTATGTTTGTTTTATTAAGAGAAAACTCTGGGTCAGTTGTAATTTTACTAAGTTTTGTAAAAGAGAATATGCCTACGAAAACGCATAGCATGATAAGACAAATTCTTTTGATAGTTGAATTCATTATTAGCCCCCTTATTATTTAAATTCTATTGTATATTCATTAACATCAATAAGCTGCGCAACAAAGTTTTTGATTATAGTCTCAGCTTGTGTATTTGCTCTTTCCAATACACCTTTGTTTATAGCATTAGCTTTGGCGCTTTCTTTAAATTCTTTTTGCGCATTATTAAAATCCTTTGGCTTTAGTGGATTCCAGAATTTTGTATCAAGATCATATTCCTTGAAGCTGTTTTCATCTACAGTTACGGTGTGTATTTCTGAATCTGGAATTGCTATAGAAATCGTTTTGGTTTTTTCGTTGATTGAAACTTTTATCTTTGAAAAGTCTACGCCAGCTTCTACAACTCCGTCGTAACTGTAAGTGAAGGATGATTTAGAAGTCCAAAATGCGATTTTCTTTGACTTGGAATATTCTTCAACTTGAGTAAAGTAATACTCTTGAGTAATCAGAAAGCCCATGTCCTTTAGCCCATCTTCAATTATTGAAAAGTTAGTAGTATAGCTTGTGTTTGAATCGTCGTATGATTTTGGAACCAGATTTTGAAAGGTTGAATTTGAATCGCCTGATTTTGCATGGCTGGTTTTGATTAAATACAATGAGCCAACGGCAAAGATGATAATCAGAATGATTCCTAATAGATTTAATAATTTCTTTTGCTTTATATTCATATATGCCCCCTTTTAGCATTGTGTAAATTAAATGCCTTTTTCATTATATGCTAATTAGTAGCAGGATTCTAGGTTTTAGGCATAGTCTCCCAATTGTTATACAACATAGGTTAGCATTCTCTAACTCGATGTGATATTATTAGTTAGCAAAGATATAAAACGTTTAAAGTTCATAGATAGATGGTGATAAAATGAAATCAGCTACAGAATACAAGGAATTAACAATTAAAGAATTTTCAAAAGCCGCAGATATATATGAAACCGGCCATGCCGGTATCTATGAGATGTGCAAGGACGACTATCCATATATTTCGGAGGAGCTAGAAATAGACAAATTAGAAGCAGGCAAGAAATTTCGATTGCATTTGGTAGCAAGGAAATAATTATTTGGAGGTAATAAATTACATGAAGAAATATACAGTAAAAATAGATGGTATGATGTGTGGTATGTGCGAGGCTCATATCAATGATGTAATTAGAAAAATTGTACCAGGAGCAAAGAAGGTTACATCCTCTCATAGCAAAGGCATTTCTACTTTTTTAGCAGAAGAAGTTAATGAAGAGAAGTTGATTCAGGCTATTTCAGAAATGGGGTACACTGTTTTAGATATAGAGAGTGAGGAGTATAAGAAAAAGGGCCTGTTTTTCCATTAGAAGAGGTCTGCTAATAATATAGGCCAATAATATCCCCTTCTGTGATATACTTAACTTAAGTTAATTCGTATATACGGAGGGGTATTTTTATGCCTAAGGGGGCTAATGAAATTCTTCTTGTAATTGATATGCAACAAAAATATATGAACAGCTACGAGCCAAGCTTGCTTGAGAGAGTTAACTTGCGTATTCAAAAGGCTGTTGCTACAGATATGCCGGTAGTCTATGTGAAAAATGTAGGAAAGCCTGAGAATGAAGATAAGTATGTACTGGCAGAAGGCCTTGATGTAGTATCTGGATTTGTATTTGCTAAAAGATGGCCAAGTGCTTTTTCTTCGGAAGAGTTTGTCCAGTTCATAGAACAACTTAAGGTAGATACTATCAATATGATTGGTGTTGATGGTAGATGCTGTGTAGCCAGGAGCGCCATTGATGCTAAAAAAAGAGGATATAAAGTTAAGCTTTACCTAGATTCTGTTGCAGCAACTAATGATAAATTCTTTTTAAAAGAGCTTCCTGAAATGCAGAAAGCAGGGATAGAAATAGTATCCTACAGAAGCATAGAATGAAAAAGATAATCTTGAGGTAGCACATGTTTTTCAGAAAAAGGATTGAAAAGAAAAAGTATGATAAAACCGCAAAGAAACCTGTAATCAAAGCCAGCATTTGCAATGGCGAACAAGTAGCAGGTTTTAAAGACATTAATACGGGATTGTTTGAAGAAATAATGCTTATACGGAATCAGGAAGACTTATCAGCTTTTAAAGAAATGTATGGTATTGATGGAGAAATTGAAAAGATTTATTAAGTGAATTTGACTTATTTTTATTTTCACTTAAAAATCGCTAAGGCGGTTAAGTTTATTTAAGAAAGACTGCCAATTCACTTAACTCCAAGAAAATTTCTAATGATTTTTTTAAGTTTATTTTTAGAAATTCTTATTAAACTTAACAGGTTTTGGAGAATTTAAGTGGAAAAATAAGAATTCATATTACACTTAACTTTTTTCTAATTTCTAGTTAAGTGAATTTCTCTAACCAGTCATATAAACTTAAAAGCGATGATAGAAAGGAAAAAATCATAAATATGGATCATTTTTATTTTATTAGACACGGTGAAACCGTTTGGAATGTAGAAAATAAAATCTGCGGAACGACAGATATTGAGCTTACAGAAAGAGGACATGAGCAAGCAATAGAAACAGGAAAGAAGATATTAGAACAGGGCATTACTGCGGATGTAATCCTTGCATCACCTCTTGTTAGAGCGAAAGAAACTGCAAGACATATCTCGGAGATTACAGGAATTCCTATGGAAATAGAGCCAAGACTTAAAGAGCAGAATTTTGGTAGATACGAATCTACTCCTAGAGATGGCGCAGAATTTCATGAGGCCAAAAAAGATATGGCAAGCAGATTTGGAACCGGTGAATCCATGCTACATCTGGCCCAGAGAATATATAATCTTATAGATGATATCAAGGCAGAAGATAGAGAAGTCATCTTGGTAGCCCATAATGGAATTACAAGAATGGTGGAATCCTACTTCAGAGAAATGACTAACGAAGAGTTTTCATCTTGTGGAATCAAAAATTGTGAGATTAAGAGATACAATTTTTAGGTGATTAGCCATTATATGTTAATTCAACAAAGCCAGCACAGGAAAGAAAACTGGATGATGCGTGAGCATGATGTGGTGCATAAAGAGTAGAAAGGAATAGCATTATGAGTAAATCTATTGATACTAAACATATATCTGAAATGGAAGCAATATTGGATGAGGCAAATGAAATTCTGGATACATTGGATGAAAATCTTAATCGTCTAAATGCAATTCAATCAAAAATAAAAAACCTTGAAAGCTATTATTCTAGTAAACAATGGGTTGATGATTTCACTGCTGACGAGCAGGGGCTTCTTCCAAAAGAATTGAAGCGCGGAGTCTTATCAGAAGATGGTATTTCGTCTATGCTAGAGCGAAACAAAGACTACCTGGAGTTGACAAATGGATTTAATAGCTAATCATTTCATGGAGGGGTTTTGCATTTGAGAATATTTGTTTTAACCATGAGAATCAAATAAAAAAAGCGTTAGGTATAAGTGGTGAAAATACCAGCCATTCTCTATGGTCAAAAAGGTCAGATGATACTGATGGCACACAAATTGATATGATAATTGAGAGAGCTGAGAATCATTCAAAAGCTATTAAGGATGGTATGGCCGCAAGCTGAAAAAGAGGATGAAGGAACTATTCCCTCATCCTCAATTTATTCTGTAATAAATCTTTTATTTAAAAGCCTCTACATGTCTAAAATGACATGCCTCAAAAAAGAAGAGAAAAAATGAAAATGTTTAGTTAGCAAATTCCAATGAATTTATCATATCTGAAAAAACTCCTGCAACCTGATTATCCATTGCTTCATCTCCTCCGTTATGTCCATCTAATTCAAAAATAAGCGCGCCATCCATGTAATCTCTGGCAATTGCTGTTACGTATAGAAGAGGATAATAAGTTTTAATTATCGCAACGCGATGAAAACCATGTAAATAGTGCATGTCAAAGTATTATGACATCCGAAAACTAATAAATGTCAAAGCCTTTTGATGGCTAAAAAATTAATGTCTCAGTATACCAACTATTAAAAGGAGATGTTGAACAAATGGGAAAAATTATCACAGACAAAACAAAAACAAACATTAGTAAAATGAACTTTTATGTGACGAGTATGATGATTACGTTTGTAATCATTATGGTTTCAACACCAATCATGGCGCTTCAGATGGAGGGGCTTTGGTTTTTACTTCAATTTGCATTTATTAGTTTAGTAGCAGGGATTATCGGATATATCATTTTTTAATAGAGCTGGAGAATGAGAATAATGACTAATAAATTTTTAAAGAAATTACTAAATATATATAAGGGTTCAGAATACATAGTATAGTTGTTGATACGTAAAAGAGTGTTCTAAATACATAAACATTCTGAGTTGTATATATACTTTAAAACGATATAATGGTGAATGCTGTTTTATCTAAAATGAGGGAGAAAAAAGGTTTTACCTAAAAAGAAAAATGCCAAAAATTGAAACAAATAACGAGAATAATACTGTAGAAATTTCATTTGAATGTAAGCCTAATTCAATGCTATTGGACTCAATGAAATATTATGGATGGAGATGGAACTCAAATAAAGACGTTTGGTTTAATACTAATAGTTCTAATAATATACATTTTGCAAAGGTGATTTGCGAAAGTTTAGGTTTTGATGTGCATTTAGAAACAGGCACAGCTGAGACGACAAATGCCACAAAATATGATATTGGAGATAGGGTTCTGTTTAAAAGAAACAACAAAAATCATATAGGAATCATTGACACATATAATGAAAATGACAATTCCTATAATATTTCATGTAGTTCATTTTATGAGTTAGGTGAAAGCTATCTTAACGATGTATGCAAGGTTAATGATTCAACTATTGAAGAAATATTACCTAAAAATGTAAAGTGTCAGAAAGGAGGCTGCGTAAGGCTTATATCACCAAACAATGAAATAATAATCGGAATTATTTCTTTATACGACAAAGCTAATAAATTAATAAACCTTGACCATTTTACAATTAATGATAATGGGACTATAAAAACAGAGGTATATGAAAACATATCGATTGATCAAATACTAAACAACGAAAAAGTTGAAAAGGCTAGACCTTTTAAAATTGATGATATAGTTATTTTTCACAGTTCCACACATTACGCAGATGTTACAGGAACAATTATTCATCTGTACAATTATGGTAGAACTGCCACTGTAAGTTATAGAGTTACATCATATGAGGAAGAATATGGGAAACCCGAAAAAGTAGTTTGTCAAAATTGTCAAGAATCTGTTCCAATTGAAAAACTAAGATTAGTTCGCAGGGGCTCTAATCCTGTCAAAAGAAATGCCTTAATACAGAAAACTGAAGAAGAACAAATTGCTAGTAATGAGTTAATAAAAAATAGAATAATAAACAAGAACGATTTTTTTAGTGACGCAGATAAAATTGCTTGTAATGACTCTTTATATAGACACCAGAAGGCAGGCGTTCTTTTAGCTAACAAATATGATAAATTTGCTTTTTTCTATGATACTGGTACAGGGAAGACAGTTATGTCGCTTGATATCATTTCATCCAAGACCAAAAAAGAGCAAGCTCGTTTTCTAATAATAGCTCCAAAAGCTATTATTAAAACTGCATGGTTAGATGACGCAGCAGAATACTATCCTGACATGAAAATCATGCCATTATATAAGGGGATTTCTCGAAGCAGAAAGCAAGAGATATATAATAGGTGGAATCAATTTAAATATGGTGGGAAATATGTTGATGAAGACAAACAGCTAATTAATTTTGCTCAGTTGTTTCTAGATCTATATGATTTAGGTTCAATAAAGAGTAATGAAGATACGAACATTGATAAACAAATGGAAGCAGAAGCGCAACACTTTATTATTAATTCTGAGCTATTTATAAGAAATCCTGATTATTATATAAATCACTATTGTATAAATGGAATTGTCATGGACGAAAGCGCATTATTAAAAAACTATGATAGTTGTACAGCTCAAGTAATGAGAAGGGTATGCAGGGGAATGAAATATGTGTATCTTCTTTCTGGAAAGCCTGCGCCAAATAATAGTATTGAATATTTCTCTCAAATGAAGATAGTTGATCCAAAAACTTTTTCAATGGATTATAAAGAATTTCTCGATATTTTTTGTTATAAAAAGTATCAAAAATACTTTATGATACCAAAGAATGAGAAGACATTTGCTGAGCTTGTATCATTGAAATCGTTAATTATCTCTAAAAAAGATTGTCTAGACTTGCCAGATGCAGTGGATGTAGTACGCTTGATAGAATTGCCAGAATCTATCATGCAAGATTATAACAATTTGTATTTTAAGTGCATGACAATTATAAAAGGAATGGATGATTCACAAATATACTATAGTACCAATTCTAGATTGTCAATTCTAATGAAATTAAGGCAAATGGCATCAGGTTTTTTTATCTTAAATGAGGGTGGCGAAAAAAAAGAAAAAGTAATTTTAGATATTCATAAAAGCAAAATACTAGAACTAAATAATGTGCTAGATGAAATAGAAGATGAGCAGGTTATTATTTGGTGTCAGTTTCAGCATGAAATTGAGATGATCGAAGAAGAATTATCAAAGCGCGCATATACTGTCACAGCTTATGGAAAAACCAAAAACATAGAGGCTAGTATAGAAGCTTTTAAAAGCGGACAAGCAAAATTTATAATTGCACATCCTAAAACACTTAAGTATGGAGTAACATTCACAAATTGTAAGTATACCATTTATTATTCATTTTCTTATAGTGCGGAAGATTATGACCAGTCACATGATAGAAATTATCGTCTTGGGCAGACACAGAAATGTACATACATATATTTGCAAGCTGCAGACACAATAGATGAAATAATGTTTGCTAAAGTTATGCATAAACTAACAGATGCAGAATTTTTTGAAGCATTAGTTAAAGATTGCGCTGCTCATGGAATAGATTATGATGCATTAAAACCTGTTTCTGACGCTAAGATTAAAGAGGCAATAAAAACCAAAGAAGGCGAAATAAATATTTTTGCTTCTGAAATAACTAAGAAACATGGAATAAAAACTGAACATAAGATAAATGATATTGATAAGAAGGATTATTACACTACTATTGATTATCTTGATCAGATAGATGAACCTTCTTATTGGGAGCTTAATAATATTGAAAAGAAATTGTCTACACAGAAAAGTGGTATAGATTACATTGATTCACTGAATGAGTCGCTGTTTGACATTTCTAGGCCAGATTATTTTGACTTTATACATCCAAATGAAGATATATGTAGTTTTGATATAGACATGAACTATTTTGATTATCTTCACTTATTAACAGACACAATAGAGGAAAATAGATGGAAATATAAAATGTTTAGAGACTTAACATTAGCTCTTAGGGAAGTATCACCGGCTCAACGTGAAATTGTTATAAAAAAATACGGATTAAAAGGCGGAAAAACAATGTCATTGTCATCAATTGCCTCCTATTTAAGAAACAAAAATGAATTTGAAAAAGAATATACGTGGTCCGGAGCTCATGTTTCTGAAGAATTGGATGAAGCACTAGCTATAATAAAAAAACATTTTGATAGTAAATCTGGAAGATATATTAAAAATCTAATGACTAGATATGAATTTCAAAAAAAATATTTGATCAAATATTATGAATCTGTTGGTAGATTAAGAGAAGATTGGGCGCGAGTATTATAAGCAACTTGTTAGAATATCCATTTAAGTGGCGGTAGCTTCCTGGAAATAACTAAGGGCTTCAGAATATTTTCTGAAGCCCTCTAAAATTATTTATTATCGTAATACTGATCTAATGCTGATGAAAACCATCTACCGTTCAAAACATTTTTGCCCATAAGGTCCTTTATATCTTCGGAAACAATATCATCGGCGTTCATCTGGCCAATTATTTTTCCGTAAGATGAAGATACGTTTTCAACAGAAACAATAGCGTTATTAGCATCGGCATCCAGAACTAATGATACAGGATTTGAGCTTGTCCAATTGCTCCAATTATCTAATCCTGCGCCATTTGGATTTCCAGTAACCATGAAGTTAGTGAGATACTGATCAAATACATGTGCCATGTTCTGGTAACCTGCTGTGCTAAAATCTGCAAAACTTCCATAAGAATGATTATCTGTAAGCATTGGTACGAAAATTCCGTGGAATGAACCCATTATTGGGATTCTTGTAGCGCTGTCAGTGCTTCCATATCTGACCTGGCAAAGGTACATGTTGTTTTTGTACTTGCCATACATTTCTTCTGCAGAACACTGAGCGTTAAAGATTCTGTACATCTCTGAGCCATATTCGATAGCATAAGATTTTGCCAGATTTTGTGTATTCTCATCAAGTGTCTTCATATCAGCACCTGAGAAGTATGAGTCAAAAGCTGAGAACAAACTAAATTCGGTCTCGCCAGTAAGCATTAATACAGGTACATTATTATATTTAGTTGTTTTGAATCCCTCAGAAGGAATAACTACATCATCAGCGTAAAGATGTGGGAAGACACTCATTCGAATGCCAGCGTTTGACATAAGCTGGCAAAGTCGGTCAGCATCAATACCCTTCATGTAAGTGACAACAGCTGGGTCATCTGAAAGTAACCATGATTTAGCTGCTTCTGCATCGGCAAACAAGCCGTCCTCTACTGCCAAAGGTGCAACAGCTTTAGCCATGATTTCAGCACTTTCATCCTTGTCAGCTACTGTCATACCACCTGAATAAACTACAGCCTTATCAAATTTGCCTTCAAAAAGAGGACTGATAAGCATAGCCATTACATCTCGACCACCTGCAGAAAATCCAGAAACAGTGATGTTGTTAGGATTTCCACCGAACTGGGCAATGTTGTTTCTAACCCAATCAAGGGCCATGGCAATATCTAACATAGCATAGTTGCCAGTTGAATCCTTTGATGTGTGGAACGCTGGAAGAGCGTTAAATCCAAGGATTCCAAGACGATAGTTAAGAGAAACGTAGATGCAATTTTCATCTACAGTAATTTGTGTACCGTCGATTTCTGTAGAGCTTCCAGTTTGGTTGTTTCCGCCATGGATATAAACCATTACAGGCAGATTTTTTGCATTAGCTGGTGCGTAAACATCCAGGTTTAGGCAATCCTCAGAACCAGAAACGACAGTCTTACCTGTGGCATAATCGGTTCCGCTCTGGATAGCCTTGTTTCCCAATTTAGAGCAGTCCATTGTTGCATTCCAGCTTGCAGGAGCAGTAGGAGCTGCCCATCTTAAATCACCCGAAGGAGCTGCAGCGTATGGAATTGAGTACCACACATTACATGTGTCAGTGCTGGTTCCCTTAACCGCACCGTATTGTGTCTGCTTTACTAAAGATGTGGCATTCACTTCATTTTCAATTTTTACATTTGTTGTTGATTTTGGTGCAGCCAGAGCTGTTAAGCTTGAGCCGCTAACCATTACGATGGCAAGTGATAATGCCATAATTCTTGATAATCTCTTTTTCATTTTTCTTCTCCTTATTCTTCCCAAAAAGTTATTACATGACGAGTATAGGGGGTGGTAGTAACTACCATGCAACAAAAAATCCATTAATTGAAATTTAGTAAAATTGCATATATAATTTTTAAATCATCATTTTAGGAGAATTGAGATGAAAAAAAGTTTTTTTTCCATAGGAGATTATTCTAAAAAAGTAGGGGTTTCTCCTGAATATCTAAAGTTTTATGAAAAGAAAGGATTAGTGTCTCCCGCTTGGAAGGATGACCGTTCCTATAGATATTATGGGGATTATCAAGTAACGCATTTTTTAGAATATCAGCAGCTTAGTCGAATGGGCATGTCATTGGAAGACGCCAAGGAAATCCAAGAACATGCAAATCTTAAAGAACGTTTGGAGATTTATAAAAAAGCCTGCGATGAGAAGCGCCAGGAATTGGAACAGCTGGAATTGTTCCTGATGCAAATAGAAGATACTTCAGTTGCTATCGAGAATATTGTAAATAAAAGAGGATGGCGCATTTCCGAAGTTCCAGTGGCTTATTTTGTTTACCCAAAAACATTTGATAATAGTGAATCACTAAAAAATCCAGTTTGGAAAGATAATTTCAGTATGAATATTACTCAGTACGTGAAATTGAAGGACAGAAATTGCGATAGACTGGAGTCTGGAAATTTTGAACGTTATTGGGGCGCCATACAACCATTTGGGGAAATAATTTATAAAGAAGCAAGCAGCAATCCTAACAATGAAATTTTGATTGTGGGAGGTTCAAAATGCTTTGTTTATGAGCACGCTATTCCAACAGACTATGACGAAGAGGGGAAATTAAGTGATAGAGTGTGGGATTTATCTGAGCCTCTTAAGATTCTTAAAGATAACGGATTTAAGAATAAGGGAGTGGTATGGCAGAAGAGACTTTGCGTTAGTCATGAGGCGGATGGGGAATTTTTACAGGTACAAACTATAATACCGATAGAATAGTTCGATTTTAGTGGAAAAATATAGAAAAATTAGATATTATATATATGCTAAGTAATATTTACTGAAATATATTGAGGAGGCATAATGTAATGGGGAAAAAATTTAAGCTTAAGGTAACCGAGTACAACGACAAAAAAGAGGTTATCAGCGAAGAACTAATGGGGAAGGCTACTAATATTCAGGATGCTGAACGCTATATGCGTGATTTTATATTAGGTGGAATGATCTTTTTCAATTATCGTGTAACTAACGTATCTAAGGATATTAAGGTTTCTGTTAAAGAAGCTCCTGATTATGAATGTACATATAGATTTTATGATACATCAGATAGCATTATTTTTATTTCACATGCGTTCGATTACGACATTGTCAAAGAAGACGAGGACGGAAGCGTAACTACAAAACATGCTTCATGCTCTTTAGTCGAAGTAGACAGCTAATTAAAAATTGGGCGGCTGAAAAGTCGCCCAATTTTTTTATCCTATAACATAATCAGCACATCCTCATCCCCATAGCTAGCAAATGGTCCTGGGGCAGGAGTGATAGGTCTATGATTTCCAAAGTAATCCTTATCGAAGATGATAGGAGTGCCATCTGGATTTTCGAAGGCCTGCTCTGGCTCGAAGGCAAGACCTAAAGATTCTGTAGAAATCATTTCATCTGTGAAGTCCTTAAGGGCAGCCTTTAACTTGCCGGAAAGATAATACTTTCCATCTTTTTCCACAACAGCAATCTCTGGATTAAAATCTTTATCTTCAAGCTTGTGTTTTTCATTTTTATAAATGTTTGCGCCGTTTAAATAAACATTTCCATCCACCCAAACAGGAAGATGTCCGAAATGAGCCTCTGCAAGTCCACCCATGTCTGGGTCAGTATCTGGTGCGAAAGGCTTGTACCATTCTTCGTATGTAGGGAAGATGTCAAATGGCGCAGTACCAACAGCCTGATAATCAGCGTCCGCAGCAGTCTTTGTGGCGTCTGTAATAGGGTACTGCTGTACGAAAATGTTGTTGTAGATTCTGTCATCACCATGAAGAATAGTCATGAATCCAGCTACCTCAGTCCTGTGGCGGATGTGGTAAGGAGTGTAACGTGGCTCACGCTGATTGTTAATAATGCTATCTACACCTGAGTTGATAAGGCTGAAGCTGCCAAGCACCAGGTTGTGCACACATGCAATTCCTTCACTAGGAATGGTAATTGCAACAGGTGAAAGCAGAAGATTGTTGTCGATAAGTGTAGGACCATGACCAACCTCCACAAATACATCTGTATTGAACATAGCACCATCTGCCTGAGCGCGACCTTCTGGGCGGCAGTTATGATGCATCAAATTTCCTGTGACTCTTGCGCCCTGAGCTTCCCAGTCAAGCCAGATACCCATGATGTTATCGTGGATGTGATTTCGTCTGATAGTCACATCGATTGCAGCGTGTAATTTGATACCAGCTGTCTCGGCGCCACCTAACTGCTGAGAGTTACAGATATGGTGGATGTGGCAATCCTCGATTGTAGAGAAAACTCCACCCATTCGACCAACAATACCTGTCTGCTCACAGTGATGAATATGGCAGCGTCTGATGATGTGGTGACCGATGTTTTCCTTCAACCAGCCATGATACTGACCACGACAAACTGCATCGCGCTCCATTTGAGTAGGACTTTTCACCTTTCTAACTGTGAAATACATATCGTTTTCAGGGTCCAGATATTTACCAAGTGAGATACCGCAGCAGCGGCTTCCGTAAATCTCGCAATCCTCAATAATCCATCCCTTGCTCCAGTGAGGGCCAATCATACCATCCTGATAAGCAGCTGGGGGAGCCCAAGTGGTAGCAGCTTTGTTGATGTTAAAGCCGCTCACTGTAATATAGTTAATTCCGTTTTCATCTGGCATGAAACAGTTGCGGCGAACAAGAATCTCAACATTTTCCTTATTAGGATCAAGGCCTCTAAAGTTTGCGTATAAAATGGTCTCGTTGGTCTTTTCGTCCTGCTCTGTGAACCAAAGATATGAAGCCTCCTCCAAGTTCCAAGCGCAAGGATGTGGCTCACCCTTTTTGCAATCTTCCAATGAATCGCACTCGTACATCATCGTGTCATTAAGGAAAACTGCACCAGTATGTCTGATGTTATGTGAGAAGTACCAGTCTCCGAAAACTCTTGTTGTGTATGGATTGTAATCAGCAAAAATACCGTTGTTTACGCGAACAGTCCAAACATCCCCATCTAATTTTTCCCAGCCAGATATTTTCTCGGCACCAGTGATAACAGCCCCTAGCTTTTCCATGGATTTGTAAACAATAGGTGCTTCCTTAGTACCCGCATTTCTTGGAGTAACCGTCTCCCTGTAAATTCCATTTGCAACCAACACCTCATCGCCAGCAACGGCAATGGCGGCTGCATCCCCAATATGCTTAAAAGGTCTTTCCTTGGAACCATCCCCATCGCGGAAGGCCTTTGCATCTACATAATAAATCATAGTAAAGCTCCTTTCAGTGTGTATTTTCTGCTACCATTATCAATTAAATCGCCGACTAAAAACACATAGAAAGTTTTGATTTTAGAAGGGAAAAGTATAGATTTATGTTTCTCAGATTCTTGAAAGTTGTGGCACAGGGTCGTAAAATAAAACTATGTAAAGGAGGGAGCTTATGGAATTATGTTATAACATGGTTATAAATATTGCTTTATTGGCGCTGATTGCACTTGCACTCACGAAGATTCCATGGGTGGACCATATTCTATGCCAGGATAGCGGGCAGGCTAGGCTGGGCCAGTTTGTCCTGGGAGCAATATTTGGTGGCTTCTGCATTTTTTCAACATGCACAGGTGGAGTAGTGCAGGGTGCCATTCCAAATACCAGAGTGCTGGGCGTGTTGGCTGGCGGGCTACTTTGTGGGCCTATAGTCGGCATCACTGCCGGGACCATTGGCGCCATTCATCGCTTCCTTTTCGATCCTCATGGCCTTACCACATTTGCCTGCGCTTATTCTACCTTTTTAGAAGGAATATTCGCAGCGGCCATCTATCAAATTCTCAAAAAGAAAAATCATACTCTACGATGGAGTGAGCTTCTTATCATAACAGCAATAGCAGAGGGCGTTCACATGCTTAATCTGTTGTTCTTTGTAAAGCCATTTTCCATGGCGGTGGATATCGTAAAGACGTTAACTGTTCCTATGGTCATCATCAATTCCATCGGCATGCTTTTATTTTTTTCCATCTTCAAAGATGTGTACATGCGACAGATGCTTCAGGCCGACAACGAAAGGCTGGAGACACTGAACAACGACTTGCTGGAAAAGGCGAGGCCAAAGCCAAAGGTAGGTCCTTTTGGTCTGCAGGCAGGCGACCACACTGAACTAGTGGAGGCGGACAACATATATTACATCGAAGCTATCCACAAGGGTGCCAAAGTCTATTGCAAAAACCAGGCCTTCTACAGCAACGAGCCTCTTATCGAATGGGAGAAGAAGCTGGGCAGTGATGACAGCAATTTCGTGCGCATCCACAAAAGCTACATCGCCAATCTAACCAAAGGGGAATCTTTGCAGCCAGATGCCAACAACGGTTACGCACTTTGCATGAAGGATGAAAATCACACCATCATTCCAATCAGCCGAAAGGTAATTCACGAAATCAGGGATTATTACAGCATGTAAATCAGTCCCCATTTTTTGCATTTCAGTCCGAACCCATTGTTATAGGCCAAAACAGATACTATACTCCAAGTTAAGAGATGTCCTTTAAGGACAAATAATGTAATGGGGGTGTTATGTATGATTAGTTTTATTGTGTGTTTGGCGGTACTTATCGGTGGGTACTTTGTCTATGGAAGGATTGTAGAGAGAATCTACGGACCAGATGACAGACAGACGCCAGCAGTACGAATCAATGACGGCGTTGATTTCGTAGTAATGCCAAAATGGAAACTGTTTTTAATCCAACTTCTTAATATTGCAGGACTTGGTCCAATCTACGGTGCCTTAGCTGGAGCTCAGTGGGGTACATCCGTATTCCTTTGGATTACACTTGGTACTATTTTCGCTGGAGGTGTTCATGATTTTTCAGTAGGATTCATGAGCATGCGTCACGATGGCGCCAGCGTTTCAGAACTGACAGGCATCTACCTGGGCAACGTTATGAAAACAATCATGCGAGTATTCAGCGTTGTTCTTCTTGTTATGGTAGGTACAGTGTTTGCAGTTGGTCCTGCAGGTCTTATTTCCCTATTAATTGGAAATCAGGGTGGCACCGGCCTTCTTACTAACACATATTTCTGGCTTGCAATTATTTTGATTTACTACTTTATTGCAACATTTATTCCAATCGATAAAATCATCGGAAAGTTTTATCCTGTATTTGGTATCTGCCTCATCGTTATGGCTATCGGTGTTGCAGTTGGTATCTTCACACATGGATATACAATCCCTGAGATTCAGCTAGCTAATTTGCATCCAGATACCACACCTATCTGGCCAATGATGTTCGTTTCAGTTGCTTGCGGCGCTATTTCAGGCTTCCATGCAACACAGTCACCACTTATGGCTCGTTGCTGTTCATCAGAAAAGGAAAGTCACATGGTATTCTATGGGGCAATGGTTAGCGAAGGTATCATCGCTCTTATCTGGGCAGCTGCAGGTAGTGCAGTCTATGCAACAACAGGCGGACTTACAACAGGATTAACAGCAATGCTCGCAAACGGTCAGGCAACTTGTGTTTACGATATCTGCACAAAGACAATGGGTGGCATCGGTATCGTTCTTGCAATGCTTGGCGTTATCGCATGTCCTATTACATCTGGCGATACAGCCTTCAGATCTGCAAGACTTGTTATCGCAGATTGGTTCAAGATTGACCAGAAGCCTTACCTCAAACGTCTATACATTTGTGTTCCACTTCTTGCAGCTGGAGCACTTATCAGCCAGTTAAACTACGGTGTAATTTGGAGATATTTCAGCTGGTCAAATCAGACACTTGCAATGATAGCTCTTTGGACAGCTTCAATGTATCTGTTTAAGAATGCTAAGAATTATTGGCTCACTGCAGTCCCAGCAACATTCATGTCAGCGGTTTCCGTAACATATTTCTTCTGCGCACCTGAATGCTTACATCTTTCAACTGCAGTAGCATATCCAATCGGAATTTTGGCAGCAGCTATATTCCTTGGATTATTCATCAGAGCAACATTGAAGGAGCACGGCACAGTTACACATTTCAAGATGATGCATCACGTATAGTGGACGGATAGCATTTCAGTAAAATATTCTTGGCTCAGCCGTTTATGCGGCTGGGCTTTTTTATTGCCTGGGTGCAATAAGGCACGGATAATTGCGATGTCATAGGCCATTCGTTATAATTATTACATGAGATATATGAGACGGATGAAAAGCTTTTAGCAAAGGAGATTATTGTTATGCCATTTATTGATTCAAAAATCACAGTACCTGTTACTTCTGAATTAAAGGAAGAAATCAAATCAGAATTAGGAAAATTAATAACCACTTTAGGGAAAAGCGAAACCTATCTAATGGTAGGAATCGACGATGCCTATGATTTATGGCTTGGTGGAAAAAAGCTTGATAAAGGAGCTTATGTGTCTGTATGTCTATATGGAAATGCACCTGCAGAATCATATGATAAGCTCACTGGCCAAATCTGCGATTTATTTGAAGAAAAACTTGGCATACCAGGCAATGCTGTATATGTAACATATCACCCTGTAACTGACTGGGGCTGGAATGGAAGTAATTTTTAATGAATAGCCAAATGGGGGAAGAGTAGCTACTGCTATTCGTACTGTCATGATGCGGCGGGTATATTGTCCCCAAGCGTGGCGTTTGTTAAGTGAATTTACCTTTTCTATATATTCACTTAAAAATCATTATGGCTGTTAAGTTTATTTAGAAGAAAAATTTTTTCACTTAATTTAGGTTAAATAGTTTTAGCTAAAGTTAAGTCTATTTGGAATTCCTTATTATTTCACTTAACAGATTTCTTTTTTCATTAAGTTTATTTTGTAAAAAGGCTATTTTCACTTAACTAGGAAAAGATTTTTAATGATTTATTTAAGTTTATTTTTAGAAATTTTTCTCACACTTAACAGACTTTTGCGATTTTAAGTGAGAAAATAGAAATTCATATTTCACTTAACTTTTTTCCAATCTCCAGTTAAGTGAATTTCCCAAACAAAGCATTTAAATATACCGTTGGAGAAAACGGTGCTCCACTTATTGATGATGCAAAGGTATTCATTGAGTGTGAGATGGATTATAACTACGAGCTTGAGAATTTTGATAATTTCATCGGAAAGATTCTTGCTACTTACGCAGATGAAACTGTCTTAAACGAGGCAGGTAAGATTGATTATGATACAAGCATGCCAGACAAGGATGCTGATTTTATAAGAAAATAAGAGAGGTGCAAAATGAAGAAAATAATTTCAATGTTACTTATCTCAATATTTACTGTATTAGGACTTGTTGGATGTGGTGAGGAATCATCGAATAATGAAACTGTGTCTACTAAAGAAATCAGTGAAGCTGAAACCTCTACTGTCACCAATGAAGTAGAAACAAGTGATATACAGGATACAGCGGATGAAAGCTCTGATGAAAAAATGCTTGTAATATATTTTTCTGCTACAGGAACAACTAAGGGCGTAGCTGAAAAGATTGCTTCAGTTACAGGTGCAGATTTATATGAGATTGTGCCAAAAGAACCTTATACTGATGAGGACTTAAATTATAATGACGATGGCAGTCGTGCTACAAAAGAGCAAAATGACCCAGATGTAAGACCTGAATATGAAGATATTCAGTTGGATATTGAGAATGATTATTCTACCATTTTCATTGGCTATCCAATATGGTGGGGGCAGGAACCACGAATTATGGATACCTTTGTTGAAAGCTATAATTTTGAAGGAAAAACTATCATACCATTCTGTACTTCTGGAAGTAGTGGTATCGAGAGTAGTAGTGCAAACCTGGTAGAAAAAGCCGGAACAGGAAACTGGCTATCTGGAAACAGATTTAGTGGAAGTGCCACAGAAGATGAGATAAAAAATTGGATATCAGGATTAGAGATTGATTAGAAAGAGTGAGGAACATGAGTTTATAGGAAGACGAAAGTGTATTATAATTAAATCGAATTTAGGAAAAGGAGGTAGTTGCCAATGAACAATTACTCTAATTTCCTCCACTATGTGGAGGCCTAAACTCGACACTGCGGGTTCAAGCTAAGCTTACCCGCTAAAATATATACGGGCTGCAAGGAGTAATCTTTGTAGCCCATTTCCTTTACGGGGTGTGGCTCAGATGGTAGAGCACTACATTCGGGATGTAGAAGTCGCGCGTTCGAATCGCGTCACTCCGATTTATAAAACTAGTAGAGAAAAATTTTTGCGAGGATAATGAATTATGGAAGAAATCGATAGATTAAAAGAAATAGTTGAAACCCTAAGAAGTGAAAACGGCTGCCCTTGGGATAGAGTGCAGACACATGAAAGCTTAAAACCAGAGTGTATAGAAGAGGCTGCCGAGGTCATTAATGGAATTAATAATTACACTAAGACCGGTGATGCAGAAAATCTTAAGGAAGAATTAGGCGATTTACTTCTACAGGTAATGTTCCACTCGGTCATAGCAGATGAGGAAGGCCTGTTTACATTTGATGATGTGGCAAAGACTGTATCTGAAAAGATGATAAGACGTCACCCTCATGTTTTTGCTGGAGTGACCTATAATTCCAAGGAAGAACAACATGCAGCCTGGGAAGAAATAAAGAAACAGGAAAAAGAAGGCAAGGAATGGTTTGCTGATACTCTTCCGGAAGCTTTTGAAGAGGCAAAAGAGCTTATCGAAAAGGCTAAAGAACGAAAGGGGTATAAGTAATGCTTTGAATCTTGTAGATGTAACAGGCATTGCTGCATTCACTGAATATCAATATCTTCCGAACAATATGGTCAGAGAGACCTTTGGTATATTAAAAGATGTGATGTAAGAGGGGGTAAAAATGAGTAGATTAAAAGAATAATAAAATCTTAACAACAACGATTTTTAAGAATATCTATGTACTGTTGGGTGAGAACTGATTGGGGCATACCTGAAGGCAAAATGTATCCAATTTCCATATAATCATCCACATCAAGCGGTTTTGCAATAATATGAGGGCCATTAAGTTCTTCGCTGATAACACCGCTACAAATGGTGTAGCCGTTGAGTCCAACTAACAAATTAAAAAGTGTGGCGCGATCTCTGACGATGATTTCCTTGTCGGAGTCGATGGTGCTAAGGATTTCTTCGGAAAAATAAAAGGAATTATGGCTTCCTTGCTCATATGATAATCGTGGATATGCTGCAAGATCATCTAAAGTAATAGTTTTTTTCTTAGCTAGAGGACTGTTTTTACCTATAAAAACATGGGGCTTAGCCGTAAAAAGCGTGCTGAATACTAGACCGTGGTCTCTGAGAGTTTTTCGAATAACAGTTTCATTAAATGTATTAAGATACAATACGCCAATCTCGCTTCGGCGATGGGCAATGTCATCGATGATATCAAAGGTCTGTGTTTCCCTCATATGAAATTCATATTTATCACCACCATATTTTTTAAGCAATTCAACAAAAGCTTCTACTACGAAAGAATAATGTTGGGCTGAGACGCAAAATCGCTGTTTACCATGATTGGCACCAGTATATCTTTCTTCGATGAGGTTAGCTTGTTCTAGAAGCTGTCTTGCGTAACCCAAAAATTCATCTCCCTCTGGAGTAATTTCTATTCCCTTATTCGAACGATAGAAAATAGTAATATTGTATTCTTTTTCTAAATCTTTAATTGCCGAGGTCAAACTAGGCTGAGCTATAAATAGTTGTTTTGCGGCTTCTGTGATGTTGCCGGTTTTAGCAACTGTTACAGCATATTTTAATTGTTTTAAAGTCATTACAATACCTCACAATATATATTAATTTATATAATAGCCTTTTCCATAGATAAAATCTATGGCTACAAGATGATTTTTTGTATTTTGCCTATCGTTATAGTAGGCATATAATTCTTCTTAACATTATTAACAGAGAAGGAGAATGATGATGAGTTTAGTAAATATCCCAGGAAAGTATGATTTTGTAGGCAGTTTTTTAAGACCACAGGCATTAAAAGATGCTAAGGCCTTATATCAGAATGGCAAGCTTTCAGAAGAAGAGTACAACAAAGTTGTAGACGAAGAAATTGCAAAGGTAGTTGCAAAACAAAAAGAGTTAGGATTTCACATTATTACAGATGGCGAATTTAGAAGAAGCTTTTGGCATTTAGATTTTATGTGGGGTCTTGAAGGTGTGGCTCATGAAAATAATGGTTCGGGAGTAAAGTTTGACGCAGAGTTAGCTCTTTTGGATGATACATTTTTAATAGGAAAAATAAGAGCAAAGGCACATCCATTTGTAGAGTATTTTAAGTTTTTAAAACAGTTTGAAGATGAAAATACAATTGCTAAATACACTATCCCTGCGCCTGCACAGACTTTTCAGCAGATGATAGTCCCAGGTAACTATGAAATAACACGAAAGTTTTATCCAACAAATGAGGAATTAATTCATGATATAGGAGTTGCTTATCAAGATATTATTAAACAATTCTATAATGCAGGATGTAGAAACTTACAGCTAGATGATTGTACTTGGGGTGCGATAGTTGGTGATGCAGCAAAGCAGAGATACAAATCTCTTGGAATAGATTTGGAGGATGTAAAACAACAGCTTTTAGATGTAAATAATCTTGCTTTAGAAAACAAACCTGAAGACATGATTATAACTTCTCATATTTGCAGAGGAAATTATCATTCTACATTCTTTAATAGTGGTGCTTATGATTCAGTTGCAGACTATGTTTTCGCTCAGGAAAACGTAAATGCGTTATTCTTGGAATATGATGATGCCAGATCTGGAGGGTTTGCACCGCTGGCTAAGGTATCACCAGATAAGACTGTTGTGCTTGGATTAATAACAACAAAGACACCTAAGCTGGAGGATAAAGACGCAATCAAAAAACGTATATACGAAGCAGCAAAATATATACCACTCGAAAGACTGTGTTTAAGCCCTCAATGCGGTTTTGCATCCTGTGAAATAGGAAATAAACTCACAGAAGAAGAACAGTGGGCAAAGCTTGCTCTGGTAAAAGAAATTGCTGAGGAAGTGTTTTAAGATAAAACAAAAAATAAAGTGCAGTATAAGGCATTATTAAATATAATAATTATTAGTATGAAGCATATTTAAGAGGTGGGTTTTATGGCAAAATGTAACCTTTGTTTCAGACATTGCAACATTTCTGAAGGAAGCTATGGCTTTTGCGAAGTAAGGACATGTAAAGATGGCAAAGTCATTGCTGATAATTACGGGAAACTAACATCCATTGCTTTAGATCCAATAGAAAAGAAACCTTTAAATCGTTTTTATCCAGGTAGCATGATACTTTCTGTTGGAAGCTATGGTTGTAACTTAAGATGTCCTTTTTGCCAAAACTATCATATTTCATGGGGTGATGAGGTAGCATCTTTTAAAAGAAAAGCAACATATGTTTCACCAGCTGAGCTTACAAGAATAGCAGAAGAGCAAACAATTAATGGAAACATTGGTGTAGCCTTTACATATAATGAACCACTTATTTCTTATGAGTACGTGCTTGATACGGCAAAGCTTTTAAAAGAAAAAGGCTTGAAAACCGTTCTTGTATCAAATGGAATGGCTGATGTTGAGACTGTAAGAAAGCTCTTTGGTTACATTGATGCCATGAACATAGACTTAAAAGGTTTTACAGACCATTACTATGAAGATGTTTTACTTGGAAATCGAAAGATGGTAATGGAGTTCATAAAAGAAGCTGTAAAACACTGCCATGTGGAGCTAACCACATTAGTGATACCAAACGAAAATGATTCAGACGAGGAAATGGATGAACTTAGTTCATGGATTGCATCACTAGATAAAAACATACCGCTTCACATATCTAGGTTTTTTCCGAGATTTCATATGACAGATAAAGAAGCAACACCAGTTGATACTATATATCATCTAAAATCTAAAGCAGAAAAGCATTTGACATACGTTTATACAGGAAACTGTTAAGGGGGGGATACGACTATGGCAATAGAAGCTGCATTTATGGTTCCACATCCACCACTAATTGTCCCAGCTGTTGGAAGAGGTGGTGAAAAACAAATTCAAAAAACAACTGATGCTTATGAAAGAGTAGCTGATGAAATAGCAAAGATTGCACCTGAAACTATTATTATCACAAGCCCACATAGCATCATGTATTCTGATTATTTCCATATTTCTCCAGGTAATGGTGCGAAAGGTTCATTCGCTAGATTTAATGCACCAGAGGTTTCTTTTGACGAAGAGTATGATGAGAAGTTAGTGGAAGCAATTAATGATATTGCTTATGAAGAAAGCTTCCCTGCTGGAACTTTAGGTGAACGAGACCCAGAGCTTGATCATGGCACCATGGTTCCCCTATGGTTTATAAGAAATAAATATAAGGGTGGCAAAATAGTTAGAATCGGTCTATCTGGACTTGGATTACTTGATCATTATCGCTTCGGGCAAATGATTCAAAAAGCGGTAGCTGATACAAATAGAAGAGTAGTCTTCGTGGCCAGTGGCGATTTATCTCACAAATTACAAGACTATGGACCTTACGGTTTTTCAAAAGAAGGGCCAGTTTATGATGAACGAATCGTGGATGTGGCAAAACGTGCTGCCTTTGATGAAATGTTTGATTTCAAAGAAGATTTCTGTGAAAAGGCTGCCGAATGTGGACATCGTTCATTTGTTATTATGGCAGGTGCATTAGATGGAAAAGAGATTAAAGCTGAAGTCTATTCTCACCAAGATGTTACTGGAGTAGGTTATGGTATTGCATCCTTTTATCCTATTGGTGAAAATAATGAGCGCCATTTTAGAGAGCGCTATATAACAAAGCTAAAAGAATCTATAAGTGAAACAAAGCATTCCTCTGATGCATATGTCAACTTAGCATGGCAGTCATTAGAAAGCTATATTTTAAGCAACAAGGTGCTTGATTTACCAAAGGATTTGCCTAGTGAATTAATAGAAAAACAGGCTGGTGCCTTTGTATCCATTCATAAATCAGGTCGCTTAAGAGGCTGTATTGGAACCATCCTTCCTACTACAAGCTGTGTAGCAGAAGAAATAATTCAAAATGCTATCAGTGCATCAACAAGAGATTCTAGATTTAATCCTATAAGTCCAGAGGAAATACCTGACTTAGAAATAAATGTAGATGTACTTAGTGATCCAGAGCCTATAGATTCACCCGAGTATTTAGACGTTAAAAAATATGGCGTAATAGTGAGTAGCGGACATAAAAGAGGATTACTTCTTCCGGATTTAGATGGAGTAACTTCTGTAGCACAACAAATATCTATTGCAAGGCAAAAGGGTGGTATATCTGAAAATGAGCCAATCAGCCTGCAAAGATTTGAAGTGATTAGACACATAACTTGATAGTGAAGGGCAAAAGACCTTTTAAACAAGGCTGGTGTTAAAGTTGATGATGCTGACATCAAGAAAGTTAAAGAAGCTTTAGCTGACGGTAAAATCGATATGAAAGAAATTAAGGACATTGCAGGAGGTCTTTTTAATTAGTACTTTACGGCTGAAATGAAAGCAACAGCTAATTTATTACATACGCCCATTGCTACCGAGTAATGGGATTCACGTCATTCCTTTACCGTTAGGTCTTAGTAGGTGAAGGAGTGGCGTGTTTTATTATATGGAGGTTAATCATGTTTAGAGAAATGAGAAGATTTAAACAACAAGTATCCGCTGAAGAATGTATCGAGATATTAAAGACTACAAAACGAGGTGTACTTTCTGTAATTGGTGATGATGGTTATCCATATGGTTTGCCTATTAACCATTATTATTGTGAAGAAGATGGAAAAATATACTTCCACGGAGCAAAAGCAGGGCACAAAATTGATGCTATAAAGACTTGTGATAAGGCCAGCTTCTGTGTATATAATGATGGCTATCGCAAAGAAGGAGATTGGGCCCTTAACATTACAAGTGTAATTGCTTTTGGAAGAATTCATTTGGTCGAAGATGAAGCCGTAGCACTTAAAATCTGCTCTGAACTCACCAAAAAGTTTACTAATGATGACGAGTATTTAAAAAAGGAAATCCAAAATTCATTTCGTAATGTACAATGCCTAGAGTTTATACCAGAGCACATGACGGGTAAGCTGGTGAATGAATCTTGAAAAATTTTATATATTCTATGAATAATATTTGGGTATACCAAAAAGGCCTTTAACACAAGCTTTCCAGTACTGCCCTGTAGTGGAGAATTACCCCTGTGAAATTAGAATGGTGAGATACAGTGGTAAAAGATAGTAGAAGATTACTTAGGAGATATGGCTTATTACGTGAAAATAGTGAGAATATAAATTTGTGATGTAATGACTTCAGGCAGTGTGGCGTAACTTGGCAACGTATTTGAAATATGGTGTAATACACTTTAACAAACAAAAGTAAACTAAAATAAGTAATATAAAATCAGTCCAACTTCAGCGAAATATTACGGTAAGAAGTAACTATTCATAGCATATTGCCGTAGCATCACAAATTCCAAAGCCACAAAGCCCATTCTGGAGAAGAGAAATGGGCATAGCTAGAAAAGTAATATGTTGTGCCTATGTTCAAGATGTACTTTTTATGGTATAATTATCCCATAATATAGTGGAGGTGTAACTATGCCGCAGATAATACCAATTAAAGATTTAAAAAATACATCAGAAGTATCAGAATTAGCTCATAGTGTAGATGAGCCAATTTATGTTACAAAAAATGGATACGGTGACATGGTTTTAATGAGCATGGAAACATTTCAAGGTGTTTCAGATGCCTTAAAAATGTATCAAAGTTTACTTACTTCTGAAAAACAAATAGCCGAGGGAAAAACACATGACGCAAGAGAATCTCTAGGTAAGCTAAGGAGCAAATATGGCTTATAATTTAACGTCACTTCCAGAGGTAAATGCAAAAAATCATATATACCCTGATTTTACAAAGGTTACTACAAAAATGTAGTAGCCTTTTTTTGACAGAAACGAAAAAATAAAAGGGTAGACTATCCCTATAGCTTCCTGAGAATGGCTTTTGGGCTGTCAAGGTTCGTTAACAGTTACTATTCTAACTGCACTTTGAGCTGCTGTATGTTCTCAAAGATTTGAAATAGCTCAGTAATTCCGGATTGTCAATCAAAGTATGCCCAAAGGAGACATTGCGCATAGCATTATCTTCCTCATCTCAGCCACGTTTAAAAATATTTATTCATGAATTCGGAACTCACTTCGATACTCTTTACCGGATCATTGTCAATCCAGTTCATGTGAGTTTCCAAAATAACTGCCATAACACCATTTTCCTTTATGACTTCAGAAAGGCCCTTAAGATTCATATTGCCTTTTCCAAGCTCTGTGGCCTTTTCTTTAAGGATGGGTGTCATATATGGTCCTTTTTGAGTGTTTCCTCTGTCATTAATATGCCAGTACTTAAGACGTGAGCCGAGCTTTTCTATTATTGGATAGACGTCAGCGCCTCCGTCAGTCATCCAATATGTGTCCAGCTCAAAATTCACATATTCATCGTCAGTGTTTTCTATAATCACATCATAAGCTGTCTTATCCGTTGAAACCTTCTGCAATTCACAGTTGTGATTATGATATAAAAGCTTTACGCCGTGTTCTTTCAGAGCTTTTCCTGCAGCATTTAACCGCTCTGCCAGACTCTCAACCTCGTTTAAATCGCTATAATCAAATCTGTACATTCCTGTTATAACAACTACGTCTGTGCCATAGCTTTTTGCAAGATTCGCAACATTCTCAGGATCTGCTTCTATTGCACCGAGATTTGAATGCATACTGCTTACCTTGAGCCCACTCTCATAAATAAGCGTATGCCAATCCTGATTACAGCTGTTTCCTATGTCCATTCCACCAAATTTTGTCAAAAGCTTTACTATAAAAGGAGATTTTTCTATCATGAAATCATTTATCTCTATATAATCATATCCGGCAGCTTTAACATGTTTCAAAGCGTCAAGCGTAGTGTCGTAATTATCCGATACTGTACCGAGCATAATCTGCTGTACGCCTTTTTTTACAGTATTATCCTGAGTATTAAGCTGTGCACTGAAATAATCAGCTATTTCTTTTCTTGTAACTTCATAAGGTCCTGCTGTGGCATTTCGATATATATTTCTTATCAAAAAGGCAATAATCATGCACAACACGGCAATTAAGACGGTGAATAGCAGTGGCTTTTTTTCCTTTAGCTTTCTCATTTTAGATACCTATATTTCCTTTCGGTTTATTTTTGCTTATAATATAATCATCACGTGTTGATTTCAACCGACAAATATTTAACTTCTGTTGATTTCAGGAAAGGAGTATCAATGACAGCCTCCGGAGAGACCAAGATTTTACATACAAAAGAGCGTATAAGAAATTCTCTTATACAAATGCTTGGAAATATCACTATAGAAAAGATAACTATAAAGGAATTATGTATGACAGCCGGCATAAACAGGACAACTTTTTATAAATATTATGGCAGTCAATATGACGTGTTAAACGAAATTGCTTCAATATATATATCTAAAACAACCGCTCTGCTTATGGAGAATTTAGCCGAGGATCGGAAAATAGCTGATGATTTGGTAAATGCACTTCAGTTCATAAAAGACAATGCGGATTTTTTTATCTTATTTCTGGGAAAAGATAACTTAAATCCTATATCAGATATAAGCTCATTACTACCGGATTTTAATAAATTTGTGCTGGCATCCATGCGTAATTCATCTATCACAGAATATGAAAAAAAATATCTGTCCTCCTTTGTTTTACACGGAAGTGTCAAAATGATAAGTGACTGGATATCTGACGGATGCAGCCTTAGCTGTCAGAAAATGTGCAGTTTAATATTAAATGCATCCGGAAGAGTAATCGGAATATGAATTGCATTCTATGAATTTAAATGTGCCGATAGTTTCTTCATATGTCGATGAGACAGAGCTTGGAGTCATTTTATTGAGAGGATTGGCTGCTAAAGGTCAGGGACTTTCCTATAAACTTATGGAATTAGTTGAAAAGGCTGCTGTAGATAGAGGTTATGTTATGTGAGATATGGCTTATTACGTGAAAATAGTGAGAATATGAATTTGTGATGTAATGTCTTCAGGTAGTGTGGCGTAACTTGGCAACGTATTTGAAATATGGTGAAATATACTTTAATTAACTAAAGTAAACTAAAATAAGTAATAGAAAATCAGTCCAATCTCAGCGAAATATTACGGTAAGAAATAACTATTCATACCATATTGCCGTAGCATCACAAATCCCAAAGCCACAAAGCCCATTCGAGAGAAGAGAAATGAGCAGTGCTAGAAAGAAAAATGAAGTTAGTACTGCTCGGGAGTTGAAAAAAATTACATTTGAATTGTGTATTCCTTGAGGGAAATAACTAATATAGTAATTCGTAATATGTCTAGGCACTGTGCCTAGGCATATTTTTCTTTCTTTATCTTTATTTATATATTAGAAACAGGTAAAATAAAAACGTTTCCAAACCCCGTAAAATGGGGCAAAAATGGTATGTAAAAGGGTTTTTACATCCGTATTTTTGGCTAATGTAAAAGCCTTTTGATGGAAGAAGCATCGCCCTTTGGGTAGTATTTAGACAACAAGGAGAAAGCAAATGGAACTTGGAAAAAGAATAAAGGATTTAAGAAGCGCACACAATTGGAATCAGGATGAGTTAGCTGAGAAGATGTTCGTATCTAGACAAACAATTTCTAATTGGGAAAACGAGAAAAGCTATCCTGATATTCAAAGTATTCTTTTACTAAGTAATCTTTTTGAGATTTCTCTAGATCAACTAGTCAAAGGAGATGTAGAACAAATGCAAGAGATTATTAATGATCAAGATGTAAAACAAATGAAGTTTTACGGAAAAATGATGCTAGCTTGTTTGGCTATTATGATTGTAACATTCGGTCCATTATATTTAGTTACTGGATTATGGGGACTAATTCCTGAAGGTATTCTTGCTATAGCGATGTTTTATTTCGCAACAAAGCTTAATGGCATTCAAAAAGAGAATGACCTTATTACTTATAAGGAAATTGTTACTTTCATGAATGGAAAGAATCTTGATGAAATCAGCAAGCAGCGAGAAATCGGAAAGCGCAATTATCAAGTTGTAGCAGTAATGATACTGGCTGGATTAATTTCCGGAGTATTGAGTTTCACAGTAGTATTTATTTTTAAAAGAGTAATTGGTTTATAAAGTTTACAAAATACGAGGAGGATAATTATTATGAATCAGAATTTATTTGCAGTATTAGGAGTTGTAGCAGGAGTTTTAGTTTTAGTATGGGCAATTTGGATGATTTACGTTGGAGTGAAATATAAAGCAAATCAAAATGAGGAAATCAAAGCCTTAATAACAAGGGCAAAGGCTACTTCATCATATGTGCTTTGGTATATGGTAATTATGTGGATAGGATTTGCATCTTTTTTAGGTAAAGATAATACTTTTTCTATTACTAAGGTTGGAATTATTATGATGTTTACACTAGGCATACAGAGCTTTGTTGAGGTGGTAGCATTCTTTTATTACAAGGATGAGTTGAAGAAAAAGTCAGAAACAGTAGTAGAATAAGTTTTATGATTTAAATCAATTTTTAATTTAAGGATAACTAGAATTAATAACCACTTATAAATTATGGCTATATCACTTTTTGGAAATGGTAATCTATAATTACAATTAATTGGAGGACATAGTCATGATTAATGAGAAGGTTAAAAACTATCTTGAAGAAAACTCTCTTGGAGATAGACTTACAATTCACACTGAGACAATTGATACTGTAGAACATGCAGCCCAGCAAATTGGATGTTCCGAACCAGAGATTGCTAAGACTCTTTCTTTTGTAGTAGATGAAAAGCCTGTTATTGTCGTTATGGCCGGTGATGGTAAGGTAAACAGTTCAAAATTTAAATCTTACTTCCATACAAAGCCTCATATGATTCCAAGTGATCAGGTACAAGAAATCACTGGATTTCAGCCAGGAGGCGTATGTCCATTTGCAGTGCCTGAAAACATTCCAATCTGGTTAGATATCTCAATTAAAAGATTTGAGTACGTACATCCTGCAGGTGGAAATGAGTTTACATCTGTTAAAATTACACCAGATGAGCTTGAATGCGTAGCTAGTGTCAAAGGCTGGGTAGATATTTGTAAGGGTTGGAATGACGAAGAATAATTTTTCGATTCACCGTCTTAAGGCGCTGTCTTAGGGCGGGTGTTATTCACATGCGCCTATCTTTCCTTTAAATATCTGTTTTACGTATATAAATATATTCTGAGAAGAAATGGCACATAGATTCGCTCATAAAATTGTTAAATTGCCTAGATGTTTCCCTCATTTTTTTGTTCTATGACCTTGATAATTCGCTCATAAAATTGTATTCTATCTATAGATATTCGCTCATAAAAATGGAGGGCCATATGAAAAGACAAGTATATTCACAGCTTTTAGCATGGAAAAATGATAAAGACAGAAAGCCATTAATACTAGATGGTGCTAGACAGGTTGGAAAGACCTGGATTTTAAAAGAATTTGGGCGTAATGAATATAAAAATGTTGCATATATAAATTGCGATGATTCTCCAGAGATGCTATCGCTATTTTCAGATTATGATACAAAACGTTTATTACGTGGATTCTCTTCGATTTCAGGTGAAGAAATTCATCCCGAAGAGACACTAATAATTTTGGACGAAATACAGTCAGTACCACGTGGAATAACTAGCCTTAAATATTTTTGTGAAAATGCTAATGAATACCATATTGTTGTCGCGGGTAGTTTGTTGGGGGTAAGACTTCGTACAAAGAAAAGTCAAAATAACAACAATGAAAATACAGGGACAGGATTTCCTGTAGGTAAAGTTGATGAAATAAATATGTATCCTATGAACTTTCTAGAATTCGTTGAGGCAACCGGTAATAGTATTTTAGTGGATCAGATTAGAGAACACCGTTGGGAAGAACTCGCAACATTTTCATCAAGGTTAACAGATTTACTTCGTCAATATTATTATGTTGGAGGTATGCCTGAAGTTGTTAAAAAATATTTGGAAGAAGAGAATCTAAAACAGGTCAGAAAAATCCAGCAACGAATATTAAACGATTATGAGAAGGATTTTTCGACACATGTGCCAGATGATCTATTACCTAAAGTTATAATGGTTTGGAATAGTATAACCTCACAGCTAGCAAAAGAAAATAAGAAATTTATTTATGGTGTAGTAAAAAAAGGTGCTCGTGCCAAAGATTTTGAAGATGCAATCCAATGGCTTGTTAACGCAGGATTGATTCATAAAGTTGTAAGAGTTAACAAAGTACAGAGACCGTTAAAATTCTATGAAGACATGAGCGCTTTTAAACTTTTTCTCTCGGACTTAGGCTTATTGGGAGCAATGGCTGATGTCACAGCAAAAGAGGTTTTAACTGGAGAAAACTATTTTGAAGAATATAAGGGTGCATTTACAGAGCAATTCATTGCGCAGGAACTAATATCTCTTGGAGAAAAATTGTATTATTATTCTAAGGAAAATTCTACGTTGGAATTAGATTTCTTAGTTCAAAAAGATGCAGTATATCCTATAGAAGTGAAGGCCGAAGAAAACCTAAGATCAAAAAGTTTAAAAACTATTTATGATGGCAATAATGAATTAAAACCAGTTAGATTTTCTATGTCTGGATACAAAGAACAAGAATGGATGGTAAATGTGCCACTTTATTTAGCTGCCGAATGGATAAATTCAATAGAGTAACTCGTAAAGTAAGATATATGATAAAAATGTAGCCGTTTTGTTTTATTGTTTGTTCAATAAAACAGTTGGTTTCGTGAACACATAAACTTGTAAATATGCTATAATAACACTATGTTAATCAAAATGATGCGTTTTCCAGTAATATCAACGGATTTTTTCATCTGATTGATATTCTGGGGAGCGTAAAATTATTGTAAAAAGTGTTCACGAAACATAGAAGCCATTTATTGGACAGGAGTGTGCTCAATGAAAAAAGAAGATGTTAAAAATCGAGTTTACGGATATGCTCGATGCAGCACGAATGAATCGCGGCAGGATATTGATCGACAGAAACGTGAGCTGAAATCTTTAGGTGTAACCAATGATAAATACATTTATTGGGAATATGAATCAGGAACAAAAACAGATAGAGTTGAGTTCCAGAAATTGCTCGATACTGTATTGCCAGGTGATACGATTGTAACTACAGAGGTTTCGCGTCTAACTCGTTCCACAAAACATCTATGTGACATCATGCAGATAGTCCAGGACAAGAAGCTTAAACTTATGATAGGTAGCTTTGTTGTAGATTGTACTGCTGATGAAATAGATCCAATGACAAAAGGCATGCTCATGATGTGGGGTGTCTTTTCGGAAATGGAGCGTGATATTATCTCGCAGCGAGTTAAATCTGGAATGGAAAACGCCAGGGCAAAGGGGCATAAAATAGGAAGACCTAAAGTTGATGCCTCAAATCTACCGGAGAAGTTTTTGAAATACTATCCTATGTACAAAGCTGGCAGCATAAATGTTACTGATTTTGCCAACTTGCTAAGCTGTTCGCGTACGACAATTTATAAATATATTAGTATTATAAGCAATTAAGATATGTATACGGCAAAAGGAGGAAAATATTAATGCATTTATCATCAATTTTTAAAGAATACGGAGTAGACATTAATAAAACAAAAATTCTAAGACATCCTCTTAGTAAAACCGATGTTGCAGAAATATATGCAAAAGGGATGATTGAAGCTTATCAGTCTACCCAAACAAAAACCTCTTTCAAAGATTGTGAGTATATTGCTTCATTTGTTGGAAGTGAAATGGGTAGTGAAGCAACTTTTATAGGTGTATACAGAGTTGTTAGTTTCTTCAGTGGGGCTCAAGTAGCTAAACAGATGCCTGCAGGATATCCATATCCTAATCATTTTGATGATACACATACTTATTATGAACTTGAAAAGCTTGATATTATGAATGATTTGGAGAATAAACTCATAGTTTACTGGCCTAATGCTAGGTCATGGGCACAGTGGGCTAAACATGATAAAGAGGTCTTATCTATTGCTAGTAGAGAAGAAATTAGCTTTCCTGGATACGAGGCTGTAATTCTAAAATACAGCCAATTGGGTGATGTTATATCTAATCCAAGATATAGGAAATGGAATGAGGCACTATCAAACATAAATGCTATATATTTAATATGTGATTCAATGAATGGTAAACAATATATTGGTTCCACTTATGGTAAACAAGGATTATTAGGTAGATGGTCAGAATACTATAAGTCCAAAGATGGCGGTGATGCGAAAATAAAAGAACATCTAAAATCTTACCCAGATGCATTTTTAAATTTTCAATTCACCATATTACGTGTTTTACAAAAGCCAATCACCATTAATGAAGCTGTGGAAATTGAAAATCTCTATAAGGATAAATTATTAACTAGAGAATCTGTTTATGGTTTAAATATGAATTAGGAGCATGTATTAAAAAGATTATGGCTAGAAAATTGTTTATTATAGGAAATGGTTTTGATTGTTATGGTCATGGATTACGTACAACGTATTCCGATTTTCGAAAATATCTTGTAGAAAAATATCCAAGTTATAATTATGAGTTTGATGGAATACTTGAGTCGGTGACTATGCCAGATGGTGATGAACAATACGATATGGATGATCTTATTGGGTCTATAATCTCTGCAATCGATAATTGTGCAGGAGAAACCTGGGGAAATTTAGAAGCATCAATTGGTATTGATTATGCTAACAATGTACTGGATAAGACAGATTGGTTTTTTAACGATGTAGATTGGAATGAAGAAGATGATGATGAAATCAAAAATTCCATATATAATAACCAGGATAATGCTGAAAGTGTTACAAACGGTTTTATTAAAATAAGAGAATTATTTAATGAATGGGTTTTTGAGATACTTGCACAAATAGATTTTAAGAAAGTAAAGAAAATAAGAAAACCATCTTTTAGAAATGCCTTATTTTTGAATTTCAATTATACTAGCACTATAGAAGATTTATATAAAGTACCCGCAAACCGAGTTTGTCATATACATGGTTTCGCAAAAGATTCAAAATCTGAGATACTGTTTGGGCATGGAACAGAAGAAAATCTACAAACCCCATCATCATTCTTTGGAATACAAGACGCTTTTAATTCATTAGTCGAGTTTATGGAAAAAGACACTGCTGGCGCCATTAAAAGGAATCAGTTTTTTTTCAATAATCTTAATAAAATTAATAGAATATATTCATATGGATTCTCTTTTTCTAATGTTGATATGTGTTATATAGATGAAATTAGTAAGCAAATCAATCCAAAAAAGGTGAAATGGTATTTTAATAAATTTGATTGGGATAATAATCCAGAATACATACAAAAAATTAGAAATTATGGTTATAAAGTTTGTAAGTGCCGAAGATGGTAATCTAATTTAAAATTTTGTCAATGGTATAAATTATTGTTGAATACTTGTGTTTATTAATGTAATATACTAGCAAGGTGTTGACAGTGGTGTTATTTCGGCACACTACTTGAGCTTTTACAAAGGTTAGAATGGTATTCTTTAGCCGAAAGAAGAATTCCATTTTGAAAAGGAACAGAACAGTTTAGAAAAGAACAAGCATACAGACTAACGATACGATAACTAAAGGTAATGTACGCATCTAATCAGGACAGGCTAGGTCAGGATTAGGTGCTTTTTGTTTATTTACAAAAAAATCAATTAATTGGAGGCAAAATATTATGAGTACCGTTTGGAGTGTGGCAAAAACTTATCCTCAACCTTCAGGAGGTTTTATAGGCATTTCTAATTTTGAAGTCGTCAATACTGACTACTGGACAAATATTGATACTGATTACAAAAAAGAAAATATGGATTATGGTTTAACAGGAACGGTTGTTGACTATTTAAGTCGCTTTTTGTTAAACGGTGAAGATGTACGAAAGGCATTTGATATTTCATATAAAGGTGCAAAAATAGCTGAAACTATTTTTGGATTCACTAATGCTCTAAAGATTGCAGAGATATTAGGAGAAATTATTATTGATTTGGACGATGAATCTATACGAGCCGCTTATCAACTAGCATCATTTGATCTATATTATAGGAATCCGACTGAGATAGTAGATTACAGAAATCTAAAACCTAGTAAAGTAACCTGTGAACACGTTAGATACATGGTTATGAGAACACATCGATTTTTTATAGAAACTAGTGATATAAAAAAATTAGGTTTTACTTTCGATGGGGGATATACAGACAAGATAGGTGCTGGGGATGGAGATATTTTAACCGAAGATACTTTATGGGACATAAAAACCATAAAAAATAATCCGAGTGAAGCACAATACCTACAAATCCTTATGTATTGGATAATGGGACAGCACTCAACATTTGATTGTTTTAATAATATTTCAAAAATAGGTATTTATAACCCGCGTTTAAATAAAGCTTATATATGTGAGATTAGTAAAATCAAAGAAGACATCATTCATGAAATAGAAAAAAATGTAATTGGATATGGTCAAGCATATGCTGCTCCCGTAAAAAATACCCAAATAGCAACGAATACCTTTGCAATAATTGATATAGAAACTAATTTTATGGATCAGGTTATTTCTTTAGGTGTTGTGATTGCTGATAAAACAAACATGCACGAATTATGGTCAGGATATTATATAGTTAATTCCCTTTACGAAACTCCTTCAATGTATGGGGATATGCTCTTCCTAGAAAATATTAAAGACCCAATTATTGATTCTCGCCCTAATATTATGACTATAATAAAGAATCAACTAGAGACATACGGCACAGATAGACTTTTAGCTTATTGTGGAAAATTTGACTATGATAGATTGCCTGAATTGAGTAATTATTCTTGGTGCGATATTGCTGATATTGCAGCCTACAAGCAATACAATGAGCAAATTCCCAATAATATTAGTCTTTGTGCTACAGGTAAAATCAAAAAGGGATTCAAAGTTTCAGATATGATGCATTATCTTGGAGAAATAAATTATATAGAAACACATAATGCATTGGGAGATGCTCTAGATGAACTTAGGATGGTAAAACTATTAGGACTTGATATCTCAATTTATGATGAAGCTTTTATCAATCGAAAAAGACCTCCTCGACGAGAATATGTCCATCCAGCTAAAATGCATCCTAAGAAACCAGGGTACTATTCCTTTGAACAAGCATATTCGTTGCTTGCTAGTTATGGTATGTCCAAAGAAAAAATCCAAGCATTGGTAGATGAAGGTAAATTATCCTCTATAAAAGAGGACGGTGTATTATATGTAGATAGCCGAGAAACGATAAGTATATTTAATCGGTTGTAATTAATAGGTAATTTACAAACATTACCTAAAGATATATATCCAAGTTAAGCACAGGGCATTCCTGATGCTTTTTTTCATCATGTGTACTGTTTGTTTTGTATTATTACAGGTGTTCGTTTATTTTAATACTATAATCTGATATGAATGCCCCGTGTGTAACAACACTATTTAATACTAATTAAATGAACGTTTATTTTAGTACTGTGATTACACAATAACAGTGTGGCAAATATGTATGAGCTCAGTAAATTAGAACTTATACATTTTTATCACAAAAAAAATATATACTAACTACAATAAATGAGCATATAAAACTGCGTGCCAACGAGTACCTCATGGACACACTCATTGATAACTTTGGAAAAGATTTCCGGGAAACGCTGGGAGAGGCAATGATATTATAGTTGATCTCAAATGTAATCCGGATGCATTTTTCTACTGGATTATGAAATATGGACAGAATACTGAAGTTTTAAGTCCAGATAGTATGAGAGAATGTGTAAAGAAAGCTGCTTATCAGATTTATAAGAAGTATAGCTGAAAAGCTTGTGTAGGGTAATAATATGGATAATAAAATAAGAGTCACTGTTTATCGAGGATCTGAACAAATAGGTGGATGTTGTACGGAGATATCATACAAAAACACTCGTATAGCTATTGATTTTGGTAGCCCACTTCCAGAGGATGCTACTAAGGAACTGGATGTTATAGGGCTGACTAAAGGGAAAAGTGCATTTGATGCTGTGCTGTTTACTCATTACCATGGTGATCACGTTGGTGAAATAGGAAGAATTAATTCTGATATACCTGTGTATATGGGAGGTTTTGCTAAAGATGTTATAGCAGCTTATAAAAGGTATAATCCACATTTCTTTGCTGATGTCGATATAGACAGAATAGATGAATTCGTCCCTGGAAATGAAATAACAATAGGATCATTTCGGATAATGCCTATATTATCAGATCATTCGGCTGCTGAGTCCTTCATGTTTCTTATACAGGCTGACAATTTTCAAATACTTCATACCGGAGATTTTAGGCTGCATGGCTTGTACAGAGAAGAACTTCTTTCAAGTGTAAAAAAGTTAGGAAAGATAGACCTTTTGATTACAGAAGGGACTACGTTATCCAGAAAAGAAGATGCGAACAAAGCGTATACGGAAGAAGTAGTGGAAAATTTGATGCGGAATTGCATCTATGAGAATAAGTACTGCTTTACCATTCTTTCATCAACCAACTTTGATAGATTTAAAGATATTTCAGATAGCGTTGATAGGTATCGTATGGATAACTATCCTAGAGGAAAATACTTTGTTATAGATGAATTTCAGAAATCTCTGTTTGAGATAGCTGAGAAGAGGCTCCCAGATAGGTACTTATTTAGAACCAAGACTACATATGGTAAGAATATTGATGCGGGCATGGAAGATAAGGGATTTATCATGATGATCCGCCCAAGTAAGGCAGATCATGAGGCTTTGCTACGAAAATATCTAGTAGAATGTCCAGAGAAAACAGTCCTTATTTATTCCATGTGGTCAGGCTATATGAAAAAAGGGAAGCTTAAAGAACTAACAGATATGGCCCATGACAAGGGATGTTTAAGAATAATCCATTCTTCTGGGCATGTAACAAAACAGGACCTAGAAAGTTTTGTCGAGATGGTGGAACCAGAGAAGGTGATTGTAATACATACGGAAAAGTCAGAGGAAATCAATAAACTTAAGAATCAGATTTCTATTGAAGATGGGGAAACGAAGGTATTTGAAATATAGTCAATGACTAGAAAGGGAAATTACAATGGCAATTTCAAAAAAGAACAGCAGTGCGCATTATAAAGATAGAGACGGAATTAATCATCATTCGAAAGAATTAGAGAATATAGAAAAATTGTCCCTAATATGTGAAAACGCAATTAAAAGTGAAAATATAACAAATTATCTCAAAAGCGAACTATTAAATTCACAAGGGTTGGGGAAAACCAATCCTAATCATAACTTATGCGAAGGTTGTGATTCTGAAAGGCAGACTGAAAAAAGAATATGTCGTTGTATGTATTACTATAATGCTTCTGATAAGACTAAGAATTGTAATAATTGCAAGCTGAAAGTTCGCTGGAGAAACGTTGGAAAAATAAAAATAGAAGATTATGAAGTACCAATGCAAAGTGTTGTTGATAGTGTTGGGGGTATAGATCTAGTCATTAACTATAATGGTGAAAAATATGGCGTTGAAGTTAAGCCTCCAAACAGTACTGAAACAATTAGTAGAATGGTTGCAGAAACGTTGACCTATACATCTACGTATGATTCAGATTTATCTCTAAAACCAGCAATTGCGGTGTTTAAGGAGAATGATGATGGAAGGGAGACATATCAATATAAAATCATAAAAATGCTCGATGAAAGATACCATAATGAATGGGAAAAAATAACAAAGCTCGTTAATGTTTTTACTATTTCAGTTTCTGAACATGGGGGTATAGCTGATTTTAAAATAGAACCGTTTTGCAAATACAGGGGTCACAAATGTGACTATCATTCAACTGCATGAACTCTTTCATTGGGAGGATACACAGCAGTATATAAACGCTGGAAATGTTATTAATTCTGATGAGAATGTTATCGACTATATGTGTGAAAAAAGTAAGAGAATTCTTGACAAAAAAGGCATTACAGCCGAAAATGTAGGTGTGATAAGTATATATGCAAGGCATATGTATAATGCAAAGAGATTTGATGAGGTATATGTTGAATATAGAACAGTAGAGGGATTGAAAAATGCCAATTTTACCAAAGGAATTGCAAGAAAAACTTAAGATTGTTGAAAAATGGATGAAGAATGGGCAATTCATCGAGGGAACTCCAGAGTATGTCTTGGAGTTTGACAGAGAAATTGGTGATTTTTATATTAAAGAGTCTAAAGGCGTGATGTAGCAAGAATGAGCACTTACTTAGGTAAGTGCTCAGAGTGTAGACAAAGTGTCGCGGCTTTCGTCGCGACCTTTTCTTTTTAATAAGGAGGAACTGGAGTCAGCGGACTCCAGTTCTTTCATTTTTAGGCTAACTAAAAGCTGAGAAATCCTTGATTTTCCAAGCTTTCTCACCTCTTTTTTGGTATAATAAATGTATCAAAACAAGGGGTTAGAATAATGATTACAGAACAAAATGAGAAGGCTAGAAAGCAGATTGAATTTGTATGTACTGATGACTTGGTTCCCCAGGATCATCTTCTAAGAATCATAGATAAAGCCATTGATTGGTCTTTTATTTATGATTTAGTCAGAGATAAATATTCTCCTGAT
>NZ_AUJQ01000013.1 GCF_000424305.1 Pseudobutyrivibrio ruminis AD2017 | reverse complement strand
AGCATGTGAAGACATAAGACACACTGAGGGAATGAAAGAATTATATTCCCATAGAAAAGAAACCATAGAAAGAATATTTGGAACAGCTAAAGAGAATCATGGTTTCAGATATACACAGATGTATGGCAAGGCGCGCATGAGAATGAAGGTTGCGCTTACTTTTGCATGTATGAATTTAAAGAAGCTTGCAAAAATACAGCAAGAATGGGAATTGAAAATGGCCTAGAAATAGGTCTTTTGAACTAAAAACCAAAAATTAATCTTAGAAAAAAGAAAAGGATGCTGCAAAACGGTGTTTTGCAGCATCCTCTTTGTCTACAGTCTGAGAGATGGGAAAATATTCCCATCTCTAACACTAGTCATCCTAATCCATTACTTAGAAACTACATTAAACGGCTTAAGACTATAGACATCTATATTATCAATTTTTCCATCTATAGAAAGTGTATTCTCAACGTCCTTCGCCTTAAAGTACTTTGTAGTAAAGGTATACAGACCGTCATTGATGAAGATTTCAATGCTGCATGTATCAACAAAAATCTTCATGCTTTCTATTTTCTCCCCATTAGCTAGCTTTAGCTTTCTAGTTGTTCTGTTACTTCCAAGCTCCTTGTCTGTAAAAGAAAATACTAAATCATTGGCTAGCTTATTGTATTTGACATCAAAGCCCTTGTTGAACTGGATAGTAAAATCATCCTGTCCAAACTGAGACATATCTAATTCGTATGTCTCTACATCAGCAATGTCCTTAATGTCGATCTTTTTATCTCTCAAATCCTTGATTTCAGCCACTGGCTTCTGAAGAATCTTTCCTGACTTATTGTCGAAGACTAATTCACGAGGTAATGACAACATGTGCTGCCATCCATCTTCTACTGAAATGTCGTGACCATATTCTGCATCAGGCATACCCATCCATGCAATCAGGATTGTTCTTCCCTTTTCATCTACATATGTCTGTGGGGCATAGAAATCAAACCCGAAATCCCATTCTGTAAATTCGCCTAAAGCCTTGCCATCAGCCAATAAATCCGAAGTGGTATTAAAGTAACCAGATTGATACATATTCTGGTTGCTATACTCCTTCGCTTCCAATCCCTGAGGGGATACTGACAAGAACTGTTTGCCATCTACATAACATAAATCAGGGCATTCCCACATGTAACCGAAGTCTGCTTTTTCAATGAAGTGACTAAATTCCCAATTAATCTTATCCTGGGATTTGAAAAGGATAACGCAGCCTTCGTCATTCTTTTTTCTTGCCCCAAGTACCATGTAGTAAGTACCATCCTGGCACCATACCTTTGGATCTCTAACATGAAGAGTAAGATTATCTGGGTAATCCTGACTTCTAAGCAATATTTTCTTTTCGCTGGCCTTTATTCCATCCTGGCTAGTTACTAATATTGTATTGCTCTCTCTTCCCTCAAGGATGTAGTCGTAATCTCCAGGATGCTTTACGTTGCCTGTGTAGTAGATATACATTTGGCCATCTTCTACATAAGCACATCCTGAATAAACACCACTAACATCCTCTGGCATATCGGGCTTCATAAATACTCCTGAGAATTCATAGTTGATGAAATCCTTTGTGGAGTAATGACCCCAGTCCTTTTCACCGCCCTTAGGTGAGTCTGGTGAATACTGGAAAAATATGTGATGTATGCCATCAAGCTGGCAAAGACCATTAGGGTCATTAAGCCAGCCTGATTGTGGGAAAAGATGAAATCTAGGAGTTAAATATTTTTTATTGTTTAAACTCATCTAATTAACACCTTATTTATTTTGTTACTGTTAAAACCTTTTCACTGAAATCTGTGTTACCCATCTTTACATTGCTAACCTCAGCAAACTTTGGAGTGTTAGAAATGATAACTGGTGTAACAAGTGGATATCCAGCCTTTGTGATAGCGTCCATATCAAATGTTACAAGAGTCTGTCCGCAAGAAACCTTGTCACCCTGCGCAACGTGTGCTGTGAAGTGCTCTCCGTTTAACTTAACTGTATCAAGTCCGATGTGGATAAGAACCTCAACACCGTCTTCACTTACAAGACCGATAGCATGCTTTGTATCATAAAGCATTGCAACTGTTCCGTTGAAAGGAGCAACTACCTTACCCTCTGTAGGGTTGATAGCGATACCCTTACCAAGTGCTTCGCTAGCGAATACCTTGTCAGGAGCCTCTGTAAGAGGAATGATTTCACCCTTAAGTGGTGAGTAAACTGAATCTGGCTCTACGTTGATTTCACACTTTGTCTCAGTCTCAACTGTAGCTGTCTTCTCTTCGTCCTTGTAAAGAGCCCATGAAACTGCAAATGCTACAACTGAAGCAACTGCAAATGAAAGTAAATATCCTGGTAAGCAATCAGTTACAATAAGAAGTCCGAATAAACCTGTAATACCGTTTGCTGTAGCGTAAACGCCCATGATAGAAGCAACGCAAGCACCTGCGGCACCACCAACCATACCTGCGATAAATGGCTTACCGTAACGGATGTTAACACCGAAGATAGCTGGCTCTGTAATACCCATGAAAGCTGAAAGTGAAGCAGGAAGAGCCATTGACTTTGTCTTTGTATTCTTTGTCTTTAATGATACTGCAAGAGCAGCTGCACCCTGAGCAACGTTAGCTGCTGTAGCGATTGGCATCCAGATATTCATACCGTTATCTGAAAGCATCATCATTTCTATAGCGTTGTACATGTGGTGAGCACCAGCAAGTACTGTAGGGGCATATAAACCACCCATAAGTAAAGCACCAACACCGAATGGGATAGCGATAAGTGCCTTAGCACCTGAAAGTACCCATGTCTCAATCTGTGCAAAGATAGGTCCAATAACTGTCATAGCTAAGAAACCAGCTGCAAGAACTGAACAAAGTGGTGTTACGAATAAATCAAACATTTCAGGAACAATCTTGTGTAACTTCTTTTCGATAGTACACATTAACCATACTGAAAGAACGATTGGAATAACGTGTCCCTGGTAACCTACGTTATCAATGTTCCAAGCGCCAAACCAAGACCAAAGAGTGCTTGTTTCAGCACCGCTTGCTACTGTCCAAGCATTAACTAAGCTTGGGTGAATCATAATCATACCAATTACTGCGCCAAGATAGATATTTCCACCAAAAATCTTAGCTGCTGAGATAGCAATAAGAATAGGTAAGAATGTAAGTGCAGTATTTGAGAACATATTTACAAGATTATAGAAATATGAATCTGCCATTGATGGCCAAATCTGTACAAGACCACCAAGTAAACCATTTAAAAGACCTGTTGCTACAATAGCTGGAATAATTGGGATAAAGATATCACCAAGAGTCTTGATAGCGCGCTTCCACCATGGAGCCTTGCTTGCAGCCACCTGCTTAAGCTCTTCCTTAGTAGATGCCTCGATACCTGCGATATCAATAAACTCATCATAAACCTTATTAACTGTACCTGTTCCGATGATAAGCTGAAGCTGACCAGATGCATCAAATACACCCTTAACTCCTTCAATCTCCTCTAATGCTGGTACATTTACCTTGCTGTTGTCAGCGATTACTAATCTAAGTCTAGTTGCACAATGTGCAGCTGAGATTAAATTATCCTTTCCACCAATCTGTTCATAGATTTGGCTTGCACACGATCTGTAATCCATGTTGTTTCCTTTCTATTTCCCTTTAATAACTAAATAAAGAAATCGATTGAGTTTGTATGAAATCGATTTCATATCATGGTGACATTATATAACGGATGACGCAAAATTCCTATTAGTAATGTGTGATAACGATTTCATATATTATTTATATGTTTTTCACAAAAAATACTGCAAAAATTGATTTAGTTCCCTCTTACAAATATAATAATGGTGAAAACGATTTCATTTTATTTAGGAGAACACCAATGAACATAAATCAAATTGCTAAGCTTGCAGGCGTATCTCCTGCAGCGGTTTCCAGATATCTAAATAATGGATACCTTAGTGAACAAAAGCGACAGGCCATTGCCAAAGTAATAGATGAGACTGGATACATTCCATCTACCCAGGCCCAAACCCTTCGAACTAAAAAGACTAAAATTATCGGAGTCATTATTCCTAAAATAGATTCCGATTCCATTTCACAGGTCGTAGCTGGTATTGGTGAAGTCCTAAACGAAAAAGGCTATCAAATGCTTTTAGCCAACACCGATAACCAAGATGAAAAAGAAATAGAATTTATTAATACATTCAAGCAGAACATCGTTGATGGCATCATCTTGCTTGGAACAGTCCTTACCCCTAAACACAAGAAGGCTCTTAAGGACCTTACCATTCCCTATGTAGTCCTTGGACAGCAGACTGATATTTCCACATGCATCTTCCATGATGACTACACAGCAGCGTACGAATTAGCTGATTACATTGTAAGTAAAGGCCACAAAAACATAGCCTACATCGGTGTCACTGAAAAGGATATGGCTGTTGGCGTAAATAGAAAGAATGGATTCCTCGATGCGCTTAACAAGCACGGGATCAAGCCTTCAATCGATCTAATCAAAACCGGTAACTTTTATATGAATAACGGCTATAAAAATACTAAAGCTCTTCTTGGCAAGAATAAAAATATAGATGCAATATTATGCGCCACAGATACCATAGCTCTAGGTGCCATCAAATATCTAAACGAAAACAAAATAAAGATTCCTGATGATATTGCTGTTGCTGGATTCGGAGAAAGCAAGCCATCTTCTATTCTTTCTCCTAGTCTTACTACAGTGCATTTCTACTATAGAGAATGCGGAATTGAAGGCGCCACCTTCCTATTAGATAAAATCCTAAACCCAGACATCCCTGACAAGGCCATGAAATTAGGCTTTGAAATCATCAAAAATCAATCTGTATAACTTCTTATAAAAAAAGGAACGTTCCAATAAACGTTCCTTTTTTAGACTATATCATAACAGCTTACTTACATATAATAGCTGCTATCTCTTTTCTTGCGTGTAATCAACAATACAATTACACATCCCATTATGCTTATACCGATAATAGTGAATATCAATGTACCCATTCCACCAGTGCTAGGAAGTACAAGTCCCTTGTAGTTAAGCACTGTAAGAAGAACTGTGCTGCTCTCGTTAAGCTTCTTAGTGTCTGGAGTATCACCAATCTCATAGAAGTTCTTTAAGCTACCCTGATAGTACTGGGCTGCCTCAGAATCATCCATTCTAAAGATTGAGAACATTATATCTTCTGCTAAATCGTTGTATCCGCTAGGAGCCTTTGTCTCAGCGATGATGTAATTACCTTCTGCTAATCCGCTAAGCAATACACCATTTGCATTGGCTACTGATACAAACTCACCTGTTGATATTACTGTATTATCAGCTGTGTTATTAATAGCCTGTGTGTATATATTGAATATCTTAACAACTGTATCACCAGCTGCGTATTCAACACCTTCTGATGTGGTGCCAGCCTCATTATATTCTTCTGTGAGAACATAGTAGTTACTTGTAAGGCCGTCATTTTCAAATGTAGTTAACACCTCTTCTACATTTGCAACATCTGCAGGAGCTTCTGTATCCTCACTGCCTACTCTCATCTTCCATACATAAGTATCAGAATCTGCAGCCTTAAGGAATACATCACCTTCCTTATAAATCTTAAACTGAGCACCTGCTAAGAAAGAATCGTCCTTTCCATCCTTCTTAATCACACGAAGTGCGTATGTGTAACCTCTTACAACATCCTCTGTGCTATCAATCTCTCCAGTACTCTTTTCAAATACAATTTTAGCTGTATTGGTGTTGTTATCTGTTCCTACCTCTACAACCTCTGTAACTGTAGCCTTGTAATTAAGTGATACTGTTACTTCGCTAGGTGATACCCCCGCTGTAGCCATAAGTGTTTTAAGATATGACTTCAGCGCGCTAACATTAAAGTTTACAACTATTTCTGTAATACCTGTATCGTCTACACTATGACTAATGCTATAAAGTGTTCCTGTCTGAGGAACTGCATATTTACCAATCAGATTAGAAGCTGCATCGTACTTGTAATCAGCTTCATTATCCTTTGTAATTGGAATTGCATTCGCAACTGCTGAATCAGAAAATACGTAATATGAATATTCCCTTCCAAGCTCAAATGGTACATCAGCATATTGAACATTTGCAGAATCGATGCTGTATGTCAAATATGGCTCTTCATTTGTCAGTGCAAAGGATTGGCTCATAGTATCAATCATCTGCAATGTGTATTCACGGCCACCTGTACCAACTGTTGAACGGTCTCCATACATAGATGGAAGAGTTGCATCTACCTTGAAGGTTACAACTTCACCATAATTTACTGCATCAGAAACATCATGACCATTGATGCTCTTATCTATAGTTGCAACAACTTCCTTTAGGTAAGCTGTGAACTCGCTGATTACATACCAATCTGTATGTGGACCATTCTGATAAGGAATGATATCGATAACTACTGGTGTATATGCAGTACCGCCACTGTTTGTTGCGGCAATAATATATCTACCAAAGTTCATATCATTAAAGTATGCATAGTAGCTACCATCTTTCTCGTTAAGAGCGCTAACAACATCGCCTTCATTCATAAGCTCTGCCACTGTTGTATCCCTTACAAGTGTAGCTTCCATAACCTCTTCAGTAAGCATGTCCTTGTAGAACTCATTCTTCAGAGCCGATGTCATACTGTCTATATTCTTAGGAGCCTTATATGTGTCATCACTACTGTAGCTTGATGCTGCAAGCCATGCTGAAACTGCATCTGTATCCCAGGTAAGGTCATCATAATCCTTGTTATTATTGTTGTAGTACATATCAGCAATCTTATAAATCTTAATCTGATCTGCTGAATTATTAAGTACAACTCTTAGATTAGAAACTGCAGAATCACCCTTTACCTTTGTGATTGTAGACTGCTCCTCTTCGTTGTATACGTTATTTAATTTTTCCTGAGCAAAGTTTGCATCTTCAAGATAAATCTTATATGGCTTTACGATTGAATAGCTTGTGCTATCCTTTGAAAATGTCACCTTTGCAAAATAATAACCAACATCTCTTGGTGCATTTTTTCCTAGTGGAGTCGCACCAGATTCACTTGTGCTTCCGTATGTATTTGTCTTGTAATAATTAATTTCACCAACAGTGTAGCCTGTAGCTGCTGTAAAAAAGCTTGCGTTTGAATTATCTAATATAGCAGGAACTTGCTGTCTGTTATATACAGTATCCTCTGCCTTCAGTTCATACTGCATCTTATGGTCTTTATCGTATTCACAACCATCAATTGTACAGTTTGCTTCAAATTTATTATCAGCAGCTTTATAAGTAAATGAATAATCTGACTTGCAATTTACTACTGCTGAAGATGGGCCCTGTCCTCCATCCTTATCAACAGCTCTTACTCTGGCGTAATACTGAACTCCAGTTGAAAGTCCCTTTACCTGACAAGAGTTTGTTGAAACAGTCTTGTTATTATAATCACCTACGATTTGTGTAAAGTTCGCATCCCTTGCAATATCAATTCTGTATGAAGATGCACCTGTAACTGCATCCCATGTAGCATTAAGTGCAGCACATCCTTCAAGCTTAAGGTTTGTAGGTGCAGATACCGCAGCTGTAACACCTGTTACCGCATATACGTTAATGATACCTGAAGAGGCAGTGTTCTTAATAGTGATACTATTTACAAGTCTGGTTGTATCCAAATTCATAACACAACGTGTAAAATATGGACCTGCAGAAGTACTTCCGTTAATCCCCTCTCCTGATGATACACGTTTAAATGTTGCATTAGCATAATTTGTACTTGAATACCAATCTACAACGGTAAATTTAGATGTACTTGCACTACCAGATGAATAATTAATTGTTGTATTCATAGTAGCTGAGCTACCTGGAATACCACCTGCTGTTACAAGAAAATAAACCTTCTGATAAACTCCAACTGTGTTAAATGTAAAGGTTCCCGATGAACCAGGTGAAAGTCTCATATCATTATTAGATTTGTAATCACCAAGTGTCCAGCTCAAACCTGAAACAGTACCTGATTTATCTGTGACAATCTTGTTAGCTGGAAGACCACCTGTTGAGCTATACCCAGCAGAATAGAAACAGTTACCACCAATGGAAAGATTGTTCATCTGATCTGCTGCCGCCTGGTTATTAAGTGTCTCACCACTATCCATAATTACATCGGAATTAAAACCGCTTGCAATAGTCATTGGAATATATGAAACACTAGCAGCTTCTACTTTTCCAATTCCGCCAAATATATTTTCAGATATAGACACAGGAACCATAGCAGTCAACATAATGGCTGCTATGGTTCCTGCAAAAAATCTTTTCACTAATCTTTTTCCCATGGCTTTATCTCCAATTTCAAAAAAGCTTATAATACTCATCTTTGAAATCATTATAAAGCCACTCTTGTTACAAACTAGTTACACTATTTATCCATCTTTCTAACCAGATTGACGTCTACAAATCCTGTTATTCCGGCGATACTTTCCTTTGATGAATACTGCCATAAATCAGTCTTGCCTACATAGTTACACTCGGTATTGTATTGCGCAACCCATATATTATATTTTTCAAGACTTTGGGCATAAACCTTGTCGTAATACCAGGTTTTACTGGCATACACACCGCCTGTATAACCACTGTTGTTAATGGTTTCGCAAAAGGCTTCCAAACATCTGGTTCTTGTTGCCCTATCCAGATTATTAGCTCTACCATTTACGGCATTTTCCGAATCAATATAGATAGGTAATGTAATCTGATAACCCTGGCACATCTGAATAGCCATGGATGCTTCTTCAATGGCCTCCTGTTCCGTAATAGCCTGTGTAAAGAAATACACACCTACGTTGATTCCATTAGCAATTGCGCCCTCAATATTCTGTCTAAAATATGGATCTTCCACAAGCTGACCAGATAAAGACCCTCTAAATCCACATCTAATAATGGCAAAATCCACACCAGATGCGGAAACAAGGCTCCAGTCAATATCCTTCTGCCACTTGGAAACGTCGATTCCCATCTCACCTATATCGGCAACCGCTATAACACCATCTGGTCCAAACTCATATGGCAAACCTCCGATAATTTGATGACCAGTTACAGGTAGGGAATCCAGTCCAAAGTAATATTTCTTTCCATCTATAGTTTGCCAACCTGTTGTCTTAACCTCGCCATAGAAATATTCATTTCCAGCATAATCAGAAACATGAGCCTCCTTTTTTCCTTTTTTATCAAGAAACAGCTCGTTGCCAGATTTATCCTTCAGCTGGTCGTCGCCGTAAGAAATCTCCTCCACATAAACATTAAATGTTAATTCCTTAGTGGCTGTATTTCCTGGTGCTGTCTGATAAGTTACGATTATAGAAACTGGCACCTTGCCAGAAAATTTTTCTCCTACATATTCTAAATCCACCTTTGTTCCAGTGGGGCTAGAAAGCTGTAGTACACTTGGGTTGTTGCTATTCCAGCCGATTGATTTTACAATGCCTGCCTTATCATCAACTACCGCCTCTACGCTGATTTTGGAAGATTTTTCGATACCCGTATTGTAAAGGAAAACCTCCTTAGGAACAGACACCTTGGAATCCTCTATTTCTATGCTCTTTTGTTCGTTCAAAGCATAGCTGTCAGGAAATCCACTGATATCCACCTGCTCCTTCAATACCTTTTCTCGTTCATTGTAGATACTAGGAAGAAGTGGTGTTGTATTGATGTAAGTGTTCTCAACTTGGGTTTCATTGATGGCAGAGTCTTCCTTATCAACATCCACATCATCAACGGTAACCACCTGAACATCTACCTGATGAAAATCCTCTTCGTCCATTTCAGGCACAACGGCAGCTTCATCGGCCACCACCTCTTCAGTGACTACTTTTTCTGCCGTCTCCTCAGGCTCCTGCTTACGAACCCTTGCATATATAATTACCCCAATAAACATCAAAACCATTGCTGCAGACAAAGCTATAGCAATGGTTATTGTTTTTCTGTCCTCCATACCTCTCCTTTAGAATAACTTTATTCCTATGGCTGGTAAAATTGTTACAAGCATAACAAGTATTGATACTACAAAGGAAACAATTGCAAATATCAGCACGTTGTTCATTCGTTTCTTAAGAGAATTTGATTTGTTGTCGATACCGAACAAAGCCTGATTTTGCTTGGCGTTCTCTTCGATAATAACTGCCTGGACATTTCTATATGTTTTTATTGCTTCGATGTTGGTCTTTTCCATGATGTTTTCATACATGGCTCTAAAATCGACATTAAGTCGCTCGTCGATGACCTCTTTCATGGCCTTAACTTCTGCTTCCATGGCATCAATTTTCTTGAACTGACGCATAATCTGGTTAAGCTGCTCATCATCAAGCTTTGCAGAATCCACCTTTATATTGCTAGGTGCAGGCTCAGGATATTTCACCGGTGGAAGAATAATTGGCCTTGGCTCCGGAAATTCAATGTCGTCAAAATGAGTTTGCATGCCAAGAGATTCTTCGATTTCTTCCAGCTCTTTAAGCAGTGAATCTATATCCTTCTTTATCTCTGACTCCAGTACCTCAGGCTCAGACTGTGCCTCTATCTCGGCTTCAACCTCAGCCTCACTTCTTTCCTGCAAAACCTGGTCCACACTTATAGTATCATTTACATCCAAATCTTCCATGTTTTCATCGTCATTGCTGAACAGAATCATCCTTAACCTCCCCCTTCATAATCATGTAGGTTACTGTAGTTCCAACCCCCTCGGTACTAGCAATAGATATCTTTGATCTATTCATTTCAAATAAGCGTTTTCTGATGTCCAAAATACCAGCATTGGCAATATCCACTTCAAGTTCCTTTGAGTTAAAGCCCAAACCATCGTCCTTTACTGTAATTTTATAACAATCTGGCATTTCACGCACGTATATTTTTATTGTTCCACCGCCAACCTTCTTAGTAACGCCATGGCGAACAGCATTTTCAACAACTGGCTGCAATGACAATGGTGGAATCAGAAATTCATCATTATCGATACTGTATTCAACCTTTAAATCACCAAATCTTAGCATCTCTAGCCACAGATAGGTTCTTGTATGCTCTAACTCCTCAGAAAAAGGAATCAGCTCCTGGTCAGTTATCGTATCAAGATTTCGTCTTAGATACTTTGTAAATTTATCGATAGCATTTTCTGCAACCTCTGGATTTTTCTTGATCAGATATTTGATATTTGTTAGTGAATTAAAAATAAAATGTGGCTGCAGCTCTGAAATAATCAAATCAGTCTGCATAATAGTATCATCCATCTTTTGCTCAACAATATGCTGCTCTCTTGTAACATGGATGGCTATAAACATAATCAAAAAGCTGATTGTAAGCGCCGCATAAAACATAGAAAAGCACTGACATTTTAATGCTGCAAATAGTATAACAAATGGAAGCGCTATAAATAGATAAAGTGCTATACAAACTGTGCTTTCCAGAGTACCCGTCATCTGATTGTATATAATTCTGAACAGTATATAGATAACAAACAGGCAGCCAATCAAAACTACAAAGAAAAACAGCTGTCCTTGTGTGTACTCACCTTCTCTTGAGATTTTAAATGCGTAGCCATGAATAAGAGATGATATCCAAAAAAGAATCATGATTACGCAAATAGCAAAAGGAATGCTACGAAACAGCGGTCTTCTTCCTCTTTTTCTTGTAATCAACTTATCCACATAAAGATTAAATCCTGACAAACTTACGAACGTAAAAGAACCCTGAAGAATGACAGAAATACGAAGTAATGTAAGATGGGATGAATCCCCGGAAAATACTATGGTGCCCATATCTGCAAGCAAAACCAGGGCGTTCATTAGTAAAAGAATCGGGAAGTATTCGTTCATAGCATTTCTTTTACCTAATAAAACGCCCACCAGAATAACAAACGTAATTAAAACGGATAGCATGTCCAATCCTACGCCCATTAATTCCATAAGTCTTACCTCTTCAGATCAAAGCGTATTGTTATTCGTTTCTCTCCTGAATAACTACATGTAAATAAAGTCATATCCCACTGGCCAGCCAGCATTTCATCTATCTGGTCTGGGTTAAGATTCTCCATAAGCTTGCTTTCATAAACATATTCTGTTCCATCTAACATGGTCAGCTTAGCAGTAATAACTTCGTCCTTTCCAAGAAGATTGAAGTCACCAAACTGACTGTCATAGTTGTGGCCAACTATAACAAGATTTCCATTTTCTCTTGTCCCATGATAAACACAAGGTGTAGTTTTCATATCCGCATCGGTGTATGTAGAAAGCACTGGTAGCTTAATACCAAAGCGATCCACCTCAATAACACCTATATATTCTCTGCCATCTGCAGGGACTATAGATTTTTCAACCACAGGCTCTTCCACTACCTTAAATGTAGATGTGTCTCCAACAGAGGTAACCTCCGTTACATTACCCTCTGCAACATTTTCGTTATCGCCCATGTTTGAATCATCCGTCACTTCACCCATGCTTGCTATAATTTCATTGTTGGCTCTGACTCTTTGAATATCCTGATATACATGAACTGCGCCAAAACAAATACCGCCAACCAAACATGTAAGGGACATTATAGTGATATATCTGACTATTTCCTTCCTATCATCTTGGGCTGTCCACAGAGCTCTAAAAATAAATCCTATTAATCCAATGAATAAAAGAATATATTCCAATCTAAATACTCCTGCCTCTGGAAGTAATGCTCCACCTCTACTCCACTTAATCGTATTTGTTCCAAAATCATATACCATGAAATATGCTGCAGATGTATCCATAAAGAATGATGTAAGGTCCATTACATTAATTCCTGCAGCTGACAGATTGTTGTAATAATCTGTGCCAAGTGCACCAACTACAGCATCAGTGTTTATCTCTTCAGCTGCCATGGTTACACCAATAAGGAAGCTTTCCGTTCTAAGAAGAGCGCCCTCAACAATAATTCTAGCTTCGTCCTCCATATAAAGGTTTCTGTTGATGCGAGCTGTATCTATTCCACCTTCAGCATTTACAGTTTCGCTATAGCTTATATTGTTGTGGATAACAATGTATCCATTTACCTTAAGCACTGCCCCATTTCTAAGGAATACACCTGCTCCTGGGTCATCTGCTGTAGCACCAAGCAATGCCACATTACCAGTCAGACTTGTTCCCACATCCACTGAACCAACCAAAGAAAGCATTGCCCCTGATTCCACTCTAATCATAGAGCTAACTGAAACCTGGTCCTCTGCAATGAAACCATTTATAGAGCAGTCATTAAGAATCAACTCACCGGCACCTACTGCAAACATAGTGCCATCAAATATAGTATCTGCTCCACCTCTGGTGAAGTTAATATTATTTATCTGTACAACAGGACTATAGCCGTTTGAATTTTCTGTCATGCTATAGGTCTGTGATATTGCAACGTTTGTAATTGCTGGGTCATTGATGGAAATAATAGTCTTTGCTCCATCATTATTTCTACTCATATTTGTTGCCGCCTCAAAGGCTTCTGCAAATGTAGAATAGTAGAATTCGCTTTCGCCCAGTAACTGCAGGGTTACCTTGAAAAGTGCATTGGATAATCCGTATCCGCGCACCTCATATCCACCAATTAATACTGACATTTCAGCCAATATCATCTTTTCTGGACATACCAATGCTCCTGCATTTTCTGAATTAAACAAATCATCATAGACAAAGAAACCACCATTAACTGTAAGCTTCGAATCTGTGTCAGCTATCGTTCCAGCTGAATTTACCAGATATGCATTGTTTACATTTATATCTGTAAATCCATGACACACTGTTCCGCTTGAAATATTGTAATATCCTGATTCAAATGTAATCTTATCTGAACCTGCAAAAAGAATACTACCTGTTCCTGATATTCCTCCAGGTCTGGTGTTGTCAGCTCCATAATCAACGGATGGGGCCATACTATCCCTTAGTGTTACTGTGCTGGAAGCAAAATCTATAGATGCCCCGGACTCAAGTGTAACCTTATGGCCCTTCATATCAATTTCAAATGTACAGTTGTTCACTACTGCCATAGAAGATGATATGGTTAGCTCATCCTTTATTTCGATTACTGGGATATAGTTCGAATCACCATCACTATGAACCTGGTCGGCAATGTCTTTTGCACCATTTAGCGCTTCCTCCAATGTAAGGAATTCGCCCTTCTTTGCCTCTCCTGCAATACTATAATTAATGACAGCTGCATAGTCTTCCTCTGCACCTATACATTTTTCGTACTCTTTTGCACATACAAGGCAGTTTAAATCAACATGGCCCTCTCTACATTTTTTCTCACAGGTACATACCTCTTCGTATGCACACTCCTCATAATTTTCCTTACAAACTGGACAGGTTTCATCCACAGAATCCTCGGTACAAAGCTTAGAACATGTACATTCTAATTCTTCCTCTGTACCTGTTTCCTCTTCTACTCCTACCGAACACTCTTCATAGTTCTCTGAACATACGGGACATTCTGAATTGAATTCTTCCTCTGTACATTTGGTTTCACAGATACATTTTGTCTCTTCTGGATCGTCCCCAGTTGTAATGTCGCCTTCTCCAGGATTTTCTGGATTTTCAGGATTCCCTGGGTCCTCTTCTTCACCTGTAGCTTCCCCATTTTCAGTTTTAGTTACAGCGTCACCTGAATTTTCATTATCGCCTAAGACTATTAAGGGGTCATTTGAATTAGAATTACCTTCTGTTCCACCACTTCCTTCAGTTCCTTCAACGCTAGCATTCGCGCCCGCGCCTGAACCTGTATCAGCGCCTGCTGAATCCGCACTGTCGCCTCCTTCAGTTACAGTAACATCGGCTCCCTCGCCTTCAGGTGTTCCACCGGTTTCCTCGCTAAAAGTTATACTCTCTTCATATTCCTGCACTTCTGGCTCGGCCCCTGCTTCCGCATTAGGGTCTGCCATTACACTTACAGTAATCTTATTCGAAAAAATGAACAGAATAAGCATAGAGCCTGTAATGCATATCAATATGTAGTTCATATACTTTTTCCAGACTCTTTTAAGCATAACTACTTTCCTTTCTTGGACCTTTCAACAATATCCTCACCGATATTGATTTCCTTCTTGAAATAAGGATTTAAATCCTCTGGAGGAGGTTCTGGTGTACCTCTTTCCATTACATCAGGTATATCGGAGAAAAATAGATTAAATTTATTTTTCACGCGGTCGAAGACTGACCAATCCTGGTCTACCTTTTCAAGTACCTTGTCGTCCCAAATTCTGCGCTCCTCATCTTCTTCGCCATAATCAACCGACTCATCATAGAAATCAAATTCATCCCAAGGTCTTTCATCATCATCCTCAGTCAATTTGTTTTCATGGATTAATGTGTCGTCCCATCTTCTTTGCTTTGCTAAAACATCAGCTGCTACTGTTACATTTTCTGTCTCCCAGTTTGCTCTTGTAGACATTTCTGAAACCTTAATTGCAGCCTTATAAACTTCTTCAATATTGTCATCCCATGGTCGCAAATAATACTTTGGCTTTACAACCGGTGGGAATATAAGAATAGGCAATCCTACAAACAGGAAAATCGAACCCATTGTAACTGCGATAACATTTACAATCTGTTCTCTGGTCATGCCATAATTTTTAGTTTCTGTGTTCTCTATTGCTTCTTCGGCTTGTTCCTTTTCAATTCTTACACCTCTAATCATCAGACGATGAGTGTTTTCACCATAAGGTGTACAGGTAACAAGTGTCACGTAATCCATTTCCGGATCGATAGCAAGAGGTGACATATCGTTTGGTAAAACTGTCACTATCTGATCAACCTGATAAAAATGCTCTTCACCTAAAACGATAACTGAAAATACATCAGATACCTCCATTCTATCCAGGTTTGTAAATAGCACCGCACTAGGAAGTCCTCTATGTCCCGAAAGACCACAGTGTGTACCTTTACCACCAACAGGAAGGGAGGTACCTTCAATATGACCTACATATTTCTGTAAGACATCTTCAGTTGTTCCATGATAAACAGGAAGATTCAGTCCTAATTTATCAATCTTCAGATAACACATCATTCCGCTTCCATCGATGTTCAATGTGTTCATGTACTCCTGCTTCATCTCTTCAGTCATGTCTGCGAAACGACCTACGGGGTTGGATTGTAATGTTGTGTTGTAGCTTTCAGATTCCTCAAAGAATTCTTTTCTTGTTTCCTCGTTCATCTGCGCTACTGTCTCATCATATTCGCTGATTGATTTCGAACTGTTCCTTTGATTAAAAAAATCAGATATATTAGGGTACAAAAGAATACCTAGTCCTACTACGAAGACTAGGACTAAAAGCAAATTCATATAATTGAATTTCCTTCCTGCTCCCATCGTGCCCCTCAATACCTATATTTTAAAATAGGCAGAAGACAGATACCTGCCTCCTGCCTATATACGTCAGATACTACATGTATGTTACGTTAGATTTTCTTTGCTTTACAACTATTAGTAGTATTACAGCTGCCATCAGGATGATGCCAATGATTGTGAATAATAATGTACCCATACCACCAGTACTTGGAAGTGTAAGTCCTTGGTAGTTCTTTACATTAATTCCATAAATACCATCTGAGTAACCCTGATAGTAATTGATTACTGGATTTCCCTCACCATCTTCTTCTTCGAGTGCTACTGCATCTACGATTGTCTTTTCTGGATCGTTAGGGTCAACCTTGTTAGCTGAATAGAAGATTGCGTCTGTTTCGTATGCTGCATTTTCTGTCATAGCATGCTGCTCAGCACTAATTCTTCTAATTTCAAATCTCATTGCTTCTGTAAGAGCATTGTAGCCTGTTGGCTGCTTTGTCTCGATTAATACATATGAAGCATCCTCTAAACCATCAAGTAATACACCATCTTCTGTATCAACTGAGCTGATAGTATTATCCTTAATTGTCTGGTAATCTGCGCCTGTCGAATCCTTATCAACCTGATCTGGAAGTGCCATCTGCTTGTATACGATTACCTTATAGTGGTCGTAGTTAATACCATCTTCGCCAGCTTCTACTGGTACATATCTAAAGTATGTATTAAGTCCTCCTTCGAATTCAGCAGTTTCTGCTAAATTAAGTGTTGCAAGTGATGTACCTGCATCATCTACTGGAGGTGTTGTTGATTCTGAAGCATACTCACCATTTTGAGCATATGAATCAAACTTATAATACTGCCATGTAGCTGATGTTGGCTCAGCTGAAAATGTTGCTTCTGTTGCACCTTCTGCTGATGTATCAGGTGTGTAAACATATGCCTCTTTGTAAAGCTTAAATTCTGCACCAAGTAAGTACTTGTTTGCTACTTCACCATCAGTCTTTACTAATCTGATTGCATATGTGTAAGCTCTAACTGTATCTTCTACTGGTGTGTAGTGTCCAGCTATATCGCTTCTATACCATAACTTTGCAGTATTGGTATTATCTTCTGTTCCAGGTAAGCACTTATCTGTAACAGTTGCATCGTATGTAAGAGCAACATATTTCTGATTTCTTGTCCACTTGCCTGTTTCGTTATCTAAATCTACAAACTTAGAATAGTTAAATGTAATTGCAAAGATTGGTCTATTATCTACTCTTGATAATGTTCCAACTGATTCAACACCTGTTACTTCCTGGTAAGCATTAATAACTGAAGAATCTGGAGCGGCCATAACAGCCTGCTCTGATGCTGCTGAACCGTCTGCAATCTTTCTTAAAATACCTTCATTGTCGTTATATACATACCATGTGATTGTCCAAGAGTTTCCATTAGGCTGTGCATATTTAACTAAATAATAGCCTGCTGTATCTTTGCTGTCTCTGAACCAAATAGTACCTGTCTTTTCAACAGTCTTATATTCTGGAGCGATTAAAGCTGTATAATAATCAGCTGGTACTTCTGTCCATGACTCTGCATTAGTAGCGTCATTACCCTGGTAAATCTTAAGTGTTGTAGGATCTAGTCTAAAGGCTTCTGACATATCATCAGTAATACTGAATGTGTAATTTGCATCCCAGTCATAGAGTGTATATGCATCGCCATCATCCTTAGTGTAAACTACACCACCGTCGATTGGATAATACTCTGGTACTTCACCTACGACTTCAAAGTTTACAACCTCACCTGTTCTAACTACATCTGACTTACCCATGTTGATGTACTTTTCGATTGTAACATCAGCATATTTAAGTGTAGCCTCAAGGTCACCTGTTAAGTAGTAAACACCCATAGGTCCCTGAATTTCTGGTGCAGCTGAAAGTGTAAGTACTGAATATGAACGATTAAGTGTTGGGTTTTCGCCCTTTACTAAGTAGATACCATATTCAACATCTTTAATTGTTGCATAGAACTCTTTTGTTGTAGGGTTCTGTAATGTTGTAATCTGGTTGCTTGCTATCTTGTTGATAGAACCAACACCAGACTTATCCTTTGAATCATAAACCCATGTAAGGAAATCTGTCTGTTCCTTAGCGCTAAGCTTTGTAAACTGGCTAGGGTCTGTAGGAATATTATCGTTTCCTGTATCAAGACTGTAGTTTCCTAAATAGTTGTAAAGGTTAGGAACCCACTCAACGTCTGTAAATGTCTTTGTCTCATCATCGTATGAACTTGTACCAATCTGGTATACATTAAGTACATCACCTTCATCTCTAAGATGAACTGTAAATATTGCTTTGCCGTTAGGTACTGCCTTCTGAGCACCAACGTTTATTCCCTCACTGTTTCCAAGGCTAATAGTTGTGGCTGCGTTAGAAGTAAATGATAAGCTAAGTGTTAAGGCAACCATCATTACTAATGCCATAAATGATGCTGCACTATTCTTTAGCTTTCTATTTCTTGCAATTACAAAGATTATTGCACAACCCATAACTAATATACCTATTAATGTGAATAACAATGTACCAATACCACCTGTACTTGGAAGTGTAAGTCCACTGTAGTTCTTAACTGTAAAGTGATAGATACCATCTTCGTTATCATCTACTGTTAAGTTACCTTCTGCATCTTCATATTCATCTGACATGAATCCTGCGTAAGAGTTTCCTCTTTCTGTATACTGTTCGTTTGAAAGCTTATTTACTTCAAAGTAAATAGCTGTGCTCATCTTGTTGTATCCACCTGCAGGAGCTACCTTCTCAACCATGAGATACTTGTTAGGGTCAAAACCTGTAAGTGTAATACCTTCTTCTGTAGCTACTGATGTTGTATCAGCCCAGAATAATGAGTATGCCTCTAAGTGCCAGTGACCACCAGAATGTACTCTACATTCGCCTGCCTCTACCCACTTAGGTACGTAAATTACGAATCCATCCTTGAAATCTTCATGTGAATCCCATTTTGTGCCATTTTCCCTGTCGGTTGTTGCCATAGGAATCATGTAGTCAAGTAATGCATTTCCGTTATAATTATCATGTAGATCCTGTAATGTGCCTGATGTATATACATCAGAGAAATCATATTTGTTAGTAAACTTATCTGCTGTTAAGTACTGTCCAAGAGCTGGAATAGCTTCACCTAAAGTACCACGAATTATAGCTGGATCAGTTAGAGCCATCTTCTGAGTTAATTCATACTTGAATACCTTCGTTAAGGTATCAGCATATAATGTCTTTGAACCAGAATATCTAGCTGTAGGATTTGACTCAGCAGGGTCAATTACTGGGTAGTCTACATCATCATAGAAACTGAATGTATTATAAATACTTTCAACTGGTACTGTTGTCTGTGAAGCATTTGAAGCACCACCACAATACTCAACATCAAATCTATAGATATCAAATACTGCACCTTCCAGGTATGGTGTCTTATTATCCGCGATTGCCTGTGCCTTTTCCTCTTCTGTCATGTCAAGGTATTCATCGTAAGCATTACCATCAACCTTGACGATGTTAGCACCGTATGTCCATGCAACTACTTCATCATCAACTGAACCGATTGTTCCAGTTGTATCTTCAACGTAGTAAACTGTAACCTTATTAGTATTGTTATCATTTCCTAAATATGCATCATCATTTACTAATGCGTCGTATGTTACAGAAACCTTTGCAGGTACTGTAAAGTCTTCGCTCATTTTGTATGCTGCTTTTATTGCCTCTGATGCATTTGCTCTAAAAGCTGTATAAGTGTCTGGATTCATCAACTTCTCGTAATCCATTTCGATACCGATAAGTGATTTTGATGTCTCAGAAACTGTAAACTTTGTAGCATTTGTTGATGTAATATAAGCTGTAGGAATTTTGTCGTCTGTTCCAAGCTTATTATTAACTGTATTTAAGTCACTTGTGTTAAATACATATTTTCCATTAGTCTTTGACTTTGTCATTGGGTAGCTATTAAGCTTACCACCATTGTTTGTCCATACAGTAATCTGGTTATCAGATATAGGAGTGATATAGAAATATTCCTTTGTATCCTGGCCTTCTGAATAAGTTACAGGATAGCTAAATCCGATAAGCTGTGCAGAATATGTTCCAGCTGCATCATTTGCTACTTTGTTTCCATAAGCGTCGCCTGTAAGTGATGCTGGCACATGGAACTCATTACCGTTTGCGTCAAAGAATGTAAGCTTTGCTGATGTAGCAATAAGAGTAAATCCCTTGCTCATATCATCAAATGCGTTTAACTGTGTATATGTATATTTATTATTAACCTTAGTATAAAGAGGAATGTCATAATCAACTGTAAAGTTTACGATTTCGCCTTCACGAATGATATCATTGTCGCCACCATTAATTTTCTTTACAACGCTAATTGATTCATTCTTTAATGTAGCTGTCTTTGTGTTGTCGATATACCAATGTCCTGAAGGACCTGTCTGCTCAGGTACAAGATCAACTACAACTGGCTGATATCCCTGGCCTGCTGCTCTTGCAGGGTTAGAAGCATCTACAAAATATAAACCAAATGGCAATCCTGAAATATCATATGCTAAATCCCAAGAGCTTTCTGTTACGCCAGTTGCGATAATTTTTGCTGGATCAGCTGTGCTTAAATTAGTAGAAGCACCAAGAACTTCGTAGTTTGGTGTTGTACCATTTGCTACGGCTGTTCCGTTTACGCCACCTGCTGGAGTAAGCTTGCCAATAGCAGTTGCACTCTTTTCTACTGAAGTTGCATATTCGTTCTTCATTGCATTAACAAGAACGATAAGCTTCTTCTCGCGTTCTGCCTTTGCTGCTGCCTCAGCTGCTACTCTGCCTGCCTCTGAAAGGTTCTGGTCAACGGTATATGCTCCAAGAGTTGCTGGTGTTGCATATTCTGCGTCATCTGCGAATAATGCATTGTTAGCAATAAACTCTGCAACCGGAGCTGCCCACTGAATATCAAGAGAAGTAATTCCATTCTCTGTATTCTCAGAAGGATTTAATGTCACCAGATTATACAGATTAAAACTATCATTTGCTCTTTTTACTGTAAGAGTAAATCCAGTAGTATTTGTTGTATCAGGTGCTACAGAAACTTCTGTGTGATTAAATTCCTGATTGCTTACACTTGTACTTCTTTTGATTAATGTTGTGTTGCTATCAGCACTAACTACGAGTACTGAGCTAAAGCTAAGTACTAAAAGAGTAAGTAATGCAGCTAATCGCTTTCCTTTTCCTTTCATGATTTTTTCCTCCTTATCTGACGTATATCGATTTTATCTCTTGCAGAAATAGACAAAATTCTTTTCTATATGCCATATATTAAACCGTTACTAGTTACAAACTAGTTACAAAGAAAAAATAATTTATAAGTTTTTTTGTAACACCCTGTTACGACTTGAAAATACTGAATTTTTTCTGTTTTCTATATGCCTGTGCTATGAATAATGCTGCAAACAATCCAATTAGTATTCCATAGGTTCTAGCCGTGTCTGCTCCTATGCTTCCAGTAGCTGGCAGATATACTGTTTTAAAATCAAGCCAAACCAAATCGAATACGCAATTGCCTTCCATATATGTATCATCCTGCCAATCATTTGATTCAATTAAGAAGGACAGTTCTGATAGGGCATAACCTGGTACATGGTCTGTTTGTACTATCAAATATTCACCTGTAATTATTCCACCAATAGCTATTTGGCCTTCATCATTTACATTCAGGTCTGCATATTCTGTATATTCGTAGGTTACATTTAAATCCTTGTCATATATCAGCTGCACCTTATCCTTGTTTTCCGCATCTACCTGCGTAACAGCTTCGTTTATGTCTCCTGAATATGTATTTGATTTCTTATATAAAGTAAATTTGTCATCCAGCATTCTTGGTGCTGTAGCAAGTATCTCCTCACTGGTCTTTTGGTAAGAATCTGCATATCCCATACAGGCTGTAATTCTTATTCCGTAGGCTGCAGCGCGAGAAGATGTTTTTGTATTAGCCCTTAGGTTTCTATCCAAAGGACTTACCGAATAACTAAGATTCGTATAGATATCGTACCAGCCATCTGCTGTACTATACTGATTCTTTTTTGCACTTACTGATGCTTTTAAAGTAGAGATGTCCACAGATGTATCAAGTGATACTACAACAACCGACATTCCTCTAACCTTATAAACAAGATTTGATTTGTCCTCTGTCGTTTCTGTTATTGCATCTGTTGCAATGGTTTCTGTTGATTCATCCGAAGCTTCTTCCTGCGATGTCTCATTACCTTCTTCCTGGACTTCTTCTACATTTTCTTCTTCTGCTTCTTCTTCAGTCGCAACATTCTTTCCGACTTTTTTAAGATGATCTTCTTCTATTGTATAAATTGTCTTATATGCTGCGTTGTATGCATTTATCGCAAGCTCTGGATCCCCATCTGGACCTGCCAAATGATTTCCATCCAGCTCGTAATAATAATCCTGTGAACCAAAGAAAATATAATTATCACTGTAGTCCTTATACATTACTATGTTGTTATAGGTCATTACAGAGTATGCACTATCAGGCAACGCCTCCTCAGTATCATCATTAACAGACGTAAGCTTTAGACTATTCTCAACATACTCCATACCATTTGGAATAACGAATGATATGGTAAGTACTCGTTTTCCATCAGAATACATTTCATTATAGGTAGGCATCTGCAAAATAGATTCCACAGTAACCTGGTCATCATATTCTGTCATTGGAACTGTTTCAGCTACTACTCCTCTGTCCTTAGTGTCATTTTTAATGGTTGATTCAACTGTTGGTACGCTGTAGTCATCCTCCGTATAAGTAATATTTTTTTCACCACCCGGAGCTAGTACAAACCATTCCAAATCGTATACTCTTGTTTTACCCTTTGGCAAAACAATATAAAAACCTGGCTCAATCTCTACCGTATTTCCGATACCAACCTGATATTCAAAGGACTGCCCCTGCAGATTTGCTACACCTGTAGATGTATTCTTAAGTCCATCTAACAGCAGCTCACAAAATTCTTTCGAATCCTTTTCTTTCATTTTCTGCAATCCGCTTGGACTTAAATCTGCGTAAAATTTTCCTGTTCGATTGTCTGTCATCCATGTGGTTACAGCTGAGGCCCAAGTATAGGATGATGAAGATTCATCATAATTACAGATTCTATAAATCTCCACCACATCGCCTACATCCAAGCCCTCAAATACAATGCTTGATATAGCTGAAGCATATGAAACTGTACCTGAAAACATTGTTAGAATAAGTGTAAACACTATCAACAATGTCTCTGTCATCCTTTTCATATTATTGTCACCTCAGTTAACAAATACATTCCAATTAACCGCGCCCTCTGGCTTTGTAAATTTAACTACATTATTGTTTATTTCTACTGCTTTCTCCCGATTTACTCCTGGCAAATCTGTTTCTGCCATTGTTTCATCCATGCTTGTTGAATAGCTTATTTCTCCTAATACCTTATTATCCACATCAAAAAATATTGCCTGTATATCGGTAACGTTTGATTCTTTGACGTTTGTCTCAAATTCTGTAAACTTCAATATACCTATGTCGTCTTTATTAACTGCAAATATCCTTGGGCTATCCTCTCCTAAATCAGAAGCCACTACCTCTATTACGTACTTTGGATTATCAGCCCCTATAAATTTCGGTCTTGCAAATACCCAACTATCTCCAGGTCTAAGAACCATGGATTTATCTGTATCAAGACATGTGCATTCCCATTTTTCTGGTTCACCTTCGGCTACATCAATGAAATAATAATAGTAAAGCTTTACAAGATATGCCTTCGGAGCATTTTCACTATTATGAATTTCTATATATTCCGCATTTAACTCATTGGCCGATGGTATCCCCTTCTTGATAGAAAGATATGGATTATCAATTCTTTGCACTAATTTTCCATCTTCTGATGCCAGCTCCTTATATGCCAAATTCGGTAATTCGAAATCTATTATTGAAGTTTTTTGAGCCTCCAAAATCCTTTCATTTGCTTCGTCCAATTCGGATTTTGTTTGTTCTAATTCTTCTTCATACTTAGCGTTTTTATCCGTCAGGCCCTGAATCGCCTTCTTCAACTCCTCTATGCTTGAATTTAACGCACTAATAGTTGAATTCTGCTCTGAAACCTTATTTTCAAGATCCTTTGCCTTCTTTTCATATGAAGAAGTTGAATTCGAGGAAGATGATGTCGTATTGTTTTTGTTGTTTGTATTTTGTGTAGGTTGCGTTGTTTGTTGTGTAGTCTGTTGAGTAGTTGTTTGCTGTGTGTTTTCCTGTGTAGCTGTTGACTGTGAAGTGGTTGTACTTGATGATGTGCTACTGCTTGAGCTACTACGGTTGCTACTAGTAGATGATGATGAACCTCCACCAGAAGAACCTGATGACCTGGTTGCAGAACCACTACTTACAGCAGATTGTTCAGTATTTGTGTTTGTCTGTGCTGCTTTTTCTTCACCAAATGATTTGTCTGCTCCCTGGTCAATAGTAACCGCTGAACCATCCGGATCAGTTACCTCCAAAGCCATAGCTGTGTTGTTATAAACATTTGTTACCAAATCACCATTTAAAACAGCTAGTGTTGATTCTTCAGCTCCTGCTTCCATATATAATTCCGCAGAGCCATATATCTGCATGTTCAAAGGAACCGAACTCTTAACAACTGAACCTGTAGCTCCAGCCTGTAGGTTAACATTAAGCTTCTGGGCACCTACTCCTGAAAGACTAAGATTCGTCTTGCTATACATATCCAGCCCTTCCAAAGTTCCATCTATACTTACAGACGAAATGGAATCATCCGCCTCTAAAGACATAGCCTTTACCGTTCCATATATTTCAACCGCAAGAGTTGAACCATAAGCTATGTTGGATATTGATTCAACTGTTGCATCAGACTCAACAACGACATGGCTGGCAGTTGCTGATAGTACCATGTTGTTACCACTAGCATGCTCCACCCATGTATTAGCTGAAATCTGTTTAATATTAATCGTGTTAAAATTGGCATAGTTCGACACTTCCGTGTAAGGTGCATCGATATTTAGCGCCACGTTAGTGTAATCGCCTTCTGGAATTTCTATAGACTGTTCTTCTTCTGTCTGGATAGTAATGGCGCCAATACTTTCGTCCGTTGTGGAGGCCGCCAGCTTCGTATCCAATTCTTCTTGATTAGTAACAATAACGCTACCATCATCTGTGTAATTGTCTGTAACCGTATATGAATCAACAACCTCCTCAGTTGTGGTTGTTCCGATAGGAATTCCTAAGCCTTTATGCCTAATCGCAATAATAGCCAAAACTGTAGCCAAAACTACAACTGCACTTACCACCAGGGCAATAATTATGGACTTTTTTTCATCTTTCTCGAAGGTAATCACGTGATTACTCTTCACCATTTTGTTTTTTGCCATAAAAAATCCCCATAGACTACTTCCATGTTACTAGGATTGTAATCTACAGGGTGTTACAAACTCGTTACATCATGACATATCTAATAAAACCCCCAATGTAACCTCTGCCCAAGGATATTGGGACATATATTCTTCGGCAAATGAGTTTTTGGCCTGTTCATCTCCATTTAGATAATTCAAATAATCACAGGACATAACGTTAACATCTACACTGTAGCAATCCATATCATTCCTGAGAAAATTTGATATACCAATGTCTTCCATACTTTTTCTGATATCGTTGGCAAGCACCCTTATGTAGCCTTTTTTCTCTTCGTTGTCCTCCTCCTCTTCCCAAAGAGCACTTCTAAGCTCTCCAGTAGAAATCATGGCGCCCTTTCTATCTATAAGATAAGCCACCATTTCTTTTGATTTTTTTCTTGCAAAATGAACGGGAGAACCGTTATGGAATATTTCAAAATTACCAAAGCATTTCACTTCTAATGGCTTGCTTTGGTCTACTTGCCCGCCGCCTTCTCCAGTTCTTCCACGGCTTTTTCGAATTCTTTCGATGGCAGCCATCATATCTTCCTTAGATACAGGCTTTAGAATAAAAGCCTTAGCCTCCGTCTTCCAAGCGTCCAGGCTGTAATGGGCATAGCCTGTGGCAAATACAATATCTGCATCTGGATTAATCAAATGAAGCTGTTCTGCCAGCTTTAATCCATTCATTCCAGGCATATCAACATCAGAAAAAACCACGTCTGGCTTGTACTTAGCCATCTGGTCCATTGCTTCAAAAGGATCACTGGCTTTATAAATAGCTGCACTATCCCCTACAATTTCCTTCAGGGTATCAACCATACCTTCCACGATAATCTTTTCATCATCCACCACTAGATACTTCATTCTTTTTCCTCTTTGGAACATGCACTATTGCACGACAGCCCTCGCCAGGCTTCGAGATAACTTCCAGGCTACCATTTATCATGAATTTTAGTCTACTATCGGTGTTTTTTAGTCCAACATGATTCTTACCATCTATATTTAATTCATCAGAATCAAATCCTATTCCATTATCAGAAACCTCTACAAGGTGTTCATCCTCTGAATCCCAAACATGAATATTAACCTTTCCCCCTTCAACTTTTCTAGCCACGCCATGTCTAACAGAATTTTCTACAAGTGATTCCACTGAAAGTGGTGGCACTGAGAAATTTGTAGACTCAACATTTATGTCAACAGAAAGTCTGTCCTCATACCTTAGCTTTTGCATGTAAATATAATGCTCAATAATCTCCATTTCCTCAGAAATCGGAATACATACATCCAAATCGTATGCATCAATATATGACCTTAGAAATGTAGATAAATGATTAACAGCCTTGGCTGCCTCTTCTGGATTTTGCTTACACAAAAACTGAATTACATTCAGATTGTTGTAAATAAAATGAGGTTGAATCTGAGTCCAAAGCATTGTATTTTTGAACTCGTTATTGATTCTTTCCTTCTCCATTAATTCCTCAGCCTGCTTAAGCATTCGCTGATTTTTTTCAATCTCATAAAACATATACATCATAACAAGGGCCACACTAATAGCAATATTTATAACTGATGATACCTGCCCCGTTATAACCATTATGATTGCACTACCAACTGGAAATGATAAATATACTAATAATGAAACTCTTTGAAGTCTGGAAAAATATTTCCTATGATATGCTACAACTACTAAGATAAGAACAAAGCACACAAAAACTGGCACTAATGCCAGGTAGTACATGTCTCCTCTATGATAAAAATTATCCTTGTCAAAATAATAAATTACATGACGGAACTGATCGAAAACTAATGCACCTATCGAAAAGCACATTATTCCGTAGCCACAATAAGTAAATCCTGGCCAAAACTTACCGCCATTGTTTGTAACTACCGCTCTCAAAAATGATATAAAGTAGATTTCTAATAAATACAGGGTAAAATAAAGGGCAAAATTAGACAATCTAAGTATAACCAGACTGATATATCCTGGCTCACCATTATATGTGATAGCAAAAATATCACATACAAGAATAATGGTATTAAGCAGGAGCATATTTCCCAGCTGTACATTTTCTCTTTGTTCAACTCTTTTTCCTCTGTCAGTGGAAAAAGCTGCAACCATGCAAAAGATGGCGCCCCATATTTCCAATGCAGCGACTCCCATTGCTCCTTGTGGCACTAGTCGCCTCCTCTATTTCTACGTTAACGATTTTACAGTAGTGAAACGATAAAGAAACACATAAGTGCCAGTAACACTACTATTCCAATAGAATGTGCAATCAAGAATGTGTTGATTGTTGCTAACTTCTGTAGCACATCCCCTATAGTCTTAGAACCAAATCTCTCAGCAAGTGTTTCACGCATGCTTTCTGCAGCCGCCTCCATTTGCTCCTTCATTGGCTCTGCATAGTCCAAATTGTTTTGAAGAGTTTTCAGTCTTTCTTCAATGGCATCACACTTAGCCTCCACTGGCATGTTAAGCTCGTCAAAATCATCTCTAAGTGTAGACTCAATCTTTTTGATGGAACCAGAAACCTGTTCATCCATTCCATCAATTCGACTAGACATATCAGTAAGTGTTGCAGTAATTGCTGCTAACAGCTCCTGATTAGACTTGTCAGCCTGACGTATCATAGCCTTCAGGTCTGAATTTTCCTGACGTCTACTATCTAACGCATCTCTTAAGGCATATACTTCCCTTTTTAGGCGCTCAACCTCATCTCTGATTTCGTCATCACTCTTGTAGTCGTCATACTTGTCATCATACCTGTCATCCCTACGATAATCATCTCGCCTGTCGTCTCTGCGATAGTCGTCTCTACGATCATCTCTGCGATCGTCACGTCTGTCGTCACGTCTATCATCATATCTGTCTTCGCGTCTATCCCTTCGGTCGTCTCTTCGGTCGTCTCTTCGGTCATCTCTTCTATCGTCGTACATCACCATTACCCCCTGAATTAAAATCACTATAAATCACATATTGACAGCTTTGTTTATTAAATTCTAACACTAATTGTATGTAAAAATGTTTATCAAATGTGAAATCTTCAGTATTTAACAAAATATTTGTAAATTTTTCACATATAAAAAGGTCTCCTCTTGTAGAGAAGACCTAATAATAATTCTATTTACATGTATGACTTAGGGTCCACCTGGCGCTGTCTTAATATCATAAATACTAATGATGATGACATTATTACGATACCAATAATTGTAAATAACAGGATACCCTTACCACCTGTACTAGGTAATGTCAGTCCTTTGTAGTTAAGAACCTTCAGCACTGATATACCATTTTCAATAAGCTGCTTGTTTGAGCCGTAGCCATCAAAGAATCCACATAAGCTTCCATTGAATTCCAGCTGTGCTGTTTCATCATCTATTCTACTGATTGTAAACAAAATATCCTCTGCCAGTGAGTTATATCCACTAGGAGCCTTTGTCTCCATCAGTACATAGTTACCATCGTCCAAGCCCTTAACCAATATACCATTTTCTGTTGCTACTGATGTAAGAGAACCATTAAATGGTGTGTTTTCATCAATGTATCCTGCATTGTATTTTACAAATACTCTTGCAATTACATCATCCTTCTTATATTCAACACCACTTGGTGTAGTACCTTCTTCCTCCATGGTTTGCTCGTAGATATAGTAATCACTTTCTACACCTTTTGCGTTAATATCTTCTTGTATTTCTGCTAAAGTAAGACCAAGAGTATCTGACTGGCTGCCATTCATATCTGCCTGCCAAACAAATTCATTTTCAACCTTAAGATAGGTGTTCACTTCTTTATAGAGGTTAAACTGTGCGCCTGCCAAAGCTTCGTTGCTATCACCATCTAATTTGATTAGCTGCATTCCATATGTATAAGCTCGAACTGTATCTGCGATACCAGATGTGCCTTCATACACAATTGCTGCTGTATTATAATTTGCTTCTGAATTTACTTCAATCTTATCTGTAACAATTGCCTTATATGAAAGAGTTACTATTGCAGTATCATAGGTTCTGCCCTCTTCATCGTCCTTCATCATCTGCTTTAACACACCAACATTAAGATTAAGCTTGATGTATGTACATTCTACACCATCAGCATTTTCCTTTACCTTTATCTCGTCTAGTGTGTAGACTGGAGCTGATTGTTTAATCGCATAATACCTATGCCCTGCCTCATAACCATCCAGTGAAGCAAGTGTAGTGCAATTATAAGTATAATCGCTAATATTTGAATCACTAAGTTCATAATAATCTTCTCCTTCTGTTAGGCCTGATTTATCGTAAGTTTCATCTGCTATTTCATAATAATCAAATGGATTTGTTGGCCAGTCCTCACGTACAGAGTCTTCCTTAGAGCCTGTTGTTGTAAAGCTCACATCCAATTCATTAGATTCGCCATCATTATTAGCATCGTAAATTGTAAATGCAGGACTCATGTAATCTTCAATATACATTGAATATGTCTGATCCATTGCCTTTGTATAGGTTACTCTATCTTTGTAAAGAGTAGGTAATGTAATATCTACATCAAAATCTACTACCTCGCCGATTCTTACATCGTCAGCCTGTTTATTATTTATAGTTTTATCAATTGTTGCGTCTGCAGATTTTAATTCTGCAAAATAAACTGAATCAACATAATAGTTTCCTTCAGGCCCATTTACCTTTGGTGTCAAATCCTTAACTACTGGAGTATATCTTTTAGCATCCTCTGTAACCATTACAGCATAGATTCCAAGCTCAAGATCTGAAAATGTTACCTCCAAGCCGTCTTCTTCAGTAACTGTTACACTCTCCTTGTATGGTGTAAGCTTACCTTCATAAACTGTATTTTCATTTTCGATACTAGAAGAAGAACCATACTCAATTACATTGAGTGGCCCACTTGAATCTCTGTTATAAAGAAGATACTTATAAAACTCTGCCCATGTAGACTGGCTTGCAGATGCTAAGTTCTTTGGAGAGGCATAGGCAGTCTTTATTGTTCCATCTGTTGAATAATTGTCATAAGCCTTTAGCCAATCTGATACCTGGGTCACCCAATATGCATCAGAATATTTCTTTGTGACTGTGTCGTAATTAACTGAAGCAATCTTATAAATAGTAACCTTTTCACCTACAGATGTAGCCTTAACTACAAGTGATGTTGTAGCATTTTCACTATCAACCTTTATATTAGTAGCTGCAGCTGTGCCCGAAGTGCTCTGTCTGTTATTAAGACTATCCACTTCAAAATCTGCTGCTAACGAATCAATTGCAAGCATTGGCATAAGTGACATACCAAAAACAATTGCAAATATGAGACTAAAAAGTCTTTTTGGGGTTAGATTTGCCTTTGAACCTTTCATAATGCCACCTTCCATTTCTTCTTGCACTTTGACATTTTCCTTTATGATGATTACATTTTAGACCAGGTCATGTTACAAAGTCGTTACATATAATTTTGTAATTTTTTGTAAATAAAAAAACACCCGAAGGCTTAATGCCTTCGGGTGTAGATTGTAAGTTTAGAAGTTTTCTTCCATTCTTCTTCTGTTTATCGCAATTATAATAACTGTACCCATGAGTACTGTACCAATGATTACGAATAACAGGATACCGATACCACCAGTACTTGGAAGTGTAAGACCTCTGTAGTTGTATACATCAATTGAGATGCATGCATTCTGGTTGATAACAGCTGTTTCAGGATCGTTTTCATCATAATTTTCTGAAATCTCTCTGAACCAGATTAATGACTTATCTGTTGTCTTAAGCTGTTCCTCATCCTCTGTAAGTCTATTGATTTCGAAGTAAATATCTTCTGCTAACTCGTTGTATCCATTAGGAGCCTTTGTCTCTACTAAGATATACTTACCATCTGCAAGACCATGGGCTGTGATACCCTTTTCATTACCTACAGAAATAAGTGTATCAAACTCACCAGTAGAACCCTGTGTAAATACTCCATTGTCGATTACAACCTTCTTGAAGTATCTTGATTCTCCACCTGACTCACCTGGAAGTACATAATAATCTTCATGGTTAGCTTCGTATTCTGTCTTCTGCTCTTCAGTAAGAGTATCTGTTAACTCTTTATAAAGCTTGAACTGTGCACCTGCAAGGTAGCTTCTCTCTGTTGCACTACCATCAATCTTGATGATATTCAAACCATATGTGTAAGCATAAACAGTATCATGCATTTCTGTCATAGAGCCGCCAGATGAATCCTTTTCATAGTATACGTAAGCTGTATTACTATTTTCATTAGAATTAATCTTAGCATCCTTATCAAGGTAAGCATAGTAAACAAGTCTGAAGCCTAATGCTTCTCTGTGCTCATTCTTTGCTAAATCATACTTCCAAGCTCTAACTGCTGGCTCATCAAAATCAATTCTAATCTTAAGTGAACCATCAGCCTGATTTTCAACTATGAAATCATTAAAGATACGTACATCGTTTCTCTGGAGATAGTAGTTTCCTACTAAATCACTATTCTTTGTAATGATATTTACATAGTCAAGCTGATCGCCTGCCTTATCACTTGTAAGTCCTACAGCGCCACCTGCGCTAGAAGTTGTAAATTTATATGGGCTACTTGTTGGAATACCATTCTGTGTAATAAGCTGCTGTTCCATTACGCCTTCGTTTTCATACAAGTAGTAAAGCTTAAGATCTAAGTCACCGCCTTCTAATAATGTGAAGCCTGGTGCCATAACATCCTCGAAGTATAACTGATATCCGCTACCTGTACCAGATGTAAGTCTATCCTTGTATTCAGGAAGCTGGAAGTCAATCTTAAACTCTATAGGATCAGCTGTGTTATTAATTTCTGCAATATCTTCCTTTTCATCATTGATGAACTTTTCAATAGTAGGTTCAACTTCCTTGATATATACAGTGAATAAATCCTGTACATAGTAGTTACCCTGTGGGCCTGACTGCTGTGGATATACAGCTGCTACTGTAACCGCATAGCTACTTGAACCTGCTCTTGCTGGTATTGCATAAATACCATAATTAATATTATCAAATTTAACTGCATATTTTGTTGCGCCAGGAGTACTTGCATTTACCTCAGTGCCTTCTGCATCAACATATACATCACTCATTGATGTAAACTGTCCGTCAGGATTTGCAATCAAATCTGTTAATTCATTTCTTGCATTTCCTTCAGAATCAATGATTATACCACCCTTGTTCTGAATCAAATCTTTATAGAATGCAGAAATAGTACTTGAAGATGCTTTTCCATTTGCAAGGTCATATGGTGAAGCTGCTGACTTAGAGTAGTTTGAATTATTAATCCAATCCTGAACTGCTGGCACCCATGCAACCTTGTTTAATGTCTTCTGCTCATCATTCCAAGTCATATCAGCAATCTTGTACATTGAAAGCTGATCTGATGATGTTGCAAGAACAACCTGTAAATCTGTATATGCTGTTGTTTCTGTTACCTTACGCTGATAAGGAACCTCCTCCTTGGTATACTGCTTGTTATTTAGACTATCTACTGCATAATCTGCATCAGGGTCATAAATCTTAAATGGTGAAACAGCCTTTGCTGTTATGGTATTTGATGCAAGATTTGTATTCTTTACAGTTGCAACTACTTCTGCATAATAGTAACCAATTTCCTTTGGTGGGGCTGTTAATACCTGTCCTCCAGATGTAATTCCAGCTCCATCAACCTTGTAATACTTAATATCAGATATTGTCGTATTAGCAGAACCTGCCGCTGATTTAATAGCGTTATCTCCTACTAATGTTGTGCTATTATATGTTTTTCCATCATATGCAACATCAGAGGTCTTAATCTGCATATCAATTGTTAAACCAAGTGTTGAATCATTAACTGCAAAATAAGAACACTTTGGTTCAGCAGCTGAACAATACATCTTAACAGTATCTGAACCTGCTGGTGCATAGAAATTCCAAATGTGACTTAGAGGCTGAGTTGTTGTCTTAAATTCAAAGTTAGTCTTTTCCTTCTGGCCTTCTTCTGTTAATCCTTGTACAGCATCACCATACTCTACAAAGAAGCCTGTAGATGTATAATCTGTAACCTTTGAAGAACCATATTGAGCCATGTTAGTAGAGTTAATATCATTCCATGAATAACCGGATGCCTTATAATATGGTGATGAAGAAGTAATCTTTCCACTTCTGGCACCGGTAGACCAACCTGTACCAATCTTAAGTGTTGTCATAGCAAACTCTATATTAGCGTTGTTTGGCTCACCACTATTCCAGTTGTTATACATTCCATTGCTGTCGGCTGTTCTCATAAGGGCGTCTGTACCCTTAACAGCATTTAGGAACTTACCACCATTAACATTGACATCAGGACCACATGACCAATACCAATAACCAATAGCATTATCTGTTTGACTGCTTGGCTCTGTAAATGTCTTGTAATAAGGAATACCATTCTTTGTATCAGATGCACCATGATTCATTCTGGTACCACCCATCCAACCGATTTCGTTAGATGTCTGATAAATGAAGAAATCTTCCTGTATACTAGATACAGTTACAAGATAACCCTGCAAGCCTTCATACTGCATATCAAGTGCTGTGTAGTATGCATATTCCCAAGTACCATATCTCCATGACTTTCCAGTAGGATCTGAGATTCCTGCTGCGCCACCAAGCTGATGATCAAACTTGATAAACTGATAATAATGGCCTGTATCTTCTGAATAGAAGGTCATGTATCTAACTATATCTCTACCAATAGAGAAGTTAATTTTCTGAGAAGAGTTTTGGCAATTTAAGAATTTAATTTTTCTAATATAGGCTGCAATATCAACCAGGTTCTTACCTTCTGGGATATTGATAACATAAGTACCATCTGTACTAAGCTTAGTCTCATAGGTGAAACCATTCATATTACTAGGTAGTACTGCCTTCTCACCATTAGTTCTTACAGAAGTAAAGTTAATAACAATACTTTTGTAAAGATTAGCACCTGTACCTAGACAGTTACTATAGGTCATCGTTCCAGAAACCGCGTCATAAGAAGGTTGACCTACATCAATCTTGTCTTTTACAGCAGCATAAGTTGGTACTGATGGTGCAACAATAGCAACCACCATCAAGATTATTACCAATAATGATAAAAATCTCTGTTTAAATGATTTTCCTCTTGCCATAAAAAAACCTCCAATCACTTCTCTCTAGTATTAAACACGTAAATGTATTAACCCACTTTGGATTCTGTAATGCCATTCTATAATTCGACCTGTTACAAACTAGTTACACTTTGGAAATTTTTTTATTTTTATGCTGATTTTTTATAAAGGCTTATTTTCTTCTATATATTTTTCCAGTATTTCTGCGGCATCCCCTATTATTTCTGGACAAGGACGCTTCTTATAATATTGCTCTGTTCTAGCTTCTGGAACTGGAATGTCATGCTTAACCTCTAAGCCTAACATTTCTCTACAGATGATAGTGCCATGCTTTTCTTCAAATCTATGTGCTAGCTCCTGGATTCTTGCATAATGCTCTGCCTTTATCTCACCAGTTTCTGGTCCATCATATCCATATAAAAGACCTGCCACCATAAACATACCTGTAACAGAGCCACATACCTCACGCAGTCTTCCCATTCCACCACCAAAGGATGATGCCATCTTGGATAGTGTAGCGCCATCCATAGGTAATATATCTTCAAAGGCTAGTACAATTGATTGAGAACAATTGTAACCCTTCTTGAAATTTTCCATTGCAATTTCTCTTCTTGTCATTGTTAATTCTCCTAATAAATATTTAGTGTGATACTTCTGTGACAAATCATCCTTTATTATATATCTATACTTAATGAAAGGGGAATACCATGAATAATAATTATAGAAACATTGAAATTAATACTATAGAAGGAATTAGATTTCGCTTCAATTACGATACCGAAGCAAAGAAAACAGAAAGAAGTCACTGCATATCAGAGGCTATGTTTTTTCTACTTGGTATCATTGTAATATCTGTGAGCTTTTCTTTAATAGAATTTTTTATGAGAAATCCTTTTTAAGGATTTTATTCTGCAACGGATTGTTAATTTCTTAACAGTTAGTTCCTTTAAGAACCAATCATTTCTAAAAAATCTTTCAGGCAATTCAACTGATTATCCTTTAAATTATATATTTTCTTTTGCTGCCCTTTACGCGTAGGGTGTATTTATGGACATTCTTAAGTCTTACTATTATCTCAGTTAATAAATGAACCAGGCGAACGGAGGTATTAATATGAAGGGATACATTATTGATTGTGGTTATATGGGGTATGTAGATGGCGAATATGAACTATTCGCAACAGAGGATGAATATTTAGATTACATCGCTGCTTAGAATTAATTTTATTGGAGATAATGCCTATGGAACTTTCATCTAAAATCATTGCTGTAGATTTCGACAACACATTATGTTACAGTGATTGGCCCGGCCTTGGAGAACCTAATCTTCCTTTGATTCATTATTTAAAGCGTCAACAGTCACTGGGCAACAGAATTATCCTATGGACCTGCCGTGCTGGTAAAGCTTTAGCTGATGCTACAGCCTGGTGCGAACAGCAAGGGCTTACCTTTGACGCAATTAATGACAACCTACCTGAAGTAGTTGCGTTGTATGGTAATAATAGTAGAAAGATTACCTGCGACGTCTACATTGACGACCGAAACATGAAAATAGAAGAATGCCTGTAAAAAGGCATTCTTCTTGGCTTTTAGGAAACATATATATAATCATTCAGTACTGGCTGCAAGCCTTCTTGCTTGATATCATCGTACATGCAGGCAAGACTTCTACTGTCTGAAATTTCAAACTGCTCATCACCAGCCTCAGTTTCTTGATTTTTCCCTGTATATTTCTCCTCATGGTCTCCTATTCCTGTTGATACTCCTGCAGACACTTTAGTTGCTGCAATCTTTACAATACCGTTTCTAAACTGGGCGCTTTCCCTTGAAGAAACAGTAATTCCTACAAATGGAAGGAATATTCTGTAGGCACATAGGATTTGGCATAACTGCTTTTCGCCAACATCTAATGGATTAATTGTTTCATTATTAATAATAGGTCTTAATCTAGGACATGAAAGTGACATCTCTGCATATGGATACTTTCTCTGGAGATAATATACATGTAATGCACTAGCCAATGCATCCTTTCTAAAATCAGATAATCCTAACAATGCAGAAAATGCTACCCCTCGCATGCCTCCCATTAATGCTCTTTCCTGTGCATCAAATCTATAAGGCCATATTCTCTTGTTTCCCATCAGGTGTAGTGTTTCATATTTATCTGTATCGTAGGTTTCCTGGAACACTGTGACATAATCCACACCACATTCATGCAGATATTTATAGTCCTTTACATTTACAGGATAAATCTCGATTCCAACCATCCTAAAATATTTTCTTGCGATTTTGCAGGCTTCACCGATGTACTCAACATCTGACTTTGTAGGACTTTCACCGGTAAGAATCAGGATTTCTTCCATTCCGCTGTCAGAAATAACCTTCATCTCATGCTCTATCTGTTCTAAAGAAAGCTTTAATCGATTTATCTTGTTATAGCAATTGAAACCACAGTAGACACAATAGTTTTCGCAATAGTTTGCAATATATAATGGAGTAAATAGATATACTGTATTTCCAAAGTGCTTGCTGGTTTCAAGCTTTGCCTTTCTTGCCATTTGCTCCAAAAATGGTTCAGCTGCAGGTGAAAGTAGGGCTTTAAAATCCTCTATATCACATTTATCCTTTGCTAAAGCTCTTCTAACATCTGTCGCAGTGTACTTACTGTAATCATATGACTTCATTTCCTTCATAACATGCTCGCACACGTCTGATTCAATTACGTCCATTCCAGGCAGATATTTCATATGGTCGATTCTACTGCTTGGATCTGTCTCAAGCCTATGCTTTTTCTCCAACGCTGTCTGTGTCAGCTTATCTGAATCTATCAAAAAATGATTTTCCATGTCTGCCTCCTAGTGTAAAAATCCTGTAAGTGGATCTGATGCTGAAGCCCCTCTTGTAAGCACTCTTCCAAGTCCAGCTAAATAAGCCTTACGTCCTGCTTCAATTCCTGCCTTGAATGCTGATGCCATCATTGGCAAATCTCCAGCTGTTGCAAGTGCAGTGTTTGCCATAATAGCAGCGGCACCCATCTCCATTGCCTCGCACGCCTGGGATGGAGCACCAATTCCTGCATCTACTATAATAGGAAGTTCTATTTCATCTATTAATATCTGTATAAACTCTTTTGTAGCAAGTCCCTTGTTAGAACCAATAGGAGAAGCCAGTGGCATAACTGCCGCAGCGCCTACATTTACAAGCTCTCTTGCTACATTTAAATCTGGATACATATATGGCAATACCACAAATCCTTCTTTTGCAAGAATCTCTGTGGCTTTGATTGTCTCGTAATTGTCTGGAAGCAGATATTTGCTATCTCTCATAATCTCAATCTTTACGAAATCACCACAACCTAACTCTCTTGCAAGACGTGCGATTCTTACTGCCTCTTTTGCATTTCTAGCTCCACTTGTATTTGGCAATAGTGTTACATTCTTTGGGATGTAATCTAATATATTCTCTTCTTCCTTTGTATTTGTTCTTCTAACCGCAAGTGTAATAATTTCTGCACCTGCATCCTTTATTGCTGCATCAATCAGCTTCATAGAATATTTTCCAGAACCAAGGATAAATCTTGAATTAAACTCTTTGTTGCCAATAACTAACTTATCATTTTCCATTATTAGAATCCCTTTCTCCTTATATTTAAGGTGTTACCTCACCCATTAATATTCTTAAAAGTATATGTGCCTCATGGGCTGCACATACCATCACTCTACTTGCGATTAGACCAATACCATCATTTATATCACTTACTCCATCTCCACATAGATAAAACTTCTCACCCAGCTTCTTTGTCCTTATTTCATTTGCGCTGCCAAATCCAGCCATTCCAGAGCTAGATAATATGTATTTATCCCTACAGTTTTCAAGCACATAATTTACAAGCATTGCCTTACATTCCGCTTTATCAAAGGCCTCGCAAACTATGTCAGCTTCTTTAATCAATTTTGCAAGATTTGCTTCATCAACCTTCACTGTATGACAGTCAATCCCTATAAATGGATTAATCTCCAACAAGTTTTCCTTCAAAGCATCAGTCTTATTCATCCCAACCTGGTTAAACCTGTACTGTTGACGATGTAGATTAGTAACATCCACCTTATCAAAATCGATTAGAATCAACCTTCCTACACCTGCTCGCGCCAAACATATTGCAATATTCGAGCCTAACCCGCCTAAACCACAGATGGCTACTGTTGCATTCAAAAATTTTTCCTGATTCTCTTTTCCGTGGCGTGCTATCAGTGCTTCAAAAAACTCTTCCTTACTAACCATTTCAATCAGCCTCCACCAACAAAGCTAACAACCTCTACCACATCATCTTCTTTTAGAATGGTTTTGCTGTAATCACACTTGGATACAATTTCTTCATTTAACTCAACTGCAATCGTCTTAATGTCGTAATTGTATTCCTCAACAATCCCAGCAATAGTTTTACCAGCGGCTTGTTCCTTTTTTCCATTGATTAATACCATCACTATTCTCCTTTCAGTTGCTTTTAAACTTAAGTACCCTCCAGATAACAAAAAAGGAAGCTACCTGATTACTCAAATAGCTTCCGCAAATATCTAACGTGTTCCCTACGTTGGCATTATCCAAATCAGGTATCGGTCGAAGGTCACACCTTCCTCTCAGCCTGTATACAAGCTCCCGTCTATTAAGTTTTACCACACACTATATTGCTACAATGGACAAAATAATGCAAGTGGTTTTTATTATTTAACACTTTACACTGCTAAAGTATTATGATATTCTTCCATTAATAATATTTTAATTTAACAAACATTTAGGGAGGAGCCATGGATAACTTCTTATCAAAAGTCGAACTTATTAATAACGCAATCAACGGTTTTGTTTGGGGACTTCCCATGCTTGTTCTTTTGGTGGGCACTGGAATCTTAATGACTTGTCTTACCAAGTTTTTCCAGATTTCTCATTTCAAGCATTGGATTTCAAATACCATTGGCGGTATTTTTAAAGACTCTAAAGTCACAGCCCATACTCAAAAGGAAGATACTCAAATTTCGCAATTCCAAAGTCTTTGCACTGCTCTTGCTGCCACAATCGGTACTGGAAATATTGCAGGTGTTGCTGCAGCCATTGCCTCAGGTGGACCAGGAGCCATCTTTTGGATGTGGATTGTAGCATTCTTTGGTATGATGACAAACTTTTCTGAAAATGTACTTGGTATCTACTACAGAAGAAGAAATGAAAAGAACGAATGGTGTGGCGGTGCCATGTATTATCTTCGAGATGGACTTGGCTCTAAAAAGGGTTGCCGTCATCTAGGTTCTTTCCTTGCCATACTTTTTAGCATATTTTGCATTTGCGCTTCCTTCGGTATTGGAAACATGGGACAGGTCAATTCCATAGCAGTAAATATGAACTCTGCTTTCGGTGTTCCTTCTATTATAACTGGTATCTGTCTGATGATTTTTGGAGCGCTTGTTATTGTTGGTGGACTAAAAAGAATTGCAGCTGTCACAGAAAAGCTGGTTCCTTTCATGGCTATCATTTATCTTATTTGCGCAATCATCGTTTGCCTTTTCCATATCAACCAGTTCGGCGCAGTTTTTGTATCCATTTTCAAGGGTGCCTTTGGCATGAAAGCTGTAGGTGGTGGAATTGTAGGTAGCGGTATTTCAATGGCTGTTCAATGGGGAATGAAGCGAGGTGTATTCTCAAACGAAGCCGGTCTTGGTTCTTCTGTTATGGTTCATTCTAGTTCAAATGTTAGAGAGCCAGTAGTTCAAGGTATGTGGGGAATCTTCGAAGTGTTTGCAGATACTATCGTAGTGTGCACGATCACCGCCTTCGCTGTTCTTTCCAGTGGATTAGTTGATTTAGATACAGGAGTCGTTCTTTCCTCTCAGGTTTCTACCGCACTTGTTGCAGAAGCCTTTTCAACTGTTTTTGGTAAATTCGGTTCTGGCTTTATCGCAATCTCCATTCTTCTATTTGCTTTCTCCACCACACTTGGTTGGAGCCAATATGGAAGTAAGGCCTTTGAATACCTATTTGGTAGAAAGAATATCAAATTCTATCAAATCATCTTTGTGCTGTTCATAGTTATAGGCGCCACCATGGATTTATCTCTGGCATGGGACATTTCTGATACTCTTAACGGTATGATGGCAATCCCTAACCTTATTGGTGTTTTAACTCTCAGCGGTACAGTTGTTAAAATAACTAAGAATTATATTGATAGAATCCTCCTTAATAAAGATGTTAGACCAATGCTTTCAGCACTAGAAGATATCCAACGAAAGCACGAAGAAGAAATCAAAGCATAAAAATACGCGGCAACCTTTAATGTTGCCGCGTTTATTTTTTATTTAGTATTTACACTTCCATCATTTCCAATCAAATAGCAAGCATCTTGCCCGCTATTATATTTTGTTTCCCAATTTCCAAAGGATATTGTAATCTCCTTTACATCTGTTTTGACTACATAGGAAATCATACCATCCTGATAGCTTTCTCCTTTATACCAACCACCGTAGGTTGTTGAAGAATTATCACCTTCGGATATAACTACAGTATATTTATCATCTTCCTGAAAATTGATGGAATCATTTGGTATCCCACTTAATGTAATTACAGTACCCTTTTGTATTTTTTCTGTAGAAAGTGTTGCCACAACATCTACTGTGTTTAACACATTCTCACCTAAGCCAGCAGGTACATCTGAAATCTTATTAGCATAACTGACAGGTAAGCTAATGGTTTTAGCTTCAGCAGCCCGGACAGATGAAACACCACCGGATACTAACAGAATCAGTGCAAGAATAAAACTAAAAACAACAGAACCACTTCTTTTAATAGCACTACTCATAATAATCCCTCCTTTGCCAGCTAAATACAAACAGGGAGACACAAGCAGCACCTAACTGCTATGTATCTCCCTTGGTGTAAATCTAATTATATGTTTCTACATCGACTAAATCAATCAAAAGAATTTGAAAAAAATGTGTTTTTTATATAAGCCGTGTACTAAAGTATTGTCCCATTGCTTTACTCCTATATTTTATTTTTTTCTACATATTTTTCTGGGTCTTCCAAGGTCAACGGGTGACCCTATTTATCAATAATCTGACGGTTTTCATGCATCATTTCTTTCATGGTTTTTCTTCTTTCTATACGGTTACTGCAATTATCTGTCATCTACATTCATACGCCATTGTTGACTATGTTATTTTCTATACAATAAGCATATAATCTGAATTAGAGCCATTACTATAAATCTCAATTTTTGACTACTAATAGCTTAATTATTTATACGACAAAATCCTCTTTTCAATATATTATTTTCATATAAAATGACAATCTTGTATTAGGAGGATATTTATGAAAATCTTAAATGTTAATGATCCAGAGTTTACAAACTATGGCCGTATAATCGAGGGCTATGAAACAGAGAAGGCTCAAATCGTAGAGGCCCTTGCAAATGGCACACCAATTCCTGATGGAACAGACTATGTTGCTGAAGAAAAAGTTCTTCAAGAACTTCCTGCTGCTAGCGTCATCTCAAATACTCTTTTTGGTGGTTCACCTATGCAGTTTGGATGGTGCAACGGTCATAATACAAAGCTTAATTGCTTAGAATATCATCGTTCTAGCGAAATCAATGTTGGTGCAACAGACTTTATTCTTCTTCTTGCAAAAAGAGAAGAAATTGAAGATTATAAAATCGATTCTAACAAAGTTAAGGCATTTCTCGTTCCTAAGGGAGTTATGGTTGAAGTATATGCAACAGCTCTTCACTATGCACCATGTCAGGCTCACAAGGATTCTGGTTTCCAGGTTTTAGTAGGTCTACCTCAGGGAACAAACGTAGGAAAACCTGAATATACAGCTTGTAACCAAGAAGATAAGCTTTTAACAGCTACAAACAAATGGCTCCTTGCACATGCTGACGCACAGGAGGCTAAGGATGGTGCTTGGATTGGTATTACTGGAGAAAATATCGACATAGCATCTTTAATCTAATAAAATTTTGTTTCTAAATGCCCTCATCTGCCTAATTCTAGGTAAATGAGGGTATATTTATTTCACACTTTATTAAAAATATCTACATTTCTTCATTATATAATCATATTAGTATCGCATTCTTTCAACCTATACGTTTAGGAGTTTTTTATGGACATGTACGAGATTTCTGCCATTGATGCATACATTAATAGAGCTTATAAAATCATTATTATTTTACCTTTAACTGGTGCCACTACATCTGCCTTCGTATTTACGTTTTTTAAGCTGGCAGGATGGTGGCCTTTGGTCCCTGTCATTCCTTTAGTAATATACGATTTTATAAACCTCTTCTATCTTTGCTTTGCTATCTATCTTCTTAAAACAAGCCATGATGAAAATGGCTTAATTAAACCACACAGAATCCTAATGTCCAAACTATATGTTGGAATTCTGGTATTCGCCCAGTGGAATTACATTACATATCTTATTGCAGACAGAGAATGGTGGGCTTATATCTTCTTTTTTATTGCTCTTACAATTGTTTTTTTCGATATTAAGTTTACCTCAATCATCAGCTTTGCACTTATTATTTCAACTGTCATATCCTGGTTCATTAATGGTGAATATCTTTTTCTCTCATTAAATGATCCACTGTTTTGGCCAACATTCATATTACGACTGTTTTGTATTGGTTTATCCACTGCTACTCTTCTTTTCATTACCTATTTCGGTGGAAAATATCTCGTAGAGGAATTGGAAAAGCATATTAATTATGACACTCTTACTCATCTATTAAACCGTCGCGCAATGAATCTCTATATAAACGAAGCCATGGATGATGCAATAAAGAATCATTCTACATTCTGTCTTCTGATGATTGATATAGATGATTTTAAACATGTAAATGACACCTATGGACATGAGTGCGGTGATGAAGTTTTAAAATACGTTGCTCATACTATCTCTACTGGTGTTAAAAAAGATGATTATGTATTTAGATGGGGTGGAGAAGAAATATTAGTTCTATTAAAAACAGATATTGAAAAATCAAAAGCTGCAGCTGAACGTATTAGAAATGATATAGCAAAAGATCCAATTATATATAAAAACAATGTTTCTGTTTTTGTAACTGTAACAATTGGCATATCATTATATTCACCATCTAATTCTCTAGAACAAATGATGGAAGAAGCAGATACTAAATTATATTATGGTAAACAAAATGGAAAGAACCAAGTTGTCATATAAGATATATCTTCAAATTATTATGTTTTTTTGTGCTCTATCTGTTTAGATAGATTAGTATAGTAAGTATAATTATGTATAGAATGTATAGCATCTACTAAAAAAGCCCAGTAAAATCAAGGCTTTCAGGATTTTTCTTATGACAGTTTACACCCCAGTTTATGACACTTTATCTACTATAAGTGTCATTTAACTATTCAATCAATGACAAATAAAATCCGATATATGACATAAAATACACCACATATGACATTTCCTTCTCTTGACATATCTTATTATTTAGCTTTCTGGCATATCTTTAAAATATCCCTATTTTTCAAGGCTTAAGGGAAAATGTGTCAAATTCCACACCACATATGACAAATAATACACCTGACATATCTGTTTAGCTTATATAATGTCATATCTAAATTGTAATTGCTAATAAGTGCTGATTTTATCGGATTTATGTCAAATTCCACACCATATATGACAAATTCCACACAATGACATATATATGACAGATTTCACACCTAAGTTTTATGCCTAGAAAATGGGGAATTTTAATGTGACAGATTCTACACCTATGGAAGTTATATAAATCATCTTTAAAAAACGTTGATTTTACGCTGTTTTACTATATATATGACAAAAATCACACCAGAAATGACAAAATAGGAACTTGACATATAGTGCTAGATATGACAGATTTCACACTAGTAGATTAACCTGCGAAAAACGTTGATTTTACGGGCTTTACAGGCATATTTAGTATGCAGTATATATGACAAAAAACACACCTATATATTGTTTTTATACTGTAAAGGTGACAAATTTCACACCACTATCCAGAAGACTTGTTTACACTACATATATATGACAGATTTCACACCTAAAATTATATCTATGGGAAGCCTGTATTTATAGGCATTTGAGGGCAATGTTTACTCATTTACATATGACAAAAAACACACTAAATGTTTATCAGGACCTAGATATGACAAAAAACACACTTGTAAAACTATGTCTTTATACTATTTTGTCATATTTAATTTGAATTTCTTATGACAAATCACTATAATATAAAACATGACATAAAAAATTCATGTCACATAGGGGAATAAATAATGGCGATTAAACGACAAGATAAAAATGGAAACTACAGAGTGGTTGATCCTGTGACAGGTGATTTTATTGATGAACCTTTAACTCATAACATAGGACAGATTCCACACCAAACTTCCTATACCTCACAAGGAAAGATTATTGATCAGGATGAACAAATTACTGACATAGTTGATCCAAGTGGAGCATCTGTTTTATCAGATGATGATGAACAGATTAGACAATATATTAAAGAAGCTATTTCTATAGATAATCTAGTTGAAACTTTCAATGATAATTCTCATCTTACATTATTAAAGCTTCTTGCATTACAGGATAACAAACATCCACTTAAAAAAGGTGGTGTTGGTATTGCATATAGAACTGATGCTCTTATCATGAATTGTAAGATGGAGTTTTCCACTGATGAGAATATTGTTTTTGATGCTATTCTTGGAACCATGTCTTCTTTTCCGGATGACCGTACATATAGAATAGAACCTTCAGATTTTTTTAAATTTTCAAAATATTCAGACGAAAAGTATTTATATGCTATTTTTAGATCTGGTACAGAAAAATTAAAAAATCGTCATCTTCTATTTGAAGACTTAGGTCCTGATGGCGAAGATGAAATTATTGTACCATGGTTCAATATTCTTAGATATCATAAAGGTAAGAAGGGTGAAACTGCATATATTGAATTTGCCCCATCAGATTTCTTTAAAGATTTAGCTTTATGTTCTCAATTAGTTCATGGAGCTTATGGAGCTCTTGAAGTTACTACTCAACTTCAGGGTAAATATACAATTGCTCTTTATTGGTATTTGGAAAACAAAAAGAATTACAGAGAATATCCTAATGCAACACCAGGTATATTTAACATTTCTTTGGAAGAGCTGAAGCATCAGTTTTCTATTCCTCAGTCTTACAAAAAGGCTGACATTGAAAGACGTGTACTTAAACCAGCTTACGAAAGTATTAATGCTGTTCCAGAATGTGATTTCACTTTCGAATATAAACCTATCCTTGCACATGGAGTAACTCAGGGTTATTCATTCATAGTTTCCAGCAAGAAATATATCGAAGCAACTTCTTATAAAGTAGAAGATGTTGCTGAAGATGATCTATTTAATGAAATTAAAACTATCATCGCTCTTTCAAAACTTGATTTTAATGAAGACGAGATTAAACGAATTGCTGATGCAGCTCGAAGAAATGGAAAAGATAGTGTTTATATGATGGAAATCATTACAGCATTCAAAAAACGTTCCGAGGTTGATGCGTTAGATAATATCAGAGATCGTGTTGGTTACATTTGCAAAATGATTGCGCAGGGCACATCACTTGATGAAACCATTTCAAAGAAAGCTAAAAACAATAGTTTTAATAATTTTGAGCAGCGAGATGATGATATTGATATTCTTGAAAAGAGGCTTTTAGGTAATTAATTTTCCGTGAAACATTTGTCTGTTCTTGTTTATAAATACTTCAAAATCTCTATTAGCGTTAGCCCTTGATTTTATCGGATTTTAATTGTATTATTATAATATATTACACCACCAATATGGTGGTGTTTTTCTTTTAAACAAATAAATAAAAATGTTTCACGGAAGGCTAATATGAAGGTAAATAATATCATTATCCCAGATAGAATTTTCCATAAAATCTGGAATGTATCTTGTGACTACGAAGAGTTTTCTTCGTTTTATAATTCTATTACTAGTATCAAATCAAAGGAGTATATAGATCTATACAAATACGCTTTAGATTTAGATTTAATATATGATACTCTTCGATATATACATAAATATTCTCATTATTGTTTTTCTGATTTTTTAGATGATAATAAAATAAAGAAAGCTTCCATCTCCCATCGTTTTTGTATTCCGATTCGAACTATAGAAAATTGGTGTAACGGTTCTGGTAAATGTGCACCTTATATTATGTTGATGATTTTAGAATGCTACAATGTTAAGTACTTGCCAGACAATGTTTATACTGATAGTCTTTGGAAAAAATTTAATACTTCAAAAGAAAACAGTAAAAAGAAAATCAATAAAAAAACAAATGGAAATATAAATGAAAATCCAAATGAGAATAATATAGAAAAATATAATAAAGAAGATTTAGGTAAACTTCCTCTTGATGATATCGACGATTTGTTAGATAATATAAATCTAGAGACTTTCTCATTAAGAGATTTTGAGCAAACTCACTCGATTGATAATAGTTCTTTCTTATCAGATACGGACTATTTAAGAAAACACATGAAATAGTTTTCACATTATGAACATTCTGTTAAAAAATTAACAATGATTTCACAATGTGAACTACGAAAATAGGAGGAATCATGGCAAAAACTATCATTTTTGGAAATCAAAAAGGTGGAGTTGCAAAAACAACAAGCACATTTAACATTGCAACTCAATTATCAATGAAGGGACACAGGGTTTTAATGATAGATTCAGACCCACAGGCATCTCTTACAATAATCGCAGGGCTTGTGCCAGAAGATTATGAAGAAAAAAACTTATCTGCTCTTCTATACGATGTAGATGGCAAATTGGATATACACGATTGTATCATCCCTCTAAATGAAGAAGGAACATTAGCTATCATCCCAACTGATATTTCAATGGCAAACGGAGATTTAGACTTCGTTTCTCGTCCTGGAAACGATAAATTAATTAAAAATGAGATAAATAAGGTTGCAGACGAGTACGATTTTGTATGTATCGACTGCCTCCCATCACTTGGAATCATTTCTGTAAACGATATTGCAGCTTCTGATTATATTATTGGTTGCGTAGAACCAGGTTATCAGGCTATGAGAGGTATTGAATATTACGCAAAGGTTATTAACCGTTATAGAAACAAATACATGTACCCAACAAAATTTCTTGGAATCATCATTTCAAAGATTGCCAGAAATAACGATTGTAAGGATATAACAGAAGTTTTACGAGACGAGTACGATGTTCTTGGAGAAATTCCTTTATCAGTAGAGGTTTCAAAGGGCGAAGTTGATGGCGTACCTGTTTCAAAAAGAAAGCCAGGTCACATTTCTTCTCTTGAATACTCTAAGATTGCAGATTTTATTATAAAGGAAATAATAGGTTAAGGAGGAAAAAATGGCTGAAAGAGTAAACAGATTTGCTAAAAAGCAAGAGACAATGTCTCTTAGAGATTTAACATCTAGAGAAACTGACACACCTAATACATCAGAGATAGTTGCTGATATAGCGTTAGAGTTACTTGATTTTGATGAAAACAATGAATTTTTATTTGGATACCACGATTTAGAGCGAATTAAAAACACAATTGATGAATCAAAATTAACAGCACCTCCTATTGTATATAAAAAGGAAGATGGTAGATATCTGATTGCATCTGGCCATACCAGAGTTAAAGCATTAAAGGATTTAGGAAAGAAAAAAGTAACTTGCCAAATAATGGCACTTCCTAATAATGAAGACCAGATCAAAAAGAATCTTATTTATTTAAACACACAAAGAAGAGAAGCTCCTTTATATATCGCTCGTAATATTAGCGAGTACGAAAGCATCCTTAGAAGAGAAGGCTTTAAGGGAAGTATGGACCAGGAACTTGCAAAACAGTTTGGATATAAAAAAACCATGCTATACAGATATAAGAAGATATTAACTTTACCAAAAGAGCTCCAGGAACTGTGTGCCTATGATGAGATAGCTTGGTATTCATTGATTGATAACTACTCTTTAATAGCGCTTGATAAAATAGATGATTTTTGCAAGGATGTTTTAGAGATACTTGAAGAAGAAGGTCACGTTAGTAACAAGCAAATAGATGAGCTTATAGCTAACTTACAACCAAAGGTTGAAAAAGAAGATAAAGACGAAACAATAACTGATAGTGATAAACCTGAAAAGCTTTCCAAGAAATTCAAGAAAATTGTATCTATAGCATACAGCGATGAAATCAAAATCAAAAGAAAAGATAAAAAAGAAATAAAGGAACAGGCTGAAGAATTAAAGATTTTCTTAGATAAGATAATAGAAGCTTGTGGAGAATAAAATAAGAGAGGGCTTTTTAAACCCTCTCTTTTATTATACTTTTAATTTGTCTAATAGGGCACCAAGTTGCTCAAGAATTTCAGATTTTTCATGAAATGAAACATCATCTGGAATATTATCAAAGGCATTATTAAGAATCTCAAAACCTTGTGCCGTTTTATTGCGAAAAGAAGAAAGTTTTTTATTTTCGGCAGAACATGCGTTCGATTCAAGCTTATCCGCCTCATTCATTTCATCTATTGTTTTATTGGAATTTTGTATTTCATTATCTAACTGATTTTCCAATTCTTTAGCTTGCTTTATATGTTTAATGCAAGCTTGTGTTTCAGCTTTTGTAAGAGGTTCATTGCCATTATTTTTTAATGACTCCTCTATAATAGAAACAGCCTCTTGTTGTAAAATCTCATCTAAACTAGATAATTCTGAAATACCAACATATGAAAGTTTACCTTCACCAATCCAATGTTGAATTTTATCTGGATACTTTAATATACGTCTTAAGTATTTTACCTGAGTTACACTAATACCGAACACTTCAGCAATTTTATCCTGAGTATTTCCCTTAAATTGCTCAGGTTTCAGAACATGATCTATATAATAATCAATAGCTCTGGCTTTATCTAATGGATTTAATTCACGGTTGTTAACATTTAAGCGTATTAATTTTTTAGCTTTATCAATATCACTTGTTACAGTTTCAATATGAACGGGAATTTCATCCAAGCCTGCCATTACAGCAGCAGCGAAACGTCTGTGTCCAGATATTATTTCATATGTATTAGTTTCATGATTTTCAATAACATCAATAGAACCGATGAAGCCAACCTCTTTAATATTATTCGCAAGAGCTTCAATTCCATTCATATTGAATATAGATTCGTTATCAGGATTTTTGGTTATATATTTAACTGGTATATTTATTATCTTTGTATTATCCATAATTTTATTCCCCTTTTAGTTTGTAATTCATACTATATCATATTTTAAATCCAAGGTCACCCATTGACCTTTTATAAACATCAAAAATATGAATAAAGATAGTTTTGCACATCAAGAATGCGTTTCTTCTTATTTATATATTTAGGAAAAGTAACTAAAAATGAGTTGTTTAAATAATTAGCACAATTCACACAAATAGGCGTATTCACGCGAATAGATTTACTTTGAGAAAATAGTAAAAAAGGGGTTTACAACTGGAAATATAGGTGATATTATAATCGAGCACTGAGGGACAGCAAGTCACACAGAGCAAAACAAACAAACGAAGATTGATAACTGAACAGTGAAACAAACCTTGAATTAATACAAGTTTTTAAAACATGTATCCTTGAAATTCATTTA
>NZ_AUJQ01000012.1 GCF_000424305.1 Pseudobutyrivibrio ruminis AD2017 | reverse complement strand
CTATCCGGCGCGGGCGTAGGATATTTGAGAGGAGCTGCCCCTAGTACGAGAGGACCGGGGTGGACGGACCACTGGTGTATCAGCTGTCGACCAACGGCATAGCTGAGTAGCCAAGTCTGGACGGGATAAACGCTGAAGGCATCTAAGCGTGAAGCCCCCCTCAAGATGAGATATCCCCTTCCTTCAAGGAAATAAGATCCCTTATAGACGATAAGGTAGATAGGTTCAAGGTGTAAGTGCGGTAACGCATTCAGCTGATGAATACTAATAGATCGAAGGTTTATTCTAAAGAAAAGAATGTAGCGAATAATCGGAAGAATAAGTCTTACTGTGTGAAGTTTTGAGGTTGCTTTTATAATTAGCAAGCACCACCGGGATTTGCTTGCTTTTTTATTAAAAGATAGTTGTATTGATTTGGCTCCGTGGTCAAGCGGTTAAGACATCGCCCTTTCACGGCGGTAACACGGGTTCAATTCCCGTCGGAGTCATTTATATATGCAGAGGTATCGAAGTGGTCATAACGAGGCGGTCTTGAAAACCGTTTGTCCGCAAGGGCGCGTGGGTTCGAATCCCACCCTCTGCGTTTATAATATGTGTGTGTAGCTCAGCTGGATAGAGCACTTGGCTACGGACCAAGGTGTCGGGAGTTCGAATCTTCTCACGCACGCTAAGAGGCATTGAATCTTCGTGGTTCAATGCCTTTATTGTATAAAGAAATTCGATTATTTTAAAATTTTGTACTTTTTGTTGTGAATGTGGTATTGGTGTATAAAATGCATCATAGGTTTATTATTGTATACACATGCTATATTGTATACCATAATTACTTGAATTTTTCATATATTTTGGGCAATTATTGATATTGCCATTAGTAGTTATAAGATGATATTATCTTTAACGCTGCAAAAAAAGAATATATTTTAGCATATGATTATAAACAGAACCGTTTTATTTAGGAGGAAATATGGATAACGATGTACTACTGACAATTGGTCGTACAAAAACTATTGCACTTATTGCTCATGATCAGAAGAAGCCTCTTCTCATCGAATGGTGCAAACAGAATAAAGAATTATTAGAGAAACACAATCTTTGTGGAACAGGAACAACTGCAAGGATGATTTCAGATAAAACCGGACTTAATGTAATGGGATATAACTCAGGTCCTCTTGGGGGTGACCAGCAGATTGGCGCAAAAGTCGTTGAAGGAAAGATCGATTTAATTATTTTCTTTTCGGATCCTTTAACACCTCAGCCACATGATCCTGATGTTAAGGCTCTTATGAGAATTGCTCAAGTATATGATATTCCAATCGCTGTTAACAAAGCGACAGCAGATTTTCTTATTACTTCTAAATTCATGGTTAAGGACTATAATCATACTGTTATTGATTTCAATCATAATATAGAGGAGCGTTCAAAAGCATTGTAATAAAAAGAGACAGCAAAACTTATTTCAGTCGTGCAAGGTGCAGAAGATGTTGAGCGAATGGATGCTTCGCTCTCACTTGCTGTAACTGGCGGCGATTATAATTGGATGTAGGAGGACTGTGACACTAAGCTCGGTGTCCTCCTATCTGCAAATTTCTTTCTTTGGTAGTAGCGCCATCTTGAAAATTAAGCCCTTTCAAGATGGCGTTTGAACCATATTTAATTCTAACATCTAATAGGGCAGAGTGAATCTGCGTTTCTTTATTAATAGCATCATAGTCTGTGAAAAGATTAAGCTGAAAATATCCACCATTACTTTGAATATTACAAGCGCAGATGCCAAGTTTGCGAAATAAAATTCTATGATCAGCTTTCTTAGTTATATCATCCATAATAGCATTAGTAATTAGTTTCGATGTGTTAGTGGCAGTGCGAAGATTTACAGTGCCGCCTGAATGGGCAGGATGTAGTCTTCCATACCAATCGATAGCGAGAGGCCCATCATATTGTGGGAAGTATTCCAAGCTTTTATGATCATAGCTTACCCACCAAGTGAATTTTGATGAAACTATATTTTTCTTGTACATATCGCAGCACAGGATATCAATCATTTCTTTCAGTACAATGCAGGCTTCATCGTATTTGTAGGGACGAGGGAGAACTTGACCGTTGGACAGGGAGTGATTGTCAGATTTGTAGTTTTTGATATCATGCATTGTTACAGGCTCGATGCCCCATGCATGATCAATTAGGATTTCAGCATCTATGCCGAAATTTTTATAAAACCATTCTTCATCTATCTGCGAGCGTTCTGCAATATCTCCCATTGTAAACATCATGTTGCGTTCTAAACGACGAGCTTTACCGTTTCCTATTTGCCAAAAATCAGTGAGTGGCCTGTGTGGCCATAGGATTTTCTTGTATGAATCTTCGGTAAGGGCAGCAATACGAACTCCATCTTCATCGGCTGGAGCCTTTTTGGCTACGATATCCATTGCTACCTTTGCGAGATACAGATTAGTCCCAATTCCAACTGTAGCAGTGATGCCGGTTTGCTTCAGGACGTCTTTTATCATGGTGAGAGCCATGATATGGGCGGGGCTTTGACCAGTTCGGATGGCAGCAGTTTCATATAGGTGCAAGTAAGGGGTGCAGTCAATGAAGCTTTCATCGATACTGTATACATGAATGTCTTCTGGCGCTACATATTTTAGAAAAATCCCGTAAATCTGTGCAGAGACCTGTTCGTATTTCAGCATTCGTGGCACAGCTGTTATATAAAAAATCTTAGTGTGGTGCATCCGTTCATATCTTGCTATGGCTTGTTTTGCCTCGAAAAGTCTAGGTCGGCTTGGTACGCCGATGGCTTTAAGGGCCGGCGATACGGCAAGACAAATGGTCTGGTCACTTCGGGTGGAATCGGCAACGAGCAGATTGGCCTTGAGGGGATCAAGCCCTCTTGATACACATTCAACAGAAGCATAAAAGGATTTCATATCTATGGCAATATAGCATTTAGAATTTTTTAGTTGCATAGGCATACCTCCTTGCAAGCAGAACATATATTCCGAAACTACGTTTGCTTGCAATAAGATAATACACCAGAACACTCATTCGTGTAAAGCGAACAAATTCTAAAATTTTGTACAAAATCGTTTCATCACATTACCTATAGTAAAAATATAGCTTGACTATTTTGCAAAAGAGGACTATAACAGAACCGAACACGAGAAAATACGAAACGCCAATTGAATATCGACATTCCGCAAATTTCCCTGCTCAAATATTTGTATTTTAGGAGGAAGAGACAAATGGATACTTACAGAGTACAAAGACGTGACATGGAAAAGAAGGCAAAGAGGTTGAGAAGAGAAGGCTACGTAACAGGTAACCTGTTCGGTAAAGAAATCGAACGATCAATCCCACTCCAGTTCGAGGTTAAAGAGGCTGAGGCTCTTAGAAAGAGCGGACATACTCAGATGACTCTTGATTTGGAAGGAAAGAAGTACAATGTGTTACTTAAGGAACTACACTATGATGCGGCTAAGCATCAGATTGTAGAGATGGATTTCCAGGAGCTTGTAAAGGGCGAGATAATCCACGCAACAGCAGAGGTTGTTCTTGAGAACAAAGATGCTGTTACAGAAGGTGTTTTAGATCAGTTATTATCTGAGGTCGCTTACAAGGCAAAGGCTGAGGATGTAGTTGAGAAAATTGAAATAGACTGCAGCACACTTAGGCTTGGTGATTCCATCACAGTTGCAGACCTTGATATTTCAAAGAATAAGAAGGTTGAAGTAACCACACGTGCCGACCAGGTAGTTGTTGAGGTTATTGCAGCAAAGAATAACGTTGCCGATGCTGATGAGGAAGAGGATTCTACTCAGGCAGCTTCATAACAAAAATATCAACGTGATATTATGCCTGATTCTGCAAAAGGGTCAGGCTTTTTTTATGTCAGAGATATTGTGAATATTTTGTGAAATGTATACAAAATGCACAAAGTCAAATTAAGCTAAAAGGCGAAAATGTACACAACATATTTACAAATGGTGCATTTAATTGTAAAGTATCACTTGTAAACAAAACAAGTTCGGATTGTTACTGCAAGGCAGGCAAGACTGAATCGCCCAATTTATTTATAATCTCTTTAGATTATGGTATTATTTTGCGTGGGCTGATTCGGTCATTTTTTTATTTTAAAATTGTAGAGAGAACTATCAACCATGAAGATAAGAAAGATTTTAAATAATAATGCAGCCTTGGCGATTGATGACAAGGGGAACGAAATAGTATATACGGGCTGTGGTCTCTGCTTTCAAAAGAAGAGCGGAGAGGAGCTGGACGAAAGTAAAATAGAAAAGACTTTCGTTATGGAAAAGTCAAGTGAGCAGTTCATGAAGCTGGTATCTGAAATGCCATACGAGCAGATTCAGGTGGCTGATGAAATCATCACATACGCTGCTAAAAATCTTGGCAAACGACTTTGCAACAATATTTATATCACTCTTACAGATCACCTTGGCTTTGCTATTGAGCGAAGCAAAACAGGGACAGTTCTTAAGAACAAGCTTCTTTGGGAGATAAAGAATTATTACAAGACAGAATATCTCATGGGCTTACATGCACTTGAGATTATCAAAGACAAATTGGGAATTGAGCTTCCCGAGGACGAGGCAGGGTTCTTTGCACTGCATATCGTAAATGCGGAGTTAGATGGTAATATGCATCATACCATGGAGGCTCCAGAAATTATTGATGATATAGTTAGCATCGTTAAATTCACATATAACTCGGAGTTGGATGAAGGTACCTTTTCGTATGAGAGATTTATCACTCATCTAAAGTATTTTCTACAGAGGGCAGAGCGTAGTGCTTATTACGAGGCTCAGGATGAAGAGCTATATGAAAGCATAAAAAGAAGATTCCCAGACGCTTATAAGTGCGCTGAGCGCATCAAAAGCTACATGGAATCCAGATATCCACAAAAAATTACGGACGAAGAGATGTTATATCTTACAGTCCACATATCAAGAATCACAGAAAGAGCGAAAGCTTAATCTTAGGATAGTTACGGCTGTAGAGTCGGCTAAACCTGTACATTAGTTGTAAAAGTATGTCTATGTATAGACACTTAACTAAGGTGCAGGTTTTTTTATTTGAATTTGACAGGCCAGTGTGCAGGGCCTGAAGAAGATAAATATATTATATGGGAACAAGGAGAAGAAAAAATGGCAAGCAAATATGATGGATTAGCTCGCATTATCATCCAGAATGTGGGTGGAAAAAGCAATATTAAAAGCATTACACATTGTATAACAAGATTAAGATTTAAGCTTAAGGATGAAAGCAAGGCAAACACAGATATCCTTAAGAGCACAGACGGAATCGTAACAGTTATCCAGTCTGGTGGACAGTATCAGGTAGTTATCGGAAATCATGTACCAGATGTTTATGACGTAGTATGTGAGCACGCAGGAATCACAGGTTCAGCCCCTGTAGATGATGGCCCAGCAGAGAAGATGAGTGTTGGTGCGGCTCTTATCGATATTATTTCTGGTGTATTCCAGCCACTTCTTTCAGTATTATGTGCAGCTGGTATCATCAAAGGTTTACTTGCAGTTTGGTCATTCGTGGCTAGCAGCTCATTTGGTATCGATGTAACAACAAGCGGTGCTTATGAGATATGGAACGCAGTTGGAGATGGATTCTTCTATTTCCTTCCAATTATATTAGGTTATACAGCAGCTAAGAAATTTAAATGTAACGAATTCATTGGTATGGCTCTTGGTGTAGGTCTTACTTATCCAAATATGGTTGCTCTTAAGAGCGCTGAGGTTCTTGGAACAGTATTCGCCGGAACATCATTCAGCATGGATTACATGACAAAGTTCTTTGGAATTCCAGTAATCATGCCTGCTTCTGGCTACACACAGTCAGTAGTTCCTGTAGTTTTAGCTGTTTACATTGCAGCAAAGCTTGAGAAGTTCTTCAAGAAGCACATTCCAGATGTAATCAAAACATTCATCGTTCCACTTTGTGTTCTTGGAATTATGATGCCACTTACATATCTTGTAATTGGACCAATCGCAACAGTTATATGTAACGTACTTACACTTGTATTCGGTGGATTATACAACATCCCAGTTGTTGGTGGTATTATCGCTGGTGCACTTATTGGTGCTTTATGGCAGGTACTTGTTATCTTCGGTTTACATTGGGGACTTGTTCCACTTGCTATGATTAACTATGGAACACTTGGATATGACTTTATCCTTTCTCCATACTTCTGTGTATCATTCGCACAGTCAGCAGTAGTTCTTGCTATGATTCTTAAGACAAAGGATAAGAAGCTTAAGGACATCGCTATTCCAGCATTTATTTCAGGTTTGTTTGGTGTAACTGAGCCATGTATCTATGGTATTACACTTCCAAAGAAGAAGCCATTCGTTATCTCTTGTATCGGTGGCGCAGCTGGTGGTATTATCACAGCATTAGCAGGTGTTAAGTCATACACAATGGGTGGTCTTGGTTTATTCGGACTTCCATGCTACATTGATCCAAATACAAACAGCCTTTACAGCATGATTTGGGTAATCATCTCAATCCTTGTAGCTGTAGCAGCTTCATTCATCCTTACAATGATTATTTACAAGGATGATGCTCCAGTAGCAAAGAAGGAGCTTAATTCTTCTGCAACAGTAAACGGTGAAGTTCTTTTAGCTCCAGTAAAGGGCGAAGTTAAGCCATTAACAGAGGTTTCTGATGCAGCATTCTCTTCAGAGGCTATGGGTAAGGGTATTGCAATCGTTCCAGTAGAAGGCAAGGTATACGCTCCAGCTGATGGAACAATCACAGCATTCTTCTCAACAGGTCACGCTATCGGTATCACAACAGATAAGGGTGCAGAAGTTATCATCCACGTTGGTATGGACACAGTTCAGCTTGAAGGCAAGGGCTTCAACCCAGTAGTTAAGCAGGGCGACAAGGTTAAGAGAGGAGACCTTCTTCTTGAATTTGACCTTGACCTTATTAAGGCTGCAGGTTATTCAACAGAGACACCTATTGTAATTACAAATTCTGGTAAGTACACTGATATCATTCCTACAGATTCTATATCAGTAGACAATGGTAACGAGTTAATCACATTATTGTAATTAAAAAAATAAATTTAGAAAGGCACTTATAATGAGAACATTTAAGACAGATTTTTTATGGGGTGGAGCAGTAGCTGCTAATCAGTTAGAGGGAGCATGGAATGTTGATGGTAAGGGCGCATCAGTATCTGATATGTGCACAAATGGTAGTCACACAACTCCAAAGAGACTGACAACAACTATCGAGGAGGGGACACTTTACCCATCCCACGAGGCTATAGATTTTTATCATCACTATGAAGAGGATATCGCACTTTTTGCAGAGATGGGCTTCAAGGTGTTCAGAACATCAATCAACTGGACTAGAATTTTCCCAACAGGCATGGAATCTGAGCCAAATGAGGCAGGTCTTGCTTTCTACGACAAGGTATTTGATTGCTGCAAGAAGCACGGTATCGAGCCACTTGTTACAATTTCTCATTATGAGCTTCCTTATGCTCTTGTAGAAAAGTACAACGGCTGGGAAGGTAGAGAGCTTATCGACTATTTCATGAACTACTGCAAGGCTATTTTTGCCAGATATCAGGGAAAGGTTAAATATTGGTTAACCTTCAACGAAATCAATGCTGGTACAATGCCATTTGGTGCAATTCTTTCAACTGGTACAGTTAAGGGTTATTCAGGTCCTGTAAATCAGGTGCCTGACAAGCCACAGGAGAGATTCCAGGCTCTTCATCATCAGTTTGTTGCATCTGCACTTGCAGTAAAATATGCTCATGACAACTATCCTGAGTACAAGATGGGAAATATGATTTGCTTCGTAACATCATATCCTGCAACCTGCAACCCAGCTGATTTGATTGAAAATCAGGAACACATGAGAGAGGTAAACTGGTATTGCTCAGATGTTATGGTTCGCGGTGCATACCCAGCTTATGCTCAGAGCATTTGGGACAAGCATGGAATCACTATTAAGATGGAGCCAGGTGATGAGGAAATCTTAAAGAACGGTACTGTAGACTTCTATACATTTAGCTACTACATGTCAAACGTTATCAGTGCTAACAAGGATACAAATAATGGGGCTGGAAATCTTATCGCTGGTGGTAAGAATCCTTACCTTGAGGCTTCTGATTGGGGATGGCAAATCGATCCAATGGGACTTAGATATTCGCTTAACGAGATTTATGACAGATATCAGATTCCACTTATGGTTGTTGAAAATGGACTTGGCGCTAGAGACGAAATTGAAGCTGATGGTTCAATTAATGACGACTACAGAATCGATTATCTTAGAAAGCACATTGCTGAAATGAAGCTTGCAGTAAATGATGGCGTTGACCTTATGGGTTACACTCCATGGGGATGTATCGACCTTGTTAGTGCATCAACAGGTGAGATGGCAAAGCGTTATGGTTTTATCTACGTTGAAAAATATGACGATGGAACAGGTACACTTGCAAGAAGAAAGAAGAAATCTTTCGATTGGTACAAACAGGTTATTGCCTCAAACGGTGAGAATTTATAAAATAGTAAGAGCTGGCACATTTATATTGTGCCAGTTCTTTTTGATTTTATATTTAAGGAGTACAACATGGACGAGACAAAAATCAAGTTTAAGAGAGGGCTTGTAAGCTTGGTGCTTGCATTTGCATTAGCCGTAAGCTGTTTTGGATTTAGCAATGAAACAGCAGTGGCAGCAAATGAGCAGGTTGTTTCAAGCAAAACTCTTACATATGAGTCTATCCCTTCATTTGCAGGGAAGGCCAGTACACCGATAAATGGCAATGTTCCATTTTTCACAACAAAGGAGAAGAAGAACACCAAATCCTTTGAATCTTACTCAAGGCTGGATAATCTTAAAAGATGCGGCGTAGCCTATGCTAATCTTTCCAAAGAGCTGATGCCCACAGAAAAGCGTGGCGCCATTGGAAAGGTTAAGCCTACAGGATGGCACACATACAAATTCGCCGATATTATCCAGGACAGATATCTATACAATAGATGTCATTTAATTGCCTTTTGTTTAGCGGGCGAAAATGCTAACAAGAAGAATCTTATTACAGGTACACGCTACATGAATGTGGATGGCATGCTTCCTTATGAGGAGAAGGTTGCCCAATATATTGATAAGACCGACAATCATGTGCTATATCGCTGCACACCAATATTTGTAGATGATGAATTGGTATGTCGCGGTGTAATGATGGAGGCCTATTCAGTAGAGGACCATGGCAGAGGAATATCATTTAATGTATTTTGCCATAATGTGCAGCCTAATATCGATATCGATTATCAGACTGGTGTAGCAAAAGTGGCAGAGACCCCAGCACCACAGCCTGAGGTTACTGAAGAGACCCCAGTTCAGGCGACAGCAGATTATGTATTGAACACTAATACAAAGAAGATTCATCTGCCGGGCTGCAGGTCTGTTTCCACAATAAAACCTGAAAATAGACAGGATGTAAATTGCTCAATTTCTGATTTAGAAGCGCAGGGCTATACCCGCTGTGGCAATTGTCATCCATAAAATTATTAAAATTAAATTATTTAGAGACTGGTTTTGGCCAGTCTTTTTTTTTAAATTGTTATATATGATAACAAATTGTACACATAATTTTTGTATTATGTAATAACTGAGAGTGTGTAGTGATGTGAATAGATGAATAGGGTTGAGGGTTATGACAGCAAAAGTGAGCGAAAACTACATAATCAATAATTTGGACAAAGCGCTTGATAATGGCTGGATAAAGGTTATGCATCAGCCAGTAATTCGCGTGTACAATGAACAAATCTGCAATGATGAAGCATTGGCACGTTGGGAAGACCCAGAGAATGGAAATATTTCTCCGGATATTTTCGTGCGTATTTTGGAAGGACATAATCTTGCCTACAAGCTGGATTTATATGTACTTCAGAAGGTTATTAAGAAGATGGAGCATATTAATGACATAGGAAGAGGCACGGTTCCTGAGTCTATTAATATCTCTAAATCCGATTTTTATTCATGTGATTTTATATCTGAAATTAAACGTATTGTTGATTCATCAGGCATTGACAGAAGTAATATAGTTTTCGAACTGGCTGAAGAATCATTCTATGAAGATAAAGAATTTATTAAATCAAAGCTAAATGAGCTGCGTGACCTGGGATTCAAGATTTGGCTTGATAATTATGGAAGCAGTTATTCTTCCATAGATGTATTGCGCTCATTTGATTTTGATGCAGTTAAATTTGATAGAAACTACCTGGAAAAGGTGGTGTCTGATAACAATTGCAAAATAGTAGTTACCGAATTGATAAGGACAGCTAGAGCCTTAGGCAGTGAAACTATTGCTGAAGGTGTTGAAAATAAGGAGCAGTTTGATGCTCTAAAAGAAATAGGCTGTGGCAAAATCCAGGGATTTTATTATTCAAAACCTCTTTCTTTTGAGGACATACTAAAAAGATACGAGACTAATTCCGCCATTGGATTCGAAAATCAAAATGATGCACAGTACTACGATGCTTTGGACAAGGTAAACCTTTATGATATGTCTTCTTATATGGAAGAAGATATAGATTTAAAGGACTATTTTGACTGCTTGCCAATGGTGGTTTTGGAAGTGGGTGCAAATTCCATTACTGAAATTAACAGTAATGCATCTTACCGTAAATTCATGAAAAAGCATGAAGTGCCATGCAGTGGTTGTAGAAAGCTATCATATTTCGATTTGGCTGATAAGTTAGGCAAAAATATAGCGTTGACATTCATCGATGGAATTACAAGACGTACGAATTTCATTATCGATGAAAATCTGGAAAACGGAAATAGAGTACATCTTATTATCCAAAAAATTGCAGAAAACAAAGATAAAGGAACCATTGCGGCAAAGGTTGTTTTGCTGGGATACATTAATAATCAGGCAGAGCTAAAGCATCTGGAAGAATTGGAAAGAATAAAACATGAACGCAAGGCCTATGCCCGTTTGGCAGCCCTTTCGGGAGATTATATCTGCATGTATTCAATCAATCCAGAGACAAATGCCTTTACTGAGTATGATTCGGCAGAGAAATACTCAAGGCTGAATATTGTTAAGCAGGGAGATGACTTCTTTAAACAGCCTTTTACAGACGGAGCTGAGTTGATTTATGCTGGCGATCGTGAAATGTTTAAGGCACTTTTCTGCAAGGCAGAAGTGATGAAACAGATAGCTCAAAAGGGCATGTATAATTTGGAATATAGGGCTATGCTAGAAGGTCGCCCACATTATGTGTGCCTAAAGGTTGCAATGTTATCTGAAGATGGTGAGAAGCGATTGATTGCAGGTATCATCGATATTGATTCCCAGAAAAGAAAAGAGCAGGAGTATTATAAGCATCTTGAGGAAGCAAGAGAAAGAGCAAACAAGGATGGTTTGACAGGAGTTAAGAATAACTCTGCATATTCCGAATATGAAAATAAACTCAATCTTCATATTAATGGAGGTAAGGCGCCTGAATTTGCGATAGCAATGTTTGATATTAATAATTTGAAGTATGTTAACGATACTTACGGACACAAAGCAGGTGATGATTACATCAAAAAAGGCTGCAAGATTATATGCCAGACCTTTAAGCGCAGTCCTGTTTTCAGAGTAGGTGGAGATGAGTTCGTGGCTATCCTTCAAGACGAGGATTTGACCGATCGTGAAAACATCATTAACGAATTCAGAAGGGAAAACGAAAAGCGCGCAGACGATGGCGATATCGTAATAGCGTCAGGCATAGCTGTATATAACGGGGATACAAATGTATCTGCTGTTTTTGAAAAGGCGGATGCCGAGATGTACAAAAATAAAAAGCAGCTAAAGGGAAGATAAAAACATGTTAAGGATGGAAAGAAAATAATGCTCACAGCAATGTGGGCTTAATAATTTACATAGGGCGGTTATTTCGAAAGAGATAGCTGTCCTTTTTTGTGAATTGTTTTGTGGGGTCAGGCAGTGCTAGAGAAGAAAATGTTTCCAGTACTGCCCTGAAGAGGAGAATTACCCCTGTGAAATTAGAATGGTAGGATACAGTGGTAAAAGATAGTAGGAGATTACTTAGGAGATATGGCTTATTACGTGAAAATAGTGAGAATATGAATTTGTGATGTAATATCTTCAGGTAGTGTGGCGTAATTTGGCAACATATTTGAAATATGGCGAAATACACTTTAATAAACAAAAGTAAACTAAAATAAGTAATAGAAAATCAGTCCAATCTCAGCGAAATTTTACGGTAAGAAGTAACTATTCATAGCATATTACCGTAGCATCACAAATCCCAAAGCCACAAAGCCCATTCGAGAGAAGAGAAATGAGCAGTGCTAGAAAGAAAAATGAGGTTAGTACTGCTTGGGAGGAGAAAAAATATCACTTTTGAATTGAAAATAGATAAAGCAATTAGACTGGCTTCGGCTGGTCTTTTTGTGTTTTAGGCTTGAAAAAAATCCTTATAAGATTTGATATTTATAACCATGGTTAGCAATATCTAACCCGATGTGATATTATTAGTTAAGAGATAGATAAATAGTATAAGGTGCATAGATAGAATGAAATTCTGCACTTTTAGCTTGGATATGTTTATTGTTTTAATTAGGGTCAGGAGGCTTAGTAATGGGATTATTCAGGAATTTTGTAAATCAAACTAGAAAGCCTGATGGTTTTCTGGGAAAAATGATGGTTAATGGAATTAACGATGGTCATGCAAAGATGGCTGACTGGGGGATGTCACATCTTTCTATAATGGCTCCCGATGAGATATTGGAGGTAGGCTGCGGAGGAGGAAGAAATGCCTTTGAATTGATGCAGAAATATCCAGCTGCTAAGCTTACAGCTATTGATTATTCCAATGTGTCGCTCGAAAAAGCCAAAGTATACAATGCAGATATGATTAGAAATGGAAGATGCGAGGTAGAGAAAGGAGATGTGTCTCAGCTTAAATATAATGAACAATATGATTTGGCAACTGCATTTGAAACTATCTATTTTTGGCCAGGATTAGAAAAATGCTTTGCTGAGGTTAATAAGGCATTAAAGCCTGGCGGAACATTTATGATTTGCAATGAATCAGATGGTCGAGATAAAGCTAGTCTACATTTTGAAAGCATAATAGATGGAATGAAATGCCATACTATTGAAGAAATAGAAGATGCACTTATTAAAGCTGGTTTTTCAAGGGTGAGTGCTGACCATCATGAAAGTAAGCCATGGATTACAGTAATTGCAGAAAAGTAGGTTGAATAAGAGCTATGACAATACATGAATTTGGTAAGGAAAATGATAAAATGATGATATTACTTCATCCTGCAGTTGTGATGTGGGATTTCTTTGAGTATGTTATTCCAGTGCTTAAAAAAGATTATCATCTCATTGTTCCTGCAATTCCAGGTTATGACCCAGATGTAAAAAGTGATTTTACAAGTGTAGAAGATATAGCAGAAGAGCTAGAAATATGGCTCACTGCGAATGGGATAACGCAGGTTGATTGTATTTATGGTTGCTCTATGGGAGGAGCCTTTATTACAAAACTATTATCAAATGGAGTGATTCATTTTGATAGAGCGGTGATTGATGGGGGAATTACGCCGTATCAGTTGCCATGGGTAGTTACTAGATTAATCCTAATTAGAGATTTTTTGATGATATCTATAGGTAAACTTGGTGGAGTGAAGCTTTTAGAAAAGGCATTTGCTACAGAGAATCTTTCTGAGGAAGATATACAGTATGAAGCGAAGGTTTTAGAAATGATAAGCTACAAGACTATCTGGAGAACCTTTGATTCTACAGATAATTATTCTATGCCAAAAATTGTAACTACAGATTGTAACAATATAGAGTACTGGTATGGTGATGGTGAAGAGAAGCAAAGAAAGTGGGATATAGATTATATCAGAAAGGTATTTCCAAATACCGTATTTAAGAAGTTTGATAATGCTGGTCATGCAAGTTTGGCTCCATTTCAGCCAGAAAGATTTGTTGAAGCTATTATTTAAATTGTTGTAGTTGGGAGGGCGAGGGATTGTGTCAATGTTAACATCATAGTATTCCAGATAAAACTTCCATTAGAGATTTGGCAAACTTTTTATGCCCATCAATTGAAAAATGAACTTCGTCGTAACCCATCTCTATATTCCATTTTCCAGCATCGATAGCATTTATGTTATGCTCTTTTGCTAGTTTCATATAGCCTTCATTCATTTTTTTGCTACAGTCATGATAAAGCTGCAGTTCATGATCAGGAGTACTGATATATGGTGGTGCAATCAGGATAAATCTAGCAAGGCAGTTTTGATTAACATAATCAAGAATGCCATCAAGTCTTTGAATTGTAGCTTCAACATCGGGATGATTTGTAAGTAGAATATCATTGGTACCAAGCATCATTACAAAGACATCATCTTTGGTTAGACTTTGAATGGTTGTTGTGAAATAGCCAGAGCTTAACTCTGGCAACATTCGTCCATTCATTCCTTCCTCAATGACATCATACTTATCTTTTAGGGCTTCTTTTACATGTGTAGTCCAACGTATTTCTGCTGGATATCTACCACCAATGAAGCCTCTTGGATCATAGCCATATGTATTTGAGTCTCCAAATAGAATTAGTTTTTTCATAGAGTTAACCTCATTTGATACTAGGCAACATTGCCGTGAACTGATTCACTTATGCCTTCATTTACAAATCCAAATTTAGAATACCAGCGTTGTACTTGTTGTAATAATGATAGCAGATATTTAAAGCTTTGGCTGGTCTTTTTGTGTTATGAAAAAATTTTACTGACATTTTAAAAAATTAGCCCGTATAATGAATTATGATTCAAATGAAGGAGGAAACCATTTATGAAATTTGCTATGTTATGTTGGACCTTTGGGTTCTTTGGGGAATTTCTATATCTGTTATAGGAGTTGTATTAACAAAGCAAAAAAGGAGATTTATAGATGGAATTTAAGATAGTTATAGAAATGAGAGAGTCTGTTCGTAAGTACAGTAATCAGAAACCAAATGAAGAACAGGTTAAATATATTTTAGAAGCGGGACGTATGGCGCCAACTGCTTTCAATAAACAGCCACAACGCATATATATATTAAAAAGTGAAGAAGCACTTCAAAAAATGGATAGTGTTCATCCTTGCCGTTATGGAGCACCTATGGTTATATTGGTATGTGCTGACAAGGATGCTGCTAGTAATTTTCAGGGTGGAAACAGTTATTTAATGGATGGAACAATTGTTGCAACACATATGATGCTTGCTGCTACTGATATTGGATTAGATACTTGTTGGGCTGGAGTCAATGATGTTGAGCAAACACAAAAAGTCTTTAATTTGCAGGAAAATATCTATCCTATCTGTTTTTTGGATTTAGGATATCGCTCTGATGATTTTAAAAGTCCTTTAGGCAATAAGAAAAGAAATTCCTTAGATTCAATGATTAATATTTTATAGGCACGGAATAATATGTAATCAATACGTAATCAATCTATTTGATATTGGTGGAATCTTATTTGGATAACCACACTAATCCCTCACGATTAACCTGCTAACATAGTATGCTTTAGTAGAGGGTAGGGTAATACCGAGGAGGCCAGGATATGAGCGAAAGCGGTAAAAAGCAGGACTCTGTACACGAAAGTGACAGAGTCCTGTTAGTTTATTAAATCTATAAAGAGTCACCAATTAGAGAAGCAGTACCTATTCCTATGCATGATACAAAAAGAATCGTAATGACAATAAGAATAATGCTTAGAATAAATTGTGCAATCGCCCAGTTTTTGCGAGAACGCTTTTCAGAGGAACTACTGACAGCCCAGACAATTAAGCATATAAAACCAACAAATGGTATGCAGGTAAGAATAAGTGTAATTAGCCAGTCACCTACAGACATGTCAGTGTCTGGTGTTGAATAGGTATAAGATGGTTCGTAATTATTCTGATTATCCATAAAAATCCTTTCATAATAAATGGTATGTACAAGTTCCTTTATATAGAAAGATTAACAAAAAAATGTGTTTATTTTATAAATGAACATGTTCTCCCTTTCTAAGATATGTAAACTTTATAAAGGATATTTAAGTAATGTAAGCTCTATTGGCGGTTTTATTATTTATGTCATCGAAATCTAATAATTCAAAATCAGTTACAGGCATAGGTTTATAAAAATAATATCCTTGCATTCGTTCGCAATCTATATTTAAAAGAAATTGAGCCTGTTCTTTGGTTTCGACACCTTCAGCAATAAAGTTGAATTTAAGCTGCAAAAGCATTTGGATTATATAGTTAATAATGATTTTGCTTTTTTCTTTGTTCTTCTCGTCCTTTAAAAAGATGTAATCTAGCTTTATTCCGTCAACAGGAACCTCTTTAAGCATATTTAATGAAGAATAGCCACTACCAAAATCATCCATTTCAACAATAAAACCATATTTTTGAAGGGCAGTAGTTGTTTTTAGTAGAACCTCAGTATCTTCAACATATGCGCTTTCAGTAATTTCAATCCTTAGCTGCGACGGTGCGATATCATACTTTCGTATTAGATTGTTGAAATAGTCTGCAATGTTGTTATTTTTTTCAATGTCATAACGTGATAAGTTTATCGAAATGGAATGTTGGATACCCTTTTCATTCCATCTATGGAGGTCCTGACATACTTTATCCCATATTAAGCAATCTAAATCATAGATAAGCCCTGCTTGTTCTAACATAGGTATAAATATGCCAGGACTTATCCAGCCTAACTTTTCGTGGTTCCATCTACATAAGGCCTCGGCACCAACTATTTTGCCTGTCTTATAATTAACTTGTGGTTGGTACCATACTTGTATTTCATTATTCTTTACAGCCGTTGAAAAATGACCACAGATGTCGGCAACCATTTTAGCTTTTTCCCATTGGTCAGTATTGTATATTTCATATCCCCCACCTGAGACAGAATTGCGAGCTTTCTTTTCTGCTAAATGGGCATAATCTAACATCTTATCAACATTAATATCTGAGTAATCATCACTTGTTAGAACGTATACACCACTGCATAACTGGACTGTATAGTCGATACCCTGATTTATATAATAGTTTTTTACAGGTTCAAATACAGTCTTTTCTTGATTGAAAAGATTATTGTCATCTGGAACTAGAGCTAAAACTGCAAAATGATCAGCCCCTATTCTTGCAACAGCTTCTTTTTCAGACAGGTAATTCATGGTTTTATCAGCCCAAAAAACTAAAAGATCATTACCTGAATTCATACCCATTTTATCGTTTATAAATTTAAAGTTTTTAATATTGTTATAAGATATTAAATACGTTAAAGTTGGGTTCTCCCTTAATAGCGTTTTAACTTTTTTACGGAAACCATCAAGACTTAAGGCTCCAGTAAGAGCATCATACTCAATTAATTGGCGGATTTGCTCATCTTGTTCTTTTCTTATTGCATATTGTTTTGAAACGAAATGCAGAATAATAAAAACCAATAATAATCCAAATATAATGATTAGATTGCCATAGATATATAAGTAGTCAAAGAAATCATTTTTATACAGATGCCGAGATGTATAATCCAATATAATCGCCTGACGTTGATTATCATTAATCTTAGAAATGCCCACATTAATCTGGTTTATTAGCTCCTGATTTTGAGGGGTATCTAAAGCGCCAACTCTAAAATCCATTGAGAACATTGTTGTTGGTTGAACTTCTAAATCTGAATATGATGGTTTTTGAAGCACATAACTCCATACATAAGAGTTGTAAAGTAATGCGTCAACATCACCTTTTCGAAGAGCATTCACACAATCAGGCATAGTTTTATACAAAACAAGATTCATACTTGGATACAAAGTGTGAACAGTATCAGCAACACCTGCCATTGATTGTAGCATTCCAACCTTTATTTGTTCTAAAGATTGAATGTAACCGCTACTCAAAGTGACAAGCGTAAAAGGTGTTGTCATAAGATTATCTGATACGATTGAAGGTTGTCCTGAGGTGCTTTTTATAGAACTGCCAAAAGGCATTACCAAATCATAATTAGGGTTGTCTAGTGCGTCTTTAAGTGATGATTCTTCTATAATCTTAAAATTAACATTATAACCAGCATTTTCTGCCGCAAGACTCATTAAATCAATTCCAATACCTACAATATCGTTATCTTTGGATGAATTATCAATATAAAATAGAGGGCATCTATCCGAAGGCACACCAACTATTATAGTTTCGTTAGCAGATAAATCTGTAGCCAAAACTGCCCCATTAAACAGGTAAGCAATCATTAATGAAATAAGTAGAAGTACTATTATATTAATTTTTGGAAATGTCTTCATATTAAACCAATCCTTGTAAAAATAATATTTTTTAAAAAGTAGTTTTTACATGGTTCAAAACAATTCACCCACGATATGCTGTATTTACGTAAGTATAGCAAATATTTATGAATACTTTGTTAATTACAAGGCTGATTAATTCATCCCATGAAGAATTGAGAATAGATTGAAAGGTATCAATATTAACGTGTTGACTTCTTTACGCAATCTGCCTCAGAAAATTCAAGACCATAATACTGGATAACAGATGTACTCTTAACGGCATTCTTTGTTATAATATATGTGATTTTAGGAAAGGAGGATATTGCTTATGTTCAATACCTCAAAATACCTTCACGAGGTGGAGGCCTAATTTCAAACCCGGGCTTAAGCTAAGCTTGCCCGTTTATTTATATTTGCTGCATGGCTTCGGCTGTGCAGCTTTTCGATTAAAATTCTTTTGGGGTGGCAAGAGTACAGTTATGGGAGCTTTAATCAATGAGTGAAATCTATTTAATATCACTTATAGTAGGCATAGTTGCTGTCTTTATACTGATATTTTGGCTAGGTATAAATATTGAGGATCCAGTTGAACGTGCTGGCAAAAGAGGAGAAGAGGTAGCAACTGACATAATTAGTCGAGTATTAAAAGATGATGATATCTTGCTTACAAATGTAAAGATATCGTTTGAGGGAAGCCGCTCTGAAATAGATAATTTAATTATTAATTCTCATGGTGTTTTTATCATCGAGGTTAAGAATTACGTTGGCGAGTTGGTTGGCGGCTTGGACGATTATGAGTGGAAGAAGTATAAGACCACTCCAGGTGGAGATATCTACTGCAAGACAGTAAAGAATCCTATTAAACAAGTTAAAAGACAGATTTACATACTATCCCATATTTTGAGACAGCACAAACTTGATGTGTGGGTAGATGGATATGTCATTTTACTTGAGAAAAACAGTCCTGTAGATGACGATATGATTCTTGAAAGCTTATCAGATATAGATAAAGCTATTCATGGGCTAGGAAGCAATCATCTTTCTGATAGGGAGATAGATATAATTGCAGATATTTTTGATTGATAATTAAGTAATAGGGCGTATAGACAGTAATATAGCATTATCAAATGGATTAATAGTTATTTACAAATAATATGATTGTCTATATAATGTAGATAAGAAAAGGTGCTACCGATAGACGGTCGCCCTAGCTTATATGGTTATTTAGAACCGCAAAGTTTGGACGCTTGGGCGGTTCTATTTTTTTGTCTTGCTATTTCGACCTACGGAATAGCCAAGACTAAAGCAAGTAATACATAAACTAGTAACAGCTATAAAATCCGATAAAGTCAACATGACATTGTCCTCCTACGAAGATTCCCCTACGGGGTTATGTAAACGAAGTTCACAGTACTCCGAAATTGGACGACCGCCTACCCGAGAATGGTAGCACCGATGTATAGTTTAGCAAATCATACATTCATTTACAATCGAACATCACAATATTTTTTCTAGAGCTTCTATCAGTGATTTGGCAAAGTGTTTATGTCCCTCAATTGAAAAATGAACTCCATCGTAACCCATCTCTATATTCCAGCATCCAGCATCGATAGCTTTTATGTTGTGAGCCTTGGCCAGTTTCATATAGCCTTCATTCATTTCTACACTACAATCATGATAAAGCTGCATTTCATGGTCTAAGGCACTTATGTATGGTGGTGCTATAAGGATAAATGTAGCCAGGCAGTTCTTAGATACATAGCTTAGGATACTATCAAGTCTTTGAAGCGTAGCGTCCACGTTTGGATGATTGGTTAGCAAGATATCATTAGTTCCAAGCATCATTACAAATACATCTTCCCTAGATAGACCTTGGATTACTGTTGTAAAAAGTCCATAGCCAAGTTCTGGAAGCATTCTGCCGTTCATACCTTCCTCAACTATTTCATAACTATCTTTTAGGGCTTCTTTTACATGAGTAGTCCAGCGAACTTCTTCAGGATATCTACCTCCAAGAAAGCCTCTTGGGTCATAGCCGTATGTATTCGAATCTCCAAATAGAATTAGTTTTTTCATAGTTTCAACCTCATTTGATACCAAGTAACATTACCATGTACTGATTCAGTTATGCCTTCATTTACAAATCCAAATTTAGAATACCAGCGTTGTACTTGTTGTAATAATGATAGCAGATATTTAAAGCTTTGGCTGGTCCTTTTGTGTTATGGAGCACCTATGGTTATATTGGTATGTGCTGACAAGGATGCTGCTAGTAATTTTCAGGGTGGAAACAGTTATTTAATGGATGGAACAATTGTTGCAACACATATGATGCTGGCTGCTACTGATATTGGATTAGATACTTGTTGGGCTGGAGTCAATGATGTTGAGCAAACACAAAAAGTCTTTAATTTGCAGGAAAATATCTATCCTATCTGTTTTTTGGATTTAGGATATCGCTCTGATGATTTTAAAAGTCTTTTAGGCAATAAGAAAAGAAATTCCTTAGATTCAATGATTAATATTTTATAGGCACGGAATAATACGTAATCAATTCAATCATATAACTTTGTCCAATAAGTTACCCTTCTGTGGTATACTCAAATTAGTTGAGTATATGCGGGAGGGTATTTTTATGCCAAAAGGGTCAAATCAAAAATTAAAGCTTAGTTATCTTTGTAAAATCATGCAGGAGAAGACTGATGATGAGCATAGCCTTACACTACAACAAATAATGCATGAACTTGAAGAAGAAGGAATTACTGCAGAAAGAAAGAGTCTCTATGATGACTTTGCAGTTATGAATGACAAGCTTGGAATTGAAGTCATCAAAGAGCAGATAGGCAGAGAAACCTTTTATCATGTGGGAAGCAGAGAGTTTGAGCTTGCTGAGGTTAAGCTTTTAATAGAAGCTATTCAGTCATCGAAGTTCATCACTAAGAATAAGTCTGCTCAGCTAATCAAGAAGATGAAGACTTTTGTCAGTGAATACCAGGCTAAGCAGTTGCAGCGCCAAGTATATGTAAACGATCGTATCAAAAATATGAATGAGTCTATCTACTACACTGTAGATGGAATTCATACAGCTATAGAGCAGAACAAGCAGATTAAATTTCAATATTGTGTATGGAATACTAATAAGGAACTAGTGCCAAAGAAGGATGGAGCATTCTACAAGGTAAGTCCTTGGTTCCTTGCAATGGAAGATGAGAACTATTACTTAGTTGCCTATGATAGTGAGGCTGGAAAGATTAAGCATTACAGAGTAGATAAGATGCTTAAGATTGGTATCACTGAGGATCTTCGTGAAGGTAAAGAGCTATTTAATAATTTTGATATGGGCGAGTATGTGGTAGAAAACTTCTCAATGTTCCATGGAGAAAAGAGAAGAGTACACATTGAATTTCCAGATGACAAAGTAAGTATCTTTATAGATAGATTCGGAAAAGATGTAACTATAAGACCTGCAGAAAATGGAAGAAGTTTTGTCGCAGTTGATGTAGCTGTTTCTCAGCAGTTTTTTGGATGGGTCTTTGGACTTGGTGCTGACGTTAAGATTACAAGTCCTGAAGATGTAGTTGCTGATTATAAGAAACAGATAGAAGAACAGTTAAAGGGTTATTGCGGAGAATAGATATATGTATCCAACTAGAAATGAGGCAATGAGACTTCTTGAAGAAGCAGAAAAGATGAACCCAGGGCCATGGGGTGATCACAGTAGAACTGTTGCTCATTGTGCTGAATGTATTGCTGCTAAAAGTGGGCTTGATGCGGAAAAAGCATATGTAGTAGGTTTGTTACATGACATAGGGAGAAGATTTGGAAAACGTCATCTTGGGCATGTTTCTGATGGATATTCTTATATGATGTCTTTAGGCTATGACGAACCATCCAGAGTATGTCTTACACATTCATTCAATGGCAAAAGCATTGATGGTTATGTTGGCAACTTTGATACAACGGCTGACGAGACCGAATTAATAAAAACAGAATTAGCCAAGATAGAACTTGATGAATATGATAAGTTAATTCAGCTTTGTGATTCCATCGGTGGAGCTGAAGGTGTTATGGATATCATAGATAGAATGTCTGATGTTAAAAGAAGATACGGTTACTATGATCCTGAAAAATGGGATACTAATTTGGCGCTAAAAGATTATTTTGAGCAGAAGATGGGTGAAGATATCTATATTGTGGTTGATAAAAATAACTACAAGCCTAGTAAATAACGTGAATAGTAGGGGGATTTTACTATGGAAAGAGAATTTCTAGAGGAAAGACAATTCACAAAGCTTTTAGCTGGAAAGACATATAAGATTTTCTTTGAAGGAAAAGACTGTGTCATTGCTGAAACAGAGCGTGGGGATGTTGTTATAGCTTTTAGTGAATATGAGTATTACTCTTTGTCTAATGATGAGATAGAGCAGAAAATCTATGATGGTATAAAGAGTAGAGAAAAGTAAGTATGATTGATATTAAAGCAGGAGAGACTATACAAGAATTAGTCTGTAAACACTCAATAGTATTGTTTCAATTTAGTTCCAAGTCTTGCACACCATGTGTAGCCATACGGCAACGCATAGAAGCTTGGTTATCTAATCATGAGCAGATTGAAGCAAGACATATATCTATTGATGAGCAACCAGAGCTTGCGGCACAAAATGATGTTTTGTCATTTCCTACTGTTGTTGTATATGTAGAAGGGCAAGTGGCTATCTGCGGATCTGGATATTTTAGTTTGGATGAAATCTTTGCAAAGTTAGAGCGGTTGATTGAATTAATGTCGTAGGATTGAGGGGTGAATATGGGATTATTTAATCTTTTCAAACATGTAGATATTAATGCCGAAGTAGAAGCCATGAAGGCTATAGAAAACGCAGTGCTTCTTGATGTGCGTTATAAGGAAGAATATTTAGGTGGACACATTCCAGGAAGTAAAAATGTGCCAGTTGAGAATATAGAAAAGGTAGTGGATGTCATTGCAGATAAAAATACTCCAGTTTTTGTATATTGCCTTCGAGGTTCTAGAAGTGCATCTGCAGTAAGTGCTATGGAAAAGATGGGATATACAAATGCTAAAAGTATCGGTGGCATAGTATCTTACAAAGGAAAAACAGTAATAGGAAGTAATTAATTTTTGGACATCTATATATGCAAGTTCGAGAAAAACCCTGATATTGCAAAAGAATTTGAATATGGATAAAGGATAATAAATATGTTTCAGAAGGGGCTGTTGAGGTAGAGGGTTATACTGCAAGGAAATTAGCAGAGATTTCCGAGTATCTTAATGGTGAAGGAGCCTTTTTGCTGCTAATTGAATTGCGAGATAATCCTCAAAGGGCAAAAGCGTGAATAAAGGAAGGTTTTAAACATAAGTAAATATTAGCTTTAACACCAATTGCAGTAGGTGAATATATATATATTTGAAGCTCATCCTATTTAAATTTTTGTTTAAAAGTCTCAAATATTACCGCGTTTGATCCTGACCTCTCATCACTAGTAATCATCTTTTGGAGCAGTAAATTGAGAACAATGAAACTTTTGTGAATAAAGAGAAATGATATTACCCAAAAGGTATAATATGGATGTATATGTTATCTGCTGTAATCTGCGATTTTGTGGGGATTAGACATGGAAAGATATAAATATGATGAAAAAGAACTGAAATTAATTGAAAGCAGTAGTATACCACTTGCTGTTTATCAGTTTATAGATAAGCGTGTTGCTACAATAGCACTGTCTGAGGGATTTGTGAAGTTAATCGGCCTTGATTCGATGGAAGAGGCTTATTATCTCATGGATAATGATATGTATAGAGATGTTCATCCTGATGATGTTGCCGAATTGGCAGATGCTGCTGTACGTTTTGCAGTAGATGGCGGAGAGTACAATCAGGTATATCGTTCCAAACTTGGTGATAAATATATCATTCTTCACTCTATAGGAAAGCATATATACAAGGAAAATGGTGTAAGACTTGCAGTTGTAAACTACGTAAACGAAGGTGTTTACAATGCAGATAACAGAGACATCGCTATGGGATTTAATCTAATCCATAAAAAGCATTTTCAGAGCAAAAAGGCTGCAACAGGCTTGAGCTATGATTATTTGACTGGATTACCAACTATGGATTACTTTTTTGAATTGGCAGAAGCCACAAGAAGCAAGGCTGTGAATGAGTGGAGAGAATTAGTAATGATGTTCTTTGATTTAAGCGGTATGCAGGCATTTAATCAAAGATATGGTTATGAAGCTGGTGATATATTAATAAAAGAGAGTGCTAAATTACTGGTTAAGTTTTTTGGAAATTATAATTGCTGCAGAACAACAGCTGATCATTTTGTTGTATGCACAGACAGGGAAGGGATTGATGATAAGCTTAAATGTTTGGTTAAAGATTTTAAGCTTATTAATAATGGTAAGAATTTGCCTGTTAAAATAGGCGTTTATGACACCAGATTTGGGTATGTAGGTTCTGCTACAGCTACGGATAGAGCTAAGATTGCCTGTGATAGCTGTGGGCAGATTTACGATTCGAAAATTGTGTATTTTGATGAAAAGATGTTGAAAAAGTTTGAAGACAGACGATACATCTTTGAAAATTTGGATAATGCTATAGAAGATGGTTGGATAAAGGTATGTTATCAACCTATTATCCGCACATCTAATGGCAAGGTTTGTAATGAAGAAGCTCTTGTTAGATGGAAGGATCCTAAGAAGGGGGAAATGGGTCCTAATGATTTTATACCTATTCTTGAGGATGCAAAGATAACGTATAAGCTTGACTTATATGTTGCGGAGCAGGTAATCATAAAGCTTAAGCAGCAGGCAGAGGCAGGTTTGAATGTTGTGCCTAATTCCATCAATTTATCAAAAACGGATTTTTATTCCTGTGACATTGTAGAAGAGATAAGAAAACGTGTGGACGAGGCAGGGATAGATAGAAGTAGAATAGTAATCGAGTTGACTGAAAGTGTAGTTACAGATGATGTAGATTACATGATTATCCAGATAAAACGCTTCAGAGAATTGGGCTTTAGCGTTTGGTTGGATGATTTTGGTCGTGGATATTCCTCTCCTGATTTACTGCAGAGGATACATTTTGATGTAATAAAGCTTGATAAGGCTTTCGTAGATGAAATTCATGAGAGTGAAGACAGTAAGGTTATTGTCTCTGAAATTGTCCGTTTAGCCAGGGGTTTAGGAAGCGATACAGTAGCTGAAGGTGTTGAAGATGAGAATCCAATAGATTTCCTCAATGAGGTGGGGTGCACAAAACTTCAGGGCTATTATTATAGTAAGGCAGTTCCATTTGATGCTATTCTAGATAGATATAAAAACGGAGTTCAGATAGGTTTTGAGAATCCTAAAGAGGCTGAGTATTACGCAACTGTTGGTAATGTAAATATGTATGATATGTCTTTCTCAGCTGATGATAGCATTATTTCTGGTGATTACTTTGACACAATGCCTATGTTTATCGTAGAAGTAAAAGGCGATGAGATTAGACATATGAAAGGTAACAAATCCTATAAGATATTTATGGAGAAATATTATCCAAAGTTTTCTGTAAGTGAGAATTATTCGGATGGTAGAGCAGACCAAAATTTCTTCAATGCATTGATACAGTGCAAAAAAGATGGAAAGCCTGTTATCGTTGATATTAGAGGCAAGAACAACGATGTAATTCACTTGTTTATTCGTAAAGTTGCTACAAACGAAGAAAACGATGCTGTAGCGTTGTCTGTTGTAATGCTGGGGTATATTGATAATGATGCTGAACTGCGACATAAAGAGGAAATTGAACGAATTAAAAGGGAGCGTATGACTTATAACAGAGTCACTGCGCTTACAGGTGATTTTATTTGTATCTATGCAATTGATCCTGAGAATGAACATTTTGTTAGATATACCTTAGATGAAGATTATAGATACTTGGGCTTGGATAATGAAGGGGACAATTTCTTTGAAAAGTTCAGAGAGAAAGGTCTGAAAAATGTTTTTATAGAAGATATCGACCATTTCCTTACGTTGTTTTCAAAAGAAAATATTTGTAAGACAATTGAAAGTAATGGTGTTTATTCTATAAACATAAGATTAATGTATCAGGGGGCACCAAAATATGTATGTATTAAGGCTACCTATATTATTGAAGACCAAAAACAAATTCTAATACTAGGTATTGTCGATGTAGATGATCAGGTTAGAAAAGACCAGAATTATTATAAGAATCTTGCAGAGATGAGTAAGATAGCGAATCTTGATTCTCTTACTGGAGTTAAGAATAAACATGCATACATTGACGCAGAGGCTAAACTTAACCGTCTCATTGAAGAAAAAGAGGACTTAGAGTTTGCAACCATAGTTTTTGATATAAATGGTCTTAAAGAAATTAATGATTCTTTGGGACATCAGGCAGGAGACGAGTTTATTAAATCTGGATGTTCTATAATTTGTAACTTATTTAAGCACAGCCCAATATATAGAATTGGCGGAGATGAGTTTGCTGTTATTGCTCAAGGTATGGATTATCAGAATATTGACCTTATAATGGCAGAACTTGAAAAGATTAATTTGGAGAATCAAAAAACTGATAATGTTGTAATTGCTTGTGGGGCAGCAAGATACAATGGTGAGCGAAATGTAGCAGGAGTATTTGATAAGGCTGATAAAAGAATGTATGAGAATAAACGACAATTGAAAAATTATCAATTACCTGTTATACATAGTTGACAATACCACTTTTTCAGTATTTTCATGGCTAAGAATCAATCCGAGTCTCAACAGCCTCAGCACTTAATCCTAGGACTTTGGTTGAATGGGGGTCACTTTTGTGACCCCCATATTTGAATAAAAAGATTATTTCGAGCAAAAGATGGGTGAAGATATCTATATTGTGGTTGATAAAGATAATTACAAACCAAGTATATAACAAAATTGAAATGAGCCGTTCATATGGGAGGGAATTTTTCATGAAAACACTTATTGTTTATTATTCACATGAGGGAAATACGGATTTTGTTGTTAAGAAAATTGCAGAGAAGACAGGTGCGGATACACTAAGATTAGTTCCTGTTAAAAAGTATCCAGAAAAAGGATTTGCAAAATTCTTTTGGGGTGGAAAGAGTGCTGTTATGGCAGAAACTCCTGAGTTAGAACCATATTCAGTAGATTTAGATTCTTATGAGCAGATAGTATTTGGTTTTCCAGTATGGGCTAGCAATATTACTCCACCGCTTAGAACATTTATCAAAGAAAATCCTGATATTAAGGAAAAGAGAATTGCAGCATTTGCTTGCCAAAGTGGAAAAGGTGCTGAGAATGCTTTTGAAAAATTAAAAGACAGCATTGGCATAGTTACATTGACATCTAAACTTATTCTTATTGATCCAAAGGATAAGCCTAGCGATGACAATGATAGAAAAATAGAGGAGTTTTGTAAGGAAATATAAAAATGGTAATAGGTGTTAGTGCTTGCTTATTAGGCGAAAACTGTAAATACAATGGTGGTAACAACATCAATGAAAAAGTCATAAATTATATCAAGGGACATGAGGTTATTCCAGTATGTCCAGAGGTTCTTGGTGGGCTTCCTATTCCAAGAGACCCTGCGGAAATAGTGGATGGTGTGGTTAAACATAAAGATGGTAGTTCTGTAGATAAAGAATTTAGAACTGGTGCACAAAAAGCTTTAGAAATTCTAAACGATAGAGGCGCTGAGCTTGTAATTTTAAAATCGAGAAGTCCTTCTTGTGGTGTTAACACTGTTTATGATGGTACATTTTCTGGGAAACTAGTACATGGTAATGGTGTGTTTGTAGAGTTACTCAAAGAATATGGAATAAATGTATTAGATGTAGAAAATCTAGGATAATACTATATGGAAATACTTCTTGTAATTGATATACAACAAAAATATATGAATAGCTACGAACCAAACTTACTTGAGAGAGTTAACGTGCGTATTCATGAGGCTGTTGCTTCAGATATACCGGTAGCCTATGTGCGAAATGTAGGCAAGCTTGAGAATGAGGATAAGTATATACTGGCAGAAGGTCTTGACGTAGTATCTGAATTTGTATTTGCTAAAAGATGGCCAAGTGCTTTTTCTTCGGAACAGTTTGTTCAGTTCATAGAACGACTTAAAGTAGATACTATCAATATGGTTGGTGTGGATGGAAGATGTTGCGTGGCACGCACTGCGCTTGAAGCAGTTAAGAGAGGGTATAAAGTCAGAATATATCTTGATTCTGTAGCAGCCAAGAATGACAATTTTTATCTTAAAGAACTTCCTGAAATGAGAGATGCTGGAGTTGAGATTATAGCGGACTAGTAGTTCACTGTAAGACGAGCCTATTTTTTCTTAAAGGAACAGGTTCTAATTGCTCCTTTTATATCACCACCATCTTGAAAGTATCTTAAAAGTATTTCGGCGCAAGCGTGACTATCGCTATCTGCCTGATGGTGGTCTAGGGCTATTCCATAATAGTAGCATAAATCATTAAGTTTATGGCTGATGTTAGGAAGTAGTTGTCTTCCCATTAGGACAGTACAGACATACCTAGCATATGGCTTCCATTCAATACAGTAATCATTTAGGCATTTCTTTAAAACATTCATATCAAAAGATGCATTGTGAGCCACAAGCATTCCACTGCTCATAATAGGCTCGATTTGTTTCCATAGTTCTGGAAAGGTTGGAGCATTAGTAACTTTTTCTTCATTAATTCCTGTAAGCTTAACATTAAAATAGTCAAAATGAGTCTCTGGATTTACTAATGAGTAGAACTCGTCGATGATTTTGTCATCCTCGATAACGCTGATTCCGATAGCACTCATACGATTGTTATATCTATTTGGGGTTTCCACATCAAAAACAATAAATCTAGACATCGATAAAACCTTTCTGTACCTTAAACTATTAATCTATTCCAAGTAGCCAAATATGGCCTTCTGGTTGAAAGTAGAGCCTCACAATACTGAGTTTATCTTGTACATTGACTTGGCATTCAAAAACAATGGTTGTGCTTATGACTAAGATGTCATCTACACTTTTATATGGGGTTTTATGTCTTATTCGTTTGTAACCTTTTATAGTGTAGGCTTCAGGTTTTCCATCTTCATTTATTAGCTGAAATCGCAGGGGTATGATTTCACCATCGTACTTGAATTGAGCTATAACATCTACTTCTTGTATTACTTTTCCCATAAATATGTTTTTATCTTTCTGCTTTTTCTGTAACCATATCAAGTAAGGCATATGGTATCAATTCTTCGGGATTTTTGGAAGGATTAATCCAGTCTTCAATTTTATCTTTCGGTATCATCATAGGCATCCGATCATGAATTTTACTAAGCTCTATGGTGGGTTCTTTTGTAAGAATCACAAATACAGGATAGCCTTCTTCGATACGATATAGGCCACAGAGCCAGGTTATAGTGCAACCAGCTGGCTGAATGGCATATTTATCTCCTGTTTTTACTTTTCCATCAGGACTTTTAAAGTGCTCCCATTCATAGTAATAAGCAGCTGGGATAATGCATCTATGAGATTGAAATGCATCCTTGAATGTAGGCTTTTCACCAGCAGTTTCAAGTCTGGCATTGAACAATGATCTCTTATTATCCCGAGCAGTGAATCCCCATTGCATTGGAAATACACATTTTTCTCCTTTAGAATTAGGAGCTATTACTGGAACAATATCAGTAGGGCGGACTTCGCCATCAGTGATTAGTGGTCTTGCGTGAGTGTCCAAAAACTTAGTGGTGAGACGTGAGCTTTTTGCAATATCTATGATTTCTTTCAATTCAGGTTGAGTTATATCAAGTGCATATCTGGTACACATAGTGAATCTCCTATGGATATTCTTCTGCAGGTACGTGTTCTAAGTCAGAGTAATTTGCTTCAAAAGTGAGCTCTGTATTTGCGATTTCTTCATTAAATCCTTTCAGTGCATCGAAAGGGCTAAATATTTTGGCACGTCTGGATAAATCCATAGCCGGATGTTTAATTGAAAAATCATCAAAAGGCGTGTGCTTTGGTTTACCTCTTTCGTACACTTTTCTGTATCTATCTGTAATCATATCATTTCCTCAGTTACATTAATAGAAATAGGTGGCGATGCTATCGTTTGTGTCCACCGATCTGTTCATTTCTTTCTCTGGTTGTGGCTCCTTCCAGTAGATTAATACCTTTTAATATGGCGTTAGCTCCATACCTGGTTCTTACTTGTAAAAGGGCAGAATGAATGAGCTGCTCTTTGTTAAGCGCTTCATAGTCAGTGAATAAATCCATTTGAAAATAGCCACCATCGTTTTGAACATTACAAGCACATATGCCAAGTCGGCGGAATAGTATTCTATGGTCAGTTTTCTTTATCACATCATTCATGATTGCTTCAATTACAAGCTTAGAAGTGTTTGTCGCATTACGAAGGTTTACTGTGCCATTTGAATGAGCTGGGTGGAGTCTTCCATACCAATCTATAGCAAGTGGACCATCGTAGTGAGGGCAGTATTCAAGACTTTTATAGTCGTAGCTTACCCACCAGGTGAATTTTGAAGATACCAGATTCTTCTTGTACATGTCGCAACATAGGATATCAATCATTTCTTTTAAGACAATACATGCCTCTTCGTACTTATATGGTCTAGGCAGTACTTGTCCATTGGAAAGAGAGTGGTTATCGGATTTATAGTTTTTAATATCATGCATTGTAACAGGTTCGATTCCCCAGGCATGATCTATTAATATCTCAGCATCAATGCCAAAGGTTTTATAAAACCATTCTTCATCTATTTGAGAGCGTTCGGCAACATCTCCCATGGTGTACATCATATTTTTTTCCAAGCGACGAGCCTTACCATTTCCTATTTGCCAAAAGTCTGTGAGTGGCTTATGTGGCCATAGTAAAGTCTTATATGAATCTTCTGTTAGAGCAGCAATACGTACACCGTCTTTATCTGCAGGAGCTTTTTTAGCTACGATATCCATGGCTACTTTTGCAAGATATAGATTAGTTCCAATGCCAACTGTGGCTGTAATGCCAGTTTGCTTGAGTACATCTCTAATCATTGTCATAGCCATGATGTGAGCCGGGCTTTGGCCAGATTTTATAGATGCGGGTTCATATAGATGCAAGTATGGTGTGCAATCAATGAAACTCTCATCGATGCTGTAAACATGGATGTCCTCAGGGGCTACATATTTCAGGAAAATACCGTAGATTTTTGCTGATACTTTTTCATATTCAAGCATACGAGGAACTGCTGTTATATAGAGTATCTTGGTATGGTGAGCTCGTTCGTATTTTTCTATGGCTTGTTTTGCTTCAAATAGTCTAGGTCTACTTGGAACCCCTATAGCTTTAAGGGCAGGAGAGACTGCTAAGCAGATGGTTTGGTCGGTTCTACTTCCATCAGCGACTAGAAGATTAGCTTTAAGAGGATCAAGACCTCTGGCAACGCATTCTACAGATGCATAGAATGACTTCATATCTATAGCTATGTAGCATTTGGGGATTAGTAAATTCCTAGACATATCCAGTTGTCTTACCTCCTTTATAAATTGCGAACATATTTTCCGAAAATATGTTTGCTTTTGTAAGTAGATAATACACCCTAACACGATTTTTTGTAAACCCGAACAAATTATAAAATTTAAGTCAGTGATATAAACTTATTATTATTATTGGAATTATTATTGGACTGTGAAGCATAAATGTCTGAGCATTCCAGAAGAATATAATTAATTTCAGAAAATAAACTTGACGAAGTGATAATTTGGATGTATTATAATTATCGAAATGTGATATCATTATTTCAAAATAGGAGGGAATGAAATGGCAAGAGGTATAACCGAAAGGCTTAGCGAGCTTTTAAGTAGTAGAGGAATGAGCCAAAAGGATTTATCAACTAAAACAGGCATAACAGAATCTGCGATATCTCATTATGTTAAAGGTGACCGAATTCCGAGGGGAGCTAATTTATCTAAAATTGCAGATGCACTTGGAACGACAACGGATTATCTGTTAGATGGAAAGAGTGCAAATAAAGAAGACGATCTTGCAACGGCAAGGCTTCTTATAGCACGTAATGCAAATGATATGACGCAAGAGGAGCGTATGGAGTTAATGAAAATTTTGATACAGGGGGATAGTGATTGATGGCAACGAGATTATCGGACGAAGAATATGAGGAAATAAAAGAACAAATAGTTTCACTGTTTTCTGAATATGACATTAAATGTGTGCCTATAAGCTCGTTCGAAATTGCTACAAAACTGGGGATAGCAATTTGGCCATACTCTGCACTTGGGAAAGAGCGACGTAGAGCTGCTAGACGAATTAGTGAAGATGGTTTTTCTGTAGAAACAGAAAAACATGAGTGGGTAATATTCTATAATGATTCTAAATGTTATGGAAGAATCAACAACACTATAATGCATGAAATAGCACATTTTTGGCTTGGACATATTGAAGAGACTGTAAAGGAAGAGGCAGAAGCAAAATTTTTTGCAAAGTATGCGTTGGCTCCCCCACCATTGATTCATAATATGAGTGGAGAAATAAATGCAGAGACTATACATGATACATTTGATATCAGTTATGAGGCAGCATTAAATGCTTATAAATACTATCTTAAATGGAAGCGTAAAAAATGTAATGATAATGTCATAGATTATGCTATTTATGAGAAAAGAATGCTGAAGTGTTTTGATATTGAAGTGGGAGGTGGTCAAGTTGAATGTTCATAAATTGAAAAAACGCTTATATAATTGCTGGTAACAATTTAATAAGCGTTTCCTCATAAAGATGCGTTAAAAGCACCTTAAACTGTAAAAGCATTTTAACACATCTAAAACATGAGGACAATAGTAACTAATAATCATGTTTGACTGGTAAACAGTAGAAAGGTAAGGTTAAAATGCATATAAGAATTGTATTAGTTTCTTGCCTGTCATTGACAGGAGGGAACTATTATGGGAACAACTAAGACAGGAAGAACATTAAATACTAAAGGAGCAGCAGGTGTAGCAAGTCAATATTCTGTAGTTCATTCTAATGAGGGTGGATATACGAAACCGCTTAAAGGCAATCAAATACGACTAAAAAGTGGCGGGCATGGTCAAGCAGGACTGAATGAACTGAATAGATATGGAATAAAGTACAATATTGTAAAGACATATTCTAACGGTGTTCGTGTGGGAAATATTTCAAGTCACAAGAATCCTAAAAAGCAAACCGGTACGGGACAAGCATGGTTTCCTAAAAACTGGACTAGTAAAGATATTAAGCATGCTGGTGAACATGTAGCAAATCTTAAATCGAATCGTCATAGTAAAGACGGAGTAGCTGTTTTCGGGATGTGGAAGGGTGTAAGAGTTGGTGTAATTCGAACTCATGGACAAATAGGAACTATCTTTCCAGATTCAAAGCAACCTACAAGTATAGGGAGGAAAAGGAAATGAATATAGAGAAATTTAGAGAAGTAATTGCCCGTAGAAGATATGTTGAAGAAATAAGTCAAGGTGAATGGGCTGATGGTATTGAAGAATGCCAGAAAAAAGAAATTGAACTTCTTACAGAAGATATTCCAACAACAATTGATTTTCTTAGAAATGAATGTACGGCAGATGAGTATTCATGGATAAGCGAAGTTATTGATGATGTCGTAAATCTTGTTCCAAGCAAAGAATTTGTTCAGTGCTATAAGGATCTCATGATAAAGTTTCCAGAAGAATGCACTAAGTATAATATTGCTGGAAGTATTGAAAATGCAGAGGCAATACTTAGATGGGAGGCTGAACATGGGGAAGAAAGTTGATAATTTAGTGGATGAAGGATTCAGAGTTGCACTTGTTGAAACAGCTTTTTTTGATGGTAAATTTGAAATTCCCCACATTGATGCTCCAAAGGAGATAATTATTCCTAATGGGCTAGTGCCATTTTCACTAAGAAATCGTAGCGAAAACAATATGGATTTTGTATGCTGCTATGAACATGACGTCAATTTCAGAGAATTGATTACGAACACTGAGTCTTTGGTAGATGATTTAAAAAGATTTCCAGGAATTATATCTCCAGATTGCTCTCTGTATTTGGACGCTCCTTTATGTGTACAAATTGCAGATATTTACTTGAATAGGGCAGTTGGACATTATTTACAAAAAATGTGATTATATGTTATCCCTAACATTCGTTGGGGTGACGAAAGAACATATACAGATGAATTTTTGGGAGAAAAAGTTGCTTTTCAAGGAGTAGATAAAAAAAGTATTGTTTCAATAGGTACTTATGGGCAGATCAAAAGTGCAGAGTCTAAAAGGTATTTTCGAGAAGGTTTGATAGCAATGCTTGAAGAGTTGGAACCTAAGGTGGTACTTGTATATGGTGCTATGCCTGATAAAATATTTGGTGACTTACAATCTAAGACTCAATTTATACAATACCCTGATTGGACAACAAGAATGAAAAGCAAATAATCTTTAGATAAAAATCCCCTTTAGGGCGACTAAATACTAAAGGGGAAAAACATTTGATGATACGAATACATTCTTTTATGAGTCTACTAAGAATTCTAGATTATCTATTTATCTCCATAATGTCCACGGCAGTGGGAGATGTATATACGGCCGTCTTCGAGGTGATAAACGAGACGGTCTTTTTCATTGATTCTTCGGCTAAATTCGCCTTGTAAATCGCCTTTAAGAGCTTCAGGCTCACCTATGCCATGCATAGCACCATTTCTTTCGATGTCTTTTACAAGTTGATTGATACGTTTCAGAGTTTTTTTATCCTGTGTCTGCCAGTACAAGTAATCCTCCCATGCATCATCAGACCAGATTTTTTCACTCATCTTCAACCTCAATCAATTCGTGAACCGTGCCTTTGCCTTCTCGTAATTCGTTGACAGACTTCAAAATATAAGCTTGATTCTCAGGACTATAGAATGGATCATCTTGTTTAATTTCAAATGGAATTCTATGTTCTCTGAGAACCGCTTTTACAAACATATTTATAGCAGCTGATGAAGTTAATCCTACAGATGTGCAGAATGCATCAAAATTGGTCTTATCAACATCACTTACGCGTGCTGTGATAGTAGAAAGTGCCATATGTATTACCTCCTTTTTCTTAATTATATAACGAGAGTAGTACTATGGCAAGTAGAACATATCTATTGTGCGACGATAGTCATCTGTCGGATAAATATCTACTCGTTGGATAATTGCAATATCTATTATTTAAAGAATAATCTTGCAGCTTCAGCAGCCGCATCGATTCTAGCTTCTTTATCAGAAATATAATGTTTAGAAGTATCAATATTGCTATGATGGAGAGCATCTTTGATTGCATAGATGTCCTTTGTTTCTGCATAGACTTTGGTAGCAAAAGTAGCTCTCATCTTGTGAGGAGAGTACTTATCAGATAGGCCGGCAGCCTTACAGTATTTCTTAAGCATTTTTTGTACCGCATTTACGGATATTCTTTTACCCTGGGTCGAAATGAACAGTGCGTTCTCATCAGCAGAAGAGAGCAGTAGAGGGCGAGAAAACTCGATGTAATCAGCCACGGCATTGTATACAGGAGTGATTACACGTACCTTATCATAATCTCCACCTTTTCTGATAATACTGAAATATACTTTGTGCTCTTCGGTAGTATCAATATCTGAAAGATTAAGTCCCACAAGCTCTGAGACACGCATGCCAGTGCCAAGCAACACCATGATAATGGCCATATCTCTATCAACCATGCGTTTATTGTATGCCTTAGCGTGCTCTGAAATTTTATCCTGATTTTGTATACAATTTAATAAAGCTGAAACCTCTGAATCGCTGAGCTTTACTACGTCACGTTCATGAAGTTTTGGACCTTCCACGAGAAGTGTAGGATTGTTTTTGATTGCACCAATAGCCAGGTAATATTTATACATGGTCTTAAGCACAGAAAGCTTTCTGCGGCGTGCAGTTTCACTAAGCTTGATTCCATCCTCAGATTCAGCAATGTATTTTTCAATCTGGGTCATTCTGATTTTATCCAAATCAGTAACCTGGATATCCTTGATACTTTCTTTTTTTAGAACTACAGCCATAAATCTTAGGAATACATTGATTTCGTACATATACCCGAGGATTGTGTTTGTAGAACGATTTCTTGAATCCAAATGGGTATGAAAATCCTCTAAGAACTCTGGCATATTGTTTAGGAGCTCATTTATTTTTGTGTTATTTCTAATGTCTTGTTCGTTGCGATATTCGTTACTCATGACTTTATGGTCTTATTTGTTAAAATATTATCAAACTATAAAAATTGATTTATATCAAGAATTTTTTGGTAGGGTGTTCCAGGGCAAACTACGATACCGTCAAGGTTATCCGATTTGCAAAATTTAAGGGCTGTATCAAAGCATGTCATGCATAATCGAATGTTTTTGCCAAAAATTCTTGTTGTAACATCATATGAATCAAAAAGCGGAAAAAATGTTTTCCCATCAGGACTTTTAATAGTTTCATAATGCATTGTTTTAGTTGAGGCTGTAGGACTTGTATCAAAGCCTTCTGGTAAATCTTTCATAGCAAAATAATAACCACCTGCATCGATAATATCAGCCTCAGCTTGGCCACCATGTAAGAACATATCAGGTTCACTTAGTGGGCCTTCTTGATCATAGCCAAAAGGTGTAATAAAAATTGCTTTTCTAATGTCGATTTCCATAATTATAATTATTCTCCCAATTTTGCGATAAATGTAAGTTTAGCAAGTATGATCCGTTTACTGTTAACGAAAAAGTCTCATCTAAGTCTCATCTCTCATCTCATCTCATCTATATTATATATTAAACCATATCAATACGCAAAACGATTATTTAATGGAAAGATAGGCGCATGTGAATAACACCGCCCTAAGACGGTGTATTGTCATTCGACACATAAAATATAAAAAACTTCTGAATGCTTATTCGAAATAATCACTTGCATTAATAGTTAATTATTACTACCTACCGTACTAAATAGTATCCAACAACAGGTCCCATAAATATTGCCAAATATATTAGTGTAATCCATGGCTGATAATCAATATAAAACTCTCTAAATGTAAGTCTCCATGGGTGTTTAATCAGTACCCAGCCAACTAAATCAAAAATTATGCAGATACCAGCCCAGATTGCACCAGTAATTAATGCTGCTGACAGTGTAGGAGCTGAAATGCTATTAATATAAATGAATCCGAATAGTGAAAACAAGATAATATTGTAGAGCGGATGCCAAGGTTTAGTTTTCTCGTATCCTTCACCCATTCCTGGGCTCTCCTTCATGGACTTCATATGCAAAACCTTTATATTAAAAATAGTGTGTGCAATTCCAATCCATGTAACTAAAATATAGCAAACCCAAAAGCAAATCATTGATATCCCGAAACGTTCCATAATCATTACATCCCCTTCATTAAGATACAATAATTGTATCTAACCTAAACGGGAAATACTATTGATTTATGTCATTTTCTAAATGATAAATGTCATGTATTGGCCCACAGTGTATCTAGATTTAATAAATATACGAATATAACTTAAATTATACGCATAGATAAATATTTAAGTCCGAGGCCTCACCCCGTTCCTTTGCCGACACTCTCATAAATAAAAGGAGCTGGAATATATAATGTCTCCAACTCCTTTACTACTTTATATGTATTTAATTGTGGCAACTTCCATGACCGTGTCCATGGCAGCTATGTCCGTCACCATGTTCTTCATCATGATGTGAACAGTTTGCTTCACCTGAAGCTGCAAGTGTACCGGCTAAGAATGCATTTACGACTTCATCAGTGTTCCCGCTTGCACCTGCGTATAACTGAATGCCTGCCTCTTGAAGAGCCATTACAGCGCCACCGCCGATACCACCACAGATAAGAACATCTACTTCAGCAAGATTAAGAACACCTGCAAGAGCGCCACAGCCCTCACCATTAGTACTTACAACCTCAGAGTTAACAACCTTGCCATCTTCGATATCGTATACTTTGAACTGCTCTGTTCTTCCAAAGTGTCCAAACACATTTCCATTATCATAAGTTACTGCTACTCTCATTGTATTTACTCCTTTTGATTTCAAGTTATTATCAAAAAAAGCTTGGTTTCTATCCATCTCTACATTACCACCGGATATACGAAGTCGCTTTCCCTCTACAAGTGCAATTGCTATTTTTCTTCTGGCACTCTCATACATAGCCGTAACAGTTGTTCTTGCAACACCCATGCTGTTTGCACAATCCTCTTGATTCATACCTTCAGCATCTAAAAGTTTCAAAGTCTCATACTCATCTAGAGTAAGGGTGATTGTCTCCAACTGAGGATTCTCCGAATTCTCTGGAACAAAGCTATAGTAATCTGGAAATACACGTATTTTTCTACATTTTGGTAATCTAGGCACAATAGAACCCTCCTACTTTTTTGACATATGTCAGCTATAATTTATCATCATTACTGACATATGTCAAATTAATTATGTACTTTAATGTTATCGCAAGAAATCCTGCAAACTGCATGTCAAAACATTATAAATATTGATAATTCTTATTCTGTGATAATAATAAAATCCACGAAACAAAAAATGCTGCCATTTCAGCAACGGCAACTGCACACCATATGCCATTTATTCCTAAAATTAGTGGTAGGATTAAAAATGCTAGTAACTCAAACACCATACTTCTTAGTACGGAGATTATTGCTGCAAATTTAATAGGTGTAAGTGAAAATCTAAGCAATCTGTCATTAGGCTTTATGAAATACGCAAGTGGTATAAGACCTCCAATTGATGCACTCAAACCAGTAGCAATTGCAGCATCAGCTTTCTATTTGCTAATTACAATATTATGAATAAAATCACCTGAGATATTTACTGCCTTTTGCGATAATAATCCTGTGACAAATGCTTTGAGTAAAAGGTAATACAACTCCCCATCGAGACCGACTTCCTCAAAATAACTTGAATGAAGATCCATAGTTCTAAGAATTTCGATACTTCCATCTGAATTATAATTTACCATAGTTGCTCTGTCACAAGGCATTCCATCTAATAAAATCTCCTGCAATTGGCTACAAACTTCTTCTGGGCTGTTAACACCCTCAATTATCATTGACTCTCCAGTTGATCTAACAACGGCTTCAATTTTCTCAAGTCGTTCAGAATTATTTTTTGAAATTGCCGAAATGATATCAGCAAATCTCTTTTCTGCTCCATCTACCATCCCAAATAAGGACGCATGAATGTTACTCAAATCTACCGCCTCTTCTATAGGTGGAAATTCCTTTATAACAAAGGCATTCACGTCAACATTCCAGCCCTCTGCCTCAGTTAATTCAGCAATGGCATTGATAACCTGTTGCATAATAATAATTCTATTGTACATCAGCGAATGAATTGGTCCTAAAAATGCACTCATCTTCTCCCCTCCTATCCAATTAAAGTCTTGATATCATCTTCTACTGTTGTAATTCCAGCAATACCAAAGTTTTCAACTAATACATTAGCAACATTAGGTGAGAGGAATGCTGGAAGTGTTGGTCCAATGTGAATATTCTTAACTCCAAGGTAAAGAAGTGCAAGAAGCACAATTACAGCCTTCTGCTCATACCATGAGATGTTGTAAACGATTGGAAGGTCGTTCACATCATCAAGCTCAAATACTTCCTTAAGCTTAAGCGCGATAAGTGCTAGTGAATAAGAGTCATTACACTGACCAGCGTCTAACACTCTTGGAATTCCTCCGATATCCCCTAAATCCAGCTTGTTGTACTTATACTTGGCACAGCCTGCTGTAAGAATTACTGTATCCTTTGGGAGAGCCTGAGCAAACTCTGAATAATAGCTTCTGCTCTTTGCACGTCCATCACAGCCTGCCATAACAACAAACTTCTTAATTGCACCAGACTTAACAGCATCTACTACTGTATCAGCAAGGGCGAATACTTGCTCGTGAGCGAAACCACCTGTGATTGTTCCTGTCTCGATTTCTGTTGGAGCCTGACATTTCTTAGCCATCTCAATGATTTCAGAGAAATCTTTGGTCTCACCATATTTTCCATCTATGTGTTTGCAACCTGGATAACCACATGCTCCTGTTGTGAACAATCTATCCTTGTAAGAATCTGCTGGGGGAACGATACAGTTTGTAGTCATAAGAATTGGGCCATTGAAGCTTGCAAACTCCTCCTTCTGCTTCCACCATGCATTTCCATAGTTGCCTGCAAAGTTATCATACTTCTTAAAGAATGGATAATAGTGAGCTGGAAGCATCTCTGAATGAGTATATACATCAACGCCAGTTCCCTTTGTCTGCTCTAAGAGCATTTCCAAGTCCTTAAGATCATGACCAGAAATAAGGATACCGGGATTATTTCTTACACCTATATTTACTTGAGTAATTTCTGGATTTCCATAAGCAGATGTGTTGGCCTCGTCAAGAAGCGCCATTCCATCCACACCAAATTTTCCAGTTTCTAATGTAAGAGCTACCAAATCATCTACAGAAAGACTATCATCTAATGTTGCCGCAAGTGCCTTCTGTAAAAATGCATCAACTTCTACATTATCCTTAAGCAGTGCGTTGGCATGCTTAGAGTAAGCAGCAAGTCCCTTAAGACCGTAAGTGATAAGCTCTCTAAGTGAACGGATATCTTCATTTTCAGTAGAAAGAACACCTACTGTCTTTGCCTTTGAATCAAATTCAACTTCTGCCCCTGCCCAAAGAGCTGCCTCTGGGAGGTTAGCTTTTGAACCTTCACTAAGCTGACCTAACAATTGTTCCTTAACGAAAATAGTCTCTCTGATTTTTTCGAAAATCGCATCATAATCAAAGTTTGCATTTGTAATAGTAGAAAACAGATTAACAGACACAAGATGGTTTATACTTTCTGGAACTTCCCTGCCTTCTTTACGAAGCGCTGTTGTTACAGCAGAAAGTCCCTTTGTAACGTATACTAATAAATCCTGAAGATTTGCAACCTCTGGCTTCTTTCCACATACACCAGACATTGTGCAACCACTGCATCCAGCAGTCTCCTGACACTGATAACAAAACATCTTATTTTCCATTTGTTTGACTCCTTTTAAACCTGTTGTTTGTTCATAGCTAGAACTATAACCCTAAACCGCAGGCAAAATAGTTGCAAATGCAACTCTTCTCATCGTATTATTTAGATAGTATATGGATAGGCAGGTGAAGGCTATGAATAATGAAATTAGTTTTAACGACGTTGCTCTTTTTGAAAATATTAAAGAGGCAGATTTAGACAAACTGTTAGTTTGCATCCGTTCTTTCAAAAAGGAGTTCAAGAAGGGTCAGACCATCTATATGGAAACAGATAATATCCCCTACGTAGGAATTGTTTTATATGGAAGTGTTCATATGTTAAAAAATGACATTTGGGGAAATAATACTCTATTTACATTCTTCGGCCCTGGGGAATTGTTTGGAGAAAGCTTTGCGGTTCAGAAAGATGTTTCTTCCTCGGTGATATTTAAAGCTGCTGAGAATACCAAGGTCTTATTCCTTGCTGCATCCAACATAATTCATTCATGCCCTAATGCCTGTGGATTTCATGCTCAGATTGCAACAAACCTCTTTCACCTACTTGGAACCAAGAATCAAAAGTTCCTTAATAAAATAGAGGTTCTCTCAAAAGGAAGCATTCGAGAAAAGCTTTTAGCCTATATTTCTCAACTAGCCCAGGAACAGAACACAAAATATGTTAATTCCCCTCTTTCAAGAGTAGCTCTTGCAGAGTACTTATCAGTGAATCGTAGCGCAATGATACGAGAGCTCTCAAAAATGAGAGATGATGGAATTATAGACTTTGACAAAGATACTTTTATCGTAAAGGAACTTAATAAATCTAAAGTTCCGAGTCTGCCTTAATACAAGACAGACTCTTCTTTTATTTATTCCTTTGCTGACACTGCATATGGCACTGCTATAAACAGAATTCCGCCAATCATATTGCCAAGAGTAACCCATAACAGATTATGCATATAGCCACCCATTGTTACAGCAACTCCACAAGGATTTAATAATGCTTCTGTAAGAAGCGTCATATTTGCAATGCTGTGTTCAAAGCCAGTAGTAATAAATGCGAATAGACACCAGAAAATCATAATCAGCTTTCCTGCATCTGACTTAGCTCTGAAACCACACCAGGTAGCAAGACAAACCAGCATATTACAAAGAATTCCTCTTGCTACAAGTTGAGGTGCTGTGGCAGACATTTTACCAAGTGCACCATTTGCCATAAACTCTCCTACTGGTCCATTTGCAAGACCAGTAAAATTATAAATAACAGCTAAAAGAATAGAACCAACCCAGTTGCCAAGATAGCATACAATCCAAAGCTTGATTCCATCTGCAACTGTAATCTTCTTCTTTTTTAGCATTCCTGCAGTCATAACAAGGTTATTTCCAGTAAATAACTCGGCTCCTGCGATAACTACCAAAGAAAGTGCTATGCCAAAGGAAACACCCATTGCCATCTTAGTTACAGGAGCTCCAGCAAGCTGTCCTCCAATTGTAAAAATCAAAAGAATTCCAAACCCAATGTAAGCACCTGCAAGCATGGAGAGTAAAAAGTATCCAATTGGATTCTTCTTTAAAAACGTCACCTTACCAGCCGCACCATTGGCAGCGGCCTCAAATTCATCTTTAAACATATTTTTTCTCCTCTTTAATTAGTGTTGGTTATCAAAGTGAATTCCATCCCAGTAAACAGTGTTATTCATTATTGTTTCTGGCATAAGTTCCACATCCTTTAGTGCATATTCTTTGAACTTTTCAAAGCCCACTCTATCGATAATGTAGCCAATATGCTCTTTTCTAGCTGGTGCATTTGGAGAAATATATTCTTCAACAAATGCGTATGTATTCTTGATGATTTTTACGATGTTGTCTTCATCAGCCCAGATGAGCCAATCCTTGCCTAAACGAGGATTCTTTTTGCCAGTACGTCCCATAATTGTAAGCTTATAGTACTTCTTTTCTGAACGAGTCCAAGCTCTTGTAGGACACTTTGTAACGCAGACACCACAGCCGATACACTTTTCTGTATCGCGGACAATTTTATAATTCTCCATACGAAGTGCACCAACAGAAAGTGACTGGCAGCCCTTTACGCAAGCATTACAACTAACACAGCGCATTGGATCATACTGTGGCATTGTCTGACCGATAATACCAAAGTCGTGCATTCTAACCTTTGCACAATCGTTAGAACATCCTGTACAAGCTACCTTGAAGTGCAAATCATTAGGGAAGATTTCCTTATCAATTCTTCTAGCTAAATTTGATGTATTGTAGTTTGCAAAAGGACATACATTATTGCCTATGCATGCTGATACATTTCTTGTACCTGAAGCACTATAGCCCTTATCTTTATCCTCACCGTTCTGGTTGATTCCCACCTTCTCGATAATAGGCTGAAGCTTTTTGTTAACTTCCTCCATATCCTCAAGATGGATTCCTTCAATTTCGAATCCCTGACGTGTAGTCAAATGAACATAACCATTTCCATATGTCTGGGCGATTTCCTGAACCATGCCAAGGACTTCTGCATCACAGTATCCGCCTGGAACTCTGATTCTAGAAGCACCGATGCCACGTTCTTTGGTTATTCGCCAAGCATTTTTCTTAGCTTTTTTTGTATTAATATCTAATGACATACCTTATACTCCTTTCTCTTAATCAAAAAGTTCCTTGGCCTCAGTATAGTTAAATACTGGACCATCAAGGCAAACATATTTATCATCCATCTTGCAATGTCCACACTTACCTAGTCCGCAGCACATTTTACGCTCATAACTTGTCCAAATCTGTTCATCAGCAACACCGAGTTTTTGGATTTCCATGATAGTAAACTTAATCATGATTGGTGGTCCAACACAGATAAACACTGCATTTTTAATATCTTGAAATTTAAGATCAGGAATATATTTTGTAACCATACCAGTTGGTCCATCATATTCTTCTGGAGCATTATCAACGGTCTTGATAACATTGATAGTCTTTGACCATTCCTCAAAATCTTTCTTGAAAAGAACATCATCAGGAGATTTGAAACCAGCAATAACAGTAGTGCTTACAACATCAGTAGGATTCTTTGCAAAATGCTGGATAACTCCTCGCATAGGCGATACACCAGTTCCACCACCAATGATTACTATTTCCTTGCCCTTATAATTATTGATGTCAAAACCATTACCATATGGTCCACGGATGAAAAGCTTATCTCCAACATAATTCTCAAATACTTCGTCGGTAACCTTTCCTACACGGCGGATTGTAAAGTCTACAAGACCATCTCCAATTCCGGAAACAGAAATAGGTGCCTCGCCGTATTTTGGAATAGAAATCTCAAAGAACTGTCCTGGCTTGACCTCGCCGTCAAACGCCATCCTGAAGGTATACTCTAAATCTGTATGCTTAATTACTTCTTTTATCTCGGAAAGCTGTGGTATATATTCATTCTTCATTTTATTCACACTCCTTTCCAAGACGATTAACTAAATTAGAATATGAAATGTACTCTGGGCATACGTCGTCACAACGTCCACAGCCTACGCACATATGATATCCAAATCGTTTCTCAAAATCGTGAATCTTGTGCATGACCTTGAATCGCATTCTATCTGCATTATCACTTCTAAAGCCATGTCCACCGGCGATTTCTGTATATCCATCTACCTGGCAGCTAGCCCAAACTCTTCTACGCTCTCCGTTTTTCTCATTATCCTTATAGAAAATATCTTGCATTGTAAAGCATGTGCAGGTTGGGCACACGAAGTTGCAACGACCACAGTTAATGCAACGGTTGCCGTATTCCTTGAACAACTCAGACTTCATGGTCTCTGGAGTGATGTTCTTAGGAAGTGTAACCTTTGTTGGATTCTCAGAAACAAAATCTGGAGAAACTGCTTCTTCGTTGCCTGACTTAAATGCCTCTGCTAGTTTCTCATCCTTGGCTTCTACATAGGCATTATCACCATCAAGCTTAAGATACAGATCGTATTCGTCAGTAGTATTTGTTCCCATGCTTACACAGAATCCTGAAGTGCAAGACTCCTTGCACCCCATAAGAACAAACTTAGTCATCTCTCGGGTTCTCTTGTAATAAAAATCTTCAAAACCATTCTTTAAATAAATCTGATCCAGTCTTTTTACTGCATTTAAATCACATGCACGTAAGAATACCAATCGCTCCTTTGCAGATCCCTTTGGAACTGTTGTTTCGTCCTCAGTAAAATAAAAAATAGTCTCATTGATTGGCAAAAGCGCCTCTTTAAATGAATAATCGGATTTTTTCTCAAACTCGATTTCATCTAAACTTGAAACCTTGTCGTATCGCACCACATCTACGTCAGAAAAGGTACCATCCCCTTTTTTAACTACAGGTGCAAATACATCGTAATCCACTGCCAGTTTTGAAAAAATGGATGCCATTTCTTCTTTGGAAAACTTGTATCCCATATTTTTCTCCTTTTACAATAATTGCTGATTGAAAGTGCGTTAATTTTTTGACAATCCATGATGTAAAAAAGCCCTTCTTGATATTTATTATCAAGTAGGGCTGTTACATTGTCTGTGATATATATCACACTTATTGTGAAATTTCTTTTAAACTTTTCATATCAATTACAGTAAGAAAGCCGTTCTCATGAATAACAATCTCATCTTTTTTCCATGATGAAATAATCCTAGAGACCGTCTCTCGCTTAGCACCAAGCATATTTGCAAGAAATGTTACCGTTAACTCAAAGCTAATCTGCACACCTTCTGGAGTGAAATTGCCATAGTCACGAGCAAGCTTCCATATTTTAGCTGCCAAACGTTTCTCAATAGGGTATGTTCCGTTGGCATTTCCAACCTGGTGATAAAGTCTTCTTGTTTTTCTAGCCAAGGAATCAAAAATTTCTCGAGACAACTCTGTATTATCTGCCATAAGCTTATAGAGCTCGCTTCGATGCACACATAGTAATTGGGTATCTGCAAGGGCCTTCGTACAGATGCTGGTCTTCTTGTCTTGCAGAACAACCTCATTTAAAACCTCACCGTTGGTACAAATAAAAATTATCTTGATTTCACCATATCTACTGTTGCGGTATAGCGCCACAAATCCATCAAGGATAATATACATGCACTTGACTTCTTCCCTCTCTGCAAATAAGATTTCGCCTTTTCTCAAAGTTATAACCTTACCCACATCAAGAAGTTCTTTTCTGCTCTTCTCACTAAGAAGATTTAATAATCCTCTCTCTACTCTTTTCTCTGAATTCATAGTAAAAGCTCCATTATTCCATCGTAGGATGAAATCTCTGCCTCTTTATAAACTTCATATCCCAAATTAATAATTGTCTTGCTGCAAGCTGGACCAATTGAAATGATTTTCTTTGGCACATTATTTCCAAATTGTTCAATAGCAAAAGTTGCATTACTACCGCTTGTAAATATAGCCATTTCACAAGTTGAGATTTTTTCTTTCATATCTTCAGAGTTATCGTACTCAAGCTGCTTATTTTCATAGCATACAATCTTATTCAGCTTTATTTTGCTGTCTATGTTCTTCTCAAATAGTTCAGAAGTATTCTTCTGGCAGAACCAATAAGTCTCTGAGGAAGAATCAAGTATACCATTTAAAGCCAATGCCAAATCCTCACCAGTTTGCTTTTCAGAAATAATATCTGAATTAAATCCAAATTCCTTAAGTGTCGATGCGGTCTTTTGTCCAATGCAGGCGAATTTCACGTTTGATATCGCTCTCGAATCAAGATTGTTTACTTCAAATAGATTCCAGAAGAATGCCTTAACTCCATTGGCGCTAGTAAATACTATAAAAGCATTCTCCTTAAGTTCAGTCAGAAATTTCAAATCGCATTCTATTGGCTTAATAGCGCCAGAACAAGCGGTGATAACCTCAGCTCCAAATTCAATTAATTTTGATTCTAGTTCGTTTTCGAAAAAACTCTTTCTCGGATTACCAAGGGTGTAGTCGAACCCCCTAATAACAGGCAAGAATATTTTTTTGCCAAATAAAGGTCGTTGCTCAAAAAAATTAAGTTCTTTTTCTAATTTGGCAACTTCTCCTACCACAATAATCGCAGGGGAATCGATGCGTGCAACAGCAACTGCTTCATCTATGTCATTTAATGTTGCTACTACCTTCTTTTGATGATTAGTAGTTCCATTAGATATAACAGCTACTTTGGTTTCGGCGTCTCTGCCGGCAGCGATTAATCCCCTTGCAATTTCACCTACATGAGAAAGTCCCATCAAAAATATATAAGTCACTGTCTCATCAGTAAGCTTCAAGTAATCAATATCGGCTAGCGCATCTTTCTTACTATGGGCGGTGATAACCTGAAAGCCTTTTGAAACACCTCTATGAGTAACAGGAATACCTGCGGCGGCAAGAGCAGCTATGGAAGAACTTACGCCTGGAACGACGTCCACTTGAACGCCTTTATCAATCAAGTAAAGGGCTTCTTCACCACCTCGTCCAAAGACATAAGGATCTCCACCCTTAAGACGAACAACCAATTTGTACTTGCAGGCTTTTTCATACAAAAGCTCGTTGATTTTGTCCTGTGGGACAGTATGTAAATGGTTTGCCTTACCAACAAATATCTTTTCACAGTTTGCTGGTGCAATTGAAAGTAACCTCGGGTTTAGTAACCTGTCATATATGATGCAATCAGCTTTCTCAAGATATTCCTGCCCCCTGATTGTCATAAGTCCCATGTCTCCAGGACCTGCGCCAACAAGAACAACCTTTCCTAAAGAATTCATTATAAATCCTCCAACTGTCTTCTAATATCGATGACAGCTTTCTCTATCAAATCTATTTCGGCTTTTGCACCCGAAACTTCGGAAAAAGCAAGCTTTTCACCTGTCTCATTTCCAAAAACCGTTTTTAACACGAAGTTCCCATTTTCCTTGTATGCGTAGGCACCTATAGGAAGATGGCAGTCACCTCCAATCCTATCAAGAAAGCCTCTCTCCAAAAATGTAACTTTCTCTGCATCTTCGTCGCTCAAAGCATTTACCATTTCTAACAATTCATGGTTATTTGCATTAAGTTCGATACCCAATGTCCCTTGGGCAGGAGCTGGAATCATTTCATCTGGAGTAAAATAATAGCAAGTATCGGTGTTTATATTTAACCTATGAAGACCGGCAGCTGCCAAAACTATTCCATCCAATTGAGTTCCATCTTCAAGTCCCTCATGAAGCTTTCTGATTCTAGTATCAATATTTCCCCTAATAGGAAAGATGTGTAAGTCTGGCCTAAGTTTTAACAATTGATAGGAACGTCTCTTGCTGCCAGTAGCAATATTTGAGCCTATTGGTAAATCTGATAATTTATGACAACATTTTAGAATAAGAACATCTCTAGGATCTTCTCTTAACCAAGACTTTGCGAATACCAATCCCTCAGATGGTTTAGCGGGCATATCCTTCATCGAATGTACCGCAAGCTGTATTTCATTGTTCAAAAGAGCCTTTTCAATTTCATCTACAAATAAACCTTTAGAACCAATTTGATCCAAAGGCTTAGTTAAATCCATATCGCCTGTTGTCTTAATAACAACAATTTCATATTGATGCTCAGGGAATGCTTTTTTCAATGTATCGCAAACATAATTAGTCTGCACTAAGGCAAGCTTTGATCCCCTGGTACCAATTTTAATCAGCATTTGATTACCCCCTTGCCAAACCGATTCGACCAAAAACAGGTCGCAGTTGTACAGCAAATCCAGCCGCAAGAACACAAAGAATAAAATCTGGAATTATGGTGATTAAGCAGTATTGAACAACCACTACAGTGAACGATACTGTTTCACCTACATACAAATTCTTCATAAAATAAAAATATATTGCGCCAACTCCATAATAGACAAATAATCCAACAGTTGCAGGGATAATGTATTGCCAGCGTTTTGAATTATTCATTCTCTCCGTCATATAGCCAATCACATAGGCTGCAAATACAAATCCCAACAAGAAACCAAATGTTGGTCGCAATATATATCCAATTCCTCCACCTGATGCAAATACAGGAAGTCCGCAGAGACCTAATAGTAAATACACTACTACACTGAGCCCTCCAAGTCTCGATCCAAGCAAAAAGCCCGCCATCATAACGAAAAACCACTGTAATGTGAAATGCATGGTATAAAGTGGTAATGGTATGTCAATCTTTAGAAACGCTCCAATTATAATAAGAGCTGCAAATAATCCTGTAATTGTCAGCTCTCTGGTATTCAATTTCATATTACAATCCTCCTGCGGTGTGACTTAAATCACACTTAAAATAACACATAATTCTTTCACCCGCAACCTCCATTGTCATTGAACAACAAATCAAAATTAGCTAAAATGATTTCATAAATCTCGCGAGGAGGGGAAAATATGGCGTATTTTCCAATGTTTGTAAATCTAACGGACAGTAAATGCTTAGTTGTAGGTGGTGGCAATGTTGCATATAGAAAAATTAAAGTATTATTAGATTTTGAGGCATACGTATATGTAGTGGCCAAAGACATAAATGATGAAATCAGAGCCCTTGCAAAGAGCGTGGACCGTATATTTTTAGAGGAAAGAGAGTTTTCACCAACTGATTTAAAAGATAAGACGCTTGTAGTAGCAGCTACTTCAGATAATACTCTAAATTCACAGATATCCTCCTTGTGCAAGACAGAGAAAATACCTGTAAACGTTGTGGATTGTAGCCAACTCTGCAGCTTTATTTTCCCATCCTATTTAAAGGAACAAAATCTTGTTGGAGCTTTCTCAAGTTCAGGAAATAGCCCAGTCCTTACACAGATGCTAAGAGATCACGAGAAGAAGCTTTTAACACCAAAACTTGGAGAAATAAACGAGCAACTTGGAAAGCTTCGCCCACAACTAATAGAAAAATTTCCTATAGAAGCTGGTAGGAAACAAGTAATCAAGCACCTGATAGATTTTGCACTAACAGCTGATGAATTTCCCACAGATAAGGAATTTCAAATGGAAATTGACCATGATAGTGCTAAATAGTTGCAAATGCAACTTCTCCATAAGTCTTATTCAATTATTATATGGATTAGAACCACTCGAGAAAGATATGTTTATCGTAAAGGAAGGAAAACATGGAGAAGAGAATTGATTTAAAAAAAAGTGTATATGAGCTATGTACAGAATATCCAGAACTTGTACAGATTATGGATAATCTAGGTTTTAAAGATATTACAAATAAGACAAAGCTAAATACTATTGGACGTGTAATGACCATCCCAAAGGGTGCCATTGTTAAAGGCATTGATATGATTGATGTTGTGCTGGCCCTTAAAAATAATGGTTTTGTTTTAGAAGGAAAAATGCCAGTTTTCGTCCAGAAATCCCTTAATAAGAAACTAGCGGATAGACAAGCTGATACGGGAGACACCCTTGATGATAGAACAGCTTTACTCAAATCATACATTGAAAGACTTAGCAATGGTGAAGATTTAGAATCTGTTAAGAAAGATTTCGTAAAGAATTTTTCTGAGGTTGAAGCTGGAGAAATTGCAAAAGCTGAACAGGCTCTCATAAGCAGCGGAACTCCTGTGACAGAGGTTCAAAAGCTTTGTGATGTCCATTCTGCTCTTTTCCATGGTGCCACTAAGGCTGAAAAAATTGCTAATGCTGAAAAAGCTGTAGCTGAAACTTTAAAAAACGAAAGCTATGGTATGGGTATCGGGTCAAAGGTAAAGGCAGCTCCATTAAAGAGACAAGATGGTGCTGATGAACAGTATAATGTCCTCAAAAAAATTGAAAACCACCCTTTAAATGTATTTTCACTTGAAAATGAGGCTATTTCAGATGCTCTTAAAGAATTAAGAAGTGCTATGGAAAGTCGCGAAAATCTTATCGAAACATTGGATAAAGCCAGAGAATTAGCTATTCATTATGCAGAAAAGGGTGACTTGCTCTATCCTCTTCTTAAGCTTAAGTATCATTTTGTTGGACCTTCAGATGTAATGTGGTCAGTAGATGATGAAATTCGTGATGAAATGAAAGTTCTCTCTAATAGTGCAAAAGATTTCCCTTCACTTTTAGAGGATACTGATTGGAATAATCGACTTGATGCAGTTGTGACAAGAGCAGAAGAAATGATTTATAAGGAAGAAAACATACTCTTCCCACTTTGCGCTAAGAATTTTTCTGAAGAAGAATGGTCTGATATTGCTAGAGATTTCAACGACTATAAGCCTTGCCTTATTGGAAAACGCCCTCTGTGGGGGAAAGCTACTCCAAAGAAAAATGTTAGAGACTTACCTCAGACTGGGGATATGATTAACCTCCCATCAGGTCAGCTTACTCCATACCAATTGGATGCGATGCTTAACACTATTCCTATTGAGCTTACATTTGTTGATGAAAATGATGTTAATAAATATTTTAATGACGGTGATGATATGAAACTTTTCAAGCGTCCCCTCACAGCTCTTGATAGAGAAGTTTATACCTGTCATCCTCCTAAATTTGATCCAATGGTTCGCTCTATCATTGCTGATTTCAAAGCCGGCACCAGAGATTGCATCGAGATTTGGAGCAGCCGCGACGACCAGGCCGTACTAATACGATACATGGCCGTCCGCGATAAGGACCATAATTATGTTGGCACCCTTGAATGTGTCCAACCTATGGGCTTTGCAGAAAAGCACTTTAGCTAATTTTCTCAATTTGCGCAAGTGCTTCGTTAATAATAGCACTTGCGTCAACTTCATAAATATCTAATCCCACAGCTTTAATAAGCTCTACATCCTCTACTCCATAGAAGTTTTCTGCAAGGGTCTTTATGTAGCCGAAGCCATATTCTTCCGGAACATAGATGCATCACCAAGCTGTAAAGCCTTGTAGTAGCATAGCCATGATGAACCAGTAGCCAAGCCCGATAATATTAGGAAAATCCAGTTCTTTTTGCTTATAGCAAATACAAACCACATGTTAGACCTCCCCAATATCGTTTCTACAAATCCAATTCTTTACAAAGGTTTTCATATCGCTTATGCTCTTTTTCTTTTATAGGTTTAGAGGAATCTTTAAAGCAATGGTCGATTACATCAGCATCCTTAAGTAGCTCATCCATTGGTGAATCTATTACTAATTTGTCATCATGATGATATATTGCAGAGCAAATGGTATCTGTTTCTTCTACAGAAGTTATAGCTAATTCATCAAGAATCTTTCTAGCTAAATCTGCACCTAAATGAGCGTGATCATCATATGAGCCACTCTTATATGCATGCATATCGTGAAGCATTGCTGCCATTGCTGCAAGTTCTTCATTTAGCCCACGCTTCTTTGCTAGAATTGTGGCTGCAAGAGATACACCGTAAAGATGTGCTGTAGCACTGGTGCGCTTCTCTTCTTCCAATAGACTTAGTTCTTTATCTACGTATTCACGAAGTGTTTTTAATCTGCTCATTTGCTATCCTCCCCTAGATTAGAAAAATATGTTTAAAGTTGTCTTAAATAAATATTGTTGTGTCTTTTTGCATATTCAATTAACTCATCGGAAAAGCCACTCTTAGAATATAATACATAGTGTTCATTTCGATTATCTTTATTCCAGTTAACGACTTTAGTTTTTTCCTGAAGGCTAGTCAGGACATCCATTCCTTTTTTATTCTTTGAATATTTGCATTCTCCAAAAACAATATCATTTCCAGTGGAATCATATGCAACAATATCAATTTCTACATTTTTTGAGCCCCACCATCTGCCAACACGATTAAAAGCTATGCCTTCCGACAATAGATCCCAAACATCATTGCGACAAATATCTTCATACACATATGAAACATGATTATCGATAAAATTTTTCTTGATCTTATCTTCTACATATTCAGAATGACCAGACTCTAGCATGCCACGATTTGGATATACAAATTTAAACCAAAAAGATATGAAATTATCCTTAATTTGGTATAATCCCATCTTACTCTTTTCAGGATTTTCTTCTGTAATAGGCACTTCTCTTTCAACAATATCTAAATCTATTAGTGTCTTTAGATAATTAGTCAAATTAGATTGAGATACGCCAAGTGCTGATGCTATCTTGCTAAGCTTATGATTACCTGCAGCAATGGTCTTCAAGATAGAGAAATAACTACCAATCTCAGACACCTCCTTTTGTAGCAGAAACTCAGGCTCTGCATACAAAAATGAGCCAGTTGATAATATATTCTCTTTTATGGATCTATAAATATCTTTTTTCTTATCAAAAAGTTCAATGTACTTTGGAACACCACCTGTTACAGCATACTGTAAAAGCTGTTTATCAAAAGATAAGCTTTCATCAAACTCGTGATAATATGAAAAATTAATTTGCTTTAATTTTATTTGTGCAGTTCTACGTCCATATAATGGCGAATCATAATTAAGGACCTGGGAAGTCATCATATTTATAAGTGAACCACATAAAATCAGCATAATATTTGACTTTGATAGTATTTCATCCCATACTTTTTGCATTACGGATGGAAATGCTTTGTTGGCTTTGCCTAGATTTTGGAACTCATCCATAACAAGAACAATACGGCCTTTTTTTGATTCATCAGCTATTATATTAAATATTGGAGCCCAAGAATCAAAGGTTGCATTTGCCAATAATGTGTTATCAAAGGTTTCCGCAACTAGATTTTTAAAAGCATTTCTGTTTTCAGACTCGTTTTCTTCTGTTGCTAAGAAATATATGGCATCCTTATTTTTACAAAAATGATTTATAAGCGTAGTTTTACCTACTCTTCGTCTTCCATATATAACAACAAAGGAAGCTGCGTCTCTAGCATATTCATTTTCCAATGTTGCAATCTCATCTATCCTATCTATAAATGCTGCCATGGCGCCTCCTGCAATAGTTATATTTGAGATTATTATAATTCAGATTATTATAATTGTAAATATATATATAGAGATTAATGATCAGCATCATGACTGGTTTCATTGATTTCTAAGCTTTACATCGTTCAAAAATCTCTTCCTTTGATGGAACTTCTAGACCCTCTGTTGGCGCTTTGTGAAGTAGTTGACATAAAATGTAGTTGGAACACGCTTAAGTCTAGCAGATAAATATTAATTTTACCGAATGATTGTTCGAATGGTTTGGCCAAGTGGATTCATCAAAGCAACAATAAACAAGGCAACAATAAACAATAAACAATAATAAATGCCTTAACAAGTTCTGGCTCAATTAGTGTTGAACGATAGTCACATTTGTGCCCCTGTATTTGAATATCTTGAAAACTATCACGTGATAATCATCTCTAGCCATATGTGCCTCCCTTTTTTCATTTATAACCACCTTGATTTAAGATAAAAGCATACTATAATGAAACTAAGAAGAGGTTGTCCTCTGCTATGTTGGCGGGGGGGGACCTCATTCTTTATGTCTATATCTATATACTCTATATTCTCCTTTTGCACCGGTGCAAAAATTGCATAATAAAAGCACTTACCTAAGTAAGTGCTCAGACTGTAGACAAAGAGGATGCTGCAAAACACCGTTTTGCAGCATCCTTTTCTTTTTTCTAAGATTAATTTTTGGTTTTTAGTTCAAAAGACCTATTTCTAGGCCATTTTCAATTCCCATTCTTGCTGTATTTTTGCAAGCTTCTTTAAATTCATACATGCAAAAGTAAGCGCAACCTTCATTCTCATGCGCGCCTTGCCATACATCTGTGTATATCTGAAACCATGATTCTCTTTAGCTGTTCCAAATATTCTTTCTATGGTTTCTTTTCTATGGGAATATAATTCTTTCATTCCCTCAGTGTGTCTTAT
>NZ_AUJQ01000011.1 GCF_000424305.1 Pseudobutyrivibrio ruminis AD2017 | reverse complement strand
AGAATATTTATCTCTGACTAAATCATAAATAAAAGACCAATCAATGGCTTTATCTATGATTCTTAGAAGATGATCCTGGGGAACCAAGTCATCAGTACATACAAATTCAATCTGCTTTCTAGCCTTCTCATTTTGTTCTGTAATCATTATTCTAACCCCTTGTTTTGATACATTTATTATACCAAAAAAGAGGTGAGAAAGCTTGGAAAATCAAGGATTTCTCAGCTTTTAGTTAGCCTAAAAATGAAAGAACTGGAGTCCGCTGACTCCAGTTCCTCCTTATTAAAAAGAAAAGGTCGCGACGAAAGCCGCGACACTTTGTCTACACTCTGAGAGCTAAGGCCTATACAGGTCTTAGCTCTATTACGTTATCGCCATATTCAATATTGTTTCTCTTGAGGAAGTCTACAAATCCAGGTAGGCTTTCAGGCTGCATTACATCTCTTGGAGCGTGGGCGTCACAGCCGATTACGAATTTGGCCCCCATCTGGGAAGCCAAGCTAAAGAATCTGTCGCAAGGATAGTTTCGGCCTGTGGCAAAGCCTAACATATTTACTTCCAGTGGAATGTTCATATCGATGGCAGTTTGAATTACTGGACGCATGTGCATTTGGAATACATTATCGTCACCAACGTAATTAATCAAATCAGGATGTGCCAAATATGAAAAGTGTCCGGTCTGCATTCCTTCGATAGTAAGGGCTGCGTAGTCTATAAGGTTTTGCTCATCCTCTGTCATGGCTCCAGAATAGAATCCTGTGATTTCATCTGGTGCAAAATGCTGTCCCTGAATGATGTAGTCCACAGGGAACTGGCGCAGATGCTTAAGAAGCTTGTCAAAATATTTGTGTGTATATTCCACTTCATATCCAATCAAAATCTGAATGTCATTTTTATATTCTTCCTTTAACTTTTGTAAAGTCTGGGTATAATTTTCCACTTCAGACATTTTCATACGGATATGGGATTCGTATTCATCAGGATATGGCTGAGGTACATGGTCTGAAACACCGTAGATTTTGAAGCCTGCGGCGATAGCAGCTTCAATATACTCACGTTCTGTACCGCTGGCGTGATTACACCTAACTGTGTGTGAATGGTAATTAGCTAACATTATGAAATCCTCCAAATATCCTAAATAATAGCACAATAATGAAAAGTTTGCATTTGCTCAGAGAAAAGTGGATAAAAAAAGACAACAGACAGAAAAAATATTTAATGTTCAGAATATTTTATTTTCGATTTAACTTTTGAAGAAAATGTAGTATAATAGCCTTCGTCACTGTACGGTGTAAAAGTTTACAGTGCTAAAGTCCTGTAGGTTATGCCTACAAAAAAGAGACTGATACGATAAATAGAGGGAGGATAATTAAATGGATTCTAAACGTATCAAATGGTCCACACTTGCATTTATGGCATTTTCGACAGTATGGGGATTCGGAAATGTATTAAATGGATTTATTTACTTCAATGGTATCCAGAGTATTTTCAGCTGGATTCTCATGTTTGCTCTTTACTTCGTACCATATGCACTTATGGTAGGTGAGTTAGGTTCTGCATTCAAGACATCAGGTGGCGGTGTCAGCTCATGGATTTTCGGAACTACAGGAGCAAAGGCAGCTTACTATGCCGGATGGACATACTGGGCTTGCCATATCACTTACATTGCTTCTAAGTCTTCAGGTGGCTTAAAGGCTCTTAGCTGGGCAGTTTTCAGAAATGGTGAAACATACGATAGCTTCCCAACACTTGCGGTTCAGCTTGTAACATTCGCTATTTTACTTGTATTCTGCTATGTTGCTTCACGTGGTCTTAACCCACTTAAGAAGCTTGCAACTATCGCTGGTACATCTATGTTTGTAATGTCTATTCTTTACATCCTTATGATGTTTGCAGCACCTGCAATCAACCCACATGCAGATTATGTTTCAATGGAATTTACAAGACAGACACTTATTCCATCATTCAATGTTAAGTACTTTACATCACTTTCTATCCTTGTATTCGCAGTAGGTGGATGTGAGAAGATTTCTCCATACGTTAACAAGGTAGAGAACCCATCAAAGGGCTTCCCCAAGGCAATGATCACACTTGCTGTTATGGTTATGGTATGTGCTATCCTTGGTACAATCGCTATGGGTATGATGTTTGACCCAGCTGATGTTAATGCTAACTTCGATGCATACAACTCAAACGGTTCTTACTGGGCTTTCCAGAAACTTGGTGAGTACTATCATGTTGGTAACGCTATAATGATTATCTATGCACTTTGCAATGCAATTGGACAGCTTTCAACACTTGTTATTTCAATCGATGCACCACTTCGTATGCTTCTTGACAACGAGGATGCTAGAGAGTTCATCCCTTCTAAGCTTCTTAAGAAGAACGATGCAGGCGCTTATGTAAATGGTATCAAGATGGTAGCAGTTCTTTCAGGTGCAATCATCCTTATCCAGTCATTCGTTCCTGGTGCAGCAGTAGTTCTTAAGCAGCTTACAAAGCTTAACTCAGTATGTATGCCACTTCGTTACCTTTGGGTATTCTTCGCATACATCATGCTTCGTAAGGCTGGTGAGAAGTTCAATCCTGAGTACAAGTTCGTTAAGAATCAGGCTGTAGCAATCTTCGCAGGTTGCTGGTGCTTCTTCGTAACAGCAGCTAGCTGCTTACTTGGTATGTATGTAGAGGGCGATATGTTCAACACATTCCTTAACATCCTTACACCAATCGTACTTGCAGCACTTGGCGTAATCTTACCTATGATTGCTAAGAGAGAGCAGGCAGGTAAGTAAACGATATTAATATCGTGAGATTATAGTAAAACCTCTAGTAGCTAACAAGCTATTATAATTCTTAAGCGTAGCTTTCCATGCGAAGCGTAGAATTCATAATGCTTGTTAGTGTAACTAGAGGTTTTTTGTTAATTACTAAACAGAACCATGCTGCTTTCTATATTCACTTGGTGACATATCTTTATATCTTTTAAAGGCCTTGGAAAATGTAAATGCATCGCAGTATCCAACCATAATAGCAATATTATTGATGGATTCTGATGTGTTACATAACAATTCCGAGGCTTTTTTTATTCTGTAGGTGGCAAGATATAGCTGCGGGGTGTACCCCGTGGCGTGCTTGAAAACGCGCGTAAGGTAACTGCGGTTCAGCCCACAGGCCCTTGCAATATCTTCTACATTAATAGGCTCTGAATATTTCAGCTGAATATATCTAATTGCACTTTTAACATAATTAAGTCTTGGGTCAATCTCTATTTCTGGTTGTTTATTAACAGATTTGGTATTTAAGCAATTGAAGAATTCATAAACCTTACTGTAGCAGTAACATTCCTTGTCAGAGTTATCATAAATATCAGAAATGAATACTTCAATCTCACTGGCATCCCCATCTGGGGTAAATACAGGATTTTCTGCGGTAATACCTGCGCTGGCAAAAAGCTCGGTGCTTCTAGGACCGTCCACATGAATCCAAGCATATGACCAAGGGTCATCCTTATCTGCTTCATAGAAAGCCATAGATTTGGCAGGAATCAGAAATCCCTGGTTAGCATGAATATCATATCTTTTTCCATCTAATATAAGATACCCTTTTCCAGATATTACATAGTGGAAAATCGTTCTAGTTCTAATAATCGGACCATAGCTGTAGGATGGTTCGCATTTATACCAGCCTACTTCAAACAAATAGAAATCATTTGAACTGGTCATATCAACGAACTTTACCTTATCTACCCCATTTACATTCATAACATTCTCCTACAATGTCACAAAGTGACATGAAAATATAAAATTACGACATCAACATAAAATAGCGATGTCAATATAATGATTATAGCAAAAATGAAAGAAGCGAGGAGACAAAATGGATATAAAGTTTAATGAGAAGGAAAAACAATTTCATCTTTTTAATTCAAAGATTAGCTACGTAATTGGAATATGCCTAGACGACGAAATCGGCCAGCTGTACTTCGGAAAAAGAATAAATGAAAACCAGGTGGTGCTTGACTACCAGTCTGCAGGATTACGTCCTTTGTGCTGTAACGTTAAGGAAGAGGAAAACTACACTAAGGAGCTGGCTCTTTTAGAATATCCAGCTTTCGGTAATGGAGATTTTAGAGATCCTGCTTACGAGATTCTTCAGGCTAATGGCTCTAGAGTAACAAATCTAATCTTTAGCGGATATCGTATTTACGATAGCAAGGAGACTATACCAGGACTTCCTGCTACATATACAAATACTGATGATGAAGCAAAGACTCTTGAAATCATCTGCAGGGATGAAGTGGCTGGAATAGAAGCTACATTGTATTACACCATTTGGAAAGATTACCCTGTAGTCTGCCGTCATACCAGAATCAAAAATGTAGGAGTAGAAGAATTTAAGATAGAAAAAGCCTTAAGCTGCAATCTTGATATTCCTGATATCAATTATGAGCTTATGCATTTTGAAGGAGCCTGGGGTAGAGAAAGAACACCTATCACACGCGACGTATCCCATGGCATCGCATCAGTAGAAAGCATGCGAGGTCATTCAAGTGCAAACTACAATCCATTTGTAATAATGAAGCGCAAGAATACCGATGAATTTAAGGGCGAGGCTATGGGCTTCAGCCTTGTGTATAGCGGCAATTTCACTGTCATGACTCAGGCAGATACCTTCGGAAAGCTTAGATTCAACATGGGCATAAACCCAAAGTGGTTTAGCTGGCCATTGGCTCCACAGGAGTACTTTGATACACCAGAGGTTATCATCACCTACACTCAGGATGGATTAAATGATTTAAGCCAGAATCTTCACAAGCTGATGAACAACAACCTGGTTAGAAGCTGCTATAAAAACAAGCCAAGACCAATCCTTCTAAACAACTGGGAAGCAACAGAGATGGATTTCACAGAAGAGAAAATCCTTAAGATTGCAAAGAAGGGCAAGGAGGCTGGAGTAGAGCTTTTTGTTCTTGATGATGGTTGGTTTGGAGCAAGAAATGACGACCATGCAGGACTTGGAGACTGGGTAGTAAATACTGACAAGCTTCCAGAGGGAATCACAGGATTGTCTAAGAAGATTAATGACATGGGTCTTAAGTTTGGCCTTTGGATTGAGCCAGAAATGACAAACGAGGATTCCGATATGTACAGAGCACATCCTGATTGGGTACTGGCTGCTCCAAATAGAAAGAGAACCTTAGGCCGTCACCAGATGGTGCTTGATTATTCAAAGCCAGAGGTTGTTGACAATCTTTACGAGCAGCTTTACAAGGTGATATCTACAGCAAGTATCGATTATATCAAATGGGATATGAACCGCTCTATCACAGAATGCTTTAGTCAAAATCATGATGCTAAGGAGCAGGGAACAATTTATCACAAATATATCTTAGGGGTATACAGCCTTTACGAAAGATTAAAGGAAGCATTCCCTGACATCCTGTTTGAATCATGTGCCAGCGGTGGAGCTAGATTTGACGCAGGAATGCTTTACTATGCACCTCAGGCTTGGACATCAGATGATACAGATGGCTACGAGCGTGTAAAGATTCAGTATGGCACTAGCTTCGGTTATCCGATCGCATCAATGGGCTCTCACGTATCAGCTTCTCCAAATCTTCAGACAGGCAGAAGCATGAAGATTAATGACAGAGCCAACATCGCTTACTTTGGAACCTTTGGCTACGAATTAGATTTAAATGAAATCAGTGATGAAGATTTTGAAGAGGTAAAGAAGCAGATTGAGTTTATGAAGGAGAACCGTGAGCTTTTCCAGTATGGCACAATCTACAGATTGCAGTCTCCATTTGACCATAATATTGCAGCTTGGATGGTTGTTTCTGATGATAAGAAAAAGGCAATTCTTACCACGTACAAGAAGGAAAATGTGCCTAACATGGGTATCGAAAAGGTGAAGCTTGCAGGCCTTAATCCTGATTACCAGTACACAATCAACGGCGTTGCTAAGATGTACGGTGACTATTTAATGGAAGCTGGAATATCTATGAGCGAGAAGAATAAATTCTGGTTTGAAAGTGATGGAGATCATTCTTCGCGAATCTATGTGTTAGAAGCGTAAGAACATAAAACATTTAGCACTTTCAGGGGTACTTATAAAAGCAAAATATAAATATCAAGTAATATGATAACTCCCAGCTTCGGCTGGGAGTTTTGGGGTAAATTTGCGTAAATCGTAAAATCCATATATAATAGCTCAGAATGTTTTTAGAATGGAGTTATTTATGTTATTAGATTTACTTACAAAGATTGATGATGTGATGTATTATCCAATCCTTATTATTGTTATGGGTGTTGCAGGATTATATTTCACATTTAGAACCAGATTTGTTCAGATTAGACTTTTTAGAGAAGCCTGCAGGCTTGTAATGGAAAAGCCAGAGGACAAGGCTCATGTATCATCCTTTCAGGCGCTGATGGTGTCTACAGCATCGCGAGTTGGAACAGGAAATATCGTAGGTGTATCTACTGCTATTTGCATCGGTGGCCCAGGTGCCATGTTTTGGATGTGGATTATGTGTATCATCGGCGCAGCCAGTGCTTTTGTAGAAAGTACACTAGCGCAGATATATAAACAGAAGGAAGATGATGGCAGCTGTTATGGTGGTCCTGCTTACTATATAGAGAAGGCGCTTCATGCACCATGGTTATCGGTGTTGTTTTGCATCTTTTTGATTTCTACTTATGCATTTGGATTTAATTTACTTTGCTCATATAATTTGCAGTCGTCATTTGCGGCGTATAGTTTTTATGATCCAAAGCTTACACCAATCATTGTAGGAGTAATAATTGCGGCTCTTGTAGGATTTTGCATCTTAAGCGGTGGAAAAAGAATTATTAAGCTGACAGAAGTGCTAGTCCCATTTATGGGAACCGCCTATGTGGTAGTTGCTATAATAGTTATTCTTGTAAACATCACTAATGTGCCAGCGATGTTTGCAGTAATCTTTAAGAATGCATTTGATTTTAAATCAATCTTCGGTGGAGTTGCAGGTTCGTGCCTAATCTACGGAATCAAAAGAGGATTGTATTCAAATGAAGCAGGTGTAGGTTCAGCTCCAAATGCTTCGGCATCAGCAAATGTTACTCATCCTGTAAAGCAGGGATTAGTACAGACAGTATCCGTTTACATTGATACAATCTTACTTTGTACTGCAACAGGACTTATGTGTCTGAGCTCTGGTGTTGCACCATCTGCAGAAGTAAGTGGAATCCTTTATGTGCAGAAGTCTATATCTACAGTGTTTGGTCATTTTGGCCCAGCATTTATCACTGTTGCAATGATTCTTTTTGCATTCACTACATTACTTGGAAACCTTTATTATGTAGATAATGCTTTGATTTATCTCAACGGTAAGAAGAACCCAAGCGCCAGATTCATGGTAATATTCAGATTATGCTGCGTAGCAGTCATTTTCTTTGGAGCAATCATTTCCATGGACACAGCCTGGGCTGCCGCAGATATTACCATGGGACTTATGACAATCATCAACCTCCCATGCTGCGCTCTTTTGTACGGAGTAGTCAACAAGACCTTAAAAGACTACGAAAAGCAAAAGAAGGAAGGCAAGAACCCTGTATTTATTGGAAGTCACGTAGGACTAAAGGAAGATGAGATAAGCTTCTGGAAATAAATTCAATATGTATATACTAAAACTCCCAGCTCGTGCTGGGAGTTTTTTGAAATATAATATAATTGTTCTAGGATATTACTATCTATGGGGAAAAAATAGCTATAGATAGTAGTCATATGGAAGGACATTACTACCTGCAGTTGAAATATAGCCATAGATAGTAGTCGCTCGAAATGATGTTACTATCTGTAGGAATAAAATAGTCTTAGGGTAGTAGTTTTTGTTAGAGCCACTACTATCTGTGGGCGAAAATATTATATAGGTAGTAGCTAATATGTGAATGTCTACTATCTGTCATGAAAAATGGCTTGCAGGTAGTAGACTGACTAGAAAATGCTACTATCTAGGCAGAATAATTAATGGTAGATAGTAATGTATTAAAAAAATAATAACGAAACACAGTGTTTTAGTAATTTTCCTAACGAGAAAATAAATTTTATACAAACTAGAAAGCTAATATGTTAAAATATCTCTAACCAAATCTTATAATCTGAGTAACAAAATTGCTATTCATACATAAACTCGGGAGGCTTAGATTATGGGAGAGACAAAAATAGTAGGATACAAAGATATATTAAAGATAGCTAATTGCAGGAAGCTATTATTCTCAAATCTTATTAACAGATTTGGAGATTCAATAGATGCCATTGCATTTACCTGGCTGGTGTATCAGTTGACAGGTAGCGCAACTTGGTCAGCGATCATATTCGGACTTAATCAGCTACCAGGAATAGTTGTGCTTCCACTGGCTGGAGCATGGGTAGAGGGAAAGAACAAGAAAAAGATTATCGTATATACGGATTTGCTTCGCGGTATGGTGATAGCAGGATTTGTAGTTTTGTATTATCTGCATTTGGTTAATCCTTTTATCATGGCTGGATTCACACTACTTATCACTACCATTGAATCCCTCAATGAACCTGCAGCAGGTGCCTTTGTGCCAGAGATTGTTCAGGGCGACTATTATACTGTTATGCAGAGTATGAAGATGACAATTGCTCAGGTGGTTAATCTTGTTGGAATGTCATTGGCTGGAATTATTATTGCAGCTTTTGGAGTGGGCGTTGCAATGCTTATTGATGTGGCTACATTTTTTATTGGAGCATTCATTATCCTATTTATTGATTACAGCAAATGTAAGGTTCAGAGTGCAAGCATCAGCGAACAGGATTATATGACCAAGCTCAAAGATGGTTTTAAGTATATGAAGGGTAATGGCACTATCATTTATTTCTGCCTTATGGCAGTATTGTTAAACTTTGTGCTTTCACCACTCAATTCTTTATTAACACCACTTGTATCTAGTGTATATATGAAGGATGCTGATTTTTTGAGTATTGTTATGGCGGGGCAGTGGGTTGGTGCAATCATTGCATCACTGGTTTTGCCAAAGGTTATATCGAAGATTTCATTTGATAAAGCTGTTGGTTGTCTTGGAGCAATTGAGGGGGTGGCTTGTCTTTTGCTTTCAAGAGGAGCGTTAGTAAAAGACAGTATGAGTCTTTCGATTGTGTTGGCAACGGGTAGCATGTTTATAATCGGACTAACAATGTCTATCATCGCTGGTATGTTAAATGTGGAATTGGTAAAGAAGATAGATACGGACTATATGGCTAGATGTAGCAGCGCTTTTAATGCAGTAGGAACAGCTTCACTACCAGTTGGAACATTTTTTGTAACACTAGCTACAGTTAGGCTAAATTGTGACACTATACTTTTATTCACAGGAGTGCTTGGAATCATTATTTTTGGTGGAATCTATTTTGTGAAAAAGATAAGCAACATTAAGGAGAAGAATATAGATGCAGAACAATCTATCAGAGAACATCAGAGCAAACAGGAAGCGGATGCTTCTTACCCAAGAGCAGCTGGCTGAGGCCATGGGCGTAACAGTGGGCACAGTGTCAAAATGGGAAAACGGCAACTGTGTCCCTGATATAAACACAATGATGGATTTAGCCGATTTCTTTAATCTTTCTATGGATGCGCTGGTTGGGTATTCCATGGTATCAAAGAGAGTGGATGATATTATCGAGGAATCATTTGAGTTATACAGGGAACATAGGCTTGACGAGGCAAGGGAGCATCTCGATAAAGCTGTAGTGAGATATCCTAATGATGTAAAGATTTTGAAGAGAGCTGGCAGTGTATATTACATAAGCTGGTATCAGGAGCAGGAAAATGAAGGTTATAGAAATCGAGCTATAGAATTTTTAGATAGAGCATTGCGAATATTAGCTGATTCTCCAGAAAACAAAATTGATGAGATGGAAATCCTTAAGCAGCGTGCACTTGTTGAGAAGGACAAAGAAAAGCAGATAGAAATTATAAAGCGAATAAATGTAGATGGAATATTTAATGATTTACTGGGAGAAATATACTGGAAACAGGGCAATAAGGATGAAGCATTAGATTGTTATACAAAAAAGCTGCATTTAAGCATGTTTGATACGAGGAATGTAGCTGGTCACATGGTTGATTTCTTTCTATCAAGTAAAAAGTATGATGACTTGATAGAATTAAACGAATGGCTGGATAGTACGGCAGTGGGGCTCATGATTCCTGGAAAGATATCTTATCTGACAAGATATATAGCCATGATAAAAACAATCAAAGCTATGTGTTACGAACTTATTGGAAATCATGAGAAAATGATGTCGGAAATAGCGTTAGCCATCGAGCATGCGAAGGCCTTTGATGTAAGCCCAGTGTATGATGCATATACAAATATTAAATTTGTTTATGGGCCTAAGAAAGATATACCTATTACATTTGATGAAAAAGAGGGTGATACGCTCTTGGTAATTAAACAAATATTAGAAGAAACATATAACCAGGATGACCTGGGCTTCACCAAAAAAGAACTGCAAGCTATAAAGCGAGTGCAGGAGTATATGGAAAATCTTATTTGACGCGCGTCAAATAAGATTTGACTAAGGGCTACTGAGAAGTTTTCTCAGTAGCCCTTTTCTTTGCAAAAATAGGCTACCATTTTTACAAATCCATGTTAATATAATAGGGCTGAATTAGTTGATAAAATTAGTCGTTCCTAACTGCCACTGGCATGGGGTTAGGGAGTGTAGCACATAGAACAGGAGTATAGATATGTTAGAAATCAAAAATCTTACATACAAGGTTGATGATGAAAATGATTCCGTTAAAGAAATCATTGATGGTCTTGACCTTACAGTAGAAGATGGTAAGTTTATCGTCATCACCGGTCCTAACGGTGGCGGTAAGTCCACACTTGCTAAGCTTATAATGGGAGTCAATCAGTTGACAAGCGGACAGATTATCCTTGATGGTGTGGATATCTCAGATAAAAATATCACTGAGCGTGCAAAAATGGGAATCAGCTTTGCTTTCCAGGCACCAGTTCACTTCAAGGGAATCAGAGTAATCGATTTACTTCGTCTTGCAGCAGGTGAGCACATTTCTGTTGCAGTAGCTTGTGAGTACCTTTCGAAGGTAGGACTTTGCGCTAAGGATTATGTAGAGCGTGAGGTTAACGGTTCACTTTCAGGTGGTGAGCTTAAGCGTATCGAAATCGCCACAGTACTTGCACGTGGCACAAAGCTTTCTATTTTTGATGAGCCAGAGGCTGGAATCGATCTTTGGAGCTTCCAGAATCTTATTAAGGTATTTGAGAACATGCGCAAGGATATCAATGGAACTATCATCGTTATCTCACACCAGGAGCGCATCCTAAATATCGCAGATGAAATCGTAGTTATTGAAAACGGCAAGGTTAAGAAGCAGGGACCTAAGGATGAAATTCTCCCAGAGCTTCTTGGCACATCAGCAGCTGTTGGAGCAGCCTGCGAAAAGTTAGGAGGTGACCAGTAATGGCTCTTGATGCAATTCAAAAGAACATTTTACACGAGGTTGCTGATTTAGATGGCATACCTCAGGGTGCATATAATATTCGTGCCAACGGTTCCAGCGCAGCACGTAACACTACTGCCAACATCGATATCGTTACAAAGGAAGATAAGCCAGGTATCGATATCATCATCAAACCAGGCACAAAGGGCGAAAGCGTTCATATCCCTGTAGTTCTTACACAGAGCGGTCTTAAGGATATGGTTTACAATGATTTTTATGTTGGAGAGGATGCAGATGTTACTATCGTAGCTGGCTGTGGTATTTCCAATTGTGGTGACCAGGATTCTCAGCATGATGGTATCCACACCTTCCACGTTGGCAAGAATGCCAAGGTTAAATATGTTGAGAAGCACTATGGTGAAGGCGACGGAAAGGGCGCTCGTATCCTTAATCCTGTAACAAACGTATATCAGGAAGAGGGCAGCCATGTTGAGATGGAAATGGTGCAGATTAAGGGTGTAGATTCTACAGTTCGTACTAACTATGCTGAGCTTGCTGAAGGAGCAACACTTCTTATCCACGAGGCACTTATGACTCACGGCAGCCAGAAGGCCACATCAGATTACAAGGTACTCCTTAATGGAAAGGATGCCAGCACAGATGTAGTTTCTCGTTCTGTTGCAAAGGATGATTCAGAGCAGATTTTTGAAGTAGCAATCGAAGGAAACACAGCCTGCAGCGGTCATGCAGCATGTGATGCCATCATCATGGGTAACGCACACGTAGTAGCTATCCCACGTCTTGATGCAAAGAACGTAGATGCAGCCCTCATCCACGAGGCAGCCATCGGCAAAATCGCCGGCGACCAGCTCATCAAGCTCATGTCACTTGGCCTTACAGAAGAAGAGGCTGAGGAGCAGATCGTAGCCGGCTTCTTAAGATAAAAAGGCTTCCCCCTGGGGGTTGCTAGGCTCCAGTGGAGCCTGTTTAGCAACGACCGAGCCGGAAGGCGAGACAAGCTGTCAGCGTAGCTGACTGATGAGGGGTATAATGTGAAAAAATCAAGAATTTAATATCTAAAGTTTGTGTATTTCGGTTTTCAACCCTCCAAAGGTGCTATCATTGTGGTAGTTACTTTTGGAGGTTTTTTTATGGCTATTGCACCTATTGGCGGATTAAGTTCATATAGTCCAATTAGTAGCGTTCAACCTATGAACTATGCCATTGACAATGATGCTGATTTTTCAGATGTGTATACTAATGAATCAGTAAAAAATGGTGCGTCTGTTACAGGCACATCACCTGTACAATATCCTAATGTCACAGTGCAGGAGATTGATAGGGATTTTACAACTGTAGATCCATATCAAAGGCAAAAGCGCAACATTCAGGTATCTAGTGACTTCAATGACATAGCCACTAAATTCCTTTCGGGAAACACATCCTATGGAGTAAATGGAAGGGGCAGCACATACAACACATCAGGCTCACGCTTTGATGCCTACGCATAAATATTTAATAAAAAAGGGATCATATGTTATATGGTCCCTTTTTGCGAAAATAATGTAATGGAGGGGAACATGAGATTCAAGAAGCTATCTATCAGAATTACAGTCTATATTGTTTTAGCTACTACGATAGGATTTTTAACACAGACAATTCTGGCATCCAATAATATGCTGAATATTATGGAAAATGAAGCAGAAACAGAGCTGGAGGGTGTAGTAGAACAGATATCTGCAAGACTGGATGCCTATACACAAAAAGAGTATGCATATCTGGATGGATATATGACATCATCTGAAATGGCTGCTATTATAGAGAATCCTTTTGATGAGGAAGTACAGGCGGCAGCGCAGAATCATACAATGCAATTCATGAATGCAATTCCTAACAGCAAGAGTTTGTTCTATGTTGAATATGATGGAAAAGTATTAACTCATACACGTCCAGATATGGTAGGTTTCCAAAATGATGCTGATCTGATAAAGATGATTCAGGGACTATACTATAATGCTGAAGGCACAAATGTATACAATAGCGTAACTGCAGTGTCTCCTGCTACTGATGAGATTAGTCTTATTTTTGCACGTTCATCATATAAGGCAAATGGTCAGCCGGCAGGATATTGTTCAGTAGAAATTGATAAGACAGAATTCTATGAGCTTCTTGATAATGGTGTTCATATTACTCCTAATCAGGATGTTGTTTTGACTGGCGTGCGAAACCCGGTAGTTTATTATTCCAACAATCCAGATGAAATCACTAATGAATCAACAAACGTAGCAGTGCAGCAGGTCCTTGAAAAAATCAATGCTGGGGACACAGCTGAGGAAGGAATTATAGCATACAAGCAGGCTGGAACCGGTAAAGAGATGTATGGATTTTATAAATACATGTCAGCTAATGACTGGCTGTTGTTTGTTGGCGCAGATATAGACCAGCTTTATGCTCAGGCACATAGCGCATCCAGACAGATGCATCTTTTAGGAACAATTATTGTTATATTGATCGGTATCCTTCTTGTATTTATTATTGGTCACATGATTAAGCCAATCACAAAGATTCAGGAAGCCTTAACGCGTGTAGCAGCCCTTGATTTGGGAGATAATAAAGAGATTGAACAATTTGAAAAACGAGCGGATGAAATAGGAAAGCTGGCTAAGGATACTAAGAGCGTTATCTTCAATCTGAAGGGCGCGGTAGGTGTATTTAGAGAATACAGTAACCTTTTGGATGAAAACTCCGGCAATCTGGATGATGCATCAAAGCTTTTGACAGAGATTACATCAGATAACAAGGGCATAGCTGATAATCTTGCAGTTAAGATTAATGAAACTAACGATGCTATTGAAAACATCCATGCTGAAATTGAAAATATCGTATCTCTCATGGATGTTGTATCTGATAAGGTGGAGATTGGTCAGGAAGATTCAGAGAAGATAATAAAATCTGCAGCTGAAATTAACGAAAAGATTAATGATGAAATCAGTACAAATATGGCAACTTTGCAGGAGACTATGGCACACATGCAGGAAGCTCTAGAAAGTCTTGATGCGGTTGAGCAGATTAATGTATTGGCTGAAGACATCATGTCTATCACATCTCAGACCAACCTGCTTTCACTGAATGCTTCTATTGAGGCGGCTCGTGCAGGCGAGGCAGGACGAGGATTTGCGGTAGTTGCAGGCGAAATCGGTCAGCTGGCAGACCAGTCTAAGAATACAGCGATGAACATTACAGAGATAGTTGCAGCCAGCAACCAATCTGTTGCAAATGTTCGTGACGAGGTTACAAAGCTTATCGACTTTATTAAGAATGATGTAATGGCAAGCTTTGAAATATTCTCAGCGCAGAGTCAACATTATGATGAAGGAATTCAAACAATCAAGGAGGCGGTTGGAGAAATCGGAGATGTAATGAAGTCTCTATCAACATCAATCGATGAAATCGCACGTCAGATAACAGCAGTTACTGATGCATCTCTTGAAAATACAGACGGTGTTTCAAACATCCTTGGTAAGAATACAGAAACAAATGATGTTTCAGGGAACATAGAAAAGCTTGCTAAGGAAACAAAGAACAATGCAAATGATTTGAAGCTAGCCATTAATCAGTTCAACGTGGATTAAAATTCAGGAAAAGAGTGGCAAATGTCACTCTTTTTCTTTTGTGTAAATAATAGTAAAATATAATCACGTTTAATAATAATTAGGGAGGTAGACTAATGAGCAAGGTACTGATTTTTATGGCAGAGGGCCACGAGGAAATCGAAGCGCTTACAGTTGTTGATATTCTTAGACGTGCTGATATTGAAATAGAAATGGTTTCTATCACAGGCAACAAAAAGGTGCCAGGTGCCCACGGTATCGCAACATACTGCGATAAGCTGATTGAAAACACTGATTTTGAAAGTGCAGATATGCTTGTGCTTCCAGGAGGAATGCCAGGTACACTTAATCTTGAATTATGCGAGCCTCTCATGGATCAGGTTCATGGCTTTAATACATCTAAAAAGGGACTTGCAGCCATCTGTGCAGCACCAACTGTTTTTGGTAAGGCTGGTATCCTTAAAGGAAAGAAGGCCACCTGCTATCCTGGTATGGAGAAGGATTTGCTAGATGCAGATTTTTCTACAGACCCAGTTTGTCACGATGGCCACATCATCACAAGCCGTGGCATGGGAACAGCTATCCCATTTGCACTTGAAATCGTAAAGACCTTCAAGGGCGCAGATGTAGCAGACAAGCTTGCCAAGGGAATAGTTTATAACGTATAGGAAGGATTATAGGAATAAATGGAAAGAATTAAGAGCTTTACAATCAATCACAACATCCTTACACCGGGATTCTACATCTCACGTGTGGATGATGGAGATATCATCACTTACGATTTGCGTACTCGCAAGCCAAACGCAGGTGATTACATGGATAATGCAACAATGCACTCAGTTGAGCACATGATTGCAACATATATCCGCAATTCAGAAATCGCAGACCACGTTATCTACTTTGGACCAATGGGATGCCAGACAGGATTCTATCTTGTTGTAAAGGGCGTTGATTCAAAGAAAACATTCGAGGTTGTTAAAAAAGTATTTAAACAGACAGTAGACCACGAAGGCGACGTCTTCGGAAAAAGCGACATCGAATGCGGTCACTACGAGAACCTGGACATTGCCCTCGCCAAAAAGGAGTGCCAGCGTTACTTAGACGTCCTCAACTCATGGACAAACATGGAATTCACATATCCATCGTAAAAAGCTCGTTGTAACTAGTAAGAGTAAAAATAGCCTGTAGGTCTCAAGAGTCTAAAAGTAGCCTGTAGGTAACAAAAAAATATGTTTCCCAAGGAGACATCCCGTCGAGATCGAATATAATTTTTTGTAACCGTAATTCATAAGAGTAAAAATAGCCTGTAGGTAACAAACTATTATGTTTCTCAAGGAGACATCCCGTCGACGGGGAAATATATTTCTTTGTTACCGTAACAGGCGAGAGAAAAACTTAGAGACCGTAACAGGCGAGCCATAAACTAGGAGGTAGAAAATGAAGTTAGGTATTATTGGTGCAATGCAGATAGAGATTGAGAATCTGAAGCCTTCGATTGAGAAGCCAAGATTCGAGACCATCAGCGGCGTTGATTTCATTTCAGGCGAAATCAATGGCGTAGAGGTAGTAGCAGCCGTTTCAGGAATCGGCAAGGTCTTCGCTGCAATCTGCACAGAGATTATGATTTTACATTTTGGAGTAGACCATGTGATTAACATTGGCGTGGCCGGTTCACTTGTAAAGGACCTTAAGGTTCTTGATGTAGCTGTTGCAGATTCTGCAGTTCAGCACGATATGAACACAACAGCTCTTGGAGACCCAGCAGGTCTTGTTTCAGGAATTAACATTGTTAATTTTCCAGCTGATGAGAAGCTTAAAAAGGCAGTTTGTGAGGTTCTTGATGCAAAGGGAATCTATCATCAGACAGGTGTAATTGCATCAGGTGATTTGTTTGTAGACACTGATAAGCAGCGTCAGAATATCCGCATGAAATTCGATGCAATTGCTGCTGATATGGAGGGCGGAAGTATCGCTCACACATGTTATGTCAATAATGTTCCATTTACACTTATCCGCTCTATTTCCGATGCAGATGGTAGTGCAATGGACTACAATACCTTTGCTGGTAAGGCCGCAGAGCAGTCAATTAGCATTGTTTTAGATGTCATTGCAAAGTTAAAATAATAACAATCTGACATCAAATCGCAAAATTTGACCCTTATTAGGTAAAGAATACACTCTACAAAATACACAAAAAAATAGATAATATAACACAGTTAGATAAAAATTTAACAAATTATCAAAATAGGATGTACAATGTACATCCTATTGTTGTATAATGTCAATTGTCTTTTAGGAAATTCTAAAGTATTTAAAGGAGATGTAAAATGAATCACACACAGATTACTGACGAGTACTTAGAGAAAATGGACGCTTACTGGCGTGCAACTAACTATCTCGCAGCAGCACAGTTGTATCTTCTTGACAATCCACTCCTTCGTGAGCCACTCACAAGAGAGCAGGTTAAGAAGAAAATCGTAGGACATTGGGGAACAGTACCAGGACAGAACTTTATCTATGTACACCTCAATCGTGTAATTAATAAATATGACCAGGATATGATCCTTATTTCTGGTCCAGGTCACGGCGGAAACTTCTTCGTGGCTAATACATATCTTGAAGGCTCTTACAGTGAGGTATATCCAAACGTAAGCCGTGATATCGACGGTATGCAGAAGCTTTGCAAGCAGTTCTCATTCCCAGGCGGTATCTCAAGCCACGTTGCTCCAGAAAACCCTGGTTCAATCCATGAGGGTGGTGAGCTTGGATATTCTATCGCTCACTCATTTGGTGCAGTATTCGATAACCCAGAGCTCATTGCAGCTTGCGTTGTTGGTGATGGCGAGGCTGAGACAGGCCCACTTGCTACATCATGGCAGTCAAACAAATTCTTAAATCCTATTACAGATGGTGCGGTTCTTCCAATCCTTCACCTTAACGGATTCAAGATTTCTAACCCTACAATCCTTGCTCGTATGTCACACGAAGAGCTTGTAAACTTCTTCACAGGTATGGGCTGGGAGCCACACTTCGTAGAGGGTGATGACCCTAAGGTTATGCACAAGAAGATGGCAGAGACTCTTGATGAGTGTATGGATAAGATTAAGGCTATCCAGAAGCACGCTAGAGAGACAGGCGATGCTACAAGACCAGTATGGCCAATGATCGTTCTTCGTACACCAAAGGGATGGACAGGCCCTAAGGTAGTAGACGGAAACAAGATTGAAGGCTCATTTGCAGCTCACCAGGTTCCAGTTATGATGGACAAGCCAGAGCACATGGAAATCCTTGAGAAGTGGTTAAAGAGCTATCATCCAGAGGAGCTCTTCGATGAGAATGGTCGTCTTATTCCTGAGCTTGAGGAGCTTGCTCCAAAGGGAGACAGACGTATGGGTGCTAACCCACATGCAAACGGTGGTAAGCTTCTTCACGACCTTAGACTTCCAGATTTCCGCGATTACGCAGTAGATGTTCCAGCTCCAGGCGCTGTTGAAAAGCAGGATATGATTGAGCTTGGTGGATACATCCGTGACGTATTCAAGCTTAACGAGGATCAGAGAAACTTCCGTATCTTTGGACCAGACGAGACAATGTCTAACCGTCTTAACAAGGTATTCGAGGTTACAAATAGAGATTGGAACTCACCAATCGAAGAAGGCACAGATCAGTTCCTTGCAAAGGATGGTCGTGTAATGGATTCAATGCTTTCAGAGCACATGTGTGAAGGCTGGTTAGAAGGTTACCTTCTTACAGGTCGTCACGGCTTCTTCGCAAGCTACGAAGCTTTCATCAGAATCATCGATTCAATGGCAGCTCAGCATGCTAAGTGGCTTAAGGTTTGCAACAGCCTTCCATGGAGACGTCCAATTGCATCACTTAACCTTCTTCTTACATCAAATGTATGGCAGCAGGATCACAACGGATTTACACACCAGGATCCAGGTTTCCTTGATCACATCGCTAACAAGAAGGCAGACGTGGTAAGACTTTATCTTCCACCAGATGCTAACTGCTTGCTCTCTACAATGGATCACTGCTTAAAGAGCAAGAATTATGTAAATGCAATCGTTGCATCAAAGCACCCAAGACCACAGTGGCTTACAATGGAGCAGGCTGTTAAGCACTGCACACAGGGTATTGGTATCTGGGATTGGGCTTCAACAGATACAGGAGAAGAGCCAGACATCGTACTTGCTTGCTGTGGTGACACACCTACACTTGAGGCTCTTGCAGCTGTTGACATCCTCCACAAGGAGATGCCAGAGGTTAAGGTTCGTTTCGTAAACGTAGTTGACCTTATGAAGATGGAGCCAAGCAACAAGCACCCACATGGTCTTACAGATGTTGAATATGATTCAATCTTTACAAAGGATAAGCCAATCATCTTCGCATTCCATGGATATCCAACACTTATCCATGAGCTTACATATACAAGAACAAACCGTAACATTCATGTATATGGTTACCATGAGGAAGGTACAATCACAACTCCATTCGATATGAGAGTTCAGAATAAGATTGACCGTTTCAACCTTGTTATTGCTATGCTTAACAACATGCCACAGATTGGTAACAAGGGCGCATTCCTCAAGCAGAAGATGAAGGATAAGCTTGTTGAGCACAAGACTTACATCCATGATGTAGGTGTTGATATGCCTGAAATCGCTGAGTGGAAGTGGACAGGACTTAACTAATTAAATTCCAATAATAATATAAGCTCATTGCCTGTTGTGCAATGAGCTTATTTTTTGTATGATGATTGTATTGGGTGGGTGAATGTTATGCATAGCATTATTAGAAGATACAATGATCTTAAAATAGGCAAAAAGCTTATTATTATATTTTTATTAATTTCTATAATACCTATTATTCTTTTACAGGTATTTCATTTTACTAGTGTCAGGAAAACTATGACTTCTCAAGTGGATGAAATCATCCAAAGTGATTTAATCCAGATTTCAGAGAGAACAAATCTCAGCTTAGAGAACTATACCAATTTAATGTATCAAATATATGTGGATGAGAATGTTATCGACCAGGTAATGATTCTGATGAACGGTACCCCTACAAGACGGGCGGCGGCAAAAAGCGATATTAGAGAGTTGCTTCATAGATACACAAGTGTGGTAGAAGGAGTGCGTTCTATCAGCCTGGTGTGTAAGAATGGGGAGTCGGTAACATACGATTTTGCTACAGATTCATCTATGTATAATATATGGAATCGTTTTAAAGATATGAGAATAGCGCCACCATACCTGGATGCGGAAAGCAAATCTGGGATGGTCATTACTCCTAGTATGAAGTTTGATGAGAATGGAGTGAAAAAATACTATTTTCATATATCAAAACGACTATATAACTTTGATCAGTTGGAAAAGGGTAGCATAGCAACAGTCATAATGACGATTGATGAAAAGATGCTTAACAGTATTTGCAATTCATCGGAAGAAAGTAAGACAGGTATCAACTTCATCTTGGACGACAATGGCAAGGTAATCTCATATCCTAGTGAAGCTTATGTAGCAATGAGCACTGGGGAAAACTTAGAAGCCTTTGTACGAGAAAGTGGATATTTGCAGAGTAGCCATAATATTGGAATCAATGAATACAAGGATGAATCTACTGGATGGACTTTCGTAAATGCCTATGATACAGATGAGATGTTGAAGGATGTCAGAAGGATTCAAATAATAACAGTGTTAATAAGCGCTATCATCATAACAGCAGTAGCAGTGATTATTATTTACACCACAAGAACCTTCAATAAATCTGTAAATACAATAGTAGAGGGAATGCAGACAGTTCAATCGGGTGATTTGGATAAGCGTATATCAATAAACAGCAATGATGAGTTTGGAACAATATCCAAGAACTTTAACATAATGACAGCTAGAGTGAAGGAATTATTGCAGCAAATATCATCTGCAAAGGATAGACAACGTCATGCAGAACTAAAGGCTTTGGAGGCTCAGATTAATCCCCATTTCTTGTATAACACTCTTGATACCATTAATTGGATGGCAATAGAACATGGCGAAAATGATATAAGCAAAGCGTTAAGCAATCTTGGACTTATATTAAGGCATTCGGTTAGTAAAGTAGAGGAAAAAACGCCTATTGAAGCTGAATGTGATTTCTTAAAAAGATATCTGGATTTACAGCAGATAAGATATGAGGGCGCCTTCAGATATGAAATAAATATTCAGCCAGAGTTAAAACGACTGTATATACATAAGCTTTTAATTCAGCCATTTGTTGAAAATGCAATTATCCATGGATTTGAAGGGATAGAAGAGGGGGGCATACTTTCAATAAACATGGATGTGTCAGAGGATAATAATTTTTTACAGATTAGTATTGCTGATAACGGTAATGGATTTGGTGAAGAGCTGCTAAATAAGATGAACGATAGGGAAGCGGTAATGAGCGATGATGATATGGAAAAGGTAGGGTTAGGTCTTAGAAACGCTTTTTCTAGGCTTGTAATGTATTATGGAGGAATGGCTCACTGGAATATAAATAGTGTTGAAAAAATAGGAACCGAAATAACTCTTTATATACCAATGAGCGAGTGTGAGTAGTATGAATATTGTTATTGTGGAAGATGAAATAAAAATAAGAAATGGTCTATCAAGGCTTTTATCCAGCTATGAAGAACATGAAGTAATTGCCAAGGCGAAAAACGGTAGAGAGGGATTGGAAACCATAGAAAGCCTTCATCCTGATTTGGTATTCACTGATATTAAAATGCCAGAGATGGATGGACTACAGATGTTAGAAGAAATAAAAAATCGCCAGATAAAATGCCATAGCGTAATACTTACAGGCTATGCCGAGTTTGATTATGCCAAGCGTGCTATCACCTGCGGAGCTGATGATTATTTGCTTAAGCCGATTACCGTGGATGCGGTAGACGGGGTGCTAAAATCCATCTCTGCCAAGATTAGTGCAGAGGCCACTAGAATAGACGCTGATCCTGCATCTTACATTAGAGCAATAGTTTCTGGAGCCCTTGAAAACAATGATGAAAACATAGGTAAGGCTGAGCGGATTTTTGAATTATCAAAAGGATATGAATTATGCTTTTTAAGAGGATATAGCACAAGCGGATGCTTTGACAAGACTACCGTTATGGAAAAGTTTAAGGAATATAAGGGCTTGTATGTATCTGAAGATAATAAGGATTTGTTCATGCTTTATGATAAGTCTACCGGTAAGTATTCATCTGACGAGGAAATAGTAGCCATGCTTGACCGCAGAATAGATGTTGTTGATTGCCTAAAGGATTCGGTATGGTATATGGCAAGCTTGTCTGGTTTGAAGGACTTAAAAGATATTGCTCTTAAATCAGATAAGAAATTTTTGTATGGGGAAATGTTAGATACCAGAATTGTAATAGAGGGTAACACGGATATCGTATATACGGATTACAAATATAGTAAAGATACAGAAAAAGAAATAGAAAAAATACTTGTGAATAATGATGAGGAAGGCTGGCAAAAATGGAGTGATGGCTTTGCCAAGGGATTCATAGGAAAAGCCTACGATCCATATTCTGTAAGAAGTGCATATCAAAGCTTTGCAGGGTTTATTTCGCAGCTTGCCATTAAAATATGGCCTGATAAAGGCAGGCAGCTTAGGGAATTAGATACAGTAGAAAAGATATCAAGGGCAAAGCTGTTATCTGAAATAAAGGAATGCTTGGACGAGGCGGCAGCAGTAGTGTTTGCTGGTGAAGCTACCCGTGATGATATTCACAATTATACTATACTAAAGGCAATAGCCTACATCAGAGAGAACTATGCTAACAAGATTTCCCAGGAAGAGGTAGCAGATTATTTGTCTATAACCCCAGAATATTTGAGTACGCTTTTTCATAGGGAAATGAACAAAAATTTTTCTGCATTTGTTAATGAGTTTCGTGTCAGCCATGCTAAGCGGTTGCTTACAGGTAGCAATCTGAAGATATACGAGATTGCAGAACAGGTAGGTTTTACAGATACCAAATACTTTAATAGAGTATTTAAGGATATAGAAGGCGTCTCACCTAAGGAGTTTAGAGAAAGATGAAAAAAGGTCTGAAACTAATAACACTGGCTATGTGCATTGCAATTACAAATACAGCCTGTGGAAGAAGTACTTCTGATGTGGAAAACACACCTGATGAAAAAGAACAATTGTTGATATGGTCTTACTATGAAACAGAAGCACAGGCTAATGGGCTGGATAAGTTAACAGCCAGCTTTAACAAAAGCCAGGATAAATATCAGGTGTCATGGGAGTATGTTCCAATGACAGAATTTGACAAGAAAATCTCCAGGGCATATACAGAACAAGAGCTTCCTGATGTGGTAATTATTGATAATCCTGATATGAAAAAATTCATTCAGCTGGATATGTTTGAAGACATATCTGAGTATGCCAGTACCCTTAATCTAGATACAGATTATTATGAGGCATCTGTAGATACTATCAAATACAATGATAAATACTACGGAGTTCCGTTTAACAGCAACAATGTTTGTTTGATATATCGAAGTGATTTGTTAAAAGAGGCAGGGGTTACACCACCTAAAACCTGGGATGAGCTTAGTGAAACAGCAAAGCTATTATCAAAGGATGGTACCTATGGATTTTTGATGAGTGCCATGGATTCTGAGCAAGGCTCATTTCAGTTATTGTCATGGGTGATGGCTGCCTCTGATTCTGATACACAGCTTACCAGGGAAGCACTCAGTGAATCCTATGATTATTTAGCAGGACTTATAAAAGATGGCTGTATGCCGGCGGATTGTCTTAACTACAGCCAAACAGATATTGCAAGAAGATTTATAGAAGGGGATATAGCTATGATGGAAAATGGACCATGGGTTTTTCCGATGCTAGATGAAGCAGGAATTAGCTATGGCCTTTCACCTATGCCTATGAATAAAAGAAATGCAGTAATACTAGGCGGAGAAAACTTAGGAATAATCAAAGGTAAAAATGTAGAAGGATCCATTGAGTTTATAAAATATTGCATGGAAAAGGGCGGAACGGAAAGATTCTGCAGCGATGCAAATCTACTTCCATCCAGAATAAAATCTGCAAATGAGATAATAGTGGATAATCCTAAGCTGGAAATTATTAGTCAGCAAATGACTTATGCAATCCCTCGTACAGGAATAGAGGGATATTCTAGAATATCAAAGCAATTACCTAAGAGCTTTGCAGATGTAGTGACAGGAGAATTAACACCAGATGAAGCAGCAGGTAAAACCTTGAACTAAAATTTGGATGAATTTTTTCCACCTTTTTTAATTTATTAGAATTTTTTAAAATCAAAACCTCTCTTAGAATACTTATATAAACAAAGGAGATACAAAGTATCTCGGGGGTAAGTATTCGAAGGGAGGTTTTTTATGAGATTTAAGAAAGCCGTATCAATGGCATTAGCAGGTGCAATGGCAGCGTCACTTATGGTAGGCTGCGGCAGTTCAGGAAGTGGAACAGAAGCAACTGGTTCAGGGGAAGGAACACAGACAGCTCAGACAGGGGACAAGCAAGAGGTAGTTATTTGGGATTACTTTGAGACAGATGCTCAGAAGAAAATGATGGAATCCCTGATTAATGGATTTAACTCATCACAGGATGAATACGTAGCAAGTCATACCTATGTACCATTTGCTGATTATGAGAAGCAGTTAACACTTGGTATTGCATCAGGGGAGCTTCCAGACGTAGTTATTCTTGATGGATGCGATATGGCATCATTTATAGCAATGGATTTGTTTGGTGACATTTCAGATGCTGATATTGATTGGTCAGAGTATCTGGAAGGACCAATGAATTCTACAATGATGGACGGCAAGCATTATGGTCTTCCATTTGCAACAAACTGTACAGCTCTTTTCTACAACAAGGATATTCTTGATGATGCAGGAGTTCCTTATCCAGATGAGAACACTACATGGGACGAATTCCATGAGATGGCTAAGAAGCTTACAGACTATGGTGTTACAGGATTTGGTAATGCAGCAATAGGAACAGACGAGGGTACATTCCAGTGCCTACAGTGGTTATACACAGCTGGTGGTTCATACACAGATATTGAAGGTGGCAAGGATGCATATCAGCTTATGCAGGATATGATTAACGATGGTTCATGGTCTAAGGAGTGTGTAAACTGGGCACAGACAGATGTTTGCAACAACTGGAAGGCTGGCAACATTGCTATGATGCAGAATGGTCCATGGCAGATTCCAGGTATCGAAGCAGATGCTCCTGATATGAACTATGGTGTAACTGTTCTTCCTAAGAAGGATGCTTCAAGCGGCCAGGCTACATCTATCCTTGGTGGTGAAAACATGGGCGCTGTTAAGAAGGATAATATGGACGGAGCAAAGGCATTCCTTGAGTACTACAATCAGACAGATGTTATGGTAGATGCAATGAAGCAGTATGGTTCATTCCCACCTAAGACAGAGGCAGCTAAGGATAGCTATTGGACAGATGATCCTATTCAGGCAGAGTTCATTACACAGCTTGAAACTTCTATTCCAAGAGGACCTTCACCAATTTGGCCTTCATATTCAAATGCAATTCAGACTGGTTTCCAGGAAGTACTTACACTTGCTAAGTCGCCAGATCAGGCTGCAAAGGATACACAGGCAGCAGTTGATGCCGTTAAGTAAGAATTAACATTTGGCGGGGAAGTAATTCCCCGCCATTTTTAGAAATAGTTATTTTGGAGGGATGTTATGATTTCTAGAAAAAAGAAGTTGAATGGACCAGGGAAAATGGGATTTTTGTTTTCTCTTCCAGCAGTAATCTATATGCTTATCTTTGTTGGATATCCCACAATTTCAAATATCATTCTTAGTTTAAAGAATGTTAATGTCTTTAATTTTTCAAGACCAGAGGCACAGGAATTTATAGGTCTTTCAAATTATGTAGAGTTATTTACAGACGCTAATTCTGTAATGAGCCGTGCTATTTTGAATACTTTAATATTTACTGTAGCTTCAATCTTTTTCCAGTTTATTATTGGATTTATACTTGCATTATTATTTAGTAAGAAGTTCCCAGCATCAGCATTTTTCAGAGGTGCAACAATGATATCCTGGTTGCTTCCAGTTACTGTAGCAGGTCTTTTATTTAAGTTTATTTTTGCAAGCTCAGGTGGTATAGCAAACCAGCTATTAATGCAATTGCATATTATTAAAACACCAGTTGATTGGCTATTGAATGGCCCAACTGCTATGGTGGCTATTGTAGTTGCGAATATTTGGATTGGAATTCCTTTTAATATGATGTTACTGCTTACAGGTCTAACAACTGTACCAGCAGATATTTATGAAAGTGCAAAAATCGATGGGGCCAATAAGCTTCAGACTTTGTTTAAGATAACAATTCCAGTGATTAAACCAGCAATTATGTCTGTTTTAACACTTGGCTTCGTATATACCTTTAAAGTATTTGACTTAGTTTGGGTTATGACTAAGGGTGGACCAATCAATGCAACAGAATTGGCTTCAACATACGCTTACAAGCTGTCATTTGAACAGTTTGAATTCAGTAAGGGCGCAGCTTCTGCAAACATTCTATTTTTAATTCTATTTGTAGTAGGAATGTTCTACATCAAGCTAATAAATGCAGAAGAGGAGGTAATGTAGGATGAAAAGAGAAAGAAAAGAAAACACCATAAGCTTTATCATTGGAGTGGTGATATTCGTTATTCTTATGTTTCCTCTATATTGGATGATTGTTACAGCGCTTAAAACTCAGGTGGAAATCTTCCAGGTTCCAACACCAATGTGGCCTAAAAAACTTACACTAGAAGCTTTCCAAAGCCAGTTTTCTGAATCATCAGCAACAATGAAGGGCTTTAAGAATAGCTTTTTAATAGCGTTTTCTTCAATGGTAATATCAACAGTATTATCTATACCAGCAGCATACGGACTAGCAAGATTTAGATTTAATGCCAAAAAGCTGCTGATACTGTTTTTTTTAATGATGCAAATGTTGCCATCTACACTTATTTTGACACCACTTTACATTATGTTTTCAAAAGTGGGATTATTAAATAATTACTTAGCGCCAATCCTTGCAGATGCGACTTTGGGAATTCCCTTCTCAATCATCATTCTTCGTACTTATTTCCTTTCTATACCAAAGGAGCTAGACGAGGCAGCGGCAATAGATGGCTGCAATCCGGTAACATCATTTTTTAAAATAATGTTGCCGATTGCAAAGCCAGGTGTGATTGTAGCAGCGGTGTTCTCATTTGTTTATGCATGGGGCGATTTGATTTATGGAATCACATTTATGACTGATCCAAATATGAGACCAATCACATCAAACATTTATAATTATGTTCAGCAATATCAGACACTTTGGAATGCAACAATGGCATTTGGTCTTGTGGCAATCTTCCCAATAGTATTGATATTCATATTTATGCAGAAGTATATTGTTAGTGGACTTACAAACGGAGCAGTAAAAGCATAGGGGGAACAAATGAAATATAATGCAAATTCATCAATTCCAATCAGTGACATAAAAATCACTGATGAGTTTTGGAATAAGTACAGAGATTTAGTAGGAAAAGTAATCATTCCATATCAGTGGGATGTTTTAAATGACAGGTTAGAGGATGTTGAAACCAGTCATTGCATTGAAAATTTTAAGATAGCGGCAGGTTTATCAAATGGAAAATTTGAGGGAGCAGTTTTCCAAGATACGGACCTTGCAAAATGGTTAGAGGCTGTTGGATTTTATCTGGCAGCCTATGGCTGTGATGAAAAGCTGGAAGCTATGGCAGACGAAGCTATAGATTTAATCGAAAAGGCGCAGCAGCCTGATGGATATCTTGATACATATTTCATCATCAATGCACCTGATAAAAAATGGAAGAATCTATGTGAAGGCCATGAATTATACACTGCAGGACATTTTATGGAAGCCGCAGTTGCTTATTATGAAGCTACAGGCAAAAGAAAAATTATAGACGTAGTATGCCGCTTGGCGGATTTGTTATGTGATGTTTTTGGTAAGGAAGAGGGCAAATGCCACGGATACCCTGGACATCCAGAGGTGGAGGTAGGACTGGTAAAGCTATACAGAACTACAGGTGTTAAAAAGTATCTTGATTTGGCAAAGCATTTTATTGATATCAGAGGTGTAGGAGATAATTATTTTCTTAATGAAGAAAAGCAACCTGATTTTGAGAGAATCTTTCCAGAATTTATAAATTATGATCCTAGCTACAGTCAGTCCCATCTTCCAGTAAGACAGCAAAAAACTGCAGAGGGACATGCTGTTAGAGCAGCTTATTTGTATAGTGCTATGGCAGATGTAGCTGTAGAAACAGATGATAAGGAACTGTTAGATGCCTGCAAGGTGCTTTGGGATGATATGGTTCACAGAAGAATGTATGTAACAGGCAGCATAGGCTCATCAGGTTGGTTGGAAAGATTTACAACCGATTATGATCTGCCGAATGATTGTAATTATTCTGAGAGTTGCGCATCCATCGGATTGGCTATGTTTGGAAAAAGAATGGGTGAAATCACAGGGGAAGCCACATATTTTGATGAGGTAGAAAGAGCATTATATAACACAGTATTGTCGGGAATTGCTATGGATGGAAAAGGCTTTTTCTATGTAAATCCTTTGGAAGTTTGGCCAGCTGCATGTATGGACCACACTTCAAGACTTCATGTAAAAAGCGAGAGACAGAAATGGTTTGGCGTGGCCTGCTGCCCACCTAACATAGCAAGAACACTTGCATCCTTGGGACAGTATATAGCATACACATCTGACGATAAGATTTATTTGAATATGTATGTTTCATCTAAGATAAAGGCTGAAGTTTCAGGCAAGAAAGTCAGACTGGATATCAAAAGTGAAATACCTTGGAATGGCAAAGTATCAGTTCATGTAGAGTCAGATGAACAAATGGTAGGAACCCTTGCACTTAGAATTCCTTATTATGCAAAGAATCCAAAAATCTGCGTTAGTGGGGCAGGACTTGATATGAAACAGGACAAAGGTTATATCAATGTGACCTTATCTGGCACGAGCATGGATATAAATTTTGAATTTGATATGAAAGCAAGATTCATCCGCTCTAATCCAAAGGTAAGAGCAGATGTTGGAAAGCTTGCAATCATGAAAGGACCATTAGTGTATTGTCTAGAGGAAATTGATAATGGGGAAAACCTGGCATGCACCTTTGTATCTTCAAAAACTAAATTTGAGGAAGAGTTTGATAATAGCATTTTAGGAGGCACCACTAGAATCAGCTTTGATGGTTATCGCCTAAAGGAAGAAGGCTGGGATTCTAGTACATTATATGGTGAGCTTGAAAATAAATTTGAGGAGGTGAGACTGACTGCGGTTCCTTATTGTTATTGGGGAAACAGAAAGAAAAACGAAGAAATGTTAGTTTGGATGAAGGAGAAGTTTTAATGTAGTAGAAAGGAGAATTAAGGGGGACAAATGTCAAACACGAGAATGAAGAAGAAGGTTCTGTCGCTTGCACTGGCTACAATTACAGCATTTACAACTTTGCCAGGTAGTATGGGGACAATTGATGTGTTGGCTAAGGAAGATAAGGCAACAAGTCAAACAAAGACGACAGAGGAAGCAGATGGAAGCTATACATTATCCAATGATTATTTCTCTGTAAACATAGGAAAATACGGCCAGATTAGAAAGCTGTATATAGTGGGAGATAAATATCCTACAAACTATGTGATGAACGAAGAAAATGCTCCGTCTCAGGGGGCTAGCAGCACCCACCAATGGATGGGTGAGCTGATGCTTGCAACTAAATTTTCTGATGGTGAATATAGGGAAGGATACACAAGCCAGTCTGACTCGGATAGAACCATCGAACTTAAAGATAACAAGGTAATAGTTACATACGGCGGGAATGCAACTGAAGCTAAAGGAATAAAAGGCTATCAGGTTAAGGAAACCTATACTCTTGTTAATGACAGGATAAAGTGGGACATCGAAATAGAAAATAAAAGTGAAGATGTCCTTACCGTAGGGGATTTAGGACTTCCTATTACGTTTAATGAGTATTGGTCAGGTGGAGATGAAATCTACGAGACAAGAGTTGTAGACCACAGCTTTGTGGGAAAAAATTCATCTTATATCTATGCAACCAGACCAAGTGGACAAGGCCAGTTTGTACTTTTTACTCCGGATGATGCCACTGATGCCAGTTTTGAATATCAGGACCATTGGCGTACGGAGGAAAGAAGCGCCAATGAAAAATCCTGGTGTCAGGATCAGGATGGATGGGCAAGTGGCCTGAATGTTTTCTACATCCATTCAGATGTTATCAAAAAAACTAATCGTGGTTATCTTGATAACACATCATTAAAGCTAAAGAAGGGCGAGTCAAAGAAATATTCCTTTGATTTTAGTCCTGTTGATAATGAAGATGATATGAAGTCTACCTTGTATGACGAGGGACTTGTAGATGCTGTGGTAGTTCCAGGTATGACCTTTGCTAAAAACATGCCAGCAAAAATGTATCTTCATACAAAGTATGATGCTAAGGATTTGAAGGTAAGTATCAAATGTCCTCATGAGTTGAATCTATTTGAGGACAATAAGAATAGTGTCAGCAATAATCTTCCATGCGAAAAAAGCGAAGCTGGTACTTATGCAAAATACGAATCCACAAAACTTATAGACGGCGAACAATATCATATATACGATATAGCCTTTGATGATTTAGGACAAAACGATGTAGTTGTTTCCTATGATAATGGAACAAAGGAAACTGAGCTGCAATTCTACATTATGGATGATGTCAGCAATGCATTGAATACTCATTCACAGTTTATGGTAGATAAGACCCAGTGGGATGCTGAAGGCGAGCTTTATGATAAGGTATTTGACGATTGGATGATGGATACCAAATCAAAGCGCGGTGTTTTCAATGGATATTGGGGCTGGGGCGATGATTGGGGATTAACCCACGGTGAATATATTGCTGAAAAGAATGTTTACATCCCAGTAGAAAGGGAAATTACTGCTATTGATGAATACCTGGATACAGCAATATGGCATGGACTTATGCAGGAGCATCAGGAGGATTATCTTATCCACGATTTCCAAATGAAGGAACCAAATGATACACCTACATACAGAGGCTATGCATATCCTCACATCTACAACACCTACTATTCAATGTACAAGATTGCCAGCAAATATCCTGACATTGTAGAGTACATTGAAGATAAGGATACCTATCTACTTAGAGCATATAACATAATGAAGGCTCTTTATACAGACGGGGTGTATTATAACTGGTCAACAGGTGTAATGGGAGAGCTTACTACACCTGACATTATCGCCTCTTTAAAGGCAGAAGGATATACCGATGAGGCTGCTGAGATTGAAGATATTATGGCAAGAAAGTATAAGAATTTCTCTAGCACCAAGTATCCTTATGGCTCAGAGTATTCTTATGACAATACTGGTGAGGAAGCTGTATATACTCTTGCTAAGCTAAATCTTGGAAGTGATGAAGCTAATGCCCTAAGCATGATGCAAAAGATTGATTTGAAAACAAGGGCATGTAGAGGACTTCAGCCAGTGTGGTATCACTACGCTAATCCTACCACTATCTGTGGCGAAAGCTGGTGGAACTTCCAGTATACAGCAGCACTTGCAGGATATTGCATGGATGATTATTTGCGACTTGAAAATAATGGATTAAATTCTATTGAATCGGCTGAAGCAGAGAGGGTTAATTACGCAGCAAAGCTGGCAAACCTCACATGCATCAATTCAGGTCAGATAGATGCTGACCCTGAGAATATAGGGACAGTTGCCTGGACTTATCAAAGTGAAATGGGAAATCTAGGTGGACAGGGAACTGGAGGTGGAAAGATTCACAACGGCTGGAGACAGATGGCTGGTGAAGCAGATTTGGGTCTCTTTGGAGCACTTCAGATTTTATCTGCAGATGTTGCTACAGATCCAGTGTTTGGTTTATTTGGATACGGCTGTAATGTGGTTGATAATGGAGATAGTTATTCTATAAAACCACTTGATGGATTGAACACCAGATTAAACCTAATCGATGATGGTTGCTATGTAGAGCTAGATAGGGACAGATACGTAAATGCGATAATTGCTAAGGATTGCAGTGATGTAAAGCTTACTGTAACAAATCTTGAAAAAACAGCGCATAATACAAGCATTGATTTAACAGGACTTGCAGATGGCAGCTACACAATCCTGGTTGATGGTAAAGCTCATGGAACATTTAAGGCAGCTAAGAATCAGACTGTGACAGTGTCAGTTCCTCTTGGAAAGAAAGATACATCAGAAGTTGAATTTAAGATTGGAGCAGCTGCAAAAAACACAGCTCCAATTGTAGATGCAGGCAATGATATTGAAACATATCTTCCAGAAGTAGATGGAATAGATGAGGCTACAATAGTCATTGACTTCAATCTTTCTGCAAATCAGGAGAATGGAACAAGACTTATCGAATTTGGCGATTTAGATGAAAACTACTTATATGTAAGCTTCAAGGGAAATAATCAGTTAAGCATCGCTGCTACTGACATGAAATCAAAGAAGCTGAAAACAGTGGATACCGTATATGCGATAGCACCAGAATATGATAAGAAATTAGTATTAACAAATGATAATGGAAATATTGCTGCTTACCTTGATGGAGATAAGATTGCTACATTAGATTCAGGCTTTGTATTTTCAGATTTAGGAGAGGCTCAAAGAAACTATCTGGGACGCTCTCACGAGGAATCTATTAGCTTCTTAAATGGAAAAATTAAAGGCTTTAGTATGTATTCAAAAGCATTTAATGAAGAAGAGGTTTCAAAGCTTTTTGGAGATTTGGCAGATAGAGAAATTGTATCTATAAAGGATGCAGCAGTTGTAACTAAGATAAACGAAGCACCTAAACTTCCGAAAGAAGTTAGCGCCCTGTATTCAGATGGCGTATATAGAAATGTGGAAGTGAAATGGGATGAAGTATCTGCAGAATCTTATGGTGCTAAGGGCGTGTTTATTGTAGAAGGTTCAGTAGATAAATCTACTGTTAAGGCCAAAGCTAATGTTGTTGTAGTTGATGGAAAAGAGGTAAATCTTGCAGCTTACGCAACACCTAGCGCTATCGTAAACACTCCACAGGATTTAGGTGGTGTAGCTGGTTTAAATGATGGTTATGACCCATCAGCTTCAAATGATACATCCCATGGAGTATGGCACAACTGGTTAGGAGGCGCTCAGGGCGCACCAGCATGGGTAATGTACACCTGGGATGATGAGGTTATTATTACCGGCCAGGATGCATACTATTTCAAAGATAATGGAGGAAACTTCTCACCTGCAGCTGTAAAGCTGGAGTATCTTGAAGGCGGACAGTGGAAGGAATGCGATATAGTAGAAGGTCTTGGAACAGAACTTGATAAATACAACACTACAACTATCAAACCTATTCAAACAACAGCACTTAGAATGACTCTTAATCCTAAGACATTAGCCTGTGGCGTAATTGAGTGGAAAGTATATGGATTTAAGGAAGGCGCTGTTGATAAGTCTGGATTAAATAGTGCTATTTCAAGAGCTGAAAAGGTTGATCCATTCTTTGTTAAATCAGGATATTCTGATATGAAATCTGTTTTGGCAGAGGCTAAGGAATTGGTTGCAAAGATGGGTGTGTCTCAAAAAGAATTAGATGAGATGGCCGACAGACTTAACGATGCCATTGCCGCGCTTGATATGGATATAAATTTGGCTTTAGATGCTTCAGTTTCCACAAGCTATGTTTCTAGCTGGGAAACATTAGGTGCAGTTAATGATGGAGTGTCATCATCTGCATCAATGGAAAAGCCAGCAACTGGTGCTTATGGCTCATGGGGTAACACATCAGAATACGAGACCATTACATACACCTGGGATAAAAAGATAAGCATTAGCAAATCGGCTATTTACTTCTGGAAGGATAATGATTCTGAGGAAGTAGTGGGAATTCAATTCCCTAAGAATTACACCATTAGTTACAAGGACGGTGATGATTGGAAAGAAGTAAAGGATGCATCAGGCTATGGTCTAGAAGCTGATAAATATAATGTTACATCCTTCAAGCCTGTTATGACTGATGGATTGAGAATTCAGTTAAATAAAAAGGAAGCAAATAATTCAGGCGTTGGTGTAATTGAATGGGCTGTCCTTGGTGGTGAGCCAGTGGAAGAAGAGCTTGAAGAGCTAGAAAAGGAAGATGTGGAAGAATTGCTAGAAAAGGATGTGGAGTCAGAAGAAAAGAAAGAAGAGAAAGACTCTGATATCGAAGAAGCTACTGAAAAAGATGCTGAAACAACAGAGGAAAACACAGATGAAGTTGAATCTGTCACAGCAGAGGATTCTAACCTGAAAGTTACAACAGATGAAGTAGTGCCAGAGGAAAAGCTGACAGAATTAGAAGAAGCTACAGGAACAAACTTACTTTTAGGAGCTGTTGCAACTACAAGACTAAGAGCATCAGCTATTGACGATGGATATCCTAATTCTTCATTAGAATACAAGTGGACAGTAAAGAGCAAGCCAGATAATGCGGCAGTAGCTATCGACAAGGATAATCAGGCAATCACTGATGTAAGCTTTAATCAAGTTGGTAACTATGTACTTACACTTACAGTCTCAGATGGAGAACTTTCATCATCTGATGATATCAAGATTAAAGTGGCAAAGGCTGAGGCGCTTCCAGAAAAGCTTTGTGAATATGATTTCACTGAAAAATCATTAGACAAGAAAGCTAGATTAGTAAAGGATATCAATAATACTGGATATGATTCAAACTACAGCTACAATCCAAATCCTGTATTTGCAGCAGTGGATGGAGTAAGCTTTATTGACATGGCAGGCGGCTTCTGCGGATATGTTAAGCTTACAGATGAATTGACAAAGGGCAAGATAAAAGAAGCCAAAACAAAGGAGCCTATCATTAATCCAGTTAATCCTTTCAAGCCATCGCAAGGTGGAAGCACAGGTACCGCAGCAGTTAGTCATGTAGTAAACAAAGTTGTAAGCCCAGCAAAGGACATCACAGGAATTGATAGTCCTAAGGCACCTACTGCTGGAAACAATAAAGTTGCTAAAACAACTGATAAGGTAAAGGCAGCTAATAGCTCTAAGCAAAAGTCCGAAGCTGAAAGCAGTGTAGATGAGAAATTAGAAAATAGTGAAGATTCTACATTGGAAGATTCAGCTGAGAACACATTAGAAAAGAATAATGAGCAATCAGAAGAAATCATATCTGATGAAGAAACACCTACTACAGGCGAGAAAAAAGATAGTAATGCAATTCTGATATTAATACTCATTGCACTGGCACTAATTCTTGTAAGTGGCGGATATGTAGTTTTTACAAAAGCATTGAAAAAGGGCAATAAGTAATATAGAAAGACCTATTTGGTGATAAATGCCAAATAGGTCTTTTTCAGAGGGATAAATTTATTTTATAGCAAAAATTGTTTTTAGCTATTGCATTATATGGTGGCTAATCTTATACTGTAGGCGAAACAAAAAACAAGACAAATGCAGAGTAGAATTTAAAGCGTTAAGTGCCGTTTGCACAGGGAGTTGGCAGATGGACGAAGGATGTTACCGCGGTTTTAAATTCGCATCCCGCTGCTACATAGTAAGGTAAGCTATATACACCTTCATTGTAGGAAAAGGAAACTGCAAAGGAGGTGTATTTTTTATGAAAAAACTTATGAACACAAGAACACTTACACTTGCAGCTATGCTTACAGCCATCGGCATTGTGCTGGGCTTCTTTAAGCTACCAATCAATCAGCTGATTGAAATCAGATTTGGTTCCCTGCCAATCGCATTAGCAGGTATGCTGTTTGGACCAGGCGTTGCAGGTGTAGTAGGCGCCATCACAGATATCGGAGGATATTTGGTTAAGCCTACAGGCCCATTTTTCCCAGGCTTTACTATCAGTGGAATAGTAAGTGGAATCATTTTTGGATTAATGCTTCACGGTAAGAAGTGTACATTGCCTAGAATTTTTGCAGCCCAGGTAGTACACACCTTTATTGTAGGCGTAGTCATGAACAGCTACTGGCTCAGCCTTCTTTATCTAAAGAACGGCTATCTTGCAGCAATCGTTACACGTCTTCCTAAGGAACTTATCATGATTCCTGTGTACACCGTGCTTATGTATGCAGTTCTTAATTCACTTGAAAAGGTAGGAATAAAGAGATTAGCAGTATGATGAAATATAGCTATGATGAGGCAGTGAATTTTTTCAAGAGTATGCCACATTTCATGCCGCCAAAGGATGGCAGCAGTGGAAAGAATATGTTTTCGCTGGATGCGGAGCTGGCACTTCTAGAAAAGCTTAACAGGCCTCAGGATAAACTTAAATATGTTCATATAGCAGGAACCAATGGCAAGGGTTCCACCACTACATATTTGGCTAATATTTTAAATGAGGCATCCGTTGTTACGGGTGCCTTTACTTCACCATTTTTATATCGCTATAACGAAATGTTTAGGGTGAACGGCATTGATATTTCTGATGAAGATTTTGCAGAGGTGTTTTCTCAGGTTAAGCCTTCTTATGATGAGTTGTCAGATGAAGGAATTTTTGTTAGCGAATATGAATTCCTGACGGTAATGGCCTTCATTTATTTTATTAAGATGGACTGTGAGCTGGTGCTGCTAGAAGTGAGCATGGGTGGCAGGATGGACACTACTAATGTAATCCCTGCACCACTTGTATCGGTTATCACTTCTATCAGCTACGACCACATGACTATTCTTGGAAACACACTTACGGAGATTGCTACTGAGAAAGCCGGTATAATAAAGTCTGGAACTACAGTAGTAAGTGCTGTGCAGGAGCCAGAGGTTGAACAGGTTTTAAGGAAAGTCTGTAGGTCATTTGAAGATGTTCCTATAGAATTCGTCCAATCATCTAAGGTAATCACTAGGGATATTCATGGACAGAGGTTTATGACGGCAGATGGTAAAGAGTATTTCACTACTATGCTCGGTACCTATCAGGTTGACAATGCAGCTTTAGCTATTGCAGCAGCAAGAACGCTGTTCGCCCTAGGTTATCCAATTAGTGAAGAAGCTATAGTAGAAGGTATCGCAAATACGAAGTGGTTTGGAAGGTTTACACTGCTTTCCGATAATCCACCGGTAATCATAGACGGAGGCCATAACAGACAAGGCGCAACAGTTCTTCGTCAGTCTTTAGAAGAATACTTCCCAGACAAGAAGATTACATTTGTACTTGGCATCCTTGCGGATAAGGAAGTGGACATCATCCTAGACACACTGCTTCCTATTGCAGATAAGTGCTATACTGTAGCCGTCCCAAATCCTCGTACCATGCCACCAGAGAAGCTGGCAGAGATGATAAGCGCAAGAGGCGTGGATGCAGTCGTACTCGGTGCTGATATAACACTTGATTGCATCAAGGAAAAAGCAGATGTAGTGTGTATTGCAGGTTCACTATATCTAATATCTCAAATAAGTAATGAATCAAAAGCCTAGGCTTTACCACTGAAAATAGAAGAATCTGTTTTACAGTGGTAAAGATACTAAGAAATTACCACTGAATATGGAAGAAGCCGATTTACAGTGGTAAAGATTCCAAGAAATTACCACTGAATATAGAAGAATCTATTTTACAGTGGTAAAGATTCCAAGAAATTACCACTGAATATGGAAGAAGCCGATTTACAGTGGTAAAGATTCTTAGAAATTACCACTGAATATAGAAGAATCTGTTTTACAGTGGTAAAGATACTCAGAAATTACCACTGTATTTGCAAGAATCTGATTTACAGTGGTAAATTCAGGCGCTGTGCCCGCCCCAATTAGATATAAAAAAATAATTAACATTACTTAGGTTGACATGCCTAACCAGAAAACTTAAAATTAAAAGAGTTTTAAGTTGAAAACAAGGAGATGAATATTATGTACAATGATGATTATAAGCGCTGGTTAGCAGCGGATTTAGATGATCCAGATTTAAAGCCTGAGCTTGCAAAGATTGAGGGTAACGATGACGAGATTAAGGACAGATTTGCAGTAGCACTTGCTTTTGGTACTGCTGGTCTTCGTGGTGTCCTCGGTGCAGGTACTAACAGAATGAACGTATATGTAGTACGTCAGGCTACACAGGGACTTGCAAACTGGGTTAAGACACAGGGCGGCAACCAGACAGTTGCTATCAGCTACGATAGCCGTATCAAGAGCGATGTTTTTGCTAAGGCAGCTGCTGGTGTTCTTGCAGCTAACGGTATCAATGTTCGTATTTATGATGCACTTATGCCAGTTCCAGCACTTTCATTTGCTACTAGATACTATAATTGTAATGCAGGTATCATGGTTACAGCTTCACACAACCCTGCTAAATATAATGGATACAAGGCTTACGGTCCAGACGGATGCCAGATGACAGATGATGCAGCAGCTATCGTATATGCTGAGATTCAGAAGACAGATGTCCTCACAGGTGCAAAAGTTATGTCTTTTGCTGAGGGTGTTGAGAAGGGACTTATCAAGTTCGTTGGTGATGATTGCAAGAACGCATTCTACGCAGCAATCGAAGAGCGTCAGGTTCGTCCAGGTCTTTGCAAGACAGCTGGTCTTAAGCTTGTTTACAGCCCACTTAACGGTTCTGGTTTAGTTCCAGTTACACGTGTTCTTAACGATATTGGTATTACAGATATCACAATCGTTCCTGAGCAGGAATATCCAAACGGATACTTTACAACATGTAGCTATCCAAACCCAGAAATCTTCGAGGCACTTGAGCTTGGCCTTGAGCTTGCTAAGAAGGAGGGCGCAGATTTAATGCTTGCTACTGACCCAGATGCAGACCGTGTTGGTATCGCTATGAAGTGTCCAGACGGAAGCTATGAGCTTGTTTCTGGTAACGAGGTTGGTGTACTTCTTCTTGATTACATTGCAGCAGGACGTATCGAAAAGGGCACAATGCCAAAGAACCCTGTAGCAGTTAAGTCAATCGTTTCTACACCACTTGCAGATGCAGTTGCAGAGCACTACGGCGTAGAGCTTCGTTCAGTTCTTACAGGCTTTAAGTGGATTGGTGATCAGATTGCTGGTCTTGAGGCTGATGGAGAAGTAGATAGATTCATCTTCGGTTTCGAGGAGTCTTACGGATATCTTGCTGGTCCTTACGTACGTGATAAGGATGCGGTTATCGGTTCAATGCTTATCTGCGAGATGGCTGCTTACTACCGCAGCATCGGAAGCTCTATCAAGCAGCGTCTTGAGGAGATTTACGCTGAGTACGGCCGTTACCTTAACAAGGTAGATTCATTCGAATTCCCAGGCCTTTCAGGTATGGATACAATGGCAGGCATCATGAGCCAGCTTCGCGAGAACCCACCAAAGGATATCGCAGGCATCGCTGTAACAAAGGTTACAGATTACAAGAACACAGCTGAGACAGGACTTCCTTCAGCAAACGTTCTTATCTATGGTCTTGAGAATGGATGCACAGTTGTTGTTCGTCCTTCAGGTACAGAGCCAAAGATTAAGACTTACTTCACAACAAAGGGTAAGGATCTTGCTGAGGCACAGGCTATGAAGGATAAGCTTGCAGAAGCACTTAAGCCACTATTTAAATAAAAATGACAAAAACCGCTATTATGGGAAACCATGATAGCGGTTTTTTCATTTGATGGAAACTGAACAAAAGATATTGAACACTTTCTCGTAAATGAGTATGATAAAAACATAGGGTTTAGGTGATAATTCATATTATGGGGGGATATTATGAACGAGAAGGTTGCAAGGCTGAAGGCTGCAATAGAGCAGCGTATTGTTGGAAAGTCAGATGTAATTGATAAGCTGATAGCTGCTTTTTTGGCAGAAGGCCATGTACTATTGGAGGATGTTCCAGGGGTTGGTAAGACTTCACTTGCCAAGGCGCTGGCAGATTCTGTAGCCTTGTCATTTGCCCGTATTCAGTGTACGCCAGATACCATGCCATCGGATATTACCGGTGTTTCTATTTTCAATTCTAAGGACCAAAGCTTTCAGGTGATGCCAGGTCCCGTTGTCAGCAATATAGTTCTTGTTGATGAACTCAATCGTACTTCCCCAAAAACACAATCTGCACTGCTTCAGGTAATGGAGGAGCAACAGGTTACAATAGATGGAAATGATATTCCTGTACCATCGCCTTTTATGGTAATAGGTACCCAAAACCCAGTGGAGATGGCTGGAACCTATCCACTTCCTGAGGCACAGCTTGATCGTTTTATGATTAAGCTTAGCGTAGGTTATCCTAATCAGGATGCCTCTGAGGATATGGTAAAAAGATTTTTGGAAGGACAGCTACATCAGGAAACAACACCTGTTTTGACGGCGGATGATATAAATGAAATGCGAAGAATGGTTAAGGCTGTAACCATAAAAGAAAACTTAAGATGCTATGCAGTAGAAATAGTAGAGGCCACCAGGAATAATCCTGAGATAGCCTGCGGTGCCTCACCAAGAGCGCTTTTATCTATGCTTAGATGCGCTCAGGCTTTGGCATACATGGCGGACAGAGATTACTGCATTCCTGAGGACGTAGCAAATGCTGCAACACTTACATTGACTCACAGAATTATTCTTACAAGCGAGGCAAGACTTAGTCGTACTACTAAGGAGTATCTGGTAAGGAAGATTCTTGAACAGGTGAGATGTAATGAATGTTCAAATTCATAAAAGGGGAGTAATTGCATATCTGATCGGGCTGGTGCTTAGCGTCATTTTTGCCAGCTATTATGGAGGGCCAGCTTCTTTTGTATGGCTCTATGGAATGCTGCTTGTGATTCCAGTTTCTATTTTATACACCCTACTAAATTACAGATTTCTAAATATATTCCAGGAGATAGAGGTTTACAAGCTCACCAAGGGAGAGGAGCACAGATATAGAGTGCTGTTTGAAAACGTGGGATTATTTCCTGTTCATCAAATGGGCATTTTTACTTTGGATGATAGATGTAATCTATACGCCATAGAAAATGGTCATAAGCTTTCGCTGGACAGTCATCAAAAGCAGGAGCTAATGTCTGGAATCACCTGTAAATATGCAGGTGCCTACAACATAGGAATAGACAAGATTTCGCTGACGGACCCATTTTTCCTATATACAGTGGAATTGGATGTTCAGTATAACTTCAGGGCAATTGTAAGACCACAGATAACCGATGTTGCAACAAAGGTGTTAGATATAGAAAACCTTATCAATAATACAGGATTAAAAAGTAACAGGCTTTTCGAGGATATACCGGGCAGTGACATCAGACCATATATTAAAGGGGATAGCTTAAATACAATAAACTGGAAGGTGTCCGCAAAACAGGGAAATCTGATGGTAAGGACACCGGATAAGATGGAAAAAAGAACAGTCACCATTCTTATGGAGGCGGCTAATCCACCTGAAAACAGGGAGGATTTGGACTATCTGAAGAAGAGAGATATTTTCTTAGAATTTGTTGTATCGGCAGCCTGGCATTTCGGCGAACAATCAGTTCCAGTTCGACTGATATATCCATCAGGGGATGTTAAGGAAACTACCGTGGATTCTAAGGAAAGCTTTATGGAGTTTTACAGTATAGTAGCGGATGGTATTTTCTATGGCTCATCTAAAGCCGTTAATGAAATCAGAAGGCTGGCGACAGAGCGGAGGTCAAAGGTCAATGAAGGCGATACCTGGATTATCATCAGAGAAAATCCTGATGAGGGAGAAAGCAGCTGCATTATTTGCGGTTGAGAAAAAACTTCATTTGTTCGTATTTGCGTTAATCACCATTTGTCTGGAGATTTTTTTGATTGCAAAGGGGGAAGGCTACGACATTAATAGAAGTAGCTTTGTTTTTGCGTTCATTTTATCTTTTTTCTTATACGCAGTTTTAGAGTTCATATTTCATGGCATTGTGGAAAATAAAGCTATTCCACTGTTCTCGCTGATTCCAGCAGTGTTAATGTTTTTCCTTTTAAAGGTTAATGGTAAATGGGGCAATATCGCCATGGCTGTAATCCTGGCAGTGATTGTAAGAATCATTTTTGATTACATGCCAGGTAGAGATAAGGTGATATTGTTTGGAAGCCTTATTCTTGATGGCGTTGCATTTTTCCTGCGAATAAATTGGAGTGCGTTTTGGGGCGATAGGCTATTAGACAAGCTGTTATTTGTGGCCCTTGCAGTGCTTACCTTTTCTACGATTCAAAAGATTATATGGGGAAGAAAGGAAGGGGAATTTCCATTTCATTACTTCCTTTTGATGGGATGTTTTTTGCTGTTTATCCCTATGAATCGAACTCCCATTGACTGGTCCAAAATAGAAGGGGTATTAGGAAATGCAGCAGATGCTACGGCATATTATCTATGTTCCACAATTGGGGACAAGGAATATACCACAGGCTACGGCTCTTTCAAGGTGACAGGAAAACGAATATCAAATTCAGATAAGCTACAGCTTGTTTTGGAAACTGTGGAACGGCCTTACTTCGTATATACGGATTCAGAAACTGGCAAAAATATGAAGATGAGACGAGTGCTTTATCTGGCCGGTGGAAAAGGTGTTGATGGAAAAGCCTTAGTAGATTGGCTTCAGTTTCTGAAGGATAATGGAATTACAAGGGCGGAAGCAGCCACCTTCTCTCAGATTTCCAAGCTGGAGGTTGAATATGTTTATCTTGATACAGCTGACGAAATTGCCCCTGAAGGAGCATTGGTGCTTACTAATGAAGAAGGCGTTATAGAAGAAGGACGATGTAATAACAGACATCGTAAAGGCTACAAAATCAAGGCAAAGTATTTGGATATAGATTACGGCAGCCCAGCGTTGGTAGGACTTTTTGAAAATCCAGCTGGTGGGCTTGTTGACAGAAATCCTATGACATATCAGGAGGCAACCGATTATTATTTGACTCTTTATAATCAGGATTTGCCAGATGTGATGACGCAGATTGAATATAACAATTATGTTCATCAGTCTGATATGTATAAAAGCTATGGTGATACAGATGGTATCACTGACAGGATGAAGGATTTGGCATTAAAAATTTCAGCAGGTGCTGATAATGATTACGACAAGGCCAGACTGATAGAACAGTATCTTCGTCAGTATACTTACAGCACCAAAGCGGTGGGGGGACACAATCCGGATTCCGACATGAGTACCCCTGCGGGCATGGCTGATATTGCAGATAGATTCCTGTTTGAAACTGAATCTGGATACTGCGTACACTACACATCATCCATGGTGATGCTACTTAGGGCAGCAGGAATACCAGCAAGGGCCATGAACGGCTATAGATATAGCTTCCCATTTGAAGTTCAGGAAAAATATGTGGTGGAAGCCAACTGTGCCCACGTCTGGCCAGAGGCATATATCCAAAATGTAGGCTGGCTCCCATTTGAACCTACCAGCGCATACACTACGGCAGCCGATTACAACTGGCATAGAGGCGAGGCAGCAGGTGAAAAATCTGATACAGAAAAACTGAATGAAATATCAAAGCTTCCCGATATTCCAGAGTCCGACGAAGCTAAGGTTGACTATCAAAACGATGGGGTGCAGCTGTTAAAAATAATTGGAATTGTGCTGCTTAGTATCGCCTTGCTTATCCTGATTATTTGGGTGGGAGCAATCCTGCTAAGGCGAATCATTTATAAACTGGCATCCCCAGAAAAGAAGATAAAGATAGATGTAGCAACAACAAAGGCTAGACTAATCAAGGAATCAGGGGATGAGTTTAGGGACAGAGGGTTACTGTCAGATTATCTAAATCTGGCTCCTGAGGAAGAAAGAGATGAAATTAAAAAGCTCTTTGATTTATACTATAAGATAGTTTATGGAAATGACTAAGGAGAGAGTAATGGAGTACAGCGCATGTATTAATGGCTATGATATAAAGGCACATTACAGTGAAGAAAATATTGAAAAAATCTTTATCCCACTCTTGCATCGATTAACAAAAATGCAGCAGGAAAAGGGCCGCAGAATTTTAGTCATGTTAGCAGCACCACCGGGGGCAGGTAAAAGCACCTTGTTAGATTTCTTGGAGCATTTATCTAAAACCACAGATGGGGTCAAGGAAATCCAAACCATCGGCATGGATGGATTTCATCATTACCAGGACTATCTACTCAGCCACGAAACAGTGCGAGATGGCAAGACCATAAAGATGGTAGAAATAAAGGGCGCACCTATCACATTTGATTTGAGGGCGCTTGAAGATAGAATCAGTCTGGTAGCTAGCGGCGCTATCTGTGGCTGGCCTACATACGATAGAAATTTGCATAATCCCGTAGAGAATGCCCTGCAGGTAACATCGGATATTGTTCTGCTCGAGGGAAATTATCTGTTGTTAGATGAGGAGGGATGGCGTGACTTGTCTGCTTATGCAGATTACACCATCTTTATATCAGCAGATGAAAATATGTTACGTAGTCGGCTTATAGAGCGAAAGGCAAAAAATACCCCGTTGGAGCAGGCCAAGGAATTTGTAGAAAAATCCGATATGCGAAACGCGATAGAAGTGCTGCATGGCTCAAAGAAGGCCGATTTGAATCTTAGGATTAATAGTGACGGCGAAATTGAAAATGTAATATAAATATAAAAGAAAGGTATTGACAACGTATATAATAGGTGCTATGGTTAATTACACAAGTAATTAACCACTCAACCAAAGGAGGTGAGCTCGTGTTAGATAACTTAGGGGAAGATAAATCAATCTATCTGCAAATAAGTGAGATGATAGAGGACGAAATTTTAAGGGATATTATTAATGAGGAAGAGCAAGTGCCTAGCACTACAGAGCTATCAAAGTTTTATAAGATTAATCCTGCAACGGCTGCAAAGGGAATAAATATTTTGGTAGATGAAGGCATTTTATACAAAAAGAGAGGTATAGGAATGTTTGTACAGGCAGGAGCAAAAGAAAAGGTAATGGAGTCTCGAAAGAAAAAATTCAAGGAGACATATTTAAAAAAGATAATCAGTGAGGCAGAGTTAATAGGACTTAGTAAGTCTGATCTTAAGAGATTGATAGACGAAACAACAGATTAGCCTTCTGAGGCGGCGAGGAGGATATATGAGCACATTATTAGGAAAAAATATCGTAAAAAAATATGGTAAAGATACAGTTCTAAAGAATGTAGACGTGGAAATTGAGACTGGAAAGATTTATGGATTGATTGGAAGAAATGGCGCAGGTAAAACAACACTTCTTTCTATTCTTACAGCTCAAAATCCAGCTACAGAAGGAACTATTACACTGGACGGTGAGCCAGTTTGGGAAAATGAAAAGGCACTTTCACACATCTGTTATTCAAGAGAGATTTCTCAGGTAACAATGTTTGGCCCTAACACAATTAAGGTAAAGGATTATCTTGCAACAGCTAAGGCATTTTATGCTAACTGGGATGAAGAATATGCTAAGGAATTGATAGAGCTTTTTGGAATTAATCCTAAGAAGCGTATCAACAAGCTTTCAAAGGGTATGCTTTCAGCAGTAACCATCATCGTAGCTATGGCCAGCAAAGCTGATATCACTATTTTGGATGAGCCAGTTGCAGGGCTTGACGTAGTTGCCAGAGAGCAGTTCTACAAGCTTGTTATTGACGAGTATGCAGCTACAGGCAGAACCTTTGTAATCAGCACACACATTATCGAAGAGGCAGCATCATTATTTGAAAAGGTTATCATCATTGATGATGGTCAGATTATAATCGAGGAAAACACTGAGGATCTTCTTGCCAGAGCATATCGTGTAAGCGGAGAAGAAACTAATGTAGATGCAGCGGTAAAGGATTTCAAGACATATCATCCTGAATCTATCGGAAGAAACAAGGTGGTAACTGTTCTTGCTGATGAGCCTGTAGATGGTTTCAATGGTGATGTACAGGTTGAGCCTGTACCACTGCAGAATCTTTTCTATGCCATGTGTGTAGATGGCAGAAAGGAGGCTTAGTATGAGTAGTCTCGCAAAACGTTCTGCAAAGTACTTCTTCAAGGAAGGCTTAAAGACTTTGGGGCTTGTACTTGGTCTGGAGTGCCTGCTAATTATCGAATGGTTGATTATCGGTTCAGATGAGAAATCCCTTGTAGAATATGTACTTAACATGTTTATGAGTGTTGGTAGCATTTTCATCATTATGATGAACATGATGTATTCATTTTATGGACCTAACTGGTATGACAGCATGGCATTATCCATGGGAGCCAGAAGAAAAGATATTTTTGTAGGCGAGTTGATAAAGCAGTTCACATTCGTATTTGGAAATTTTATAGCATTATCACTTGTTGCAGTAATCTTCCAGCAGTATAAATACATAATACTCATTTTAATTTCATGCATTATAGCTATCGCATTAGGACCTATAGGACTGATAGTTGGTCATAAGGTAAGCAAGTACGGAAAAGTAATAATAATGATAATAGCGATAATTGGTGGAGTTTTTGGTGCATCCTTGGCTATAGGTGGCTTTTGGATGAAAGAGTATGTTACTGAGCTTTCTGGTTTTACATTTCCACTGTTAATCGTAGGTGCAATTGCAATATTCGCATTGGCAGAGCTATGGGCATACAAATTGAACCAAAAGAGCATGGTTAAATAAGGGGAAAATCTATGAGTAGAAATAATATTAAAGCAATATGCCAACTTAAAAAGACAGGAGAAATATGGAATTTATTCCTACTTGCTCTTGCAATTCTAATTGGTGTTGTACTTGAATTCGTATTCAGATCCACAGGAATGGAAGATGATACACCTTATGGAGATTTAATCGCAGGGATTTTAGCCTATGGCTATGTAATAATAAATGTTTTTATAAAAGTCTTTTTGCAGGCAGACGAGGTTCCACGTGGTCTTTGCTTTGGAATGACTAGAAAAGTACTTTTTGGTTACAGTAGAATAGCTGATTTTTTAGAGATAGCCGTTTTTGCAATCATTGTGAGCTTGATATCAGCATCAGTGGCAACAATCACTGTTTTTAAAATAGCAATAATTGTATTTGGCCTTATCATGTGGATTGAGGCTACCGCAGGAAATGGAATGCTTAGATATGGAAAGGTAGTATATTGGATTTATTATATATGCTTCTTACTAATAATAATCGGTGGCCCACGATTAATTGGAGAGGTCACAGGTGCATCAGATGCTACAGCACTTCTTGTAGATATGGTTATAAATCCGTTTTATAATCAGCTTCCAGTTTGGATTGGAATGATAGCCTTTGCAGTAGCAGGCTTAGTAGTTAACTGGATTACTTTTAGAAAGATACCAGTAAATGTTAGTATGTAATAGGGAAAGGGAAAAATAATGATGACAAATGAAAACAAACTAGAAACAGCCAAGCTAGTGATTTTATTTTGGGCGGAATTAGCAATCGAATTATTGTTAGGGTTTATATTCGGACGATTGGAAAACGCAGGTATAGTAATCCCAACATATCTACATGTATTTATACTTGATATCTGTTTATTGATTCCAGTATTTGCTTATACAATCAAAAAGGGTGATTCCATTGTAGAAGCATTTGAATTCAAGAAGATAAAGGTTAGCACATTCTTCTTTACAATATTACTTGTAATTGTTGCACAGCCTATGGTAATGCTTGCAAATGTTGTATCTCAGTTCTTTGTTCCAAATGTTATGGTTCAGGCTGTAGATCAGTTTGCAACAGAATCAGTTGGACTTACACTTCTTGCAACAGTAATTAGTGCACCAATCACAGAGGAAATAGTATGTAGAGGCTTCTTTACTAACAGATTAAAGAAGGTGTTCCCATTTGCAGTAGCAGCAATTTTTTCAGGATTGATGTTCGGCATAATTCATTTAAATCTGAACCAGTTCTGCTATGCAACAGTACTTGGTATCATATTTGCATATGTAAACAGAGCCAGCGGAAGCATTTTTACATCAATTGAAATGCACATGGTATTTAATGGAACAAATATGTGCCTACTTTTCATGATGAATGCTGTAATGGAAGCAGCTGGAATGGATTTTGCAAAAGTTGCAGAGCAAAGCCGTGCTGCCAGCTCAACTCTTCCTACAACAGCTATAGTGCTTGCAATCCTTTCAATACCATCATTCTTCCTTGTGCGCTTAGTCATCCGAGCTATTGCAAAGCGTGAAGGAAATCTAGAAACTAAATAATTAATCGTAAGCCAGGGAGATTTATCCCTGGTTTCTTTTATTTTAGGAATTGGTTATAATATTTATATCTATGAAAACAGGAGGATACTATGGCTAATATTTTATGGCAGGATAGAAAAAGATATTTTGGTCTTCCAATCAGCTTTACTAAATATAGCATGAGCGAGGACAGACTTTTTGTTGAGACAGGTTTGCTTAACCTTTCTCAGGATGAGGTGAGGCTCTATAGAATTTTGGATTTAAAGCTTAAAAGAAGCCTTGGCCAGAGAATTTTTGGCGTGGGTTCAATTATTGTTAGTTCATCAGACAAGAGCCTTGGAACATTTGAAATAAAGAATATTAAGAATTCTGCAAATGTTAAGGAGATGCTTTCTGTGCAGGTTGAGCAGCAGCGCGAGGCAAAGAGAGTCTACACAAGAGAGAACATGGTTAATGATGTAGACGATGATGATCTTCATGAAGGAGAATTTTAATACCTATGACTAAAAAAGCAAAAAACGGACGAGTTGAGCTATTACGCTTTATTTTTGCCTTGGGCATTTTATTTTTCCATATACATAAGAGATTCGCAGTAAATGGAAATATCAGTATTGGAATTAAGGGAGTTTATTTCTTTAATCATGGATACATCGGAGTGGAATTTTTCTTCCTTGTTTCTGGTTATCTGCTTGCAGCCAGTGCATTCGCTAAAAGTTCACAGCGCTCAGAATACATAGGTACAGAAACAGCTAACATGATGTGGAAGAAATTCAAGCATGTTTTCCCATATCATCTATTTGCATTGATACTTACAGTCATCGTAAATGGATATTTCTTACACAATACTGCAAAGGCAAGAATAGCTTATGCAGTTGATTCATGGGCATCCCTTTTCTTTGTACAGATTTTTGGATTTGATAGTTCATGGGTAAATAAACTTACATGGTATTTAGATGTTTGGCTTGTTGTTACATTTATTTTCTGGTATTTCCTAAGAAAGCACTATGATGTGTTTGCAAAAATCGTATGTCCTCTTATCGCACTTTTCGTGCTTGGATATATGTCTCACGAATTCCACAGCCTTGCAGGAATTGATGGCTGGACAGGGCACTTCTACAAATGCTTCTTAAGAGGACTTGGCGAGATGGCTTTGGGCTGTAGTGCTTACAGCATCACAAGACAGCTTAACAAGCTTAGCTTTACTGTGGCAGGAAAGAGAATACTCGCTTTGATAGAGCTGGCATGCTATCTACTGGTACTCAGATATGCAGTTACTGGAGTTGATCCAAAATATAGCTTCGTAACATTATTTATCATGTGCACAGGATTGATTCTTACATTCTCGAATGTAAATCCATGTCATAAGATTTTTGATAAGCCAGTGTTTGCATGGTGTGGCAAAATGAGTTTACTCATTTACCTCAACCAGTTTTACAGTATCAGATTAATCCAGTCACTTTGTTCAAATTTAAGCTTCCCAGTAAAGGCAGTGCTTTGCATTATCACCACCTTTGTTGGAGCTCTCATTTGCGACCAGGTAGTTACATTTTTCAATAAAACAAAACCTTTCACCAAGCTGATGATTGAAGGAGAGGGAGAATAATTTGGTTTTCAGCTCACTATTATTTTGCACAATATTCCTACCTATCTGCCTGCTTGCCTACTATGGCATTCCAAGGCTGATAGGCGGGGGATTTGATAAAAGACTAATAATATCTAATTACATATTGCTTGGCTTCTCATTGCTGTTCTATGCATTTGGAGGAGCCAAATATCTTATCCTGATTTCACTTGTAATATTTATTAACTGGGGAGCAGGATTTTTGTGCTCTAATAACCGACACGCGGATGGAGTAAGACGCGTAGGTCTTATCTTAGCTATCGTGGCAGATTTAGGGCTGCTTTTCTTTTTTAAATATTTCAACCTGTTTATAGCTACAATTGAAAACATATTCTTTGGAGGCAATTTAAAATTTGCCGAAAGAATGAACGGGATTTTCACAGGCACAGGCACTGGGGCACTTGGCATTCCAGAGATTGTGTTACCAGTAGGAATTTCATTTTTTACATTCCAGGCATTGTCCTATGTTATCGATGTTTACAACGATGATGTGTCACTACAGCCCAACATTCTAAATTTCGCATTGTATATAGCTTGCTTTCCACAGCTAATCGCAGGTCCAATAGTTCATTACAAGGATATATCTACACAGCTTACAGACAGGTCTGTAGGCAGCTACGAATTCGCAGCTGGTATAAAGAGATTTTGCTTTGGACTGGGCAAAAAAGTAATTATCGCAAATACGTTAGCACAGGTTGCAGATAAAATATGGGCTAGCGACATAGGAAGTCTTGATGCGACAGTGGCATGGCTTGGAAGCATTTGCTACACCTTCCAGATATATTACGATTTCAGCGGATATTCAGATATGGCCATCGGACTTGGCAAAATGTTTGGATTTGATTTCAAAGAAAACTTTAATCATCCATATAGGGCAGATTCCATTCAGGAATTTTGGAGAAGATGGCATATCTCCTTATCTACATGGTTTAGAGATTACGTTTATTTCCCATTGGGAGGAAGCAGATGCAGTCTAAAGAAAACCTGTCGTAACATCTTCATCGTTTTCCTTTTGACAGGTATCTGGCATGGTGCTAACTGGACATTCCTTGTGTGGGGTCTTGTATACGGATTGCTTCTTATACTGGAAAGAGCATGGCTTGGTGCAATCCTTAAAAAGAATAAGATTAGATTTTTCAATCGTCTGTTAACATTCCTTGTAGTTAACTTCCTTTGGGTGGTGTTCAGAGCAGACAACATCATGGAAGCAGGACTGTATCTTTCAAGGATGTTTGTAGGAGGAATAAGAATACTTAATCTGCTTACTTATCTTTCTGGCTTGAGTGTGATAACAATAATCTGCGGTGCATTATTTGGCGGATTCCTTCAGGCTCACATGAGTGTTAAGGCAGTAAAGGGCAATATGATAGTTTGCCTGGCTATATTACTTTTAAGTCTACTGTTTTTGGTAAACGGAACCTATAATCCATTTATCTATTATCAGTTTTAACAGGGTGAACGAATATGAATCTTACAAGAATTAAAAACAAAATATTCATATTGGTATTCATGGCTATCCTGGTGCTGCCTTGGATAGCAGGTGGAATGGTGAGGATTGTTAATAAGGATGCCTACCACAAGTTGTCTATCGTAGAAACAGAAAAAAGGCAGATGGCCCAGATAGAGTGGTCAAATCTGTTGAACACTGGCGAAAGTATTTCAAACTTTATCGATGACAGGATTCCATTTAGATATACATTGATGTCTTGGTATAAGGGACTTAACAATGCCATTGAATCTAAATATCAAATAATCGAAACAGCTATTGGTTCAAAGTTCTACACTCCACCAGAGGAGGATGAGACAAAGGAACAATTGGCAGCCACAGTACCAGCAGAGGAAGCGCCTGCACCAGAGGAAGCGCCAGAACCTTCTCCATACGAGCAGTACTTCCCATTAAATGTTTACAATGACGTTATTATAGGCCGCGATGGCTGGTTGTTCCTATATGGCGAAAACGAAATCGAATGCTATCAGGGTACAAATATTCTTACCGAGGAAGAAAAACAGGCTTACGTGAACAAGCTGAAGGAACTGAAATCGGTCTGCGATGCACATGGTAAAGAAGTATATGTTTACATCGCCCCTAACAAATCATCGGTATATTATAAATACATGCCAACAGTTGATATCGCAAGCTCATGGAGACGTATCCAGCAGCTGTACGAATATGTTAATGAAAATTGTGACACACCGTTTATCTATCCTTTGGGTGAGGAACTGTTTGCCACAGGCAGATATCAGGTTTACTACAAATACGACAGTCACTGGAACCACATTGGAGCGCTGTTTGGAGTAAACGCCCTGTACGACAAAATGGGCGTCGAATACATAGACCCAAGCTATTACATCACTGGAAATATGCCAGCTGAACGAAATGATCTTTATCTTTACATGGGGGTTCCAGAATCGGAAATGACCATTGATGATGTGGAAACCACAGTAGATTACAAACCAGAGATTACCGTCAACGGACTGGATATTCATGCTAACATCAACAGAACAACATCCGATGGGCCGGTGGACAAGAAGCTGTGCTTCTTAGGTGATAGCTACAGAGAAGGCATGATGCCTTATCTTGCAAAGGATTTTACCCATTGTTCATTCATACATCGTGATTATATGTCTGATGCAAAAGAGGATATCAAAAATGCGGATATCATCGTAATAGAAGCCATTGAAAGATATGATTATCAGGCATTTAGCTGTGCGCAACGTGTGATTAATACATTGACAGAATAGGAGTTATTGTTTTGAAAAAGAAAATAGTAATAACACTTTGGTTTTCTCTTGTGATATTGATAATTGCTTTTATGGGCTTAGTTTATACTCAGAATCAGCAGGAGCGAGCTAGGCTTGCTGAAGAAGCCAGAATCGAAGCTGAAAAAGAAGCGCAGGAGCGTGAAAAGGAAAAAGAAGAGGAAGAGGCAGAAGCTTTAAAGCTAGCCGAGGAAGGCAAGGCAGAAGAATACACCTTCAAGGATTTGGAGGTTACTTATTTCGCAAAGGACAAAGCTATAGTTAGGGAGAATCCTTACGATGTAGCTGAAATCCTTGGTACGCTTTCTTTAGATCAGCGTGTTTCAATTGTTGGTCAGTGCAATGAAACAGATTATTATAAAATAAAAATAAATGGAGATTACGGCTATGTGTCGCCAGATGATGTTTCCGAGGAATATATCGATATACCATTGCCTAGTGCATCAGGCGTACCATCTGCTACAAAGGACATTCTGTTTATAGGTAATTCCATTACATTATATCCAGCTACTGCTGATTGGTGGGGCTCGGGCTGGGGCTGCGGAGCAACAGCACCAGAAAAGGATTATGTGCACCAGACAGTAGCCGCAAAGGGATACAATTCCTACGATTATATGTCGCTTCGTTCATGGGAATTTTCAGCTACAAGAAACTACGAGCTGGATGACTTGGACAAATACATTAGTAAATATCAGTACGGAACTATCGTCATCGAATTAGGTGAAAATGTTAAGGGCCACGAGGAGCATTTTAAGGAAGATTTTGCTGATATGATTAGATATATCAAGCAATACAATCCAAATGCACGAATTGTGATACTTGATAATTTTTGGAAATATGATAGCATAATCAAAACGAAAAAAGCGGTTGCATCAGAAATGGGCTGCACCTACGTAAGTCTTTCAGACATTCAGGGTGTATCTTCATATCAGCTTAAGCAGGGTGACCAGTACACTGCGGCAGATGGAACCGTATATACGATAGGTTCCTTCCTTGCGGGACATCCAAATGATGCCGGATTCGAAGCTATCGCACAGCGCTTGATTGCAGCACTGTAAAATCATTAATGCTTTATGTTTAAGAAAGAAGGACTAAAAATGAGAGAGTTTAATGTTGAAAAACAGACAAAGCAATTAATTGAATACACTAGAGAGTGGTTCAACAAATTTGGAACAGATTCAAGAGCTATTATAGGAATTTCTGGCGGTAAGGATTCATCTGTTACTGCAGCAGTTCTTAAGGAAGCAATTGGTACTGAGCGTATCAGAGCTATCATCATGCCAAACGGCGAAATGAGCGATCTAGACGATGCTAAGCTTTTAGTTGACCACTTGGGACTCACATACGAAATCATACCTATCACAGACTATTACAATGCAGCCATTTCTACATTTGAAAAGGCTACCACCTTCGAAGTAACAAAGGACTTAAAGATAAATCTTGCACCACGTCTTCGTATGTCTACACTTTATGCAGCAGCACAGGGACAGGGCGTAACATCCTTCGTAGTAAATACATGCAACGCATCTGAGGATTACGTAGGCTACTCTACAAAATACGGTGATGCAGCAGGTGATGTATCACTTCTTCAGGACTTCACAGTACATGAGGTTCTTCAGATTGGCGAATACCTAGGTCTTCCAGAAAGCCTTGTACACAAGACACCATCTGATGGTCTATCAGGAATGTCTGACGAAGACAAGCTTGGATTTACATACGCGCAGCTTGACGAATATATCTCAGGCAACAAGGAAGGCATCCCAGCCGACATCATCGCATCTATCGAACGCAAGCACGTGGCAAACCTCCATAAGCTCCAGCTCATGCCAGCCTACAAGCGCAGCTAGTCTAGCGCCCAAAGACTTCTACATTGAGGTTGAGCTTGCCTTTTTTGGATAGGCCACCTTCGCTTATAAGATTGAATTTGCCGAAGCCGCGGACGGAGACGGTGTCACCGGCAGCAAGAAGCTTGTCGTTGTTTTCTACTATGTGCCCGTTGACTGAGACCTTCTTTTCGGTGAAGTAAGGAATGGTGTCCTTGCGACTTAGGTTGTATACTTTTGCGATAACTGCATCAGCCCTAGGGGAAGCTACCTGTATGGTGACTTCTTTTAGGGCTGCTTTTTTGTATGAATCAGGTAGTTCGCTGAAGCTACATTTTACGGCGTTGCGGCCTACAGATACAAAGTTTTCCAGAAGATAGTCGGCAGTGGAATCGTCTACGTACATATAGGCATCCATGCCATCTACAAATATGTCCCCGAATTTCTTTCGGTCTATTCCAAGACTCATAAGGCTGCCCAGATAGTCGCGGTGAGTATATTCCTTTGCAAATTTCTTTGCCAGTGGCTCTACCTTGATGCATTTGATAGGAAAATCCACTTCATAGCCGAAATCCGCTTCACTTCCGAAGCGAGCCATCTGGCGTTCACAGTTCTCATATCCTCCGAATAGCTCATATTTTATAGGTGCAAAGGCCTTATCCCTTGCAGCCTGATACAAGACCTCCTGCTGGCTTAGGCTGAGGAAGTCACTAAAGCAATATATGTTGTTTTGATAAGCTCTGTTTGAAAGCTCGATTAAGCGCTTGTATAAAAGCTGTTCATCATCTGTCATAGTTCTTCATCCTTTGATAAATCTGTATCAATTATACTTAAAATGCGGTAAAATATCATCGATTAGTTTAGAAAGTAAGGTTTTTAACATGAAAAAGATTAATACAGATGGAATCATTTTTGATATGGATGGCACAATCTGGGATAACACCCCAGTGTTTGCGCCTAGCTGGGAGAGAGCCTGTAAGGATATGGGATATGATGTTAAGTTTGATGAGGATAAGCTAAAGGGGCTCTTCGGCAAGACTATGACAGATATTGCAGATGCCTGCATACCAGATGAAAATGCTGATAGACGTTATGCTACACTCCGTCTTTGCGAAGAGTACGAAATGAAGGATTTAGCTGAAAGTACAGTTGATACTTCTTATCCAGGCTTGAAGGAAACTCTCGAAGCCCTTAGTAAGCGCACAAAGCTTTACATCGTAAGCAATTGCCAGTCGGGCTATATCGAAACCTTCCTTGAGCGAAGCGGCTTAGGTTATCTTTTCACAGATTTTATCTGCTACGGAGATAATGGCCTTGGCAAAGCCGATAACATCAAGGGATTAGTTGCAAAGAATCAGCTTAAGCATCCAGTCTACATCGGCGACATCCAAGGAGATAAGGATGCCTGTGACAAAGCAGGTGTGGATTTCATCTGGGCAGCCTACGGCTACGGCAAATCAGTAGACGGTTATGTTGCAAAGGTTGATGATATAAGAGAGCTTAATGACGTGATTGAGTAAAAAGGGAGAAAACTATGGGATATAATGTAGAAAAAATATTTGAGGATGCGGGACAACTTAGCAAGGTCAACAACAAGAAAGCTTATGAGGCCAATATAGAGATGTTCAAAAGCAATAGATATGAATTGCTTAATGACCTGGTGGAGGCTGATGAAAGCGAATTACAAGAGCAGGCAAAGCAGCTATGCGAGGATGTTACAGCAGCCTTCAAAAAGTTTGGAAAGGTTCGAGGTGGGGATTTAATGAACCTTAACTATTTTATGATTTTTTATGTTTTTCCATCTATTCAGCAGATGGAGGAAAATGAAAAAGCAATTCGTATATGCGATATTTTGAAAGATACATGGAACAGTCATTTCAAAAGTAATATCAGATATACAGATTATGAAACATTAGCAGAAGGCTTCCAAGCTAAATTTTTTGGAATGCCAATAGGAAAGAACTAAGATGAAGAATATTTTAATGATTGCAACAGGCGGAACTATCGCCTCAAAACAAACAGAAGCAGGGCTAACACCAGGACTTACAGCAGAGGATATCTTATCCTACATACCAGCCGTAGAAAAGGTGTGTCAGGTTCATGCTCTGCAGCTGATGAACATTGATAGCACTAATATGACACCTGAACTTTGGGTGCGTATTGCCAAATGCATTAGGGACAATTACGACGATTATGATGGATTTGTAGTGTGCCATGGTACAGATACACTGGCATTTACTGCAGCAGCTCTTAGCTATATGATTCAGAATTCAAAAAAGCCAATTGTTGTAACCGGCTCGCAAAAGCCTATCAGCAGGGACGTTACAGATGCCAAAACAAATCTTTTAGATTCCTTCATCTATGCATCAGATGACAATTCTCAGAATGTCAGCATAGTATTTGATGGAAAGGTAATCTGTGGAACTCGCGCTAAAAAGGAGAGGGCAAAGAGCTACAATGCATTTTCAAGCATCAATTTCCCATATCTTGCAGTAATACAGGATGGGGTGTTGCTTAGATATATCCCTGAGACAAAGATAACAGGTGATGTGAAATTCTATTTCGACATGTCGGATAAGGTCACGTTGCTAAAGCTTTATCCAGGAATGAATCCATGTATCCTAAGCTTCCTTTTCGAGCAGTACGATATTATCGTAATCGAAAGCTTTGGTGTAGGTGGAATGCCAGAAACACTGATGGAAGCATTCTACAAGGAGATGGATAAGTGGGCAGGCCAGGACAAGCTGGCAGTTATGACTACACAGGTTGCCAATGAGGGCAGCAATATGACAGTCTACGAGGTAGGCCGTCAGATTAAGCATGATTTCCACATGATAGAGGCTTACGACATGACATTGGAGGCTACTATAACAAAGCTTATGTGGATAGAAGGAATGGGCTATACCGGAGAGCAGTTAAGGAACACCTTCTACACAGAAATAAACAGAGACATGCTTTACAGAAAAAGCAAATAGATTGGAACGATTATGAAGACAGAAGCATTATTTGACAGGGATGCCTATGCCAAGGAGTTTGTAGGTAGGGTTATTTCCTGCGATGAAATTACAAAAGATGAAAAAACAGCCTACAAGGTGGTGCTTGATAAAACACTGTTTTTCCCTGAACAGGGTGGCCAAAGCAGTGACATAGGAACTCTTGATAATGCTAAGGTTATAGATGTGCAGATAGCAGATGGCGTGATTTATCACTACGTCACATCGGGATTTCTTATCGGCGAAGAGGTCAAGGGTGTAATAGATTGGCAGCACAGATTCAACAATATGCAGCAGCATACAGGGGAGCACATCTTTACAGGAATTGCTCACAACACATACGGTGCTGAAAACGTTGGCTTCCATCTAAGCGATAATACAGTCACACTGGATCTTAATATTGAACTTACAGATGAACAGGTTGATTACATCGAAACAACTGCCAACGAAATCATTGCAAAGGATGTGGCGGTGAAGGCATATTATCCTAATCAGGATTTGTTGGGCGCTATCAATTATCGCAGCAAAAAGGAAATAGAAGGGGCTGTTAGATTAGTAGAAATCGAAGGCGTAGACCTTTGTGCCTGCTGTGCCCCACATGTTAAATCAACAGGTCAGGTGGGATTACTTAAGGTGGTTTCCTACGGAAAATACAAGGGCGGCACCAGAGTGTACATTTTATGCGGTATGAGAGCCCTTGCAGATTATAATAGAAGAATGAAAATCCTTGCCAGCGCTTATCAAAAGCTTAACTGTAAAGAGGAAGAGCTTCCTGAAAAGGTTGAAGGATTAATTGAGGATAATAAGCAGTTGAAATATCGTATAAGCGATATTAAGGCTGGACTTTTGAATGATAGAATTGAAAGCGTTGTTCCAGAGCTTACAGATGTAATTATCTTTATGGAAGATTTAGACACAAAGACCATGAGAGATGGTGTAAACAAGCTTGTAGAAAGACATGACGGTTTATGTGCAATCTTCTCAGGTGATGATGAAGAAGGCTACAATTTTGTGATAGGCAGCAAAACCAGAGACTGCGCAGCAATAGCTACAGGATTAAGAGAACTACTTGGTGCCAAAGGCGGAGGCAGCAAGCAGATGGCTCAGGGGAGTATAAACGCTACCAGAACACAGATTGAGGGTACACTGTAATAAATTTGTAACAATTATAGACTTTATGTTATACTTAATAAAGTTTAAAGATTAAGAGGGATGAATAATGGGAGAATTTTTAGATTTGATTGATGATGTGCATTATGGAATGCGCAGGCTTTTCAAAAACAAAAAAAGAACAAATGGTATAAGCATCAGCCCTAATGTTAAAAGATGGGGAATAGAGCTTGGTGTTGCGCTTGTGGTTGGTATCTTAACAGGCTGTATTACCTTTGGCCTTCTTAACAAGGAGGAAAAGAGCCTTAAGGTGAGCGAGGAAAAGGCTGTTGCCATTGAAGATAGTAAAACACCTTCAGCAAATGAGAAAGCTGATGAGCAGGCTCAACCTGAGGAGGATTTCTCAGATGTTGTTATAACAGTGGTTGATCCTAGCGCTTATGCACCAGCAGTTGCAGATTGGTCTGCAGACCAAATCAATGCGGCAATCAGTGAAAGAAGCGGATATCTTGATGGTAACAAATATTGGCCAGCGGTTTCTTCTTACTGGGAAACAACAAGAAGTGTCACAGATATTAGCTGCTATTGCCAGTATCTATTTAACACTGATAAGAAAGTTTATCAGGCCAGCGATTTCAGTGGACTTGCGCCAGAAGTTATTCATATGGCTAAAAACGAAATCTATGCTAGACATGGATACGCCTTTAAGGACAAAGAAATATACAATTATTTCATGGGACAGATTTGGTACACACCAAGCATCCTTCCAAAGGATTTCACTGAGGATATATTCTCAGAAACAGAAGTAAAGAATTTGGATCTTTTAAATTCCTTAGATCCAATGTAAGAAAGAGGTTATATATGGAAAAATTTAGTTTCACACCAAAGGGAGTTTGCGCTAGAAAGATTGATTTTGAAATCGAAGATGGCAAGCTTCACAATGTAAAATTTACTGGTGGCTGTGACGGCAATACAAAGGCTATCAGCAAGCTTTTAGAGGGCGCTGATGCAGCACATACAGTAGAAATCCTTAAAGGAAATAGCTGTGGTTTCAAAGGCACCAGCTGTGCAGATCAGCTTGCTCTTGGAATTGAAGAAGCAATGAATAAATAGGATTGAAAAAGGGCTCCGTTAAGGAGCCCCCAGACTGTAGACAAAGAGGATGCTGCAAAACTCGGTTTTGCAGCATCCTTTCCTTTTTCCAAGATTCTTTTTTGGATTTTTGTTAAAAATGGCCTTTCTTTAGGCCATTTTCAATTCCCATTCTTGTTGCATTTTTGCTAGTTTCTTTAAATTCATACACGCAAAGGTAAGCGCGACTTTCATTGTCATGCGCGCTTTACCATACATCTGTGTATACCTAAAACCATGATTCTCTTTAGCTGTTCCAAAGATTCTTTCTATGGTTTCTTTTCTGTGAGAGTATAACTCTTTCATACCTAAGGTCTGTCTTATATCTTCACATGCTTCCATGTATTCTTCCCAGACATGACGGTTTACAACTTTTACGTGATTCTTACTTGCTGTACATTGTCCTAAGAACTCACATTTCTCACATATGTGACTGCAACTTTTGTATTCCTTGTAACCATCTCTGTTTGTAGTACTGTATTTTAATATTTGGTTATTAGGGCAAATATAACAGTCGTTGTATTCATCATAGACATACTCATATTTCTTGAAGAAACCATCTTTTGTCATTGGTGCTTTGTATGGAAAAACAGGTTTTACACCATCATCGAGTAATAACTTCGCAATGGCTGGAGTTTTATATCCTGCATCAACAACACATTTTTCCATTCCAATATTTTGAAGCTTATCATACAGACCTTTGAAAGTTCTGCTGTCATGCTCATTGCCAGGATTAACATCAAAACCTAAAATCCACCCATTTTTATCACAGGCAGTTTCTATTCCATAAGCAAAGACATGTTTGTGCTCACCCTTTCTAAACCAACCACTTTCAGGATCAGTAGTGCTACATTTGATTGTTTTACCATCCAATGGAACATCATCAGTGTATTCTTCAAACTTATCATTACCTCCTGACGAACCAGATGAGTGGTTATCATCATCTTTATCTTTCAATGGCTTTTTACCATGAGCAGCTCTATCTGATGATATTTCTTTTCTTAGCATCTCTTCATAAAACAATGCTTCCTGCTGAGCGATTCTTCGTTGCATCTTTTTATTATTAGCTCTTGCTTTTACATGAGTTGCATCAACAAAAATTTCTGTTGGGTCAACAAGTTTGAAGCGATAGCATTCTTCCAAGATGTGCTGAAAGATTTGCTCAAATAAATCAGTACCTTCGAATCTTCTTGAATAGTTCTTACCGAAGGTTGAAAAATGAGGAACCTTATCATAAAGTTCAAGCCCAAGAAACCATCTAAAAGCAACATTCACCTCAATCTCTTTTATAGTCTGGCGCATGCTTTTAATTCCGTATAAATATTGAAGCAATGGGATTTTGATTAGAGTGACAGGATCAATACTTGGACGCCCCTGATCAGGAGAATATTTATCTCTGACTAAATCATAAATAAAAGACCAATCAATTGCTTTATCTATGATTCTTAGAAGATGATCTTGAGGAACTAAATCATCAGTACATACAAATTCAATCTGCTTTCTAGCCTTCTCATTTTGTTCTGTAATCATTATTCTAACCCCTTGTTTTGATAGTTTTATTATATCAAAAAAGTGGCTATAAAGCTTGTAAAATCAAGGCTTTCTAAGGTATAAGTTGGTTTAAAAATGAAAGAACTGGGGTCCTCTGACTCCAGTTCCTCCTTATAAAAAAAGAAAAGGTCGCGGCGGAAGCCGCGACACTTTGTCTACACTCTGA
>NZ_AUJQ01000010.1 GCF_000424305.1 Pseudobutyrivibrio ruminis AD2017 | reverse complement strand
CTTTTGAACTAAAAACCAAAAATTAATCTTAGAAAAAAGAAAAGGATGCTGCAAAACGGTGTTTTGCAGCATCCTCTTTGTCTACAGTCTGAGACCAGTACAAGTGTACTGGTCTGAGCTTCATGACTCTTGTAATATGGTTGCAATATCACCATCAATACATATACTTCTATCGGCAATTTCCTCTGGGCAGAATGATTCACCATAATTTAAGCAGGCATATACCGCTTTTTCATTTGCCAGCGTCATCTGCCAGAACGGATACTTTATTATTACGGGCGTATTAGCTCCTACTCCCAATTCAAGATAAAGAACATGAAGATTCTCATGTCTACGAATAAAATCAGAATATGCTGCAGATGCCCTATGCCATCCTTCATCTTCAACAAAAGAATCATCCGCTCTCAAATTCATAGTCATATCAGAGCCATCATCAGGGCACTTTGGAATCAGCTCAGAAGGAATTTCCATCAATAACTTACCATCAACCGGTACCTGAAATACTCCCTGATCATCTTTTTCGAACCCTTGTGCTTCCATAGCTTTCATTACCCACTCTTCATTATCAAAGGTTTTCTGAATAGCAGGATTCACGCTCTGAAACAAACCATAATCACCCTGCGTATAAAACAGTCTCTTTTTATCAAATCCTGCCTTCTGGAACTGATGATCAACATTCGTTGTGATTACAAAATAATCTTTTTCTTTAACCAACTCCAACAACATTTCATATACAGGCTTTGGGGCTTTCATATAGCGGTTGATATAAATATTTCTTGCCCACCAAGCCCAGCGGATTTCTTCACTTGGAAACGGATAGAATCCACCTGAATACATATCTCTTATTCCAAATCTTTTGGCAAAGTCATAGAAGTATTTTTCAAAACGTTCGCCACTGTAAGTAAACCCTGCTGATGTTGATAATCCTGCACCCGCACCTATAACAATGGCATCTGCTTCCTTGATTTCTGTTTTAAGTCTGCTTATCAGTTCTTCTTTGTTACCCTTACCATAGGACATGCTTCTAAAGTATCTCACAGCATTCATGTCTACACTCCGTTCCGGTCCGCGCTAAACGCATGTCCACCGGACATGCAGCGCCCTTTCTCTATAGTTTCCTGATAACCATTAGGCATATCATCATATAAGTTTTTCATAAATGGCCTTATCCTCATCTTTGAAAACATTGAATATCACTCTTTCTACCTTACCAGGATTTTCACGAAGCCATTCTGACACAGTCTTAACGGCAATCTCAGCTGCTTTTTTGTTAGGAAAACGAAATACTCCTGTTGAAATACAGCAAAAAGCAACGCTCTTCAAGCTATTTTCAGCACACATATCCAAAGTGTTTCTATAGCAGTTCTCCAAGTCCTTTTCCAATTCAGGAGTAAGTTTGTACTGGACAATTGGTCCTACTATATGAATAACTTTCTTTGCAGGAAGATTATACGCATCAGTGAGCATTGGAACGGCTGTCGGCTGCTCATAATCTCTTCCGTATCTGATTCGAAGTTCATTCATCTGCCTGTTGCACTCAGCTCTTAATTGCACTCCTGCAAAAGTATGGATACAGTTATCTATGCAAGTATGCATCGGAACAAAACAACCAAGCATCTGCGAATTAGCGGCATTAACAATAGCATCCACCGAAAGTCTTGTGATATCTCCTTGCCAGATAGAAAGTCCATCCCTGATAACCGGGATGTCTGACAGATTCACCACACCCTTTTCAGCCGCTCTTTCTGTCAGATATTCATCCTGTACTTTCATGACCTCAGAAGATAATTCTTTTGGCATACGGATGTTCATAAGCGACCTTAAGATTCGTCTTTTATCTTCCGTACTATTTGGAGTCTGTAATTCCTTATATTCAGCAGAATCTGCCTTGAACTCTTCTACAAGATAATCAAGACGTTCTTCCTGTGTTGATTTTTTAGCCTTAGTTTCCATATTCCACATCCTTCTAAAAAAAGACTCTGAAGTAAACACCTCAGAGTCTCATTGTTAAGCTTCTTTTGCCAACAGTTCCTGCATTCCGGATCTTAAATCATTAAGAGTGTATTTTTTCATCTCTGATTCCATCGCTTCCTGTATGTTTTTCAACTTATCATCCAAAAGTGAATGGATATTCCTACCAACAGGGCACTCTGGATTTGGTGATTCATGAAATCTGAATAGATTTCCATCCTCCAAAGGCTCTATTGCCTGATACACATCATAAAAAGTTATATCTTTAAGATCTCTTGTAAGCTCTATTCCGCCTGTTCCTCTGATAACATTTATTAGCCCTGCGTTTTTAAGCTGAGTAAGTATCTTTCTAATGATGACAGGATTCGTATTTATACTGGCTGCAAGAAAATCGCTCGTTACCTTGTGTTCATCTTTAAATGTATCCACACATGTAAAAATATGAAGTGCAACCGTAAATCTGCTTGATATCTGCATTTTTAATCTTCATCCTCGAATATAAAAATGTTCAGCGATGTAACCGTGGCGGTTTCATCTGATGGTGTTAATATAGCACTGTTTTGATGTAATGTCAATGGTTACATCTAAATTTTTTCAAAAAAATTTCCAGGTGCAGTTAAACACCTGGATTTAATGTTCAATATTCAATTAGGTCGAGAACTTTGAAGTTGTTAATCTTACTGCCTTCAATTATACAGAATCCACATCCAGCAAGGAATACACAATTCAAAAGTGATATTTTTTCCACTCCCAAGCAGTGCTGGATTCACTTTTCGCTCTAGCACTGCCTATTTCTCTTCTCCAGAATGGGCTTTGTGGCTTTGGGATTTGTGATGCTACGGCAATATGCTATGAATAGTGACTTCTTACCGTAATATTTCGCTGAGATTGGACTGATTTTCTATTACTTATTTTAGTTTACTTTTGTTAATTAAAGTGTATTTCACCATATTTCAAATACGTTGCCAAGTTACGCCACACTGCCTGAAGTCATTACATCACAAATTCATATTCTCACGATTTTCACGTAATAAGCCATATCTCCTAAGTAATCTCCCCAAATTCTCTTCCTTCTCAAAAAACGCCCTCTTCAACTGCAGATATTCCTCCTCACTACAAACCTCTCTACACTTAGGCTCAAAAGATTTGGTAACCTGAAAGCATTCCTTCATGTTGTCGCAGGGATATTCCTGACAGTCGGCACATGTTTTGATGCCTCTGTCCTGGCAGCATTTCACCACCTGATATCTGCACCAGTTTTCAGGCTTGCAGCCCGTGCAGGAAATCTCTTCATTAGTCACAATATGGTCCCGATACCCAATCTTCATCCACAGCTCTGCCGTATGGCGCAACTGTTCATCAGTCTTTTCACATGGGTGCGCCACGTACCTTGGGCAGGCCATGCAATCATTTCCACAAGCAGCTATTATCTTCTCCAATTAAAATCTCCCTTGCACTTCGTTAATTCTAATTAATTAGATGATGAAGGATGTGGCATGTAATCGTAAAGCTTGAGTGCTGTAGATGAGATAGGCATACTCTGGAGCACTACCTTACCTGGGCCAGTAACGACTGTGTTGAATAATCCCTCGCCGCCAAAGAGCATGTTCTTTACGCCCTTGATTGTGCGGATTTCCATTTTGCAGTTTTCTGACATTGCAGCAAGGTTTCCAGAATCAACAATCTTTACTTCACCAGCTGCCAATTCATACTCATGAGCTGAACCATCAATCTCAAGGAATACGATTCCTGTTCCTGTGAATTTTCTCATAAGGAAGCCTTCACCACCGAAAAGGCCGCTGCCAATTTTCTGCTGAATGAAAACTTCAGATTTAACATCCCCAATAGTTACAAGATAAGAACCCTTCTGAACAATGATTCCATTTCCTGGTGTGATTTCGATAGCTCTGATTGAGCCTGGGAACTTTGATGCAAATGCAATTTCACCTGCACGATTTGCAACATAAGTATTTAAAAACATGTTTTCGCCAGTAAGCAATCTGCCAAACATCTTGCCTAAGCCGCCGGCTTCTGTTTGCATTTCAATGCCTTCATCCATCCAGGACATAGCACCTGCTTCACATTGAACAGATTCTCCCGCAGCAAGCTTGCATTTAAGTACTGGTAAGCTATCACCACTAATTTCGTAATTCATATTTCTCCTCCTTTTTTATCTTATGTAGACATACTATAGATATCATACTACTTATAACATTTTCTATCTGTAAAAAATCTGTGACCCCTTCCTAGGAAACCACAAGGTTTCTAAAATCAGCCATACCACCAATATTCTTTGTAGCATAAGAAAAAATACCGATTCGATATCCTACAAACAAATCCAAGGTATAATGCATCTGCAAAGGCTCACCTACTTCTACAAAGCTTTCACCATCTACAGAATAATAAAAATATGCCTTATCCTCATTTTCAAAATCAAACACGATTCGCAAAGTAACACTTTCTTCATTAAAGCCTGCTATATCTGAAACTGGTATGCGCTCCTTTATTCCATTCTTGAAGGCCTTAAACAAAATAAGCTGCCCATTTTCCTTTGTAATACCTATCTGACCGTACTCTCCCATGAATGCTGCAATACCGGCATAATCTCCGTCAATCATATTTGAGAAATCACCTTCTACCGTATATACGGATTTAGGTGTGATTGTTTTTTCGGTAAGTGTGTTTCTTGCAGTCATCAATCCATCACAAACCTGAGCATTCTTAAGGCGCAAATATCCTGGGCGCTCTGTAAATGACCATGCATCATCTATAGGATTGTGATTCCACTGAAACTGCAATGGTAGTTTATTTTCACTGTGATTAAAGCTATCACTGATAACAATAGGTGCTGTCTTCACCTCTGTCATATCTATCTCAAACTCTACTGGCGCTTCGATTACTGGCCAATCCTCCTGCCAATCCATAGGAAGCAGATATGGAATTCTTCCTACTGCCCCATGATCCTGGAACAGCATGCTATACCATTTGTCCCCAGCATCAATCAACACGCCCTGAGCTATACCGCAATTACGATATCCCATATCATCATCAAAAATCACCTTACGTTCAAACGGACCATCTAAAGACTTTCCGCGATAGCAAACCTCTCGTCTTCTGCTATTGCCTTCACCTTCCTTAGGCCATTCGATGAAACAAAAATACATGTAGCCATCCTTCACATAAGCTCGACAGCCCTCGCAGCGAAGCATGATGCCATCCTTTGGAGTGGAAAAAAGCAGCTTGTTTAATCCGCCTTCCTTAATACCCTTTAAATCATCCTGAAGCTCAGTGATATGTATATCTCCATTGCCATATACAAGATAAGCTCTATCCTCCCAAAACAGGAAGCTCATATCGTGATATATGCCCTCAAGTTCCACACGCTGCCAGAAGGATTTTTCAATATCATCTGTATAATATATGTAAGTCTTTTTCATATCGTTGCAGACAAAAGTCGCATAAAAAAGACCATTTCTGTATGCTAAAGATGTAGCCCACTGGCAGGCTCCATAAGCATTTTTTCCGTTCTTTAATTGATAGATATCGTTATCCTCTATTTTGTCAAAAATATAGGAAACAATCTCCCAATTCTTCAAATCATTAGAGCGAAGTATTGGCGCTCCAGGTGTAAAAAACATGGTAGTGCTAACCATATAATAAAAACCATTTGCCTTTATTACATCGATATCTGGCATATCCATGTTAATTAATGGATTTAAAACCTTCATTACATCATCCTCCTTTAATCGACAAAATCATTTTAATGTACCCCAACTATTAAATCTACAAAAAGTTGACATTTTCTAGAAGATATTCATAATATTTATGAATAAAAAAGAAACAACTCAAACACTAGGAAGGATTCTCACTATGAACTCTAAAAATAAACTAAAAGGAATCACCTTTATTTTACTTGCAGCATTTGGATTTTCACTTATGACATTTTTCGTTAGAATTTCTGGAGACTTGCCTACTATGCAAAAAGCATTCTTTAGAAATTTTGTTGCACTTATAGTTGCCAGCTCTGCCATTATCAAAAGTGGCAAGGGCATACATATTGGAAAAGGAAACAGACTTGATGTATTCCTTCGTTGCGCTTTTGGTACCTCTGGACTGATTGCAAACTTCTATGCCATTGACAGACTAGGTATTGCTGATGCGAATATGCTTAACAAGCTATCACCATTTTTTGCAATCATTCTCTCAATCTTCATCCTAAAAGAAGTTCCAAACAAATTTGATATAATTACAACAATAATCGCCTTTATAGGCGCACTATTTATCATCCGCCCAACCGGTGCTTTTACAGCCGTATTCCCTGCACTGATTGGCCTTTTCGGTGGATTCGGTGCTGGAACTGCCTACGTATTTGTAAGAAAGGTAACAAATAAGGGAGTGCAAACAGCCATTATCGTATTTGCATTCTCCCTTTTCTCATGTATTGTAACCTTACCATTTTTAATTTTAAATTTTGTTCCTATGACACCACTTCAGTGGCTATACCTATTCCTGGCAGGCGTATCTGCATCCCTTGGCCAGTTTTCTATCACAACTGCCTACAAATATGCCCCTGCCAAGGAGATTTCCGTATTCGACTACACCCAGGTAATCTTCGCAGCCATGCTTGGAATCATCTTCCTTGGCGAAGTACCTGAAGCTCTCAGCATTATCGGATATGCGATAATCATCGGCATCGCCATCATTCGCTGGCACAAAAACCTAAAGGCTGCCTAGAACTTGCAGGTGAAGGTAATGATTCCATCGCGCCAGCTTACTTTGATGTCGCCGTGATAGCGCTCCATGAGACCCTGGGCGATGGAAAGGCCTACACCGTAGCCTTCTTTGTCGATGTTGTGAGCTTCGTCGCCACGATAAAAACGGTCAAAGAATCGATGGTAATCCTTTCCTTCACCACTTTCATAACTATTAGAAACTCTAAGATAGATGTTCTTTTTCTTCTTGTCAGTTCCAAGTCCTATAGTTACTTTTCCACCATCATCACAATATTTGATAGCGTTATCAATAAGAAGTGTAGCTATCTGTCTAATATCACCTTCGTGAGCAAGCATTCCAACACCTTCAGCAATAGATGAATCCATGGTCTTACCGTCTGCTGCTGCAACTGCCTCGAAGGTCTTAGCAGTATCCTTTACAATAGCTGTAAAATCTGTGTATACTCGCTCTTCCTTGCTGTCCTTTTCGCTGGCTCGAGTAACAAGCACCAGGTTTTGAATAAGGCCTGTCAATCTATCTACCTGTCTCATTGTGGACTTGGTCCATTCGTTGTCCGTCCCCATCATCTCTAACATTTCAGTGTTTGCTCTGATAACGGCAAGCGGTGTCTTCAGCTCGTGGCTGGCATTTGTAATGAAGGATTTTTGTAGCTCAGCATTTTTGATTTCTGGCTCGATAATTCTACCTGCCCAAGTCCTGATAACAAATGTTGATATAACCATGCCTAAGCCAATCAATATGCATGCCAGCAAAACCAATCTTCTGTTGATTGAGACCTGGGTGCTACAGTCTAGTACAACAACTATGTTGCCCCCTGCTTCTCTATCAGAAACCATGTAATAGTAATCATCATAGCTTCCGAATTTGAACCAGCGTTTCATTACCGTATTTGCGTAGGTAACAGCTTGCGATGGTTCCACTGCTGCAGTGTGGGATGTAATGACCTTTTCCACAGAACCACTTTCATCAAATGTTACCGCAAAATATCTGGTGGAATAATAAAACTCGTCGGAAATATATCCGCTTTCAACACCAAATAGCTTTTCCAGCTGAGTTATAAAATCGTTTTTGTTTTTAATAGTTTGATTGTTGTCCTTCATATCGCCAGATTCGATGCTGTCGTACTGAATAGGCAAAACGCCATCATTTTCAACGATATACATTATGTTATCCTTTATCTGGCTGCGGGTCATAAGTACGTTGAACACATAGATGCACCCTGCAATAAATGTCATGACAACAAAAAATGATACTGATGCTGTAAGTATGAATTTATTTTTTAATCTTTGAATCGCTTTTTCACTCATTTATAACCACCTGATAAGGGCCGCCTTTATCGCCTTTGATTTCAACATTAGAATCTATGTAAGAAAGCTTTCCCCGAAGGAAATTAACATATAACCAAACAGTCTCTTCTGAAACATCTGCCTCATCGTTCCACACATGCTCTATTAGATAGTTGCAATCAACAGCATGCTCCTGATTCAAAAGCAGTGCCTGCATCAAAGAAAATTCCTTTAATGAAAGTCTTACTGTGTTAGATGCTATAAGCTCCAAGCTTTCTGATTTTAGTGTGATGTCTCCAAAAGAAAGCTCCTTTGCCGCGTACTGGCTGCCTCGTCTGGTAAGTGCCTTCACTCTTGCCATAAGCTCCTTCATGGCAAATGGCTTGGTCAGATAATCATCGGCTCCTGCATCTAAGCCTTCAACTCTGTCATCGACCTCGGCCTTTGCTGTAAGCATCAAAACTGGAGTAACGATATTTCTTTTTCTAATCTCTTTTAGTACCTGAAGACCAGACATCTTAGGCATCATGATATCAAGCACAATACCATCATAGCCATTACTTAGGGCTTTTTCTAAAGCCATCTGTCCATCAAATGTACTATCAACGTCAAATCCTTGCATTTCAAGCATCTGACTAATAACCTTATTTAAATCTACAGTATCTTCTGCAAGTAATATTTTCATATAAACCTCTATAAATTGTTTTTAATCATTTCCCTGATTGTCTGCATTGACATATCGGTAGATGCCAGCTCATCTGCGCATCTTTTAAGCTCTGCAATAATCAGCTTATCCTGCTCACCCACTTCTTTCTTGTAATGAATGTGGTGCTCCAAGGCAGCCCATGTGTCCATGGATATTGTTCTAAGCTGAATCTCCACAAAATACTTATCATCATATTTCAAAATCAGATGAAGACTGCGGTAGCCGTTTGGCTTTGCATGCTTGATATAATCCTTTTCTTCTACCAGCTCCACCTTATCCATGTTGATAAGATGCTCCTTTACAGTGTATACATCGCTGATAAATGCACACACAACTCTGATACCAATAGCGTCATGAATAACTTCAAGGGCCGACTGGGTTGTTTCAGGTAGATTCTGCCTTCTACATTTTTCTCGCATACTTTCCTCTGATTTGATTCGAGCTCTGCAGTGTTCCACTGGGTCGTTGCCATTTTCTTCGGTCATATTTGCCCTAAGCTCATCTATAGAACCCAAGATAATATTCATAACATCTATCATGGCATCCCTATGATTTCCATAAATTGATTCTTCCATGAATTCTCCTTATTGTACAGGTTACGGCAACAAACATTTATCTTACTCCGTCGCGGGATTGCTCCTTGAGTAAGATAAATATTTGTTACCTACCGCCTCATCCCATAATAGCTATTCTAGCACGGAATCTACCAATACGAAGTATGTGCCTTCGCCTTTGGTGTAGGTTGCGAAGCGACCTACTACAGTGATTTTGGTGCCGTCATCTGGGTATGTGTCTTCGCCCTCTGGCAAAAGGTATTCGATTCCTTCTGTGCAACATCCTAATGCATCATACACAATACAGGAATGGGTGCCGCCGTGTGTGGTATTGCTATCTCCATCCATCTTAACCATCTTTCCCTTATAATTATCAGGATGTGACAACATATCATACACATACGAGTACACCATTGTAGATGACATGGTGGTCAAATCCACATCCACGTCACTTACCTTATTCTTTTTTCCACAAGCCGACAGTGTAAATACCATACAGCATGTTAGTAAAATCAATGTAAATCTTTTCATATATATCACTCAAAATCTATTACTGAATCCGCCACTCCCATGGTGGATTTTCTGTGCGATACAAGCACTACGGTTTTATCCTTTGCCTCCTCCTTAAGTGACTTAAGTATGATGCCCTCGTTCAAAGAATCCAGTGAACTGGTAGGCTCATCTAAAAGCATCATATTACCGCCGTGTAAAAAGGCTCTGGCGATTCCGATTCTCTGCTTTTCTCCTCCCGATATGGTAGATCCAAGCTCGCCAACTACAGTATCATATCCATGTGATAATCCAGTGATAAAATCATGAATGCTAGCTTTTTTAGCTGCCTCAACAATCTCATCCATTGATGCATCAGGCTTACCCACTGCAATATTTTTTGCAATTGTATCGTGGCTCATCCATGTTTCCTGAGTTACGAAGGACTGATTTTCTCTAAGAGAAGCGGTGTTGATAAAATCTATTTCAATCGGTCCATCCACCTTGTCATAATAGTGAATCTGACCTGCATCTATCTTCCAAAATCTCATAAGAAGACGCAGTAATGTGGATTTGCCACTTCCACTAGGTCCATGTATTCCAAGGATTTGTCCCTTTTTAATATCTACAGAAACGTCCTTCAGCACCTGGGCATCATCATAAGAAAATGACACGTTATTTACAGAAGCAACATTCCCCTTGGAATTTGCCACCATTTCAATATTTATTCCATCATAAACCTCTTTTACCTGAGGCTTTTCATCTAACAAATCAAGCACGCGTTTGCCGCAGGCAAGTGTCTGATTAAGATTATTAGAAAGTGATGCAAGCGCCACCACTGGTCCGAAGGAACTCATCATGGCTACCGTTGCAATAATCACCTGCTCAAAGCCAACTTTTTGCTTACTGTAGGCGTATACCATCACACCTAATATTATTAATGAAAATACATGTATGGAAAGATTAGTAAGGCTTTTTTGATTCTTCTCAAAGCCTACCAGTTCTTCCCTTGTACTTTTTAGTTCATCTGACTTTTCATTTAATTGTTTTAATGTAGCTTTACCTGTCTTAAACTGAATAGTTTCATCTATTCCATATGTAGCGCCAAGAATAAAGCTATTCATTTTTCCAAATAAACTTCTAAAATCTAGTCCTGCTTCTGCAGATTCTACTTCATTTGCAACAGGTATAATTCCTCCAACAGTCACATAGGCAATGGCTGCAATAATACCAGCGGTAGGATACTGCATGCCGATGAAAATGGACATTAAAACCGATACCAAAACTGCAATTGCGATAGGCGAAATAGTATGTGCAAAAAACACCTCCAAAAGCTCGATATCAGTGGTAATCATGGTAATCAGATTACCTTTTTCTTTACCTTCTAGCTTAGCTGGGCAAAGGATTCTTAGCTTATCAAAAACCTTATGACGAATGATTGCAAGGATTCTAAAAGCTATATAGTGATTACAATATTGCTCGCCGTAATGAAGCAATCCTCGCAAAATTCCAAGTGCCACAAGAACTCCAAAAAATCTCTTTACACTCTTCAAAATCACTGGGTTATCAATGTTTGTGGCCACAATGGCAATGCCTTCAGCACCAATTACAGTAACGAAGATTGCGCACAAATGCCCCAGTGTTCCAAGCAAAATTCCAAGAAGCATTACTGCTGTAAGAGGCTTGACCAATATAATCAAACGAGCCATTATTTTTAATCCAGAAGATTTTTCATTTTTCATAATGATTCACCTCCTGCATAGTTTTCCAAGGCCTGCTGTGCATTAAACACTTTGGCATAATAGCCCTTCTTTGCCATAAGCTGAGTATGGCTTCCCTGTTCAACTATCTCACAATCATTAAGCATGTAGATTTCATCAGACATAACCACATTTGCAAGTCTATGTGATATAAGGATGATGGTCTTTCCCATATCCTTTGAAAGCTGTCTGATTACCTTCATGATGATTTCTTCTGATTCCACATCAATATTGCTTGTGGCCTCATCAAAAATATAGATGGGACTGTTTTTCAGTAACGCTCTAGCCAGTGCCAAACGCTGTCTTTGGCCTCCTGACAAATTGCTTCCCCCTTCTTGTAGCTTAAGGTCAAGTCCTCCCATTGGCTGCAATTCTTCTAAAAGATTCATAATCTTAAGAGCACCATTAAGTCTCTTATCACTGGCCTTTCCATTACCAAGTAACAGGTTTTCCCGAACAGTACCTGGAAAAATGTAGCTGTTAAGAGATACAGCTGTAATGGCCGACATCAGTGAATCTTCTTTTATATTTTTTAGCTCCTTGCCACCGATAACTATGCTACCCTCGTAGCCCTTAAGCTGTCTTCTAAGGATTGCTGCAATAGTGGATTTGCCAGAACCGGAAACACCAACAATGGAAATCAGCTTTCCAGTGTTGATATTCATATTTATCTGATTTAATACAGGCTTCTTATCGTAGGAAAATGACATGTTTTTTATAGCGATATCGTAAGAGCTGCCATTTAATACTTCTTTGCCCTGCCCCGTCTCTTTTATATCAAGAAATTCAAACATCTTATCAGCTGCTTTCATTCCGTTCATGCCAATGTGAAAATACGAACCTAGCAATCTCATTGGAAGGAAAAATTCCGCTGATAATAGTAAAAACATTATGGCTTCTTCAAGATTAAGCTGACGGGCCGCAAACTCATTTATAGTGACTGCTATTCCAACAGCTGCCCCTGCATATGCCACAATATCCATAACAATTGTGCTGTTAAGCTGCATAGATAATACCTTCATGGTGATTTTTCTGAAATTTTCAGATTCCTCGTCCATTTCCTCTAAAGCCTGTTCGTCAGCCTCATATATCTTAAGAGTTGTCATACCATGAAGCTTTTCAAGGAAGGTATCTCCTAAGCCGTAATAAATCTTAAAGTATTTATCAAGCAGCTTTCTTGCCACCTTCATAACCACCATAATTACAATAGGAATAAGTGGTACTGCTGCAAGTAGAACCGCTGCAGCCTTCAGGTCATATCTAAATAAAAACAGAAATAATGTGATAGGAGCAAGTAACGCATATACGAACTGACTGATATATTTTCCAAAATATACCTCTAACTGCTCTACTCCCTCCCCCATCATCTGTGTTATCTGAGCTGTTGATACGTATTTACGATATCCGCTACCAAGTCGCAGTAGCTTTGCGTAGATTTCCTCACGGATTACTCTTTTTACATCTACACTGGCTTCAAATGATGCTTCTGTATATAATCTGTCAAAAACAATTCTGCAAGATATAGAAAAAAGAGCTACTCCTAGATATATAAGTAGCTGCTTGACTTCTATTTTTTGATTGTAGGCATCAGAAAAGACGCGGGCTATACAGCCCACTACAATGATTTGGGCAACTAAAGCAAGCCACTGCCAGACTACCTCTAGCAATACATATCTAGTGCCCCTCTTTAACATTTTAAGCAACCTAGTCTTTATCATCTTTTGCCTTCTTTTTTTAGTATTACTTACTTTAGTAATAACGCGTACGCGCGGAGTACTTCGCCTACGGACCAGGCCTGGGCGTAGCAGCCGCGGGCTGTGTGTGGTTCATCTCCGTCGAAAATCTCAGAGATGGTTCCTATACATCCTTCAAACAGATGCTTCTCTACAGGAGCAAACATAGCCTTTGCCTCTTCGATAGCCTGAGCTGTGTGGCCACCTGTTTTAAGATATGCCTCGATAAATGCCCCAAGCAAGAAGCCCCATGCTGTTCCCTGGTGATATGCATGGTCACGTTTTTCCAATGCTCCCTGGTAAATACCGTGATACTGTTCATCATCCACATCTAAGGAACGAAGTCCTACCCCAACATACAGTCTTTCCTTCACTACACGTACCACTGACTTTTCCTTTTCAGGGTCAAGCATTGTAAATGGAAGACTTACTGCAAAAATCTGGTTCGGTCTAAGTGTTGCATCCTTAGATTCATCATCAATTACATCGTATAAATATCCGCCCTCTTCGTACCAAAACTCTGAATTGAAGGCTTCCTTAACCCACATAGCCAACTGACTGCAGCCGCCTGCATAAGCCAGATAGTTTTCAGGCTTGTTATGGGTACGTCTTGCAATACCTCTGGAAATCTCCTCCATGGTCATAAGTGCGTTGTACCACAAAACGTTGATTTCTACTGGCTTACCATGTCTAGGTGTGATAACCTCATCTCCTATGCGCACATCCATCCAGGTAACCTGATCTAATCCGCCGCCAGCGCGCATCAAAGCATCATCGTCCATACCTATTGAGAACAATGTGCCCTTTCTGTAGGCCCCCATAATCTCCTGAAGTCCAGGATAGATTTCATCCTCTACAAACTTCCAAGCCTCGTCTGTATCCACATATTTAAGGTAATTGTAGACAGCATAGAAATACCAAAGTGATGCATCTGCTGTGTTATATAATGGGTCCTTTCCATCATCTGGGAACATGTTTGGGACAAGACCGTTTTTGATGTATTTAGCAAAGGATAACAGGATTGATTTAGCATCATCAAATCGGCCTGTTTCAAGGCAAAGCCCTGTAAATGAAATCATGGTGTCTCTGCCCCAGTCTGTAAACCAAGGATAGCCTGCTATGATTGTTTTTCTTCCGGTTGATTTTCTGTCAACTATAAACTGGTCAGCTGCCACTGTAAGAAGTTGAGCAAAATCATCATCCTCATCAAAGCCAGCCTTCTCAATAAGCTTAGAGATTCTGGCCTTGTTCTTTTCTACTTCGATAAATGCTGTATCCTTTTCAACAACTGGAAATGCCTTCCAGCTTTCCTTTTTTCTTCCAGTAGAATCGTTAACCTCTACTGTACATACAAAGGATGCCTTAGATACCCCACCTTCAGCAACCTCCATAACAAAATCATAAGGCTTAAGATGACAATCAAGTCCATCTGCCTCGTTATCAATTTCAAACTGCAGCTCCATGTTTTCATCGTAAACATTGTTACGCTTAACCATTTCACATCCTGCAGCAATAAGGGATATTCTAACCTTTGAATTGCTAACAGGTGTGTAGTAAAAGCCTACATTGCCTGCATCTTCATTTCTGTATTCCTTGAAGATTTCCACTGGAAGCTCCCAGCGCAAATCATCTATTGTCATATGTTCACCATGGTCACGATAATTCATAAGAGGTGTTATAACCACACCTGCTGCTGGACCATTGTTTTCTAACGTATATGCGATAGTACATTGATTCTTTCCCTGTACCAATGAAATTGTCTTAGTAAGTCGCATTCCACCTGCTTCGTATACGTATGTGATGTTGCCATCGTATTTAAAGCTTTTCAAATGCATGTTGCCCTGATTAAATTCGCTTGTATATGGCCCCTTGTGCTGAGCAGTAGTTAAATCGTATATACGGCTTCCACACACTAATCTTTCATTTGTTTTTGAAAATACAAGAAATCGTTCCACTGGCGGATGTAGACTTGCAATTAGATATCCATGATGCATTCTGGAATGTGCTCCGATTATAGAAGAACCAGCATATCCTCCGATTCCATTTGTAAGCACCCATTCCTTACTTAAACTAGTTTTATAATTATTTAACTTGTCAAAAACAATCTCAAAACCCATTTTTATTCTCCATCTTTATTCTTCACTATTTCCTATTATACACAATATGTCTAAATTATAAAAACTAATAAAGAAAAAACTTGCCACTATTTCTTACAATAAAAAGGGGATTAGGCCATAAGCCTAATCCCAAATATAGGAGTAAAATATAATGAATTAAATAAGAGAAGCAACGCAGTCCTCAACATCCTTCATGCTGGCTGTTGGCTCGAATCTGGCAACCACGTTACCCTGACGGTCAACGATGAATTTTGTGAAGTTCCATTTGATTTCTGAGTTGTTCTTATAGTCTTTGTCTATCTTCTTAAGCATTGCGCTCATAGCAAGAGCCTTAGGTCCCTTACCAAAGCCTTCGAAGGTCTTCTGTGACTTAAGATACTTGAAAAGTTCAATAGCTGTATCACCGTTTACATCAGCCTTCTTCATCTGTGGGAACTGTGTATTGTAGTGAAGTGAGCAGAACTCGTGAATCTCCTCATCTGTTCCAGGTGTCTGTCCCGCAAACTGGTTACATGGAACATCTACAATCTCAAGACCCTTGTCATGATATGCTTCGTAGATGCTTTCGATATCCTTGTACTGAGGTGTGAAGCCGCAGCCTGTAGCTGTGTTAACAACCATGACTACCTTGCCTTCATAATCCTTCATAGCCTGCTGCTCGCCATTTGTTTTCTCTACTGTTAAATCATAAAATCCCATCTCAATTCCTCCTTGATAATTTACTTAATAATTTATAATTCAATTGTGTGCAATCTATTTTATATTTTGATTGTACGCAATTGAATTTTGTTTGTCAATACCTAATTTTTATTTTTTTATATTTTTTTTGGACTTACTATTTGATAAAATCTTAAGTGAATCAATTTAGGGGGAGGGGGTTCTTAATGAAATCAATATTTATTCGGCGAATTCTTGTTAATTCTATGATGGTATTTTCCGTCACATCAGCTCTGTTATTATCATCTACAACTGCAAAGGCCGCTGCTTATTCTGTCACACCAGAATCAGGGGTACTGCTATCCTGCGTAGGAACCGAGGTTTTTTCGGATGCAGACCCAGCCACTTATGTTACTACCATTAAATCAAACACACCTGTTAATGTTATTGGTCGTACAACTAATGGATTTTGGCAGGTAGATGTAAATGGCACGCCTTATTATATTTCTCAGCAGGCATTGTCCACATCGCCAAACACCACTGCCTACAAGCTAACATCCTTTGACGCAAAGGCAGCGCTGGTGGCAAACGCTTCAAATGGAAAGCTGATATACACTCAGGGTGCTTTGGACAAACTGGAGCCAGCCAGCACCACCAAAATAATGACTGCTCTTTTAGTAATTGAAGCTATCGAATCGGGCCAGATATCCCTTGAAACACCAGTAATGGTTTCAAACACTGCTCTTGCATCTTTGCCATCAGATGCCAGTCACGTTAAGCCAAGACTTGCTGCGGGAGAAGTTTTAAACGTAGACCAGCTGCTTACAGCCATGATGGTTAGCTCGGACTGTCAGGCTTGCAATGTTTTAGCTGAACTTGTTGCAGGCTCTGTTCCAAACTTTGTTGCTATGATGAATACCAAGGCTGCTGCAATAGGTTGCGTAGACACTAATTTCACAAATCCATCTGGTTATCCTGATGAAAAAATGTATACAAATGCTTATTCACTATATGCCATTACACTTAATGCAATAGCTCATCCATTGTTTAACCAGTATTTTAATAAGGGGACCGCAGTGCTTCCTGCAACAAACCTTTGTGCAACACCTAGAGTCCTGACAAACACCGATTCTCTTATGGACGTAACTAGCAGCTACTATAATCCTACTGTAATCGGCGGCAAAACAGGTTCTGCAAATCGTGCAGGACAATGTCTAGTATCTGTAGCCCAGGCACAAGGCAAAACAGTTATATCTGTTGTTCTTGGAGCTACCAACCGAACCATGTTTGACGGTTATAGAGTATCCATGCGCTATGCAGAAACCAATCGACTAATTAACTTAGGCTTCGCAAATTACTAAAAATAAAAGCACTTACAGACAAATGCCTGTAAGTGCTATTTTTTTGCTTATTCTACAGAATTGATTAATGCGAAAATCTCTTCTTTGATAGCTTTGTTTGTTGCAAGTGCGTTCTCGCGTGAATCACGGTTTGAATAGAAGTAGAACTTAATCTTAGGTTCTGTTCCTGAAGGTCTGATTGCAAACCATGAGCCGTTGTCTAAGAATAGGCGGATTGCATTCTGTGCTGGGATATCTTCATATCCGTTAATGTAATCAATAACCTTTTCAACCTTTGCGCCAGCAACCTCTGTTGGAAGGTTCTCTCTGAACCACTTCATCATACGCTGAATACGCTGTGCCCCAGGAATTCCCTCTAAAATGATGTTTGGCTCGTCCTCTGCGAAGAAACCGTACTTAGCGTAGATTTCCTGAAGAACATCCCAAAGTGTCTTTCCCTGCTTGCGATAATATGCAGCTGCCTCAGCAACCATCATACCTGCTGAAATACCATCCTTGTCACGGATGTCTTCGCAGATAGCATATCCAACTGACTCCTCATATCCGAAGAGATATGTGTAACCATTCTCGTGAAGATATGGGATTTTTCCACAAATGTTCTTAAATCCTGTAAGAGTTTCAAACATTTCCACACCATAAGCCTTTGCCATGATTGTAGAAAGTGTAGATGTAACGATAGACTTAACCATTGCACCCTTAGCAGGAAGTGTGCCAGCATCCTTGTGTCCTTCAAGTACATAGTTTACAAGAAGGTAGCCTGTCTGGTTACCGTTAAGAGGTACGTAGTTACCCTCGCTATCGCGAATCTCAATAGCAAATCTGTCTGAATCTGGGTCAGTAGCCATAAGAAGCTCTGCACCAAACTTGCGTCCATATTCCTCAGAAAGCTTGAATGCCTTAGGGTCCTCTGGATTAGGATATCCTACAGTCTTAAAATCTGGGTCTGGATTCTCCTGCTCAGGTACGATTGTCCAGTTAGAGAAGCCTCTGTCTGTAAGCATCTGTCTAAATGGGATAGAACCGCAGCCGTTAAGTGGTGTGTAAACAAGAGGAATGCTAAGGTCAAGCTCGTCTCCTTCGTGAATTGCAAGAGACTCAATCTTATCTAAGTATTCTCTGTCATATTCTGCACCAAGAACTGTGATTTTGCCAGCCTTTACGCACTCATCAAAATCAGCCTTCTTAACGCCATTCCACATATCAACTGCGTTAATGCAATCTGTCATACCATCTGCGATTTCAGATGAAACCTGGCATCCGTCATCCCAGTATGCCTTGTAGCCGTTGTATTCCTTTGGATTGTGGCTGGCTGTGATGTTGATACCTGAAACTGTTCCAAGTCTTCTAATCATGTATGCAAGCTCAGGTGTTGGTCTTAAATCTGGGAACACATAAACCTTAATTCCATTTGCTGCAAAAATGCCTGCTGCAAGCTGTGAGAATTCCTTTGAGAAATGTCTTGGATCGTGAGCGATTACAACACCCTTATCCATGGCATCCTGTCCCTTTGAAACGATGAAATCAGCAACACCCTGTGTAGCCTTTCCAACTGTAAAGAAATTCATACGGTTAGTACCAGCACCAACCTTACCACGTAAGCCTGCTGTACCAAATGAAAGGTCCTGATAAAATCTATCTTCTATATCCTTTTCGTCGTTTTTAATTGCCTCAAGCTCTGCCTTTAATGGGTCATTGCTCTCAAGCTTTTCAAGCCATTCGTTGTATCTTGCTTTGTAGTCCATTACTACCTCCTAAAACTTTAATCTGATAAATCAATATCCATGTTAATATGGAATGTATATTGTGGATATTCTTTTTTGAACTCATCAACAATTGTGTTAAATAGCGACTTTCTATTTTTAGCATCAAAGCTGATAACTAAATCAAAGCTAACTATCTGTTCTACATTATCATAATAAAATCCATGGATTTGTTTAACATACTCATGCTTTTTGGCAAACTTAGAAAATTCTTTTCTAAGCTTGTCTGCTTCGGAATCCTTTTTGTTTTTGCAATAAATGCCGATTCCCTCAAGACCTACTCCAGTTTCTTCCAATACCTTGAAAGCAATTGCTCGCTGAAGTTGGTCAAGTTGGGACATATTCATGTCTTCATCAACTTCTATATGAACCGAGCCAACATAACGCTCTGGTCCGTAATTATGAAGGCTTAAATCGTAAGCACCAAGTACCTCGTCAAAGCCCACTATTACTCTTTTTACATCGTGGCTTAGCTGCATTTCAATTCTTTCGCCCAAAATATGGGAAATTGTATCAGTAATCATTTCATAACCAGATTTGATAATGACTATGGAAATGATAGCACCAAGCCATGCCTCTAAACTAAGTCCCGAAACCAAAAAGATAATAGCAGCAAGAAGTGTTGATGCTGAAATAATAGAATCAAGTTTAGCATCCTCACCAGAGGCAACTAACGAATCTGAATTAACCTCAGTTCCAACCTTTTTGACATAGGTTCCAAGAATAATCTTTACGATAACTGCAACTGCCACAATAATAAGGCTGGTTAAATTGTATTCAGGAGTCACTGGGTTAAAAATCTTTTTAACAGATTCAACCAATGATGTAATACCTGCATAAGAAACGATGATTGCTATCATGGCAGCACTGATATATTCAACTCTTCCATGACCTAATGGATGCTTTTTATCTGGCTCCTTGCCAGCAATCTTTGTTCCTATTATCGTAATTACGGATGACAAGGCATCGCTTAAGTTGTTAACGGCATCAAGTACGATAGCAATAGAGCCTGTTACCGTTCCAACAAAAGCTTTGAAACCTGCCAGTAAAACGTTAGCGCCGATACCAATAATACTTGTCTGAATTATCTTTTTACCACGTTCCATAACAAACTATTTTTTGTTCTTAAGATTCTTAACGTAAGTCTTAAGCTCCTCCTTTGTTTTCTTATTAAGCTTCTCCATTTTCTTAAGCACATCGTATTCTGCGGTGCCTTCGCTTGCGATAAGAAAATCTATCTCTCCTGCCCCCTTAGAAGGAATAGTATCCTGCAAGACCTCAAATGGTGAAACGTCTAAAACATCACAGATTGACATAATCTTGTCTGCTGAAGGATTGGTCTTTTTTCTTTTCCAATCACTGATTGTGCTTTGAGCAATCCCTGTACGTTCAGCCAATTCAAGCTGTGTAACCCCTTTTTCTTCCATTAACATGAAAATTCTCTCACTAATAATCATAAACTGCACCCCCTCCATATTTGCATCAATATTGCATATACGATAATTATACCTAACTTTAACTCATGTCACAAGTTCAGTCATACTTTAAGCTTTTGTTATGATGTTTTTGCTTTTCTATATACATCAATCTATCGATGGTCTGCTGGAATTCCATAAGATCAAGACCGCTTCCATGATTGTATTCTTCATAACCACAGCTTACACCCACATTCTTTGGCCAGTTATATCTTCTTTTAGCCTTCGTTATGCTACCCTTGAAGGTTTCTACCTTTTTGGAAACCTCAGCTTTAGTCATGTCTTCCACTACAACACAGAATTCATCTCCACCAAATCGGCCAATATAACTGTCAGCACCAAAAATATCCACCAAATTATCTGCGACCACTTTAATAGCCTTATCGCCTGCAGCATGGCCCAAGCTGTCATTGATATCTTTGAAATTATCAATATCTATCATTACTGCGCAAAAATCTTTTCCTAAAGCTATCGAATTCTTTACCATCTGTTGCAGCTTAATATCAAGTCCGCGCCTATTAAGCACGCCTGAAAGATAATCAATATTAACATCCTTGCTTTGGTAGAAGAAAAACAGTATCAGGCATCCTAAAGATATACCGGCATAGGTAGTATCAAGATTGGCTAAAAATACCTGTAGTACAGAACCAACAAATGACAGCCCCGGCAAGAATAGTATCATCTGCTTATATTCGCTCTCAAAATTATTTCTAAAGACAACCGCATATACCAATAAAAGGCAAATAAAAATCATCAAAAAAATTGCCCTTTGATAAAACAGGCTTCCGCGGTAGTAAATACCATCCTCAAAATAAAAGAACCACCTCTTTTTCCATATAGCTGCAATAGCTACTAATACAATATTTGTAATTGCAAAAAGCTCAAAAGATATTCTAAAGATTACTCTGGCCCTTTTATTTCCATCATCCATCCAACCATCCATATAGTAGATTGCATACAAGATATCTAATGGGTCTAATAAGAAAATCAAAAAGTATCCAATTTGAGCCAGGAATAAATATTTATTGGGGTATTGTTCTCCAATTCGTCCGATGGACTCTGAAAGTAACAAAATAAGGGTGCATTTAAGAATAGCAGAATAGTTCTTGCCTTTTTGCAACCTGGAAGATTTATTCTGAAATATTAATAGTAGTATTAAAAGTATTGATGTGAAGAAATTAAGCGTTACCCAGCTTTCGACTTCTATCATAAGCTTCCCTCAATCTACATACTAATTTTGTGAACAATAATACATTTTAAAGCATATCATAAAAAATGTTCAAAATTGTGAAAAGGCGCAGGAAATATTGAATTTCTTGCGCCTTTGTTATTAGTTTATTAGCAAACTGTTATTTCGTAAACACTATTGAATTCATCCTTTGGATTTAGGCTGTTACCGTACTCTCTCTCCTCAAGCATCTGGTTGAAGCCTACTCTATCACATCTTCCATACCATGGCTCGATGCATACAAATGGTGCATGCTTGCCCACTGGTGACCAAACACCAAATAATGGAGTTGGGCATGTAACTTTGACAAATGGCTTCTTATCGCTATCAAGTATTGTAACCATATCAGCCTGCTTATCTTCTATTACAAGGGCATCCTTGGAAAATACCTCATCAGACATCTTTAAGACACCATCCTCTAGTTTGTATATATCCTGCCCATCTGAAAGACATCCGCTGCCATCGTTTGCAATAACATTTGCAGTAATTGCCTCTACAGGCTTGCCAGCCTTTTCGAATAATAAATAATCTGTATCCAGGCTGCAGTTAAATGCAGGGTGAGCTCCAATTGAAAAATGAATTCTTCTATAATCAGTATTTTCCACCTTCCAGCATACCTTAACTGTAGAATCCTCTAATATATAGCTGATTGTAAGCTTGAAATCGAATGGATACTTCTCGTGAGTCTCCTCATTTGAGGTCAACTCATAGGTAAGCTTGTTATCCTCTTTTGCAACAAATGTGAAATCCATATCTCTTGCAAATCCATGCTGGCCCATCTCATATATGTTGCCCTCATAAATTGACTTTTTCTGATAGTAGCAGCCTACCACTGGAAACAACACTGGCGATGTTCTTCCCCAAAACGCAGCATCCGCCTGCCACATCATCTCTCTATCATCGCTTTTACGCACTAATGACTTTATCTCAGCTCCATGATCTGAAACAGTTAGCTTTAGCTTCTGGTTTTCAATTATTTGGTTCATTTTGCGCTCCTTCTTTATCTTCCTCTTGTCTGTCATCCTAATGTATTATACCAAACATTAGATGTTATGGCATATTTCATCTTAAATCTGGAAGTTTGTCCCAGCATTTTGGTTAATGTTACGGTAAATCTGTTAAATTCCCTATTTTTAACGTATCACATTTTTTTCTATTCTCGTCTACATACATAAAATCTAGAATAGCATCACATTTTTCCGTAAATTCTTATATATCCAGATTATTGCTGTTACATAAGAATTATAAGCTTTATTTGTTTTACCGTAGTATTCAATTTGGTCAAAGCAAATCACTACGGCATTTTTCTTTAGGGAAGGCTTTTTTATGTATTTTTTAGTCCTTAATGTTTTTGCTCTTACGGTAAATCTATTAATTAGCAGTCATTTTCATGTAAATTCATATTCTTAGAGCTGTTTCTGCTATATTCAACTATTGCGCCTATGAACTCATCTCCATATTTTTCTGCTTTCGCTTGGCCAACACCTGATACATCCAGGAACTCATCTATTGTCTTTGGACATTTATTAACCATATCAACTAAAGTCTTATCGCTAAATACGATATAAGGAGGCATCCCCTCTTCTTTTGCTAATCTCAACCTAAGTTTTCTAAGCAATTCAAATAAAGTCTCATCTTTCTTATCTTTCTTATCTTTAATATTATTGCTAGGAGCTTTTTTCTTAACACTTTTGCACTGCTTTACATTATATGGCTCTGCTTGCTTCAATCTATCAATATTTCCCATTCGAAGAACACTATATTTACTATCTGTTTGAACTAGCAGGCCGTCACAAATCATTTGATTAATTAAAGTTCGCAGATTAACTTCTGTTTCATCCTTAAGCTGCCCATAAGACTTGTAATTTACAGTTCCAATATCTATTAGTTTTGAGCTTCTTGCGCCTCTAAGAGTTTTTATTACAACATTTATTCCGTAGCTTCCCTTTGTTTCGGCAACACAATTAATAACCCATTTTGCCTGTTCTTTCATATCAGCAACTTTGTATTCTCTACTGCAATTGCCACATTTATTGCAATCCCCTTTTTTATTTTCACCAAAGTAGGTCAAAATATAGTCTCTTAAACAACTTGTTGTTTGACAATATTCAATCATAGATTTTAATCTCAACGAGTCATTATGCTTTACAAGCTCTACATCTTCGGGTGATACATTACTAAAATCCTTATTTTCAAGCAAAAACTTATTTATCACTATATCCTGGGATGAAAACAACAATGTACACTCAGCTTCTTCACCATCTCTACCAGCTCGTCCTGCTTCCTGATAGTAGTTTTCAATGCTTTGTGGCATATTATAATGAATTACAAATCTAACATTAGATTTATCTATTCCCATTCCAAAAGCATTAGTTGCAACAATAATATCTTTTCTATCATAAATAAAGTCATCTTGATTCTTTTTTCTATTGCTATTGCTTAAACCAGCATGATACATAGTTGCATTAATGTCCGCCTTTATTAAAGCTTCGTATATTTTTTCTACATTTTTTCTTGTTGCGCAATATATAATGCCAGCCTGATTTTGGTGTTGAAGTATGTAATCAACAACGTATTTCTCTTTTTTTGTAGTTGCTTCCACTCGATAATATAGATTAGTTCTATCATAGCCTGTACTGGTTATTTGCGGATTTATTAATTCTAATCTTTCAATAATGTCATTTTTAACAGCAGCAGTTGCCGTGGCTGTAAATGCACTTAATACTGGTCTTTTTGGTAATCTTTTTACAAATTCTGAAATTCTAAGATAGCTTGGTCTAAAATCCTGGCCCCATTGTGAAAGACAATGGGCTTCATCTACTGTAACCATAGAAATGTTTAACGACCTGCAATATTCCCAAAATTTTACGTTATCTAACCTTTCTGGTGAAACATACATTATTTTGTATTTTCCAGCTGAAACATCTGCGAAAACTTTAGCTATTTCCAAATCTGTCAGAGAAGAATTTATATAGCAGGCTTCTATCTGAGCGCTTTTTAGCGCCTTCACCTGATCTTGCATAAGTGATATTAATGGCGAAATCACAATTGTAATACCATCAAACATTAATGCTGGTATTTGATAACATATCGATTTACCTGCTCCCGTAGGCATAATTGCCAAACAATCATTTCCTTCTAAAATAGTATTGATGACAGCTTCTTGTCCTTCTCTAAAATCATCATAGCCATAATACTTCTTTAAAATACTTATAGGTTCATTTATATTATTCATTATTTCTCCCAACTAAACACAATATTCCTTTATTTTCTTTTCTATTTCTTCTATGTCCAATGGTCGCTCCATTGATTCCATTGAAAAGACAATGTTATTTCCTATGGTATAACCTGCCCTCTCATATTCTCTTAGCTTATTGAAGTTTTTACTTGCATACTCACCATCATCAATCATACCTAGATGTTCCCAATATATAGTCTTCTTTTTTCGAACATTCAATATTGCAAAATCTGGATAGATGACATTATCCTCTGAAAGCTTCAATTCAGGTTCATATACATAATCTAAACCATATTCATTAAAATAATCCGCTATAATCATTTCTGATTTGGATCTAACATATTCTCCTCGTCGAGTTTTAAAGTTTCCCTTCTCGTAAAATTTATTTTGATCTCCATGCATTTCACTTTGCCATCTGGAAATGAACATATCGTCTGTTTCCACAATGGGAACTATCACATTTCTTTTCTCTTCATTGTAGTTTTCATAAATATTGTTAATAGCTTTGACATCATAATTTTTAGCGAATGTTTTTATTGATTTTTCAAGCTTCAATAAAAGTCTATTTTCTTTTTCTTCGTAATCACGTTGCAAATATTTGGTGTAATTCTTTACATCCTTCTTAGCTAAATATTTTCGTTCACCATTAATTGCTTCATAATATTGATAGGTTCCATTACATTTAGAAATATATATATGTTTTTTAGGAACATCTTTATATTTAATCATATTTTTATTTGATTTTTTAAGCAGAGCTTGAATTTCTCCAAGCTGCTCTATTAATAGACTACTAATATCTTCAATCATCGAAATATCTCCTTGCTTTTCTTAACTATTAAAAAATAAACTATTTAACATACCTATTTGGGGCGATAAATTACGGAAATCAGAATTACCACATTGGTTTTACCGTACATTGCTACATCAGCTGCTATATAGATATACATTAAACTTTTCGTATACACTATTTTTCATGTAATAACTGATGCGTAACCACTATTGCAGATTTCATTTATTACCAATTATTAATTTGTGTGGATTATAGTTCGCGATATTTACCTAATAACTTTCAATATCGTCAACTTTTATGTAATAGGAATTATAAGATTGAAAAAATCTTACGGAAAATTAGACAATAATTTGCGTTCTTATGTACTAAATTCACAGACATACATTAATAACGCTCTATTAATATACTTTTATGTATTCGTTTAGTCAAGGTATCTGTTATATTTATATTGTATTTTTGATTAAACACGTTTTCTCATAACACTGCATAACTGTATTCCCAGAAATCTAGCTTTACCACCTAAAAAACACAGCGAGACCACCAACTATTGCATTCACAGTAATCCTAAGCTTCAAATTTCATAGAATTACTGGTGCAAACAGAGGTAGTCTCGATGCATTTATTTCTTTATAAAATTTACCAATGTGTTTTGTGCTCATCAATAACTTCATCGGTCTCCAGGTTGACTAGGTAGAAGCCCATTAGCTTGGCTTCGGATTGGCCTAGGGAATTGCCGTTTTCATCTAGAGGCTCTGCTTCTAGGACAAGCTCAATGCAGCTATTGCCGCTGTCGTCGTCCTTTGTGCCGTTGTCATAAAGGATGTATACGTAGTCATCGTCCTGGGCCACTGTGCCCTTGACGTAACCCTTGGCTGTGTAGCCTAATTCCACGGAGAAATCATCGATGACACCGTCCTTCTGCAAATAGTTGCACAGCACAATCATTTTATTCATAATATCCAGCTCTGATGGATAAGAATCATCGTAGTAATCATCCTCAGAATAATCACTGTAGTCATCATCGCTGTAGTCATCATAGCTGTCGCTATAATCATAATACTCATCAGTTTCGTAATCGTCACTGACTTCGGTTTCATCACTGCTTAGTCCGTACCTGAGAGCATCATTTGAGAAAACAACAGCAATCGCTATAACTATAGCAATTATCAGTCTTAATGGTTTATTTATCGGAGCCTGCAGGTCTAAGGATTTATTTCTTTTTACAAACATGCAGATAGAAATAACAATGCTCATAAGAATAATGCCAAAACCTATTGCCTGCAAAAAACCAAATAATAAAATGGTTGTTTTAGAAAATCCATAGGCAATAAGCATTGTGTAATCGATACAAGCCGCCATTAAAGCTATTATTACAATTACATATACAAATAAAAGTCTAACGCCCTGTGGCTTTCTCTTTTCAGCCAAAAGCTTTTCCCTGTCTATTGAAGCTTCCTCAGAATCCAGCCATTCCTGCAGTATTTTAAGAGCGTTGGGCTGATAGTTGCCTGTAACCTGGCTAAGAGCTTCGCGGCATTTAGCTTTGTCTCCCATCAAGGCACAGTTCATAGCCATGTGAACGAGATGCCTGTTTTTTAAGAATTTAGTTTTAAGCTTTGCTTTGTAATAAATGAAGTAGTTAAAATCAAATTTTTCCTGGTCGCTAAAATCATTATGCTTTTTAGAAAAATGATAATTAATGAGCGCCAAAATTCCACTACTTAAAACTAGGATTTCTAGTGCTATGTAAACATAAGCCGCTTTAACCAGATAGAGGCCAAAGAAATCTTTCTTTATAAACCAATAATAAACTAAAAACAAGCAAGCTAAGCAATACAGCAAAACAATTCTTCTGCTTAAGAGATATTTCTTTGCAAGCTCAACGCCCCTGCTATCTGGTTTATATTCATCAATATTTATCGATTCATCATCAAACATATTATTCATTTTATGTGTTCACCATATTTTCTTAATAGTAATTTTATTTAGTAACCCCTGATGTCACATCATTTTATTATTTAACAAAATTAGTAAAAATATGCTCTTCCTTTTCTGGTAAACCAAACTGCTCTTTTCCAAGAGCGATACTCTTCATTAAGAAAGACATGTTTCTAGCTAAAACTCTAAGTGTCTGTAGTCCCTCTTCATCAGAAGCTGCCTCTCCTGGAAGTCTACCATGAACGCTATTCCAGTACTGGCTGGATGCTACAGGCATGCCAGAAATTGTAAAGTATTTGTTTAATTCATCGTATGTAGCTGAAAGACCGCCTCTACGTGCCACTACCACGCTGGCTCCCACCTTCATTGTCTTGTCAAAGCCTGTGCTGTAGAACAATCTATCAAGGCAAGCGATAAGTGTTGCATTGGCTGAAGCATAATAAACCGGTGATGCTACAACCAAACCATCTGCCTCTTCGAATTTAGGGGCAAGCTCATTTACAACATCATCAAAAACGCATTTTCCCTTTGTAGCACATGAGCCGCAGGCAATGCAGCCCCTAACATCCTTATTTCCAATCTGAACAACCTCAGCCTCAATTCCTTGCTCCTCAAAGATTTTGGTCATTTCATTTAATGCAACTGATGTATTTCCGTCCTTACGTGGACTACCGTTAATAATTAATACCTTCATTTGACTCCTCCTACTATGTGTTAACTAGCTCATCCAGCTGTTAACAATTGCGATTTCTTCCATGTATCCCTTATCATCGTTTGGTGTTTCCAGAATGAATGGAAGATTCTGTGTAACTGGATGCATGGCAATTCTTTTCATTGCATCCATTCCGATGTAGCCCTGCCCCAGCTTTTCGTGGCGGTCCTTTGCGGCACCGCATTCGTTTTTGCTATCATTGAAATGGATTGCCTTAAGTCTGTCCAAGCCGATTATCTTATCGAACTTGGTCAGCACACCGTCTAAATCATTGACGATGTCATAGCCTCCATCCCAGATATGGCAGGTGTCCAGACAAACACCAAGCTTGTCATTTAATGTGGTGCGGTCAATTATTTCTCGAAGCTCCTCAAAGGTCTTTCCCACCTCTGAGCCCTTGCCCGCCATGGTTTCAAGAAGGACTGTGGTGTTCATATCCTCCCATAGAGATTGATTAAGTCCATCTGCAATCTGCTGAATTCCAGTCTCTGTTCCCTGGCCAGTGTGGGAGCCTGGATGGAAATTATAGTACTGATGTGGAACCTGCTCCATACGCTGCAAATCCTGCTGAAGCATATCTAGGGCATTCGCTCTAGTCTCTGGCTTTGCCGAGCAAAGATTCATCGTGTAGCTTGCGTGTGCCACAAGTGTTCCAAACTTTTCTTTTTCAAGGATTGCCTGAAGCTTTTCAACATCAGCAGGCTCAATATCCTTCGCTTTTCCACCTCTTGGATTTCTTGTAAACCATGCAAAGGTATTTCCACCAAATTCTGTCATCTGGCGTCCCATTGCTTCGTAACCATTTGTCACTGATAAGTGACAGCCTATATATATCATGTATTACCTCGTTATTAAATTATGACTTCTTGCTGACCCAACAATGAAATTGTCAGCAAGAATCCTGCTTTGCAGGACATGAAAATAGATAAATCTATTTTCATGGTATTTACGATTCATGTTTTTCTGATGAAAAACATGAATCTATACTTCAAAGTCTAAACAGCTTCTGATTTTTGTGTAAGGTCTAACCTTTCCATCTGCTACTGCAACATGGTCTGGGTGAACTGCGTAGCCCTTTAAAGCCTCTTCATTTTCAAAAGTAGAATCAAGCATCAAATCAGCATTTGAGCTGGCAAGTCCGTTGATGTTAACCTTGATATCGACCATTCCAGGAATCTTTCCTGCAAGACCTTCTAATCCTTCTTTAATGCCTTGCTTTACCTGCTCCTTTTCCTCTGCTGAAAGCTCGTCCTTAAGTGTCCATAAAATAATGTGTTTTACCATGACAATTCTCCTTTTATCTATATACAATAGTTTCTAACCATCTTTGGGATGTCCATGAATAGAATTATATTGCAAATCCTTCTACTTGTAATCTTCTACATCAAATTTTCTATCTTTAAAATAATAATCTCTGTCGTCCTCAGTGATTTCTCTCACTATCCTGCAAGGATTTCCTACCGCAATTACGTTATCTGGAAGATCTTTGGTTACCACGCTTCCTCCACCGATGACTACGTTATTTCCAATTGTTACCCCTGGCATGATGCAGGTGTTTCCGCCAATCCATACATTATCACCAATAGTGATGTCAATTCCATATTCGTAGCCTGTATTGCGGGAATCAGGATGAATAGGATGCCCTGCAGTGTAAATAGCAACGTTTGGTGCTATCTGGGCGTTGTCACCAATTTTGACCTTGCCAACATCAAGTATAACCAGATTATAGTTGGCAAAGAAGTTTTCGCCCACTTCTATGTTGTAGCCATAGTCGCAGTGAAAAGGTGATTCTATACATACTGTGTTTCCAGTTTTGCCAAGAATTTCCTTGATTAATTTGTCCTTTCCAGCTGTGTCGCCTGGATCCATATTATTGTACTTGAAAATCCTCTTTTTGTTTTCCAATCGCTCCTCGCTAAGCCCATCCAGACAAGCCTTGTATGGAAGATTAGCAAGCATTCTCTCCTTTTGGTTCATATTGCACCTCATTCTTTCTCTAGCCTTATTTCTCCGCCGATGACAATTGCCTTAGAGTCAAACCCATGTCCAATTTCTCTTGTTGAGGCAACTGGTAAATCCTCACTAATGTGCATTTTTAATAAATCATAAACTGTCAATTGAAGATTTTCCTTTTCATAATTTGTAAATGTGCCAAGTAACACTCCTTCCACTTCATCAAATACTCCAATCTGCTCAAGCTGAGCAAAAAGGGTAGCTATCTGGCCCGAGCCTCCTCCGTATGATTCCAGTAACAATACTTTTCCTTTCATATCTGGCCAATACTTTGTACCTGCAAGCTTAGTGAAGCATCTGATATTTCCTCCAACCACAACGCCTTCCATTGAGTTTCCCTGAAGGAATTTGTAATTCAAGTTAAACAGCTTGGAGGCATCACCATTTAAATATTCCTGAAATCTATCTTTAAGCAGCGCATCATCAGAATAAACCATATTTTTCACCTGATATAATACCGATGATTTTCCAGTCATTGCATATATCCCGTTTAGGATGGTAGTTAAATCACTATAGCCCCAAAATGTCTTATTGGACTGTGCTATCAGATCAAAATTAAGATATTTCAGAACCCCATTAGCTAAATCGCCACCTGAAATATCATAAATAGCTTCTATAGAATCATCCTTATAAAAACTCATTAAATCAGCGGCTCTCTCTTCATCTGTCCCACTAAATTCATCAATCTCTGACACAATATGAGGGGCTCTAACCGTTTCAACCCCCATGCTATCAAGGACTTCTTCTAACTCATCTATTTGATATGCCCACTCCTTACTATGTCCATTTGAGCAAGCTGATAATCCCACTTTCATTTTCTAATTCTCCTAATTTTTCGCCCTATTAACAATAAATATTCCAAGACTCACAAGCACTAGCGCCACCAAGTACTTTAAAGTAATTGTCTGCCACTCTGACAGGAATATTGCTGAAAGGATTGCTCCAAAAATTGGATTCGTAAATCCGTATATGGTGACTGATGATACTGGATTGTACTTTAGTAGCACGCCCCAGATGGAATAAGCCACTGATGATATCAAAGCCATATAGATAATGAGTGGAATGCCGGCAGGGGATGTCATGTGAAGTCTGCCACCAGCCAGTATTCCTACGATTATCATTATAAGACCGCCAATAATAAACTGATATCCGCTGAGCGTGACAGGATTTTCCCTGAGAGAATATTCCTTAATAAGTACTGATGAAATAGCATAGGATACTGAAGCTATAAGGATAAAGCCTTCGCCATTTATTGCAAAGCCTGCGCCCATGTCTCCGCCAGCTAAGCTAACCAATATCACACCTGCAGCTCCCAGCACGCAGCCTACCATCTTATTGGTAGTGAGTTTTTCCTGTTTCCTCACAAGGGAAGCCATCAGGATTGCGAAGAAAGTGCTCATGCCATTAATAATGGATGATTTCACTCCTGATGAGTGCGCAAGTCCCATGTAGAAAAAGAAATATTGAAGGACAGTCTGGAAGATGCTGAGCTTGCAAACCATTCCCCAGGAATCCTTTTTGGGAAACAATACCTTTTCCTGAAGAAGGCTACCGAAAATGATTGCCAATATCCCTGCCAGGAAAAATCTGATTCCTGCAAAAAGGATCTGGGACATGCTATCGCCGGAGCCTATTTCAAATAATCTATATCCTATTTTAATGCTTGGAAATGCGCTACCCCACAGCAGGCAGCAAAGTATTGCCAGGCCGCATACTACAATTTTGTTTTTTAATATCGTTTTATTTTCCATCAAATATCTCTACTTACTTTAAAATTGGGCTTTGCTAGCCCTACAGATTAGTTGTTAAGCTGTTCCCAATCCTCTTTTGTCATAAGATTTACCACATTTGTCCTAATCTCATCTAAGAGTGGCACCTTTACATTTTCATCTGTTCTATTATACTTGAATCCAAGCTTTTCTTGAACACGTTTTGACTTTTCATTTCCTTCAAAATATCCACACCAAACCTTTGAAACATTCAAATCCTCAAAGGCTCTTTTTAAGAGAAGTGCGCAGGCCTCAGGCATAATGCCCTGCCCCCAGTAAGGCTTTCCCAGCCAATAACCTAGCTCGCACTCATCCTTATTTTCATAATGAAACGTCAAATCAGCGGTGCCGATTGGCTCCCCTGTCTTCTTTAAGCAAATGGCATAATTTTCAGGATTCGTAAATACGTTATTTATCACGTTGATGCTTTCTTCTATTGTCTTATGAGCAGGCCATCCGCAAGGACTTCCAACCTCTTTTTCTTTTGCCATGCTAAATAAAACCTCCGCATCATCCTCTCTCCAATGGCGAAAGCCTAATCTTTCTGTCTCAAATAAATAGCTTGTTTTTGTGCTCACGTCGTCATCCTCCTGCTCGTAAATATGTTAAACAATGGGCAGGTGCTTGTGTACACCTGCCCTATTACAATCGTCTTTTCTTTGCAACAATAAGATATCTGTGAATGGTTCCTTCTACAAAGCCATCTCTGTCGATTATTTCCTGCATTTTTAAAAGCTTATCAAAGCATTTTTCAACAGAGAACCCTGGGAACTCCCACTCAATGATGTGAGCGAACCACACAAATGCTCCTATATCGTAAAAACGAATTGGTCTGTAAACCTCTTCAGCTCTTAAGATTTCAAATCCCTCGTCCTGGAATTTCTTCTGCTGGATAGCAAGCTCTAATTCTGGAAATGGCTTTGGAAAATCTGGAAGTACCATTTCAACAAGGTCTCTATCATTATTTGCTCCTACCTGCTCAGTTATGAACAAGCCTCCTTGGCGTAGCAGGCGACCTGCTTCCTTTGCATCAAAATCACCATGTCGATTGATAAGCATATCAAAGTATTCATCTGCAAATGGAACATTTTTAGCATCATCGCAAGCCCTAAAATCTATTCCAAGAGGAAGTAATGTCTCCTTGCAGAGCTCTACATTTGGTGGATATCCTTCTGTTGCTGCTGTATTTTCGTATGGGTGCTTCAGTGAAAGTAGAAACTCGCCGCCACCTGTGTCAAAGTCCATAAGTTGTATGTTGTCAGTCAAGTTTTCTCTGATAATGGCCTCATAGTCCCAAGGCAAATCCTCTTCCTCCTCATATCTGCCATGGATATGAGAAAAATCCCATCCGTGAATATGGGCAATTTTCTCCTCAGCTTCCCATTCTTTTCTTAATTCATTTATTCTATTTGTGTTCATATCTGCTCCTTTTCAAATACTTTTTAGTCGTTTCCCATTTTTATATTTGTAGGCGCAGTTATTTGACAGCAATTATAATCCTAATTAACCTCGGTACAACCTGCTGTCAGCATTATAACTGCACCGAGTAATTGTCTCGTTTTTTCATTATTACCTCACTTTGTCGGTTTTGAGTTTTAATGATTATAACCAAAACTATAACTATAAGCAATACTAATTATTTAAGATTTTCCTGCCAATCAGCTTCCTTAAAGCCCAACAATACAAAGCTGTCTCCTATGACAAGTGGGCGCTTTACAAGCATTCCATCTGAAGCTAATAGATTCAGCTGCTCATCCTCGCTCATATCAGGAAGCTTCTTTGAAAGCTCCATCCCTCTGTAAAGCTGACCGCTTGTATTAAAGAATTTCTTAAGAGGTTGACCACTCTTTTCATAAGCTGACTTTATAGTAGCTTTGTCTGGGTTGCTCCCCTTAATATCTATGAGCTCATATTTGATTTTATTATCATCAAGCCACTTCAGTGCCTTTTTGCAGGTTGTGCATCTTTCGTAACAATAAACTTTAATCATAATCCTTGCCCTCCTAATAGCTTTAGTATACTAAACCTTATAATTGTTGCATAGCATTAAACAGAACTCTTCCATTGCATTTGTTTTTCCCAGCTGATTTTGCTAGACTTACAAATGGATTTTCTAAAAATAATCCCATAAGAAAAGAGGTTACGAAATGATTAAAACTATTATTTTTGATATTGGTGGAGTTCTCATTGGCTATGACTGGACTGCCTATATGATGAAGGAGTTCAATGGCGATGAAAAGCTGGTTGAAAGAATAAAAGAAAACGTATTTGGAAATCACAAGTGGGATGAGGTTGACAGAGGTGTTTTAACTAACGATGAATTGCTTGCATCCTTCACAAAAGATGCTCCCGACATTAAGAATGAAATCACTCATTTCTGGGAGACCTGCGGCAATGCTTTGTGGCAGTTTGATTTTACAAAAGACTGGATTAAGGAGCTTAAGGCTCGCGGCTATCAGGTGCTCTTCCTTTCGAACTGGTCATATCATCTTAAGGAGCAGGCGGCAAAGCAGCTGGATTTCTTGCCATTATTAGATGGTGGTGTATTCTCCTGCGAGGAAAAGCTTATCAAGCCTGACCATGCCATCTACCAGCGCATTTTAGAAAAGTACAATTTAAATCCTAGCGAGTGTGTATTTATCGATGATTCTGAGCGAAATGTCATCGGTGCTAGAGAATGCGGCCTCTACGCCGTACATGCCAAGGACAGAAACCATGATATTGCAGTTGCAGGATTAGAAGAACTTTTACAACAGGAAGCTTAGGGAGCAATAGTACTTATGAATTTAGAGACTCGAAATAATGTATCTTTTTTAACTTTTAATTCATTTAAGACTGCTGGGGTTAAGCACGGCTTTTCCACTAGAATCGGCGGTGTTAGTGAAGGCGTGTTTGACTCGCTAAATCTTGGCTTTAACCGCGGCGATTCAGATGAGAACGTGCGCGAAAACTATCACAGAATTGCCTCTGCCCTTGATATTAATTATGAGCGCATGTGTCTGTCAAAGCAGACTCACACTACAAACGTAATCATTGTGGATGAGAAGGATGCTGGAAATGGATTAACCAAGCCTTTACCATACGATGATGTGGACGGATTAATCACAAATGTAAAAGACATGCCACTAGTTACCTTTTATGCTGACTGCGTTCCCCTATTCTTCTATGATCCTGTACAGGAAGTGGTGGCCTTGTCCCATTCAGGATGGCGTGGTACTGTAGGAAAAATCGGAAAAGTAACCATTGAAAAAATGCACGAAGCATTCGGCTGCGAGCCTTCTGATATTTTATGTGGAATTGCACCTAGTATCTGCAAGGATTGCTATGAAGTTAGTGCTGATGTGGCTGAAGAATTTATAAAAGCCTTTGGCGAATCTCATAAGTCAGAGCTGCTTCGCCCATCCATCTTTAATCCAGACGACAAAGACAAATATATGCTGGATTTGTGGGCAGCCTGCCGCTTAGTATTCCTAGAGGCTTGCATACCAGATGAACATATCGAAATTACGGATTACTGCACCCGCTGCAATCCTAAACTTTTCTATTCTCATAGGATTATGGGTGCTAATAGAGGAGGCCTGGCTGCGTTTATATCTTTATAAATATCGATTATACCTAATCTATGGTATATTTCTATTAATTAAGATTAGGCTAAAGAACATCTTTCAAGTCATTATGCATCCCTAATAGGCATTTTATGTTTTTGGGATGCATGAAAAAATTCTCATTTTGAAGTCATGCATCCCATATGCACTTTTTTCTATTTTGGGATGCATGAATTTCATTGTTTTGGCAATTTTCCTGCTAATTATTCACTAAGTAACAGCACTAAATAATTAACAATGCATCCCATAAAGCACAATTGCCAATTTGGGATGCATTTACCATTTGTACAATGCATCCCTAAAACAATGTTTTCTCAAATGGGATGCATAGTTAAAATTTTATAATCATCCCCAAATTACATTTCCTACATTTGGGATGCATTTGTTAATTATTATACCCCAGCTTATTAGTGGAAATTCGTACACTACATATACATTGCGAATTCAATATCTCTGCTGCTATATTCATCAAACTCAGGCATATGAAGTGATTTAAAGCAGGCTCTCCATTAACATCTTTAAGTAAAGCAGTGTTTTTATAAAACAATTACAAAATCACTGTATGTAGTCTTCTTATCCAAACTAACTCCTTCCATATTTCTACTATTCTCAGCTAGCAATGAACATGCCATATTCCTTAGGCAAGTCCACCACCCCATCTATTGCGTGATACTTTATTATCTCCCTTATTTTTTCAAGCGGAACTTCATTTAGCATCTTCAGTGATGACAGGCTGCTTAGATATGTTACCAAATCATCAATGTCTGTTATGTGAAGAGAGTCATCGTATAATCTTGCCTCTATATCTGAGAAAACAGTTTGCAGCTTACTCTTTCCATTTTGCATAGTGAAATTATAGTTAGGCGTGAAAGATTCCCCTCCTAGCTTAAACCACTTGGCAATTTCCTCCATAAAATTATTCTCTCCTAGTGTGGCGCAGTAGAATCTCCCGTCACCCTTAAGAACTCTGCGCACCTCACTGAGTCCTTTACCTAAATCTGGAACATGATAGAGCATGGAATTGGCAATTATTATGTCAAAGGAGCCATCCTCAAATGGTAAATCCTGAATATCTGCAAGCTGATATTTTACGTTACTTGACTTGCCAAGATTGGCTTCGGCAGTTTCAAGCATCCCCTGTAATAAATCTGTCAGGACCAGACTATCAAGCTCTGCTATTATATCGTCATGCCCTATCCAAAGGCTTCCTGTGCCACATCCAATCTCTAAAACCTTCATTCCTTTGCTAAAATCAAAATTAGAAAAAATCCAATTACCGTATCCCAGCTTATTGGTAGAATACTTGTCGTGAAAGGATATCCTTGTATCCAAACCCGCTGATGTTTTGTACTGCTCTTTCACTGCGGCAGCATCATTTGAACTCCCTATCTGCATAACATCCCCCTATTATTTGAAACAATGATAAAACACACTATCCATATCCACAGTAACTGGTCCATCCTTAAGAACTACTCTATCAAAGTATTCCTCGATTTTATTCCTGTTATCTTCTAGATACCTTTTCCCTTCCGGATATTTCTTAAGCATTCTATCGAAGAGGGCCTCAGCACTTTCAAATATGAGCGGACCTGGCAATGATATTTTTTCAAATCTCTCAAAATGCTCTGAGAGAAGTGCCTCAAACTCTACATCCATCTGTCTTCTCTCTGCGCGCTTTTTCAAAGCAAACTGCTTATCTACCCCCACTTCATCTAATACCTTTTCCCAGTAATCATATTCTTTTGCAGCTTCGCCATAGTGATTAACCGAAAACATCCCACCTTTTGCAAGAACCTGAGCCACATTTGCGATAAAAGTCTTTTCATCATTTAGATACGATAAAAGGTAATGAGCAATAATCTTAGAATACTTCTTTGCCTTAATCTTTTCCCAAGTCTCGCTCTTTTCAAGGTTGCTAAAAATCACTTGAATATCAGACCCTTTTGGAAGTGAAGCTCGATTTTCATTAAGATATTCATATAAATCATCAGCCCAATTTCCATGTATGTCGTAGCCTTCAACGCTGAAATTTGAAGGGATGCGCTTCCAATTCTTTCTCCACAAAAGACCATAGCTACAGCCAAGATCAAGGACCGTATCCGATTCCTTGAAAGACATAGAATTGAAAATTTTCTCGTACCACTCTATTCCGTCAGCAGCGTGATCTGCGGCATACCATCTGCGTTCGTCTGCGCCTTGGCTCATTTCCATCTTCTTGATAATGTCCGCGATATCATCCCAGTCAGGATTCTCGTCTAATCTGGCAAGTGCAGATTTGATACACCCAGCTGATTTTTCAAGCTCATATATTTTCTGATTCATCATTTCAAGCTGATTTTCAAGTATCTCCTTGATGGAACTCAAATCATCATTTTCCAGATTAGTCTTAATCTCTTCCAAACTAAATCCAATGTGCTTGAGTGCTATGATTTTTTCTAAAATAATAAGTGAGCTCTTGTCATAAAGCTTGTAATTTCCTTCGGAAATATCAACAGGCTTTAGAAGTCCTTTCTCATCGTATATACGAAGTGCCTTAGGTGATACCCCTGCCTGCTTTGCAATTTCTCCTGATGTCATTTTTTCTTTCATAATGCCCTCCATTTCTTAAGTGTTTTCTTGTTGAGTCTTATGTTAAGGGCTGCCCCAAGGGCAAGGTCAACACCTTTTTTAATCTTTCTTGAAATCTTCCTTATGTTTGTATGGCAAGTAAACATTTTTTATCAAATATTTCACTATTGCAACTACAGGTACCACAAAAATGATTCCTAAAACACCAAACACTCCGCCACCGACAATCATAGCAATCAGCATCCATACGCCTGAGATTCCAAAGCTATCTCCAAATAGTTTTGGCTTAATAATAAGGCCATCGATTGTTTGGAGGACAACTGTAAATGTCAACAGCCACAGCGCCTGCTTAATATCATAAAAGGCTAGAACCACACCACCAATTATTGCACCAATAACAGGTCCTACACTTGGAATCAGATTTGTAATTCCCATCAAAATAGAAATCCCTATCTTCCATGGCATTTCCATATAGAGCATAAAAAGATAGTTTACAACTCCAATAATGATGCCATCGATGATGGAGTATTTTAAATACTTTATGATAATCCCGATAATATTTTTTATATGTGTAATAAATTTTTCCTTATTCGATTTCCATTCCATATTTAGTCAAATCTACCTTCCCGTTTTCAACAACGATTCCATCAGCTTCCAACAGCTCCTTCTGGGCCCAGGCGCCGCCAAACACGTACTCGCCAGCAAGCTCGCCTTTAGAATTTACCACTCGATAGCAAGGAATGTTTTCAAAATCGGGATTCTTGTGAAGGGCATTTCCTACAGCACGGCTCATTTTAGGATTGCCCGCCATAGTGGCCACCTGACCGTAGGTAGCAACCTTTCCCTGAGGAATGTGTTTCACTGCTTCGTATATACGTTTTGTAGGAGAATCTGTCACCAAATCATAGCTTTCTGCAATCATACGTTTCACATCCTCATCTGGGATGCTACCGTCCAAAATCACAGTGTTCCAATGCTCCTTGTTCTGGTGATAACCAGGAATTACGGCTTCGTAGGTGCGTCTCCAGAAATCACGCCACTCCGGGTCACATTTCAGATTTAGACAAATCTGCCCATCCTTTTCGTAGGACCAAAGGAAAGCCTTTTTGCTGGGCTTCACCCTAATCAGCTGCCAGTTTGGATCGTGAAATGGCGCCTCCTGATAGGTATATGGAAATGTAAGACCGTAGCTTAACGCTTCTTCTCTAGTTTTCATTAATCCCCCTTTTACCACACAAATGGAATAATCCTATATTTTACCTTCTCTTTGTACAGCTTGTATCCATCAAGCCCCTCTTCTAGGACCTTTTCCTCATTTCTAATGCGCTTTGCAATTATTGGAATATATAAGAGCATTATCAGAAATGAAACAATAGAGCCGAGAATAATTGGCATAGAAAGGAACAAAAAAATTGTTGCCATATACATAGGATGGCGCACGATTCCATAAAGCCCTGTGTCTACCACCTTTTGGCCTTCCTGCACTTCTATTGTTCTTGAAAGATATTCATTTTCCCTAAGCACCTCAGCGTACAGCACATACGCAATTAGGAAAAACACTGTGCCTACAATCGTTACCCAAGCTGGTAGCACAATCCAAGCGAATCTGAAATTTAAACCTGCCACTACAAATGAAGCTAAAAACATCAGTCCGCTGAACAAAACCACCTCTTTTTGCTCCATCTGCTCTTCCTTTGCGTTTAATCGCTTTCGCAAAAGAGAAGGATTTTTCTTCATCAATATAAGCCCCGCCACAAACATAGGGATAAAAAGTACTCCCATAAAAAGCCAAGCCTGCCAAAATGCAAAGCTTCCTGCCGCTGGAAATAGCAATAATCCTACTAATATTACGCCTGCGAAAAATTTAATTAGTGCTGAACAAAAAAGCTTCTGCGTATTTATTTCCATTTTATCCCTCCAATGATTGCCAACTAACTCCTCATTTGATTATAGCAAATCCAGCGTCAGCTGTTCATATCTCTCAGGCAAATCATTCATAAATCTGAAGCAATCATTAGGCTTATAAAGGATGTTATGAGCTTTACAGGTATCCTCAAAAAGTCGCATAAGCTTTGAATTATTAGGGCTAGGTACATTATATGAGTTGTCATAAGTTTTAATGTATTTTTCTTTTAGTCCTGGAAAATTTTTATCCAATGCCTCATAAAAATATTCCCTGTCACCTTCCCTCAGGGTCACGCCCATATCAAAACATATAATGCCCTTCACACCCACTCGGATGCATTCTTCAAGTATCGCATTTACGTTTTCTTCTGTATCGTTTATAAAAGGAAGAATTGGTGTCAGCCAAACCACTGTAGGAATACCATGTTTTTGCATCTCCTCTAGCACCTGTATTCTGCGCTTTGTGTTGCAGACATTTGGTTCTATAATAGCGCACAAGTCATCGTCGTAAGTGGTCAATGTCATCTGCACTACAGCCTTGGCCTTCTGATTGATTTCATCCAGCAAATCAATATCTCTAAGAATCCTGTCCGACTTGGTCTGAATAGCGATGCCAAATTCATATCTTGAAATGATTTCTAAGCACTGTCTTGTAAGCTTTAGCTGCTCTTCACAGGGCATATACGGGTCAGACATGGAGCCTGTGCCAATCATACATTTCTTTCTTTTGGATTTAAGGGCGGCTTCCAAAAGCTCTGGGGCATTGCTCTTCACCTCAATATCCTCAAAGGCATGGGTAAACTGATAGCATTTGCTTCTGCTATCACAATAAATGCAGCCGTGGGTGCAGCCACGATATATGTTCATGCCGCATCGGCCATTATTTGAAGTTAATATCCCCTTCGCATTTACGAAATGCATTTACCCCTCCATTTTCTTTATGTACAGTGGCATATCATACTCATCTTTTCCATTCTCTATAAATCCAAGAGATTTCCAGAATCGTACCGAATCTTCTTTCGTACTGTTGATTTCATAGTAAACCGCACCATCCTGCTTTGTATATTGCTCCAAAGCTTTAAAACATTCATGGCCCAATCCCTTATTTCTGAATTCCGGGAACACCCAAAAATCCAGAATAAAACACTTACCATCTTCACTTGAATATGTGTTATATTGTGCGGCACCTATCTTCTTTTCTTCACTCACAAAGTAAATCATATGATGCTTATCAACAGCTCGCTCCATATGTTCCTTTATGATTCCACGATATTCTTCTCCTGAAAAATAATCTATGTCTTCTTCGTCACTTATGATGTCGTCATCAACGAGATACTTAATATGGATTTTCCAAAAATCATCTATCTTGCTGACCGGTATTTCTTCAATACGTATTTTATCACTCATTTGCATGTCTCCTCCCAATATTTCTCCTTTAATTCCGTTTCAAAGTCATCCCTCTGAGCATTTTTTTACTTTTGGGATGCATGAAAAATTTTTTATTTTTTCGCTATGCATCCCATTTGCACTTTTTATGCTTTTGGGTTGCATACATTTCATGTATTTATCAAGAAAGTTTCTGATTTCCCCTCTACAAAACCACTTAAGCACCGCAGGAATCATCCCTATTAGCTTTTTTTCGCATATGGGATGCATCTACTAATTCGACTATGCATCCCAAACAAGGTTTTTAAACAAATGGGTTGCATTCCTAAAATATCACAATCATCCTGAAACTTAAAAAACCTCATTTAGGTTGCATTTTAACAAAATCAAACTAATCCTAGATACATTTTCAATGTTCTCGGCTTTTCACAAACTCGTATACCTTTTCTGACCATCCCCATATGTCCGTACAATCATTGTCTAAATAAAATGTCCTACTCTCCAAATCATATGGAATGATTGCTTCAAACACTGCTCTTTCAGCCGATGAAATAATAATAGTATCAATCCAATCAGACAATTTTACTTCTTCCTTAATCTTTAGTGGTAATACGCCCTCAAATGTTGCATTTGGATGTTTTACAATTTCATCATACCGAAAGAAAAATCTTACTCCTGGTGTAAAGTATGTGCTTAAATCTTCTTCTGTAGGAAAATGTTTCAGCTTCCTCTCCATAACCAATCGGTCCCCGGCCTGACAGTTTCCCCATGCAAACATTACATAATCAAAATAATCTTCTGGGTCATTTGCTGCATTACTGCTTTCTGCTTTTAATACCGATGCCGAAACACCTCTCCATTTGGTAGGTGCTTGTAAAGCCCCACATTCAAAAATCTTTACAGCATTTTCAATAGGTGCCGTATGGCAAACGAAATCCGTCATACATCCTTTATACCTTGGGCAGGCTACACATTCTGTAATCTTTTTTGGAACTGCTACACGCTCGCCCGCCTCGTAAATTGACCTATAATTATCAATAGCTCTGACTATGGAATCAGTTGCTTCTATAGTGCACTCCCTGCCATTCCTTTGCTCATAACTTTCAAAATCCAATATGGTTTGAATTTCCCATTCTGTAATATAAGGGTAGTTGGCGAGCTTTTTGTAAAAGACACCATCCCAACACTCAGTACAATCAAATTCTCCTATGTTAATCAACATTTAAAACCTCAATTTTTCTACTGGCTTGTTTGTTCTAACCAATAATGTCCTTGTGTTTTTCAACCTCATGAAACCACCTTATATCTAAGCCTAATATATGAATTTTTAAGCACATCGCATCCAATGAAACTTAACACACCCAATTTATCAAGTTCATCTTCTTTTACTATAGAACTTCCATCTATCAGTGTAGATGTCTCTTTTCCACCAATCAGTACTGGCGCTACAACAATATCAACATAATCAAACAGTTTTTGGCGAAGGAACATTCCATTAACAGTTCCTCCACTTTGGATTGTAATTCGCTCACATCCATATTTTTCTCTAAGTTCTATCAGCGCATCTTCAAGAGATAATGAGTCCTGATAGATGATTTGAAGGTTCTCTTCGCTGACATCGAAAGCCGGATGATCCTTATTTGTTGTTATCAATACAAACTCTTTTGACTTCGCGCAAAAATACTTTACCCCATGTTCTGTCAAATGATTGTTATCTAATAGCACAAATGAAACAGGTGTCTTCTCAGGCATGGACTTTTCATTAACCCCCATTTTCGCCTGAACCCTTCCTGTATTAAATGACCATAAATCAGTTGTCTGCTCTATCTCATAATACTGAGGCAGTCCCTCTTTCAAGCCTGTGATGTTAGGAAAGTCCTTATCCACATCTAAATCATCAGATGCCCCCGGACTAATCTTGCCATCAACCGACATTAGCATAAACAAAGTAGTAATTGGCCTACCCTCCAAAACATTTTTCTCCTTTCTTCAAATCCATTCTGCTGCTAACTCATATCTTGCGTTTTAATAAGCCCACTATCCCTGATATCCATTACAATTCCATCTCATAGCAAAGCATTGGCTGCTCATATATCTCGCACTCGCCAACCTTGTTAAATGGAAAGGCAGCATAACATTTAAGTGCTTTTAAATTATGTCTATTTACCAAGAAATGCAGGCTTTTGTAGCTTCTGTCTTTAAGCTCTTCCAAGCCTTTTTCTATCATTTCTTTTGCTAAGCCCTTACTTTGACAATCAGGGCTAACTGCAAGACGTGAAAGTTCTCCGCCAGGTTGTAATTCAGATGTCCAACACTTTAAATTATTAATCTCTTCATCGTCATCAACAGATATTGCAGCAATTATCTTGCCCTCTTCTCGCATTACAAGTAACGCATCTCTAGATAAATCAAAATCGATTGTTTCCATTGAAGGATAGTCTTCATTCCATGGGCAATATTTTCTACCCAGCTGGGATTTATATAGTTTAAGAATTTCGTCTTTGTCTTTTGTTGTAGCTTTTTCGATTACTCGCATATAGTTTTCCCTTTCAATAAACTCTCCGCCTGTCCTAACGACATTCTAACAAATAGCACCTATCTAAACAACAAAAGTATTATGTTGTCCACCAATATTATGCTTCCTCCGATTTAAAATAAAAAAGCTGTAGCATCAAAACTACAGCAAAAACTCTTTTATTTTTTCTTCAACTAGCTTTACATCAATTGGTGAATCAGCCGACTCCATAGTCGTAATCAGATCTCTACCAAGTATGTAACCATTTTTCTCATAATCCTGTACCTTCTTAAAGTTCTTCGTAGCATACTCTATATCTGAAACAATTCCTAGGTGTTCCCAATAAATTGTCTTACGTGTCCTAACATTAAGGGCTACAAAATCAGGATATATGGTGTTATATCCTAATTCAAGCATAGGCTCGTATTGATATGGTACATTATACTTTGACAATGCATCGGCAATAATCTTCTCTGATTTAGAACGAACCATCTCACCTTTGTTTGCACGATATATTCCTTCTTCTGGATATGAATTCTGCTGGCCTGGATGTTGTTCTAACCAATTTTGAATATACACATCAATTGGCTCTATTATAGGAACTACCAAACTCCTTCTCGCCGCAGACAATTTCTCATATAAATCATCAATCTCGGCTATATCATAATTTGCAATAAATTTACTTAGTTTCTTTCTTAATTCAACTAATTTCTTATCTACTGCGATAGCATAATCCCTCTGAATCAATCTATTAACAAGCTTTGCTTTTGCAAAGCCAGCATATTCTCGCTTCCCAGTTTCTTTATCTACCAAATAATATTGATGACTGCCACGCGCAGTAGATGCTTTTACTCCAAACTCTGGTAGATTCTTTAGTTTTGCCAGGTTCTTCCCATTTTCTTTTATCAAACCATCCAGTTCTTTCAACTGAGCCTCTAGCTCTTTCCTATAATTTCTCAATATTTCCTTTAATTCCTTTCTAAAATCATCCCTATCAGCGTTTTTTGTTTTTTGGGATGATTGAAAAATATTTTATTTTCTCACTATGCATCCCATATGCACTTTTTGTGCTTTTGGGATGCATGTTTTTCAAGTGTTTACCAGAAAAACCTCTTATCCCCCCTCTACAACATTGCTCAAGTATCGCAGAAATCATCCCAATTAGCACGTTTTTCCAAATGGGATGATTCAGCTTATTCGGCTATACATCCCAAATATGTTTTTCCTGCGAATGGGATGCATACTTAAAATCTTAGAATCATCCCTCAGTAGAAAAAATCCCCTTTGGGTTGCATTAATCAAAAAAACACACCAGAAAAATAAAAAATCACAATGGGATAACTATGGCGAAATGAACTACCCTGCCATAAAGTGATAAAAATAGATTATTTTTCATTACTCAGATGATAATATAACGTTCGACGTGGCATTTGTCAACTAGAAAATTTCCTAACTAAAAAACAATATACTCCCCCACTGGCTATCTTTATATTATGTAATCCCTTCATCAATCATTTCTAACATTATATCCGCAAACCTAGGGTCAAACTGGGAGCCCTTGCCCTTTTCTATCTCTCCGCGGACCACTTCAACTGGCAGAGCGCCCCTGTAGCTACGGTTACTGGTCATGGCATCATAAGCATCGGCAACTGCGATGATTCGGGCTTCCTCAGATATATCATCGCCAGATAGCCCCTCCGGATAACCTTTTCCATCATACCTTTCGTGATGCCATTTTGCGCCTGCTGCAAGTTCCGGCATCTCCTTTATATTTCCAAGAATCTTTCCACCAATACCAGGGTGCTTTTTTATCTTGGCAAACTCCTCGTCTGTAAGCCTTCCAGGCTTATTTATAACCTCATCAGGCACTCCGATTTTTCCAACATCATGAAGAAGCCCCATCATGAAAATCTGCTCCTGCTGCTTTTCATCATAGCCATATCTTCGCGCAATCTCCTTTGAATAAACTGCGACACGTCCGGAATGACCTTTTGTGTAATTGTCCTTGGCATCGATAGCATCAGCAAGACTCTCGACGACATGGATAAACAAATTCTCATTTTCCTTTGTTTTTTCTTCCACCATGGTCTCTAAATCTTTCTGAAGTCGGACAAGCTCAACGGCGTGCTTCACTCTAAGCACTAGCACGCTAGGCACAAATGGCTTTCTTATAAAATCCATTGCTCCAAGAGAAAGTCCTTTAGTTTCGGTGTCCTCATCTTCATTAGCAGTCAAAAAAATCACAGGGGTATCCCGCCAATTGCTCTCACACTTTCTCAGCTCCTCAACCACCTCAAAGCCATCCATTTCGGGCATACTGATATCCATAAGGATAAGATCTGGTGCCGTATTTTCCATGGTGTACTCTAAAAGCGCCTTTCCAGATTTCAAAACCACCACCTTAAATCCCGCACTTGTAAGGGTATTCCAGGCTCTTTTTAAAATTATAGGGTCATCATCTACAATTAAAATCTGTGAAATCATGTTAACCTCCACTGGATAAGCCACACATATCATAAGTTATACCAGTTTATTCAACTTTTCAATAGTGGTATACTCACAATATGGAGGGGCTTATTTATGAATATTTATATACCTGGCGTTGATGTTGAAAAAGCTATCAAAAATTCTGGTTCTGAGGAGCTTTTCCTTGAGCTATTGGCAGATGTCTACAAGCTGATGGATGGAAAAATCAATCTTGTAGAATCCTACCTTTCACAAGAAGACCTGCCAAACTATACTGTTGAGGTCCATTCCCTGAAAACCACCTGCCGCATGATTGGCGCCATGGAGCTTGGGGAAGAATTCTTTGCCCTTGAACAGCTAGGCAAAGATAACAACTTAGAGCAAATCAAAAAACTTACGCCAGATGTTTTAAACTCCTTCAAAGCTCTAAAGCCTTGCCTTGAGCCTTTTGCCATCAATGATGAAACCGTAAAACACAGCTTTGACAAGAAGGCTGTTTCATCCCTTTTAAACAAGCTCATTGCTGCAATAAATGACTTTGATTTAGCCACCGCAGAAAATGCTACCAAGCAGCTTTTTGCTTATGACTGGGATGATAGCCTATTAAGGGACCTGGAAAAATTAAATAAGCTGGTTTCAAATCTGGATTACGATGAGGCCAAGGAGCAAGCCCTGAAAATACTAGGCACTCTCTAATCCTTATTAATCCGTAGGAATTGAACCGTATTTTTCCACCGCCTCATCCACTGTCATATCTCCATTAATAACAGCGTAGGCTGCCGCTCTGTACTGTTTTACTGCGGTATCAAGTATTTCTATATCCCTAAAATTAACAGTTCTTTCTTCTGGGAAATCCGAAAGAGAGGCATAAACTTCGTCCAAAGAATAGTCCTTGGTAGGTGTTATCAATCTCTTTTCTGCTGCCATCAATCCAAGCTCTTTTTCGCTTGTTAAGAATCGCATGAATTCATTTGTCATATCCATATTTGCACTGTTTTTGTTTGCACTAAACAGGATAGAAACTGAATCCATGTAGTAACCACCATCATCACCGGATGGAGCTATGTAAAACTCATATTTGAAAGGCTTTTCGATGAAGGCTTCTGACTGGCTCTCACGCTTTTTTGTTCCTGATACAACATCTCCGGAGCAAAGCATCATTGGAACATCGCCCTCAAAAAATCTTAAGATGACAGCGTTGTAGTCGTCCTCTATTTCCTCAGTGCATTTATCAACATCTATACAACCGTTATCAACCAGCTCCTTCAACCTTGTAAGGGATGGTCGCATGGCCTCACCAGCGGCTGGCACAAGATTATTCAAATCTGCCTCCACGCTTCTATCATCCTTCACTGTTTTTGCGAACATTGGATATGAAAACGCATATCCGATACCCGGTGTAGTTGTGGTATTTGCGCCCATAACTGGAGATTCATAGCCTGCTGCCTTCAGCCGTTCGCATACAGCCTTCAATTCCGCAAATGTGGTCGGAACCTCAAGGCCTTCCTTTTCAAAAATATCCATATTCACAAGCATTCCATAGGAAGTGGCAAATACAGGCAGTGTGCGGATTTCTCCATCATCCATCTCCCATTTAACGCTAGGACGGATGCAGTCTAAATTGATTTCAAGCTCAGTGGCAGACAAAACCTCGGCCCCATCAAACAATGAACTAAACTGCTCATCACCATACATCCATGGCTGTATGACATAAATATCTGGTGGCTCCTGCCCTGCCAAAGCCAGGCTGATAGTATTTCTGTAATCATCAAGATATTTGTACTCAATCTCACCGTTTGGATAGTAATCATAGAATCTATCGATGGTGCTCTCCAAGGATTCAAAGTTGGAATAAGTGCCAGCAACTGACAGCTTATACTCTGTGTCTGATGAATATTTTGGAGCGAAAGCATCTGTTATCTTTTCCTGTTGAATACCTATATCTTCACTTTGATTTGGTACTTCAGCATCAGTCTGCCCGCAGCCCACCAAACCAAGCATTAGCATGGCGGCAAATGTGGTGGAAATCATTGTCTTTATTTGTTTATTCATGCTGGCTCCTTTCCATATCTGCTAAATCAGTATAAATACGATAATCCATGACAATTAAATCTACTTCATGTTTATGTAAAAATGAAGTGGCTTGCTCCATGGATTTGGCAACCGCAACATCGTATCTTTCCGACAGCGTTGAGGTAGCCTTTCTCAGGAAATCAATATCCTCATTAACCACAAGAATTCGCTGCTTCCTTTCAGGCTCAATATCCTCTGTCCTGGTCACTAAATCCGAATCAAGATATTTAATCAGCATCTCCTCCAACAATGCTGTATCAATAGGCTTAGTTAAATAGTCGTCAAAGCCTGCATTTATATACTTTTCACGCATTCCTATCACAGCGTTGGCGGTAAGGCAGATGATTGGCGTATTTTGATTTGGCGTATCAGCACAGGCTTTCATATCTTTTAATGTATCGATTCCATCCTTGTTAGGCATCATGTGATCAAGGAAAATCACATCATAGTGATTGCGCTTATATAAATCGATGCAAGCATCGCCGCTTAATGCGGTATCAATCTGAATTCTTGTATCTCTTAAAAGATTTACAAATACCTTCAGGTTGATTTCGTTGTCATCCACCACCAAAATCTTTGCATCAGGCGCTACAAACTGGACCTTGTACTGCTCCTTCTCCAAAAGAAAATGCTTATAAGCCACATTGTACTCACCAACTGGCTCCTGATTTACCACCTTCTGCTTCAAGTCAAAGTAAAACTCTGAGCCTTTGCCATATTCACTTTCCACATTTATAGTGCTTCCCATCATGCTAAGAAAGCTCTGGGCAATCGCCATTCCAAGGCCTGTTCCTTCTATATTTCGATTAATCTTTTCATCTATTCTTTCAAAAGCAACAAACAGCTTATCCAAATCCTCCTGCCTGATTCCAATTCCCGTATCCTTTACGCTAACGTGAAGATTAACATAATCAGGCTCATCCTCACATTTGTTGCTCTTAATCGAAAATACTACGCCACCTTCGTTTGTGTATTTAACAGCATTTGAAAGTATGTTTATAATTACCTGCTTAATTCTGATTTCATCGCCACGTAAGCATCGTGGAATGTTCTCATCAATTTCCAGGTTGAATTCCAGATTCTTTTCATCGGCCTTTCTTTGAACCATATTTACAATATCATTTAGAAGTGATGCGAAATTATAGTCCACTTCAATGATTTCCATCTTTCCCGCTTCAATCTTTGAAAAATCAAGAATATCATTTATGATTCCAAGCAAGGTCTTTCCAGACGCCCTGATGTTTTCGGCATACATGCGAATTTCCTCATTGTTACTATCTCTTAGAATCATTTCATTCATTCCAATGATTGCATTCATTGGAGTTCTGATATCATGTGACATGGTGGACAGGAAATATGATTTTGCCTCATTTGCCTGGTTTGAGGCCTCGGCCGCCGCTGTAAGCTTCCTGTTAAAATTAAGTAGAATTATCAAATTAAAATGAAGTAGAATCAAAAGTCCTACAACAACAACTCCAAGAATCAGCCAGTCTATGGACCTATTCAGCATTAGCTCACTGGCCGGAATATAGGAAACAAGGAACCATGATTCCAAACCACTTAAAGGAGTATAAGCTATCACACAATCCTCGTCCTTGTAATTATAGATATGCATAGAACCTACATCTGTATGAATTGTATCTATCACCTGGTTATATTCCTGAGCGGACATAGGATTATATGATTTAAAGTATTCAAAGAAATTGCTATTTTTGAGAGATTTTCCATGAATCATGTAATCCCCATCCCAATCAACCAGGGCAATCTCCACATTTTCATATTCACCCTTCAAAAACACCAGCTTCTGCTCAAGTCGGCTTACAGGCACAACACGCATAAGGAGCCCTGAACGTAAAGCTCCTGTTTCATTATCCAAAACCTTTACATTATTCAAAAAAGCTATGGATTGAACGCCGTTTAAAGGATTTGTATATGCCCTAGTCAGATTTACAACACCCTCAACATTACTAATCTCTAAGTCGTCAAAAATTTTTATATTGGAATAATTAACCGAGTAATCCGACGAATCGGTAGACCTAGCGGTAGTGGAAATGCCCGCCATGGAATCATCATCTATGAAAATAAGATGCCCTGAGATTTCAGGAGAAATTTTTGCTTTTCTAATATACGAAATAGCCTCATCAACAGTCATTGGAGCACCTGCCTCCGCCGAACCATTAATATAGTTTGCCCAAATGTCGCACAGATGCTGTTCATCCTCAAGATAATTGACAACAATCTGCTCCGTAGTGGTTGTCATTTTCTCAAAAGACGCAAGTGAAGACTGATTTGATTCAACCGCTCTATCATTGGCATATTTCACAATGATAAGCAGAATCAAACCTGCTATCAAAATATTAATGATGATAACGTATCGTTTCTTCAACAACTAATCCCCGCTAACGCCAAATAGTTATACAATATAATATATTACATTTTACCATTTAACTATTTTTATATTGTTAAAAAAGTATGATACAAATTGGATAACAGCACTTTCTTCTATATGACGCTATATTTTCTTTTAAAAAGAAAAAACCCGGAATCATTACAAATGCAATGTTCCGGGATTCTAATAATATGTCTAAAGGTAATATGATTTATCCTCTAAAGGGCAATATCATTTATCCTTTTACCTTATTAATCCAAATCATCTATATAAGACCAGAAGAAGAATACAAGAAGACCAATTTATTCTCTTATAGGTATTATCAACATAATGATTTTCCAAGGTCTTTTTGATACGAGAAAATAAAAGAAGACCTTTGATGAGCGTATAATACGGCTCATGCCAAAGGTCTTCTTTTATTTTATATTCAATTAATACTGGATAACAGAATTTGCCCCCGAAGGGATAATTTCCGTTGCCCGTTAACATAGTATCGTAGACCTTGTGCCACCCATTATAATATCTTCATCCCTAAGCTTCAAGGTAAAACTACTGAAACACTAGTTATATTAATTTATTCCACTATTTGATTTGCAGTCTCTAAGGATAATTTAGAAATAGACTCTAATGTTTTCATATTCACTGCCATACAGCACCATATAACATCAGATAATTTAAAATTGGCTTCTTTATCTGTAACTGAATTAATAATATCTTCTATTTCAACTCTATCTAATCTAAGTTCTCTTAAAAGCCTATCTGTATATTTATGAATTGCTACCTGCTCAATATCTTCTACAAAAGAGTTATTTCTAATGATTCTAAGAATCTCCTCCTCAGATAGTACATTTCTTGGTTTAGAAGATTTCCTTATCAACTCACTATCAAACAATGACTTAGAATTAATTCCATAAAACATACAAAGCTTATCAAGATTTTTATTAGATATACCTTTGCCAGTTTCAGCTTTAGATAATGTCCTAATTGATATTCCTAACTGCCTAGTAACATACGCTTGACTCCAGCCTTTCTTGATGCGAACCCTTTTCAAATTAGTTGCTAAAATACTTTCTGTATTCACCACGATTAATACCTCCTTAGCATAGAAATAACTATAGAAATTAAATTTACAAATACTGATTTCGCAAAATTTCACTATAGTATAGTTATATACCAATATTATTTTTATTCTGATATCTTGATTGTTACAAAATTTATTTACATACTCCTTATTTAACCTATATTTCCTAGTACCCCCTCTGGCAAGAATATCTCTTCTATTAATGTAAAAAGATATAGAAATTTTTACAGGAAGCCAAAACCTAAATGACCATATTATTTCATCTAAGAATTGACTTCCTGCACTTCTTTCTGCCAAATAGAACAACAGGAATTACATATTATGATTTGATGTACTTCTCAATGATTTCAGAAATCTGAAAAGCTGAAAGTTTATTATAGTCTTCAACACCATAATTTGATTTCAAATATTTATTCATGACTTCTGCTGATGTATTATTCTGTGCCATCAATGATTCTAAATACTTAATCTGCTTCGTACTTGCTGGCTTAACAGTAGAGCTACTATATGATTGTTCTTTGTCTTGTCCAATACTCAAATCTTCCATATCCTGAGTGAATCTTGCACTCAGGTTTCCAACATTAAGTATTCCATCTACAAGAGCTCTCTTCTTTGCCATTTTAAGAACAACATTTTGAACTGAGAAACCATTTTGCTTAGCATACTTGCTTTCTTTGGTATTTGCAGTTGCAATTCCTTCGCCTTTAACTACTCCGTTATAATCAATCAGAAACACTTTGACCTCATAGCTAAAGAATCCTTGGGCATAGTCTTCAACACGATTAACTATTTCTGTTCTTGCAATAAGTCCTAAATAGTTCATAATCTTTTCAGCTCCAGACTTGAGTAATGTTGGTTTATTACAATGTGGAATTACACCATAGTCACTTCCTGAGACAAGAACTGTATCAATGAATCTATTCATCTCATCATCAAATAATTTAGCCTCTTCAACGGTTATATTTCTTACACTTGAAGCAGTTACAGGTCTAGTCTCTGGTTTAAACTCGCCACTTTCAGAACTAAACATAAGATTTTTAGGCACAAAACTATTTGCTGCATCTATAACTGCTGTATCTTGCTTTGGCTCTAGTGTATTCATCTTGCTTTCCAATAATTCTTTTAAATCTATTTTCTTATTCATATATAATCACTCCTTTACTTAACCATAAATCTTCTACTTTCACTGGTCTTGGTATACTTGTCATAAAGGTCTGGCTCATCAGCTTTTAATTCTTTAGAATCTAATCTTTCAGATATCACAGTTTTCCATGTAATACTATGGTTTGAGCAACTACAAACTTCATGATTTCCCATCAATTCTTTAAGATGGTTTGCTGCTTCTTGTTTCTTTGCTTTAGCATCACCCTCTTTAGCACTTGCCTCAAGGTACATATTTACATATTCTTCTGCTACTTCTGGCAAAGTGAATTCTTCTTTCAAACCACCAGAATATAAACCATCTAGCAGGTTCTTTGCTGCATCTGAACCATCTATTTCAGGTCTAATACCGTTTACTACCTTGTTCCAAAAGTTTTCCTCTACTTTTATGAGCATATTATGGATTGTTTCATCAGCATCTATTTCATATATTTTGAAGGTATTTCCTCCTATCAGTACAGCAACATACGCTTTCTTTAAGCCTGTAACCAAAAGATAATGTTGTACCTGTGTCTGATAGTAAGTTGGGACTTCTGATTCCCACTCATTTCGCTTGTACTCTGAGGCTGTTTTAATCTCAAGAATAGCTGGATTACCTTCATCATCAACAGTAACTCCATCTACATCAGCAAGCATAAATGAGTACCTAGGATGCTGTAGCATAGCCTTAACTTCAACAACCTTCTTATTAGTCACTTTGGCAAAATGATTTCTAACTACTGGTTCTAATATTGTTCCCCACATCATTGACTCATTATCAGTTGTAGAGTCTTCACTCTGTCCTGTTTTATCTAGCCATAGTTCAAGCTCTGACTTCCACTTATTAATTCCTAAAAGACTACTAACATCTGAACCACCGATACCTTTTCTTCGATATGCTAGCCATTCTACTTTTGACAGATTCTCTGTTTCTACTAATATATTTGCATTCATATTCTATTCCTCACTTTCACCTAAAATAGAAAAAGCAGAATCTGAAGACTCTGCTATCTCTGTGATAATTTTGTATGATATTTTTTGAACCGTATCTGCAATAATTCTTAGTTCATCCTTATCTTTTAACCAAGACTGGATGTAACTCATGCTGTATCTGCTGGTATCAAGTCCAAGTCTTGCAGACACAACAAAAGCACATGATTCAGCCACTAGTTCCCTTCTATTTCTACTGATACTCTCATCTGGATTCATTTCAAAATCAATTAGATGACTATACTCATGTAGAATAGTTTTAACTTTTTGTATATAATCCATATCTGCTCTAACTGAAATAACTTTTGTTTCCAAATTGAAACTGCCTTTAGATGCAGTTCCTGTCACCTCCTGCACAATATGCTTGCTTGATATTATTTTGTACAAACTTTCATAAATTTTCTTTTCCTCTGCACTATTACCTGCTAAACCAGTAACAAGAACTGGGAGCTTACTATCATCACCTTCAGTATCTGCAATGTCATAAACATACACAATCCTAAATCCTGTAAGAACCTTTCTCACCTCCTTTCTTTCTACATCTTCATCATCCTTAACTAATTCCTGCTTTCTAATATATGGTGCTAATATTGCAAGCCCTTTTGCACCCTTGCGAACAAACCTGCCTAAATCATTCCAAGATTTATAGCCCTTAACATACGATGCATTTCTATTCTGGAAATATATGAGCATTGTATTCCCAAATGAGTAGTTGTAGAATTTAGACTGAAAGTACAAATACTTAAGCCAGTCCTCATCAGTAGATATTGTCTCTAAACTCTCATCTATCTTCTTGAGGGCTGCTTTTATTTTTTCTTGATTCTTATTCATTGTTAAAATACCTCCTGACTATACTCTCCACACTCTTCATAGCATGGACAGTACACACAAAAATCATTGTCACACTCTCCAAACAGGAACCCATTATCAATCACTGGCATACAAGTATTTAGATACAGCGAACAATTTCTACAGATCCCCGGCATTTCTGGTGTAACCCTACATCCTTGCAACATACACATCTGTTATCACCTCCTGAAAATAAAAAAGCTCTCTGGAATTAAATAATTTCCAAAGAGTCACTTAGTGAATTATATTTATAAACATTATTGCTCAAAAAATCTTTCTCAGATATTTCGGTGGCATTTACATGCGCAACCATCTCTTGAAGTTCCTTAACATTACTATCAGCCTCTATGCAAGGCACAAATATAAGTTCATGGACTGAGCATGGAATTATAAAAAAGTCTCCACCTACTATTTGAGAAAACTTAGCTAGCAGTCCATCATACATCAATACAGCACTTCCGAATAACTTCTTACTGTTTGTCGCTACAAAGATTTTGGATTCTTTATTTGCCTGCATATCAAAAATATCGTAATCACATATTTTAGCTATATCCTCATTATTGACTTGGTCCAAATAAATAAGAATCTCCAGGAAAATATCATTTACAGATGCCCTCAATATTCTAGAAGAATTCTCTTTGGCTATTTCAAATAAAGCCTCTAAATCATCAACTTTCCATAAATCCATCAGTTTATTATCAACTACTACCACTGAATCAACTGACTCTGGATTAAGCACAACAAAGAATACCGCAGCTAAATCCTGAACGATAACATATGGCTTGTCCTTGAGATAATCTTTATTCCTGTCTAGATTTATCAGTCTAAAACACACCTGATTCTTAACTCTTTCAAAGTCACAAATTAAATCCACATCAAATCCTTTTACATTTGAATCATCAATTTTCAAAATACTCATACCTAAGCTCCTTTCAAAAATCAAAAACTACTAACTTGCCGCATTATTTGTTGTTTGAAAATATGCGTATCACTATAACAATCACTAGAATTGCTGTAATAAATGTTGCATCCATGAGCTCACCTCCTTTCTTTTCATAGCTCTATTCAGTTGTCTTTGCTTAAAAATAAGCATAAAAAAAGAACAGTTTAACGACTTGTTCAGGTCAATTTCTTTATTAAGTTTCTTATGATTACAGTTTTTTGAGAGGGTGGGGGTAATAACGATAAATTAAGTATTTATGTATAAGTAACTACCCCCCCCTTAAAAATTTTTTCATATTTTTTGTTCTATAATGGGCTCAAATAATTATTTTGCTGTAATTGTTATTGGTGCTTTCCACTGTGTTCCCTCGTAATTTGGATTAACGCCTACAGTAATACTGTATTGTAAATTAGGAATTAAATGTGAAATGTTAATCGTATCTCCAGCTATAGAATACAATTGATAATACTGGAAACCGACGCCTTCTACCTTTACACTATAGTTATTCTTAGCATCAAATTTCACTGTAGCACCTTTTGATTTTAAAGTGATACTGTAGCCTTCACCATTTACTACGTCTGCATTAGTCTCATTTGCCACCTGAGATGGTTGTTGGACTACACCTGTCTCTGAAGATGGAGCTATCTGATTTTGTTGTACCTCAGAAGTAGTATCTGTTATGGGTGTAGATTCATATGTTACAGGAACAGAATCTGGTACACCTAGACCTGGATAGAATATATAATCTCCTGTCATATCTAATTGACCTAGTCTAGATTTATCTCCTACCTCACCATTAATAATTCTTTTAGCGCAAATAGAATCTTTAGGTACAATTACATAATTACCCGATACGCATTGCATTCCAGGCATAGGAGTTCCATCATCAAATTTTAGAAATTCATATTCTTCTTCATATTGAGGAAACCAATCTCTATAATATTGTTGTGCTTCTTCAACATAACCACCTTTTAAAAGTTGTTCATAAAGCCAATAATCTGTACCATGTACAACATAAGGTCTATAATATTCATAATTTGAAGAATCTTCTAAATTATAAGCTTTAGATACACTTGAATTAGAAAATAACATAAATACAGTTGATAGTGCTAAAAATAAACTAAAAACTTTCTTTTGCATAATAAGCCCTCCTTGATATTGCTAAGAGTTTTCATCGCTTCACTAAACAATATTTACTCCTTCCCCTGTGAAGCTAATTTACATTGTACGTCAAAACAGACTACTGATTGAAGAAATAATCAGCAATAATGCAACAGCCACTATAATTCCAATTGCAACCTTTATAATAATTTTTGTATATCTATTAAAAGTCTTAATCACTAACACTATAGGTAAAGTCGGTGGAAATATAACAGTTGCCACTAATATTATTATCATTTCAAGAAAACCACTATAGAATGGTCGATTTTCGTATCCTTTTCTTGCATGAGGATAATCCACAATTGCTTTATTATTTGCCACTGAACGTGAAGAATCTGTTTGCCCTAACTCATCATCCCCCAACAACTCAACTACAGATTGCCCATCAAAAAGATACTCAGCAAGTAATTTGTAACAGTTAGGATACAATCTATCCAGCATCCTGATTTCTTCCCTTGTTTGGTTCAAGTTATTATCATCATAAAACTGATTAATAGCCTTGTTAAAATCATCTTCAATCGTTGCATACCTAATAACATCTTTGAACAGATACCTTCTAAGTATAGTTTTAATTGCACCTCCAAAATGAGAATCCTTAATAAACTGTGAATATTCTTTTAGTGCCTTATATTGTTGAGTAACTACACTATCAATAAAATCGTATGCTTCTTTTTCTTGTTCAACAAGCAACGGTGCATTTTCTTTGATGTAATTCAACGAGTCCATTACACTATCTGCATCGTTGATTAAATAATCCTCGATTTTTTGCCGCATCTTATCAGTTAGCGAATCTTCCTGCATTAATTCGATACATTCATGTCGCTTATTGTTTGCAATTACAACCTCAAACTGCTTTATCATACTGTACAGATTTTTTAGGTCTGGATTATCTGTACCTTTAGACAAATAAATCTGTTCTAAGTCATGATATGCTGCAATAGACTTATTTTCCAATGCATAGGCCATCCATATAAAAAGGTCACACAAAGCACGTAATGTCAACTCATCCGGCTGGTCTGCACTAACCACTACAGATATCTTGCTTTTTAATACCTGCTTAACTTTATCAAATGTTTTGTCCTGTAGATTTACTACTACTTCATACGCTTTGCATAGATAAAAGCATTTATGATTTTGAATATCACTTCTATCAATACAATCCTTAAGTATTTTTATAGCAGTTTTTGGCTTCTTCTTTTCATTACATAACAGAGATATTAATTTTTCTGTAATCTCGTATTTAGGGACAGCTACTTTATAAATCTGAAAATAGGCTTTTATAGCCCCATCAACATCATCATAAAGATAATAATTATTTCCTACATACTCATACCATTCGTAATGTTCTGGTACCTCCATTTTTCCGTCTAGTATTTGCCACATTTTATCTAAATATGGGACAACGTCATCATTTCCAATAGACCTTTCAATTTCAATTAATGTTTGATATTCTGATAAGTCTCTTTCATCATCGTGACCTAAATGCTTTTCACATACCTTTTTTAGCTTACATAAAGCCTCTTTTCTTTCCTCGAAATTTTTTACATTATCCAATTCTTCCATGACTATCGACTTCTCTATATCATAATCATAGTTCCTTCGTTTTTCCTCATCAGCAAGGACAGAATAAGCTTCATTTAATAACGAGGTTTTCTCCTCATTTCCTTGGTATTCTTTACGTTTTTTTACATAAGCTCGTTTTATTTCATCCTGTGTAGCTGCTCCACTTGAATTCAAACCAAGTATCTCGTAGAAATTCTCATTGCCCATAGATAGGCGCCCCTCACCTAGTATTCAAACAGCAACGCTGTTAAATTGTCATCATAGTAATCCATTTTGTCATAATCATTATTTATAACTGCTTCTTTTAATTTTTTTATTAAGGCATCTGCCTGTTTTTGAGCTTCTTCTGGAAGATTAGACCTACGGCTTTTATATAGCATTACAGTCGTTTGTATCTCACTAGCTTGAGTCCATGCACCACTCATAAAATCATCAATTTTTTCCTCGGATTTCGTTTTAGGCGCATCATAATTAAACATGTTAATAGTAGTTGATGCTTCTTTACCTGTACTAACTACAATAACTGATACTTCCAAAATGCCATTAATATTGTATTTAAATGTTACATCAACGCATTCCTCTCCTGCTTTATTTGCTGGGATGCCATTTACCTCCAACTCTCCTAATTTTATATTGTTTTCTACTAGATTATCCTCCCCTTGATATATTCCAACTATTACGCTCTCTTGATAATCACTCGTTGTATTGTAGCGATTCGTTCTTGAAAATGGCAAATGAGTATCTCTAAGAATAAGCCTGTCATAAAAACCATCCTTATAACCGTTAGCAGTATCTCTTACTACTTCTGTACCCAGAGAATGATTACATACATCAAATATTGCTATTGAATTATTTCCAACTATTTCATTTTTATTAATTCCAGCCTGAACAGCGGCTCCTAAAGCAACTGCCTCGTCTGGATTGACTTTACCTCTTATCTTATTACCAAAGATGTTTTTTAAATTTTCATATATTGCAGGAACTCTGCTTGAACCACCAATAGGAAGCACAATATCAATGTCAGCAGCAGTGAGTTTTGCCGCCTGCAAGGCTTCATTCACTGTGTCCATTGTTTGAGAAACATAATCTGAAATAAGCTCATCAAACCTACTTCTTGAGATTTCCATCTCAAAATTAATGATTTCACCATCTTTTTGTGCAAGAAATGGCAACTGAATATCTACAACCTGTATAGAACTTAACGCAATTTTTGTTTTCTCAGCTTCTGCTTTTATTCTTCCTAATATATTTAGTTTCTCATTTCCTTGGACATCATTATATAAATCAAAAGAGTAATTACTTTTTAATGCTGATATGATTTCTTCAACTATTTTTTCATCAAAGTCTTTACCACCAAGTCTATTAATACCACGGCTTGCCCTTACATCCAATGAACCCTCAATCATTTCTAGTACTGTTACATCAAAAGTTCCTCCACCAATATCATAAACTAGGACATTACCTTCTGTACCAAGGTTATTAATTCCAAAAGCTAACGCAGCAGCAGTAGGCTCATTGATAATTTGATTTACTATTAATCCAGCTTTTTCACCAGCTTCTTTTGTGGCTTGCCTTTGAGCATCATTAAAATTTGCAGGAACTGTTATAACCGCTTCTGTTATTTCCTCCTGTAGATACTGTTCGCCAACTCGCTTTAATTCTTTTAATATTTCCGATGATATCTGGGTAGGGGTAAACTTTTTTCCACCTAAAATAACAAGGTCGTTCGTCCCCATCTTCCTTTTAACTTCTACAACAGTTCTGTCACTTGCATTTAATATTTGGTCTTTGGCTTTTTCTCCGACAATAACGTTATAATTTTTATCTAAGCCAACAACAGAAGGTGTAATAGATGAATAGCCATTCTTTATCACTTCTGGTTCTCCATTATTTATATATGCAATTTCCGATGTGGTTGTACCTAAGTCAATACCGACTATTCTTCCCATCTTAGTTAACCCCTCTACTTTTTATTAACAACAACTTCTGTAGTTCGAATAACTAATCCATTTTCTAAATCTTTATAGCCCTTCTTATTAATCGCTAAAATAGTATCTTCTGCTATATCTTCCTTATGCCCTGTTTCTATACAGTTATGTATAGCAGGATTAAAGACATCTCCAACAGCTGTTGGGATTACTTCCAAGTCTATATCTGAAAGACTATCTAAAATGCCTTTTGATATCATACCAATACCTTCATTTAACGTATCATTCTCTAATTTCTCCACCTGATTAAGCAATACGTCAACATTATCAAGAATATCGATTACTGACAGTTTCATGTTCTTAATCTTCTTCTCCTGTACATCTAACTTATTCATAGACGCAGTCATTAAAAACTTCTTATTATTTTTGTCAATAAAATCTACCTTCTCTGCAAGCTCTTCGATTTTATGTAATATGGCATCATTCTTTTCAATCAATTCTTTTGCATCGAATGGTTCTTTATCTACTACCTGATTATCCGAGTTATCGTCCTTTTTATTAAATATGCTTCTCACGTCACTCTACTCCTCATATTTAAATTCTTGTATTATTGGCCCCTTCTCATCGATTTCCTTGATAATGTCTTCTTCAACTACAGAAATATCATCTAATCTTTTTTCTTCCATTTTTTCATAACCTTTACCAGTTATTTTATTTACATAAACATAAACGCGGTTTCTGATGCCTCTTGCTGTTTTATCTGCTATAGATACAACATGATGAAGACGTTTTCTTGCACCATATCCTAAAACTCGTTCCACCCTATCCGCCAAAATCGTTTCTATCCATTGCTTTATCCTATCCCAATATGCATATGCCAAAACTGTTAAAGCTGCCACAGCAGCTGCCGCTAATATTAAACTCATCTAAAACTCCTTTCGGACCTGCATTCCTCTTTTTGAAACCGAAAAAGCTATTAAACTTTCAACTCGCATCGGTGCATAAGGCATCATTTCATCTGCTTTCGTATAATTGTAAACAGTATCATCTAATCTTGTTATTTCTGATGCCTGTTCAACAAAAGCTCTCATATCCACCTGCTCTAGTAATGCTTTACTGTTTAGTACCATTGCTACAATTGCATTAATACTAGCACTTAAGTCTTTACAATAAAGATATGCAAAATTATCAGCTGTATAATTTTCTAATCTACACCAATGGTAAAACTTGTTTCTTGCAGCCTTACTAATAATTGTTCCAACAGTCGGAACAGCCGCATAAATTTCTGTTAGTTGATTCACTAAAGCTGTTTGATATGTGACCTCATCTTTAATCTTGTAAAACTCTCTAGCAAAAAGAAACTCTAACTCCTTTGGAGTGAAATCCCTTATTGTTTTTGCCGAAATCTCAATCCAGTATTCCCCCATACCATAGCTTTCAATTCCATAGAAAAAATCTTCGAAAACATATACAGCAGGTTTTTCCATATTTAACTTTACAGCAATACTATCAACTATGTTATTTACTTCTTGAAACTGCCGCTCTGACACCTTTAATGTTTTACCTAATAAATCTGGCTTCTTCATTTTTGCTTCAATTGATTTATATATGTCTGCTATGTCGCCTTCGATGCCTATTTCCTTCTTATAACTATTAAAGGCATCATCAGTCCCAACATGCTGATAATTTGATTTATTAATCATATAAGAAGTCCCCTATCCTAATATTTTCATTGCCTCCTCAACTCTGTCCGATTCAAAACGCATATCAAGAGTCTCATATACCTCTTTCAGCCAAGCTAGAAGTTCAATATCATTAACTCGTAGCTGAACGGCATGTTCCAAATGTGCCAAACCTTCTCTCGTTTTTCCAGCTTCTATTAGTATGTGACCATATATTTTATTTCCTAAGAAATAACCTGCTTCGATATTGCTGCTTCCAAAATATTCTGCAAATAATTTTTGCGAGCTATCAATCTTTCCAGCTTTATATTCATCTAAAGCCAGTATTAGTTTTTCAATCTTTAACCCCTTACCATCCGCTAATTTTTTACATAAAGGTAAAGCTGAAAAACTGTTTACAGCGTAATGTATTATTTTGACTTCAACAGCATTAATTTGATTGTTTAATGTGGCACTTCTTTTTATTTCATATTCAGTATCTACCTGTTTAGATGCATTCAATTCTATAAGAAGTCGTTCATGCTCTTTTTTTAGACGTTCAATTTGAGCACTTATATACCCCTCATCAAAAAACGGGCACTCATTAATAATGTCTTCATTTTCTACAGAGAGCTTTCCAATCATGTCCATCTGAAGCTTTCTGTATATATCTACAGCCTTCCCAATAATCATTTTTCTTCACCATTATCAACATCATATCGTGCAACAACATATTCGTATGCCTTTTGAAAATCCAATAACTCAACCTGCTCTTTGTTATCCTGTAATGCTATGAGTGCTGCATAATATATGATGTCCTTTATATCAGCTCCTGAAATCCCCTCAAACTTTTCTGCCAGTTCTTCCACACTAATATCTTTTAACGGCATTTTATGAAGATGCAGTTTCCATATTTTTAGTCTTGCATTGACATCTGGCAATTCAAATCTAATGCTGGCTAATATCCTCCTTTTAAATGCTGTATCATAGTTGGCAATAAGATTTGTTGTAAATACCACAATACCTTCAAATCTCTCCAGTTCCATAAGCATTACACTTCTAGTGATATTTACACCATAATCTGCTGCTTGAGTGATACTTGTAAGTCTTTTACTTAAAAAGGAATCCGCTTCATCAAAAACCAGAACAGCATCATTTTCTTTCGCTTCACGAAACACATTGGTAATATTCTTAGGCGTCTCCCCTACATACTTTGATTCTAATTCACTGTAATTAACCTGAATGAGCTTTCTATTAAGCTTATTTGCTATAGCCCTGGCACATTTTGACTTTCCGGTTCCTGGTGGTCCATAAAAGTTTAATACCAATGCTCTATTATCTAACCCAAACCCAGATAATTCCCATTCTTCTATAAGTTTTTTTTGATTGTTAATTGCAGCTAAAACAATATCTATCTGCTTTTTCACTTCATCTGAAAGAATAACCTCATCTATGGTTTCATCAGGTTCCATAACTTGGTACAGTTCTTTTTTAACATCTATTTCTTTTGTTTCATTACCATGGCTTATACTTACAACCGATGGAATATCATTGTATTTGGTACAGCTGTTAGCTAGCACCTTGGCTATGTCTTTGAACATGTCATCAACTATTGTTTTATCCAACAGTTCCTTCTGCCCTTTATAATCTCCATATTGCGCATCCTCAAGAATAATTGAGCAGTTCCTTCCCTTTATTTGAAACTGTTTTTCATAAAATCCTAAAGAGATGTTACTAATGTCATTCCTTCTCATTGTATGCTCCCCACATACCGCTAACGTCGCGGATTTCTTGCATAGTAACCCATAAATGTATCTACTCTTGTATCTCCATCGCCATCGCGCCAATATCCAGAAATATATTTTCCCTTTCTGAAGTGTGACTGTACGTAATGTGGACTGACATGATGAACCGGCAGTCCTTCGAAAACACTTTTTACTTTCCCATTAAATGTATTTATCGCTAATGGCTTATAACCAACAGCATCATTAATAGCATCTTGAATATTCATAATCCCTCCGCTACAAATTGTATATTCAATTATATGATTTCGCTACAATAGTATAACATCTTTCAGTTATAAACGCTACAAGGCGTTGCATTTATTCACAAAAAATTAACTAAAATGTTACTAAAGGAGAATAAGACTATGAATGAAGGTAATCGTCTAGCAACAAAACTCAAGGAGTTAAGAAAAGCACACTCGTACACTCAGGATTATGTAGCAGAAACATTAGGTATCGTTAGACAGACATATAGTCACTACGAAACTGGTAAAAGAACACCTAGTTCAGAAATGCTATATAAACTTGCTGGTTTATATGAAATATCAATTGACGATTTAATGTACCTCGTTATCAGTTTAGATAGAAATACTTATTTTGATGCTCCTGCACCATCTGAAGAATCTGTTGAAATTGAAAAATATCTTGAGTTTACCAATTCTCCTAGTAATGTCAATAAACTCAAGCATCTAAATAACTTAGAAAAGGAATTATTGTTCTATTTCGAAAGAATTAGCATAGAAGATAAAAAAGAAATTATAGAATTTACAAAAATTAAAGCTCGTAAGAAATGATGGCCAATGTGATACACTACAGCTAATGTGTAATTATGTTGGCTTTTTATATACAAAAAACCACCTCAAAAAGAGATGGTTATTCGTCAAATACATCACTATGTGTTCCTGTTCTAGTAGCAGTAAGAACTAATTCAGTTTCACTTTTGGTGTAAATTAAAAGCCAGTCTGACAAAATATGACATTCATTGAACCCTTCATAGTTACCATGCAGAGGATGGTCATAATACTTGGAATCTAACTCTTTGCCTTCAAGCAAAGTATTGATTATATCCTCAAGAAGCTTCATATCGTAGCCACGTTTTTTACACCTTTTATAGTCCTTCTTAAATTTGGTGGTAGGTTTTAAAGTATATTTCATTCTTCCTCATCAAGCTCAGCAAATAATTCTGTAGCCGAAGAATAGCTTTTTGCTTGTGCCTTTCCAGCAATGATGTCTCTTGCTTCCTGCATTGCATCTTCTGTCTCTTTATTATACTTTGGCATTCTGACATCAAAAGGTATACCACCAACCATTAGTGACTTTTCAAAAAATATATTTACTGCTTCTGCTAAAGTCATGCCCAAATTACCATATAAATCTTCAAGGCTTACCTTTTTCTGCTTGTTCATTCTCATGTTGAAGTTTGTATCTTTAATTGCTGTAGTTGCCATAAGCTATACCTCCTTCTAAGCATATGATACTCTCATTGTTTTACTTTTGCAATACATTGTTTTACATTTTTTTATACTTTAAACTGGAAGTGAAATAATATCACTCTCTATGATATATCGCCCCTAATATATTTTATAATATATCTTTACAAACTCGAAGTGTTTCTCCCCATTGCAAGCCAATAAAGCTTGATTTTTCAAGGTTTATTGGCATACCGTTTCCAAAAACCTCATCTTGAATACTATATAAAAGAGTGTCATAATATAATAAAGAGGAGGTGATATTTAACCTATGATTCACACTTTTGAATTGTCAAAAACTATAACCGCAAAAAACTTCTATGAGCTAAATAACTCATTGTCAGGTATACAAAGGATTAACAAATACAATAGTAGCTTCCATGTTACTTATATGTACAAAGAAAAAGGTCTCTCCAGAATTACGTTGTTAAAAACAAAGCGAGAAAGAATAGCCCCTGATTATCCAAATTCAATTTATTATTACAATATTTCTTTAATTATTAATCCTCTACAGATGTTTGGAGGAGATAAAAACTTTTCATCATGTACATACGATTTTTCATCATGTTTAGCATATAAGATTTTATCTCAAATTTATGATATTCTCCCATCATTAGAGATATTCCCTAACCTAAGAAATGTAAATGATATTGATTCCCAAAAGAAGTGGTACAATGCCAATACTTTTACAGTTAAAAGAATCGATTTTGCCTTTGATATTAAGAACAATTGTGATGTATATCTAGATATCATAAAAAGAGGATACTATATACCTAAATTAGAGTCTGCTACCTATTCTAATGATAATACTCAGAATAATAAAGATGACAAATTCGAGTATGATTCAGATGAGATTATCCCACCTACCCCCAAATATCTATATTATAAATGCAAATCTTATAATCTAAATATTTATAACAAGGCTTATGCTATGAGAAATAAAAAAACTTTACCTAAGGATTATGAGAAATATGATTTTTTAAGATTTGAATGCCAAGTTAAAAGAAGAAAACTATATTATATAAAGGAAAAATTAGGTCTTAATGGTCTAGACATACTAGACTTGGCAACTCCAGAAGTTGAACATTATTTCTTGTCCTCTTCTTTAAATGCTCGTCTTGGTACCGGTATTCACCTCACATTAGAGTCCGCAAGGAATATTATAGATGAGTGTCCTAATTTTAAACCTTCAAAACGAAAACGACTAAAAGATTTTATCTATTTTATTAACATACACGGCGGTATTGAAAAATCACTTGATTTAGTCAAACAAGGAAAAACTACCACCTATACTGAATCAACTTTTAATACCTATTTAAAAGATATAAAAAGTTTAGGCATAAGTCCAATTACTATTCCCAAGAGTAGAATAATACTAGATTCGAACAACAATCCCGTTATGGATAAAAAAATTGGGACTTATCTGGTTAACCTTTCTACAATCTACGAAGCTTATTATACTGCTATACAACAAGAACTGTCAGCTAATTACAATAATCTAATATGAGTGGAGCAAATGCCCCACTCTTTCTTTTTACAGTAACTCTAATATGAAGATATAAGTATCCTTATCGGCAATCTGTTCCAAGTCCTTTAAGCATGCTTCAAGGTTGTTTTTTCGTATATTAGTTAGTGTTCTAATCTTTTTCCAATTAATGATTTCATTACCATTTTTCAGCCTATTATAGGCCCATAGAACCTCTCTTGCCCAATAGTGTTCTTGTGTCTCATGCCATCTCATTATTTCTGCCTTACAGGTTGGAAGATAGTCAAATCGCTTATCAGGTAAGTTTAATGTTCTACATACAGCCTTTATCGTAACCTTTTTAGGGCGCTCATCCCCTTGACCGTACAGCTTTTTGGTACATTCTTTAACGGTTGGAAGAAGCTTTAAATCCACGTCCTCCCACCTAGCTCTATTTCTCCCAGTTTGTTTCGATAATTCATTAGATGATGAGTATGCCTTAATAACAGCTAATCCTATACGTATAACCACATCCTCAGGTTCATTTAGTTCTCTTGCAATTCTTTGAAATATGATTTTACTCTGTAGACTGCTTACATTTGGCAAAAACAATTCTTCTTCACTAACATCTTCAAATAACGCAAGTTGGCAAAAATACCTCATTGCAGCAATTCCACCACCAAAGATTTTTTTCATCGTATCAATATTCATCAAGCTATCAGGCATATCTCTATAAAATGAACAGTAGTCTTCGTAGATTTCTTCATTCTTTCGCATCCAACTGGAATCATAATGATACTTTTTCGTATCAAGCCTATCAGCTAATATCAAGCCAGTGTTATAGTCGCATTTTAGGTCATTTGGGCGATTAAAAACATGGACTATATAATCTGTAAGACTAATAATCAAATCGTCCTTACAGGGGTAAATTTTGGCTTCTTGAGGCACCTCATATTCTGCTGATATCAACATCGGTGATGATTTTTCTTTGCAAACTGAACTGTTAAAAAGCAGACAATAATGTTTATAACATATATCTACTCCATCAATTTGATGACATCTATGCCAATAAGTTTCACCATAATTTTCCCTGTCTTCTTTCGCACAAATTGGACACCACCTTAAATACTTATTTCTTATTTCCCTAACTGGAATATATAAATAATTGTTGTAATTCCCCTCTGTATGAACTAAGGCTTCAAATGCCTTTTTTCGTCTGTCTAACGGGATAAACCTAGAATATGCAGGAAACATGGTATGATTCTCAACCAGTTCCTCCATCGTTTGACTTTTAAGTAGATATCCTTTTACACATTCATTTATGGAATTAATAAATTCTGGAACAGGTCTAGTTCTGCAATTGCTATAAATGTCATGAGCAGCATCTATATACGCAGCATAACCAGAATAGGCATAATATCTTGCAAATAGACTATATATAAGCTCGTCAGGGTATAACTCAGGTAAGAATCCAATCATTAGCATTCCACCTCCTCTATGGTTATGTATTTACTGATTAGTTTAACAGCATCAACGCCCTGGTTTTTAGCCAGTAATACCATTTCTGGAAGTGTTTTATATTCTGCTGTTTCAATATAGTCACTTAAAGGTTCTGTTTTAACAAGAGCGCGTCTTGTTCTTGCATGTTTCACCCTATCGGTCATGATATAGCTGTGTAGCATTGTAATTCTCTTATCGTAGGCTTCTGATAACACTTCTATACTAAGTTGCTCCTTACCACTCAAAATAGCTATTTCATTAGCATCATGGATAATAGATACCAAGACTGATATTATTCCGCCAGTATGCTCATACAACCAACGGATTGTAACATCAGTTAGCTCAGTATATTTCCTAGTGTATTGGTATGAATAAAGAATCTCGCACAACTTCTTAAAATAATCATCATATGGTATTTGTCCATACCTCATTCCAAGCGTTCTTCTAGCTAGTTGCTGGGCTTTTTCGAAAAAGATTACGCTCTCTTCTGTACCTACCATACAAATTGAAACTCCTGAAATATTAATCAATTGCGTAATTAAATTAATAAGTGTTACACCATTCTTCTGACCTGACACATGCTGAATTTCATCTATTATCAACAGCCCAATATGATTTATACATACTTGCCCCACCGTCCCAATAAGTATATCTGTCGTTATACTAGTTCTTTGAGACCGCTTATAATAATCAGTTCCAATACAATCATCAACGGACTTAAGCACAGATAACAACATTCCTTTCGGTGACGCATCAAAAGGACATTGAACCTGTAAGCAAGGTATTATTTTAGAATTCTCAAACTCTATATATCTATGCGGTGATATTAACTCTATCGCCTTTTGTATAGCTGAAGATTTACCAATACCTGATGTTCCTATTATTGAAAATGAATCAGCACCACCTATAATCCCTCTATATGCACTTTGTTCATGTATTGATGAATAGTTAACATTCTTCTGTATAGTTGCCAATCTACTATTCTTTTTCTTTAATGATAAAGCCGTAGCAAGATAAAGCTTATTATATATTTCAATAGACATCACCGAAGGATAATATACCTTGTATATATCAGTTGATTGCATCAGCCTTGTTGCTTCATCTGCCTCTCTAATTCCTTCATTATAGTCAGGTAAATCCTGTAAAGAATTAATAAGCGAATCACCCGATAGTAATTCAGCAGGCATGTGAAATAAGTCTTTAGTCATGTAATCCTACCTCCTCTGCGAAACGTGTATGATTCTTTGCTTTCTCTTTATCTCTATGTTGACGTATATGCTTTATTTCGGGAACTCTCTCAGACTTGCAATCATTAACTACCACCTGTATATCATTAGCAAGGTCTATTTCTGCCTGTAACGATACTTTAGACTCTTCACTTATTAGTCGCCTAGTTTCTCCTTTGATTCTTCTTACTTGATTAAGATTTTTCCCGTCATATCTGGTTTCTATTAGTTTAAACCGAATGTAGTTTCCCTCTTCTACTAACCAAACATTTGATACCGAATCTTCATCAAAAGCTACAATCACTTCTCCACCTGTTAAATATTTTTCAGTATAGGAAGAATTATGATATCTCATTTGGTTAACGATAAGACCAAATCTAGTAAATCTGCCTGTTGTTCGTGGCAATAGACATAATGTTAGTTTTTCCTTTGAAACAGATATCCCACTGCAACATGTATTAGCCTTTTCATAATTCCAGATAGCATTTGCATAAGGCTTAACTCCATTTGCTAACATCTCCTCGGTAAATGGATAATTCTCCAAAACATGGCTGCCATTGTAATGTAATACACATCTAAGCACAATTTTTGAAAACTTATCTAATGTTAGAATGGCATCCTTTCGATAATCATGAGCACCTCTCTCTTGGTAATCAGTCTCAATAACACCATAGCCTTTAAGATATTTTTTGTATGAGGATTGAATGGTATCAAAGAACTTTTCAACTGGTCCTTTTAGCTCAGGTCTATATGCTGGAAGATTTACTATAGTAATCCCCAATTCAGATAGTTGTTCAAATGTACTTCCAACATATTCGGCTCCTTGGTCCGATACAATCCTAAAAGGTAACACTGATACATCCCATTCATCCTCTTGAATCTCAATGCCATATTTCTTACAATAATCAGCTTTATTGGTAATAATCATGTGGCACATTTCTCTGAGACTATATACACCACCTTCCCAACCTAACGAATATCCATAACAAATTCCCGAAAAAGTATCAACACATGCTGTTAATATAGGTCTTCCAATCACTTGACCATGCTCATTTGCAAGATATATGTCACAAACGGTTGAATCTACCATGCCTGTTCCAATTGTATTAGCGAAACTATGAACTCCATCGCCAACACAAGGACGATTGTTTCTCTGGTATGAGGTCAGTCCATTTCTAGATATATAATAATTCTGCATTTTCCTAGTCTTACGATAAAAATATCTGTATTGATAGAAAGATGGATATTTATCAAATAACAAACCATCACTATTACAGTATTTTTCTTTTAGCATCATTGTATATGCTGTTCTCAAAGAGTTTTTCTTATGGGTATAAAAATACTTATTTAAAGACCATCTCATATTTTTCTCATCTTCAGATAGATTTTTTGTTAAATGTTTTTTCTTTCTAGGTAATAGAGCATTTATGCTTTGAAAAACAAGGTACTCACATAAGTAGGAACGCAATGTTTGCTTAGATAAGCCTGATTCTAATGCCATAGCACTTATTATTTCATTCCTTCTTTGCTTACAGCCAATGAATGGTACAATGCCAGATATATTAAAATACCTTTGATACATAACCTTTTTTCTATCTGCCTCTACCTCATTAATATCCTCAATGGTATAGCCTAATTCTTCAAATAAGGTTTCTTCATCAATCAAAGAGAACCTGTCTAATTCTGAAATAAGCTTCCATGTAGGCATAGTCTTTTTCACACAATCAATAACTAGAGCTCTTTCATCTTGTATTTGAAGAATTCTATATATATTGGTGTGGTTTCTATATACTTCATTTTTCTGCATTTATAATAATCCCCCAATCCAAGACTCCTCTATGTCTCCAATACTCCCTTGAAGCTTCCAAAAGCTTATAATTCATTGGTTTTGTTAATCGGCTTCTATAAACGCACTCTCTAACCATTATTGAGCCATCTTGCTTAGTACAAACAAAATCACTTGTATAATCTCCTTCTTTCAAACCTTCCAAATAAACGTTGCATCGGAATTCCTTAATATCTTCTGATTGAGACAATACTTCTGCGTATACTTCCTGTAACGCATCATAAGTTCGACAGACATCTTGGCATTTAGGAAGCGTTTTCTTTGTGCATCTCCCCTTATAATTCCTTTTTCTCACTAACTGAGACCTCCTTTTCCGTTGACAACACCTTTTCCTTAACGGCTCCCAAATCCTTCCCAAATATATCCCAAATATCTCCCAAATCCGTATTATTTTCACACCTCCCATCTACGGAGATATTTCTCTGACTTTACTTATTCCGCTATACAAGACTCCATTTCATGAATCCTATTTATCCCAAAAACAAATGATTTAAGAACTACTATGTCTAAAGGTAATATGATTTATCCTCTAAAGGGCAATATCATTTATCCTTTTACCTTATTAATCCAAATCATCTATATAAGACCAGAAGAAG
>NZ_AUJQ01000009.1 GCF_000424305.1 Pseudobutyrivibrio ruminis AD2017 | reverse complement strand
AATCTTAATTCTTCCTGTTATTACATCTTCGTATAAACGTACTTCAAAGCTATGTGTCCATCCCATTCCAAGAGAGCCCATATCTGAAGAAATAGCATTATAGAATCTTTTGAACTCCAGAGTATATCTTCCGCCAAGCTCTATATCTGTATGTTCATTTATGTAATTACCATTACACATGTTTACAGGGTCATACTTATAAACTTCGCAGCGCTCTTTCTTTCCCTTTAAGTATGCATGCATGTTTTCTACATACTGCTTATACTCTTCAAGTTCTGCTCCCTGTAATACGTCCAGTGGATTTACCCACTTTAAGCTATTTTTAGTTTCATTGAAGCTTGTGATATCGTAGTATCTTCCATCACCTATACCATTTATGAATGCCTCTATATTTGCAACGATTGTCTCATAAAGAGTCTGGTATGCACTAAGTGAGATATCTGTGCTGTGTGTTGTATCAAAATCATCAAGCTTCTTTTTGCTTTCTGGTGCAATTCCACTTAAACCATCATTTGATGCAATTGCCTCCATAGATGTATAAAAGCTTGTATATGATGGCTTGGTGTAGCTTCCTACTTCACTACAGCTTGCATTTAATGTGTCTGCAAGGGATGCTATGGCATCACCTGTAGTTTTTAAGCTATCCTCATATCCACCAAAATCTAATGTTACTTTCTTTAAATACTCATCACCTAATTTGGCTTTATCTGATGAATCCACATCTGTTGAAAATGCAGTCATCAATGCTTCCTGCAAATCTTCCAGCTGCTGGATTGCATCTGTTATATCTATAATTAAAGGTATCTGTCTTTCTGTAACAAATGCCTTGGAACTTTCTGCTTCTGTACCTGTGTGGGTATCGTCATCTACAAATGCCTGAAAGGCCTTGATCAATGAATCTGACATCGCTAAAAATGAATTATATGTCTTTTGGCATGAGTCGAAGTATTCTCTTAACTTCGCCACATTCCATACAATATTTTCCATCCCTTTATTTTCCCTTCTCTAGTGTAAAAATTATTTTCCAGTATTATATTTTTCTCCACTAGTCTTCGCATCCGTATTTACATTATCCATGCTATCTCTAACGTCGCGCATAGTTGTAATAACGTCCTGCACCTGTACCTTTAAATTTGTAAGCATTGAAACAACATTTTCGTCAGCTGTAACAAAAGTAGGAACAGTTGCATTTGTGCTTATAATCGAACTTGCCGAAGTAGCTACAAAGCCATCTTCGATAACAGTATCATTTTGTGTTTCAATTTCGTCTACAACACCGTTGTATACTTCTATATCTATCTTTGTATCTTTCGTTGCTCCCATTTTTTACTCTCCATAAATGAACTATGCACCTAAAGCTCTTAACTGACCAAGAATATTATTTCTTTCATTATTTAGACTTTGTATTTTTTCGTTTGCTTTATTAATACCATTTTGTATATCTGTAGCAAGCTGTGTTATTTCTGACTGATATGAAGTGCTTTTAGTTTTAACTGTACCTAGCGCATTAGCTGCATTATCAGCATTTGTCCCCTCCCAGTCATTTGCACCATGTATAGAGTAATTAGCGACTGGCGTAAGCACTTCTGTATCCAATGTATTTGTATAAGTGGTAAGACTTGTCTTTCCATCAGTTAATGTTCTTAGCACACTCTTAAAGTGATTTATACTACCTTCTACGCTAGATAGCTGTCCTTTAAGTTCTGCTATTCTTCGCTGTCTTTCAGCTTCTCTTCTTGCTGCTTCCTCAGCTGCAGCACGTGCTGCGGCTTCTGCAGCGGCCTGACTACTTGTCTGTGCCATGTCTGTATCCCCTTTCGCTCTAATATGTTGTGCGATAAGTAATTTATCGCACAACACAAGAAAAATAATTAACCTTCGTAGCTAAGGTTAGCTGTTGCATCAGTATCAATAGCTTCAAGATTGCTTGCTGATGTCTGTACGTTTGTTCCAAGAGTATCAAGCTCCTGTACATACTTCTCAAGATCAGCATTCAGATTGTAATAAACATCTAACAATGTATTACTTGCAGAACCATATGTAGCAGCTGCGATTTCATCCACAACACTTTTAACATTCTTTAATGTTGTATCTAGCTGTGAACTAAAATCCTGTAACTGCTTACCGCTTCTATTAATCTCTTCAACACTACCTTTAATCATTGTTCCCATTGTCTATTCTCCTCACTTTCTAAATGCTATATGCACTAGCACCCTTTGCAGCTGTCTCTTCGTAATTTGTCTTTGTCTGCTCAACCCACTTGTGGATCTTCATAATTTCATCAGACATGCTCTGCATCTTTGTAGAAAGCTTATTGAGATACTCAACGCAAGCTGCTGCTTCCTGACCTTCCCATGCATTCTCAAGTGGTCCCTGAAGATTGCTTACCTCTAATGTAAGTGAATCTAAATTGTCTGCGCCGCTCTTAAGAGTTGCAAGGTTCTGCTCTATAGCGGCAATGTCCATACCCATTTGTGCCATTTTAAAATCCTCCTTAAATTGATAATTATAGTTTTTACATTTAATTGTAATTTGAAATACTACTGACAATTACTCTTTAAAATAAATAACTGTCCCATCTCTTATCCCTAGCTCTTCTAACGTAATATCTCCCTTAATAAGAGCTATTGGATTTTCCGCCCGGAATAAATAATCTTTTGAATCTGTCTCATCTATTCCTAGGCTAAATCCACTGTTAAACGAAGTTATCAGTTCGTCTGCAGTGATATTTTTCGGAACCTCTACGTCTTTGCGCGAATTATTCCAACAAAACTCGACTATAACTGTGTCTCGCAAAATCCTCCCTCCTATGTTTTTAATATATATCCAAAACCATATTCAAATGGTAATTGGCAAAGTTATATCTTTTGATTACTACCAACAATCCTTATGTCATCCTCCATCTCAAAAAGCACTGTAGTTTCATCACTTACCACTTTTTGATCAAGAATAGTTGTCTCATCGTCATTTTCCAAAATAGTTGTTTCATCAGAATCTAATACTGTTGTTGCATCTTCATTTGTTGACTTATTCTTTAACAACTCTGAGGTATTCCAGCTAACTGTTGCTTTGTTATCACGTGGTGTTGTTCTAGCTTTTACCTTTTTACCACCACCCATTCCAGTTAATACTCTGATTGAATGTGGTATTTTAAAAACAATAAAAATAATAATCTCAGCAATTAGCAATGCTATAGCAATAACCAAAAATATAATCGATAAATTTGTAAAGAACTGTGTTTGCTCTGTAATTGTTTCTATATTTGACTGTACATTCATATATTATTTCCTACTCTAACATCGAAATGGTTTGTTGTGCTTTTTCTATATTCGTTGCGAGCTCTTCCTCTAACTCCTCAACTCTTTCTGTCTTTTCATCCCCCATTGTGTCGATATCTTCCTTCACATGCTTTTCAATATTCTGTAATTGCAACTGCATATCAGATACTGAAACACCTGCCTTCTTGAACTGTAAAGCATTTACACATATTTGGGATGCCATTTCTTTATATATTGCAATAGCAGTATTAGCATTATCGGATTCTGTTATGTTCCCCTCACACAGTGACGATAAATCTTCCCAATAGTCTTTGTAGGTAACCTCACTATCTCCAGCTTTATCTACCGCCCCCAAGGTTACATAGTAATCTGCGATTGCCCCCAACAATCTAGCTCTTTCTAATTGATTAGGATTTAGATTTCCTTCTGTTGCCTTATTAAACCAATATGCAGACTGTTGTTTATTACCTTCTCCTTCATAACTGTAATAATATGCAAGTCCTACTTTATATGCTAACAAACTATAACTATCAACATCCCTTGCTAATATCTGCTCATATGTATTCTTTCCACTTGTTCGTATCAACAGTTCTCTAAACTCTGCAGCTTCGTCCTGTGTAAAATTCTCATCTTCCAGATAAATGTTATCTATCAAATTAATATATGAATCAACCTGAGATGGATCAATTGCTATGGCATTTATAAGTGCTTCTTTTGAATCCGCTGTTGTAAAGCCTCTATTTGCATCATCTACCAACAAATCATGACTCACCTGTTGTATGTGCTTAGCATGTCTATATGAAAACAACGAACAAAGTCCTGAAGCTATGGTTAGAACCATAAAAATTACAAATATCGAAATTTTTATTTTTTCTTTCTTACGATAAGTCTCATCCAACTCATCATAATGTTCCAATGCAAATAGCAAATCCTTATCATTTTGATATCTTTTTTCTGGATCTAACTGTGTACATTTGGCAACTATCTTTTCCAATCCAGAAGACAATGCTTCATTCCAATATCTGATATTTCTAATTTCGTAAGGCGGTTCGCTAGGATTCTTACCTGTAACCAAATGATATATTGTAGTGCCTAAACAATATATATCTGTTCTCGCATCTGTCTGCCCCTGCCCTCCGAATTGTTCCGGAGCCGCATATCCACGCGTTCCCAAACATGTTGTATCTTCTATGTTTGTATCTTTATACTGTCGTGCTGTACCAAAATCAATAAGTACTATTGTTCCATCTGGCTTAAGCATAATATTTCCAGGTTTTAAATCTCTATAGATGATTGGTGGATTTTGGGAATGCAAATATCCTAAAACATCACAAAGCTGCTTAGCCCATTCAATAACTGCTTCCTGCGGTTGAGGCCCATATTCATCTACTGCCTTTTTTAAGGTATTCCCCTCAATATAATCCATTACAATCAATATTGAGTCATCATAATCTATAATATCTACGATGCTTGGCAAATTTGGATGATTTAGATTTTTGAGGAGCTCTGTTTCGGTTTTAATACTAGCAAGATTTATTTCCGAAGAAGCTACTGCATCCTTTCGAATCTCCTTAATTGCCCATTGTTTATTTGCTCGTTCATTCATGGCCAAGTAGACAACGCTCATCCCACCCTGGCCAATTTTATTTAATATTTTATATTTATTATCTATTACTGATCCAATTTCTAACATGTTTTATACCGATATAATAAGTCCTGAAATATTATCGGTTTCTCCTCTTTTCATTACTATCTGTGCCAGTTTTTCTAATCCCTTTGGCTGTGGAGATATAGTTAATATTTCTTGATTACTAAGCTTTCTCCAAAATCCATCTGAGCACAACAAAAAATGATTATTTTTCTCTACTTTTCCAGTGAAGAATTCCGGTATCACCTTCTCTGACGCTCCAATACATTGTAAAAGAACACTTTTTTTATCACTCTGCTCCGCTTCTTCTTTCGTCATTCTTCCAAGCTCTACCTGCTGCATAACATAGCTTTGGTCATGAGAAATCATTTCCATGGATTTTTTATCAAACTTGTATCCTCTGGAATCACCGACATTCATAGATAAATATGTATCCCTAATTATTATTATTGCAACTACTGTTGTTCCTAATCTAATATACTTTTCTGCGCCATAATCTTTTAGCTTGGTATTCATTTCTGTAACAATCTTGTTCCAGCTTGATTCAATTTTGCTTTTTAAATCATCAGCATTGCGCATATATTTTTCGCCACTCAATGGAACTGTTCTATCGTTATCTACTACAAGTTCAGGCAATTCCGTTTTGAACCATTCATCCATTCTATCTACAAATGATGCGCTAGCTACTTCTCCGCAAGACAATCCACCCATGCCATCACACAAAACCCCGAGGCATATATTTCCTATTCCATTAACGCTAGCTTGTTTTACAAGCAATGCATCCTGATTTACATCCTTTTTTATGCCCTTATCTGAATAAGCATCTACTTTGAAACCCATAATTACCTTCCTATGCTTGATACTCAAATTCTTCGTTGGAAAGTCTTATAACATCTCCTGTATTTAAAAGCACTGTACGTTCACTTTCTAATTTCATTCCATTAATAAATGTTCCATTAGTTGAATTGCAATCCTGAATATATACACCATTTCTACCATAGCTAATAACCGCATGCTTACGGCTGATTGAACTATTATTTTCGATACAATAATCTGAATGCAATGCATCTTTTCCTAAAACAAATTCTTTCTTATTAATCGATATTCTTTCTGATGTTCTTTTTCTAATTAAGGTTCCTAGATTCGTTAATTCATTTAAATCGCCAGATAATAATGTTGTTTCACCATCATTACTTGATGGCCCCATATTCAATATAGTTGTTTCATCTGCCGCACCTACAGTTTGTAATGGACTATTTATTCCTGTCATCTTTATTGAACTGCTGTCATTATCCATACTAAATACTGGACCATTATATGTTGACTTTTCTTTTTTAACGTTTGAACCATCCTTTTTAAATACGAATATAATGATAACCGTTACTACTGCTGCAATAAGCACAACTGCACCTACACATATTCCTAATAAAAGCCCTATTGGAGTACTTTTCTTTTCAACCACTGTTGTAGGTGTTTTTAATTCTGCCTGCTGATCTGTTGGTTCTACTTCTTCCTTCTTAGGTACTGTGTTTACCTGTGAATACTGAACTCCAAGTCCATCTAGTATCTTAACAATCTTTGTAGAATCCAAAGCTACATCTGTTCCATTTTCATCTACATATAAATTCATTCCGATTACATAACCATTTTCATTTACAACAGGTCCACCATAATTGTCATAATCGAAAGCAGCATTACTATCTATTACCTGTACTCCATCCTGTTGATGTGTGGCCTGGATTTCGCCCGTAGCCATACGAATGTCCTGTTCATTATAATAAATCTTTGATGAGTCATAACCGATTGCAGCTGGGAAGCCTAACTGAAATACTGCATCTTCCACTTCATATGGTAAATTATTAACATCATATTCTTTGTTAGTAAGAATTGATAATGGAGTTTTGGTATATATTGGTTGTGGTAGCTGAAGAACAGCCATGTTTAACTCTTTACTCTCTGTAAGAACTGTGGCCGTTAATGCAACATCGCTTTCCACTGCCACCTGTGTCTCTACCTGGTAATCATTTTTGTTATCATCTGTTATTGTTATACCGTAAAAATCATAAGCGGCATCCATAACCTCATGACTTGGGTTTACAATTGATTCACTTGTTATTACATATTCTGTTCCTTCTGAATCCCCTATTAAAAAACCAGCTCCACCAATCACTACATGATTTCCTGTTTCAGAATCTACAATAACTGTGTTTACCTGCACTACACCGCTCTTTGCAGACTCTGCTGTAGTTTCTTCTTTTGCACAAACCGGAACAAATGTCAGCAATATTGCTCCTATAGTTACTACTGTGCTAATTCTTTTTAACTTTTTCATTTTATTCTCCTAATTTTTTGTTTTACTGTCTCATTTAATAGTTGATTTATCAGCTAAAAAATCAAACAATACTAACATTTTATGTCACAGCAGACTTTATGCCTGCCGTGACATTATTAATAGTTATTTTCTATTCTTTTTCATACTTGTTCTGATAACAACTACTGCTATCATGATTAGCGCTAAAATAAGTGCCAACACACCTATTATCTTAGTAAGGTTATTAGTAATATTTGTTTCTACTTTCGATGTTTCAGCCTTATCACCAGTTGTTGGTGTAAGATTTTCTGATACCAAAAGTTCTTCAGCCTTCTCTGATACTAAAATGTTGTTGTAAGCAAGATTTGTCTTGTTACCTGCAATATCTGAACAAATGATTTCTACCTTTTGATAATCATCCTTTGATGGTACTGTAAGTACTACTGTTCCACCGTTATCTGCAAGCTCTTTTGCTGAATAAGCTCCTATCTCGTCTCCATTTAAGAGAACCTTCATATCTGCTACACCTATTGTATCCACAGCATTGATTGAGAAATCATGGCTTGCTTCTTCATATACTCCTTCATCTTCAAGTCCAGACACAACAATACTTGGTGCGGTTGCATCCATAAGAAATGCTACTTCTGCATCCTTTGACTGGTTGCTCTGCTTATTTGTAGCTCTGTCCTCAGAGAATACTGTTACAGAATACATTCCATCCTTGTTAAAGTTAGATGCATCAACTGTGTAGCTGATTGAATGCCATCCCTTATTATTTGTATGGTCACTTACCTGGTAGCCTCTACCCTCAGCAACATTCTTTACATTACCGTCGTATGCTACTGATACTTCCTTGCTAGCAAGAGAATCCACGTTAATTTCTGTGATTACAACATCCTGTGGTTTAGTTACGTAATAATTATTTACCATAGACTTTGTTGCATCGCTTAATACAAAGATTGAACCAAATCTGTTTAGAGAATACTTGTATGTCTTTTCAACCTTATTTCCTGCCAAGTCTGTAAGCTTAACATTAAGTGTATATAAATCGTCGTTTGCTTTTTCATGAGCCAAATCTGCGATTTCATATGTAAACATTTCTGTTCCACTTGTCTTTACCATCTCCGGCTTAATTATTCCGTTATTAGAACCTGTAAGTGTAATTTCTGTACATGCATCTGTAAGGTTCTTATCCTTTGACTTGATAACAGGAACTACTTTTCCATTATTAGCAGACATATCTGAAACACCTGTGATTTCAAGTTCTGGCGCTGTTTTATCAATTATAAAGTCAGGGCTTTCATAAGTGTTTGAAATATTTCCTGCTAAATCTTCACATGATAAAGTGAATCCATATCTTCCATCTTTATCGAAATTAATCTTTGTAATATGTGTCTTTTCTGAATCCTCATATGCTGAGAATCCTGGAACAGAATCTTCTTCACCAGAATTCTTTCTGATAGAGACTTGATCCTTTGCGAAGTTTACTTCTGCAAATTTAATAGTTGCTACACGTGCATCCTTGAAATAGTTTCCATTCTGATAACTGTTATTATCAAAATCTACTGTTATTACAGGTGCTGTCTTATCGATTACGAATTCCTTGTTGTAATCTTGGTCTGATTTTTCGATAACACATGGGTTACCAGCCTTATCTATAAAATCAAACTTACTTAGTGTATAAACGCCATCTTCGTTAAATACAATTGAGCCCTTGTACTCTCCATTTTCTCCTGTCATCTGATTAAGAACAGGCTTGCCAGTCTTTGAACTAATTGTTACCTTGTTAATATCAGCTTCATGCCCATCAATATTCTTATCTGTAAGCACTAATGTAGCTGTTCTATCAGCTTTATAATACTTTTCATGCTTTACATCATGATTATCGAATGTCACCTTAAGTACAGGTGCGATTTTATCGACAATAAATGCTTCTAAATCATTCTGATTATCTTCTGATGTAGAATAAGTATTTCCAGCCCTATCTGTGTATGTTCCTGTAATTTCATACTTACCATTCTTATCACATGGTATCTCTACATACTGAACATCAGCTTTATCAGTATCTTTAAAATCAAAATGTAAATCGCTTAAAGCCTCATCCACTTGCTCTGAAGTCTTAATAGTTAAATTATTGCCCTCGCTATTAGGTGTAAGTTCTGTTAAAGTCGCCTTGATTGTAACAGTATCATTATAGTATGGCTTATAATTAGAGCCTGACACTGCTCGCTCGAAGTTAAGTACAGGTTTTGTATTATCTATTTTTACTACTACCGGATCCTTAATATTTGTATCTGTTAAGGTGTACTTATATTCATCATCTTTGACATCTGTTGGAACGTTATAGTTCAGTTCATTTTCGTAGTATATATATGTGTCACAGCTAAATTTATCCTCATCAAAGAATCCTTCACGTGATAAATCATTGCAGCTTCCACCATTGAATACAATGTTAGAAACAGGCACACACTTTAATTGCTTTCCATACTGGTCTTCTAATACAACAGAATCTTCTGTTAATTCATTACTTGTTACACTGTTTAGAGTGATTGTTAGATCCTTCTGATTATGGCAATTTCTTGAATACCACTCTGGGAACTGGCCTTCGCCTTCAGTCCATTCATCATTCCAAACCTTCTGACTATATTCAGTAAGATGCTCCTGTGGGTTAGCATTTCTTAATATATAGCCAATATCTTTGCTCATAGATTTTTCAATTTTCTTATAATAGGTGAAAAACAAAAAGTGTCTTTCTTCATAGTACTTATATTGAGCTGTAGCACCAACAACTGTAATAGCCTCATCTGTTGGCTCTTTTATTTCATACTCGTATACTGCTTTGCCATTTTCTACTGAGCTATTTTTATTAAGCTTAAGCTGAATCACCTGTGGACCGCTTGCACTATTAAGATAAAGCTCAGTATCCATTAACTTATTCCACTTATCTACTTTTTTATCATTAAAGAACTGACAATCAACTGTTACTAATAGTTTTATACCATTATTAAAAACCTTATATGAAAAACCATTATTTGTAATATCATCTAATGATTCAATTGGTGTTCCATCTAAAGATTCATATGAAACTGTTATCTTAGGCTCTGTATCTCTTGTGTCCTCTTCATAGCCACACTCTTCACAACGCATAACTCCAGGCTGTCCATCTACAGGCTTCATTTCACAGTCTTCTATCTTCTCATATTCTTTGCCACACTCGCATGTTGCATACTTAATATGTTTACCCTGCTGTGTATTCTCAGCTGATTTTTCTGTGATTTTATATTCAGGTATTGTACAATCTGTAACCTTTTCAAATACGTGCTCGCATTTTTTACAAGATGCATACTCTATATGCTTGCCTGATTCTATACAGTTATGTGAATTTTCATTAATTTTATATTCTGAGATATCGCAATCTTCTATATTCTCATCTTTTATTTCACCGCACTTTGTGCACTGCTTGTACACTTTGTGGGTATTGTTATCAACATATTCACACCTATCTTCCCACACATGTTCGCATGGTTCTTTTACAACTTCCCCAGGTACATCTCCTTCAGATTCGCCTTCTTTGTGCTCATCTTCCTTTGGTACTTCCCCTTCAGAATCGCCCTCTTTGTGCTCATCTACCTTAGGTTCTTCTCCTTCAGACTCGCCCTCTTTAGATTCATCTGCCTTAGGTTCTTCGTTTTCTGTTTTCAGTTCCACTACTTCCTGTGTTGGAATAGTTCCAACTTCAATAGTGTCAGCATATACTGCGGTACTGCTTAATAACAACGCTGCAAGCATTGTTATTGCCACTATTTTTTTCTTAACCTTTTTCACAATAACACTTCCCTTTCACAATTTTTTGTAAAAAATTACACACTTTTTTCACAATTATATATTTTAATTTTTTAATTTTACTGAGTCAACTACAATTCTTGCCAGATTTTGTCATTTTTTGCCAAATCATACATTTTAGCCTCTCTGTGTAGTATTTTTACAAAAAAAAGAAAGACCCGAAGGTCTTTCTCAAAATATCTACAATTCAGTTCTACCCTCAAGCGCTCTAAGTAATGTTACCTCGTCTATATATTCAAGGTTGCCACCAACTGGCACGCCTGATGCTATTCTACTTACCTTTATGCCTGTAGGTTTAATCAGCTTGCTAATGTAAGCGGCTGTAGTCTCACCTTCTAACGAAGAATTGGTAGCTACAATAACCTCTTCTACATCATTTTGCTGTAATCTAACCATCAGTTCCTTTAGCTTGATGTCACCAGGGCCGATGCCTGCCATAGGTGAGATTGCACCGTGAAGTACGTGGTAAACTCCGTCGAATTTGCCTGTCTTTTCATAGGCTGCCAAATCCCTAGTGTCCTCAACCACCATGATTATGTTGTGGTTACGCTTTGGATTAGAGCATATAGGACAAAGTTCTTCATCTGTAAGGGTAAAACATTCCTTACAGTATCTAACGTTTTTTCTTGCCTGCACTATAGCATTGGCAAGGTCGTTTACCTTTTCTTCGTCCATGCCTAATATATGGAAAGCCAGCCTCTGGGCTGACTTATTTCCAATGCTTGGCAAATCGCTTAGCTCTGCTATTAAGTTGCTAATTTCTTTGCTGTAATATTCCATTTATTAGAATCCTAGTCCACCTGGCATCTTTGGCATAGATGCTGCTGTAATCTCATCAATCTTGTGAAGTGCTTCGTTTGTTGCTGCCATAACAAGGTCCTCAAGCATTTCAACATCATCTGGGTCTACTGCCTCTGGATCGATGTGTACCTTTGTGATTTCCTTTGAACCTGTAACTGTTACTTCTACAACACCGCCACCGGCTGTACCTGTAACCTCTGTCTCCTCAAGCTTTGCCTGAGCCTCTTCCATCTGACGCTGCATACGCTGAGCCTGCTTCATAAGGTTAGCCATGTTAGCTCCACCCATTGCTCCGCCTGGAAATCCGCCTCTTCCTTTACCCATATCTTTAATCCTCCATTTTCTATCTGGTTAATGTTACGTAGACTATTCTGGGTCTACTTCTATTTCAATTCCTTTGCTGGCGAAGAAATCTCGGATATCTGTCTTTGAATCCTGTGAGCTTACGCCGCTGGAATTAATCTCTACTTTGATATTTACAGTCTTTTTAATCATGTTTTCGATGGCTTTAGATATTTCTTCAATGACCTCTGGTCTATTTACGAAATCGCCTGCCATGCGTTCACTTCCCTGTGGCTGGTCAAATATCAGTACCAGCTCGCCTAGTTCATTGACTGTAATAGTGTTTACTTCCTTAAGATACATTTTGATGTTTGGTGGTACCTGGCCTAAAACATTGCCCCAGCTGGATGCCACCTGCTTTACTTCATCTGGCACTGCTGCTGGTAGTGGGGCCTTTGTTACTGGCGCAGCTGCAGGTGCTGCCTGCCCTGCTGCAGGAGCAGCCATTACTACTGGCACACCCTTTTCCACCTTTTTCTCAAGGTTTGCCATTCTATTGTTGAGAGCAGAAATATCCTGCTCCATCTCTGGCTTACACAGCTTGATAAGTGCAATCTCGATAAGAACTCGCTTACCGCTTGCATACTTAATATCATTAGAAAGTGCCGAGAGAACTTGAATATATCGCATCAAAATCTCGGTGTCAACCATCTTGGCTTCTTCTTTTAATAAAGCCAGATTATCAGAAGACATTTCAAGTACATCCTCCATATCATCTGAACTCTTGAGAAGCATCAGGTTTCTAAGATACCATGTGAAATCTATTACAAACTGGTTCAGGTCACGGCCCTGAGTGATTATCTCCTCTAAGATGCCGATGCACTGGGTGATTTCCCCATTAATGATATGACGAAGTAATCTTGAAAATACCTCAGTATCAATGGCGCCTAACACCTTCAGTACATTATCATAGGTAAGAGTCTGGCCTATATAAAAGGCTATACACTGGTCTAAAAGACTTAATCCGTCTCGCATGGAACCGTCTGCTGCCTTGGCGATATAGCGGATGGCCTTATCCTCTACATCTACACCCTCCTTATCCATCAGCTCCTTTAAGCGGGCTGAAATGGTGTCGATGGAAATACGATGAAAATCATATCTCTGACAACGGCTAAGGATGGTAATTGGAATCTTGTGTACTTCTGTTGTTGCCAATATAAACACAACATAAGAAGGTGGCTCCTCCAAGGTCTTAAGCAAGGCGTTAAAGGCTCCGGTACTAAGCATATGTACCTCATCGATGATGTAAACCTTGTATTTACCTTCTGTAGGAGGGTATGCCACCTCCTCTACTATCTGTCGGATGCTATCTACACCGTTGTTTGAGGCAGCATCCATTTCTATTACATTCATGGAATTGCCGGCTGTGATGGATTTGCACATAGCGCATTCCATACATGGGCAGCCGTCCACAGGATTCTCGCAGTTGATGGTGCGGGCAAGAATCTTGGCGATAGTTGTCTTACCTGTTCCTCTTGTTCCTGTGAAAAGATATGCATGTCCTATACGGTCACTCTTTATCTGATTCTTTAAAGTTGTCACGATGTGGTCCTGGCCCTTAACATCCTCAAAGGTCTGTGGCCTGAACTTTCTATATAATGCCATATAAGACATAACAAATACCTACCCTTTTTTCTTTCTTTTAATCACCGAAGCTAATGCCGATTCGCTTAGCTTCTTCTATCATCTGGCAATCTGGCTCAACTACCTTAAGCTTTCCTGCAACCTTTTCAAGAGGAATGCGCTTTGTCTTGCCATCTACCATTGCAATCATGTTACCGAAATCTCCGTCCATGATAGCCTGTGCAGCTGCTGAACCAAGACGTGTACAAAGTACTCTGTCGAATGGATCTGGGCTACCGCCTCGCTGCATGTGTCCCGGAACAGTGACACGTACCTCAATACCTGTTTCCTTCTGGATTCTATCAGCGATTTCATAGGAAACTGATGGATATTTGGAGGTCTCTAATTTCTTCTTGTAATCCTTCTTCGAAAGCTTTGCATCTTCCTTGGATATTGCGCCCTCGGCAACTGCAAGGATGGTGAAGCCCTTACCTTCTTCCGCACGATGATTGATGGCCTTTATGACCTTCTTGATATCGTATGGAATCTCTGGAAGCAGGATGATATCAGCTCCTGATGCAACACCTGCATACAATGTAAGCCAGCCTACCTTATGTCCCATAACCTCTACGATAAATACACGGCTATGAGATGATGCTGTAGTATGGATGCAATCGATGGTGTTACATGCGATATCAATGGCACTCTGGAAACCGAAGGTCACATCTGTTCCGAAGATATCGTTATCAATAGTCTTTGGAAGATGGATAATGTTAAGCCCTTCCTCTCTAAGAAGATTAGCTGTCTTCTGTGTTCCGTTACCACCAAGGATAACCAGGCAGCTAAGGTTTAGCTTGTAATAGTTGGACTTCATTGCCTCTACCTTATCAAGGCCGTTCTCATCTGGCTCACGCATGAGCTTGAATGGCTGACGGCTAGAGCCCAGGATAGTGCCACCACGTGTCAAAATACCTGAGAAATCCTGGCTGGTAAGGAGTCTGTAATCCCCATAAATCAGACCCTTATAGCCATTGAAGAAGCCGTAAACCTCAAGGTCCTTCACATTTGCAGCCAAACCCTTAACAACACCACGCATAGCAGCGTTCAATGCCTGGCAGTCACCACCACTTGTAAGCATTCCGATTCTAAGCATAGTCCTTCTCCTTCCTGTTACCCCTTATTTGTTTAATTGCTTATTATTTCTGCATTTCGATTACGCGACGAACGTAATTGTATATTCTCTCTGTAGAAGCAATTCCAAGGCGCTCCTTTGGAGTATGAATATCGTAAAGCTCTGGACCGATTGATACTGCATCAAGTCCTGGAAGCTTAGATGCTAAAAGTCCGCACTCAACACCTGCGTGCATAGTCTCAACGATGGCATCCTCGCCTGTCATCTCTTTATATAAAGCTACAAGCTCATCTCTGAATGTAGATTCACGCTTGAACTCCCATGCTGGGTACTCACCATGAGTAGATATTTTGCAGCCGAAGCCTTCAGCTATCATTCTTACCTTGCGCATAAGAGCGGCCTTTGCGCTATCTACTGAGCTTCTAAGTGAGAATGAGAACTTAAGCTCGTCCTCAAGTAAGTTAAGGATACCTAAGTTTAATGAAGTCTCAACTAAGCCCTCGATATCGTGGCTCATAGCCTGAACTCCGTTTGGTAAAGAAAGAATTAACTCTACAATCTTTCTTGTATCTGCTGGATTTACGCCATCAACTACTACATTACCTTCAGACTTGATTTCGATTTTCATCTCTGGGTCTGTAACTGCGTACTCATTCTTAATAGCTGCTGCCTCAGCCTCCATAGCCTTGATAGCATCTGCATTTGTAACTACCTTTGCTGTTGTAGCACGTGGGATGGCATTGTCCTTTGTACCACCTACATAATCTGCAAGGCAAACATCAGCAACATCGATACCGGCTGCAAGGATTCTGTTTACCATCTGTGTAGCATTTGCTCTACCCTTGATGATTTCTGTGCCTGAGTGTCCACCTGTACAATCCTTAACTTCGATTGAAACAAGTGCGCCCTTAACTGATTCCTTCTTAAATGGGTACTCAATATCCATTCGGCATCCACCGGCACATCCGCTAAGGAAATGTCCTTCTTCCTCAGAATCAAGGTTAAGCATCTTGCGACCCTTAAGCATTGATACATCGATGCCTGCTGCACCTTCCATACCTACTTCCTCAGATACTGTAATGATTACCTCAAGACGTGGGTGCTTAAGTGTATCGTCCTCTAAAATTGCAAGTGCCATAGCTACTGCGATTCCGTCATCACCGCCAAGTGTTGTACCCTTAGCTGTAACGAATCCATCAACTACTTCAAGATCAAGACCTTCTGTAAGCATGTCCTTCTTGCAATCTGGCTCCTGCTCAGCAACCATATCCATGTGGCCCTGAAGGATTAATGGAGCTACATTCTCCATTCCCTCTGAAGCTTCCTTAATCATGATTACGTTGTAAAGGTCATCTGTGTAATATTCAAGATTGTGTGCCTTTGCAAATTCTACAAGATATGCACTAATCTTTTCCTCGTGATAACTTGGGTGAGGGATACTACAAATCTCCTCAAAATAATGAAATACTCTTTCTGGCTGTAAACCTGCTAAAACTGCCATTTTAACTATTCTCCAATCTATTATTACTTATTGCTCGTCGTACTTGCCGAACTCGCAACCTATATTATAGGCTTCCATATCATCCACAAGCTCCCATTTCCACTCGGCTTTTTTATTGGCCTTAGTGTCCTTGGTCTTGAGAATTTTCTTATATAGCTTAATCTCGCCTGTGCCGTTGCCGCCATTCCATAGATTATTGTGGCGCTTTTCACCGTTCGGTGCCTCGTAGTTTATAAGAAGCATATCCTTTTTATCACAGGTGATTTTAGCTTCTAATTTGGCAAGCGGTGTCTCCTGGGTAATTTCCCATACTACCTGCTCACCCTCTGTGGTGCAATTGAAATCTGTACTGGTGAGAGTCCAAAATCTTGAAAAGTTGAACTCGTAAGGCTGACCCTCATACCAAAATGCTCCAAGGATTACATCATCAAAGCTGTGGCCAGTTCTAACCTTTGGACGGCCTCCTCCGATATCAAATGCGCTGTTTTCCAGCCATTTTCCTGATACCTTACTCTTAAGATGTGAGCTTGCAAGCCACACCCATGGAGATGTGAAGTCCTTACCCCAATTTTTATCTGCATAGCCGTAACAGCTATCTGGGCTGACTTCGTATTCGACACCGTCTAGTATAACTGAACCTGCAAATAATGTCTTCATGCCTTCTGCATGCCAGAACATTTCAAATGCCTCTATTTCACGTGACGCCCAGCCTGCGCCGTAGCCCACGTTGAAAGCTATCTGCTTTTCGATGTTAAGATCCCAAACCATCTTACCAGCCTGGCACATCCACTCTGGATGGTTCTTGGCATCTTCCTCTGTAACCTCTACCTTGCCAAGGGTTCGAGTCTCAGAGCAGAAGCAATCATCTGCACTTATGAGAAATGGTACATCCTCCTTGATGTTGACCTTGTTCCAGCCAAAGAAGCGATGCATCTGTTTTGCGCCTTCGCCCCAGCAGCCTACCTTCACCATCATGTAGGATGGCTTTACGCCCGATGCTTTATTCTCTGGCAGCTGGCCAAACACTGGCTCATCGCCACCTAGCTCTGGGTTGATTGTGAAAAACTCGATAAAGAAAGCCTTTTCCTCGCCCGTCTGTTTGTTATGACCGGTGAAGCTGTGCCACCACCAATCATATCCTTCACTGGCAAGAGCTCCCTTCAGCATAAAATCATCTCTTGTTATATCCGAATGGTTAAAGCTATGCTCGATAAGCTTATCCTTCACATCAAGCCCATCAATTTTTTCAAGAACTGTCTCCCCGATTTGACTAAGTTTCTCTTTTACCATAATTCTTCCCCATTTTCTCAAACATTATTATGCATAGTATATTTTACCATATTATTTATAAAAAATGTCTAAAGTGCGAAAAAAGACGTATAGCAAACTAGTTGCTATGCGCCTTTTTTGACTTAAATATAATTTACCTTAATCTAGCCCTTCACCTAATTCTACAGCCACTTTATATACTTGCCCTGGCTTGCCATCTGTTAGGTCTTCTCCTTGTAGTGTTACATTAAATATTCCATCCACCAGTGAAAGCTTTGTATTAGAACTTTCAATAGCATGTTCTATTTCTTTTTGCAATATTTCATGGCGGAGACTTGGATATCTTTGATGTAGATGTATTCCAACTGAATTGAATAATTTACTATAATTTAGTGTCGCTACTTTCATTTCAAATAATTCCTTTTTTATTTTTTAACAATCTATTAGATACTGTAAACTCACTAATTCGTTGATAAAAATTTTCAGACGATTCTTCTCATTCCTCGTTATTATTGATTCATCAAACTTATTTTCATATTCAAGCTTCATCAACTCATCATCCATTTGAAGACAGTTTTTTCCGTAATTACTAAAGTCAAACTCATTATTTAAATTATTCAGCAGCTCGCATTCGTTCATTATAATATTTCGCAGTTCAAAAATGCTTTTTTCATCTATCTTATAGTCATTTAATAGTTCTTCAAAATCATTTGAGTATTCAAATGTAAAAAAGGTATCATCATAATTAATCCATCTAACATCATTTATTACATCGTCAGAGTATTCACTTATGCTTTCTGGATATACTGACAATAGCTCTCCGTATAGCAATTCACATTTCATTTTTAGTTGGTCACACGAAATTGGTATATACATACTTCCAGCATACATACAATTTGTACTATATATATAGCTATTCAACTTTTTGCACTCATCCATATAATCTTGAAATATAATATTAGATTCATTTGGCAGTTTTGCAATACTACTTAGTTCATTTATTTCATTTTCCCATTTATCATAAACCTCTAGAGAATACGCATAATATTCTTGGGTAGCATCACAATCTTTTTTATATTTTTCAATTTCAAAATTTTTATTATTTAAAAACTCAAATAATTGATTGTTAGCTTTAAATGGAGAATTTTCAACGTTTAACGCAATTAAAGTTAATTCTTTCTCTCCAGCTATTTCACTTTCTTTATTAGTTACTACTTCATTTACCTGGAATATGTTATTTATATCCTTTTTTGCACATCCGATTAATAATATGGCTAAAGTTATCAGTCCTATAGCTATATACATCTTTCTCATAAATGATTATTCTCCTTGTTAATGGTTTCGCTTATAGTCGCTTTCGAAAAATAGTTCTATCTCATCCAATGTTCTATTTCTCCATCCCTTATTGTAAATATTCCATTTTTGAGTGGATACTCCATTATGATAATCATCCATTATTTGTTTTTCCCACTCTTTTTTATCTTTGACGTTGTTTTTCAAGAGATTTTCTAATGCTTTACCCTTATTAGCTAATGCCGGTCTATTATATACCGCAAGAACTAAAGCTTCATATTCATTTTGCTTCGCATGATAGTTTGTTCTTTTCAGCAAATCATCGACCTTGCTCGTATAATAATTTACATGATCATTATATATTTTTTTACATGTTCCTATATCAACTTTAGTTCCAATTTTGGTAACATCTAGCCCATACTTTTCCCTATATTCAGTAATCTGTGTGGAATCATTTTTGTCTACTGTGTTTCCAAACCCTACTGTATATTTTCCATCCCCAATATCTTTTATAGCTATAGCTGTAATATTTCCATTCTTATCATAGTCTACTCCATTAGCATTTTGTCCAACTTCATATTGCATTAATAATGAAAATCCTTTATCACTCATTTCAAGCCTCTCGGACTCCTTGCTATGATTCTCAGGCTCAGAATTCTTTGGTTGTGAAGGATTAGTTGTTGAAGTTGCTTGTTTTTGTTTCTTCCGCTCTACTGCAGCACTAATATGACTCCTTGTGCTAGCACCAACTAAACCATCTTGGGTTAAATTATGATTCTTCTGAAATGCTTTAACTGCTGCTTCTGTACCAGTACCAAATGCTCCATCAGCATTACTTGCTAAGTAGCCAAGAGTCTTTAAGTCGTTCTGAAGATTCCTTACATCATTACTTACCTGGCCTTTTGAAAGAATGCCTTTACTTTTTCTGCTAATAGTTGTAGCTATTGCGTCCTGCGTAGCCTTTCCAGCAACTCCATCAGCACTCAATCCATATGTCTTTTGGAATGAAACCACTGCATTTTTTGTTCCTGTGCCAAAAGCTCCATCAGGTGTTCCCGCATTATAACCTAACGAATTAAGATTTCTCTGCAATTGAGTTACCTTTGCGCCTTTGCTGCCTACCTTTAAAATATTGCTATTGGCTGCTGCTGTTTTTTCATTCAATGCCCTTGTAATTGCATTTTGAGTTCCACTTCCTACTATTCCATCTGCAGTTAATCCCTTAGCGCGCTGAAAAGCAATTACGGCATTTTTAGTTCCATTACCAAAGATTCCATCAGGCTTGCCTGTGTTATAACCTAATGTATTTAAGTTTTCCTGTAATCTTTTTACATCCTCACCTCTTGAACCTACTTTTAGCGTTCTAGCTGCTGCCTTGCTCTCCATCAGCATTGCTGCACTATTAGGACTCTTTTCTCTGAAATAATTGTCACTAAGCTCCAATGTAGCAGATTCACCAAATCTGCTTTTCTTTTCTGTATTATTTACTTCTTCATTTTCAAGTACCGCTATGTTAGATGTAGCCACTGATTTTACATTGTGTGGCTTGTTTGGTTTCCAACCTTCGGTCGGAAACATTCTTTCCCATTTTATTGGCATTTGTTTGTCCTCCTTGACTTGTATTACATTACGGCTTCTTGCCGCCTAGATGTTATATCACAAATCAAGAGGCTTATGTTGATTTCATGTCTAAACTACACAAAAAATGTCTAAACTACACAAATTGCCACTACATCTTCCTACGATAATCAAAGTATCTCTTTTTGAAATCCTGCAATCTGTCTCTGCTGATGTTCAGGCTGATTCCACCTAGGAGGGTCACCTGCCTGCTATCGTAACTATCTACATATTTCATATTTATCACGAAGGACCTTTGTATTAATATCAACCCAATATCCTGATATTCTGCTGCAATGTCCTTTAGGTTTCCTTCATTGTAATAGACTGCACCATCTTTCATACGATAGCAGATTTTTCTATCTACCTTTTCGATGTAAATAACTTCCCCAAGGTTAATCTTGCACTCTACACCTAGTGCATTCTTACAATCAATGTAGCTTGCATTTGCATATGTTAATATGTATGATGCCAACGCTTCATCAATCTCCTCTAGATGTAGCTTATCTATATATCTAAATGCATTGACCTTATACCCAAGTCGCGCAAATTCAATATGGGATGTCAGAAAGCATATCTTCATATCGCAGTCCAATTGTTGTATATGCTCTGCAATATCAAAGCCATTCTTACCATCTGCAAGCTCAACATCTAAAAATAGCAGGTCAATATTATCTACCTCAGGTAGCAGGGACTTTTCATCTGCATACATATTAATCCTGTAATCTTTCACATCTACAAGCGCCAGGTATTCTTCAATATACTCTTTTATCTTTTCAGCCCATAGGGCTTCATCATCAACAATTCCTATTATCATTTTCTAACCTCTTCGTGGAAGGGAAATATCAAGCTTAAAGACGTTTCCAGCAGGTGCTTTATCCACAGTTATATAGTATTCACCCTTGTACTTATCAACAATTGACGCTATGTTTTTAAGACCAAATCCATGATTCTTTTTATCAGGCTTTGTAGTCTCGATATCAGTGACACTAGAAAACTCTATATCTTGGCATGAATTGTACACTGAGATAAATACCTCATCTGCGTGGTCTATTAACTCTACTTTTACAAATCCTGCGCCCAGTTTTTCAGCTGCCTCCAAAGCATTCTGCAGTGAATTTCCAAGCAGGGTAGTACAATCAAGCACATCAATGTCTAATGGCCTAATCAACTTTCCTGTCAATGAAAAATCTATATCTTTCTTCTCACAGCAATATGCATAATAGTTTAAAATCGCATCCACATAATCGTCGCCTGTATTAATCTTAGTAGCCAGGGATTCTGTTACTTTCCAAGTCTTTTCTATATAATCCTTGGCATTATTGTATTGTTCCTTGGCAAGCAACTCCTGCATGGCTCCAATATGATTGATTAGGTCATGACGAAATTTTCTTAGATTCTTGTTGGTATCCTTCTGATACTGATATTGATCTTGCTGTATCTTTAATGCCTTTGCTAATTGATTGTTTTGTTTTTCGTATTGGTAATTACTCACAGCCAGCTGTAGCGTAATGTATATTGAATATATGGCTCCTATCAGGCACAATGCAAATCTAATATGGATGTACCATTCATGTTCATTAATGTTGCCATAAAGCACCGAAAAAACGTATGTTACAACAAGCTCAAATATAAGTGTCAAAAGCAATAGACCTACTAAATACCGCTTCTTTAGACTCTTTAGGTAAACCCCATTTCGTTTTAGCACAAAGTAATACATACAAAACTCTATAGCAAATGAGATTAGATAGGCTGTAAGCTGCCACCATTCTATAGTTTCGGTGCGAGCATATTTTCCAGTCAATATGCGAAGAATGTTTAGTGAATAAGTATCCATCATCCCCATGAACCATGTCAGTCCTAAGGTTATCAGTATGAGATTTGGTATTTTATATTCAAATAACAATAGCATTGCCACTACACTACATAGCAAATAAAATATAAGAGAATCCCCGTATATATTCGCTATTATTCCTGATACTACACTTATTGCCACTGATGACGCTATGCACCATATCTTTTTTCTAAAGTGAATCCTCCAGCAAAAGTGTATAAGAAATATGTATATCAAATAATTTACCAAGCTATCTACTACAACAATCATAATTACCTCAAAATAATAGAGTGCTAGTCTAAAATAACCCTGCTAGCACTCTCAAAAATCTGTATCCCGTATAATATTAATATCTTTTTATCTGGTCATCCTCGTCTGTTGTTGATTTATCTATCAACCTAATCTCTACTTCGTAGGAATAATTATCATTTACTTTTACCATGACTCTATCGCCCACATGTTTACCACGTATTGCGGCTCCAAGTGGTGATTCTATGGAAATTAGCCCTTTAAGTGAGTTACCACGAATGCTTGTTACAAGCTTATAAGTTTCCTCACAATCGTCTTCTGGGATGTAAATTGTAACTGTGTTATTGATTCCTACTTCGTCATCGGCACTGCTATCATCTACTACCTCAGCAAACTTTAGCATCTTCTCTAAGTAACGAATACGGCTATCGTTCATGTTCTTGGCACGCTTTGCCTCATGGTACTCGAAGTTCTCGGACAAATCTCCCTGGGCCCTTGTCTCCTTAACTTCCTCTAGAAGCTTTGGACGAAGCACAAGCTTACGCTCATCTATCTCTGCCTGAATCTTTTCTATATCACCTTTTGTAAGTCTCTCTCCCATTTGTGTTACCTCCATTTACAACTATTCTACTACAACTTGAGTTTTTCCCTTAGCCCAATCTGTTATTGGTCTTGCATCAGGTGCAAACAAATCCTTTGGAATATCCTGTGGGTCAAAAAATCTATGTTCAAGCACCTCGGAATCCTCATCTGAGATAGTTCCCGTGTACTTATTTGTCTTAAAAATCACTGCAAGTGAATAGACAACATCCTGGTTTGGATATGTAATCATCCTATCATCACCTGAGTACAGGCCAAACAGCTGAAGCTCCTTAACTTCTATACCAACCTCTTCCCTAAGTTCTCTTGCTGCAGCTTCCTTATATGTCTCCCCAAGCTCTAATGCGCCTCCCGGCACACACCACTGACCATTATCGCTTCGCTTTTGCAATAGCACCTGGCCCTTTTCATTTTCCACTAACACGCCACAGCCTACAGTCATTATGGTATCGTGACCAATCACTTTTCTCAAATCGCCTATATAATTCATTTTTATATCCTCTTTAACTTTTGTATTTTTACAACCTATGTCTTATTCTAATGGTTTTAACTATCTTTTTAAAGTCTTAGCTTGACATCACTATATGATGCTGTTAACATATATTAGTCTAATTTTTTTAATCAATTCATTTCCTATCCTTAATATTAAGGAGTGATTTATATTACAAATTATTTAAATGTGCAATATCATTCTATTTCAGACAAAATCCATGATTTAGAAAATAGAATAAGTACTTTACCTGATGGGGATTTACTATTTAGGTCTAATGGAAAATATACCAAATTCTATCGACGCTTAAATAACAAAACTGATTATATTCCCTCTTCCGAAATAGTTCTTGCAAAGAATCTTGCTCATAAAAAGCTTATGCAATTAGAATTGGCTACTCTAAAAGAGCGACTATCATCTATAGAACTCTTATTGAGCCATTCACCTGAAAATGAATATAATCTTTTTAAATACAAGTCAAATCCAAGGATTTGTGAACTCTTAAACTTTGATAATAACAATCTTCCTGAAAATAACTGGTCTAAAGAAAAATATAATACAAATCCTAGTCATCCTGAACAGCTATCTTTTCCTTGCCCCTCTGGTAAAAAGGTACGTTCTAAATCAGAAGTATTTATTGATATGGTTCTTTCTGAAAATAATATTGCTTATCGCTATGAATGTGAATTGATAATAGGTAATAGAGCTTTCTATCCTGATTTCACATTTAAGCATCCTATAACTGGAGAAGTTTTCTACTGGGAACACTTTGGTTTAATGGATAACGAAGACTACGCTTTGGCAGCCTTCAAAAAACTTAGGGTATATTATAGCTATGGCATTTTCCAAGGTAAAAACCTAATAACAACCTTTGAATCAAAGGCGAAACCATTTAGCTACAATGAGGCTGTGGCTGCCGTAAGTTTTCTACTAAATTAAATAGATATTGTTGGGCGGAGTAATCCTACGAGCCCAGTGATATCGTATCATCCGCCCAATTATTTCTTGAAAATCCTTGAATTTGGGCGGATTTTCTTTACGAAGCTTATAGAATCGTTTTGGCCGCCCACAAATTTGGCTATATCATGCTTTTTCTTGGGCGGATGTCTTCATCAAAGCTTATAATTACATTATTCTCCGCCCAAATAACCACTAAAGATGGTTCAATTTTGGGCGCGTCTACTCAGCGGCACTAGCAAATACATTGACTCGCGCCCAAACTACCCAAACACCCCTAGCTAAATCTATATCACAAAGACCCTCATAGCCATATATACAAATAAAATAAGGCGCCGCAACGTATGCGGCGCCATGATTTCACGGTTCTCTAGCAATACTAGAGCATTTATTCTTTTGGCTTTTGGGCGGCAGCGCCATGTCGCTGCTGGTACACCATATTCAGCATATCCTGCTGATACTTATCGTCATTGCTGAGGACCTTGAGTTTGTCTTTGACCTCTGTCTTTCGGGCACGTAAGGTCTCAAGCTCTTTCATGAGCTGTGCCTCCTCATCCTCAAACTTCTTCAATTGAATTTTTAAATCTTCAATATCTCGTTTTGTATCAGCATCGAGCATAGTATTACCTCCCCCGCCAAACATTATGGGCTCTAACAGCTACCCTTAATGATTTTGATGTATTTCTTGTCTAACTAGCGCTTTCTTTAGCGCAATCTCCGCTCTTAGCACATCAAGACTGGCATCCTTTTGTGCTAAACGATTTTTAGCTCTTTCTTCAGCCTTTTTAGCACGCTCTACATCTATCTCGTCTGGCCACTCAGCAATCTCGGCAAGCAATGTCACCTTATCTGGGAGGATCTCAGCGAGGCCCGCATGTACAGCTGCTTTTTTCACACCATCGGCCTCTGTGATAGTACAGATACCTGGCGCGATTACTGTGGTGAGTGGTATATGTTTTGGCAGAACGCCAATCTCACCACAGGCAGTATTAAATTCAACCATTGTAGCTTCTCCCTCGTAAAAGCTACGCTCTGGCGTGATGATTGATACCTTAAAGGTGTTATCTGCCATCTATGCCACCTCCTATTTGTTCTCGTTCATCTTGGCACGAACCTCGTCGATTGTACCAGCGTTAAGGAAGTAGCTCTCTGGGATGTCATCATGCTTACCTTCTAGGATTTCCTTGAAGCCACGTACTGTCTCAGCGATTGGCACATACTTTCCTTCGAGACCGGTAAACTGACCAGCTACGAAGAATGGCTGTGACAAGAATCTCTGAATCTTACGAGCACGGTTAACTACAAGCTTATCCTCTTCTGAAAGCTCATCCATACCAAGGATTGCGATGATATCCTGTAATTCCTTATATTTCTGAAGAATCTCCTGTACACCACGGGCAACCTCGAAGTGCTCCTGACCAACGATACGTGGGTCAAGGATACGAGATGTAGAACCAAGTGGGTCTACCGCTGGATAAATACCAAGCTCGGCGATAGAACGCTCAAGAACTGTGGTAGCATCCAAGTGTGCGAATGTTGTAGCTGGAGCTGGGTCAGTCAAATCGTCGGCAGGCACGTATACGGCCTGAACTGATGTTATTGAACCGTTCTTTGTAGATGTGATTCGCTCCTGAAGAGCGCCCATCTCTGTCTGAAGTGTTGGCTGATAACCAACGGCTGAAGGCATACGACCAAGTAAGGCCGAAACCTCGGAACCAGCCTGAGTAAAACGGAAGATGTTATCGATGAAAAGAAGCACGTCCTTTCCACCCTTATCTCTGAAGTACTCAGCCATTGTAAGTCCAGTAAGACCAACTCTCATTCTGGCTCCAGGTGGCTCGTTCATCTGACCGAAAACCATGCAGGTTTTGTCGATAACGCCTGACTCCTTCATTTCGTAGTAAAGGTCATTACCTTCACGAGTACGCTCACCTACACCTGTGAATACTGAATATCCACCGTGCTCAGTAGCGATGTTGTGGATAAGCTCCTGAATAAGTACGGTTTTACCTACACCGGCACCACCGAACAAACCAATCTTTCCACCTTTCTGATATGGGCAAAGAAGGTCAACGACCTTAATACCTGTCTCAAGCATTTCTGTTGATGTTGCCTGCTCCTCAAACGTAGGTGCTTTCCTATGGATAGGCATCTTCTCAACACCTGTAGGTGCTGGTTGCTCATCAATAGCTTCACCAAGTACGTTGAAAATACGACCAAGTGTAGCCTCACCAACAGGAACCGAAATTGGTGCTCCTGTAGCTACTACATCCATTCCACGTACTAATCCGTCTGTAGGACCCATGGCAATACAACGAACTGTATCGTCACCCAAATGCTGTGCAACCTCGACAACCAGTTTCTCACCGTTTGCTCTGGTAATTTCAAGAGCATCGTTGATTTCTGGTAGAGAATCCTCTCCAAACTTTACATCAAGTACCGCACCGATAATCTGAGTGATTTTACCAATATTATTTGCCATTTTTTCACTCCTATCTGCTTTTTTCTTAAGAAAGCGCCTCTGCACCAGCGATAATCTCGGTCAATTCCTGAGTAATTGATCCCTGGCGGGCACGATTGTATTTTAATGATAGATCACTAATGATTTCCTCAGCATTATTTGTAGCTGAATCCATGGCCTGCATTCTGGCACCATTTTCTGAAGCAACAGCCTCAACTAATGCGCCATATACAAGTGATGTGACATATTTTGGAATGATTAGCTCTAAAGCCTCTTCTTCGTTTGGCTCAAAATTCATAAGAGCCTCTGCTGAAGTAGACTTTGCAGCCTCAACATCTGCCTCATCAACCTCTGCTGGAAGCAGCTTCATTAGCTTTGGAATCTGGCTAACTGTGTTTTTGAAGTGTGTATATACAAGATAAATCTGTCCTATATCACCACTTGCATAATCAGTTAGAACATCATTGCAGATGGCGATTGCATCTGCATAGGTTGGTGCCTCCATTACTGGAGAATAGTCCTTAACCACTTCGTATCCCTTGTGGGCAAGGCTCTCACCACCCTTGTGTCCTATAACATAAAGCTTTACATCAGAAGGATCCATGTCGCTGCCAGTAATCATCTTTACAATGTTTGAATTGTAACCACCTGCAAGACCACGGTTAGAAGTGATGACGATAACGCCAATCTTTTTAGAACCATTATCTCTAAGGTATTTATTGTTTACTGTGCCAGCCTTTGCAAGCATTCCACAAATAGTGTTATACATTGCATTGAAGTAAGGTGTTGTCTGTTCTGCCTTACTTCTGGCCTTCTGTAGCTTTACTGTAGATACAAGCTTCATGGCCTTAGTGATCTGCTGAGTGCTACTAACACTCTGTTTTCTTCTTTTTATGTCTCTCATTGAGGCCATAACAGATCACCCTCCTTACTTGTAAGTCTTCTTACACTCCTCGATAGCCTTAATTAGCTTTTCTTCCATCTCGCCTTCAAGCACCTTTGTTGTGCGGATGCTTTCTGGAATCTCTGGATACTTTGTATCAACCAAATCAAACAATGCCTTTTCAAACTTAAGGACATCGGCTGTTGGAATGTCAAGCAAGTACTTCTTTGTTGCTGCGTAGATAATCATAATCTGATACTCTACTGGCATTGGTGCGTACTGTGGCTGCTTTAACATCTCTTTGATACGCTCACCTTGTGCAAGCTTTTCAGCTGTATCAGCATCAAGTTCTGAGCCGAACTGTGCGAAAGCTGCAAGCTCTCTGTACTGAGCAAGCTCTACACGGATAGGAGCTGCGATTTTCTTCATAGCTTTAATCTGAGCAGAACCACCTACACGGGATACTGAAAGACCTGCGTTAACGGCTGGTCTGAAACCTGCGTTGAAGGCTTCTGTCTCAAGATAAATCTGACCATCTGTGATTGAGATAACATTTGTAGGGATGTATGCAGATACATCACCTGCCTGTGTCTCAATGATTGGAAGTGCGGTAAGTGAACCGCCGCCAAGCTTGTCTGAAAGTCTAGCTGCACGCTCAAGTAATCTTGAGTGTAAGTAGAAGACATCACCTGGGTAAGCTTCACGTCCTGGTGGACGACGAAGAAGTAATGAGAGTGTACGGTATGCAGTAGCATGCTTACTCAAATCATCATAAATGATAAGTACATCCTCTCCGTTCTCCATCCACTCTTCACCGATAGCGCAGCCTGAGTAAGGAGCGATATACTGAAGTGGTGCAAGCTCTGATGCTGTAGCTGCAACTACTGTTGTCCAGCTCATAGCACCGTATTCCTCTAATGTTTTAACAAGGGCTGCTACGGTAGAAGCCTTCTGACCGATAGCTACGTAAATACATTTTACGCCCTGCCCCTTCTGATTAATGATTGTATCGATTGCGATAGCAGTCTTACCAGTCTGTCTATCACCGATAATAAGCTCACGCTGTCCACGTCCGATAGGAATCATGGAATCGATAGCCTTGATACCTGTCTGAAGTGGAGTATCTACGGATTTACGAGAGATAACGCCTGAAGCAACACGCTCAATAGGACGGAATTTTGTGCTATCGATAGGTCCCTTGCCATCAATAGGCTGGCCTAATGCATTTACTACACGTCCAAGCATTGCGTCACCAACTGGAACCTCAACGACACGACCAGTTGTCTTTACTGTGTCGCCTTCATTGATATTCTTGTCGTTTCCTAAAAGAACGCAACCAACGTTGTCCTCCTCAAGGTTCAATACCATGCCGTATACTTCTCCAGGGAACTCTAGAAGTTCGCCCTGCATAGCATTCTGTAATCCGTGAATACGTGCAATTCCATCGGCAACCTGAATTACGGTTCCTACGTCCGAAACATCAAGCTGCGCTGCATAGCGTTTCATCTGCTCTTTAATAACCGAGCTAATCTCTTCTGGTTTTAAATTCATGGAGCGCATTCACCTACTTTCAATTGAATATTTGATAACTCGTGAGTTAATTTACTAATCTGAGTCTTGATAGAACTATCAACGACTCTATCCTTAATGCGAATTACCATACCCCCGATTAATTCAGGGTCTACCTTGTATGTCATTACAAATGAACCATAGTCGGTAGTTTGAAGCAAACGCTTCTCGACATCTGACTTCTGTGTCTCAGTAAGCTCTGTTGGTGTTGTAACAGTTGCTCTGCCGATTTTCTTGTAATCGTAAACCTTCTCAATGAAGTAATTAAGCACTGCCACCATATCCTTTGAATGGTCCTTCTCCTCAAGCTGTCTAAGGAGACCTACCAGCTCATCGCTTACCTTACCTTTGAATACATTGTCGATGATTTGAAGCTTTTCTTCTTTATTGATTTTTGGATGATTCATCATCTGAGAAAATCCGTCATTAGTCTCAAGGACCTCTATGACAGCCTCTGCCTCATTTAAAAAGTCATCGACCTTCCCTGATTCCACGGCTAGCTCAAACAATGCATCACCATATACGTTTGAGACTAATTTAGCCATGTGTTTTCACCCATTTCCTTAAGAGTCTGCTCGACTAAGGTGTTCTGAATAGTTGTATCGATGTTAGCAGCTACAACCTTGCTAGCCATAACAGCTGCAACGCTGATCATTTCCTGCTTAACCTCATCAGCAACCTTCTTCTTCTCAAGCTCAGCCTCCTCGTTTGCACGAATGATGATAGCTGCGGCTTCTTCCTTAGCGTCGCTAATAATTTTGGTTTCATTCTTCAAGGCCTTTTGTCTTGCTTCAGCCAGGATTGCATCACGCTCTTTGTTGATATCCTTAAGCTTTGCCTCGTACTCTGCCTTTAGCTTTTCTGCCTCTTCCTTATCTTTCTTAGCATCTGCGATGTCCCTTGCAATGCCATCCTTTCTATCCTGCAAAAGCTTTCTTGCTGGATTGAACAAAAGATTTGACATTATAAGGAATAGGAAGAATACTGCTATGGCTAAAAGCACTGCATCGTTTACTAACTGAAAGTCTAAATCAAATAGTCTTTCCAACTTTTAGCCCTCCTTTTTATTTATTTCTTCCCGATAATGATTAACCAACTAATGGCTGTACAAAGAGTAACAGAAGGGCAATAACGAGTCCGTAAAGACCTGTTGTCTCGGCAACGGCCTGACCAAGTAACATAGTAGACATGATCTGTCCCTGTGCTCCTGGGTTACGTCCTACGGCTGCTGCACCGTGACCAGCTGCGATACCTTGTCCAATACCAGGACCAATACCAGCGATAACTGCAAGACCAGCACCGATTGCTGAACAAGCTTTAATTAAATCTGTACCTGAAATGTTCATAAGTTGTTTCCTCCTAAAAGTGATTTTTGTTTGTCAGGGCAATTAAGTATCCCCATAACTTTGCGCAATGTATGTCATTGTCAACATACAGAATACATAGGTCTGGATTGCACCTGAAAAAATATCAAAGTACACATGAAGTGCTGCAGGCCAAACAATGGCGAACTTTCCTAGCAATCCATACACAAGACCCATAATGATAGTTCCTGAAAGAACGTTTGCAAACAAACGTAATGACATTGAAATTGGCACCGCAATGTCAGAAATAACATTGATTGGTAACCAAATTGGCAACCATGGTGGCAAAGGAGAACATTTGTCAATCCAAATATCCTTTGCACTCTGATGCCTAATCTTAACTACATGAATGCAAACAAAGGTAATTAATGCAAGCGCAAGTGTAGTACCGTAATCGGCGGTTGGTGGTCTTAGGCCAACCAAACCAGATAGGTTCGATACTAAGATGAAACAGAATATCGTGCATATCCAGTTTGCAAACACTGGTGCGTGCTTACCCATACTTCCTTCCACTATTCCATCTAAAAGCGAAACAATCAGCTCCAAGATGCTTTGGAAGGTATCAGGAACTTCAGTGGCATTCTTTAGCTTGCGATTGGCAATGATAGAGAAAATCACCAATGAAAGCCAAACGATAAGGATGCAAACATGAGAAGTGGTAAGCCATACCTCCTGTCCAAATACTTCGTACTTGTACAGGCCTTTTATCATGTCCACAGTATCGCTTGAGGCCAGTAAAATTCCTTCTGTCACACTTTCACCTCCTTCGTATTTAGTTCGTTGTTAATCCCCTCGGCTGTATTTAAATTGTTATTACCGAGAATTTTATTTAGCAAAGGCTGCGCATAAGCACTAACCTTGAGCCCTAAAATACCGATGAGTGCTGTAAACATGTTTCCAAGTTTAAACACCATCATAAGAATCATCACTGCACATACAATCAAATACCTCAGCACCGATTTAAAGGACAGATATTTTTCATGCCCTTCACCAATTCGTACTGATTCTTCGATAATCATGGCTATGTGTATGGCCATAAATATCGCACAGCCGATTCCACTGATTAATCCTGTGGTATATCTGATCTTGTCCTTAACAAACCATACCCCCACGATTTCGATTAATCCGCCATATATTAGTATTCCCAAAACCAAGCCTGGCAAAGCTTGATTTAGTCTTTTCATCCAATTAATCATGCTTTTCCTTCGACTCGAATCGTTTTAAATATCCTCTTAGGTAACGGTATGCCCCATTACATGCTGCTACCACACCAATGAGAATGCCCCCAATTGCAAATCCCTTGGTACCAAAATAATTAGATAGTGCAACACCAATTACCGTACATAAAAGGATTGGTACTATTATGTTTATCCCTAGCTGTAGCACCATTACTAAAGAATTTGCCACATCGCCTTTCGCCTTTTTCTTGTCCCTCACTGCTTGCTCCTATCTGGCTACTTATAGTATCTAATCTGGTTTATACGTTGAACTTTATTTCTCTACCAGTATGCTGATACTGGTGGAACTCTACACCTGCTGCCTTAAGCATTCTTTTTGATGCTATTACAGAAGGAGTATTCTCGTACTTATCACTGTCATATATTATTGTTTTTATGCCTGACTGAATAATAGCCTTGGCACATTCATTACATGGAAAAAGAGATACATACAACTTTGAACCTTCTAATGAACCACCTCTGTAGTTCAAGATAGCGTTCAATTCGCTGTGTGTTGTATAGAAATATTTATTCTCCAGAGGGTCTCCTACTCTTGCCCAAGGAAACTCATCATCTGAACAACCATTTGGAAAACCATTGTAACCCATGGATAATATCTTATTATCCTGGCTTACAATACAAGCTCCAACCTGTGTGTTAGGGTCTTTAGATCTCATACCCGATAATACTGCTACGCCCATAAAGTATTCATCCCAGCTAATGTAATCAAGTCTCTTGTCACTCATGGTCTTGTCCTCCAATACCTATATAATTTATGCAGAAATAACCCTCATTAACTTCTCTATTGATGCCTTTAAGACTTCGTAGCACAGCCCATATGTCTGTACTGAACCACCATAAGGATCCATCACCTCAAGCTCGTCCCCAACAAGCTCATTTAAAAGGCGAGTGTTTTCCTCATTGGCATTCGTATATTCATTTAATATTTTTTGCCTCTGGCTTTCCTCCATAGTTATTACAAGAGTGTTTTCGGAGAAATCCGAATCCATCAATTGCTTGGAAGAATAATCCTTCAGCGTGGTTCCATTACTGATAAGTATTGCTTCAGCCTTCTGATTAAGCGGCTCTGGAAACTGAACAATCAAGCCTCTAGCCTCACAAATAATAGGCCTTGTGTGCTCAATACTGTGGAATATTGCCGCAGCCATTGGCGCCCTAGAGGTTCCGCTTCCCGAAGCAAAAATCACTCTATTAATTTCTTTCATTCCATTATCTCCTGACTGCTATACCACTATACTTCTATTGTCTTTTGGCCTGCAGCCTTAAGCAATCTGTTCATAATTGCCTGTCCCATCTTAGGAGTAGCAAAGCTTTCTGAATAGATTACATCTACACCAATCTCATCAAACTGACGAAGGATGGCGTATAGATTATGAGCTATGCTTCCTTCATCTGCTCTGTCTCCAATAACAAGTACGTGGCCATCTGAATATCTATCCGCTGATTCAGATGTAGCGATAACACCTACTCGCTGTCCCTTGGCAAGAGCTTCTTTTGTCATTTGATTAATTGTGGAAACTACTACATCTTCTTCCCCTGAGATAATAGTTAAGTCTCCTTTTGGTGCATAGTGCTTATATCTCATGCCAGGCGCCTTTGGCCTAGCACCTGATGTGGTTCCCTTGTCATTGTAAACAATGCCTGGGTCCATTCTGACCTCTCCTACCACCTCTCTTAGCATATCCATATTGATATAGCCTGGGCGAAGGATTGTCACCACATCCTCTGTCAAATCTACGATTGTAGATTCAAGACCTATGTCCACTGAACCGCCATCTAATATGGCTTCAATTTTGCCAGACAAATCCTCATATACATGGCTTGCCTTTGTAGGGCTTGGACGGCCAGATGTATTAGCGCTTGGTGCTGCTATCATACATCCGCTTTCTTCTATAAGTGCAAGTGCAATTGGATTGTTTGGCATTCTTACTGCTACTGTATCAAGACCACCTGTTGTTTCATAAGGAACAACTTCGTTTTTGTTAACTACCATTGTAAGTGGTCCTGGCCAAAAAGCGTCCGCAAGCTTTTTAGCATTTTCAGGTAAATCAGTTGATATAGCCTCTAATTGTGAGAACTTCGCGATGTGCACAATAAGTGGGTTATCCGATGGACGACCCTTCGCTGCATATATCTTTCGCGATGCCTCTTTATCTGTAGCATCTCCACCTAATCCATATACTGTTTCGGTTGGAAAAGCTACCAATCCGCCGTTTCTTAATATCTCTGATGCCTCTTTAATATATTCCATATTCAAAGGCTCAGTTGATACATCCATAATCCTAGTAATCATACTCAAAATTATAACACTTTTACTTTATAACACAAACCCTTTAAAACGTCACAAAACTTTAAAAACCGTGATTTTTCTGTGTCTTTTAACCAATTACATGATTATAAATATTTTGCTATTACGTTCCATGCGGCTGTGTTATCAAAACCTTTCTTCCAAAATGCGCCGCCAGCTAATCCATAATTATCCATAACCTTAAGCTTCTCCTCTAGTGAAGCTTCATCCTCTACCCATACCTTGTATGTTGTGTTCTCTTTTACGTATTCGCCATAATACTGGCCTGTCGCGTCGTCCCATGTTGTTGAGACTCCGTTAGTCTTAAGGTAACTTTGAATTGCATTTAAACCGTATGTTTTGCTTGAAAGTGCGCCATCTTCTGCAACTTCCCAAACTCTACAGTAGAAAGGCATTCCAAGAACAACCTGGTTAGCTGGAACCTCCTCAAGTGTATCCTTTACACCCTGTTCAACCCAGCCAACAGATGCAACTGAACCTGCTTCCTCGCTACCATTGTAGTGCTCATCATAACCCATGATGATTACATAGTCAGCATATTTAGCCTGTTCCTTGCGGTTGTAGCCAGCAGAAGATGCTGTTGGCACATAATTATCTACTGACAATATGATATCGTTCTTTTCACATTTGATTGAAAGCTCCTTGATGAACTGAATGTAACCATCTGAAGCTGCACCAGCCAACTGTTCAATATCAATGTTTATACCGTCTAATCCGTATGTGATTGCCTGTGCAATCAGGTTATTTACAAGAGTATCTCTTGCACTAGTTGTGTTTAAAACTGTTGTTGTATCAACACTTTCATCTTCAAGGTTACTGATAAGTCCCCATACCTGAACACCTGCTGCATGGCAAGTGCTTACGTAGCTACTGCTTGCAATTGAAGCAATTCCACCTTTGTTATCGTTCAAATGAAACCATGTTGGAGAGATTACATTTACCTTGCCTGAATCTGCCAACACACTTGCAACATCGGCGTTTGCAGCCTGTGATGTTACCTGGTGCCACAACAAAGATATTTCTTTACCTGTGTTGATGTGATTATAGGTTCTTTCAGGAAGTGTTGCCTCAACGGTTACTTCCTTCTGATCTGAAATCTTGTTGTTTTTCATGTAGCCCAAAACACCGTTTTCAGATACAACAAAGCTCCATTTGCCTGTATCTCTGACTACTGTAATGTTTTCACCCTTTGTTACATCTTCCAAGATAGGGCTCTTTGGGCCATTTAAGATTCTTATCTGTGTCTTACCCTTTGCTGTAGCTGTCTGCTTTTTAAAGCCAGCTGGTTCTACCACAACTCTATCTGGATTTTCAAAATATGTATACTGGAAATCTGTAAGAAGCTGCATGTAATCAGCCAAGATAAACACTGTATCATCCTTTGCGATTACTATGTTGTTATCCAATGAATTGTTGGACTTGTCCACAAGATAGCTGTTGCTTCCAAGTGTAGCTGTGTATATTTCAGAGTCGGTTGCGTATCTAAGAGTTATTTCAGATGGATCGTAAACATATCCATCATCTAAATAATCCTTTACAAATCCAAGCTCAAAATAAACCTTACCGCTGTCTACCATAGCGTAGCCATGAGACAAATCCTCAGCAGGCTCCATGTATTCACTGTTAAGTACCACTGCCGCTTCCGCTTCGTGGGTTAATGTGAAGTATTGGCTCAGTTCAACATGCTCCTTGGTTGGTGTGTATTTCTTAATTGCGTAAACTCCCACAATTAATACTGCAAAAAGCATCAAACCTATTGCTATATATATGTAGCCTCTAGGTACTCTATATCTCTTTTTTCTTCTTCTGTTATGTGTATTATGTCGATAGCTCATAAGCATCTCCCTTATATCTATATTCCGTTAAAGTATACCAAAATAACGGTATAAATTCCACTTTTCGCCCAATATTTCACTACGCCAAAAAGAGGGCTTAACGCCCTCTAAAAAATTCATTCCTATCATAAAAAAATATATTGTCTAATCTTTTTAATTGATTCCGTTGACGATATTGAAATCTCTAGGAAATAAAATTTTGGCAGCTACTTTATAATTTGAATCAAAGGTTCAAAGTCACTTTCCTTTAATCGAAAAGGATTATCAATGATTGGTCTGACGAAAGCATTCCACTTAAATTCTTTTTTTATTAAAACCCGTTCGGATTTGTCGTTTTTTAAATTAATATATGAAATATCTTCCATACAATCTCCTTTCAGTTTAGTTGCAATTTGGTACACATTACGCTGGCACCATGGCGTCATCGAACCAATCAATATCCTTGTATCGCATCTTTGAAAAACAATGCTATTAGTTTTTGAGTAACTAGCAAAATCAACTACTATAAATCCTTCCCAGCTATCTATTAGTTGCATGGCTTCATCCACATCACAGGCAAGCACATAGGTAACCCCCTTGTACAAAAATCCCGTATGATCATCAAAGTTAATCTGCCTATCGCCCACAACCGCAAGCAACTGACTATCATCACAAAGTTCTATATATAAAGTCTTCTTCTTTAAGGCTGAACATAAGAAATTTGCAATGCTTAAGGATAAATGGGTTACTCCCATTTTTGGTGATGCGCCAATTACTCCTACGATCTTTTTGTTTTGTTTTGTAAATTTTAAATTTTTTGTCGACATTTTACGTCGAAATAGTTTAATAGCAAAGTTTTTCATCCTGCAATATCTTTTGGATAATCCTTTCCTCTTCTTTGGATAATCCCATGATGCTTGTAGAATGTGGATACATATAAACCTTCTTTTTAAGGCTTTTGGCTAGCTTTATCATACTTAGCTTTCCCGACATATTTCCTATTAATGTTACGGTTTTATCACCTATCCAATCCGGGAAACACTGCTTTTGCCACAAAGCTCCGCCAGCAATTACGATAATCTTATCGCAATCTAAGGCTGCTTCCATATCTACCCCACAATCAATTAGGTATACACCTTTAGGAGGCTTTTGTGTTTCAACGGCTTCTCCATAATTAAGAATGCCTCTGAAATTATCGTGGTATAAAATTCCATCCTTTATTTTTGCACCATCAAAATTTTCCATTAGGTTATGAACGTTATTGCCCTTTTCATCCTTGTAATATGCATCAGTTCCCTTTTTGTTCAAAAACCTACACATATTTATGGCTATTCTTGTTGCACCTACAGCGTGAGACGTGCCCACTACTGCTATTTTTTTGCAAAGATCCCTTTTATCCGCATATTTTTTATTTGTTTTTCCCTGCAATTCAAGCAATCGATTTTTTAATATTGTGATAGATTTGATTCTATTTTGTATATCTTCATCAGTCGCCTGACTTACCAGTTTTCTTAATCTATAATCATCTTTTTCAAAACTGTTATTTAGCATATATTCCAAAATCTTGCCTACGCCAAAAACATCGCATCGCTCATCTAAAGGACCAGCCTTCAGTTGTTCTGGTGCAGCCCAATTAATAGTGCCTAGGGGCCTTGCCTTTGCTGCTTCAGATTTCCTAACTGCAATGCCAAAATCAATTAGACGTACAGTATCATTCTGCAATATTACATGCTCAGGCTTCATATCTCGATAAAGAATTGGTCCTCCATCGGCATTATGCAAAGCCTCTATAACATTGCATAGACTTATAGCAATATTTAATAGCGTTTCCTTGGTGATTGTTGTATCTAACAGATACTCCCGCAGAGATTGACCCTCTACATATTCCTCAACCAAATAATACATTTCATCTGTATCTTCTACGCTTATAATGGTGGGTATTTGGGATGATTTAATCCCTTGTAAAAGATGTGCTTCGGATAGGATGCTGTGTGCATTAGGATGTGCCCTGTGAATAGCCTTAAGAATCCTTAATGCTCCTATCTTTTTGTAATTGACAATTAATACTGCTGTAGCTGCTGTTTCTTGCAGTATCTGAACTATGTCGTACCTGTCTGAAATACCATCAGGTATCATATTACATCAGCTCCTTCCTTTCGGAAAGGCATCTTGCAGATAAGTTTATATCACATATAAAATTACATTGCAACCCCTAATTTATTTTTTATCACTTTTATATAACGGTGTAATTTTATAAAAATTTAATATTTTTATCACGATTTCTATAGCTTCTCTCCTTTACATTCCGATATAATATATATATAATTCGAATAAGAAATTTGCTTAAGACGCATCTTATTTCGATTCGGGAGGTGATTTTTATGAAGATTGAAAGAATCAACGAGAACCAGATCAGATGCACTCTTTCGAGAGAAGATTTAATCAGCCGCCACATCAAGCTATCAGAGCTTGCTTACGGCTCAGCCAAAGCCAGAGAGCTTTTTAGAGAGCTTATGGAACAGGCTGCATACCAGTACGGTTTCGAAGCAGAAGATATTCCGCTTATGATAGAAGCTATACCACTTTCATCCGAATCCATTATTCTACTTGTTACTAAGGTAGAGAATCCTGATGAGTTAGATACACGTTTTTCCAGATTCTCTGAAGATGATGACGATTTCGATGATGATGATATGGATGTTACCAATGCACCAGCTAAACCATTCAACGAATCAGCAGCTGATGACATTTTAAATATCTTTAACAGCCTAATAGAAAAGGCTCAGAAGGCTATAGCCGCTTCACCAGAAGCAGCAGCCAAGGAAGGCTTACCTGTAGACATTACTAAGATGTTTGTTTTTGACAATCTTGATGATGTCATTAGATTATCAGATGTTCTAGCAGGTTTTTACACTGGAAAGAATTCTCTCTACAAGAGTCCATTTGACAACAAATACTATTTAGTAGTTAGCAAGTCTGAAGACTCAGCCGAGACCTACAATAAGGTTTGCAATATCTTATCAGAATACAGCAACCAACAGAACTATGTAGTTGGCACAAGCCAATACATGTCAGAGCATTACGAAATAATGGCTGAGGGCGATGCAATTCAAAAGCTCGCCACAATTTAAGCAAACAAAAAAGAACCAGAAGCTTCTGGTTCTTTTTATTTGCTCATTAAGCCTTTGAATCTAAGAATGTATTAATCTCTTCTACAAGATCATCAGCATCGATACCGTGTACCATAGCTGCCTCCTCAATTGTTTCCATCTGAGATGATGGACATCCGAGACAGTGCATGCCGATATTAAGTAAAATAGGTGCTACGTCAGCATCGATCTGAAGAAGCTCACCAATCATTGTTGCCTTTGATACTCTTGCCATTTCAAATACTTCCTTTCTTGATTTGATTTCAATTGATGATACCATGTATTTCGATTTTTCGCAATTGATTATAGGTATTGTTAATACATAGTTAATAAATAGGTTAGTTTGTTTACAACTAAGTTGTGTACACAATTTAAACTTATGTTAGCCTAAATCAACAGAAGTTAGTTTGTGTGAACTGCTCTCCCCCTTGATTTTAGCTATATTTTTAAAAATTTAATTTTGTCCTTGATTTAGACACAATTTAGATGTATTATAAGGACATCAACTCGTAATTGATAATTTTTATTAATTATATTTAAGGAGGAATTTTATTATGGCATACGTAATTTCTGATTCATGTGTATCATGTGGTACATGCGAGCCTGAGTGCCCAGTAGGAGCTATCTCTCAGGGAGATTCACAGTTCAACATCGATGCAGGTGCATGTGTTGATTGTGGTACTTGTGCAGGTGTTTGCCCAACAGGCGCTATCGCTCAGGGCTAATCATTAAGTAATAACTTAATCAAGAAAACCGGTTAAAAAGAGCATCGCTTTCGCGATGCTCTTTTTTTATTACTTTATTCATCATGATTTGAATACTGGCTACGGTCGCGATTTGCGAAACGAGTGTATTCAGGTAACCAAGTAAGCTCGATGGTTCCGATAGGACCGTTACGTTGCTTAGCTACGATGATTTCTGATACATTCTTAAGTTCTGTATCGTGGTTATAGTAATCATCACGGTAGATGAACATAACCACGTCGGCATCCTGCTCGATGGCACCGGATTCACGAAGGTCAGACATCATTGGACGATGATCTGGACGCTGCTCAACGGCACGGGAAAGCTGTGACAGTGCAATAACTGGTACATTCAGCTCTCTGGCAAGGCCCTTTAGCGAACGAGAAATCTCTGAGATTTCCTGCTGTCTACTTTCTGATTTTCCATTACCTGACATCAACTGCAAGTAGTCGATGATAATAATGGAAAGACCAAATTCCATCTTGAATTTTCTACATTTACTACGAAGCTCTCCAATTGAGATACCTGGTGTATCATCGATAATAAGCTTTGAATTACCGATTTTACCAGCACCTTCGATAAGGTTTTCCCAATCTGCTTCCTGCAGATTACCGGTACGAAGCTTCTGGGCATCCACCCTTGATTCCAAGGCGAATAGACGGTTAACCAGCTGCTCCTTTGACATTTCCAGTGAGAATATGGCTGCGCATAAATGCTCATGGATAGTGATATGCTGTGCCAGGTTAAGAACGAAGGCTGTTTTACCCATTGATGGACGGGCCGCAATAAGAATAAGGTCAGATGGCTGCAAGCCTGCAGTCTGTCTGTCCAAATCAATGAAGCCTGTTGGAATACCAGTAACTACGCCTCGTTGCTTTGATGCCTGCTCAATCTTTGCAATGGCATTCATAACAACCTGCTTGATTGGCACATAGTCTGTGTTTCCACGGTTCTGAACCAGGGCGAATATGTCATGCTCAGTCTGATTAAGGATGGTATCAACCTCTTCTGAACCTTCAAAGCACATGTTCTCGATATTCTGATTTACCTTAATGATATTTCGAAGTACTGCCTTATCCTTTACGATATTGGCATAGCTTTTGGCGTTTACTGTTGTAGGAACGCCCAATACCAATTCCTGTATGAACTCCAAGGAGGCAAATTCTGGTGGAACTCCCTTTTCCTTAAGCTTGTTCTGCAATGTTACCTCATCTACAGGCTCGCCAGCGTTGTAAAGCTCAACAATGGCTTCAAAAAGCATTCCGTACTGTTGGTGATAGAAATCATCCTTAATAAGGATCTCTGAACATTCCACAATAACGTCCCTATCTACAATCATCGAACCAATAACAGACTGCTCTGCCTCTAGAGAATTAGGCATTTGTCGTTTGATTACGTCTTCCATTAATTATTCCCCTAATATTATAGTTCTGACACATGAACGCGCAGTGTAGCTGTTACCTTTGGATGAAGCTTAACCTTAACCTCGTATGTACCAAGGGCTCTGATTGGATCCTCAAGGACGATTTTCTTTTTATCGATTTCCTTGCCGTACTGCTTCTTAGCTGCTTCAGCGATTTCCTTTGTAGATACTGAACCGAAGGTACGTCCGCCTTCTCCTGTTTTGATTTTGGTCTCAACCTTCCACTCAGCAATTTCCTTTTCAAATGCCAAAGCGGCCTCATAGTTTTCCTGAGCTACCTTTTCATCGTGCTTATTCTGAAGCTTAAGGTCGTTAAGCGCTGCGTTCGTAGCCTCAACACCAAGCTTTTTCTTGAACAACATGTTTCTTGCATAGCCTTCGCTAACTTCTACTACCTCCCCCTTCTTACCAAGTGATTTTACATCAGCAAGTAATATTACTTTCATAGTCTGATTTCTCCTTCTTCTAGCATTTTATCTATTGTAACTTCAAGGTCCTCGCGAACCTCTTCTAATGTTCTGTTTTGGATTTGGGCGCCGGCAATATTTACATGGCCACCACCGCCTAGACGTGCCATAATTCTTTGTACATCTATCTCATCGATTGAACGAGAGCTTATGAAAATCTTGTCCATAAACTTTGTAAGAACAAAGGAAGCCTTTATTCCTACGATATTTAAAAGCTCATTGGCTGCCTGTGCGCCAACAACTGTAGGACTTTCAAGATTTCCATCTGGTTCGCATTCTGCAATAGCAAATGCATCTCTGTAAACTCTTGCGTTTCTAACGATTTCAGCACGTGCCTTGTAGGTTTCCATATTTTCACGAAGCATCTTTCTAACACGAGTAACCTCGGCACCATTACGGCGAAGGAAAGCTGCTGCTTCAAATGTACGGACACCAGTTTTTGTCATAAAGTTGTTAGTATCAATAAGGATACCAGCATAAATACAATCAGCCTCTGTTGGGTTGATGTTGATTTTGTCTGCAAAATACTGCAAAACTTCAGCAATCATCTCACTAGCAGATGATGCATAAGGCTCGATGTAGGAAAGAATTGGGTTTTCAATTGTTTCCTCCACCTGTCTGTGATGGTCGATTACTACTATATTTTTGTTCTTTGCAAGAAGTCCTGGACATTCCACGTAGCTTGGTCGGTTTGTATCCACAACCATGATAAGTGTGTTGTCATTGCACAAATTAAGCGCCTGCTCGCTGGTGATAAACATATCATCAGGATATTCTTCTCTTTCAGTAAAGGACTCAACCACTGGTCGCATAGAACTTGTAATTGTGTCGATTACGATGTTTACTGGCTTGCCGATTTCGCGGCCTGCGCAGTATACGCCTACAGATGCACCTAAGCAATCTGCATCTGATAAATTGTGGCCCATAACGATGATTCGCTCTCTGGTTTCCATTAATTCCCTGAGAGCCTGAGCCTTAACTCTTGCTTTAACACGTGTGGTACGTTCCACTTCCTTACCGTGTGTACCATAATAAGAAACATTCTGGCCGTTCTTAACAACAACCTGGCAACCACCTCTGGCCAATGCCAAATCTATTGCCACGTGTGCATATTGAGCCTTTTGTGTGTAATTATCACTGCCAAGACCAACACCGATACTGATAGTGATTTCTTTATCGTTGCCCATCTTAAGAGTGGTGATATCTTCAACAAGTGAGAACTTATCCTCTTCAAACTGCTGTAAATATTTGTGCTGGAAAACGATTAAATATTTGTCTTTTTCAAGACGTCTAACGATGGCATTTGCCTCGCCAAAATACTTGTTAATCTTTCTATCCAATAAAGCTAAAAGCATTGAACGTTTAGCATTTTCTACCTGATCAAAAACTTCATCATAGTTATCTACATATAGAAGAGCCATGACCATTGACTGGTCGTTAATCTTTGCCTTGGTAGCCTGAATATCTGTCTCATCAAAAAGAATGATGGCTACCATTCCATCCTGAGATTCTTCCATCTCGACTGGAATGTTTCCACCAGAAAGAGGCTCTCTCATGTCTAATCTCTGCAAGCATGCCAAATATTTTCTATCATTATATTCAATATGAAGATCAAAGTTATCATCCTTAGCATGATCTATGCCTTCACGGGTAATTTCTGAAAATATACCTGTTATTGATTTGTTATAAGTTTTGCTTTTGTCCACCAGGTCTGTAAACTCTTCGTTCATCCATATAATTTTGCCTGTTGAATCCAACAAAACGTAAGGCAAGCGGAAGTTCTTAATGAGCTCCTTTTGAACAGTTCCATAGTGAACAGCATAATCTACAATTGTGTTTTTGAAAGATTTAAGATTAGCCCTGTAATATATGTAGCAAATGATTCCATATAAAAAGACGAATGAAGTCATTATTCCTGCTATTTTTGTATCTACAAAGCTTACCACGATACAGCCTATTAAAAAGATAATAAGCATGTACAGAGGGAATCTTAGATATCGTTTTAAACGCTTATTATATTTACTCTCTTCCATAATAACAATCTCCCTATGTTATTAATATATATACTCCAATGTATTATACCACACTAACCATTCTTTTATATACATTATATCTTTAACTATAGTGTAAATGCTCAATTTCAGCACTCTATATTTGTGCAGTTTTGACATAGGCTTGTCAAAATAACGAAAGGATTTTGTTATTTTTGGTTATTCTAACATTGTTCACAATTTCTCCATTTTTTATAATCGTAGATAGTTAAAGGGAGATTCCCAAATAGATTTAAACAAAAGAGAGGATTTTTACAATGGCAGACATTCAATTAAAAAACATTAACAAGAGATATCCTAATGGCTTCCACGCTGTTAAGGATTTCAACCTTGACATCAAGGATCAGGAATTCATCATCTTTGTAGGACCTTCAGGTTGTGGTAAGTCTACAACACTTCGTATGATTGCTGGACTTGAGGAGATTTCAGATGGTGAGCTTATCATCGACGGTAAGGTAATGAACGACGTAGAGCCTAAGGACAGAGATATCGCAATGGTATTCCAGAACTACGCTCTTTACCCACATATGACAGTTTACGATAACATGGCATTTGGTCTTAAGTTACGTAAGGTACCAAAGGATGAAATCGACAAGAAGGTACGTGAGGCAGCTAGAATCCTTGACCTTGAGAAGCTTCTTGACAGAAAGCCAAAGGCTCTTTCAGGTGGTCAGAGACAGCGTGTTGCTATGGGTCGTGCAATCGTTCGTAACCCTAAGGTATTCCTTATGGATGAGCCTCTTTCAAACCTTGATGCTAAGCTTCGTGTTCAGATGAGAACAGAGATTTCTAAGCTTCATGATTCACTTGGAGCAACAATGATCTACGTTACACATGATCAGACAGAGGCTATGACACTTGGTACAAGAATCGTAGTTATGAAGGACGGTGTTGTTCAGCAGATCGATACACCAGCTAACCTTTACCAGAAGCCATGCAACCTCTTCGTTGCTGGATTCATCGGATCACCTCAGATGAACTTCCTTGAGGGAACACTTAACGCTGATTGCTCAGCTATCCAGGTTAACGGTTCTAGCCTTCAGATTCCACCAGCAAAGACAAAGACACTTAAGGATGCTGGTTATGCTAACAAGTCTGTAATCCTTGGTATCCGTCCAGAAGATATACATGATTCACAGATCTTCGTTGATACACAGTCTGCTTCAGTTATCGAAGCTAAGATTTCTGTATACGAGCTTCTTGGTGCAGAAGTTTACTTATACTTCGATTATGCTGGAACTCAGGTTACAGCAAGAGTTGACCCACGTACAACAGCTAGAGGTGGCGACACAGTTAAGTTTGCTCTTGATATGGAGAAGGCTCACTTCTTCGATAAGGATACAGAGCTTACAATTGCTAACTAATACTTAGCCATATAAAAAAAGACTGGATGCACTCGCATCCAGTTTTTTTATGCTATAATGTTGCTATCTTTTTATTGGGGTATTGAAATGAATTTTGAAGAGAAAAAGCAAAAATTATTAGAGCAATTATCAAAGGCTACTGGAATTAATTTTGAAATATCTGATTCTGAACTTTCAGATGATGAAACTATAAATAAGCTTAAGGAAATGGTTGTTAGATTCAATGTGCTTGATTCTAAAAGCTCCTTCTACAGGGCTTTCCTTACCAGAGAGCTTTCTTATTCGGACGCTGCAGCCTACATTCATCGCTTCCACATTGATGAAAATGCTGTTCGCATGGTTTTCTATCTGGAAAGCCAGACTGATTATTCAAAGGAGGCTGTATCTTTATTAAAGAGCTTGCTTCCTGATTCGCAGGATGCACTGGTTCAGATTGATTCAAAGCACATTGCACTTATTGTACACTTTGAAAAAGAGCCAGATTCTGAGGAAATTAATCAATACTGTATGGAATTCTTGGACATGCTAGAATCAGAAGCCTTTATGTCTTTTAAGGTTTCTTATGATTTACCTACTGATAAATTTACAGATTTACCTTCTTCCTACAAAGACGTTGTTATTGCCATGCACATCGGCAATATCTTTAACAGCTCAGGTCATATTTATTCATACAGCACCCTTGGGCTAGGCAGATTGCTTTACAATATACCTGCCGATGAGGTTGAGACATATTTAAACAACCATATCAATTTCGACATTTTATCCGGTCTTGACGTGGAAACTTTGAACCTTTTAGAAGCATTTTTCGACAATGATTTATCATTAGCCGAAACCAGCCGCAAGATGTTTATTCACCGTAATACTCTTATCTATCGCCTGGATAAATTCGCTGATTTAACTGGATATGATGTAAGAAAATTCTCAGATGCGATTACTGTAAAGCTCTCGCTAATGCTTTACAATTATATAAGAGCCACCAAGTAATGGTGGCTCTTTACTGTTAACTAGTTCCCTTTTTTAATTAATATCAAAGCTGTTCTTCTCTCAACACCTATTTGTTTTTCTGCTTCCTCCTTTCCTGATAAAGCATTTATCCAGCCTTGATTTAAATAATTTGGAATTGATACCTCTTCCGCATTATTTCCCATATTAAAAATGATGAGTGCTGTTTCGTCTTCATAAGTCCTTGAAAACATGTACAGCTTCTTTTCATCATCACATAGGACTGTTTTATAGTTTCCCTTTTGAAGGGCTTTAGTGCTTCGTCGGACTTGCAATAACTGTCTATAATAATCTTCCAGCTCTGTTTGCTTATCCCATGCCATTGGGCTGCGATATTCTGGCTCTGTTGTACCCTCGATTCCCTTTTCATCTCCATAAAATACTGATGGGATACCAACAGCACATACCATGTAGGCAAGGGCCAACTTCAGCCTTTCTTCATCCGAATTGCAGGCCGATTTAAAGCGCTGCACATCATGTGTATCCAAAAAATTCATTTGCGCCAGTGCTACCTGCCTTGGATATCTGCGATTCATCTTATGAATTCTGGCGTCAAAGGTTGATACGCTTATTTCTTCTGTTCCGAAGAAATCCTTGCAGATATTTGTAAAGGTATAGTTCATAGTTGAATCAAACTGGTCACCTTGGAGCCATATAGTAGAATCCTCCCAGATTTCCCCAATCAAAAAGCTATCTGGATTTTCCTCTTTTATAGCCTTTCTGAAGGCCCTAAAGAAATCATGGTTGATTTCATTGGCTACATCCATTCTCCATCCATCAATTCCACATTCTCTAATCCAGAATCTGCCCACATCACAGCAGTATTTTTCCACCTCTGGATTTCCTGTATTCAGCTTAGGCATAGCTGCCACGTATGCAAATGCTTCGTAGTTCGGAATAGGCTTTGTCTCGATTGGAAATCTCAGCTTATAAAACCAATCTACATATTTTGATTTCTCTCCATTTTTTAGAACATCCTTAAAGGCAAAGAAATCTGGGCCGCAATGATTGAATACGCCGTCTAATATCACCTTAATATCCTTGCTATGACAGGCTTTTACAAGCTTCTTAAAATCCTCAATTGTGCCAAAACATGGATCAATATCCATATAGTCTACAGTGTCATACTTGTGATATGAATTTGCCTTAAATATAGGATTTATATATATGCAATTTGCTCCTAGTGAAGCAATATAATCTAGATTTTCCTCAATGCCCTTAATGGTTCCACCTAAATTTGAGTGATACTGGATATCGCCCTCCTGTATATTTTTTTCTTCACAAGATATACTTCTTTTTCCATCTGCAAAGCTATCTGGAAAGATATGATACATAACAATTCCATTTACCCATTCAGGAATTGAAATCATATCCTCCTTTCTTAGATAAGGGAATTGGAAATATTGAGTTCTGTTAGTACTTATGCTCTGTGAGAAACCATATTCATCAAAAAATAGCTTCTCACCTGCAAAATCTGTAAGCTCAAAGTAATAGCATACCCTTGTATAATCTGTCTTTATCTCACATTCAAAGTAATCGTTTACCATATCTGAAGCTACAAGCTCCATCTTAACTTTGAATACATCTATTGGATCCTTCTGACATACTCTGTCGCCAAAATATAAATCTACTTTTGCTAAATCTCCCTTTGCTGCTTTTATCGATACTACAAGACTATCTTCTGCAACCATGTACGCATCCTTAGATAAAGGTGCATGACTTATACCACTTAATATCAAAATACATATTCCTTTCGCATATATTTTAGGAAACTTTTTTCCTTACTCGTTGATTATTTATCTTTCATGACATAAAATTTAATTCACAAGACATGTATTTTCAATGTTTATTAGGATATTTTCTTTTCCTTTTGTAGGAAAACGCTATCCTTATTTTTTTAATTTGTGCATTTTTTACGGGAGGGTTTATGAGTGTAACTATAAAAGATGTTGCAAACGAAGCTGGGGTTTCCATCTCTACTGTATCGAAAATCATTAATGGGAAGGGTTCTATCTCACAGGATACTATTAACAGAGTGCAAGAAACCATTAGAAAGCTGAACTACACCCCAAATTCCAGGGCTGTGAGTTTTGCAAAACAGAATACTAAAAACATTATTTTTCTTACATCAATGAAGAAAAATGAGCCATATCTTAATCCTCACATGTTTGAAATCATGGACGGCTCCTATAGTGCCTTGTCTGACCTTGATTACACATTAAGTCTTATGGATATATCAATGAAGGATGGACAGGAATCCCCTGTTATTCAAGCCATACAATCGGGCTGTGCAGATGGAATACTTGTACATGGTTCCGCTGTGACTGAGGAAACTGCTAAATATATCATCGATTCAAATTTTCCTCATGTGATTATCGGTAGTCCAAGCATGGATAATCAGCTTTGTTGGATTGATACAAATCACGTTTTAGCTGGCCAATGTGCTGCAGAGCATTTGCTTGAATGTGGGTACATGAATATTGTTTTCATTGGAGAAAAAAGAACTGATTTTATTTCAAATCAACGCTTAAAGGGTGTTAAGAAAGCATTTATCAACCATGGCTTACATTTGAAGGCCGAAAATATATATAGTATTTCCTCTAATATTTCTAACGCTAGAAGCTTAACCAAAGAAATACTTACCGATAATCCTAAAACACAGGCTATTATATGTGAAAATAACACCATTGCTTTTGGAGTTTCCGCAGGAATTTTAGATTTGAAGCTTGATGTTCCTAATGATATTGCCTTTATCACATTTGATAGCTATCCCTACGCAAACATTATCGAGCCTAAGCCTACTGTAGTCGACATTGATATGTTTGATTTAGGATTCCAAGCCGCTCAAACCCTCATACGTAAAATTGATAATCCTCTGTTACTAACGCAGGGTTATTCTACCTTACCTATCTTAAAGCAAGGATTGACAACAAAAAAGGGGCTGTAAAAAGCCCCTTTGGTTTATGCAATTCTCTTTGCGCCATCGCCGATATCTACTACGTAGAATTCAGCATCTAGATCGTATTTTTCTTTGTAGGCTTTGCCTACTGTTTCTTTAAAGTTCTCAACAGCCTCATCCTTTACGATTGCTACTGTACAGCCTCCGAAGCCGCCGCCTGTGATGCGGGCACCGATTACACCTGGAACTGACCACTCTGTTTCTACAAGGAAATCTACCTCTTCACATGATACTTCGTAATCGTCACGAAGTGAAATGTGGCTAGCGTTCATGAGCTTTCCAAATGTTTCGATATCGTTAGCATTAAGTGCATCAACAGCCTTGATTGTACGCTGGTTCTCAGCTACGGCGTGCTTTGCTCTGCGGTAGTTAACCTCATCCTTGATAGCTGAACCGTATTTTTCGAATTCCTCGTCTGTAAGCTCACCAAGAGTGCTGATGCCGCATACTGTCTGAAGATCAGCAAGTGCCTGAGCGCTCTCATTTCTTCTGTCGTTATATGCGCTGTCTACAAGTGAGTGCTTTACCTTAGAATTTGTGATAACAATCTTGGCTCCATCAAGCTTTACGCTGGCATATTTATAGGATAAATCTGCACAGTCAAGGAAAATGGCGTGGTCTTTTTGTCCCATTGCTACCGCAAATTGGTCCATTATACCACAGTTACATCCATTGAAGTTGTTCTCTGAATACTGTCCGATAAGGGCTAAATCAATCATTGTCTTGTTAAGGCCAAACATATCGTTAAGCATTGTGCCTGTAAGTACCTCAAGTGAAGCAGATGATGAAAGGCCTGAACCGTTGGGAATATTGCCCCAAACTACCATTTCAAATCCTGATTTAATTTCTGCACCCTTCTCAATTAAGGCCCAAACAACACCAAGTGGATAGTTTGCCCAGTTGTACTCATCCTTGTTTGTAAGATCATCAAGTGAGCTTTCAATAACTCCTACTCTTTCGATGTTTGCTGAGTAAAGCTTAATTACCTTATCCTCGCGCTTTCTTGCTACTGCGTATGTTCCAATTGTAAGTGCGCATGGAAATACGTGACCACCATTGTAATCTGTGTGTTCACCGATAAGATTTACACGGCCTGGAGCGAAATATGTTCGGATATCGCCAGCTTCGCCGAATTTTGATTCGAATATTTGCTTTAGTTCTTGTACGTTCATTTAATTCTCCTTAAATGTATATATCGTGTTTGTTGTATTTAGCCATTGCTTTGAGCAATTTGTCGGAAGGTGTGAATATTACTTTAAAATCGTTGCCTTTTGCCTCGCTGTGAGCCACTAAGATGTAATCTTTTTGCTCTGAATCATGGGCGCTGCAATCATAAGTTTTAAGCTGAACATGGTCGTATTTAAGTGATTCATTAGTATCTGTTGCTGCAACCATCTTTACTTCGCTTGATTCAATAGTAACAACCTTTTTTCTCTTCTCGTTGTTAATGATTTTAGCGATTTCAAGGCTACCATTTGTGTAGTCATATTCATATTCTATGTTTTTGTTCGAGTATAATATTATCGTATATATAGCCATAGCAATGAGCAAAATCGCCATAATAATTGTCAAAAACCCTCGTGAATAGGTAACAAGACTAACTAATAATAGTAATGTAATTATTGAAGCAGCTGTTTTCTTTGTTTTATCCTGAGCTGTCTCAATTACTTTTACTGCCTCTTCTACGAATGTGTCATTTGATTCAAACATAATTATCCCTCAACTTTCCTTCTAGTTTAAGCAAGTATTTGCTTTAAAAAAATGCCGGCCACACCTTTGCAGCCGACATTCATTATACCATATAAATTATGCCTTAAATACCCCTAAAACTAAAGGAAATCGTCATGTCCTTACTGTTATCAAGCATGAATTCTGGATGTGTTTTTGAGCCCCATGTATCGTCTCCTGCGATGCCCATTTGCTTACCTACTCTCACATGCGTGAAATGAGATGGAGGAAGCTCTGTAGGGTGCATTGCCTCGTCGATTTCATGCACTGTGTATGGCAATGCTGAAAAACCATTACCCTCAGCCAAAAACAGTACTCCATTTCCTCTTTCATCCGTAAGCTTTGCATAGCGTACATCCTCATGATTTCCACATTCCTGAGGAACTAAGTATTTGGCCATGTTGTCAGCTACCTTATTTCTAAATATTCCTAGCTTTGCGTGGCATTTATCGTTGTAGGTTTCCTCTGGTCCTCTTCCGTACCATTCCAGGTTTTCTAAGCTGCTATCAAGTGCAAATGCCATTGAAAGCTCTGGCAATTCACCTATTTCTGTTGATGCTGGAAGGCGAAGTGTACAATCTACCAAACCATCAGAATGAACGATATATTCTACCTCACACTTGCCAGCTGGCCTTGTAGCCAGATGATATGTGTATACCACCTTTACGCTGTCCTCAGAAGCTTTTACATGTGGAACCTCGTTAATTCCATCATCCATGCGATTTGTAGCAATATATTTGCTGGCAAGCTTCCACTGGCCTGCTCTGAATGGCAACTGATTAGCCAAATCATTTTCTGTCATTGGGCGCCAGAAGTTTGGCATTACAAAGCGCTTTAATAGCTCCCTGCCGTGATATTTATATGAGCTTAAGCCCTTTACGCCAACGAACAATACCTCAAAATCATCGCCCTTTACTCCAAGGTTATGGAAGCCTTGTGTAACAGTAAGCTTCTGCGCCTGTCCGCGCTCAAATGTAAATCTGCCTACTGTGGTCTGTCCATAAGCCACTTCATGACCTCTCTTAGCCCATAAAGTGTCCTCTTTAAGCACAAATGAAATCGTGATTATATATTCGTCATCTCTTGGTAAATCAAGTTCTAGCTCGTACTCTGTAGTAGAAAGAGGTGGACAATCAATAGTGAGCTCCTCCTCTGCAATTAAATCACCTAATCGCTCTATTGTTAGAATAGCTATATATTCGTTTGTATCTGTAAACAGATTTCGGTTTTCAATTATCGCCTTATTACCTTCGAAGGTAATTTTTATGTTCTGATAATCGTGTTTTACCTCCTGCATCTTTGGGCTCGGCTCTCTGTTTTTGCTATAGCAGATGCCATCCCCTGAGAAGCTGCCATCGTTTGGTCTATCATCAAAATCACCACCGTAGCCTTCAAATTTGATACCGCGATTATCCTTTATTGTGATAGCCTGATCAATGTAATCCCAGATAAAACCGCCCTGGAATAAAGGCTCCTCGTATGCAAGCTCTGTATACTTGCTCATTGCGCCACAGCTATTACCCATGGCATGCATATATTCGCAGTTGATATAAGGCTTATCCTTGTGGTCCTTCAACCACTCCTTGATAGCCTTAACTGGCACATACATGGTAGATTCCATATCTGACAAATCTACACGTCTATCATTAAATACTCCCTCATAATGAACCAAACGAGTGCTATCCCACTCATGAATTTTTTCTTGCATCTTGCGAAGATTGATGCCGCCATAGCTTTCATTTCCAAGAGACCATATAAGAATACATGGATGATTCTTATCTCGTTCAAACATACTGTGGGCTCTGTCGATTATATTGTCTGTAAACTCTGGTCTATCGCCAGGAACAGCGTAGCTGTCATCTTTTACCTTCATAATTTGGATTGGTGTCTGCCATGTTCCATGAGTCTCTAAGTTTGTTTCATCTATAACATATAAACCAAAAATATCGCATAATCTGTAGAAGTATGTCTGGTTAGGATAGTGGCTTGTACGAATTGCATTTATGTTGTTCTGCTTGATTGTGATTATATCCTTTAAGATATCTTCCTCTGACAGAACACGGCCTGTGGATGAAGAAAATTCGTGGCGATTAACCCCCTTAAACACGATGCGTTTCCCGTTAATATGCATCATGCCATCCTTCATCTCGAAGCGTCTAAATCCAACCTTTTCCTTAATAACCTCAGACAGGCGACCCGTTTCACCAAATACGTTAAGCTGAAGGTCAAAAAGATAAGGATTTTCTGCGCTCCACAGCTCTGGCTCCCTCACATGAACCTCCATGTGATTCATGCCTTCCTCAAGTGCCATTTTGCTGAGGATATCAGCATCATCATCTGAAAGTGTCATCTGAACAAGGCCGCTTCCCACAACATCCATGTCGATTACTAAGGTTGCATCCTTGTAATCATCATCAAGAAGTGTCTGTATTCGCAAATCTCTAATATGAGTCTTAGGAACCGTGTATAAATAAACCTCTCTGAAGATACCGGAAAATCTAAAGAAATCCTGGTCTTCACACCAGCTTCCAGAAGTCCATTTGAATACCTGAACTGCCAGCTTGTTCTCACCCTTACGAATATAAGGAGTAAGATCAAACTCACTTGGTGTAAAAGAGTCCTCGCTGTAGCCAACATATCCACCGTTTAGCCATAATGCGAAGCCGCTTTCTACACCCTGAAATGATATATAAACAGGGCCATCTTCCATGTTTTTAGGAAGTGTGAAGTACTTCACGTAATTCCCCACAGGGTTTTCCATGGTAGGAATCTCTCCTGGCTCAATAGCTTCATGGCCATCCCATGGATACTGGGTATTTACGTACATTATCTTGTCGTAGCCTTCAAGCTGTATGTGGGCTGGGACTTTAATATCGTCCCACCCTCTACAATTCCTTGAATCCTCATAAAAATCCTTATCACAGCACTCATAGTTTTTGGCAAATTCAAACTTCCATGTGCCGTTTAGGGAATATTTAAAGCTGGATTTTTCTCCATAAGCATAGGCTTCACTGTCGTAATATTCATGGTCTGAATGAGCCTTTAACCTGTTTTGTTCAAATATTCTTGGGTCCTTTACAATTTCATAGTCGAAATTTTTCATCTTATTTTACCGATCCTGTAATTCCTTCTGCAAACTGCTTCTGAAGTACGAAGAATACTATCATTGTAGGAAGTGAGCAGAATAATACGCCTAGCATTGTCATACCGTAATCTACTGTGTAACCGCTTGAAATATTTGCAATGAACATTGGCATTGTCTGAGCACGGTTGTCGCTCATTACTACCTTTGGCCACATATATGCGTTCCAAGCATTCATAAATGTAATAACTGCAGCTGCCGCATAGATTGATTTCTGAATAGGTACATACATCTTGAAGAAGATTTTCCATTCAGCAAGTCCATCAATTCTGGCTGCCTCCATGATGTCAGGTGGGAAGTTACGAGAATTCTGTCTGAACATCATAATCATAAATGGTGTTGAAATACCAGGAAGGATGAAAGCCCATACTGTATTAAGGAGCTTTGCCTTTGATACAAGTCCGTACAAAGGAACCATTGTTGCTACAGCTGGTACCATCATTGCAAGAAGAAGGATTCCAAATAATTTATCCTTTCCCTTGTCATGATATAGCTCAAATCCATATCCTGCTATTGAACATACGAAAAGTGTTACTATTGTCTGCACGATTGAGTAAAGGAAGGAATTTCCCATACTACTCCAAAGTGTGCCCTGTACTGCTGTTTTCAAATGCTCAAAGTTAACAAACAATTGGTTTCCAAATCCTATAGAACCTCTTGCCACGTTAATTGAAGCATTTGTTGCTGCTGCAATCATCCAGTAAAGTGGAAATACCGAAATGAATGAGCAAATAATTAAGAAAATGTATGTAGGAATCAGTCTGCGCTGAATCATTGATCTGTTTTTCTTCTTAGTCACGTGTATCACCTACTTTCAGATTGATAAATGCAAGTATTGCAACCATTATAAATACTACAAATGACATTGCTGATGTGTATCCTAGGTTTCCTACACCCTGTCCAAATGCCTGGTTGTAAATGTAGTGAGACATTGTGATTGTTGAGTTTGCAGGTCCACCACTTGTTAAGTTTACTGACTCATCGAAGAGCTGTAATGTACCGTTAATAGACATGATTGCTGTCATAACGATTGTTGGCTTAAGAAGTGGCACTGTGATGTACCAGAATGTCTTCCATCCGTTTGCACCATCGATTTTAGCTGCCTCATATACTGAATATTCAATGTTCTGAAGACCAGCAAGGTAAAATACCATGTTATATCCTGTCCATCTCCAGATAAGGGCAATGATGATAATTGCTCTTGCTGTTGATGCTGTTCCAAGGAAATTGATATTCTCATGTGTAAGACCAATATTCTGAAGAACTGTGTTGATAAGACCCTGTGTAGCAAACATTGACTTGAAAATCAATGAGTATGATACAAGAGATGTTGCACATGGTAAGAATATGCATGTTCTAAAAATACCTTTAAACTTAAGGTCCTTGTTGTTAAGAAGCTGTGCTAATAAGATAGCCAAAATTAACATAACAGGAACCTCTACTATTAAATAAAGGAATGTATTTTTCATCGATGTTTTGAAAATTACATCCTGTAGCATTCGTTGGTAATTGTATGTTAGTGGATCTGCGAACTTGATATTAACGCCCTTTCCACTCTTAAATGATGTGATAAAAGCCTGTACGATTGGATAAAAACTCATTATAAAAATAAGTATTGTAGCTGGTGTAAGGAACAACCAGCCAGCTGCTAATTGCTTTTTTGCAAGTGTCATTCCCTTTTTCTTCTTCTCCACGATGTCTACCCTTTCTTTTAAAAATGGGAAGTGGGGTGAACCACTTCCCATTAAATACATTATCTAATTGAATTAAAGTCCCATATCAAATTTAAGATTTGATTCAGCCTCCTCAAGAGCCTGCTCTGTTGTGTATCCGTTATCAAGAACGTTCTGAAGTGCAGTACCAAGGTGTGTTCTAGCCTGATAGTGGTAATCTGACTGCTCTACTGTTGCTACGTTCTGTGTGTACTCTACGATGTCAGCGTAGATTGGCTGTCCGTTGAAGAAATCAACACCCTGCTGATATACATCTGACTCTGCAGCTGCTGCACATGTTCCGATAACACCACCGTTAAGAAGTGCCTCATCGTATGTTGTAGACTGTCCGTCTTCAGCTGAACGACCACCAAATGTGTAAGCTAAGAAATCCTTAGCAAGGTCTACCTTCTTGCAGTTAGCTGTGATATAAAGTGAAGAACCACCGTTTGAAGCGTATCCTGGCTTACCTGTAAGTGTTGGAGCTGGAACGATTTCCCACTTTCCTGAGTTCTCAGAAACCTGCTTCATTGTTGGGATAATCCAGTTACCATTGAATACACCAGCAACCATGTCGCCCTGGATTGCCTGATCTGTATAATCAGACCAATCATTTGCAAGGTAAAGAACGTTATCCTTTGCAAGCTGTGCAACAACATTGAATACCTTTACAAGTGTTTCGTTATCCTTGATGTATGGCTTTCCGTCTTTGAACTGGGAAACGCCTTCTTCCTGAAGCATCATGTAGAATAAATCGTTTCCTGAACCATCCATGCAAAGGAGGTACTTACCTGTCTTAGCCTGAACATCTTTACCAATCTTATCGAATTCGTCCCAAGTAATACCTGTTACATCATCGATTGTGTAGCCTGCCTGCTCAAGAAGGTCTGTTCTGTAAGCGAAGATTGCTGTACCTGCATCTACAGGGAAACCATAGTGCTTGCCATCGATTGTAGAGTATGAAAGCTTCTCAGCTCCAAGTCCGTTCCAATCGCAATCAGCATCGCTGGCATCCTGCCATGCATCTGGATAGTTTGTAACGTACTGCTGGAAATAGTGATCCTGGAAAAGCACGATATCTGGTAATGTGCTATAGTCACCAGCTTCTGCTGCAAGTGTTACTGCCTGCTCAACATCTGAAGACTGTGACTGTGTTATAACCTCAAGCTTGAAATCTGGATTAACATCCTGATAATCCTTCTCAGCTGCCTTAAGTGCTGGAATGTTGAAGTTTTCATCCCAAGCATAAACTGTTAATGTGTTCTCGTCATCTGACTGAACTGCTTCTGTAGCAGCTCCATCTGCTGCATCCTTAGATGCGTTGTCTGTTGTGTCAGCACTGCTTCCGCAAGCTACCATTGATGCAGCCATTGTGCCAACAAGCATGAGTGAAAGTAACTTTCTCTTCATTCTCCATTCTCCTTACTGTTTGTAAAAAATTTTGCGAGTACGTTGTGCATATTGCACAATAATATGTTTTGTACCCGCCCCTCATATGGTCATAATACTAGTTTTGCGCAACAGGTGGTCTTATATATTTGCGCTAGAAATGTGCAAATTCGACTATTTGAGATTGTTAAATAATTGTTTTTCCACGAAAATTTGTAGAAACTATGAAGAAAGGATGGTAGATTCTTGACGAATCTACCATCCTTTCTTAGCACTGATTTGATAATTCTTTTTTGATATTCCTAAGATATTTTCTTCCTTTTTCCACTGATATGGAGTCTTTCCAGTCAGCTTTTTAAAGTTTCTGTTGAAGGTGGATGGGGTCTGATAACCTACCCTGAATCCTACCTCTTCCATGGCATAATCCTTGTTTTGGATTATCTCGCAGGCCTTATCTATACGAACCATATTCAGATAATCCAAAGGCTTCATACTCATGCTTTCCTCGAAAATACGCCTAAAATGGCTTTCTGACAATCCACATTCGCTTGCCACGTCAGACATTTTTATCTCTTCTGCATAATGCTCAGCAATATAATTAACGCTCTTTTCAATGTAGCTGTTTAATCGCTTTTCCTCCAGGGTTAAGGATGAACTCATATCCTCGTTAATCCTTAGTAGCTCTACCACAAAGGCTCTTAGGTAACCTTTTACAGCCTCCTTGTAGTATGGCTTTGTCTCCCTGTATTCCTCAATAATATTCTTGATTATGTTGGTCATAACCTTGTTCTGGTTCCACTGAATAACATAACCGTGACTATTAAGCTTCTTAATTACCTCTTCAGGAAGCATTCGCTTAAACTGCATCTCGTTACGAATAAAGCGCTCCAAATCGATGTATAGATACTCCCATTTACATATTCCCTCATTGTAGCTCTTTGTTTCATGAGGTATATTTTCAGGAATTATGGTTATCAACCCACCCTTGTATGGAACAGTGGATTCCTCAATAGTAAGCTGGCCATTTCCCCAGTAGCAATAGCCTATTTCCATATAGTTGTGGAAATGAAGCAGATTCTCCTGCTCCGCCCCATAGCTTCGAACCCAAGTCTCTCCAAGAAGAGCCATTACATAATGTCCATCTGGTATTTCATAATATCTATATTCAATCTGCTTCTTTTGTTTTGCCATAAAATTTCTCTAGTGCCTACGGTCCTTGCTATCCTGATAATACATCGCCTTATCGCTGTACATCAGCTGATCTGCGGAAATAATCATTGCCTCAATGTTTTCCGCATTATCCTGCCAAATAGCACCTATTGCCATAGGTATTTTCTTTCCCTTTTTCCTTAATTTATCTGTTAGCTCGCTAAAATATTCAGCGTCTATCTGTGGAATCATTGCTATAAATTCATCTCCACCGATTCTGTAGCAATATTTCTTTTTATATACGGAAGATACTGAGTTTGCCACCTCTTTTATTAATTCGTCTCCGGCGTCATGCCCCTTTGTATCATTAACTTCCTTTAGACCATTTATATCTACGTAACATATCCCAACAGACACATTCATTCCCTCTATCATCTTGAGAGTAGAACTAAACGCCTGTCTATTACCCAAATCTGTGAGAACATCATGGGTACTCATGTACATCATTTCATGGGCAAGATTATAGTTTCTCAGCTCTTCAGATATGAAGATTGAAACAGATTCCATAACCTCTCTAAGATTAACATCCAAATTTGGAACGTAATTATCTACTATGAGATATCCAATAACATCCTTCTTATCATTTAAGGCTGCAACAGCATAGCGACTGATGTTTCCTGCCAAAACATCCTCGTATATCTCCTCGCTAATAGCACGAACCGCTACAGAATCCTCTACTATAGCCACCTTATTTTCCTGAAGCTGCTTGCTCCATATTGTAAAGATGTCGTATTTCTCGAATTCCTTTTTGCCAGGAAGACCTCTTCCGCTTTGTCTATCCATCCATTCATAGAAATCACCAGGTTCCCCTCTTTTTGATTCCACCAAGTATACTCTATCAGCCTTTAAGACAGAACCTAAGCTCTTTAACACGGCTCTGATTCCTTTTTTGAAATCGTATGTAGAAAGCACTTTGGCACATTCTATGATTATATTGTTTGAATTAGTAACAATTTCTCGTGTCTCTTCTTTACGCTTTTCTGCGGTAACATCATGGATGATGAAGGCGCAAAATCCCTTTCTATACACGGGAACAGCCCAAAATTCAAACCATTTATTAAACTGTGTATTAAATGTTCTATTTATAACAGACTGACGCATAAAAGCAGCCTGATATGTAAGTCTAATCCAGTCCTCATCCCTGTTGCTTACTGTACTGTAATATGTTGCTCCAATCAGCTCAGCTGATGGCTTTCCTACCAGCGACGAGTATTTCTCATTTACAAACAAAAACTGCATATCCTGCACTGTTCCAAAAGGATCTGTTATTACCTTAAAAAGGCAACATGCATCAGGTAATTCCTTAAGCATATGCAAGATATCTCCTGCAGAAAAATCATTTAACTCTTCTTTAATTGACCCAATTTTTTTGTCTGCCAACTCTAATAACCTCCCGTTTCATACATCTCCCCTAAATATAATATATTATTTAAACCCCAAAATTACAAGGCTTTTGGGCCTCTCTCATTCTATAATCATGGCTCTAACAAAGCCTGCTAAACCATAGTCTCTTTTGCCACTTCCCATGCCAACCTTTTTAATTTTGAACTCCTTTGGCAATGTCTCATCTGTTCTAATTGCTGCAACTGTAGCTGCACCTGTTGGCGTCACAAGCTCTCCCTTAACATCTATTATTTCCAGGCTGATTTTGTGGTCTGCCACTATATTTGTTACCGCTGGAACAGGCACTGGAAGTATTCCATGCTGGCATCTAACTGTGCCATGGCCTTCATACAGCTTTGGAACGATTACTTTATCTACATCTAGATTATCTATACATACAGCTATTGAAATAACATCCACTATGGAATCTACTGCACCAACCTCATGGAAATGAACCTCATTAACTGGCACGCCGTGTGCCTTAGATTCTGCATCTGCTAGGATTTCAAAGATATGTTTTGCGATACTTCTAGCGTTATCTGTCATGGCTGCACTGTCAATTATTTCTGTGATTTCCTTTAATCCCCTGTGTTCATGATGATTGTCGTGATGGTGCTCGTGATGATGTTCATGGTGCTCTTCATGCTCATGAGTGTGCCCGTAAAGATATTCCATATCGTGGTCATGTCCATCATGTTCCTTATCAAGCACTACATCAAAATCCTGACAATCAAGTCCAGCACGCTTTACTCTGCTATATTTAATTTCAAAACCTTCTACATTAACAGTTGAAAGCACTTTATTTAAAACCTCTTTATCAGCTCCAAGGTCTATTAATGCCCCTACTGTCATGTCTCCACTAATTCCTGAATTGCATTCTAAATAAAGTGTTTTCCCCATCTTCATATTCTCCTATTTTTATAATTTCATGCTTTAAATATATCTAAAATATCCATTTTGGACAATATACTAACAAAATAAAAGGCTGATTTCTCAGCCTTTTATTTATCATCAATATTAATTTGTATACTCAAATCGATAGGAGTTGATTTCAGCTTATCCTTATTAATATTCTTCTGAGCTTCATGAAGAATATTCCTTATCTTTTCCAAATCTTCAAAAGCATCATCAGATGAATAAGGTTTGCTCTCATCTTCAAAATTAAAATCCATACCCCACCTCGCTTACTGTGGAGACAGTGTACCAAATCTTTTTGAAGATTCGATGTATTAATAAGGGCTTTTTGGTTAATTATTCTTGTCTTCCTTAACCTCTTCGGCATTCATCTTCTTCGCGATAATTGTTGTTGTGCCTCCAATTACAGCAATGATGATTAATAACAATAACCACCATGGCTTTGTAAATCTGTGCTCGTCATCTACTGTAAGTCCCTTAGCTGTTTCTTCATCTACGATTCTTATATTTTCCTTACTGTCCTTATCTGTATCATCTTCGATTTTCTCACCTGCAAGTGGTGTTTCCTCGTCGATAATTGTTACATCAGAATCGTCCTCTGGATTGATTGGTGTAGTCTTAATAACCTTTCTTTCTGATGGCGCTGAAAGTGTTGTAGCAATGTTACCTACTGCTGGAACTTCTTCATCAACGATTACTACAGGCTCTGCTGTTGCTACTATAGTTGTTGTTCTTGTAGTATATGTTGTTCCACCAGCTGGGCTAGAAGTTGGATTTGGTCTAACAATGTTGAATCCTTTGTTGTCTGTTGCCTGTGTTGCGCGTTCTACAGCTGCCTTTGCGATTTCAACGCTCTTATTAGCAGCTTCTGCCGCTTCCTTTGCGGCCTCATAATCCTTAACAACCTTCTCAAACTCTGCCTTTGCATCGATAAGAGCTGCTGATGTGTAACCACTTTCAGACTGAAGCTTCTGGATTGTCTGTGCAGCTGCAATAACTTTGTTGTATGCAGCTTCTACTGCTTTAAGCTTATCCTGTGCTGCCATCACAGCCTTATTTAATGCGTCAACCTTTGATGTATCATTTAATACTTCCCCAGTTGCTTCATTAAGCTTTTCATCTGCTACCTTCTTGTCAACTTTAGCCTTATCTAATGATTCAATTGCCTTTGTTAGAGCTTTGTCTGCTTTATCCTTAGCATCTATAGCATCTGCTAAATCGCCCTTTATAGCTTCTAATTCAGATTCTGCCTTTGTTTTGTCTTCTATGGCCTTATTCTTAGCAACTTCTGCTGCCTCCTTAGCCTCTTTTGCCTTTTCAAGCTTGCCGCTTGCAGCCTCTATCTTATTATTTAAACCTTCGATTTCTTTCTTAAAGCTTTCAAGCTTTTCTCTAATCTGCTTTGCTTCCTCAGAATTCTCTCCATGCTTTTCAACAACTTCATCAAAATCCTTCTGAGCCTTACCAACTGCATCCTCAGCTGCCTTCTTAGCCACATTAAGATCATTTAATGTGTTCTCAGCTGTTTTCTTATCATCACTAGCATTATTAATGATGCTATTTTGTGCACTGATTGTAGAATCTGCATTATCGATAATTCCTTGCTGCTTTAAAATTTCATTCTCAAGTCTTGTTACTTCTGCATTTGCTGCTTCAAGAATCTTTTCAGCCTGATTTGTCTTTTCCTTTGCAGCTTCGTAATCCTTAGCTGCCTGCTTTGCGTTCTCATATGCCTGCTTGTTCTGGTTGATATATTCGTTAAGAGCCTGCTGTTCTTCCTTCTGCTTAGCATTTGCATCAAATGCTGCTTTTTCTGCAGCTGATACTGCATCACGAGCTGCCTGAGTAGCCAGCTGATACTCTGTATTTCCATTAATAAAATCCTTTTCTGTAAAAAGAACATTATTTACATCTGCTGATGTTGCAGTTGGCTTGCTAATGATTGAGATATCTGCTGTCTCTCCATAAAAAAACATGATATGGTTTCCATACTTGTCTAATGTTTCAAAGTTAAAAAATCCAAGAGCTTCACCAGTTTTATTGTTGTATGCTGTAATGCTATTCTTTTTCCAGTTTATGTTACTTGTATCAACCAAAAAGCTGATTTCATCAGCAGTTAAATCCTTATTTGTTGTATAAATGTAGTATTTAATTAATTCTTCAACTATTTTTGTATTTACACTAAGAGATCTGCTCTTCTTCTCCTCTCTCTCAACATTTTCCATTGTATCTTCAATGTCTTCAAAAGCTGCATACTCGCTCTGAGCTTCTACTAATTTTTCCTTTGCATCCTCAAGCTTCTGGTTTGCAGCTTCTGTTTTCTTCTGAGCCACGTCAATCTTATCCTGTAAGTCTTTAATCTTTGCATTAGCCTCATCGCTTAAGCGCTTAGCCTCACCCTCTTCGGCCTGCATATCTGCTAATTTTGCACTCTTATAAGCTGCATCAGCTTCTGCTGATGTCTTAGCCAATTCAGCCTGATTCTTAGCTTCTACTGCGGCACTTTTAGCATCATTTGCCTCTACAATCTTACCGTCAGCTTCTGACATCTTATTCTCTAATTCTGTAATCTTTCCTTCAAGCTCATTGATTTTGTCTAAGATAGCCTTATATTCTTCAGAATCTTCGCCATAATTATCTTTTACTTTTTCTAAATCATTCTTAGCATTTGTTATCTCATTAATTGCAGCATCTCTTTCTATTTCTGCTGCCTTCTTGTTAGCTTCTGCTATCTTTTTGTCATTTTCTGCCTTTTCAATGATATCCTGCTCAGCTTCGATAGTCTTTACAGCGTTTTCAATAATACCCTGCTGCTTATCTATCTCGTCCTGAAGATTCTCAATCTGCTGCTCCTTAGCAACCTTGTCCTGTTCAAGTTTATCTATATTTGCAGCTGCATTCTCTACGTTCTTTTCCTTCTCTTTTACATCTTCCTGAGCTGCTTCTACTGCCTGCTCTGCTTTACAGGCTGCATCCTTAGCCTTTGTTTCCTGGTCTTTTGCAATCTGCTGCTCTTCTTCTGCTGTCTTTAAATTTTCCTGAGCACTTACTAAAGCTGCCTTAGCTGCCTCTACTGCCTTTGTTGCTGCTTCTACAGCGTTGGCAACATCACCATTATATACTGGATTTCCTTGCTCATCTGCTTCGCCAATACTGTACTTTTCAACTATAGCCACTAGCTCTTTTTCTGCCTTTTCTACTGCTGTAACTGCTTCATCGTACTTCTTCTGAGCATCCTTTACCTTTTCATCTGCAACATCCTTATCCATTTCTGCTGCTTCATATGCCTTATTTGCCTTAGTTGCCTGAAGTTCTGCATCTTCTGCTGCCTTTGTAGCCGCATCAAGAGCTTTCTTAGCTTCATCCTTTGCTGCCTGTGCTTCCGCCTCTGATGTATATGTAGCTTCAGCAAGTGTTTCAACAGTATCTGCTGCTTCTGTTGCTGATGATGCATCCTTTGCTGCTTCTTCTGATGCATTCTTAGCTACTTCTGCTTCAGCTGATGCTGCTTTCTCAAGCCCCTCTACAACTTCCTTTGCGCTTTCAGCAGATACTTTTGCCTTTTCAATTGCTTCTACTGCTTCACCAGCCTCATTAACTGTATCTGAAATGCTATTATTTAATCCAACCTGATTTTCTTCATTCTTTTCTTCCTGATTTGTAATATTTACTTCCTGAGCTGCAACAGCCATTGGCTGCATTACCATTCCAGCGCCTAAACCTAATGCTAAAGTAGTAATAACTTTCTTTCTCATCATTGTAAATACTCCTTTCGAATTTCCCCGTACCTAAGATATTAACCATTTTCTATTAATTACATCTTTTGTTTCGTAGATAATAGCATTCAACTTTATAGCCATTCAACTTTTTGGCAAAAATTGCTATTTTCTGGCAAAAAGTATTTAATATAACTATTTTATATTACATTTTGGTAACAAAAAAAGACTTGCTACCAAATCAAGTAGCAAGCCTTTTCAAAGCTTATTGATTTTCAATTGTGTTTTTCATTGAATCGATAACCTTATTTATAGGATTATCGCTATCAAAAGAAAATACATATCCATGCAATGAATTAGCCTTTTGCATCAGGTTCTTTGAATGAGCCCATACGAATATAGCCGAGCGTCCCTTACCATTTTTGGCTTCCTGAATCAGGTTGGCAGCTGCGCTGTTTCCATCAAAAGCCACCACCATAGATGGGCGACGCTCAAAAATCTCGTAGTTAATACTCTTGTACAGTCCCATTCCCTCAGATTCTATGGAAACTCTAACCTTTACATCAGCTGCTTTTATTCGTTCTGCTTCCTTTTTAGTTATCAGGGATGGTACAAAGGAATATACTCTAAATCCCTTCTTATTGTTATCTAGTATATATTTTTCATAACCAGAAAGCTTATGTCCTACTACAAAGCATACTTCCTCTGGATTTAAATATTCCATCAGCTCATCTAACTGCTTTGTTGCATTTGCACTGATTTTTGTGGTTCTGCTTTCTGTGTTAAAGCTTCCTCCAAGAAGTACAACTGGAAGTCTATCCCAGGTAATCTCCTCTATCTGGTCCTTCAATTCAGTGTTGGCGTTAAGCTTAGCCTTCTTTGAACCCACATGATTTGATATTTTTACTGCTTCCATCTTCTCAAGCAGCACTTCTTCCATATCCCTGCCAGCTAACAGCTTTGTGAAAGCTGCCTTCTTAGTAGAATATGCTATTTGGCTTTCTTTTATGATATTTGCTTCGGCATCGCGCATCTGTCTTAACTCATCATCTGTAAGACCAAGCATCTTCGCCAAAGAAAGCTGCTCATCTATTGAGCTTGTACCGTAAAGTGCGGCTCCATCTGTACCCTGAACGCATCGAATTCCCTGCTTTAAGTACTGCTTCAATGGATGATTTTCAAGGGTATTTAGGTTGTTAAGGCGCACATTACTGGTAATCTGGAATTCCAATACAATGTTGTTATCCTTCAGCTCCTTAAGGGCTTCCTTTCCCTTTTTCGATGTAGGGCTGTAGGTATATAGACCATGTCCAAGACGCATTTTAGGCATCTTCTGACCTGGCTCTAATGATTCCTTAACACATGCAATTGAATGAGCAATGTTATCCTTTTGGCTGTCGTTTTCGCCAGCGTGAACTCGTATTACAAATGTAGGGTCAGCCTTTGCAATCTTTACAATCTCCTTGAAAGCAGGCTTTAAGGTGATAATATCGTTGATTTCCTCACCAACGAAGTCACAGCCTGCAACGTATGGGTCTAAGGCTGTTGCCTTCAGTACCTCAAGGTTCTGCTCCAAATAGTTAGCTGGTGTAACCGCATCCTTTACAATAGTAAGAGGGATTCGACGCATTGCTGCCAAAAATCTAATCATAACCCCTGTTTCTTTATAGATATGAGGCATTACCTCATGAACCTGTCTTAGCATTTCGATAGATTCGTATTTCTTTACAAGGGTGGTATCACTGATTTCTGCGTAAGATACACCCTGCTTCTTATAGCTTCTGGCAATCCAAAGCAGCTTATCCTGGAAGATGGTGTTATTGCAGTATGCTGGGTTTTCCTTATCTCTAAGCATCTGTTTTACTGCATTTCTAACATCCTCATCAGGGATAAAATCAACCTTTGTTAAATCTATCTTTTCTTCACTTTCCTTACCCTTACAGAATACGTATCTATACAGGTAAACCTTTTCAAGATTAGTGAATACAGCCTGACCGTCCTTGATTACTGCCAGGGAATTTCTTATTTTAACGATATTAAGCTCTGCATTATCCAGATTGTTTAAGATTAAATCAGCGAAATTTATAAAGGTATTGTCGTTGATTCTTCTGTCCAGGTACTTTCCCTTCAGGTCAGAAGATACAAACTGGCGGGCTACCTTTTCTCTTTGGGCGTTAACTACTTCCCACTGTTCCTTTGTAAGCTCAAGCTCCAGTTTTTTAACATAATACAATGGATATCTTATCTGGTGAGCTATACCTAAGGCTATTAAGATATCTCCAGTAAGATTACCATTCATGTGAGTGTGTAAGTCTGCCTTAAACTTCAAATCCTTTCTGATAAAGGTTTTGAATATAGTCTTTTCTGGCTCTAGCTTAAAATTCTTAGTCTGGCTCATCAGTGTCTTTGCAATAGCTGGAATGGTAGCCTTTACATCAACGCTTCCGTCTGGGTAAATGCTGGCAATTTCAGTATCGCCAAGCTTAAATATATAGCTTTCCTGATTATTTCCATCTATAAAACAAGGCACTTCGCCATTTATAATCAGCATACCATTCTCATCTTCAGATAATGGCAGTTGGCATGTTTTAGCAATATTACGTATCAGATTACCTGTACTGTGATTTGGTGTTTTCAGCACATAAAATAGCCTATCCAAATCCTTGTATAGGTTTACGATGATGTCTTTTTCGTTATCTAAAAAGAAACAGGTTAAATATGTCATTTCATCTCCTTAACTGGCGTTTTTACTATTGCTATTTACAAATGTTATACTGCATAGCATTAAAAATATCAATCCGAAGCCCAGCGCATCGTATGCTGTGAACTTGCTGCCCAATATAGTTGTTGCTATTATAGCAGCTGTTATAGGCTCTGCAAAGCTGTAAAGGATAGCTTTTTGTGGGCCGATTCTTTTGACACCACTTATGTATAAGGTGAAGGCGCCGATATTTCCTACCAATACTACGAATATAATTCCAAGAATGCCATATATATTTGGGACGTAGTGAATCTGCCAAACTCTAAATATCAAAAATCCTGCCAACCCGCCCATTAAAAAGGACCAGGCCTGAGCGATTACTACTGGCATGTCACCAGTTACCCTTGGGGCAAGCACGTTGTATATCATTACTCCAACTGCACTGGCTATACCTGCAAGCAAGGCCGATGTTGGCACCGAAATGTTTTCCATATTTCCATGTGTTGTAAGGAAAAATACGCCTAGGATTGCAAGAACGATGGAGCAGATTTCTCCTGCCTTTGGAAATCTTTTACCGTGAATACATGTGACTAATAATATAAATATTGGTGCTAAATCCTGTAGGATTGTGCCTATAGCTGCATTTGATAATTCAATCGTTAGGAAGTACAAAAACTGACAGCAGCTTACACCTAAAAATCCGTAAACTAACATGTACTTTGCCCTACCTGGTGTCACCCAAGGTTTAAGGACCTCTTTTTTATATTTAACCAGGCAGTACACCATCAGTACTAAGCCTGATAAACCTAATCTTATTGGCACCAACCACTGGCTATCCATCTGCTGAACATCAAACAAATACTGTCCTACAGAACCTGAAAGCCCCCAGCATGAGGCTCCCAGTATAGTTAACATTATTCCAATATAATCTCTTTTTGCTTTCATTATTACTTACTTTCTAAATCTATTACTCTTTTTATAGGCAAGAAGCAATGCCACATTCAAAAATTCCGTCTCATTTTGCCTATCCAATCATCCACATTCTGCATGCAATCACCAAATGCAAAATTAAAATAGCTGGCATTCCAATCACAAAATACCAATGCTTTGTCTTGTGATGAAACGTGTACATTCCTGCCCATGTTCCTATGCTTCCGCCCACAAGGCTGCATAAGAATAAAGTTTTCTCGGGTATTCGCCACATTCCTTTAATAGCTCTTCTTTTGTCCTCGCCCATTATTAAGAAGCCTACTATATTAGCTATTATCAAATATATTAAAAGAAATCTATCCATTATCCACCCTTTAACAAAAAGACGCCAAGTTATCCACCTGACGCCCTTTACATTCATGTCTTTTACACAATTTCTATTATTTTGCGCGCTTTATTTACATAATTCAGCAACAATCATGTTGATAGCCTTACCATCAGCCTTGCCCTTAAGTGCAGGCATAACCTCTTTCATGATTGCACCCTTATTCTTTGTTGCAATTACCTCTGCAAAATTCTCATTTAAGAATGCTCTGATTTCATCATCAGACATCATTGCAGGAGCGTACTCCTTAATTACATCATATCTGAACTGATACTCCTCTTTAAGGTCTGTTCTATCAGCTGGGCATGTATCAAGCTGCTCCTTAGCTGTCTTAAGCGATTTAAGGATAACCTGATCTACCAATTCATCAGCGATGTTATCGCGTGTTCCAGCATCAATTGCGGCCTTCTTAACATCCGATACAAGTGATGAAATAGCATCCTTTCTAGCCTTGTCTCTAGCCTTCATTGCTGCAACCATATCTTTTTGTAATGTTTCAAATTGCATTATAATACCCTTCTTTCCATAATCATTTTGAAAATATTTTACCACATTCTATGTGTACTGCATCTAATTTATAATTTCTAATAAATCTTTTTCTACATGACACTGCAAGAATAGCACTTCTACCCCTGCGTCCCTTGCCTCATTAAGGGCTATGCCGAATTCAGGATGAGTCTCTATATTAGGGCGAACTTCTGTAACCCCATCAACCTGAATTACAAAAGCTATCATGGCCTTATACCCTAATTTTGTAGCCTTTGCCAGCTCTCTTAAGTGCTTCACGCCTCGCTCAGTTGGAGCATCTGGGAAATAGCCTACCCCATCCTTTATCAGGGTGCAGCCCTTTACCTCCAGCAAATACTCTTCTTCACCCTTTTTCATGAAGAAATCTATTCGGGATTCCCCGTATTTATGCTCTGGGTCGATATAATCATAATCCTGCTTTTCAAGCCACTCCTTCACCACTGCATTTGGCGCCTGAGAATCTATATTGATTATTCCTATTGGCGTGTCTACTGCTATCAGGTCATAAGGTGTCTTTCGGTCTGGATTTGTTGCTTTTTCAAGGTATACAGTCCTTCCTGGTAAAAGTAGTTCCTTGCAACGACCAGTATTTTTAACGTGCACAGTTACTGCATGCCCATCAATTTCCACCTGCGCTATAAAGCGATTAGGCCTTGATATGAATTTGGCTTCTACAATATTGCTATATCTCATAGGACGCTTAATCCTCTCCAACTAATGTAACTATTCTTGGTTCATAGCCTACCGCTGGAAGAAATACCTCGAAAATATCCTTAGTTGTTATCTTTAAGCTAGAAGTATTTACGCATGGATGGCAGCCGATATATTCGCTATTTTTCACATCCTCATCTATCAAAAGCTGCACTACATGGTCCTTATCATTCATAAGTCCCATTACACTAACTGAACCTGGCTCAATATCCAAATACTTTACCATATCCTCAGCCTCTGCGAATGAAAGTCTTGCAGAATTTATTTGTTTTGATAATTCCTTAGTTTTAAACTTCTTATCACCCGGCATAAGCAGCAAATAAAAGTTAGTCTTTTGCCTGTTGCAAAGAAACAAATTCTTGCACATAAGTGTACCAAGAATCTTATCAACCTCCGCGCAAGCCTCCATAGTATCCGCAGCATCATGGTCCACGCGCTTGTAATTTATCCCAAGATTATCTAAATAATCATATACACGTATTTCTCTATCTAATCGGCCCTCAGTATCTGCAGGGCGCCCATCCTGTAACTCTGTGTTTATTGACATTGTTGCCTCCCTAATTATTTATAGCTAATACTATAACATAATTAAATAAAAAAAGACCAAGTTCAAATGAACTTGGTCCTTGAAAACTTATTAATCCTGTACGTATGGCATAAGTGCAACGTGACGAGCACGCTTGATAGCTACTGTAAGAGCTCTCTGGTGCTTAGCACATGTGCCTGTGATACGACGTGGAAGAATCTTTCCACGCTCAGAAATGTACTTCTTAAGCTTTGCTGTATCCTTGTAGTCGATAACGTTATCTTTACCACAGAAAACACAGACTTTCTTTCTTCTATGCATTGGTCTTCTTCTCTGCTGACCATCGCTTGTCTTATTAAAAGCCATGATTTAACCTCCTATAGATGTTAGCCAAGGCTTTCGTTGCCTTGACTTAGTTGAACGGTAATTCCTCGTCAATTCCATCAGGGATGTTCATAAATCCGTCGCCTGCATCAGAGCTTGGTGTGAAGTTGCTGCCACCGTCAAAGCCGCCGTTTACTGCACCACCATTACTCTGAGAATTCTTGCTCTCTGCGAACTCGACATTCTCGCAAACTACATCAGTAGTGTAAACCTTCTGACCTTCCTTGTTAGTGTAGCTACCTGTCTGAATACGACCTTCAACTACGAACTTTGTGCCCTTGCGAGCATACTTTTCAAGGAACTCAGCTGTCTTGCCAAATGCAACACAGTTAATAAAATCAGCTGTCTGCTCATCTCCATCACGCTTGAATCTACGATCTACAGCAAGTGAAAATCTTGCAACAGCGCTATTGTTTGCTCCACCGTAACGAACCTCAGGGTCTCTTGTGAGACGTCCCATAAGAATAACTTTATTCATAATTAATCTCCTTGTCTTACACTATTAAGCCTCGTCAGCTCTAACGCATAAGAAACGAAGAACGTTGTCCATGATGCGAACATTCTCTTCGATCTGTGCAGGAACGCCTGCCTCAGCATCGAAATGGATGAAGTAATAGAAACCTTCATTCATCTTCTGAATATCATAAGCAAGTCTCTTCTTGCCCCAATCATCGACGTCTGTGATCTGTCCACCAAAGCGAGTGATGTACTCCTTTGCCTTTTCAACTGTGGCAGTTCTTGCATCGTCTTCGATCTTCGCATTAACAACGAGTGCTAATTCATACTTGTTCATGCTTTCTACCTCCTTTTGGTCTATTGGCCAAACTACTAATTATTTAATAGCCTAGCAAGGATATAATAAATTTTATACCACGAATTAAGATATTAACATGAACCGATGCGTTTTTCAAGGCTTTAATAGTATTTATTTAATAATTTTTTCTAATTAACTTTGTAGCTACAATTCAATACCCTGTAGCTTTGCAAGCTCAGTAAACACTTCTCCGATTCGCTCTCGGATAATCAATGTGTTTTCTGCCTTTCTAACGGCCAAATCACTCTGATTAATGATTACCAAATACTTACCTCTGAAATAATTAACAAATGATGCCGCAGGATAAACAGTAAGAGATGTGCCACCAATTATTAACATATCTGCTGATGAAATAGCACTGATTGCGCCTTCAACCTGGTCCTCTGGCAATCCCTCTTCATATAATGTAATGTCTGCACGAACTGTGCCGCCACAATAATCACATTTTGGAATTTCATCCTCTGAATCGAAGATAAAATCTACCGGATAGCTGGTTCCGCAATTCATACAGTAATTTCTAAGTGCACTACCGTGAATCTCGTAGACGTTTTTGCTTCCCGCTTTTTGATGTAGACCATCGATGTTTTGAGTAACTACACCTATCAGCTTTCCTGTCTCTTCCAGCTTGGCAAGATATTTGTGGGCATTGTTCGGCTCGATATTTCTAGTGTCCATCTTCTGACGATGGAATTCGAAATAAACCTTAGGCTCACGCATCAAACAAGAATGGCTAAGCAAATACTCTGGCTGATACATATCAAACCTGACATCATGCTGATTATAAAGACCATCTTTACTACGAAAATCTGGAATACCGCTTTCTGTTGATACTCCAGCGCCGCCGAAAAACACTATTTTAGACGATTCATCTATCATCTCTTTTAGTGCTTTTATGCTTTCCATATTTTCCAACACTTCTTCCCCCTTTCCCTTCTCTTATGCAAATCTATTATCTATAAACCACTTCTAGAATGGTAAATGATACACAATCACAGCGCAAATAACGCCAAGAACCATGCCAGCCACAAGCTCTGGAATAGTATGTCCAAGCTTTTCCTTGAACTTGATAATATCAAGTGGCTGCTTGCCTTCTTCTTTTCTTTCATCATTAAGATTATTTAATGCTATACCCTGACGCTGAGTTTCATAGCGAACACCTCTCGCATCATATATAACAATAAATGCGAAAAACAGAGCCATTACAAGTTCAAATGAGCCGCCTCCATATATTGCTCCTGTTATAACAACAAGTCCTGTTACTGTAGCAGCATGTGAGCTAGGCATTCCACCGCCGCCGATTAAACGCTCCTTACAGAAGCCTGATTTTACAGTATCAATAATGACCTTTAATATTTGAGCTAAGAACCAGGCTGATGCTGGCGCAATAAAAATCTTATTTGTAAATAAATCTGCGATAAAATTCATTATTTCTCCTTTAATCTAGAAGCGCATTATAAATATCACGCTTGCTAACTCCCCTATCCTTTGCAACTGCCTTCATAGCTTCTTTCTTATCCATGCCCTGGTCTAAATACATCTGCATGTGTTCTTCAATGGACATTTCATCAAAAGCTGCTCTTGCTTCTTCTATTACCTCGGCCTTTGACTTGCCAGCGATAACTAGCACGTATTCTCCTCTTGGCTCTTTAGTTTCATAAGACTTAAGTGCTCCGCCAATTGTAGTCTTTTCTTTTTCCTCATGCTTTTTGGTAAGTTCTCTACAAAGGGTAATTCCTCTATCCTCACCAAGGACGTCTCTAAGCTCCTTAAGGGTACCAATCAGATGATGTGGCGCCTCATAAATGATGATTGTTCTAGTTTCATTCTTTGTCTCTTCAAGAACTCTTCGACGTTCTTTTTTGTCTTTTGGTAAAAATGCCTCAAATGCAAAGCGTCTGCAGGCCTGTCCGGACATTGTTACTGCAGTGATACATGCAGCTGGGCCAGGAACCGATGTAACCTCAATTCCTTCCTCGTAACACATCTTTACCAGCTCTTCGCCTGGGTCAGATACGCCAGGAGTTCCTGCATCAGTAATGACCGCAATGTTTTGTCCTTCTTTAAGCTTTTCAATAAGAGTGATTGCTTTATCTACCTTATTGAATTCATGGTAGCTGGTCATTGGTGTATCTATCTCAAAATGATTTAATAGCTTTATTGAATTTCTAGTATCTTCTGCCGCAATCAAATCTACCTCTTTAAGGATTCTCACCGCGCGAAAAGTCATATCCTCAAGGTTTCCGATTGGAGTTGCAACTAAATAAACTGTTCCGCTCATTTTTACCTCATACTTTTATTTCATTCCGTATATCTCTAATATTTCCTTAGTATACTTGCCTGGTGCATCGTACACTATTAATGGAGATTCCACTGTAAGCTGTGGTCTGCCGCCTCTGACGCCCTCTATGAGCACCATGTTTGGCTCTTTATTAACGTATGGATACACAAGTCTCATACGCTTTGGCTCGATTCTATATTTTCGCATGGCTTCGAATATTTCCACAAGCCTTGATGGACGATGCACGAAATAGCATCGACCCTTTGGTTTTAAAACTGCAGCTGATTCTCTAACCACATCATCTAGCGAACAAAGCAGCTCATGTCTTGCTATGGCCTTGGCGTCGTTAGGATTTTTCAGCCCATGGTGATTTGTCATGTAAGGTGGGTTGCTGGTAACCACTTCCATGGAAGCCTTGCCAAATATCTTGCTGGCCTCCTTAATATCACCTTCTATTATATCAATTCTGTCCTGCAAATCGTTATATAAAACTGAGCGTCTTGCCATTTCAGCGCTTTCAGGCTGAATCTCAAGACCTGTATAATGCTCACCCGTATTCTTTGCTTCCAATAATATAGGAAGGATTCCCGTGCCTGTGCCTAAGTCTAAGGCTCTTTCTCCTTCGTTAACTGTAGCAAATCCTGATAGCAAGACAGCATCCATGCCAAAACAGAATTTGTCAGGATGCTGTATAATTTTATATCCTTTTATTTGCAAGTCATCTAAACGCTCATCTTCGCGTATCAGACTATCCATTAATCTCTATCCTCCAAGTCAGCTAGCTCCTTAGCCTCTTCCTTAGATACCTGTACCTTTCGCTTTCTAGGCTTAAACTTAAGCTCTGTTGTAGGGTAATCCTTAACTTCCTTTAAGTCTCCATCCTCGAAAAGAACTCTAACAGTCTGTCTAAGTACGTTAACTGACTGAACTGTTCCCTTGATTCCTTCAGGGGTTGTTACTGTATCGTTAATACCTGGTAATCGACTATTTAGGTATTCGTAAGTCTCCTGCTCATTCTTAAGGCAGCACATAAGTCTACCGCATACTCCCGAAATCTTTGTTGGATTAAGAGACAGGTTCTGCTCCTTAGCCATCTTGATGGAAACTGGAACAAAATCTCCAAGCCAACTTTTGCAGCAAAGCTCTCTTCCGCAGATTCCGATTCCGCCCATAAGCTTTGTCTCATCACGAACACCAATCTGACGAAGCTCGATACGTGTGTGGAACACTGCAGCAAGGTCCTTAACAAGCTCTCTAAAATCGATACGGCCATCAGCTGTAAAATAAAAGATAAGCTTATTATTATCAAATGTATATTCAGCGCCAACAAGCTTCATTTCAAGCTCTCTCTTTGCGATTTTCTCCTCGCAAATCTTCATGGCCTCTTTTTCTTTTTCGATATTCTTCTCGGCCTTCTTCACATCATCATTTGTGGCCTTACGAATGATTTTCTTGATTGGTCCTGGAACCTCATCATCGGAAATTTCCTTATCTACAAGTAAAACTGTTCCGATTTCAACTCCGCGAACTGTCTCTACTATAACCTGATCCTCGCGCTTAAAATCAACGCCATTTGGATCAAAATAATATACCTTTCCGCCCCCTCTGAAGCGGACACCTATTACCTTTATCATCTAGTATTCTCCTTAATTGCATTTATGAGAAGCATAATCGTCAATTCGAAATTGACATTAGCATTTAATCTGGCTCGAGTTGCAGCAATTGCATCGATAATATTGTTCAAGCCATGGTATGTGCAGTCATTAGCCTGCTGATGTATATCAAACGAATCCTCTTTAAATAGCATAAGATTATCGTTCATTGTCGCTTTATATAATAGCACATCTTTGAACCAAAGGGTGATTAAATCTAGCATTTGGTCCATAAAACCTTCGAACTTATCTGGATTGTCATTCTTTTTATCAGCGTCGTTTTCCTCTTTGATAGCCTTAACTTCATCAGCAATCTGGACCTCTTCCATTTTGCTTGCCTTTTTACACAAAGACACAACACGATTTTTCACATCGTTAAAGCTGGAATCAGTTGCAAGCGCTATGGCCTTTCCAACATTGCCCTGTGCAAAGGATGCCACCATGTTTGCCTGATAATCTACAGTTTCGTATTTATTCTTAAGAATGTTTTTTATGCTTTCTGTATCCACGGATTTCATTTGGATTAGAACACATCTAGAAAGAATAGTCTGAAGGAATGCATTATGATTTGCTGTAAGCAGAATGATGATAGCATACTCAGGAGGCTCTTCGATTGTCTTTAGAATTGCATTTTGAGCCTGCTGATTCATGCGCTCTGCTTCATCTACTATATAGATTTTATATTTATTGCTGTATGGCTTAATATCAACGTCGTTTACGATTTTCTCACGTACAACGTCTACACCTATATTTGCTTTGCCTTCTTCTCGTGTGACATAGATGATGTCTGGATTGTTTCTAGACAAAGACTGCTTGCAGCTATGGCATTCCATACAAGCATCATCTGAAGGATTTTCGCACTGAAGCATAGTGGCAAAAGCTTCTGCAAGCATCATCTTTCCTGAGCCCTTCTCCCCGCTAAGGATATAGGCGTGGCTGTGATTGCCTGACATTACTGCATTTTTCAGAAGCTTTTTAGCATCCTCCTGTCCTACGATTTCTGCAAAACTCATTTAACAAAATTCTCCAATTTCTAGGTGATAATATCAAGTAGTAATCCTCTGATTTCATCAACCTTGTTTAAAATATCTATGTGGTCCTTTTCATCCTGAACTAGTGCTGTTGCCAGTTCATCCATCTGTTCATCAACAAGCTTTATCATGCCGTATACTCTATGACGTCCACGTCTATCAAGGAAGTTTTCTCTTGAAAATTTGTGGCTACGATTTACCACTTCATTAAGGAAATCCTTTACCAGTCCGCGGTATCGTTTCATATCTCTGATATCCATATGCTCCGACAATAGCTTGCCCTGGGTTGTTATATCATTCAATAGATTGGTGAGCTTTTCCTGTAAATCAGCATCATCAATAGCTGCCGCCAACGTAAACTTAAAAGTATCGTCCACTGGCGCCGACTGCTTCACACCCTCTGTAGGTTGTACCTGACTTACATCGCTTACTCGAATATCCATACTAACCCCTTCTGTTCTTTATGAACTGAGCGATTTTTTCGCTTGTATTCTGACTATCCTCGTCGTTATTAAACAATGTTGTTATCTTGGCAGCCTTAAGATTTTCTTCAGAAAAATCCTGCTGGTCTGCTAAAAATCGTCTACACATTTCCTCGTATTTTGGCTGTGCCTGCTGGCGTTCTCTATCAAGAGCTCTTGATAGTCGAAGACCATCATCTACTTCTATATATATCGGCATAACTTTGTCACTACCGTAGTAATCCCTTATTTTTACAAAGCTTTCAACTGTGCCTATTACAAGATAATCATCTTTTTCTAAATCGATTTTCCCGTCGTCTACTGTGAAATAAAACCAAGGTCCATGTACTGTATCGTATTTACGCAGTTCAATTACCTTACCTGATGCTACAAGAGCATCCTTTTCTTCTAACGAAACGTAATTATATTCTTCACCTGGTTTTTCGTTGCTTCTGATTGGTCTTGTTGTATAGGAAACGATTCGCTTCAATTGTAAATCGTCCCTTCCCAGCAAAAGCTTGAATATTGTGTCCTTACCTGATGAGCTTTTGCCCATGATGCAATATATACTTCCCATAATGTCCTCTTTACTATTTTCTAACTCAAGTATAATTCACGGTCTACTATTTGACAACGCAGATTCGCCCATTATTTAACCCTGTTACATGGATTCCTTCATTCATGGAGCTTATGATTATACTTACAGCCTCTTCTGTTATTTCCTCACCTGGAACAATCACTGGTGCTCCCGGTGGATATAGGCATACCATTGATGTGCTGATTCTACCTGATGCTTTTTCTATTTCAAGCTCTTCACTTTTGGCATTCTTTGCCTCCCAAAGCTCTAGCTTCTTATTAGGCTTCATGACTTTTGTGATTGGTACACAAATCTCCCCATCAGCAAGATTTTCATCTATTTCTATTAGAGCTTTTTTTAATCTTTCAAAGCCCTCTTTTGAATCCATAATACTAGTCATGGCAAGCAGATATGAAAAGCTTGAAAGTTCTGTCTCTAATTCATATTTTTCTCTTAAAATCTTTGCCAGTTCTACTCCTGTAATGCCTGCATTTTTTGTTGATATTACAAGCTTGCCCTTATCCTTAAGCTGGCTATTTTCATCTATGATTTTTATGTGCTTAAGCTTTCCACTTATCTTATAAAAATCCGTCAGGTTATCCACGTATTCCTCAAAGTAATCTGTGGATTTTTCCATTATATCTATGCATCTACTTATTGAATCCATAAGTACATAGCTAGGAGAGCTGGTTTCAAAAATATCCAAAGCCTCTCTTATTTTTCTAACATCAACCCTGGTTTTATTTACTAGCATTGCCGCTGTCTGTGTAAGAGATGGCAGAGTCTTATGTAAACTGGTGATTGTTATATCAGCAGCTTGCGCGCTTTGATGTGGAAACTCATGATGAAATCCAAGATGAGCTCCGTGGGCTTCATCCACAATAAGGATGATATTATTTTCATGGCAATAATCTGCTATCTTTTCAACCTCACAATAATATCCTTCATAGGTTGGTGAGGTTATCACTACTGCTGACACAGGTTTGTTAGCCTTATCAACAGCTAACTGAATTTCTTCTAAGGTTGCTGCCGCATAAATTCCATTTTCATCTACCTTAGGATATATGTATCCAACCTGAAGATGTCTTAGAGTTGCTGCGTTATACACACTTTTATGGGAATTTCTTTGTATCAGTATTAAATCCCCTTCATTTACACTTGCGTAAACAGCTGATAGATTTCCAACAGTTGATCCGCCCACTAGCATAAAAGCTTCATCAGCTCCATATAGCTTTGCTAGTCTCTTTTCATCTTCTGCTATTACATCAGATGGGTCGTGCAAATCATCCACTCCCTCTACCTCTGTCATGTCTATCCCGTAACACCCCTCAAGCCTGCGTTTATGACCAGGCATGTGGAACGGGTACATATTCGATTTTGCGTAATTTTCTAATCTTTTGCTTAAACTCATATTTCTTACTTTTATTTTTAATTAATAATCAATATAATGTATTTATTCTTAATAGCGGAGGCACATATGAACAAGACTCTTGTAATCCTTTGCGGCGGAGATAGCTCACGCATGGGTACAAAAAAAGCTCTATTACCTTTTGAAGATAAAACTATGGTTGAATATATCTATGATAAGTTCAGCCCTTATTTTGATAAGGTTTATCTTTCTGTTAACGAAAGGGGCGACCTTGCTCATCTTGGCCTTGATGCTCAGGAGATACCAGACATTTCTCGAAACGGTGGCCCTTACTGCGCAATTCTTTCATGCTTAACTATGATTACTGGGGACCGTGCATTTATTATGTCTGTTGATACTCCATTTATGGACCCTCGTACAGCTGTGCTTTTATACGAGCAGTCCTATAATTATGATATTACAACATTTAATTTCAAAGATGATTTTGAAGATTCCGTTTGCGGAGTTTATAGCAAGCGCTGTATTGGTCCTCTTTTCAAAAGCATCTTCTTCAAAAACACTACTAAAAAATATATTCATGAAAGATGTAATACCAATCTTATTGATACCGAGGAAATTGCCAATATTTCAAAGGTATCTATGGAACAGCAATTTTATAAGGTTAGTGACAGACAGTCTTACTACTATGCTGTTTTTTCCATCCTTAAGCACAATTTTGTTTGCTAATCTAAAAAGCGTTTTAGCTGTGGCATCCAATCTCCAAGGAATACCATGTTCTTTTCCATAGCATCCCAGATTGGTGTTAAAAAGTTCATAAGACATTTATTTACGTCTGACCACTGAGGGTCAGACTTCTTTTTTTGTCGTAATTCCACTTTCCACTTCTTCTTCATGTAGGTATAATCACCATAGCTTTCTAGCATCTTAATTCTAGTATCATCTATAACTATATTTTTCTCCTGAAGAAGTGAATATAATCTATCCTTTACTTTTCTGCCATTCACTGGATTTGATATAAGGATTTCGTAAGCTGTCATGTAATGGTCCATATCATTTATCAATTCCAGCTTTTCTATAATCTCAAGCAAATGCTTTGACAGCTCTTCTTCCTTTGAATTGATTAATACGTCTACAGTTCTGTTTTCGTAGGCAATCAAATGAAGGGTTATCTTTTCTGGTTCCTGGCTGGCGCCGTGTTTTCTAAAATGTAGATATAGTGGTACATACATTTCATCCACGGTGATTTTCAAAACAATCTTGTTTTCATCTACTGAACCGGTAACTGCAAAGCCCTCTGTTGCAGCCTTTGATATGATTTCTTTTAATATATCGCGCATGTAAAGGATAGCCATTTTCTCATCTAAATCCTTCACATACTCATAATATATATTTGTGATACACAAATCCTTATATACATCAGAATTAAATTCGTTGTAGTTGCACAGATATAGTTCGTTACAATATCTGCCATTAGCCAGCTGCTCAATAATCAGTTCAGATACGGCTGCCGACAAAAGATTTTTAAATGGAATATTCAGTTTTTCTGCTTTTTCCTTTATTCCCAATCGATTAATCATAGCCACACGCCTACCATCGTTTGTACCTTTTTAAGCACTTTTCGTTCCTTGGCATATTCCATCAGCTTGGCAACATCCTTGTTTTCATCCATGATGTATGCCCATACACCCTGCTTGAAAATTTCTCTATCTATCTTTTCCTGGTATTTTAAAACATCACAAATTAATCTTTCTTTTGTGTAGATTTTCATTTTGCCGCCGGCAAAATCAGTCTCGGTCACCCCAAGCTCTAGCACTTCTGGCTCTGTATAATAAGGCTCTACTATTGGATAATCTATATGGAATCTCGATTTAGACGTGTTTTTATTGATAGCAATGCTCCATTTATAAGGCCTATCGTTAAGATAACCATAGACATATAAAGCAGATTCTATTGTAAGAATGCCATCCTCGCCGAATAGCTTATATATCCATTCTTCTTCCGAGCATTCGAAATATTTAGTAGTGTAATAACCACTTTTTACTCTGATTAGATAACCTTCCTCCACAAACTTAAGCACTCTTCGGTAATCTACCCCAAGAGCTTCTATCTCGCTTGTTTTAATTAGGCCACCATTGTTTTCCACCAAATCATTGATTTGTTCTAGCTGGTATTGCTTTTTTTCATCCCTTGAAAATAAGTTATCCATTTTTTCCACTCCTAATTGCTCCACGAGGTTATTTTCTTCATTATCCCATTGAAATAAAATGATGTCAATTATTTAACCAATTCTTCACATTCTTTTTTGTAACAGTTGTTGTCTTCTATTTAGCCTATATCTGTCCTATAATTAACTTAGTACATAAATTGATGTCTTTTTGGGGGTAAAATATGTCTGAAGAAACAATGGGGCTTAGAAAAAATCCTTCTCGTAAGGAATGTGAGAAAATCATTAAGAAAATTTTAATGACAGAGGTTTTAGAACGAGGTACAAATGAACACTTTAAAAGTGCTTCTGATTTTATGGGATATTTTAAATCACTATATCCTGCCAGTGACAGCTTAACCAAGCAAGTTCAACGAGCAGTTAAGAATCTACACATGCCAAAGGATGAGCGTGGATATTTCATAATTAATAAAACAGAAGCTCAAATGAACCAGGATAAAGAAATTGCCTTTTTGATGAATAAATGCAATTGTGTTCTTACTCCATTTGAGAATTATCAAACCTTATTCCTTAAATGCGATGGCTCATACAAGGATTATCTTTATCAATTGCTTTCAGAATCAGAGACCTTTGCAGATAAAATAATCACTATAATAAACTCATCAAACGGATTGATATTGTTTACAAATAATAAACAACAACTTGAAATTATGATAAATAGTTTGATAAATAGATGAATTGTTTACTTTGTTAAAACATTTTTCTTTTAGTCCGTCATTACTAAAAAAGACAGCCTATCGATTTTTGACTGTCTTTTTTGTTAATTTTTGTCTTTTTTAATTAAAACTAAGACCTTACTTGTCTTTATCTGCGTCTTCTACGCTTTCTTCCATTATCTCTAATAATAATCATACCCTTTTTAGAAGGCTTAGTATGTCTACTTTCATATCTATGTTTAAACAAAAGTATCTCGCTAGATTTGCTCTTAATATAAAGTAGCAACATAAATGCTGCAGCAATAATAAGTATAATAAGTGCAATCTTTGGGTAGTTAACCTGAATATATTTTTTACCACTACCACCATTTTCTACAGGCAAATTATCAAATGGGTAGCTTCCCGTTTCAGCACTGGTGAATAAAAGATTTGCATATCCAACACTTCTATCGGCATAGGTATATCTTAATTGACCTATTACAGACTTATTATCTTTATCAGAATAAGGAACAACCTCTGCCGTAACATCCAAGACACTGGCTGTTTTTGGAATCACAATAAGACCATTCTTGTCTACCTGAATCAATTCGCTATTTTCGCTTAAAATACCAGTTATATCTGTATTATCCTCTGATATAGATGCAAAATCAGCAACATGGACCGTACTGAAATTATCAAAGCAATATTCAAATAGATTTGTTGTATCGTAATATTGATCTGTTGTTGAATCCTTCATAACAACACAGATTAATGTCATTCCGTCTTTTTTGGCATAGGTTACAAGTGTAGCTCCTGCTACTACTGTATATCCAGTCTTTCCACCTAAACAATAATCATATAAATACTTGTTAGTCTTATAATAATGTAGCATTTGATGATGATTATTAAGTGGGGTAGGATCAGGATGCTTATTTGTTGGTGGAATAGAATAATTCTTTGTTCCTACTATTTCTGCAAACTTTGGTATAGAATATGCTGCTCTAGCTATCAATGCCATATCGTGAGCGCTTGTATAATGTGTATCATCAGGCAGTCCATTTGTGTTATTGAAATGAGTATGTGTACATCCCAATTCCTTTGCCTTATCATTCATCATTTTTACAAATGATGGAATATCGCCTGCAACATGTTCTCCCAATGCATAGGCACATTCATTAGCTGACTCCAACATCATTCCATATAAGGTCTGTTCTACAGTCATCTCCTCATTAACATCTCTGGCTATACTTGATGAACCAAGCTCAGTCCCATAAACAGCATCTGCAGAAAATGTTACTGTCTCGTCCAAATCACAATTTTCCAAGACGATTAACGCTGTCATTATTTTTGTTATACTAGCTGGAAAATGCTCATCATCCATATTCTTAGAATATAGGATTGTTCCTGTTTCCTGCTCCATTACAATAGCGGATTCAGCTGTAACGCCAACGCTGTTTGGCCAATAATCTGCCGCCTTTGCCTCCATGGTATTTCCCACAGAAAAGCTCGAAATTAAAGTAATTAAGGCTAATGCCTTTGCAATATGTTTTCTAATTATCATAATCTTATTCCTTTACGCTTTTCTAGTATAAACTCTTACTTTATACACTTGCAATACAAATCTTAGATAATTTATGATATACTTCTATTTGATTCTATTTTTGGAGGTTATTATGAGATTAAGAAATATCCCAGGCGCTGATGAAGTTGTTGCAAACAGTCCTTACTGTATTGCTCAGCCTTCTAAGCTTAAGGGCAAATATAAATCGGAATTATTTGGTAACGACAATCCCCTTTACATTGAAATAGGTATGGGAAAGGGTCAGTTTATCACTACACTTGCAAAGCAAAATCCTAACATTAATTACATCGGTATTGAACGTTACACAAGCGTATTGCTTCGTGCCGTCCAAAAGGTAGAGGAAGAAGAGATTCCTAATCTTAAATTTATTTGTTTTGATGCTGCTGATATCTTAGATATCTTTGCTTGTAGAGAAGTAGATAGAATCTACCTTAACTTTAGCGATCCTTGGCCAAAGGATAGACACGCTAAACGTCGTCTTACATCTTCTACTTTCTTAAATCGATATAATTCTATCTTGGCTTTAGACGGATATATTGAATTTAAGACTGATAACAAGGATTTATTTGATTTTTCTGTTGATGAGATTAACAATCATCCTCTTTGGAAGTTGGATGCTGTTACTTATGATTTACATTCCGATGAAGCTATGAATGAAGGAAATGTAATGACAGAATATGAAGAAAAATTTTCTAGTATGGGAAATCCTATTTTTAAGTTAATAGCTAGCAGATAGTAAAATAACTCCACTTCTATAGTGGAGTTATTATTTTTTCATATTTTAGGATAAAAAAATACCGTCGATTATTATCGACGGTTAAGTGCGCGATCAGGGGTTCGAACCCTGGACACCCTGATTAAGAGTCAGGTGCTCTGCCAGCTGAGCTAATCGCGCATGTTAAATTTCTATTGCCTCAGCAACGTATATTAGTATAAGGCCTTACGGATTATTTTGCAAGTCTTTTTTTTCATTTTTTAAATTTTTTTCTTACATTCCTAAAAATAGCACCTGCCTATTGCTATTAGACAGGTGCACTATTTAAATATTAGCAAATAGCTTTTCTATTTCATCTGGGCTCATTACCCTGTTTGGATCTGTAAGATCAACTCCTACGTCCGGGATAACTATCGCATCTTCCTTAGGCTCTGGCTCTGGCTCAGGTTCAGCTACTGGTTCTGGTTCAGGCTCCTGCTCTTCAACAGTTTCACCTATTTCTTCAAGCAGAGCATCTAAGTCAGCTCCAGGATCTGCTGCTGGAATCTCTTCTGCGGCTGGTTCCTCAGCTACTATTTCTTCTGCCGGAGCTTCCTCTACTGGAACTTCCTCTGCTGTGGCCTCTTCCATAGGAGCTTCCTCAGCTGGAATTTCTTCTGCTACTGGCTCCTCTGCTATTATTTCTTCAGCAGGGGCTTCCTCTACTGGAGCCTCCTCTTCAGCAGGTGCTTCTTCTACTGGAGCCTCCTCCGCCACTGGTTCTTCAAGAATTAATTCTTCCGCTGGCTCCTCTTCTACCTGAGTATCTAAGTCTAATCCTAAATCATCAACAATCTCTTCTGCTACTTCCTCAGTTGGAGCTTCCTCCGTTAATGAATCTAAATCTAATCCTAAATCATCAGCTTGTGGTTCTTCTTCAACCACAGCATCTAAATCCAAACCTAAGTCATCAACTACAGGTTCTTCCTCCATTGGCATTTCTGCCATTGGCTCCTCAGCTGGTGTTTCTTCCATTGTTTCTTCTGGCATCGAAATTTCTTCTGCCATTGGAACTTCTTCAGGAACTGCAGCTGCTTCCGGCATTGGAATTTCTTCTGCTACTGGCATTGGTTCAGTAGCTGGCATTGACTGTGGCATAGCCATCTGTTGCATTGGCTGTACCGCCATTACTGGAATCTGATTTTGAATCTTGCCTTCAATAGATGTAAGCTGATTTGTTAAAGCTGCAATCTTTTCTTGTATATCAAAATTTGATTCTTTGATGATTGACTGCTGTTTTTCAATCATCTGTGAATTATTACTTTCAAGCTTTTCCTGAATACTAACAAGCTGATTAATCAGCTCATCATTCGAATTCATAAGAGCATCAGTGTTTTCTTTGCTTCGCGAAATGGTCACCTTTGCCACAGCCTTTTGTGCATTTATAATATCTTCAGCTGGCAAAGAACTGTTTTCTTCTATCGCACGAAGTCTTTGTTCCATTTCATCAAAGCTCTTCTTGATGACGAGATAAGAAGCTTTCTGTGCGTTGTAAATTTCTTCGTATTTTTCCTGTTCTATATCCTTTTGTTTTAAGGACATATCCATAAGCGCACTAATCAAGAAAAATAGCGCAACAATCATCAGTAGTATTCCCACCGCCATTGCCATAAAGTTACTTTTGAAATTAATCATAATGTAAAACTCCATTATGATTAATACCGCAACCGCAATACTTGATAAGATTACCTGAATTTTGTCCCTGGCTATTTCTCTTTGAATTTTCTTAGCGTTCTCGTCCATTGTGCCCCCTAATTATCCTTTTTTTCAAATAGAGATACCATATCCTGTGCAAAGGAAATAGGATACAGCTGTACCATAACTGAATCTACTACTTCACCTATCTTTAAATTGAATGTGATTTTTACAAAATCCACTTCTGGTGATTCAAATAATCGCTCAAAAATTTTTACACTTTCAACATCAATGTTGTCAGTCTTTGGTGGAGAAATATCAACTACTCTATCAAGCAGCTGTGACATTGATGATGCCGCGCTTCCCATCATCTGGTTCATAGCCTCTGAAACTGCTGATAACTGAATTTCTCCAATTTCATCAGGACCTGCTACGCCAGATCCACCCATCATTAAATCTGCAATAATTTTTACATCATTTTCCTTAAGAATTAATACGTTACTTCCTGACAATCCTTTGACATAATTAATATGAACTAACACACATACATTGTGATAATCATCCAAAGATTCACTTTTTCTGATTAACTCAATTTTAGGTGTCGTAATATCCACTTTTAAATTATTTAAAAGAGCACTTAAAGAAGTTGCTGACGAACCCATACTTATATTCGCAATTTCTCCAAGTGTATCTTGCTGTTCTTTAGTGAGTGATAAATCTGCCATTAGCTTTTCCTCCTTTTGATTGTTTTCTCCCCTTTTGAAATAATCTAAAGAAGTGCTTCTAAACCGCATTAATCATTGTCAAATAATTACTAATTTGATTATACAATATTTGCAATTTTTAGACTACTTTTCACACTAAAAGTATTGTAACTCATTATTGCGAAATATCTGTGGACAAATTGTTATTATTCACAGTAAATAACAAAAAAAGAAGCCGATAAAATCGACTTCTTTAAATCATGTTCGAGATGGGATTCGAACCCACGACCTTCCGCTTAGGAGGCGGACGCTCTATCCAGCTGAGCTACTCAAACAAGCAACTATTTGATTTTAATCTACTATAAGAGAAAAATCAATGCTTATATCCTAACTAGAACGCAATTGTCCCCTGTAGCCAAATAGTTCCTTTAAAACGTCTACCTACCAGTGGTTCACCTAATAAATTGTTCTTATTAATGCATACTTCAAGAACTACATCATTGCTTTCAACCTCAAGCAAATATAGTTCTTCCATTGTAAGATGATTAATCTCTTCTTTAACATCTAAAATGTCTCCAAGAATTTCATACTTATCATTTTCAATTCCGTAAGGCATAAAATAACTTGTTACCACACTTAAGATGTCTTCTCTAGCAACTCTTCTAGATATGCGTTGGTACAAATCTATTTCATCCATGGTAAGATTTTCGAGAGCTTCTTCATTTCCCTCTCTTGCCTGTGTAACCAAATCGATACGCTTTTGATTGTTCATCTTTTCCTTTATACGACTTTTTTCATTCTCGTACAATGGAAGAATAATTTTTCCATCCAGGGAAAGAGCTGCTAAACTAACATTTTTATCCGCAATCTTTTCATCTGAAATGTTGTTTCTAAGATACTCTCCCATATTTTGTAATTGGAAGATTAAATTTACGCCAAGTCTGATTTCATCAACCATAACCTGGTAATTATCCTTGTCTGATTGTTTAATTATTTCTACATCATTTACAAGAGAAACTGTGTTTCCGAAAAATGTTGGATAGTAGTAATCTAAAATAAATTCATCATCATCATTGTAGATTCCTCTAAGCACTAATCCAACATTATCAGTTACTAAGTATCTAAGCTCAACAAACTGATTTCCCTCAAAATCAATAGCTGATTCCTGATAATCAGGTCTCAGCTTTATCTCTTGAAGCAAATCGTTTAAAGTATCATTATTTAATTTGCTAAAACCAATAGCTGGTAAATATTTATGCATTAATTACATACCGCCCAATGCTTGTTTTAATGCCTGCTCTTCTTCTTCAGCAAGCTGGATTATAGAATTGCCATCTATAATCTCCTTAACATAAGTATAACATCCTTCTCTAGAATGCATAGCATTAATTATAAATCCAGAATTTTTTTCATTTAAAAGACAAAGAGAAAAGCTAAGCTTTCCACCCATTTCGTTAAATGCATCATACTTAACAAGACCGATTTTTTGAAAACAATCTTTCATATTCTTAAATATTGTATCAATGTTTCTCTCATTGCTAGCATTAGCTTCGATCAACTCATCAACCTGCTCTAATCTATAAACTAATGTATCTTCCAAAGATTTTGCATCATTACCCTGCATAAAAATCTTATATCTCTTTTTTAACTTATGCATTTGTACTATAAAGATAACCAACATAATCATCATTATTAATACTAATGTAGCAAGTCCTATTACAACATAATCAGTGTTTATTCCTAAATACTGTTCAATCATTATTGTTTCTCCATTCGAACATATATTCTATTTTATTGATTCAAGCAATTCTACAATTCTGTTAAGCTCATCCTGAGAATAGTACTCAATCTCAACCTTTCCAGTTTTGTTATCCTTTGCATTGATATAAACCTTAGTACCAAGAACGCCCTTAAGCTTTTCCTGTGTATCATGATAGATGGCCTGAAGCTGAGGATCAATACCCTTACTCTTCTTATCAGAATTCTTTTCACTAAGAAGCTTCTTTACCTCACGCTCAACATCACGTACAGACATTTTTTCATCAAAAGCCTTCTCAGCGAACTCGTACTGCTTATCTAAATCTGTAATTGAAAGCATTGCTCTGGCATGACCGGTAGTTAACTTATCGTCTACAATCATATCCTGAACACGCTTGTCTAACTTTAAAAGTCTAAGAGCATTTGTAATTGTAGTACGACTCTTTGATACTCTCTCAGCAACTTCATCCTGCTTTAACTTAAACTCATCAATAAGTCTGGCAAATGCCATAGCCTCTTCGATTGGATTTAACTGTTCACGCTGAATGTTATCAATAAGAGAAATCTCTACGAACTCCTGCTCGCTAAGATTCATAATGATAACTGGTACCTTTTTAAGTCCAGCAATACGTGCTGCTCTCCAACGACGCTCACCACCAATTAACTCGTAGTACTTTCCTCTGTCCTGTACTAAGAGTGGATTAATGATTCCATGTATCTTGATATTCTCTGCTAAATCCTGCAGCTTATCTTCATCAAAGTTCTTTCTAGGCTGAAGCTTATTAGGCTCAACCTTATCAATATCAACTTCAACTGGTGAACCGTGCTGTTCTGGATTGACAGCAACTACACCTTCATTTTTATTTACAATAAGAGAATCTAATCCCTTACCGAGTCCTCCCTTTCTAGTTGCCATATATTATATATCCTTTCTCCCAATAATTTCTTTTGCAAGGTTACGATAGCTCTCTGCTCCAGCAGACTTTTCATCATAAAGATTAATAGGAAGTCCATGTGATGGAGCTTCTGCTAATCTAACATTTCTAGGAATGATTGTCTGATATACTGTTGCATTAAGATTATTCTTTACAGTATCTACAACATCAGAAGAAAGATTTGTTCTCTTGTCATACATAGTAAAGACTACACCATCAATCTTAAGCTTTGGATTGAGTCGCTGCTGTACAAGATCAATTGTATGAATCAACTGGCTAATTCCTTCAAGGGCATAGTACTCACATTGGATTGGTACTAACACGGAATCAGCTGTTGTCATAGCATTGATAGTTAACATATTTAGTGAAGGAGGACAATCAATAATAACATAATCGAAATCGTCCTTTACATAATCTACTGAATTTCTAAGAATATATTCCTTCTCATTGATTCCTAAAAGTTCGATTTCAGCACCTGCTAAATCAACGTTTGATGGAATAATTGTAAGGTTAGGAATGTTTTCAACCTTATACATACATTCCTTAATACTACATTGATCAAGAACTAAATCATAAACAGTATTCTCGCATTCATCTTTATCAAGGCCAAGTCCACTTGTTGCATTTCCCTGTGGATCGGTATCAATAACTAATACCTTCTTACCTGCTTCAGCTAGACATGCTGATAAATTAATACTTGTTGTTGTCTTACCAACTCCACCCTTCTGGTTGGCAATTGCGATTACTCGTTTCATTTATTGTCTCCCTCTTTTTTAATATTTAACTCTGAATAGTTTACATTATATCATTCTATATTTTTCAATTCTACTAAAGAAATTGACAATTATATCCAGTAGTTGTGCTTATTTTTACTATATATAGTTATATTTTGGGTATTTAAAAGATGTTTCACGTGAAACATCTTTTATTAAAAATAGCAATATATAGAAGTTGATTCAAATTTCCAAATACAATATTTTGTGTTTTAGCCCCAATATTTAGTAAAAATGTTTCACGTGAAACATACAATATTTAGGTTTGTACAATATTATATAGTAGAAATAATCTTTTCTAATTCTATTTTTGCACGATATGGATCAAGAACTACGTAATTTTTGATGTTTTCTAAAGAAACTTTTATGTTATCTAAATCACTAGTCACATCATCAACAGAAGAATTAGAGTTTTTATTTTCGATTGCTGGTCTATTAACTACTGCAGTATTGTTTAAAAGCGCATTAATTTCTACTAATCTTCCATCGTAAAACTTCATTTTCTGATTTAATATATCCATCTTAGAATTTAAATCCTGTAATGTAAGCCTTACTTCTGCAGCTTTTTCATTATTTTTAGCGTTAATATCTCTAGGAGTAAATTCCTTAAAATAAGATTCATTAGATTCTTCTAAAAGAATAAGAAATTTATTTTCTTCATTTATCTTAGTTTCCAATAAATCCATATCTTCCTTTAATTGGATTTTATCAGAGATAAGTTCTTCTTGATATTTTCTAAGAAAATCATTAATCATACATATTCCCCTTATAATAAATTATTTTCACGTGAAACAATATCCTATTTAAGTGGTTCCTTGCTAGGAGTACCAGCTTTTCTAGGATATGCCTTTGGTGTATTCTTTTCTTTATTAATAACAAGAAAACTACGACTAATATCTGTATCAGGTAAACTAAACAATATTGGTTTATTTAAGTTTCCACCAAGTTTATTAATAGCTTTACCTGATTCATTAATTTCATTATCAATATCACCTGACTTAAAGCTAATAAAATACCCATTAACTTTAACTAAAGGTAAACAATATTCCGATAAAGTAGCAATGTTAGCAACAGCACGCGAAACAACTAAATCAAACTGTTCTCTAAACTTTTTATCTCTACCGGCCTCCTCTGCTCTTGCATGAACTAATGTAACATTAGTAAGACCGATGGCATCTACTACTTCCTGTAAAAACTTAATACGTTTATTAAGAGAATCAATTAATGTAAACTGTAAATTTGGGTAAGCAATAGCCATAGGTATACCAGGAAAACCTGCACCGGTTCCTAAATCACAAACAGTATTAACATCTTCTGGTAATACAGTACAGATTGATAAGCTATCAGCAAAATGCTTAACTATAACTTCATCAAACTCAGTAATAGCAGTAAGATTCATTACCTTGTTTTTTTCAATTAATAATTCATAATACTTATCAAGCTGTTCAATCTGATGCTCTGATAACTCAAAATTCCAGTTACCCAAAGTATTAATTAAATAAGAATAATCTCTACTCATAAATCTCCTAAAAAATCGAATGGTTTTAAGGGTACATTTATATACCCTTAAACTGATGCATTTTTGCTTTTATATGTCTCAAGATAAACTAAAAGTACTGAGATATCAGCTGGGCTTACACCTGATATTCTTGAAGCCTGACCAATATTCGCTGGTCTTAATTTTGTAAGCTTCTGTCTAGCTTCAATTCTTAAACTTGATACATCATCATAATCAATATCAGTAGGAATTAATTTTTGTTCAAGTTTTTTAAATTGTTTTACCTGTTTTTCCTGTCTAGACAAATAGCCTTCGTACTTAATATAAATATTAACTTCTTCTCTAACTTCTTTTGATAAATTAGGTCTATCAGGATCAATAGGTGCTAACTTATCATAATCAAGCTCAGGTCTTCTAATTAAATCTACAAGTTTGATTCCGTTAGAAAGCGGAATACTTCCATAAGATTCAAGAAGCTCTTGAACTTCTTTTCTTGCTCCAATATTAATTTCTTTTACTCGAGCTACCTCTTCATTGATTAAACGTTCCTTTTCAACTACATGTTCATAGCGTTCTTTAGGAAGTAAACCAACCTCGTAACCGATTTTAGAGAGGCGAATATCTGCATTATCTTGTCTAAGTAGAAGTCTATACTCAGCTCTAGATGTCATCATACGATATGGCTCTTTTGTTTCCTTAGTAACAAGGTCATCGATTAAAACACCAATATATGAATTAGATCTATCTAAAATCATTGGTTCCTTACCAAGTAATTTTAATGCAGCATTAATTCCAGCTACCAATCCCTGTGCTGCTGCTTCTTCATATCCACTACTACCGTTAAACTGACCTGCAGCAAATAAGCCATCAATATTTTTAAATTCAAGACTGGCTTTTAACTGAGTAGCATTAATACAATCATATTCAATCGCATATGCGTTACGAACAATTTTACAATTTTCCAAACCAGGAACAGTATGGTACATTGCATACTGAACATCTTCAGGCATTGATGAACTCATTCCACCAATATACATTTCATTTGTATTTAAGCCTTCTGGTTCAACAAAAAGCTGATGACGATTTTTATCAGCAAAACGAACAACCTTATCTTCAATACTTGGGCAATATCTAGGACCTGTTCCTTCAATTACTCCAGAATACATTGGTGATCTATCAAGATTAGCTCTAATAATCTCATGAGTCTTTTCATTAGTATATGTTAAATAACATGGAACCTGCTCAATCTGAACATCATCTGGATTTGTACTAAATGAAAAAGGAACAACAGGGTTATCACCTAACTGTATTTCCATCTTTGAATAATCGATTGAACGACTATCAACTCTTGCCGGAGTACCAGTTTTAAAGCGGTTCATTTCTACATTATTATCAGTTAATGATTGAGTTAAATGATTAGCTGCTTTCAAACCATTAGGACCAGTGTGTTCAATAACATCTCCGTATAAACATCTAGCTCTAAGGTAAGTACCAGTACAAATAACAACTGCCTTAGCATGATAAGTTGCACCAGATAAAGTTTTAACACCTTCAACTTTTCCATTATTTACTATTAATTCAGTAACCTCAGCTTGTCTTAAAGTAAGATTATCTGTATCCTGCATAGTTTTTCTCATTCTCAGAGAATATGCAGATTTGTCAGCCTGAGCTCTAAGTGAATGTACAGCAGGACCCTTAGATGAATTAAGCATCTTGGACTGAATGAAAGTATGATCGATATTTATACCCATCTGTCCACCAAGAGCATCTAACTCTCTAACAAGATGTCCTTTAGAACTTCCACCAATATTAGGATTACATGGCATTAATGCAACTGAATCCATACTAACAGTAAAACAAATTGTATTTAATCCCATTCTAGCTGAAGCTAAAGCTGCTTCACATCCAGCATGACCAGCTCCAATAACAACAACATCATAGGACTCTTCTACGTATGACATAATAACTCCTTAATTAACCTCAATTATTTACCCATACAAAATGTACTAAAAATCTTATTTGCCAAATCATCTTCTATAGTCTCACCAGTAATCTCACCAAGGAAATTATAGGCATCCATTAAATCTATTGAGAAAAAATCTTCTGGCATCATATTATCTATACTTGTAATAACATTCAATAAACTATTCTTTGCATTTGAAAGACAACCAGCCTGACGAGAGTTTGTAATATATAAAGTGTCGTCAGATTTAACTTCACCTGCAAAAAACATATCAGTAATTTTTGACTCAAGCGTATCTAAGCCATCCATACTTACAGATGAAAAAGAAATAACAGGTTTATTATATTTATTGCATATATCTTCCTCGCTAATTACTGTATCGAGGTCAGATTTATTAAGTAATATAATTACTTTTTTATCTAAAATTTTATTGATAATAAATTCATCATTCGAATCCATTGGTCTTGATGAATCTAAAACAAATAAAATTAAATCTGCATCTTCTATAGAATCGATTGCTTTATCTACACCAATCTTTTCAACTACATCATCGGTTTGTCTGATACCTGCAGTATCAATGATATTAAGAGAAACTCCATTAATAGTAATCTGCTCTTCTAATGTATCTCTTGTAGTTCCAGGAATATCTGTAACAATTGCCCTCTCTCTTCGAGATAAAGTATTAAGCAAAGAAGATTTACCTGCATTAGGCTTTCCTAAAATAAGTGTATTAATACCTTCTTTTAAAATATGTCCTGAATTAAAAGAATTAATTAAATTATCAACTGTAGTAATTAATGAATTAACCTTTTCTCTCAACTGCTCTGGGTATCCAGTTAAATCGTAATGCTCTGGATCATCTAAAGCAGATTCTATAAATGCAGTTTCATATAAAATCTTATCTCTTAAATCAACAATAATTTTATTTAATGAACCAGATAACTGCTTTATAGAATTCTTCATAGCAAGTTCTGAATTAGAAGAAATTAAATCCATGATAGATTCGGCTTCTGATAAATCTATACGTCCATTCAAAAATGCTCTTTTTGTAAATTCTCCTGGCTCTGCTATTCTTGCTCCCGCATTTATTAAAAGACTAAGTACCTTTTTAAGAACTAAAATTCCACCATGACAGTCAATTTCAATTGTATCTTCAGTAGTGTAGCTTCTTGGTCCTTTCATTATCATGACTAAAACTTCATCTACTACTTCTGAATTAGCAACAATATGTCCATATTGAATGGTATGAGTGTCGCAATCTGCTAATTTATTTTTTCCACGAAAAATAGAATCAACTATAGAAATTGATTCTTCTCCACTGACACGAATAATACCAATGCCAGAACTATTTAATGATGTAGCGATTGCGCATATTGTATCACTTTGATACATAGTCTCCTCCATATTTGTCAATTAATAAATAAAAGAAGAATTCTTTAATTTATTAATAAACAAAGTCAAAGGGTTAGCCTAATTATAAAGACTAACCCTTGAAATCAATTATTTCTTAAGAGTAATAACAACGTAGCGGTATGGCTCTTCACCCTCTGAATGAGTTGTAACATTATTATCATTCTGAAGTGCTGAATGAATAATACGTCTTTCGTAAGGATTCATAGCCTCAAGAGTAACTGCCTTCTTTGTTCTCTTAACCTTGCTTGCCATATTCTTTGCAAGATTTTCGAGTGTCTCTTTTCTACGACGTCTATAATCTTCAGTATCAATCTTAACTCTAGTATAGTTCTCAGATGAACGATTAACTGCAAGATTTGTAAGATACTGTAATGAATCTAGTGTCTGACCACGCTTACCAATAAGAACACCCATCTCTGGACCAGCTAAATCAATTGAAAGTGTCTTATCAGACTCGTCATAATCCATTGAAATGTTAACTTCAAGCTGCATAGCTTCGAAAACACCATTTAAAAATTCTAAAGCAACTTCCTTAGAATCTTCCTCAGAAGAAATAACAACTTTGATAACTGCATCCTTAGAACCAATTCCAAGAAAACCATTACTTCCTTCTTCAAGAACTTCGTATTTAACCTGGTCTGAAGTAATACCTAATGAAACAGTTGCATTAGTAAGAGCATCTGCAACAGTCTTACCTGTAAACTCTTTGAATTCCATTTTATTTCCCCCTATTTATTATTTTTTTCGTTAAATTCTTTTACAAGATTAGCCTTTGCGGCAAGAGAATTTGAACTTGCCTTTGATCTAAATTCCTCTGCATTTTTTAAAGCTTCAGAATTATCCTTAACAAGATTTGCCCTGTCAGTCATTGAAGTGCTTGAAGACTTTGTAGACATACGAGCTGCTTCATAAATTTGAGCCTGACGAATGCCACGCTTTTCAGCCTTAGCAGCTGCTTTATCCTTGTTCTTCTCAATGATACTTTCAAGATCAATCTTTTCAAAATGCTTATTTAAGAAGTACTGCTGAACTACACGAACTAAAGCACCAGCAATCCAATATAAACCAAGACCTACAGGAACTGTAAAGCAGATAAAAAGTGACATAAGTGGCATCATAAGATTCATTGTCTTCATCTGTGCTGCCATCTGCTCTGACTGTCCTTCAGTAGACTGTGGAGTAAGCTTAATGTTTAACATCTGTGTTAAATAAGATATTACTGGAATAAGTAAAGCACAGAAAATTAAAAGGAAATCTTTCTTTTCTGAAGCCCATCCAAACTTAATAAGATTAAGTGGAGTATCACTAATGTTAAGTACAAATAAGTAGTTAATCTTTTCAAGCTTAGCTACAACAGTATCAATAGATGATGTTAAATCAGGAAAAGCATTTGTAAGTGCATCCCAACCTGATGAAGGAAGCTTATAAAGAACATCTACTAAATAATTAGAAACTACAGTCTTATCGCTAACTGTAAAATCATAGTTGACATTTCTAAGATTAGCTGAATCTGCAATATTAGTCATAGTCTTTGCAAATCCATCTGTAGCCATAATTCCGTTAACAAGCTCTGTAAATACATTTTTTACAGAAGTAATATAAGCAGGAACATTATAGAATACTCTATAAAGAGCAAAAAGAATAGGCATCTGGATTAACATGTAAACACAGCTACCAGTTGGTGAAATACCGTATTTATCATAAAGTGCCTGAGTTTCCATCTGCTGCTTTTGCATACTATCCTGGTCTTTTGCACCCTTATACTTATCTTGAATAGCTTTCATTTCAGGCTGCATCTTACGAGTTAAAACAGCAAACTTCTGCTGCTTGTAAGTAAGTGGGAACATGCAAAGATAGATAACAAAAGTGAAAATAAAAATTGTAAGAGCTATGTTTTCAATGCCAATGCTAGCAAGTAAAACATAAATCTTATCCATAATCCATCCTAATAATACTGCGATAGGTCCAAGGATAGAACCACCATAAGCGGTAAGTAATAAATCGCTCAACGTAAAACCTCCAGTTAATTAAGGAACCGGATCAAATCCACCATGAGAAAAAGGATTACATCTAATAATTCTCCAAAGAGCTAAACCGCCGCCTTTAATAGCCCCATATTTTTCAACTGCTTCAAGTCCATAAGCAGAACATGTAGGACAATAAGGACATTTGGTGGTTTTCATTGGTGACAAATATTTTCTATAAAACTTAATTAAAAATATAAATAACTTCTTCAACATGATAGAAAAGATGATTCCAATTATTTACGAGTTACTTTGTGAAGATTTGCAAGATGAAGCAAGGATTTTTGTATTTCATCAAAAGTAGCGGAAGCTGCGGCTTCTCTTACAACGACTACAATGTCCAAACCACTATTGAACATCTCTTCATTTAGTCTATAACTTTCTCTTATCAGTCTCGTCAAATGATGCCTAACTACTGAATTTCCAACCTTTTTACTAACAGAAATTCCAATACGATTTCGATCTGTATTATTATGGTAGATATACATTACAAGCTGTCTATTAGCTTTTGACACACCTCTTCTGTACACGAGCGTGAAGTCTTTATTCTTTTTTAGAGATTCACTAAATTCCATAACAATATTTTCCTTTTAAATAAGAAGAAAGACCACATGGTCTGTGGCCTAAGCTGATAATTTCTTTCTTCCTTTTGCACGTCTAGCTGCAAGAACCTTACGTCCACCAGCTGTGCTCATTCTTGATCTAAATCCATGTACTTTGGATCTCTGTCTCTTTTTTGGTTGATATGTCATCTTCATAATATATCCACCTCCTCTTATGAGAAAACATCAGTTGAAATTATAACTGCAAAAGCCTATAAAGTCAATAAAAAATGCATTATTTAATATTTTAAGTAGGTGTGGATAACTCAAAAACACAATATCTCTACTAAACCTAAAAATGGAATACAAAATGTTGTATAAAACTGGCAAAAATATTTTTAATCTTATCTACAATGTGTGGAAAACTATGTGGATAAGCTGGAAAAAAATCAATTTTATCCACACTAACTATCAAAAATAATGTAAAATAGGGATTGTAAATGTGGATAAATCAAATTTTCCATATGTGGATAACTATAATTCTAATATTAGAGGCCCAAATTTGCGAAATAAGGCATTTTAAAATTTACACAATCCCCTACACCAATTTGTAGTAAATATTGATAAAAAGCCATATATAGGGTAGAATATAGAATAGTTTAAAATGTGGATAAAAGGGAAATTTTATGGAAGAACTTGTTAAAAAATGGGACGAAATCCTAGATTATCTTAAAACTGAGTATAGTATCTCAGATGTTTCTTATAATTCTTGGTTAAAACCTCTCGAATTATTTCAAATAGAAGATAATAAACTTTACATTACCTACAACGGTGATCAAAATCAAATGACAATTGGTTACATTACAAGAAAGTATGCTACACCAATTAAAGTAACAATTGCAGAAATAACAGGAATGCAATTCGATGAAATCATATTCATCACCCAAGAAAATGCAAATCAAATAAAAAAAGAAAAGAATGTTGATTTAATTAAAATAGAAGAAAGTGCTCCATTCGAAGAAAAACGAATGGTTAACACTACCATTAATCCTAAGTTTACATTTGAAAATTTTGTCGTTGGTAGAAATAACAGATTTGCTCAAACTGCAGCACTTGCAGTAGCAGAATCTCCAGGAGAATTTTATAATCCTCTATATATATATGGAGGACCTGGTCTTGGCAAAACTCACTTAATGCAAGCTATTGGAAATTACATTGAAAATCAAAATCCAAACACTCATATATTATATGTAACTTCAGAAGAATTTACTAATGAAGTAATTGAAAACATGAGAACAAACAATAATGCTACAGCAATGCAGCGCTTCAGAGATAAGTACAGAACTGTTGATGTTCTCATGGTTGATGATATTCAATTTATTATAGGTAAGGAAGCAACTCAGGAAGAGTTTTTCCATACATTTAATGCATTACATGCAATGGGAAAACAAATAGTTATTTCATCTGATAAACCTCCAAAGGATATGGAAACATTAGATGATCGTTTTAAATCAAGATTCGATATGGGTCTTATGGCTGATATTGGATATCCAGATTACGAAACTCGTATGGCTATCCTTAATAGAAAGATTGAAGAAAAAAATTTCAATTTGGATGAATCAATTAGAAAATACATAGCTGAAAATATTCAGTCAAACATCCGAGAAATCGAAGGCGCTCTTAATAAATTAATAGCTTTCTCAAGACTTGAAAAGATTGATATTACAATGGAAATAGCTGAGCGAGAATTACAAAACTTTATTTCTCCTAACATTTCAAGAGAAATAACTCCTCAGTTAATTATAGAAGTAGTTGCTGAACACTTTAATATTACAGTTGATCAGATGGCTTCTAAAAATAGATCAAGTTCCGTAGTTAGACCAAGACAGATAGCCATGTATTTATGTAACACAATGACTGATTCTTCATTACAAGCTATTGGTCTTCTACTTGGCGGACGAGACCATTCAACAATCATCCACGGAGCTAACAAAATCGAGGATGAAATAGTTAAGGATGAAAACACAAAGAATCTTGTAGAAACAATTAAGAAAAAGATTAATCCTAATTAATGTTAATAACTTGTTGATAACTATGAAGATAAGTTGTGATTTAAATGTGAATTGTTTGTAGACAAATTTTTGTTTAAAAATTTAAACATTTTTTATTCACAAATTATCCATATATTATCAATACTAAATTCACAGATTTTCAAAAGTTATTAAGTCATGTTTTACGTATAAATACTGGGGTTTCACAGTTATATACAAATCAACAACCTATAATAATAATACTTAGAAAATAAATTATATTTTTTATGTTTAAGAAAGGGAGCACACAAAATGAAAATATCTTGTCAAAAAGCTGACCTTGTTAAAGGAGTTAATATTGTATCAAAGGCGGTACCAACCAGAACAACAATGGCAATACTTGAATGTATCCTAATTGATGCATCTTCTGGAGAAATAAAACTTACTGCTAATGATATGGAAATTGGAATTGAAACTATCGTTAGTGGAACAATACATGAAAGAGGAATTATTGCTTTAGATGCAAAGAAATTTTCTGAGATTGTAAGAAAGCTTCCTGAAAACGAAGTTACTATAGAAACAGATACATCATTCAAAACATCTATTACATGTGAAAAAGCTAAATTTGATATTATAGGAAAATCTGGAGAAGACTTCTCTTATATTCCAGTAATCCAAAGAAATCAGCCAATCGTTATTTCTCAGTTAACACTTAGAGATATTATTAGACAGACAATATTCTCAGTTGCTGATAATGAAAACAATAAGTTAATGACTGGTGAGCTTATTGAAATCAAAGATAACAAACTTAAGGTTGTAGCTCTTGATGGACACAGAGTTTCAATCAGAAATGTAGAATTAAAGAATCCAGCTAATGATGTTAAGGTTGTAGTTCCAAAGAAAACATTAAATGAAATCATCAAGATTATTGATGGTGGTATTGATGATGAAGTAAATATTTACGTTACTGATAATCATATTATTTTTGAATTTGATCAGACTACAGTTGTATCTCGTATTATTGAAGGTGAATTCTTCAAGATTGAACAGATGCTTTCAGCTGATTATGAAACAAAGATTAAGATTAACAAGAAAGAATTCTTTGATTGTATCGACAGAGCTACAATTCTTGTTAACGAAGGTGATAAGAAGCCTATTATTGTAAATGCAGTAGGAAATACAATGTCTCTTACTATCTCATCTTTCATTGGAACAATGAATGAAGATATTGATATTGTTAAAGAGGGTAAGGATATTATGATTGGCTTTAACCCTAAGTTTGTATTAGATGCGCTTAAGGTTATTGATGATGAAGAAATTAATCTTTTCATGCTTAATGCAAAGAGTCCTTGCTTCATTAAGGATGATAATGGTTCATTCATTTACATCGTTCTTCCTGTTAACTTTAATAATCCAGGAGCAAACTAATGGAAAAAATATATATACGTGATGAATTTATAAAGTTAGGCCAGTTACTTAAACTGGCTAACTTAGTTGAATCTGGAGCAATGGCTAAGGAAGTCATTGAAGAAGGATTAGTAAAATATAATGGCGAGGTTGAAACTCGTCGTGGTAAGAAAATCTATCCAGGTGATATTGTTGAATTTAATGGAGAAAGTGTAACAGTTACTAATGATAATTAAATCCATTGAGCTGGAAAATTTTAGAAACTATGACTCACTTAGTATTAATTTTGATGAGCATACTACTATTCTTTTCGGTGACAATGCCCAAGGAAAGACAAATATTTTGGAGTCTGCCTATATGTCAGGGACAACAAAATCCCATAAAGGCAGTCGTGATAAAGAAATTATTAAATTTGGTAAAGATGAAAGTCATATAAAAACTATTGTTACAAAGAACAATAGAGACTATCAAATAGATATTCATCTCAAAAAAAATAAATCAAAAGGAATTGCTATTAATAGAGTTCCAATAAAAAAAGCAGCAGATTTATTTGGTCTTATAAATATAATTTTCTTCTCACCTGAGGACTTAAATATCATAAAAAATGGTCCTTCAGAAAGAAGAAAATTTATGGATGCAGAGCTTTGTCAGATAGATAAAATCTATCTTTCTGATCTTACAAATTACAATAAAGCTCTAAATCAAAGAAATGCTTTGTTAAAAGAGATGATTTATAGGCCTGAGTTAAAAGAAACTCTACCAATTTGGGATGAGCAGCTTATAAATTATGGCAAAAAAATTATTAACAGACGTCAGCAGTTCATTAACGATATAAATATTATTGTTAAGGATATTCATTCAAAAATTACATCTGGTAAAGAAAACATAGATGTTAGCTATGATCCTAACATTGAGGATATTTTCTTTTTAGATGAACTGGTCAAAAACAAAGAAAAAGATATGAGATTTTGTCAAACTTCAGTTGGTCCCCATAGGGATGATATTAAAATAACTGTTGATGGAATTGATATTAGAAAGTTTGGAAGTCAAGGACAACAGCGTACCTGTGCCCTATCTTTAAAGCTTTCTGAAATAAAGCTTGTTGAAAATACAATAAATGATAAACCAATATTACTTTTAGATGATGTTTTATCAGAGCTTGATAAAAATCGTCAAAGTGATTTATTAGATAATTTACTTGATACACAAACCATTATTACTTGTACTGGAATCGATGAATTTGTTAAAAATCGATTTATGTTAAATACAGTTTATAAAGTAACTGATGGTTCTATAGAATTAAAAACGGAGGAGCTAAATGTCAGCAGAAATTAATCAGGAATACGGTGCAGACCAAATACAGATTCTAGAAGGTCTTGAAGCAGTTAGAAAAAGACCTGGTATGTATATTGGTTCAACCTCTGAAAGAGGTCTTCATCATTTGGTTTATGAGATAGTTGATAATGCTGTTGATGAGGCCTTAGCAGGATTTTGTACTCATATTCAGGTAACAATTAATCCAGACAATTCAATAACTGTTATAGATGATGGTAGAGGAATTCCTACTGGTATCAATCACAAAGCTGGTATACCTGCAGTAGAGGTTGTATTTACTGTACTTCATGCTGGAGGAAAATTCGGCGGTGGCGGTTACAAGGTTTCAGGTGGACTTCACGGTGTAGGTGCATCTGTTGTTAATGCTCTCTCAAACTGGGTTGAAGTTGAAATAAAACGTGAAGGAAAAATCTTTAAACAGAGATATGAGCGTGGTAAAACAATGTATCCTCTTAAAAAAATTGGCACATGTCCTGCAGAAGAAACAGGTACAAAGGTAACATTCCTTCCTGATAATACTATTTTTGAGACTACTATTTTTGATTACAAGACACTTAAAGTAAGACTTAGAGAAACTGCATTCCTTACAAAGGGTCTTAGAATTACACTTACTGATACAAGAGGTGAAGAGCCTAAGGAAGAAAGCTTCCATTATGAAGGCGGTATTAAAGAATTTGTTCAGTATATAAACCGCGGAAATAAGCCTCTTTACGATGATGTTATTTATTGCGAAGGTACTAAGGATAACATTTATGTTGAGGTTGCTATGCAGCACAACGATGGATATCAAGATCAGGCATACAGCTATGTAAATAACATCGTTACACCTGAAGGTGGTACACATCTTACAGGTTTTAGAGGTGCGCTTACAAAGGTATTTAATAAATACGCAAGAGATAACAAGATTTTAAAAGATAACGACCCACAATTAGAGGGAGATGATATTAGAGAAGGATTGGCAGCAATCATTTCTATCAAGATTGAAGAGCCTCAGTTTGAAGGTCAGACTAAGCAAAAGCTTGGAAATTCAGAAGCTAGAGGTGCTGTAGATTCAATCGTTACAGAACAGTTAACATGGTTCCTTGAACAGAATCCAGCTACAGCAAAGCTTATCTGCGAAAAATCTCTTCAGGCTCAAAGAGCTAGAGAAGCTGCAAGAAAGGCTAGAGATTTAAGCAGACGTAAGACTCCACTTGAAGGAATGTCACTTCCAGGAAAGCTTGCTGATTGTTCAGATAAGGATCCTAAGAACTGCGAAATCTTTATCGTAGAGGGAGATTCCGCTGGTGGTTCTGCAAAGACTGCTAGAAGCCGTGCAACTCAGGCTATTCTTCCACTTCGTGGTAAGATTCTTAACGTAGAAAAAGCTAGAGAAGATAGAATCTACGGAAATGCAGAAATTCAAGCTATGATTACAGCATTCGGTACTGGTATTCATGAAAACTTTGATATTTCAAAGCTTCGTTACCACAAAATCATTATCATGACTGATGCCGATGTTGATGGTGCTCATATTGCAACACTTATGCTTACATTCTTGTATAGATTTATGCCAGAGCTTATTAAGCAGGGTTATGTATATCTTGCTACTCCTCCACTTTATAAGTTGGAGAAAAACAAAAAGGTTTGGTATGCATATTCTGATGAAGAATTAAATCAGATTCTTACTGAAGTTGGTCGTGATTCAAGCAATAAGATTCAGCGATACAAGGGACTTGGTGAGATGGATGCTGAGCAGCTTTGGGAAACAACAATGGATCCTGAAAAGAGAATACTTAAGCGTGTTGTTATTGATGATGAAGATGTATCAGAAATCAACGTTACATTCTCAACTCTTATGGGCGACAATGTTGAGCCAAGACGTGAATTCATCGAGGCTAACGCAAAGTACGTACAGAACTTAGATATATAAAAACCTATTAAAAATTCGGGCTTCGCCCGATAGGAGCAAAAAAGGAAAAATATGGACGACAAAATTTTTGATAATATTCATGATGTTGACCTAAAAGAAACTATGGAAAACTCTTATATCGATTATGCGATGAGCGTTATCGCTTCACGTGCACTTCCAGATGTAAGAGATGGTCTTAAACCAGTTCAGCGTAGAGTATTATTCTCTATGATTGAACTTAACAATGGTCCTGACAAGCCACACAGAAAATGTGCTCGTATTGTCGGTGATACAATGGGTAAATATCACCCTCATGGTGATAGTTCTATTTATGGTGCACTTGTCAACATGGCACAGGAATGGAACACACGTTATCCACTAGTAGACGGACATGGTAACTTTGGTTCTGTTGATGGTGATGGCGCCGCTGCCATGCGATACACAGAAGCACGTCTCTCAAAGATTTCTATGACAATGTTTGGTATCAACTACAAGGATGATAAATTCACTCTTGGTAAAGATATCGACATGGATGGCGTAGATTTCATGCCAAACTTTGATGAGACTGAAAAAGAGCCTACTGTTCTTCCAGCCCGCTACCCTAACCTACTTGTTAACGGTACAACAGGTATCGCTGTAGGTATGGCTACAAATATTCCACCTCATAATCTTCGTGAAATCATTGGTGCAGTTAACAAAATCATTGATAACCAGATTGAAGAAGATAGAGATACAGATATCGAAGAAATTCTTAATATCGTTAAGGGACCAGACTTTCCTACAGGTGGCGTAATTCTTGGAAAAGCAGGAATTGAAGAAGCTTACCGTACTGGTAAAGCTAAAATCAGAGTTCGTGCCGTTTCAGAAATCGAGCCAATGGATAATGGTAAAAACAGAATTGTTGTTACTGAAATCCCATACAACGTTAACAAAGCTCGTTTAATTGAAAAAATTGCAGAGCTTCATAAGGATAAAAAAATCGACGGAATTACAGACCTTCGTGATGAATCATCACGTGAAGGTATGCGTATTTGTATTGAGCTTAGACGTGATGTTAATCCTAACATCATCCTTAATCAGCTTTATAAGCATACTCAGTTACAGGATACCTTCGGTGTAATCATGCTTGCCCTTGTTGATAATCAGCCAAAGATTCTCAACCTTAAGGAAATGCTTACACATTACTTAAATCACCAGAAGGATGTTGTAACTCGTCGTACAAAGTACGAGCTTAACAAGGCAGAAGAAAGAGCACATATCTTAGAGGGATTACTTATTGCTCTTGATAACATTGATGAAGTTATCCAAATTATCAGAAGTTCAGCTGATGTAAGCACTGCAAAGCTTACATTGATGGAGCGCTTCGGTCTTTCTGATGCTCAGGCTCAGGCTATTGTAGATATGCGTCTTCGTGCTCTTACAGGTTTGGAGCGCGATAAGATTCAGCAGGAATACAATGAATTGCAGGTTCTTATTGGAAAATTGAAGGCTATTCTTTCAGACGAAAAGGTACTTCTTTCAGTTATCAAAACTGAAATTACAGAAATTGCTGAAAAGTATGGTGATGATAGACGTACATCTATCGGATATGATGAATACGATATCAGCATGGAAGATATGATTCCAGTTACTAACACAGTTGTTACATTTACAAAGCTTGGTTACATCAAGCGTATGAATGAGGACAACTTTAAGGCTCAGCACCGTGGTGGTAAGGGAATTAAGGGTATGGATACAATAGATGACGATTATGTAGTAGAAATGCTTATGATGTCATCTCACGATTATCTACTCTTCTTCACTAACAAAGGACGAGTATATCGTATAAAGGCATACGAAATCCCAGAAAGTAGCCGTACTAGCCGTGGTATAGCTATAGTTAACATTCTTCAGCTTCAGCCTGATGAAAAGGTTACAGCTATGATTCCTATCGAGGATTACCACGAGGATAAGTATCTATTCATGGCTACAGCTGATGGTTTCGTTAAGAAAACAAAGATTACAGAATACGATAACATCAGAAAGAACGGTCTTACTGCTATCACTCTTCGTGATGACGATAAGCTTATCGAGGTTAAGCTTACAGACGGTAAGGAAGATGTAATTATGGTTACAAAATATGGCCAGGCTATTCGTTTTAGTGAAACTGAGGTTAGACCTACAGGCCGTGCAACCATGGGTGTTATAGGTATGAACCTTGCAGCTGATGATATGATTATCGGAATGCAGATGATTTCTCAGGGAGAGTCTCTGATGACTGTATCTGAAAATGGTTTAGGTAAGTGTACTTTAATGACAGAATTTAACACAATCCATCGTGGTGGTAAGGGTGTTAAGTGCTATAAGATTACAGAAAAGACAGGAAATCTTATTGGTGCAAAGGCAGTTGAAAAAGATGACGAAGTAATGCTTATTAATACAGCTGGAACTATTATCAGAATTGAGGTAGCTGGTACTGCTCTTCTCAGTCGAATTACATCAGGTGTAAAGCTTATCGATTTGAAGGAAAATACTAAGCTAATTAGCATCGCAAAAGTTAGAAAAAGTGAGACAATTCTGGAAAATGACGATGAAAATGTAGGCGAAAATTAGTGTTAAAAACATTATAAAAAAAAATTTGGGAAATCTTTAAGATTTCCCTATTTTTTTGTTGACTTTATAGGAATACTCTAGTAGAATAACACTTGCGTCGAACAAAAGAAGTAATACCTACAACTTTGGAGAAGTACTCAAGAGGCCGAAGAGGCGCCCCTGCTAAGGGTGTAGGTCGGGCAACCGGCGCGAGGGTTCAAATCCCTCCTTCTCCGTTTTACTTATATATATGGTGCCATAGCCAAGTGGTAAGGCAAAGGTCTGCAACACCTCTATCACCAGTTCAAATCTGGTTGGCACCTCTAATTTAAATCCCTCGACCCTAGTAAATGGGGGCGAGGGATTTTTGTTTACATAAAAACTAACTGTTCAAAAATGTGAGAAAGGAGAATTTTGCAATGACAATTTATGACGAGTTAGTAGCGCGTGGCCTGATTGCCCAGGTGACAAACGAGGAAGAAATTAAAAAATTAATTAATGAGGGCAAGGCAACTTTCTATATCGGCTTTGATTGTACTGCAGATAGCCTTACTGCTGGTCACTTTATGGCCCTCACATTAATGAAGAGATTACAGATGGCTGGCAATAAGCCAATTGCCCTTATAGGCGGTGGTACAACTATGATTGGTGATCCATCAGGTCGTACTGATATGAGAAAGATGCTTACTAGAGAAGACATCAATCATAATGCTGAATGCTTTAAGAAGCAGATGGAGCGTTTCATTGATTTCAGCGATGGTAAGGCTCTTATGGTAAACAATGCTGATTGGTTACTTGACCTTAACTACGTAGACCTTTTAAGAGAGGTTGGAGCTTGCTTTTCAGTTAACAACATGCTTCGTGCAGAGTGCTACAAGCAGCGTATGGAAAAGGGTCTTTCATTCCTTGAATTCAACTACATGATTATGCAGTCTTATGACTTCTATCACATGTTCCAGGAATACAATTGTAATCTTGAGTTCGGTGGTGATGATCAGTGGTCTAACATGCTTGGTGGTACAGAGCTTATCAGACGTAAGCTTGGTAAGGATGCTCATGCCATGACTATCACTCTTCTTACAGATTCACAGGGTAAGAAGATGGGTAAGACAGCTGGTAATGCAGTATGGCTTGATGCTAACAAAACATCTCCATTTGATTTTTATCAGTACTGGAGAAATGTTGGTGATGCTGATGTTCTTAAGTGCATCCGTATGCTTACATTCCTTCCAATGGAAGAAATCGAAAAGATGGACAGCTGGGAAGGTGCTCAGCTTAACGAAGCTAAGGATATATTAGCTTATGAGCTTACTCAGATGGTTCACGGTACAGAGGAAGCAGATAAGGCTCGCGAGGCTTCAAAGGCACTTTTCTCAGGTGGAGCTAATTCTGAGAATATTCCATGTCACAAGCTTTCAGATGAAGATTTCCGTGATGGCAAGGTAGATATCCTTCAGATTCTTGTATCTTCAGGTCTTACAGCTAGCCGTGCTGAGGCTCGTCGTGCTGTTCAGCAGGGTGGTGTTTCAGTTAACGGAGACAAGGTTGCTGATCCATTTACATCATACGAAAAGGATGCATTTGCAGAGGAATTCCTTCTTAAGAAGGGCAAGAAATCTTTCTGCAAGATTGAAGCTTAATAGTATTTTCACAATAAAAATATACAATAGTGCCAAGGTGTTAGCCCTTGACACTATTTTCTTTTAAGGAGGAATTTATGGAAGCAATAATTGAACAGTCAAGAGTCTTCTATTTTGATTGGGAATTAGATTTACTTCATTGGTTTCAGAGTATTCATAATACCGCGTTAGATTGGCTGGTTCCAAAGATTACCATGTTAGGAAATGCAGGTTGGTTTTGGATAGCCGTAACTCTTCTACTGTTACTTTTACCATTCAATAGAAAAATGGGCTTTCAGGCAGCAATTTCTCTAATTCTTACAGTGATATTATGTAATATTATATTAAAGCCTAGTATCATGAGATGCAGACCATGCTGGTTGGAACCAGAGGTTCAATTGCTTGTTAAAGTACCTCATGACTATTCATTTCCATCAGGTCATTCAAATGCAAGCTTTGCTGTAGCAACGGCAATTTTCACTAGAAATAAAAAGCTTGGCATACCAGCACTTATCCTTGCGGCTGCTATTGCTATAAGCAGATTATATGTTTTTGTTCATTGGCCAACAGATGTATTAGTTGGCACATTAACAGGTATATGTGGCGGCATCATAAGCTACTTTATAGTGAATTTTATTTACAAAAAACTTAAAAGAAGCTAAAGGTTGAAAAATCTAGCAAATTTTAGTATATTGTATACATCTCGTGAGGGAGTAGCTAGCGCTATTAAACGAATGCGTTGTTTGTCAACAGACTCGGGATTGACCCTGGCAAACATTAAATAGTGAGACTCACGTGTAGCCATAGATTTGGTTACACGTGGGTCTTTTTTGCTATATCAGCCCTCACAAAAAAAAGGAGTTTAATATGAGTGTAGTAGACGTATTTTTATTCGGTGTAGGTCTATCTATGGATGCATTTGCTGTCGCTATCTGCAAAGGACTGGCAATGAAGCAGGTAAATAAAAAGCAAATGTTTATGATAGCACTATTCTTCGGTGGTTTTCAGGCATTGATGCCACTGATTGGTTTCATTTTGGGAAGCGCATTTGCTGATATGATTTCAGCCTATGACCATTGGATAGCCTTTGTACTTCTGTTGTATATAGGTGGCAAAATGGCTATTGAGGCAATCAAAGAATGGAAGAATGAGGATAAGGTGGAAATCATGGATCCACCACTTGATTTAAAGGAGCTTACACTTCTTGCAATTGCCACAAGTATTGATGCATTAGCCTGTGGTGTTACTTTCTCATTCTACGAAGGATTTAACATACTTCGTGCAATCTTAATTATTGGTTTAACAACATTTGCTATTTCAGCAGGTGGTGTTTATGTGGGAAATATTTTTGGTAATAAGTTCAAGGCAAAGGCCCAGTTATTAGGCGGAATTATCCTAATTTTCCTGGGCGTGAAAATCTTGCTTGAGCATTTATATGGAATATCATTTGGGTTTTAAAGGAGGAGAATAAAATGATATTTTTTAGCACAATTCCAGGAGCTCTGCTACTTCTTGTAGTTGGCTTCGTATTTCTTATTAAAGGCGCAGATTTCTTCGTTGAAGGTGCCTCAGCAGTAGCTAAAAAGCTTCATGTTCCAGCACTTGTTATCGGAATGACAATTGTTGCAATGGGAACATCTCTTCCAGAGCTTTCAGTTTCAGTAACTGCATCACTTGCTGGAAGTAATCAGCTTGCTATTGGAAATGTAATAGGTTCAAACATTTTCAACCTTATGGTAGTACTTGGTAGCTGTGCACTCTTCTCTGCTCTTGAGGTTAGCGATGATACTATAAAAAAGGATTTTCCATTTTCAGTAGCATGTGCCATTGCACTTATGATAATGGGACTTATTGGGAATTCAGTTGGACACATTGATGGAGCAATTCTTCTTGTTGTATTTATCATTTTCTTAGCATCAATGCTTAAGGCTGCTAAAAAGTCTAGAAAAGATGCTGCAAGTCTAGCAGAAGAAGATGTTGAAAAAGAAATAGTTGATATTCCTACATGGCTTTGCATCATATATATCGTTGGTGGAGCTGTTGCTATTAAATTTGGTGGTGACTGGGTTGTAGATTCCTGCACTACTTTAGCATTAAAGTTTGGAATGTCAGAAACTTTAGTAGGACTTACAATTGTTGCACTTGGTACATCACTTCCAGAGCTTGTTACATCAATTGTTGCAGCTAAGAAAAACGAGCTTGATATGGCAATCGGAAATGTAGTAGGTTCAAACGTTTTCAATATTCTATTAATACTTGGTACAGCAGGTGCCATTTCGCCAATGACATACCTTACAGTTAATGCTATTGATACCCTTATTCTTGTAGGTTTTTCAGCAATTGTTTGGGCTATGTGCCTAAAAAAGAAAAATCTTAATAGAGCAAACGGTATTATCATGCTTTTACTATATGCTGTTTATTTAGGATATATCATACTAAGAGATGGAGTATAAAATCTTTCAATATATCAGGTAATTATAATTGTGGAAAACGAAACCTCTTTGTGGAAAAAGTGGTAAAAAAGCTATTATTGTGTTAAAATCAAAAGGTTTAGAGGGGATTTTTCGGCTAAAGGGAGGTAGATATTTATGGGACTTTTAGATGAACTTTCAGATAGCATTGCAAATACAACGAAAGACCTTGGAAAAATGGCACAGAATGCTGGTGATATGACCAAGCTTCAGTACGATAAAAAGGTCAAAGAAAACGAACTTACCAAACTATATGAAAAGCTTGGAAGAAAGTATTACGAAGAGCAAAAAGATGAGGACCGTGAAGAAATAAAAGAAATCAAGGCTTGCGAGCTTCGTCTGCAAGAAATTAACAATGACATTATGGCACTTAAAGGGGGAAAGGCTTGTCCTAAGTGCGGTGCATTAGTTAAGAATGGCTCTAGGTACTGCAGTGCTTGTGGAGAGAAAATAGATGATATTTTTGAAGAGTAGGAGTTAAAAATGGGTAACAAAGGCAATTATTACATTACTACAGCAATCGCTTACACATCAGGTAAGCCACATATTGGAAATACTTATGAAATCGTTCTTGCAGATGCAATCGCACGTTTTCGTCGTCAAGAGGGATATGATGTATTCTTCCAGACAGGTACAGATGAACATGGTCAGAAAATAGAGCTTAAGGCCGCTGAAGCAGGCATTACACCAAAGGAATTTGTTGATAATGTTTCAGGTCAGGTTAGAAATATTTGGGATTTAATGAACACATCTTATGATAAATTCATCCGAACAACAGATGAAGATCACGAGAAGCAGGTTAAGAAGATTTTCAAAAAGCTTTATGATAAGGGTGATATCTATAAGAGCTCATACGAAGGACTTTACTGTACTCCATGTGAGTCATTCTGGACAGAGTCACAGCTTGTAGATGGCAAGTGCCCAGACTGTGGTCGTGAGGTTCAGCCAGCTAAGGAAGAAGCATACTTCTTCAAGATGAGCAAATACGCTGATAAGCTTATCGATTACATCAACACACATCCTGAATTTATTCAGCCTGTATCACGTAAGAACGAAATGATGAACAACTTCCTTCTACCAGGACTTCAGGATCTTTGTGTATCACGTACATCATTTACATGGGGTATTCCAGTAGATTTTGATCCAAAGCATGTAGTATATGTATGGCTTGATGCCCTTACAAACTATATCACTGGTATTGGTTATGATTGCGATGGAGAATCTTCTGATAGATTCAAGGCTTTATGGCCAGCGGATCTTCACCTTATTGGTAAAGATATTATTCGTTTCCATACAATTTACTGGCCAATTTTCTTAATGGCACTTGATCTTCCGCTTCCAAAGCAGGTATTTGGTCATCCATGGCTTCTTACAAAGTCTGCTGATGGTGGCGATGACAAGATGTCAAAGTCAAAGGGAAATGTTATTTATGCTGATGAACTCGTTGACTTCTTCGGTGTAGATGCTGTTAGATATTTCGTATTACATGAAATGCCATTCGAAAATGATGGTGCTATTTCATGGCCACTTATGGTTGAGCGTGTTAACTCTGATCTTGCAAACACACTTGGTAACCTTGTTAACAGAACAGTTTCTATGAGCAACAAGTACTTCGGTGGCGTTGTTGAGGACAAGGGTGTTGCTGAGGATGTAGATGCAGATCTTAAGGCTGTATGTACTTCTACTGTTACTGCTGTTGAGAAAAAGATGGCAGATTTACGTGTAGCTGATGCAATCACAGAGGTATTTAACTTATTCAAGAGATGTAATAAGTACATTGACGAGACAATGCCTTGGGCACTTGCAAAGGATGAAGCTAAGCAGGATAGACTTGCTACTGTTCTTTACAACTTAGTAGAGGGTATCTCAATCGGTGCTACTCTTCTCAAGTCTTTCATGCCTGAGACATCTGAAAAGGTATTAGCACAGCTTGGCGCTAAGGAAATCGCATATGATGAGCTTTCTACATTTGGTCACTATACAAATGGTGGAAAGGTTACTGATAAGCCAGAGATTCTTTTCGCTCGTCTTGATCTCGATGAGGTTATGGCTAAGGTTGCTGAGCTTCATCCAGCACAGCCAGAAGCTAAGGACGAGGATGATGAGGAAGGCATCGATATCGAGGCTAAGCCAGAGATTACATTTGATGATTTTATGAAGCTTCAGTTCCAGGTTGGTAAGGTAGTTTCATGTGAGGCAGTAAAGGGCTCTAAGAAGCTCCTTTGCTCACAGGTTAAGATAGGTTCTCAGACAAAGCAGATTGTATCTGGTATCATCAAGCACTATTCTCCTGAGGAGATGGTTGGTAAGAAGGTAATGGTTCTTGTTAACCTTAAGCCAGCTAAGCTTGCAGGCGTATTATCAGAAGGAATGCTTCTTTGCGCAGAGGATGCAGAAGGTAATTTATCACTTATGACACCTGAAAAGCCAATGCCATCAGGTGCGGAGATTTGCTAGTATGATTTTTGAGACTCATGCTCATTATGATGATGAGAAGTTCGACGCTGATAGAGTCGAACTTCTTTCTCATTTATTAAGAGAAAACAATATAGGAAAAGTTGTAAATGTCGGAGCTACTTTCAAAGGTTGTAAGGAAAGTATAGCCTTAGCTGAAAAGTATGATGATGTTTATGCAGCAATAGGAATTCATCCAGAGGAGATCGATGAAATAAACGATGAAGTAATGGAATATCTTCGCCAAAATGCCAGCCATGAAAAGGTGGTAGCAATTGGTGAAATAGGATTGGATTACTATTGGGTTAAGGAAGAAGAACAGCGCAAAAAACAGCGTATATGGTTTAATAAACAAATGGATTTGGCAAAGGAATTAGAAATGCCTGTTATAATCCATTCGAGAGACGCGGCAGAAGACACTTTAAACACAATTAGGCAGTATAATAATAGGCATGTAAAAGGTATTGTCCATTGTTATTCATATTCTAAAGAAATTGCAATGGAATATGTAAAGATGGGCTGGTATATAGGTGTAGGAGGTGTTGTCACCTTCAAAAATGCTAAAAAGCTGGTGGAAACAGTTGAAGCTATTCCACTTGAAAGCATTGTTCTTGAGACAGACTGTCCATACATGGCGCCTGTACCTCACAGAGGTGAGCGTAACTCTTCTATCTTTTTAAGTCATGTTGCTGAAAAAATAGCAGAAATAAAGAATATCAGCGTTGAAGAGGTAGAAAAGGTTACCTACCAAAACGCGTTAAACATATATAAAAAAGCAAATAGATAAGGAATATAAAATGGCATATTTAAGCAATCCAACCTATACAAGAGCTGTCTTAGAGGCTCATGGATTCTCATTTCAAAAGAAATATGGACAAAACTTCTTAATAGATGGAAATATTCTTGATAATATTATTGACGCAGCAGGAATTACTAAAGATGATTTTGTTTTAGAAATAGGTCCTGGAATAGGAACAATGACACAGCGCCTTTGCGAGGAAGCAAGGGAAGTTGTTGCTGTAGAAATCGATAAAACACTGATTCCAATTTTGGATGATACTCTCTCATCATATAAGAACTGGTCAGTAATCAATCAGGATATCTTAAAGGTTGATATTAAGAAGCTAGCTGAAGAAAAAAATGGCGGAAAGCCAATAAAGGTTGTTGCTAATTTGCCTTATTACATTACAACACCAATTATTATGGGATTATTTGAAAGTCATGTTCCACTTGAATCAATCACAATAATGATTCAAAAGGAAGTGGCTGACAGAATGCAGGAAGGCCCAGGCTCAAAGGAGTACGGTGCTCTCTCACTTGCAGTTCAGTACTATTCAAATCCACAGATTGTTTGTGATGCACCACCAAGCTGTTTTATGCCACAGCCAAAGGTTACTAGTACGGTAATTACACTTAAGTGCCATAATAATCCACCAGTTAAATGTGATGAAAAGCTACTATTCCAGATTATTAGAGCATCCTTCAATCAAAGAAGAAAGACTCTTCAAAATGGATTAAGCAACGGTTTACATTTTTCAAAGGAACAAATAGCTGAGGCTATTGAAAAGGCAGGTTTTAGTCCAACTGTCAGGGGAGAAGCATTATCTTTACAAGATTTTGCAACCTTAACCAATATTTTAAAAGAGTATTAAAAAAGGTGATTGGGGAGTTTATGGGAAATGAATGTTCTAGGATATAACAGAGAAATTCAATTATTGATTGGAGACATTCAACTAAATAGGGGAAAAAATCCAGGAGCAGTTATAAAGGCATGTGATAAACTGCTCGAAATTGGAAAAAACATAAAAGATGATGCGCTCATTGGTTATGCCTATTTTTCTATGGGTGAAACCTACTATCTATTAAATGATGCATCTAATTTTTATTCTCATATGCTTTCTTGCATGGGCCCAATGGAGCATGTAAAGGAATGGGGATACGTTGCAATGGCTAACAATATGCTTGGCATTGTTTCTCTAAACCGAGGAAATGCTCCATTTGCTCTTGATTACTATATCAAAGCCATCAGTATATGTGAGGATTATTCACTTCCTGATATTGAGTGGATGATTCACATGAATTTAGGCTCTTTATATCTAAATATCGAAGAATATCAAAAATCTATTTCACATACAGAGATTGCCCATCGTTATTTGTTGGAGCATACGGATATTGATAATTATATAGAAAACATGACTGCTACCCTACTTGGAATGGGTAGAGCTTATCTAAAATTAGATATGCAGGATAATTATCTTGAGGTTGAAAAGCGATTAAGATTAGACTGTATACCATTTTTACAGGAAATGGATAAAATCGTAATCTATTGTTTCTTTGCCAGAGTACATAGGGCTATAGGTGAAAACGAGGCAAGGGATTATTGGATTGATATGGTTAATAAAAACGCCAGTACAAGTATGCCTATATTGGATGTATTTGATGATTTTTATGACTATCTTCATATGCTTTTATCTATAGAAAAGTATGATGATTTTTTTGCAGCATATACTATACTGGATGATTTGACAAAGCATACATCAATCAAAAATCTTGAACGTAAGCTTTTAACTCTTAAAATCAGATATTATCGTAAAGTAAAACAGATAGAGGAATATAAAATATCGTCTGTTTTATATTTTGAGTTATCAGAATTTATGGAACGTGAGAATCGACTGATGGTTAGCAACATGGTCGTTATGCGTAATTCGTATATGGAGCTTACACAAATCAACCGAAAAGTCGAGGAGAAGAATACATTCTTGCAAAAACGTTCAGAGACAGATCCGCTAACAGGAATGTATAATAGACTGAAGCTTAATGAATATAGTGAGGATGTCTTTAAGAAGACTTTGGCTACAAAGACCAGCATTGCTGTTGAAATATTAGACATAGATTTCTTTAAACAGTTTAATGACAATTATGGCCATCAGTCCGGTGATGATTGTATTAAATGCATTGCTAACGTACTATTAAAGCTTTCAGCTGATGATAATATTTTTGCCGCACGATATGGTGGCGACGAATTTGTGATTATTTATGAAGGTTTAACCTATGAAATGGTGGAAGCCAAAGCTAATGAATTGAGAGACTTGGTTTATGAAGCTAAGATTGAACATCTATTCTCTTTGACAGACAATAGAGTTACTATTTCTCAGGGGATATGTTATGGTATGCCAACTAGTGGGGATACAATGTTTTCATATCTTCAACAGGCGGACAAAATGCTATATGAGGTTAAGCAAGAAAGTAGAAATGCAATAAAAATCTGCAATGCAGATGAGGCTAAAAAATAAAGGAAAGAAGTTTAATGAAAACTGTTAAAAAGATTTTTGTTGATGATGTTGTAGGATTAGCAAAGAATTTCTTTGCCTTAGTAATTGTAATAGGAATATGTTTTTTGCCAGCATTATATGCGTGGTTTAATATTTATTCTAACTGGGATCCCTATGGAAATACAGGTGCATTAAAGTTTGCAGCTGTATCACTGGATAAGGGATTTACAGACGAAAACGGTGAATATCATAATCAGGGTGATACCATAATTGAAAATCTTCATGAGAATACAGCTGTAGACTGGCAATTTGTAGATTCAGAAAAAGAAGCCACTGATGGCGTTTATAGTGGTGAATATTACGCAGCAGTTGTGATTGATGAAGATTTTACATACAACATGTACAACGTTCTTACAGAAGAAGTGGATCGTCCTATCCTACATTTCTATGAGAATCAAAAGAAAAATCCAGTTGCAACAAAAATATCTGATACAGTAGTACAAAGCCTTCAAAACAATATCAATGTAGCATTTACAGAGGTAGTTGTAAGTGAGGTTTTTTCTAATGCTTCTAATTTTTCAGATGAATTACAGGAGCAAGGTGGCGTTGATAGAGTTATTGATAAGCTCAAAACACTTAGTGCTGATTTAACAACATATCAGAATGCTTTTACTACTATTCTTGATAATGATGCTAAGCTTCAGTCTGCACTGGCAGTAGCTAAGCAGGATGCAAAAAATATCGAAAATCAGGCTAAAGTAAGTGCAGATGCGGTCAAAAATTCGCAGGCAGTTTCAGCACAGACTGCGACAACAGTTAATACATATTCAAAAGATGTTAAAGATGTAATAGATATAATAAACGCTAAGGCTGGTCAAATGAACAACTACTTAGATGTTGCGGCCGTAGCGGATAACGTAGAGCAAAAGGCAGATGCACTTAAAAAGGCAGCAGTTACAGCGTCAGAAATAGAGATAATGATTTATAGTTTGCCAGATGAAATCGGTAAAGATAAAATCGACGAAATAAAAGACTCTGTTCTTCCGCCCCTTAAGCAGATACAAAACTTTTCAAAATTTGTGGGCCGAGATACCAAGGACTTAGATAAAGTAATATCAGACCTTGAAAATATTGATTCAACAATTGCAAATAGTGAAAACAAGGTAGCTGAAGCTCAAAAGAAAAAAGAAGCTATAGAGCAGATAGATGTAGCCGCCCTTGTTAATCAGGGTGAAGACAAAGTTAATCAAGAAATTTCAAACTCCAAAGACAGTGCGATAAAGGTTGAAAACATCGTAACTGGTGATTTGAATAATAAAATAAATAGCGGATTAAACTCATTAACAGGGATGCTTGGAAATACTAATTCTCTTCTTAACAATGTGGGAGAAACATTTGGCAATTTAGTTGTTATGTTTAACGCTATTGATAATAGTGTAGATTGTGCAAACACAAGTATTCAAAAGACAAATGAAGCTATTGTCTATGTAAATGGTAGATTGATAGATGTAATAAATGAGGTGGAACAAGCCAGTGAAAGTGAAAAGCTTCAGGTTCTGGTAAATGCTTTATCAGGAGATCCTGAGGTATACGGAAAGTTCTTCTCTACACCAGTAAATGTTGTTACTGAAGCAGTTTATCCAATAGAAAATTATGGCTCTGCTGTTGCTCCATTCTATTCAACATTAGCATTTTGGGTTGGAGCCTTAATTCTTACAGCTATAATTAAGGTAAAGCCAGATAAATCAAAATATCCTGATGCGTCCGAAAGACAGCTATATTTTGGTAGATATGCGCTTTATTGGGTATTAGGACAGCTTCAGTCAATAATCATTGTCTCAGGAGACATATACCTCCTACATGTGCAGTGCGTTCATCCTCTTTTATTCTTTGTGGCAGGATCATTTATAGCTACTACATTTACTATATTGATTTATTCACTTGTAGTAACCTGGGGAGACGCAGGAAAGGCTTTGGCAGTAGTTTTAGTTGTTATTCAAATTGCAGGAAGCTCTGGAACCTATCCAATTGAGTTACTTCCAGAATTCTTTAAGAAAGTATATATCTTCTTCCCATTCCCATATGCAATCAATGCTATTCGAGAATGCTTATGTGGAATGTATAAGCTTGATTACCTTAAGTATTTAGGTACACTTGTAGTATTTATGGTCGTTTCATTAATAATTGGACTTCTCATAAGAATTCCATTTGAGCCAATTAATCACTACATGGAAGAAAGAATGGAAGATACTGAAATGATGTAGGAGACCGTGATATGGGCAAAGAAAAGGAAATAGTTTACGAAAAATTCTTAGAATTGCAACAGCAGGTACATCTGAAAAACCAAAAGAAAATAAAAGTTGGATTGAAGGTTAATATTTTATTACCACTGGTTTTCTTGATAATAAGCTTTGTGTCAGATCGTTCTAAGCTGGTATTCTTGGTTTTATGGATAGTTTCGCTGTTTGGTATAGCATTTTATTTGTTATACATTGAATATATGGATTTTAAGCTTCAAGAACAGCTTCAGGAGTTAGGAATTATGGAAAAAGAAGCTGAAGCACAGGCATTGATTGGAAATGAAGTAGTTCAAGGTATGAATGAAATCAATAATGCCCGTAAAGAAGTTAAAAAAGACATCAAGGATTTTAGTGAAGGACTTAAAAAGGAAATAAAAACTGATATACGTACTATGGGAGGCAAGCTTAAGAAATGAAAAATATCATAAAAATAATTGCCTCAGATATAAAAAGATTATCAACTAATGTAGTGGCAATGGTGGTAATTATAGGCTTAACAGTTATTCCATCATTGTATGCATGGTTTAATATTCTTTCCAACTGGGACCCTTATGGGGCTAGCGCAACTACAAATCTTCAGGTTGCCGTAGCATCTTCGGACCAAGGAATTGTAATTGGCAATATTGAATTAAATGTTGGCGACATAATCATCAGCAATCTCAAAGAAAACACTACAATCGGCTGGGTATTTACTGATACAGCCCAAGAGGCTGTAGCAGGGGTTTATTCTGGTGATTACTACGCTGCCCTTGTAATCGATGAAGAATTTAGTGATAACATGATAAGCTTTCTTAGTGGAGATATAGAAAACCCAGTTATCACCTACTATGAAAACGAAAAGAAAAATGCTATCGCTCCAAAGATTACAGCTAAAGTAAAAACGACAATTGAGCGTGAGGTTGACCATGCTTTTGTAAGTACGGTTGCGGAGGCATTGCTAAAAGGTGGCGAATATTTTGCAACTCTTGATGAAGAGGGAAACATAACAGGACAAGGAATTGCAAAGCTTGAAAGATTAGATTCCGATATGAAAGGAGTTATTGCTCTTTTAGATTCCTATATTGCGCTTATGGACTCAACAGAAAGTATTTCAGAGGCGGGCGGAGCTATTACTGATAGTGCTAAATCTATCACTAAATTGGCTGAGGAAATGGCAAATACTGCCCAAAAGGATGCAATTTCTGGAAAACAGGATTTACAAAAAATAAAAAATATAGCTGATGATAAGCTTTTAGAGGCTAGCAATAGTCTTGATACAGTTGATGGTGCTTTTAATCTAATCAACGCTAAAGCAAGTGGTATTACAATTGATAGTCAAGCTAACATAGATGATTTAGTAAAAACAGTAAATGATTTTACTGCTAAATGGGGTACAAAGGATACTGTTGGTACCTACTATTACATGCTTAATAAAGTAAATGTACCAAATCAGGATATTAACAATGCTATTCATACTTTAGCAGATAACTTAGACGTTAAGATTAAAGAAATCAATGATGATGTCAAAATAGTCGAAGAAGCATCAAAGCAGGGTGATGATTTATTTAACAACGCTAAGACAAAGCTTATAAATGATGTTGCTTCATGTATTAACGAAACAAAATATGTAAGAGATAATTATTTTGATACAGTAGTGCCATTAGAACAAAAAACAATGGATTCAGCATCTAAATCAGTTGCTGAGATTGAAAAATTATTAAATTACAATGCTACTAGCATAAACCTTGTAGTAGATAGTTTAAATAACTATTCAATACTTATGGACCAGTCTAAGGATTCATTGGTAAAATCACGCAATGAAGCAATAGACATGGAACGCCAGCTTGCTGCTCTTATTGCAGATATTAAGGGTATTGGAGACAATGAGGCATACCAAAAGTTTGTTACTCTTCTACAGACAGACCCTGATTTATTATCAGAATTTATAAGCAGTCCAGTGGAAGTATCGGATGAATATATTTATCCTGTAGAGAATAACGGTTCAATGACTGCCCCATTTTATATAGTGCTTTCAATTTGGGTAGGTGCACTTATTATGTCTACTATCCTGAAAACACCTGTAAAAGATACTACTGGTATGAGAAATTTAAAGAACTGGCAGTGTTTCTTTGGTAGATTTTTCGTGACATTTGTCATTGGCCAAATTCAGACAATCATTACTGTAATGGGTGCATTTTTGTTTGTTGGAATTCAGTGTGAGCATCCATTCTACTTCTGGTTGGCTTGTGCATGGACATCTCTGATATATTCACTACTCTTATACTCTTTCACCTATTCCTTTGGAAATATAGGTGAAGCATTATCAGTAATACTTATGGTTATCCAGGTAGCTGGTGCGGGTGGAACATTCCCTATAGAGGTTTTACCTAAGGTATTCCAGGTTTTATATAAGTTTATGCCATTTAAGTATTCGATGAATGCATTAAGAGAATGTATAGCAGGATTCTATCAGGATACATACAGAAATTGTATGCTAACACTAGTAATTTACGGACTTATAGCTATATTTGTGGGAGTAGCTTTATACTATCCATTTAAATTAATTAATGAAAAAATTGAGAACAGTAAGGAAAATTCTGGCATTCTCATTTAAAATAAAGGCAGGGAAACCTGCCTTTTTGTTGTATATGGGATTGGAGGTTTTTATGCGAAATATTGAATGGGTTAAAGAATCAGTTTTTTATCACATCTATCCACTTGGTGCGTTTGGCTGCCCAAGGGAAAATCAGGGAGAAAAAACCAAAGGCCATAGAATACTCAAGCTTATAGATATGATACCTCACCTAAAGAAAATAGGCGTAAATGCGCTATATTTGGGGCCTATTATGGAGTCAAGCACCCATGGCTATGACACTGTAGATTACTACAAAATAGATAGCCGCCTTGGAGATAATGATGATTTTAAAAAGGTGGTAAAAGCCTGTCATGACAATGATATAAAGGTTGTGTGCGATGGTGTATTCAACCATGTAGGCCGTGGCCATATAGCTTTCATGGATGTTTTAAAGAATCGCGAGAATTCACCTTATAAGGATTGGATTGCCGGATTAAATTTCGGTGGAAACAATTGGCATAATGATGGATTGTCATATGAATGCTGGGCTAATGCTGAAGAGTTGGTAAAAGTTAATCATTGGTGTGAAGATGTTGATAACCACATACTCAATGCTGTTGGGATGTGGATAGATGAATTTGATATAGATGGTCTTCGCTTAGATGCTGCAGATTGTATTGAAAGAGGCTTTTTCAAAAGACTTAAAGCGTATACTGAGCAGAAAAAATCAACCTTTTGGCTCATGGGCGAAATAATCCATGGAGATTACAATATCTATGTGAATGATGAAATGCTTGATGCAGTTACTAATTACGAGTGCTGGAAGGGTATTTATTCAAGTCACAACGACCATAATTACTTTGAAATAAATTACGCCATGAAGCGTCAATGGGGCCAAGGTGGCATTTACAGTGGAAAATATTTATATAACTTTGTTGATAATCATGATGTAAATAGGATTGCAACATTGTTAAACGATAAGGAAAATATTTATCCAACCTACACTCTTCTATTCACAATGCCAGGAATCCCATCAATCTATTACGGAAGTGAGTTTGCCATTGAGGGAAATAAAAATTCTGGAGATGGTGATTATGCTTTAAGACCAGAGATTGATGTTAACAAAATGGAAAATCCAGATTTAGTTGACCATATCAAAACTCTTTCTGAAATAAGAAAAACATCGAATCCGCTAAAGATGGGATTCTATGATGAGGTTCAGGTAAGAAATGAAACCTTAGTTTTTGCCAGAGTCTATAATGATGAATACGTTATAGTAGCATTAAATAATACAGCTGATAAGAAGAATTTAAGCTTTGACTACCGTGGTGAACACTATGATATAGAATTAGAGCCACACGGCAGTAAAATCATTAAATAATCAGTTATCAGCTAAATAAGCATACATGCAATGATCAAGGCGTTTTCCGTTGATTATAATTTTATCACGGAGGATGCCTTCGTATTTGAAGCCAAGTTTTTCAACCATATGAATAGATGGTTCATTATCTGGTAGAATCAATGCCTCGAAACGATGAATACCTAACTCATTAGCTATAACAGGTATGGTTGTTCGTATTGCCTCGCTGCAGTATCCCATATTCATATGATTTCTATCCATTTTGTAACCTATCGTACAACTTTGGTAGATTGGGCGTATGATATTTCTATAGCTTACGGTACCGATGATTTCGGTTGGATTATTTTTATCAAATATCCAGTAACGAATCATAATAAGCTTTAGAATATTCTTATGCTCAAAATCTAGGATTTTCTTTTGATGTGCCAGTGTATAGAAGTCATCTCCTATAACGGGCTCATATTTCTCGAAAATATCTCTGTTACGTTGGTAAAAGCTTAAGACCATTGGTGCTGCTTCAGGTCCAAGAACTTTAAGTATAAGTCGCTCTGTTTGAATTTCGAATTTCATCATATATTCCCCTAATTTAGATAGATTTTAATCAACACCTCTAATATTTGTGTTAGGGATGTACGGTTTTATGATATTAACAAATTCTTGCAAGGTATCAAGGTCGTGACTAGAAAATATAGGATTAATCACCTGTTCACTTTCTTTATAGCTTTGAAGATAATATGCACTTGCACCTTCTAGCCATTTGGCTATTGAAAGCATGTCTTCTTTGGTATGGCATTCTTTCATGATTGTAGTACGAAATTCATAGGATACCATGCCCTCTTTCAATAGGTTCACAGAATCTAATATAGGTGAGATATCAAAATTTATCATGCAGGCAATATCATTGTATTTTTCTTGGCAATTCTTGATATCCATTGCAATATAGTCAACAAGCTTGTTTTGAATGAGATACTCAAGCATCTTAGGGTTTGTACCGTTAGAATCCAGCTTTACCAATAACCCTAGGTCCTTGATTTGCTTAATAAAATCAGGCAAATCTTTATGTAAAGTAGGCTCTCCTCCAGTAATGCAAACCCCATCTAAGACTTTTTTCTTGGCAATTAGATGATTGAGAATCTCTTCTTCGCTAAAAGAAAAAGCATCAGCTGGTGGAAAAACAAGGTCTCTATTGTGACAAAAAGGGCATCTAAAGTTGCATCCTCCTGTAAAAATCGTGGAGGCAACCTTACCAGGATAATCTAATAGAGTTGTTTTCTGTAAACCTAGTACAAGCATAAGCCTTTCTTTCCTTTTGTATGTAAAAGTGATATAAATAAAATAGCAAAAAAATGGGAAATAATACATATTTCCATATAAAAGTATAGCAAAGTAGGAGGTGAAAATCTATGTTATCTAAAGAGGAGCGCCAAGAGAAACGAGAAGCTAAGCTTATCGAAAAAGAAGAAAAGCGCAATCTCAAGATTTATGAGAAATACATGGAGCAGGCCTTAAAAGAAGCAAAACGCGCCTATGATATAAATGAAGTACCTATCGGTTGTGTAATTGTTCAGGATGATAAAATCATTGCAAGAGGTTATAATCGTAGAAATACTGATAAAAGCGTATTAGCACATGCAGAAATTGCAGCCATTTCCGAGGCATGTAAGAAAACAGGTGACTGGCGATTAGAGGATTGTACATTGTATGTAACACTTGAGCCATGTCAAATGTGTGCAGGTGCCATTGTTCAAGCGAGAATTCCAAAGGTTGTTGTAGGAGCAATGAATCCAAAGGCTGGATGCGCAGGCTCTATCATCAACATTCTTCAGATGCAACAGTTCAATCATCAGTGCGAGGTTGAACGAGGAATTATGGAAGACAGATGTAAAGAAATGATGACAAAGTTCTTCGAAGAGCTGAGAGAACAGAAAAATCAGGTAATGTAATAACAGTAGCTTATTGACAAAGGAGTCCTTGTTATCATAAAATAAGGACTCCGAGCAATATATGATATCATTTGGCGGTCGCTTTGTAGGATGCTGATCTTTGGGTCCTGCGTAATGGACACCTACGAATCGTGTCAGGGCAGGAATGCAGCAGCACTAAGTAGGACCGTTCATCTGACGCGGGGTCGCCTGGAGGGAGTCCCACAGAGCGGCTACCAAATGATATCTAAGTGTAGCTCGGTATTTTTATATATAAATAAAAAGGGATTAGAGTATGGGAGCACAAGACAGAACAGAACGAGTATTGAGAGATATGCATGTATTATTTTCTAAGGCTCAGCCTTATGAAGGTAGTGCGAAAAATGTTATCGTGGACAAAAATGCCATGATGGACCTTTTAAAAGAATTAAACGAGTGCATGTATGACATGATGGAGGAACACGAACTCACAGTTAAAAGCCGTGACAAGGCAAATCGTGAGATGCAAAAGCAGGGTGATGATATTGTATTTGAGGCCACAAGAAAGGCTGAGGATATCTATGCGGCATCCCTCATGTACACTGATAATGCGTTGGATTCAATACAGGATATTATTAGAGAGTCCCAGGATTCTATCACAAAGATATACGAAGAAGCTACTAAAAAGATAAAAGAAGAGACAAAGCTAGTAAAAACAAATCAGCTAGAGCTAAAGAGTCATCTTAATGATTTGATAGATACACAGAAGTATTTACGCTTAATTGACGAAGAAAACATGCGAATCCGTAAGGAAAAAGCAGAAGGAACTACAGAGGAATTTGATGATGCACCTAAATATGCAGCACCAGAAATCCGAATTGACAAAGATTATTTTGCAAAGGCTGGTATAGCAATTGATGATGATTTGGAACAGCCAGCAGATGGAATAAATGAAGAAAGCACTATATCCTCAGAGGACTTAGATGCTGAATACTTTAAATGGCAGGAGGAAGAGGAATCTTCAGAAGGAAAGAAGGCGGCAAAAAAAGGTCTATCAGGACTTTTTGGATTAAAACACTAAAAGGAGAATAAAGGATGAAGCTTTACAACAATGGAGTGTACCTAGTAGGCGGTAGTCAGATTGTGGAGGATGGCCCAGAGGCAATCACACGAATTAAGGCTACAACAGGAAAAGATGTAACTAAAGATTTGGCACACAAGGAAACGATGGCGTATGGTATTTTAGCTAATCACAATGTTTCCGGTAGCATGGATCACCTACAGATTAAGTTTGATAAGTTGATTAGTCATGATATCACATACGTAGGTATTATTCAGACTGCAAGGGCTTCAGGCCTTGAAAAATTTCCTATTCCTTACTGTTTAACTAATTGCCATAACTCATTATGCGCAGTTGGTGGAACAATTAACGAAGATGACCACATGTTTGGACTTACATGTGCAAAGAAATACGGTGGAATTTACGTTCCACCACATCAGGCTGTCATTCATCAGTTTGCTCGTGAAATGATGGCTGGCGCAGGCAAGATGCTTCTTGGTTCTGATTCCCACACAAGATACGGTGCCCTTGGTACTATGGCCATGGGAGAAGGTGGACCAGAGCTTGTTAAGCAGCTTTTAAATCAGACTTATGATATCAGCATGCCAGGTGTTATCGCAGTTTATATGACTGGCACACCAAGAAAGGGTGTAGGTCCTCAGGACGTTGCACTTGCTATTATCGGCGAAGTATTTGATAAGGGCTATGTAAAGAATAAGGTCATGGAATTTGTTGGACCAGGTGTAGCTAATCTATCTATGGATTTCAGAATTGGCGTAGATGTAATGACTACAGAAACAACATGTTTAAGCTCAATCTGGACAACAGATAACAAGACTGAAGAATTCTATGAAATTCACGGCCGCAAGGAAGAATACAAAAAGTTAGAGCCAGGTGAAATAGCATATTACGATGGAATGATTGAAATCAATCTTGATGAAATCAAGCCTATGATTGCAATGCCATTTCACCCAAGCAATACATACACAATCGAAGAATTAAACGCAAATCTCATGGATATCCTTGATGATTGTGAGAAGAGAGCCAAGGTTTCTCTTGATGGACAGGTTGAATTCTCATTAAAGGATAAAGTAAGAAACGGTAAATTATACGTAGATCAGGGTATTATCGCAGGCTGTGCAGGCGGTGGATTTGAGAATATCTGCGACGCTGCAGATATACTAAGAGGCTCAAGTATCGGCCCAGACGAATTTACATTATCAGTTTACCCAGCATCAACACCTATATACATGGAATTAGTTAAAAATGGCGCTGTAGCAGACCTTATGGAGACAGGTGCCATCGTTAAAACTGCATTTTGCGGTCCATGTTTTGGCGCAGGAGACACACCATCAAACAATGGATTTTCAATCCGTCATTCTACTAGAAACTTCCCTAACAGAGAGGGGTCTAAGCTTCAGAATGGCCAGATTGCATCAGTTGCACTTATGGATGCTCGTTCTATTGCAGCAACAGCAGCAAATAAGGGCTATCTTACGGCAGCAACAGATATTGACGTTGATTTCAGCAAGCCTAAATATCATTTCGATGGCAGAATCTATGCAAACCGTGTATTTGATTCTAAGGGAGTTGCAGAGCCTGATACAGAGATTCATTTTGGTCCAAACATCAAGGATTGGCCTAAGATGAGCCCACTACCAGAGAATTTATTCCTTCAGGTAGTATCTGAAATTCACGACCCAGTAACAACAACAGATGAGTTAATCCCATCAGGGGAAACATCATCATATCGTTCTAACCCACTTGGCCTTGCAGAATTTACATTATCTCGTAAGGACCCTGAATACGTAGGCCGCGCAAAGAACATTCAGAAAGCGCAAAAAGCCTTAGAGGCAGGAGAATGTGCAGGTGATGCTGTACCTGAGCTTAAGAAGATTGTTCATAAGGTAAAGGAAACATATCCAGATGTAAACCATGATAATTTTGGTGTTGGAAGCACAATCTTTGCAGTGAAGCCAGGTGATGGTTCTGCAAGAGAGCAGGCTGCATCATGCCAGAAAGTATTAGGTGGCTGGGCAAATATTGCTAACGAATATGCAACCAAGAGATATCGTTCAAACCTTATAAATTGGGGAATGCTCCCATTTGTTATTCCTGAGGGAAAGCTTCCTTTCAAAAATCTGGATTATTTATTTATTCCTGGAATTAAGGATGCAGTTGTTAACAAGGCTGACACAATAAAGGCGTATGTTGTAAGAGAAGAAGGGTTACAGGAGTTTACCATGACCCTTGGAGAGCTTACAGATGACGAGCGAGAGATTATACTAAAGGGATGTCTGATTAACTACAATAGAAGATAATCCCAAGGAGGAGAATATGCCAGAAGAAACTGAAAAAATGGAGCAAAAAGCCTTTAGAAGAAAACTGTGGGGCTACGTTATAGCAGCCTGTGTAGTTATTATGTTTTACTTTTTGCTTAGAAATGGCAGAAGTGTATCTGCGGCATTAAATCATGTTATTGCGGTCATTCAGCCAATCTTAATAGGTTTTATAATGGCATTTTTGATGAACCCTATAATGGGATTTATCGAAAAAAGACTGAAAAGGCTGTTTTTAAAATTTTGCAAATCTGAGGAAGTGGCAAATAAAGGAAATAGAACCTTATCATCAATCTTCGCACTAATTGTGTTTGTTGGATTAGTGGCCTTTATTATAGGTTCTATTGTGCCAAATCTGATAAACACAATTATATACCTGGCGAATCATATCGAAGAACAAATAGCAGGGGTTCTAGATTGGTGTAATGTAATCACAAAGGGACATTATGAAGATGTCCTCATGAAGGCAAAAGACAATAAAATCGGTGATATGGTTAATCAAGGACTTGATTTACTTAACAAATACATCGACTACGACCAGTCTGATATGATGTCCATGGTTACAAGTAGCGTTTTGTCGGTAGGCAAATTTTTCGTTAATATCATCATTGGTATGTTTGTATCCGTATATGTTTTGATATCAAAAGAAACATTTAAGGCTCAGGCGAAAAAGCTTGTATGCGGTATATTCAAACCTAAATATTCAAACATAATCCTAGAAATCAGTAGAAAATCAGGAGAAATCTTCTACGGATTTATCATTGGGAAAATAATTGACTCCATTATCATTGGAGCAATATGCTACATAGGATGTTTGATGATGACAATGCCATATCCAGTGCTTGTTTCAGTTATAGTTGGCGTAACAAATATTATTCCAGTTTTCGGCCCATATATCGGAGCGGTTCCAACTGTAATAATTATTTTCTTAACAGAACCAATGAAGGGTATATATTTCTTGATATTTATCCTTATCCTACAGCAGATTGATGGAAACCTGATTGGTCCAAAGATTCTTGGAGATTCAACGGGTATATCATCATTTTGGGTTGTGTTTGCAGTAGTTGTAGGTGCTGGATTCTTTGGAATTGGCGGAATGATTGTGGCAGTTCCTATAGTTGCTATTATTTACTACATAATCAGTCGACTATCGGATTATTTGGTAGAAAAACGAAATTTACCAACCACGACATCTGAATATATTTTGATGGATTATATAGATTTGGAAAATAATACTCTAGTAAAACATCAACCAAAGGCAGAAAAAAAGAAAACTAAGAAGCATTTAATTCAAAAGAATATAACGAAAAAATAATTTTCAAAAAGCCAGGATTTTTTCTCCTGGTTTTTTGATTTTACAACTAACGTATGTTAGAATTTTTATGACTATAAGTATGTAATTGTGGAGAATAATTCTGTGGAAAAAATGGAGTATCGTACTAGAATCGAAGAGATGAAAAATCTCGTATCAAAAAATAAATTCGCTGATGCCCTAAACGTAGCTGACAGCATCAATTGGCGAAAAATACATAATATAAACGATCTAATAGCAGGAAGTGAATCATACGAAGCTGCTGGAAAAGTTGAGGAAGCCAGAGATTTACTTCTTCTTGCTCATGAGCGCTCACCTATAGGTAGAATGATATTATACAAGCTATGTATGATATCAATAAAACTAAAGGAAATCGATGAGGCTCAGGAATACTATAACGAATTTGTTCAAATAGCACCTCACGACAGTCTCAAATACATTCTCAAATACAACATTAATGTTGCAAAGGGAGCAGATACAGCCACTCTTATCAAAATCCTTGAACAGCTTAAGGATAATGACTTTATAGAGGAGTGGGCTTATGAGCTTGCCTATCTTTATCACAAGACAAATCAAGCTGATAAATGTATAGCTCTTTGTGACGAAATAATCCTATGGTTTGGTGATGGACCAGTTGTAGAAAGAGCACTTGAGCTAAAGATGCTCTATCAGCCTCTTGATAAATCTCAAGAGGATAAGTATCGTTCGTTGCGCCAAAAAAAGGACGGTATTACAGAAATCACGCCAACAACAGTTGCAGATTCTAGCAGCCTAGTTCCTAATGTGAAGGCTATACCACTTCCAGATGGACCAGAGCGTTTTGATACAATTAATCTTCAGGCAGAAATTAAGAAGAGTATAGATGAGATAATGAAGGCTACAGATGCTGGAGAAGTCTCTGAAAACATGGATACTATCAAGAATCTAGTAGAGGAAATACCATATCTCAAGGTAACAAATGAAGAAGATGTAGATACCGACGAAAAGGATACATTCTCCGTTAATGATACATTCCAGCAGTACCTTGAAGAGGAATATGATGGACAGATTAGTCTTAAGCTTGCAGATGAAAGCAAGGAAACTGAGCAGCAGGTTGAAGGCCAAATGACAATAGAAGATGTTTTAGCTGAGTGGGAAAAGACAAAGCGTGCCGCAGAAGCAGCCATGGAAGACGCTAAAACTAAAGAGCTTGAAAGCGCACGAGCAAGAGCTCTCCGAGAAGCTAACAATGTTCTTAACAGATTAGAAGGCGCCATGTCTAAGCTAGATGCAGGCATGACATCTCAGGAATTGCTAAAGGAAGAGTACTTATCTGTTGAAGCATCAGAAACTACAGTTGAGGAACCTGTGGTACAAGAGCAGGTTGAAGAGAAAGTACAGGAAGATGTAGTTGAAAAACCAGCTGAGCATACAGGTTTTTCTATTCCTAAGCTTTCAATGGATGGAATGCAGGAAGGATTAATTGATATCCCAGTGATTTCAGCTGAGGAAGCAGCCGTTTCCGCTGCAGGTGCTGTTGCAGCTACTAGTGTTATGCGTGCCGCAGAAGAAGCAAAGAACATTACTCCAAGTTGGGAACCACCAACACTTAATACACAAGAGCCTGAAAAGGAAGATGATGTTGATTTTACAGAAGCATCTCAGATGATTGCTGACGTTAACAGCATTTTACAAAAGGAAATCGATAGATTAACAATTGATGAGCCAAAACCAGTTGAGCCTGTAGCTATAGAAGAACCACAGGAAGAAGCTGAAGAAGTTCTCGAGCAGGTAGAAATTACCGAGGAAGGTGAAAACACCTACGTTTATGATGATATCGAGTTACCACCAATTGAACTACCACAAGATATTCTTGATGAAGTTATGGCAAATAACATGGAAAATCTTGAGGTGGTAGAAGAAATCGATGATATCCAGCCAGAAGAGCCTGTTGAACAGCCAGAGGAGGAATCAACTCTTGGCATAGATGATGAAGATTTGGCAATTTTCTCTTATTTCTTACCAATAAATGGTATGAAAGCAAGCATCAAAAAGGCTATAGAGGGTGCTGCAGAACATTTAGCAAATCCAAACGGTAACGGTGGAAGCATTGTTATTGTTGGTGAGCAGGGCTCTGGCAAAACTCAGATGGCCACTAGCATTATTAAGGTTCTCCAAAATAAAACAGGAAATCCAAAGGGTGGTATTGGAAAGATTTCCGGAGAGAAGCTTAACGAGAAGGATATACAAAGACTTTATTCAAAAATTCAGGGAGGCTGCCTCATTATTGAATCAGCAGGTGGCATTTCTAAGGAAACAGCAGTTACATTGTCTCTGTTAATGGAATCAGACAGTACAGGAACTATTATTATTATCGAGGATAATAAAAAGGGTGTAGACAAAGCTCTTATGAAGGACGGTTCTTTCGCTAGAAGATTTACAGAGAAGATTGTTATACCAGTATTTTCTATTGATGAACTTGTTTCATTTGCAAAGACATATGCATTAGAAGCAGGTTGCACAATTGATGATATGGGAATCCTTGCACTTTACAATAGAATTAATTTGATTGGTAGATATGATCACATTACAACTATTAAAGAAGTGGCAGAAATAATGGATGATGCAATTGAAAAATCTACAAGGGGTGGATTCTTTAATAAGCCAAAATATGATAAAAACGGCAATATCATTCTAAAAGAGAAGGATTTTGATAAATAAATAATAAAGGGGATAGTAGTATATGAGCAATTTTACAGATTTAGATGGGTACCTGTTTGGACAGGGAACCCATTACGATATTTATAAAAAGCTAGGTGCTCACAAAGGCAAGCAGGGTAAAGAGACCGGTTATTATTTCGATGTTTGGGCGCCTCATGCCAGCAGTGTTGCAGTAATCGGTGAGTTCAATGATTGGGATGAAAATCATAATTTCATGCACAGAGTAGAGCCAGCCGAGCAGGGAGTATTTGAAACATTCATCCCTGAAGCAAAAGAAGGCCAGCTTTACAAATATCTAATCTATACCAATGACGGAAGAAAGCTTTATAAGGCTGACCCATATGCAACTTACGCAGAGCTTCGTCCAGGCACAGCATCACGTATTTACGACAACACTAAATTTAAGTGGACAGATCAAACATGGATGAAGCAGAGAAGGGCTACAAAGAATTTTTGGGAACAGCCACTTGCCATATACGAAGTACACCCTGGTTCTTGGAAGCGCCATCCAAGACCAGAAAATGATGGTTTTTACAGCTATAAAGAATTTGCGCATAGTGTAACAGAATATGTGCTTGATATGGGTTATACCCACGTTGAACTTATGGGAATAGCAGAATATCCATTTGATGGTTCATGGGGATATCAGGTAACAGGATATTATGCTCCAACATCAAGATACGGTACACCAGACGATTTCATGTACCTTATCAATTATCTTCATAAAAACGGAATCGGCGTTATCCTTGATTGGGTGCCAGCTCATTTTCCAAAGGATGCGCATGGCTTAGCCGATTTTGATGGTCAGGCTTTGTATGAGTACGCTGACCCTAGAAAAGGCGAGCACCCTGATTGGGGTACAAAAATATTCAACTACGGCAAGCCAGAGGTTAAAAACTTCCTCATTGGTAGCGCATTACAATGGGTTGAACAATATCATATTGACGGTTTAAGAGTAGATGCAGTAGCATCTATGCTATATTTAGACTACGGGAAAAAGCCAGGACAGTGGATTCCAAATGAGCATGGTGGAAATGAAAATCTTGAAGCAATCGAATTCTTCAAGCACATTAACACCTTAATTCGTGGCCGCAATCCTGGTGCAATAATGATTGCCGAGGAATCAACCGCTTGGCCAAAGATTACAGGTGATGTTGAAAATGGTGGTCTAAATTTTTCATATAAATGGAATATGGGGTGGATGCATGATTTCATAGATTACATGAAGCTTGATCCATACTTCAGAAAAGATAATCACAATAGAATGACATTTGCAATGAGCTACAATGAAGCAGAACGATATATACTTGTTCTTAGCCACGACGAAGTAGTTCATTTAAAAGGCTCTATGTTAGCTAAAATGCCAGGATTAGAGATTGATAAATATAAGAATCTAATGGCAGGATATGCTTTCATGATGGGACATCCTGGAAAGAAGCTTTTGTTCATGGGCCAAGACTTTGCACAGGGTACAGAATGGAGCGAAGCTAGAGAACTTGATTGGTATGTTTTAGATAATCCTAACCATAGACATGTATCAAGGATGTTCAAAGAGCTTCTTACTATTTACAGAAATTATCCAGCAATGTATGAACAGGATGTTTCCTGGGCTGGCTTCGAGTGGATTAACGCTAATGATAATTACAGAAGCATCTTTAGCTTTGTACGTAAGGCTAAAAATGGAAAAAACAGTCTTTTGTTTGTTATCAATATGACTCCTATGAGATATGATGATTACAAGGTAGGAGTTCCAGAAAATAAAAAATGCAAGCTCCTATTAGATAGCGAGAAGGAGATGTTTGGTGGTGAGGGTGGCAAAATAAAAGATTCCTATACACCTATCAAGGAAGAATGTGATGGAAGAGAATACTCGATCGCTTTTCCTGTAGCTCCATATCAGGTAGCAGTATTTGTATATTAAACAATTTATGGGCTGTATATGCAGCCCATTATTTTTTAGATAAGGCAATAAAATATGGAAGAATTCAAAATCATAAAATTACCTGAAAATAAAAAAGAAGATTCGGACCAAAATGAATCAAAAGAGATTCCAAAGGTTGCAGCAAAGATTGATGATGACTATACCCCACCTAAAAAGAGGTATTTATTTTTGCTTGTGATTCTTTTGATAGTAGTTGTTTCTATTATGGTAATCAGGACGATTTCTACTTTTGATGATTATGAAGTAGAAAAGACTTGGGAACGAAAAGATTCGGCAGAGAGTCACTATATAAGCTATAACAACAACTTGATAAAATATAGCGCTGATGGCATCTTTTATACTCAGTTCGATGGGACATTAATATGGAATTATACATACGATATGACCAACCCATGTATCGATATATGTAAGGATTATATAGTCGTATACGATAAAAAGGGAACTGAAGTAGATATTTTCTCATCCAAGGGTTTTGTGAAAACAATTGGAACAACAACACCTGTAATAGAGGCAAAGGTGGCATCACAAGGAACAGTGGCCATTCTGCTACAGGAAAATGCCGTAAGTTATATCCAGATGTATGATAAAAAGGGTTCACTTCTAGTATCAGGAGAAATTCATCCAGAAAACAAGGGCTTTCCTGTTTCAATGGCATTATCATCAGATGCTACTAGACTATTGCTTTCAATCATAAATGTTGATGATGGTGATATATCTTCAGAGCTGGTATTTTATGATTTCACAAGTGCTGGAAAGAAAGAACAGGATAATATAGCAGCTTCTTATCAATACATAGGATCTTTTATACCAAAAGTAGATTTTGTTAAAAACGATAAGGCCATCGCCTTCGCAGATTCTAAAATTATAGTATTCAATAACAATTTTAAGGCGACAGTTGCAAAGGACATATCAGTGGGTGATCAAATGAAAAGTATATTCTATAATGACACCCATTTTGGATATATATGTGAAAAGGCACAGGATTCAGGGGAAGTTATAAATGTATTAAACGTCTATAATCTCTATGGATTTAAATGTGTATCAAGGGAAATTGATAATAGCTACGAGGATGTATCTTTGTTAGAAAATGATATGGTTTTATTAAGAAACGAAAATGATGTAGCCTTATTTAATCTTCAGGGAATAGAGAAGTTTAGCTATACTTTTGACGAGACTGTATATGATGTAATTCCAACTACAGCAGCTAAAAGATATTACATTATACAAAAAGATAAAACAGAGGAAATATATTTGAAATAGAGGCCATATGGAAATTAATTATTTACTCATTACATTTGCAATACTTATGTTGATATGCATTATTAGAGGCGCTACTCGTGGAATGCTTCGAATAGTGTTTGGCTTGCTTGCATGGATATTCTTAATTTGTATGGTGAATTTTGGATCTGAATACCTATCCGGGTACTTATCAACTAATACCGAATTAACAACAGTATTTCAGGATAATTTAAACACTCACCTACATGAAAGGTATAATGCATCAGAAGAGAAGGAAGCAGGAACTGGTGAAGACAGTATAATGGGCATAGTGCCACCAGCAATTAAAGACAAAGTAGAAGAATCAGTTCAAAGCTCTATAGATGCCACAATAAATGTCATTTCGCAAGAGCTGACTAGTGCAGCTATAAAAGGTATATCAACTATAGCCTGTTTTGCTGCAGGGGTAATCGTTATATTTCTATTAGATAAGCTTATTAAGTTAATAGGCTTTGTTCCTGGAGTAAGAGATGTTAATAGATTGCTTGGAATGTTAGCAGGATTTGCCGAGGGTATTCTATTTATATGGCTTATTATGTTTATAGCAGACTGTTTCCCAGCATCTGCTTTTGGCACATTTATTATAGGAAATATAGAAAATGACCAGATGTTGTATTTTATTTATCAAAACAACATAATTGAAAGAATTATCGGAATATAAAGACATTAATTAATTTAAAAAAACCTGTTGACTTTGTGGGGATGGGATGATAATATACTATTCGTTCCGCAAGTGCAGAACACCTGATGAAATCAAATGATTCATCAGAAAAGATTTGAAAAATAAATCAAAAAAGTTGTTGACAAAAAGCTTCAATCGTGATACTATAAACGAGTTGCTGCTAAGGGCAACAACAAAGAGAAGATTGATAACTGAACAGTGAAACAAACCTTGAATTAATACAAGTTTTTAAAACATGTATCCTTGAAATTCATTTAGTTTCTTAATGAAACGAAACCTTTATAGTAAACAAGTCAGTTTTATACTGATTCGGAATTAAACTTTTTAACATGAGAGTTTGATCCTGGCTCAGGATGAACGCTGGCGGCGTGCTTAACACATGCAAGTCGAACGAAGCAACTTATCACGATCCCTTCGGGGTGACGATTTGTTGACTGAGTGGCGGACGGGTGAGTAACGCGTGGGTAACCTGCCTTGTACAGGGGGACAACAGTTGGAAACGACTGCT
>NZ_AUJQ01000008.1 GCF_000424305.1 Pseudobutyrivibrio ruminis AD2017 | reverse complement strand
ATTTATCTCTGACTAAATCATAAATAAAAGACCAATCAATGGCTTTATCTATGATTCTTAGAAGATGATCCTGGGGAACCAAGTCATCAGTACATACAAATTCAATCTGCTTTCTAGCCTTCTCATTTTGTTCTGTAATCATTATTCTAACCCCTTGTTTTGATACATTTATTATACCAAAAAAGAGGTGAGAAAGCTTGGAAAATCAAGGATTTCTCAGCTTTTAGTTAGCCTAAAAATGAAAGAACTGGAGTCCGCTGACTCCAGTTCCTCCTTATTAAAAAGAAAAGGTCGCGACGAAAGCCGCGACACTTTGTCTACACTCTGAGACCAGTACACTTGTACTGGTCTATTTTTATGTAGGGTAGAGAAATAAATAGAAATGTGGTAATATACAAAAGGCTATGACCAAAAGTGTCATAAATATTGAAAACAAAGTAAATCACTACTTTTAGAAGGAGATAAATTACCATGAAATTGGGAATCGTCGGACTTCCAAACGTTGGAAAGTCAACACTTTTTAATTCACTTACAAAGGCAGGAGCACTTGCAGCAAACTATCCATTTGCTACAATCGATCCAAACGTAGGCGTTGTATCAGTACCTGATAAGCGTCTTGATGCACTTACAAAAATGTACAACTCTAAGAAGACAGTACCAGCTACAATCGAATTTGTAGATATCGCTGGTCTTGTAAAGGGTGCTTCAAAGGGTGAGGGACTTGGAAACCAGTTCCTTGCAAACATCCGTGAGGTAGATGCAATCGTTCACGTTGTACGTTGCTTCGAGGATGCTAATGTTGTTCACGTTGATGGCAGCATCGATTCACTCCGTGATATCGAAACAATCAACCTTGAGCTTCTTTTCTCAGATATGGAAGTTATGGAGCGTCGTTACTCTAAGACAGAGCGTTCAGCTCGTATGGATAAGACACTTCAGAAGGAAGCTGCTATGCAAAAGCGTCTTTTAGATCATATGGAAGCTGGCAACATGGCTAAGACTTTCGAGCTTAACGATGAGGATGAGGAAGCATACTTCAAGGAGTACAATCTTCTTACAGCAAAGCCAGTTATCTACGCTGCAAACGTTGAGGATGAGGACCTTGCAGATGATGGCGCTAATAATAAGAATGTACAGGCAGTTCGTGAGTATGCTGCAAAGGAAGGCTCAGAGGTATTCGTTATCTCAGCTCAGATTGAGCAGGAGATTTCAGAGCTTGAATCAGAAGAGGAGAAGCAGGAGTTCTTAGAGGCTATGGGTCTTGAGGAATCAGGTCTTGATAAGCTTATCACAGCTTCATACAGATTACTTGGTCTTATCTCTTACCTTACATCAGGAGAGGACGAGACACGTGCTTGGACAATCAAGAAGGGCACAAAGGCTCCACAGGCTGCTGGTAAGATTCACACAGATTTCGAGCGTGGATTCATCAAGGCAGAGGTTGTTAGCTATGATGACCTTATGGCAAACGGCTCTATGACAGCAGCTAAGGAAAAGGGTCTTGTTCGTATGGAAGGTAAGGAATACGTTGTTGAAGATGGAGATGTAATCACATTCAGATTCAATGTATAACATACTTTTTTTACAAATTCTTCATTAGACAGGAATCTACTTATGTAATATTATTAAGTTAACGTAGATTGTTTAGTCCGTATAAGGAGGTCTATATGAAAATCACAAATATCAAAGATACAGAAGCTTTTTTCAAAGTAATTGATAATTGCAAGGGCAAGGTTGAGCTTGTTACAGGCGAAGGCGATAGATTAAATCTTAAGTCAAAGCTGTCACAGTTCGTATCACTTGCTAACATTTTCCAGGCTGATGATGCAATCCCAGAGCTTGAGATTATTGCATACGAGCCAGATGATGCTAAAAGACTTTTGGAGTTTATGATTTCACAATAAATACAAAACGATTATAAGGGGGTCTGGTATTATGCTAGACCCTCTATTTATGAAATAAAAGAAGTACAGGAGAAAGAAATGAGAGCTTACGAGAGATTACTTAATTACGTTAAGGTTTACACAACCAGTGATGAAGACAGCACTACAGTACCTTCTACAGCCAGACAGTTTGATTTGGCAAAGCAGCTTGTAGAGGAGCTTCATTCAATCGGTGTTACAAATGCCGAAGTTGATGATAAGTGCTACATTTATGCATCAATCCCAGCTACAGCAGGATTAGAGGATAAAAAGGCAGTAGGATTTATTGCACACATGGATACAGCACCAGATTTTTGCGGTGAGAATGTTAATCCAGTAGTTGTAGAAAACTATGATGGAGAGGATGTTGTACTTGGTACAAGCGGACGCACTATCAAGGTTTCAGATTTCCCACATCTTAAGACATTAAAGGGACGCACACTTATCCACACGGATGGAACAACACTTCTTGGTGCTGATGATAAATCAGGTATCGCCGAGATTATGACATTTGCAGAGGAGCTTATTAGCTCAGGCGAGCCACACGGAAAGATTTGCATCGGCTTCACACCAGACGAGGAAATCGGCGCAGGCGCTGACCACTTCGATGTTGCACGTTTCGGAGCTGACTTCGCATATACGGTAGACGGTGGCGAGGAAAACGCAGTAGAATATGAAAACTTTAATGCAGCAGCAGCTTCAGTTAAGTTTAATGGTGTTAATATTCATCCAGGTGATGCAAAGGATATCATGGTAAACGCAGCACTCGTTGCTATGGAATTCAACGGAATGCTTCCACCAACACAGACACCTAGCCAGACAGAAGGCTACGAAGGCTTCTTCCATCTTACAGATATGAAGGGTGACGTTGCCGAAGCAGAGCTTTCTTACATCATTCGTGATCATGATGCAGATAAGTTCGCAGAGAAGAAGAAGGTTATGGAGCACGCAGCAAACATCATCAACCAGAAGTATGGTGAGGGCACATGCGAGCTTACAATAAAAGATCAGTATCAGAACATGCTTGAGATGATCAAGCCACACATGTTCCTTATTGATTACGCATTCGAATCATTAAAGGATGCAGGAGAGAATCCAAAGGCTGTTGCTATCAGAGGCGGTACAGATGGCGCACGTCTTTCATTCATGGGATTGCCTTGTCCAAACCTTGGAACAGGCGGCTACAACTTCCACGGCCCAATGGAACATATCACAGCGGAAGGTATGGACACAGTGGTTCGCGTACTTCACGGCATCACAAAGCGTTTTGCAGAATAATAGATGAGTTGGTAGCTATCAAGGCTTGAGAGCGTAATCAGCGGAGTAAATTATTTAGGGGGAATATATGTCAGCAGAAAAAAGAAAAGAGTTATTAATTGATGTTTTGATGGATGCTTTGTCAGGCCTGTGCATCGGTATTGCTTTGTATAATTTCGCAGCCGATGCAAAATTCCCATTGACAGGACTGACTGGTATCGCTATGATTTTTTATCAGTACTGGGGATGGAAAATCGGTCTTTTGACCATTATCATGAACATCCCACTGATTTTTGCAGCATATAAGGTACTAGGTAAAAAGTTTTTGCTTAAGTCCTTTAAGACTATGGCAATCGGAACTGTTATGATGGATTTTGTGGCACCACTTATTCCTAAGATTGAAATAGGAAATATCTTGTTGAATGCCTTGGTTGTAGGTGTTTTCACAGGATTAGGCTATGCCCTTGTTTATATGCGCAATTCATCTACTGGTGGCGCAGATTTTATCATGATGATTATCAAGGCAAAGCATCCTCACATGTCCCTTGGAAGAATATTCTTCATCGTGGATGTGGTAATCATTGTTATAGATACAATCGCCTATGCTCATTCATTTGAGGCATTGTGTTATGGATTTGTAATTAGCTATATTGGTTCGATTGTTGTGGATAAGGTAATGATTAACGCTGATTCAGGTATGATGTGTATGATTGTTACCAACAAGGCAGAGGCCATTGCCGATGCTATCGACAAGGCAGTGGAACGAGGTACTACAATCTTTACTGCAAAGGGCGGTTACAAAGGTGACGAGAGACAGGTACTTATGTGCGCTTGCTCTGACAAGCAGATGTATCAGGTTAATCGTGTTGCTAAAAAGATTGATGTAGATGCATTTATTGTCATAATGGAATCAAAGGCAGTGTATGGTGAGGGGTTCAAACGTTTTAAACCATAAGGAGTATTTTTTATGTCAGAGAAAATTTGTGTACTTGGTGTAGCAGGAGGTTCTGCTTCAGGTAAAACAACAATCATCAACAAATTGCAGGATTTTTTTGGAGAGGATATTGCTGTTATTAGCCACGATGCTTACTACAAAGCACATCCTGAAATGTCTTTTGAGGAGCGTAGTCAGCTTAACTACGACCATCCAGATTCATTTGAATCAGACAGAATGGCAGAAGATGTTAGAAAGCTTATCAAAGGCTATGCTATCGATATGCCAGTTTATGATTATGTTAACCACAATCGTTCAGATGAGACAGTAAGAGTAGAGCCAAAGACTGTTATCGTTATGGAAGGTATTCTTATTCTTGAGAATAAGGAACTTCGCGATTTGATGGATATTAAGATTTTCGTTGATACTGATGCAGATGAAAGACTTATGCGTCGTATCAAGCGTGATATGATTGAAAGAGGCAGAAGCATCGAATCAATCATCGACCAGTATTCAAAGACAGTAAAACCTATGCACGAAGAATTTGTTGAACCATCTAAGAAGCATGCCGATATCATCATCCCACGTGGTGGTGAAAACGAGGCAGGACTTGATATGCTTATCACATACATGACTAAGAAACTACAGACGGAAGAATAATACCTAGAATATATAAAATGCCTACAAATACTCTATTTCACAGCATTGTAGAGTACTTGTGCACATTTACACACAGCCCTCAGGGATATTTGGATATTACACCAAATTTTCCTGAGGGCTTGTTTTTTCCCTTTATTTTTTGCATAGATGTATGCTAGAATGGAATGCGGTAATTGATAAATTTTTATCAATTACCAGGAGTAATTAAAGGGAGAAATAATTAGTAATGCAAAACAAACCTATAGTGTTGGCTGTTGCTGGTAAAGGTGGAGTTGGTAAGACTTCTCTTGCTGCAGTAATGGTCAAATTGTTAGTGGAAGCTTATCCAGACAAGAAGATCCTAGCAATTGATGCTGATCCTGCTGTTGGGCTTTCTACAGCTCTTGGAGTGGAGCCAACCCTCACTCTGGATGATATTAGAAAAGAAGCTGTTGAAGCTGCAGAATCAGGCGATACTAAAGCCACAGTAGAAGTACTTGGCGAAGCCAGATATCGTATTTTTGATTGCATGGTTGAGATGGATGGCTTTTCTTTTATTGCAATCGGTCGTCCAGAGGCTGCTGGCTGCTATTGTAAAATCAATACTTATCTAAAAGAAGTAATCGCTTCAATTTCAGACAACTTTGATTATATTGTAATCGATGGAGAGGCCGGAATCGAGCAGATTAACAGACGTGTTATGGAAAAAGTAACTCATCTTATGCTTATCACAGATTCCAGCAAGAAGGGGTGCGGAGTTATCAAGACAATTAAAAATGTAGCAGACGATTTAGTTATGTACGACAAAATCGGTGCTGTAGTAAACCGCGTCCCATCAGAGGAAGTCCTTGAATACATGGACCTTGGAGATATTCCTCTACTTGGCTGGATACCAGCAGATGCTAACCTCACTGAATGTGACCTTAAGGGCAAATCTGTCCTTGGCATCGCCGACGACACCGCCATCGTAACAGGCCTACGCGCCGCGTTGAATAAGCTAGGAATTCTCTAAATCTCAGGATTTAGATGAACTAGTTAGGCGTAAATCAAGCATAACCTGGGCGAGCGCGAGGAGGAGGGCCCCATGTAGTTAAGGAGGGACCCTTTGGGAGGTTCCCTTGACTGCAATGGGAGGTGGCCTCCGGGAGCATGAAAAACTAGGAGTGATTTACGACTAGCTAGTGGATTATATGTAAAGGGAGAACTAAATAATGAAGGATTTAAAGCATCTTATTTATTTTGAGAATTTGCTTATGGATGCTGATAATGATTTGGTCCGCGAGGCCCAGGCTTCTGGCAGAGTCTGTGTCGGTAGCGTTTGTTATCAGATTCCAGAGGTTCTCATGAATTTAGGTAATGCTTTTACCGTGAGACTTCGCGCGCCAAGAACAGGTTCCATGGAAATGGGAACCTATTACTTGACTAGTTTTTTGTGCGAATATTCACGTGCATTACTTGAAAGAGCAATCGAGGGTGGCTATCAGTTCTTAGACTGCCTCATTGCCCCAGACGGTTGTACAATGATTAACCGCTGCGTTGAAAACATGGAGCTTTTAAAGATAAACGAGAAGGAGAAATTCTTCTATCAGTATCTTGAGGTTCCTATGAAGGCTGATGAGAACGGTCTTAATCTTTATGTTGGTCAGTGTCGTTCAAAGATATTAGAGCCGCTTCATGAGAAGTTTGGCATCGATATCAGCGACGAAGCCCTTCGCAAGGCAGTTGAAGACCATAACAAGGTTTGCCGAATCATTACCGAGCTTGGCAATTTCAGAAAAGAGGAAAAGCCTCGTATTACAGGCTATGAGTTCCATGTCATCTGCATGTGTACTTACGTGTGCCCTCAGGATTTACTTCTTGAGAAGCTTGAGGAAACTCTTGAAGAGGTTAAAAATCGTGTGCCTGATGAGAAGAATCATTTCCGCGCAAGAGTAGCAGTTGTTGGTTCCGAGGTAGATGATATCGATATGATTAAGCTTATCGAGGATTCAGGTGCTTACGTATGCGCCGACAGATTCTGCTTCGGTTCATTACCAGGCCGCGAGGAAATCATCCTTAATGATGATGAGGATGTTCTCACTCAGATTTGCCGTCATTACATGATGACATGCATGTGCCCACGTCACATGGATACACCAAAGATGAATAGAAGACGTGAGTATGTTGATGAGATTGCCAAGGAATACAAGGCAGATGGAATCATCTACGAGCAGATGAAGTTCTGTGACCCATGGGCTTATGAAAGAATGGTAGGAAGCCACGTACTTAGAGAAGAATATGGTTATCCTGTACTTACAATCGATAGACCTTATGCTGTGGGTAATTCAGGACAGATTCGTACCCGTGTCCAGGCCTTCGTGGAGAGTATCGAAATCAAGAAAATCCAAGGAGGTAAGCACTAATGGGAAAAGCAGTTGGTAGCTCAAAGTTAGGCGAGCTTTATAGCGGTGATAAAAAAGTATTTAAGCATCGTGAATGGAGAGGTATCAAGGATACTTGGTACGATTACACAAGATGGCTTGGCATCATTGCCATGCTTGGTAAATTCATGCTCCACCCAAAGAACGTAAAGGGATTTTTCAGATATCGTTGGATGCTTAACTATTTAGCAGTTCCAATGATGATCGATAAGCATTCCATGGGACTTCGTGGAACACAGCTTCGTATCTGTCGTGAGGAGTACGATTTAGTTGCATCAGACGTTGCAAAGCTTCTTACAAAGATTTTTTCAATGGATAGAAATCTTGGTGCCAGCCCAGAAAAGTCAAAGCATGTAGTCCTTATGGATGAAAACGAAATGACAAACATCATGTGTGGTTTCCCTAATCTTGAGGGACTTAGCTGGGAAACAGCCAGCTGTTATGTATGCGTTCTTCTTCAGGGAGACGCCATGACACATTACCTTGACGTTGTTCAAGAATGTGGTATGCCAGGTGATGTTTGCCCTATGCCTGCATCAGAGGCAGGTATTTGTATCGATGGAGATATGCCAATTTTTGGTAAGTGTGCAGTTCAGTGTAACACTACATGTGATGGTTCACTTATGGGAAATGGTGTTATTTCAAGAGCTTTGGAGCGTAACGGCATTCCAGTACATCAGCTTGCAACACCACTTCGTCATACAGAGGCAGGCGTTCAGGAGTATGCAGCTCAGGAAGTTAGAAATGCCATCGCATTTATCGAGGAGCAGACAGGCGAGAAGTTCGATTGGGATTACTATTTCGAATGTGCTAAGCGCATCAACATCGGCGCTAGGGAATGTACAGAATGGCTTGAACTTACAAAGACAGATTACCCACAGGTAGTTGGTAACAACATTCTTCTTTATCGTGAGACAGAATACATGGCCATTGCCGGTAAGGTTCCTGCATTTGCAGAGCTTGATAAAAAGATTACTAAATGGGCTACAGAGGCGTATAATAAAAAGACAATGCTTGCTAAGGAGTATCGTCATCGTGCTATTATCTGGGGCGTTCAGTCTCAGTTCTATACCGATTTCGTAGCATGGCTTTTGAACTGTTGGGGAATTCTTCCAATGTTCGATATGCTTACAATGGTTTCCCTTGATCCTATTTCAGAGGATGATAAGGAACAGGCCATCTACGACATGGCTCACCAGTACGAGAACATGATTATGAGAAACCGTACACACGGTGGTTACGAAGTACTTCTTAACGACCTTTGGAGATATTGCGAGGAGTTCAATGCAGATATGGTTATCCTTTGGGAGCACATCGCCTGCAAGGCCCTCGATGGTATGCACGGAATGTTCGAGCAGCAGGCTAGAGAGCATGGCATCAAATTAGTTTGGGTAAACCATGACCTCTACGACCCACGTGTCATCCCTCGTAAAAACCTTCGCCAAGACGTAAACCGCTACATGCGAAGCGTCCTCCGCGAAGAACCACTTGATCCTTCGTTAGAAGACTACGACGATACTAACCTCTGGTAAAAGCCTTCCCCCTCTTGGGTTGCTAGGCTCCAGTGGAGCCTGTTCAGCAACGACCGAGCCGGGAGGCGAGACAAGGTGCCCCGAAGGGGCGGATGAGGGTAATATATTAAGGAGAATAGAAAACATGAAATATTTTGGTGGATGTGACTCAGGAAGTACTTATACTAAATGCGTCATTATAGATGAAAACGGCAAAATGGTTGCAAACGTCACATTAAAGAGCCGTATTAACGCAGTGTTATCTTGCCAGGACGCCCTTGATCAGGCTGTGGCACAGGTACCTGATTTAAATAGCGCAAAGGATTTAACATATCTTGTAGGTACAGGTTATGGCCGTAACAAGGTTCCTTTTGCAGATGAGAATATCTCAGAGATTAGCTGCCACGCTATGGGTGTGCATGTAGCTGACCCAGAGGTTAAGGCCATCATCGATATCGGTGGCCAGGATGTTAAGGGTATCGCAGTTGACACTGACGGTACAGTTTTGAACTTTGCCATGAACGATAAGTGTGCCGCAGGTACAGGTCGTTTCTTCGAGGCAATGGCTAGAGCATTCGAGATGGATTTAGACGAGTTCTCATGTCTTTCTCTTAAGGCTAAAAATGTTATTCCAATTACTGCTCAGTGTACAGTATTCGCTGAGTCAGAGGTTATCTCACTTGTTGGTGAGGGTAAGCCAATGGACGAAATTGCAGCAGGTATTGAGCTTTCAGTTGCAAAGAGATGCTTTGTAATGTCAAAGAAGGCTGGTGCTACAGATAAGATTACACTTACAGGTGGATGTGCAAAGAACGCAGGCCTCAAGGCTGCCATCGAGCAGGTACTTAAGCTCAAGGTAATCGACCTTCCAATCGACCCACAGCTTATGGGAGCACTCGGCGCCGCAGAATTCGCACGTCAGAAAGGTAATAGATAATGTTAAAAGTATTATTAATTATCGCAATCGTACTATTGTGCTTATTTGTTTTATCTCTAATCGTATATTTCTTCAACCTAGACATGAAACTCACAAGCGCTATTCAGCCTCTTTTAGAGAAGCACTACGATAAGATTAAGAGAAATAGAAAGATATAATCGATGAAGCTATATGATGAAAGCATTAAGGAGTTGTTAGCTGGTATTGATATGACTTCGGCTAAAAAGCTTGATATCGTAAATGCCACTTGGAAAGATGTGGGCGACCACAATCTTATCCTCAGGGCAGATATGGCATACGAGCTTGGTGGAGGAACATTTCCTGCAGTAAGCGGTATGGCCGTTACCTGCAACGATGAATTCGTAAATACGGATGAAGTCATGCTGATTGGACCAGACCTTGATGAAATAAAGGCTGACACGCCTTACGCAAGAATTGCTCTTGTAAAGGTTGCCGAGGATAGTCTTGGTGATGGTAACACACTCTATAATGCGATTAGAAAAATCGAATACGTTAGGTATCATATTAATCCAGAGGGGTATATGACACGTATCTCTGCATCAAACAACAGAGAACCGGTTCGTGTAGGCAAAGCCGCTCTTGATAAGGGCCTAAACTTCGCCAAGGTTGGCAAGCTGTTCTTAGATACCTACCATGAAAACAAAAATATTGAAGCTGTAAAGCTCATATTTATAACAGCCCCTGATTTTGATTATAAATCACTATCAGAACAGGCAAAGCATCTTGAAGATATCACTGGCACGATAGATCATATCTTCAAGAATGTGATGATGGATTGTGGTTCGTGCTCACTCCAAAAAGTTTGCGACGAAGTCGAGGGTCTTCGTGAACTACATTTCCAGGAATTAAAGAAAGAAAGGGAGTATTAATAATGCCAGAAATGAGTAAAGCAATTATCCCACCACACATGGGGGATAAGGAGCCAAGCAAGAAAATTATTGCACTTGGTAGAAAGATTACAGACGTTATGCCACACAAGATGTTTGGCATAAAGGTTGAGGACCCAGAGTACTGGGGCCTTGCAGAAATCGTAACAGAGGAGATGGCTGAGGTTGGCCTTACTATGAAGGTTCGCCATCACTATACATTTGAAGATCTCTGCAAAATGAACCCTGAGAAGGCAAAGGATAAAGAGGCTTTCCAGAAGTTACTTGATGATATGAGCTATATCGGACTTTTAGAGTACGACTATGGCAATCACTACGACCACAACGGACGTACAGCTCCACAGTCTGAGAGAAGATACACACTTCCAATCTTCGTTCCAGGTTCTGCAGAGCTTTTCAACATGGAAGAGTCAGTTCCAGGTGAGCGTTCAAACAATAGATTAAAGCAGCACCCAGCTGTTGCATCATTCTTCGAGAGAATGACATATTTACCACTTGATGGTCTTACACATCTTATCCCACCGGGAGGCGCTGGTGTAGGTATGCACGTTATCCCTGTTGAGAAGGCTATCGAGTTCGAAAACGAGAAATTAGACCTTGAGCAGATTTCATACTGGCTCAAGAAATACGAAGGCCACATCGGTGTAGGCCAGTGTTCATGCCGTGTATCACGTGCTTGCCTTGATGAAGGTTGCGGTGATGATGAGATGAACTGGTGTATCGGTCTTGGTGATTTCGCTGATTACTGCCGTGAGACTGGCAAGGGTCACGACATCACATACGAAGAGGCTATGCGTATCGTTGAGCGTGCTGAGACACTTGGTTACGTTCACCAGATTACAAACATCGATGGCGAAAACAAGATTTTCGGTCTTTGCAACTGTAACGTAAACATTTGTAACGCACTTCGTACATCACAGCTTTTCAACACACCTAATATGTCACGTTCTGCTTATACAGCTCACGTTGAGGCAGAGAAGTGTGTAGCTTGTGGTAAGTGTGTTGAGTACTGCCCAGCTGGTGCAGTTAAGCTTGGTCAGAAGCTTTGCAAGAAGGACGGCTCACAGGTAGAGTATCCAAAGGTTGTTCTTCCAGACAGAGTTCACTGGGGCAAGGATAAATATGACGAGGATTATCGTGATAACAACCGTAAGAACTGCTACGAAACAGGTACAGCTCCATGTAAGGTAGCTTGTCCTGCACACGTTTCGGTTCAGGGTTATGTAAACATGGCTAAGGAAGGCAGATATGAGGACGCTCTTGCTCTTATCAAGAAGGACAACCCATTCCCAGCTATCTGCGGTCGTGTATGTAACAAGAGATGCGAGGCTGCTTGTACTCGTGGAACAATCGATGCACCAGTTGCTATCGATGATATTAAGAAGTTTATTGCTGAGCGCGATCTTCACGCTGAGACAAGATACATTCCACCAATCGATATCCCTTCAAACCGCTTAACACAGTGGGATGACAAGATTGCTATCATTGGTGCAGGTCCTGCAGGTCTTTCTTGCGCTTACTATCTTGCAACAAAGGGTTACAAGCCAACAGTATTCGAAAAGAACAGCCGTCCAGGTGGTATGCTCACATGGGGTATCCCAACATGGAAGCTTGAGAAGGATGTTGTTGAGGCTGAAATCGACGTTATCCGTCAGCTTGGCGTAGAGATTAAGTGCAACGTTGAAGTTGGTAAGGACATCACTCTTGATGAGCTTCGTGCACAGGGCTACAAGGCATTCTATGTAGCAATCGGTTGCCAGGGTGGCAAGATTCCACCAATCCCTGGAACAGATGCAAAGGACGGTATCGACATCGCTGTTACATTCCTTCATAAGGCACTTGAAGACCAGAGCCAGAAGATGGATGGAAACGTAGTAGTTGTCGGTGGTGGTAACGTTGCTATCGACTGCGTACGTACAGCTGCTAGATTTGGCGCAGGCAACCCTCAGATGTTCTGCCTTGAGGCAAGAGATGAGATGCCAGCTAACAATATCGAAATCACAGAGACACTTGAAGAAGATATCGCAATCAACAATGGTTGGGGTCCAAAGGAAATCCTTAAGGATGCTGAGGGCAACGTATCTGGTATCGTATTCAAGAAGTGTACATCTGTTAAGGATGCTGAAGGCAAGTTCAATCCACAATATGACGAAAACGAAACAATGACTGTAGAGTGCAAGCACATCATCTTCGCTATCGGTCAGGGTATCGAATGGGGCGGACTCCTTGGCAATGGCAAGGAAAAGGTTGAGTTCTGGCATGGTAACTACCCAGTAGCTGACAAGCTTACATACCAGACAGCACAGCCAGACATCTTCGTTGGTGGTGATGTTTATTCTGGTCCTAAGTTCGCTATCGACGCTATCGAGGCAGGTAAGTGCGCTGCAGATTCTCTTCACAGATTCGTACAGCCAGGCTGCTCTATGACAATCGGTAAGAACCGTCGTGATTTCATCGAGCTTGACAAAGACAACATTCTTGTGGAAGAATATGATACAGCAGGACGTAATGAGCCAGCTATTGATACAAGCATTGATATGAAGCATTCATTCCGTGATGCTCACCTTACACTTACAGAGGAGCAGGTTAAGGCAGAGGCTAGCCGTTGCCTTAAGTGTGGTGCATCTGTAGTTGATGAGAATAAGTGTATCGGATGTGGTGTCTGCACAACTAAGTGTGCCTTTGACGCTATCCACCTTCACAGAACTCATCCAGAGTGCACACACATGGTACCTTCTGAAGATAAGTTCAAGCATATCGGTGCCTACGCTATCAAACGTGCCGCTAAGATCGCCTTTTCAAAGAAGAGCGAAGCTGAAAAGCAGGCCGAAAGAGAACACAAGGCGTATAAGAAGGCGAATAAATAGTCTTCAGGCCTTTAAGTGAGCCCTAATACAAAACTCTCAACCTAGGCAAGCGCGAGCAGGAGGGCCCCATGTAGTTAAGGAGGGACCCCGTAGGGGAGGTTCCCTTGACTGCAATGGGAGGTGGCCTGCGGGAGCACGGAAAACCAGGAGGTTTTGTATTTAAGGGCGGGCTTTATTAGAGAGGAAGTATAAATAATGCATGAATTAGGTATTGTGTTTCATGTAGCGAAACAGGTAGAGGAAGTTGCTATTGAGAACAACGCTGAGCACATCAACGAGGTAGTGCTCTCAATCGGTGAGGTATCCACAGTCATACCAGATTATTTGATTGACTGCTGGGCTTGGAATGCGAAAAAGTACCCAAGACTTGATGGCAGCAAGCTCACTTGCGAAACAATTAAGGCTGTGACCTTCTGCGAGGATTGCAAGCAGGAGTATGAAACAGTTGCCCACGGTAAGACCTGTCCACATTGTGGCAGCGGCAACACATATCTTGTCACAGGAAATGAAGTTATTCTTAAAGAAGTTATAGCTGATTAATAGAAATCCCACGGCTGATGCCGTGGGATTTTTGCTATATTCTTTATGCTTTTTCACATCCCTAGTATCCACTTACGAAATACAACTAACCATATTCGAAAGGTTGTATTGCAACACTATTTTTCCTATGATAATATCCAAACAAAGAACAGGCGCGCCCATATTTTTAAATGATAATGTATGAGTAAAATGGGAGGAAACAGACATATGATAAGTTTTACTATTGAAGATGTCATGAATGTAGTCAATGCGATATCTGGTTATTTGGTGGCTATTGGAGTGGCACTTTTTCTAACAATAGTTGCAATGGTGGGATGCAGGAAAAGAAAAGCACATGAAAAATATTTGGTGAGAGCACAGGCAAGTGGAGCTTTTTTGCTAGTACTTGTTGTAATTATAAATATGATTTGTATTGGACCTATGAATACAATGATTTCACTTGTTATGGGTGAAGGAAAATTATCACAAGGAACAATCAAAGAAACACTTGAGGATGTACAAAAGGTTAGTGAAGAGGGAATTGTTCTATTGGAAAATGATGATAATATACTTCCACTTTCTTCAACTAAGAATTTGAATATTTTTGGTTGGGCATCGATTGCACCAAACTATAGTGGAAGAGGTTCCGGTGCAGCATCAGGACAATATGAGATTACGACTTTATATGATGGATTGAAGAATGCAGGCTTTAATGTAAATGAAGATTTGTATGATTTTTATTCAGAATATGCAAGTGATAGACCAGATGTAGGTATAAGACATCAGGATTGGTCATTACCAGAGCCTCCAGCAGCCTCTTATCCAAGTGATATGTTGAAGTCGGCAAAGGACTTTTCTGATACAGCATTAATTGTTTTATCAAGAGCTGGTACAGAACAGGCAGATTTACCAACAAATCTTGAAAACTTGCCAGCTGATGGTTCATATAATGACAATTCTACTAAGTACAAAGATTTTGGAAATGAGCATTACCTTCAGTTAAGCAAAAGTGAAAGAGATATGGTTGAGCTTGTTTGTGATAATTTTGAAAAGGTTATAGTAGTATGGAATGGGCCATGTGCCTTTGAAATGGGATTTGTTAACGAGTATGAATCTATAAAGGGAGCGCTCTGGTGTGCACCATGTGGTCAAAATGGATTCAATGGATTGGGAAGAATCTTAAATGGTGAGGTCAATCCATCAGGTAAGACAACAGATACATTTGTATATGATTTATCTACAACACCTTACTTCAATAATATTGGTGATTTCCATTATAGCAATATGAACGATTTTTCATTTAAGAAGGATGAAAAATATGGCGGAGCAACTGTTTCACCAAGTTTTGTAAATCTTGTTGAAGGTATATACGTAGGCTATAGATTTTATGAAACAGCGGCTACAGAAGGATTAATTGATTATGATAGTGTGGTTCAGTATCCTTTTGGATATGGTTTAAGCTACACAAATTTTAGTCAGAAAATTGATAATTATAATATTACACCTGAAGGCTGCACATTTGATGTTATAGTAACAAATAATGGGGCGGTTGAAGGAAAAGATGTTGTAGAGGTTTACTATAATCCACCTTATAACAATGGAGGGATTGAAAAAGCTTCTGCAAATTTGGTAGCATTCAATAAAACTGGTATTATTAAGCCAGGTGAATCAGAAACACTGTCATTTAATATTAAAGCGGAAGATATGGCATCATTTGATACATATGGAGAAGGATGCTATGTGCTTGAGGCTGGAGATTATATTATTTCAATAAATGAGGATTCTCATAATATTATTGATTCTGTTTCATATAATGTTGAATCAGATATTGTTTACGATAAAACAAATCCAAGAACTAGCGATAAAAATGCTGCTACAGTAAAGCTTGACTATGTAGAGAGCAATGTGGATTATTTATCTCGCGCAGATGGTTTCGCAAATTATGAGGATGCTATAGCAGCACCTTCGAACATGAAAATGTCAGAAGAAGACAAAGCTAATTTTATAAATTCTTCAAACTATGATTCATCATTAGATAATAATTCATCAGATGAAATGCCATTAACAGATCAGGATAATGGATTAACCTTAGCTGATTTACGTGGGGCAGATTATGATGACCCACGTTGGGAGACTTTACTTGACCAAATGTCTGTTGAAGATATGGTTAATCTTTCAGGAATTGCTGGTTATCAGACAGGTTCTGTTGATAGTGTTGGGAAGATATCAACAACAGATGTGGATGGACCACAGGCAATTAATAATAGCTTTACAGGAGTTGGTTCCATAGCGTTTCCAGCATGTGTAATGACTGCTAGCACATGGAATAAAGAAATGGCACATGTGTATGGCGATAGAATGGGCCAAATGGCTGATGAAATGCAGATAACCGGCTGGTATGCACCTGGAATTAATATTCATCGTTCCGCATTTGAAGGAAGAAGTACTGAATATTTTTCTGAGGATGGTTATTTAACAGGTATGATGGCTGCAGAAGCAGTAAATGGAGCAGCCGAGCATGGAGTTTATGCGTATTTGAAACATTTTGCATTAAATGAGCAAGAAACAAATAGAGATGGAATGCTTTGTACTTGGGGTAATGAGCAATCAATCAGAGAAATCTATTTACGTAGTTTTGAGGTTGCTATCAAGAATAGTGATGCGCATGCAGTTATGTGTTCCCATAACTATGTAGGTCCTTTGTGGTCTGCAGGTTCAAAAGCATTATTAACTGATATTCTTAGGGATGAATGGAATTTCAAAGGTTTTGCCATAACAGATTATTTCTTAGGAAATGGATATATGAATGCTGATCAGGCTGTCCGCGCTGGAGCAGATGCTATGTTGTTAGCTTTTGATAAGGGGGACAATATGGTGCAGGATAGAACGAGTCCTACATCTATAATAGCTTTGCGACGTGCTTGTAAAAATATAATGTATACAACTGTAAATAGCCGTGCTTATTCTGATGATAATTTGCATCCAGGAATGCAATCATGGATAAAAATGCTAATTGTGATAGATATTATCATTATGATTATTATGGCATTTATGGAAGTATTAATTATTAAAAGTTACAATCGAAGAAAAGAGGCAGCATAGATAACATTCTCTATTAGACCGTTCCACCATATAGGTGGAGCGGTATTTGGCGTTTATAAATGAAGGATATTATGAGGTTTGCAGAAAAATGTATATTGCAATTGTTGATGATAATGTTTCTGAAGTAGATTTACTGAAAAGGCATATTGAAAAATATATAGCAAAAACAAATCGTGATATAAGACCAGTATGTTATTATTCACCGACATTATTTCTAGCAGAGTATAGGTCTCAGTTTGATTTGGTAATTTTGGATATACAAATGCCTGAAATAGATGGGTTGAAAGTTGCAGAGAAAATTAGACGTTCAGATAAAAGTACTATGCTTGTTTTTATAACAGGGATGTCCCAATATGCAATAGCAGGCTATAAGGTACAGGCAATGGATTACATACTAAAGCCTGTTGCTTATTATGACTTTTCATATATGTTAGACAATGTATTTAAGCGGTCTGAGAGTCAAAAGCAAGTAAGCATTGTTATTAATAATAAGCTTGGTTCAAGTCGAATACAAGTATCTGATATTCTATATATAGAGGTGCAGAATCATAAGCTTTTTATTCATACAAGGGATGGGGTTGTGGAGACTTGGGGTGCTTTGACCACTATAGAAACTGAATTGCCAAAACTAATGTTTTCAAGGATTAATTCTGGCGTCACAGTTAATTTGAATGCTGTTATTGGTGTAGACAATGATTCAGTTGTATTGCCAAATGAAGTCCTACCATTATCTAGAAGAAAAAAGAAGGAGTTTTGTTCAAATCTAGCACGTTATTTTGGAGGAAAAACTCATGACTAATATATTCATTCAAGTATTTAATTATAGAGTTATTTTTATATTAGAGCTGATTATTGCAATGTCTATTTCGTCGTTACAACTAAAGAGAAGGTCACACTTTGCAAAAAGAGTTGCAGTATCGGTTGTAATACTAGTTGCTATATCTGAAGTATTACATTTGCCAGTTAGTAATTCTATTTCATTTATATTAATGTTTTTGTTGTTGTTTGCGCTGATGTTGAGTTGTTCATATTTATGTTTTGATGAACCTATTTACAATATATTATTTTGTGGAATTACAGCATATACTACACAGCATATTGCCTTCTCTACATACAACTTCATAACGACAATTTCAGGGCTTTCTAATTATGGTGATATATATTCCGAAGAGGGATTCACAAATATTAATCTAATAAGTGTATTGGTGTATATGCTGATTTATTGCCTAGTATATTGGATGCTTTGGATTTTTATGTCTTATTTACTAAATGGAGAGGAAGATTTCGATATTGGTAGTGGATACACTAAGCTTTTACTGGTTTTTGTTATTGTTCTTGTAGATGTGGTGTTAAATGCTGTGTTAGTGCATGGCCTGGGAGAGAACAGGCTTCCAAATAAAGTATATATTGTTATTTATGTGCAAGGGATTTTATGTTGTTTATTGGCACTTGCCATTCATTTCACACTGTTATGGGGCCAGCAGGAAAAACGAGAAGCTGCAAGGATAAAAGAATTATGGAATACCGATAGAATGGTTTATGAGAGGATGCAAGAAAATATAGATTTGGTAAATATAAAGTGCCATGATTTAAAGTATCAGATTCGTGAAATACGAGAGGGAAATACCGAGTACGATGACGAAAGCCTGAGGGAATTAGAGGATGCAATAGCTATATATAGTTGTAAAGTAAATACAGGTAATAGTGTACTTGATACGATATTGAGTGAGAGAAGTCTTCAATGTGAATATGAACATATAAGATTGGTTCATATGGTAGATGGGGCTTTGTTAAACTATATTTCACCAAACAAGCTATATTCTTTATTTGGAAATGCAATAGCCAACGCTATAGAAGCGGTGAAGAAGATTGACGATGTAGACAAAAGATTAATCCATGTAAATGTATATAAACATAATGAAATGGTTTTTATTCATTTTGATAATTATTGCATGGAGGAGGATTTTCCAAATATTGTAAATGGTTTCCCTGAGACTTCGAAGGAAGATAAAAAGAATCACGGATACGGTCTTAGATCGATGTCATTACTAGCTGAAAAGCTTGGAGGAAGAATGGAGTATCATATAGAAGATAATTTATTTAACTTGAATTTTTTTATTCCATATGTATAAAACACTTATAATTTTTATGGATGTTACAATGATAAAGAAGTTATAGCTGATTAAAGTTTCACATTATGTAGGATTTATCTACATAAAAAATACACTATTACAATTTTAGAACATGCTAGAATTTAAGTTAGGTTTTACCGTATATCCTAGGGAGAGTTCGAAACTGTAGGTAGTGTATTTTTTTGGAGGTTCCTATGAAAAAAGGTATTAGTTCCAGCGTTAAGGCAAAGCTTATTATTACAATGGTGGTACTTGCAGCGTTGCCACTTATTGCCGCTACTACGATTAATTATGTTAGAACGACATCTAGTGCTAAAGCAGAAGCGAAGAATACACTTGCTTGGTCGGCATGGTTCTTAGAGGGAGAGATTAATAAGATATTTGCCGAGACGGAGTTATCCCTTAATACTTTAGCTACATCACCTAATATTACTAGTTTCTTGGAGACAGGTGAAAATGGCCCGGCAGCTGTTAGACAGATGCAGGCTGTAAATGACTATTTTGGTGATGGAAATGCCATTATTCTTTCCAATGCACAGGGTATGATGGTACTCCGAAGTGATGGTGGAAATTTGGCTGACATTTCAGAAAGAGATTATTGGCAAGGTGCTATGGCGGGAAAGACAACAGCATCTCCTGTTGTAGTAAGTGCGTCTACCAATTCAAGAATCCTTTGTCTTGCAGTGCCAGTTTTTGGAAATGACGGTTCTACAGTAATTGGTGTTTTACACCGAAGCTACGATATGGAACAGTTTAGAGCTATTCTTGGTGAAGATGGTGAGGAAGCATTTTTAGTTGACCACCAGGGAACTCTTGCAGCACATGCTCAGTATGAGATAAAGGCAGATGATGAGCCAATGAGTTTTACATCATCACCTTACATGACATCTGATGCAACCGATGGCACTTATGAAAGTAATGCAAGTGGAAAGGCTACATATCTTTCTTATGTTAAGGAGCCAATTACAGGCTACATAATTTGTGATGCCATTTCGATTGCCGAGGTTACAAAATCTGCACGTTTATCAGCACTTACAACATTAGTTTTGGGTGTAATATTACTTGTAATAGCCGGATTCCTTGCATATATGCAGGCATTGGCATTTACAAAACCTATCTTGGAAGTAAACAAAACAATTGCTCAGTTATCAGATGGATACTTTATTAAAGTAGATAAATATACTGATCGTACTGATGAGTTTGGTGATATGGTCAACAACACCAACGGATTGATTGACAGACTTTCTAATATAGTTGGTCAAATCAAAAATTCCTCAGAAAATGTTGCCACATCTTCAGATGATTTGTCAGATATGGCTAGTCAGATTGCAGATACTACAGAGACCGTAGCAAACTCAGTTCAGAATATTGCCAGTGGTGCAGTGCAGCAGGCAGATGATATCCAGTCTGCAGCGGAGGGAACAAGCCGAATTACGGAAGCTGTTGGAAGCGTACAGGATTCAACAGTGGAGATGACAGAGCTTGCTAAGAGAATGAAGATGGCTTCTGAGACATCTACAGCATCACTTGATAGCTTGAAGCATTCAAGCAGCGATATGACCGTTAAGATTGAGGAGATTTCATCTCGAATTTCTTCAACACAGAATGCGGTATCAAATATTAATGAAAGAGTAGAGGGTATTTCAGGAATCGCATCTCAGACAAACCTGCTTTCACTTAATGCTTCAATTGAGGCAGCCAGAGCGGGTGAGATGGGCAAGGGCTTCGCAGTTGTTGCTGAGGAAATCAGACAGCTGGCAGATGATTCAGATACTCTTGCTTCTGAAATCCGTACAGAGATGGATGCTTTACTTCAGGAAGCAGAGCAGGCGGTAAAGGCCGCAACTCTTGTAATGGAAGGAAATGTAGAACAGCAAAAGGCAATTGCTTCTACATTTGAATCTGTACAGGGAATGCTTGCAGATATCGAGACTACTGTTCAAGCGGTAGCAAAGATTTCCAAGGAAGCAGATACTTGCGTAGATTCTAATTCATCAGTATCAAATGCTATGCATTCACTTTCAGCTATTTCAGAGGAAAATGCAGCTGCATCAGAGACTACAGGAGCATCAGTTGAAGAGCTTTCTGCTACAGTTAGCACACTTGCTGAAGCTGCAGCAAACCTTAAGGAAATTGCTGTAAGCCTCCATGAAGAAATTCAGTTCTTCAAATAAATAAAGAATTCACTTGGCCCGGTAAAGAAATTTACCGGGCTTTTTTGTTCGATTGTATTAGTACACTTCGGTTTCAGCCCTTGAATTAGCGAATATTTTTCAATAAGTGTGAGACACATCTGTTGATATGGGAAAAATTGTTAGTTATAATTTTTATAAGAATCGATTTTACAGAACATTTACAGTAGAAAGGTATATATGAAGAAAACTCAAGGGATTTTACAGTACATATTTATTATAGTTGGAGCCATAATGGCCAGTTTTTCAGTCGCACTGATTATATTGCCAAATGACGCCATTGATTATGGAACAGCAGGGGTTGCCATCATTATCAGTAAGCTTACTGGGCTTTCACTGGCGCCTCTTGTATTTTTAGTGTTTATACCTTTTATAATTGCAGGACACGTAGTGCTTGGAAAAAGCTTCACTATCAAAGCTACATTAGGTTCTTTGACCTACACTTTGGGAATCCATTTTTTCGAGGAGATTCCCTTCGAGCTTAACACCGAGCATTTCCTTGCAGTTGCTTTTGGCGGGGCAATCCTTGGGGCAGGCCTATCCCTTATCCTTCGAAATGGTGGATGCATAGATGGTTCTGAGATATTAGCCAACATAGTTGTTAAGCGCCTATCTGATAAAACAGGTCGAAATTACAGCATGACGCCCGTTTTGCTTGCATTCAATGCATTGGTTTATTTCACGGTGTTTTTCACGATAGATATGACAGCGGCATTGCTTAGTCTTTTGGTTTATGTGGTGGCTACCACTGTTATCGATCATTACACAGACCATTTCGAAGCCATTAAGCAGGTTACCATTATCACCCAGGACCCTGATAACATTATCGATGACATTAAAAAGAGGCTCAACAAGACCTGCACAATCATGGATTCCAGAGGTGCCATAGCAGGGGAGAACAATACCTTGATTTGCTACATCAGTTATTTCGAACTGCCAATTATGAAGGAAATTATTTCTAATCACTCAGGTAGTTTTAGTACAGTATCTACTATTGATGAAATATTAAGATAGATTTTTGACTAGTAAGGAAGGTGAGGCTTTATTATGAAAAAAAGATTATTAGTGTTAATCGCAGTATGCACCATGGCTTTTGCCACAGCCTGTGGTGGCAGCTCTAGTGTAGGCTCTTTAAAGCAGGCATCTAATTCATTCATGGCAAAAGATGCTGTTGGCTTTGAGGAGACGGCAGTAGAGGATTACGACGTGGATACCGAAATGACTGCAGATGAGGGCGCAGAGGGGGAAGATGTAGATTTATCTGGCTATGATACCTCAAGAAAGCTTGTGTATAACTCAAACATTAGCTTAGAAACCAAGAAGTTCGACGAAGATGTTGCCAGAGTAAAAGAGCTTGTATCCGCAAATGGTGGTTATCTTGAAAGCAATTCTACCTACGGAAGCGTAGAATACGGCGGCCGCAGTGCCAACATGCAAGCCAGAATTCCAGCAGACAAGTATCAGGACTTTATGTCCAGCGTTGGAGATGTAGGCTCCCTTACATCTAAAAGTGAAAATGTTGAGGATATCACATCAAGCTATGTTGATGTTCAGGCCAGATTAAAGAGCTTAAATACAAAGCTTGAGCGTCTTCAGGAGCTGGAAGCAGAAGCTGATAACGTAACAGACCTTCTTGAAATAGAAGACAGAATAAATGATGTTCAATATCAGATTGAAAGCTACACAGCACAGAAAAAGACCTATGATGACAAGATAGACTACAGCACAGTTTCAGTAGATATCAGTGAAGTTGTTACCTATTCAGAGGTAAAGGCAGACAGTGCATGGAATCGTTTTGCAGAAGCATTTGCAGGTTCCTTTACAGGATTTATTGAATTCCTTCAGAATCTTGTGATTGGTTTAATATATTTATTGCCATACATTATTATAGTAGCAATAGTAGTTGTAGTTATAATTAGGATTCACAAAAAGAGAAAGATTAAAAAGGAAAAGAAAAACAAAGAGGTACAAGATAAATAAGGAAAGTAAAGAACCCGCGGGTGGCTGAAGCCCGCGGGTTCTTTGAAGGGAGAAAATATATGAACGGTCCGAATGACCTAGTAATAATCTCTTAAAAGCAACAACATATATTGCAAAGCAGATTTAATATTATCATACTTACGCACCATCTGGTAACCCCTGAATAAGGTCTGGTGTAGCCGTAGCCTGCACCTGTGGTGTTATACCAACTACTACCGAAGTCAATGCTTTGCTGAAATTGTCTGTATCTAAAATTGCTAGGCTCTAAAGCGATAGCGCGAGAAATGTATTCTCTGGCATCGTTTAGATTGCCAAGTCCCTGTGAAGCAACGGCAGCGAAGAAATACCACTGTCCGTTTCGTCCGCTATCAGGGATGGAATGAAGTACATTTAAAGCCTGAGCAAACTGTCTTGCGTTAATGTAATTAGCGGCAGCCTGCATTTGCAAGTTGTAGCCGCCAGAGCTGTTATTTTCGTAACCAAATCCACCAGAATAGCTGTTAGAGTAGCTGCCGTTTTGACGCTCATCCATAATCTGATTGTAGGCAGCCTGGATTTCTTTGAATCGTTCCTCAGCCTGTTCCTTGTTAGGATTATTGATGTTAGCATCAGGATGATATTTACGGCTTAAGCTTCTATATGCTTTTTTGATTTCCTCGTCTGAGGCGCCTCTTTCAACGCCCAGAACTCTGTAAGGATCTATCATCAAGGCTTCTCCTTGTTAGTGGATTTTTTATCTTTTATTTGAAGATATTCATATTTAGTCCAAACACCGGAATAAATGATGTTTCTAAGAATATCTGCATTTTCAACTATAGGCAATCGCTCAAAGCCCTTGGCACATTCTGCCATGAGAGAGGTGAGGTTAATTCTCACGAAGGTCTCAAATTCCTTTGGCGATTCATTTCTCAAAAATAGCAGTGGATTAAAGCTTCCATGCTTTTCGTCTTTTTTTAAATCATCATAGGCATCCAAAATGTAAATGAATTTACCCATGTGAAATCCCATGCAGTGAAGAGTCTTACCCCAGGCATCGTCTTTCCAGTTCATAAGAGTGCCAAGCATTTCGCCTGTGTAGCTGGAAATCTTGTCGATGTTGGTTTCATTAGCAGCCTCAGCCACTGAAAGATTCTTAATATATTGTTCAATTGCGGCTACCTGTCTAGGATATTTATCCTTAATAACCTTGTAATTATTTTTAAGACTGTCTGCAGCGACCTTGGCAAGCTTTGAGTTATCATCAGTGTAGTTATCCATCAGGCTGTAGTATGACAGGATGATATCCATGTCAGCTGCGTAGGAGATGGCTTCGCTTTCAAAGAAAGGTTTTTTCTTGAAAGGGTGGATAACACACCAGGTTTTGTCTGCAGAAAGCTCTGGCTCATAGAGGCTTTGGAGAAGAATTGCTAAAAAACAAAGATCGTAATTAAGCAGCATCTGGCCCTTGAAGCCGGCTGTCTTGCCAAGAGCATGACATAGTCCGCAGTAAAACTGTCTGTATTTATTTTTGTCTTCTTCTGATAGTTGTTTTATATCAGCGTTAATATATCCAAACAAGATTACACCTTTTTAATGAATACTGAATGACATCTACTACAGGTTACCTGAATCTTTCCACGTCCTTTAGGAGCGCGAAGCTTTTGCTTGCAGCTAGGGCATTTGAAAATAGCATATACCTTTCGCTGGTTGTATTCAGCTTTTGTTTTGTTGAAAAAAGTTTTTATCTTAAATGGTAATACTGAAAGCTTACTACGAATACCAGCTGTCTTTTGTAAGAAGATAGCATTTTCATTGTAGCGCTTTTGGTAATTCTTGGAAAACATTCGCCATATACTATAGATTAAACATGCCATGGCGAGTAAATAAACTATATTAGAGTGGGTAATCATAGTAAGAAACATAAGGATAAGCGCAAGCCATGTAAATGTGCGTCCTAATGCATCCACTCCTGTACGTCCATTAAAAAATTTTGCCAAGCGATATCTGAAATCGTTCATATGGGCCTCCTGTGTCGGCTTTAAAAAACCATAGTTGCACTTTAAACGGAAATCACGTCATCGTCAACAGTTTATAGAGTTATTTTAGAAAAGTTTAAGATTTGATTTAGAATACTTGAAAAAAGGTTACAGTTAGGGTAAACTAACTATAGTTTATACAGTTGCACAAGAGTAAGAAGTGTGATAACCTATTCAGTATAAGTGGGTTGTGTGCAATTGAAATTTCTAATCCATTTATAATTAGGAGGTAAACGTTTTGAGAACATTTGTTAACGAATCAGCAGAAAACTATTTAGAGACTATTTTAATTCTTAGCAAAAGATTACCAGTTGTCCGTTCTGTTGATATTGCCAACGAACTGAATTTCAAAAAGTCATCAGTCAGCATTGCAATGAAGAACCTCAGGGAAAAGAACCACATTACAGTTACAGATGCTGGATACATATATCTTACAGATGAAGGCAAGGCAATTGCTGAAATGATTCTTGAAAGACACGAGCTTATTACAGAAATTCTTGTTAAGCTTGGTGTTGATGAGGAGATAGCAGCTGAGGATGCATGTCGTATTGAACACGTAATCAGCAAGGAAAGCTTCAAGGCTGTCAGAGATTACGCTAAAGACAAGATTTTAAAGTAACATTAACTATGATTTCCAGCCCTTAGGGGCTGGGATTTTTTTCTGAGTAGGCAGAGGTAGTGAAATGGATGTAATGGAAACAGAACAGAGGGATATTATCATACAGCAGCTGCGAGAATCTGGCTGTCGAATTACAAAGCAGCGTCTTACGATTTTGGATATCATACTTAACAGTGACCCATCCTGCGTTAAGGAAATATATCGCGAAGCTGTTAAAAAGGATAAGAATATAGGTAGCGCCACAGTATACCGCATGGTTAACACCCTAGAGGAAATCGGCGTAATCAATCGCAAAAACATGTATCAGGTGGATTGCACTAACTGTGCTAATCTATGTGAGGATGCAGATTGCGATGAAGGCTGTCCTGGCGGAAGCTGTGCTAATTGCGAAACAAACGTGGTTGTTACCTTAGATGATGACACCAAAATAGTCATCGGAAGAGAGGAGCTTACAAAGCTTTTAGAGGCCGGTATGAAAGCCACTGGAAAACTAGATAAGTCTCACAAGATATCTAGACTTGCATATTAAAAAGGTGTATTATTAAAGGGCTGTTTAGCGTGGGCTAAATGGCCCTATGTTATTCATTATAGAAGAGGAGATATAAAATGACCCAGTCACGTACACACAACTGTAACGAGCTACGTCTTGCAGATGCTGGCAAAGAAGTTACATTAGTTGGTTGGTTTGAAAACATCAGAAAAGTGTCAAAGAATCTTGGTTTCGTTATCCTTCGTGATTTCTATGGCACTACACAGATAGTCGTTGAGACAGAAGAAATGATGGCTGTCATTGATTCTGTTAATAAGGAATCTACTATTTCAGTTACTGGTACAGTTCGTGAGCGTTCTTCTAAGAACACAGAGCTTCCTACAGGTGAAATAGAGGTAGTTCCTACTAGCATTGAAGTACTTGGAAAGTGTACTCACAACGAGCTCCCATTCGAAATAAATCGTTCAAAGGAAGCTGATGAGAATACACGTTTAAAATATCGTTATCTTGACCTTCGTAATCCAGAGGTTAAGAGCAAAATCGTTCTTAGAAGCAAAATCGTTGCTGAATTAAGAGCAGCTATGATTGCACATGATTTCATGGAAATCACAACACCAATCCTTACATGCTCTTCACCAGAAGGCGCACGTGATTACCTTGTACCAGCTCGTAATCACCCAGGTAAGTTCTACGCCCTTCCACAGGCACCACAGCAGTTCAAGCAGATCCTTATGGCATCTGGTTTTGATAGATATTTCCAGATTGCACCTTGTTTCCGTGACGAGGATGCACGTGCTGACCGTTCTCCAGGAGAGTTCTATCAGCTTGATATGGAGATGGCATTTGCATCTCAGGAAGATGTCTTCGCAGTTATCGAGGACGTACTTCCACCAATCTTTGCAAAGTACGGTGTATACAAGAGCGCTTCAACAGCTCCATTCGTACGTATCCCATATCTTGAGGCTATGGATAAGTACGGTTCAGACAAGCCAGACCTTCGTATCGACCTTGTTCTTCAGGACGCTACAGATGTTATGGCTGATTGCGGATTTGGCCCATTCGAGGGCAATGTAGTTAAGGCTATCGTTGTTGATAATCTTACAGCTACACGTAAGCAGATTGATGCTATGATTGCTGAAGTAGAAGTTGCTACAGCTCAGAAGACATACTGGTTCAAGCTTGACGAAAACGGAGAGCTTGTTGGTGGTATCGCTAAGTTCCTTCAGGAACGAAAAGCTGCTGTTATAGATAAGCTTGGTCTTAAGCCTGGTGATTTCGTTGGTCTTGCTGCAGGTCCACTTCTTGTTGCTCAAAAGACTGCTGGTGTATTCAGAAAGCTTCTTGGTGCAGCAGCAGAAGGTCACATGAAGAAGGACACATACGAGTTCTGCTGGATCGTTGATTTCCCAATGTACGAAATCGGTGAAGAGTCAGGAGAGCTTGAGTTCTGTCACAACCCATTCTCAATGCCACAGGGCGGTAAGGAAGCACTTCAGACTAAGGAGCCACTTGATATCCTTGCATATCAGTACGATTTAGTATGTAACGGTGTAGAGCTTTCATCTGGTGCTATCCGTAACCACGATCCTGAAATCATGATCGAGGCATTCAAGATTGTAGGTCTTGGTGAGGAAGATGTTAAGGCTAAATTCCCAGCTATGTACAACGCATTTACTTATGGTGCACCACCACACGGCGGTATCGCTCCTGGTGTAGACCGTATGGTTATGCTTATTGCTGGTGAGGAATCAATCCGTGAGATTATTCCATTCCCTATGAATAAGAACGCACAGGATATTATGATGGACGCTCCTGCAACAGTAGATCAGAAGCAGCTTGATGAAGTACACATCGCTATCGTAATGCCTAAAGAAGATAAATAATTAAAAGCCAGCGAATTTTCGCTGGCTTTTTTTATGCCCTCAAAGACTACAGTCCAATGCATAAGGATAGAAGCTAAAAATGGGTACAAAAAAAGCACTGCGATTTGCAGTGCTTTTAGCAGTTCCTAGCGGAATCGAACCGCTGTTTTCGCCGTGAGAGGGCGACGTCTTAACCGCTTGACCAAGGAACCATATTCGCTGTTTTCTTTTGTGTTTGCCTCAGCAACGAAGATAATATTACAGTATAAAATACATTATGTCAACAACTTTTTTACAATTTTTTTCGATAGTTACTTTTTGGCAAATATATGATAAAATCTTACTTGCTTTTAAGAGAATAAATACTAATTATTAGGAGGGAAATAAAATGTTACCAGAGCAGTCAATTGAATTTAGATATGATACACAGCTTCTTATTGAAGGAGAGGATCTTGATGAGGATGCAATCAACGATTACATCACAGAGCACTTTGTTGGAGACAGCCTTCTTGCTGTAGGTGATGAGGAGCTTATCAAGATTCACTATCATACAAACGAGCCATGGAAGGTACTTGAGTACTGCCGTACACTTGGCGAAATCTACGATATCGTAGTAGAAGATATGGATAGACAGGCTAGAGGTTTACAAGGCTAGCAGATAGGAGGGACCCGCTTTAGCGGTTTTATGAGTAATAACAGTTTTGTCCTTCGCGGAGGCATTGCCTTCTCGGAGGGAAGTAAAAGTATAGTTACATATAGCAATGGCTATGTGGTTTGTGTGGACGGCATCTGTAAGGGTGCCTTTTCCCAACTTCCAGACAAGTACAAGGATTTACCAGTATATGATTATGGCGATAAGCTTATCATTCCAGGAATGACTGATTTGCATGTTCATGCGCCTCAGTACACCTTCCGTGGAATCGGTATGGATGAGGAACTTTTGGAGTGGCTTAGCAAATACACATTCCCTGAGGAGGCTAAGTATTCTGACTTAGCTTATGCTCGCAAGGCATATGAATATTTCTCAGAGGATTTACGTCGCTGCTTTACCACACGTGCAGTTGTATTTGCCACACTTCACAATGAAGCTACCATAGAGCTTATGGATCAGCTTGAAAAGACAGGCATGATTACCTACGTTGGTAAGGTAAACATGGATAGAAATGGTGGCGTCGGACTTGAAGAGGAAGATGCAGCTGCATCTCTTAAGGCTACGGTAGAATGGTTAGAGGCCATCCAGGGCAGATACAAAAACACCATGCCAATCCTTACACCTAGATTCATTCCATCTTGCTCAGATGATTTGATGAGAGGACTTGGTAAGATGTCAGCTGAAAGAGGACTTAGAATTCAGTCACATCTTTCAGAAAACCAGTCAGAGGTTGCATGGGTTAAGGAGCTTGTACCTGAATCTACCAGCTATGCAAATGCATACGAAATATTCGATACAATGGGTACAGCAGAGCTTCCTACAATCATGGCACACTGTGTTTATTCAGATGAGGAAGAAATGCGAATCCTTAAAAAGCACGGTGCATATATTGCACATTGCGCAGATTCAAACATGAACCTTACGTCAGGTATTGCACCTATACGTAAGTTTATAGATGCAGGTATTAATGTTGGTCTTGGTACAGATGTGGCAGCAGGCTCATCTATGAACATGATTAAGACAATGCTTATTTCTCTTCAGGCTTCAAAGATGTACTACCGTTTAGTAGATACTAATGTAAAGCCATTATCATTTGAGGAAATGTTCTATCTTGCTACATTAGGTGGCGGAAGCTATTTTGGCAAGGTTGGTACATTTAAGGATGGATACGAATTCGATGCTGTAGTTATCGATGACAGCAAGATGTATTCAATGCGAGATATGTCTGTTAGAGAAAGAATCGAGCGTATGGTTTACAACGACGCCGATGCATTTATCACAGATAAATACGTTAAAGGTAATAAGATTTATTCAAGTGCAGAATAATAGTAAGAGTAGTCCTTTTGGGGCTACTCTTTTTTTATATGTTGGAGCATAAAAAAATGAATATTTGAACACATTTATTTAACAGATGCCACACATATTTCGAGAAATCCTATTGTAAAATTAATGCTAGAATTGGTTCGCTGTGCAAAGGAGGCGAATATGGGCAAGAAGATAAAAAAGACTTCCGTTAAGCAAGAAACGACAAAAACTATAGCGCCTAAAGATAGCATCAAGACAAAGCTGATTTGTTTGATTGCGGCGTTAGTTGCTGTTCCGCTGATTATTGCAATCATAATAAGTTACAATAGCTCAACCAGTAAGGCTAAGCAGGATGCGTTAGATTTGCTTAAATCAAACACAACAATCGTTGAAACCGAATTTAAACAGATTATTGAAAAGAATGCATCAATGCTACAGGCATTTGCAACATCTCCTAGTACCATTGCTTTTCTTGAGACCTATGGTACTGAAGGACAGGCAGTACCAGACGCGGCAATGCTTGCTCAGATGGATGGATTGAATGAATATATGAATGATGGAAATAAGAGTATAATTCTTACATTTGCATCAGGTGATCAGGTTCTTAGAACGGATAGAAAAGAATTGGCAAATATTTCAGATAGAGAGTATTTCAGCCAAGCATTAGCAACTGGCACTACTGCTGTATCTGATGTAGTGGTAAGTAAAAGTGCTGGAAACAGAATTATGATTATATGTGTTCCTATTTACAATGAGGCACATTCTAAAATAATAGGAACAATTCATAGAAGCTATGACTTGAACGTATTACATGATTTTTTGGCAGCACATATTTCGGATGGATTTATTGCTGATACTAAAGGTATGATGGTAGCTCATGCTCAGTTCGAAATAACACCAGAGGATGAATATGATCTGAGCGGATATGAATTTATGACATCATCTGATTCGAGCGGTCTTATCACATCTTCATTTGATGGAAATCTTACATATATGTCATGGGCTAAGGAACCTATAAGCGGTTATTATGTTGCAGTATCTCAGCAGGATAAAGAAATAATGGCACATGCAATTAAGGCGGCCCTTACAGTTGTTGTAATCGGCGTAATCCTGTTAGTAATAGGTATTATTATTGCAGTATATGTTGCAACAAGCTTTACAAAACCAATCGTGGCAGTTACCAATACAGTAACTCTTTTGGCAGATGGTCGTTTTAAGAAGATTGAAGGCTACACAAATCGTAAAGACGAATTTGGTGAAATCGTTAGAAGTACAAATTCAGTTATTGATAAATTAGAAAGTATCGTTTCGGCAATCAAGACCTCGGCCTCAACTGTTACTAAATCATCAGAGGATTTGGCAGATATGGCAAATCAGATTGCTGCAACAACAGATACTGTAGCAAATGCAGTGCAGGAGATTGCAACAGGTGCTGTTCAGCAGGCCGAGGAAATCCAGGAGGCTGCTGAAAATGTTGGAAAGATTACAGATGCAGTTGGCGGCGTTCAGCATTCTACAGACAATGTGGAGAGCTTAGCTGGAAAGATGAAGGAAGCTTCACAGGCATCCAGCAAATCCCTTATCGATCTTAAGGATTCTAGTAGCGATATGACAGAAAAGATTGAAGAGATTGCAAGAACAATTTCCGCTACACAGAGTGCCGTTGCTAATATCAACGATAGAGTAGAAGGCATTTCTGGTATCGCTTCTCAGACCAACCTGCTTTCACTTAACGCTTCAATCGAGGCAGCCCGTGCTGGTGAGGCTGGTAAGGGCTTCGCAGTAGTTGCGGAGGAAATCAGAAAGCTTGCGGATGATTCTGATAGCATGGCACAGGCCATCCGAGTTGAAATGGATGAGCTTTTGAAGCAGGCAGAGGCAGCTGTTGCGGCAGCAAATCTGGTTAAGCAGGGCAACCTGGAGCAACAGGAGGCTATTGGTGGCACTCTTGAATCTGTAAACGGTATGCTTGAAGATATTGATGGCACTGTTGTTGGTATCAGAGATATCGCAGGTGGCGCATCTACATGTGTTACATCAAACGATGTGGTATCCGATGCAATGTCTTCACTTTCTGCAATTTCGGAAGAGAATGCAGCTAGCTCAGAAACAACTGGCGCATCAGTTCAGGAGCTTTCTGCAACAGTTTCAAATCTTGCTAATTCAGCAGATGATTTGAAGGATATTGCACAAAAACTTAATGAAGAAATGCTGTTCTTTAAGGACGACTCGATAGCCTTAAATGAGACAGACTAAGTTATATAGTTTGTTTTTGAAAGATAGACAAACGAAAAGTCAAGTCTATTTATTTATACATATTCTACAATTTGTATCTTATATTTTTGTGAGAAAAGTTTAAAATGATGGCTATCAAAAGAAAGAATAGGAGGTGTTTTCTTGACTTTAGCAGAAAAGCTTGTAGAAGAGCTTAATTGTGAAGAGGTATTTCGATTACACATTGGTGGTTTTGAAATTCCGGTCATGGAATCAGTGGTAGTTACCTGGATTATTATGGCCGTGCTTATTCTCTTGGCAATTTTCTTGACTACGGGACTAAAGACACAAAACATCAGTAAAAAGCAGGCTTTTGCAGAGCTTATTTACGAAAAACTAAATGCTATTGTTGGAGCCACTTTAGGTGAAGAAGGAAAAGCTTATACTGGTTATTTGGTTACAGTACTTTTATACATTGGTTTATCCAACATAATAGGTCTATTTGGTTTTAAGTCACCTACAAAGGATGTAAATGTTACAGCAGCACTTGCTCTTATGAGTATTGTTTTAGTTGAAGCCGCTGGTATTTATCATCTTGGTGTTAAGAAATGGCTACACAAATTCGTTGAGCCAGTTGCAATCGTAACACCATTCAACATCCTTGATGTATTTACCCGTCCATTGTCATTGTGCATGCGACTTTTTGGTAATGTACTTGGTGCATTTGTTATCATGGAATTACTCAAGATTGTAGTTCCACCAGTTATTCCAGCCGTATTCAGTCTCTACTTTGATTTATTCGATGGACTGTTACAGGCGTACGTTTTCGTATTCTTAACTTCTTTGTATCTTAAGGAAGCTATTGAATAAACATACGAAAAGAAATTTTTTATTTATTAATTATTTATCGAGTTTGTCAGCGTAACAAACGGACTTAGGAGGAAAAATTTATGAACACTTTAATCGCAGTTGGAGCAGGTATTGCAGTAGTAACAGGTCTTGGTGCTGGTATTGGTATCGGTATTGCAACAGGTAAGGCATGCGAAGGTATTGCACGTCAGCCAGAAGCAGAGAGTAAGATTCAGAAGAACCTTATCTTAGGTTGTGCCCTTGCAGAAGCAACAGCTATTTATGGTTTCGTTATCGCTCTTATGATAATGTTCGTATTGTAATAAGTATTTTATATTTTATAAATATAAGGATAGGTAATATATATGATTAATATTTCATTTTGGAGTATTCTTTGGACAGTAGTCAATCTTCTTATCCTGTTTGTAGCTTTCAGAATCTTCTTCTTTAAGCCAATTGCTAACATCATAGCAAAGCGTCAGGAAGAAGCTAATGAGGTTTATGCAAAAGCTACAGCTAAGGAAAACGAGGCTAATGAGCTTGCAGCAGAATATGAGCAGAAGGTTGCAGAAGCTGAGACAGAGAAGAAGCAGATTATAGCTGATGCAAGAAAAACAGCAGATGGCCAATATCAGAAGATTGTTGCTGAGGCTAAGGCTAATGCGTCAGAGATTAAAACAGCAGCAGCTACAGAGGCAAATCGCGAGAAAGAGCAGATTATTGCCAGCGCTAAGAAAGAAATTGCAGATATTATTGTTGATGCAACTACAAAGGTTGTTGGTGGTCAGACAGGTGCTGAAGTTGATAGCAGCTTGTTTGATGAGTTTATCGGTAAAGCAGGTGAGTAAAAGTGACAGAGAAAACATTAGAATATGCACATAGTTTGCATAGTGTAGCTAATGCAGAAGTTTTTTTGCAGTCTGCCGCTTCTATTCTTGAAGCTGTGCCTGCAGTTGGCGAAGAGTTACGTAATCCTACAGTTGAGCTTTCAAAAAAGTGTATCATTGTAGATAGTATCTTCCCACATGAGATTAGAAACTTCTTGAAGCTTCTATGTTCAAACGGAGATTTTGATTTATTTAATGAAATTAAACAGGCCTTTGAGGAAAGCCAGGCTACTAAATCAGAGGTTGTTGAAAAGGCAAAGCTTAGATACGTTACAGCCCCATCAGACGAGCAGCTTGCTGGAATTAAGAAATTCCTTGTTAAGGAAACAGGCAACGCTGATATCGGTATCGATCTTGTAAGTGATCCATCTATCAAGAGTGGATTCATTCTTTCAGTTGGAACAAAAGAGTACGACTGGAGTGAACAGGGCCGTATCAAGCAGTTAGCTACAAAAATCGACGCAGCAGTTGGTATTTCAGCAGTTGATGAAAGCATCATTTCAATTTTGAAGGCTAGCGTTGATGAATTTGAGCTAGAGATTAAGGATAACGAAGTTGGTGTCGTAACATGGGTTGGTGATGGTATCGCCAATATCGATGGTATCGATCATGCCTTCTATGGTGAAATCGTTATCTTTGATTGTGGTGTCAAAGGTATGGTTCAGGATGTTCGTCGTGATGAAATCGGTGTTATCCTATTCGGCCGTGACACAGAGATTAAAGAGGGTACACGTGTTGTTCGTACAGGCAAGATGGCTGGTATCCCAGTAGGTAACGGCTTCCTTGGACGTATCGTTGATGCACTTGGTTCTCCTCTTGATGGAGCTGGAGAAATCGAAGCTGATGGATACAGACCAATCGAATGTCCAGCACCAAGCATCGTTGATAGAAAATCAGTTAGCCAGCCAATGGAAACAGGTCTTCTTTCAATTGATTCTATGTTCCCAATCGGACGTGGTCAGCGTGAGCTTATCATCGGTGATAGACAGACAGGTAAGACATCAATTGCAACTGATACAATCATCAATCAGAAGGGCAAGGATGTAATCTGTGTTTACGTTGCAATCGGTCAGAAGGCATCTACCGTTGCAAAACTTGTAAATACATTAAAAGAAAACGGTGCTATGGATTACACAATCATCGTAAATGCTACTGCATCAGATTCAGCATCATTGCAGTACATCGCACCATATGCTGGTACAGCCCTTGCAGAATTCTTCATGTATTCAGGCAAGGATGTACTTATCGTTTATGATGATTTGTCAAAGCATGCCGTTGCATACCGTGCTATTTCACTTCTTCTTGAGCGTTCTCCAGGACGTGAGGCATATCCTGGTGATGTATTCTACTTACACTCAAGATTGTTAGAGCGAAGCGCACGAATTACAGATGAAGCAGGAGGCGGTTCAATTACAGCTCTTCCTATCATCGAAACACAGGCTGGTGACTTATCAGCTTACATTCCTACAAATGTTATTTCCATCACAGATGGTCAGATATTCCTTGAGACAGAGCTTTTCAATGCTGGTCAGCGTCCAGCGGTAAACGTAGGTCTTTCAGTTTCCCGTGTAGGTGGTGCCGCTCAGACAAAGGCTATGAAGAAGGCAGCAGGTTCTGTTCGTATTGATCTTGCTCAGTATCGTGAAATGGAAGTGTTCACTCAGTTCTCATCAGATCTTGATGATGCAACTAAGAAGCAGCTTGCTCATGGACGTGCTCTTATGGAGCTTTTGAAGCAGCCACTTTCACGTCCATTCTCAATGGCAGAGCAGGTAATCATTTTGGTATCTGCTAATGCACACGTCTTCAGTGATGTAGCACTTTCGGATATCAGAAAGTTCAGAACAGATATGCTGAATTACTTCAAGACAGAGCACTCAGATATCATCAGCCAGCTGGAATCTACAAAGGATTTGTCAGATGGTACAAAGGCTGCAATCATTGATGCTGCTACTGAATTTAAGAAGAATCAGGAGTAATCTATGGCTAGTACAAAGGAAATCCAAAATAGAATAAATAGTATTCAGGATACCATGAAGATTACTAGAGCCATGTACATGATGTCTTCAATGAAGCTGAGAAAGGCAAGAAAGAAGCTAGAAGAGACTGAGCCATTTTTCAAGGGTACTCAGATTGGACTAGCAGAATGCCTGGCTCATTTTCCAGATATCAGACATATCTATTTTGATAACCGAGTAGAAGATGATCATGAGACCGTGAAAAAGCATGGAATCATCGTCTTCACAGGCGATAAAGGAATGGCAGGTGCCTACAATCACAATGCCATTAAGCTTGCGGTTGATCGTGTAAAAGGTATAGCTGAGGGAGATGAATGTACACTGTTTGTTGTTGGTGAGGTTGGACGTTCATTCTTCATGAACGGTGGATACAATGTTGACGAGAATTTCAGATTTTCATCAAACAATCCATCTATGCACCGTGCTAGAGTAATGGCAGCATACATGATTGATTTGTACAACAAGGGTGAGCTTGACAGGATAGATGTGGTCTACACAAAGATGCTTAACTCAATCACTGAGGAGGTATGTGTAGAGCGTCTACTTCCACTTAAGACACACAAGTTCATCAAGGAACAGGCGGAAGAAATCGCAGCTGATTCCGAGGGCGTAAGTAAAGCATCTCGAGAGATGAAGGAAGGTATAAAACACGTTCACTCCATCAACAGCTACGAAATGGAAGCTATATCACAAGGAGATACTTTCATTCCATTTTATCCTTCTGTTTCAGTTGTCTTAGAGAAGCTTGTACAAAATCATTTTACAGCCTTCTGCTATGGAGCTTTAGTAGAATGTTCAGCCAGTGAGGAAAACGCCAGAATGATGGCGATGCAATCTGCAACTGATAATGCGGAGGCAATTCTTCATGATCTATCTATAGAATACAACAGAGTGCGTCAGGCCCAGATTACACAGGAAATTACCGAGGTAATCGGTGGTGCCAAGGCACTTAAGAAAAAGAAAGAAAAAAAGAAATTACAGAACAAATAATTATTTTCGAGCACCGTTGCTTGGAAATGAGAGGTGAAACTATATGTCACAATTAAAAGGAAAAATCGTACAGGTTTCCGGACCTGTAGTCGATGTGGAATTCAGAAGCAATGATTTACCTGCAATCAGAGATGCATTGTACGTAATGGTTGGTGACGAAAAGCGTGTTATGGAGGTCAGTCAGCACATTGGTTTCAATGTTGTTAGATGTATCATGCTTGCTCCATCTGAAGGCCTTTGCCGTGATATGGAGGTTGTTGCAACAGGACAGGGTATTTCCGTTCCTGTTGGTGAGCAGACTCTAGGCAGACTCTTCAACGTACTTGGTGACACTCTTGATAATGGTGAAAAACTTGACGAGGGTGAGCACTGGTGTATTCATCGTGAGCCACCTACATTCGAGGATCAGAGCCCTGTAGTAGAAATGCTCGAAACAGGTATCAAGGTTATCGATCTTCTTGCTCCTTACGCTAAAGGTGGTAAGGTCGGTCTATTCGGTGGTGCCGGTGTAGGTAAGACAGTTCTTATTCAGGAGCTTATCCACAACATCGCAACAGAAAGCGGTGGTTATTCAATATTTACAGGTGTTGGAGAGCGTTCCCGTGAAGGTAATGACCTTTGGACAGAAATGGGCGAATCAGGAGTTCTTGATAAGACAGCCCTAGTCTTCGGTCAGATGAACGAGCCACCTGGAGCACGTATGCGTGTAGCTGAAACAGGACTTACAATGGCAGAATACTTCCGTGATGTTAAGCATCAGGATGTTCTTCTTTTCATTGATAATATCTTCCGTTTCGTACAGGCTGGTTCAGAGGTTTCGGCTCTTTTAGGTCGTATGCCATCAGCCGTTGGTTACCAGCCAACACTTGCTAATGATTTAGGTGAGTTGCAGGAGCGTATCGCTTCTACAAAGAGCGGTTCAATCACATCAGTTCAGGCCGTATACGTACCTGCTGATGACTTAACTGACCCAGCACCAGCTACAACATTCTCACACTTGGATGCAACAACAGTTCTTTCAAGAAAGATTGTAGAGCAGGGTATTTATCCAGCCGTTGATCCACTTGAATCTACATCACGTATCCTTGAGCCAGACGTTGTAGGCGATGAGCACTATGCAGTAGCTCGTGGAGTACAGGAAATCTTACAGAAGTACAAAGAGCTCCAGGATATCATTGCAATCCTTGGTATGGAAGAGCTTTCTGACGAAGATAAAATTACAGTTTATCGTGCACGTAAGGTTCAGCGTTTCCTTTCACAGCCATTCTCAGTTGCTGAGAACTTCACAGGTGTAAAGGGACAGTTCGTTCCAGTTGCAGAAACAGTTAAGGGCTTCAAGGCAATCCTTGATGGTGAAATGGATGAATATCCAGAAGCTGCATTCTTCAACGTTGGAACAATCGAAGATGTTAAGGCGAAAGCTGCACAGCTTTCAAAGGAGTAGCTTATGGCATCATTATTTAATCTTAAAATAGTAGCTTGCGACGGAGTCTTTTACGATGGACCAAGCGAAATGCTTATCTACCCAGCAGATGATGGTGAAATAGCTATCATGAATCATCACGAAAAGATGACTGGTGTGGTAGACATCGGTGAGATTCGCTTCAAGCTTGAAGATGGGACCTGGCAGCATGCAATCATTTCGGATGGCTTGCTTTCAGTATATCCTGACGGCGGTGTCAAGATTCTTGCATATTCTTGCGAGAAGCCAGAAGACATCGATACGTTCAGAGCTCAGGAAGCTTTAGAGCGTGCTCAGGATGCATTACAGCAGAAGCAAAGCTATATCGAACACCAGATGTCAATTGCTAATATGGCCCGCGCTATGGCTCGACTTAAAGGTGCGAGTCAGCATAAATAATTAATAGAAAAACTGCCAAGTTTTTGGCAGTTTTTTGTTGCTTTTAAATGGGGATTATGATATATTATTTGAGGTCGATGAGCCGACTCGAGGCGGTAGATTTTTTAATCGAAACCTTGATTTTACGCGGGTGTGGCGGAATTGGCAGACGCGCTAGATTTAGGTTCTAGTGGGCGACCGTGCAGGTTCAAGTCCTGTCACCCGCATTACTCACATACGTTACGTATGTGAGTTTTTTTGTTTATAGTTATAAAAGACCGGGGAAATCTTTTTATAATTTGCCTACACTTTTCTAGTTAGGCTAAACATTCTTATAGCTATCAATTCGATAGCATTTTTCATGGTAAGTTGGACGTACCGTATCACTTAGAGTGCAACTAAGCTGATAAGGTTTATTTTGCTACGCTTTTTTAGCGATGGCAGGGGAACAGAGGAATATTTATAGGGAAAGGAGCTGACATTTTTCTGTATGCGGGTGACAGGACTTGAACCTGCGTAGGGCCTTTACCACTAGCTCGGGCTATTTGGGGAGGCGGTAGAGGTAAGGAATTTGGTGATTACCACTAGCAAATGCTATTTACGTAGTTGGTAGTGGTAAAAAACAGGAGCATTACCACTAGTAAACGGTTATTAGTTAATCGCTAGTGGTAAAGCTAGGAAAGTGTACCACTAGTAAATGCTATATCTGATTGTGCTAGTGGTAAAAGTCGAAATTTGTACCACTAGCGGATGCGTATTAGTGCGCTACTAGTGGTAATGCAGAGATTTGTTGATTAAGGAGGCAAAAGATTGATTGATTTTAAAGACATTATGAACAAGGAGTTGGCAAAACTTAAACATGAAAAGGCATTATTGGAGAAGCTGTACCCAAATGATGATGGCTATTTCTTAGAAGTTAAGAAGAACAAAGGAAAGTACATGCAATTTTATAAGTGCAAGATGCTGGAAGGCGGGGGAAGAGGAAAAGTTCAGCGAAACTTTATAAAGAAAGAAGATATAGGCATAGCTAGAAGATTAGCCCAAAGAGATTTTGATTTTCAAATATTGAAAATGCTAGATGAACAAATTGCAGCCTTAGAAATTGCGATACAGAGCTATCCTGCGTATGACGGGAAAGCGTTATTTAACAGTTTGTCGGACACAAGAAAAGCTTTAGTAGACAGCAAATACAAAGACGATGCTAGATATATATATGACTGGAAGGGGGCCTTCGCGGGGGAGGAGGGAAATGCGTTTAAGGAGAGGTATCCGGTGGAGACGCCGTATTATACGGATAATGGGGAGCATGTTAGGTCTAAGTCGGAGAAGATAATTGCGGATAAGCTGGCGAAGGAGAAGGTGCCATATGTGTATGAGCCGAGCTGTGAGTTAAATATAAAGGGGCTGCATCCGGATTTTGCTTTGCTCAACCTGGCTACTAGAAAGACGTATTTCTACGAGCATTTTGGGATGATGGACAAGCCAGAGTATGCCACAGCAGCAATAAGAAAGATTGAGAAATATAGAGAGCTTGGGTATGAGTATGGGAAGAATTTGCTTTACACCTTTGAAACGGGGGCGGATGGGTTAAGTGTGAAAGCTATAACAGCAATAATAAATGACTATTTATAAATGAAATTGAAGCTGGCCATAAAAAAGGGGTTAAACTGTAGCACCCAAGCCTACAATTTAACCCCTGAATCACATGAATCACATAAATTACACTGAAACACTTCGCTTGATAGCTTCGCACATTACCTGGTTTGCCAATGTGCCAACAACATCCAAAGAAGCTTCCACTGAACCTAAGGACATGGCGTAGATGCTGTCACCGTCCATGGATGTGTGGACTGGGCGGATGCAGCGGGCGTAAGCGTCATGTGTCATGCCGGCAAGCTTGCAGAGCTGAGTCTTGTTGAACTTTGCATTCGTAAATACGATACCGATAGTAGTGTTAGTGGTAACGCCTGTAGGTGGATTTGCCACCATGTCGTACATAAGGTCTTCGCAGGAAACATCGTTAAGGGTAGAACCGTCAGCAGATAACACGCCAGCGATACGTTTGTTGTCTACATAATCATAAACATCACCAACAGCGTTAGTACAGACGATGGCGCCCACCTTTAATTCACCTAAAGCTACAGCAAAGCTTGCGATGCCAGATTTTGTACATCTATCAGGGCCAAGAAGCTTTCCAACTGTGGCGCCGCAGCCAGCACCAAAGGAGCCTGATTCGAAATTACCAGCATCGCCTTCAAAAGCTAAAGAAGCAGCCTCGTAACCCATTTCCTTATCAGGGTATACATCATTTCTGCCATAGCCTAAATCAAAAATATCTGATTGGCAAACAAGTGGAACAACCACATCTCCAACAGGAAAACCTATGCCATTTTCAGCTAAATATTTCATAACACCACCAGCTGCATCCAAACCAAATGCTGAACCTCCACCTAAAACAACAGCGTGAATTACCTCTGCGGCAGCAAGTGGGTCCATAAGACCTGATTCTCTACTGGCAGGACCGCCACCTCTAATATCTAAACCACATGGTGCACTGTCAGGTGCGATAATAACAGTAACACCTGTGCCAGCATAAGCATTTTCTACCTGGCCAATTTTTACATTTCCAATATCTGTAATAGGAATTTCTTTTAAAAGTTTATACATTTGATATCTCCCAATTCATTAAAAGTATCGATTTTGCCCACCCAGCCAACTAAGCATAATCAGCGAGCTTCGCTAAACCTGAGTTTAATTATAATACTTCTTTATAAAAAAATGTGTAAAAAAATATTGACGAACCTAATGTCATAGTGTACTATACAGATAGTACACTAGTACAAACGAATAGGAGGAGTGTGGATATGCAATACGATTCAAAAATACCTATTTATCTGCAAGTTATTGATTCTATCAAAACAGACATCATTAACGAGCGGATAAAATGCGGGCAAAAGCTACCATCCAGTCGAGAGCTGGCAGTAACATATACAATCAATCCCAATACCGCCGCCAGGGTGTATCAGGAGCTGGAGCGTGAAGGGGTGTGCTATACCAAACGAGGCATGGGCACATTTGTAACAGAGGATGAAGGAGTTATTGCGATGTTGAAAAAAGAAATGGCAGAGGAAGCCTTAGATGTATTTTTAAAATCGATTAGCGAATTAGGGATATCTATTGATGAAGCAATCGAGCTTCTAAAGCAAAGGGAGGAATAACTATGCTAGAAAGTATTGAAGTAACCAAAAAATTTGTTGGCAAAACAGCTGTGGATGGAATCACTATGCAGCTTGAGCCAGGGCATATATATGCAATGCTTGGACCAAACGGAAGTGGTAAAACCACATGGATGAAAATGGCAGCAGGCCTTATAAAGCCTACCTCTGGCCAGATTAGATATATGGGCCAGCCAATTTCAATCGAAACCAAAAACGATATAGCATACATGTCAACTGAGCCATATTTTTACGATTGGATGACAGTTGGTGATGTTGGAAAATATTACGCAGATTTCTTTAAGGATTTCTCGATGGACAAATATGATTATCTAATTGAGAAGATGGATTTGGAGAAGAAGCTGAAGGTTAAATCACTTTCATCAGGCATGATGGCAAAGCTTAAGGTGGCAGCTACAATGGCAAGAGATGCCAAGGTATATATGCTTGATGAACCACTTAACGGTATTGATTTATTAGCAAGAGATTCTGTCATGAACATGATTCTTATGTCAGCAGATGAAGGAAAAACTCTTTTGATTTCCAGTCATTTGGTAGAGGAATTAGAATCAGTTGTTGATAAGGCAATCTTCATTAAGAATTCAAAGTTTGCAGGAATTTATGACGTTGAAGCCCTTAGAACAGAAGATAATATTTCGCTTGCAGATAAATACCGTCAGGTATTTTCAGATGTAGATATGGGAGGAATTCAGTAATGGGAAATCTTATTAAATACGAGTTCAGAAAAACTTGGATGATAAAAGCAATCATTTTAGTATTTACAGCCATATTTGAAGTGTTGTTTTTGGCAGGCACATTTTCTAAGAATGAAGATATGCTCGGTACTGGTATAGGATTTTTAATGCTTACAACATTTGGCGCACTTTTTATCATAGGTGTCTATGGAATATTTAGATTACACAAGGACATAACAACAAAGCAAAGCTATATGCTATTTATGACACCACACAATAGTTACACGATTCTTGGTGCAAAGCTTATTGAAAATGCCGGATCTATTTTGCTCACTGGTGTATTTTATATGGTATTAGCCCTCATCGATATTACAATTCTTACAGCATATAGTGGAGAGATAGAACAGGCGATTGCTTTTATAAATGAAATATTAGGTGAACACTATTCAATAGATACATACAGATTTATTATGATTAGTTTCGATATGATTGCCGTTTGGATATTCAATATTGTGACAGGATTTTTTGCTGTTACTATTTCTGCCAGCGTGCTTAATGGTAAAAAGGGCAGTGGTATCATCAGCTTCATAATGTATTTAGTTATTACAGGTTTTATCGAGAAGCTTCATAATTTCGTAATGGACTGCTTTACTTCAGCAGATATGATTGGATTCACAACTGGCAGAATGGTATATAACCTCATTTACTACATTGGATTTACAGTTATTATGTACGTAATCACTGCGTGGGTTATGGATAACAAATTATCAGTTTAAAGATATGTAAGTAATTCTAAAAATTATATAAAATATTTATGACATCTATTTACTTTGATTTGTATTAAATATACACTGATTAGCAAATGTGAATAAAAACGTTTTGCGCGTATCAAGGAGGATGAAAAGTGAAGGTTCTAAAAAAGATTGGTGGTTTCTTTAAAAAGCACCTCAAGCTGATTATTGTTTTAGCTATTATTGCAGTAATCGTTGGCCTGGTTTGGCATAATGCAAAGGCTGCTCAGAAGGCAATGGAAGAAGCTGCTAACCAGCCTGCTACATCAGAAATCAAAAGAATGGATTTGCAGCAGTCAGTTGCAGTAACTGGAACACTTAATGCTAATAACAAAGCAACAGTTACATCTACAATTGGTGGCGGTGGAATCACTGGTGTTAAGGTTTCTAAGGTTAACTATAAAGAAGGCGATTATGTAAATGCAGGAGATATTGTAGTTGAATTCGATGGGGATGATTACAATAGAAAGATTGCAGAGCTTAATGCCCAGCATAATATAGAAAACAAGCAATCAGAAATAGATATTGCTGACTTACAGCAGAAGATTAAAGATGCTCAGGATCAGATAGAAAAGAAGCAAAAGTATCTCGAGGATAACAAATATATCTATGATGATTTGAAGGATGCTTTTAATGAATATGAAAAGTATCGTACAGATGATGTTAAGAAAAGATGGGATGAGCAATCTGCAATTGCTGCAGGCAGAGCAGAATCTGTAACCATCGAAAAGTATGAAGCGACAAGAGATGAGGTCGATACAATTAATCTTCAGATTCAAACATATCAGAATCAGATTGAAATTGCTCAGCTCAAGCAAAACTATGCTCAATCATACACACAGGTAGATGCAAAAGAAGATGTATATGAGAGCATGGAAAAGACCCATGTATCAGCTCCTATTTCTGGTTACATTATTACAATGAACGTAGAAGAGGGTAACAACTACACTCAGGGTAATACCGTATTTACGATAGCAGATACAAGCGAGTTTGTAGTAACAGCTACAGTAAATGAGTATGATGTAGCAAATATCCAAAAGGACTTACCAGCAAACATTAAGTTTGAAGCAACTGGTGATGAGGAATTCAAAGGACAGGTAACATTTGTTTCTGTAGCTTCAGAAGCATCTGTAGCAGGTGCAGAACCTCAGGCAGCAGTTCCAACAACAAGTACAGCATCTGGTGCCGCTACATACAAAATTAAAATCAAGTTAGATGAAACTGATGATAGACTTCGTGTTGGAATGACAGCAAAGGCAAGCGTTATCCTTGATTCTGTGGATAATGTTCTTGCAGTTCCTTATGATTGTGTGCAGCAGGATGAAAACGGAAAAGATTTTGTAGCTGTAATCAAGAAGGATGGAACTAAGAAAAATATCTATGTTACTAAGGGTCTTGAGAGTGACTACTATGTAGAAATCAAGGGCGAAGGCCTTAAGGAAGGCATGACAGTAGAGGCAATTGTAGAGGATGCTCCAAGTACAGATATTATGGATTACATGGAGATTTCAACAGAAGAATAGCGGAGGATATGAAATTGGAAGATAATATTATGCTTGACCTTCGCAATATTCATAAAAGCTTTTTTATTGGTACGCCAAACGAATTTGAAGTTTTGCATGGATTGAACTTCACAGTTAAAAAAGGCGAGTTTGTTTCCATTGTCGGTCAGTCTGGTTCCGGTAAATCCACATTGATGAATATTATCGGCGCCTTGGACAGACCTACAGCAGGAGAGTACACCCTGGATGGAATCGATATTGAAAAAGCGAAGGACCACGAGCTATCGGCTTTGCGAAATAAAAAGATTGGCTTCGTATTTCAGACATATAATTTGATAGCAAGAACTAACGCTCTTAAGAATGTTGAGCTTCCTATGATGTATGCAGGAATGGGAAGAGCGGAGCGTATGGAACGTGCAAAGATGCTTCTTGAGGAAGTAGATATGACTGATAGAATGCATCACAATCCAGACGAGCTTTCGGGTGGTCAGAAGCAGCGTGTTGCTATTGCAAGAGCTATGGCTAACGACCCTGCAATCATTCTGGCTGATGAGCCTACAGGTGCTCTTGATTCTGCAACTGGTAGAATGATTATGGATATTTTCCATAGGCTTCACGAGGAGCAAGGCAAGACAATCGTCCTGATTACCCACTCTCCAGAGCTTTCTCAGGAGACAGAGCGAATCATCACCCTGAAGGATGGTAACATCATCGGTGAAGCAGCTGGTAATTGGAATAAGGCAACAAAGGAGGTGGAGTAAATGTTATTTACAGAAAACGTCCTGGTTGCTTTGGCAGGTCTGAAGGCTAACATAATGCGTTCCTTGCTTACCATGCTTGGTATCATTATCGGTATCGCATCGGTTATTGCCATTATGACAGTTGGTAATTCCATTACGTCAATCGTCAACAGTACCATGCAGGATTTGGGAGCAAACAACCTTGAGATGGGTGTCATGCAAAAATCCCGCGATAACAAAACATCTGATTCAGGTGAGAATTACGGTTCAGGCTATGTCCGTGAAATGACAGACAATGATTTGATTACAGAGGATATGCTTGAAGCCTTTAAGGCAGAGTTTCCAGATGATATTAAATATGTCCTTAAATTTGAAAATGTTGGCGATAAGGGCAAGGTTACAGAAGGAAGCAAAAGTGCCAACGTTCAAATAATCGGTTACAACAAAGACAACTTCGAATTTAAGGATAAAAAGATTCTTGCTGGTCGAGGATTTTTGAATCGTGATTATGAACAGGCTAAAAAGGTTTGTATCGTCACAGATAAGCTGGTGGAGCGAATCTATGATGGCGATGCCAACAAGGCCTTAGGCCAAGAGATAGAGGTTAACGTTGGAGGAATATATTACAGCTACTACATTGTAGGTGTGTACGAATATGTGCAGGAACAATTCTCATTCGGTGTTTCCGACAATCCTACAACAGAGCTTATCATTCCTTACGAAACAGCGAGGGTAGCTAATCATAATCAGAATAAGGGTGATTACTATTTCACATTGGTAACATCCGTAAATACGAATAATGATGAGTTTGCTACAAAGGTACGAGATTACTTTAACATCAATTACTACTCAAGAAATGATGCCTACGAGGTAATGGTTGTTTCAATGACATCCATGATGAATCAGATGAACACTATGATTGGTGCTATTCAGCTGGCACTGTCAGTTATTGCAGGTATATCACTTGTGGTAGGTGGTATTGGCGTTATGAATATCATGCTGGTATCCATTACAGAACGTACAAAGGAAATCGGTACAAGAAAAGCACTTGGTGCTACAAATGGTTCCATCCGATTACAGTTTATTACTGAATCAGTTGTAATCTGTCTGATAGGTGGAATTATAGGAATCGTACTTGGAATTGTTCTTGGTACAGTAGCTGTTAAGCTGATGGGATATGAAGCTGCAGTATCTATTCAGAGTATCATTATTGCGGTAGGATTTTCTATGGCAATTGGTATCTTCTTCGGATACTACCCAGCTAATAAGGCTGCTAAGCTTAACCCAATCGATGCATTGCGCTACGAATAAAATAATAAATATCTAAACCTATAGTCCTATGCAGGTAATACTTGCATAGGACTTTTTGCATTCATTATTATCTATTTTCACAAATCAATATGGAAATATAGACAAAAATCTAACAGAAAATACTAAACTATTTTACAAAAATCTAATTTAAATTCGTTAAAATCCACAACATGTATTGAAAGACTATTATAAATGATGTATAAATCTTTAATGAAGAGTGAAGATTCTAAAGTAATTTAGGATTCTCTAAACATAAGAGAAAGGAGTTTCAAAGGGGGAACAAATGAAGAAAATTTCAAAAAAAGCCTTAGCATTGTCTTTGGCAACATTAATGGCCGTTCCTGCACTTCCAATTTCAAGCCTTGGAACACTTGATGCACAAGCCGCAGAAAGTATTAGCAGAGTAATGGTTCATGATCCATCGATTTTTGAGTACAATGATGAGTACTATGTTTTTGGGTCTCACATTGCAACAGCTAAATCATCAGATTTAGTGAACTGGACACAGGTTTCTACAGATTACCAAAGTGTAGCAAACAACCCTATCTACGGAGACGTAAAGAAGAATTTAGCCGAGTCCTTCAAGTGGGCAGGCTATGACGACGGAGATTGCAAGGGAGGCTACGCAGTATGGGCTCCAGATGTAATCTACAATCCAAACTATGTGTGGGCAGATGGTCACAAGGGTGCATACATGCTCTACTATAGTGCATCATCAACATGGCGTCGTTCATGCATCGGCTATATGGTAAGTGACAGAGCAGATGGTGGTTACACATACGGCGGAACAGTAGTATATTCTGGATTTACCAACACTGGCAAGGTTAATTATGACGGTAACAGCACTAGAGATACTACATACACAAATGACTACCTTCCATTCAACAAGCTTATTGAAGAAGGAAAGATTGATGGTGATGTAAGCACATGGAAGTGCTTCAATGAAAATGGTAGCTGGAATAATAATTACGCTCCAAACGCAATTGACCCAACACTTTTCTATGATGCAACAGGCGAGCACCTTTACATGGTTTACGGCTCATGGTCAGGTGGTCTTTTCATTCTTGAAATTGATCAGAAGACTGGTGAGGCAATCTACCCTGGTAAGGATGGCGTAGATGAGACAAGTGGAAATTTTGTTGATAGATATTTTGGAACACACATCGCTGGTGGAAATCATCAGTCAGGTGAAGGTCCATACATCGAATATGACAAAAACACAGGTTACTATTACATGTATGAAACCTATGGTGGCCTTACAACAACAGGCGGATATAACATGAGATTATTCCGTTCTAAGAATCCAATGGGACCATACGAGGATGCATCTGGAAAGAATGCAGCAGGCAGTGGAAAGAACTGCTATCAGTATGGTACAAAGCTGATTGGTAACTATCAGTTCTACGGACAGCCAGGTTATCGTGCAGCAGGTCACAATTCAGCACTCATTACAGATGATGGAAAATATTATCTCATCTATCATCAGAGATTCTTAGATTCTTCAAGAGGAGAGGGACATGAGGTAAGAGTACATCAGCAGTTCTTAAATGAGGATGACTGGCTTGTAACAGCTGTTTACGAAAACAGAAATGAGCAGATTCAAAAGTACACAATGGATGATGTTGTTGGTACATACGAGTATGTAAATCATGGCAATGCAGAAAAGGACGGTAGCATGATTTCTACTCAGTCTGTTGAGCTGAATGCAGACGGTACAGTTACAGGTGATGTAACAGGTACATGGTCAATGGCAGATGCAACAGACCGTGATTACACATACGTAACAATCAACGCAGATAACGCAACCTACAAGGGCGTATTCTTCGAGCAGACAAATGACAATGGTGAAAAGACCATGACATTTACTGCAAATGGAAATAACAACCTTGCAATCTGGGGAAGCAAATACGAGGAAACAGATGAAACAGCTGCAGGCAAGGTGATTGAGCAGCTTAAGGATATTATTCCTGAATCTACACGTGAGAATATTCAGCTTCCTACTGAACTTGGCAAGGCTAAGATTGAATGGTCATCAGATAATCAGGCTGTACTTTCAGCTGATGGTAAGGTAGGCACTCCTTCATCAGATACAGAGGTTACTCTTACAGGCAAAGTTACAGTAAATAGTTACAGCACAGATGCTTCATTTAAGGTGCTTGTATACGATGCTCCAAAGGTAATCGTAGGCTACGATTTTGATAGTGTTGATGGAGATGCTGTCAGTGCTACATCAGCATCTACAAAAGATAGCGCTGCAACACTTAAGGGTGATGCTAAGGTGGTTACTGATGAAGAAAGAGGACAGGTGCTTAAGCTTGAAAATGAAGCTGGCAACAAGCAGGTAAACTATTTATCACTACCAAGCGATGTATTTTCCAATGTGGATAAAGCTGGATACACTGTAAGTATGTGGGTAAATATTGATTCATCTACATGGGAACACAGTGCATTGTTTGAAGCAGATTGGCTGGCAGATGGAGCATCTACAGGAACATATCCAATGACTAGAATTGGAGCAAACCTGATTGGAAGAATTAATGCAAATGATTATTCAGATGCAGTTCCAGGCTTATCTTACAGTGACCTTACAAACAAATGGCAGCTTGTAACTTACACAGTAGCTCCAAATGGAATTAAGGTATATCTGAATGGAAATGAGATAGTATACGATAAAAAAGATATTTCAAATTGCTTCTCTGGACAAGGTGCAGCAATCCAAAATGCTAACCATGTAATGGTAGGCGCAGGAGATATTTGGACAGATGAAGATGTTAGAAATGCAATGTTTGATGATGTTCGTATATACGATACTGCTCTTACAGGTAGCGAGATAAAGAATATCTACGAAAGCACCTTGAAGGAAGATAAGGATGAGCCAGAAGAACCAGAAGAACCAGAAGAACCAGAAAATCCTGAGGTAGTTAATAAGGCAATCGATGAGGAAGAGCCAGAAGTAGAAGGCCAGACAAGGGTATATGTTAAGCTTGATAACACAGAATTCCCAGGTGATACATTCGCATATGCGGTAGATGAAAAGCAGCAGGATTTGCTTGGCGAATATCCTGGTAAGAAGATGGCTCACATTGGTAACGGCTGGTATTCAGTAAATGTTCCAAATGACATGCTTTATGTTGAAGAAGAGTTAGTTGAAGATTCTGAAGAAGAATTAACAGAAGAAGAATTAACTGAAGAAGAATTAACTGAAGAGGATTTAACAGAAGAAACTGAGGAAGCTGAGGAGAAAACAACAGATGAGAATATTGAAGAGTCTGCTGATAAGACAACTGATGCTGATGAAGTTCAGACTGAGATTGAAGATGTGCCTGTTGTAGAAGAAATTGAAAACATTGTTACATCATTATTTGAATCAATCAAATCAGCATTTGCTCCTATGCAGGTAAGTGCAGCAGAGCATGACATTTTCAATAATGGAATTGTTGTTAGAGTAAACGATGGATTGGCAGATGGAAAGGATGTTGTTGCAACAGCATTGTTTACAACAAACAGACCATCAGCTGAAGAGTTAAAGCAGGATGAAGAACCTGCAACTCCAGAAACCCCTGATAAACCAGCTGAGCCAAGTCAGCCATCACAGCCAAGCACTCCATCACAGCCTTCAACACCTAGCGCACCATCTACACAGCCATCTGCATCCAATTCCAGCTCAAGCAGCAGTAGTTCACAGACAGTTGCACCAGCAGCTGTTGCTCAGACACAGGTAATAGCAGATGCAGCAGTTCCAACAACAGGAAAGGTTGCAAGTACTACTACAAAGAAGAGCACAAAGACTACTAAGACAGCTAAGCAGGATACTACTGAGAAAACTACAGAGGATGAGGAAGTAGTAGAGGATACTACAGAATCAGAAGAAGTAGAGGAACCTGCAGATACAACAGAAGCTACAGAAACTACAGAAAAGACAATTGCAGAGGAAGAGACTCCTGAGGCTGTAGAAGAAACAGCGGTTGAATCAAATGGTGTCAACCCAATTGCAGTAGTAGTAATTATCATTGCTTTAGCAGCTGCGATAGCAGGCGTAGTTGTATATCGCAAGAAAGCTTAATAACTAAACTCCATTTCTCTTACATACATCTGAAAGGCAGCATTTGTCACAGTAAGGTGCGGTGCGGGCAGTACAAACGGCACGACCGTGGTCAACCAATCTGTGGCAAAGGTTGTTGCCTTCCTCAGGCGGTATTATTTTTCGAAGAGCCATCTCAACCTTGGATGGCTCTTTTATATTGTCTACAAGGCCAATTCTGTTGGAAAGTCTGATGGCATGGGTGTCAGTTACGATGGCAGGCTTGCCAAAAACGTCACCTAAAATAAGGTTAGCGGATTTGCGACCAACTCCAGGAAGAGCTAGTAATTCCTCCATGGTATCAGGAACCTTACAATCATAGACATCCCTGAGCATCTTCATGCATGCCACGATATCTCTGGCTTTTGATTTGCCCAGGCCGCATGGGCGCACGATTTCTTCCACTTCATTTACATCAGCGTCTGCAATGGCTGATATTGTTGGAAATTTTTCATATAGATGTGGAACGATTTCATTAACCCTGGCATCGGTACACTGGGCTGCGAGCCTGACACTTACCAGCAGTTTCCATGCATCGTCATAATCTAATGTGCAATCACTGTAAGGATATTCTTTTTTTAATCTTTCAATTACTATAAGTGCTAATTCTTTTTTTCTCATGAGAATATAATAACACAGATTCACAGATAACAGTATAAGGGGAAGACTTTAGAATAATAGTATCAATTAGTAAAAAGCACAGAAGATTTTTAATTTTTTGTACAATGTGATGAAAATGTGATTAGAGTGTGAATTTTATATTGAAAAGACTATTTAGAAATGATACTCTACCATTACATGACATAACGATTTAGGGAAGGCGATTTACATACCGATCATTTGGGGCTATATAGGGATGATTAGGTGGGGTCGCTTTTTTTGACGCGTTTTGTCAAAAATAATTAAGGAGGAGAGTATAGGAATGAAAAAATTGGCTCGAAGAGGGCTTTCTTTGGTTCTGGCTTTTTTCATGGTTGCAACTACTGCATATTCTGATATGTCATTTGTATCACTTGCAGAAGAATCCAATCATGTATGGACTAAAGTAAGTCTAAACGAAATCACTTCTAATGACTCTATTGCCATTGCAGTCACAACATCAGATGGCGAAACCTATGTAATGCCAAGCGTATCATCAACTAAAGCTGCACCTGTTGCGGTATCTGCAACAGTTAGCGGTAGCGAGCTTACCATTTCTGATGGTAAAGACAGCGATTATGCTTGGAACGTTAGCAAGAAAACAGTAGAAGAAACTGTTGTTGCTAATGCAGAAAACAATGCTGAAGTTGAAGAGGATTCTTTAGTAGAAAAGAATCTTTCTGATTCAGAGGACAAAACTGAAGAAGTAACTTCAGAAAAATCATCTGAAGAAACTTTAGTAGTTGAAGAGGATTCTTCAAAGACTGTTGTGGAAGAAGCAACAGAAGAGCCTTCTTTAGATAAGAAGGAAGCTTCAGAGGAATTAAAAGAAGATGCTTTAGAAGAAGAGAAAGAAGAAGAGGACGAGAAGAAGGAAGAGACAGTAACAAAGACATACTACACATTTGCTTCTGGTTCTAACTATCTCTACACTACAGCGACAAACAATGGTATCAGAGTTAATGGTATGCCAAAGAATGAAGTAGGCGCCAGATGGGAATTAGCTGATAATGGATATCTATCAGCTGAGGACTCTAAAGGAACTACTCGTTATTTAGGGGTATACAACAAGCAGGATTTCAGAGGCTATGGTTTAACAAAGACTGGAGATTTCCCTAAGAATATTGCTAACCAGTCTACAGCTTTCTACAAGCTTACAACCAAAAACGCAGGCGATGCAAAGGTTGCAGCACCTACAGCTTCTATTGAGACTAAAAGTGAAGTTGAATTCGGCGCTAAGGTAGCACTTACATGCGCTGATGAAGATGCAAAGATTTATTACAACGTAAACGGTAGCGAGGATAACTATTCTCCATATAAGGAAGAAGTTGTAATCACAAAGGACACTACAATCTACGCTTATGCTACAAAGGATGATAAGAAGAGTGAAATCGTTTCCTTTACTTACACACTTGCAGCAGGAAGCAAGATTACAGATGTAACAAAGCTTGATGCAAATCAAGAATTTGTTCTTGCATTTAATGATGCAAACATCTTATCAACAACAGCTACAGCTGCTGATAAGAAGGGCAATACAAAGCTTGAAGCTATCAAGGCAGAGCTTGATGATAATAAGCACCTTACATACGCAGAGGCTGAAGCACCTATCGCAAAGCTTTCATTAGAGAAGGCTGATGCAGATGGTGAGTATTACATCACATCAAATATTTTTGTTGGAAATGTATTAACAAAGCATTATCTAACAACTGCAGCTACAGGCAGTGCTCTTTCTTTTACAACTGAAAAGACAGATTACAGCACATGGTCAGTAGAGACACAGGAAGATGGAAGCTTATTGATTAAGAACACAAAGGCTATCTATCATGATGCAAAGAAGAACATCGATAAGCCACAGTACATCGAGTTCTACAAAACATTTACAACATACAGCTATATTGCAGGAACAGATAAAATCGATGCATTCAAGCTTAATGCATACACAGTTCCTGAGCTTCATGTTAAGGAAGAGCCTACACCAGATCCTAAAAACACTGTAGGAAAGCTTCTTACAAGAGAGCTTTATGATGGCGACCAGGTAGTTGCATATCATCCAGGCTCAGGCAAGGTTATGACATCAGTTGCTGAAAAGGGTGGTCTTCAGGGAATTGACCTTAAGCCAGCTGAAGATGCCACAATCGATATCAAGGGTACAGAGGCTGTTGTCCTTACAGTTTCAATCGACGAAAACGGAAACTATCTTTTCAAAACAGAAGATGGTAAGTATCTTACAATCGAAAAGGTAGAAACAGAAAAGGACGGCAAGAAAAAGACAACAATCAATCTTATTCTTGCAGATAAAGCAACAGATGAAAGCACATGGACTCTTGCATCAGCAGATGACAAGAATGCCGGTAACTTCTATCTTAAGAGCACATCTGTAAAGGTTGGCTCTAGCGTTCAGGCTTTCGAATACTACGGTGGTGATTTCAAGGCTTATGGCTTCAAGGAAGATCCAGCTTACGTATTTAACTTCTTCGCTTTAGCAGAAGGGGAAAAGACAGTTAAGCTTGAGTACGAGGACGAAAGACTTTTTGTTGCACAGTGGGCAGGTAATGCTCATTACAACGAGTTTGAAGAATGCTCTACAGGAATCTATGGTGATAAATACACTACAAACGATATGCTTGATAAAACAGCTAAGTTTACTTCAGTTGTTGGCGGCGTAGAGACACAGCCATGGACATCTGCAAAGAGCACAACAACAGGCTCAACAAGCTATTATATGGGATCAACTGGTGTTGCAAATGCTAATACTGATTATATGCAGCTTGCACTTTCAACATCAGGATATGGCAACCTTGAACTTGGTTTTAGAATGAGAGCCTCAAATACAGCAGCTGGTTCATTCCAGTTACAGTACTCAACAGATGGCGAGAACTTCAAAAACTTTAAGACAGGTACATACTCATACAAATATTCTGCATACAAGAAATCTGGTAAGCAGGATGAAAAAGGCAAAGAAATCATGGAGCAGTATGAGGTAAATGGTTCTGGCGATATTGCAGACGGTATTGCAAAGACATCTTATGCTCCTACATATTATATAGATTTCAAATTTAATGTTCCAAATGCAGCAGCAAATGCTGAGAAGCTTTATATCAGATTTGTTCCAGGCAATTTAAATGCTAAGGGTGATAAGGAGCCATCTAAGGGCGGCGTTATCCGTATGGATAGTGTTGTATTATCAGGAACCCCAGTTGTTGACCCTACTAGAGCAAGATTTGTAGTTGCAAATCCAGGTAGCTCAGAAGTTGCTATTGGACAGAAGATTGATCTTTCATCACTTACAGAAGGCGCTGACATTTACTATTCAGTAAACGGTGGCGAATTTGCTAAGTATGATGAAAACGAAAAGCTTACAATCACTGAGCTTCCTGCAACAATTCAGGCATACGCTACAAAAGAGGGTATGGAAAAGAGTATCACAGTTAGCTACATGTATACTCAGGCTCAGGTTCAGTCAGTAAAGGCTGCACCAAACGGTGGTGCCGTTATCGAAAACCAGAAGGTATCACTTAAGACAAAGACAGAAGATGCAACAATCCTCTACAGATACATGACTGCAGAAGAGATTGCAGCAGCTGATGCAAAGACTACTGCGACTTCAGAGGAAGAAGCTAAAGAGGAAAATGAAGAAGAGCATGATGACTGGATCACATACACAGGTTCATTTGAGCTTGAGTCTCTTCCATGCCAGCTTCAGGTAAAGGCTACAAAAGAAGGCTACAAGGATAGCGCAGTATCGACAATTAAGTTTACAAAGAGACTTAATGACAAATACAACATCTACTTCGGACAGGTTCATGCTCATACAAACATTTCCGATGGTGCTGGTTCACTTGAGGATGCCTTAAAGCATGCAACAAAAGTAGATAACTTAGATTACATCGTTATTACAGACCACAGTAACTCAATTGATAACGAGAAGGAATCAAAGATTACTGAGAATGTTGATAAATCAGCAGATGACGAGTGGACATACGCTCACAATCTTGTAAAGAAGTATTCAACAGACAAATTCACATGTGCTTACGGTTACGAAATGACATGGTCAAACGGACTTGGTCATATGAATACATTCAACACACCAGGTTTCCAGAGCCGTACACAGACAGAGTTCTCAACATATTCAACAGCTCTTCAGAACTACTATGCAGCACTTAGAACTGTTCCTGATTCAATCAGCCAGTTCAACCACCCAGGTACAACCTTCGGTGATTTCAGTGATTTCGCATATTACTCAGAAGAGAACGATAACCTTATCACAATGATTGAGGTTGGTAATGGTGAAGGAACAATCGGTTCTTCAGGTTACTTCCCATCATACGAGTATTACACACGTGCGCTTGATAAGGGATGGCACGTAGCTCCTACAAACAACCAGGATAACCACAAGGGTAAGTGGGGCGATGCCAACACAGCACGTACAGTAATGCTTGCTGATGTTAACAACGAAAATGCTATCTATGATGCAATGAGAAACTATCGTATCTACGCAACAGAGGATAACGATCTTTCAATTTATTACACACTTGATAATTACATCATGGGTACAATCCTTGAGAAGGATGCAGTAGGTGATACAGTTGAGCTTAAGGCAGATATCAAGGATCCTACAGATTCAAAGATTGGCAGAGTTGAAGTCATCGTAAACGGTGGTCAGTCAATCGCAATGCAGAACGTATCAACAAATGATACAACTGTTAAATTTGAGGTACCTTCAAATTACTCATACTACTACTTAAAGATTACAGAGGATGACGGCGATATCGCAGTTACAGCTCCTGTATGGGTAGGTGAGGTTGAAGCTTGTGGTATCAACAAGACATACACAAACACAGTTCTTCCAGTTAAGGGAGAAAGCCTTGACGTAAATGTTGATTTATACAACAACGAGACAAGCGCTCTTGATATTGACTTCATCGACGTTGTACTTAAGGATGTTGATGGTAAAGAAACACAGGTTGCATCACTTACAGGCGAGGAAGCTGGGGTTGCTTCAGTTCCTGCAAATGACACAGCAACATTCAAGACTGATTTTGTTTACAATGAAGCAGGTCAGGTAACTTATGAAATTACAGTTAGAGCAACACTTAACGGTGTGCCAAAGGTTTACACAGATAAGCTTCAGGTAAGCTACGCACTTCCATCTATGATTGCAGATATCATTATCGATGGTACACATGGAAATGATTATGTAACAGGTTACTACGGTGGAAACGTAAATGCGTTTATTAAGCTTTGCGCAGCAAAGAATATTCGTGCAACAGTTGTAAAGGATAAGATTACAGCTGATACACTTAAGAATGCTAAGCTTCTTGTTGTTTCAGCACCAGCTAAGAAGACAGGAACAGCTAATGCAGGTGATTACAAGGTAAGCCATTTCGAAGATGAGTTTATCGATACTGTTAAGAACTACGTTGCAAACGGTGGTTCAGTTGCAGTTTGCGGTTTGGCTGATTACTCAGATACAGCAGAGGGTCAGACAGGTACAGAACAGAACAAGCTTCTTTCAGCAATCGGTGCTACAATCCGCATGGGTTCTGATGAGGTTTGCGATGACAAGAACAATGGTGGTCAGGTTTACAGAATGTATCCTACAAATGTAAATCTTGATTCAGAGCTTCTTGCAGGCTTTAGAGAAGGCCAGAAGTACAGCCAGTACTCAGGCTGCTCAGTTGATATTTCAAATGCAAAAGCAAACGATGTTGTAGATGCAGCAGAATGGCTTGTAAAGGGATATGACACAACATATTCTGTAGATTGCAAGGATGACAATGGTAAAGCAATCGAAGGCGCTCTTGAAAACGGAGTAAAGGGAAAGAAAAATGACAACGAAGGCAACGTTACATTCCTCGCTCGTCAGAAGACAAAAGCAGGCGGACAGATTATCGTAGCCGGTGGTGTATTCCTTTCAGACTTCGAAGTAAAGGCAGAGATGGACAACAACGATTCTCTTCCTTATGTAAACCACACAATCGTAAACAACATTTTAGATGGTTCACAGGTTGAGCTTCCAGTATCAACAATCGCTGAAGCAAGAGCTGGTGAGATGAATGATGTGTTTGCTGTAGAAGGCTATGTAACATCTGGTACAGACAACGAAAACACAACATTCTTCGATACAATTTATCTTCAGGATGAGACAGCTGGTATTGATATCTTCCCATATGCAACACCAGGTCTTGCAATCGGTACAAAGATGCGTATCGTTGGTTATGTATCACAGTATCAGGGAGATAAGGAATTAAAGGTTATTTCATACAAGATTCTTAAGGATGACCCATATATCTGGGCACCTAAGAAGGTAGATACAAAGACTGCAATGGATTACGATAACCTTGGTGGTTCATTACTTGAAACAGAAGGTAAGGTAACAAGAGTTGCAATCGGTGCTGACGGTGCTATCGAAGAGTTCTGGCTCATGGATGATACAGGCGTTGAGGCAGCTATCTTTATCGATGGTTATATCAAATCAGCTACAACTGGTAAGAACACTCTTACTGATTTTGTAAAGGTTGGCGCTACAGTTTCTGCAGCAGGTGTTCTTTACAAGCATCCAGAAGGAGATTCTGATGTTTCAGTACCAGTATTCAGAGTAAGAAACTGCGATGACATTAAGCTTATCAAGGCAGCTCCATCAGTTGCTCCAGGTGGTAACGGTGGAAATGGTGGTCACGGCAGCAACCCTGCAGCAGCTGTAGTTAGAAGCATTAATAAGGTTATTGATAAGGCAGTTGACGCAGTAATCGCTCCAATCGCTAACACACCAGTTGGCCGTGTAGTAAGAAATGCAGTTAACAGATTCAGAACAGTAAGAGATGCAATCCTTGGTAATGATAATGTTGATGATGCTACTACAGAAGAAGTAGTAGAGGATGAGACAGAAGAACCAGCAGATGATGAAGAAGCTACTGTAGATTCACAGCCATCTGAAACTATCGATGAAGATCAGGTTCCAGAAGCAGGTAAGGATAAAACAGCATTTCCAGTAGTGCCAGTTGCAGCAGCATCTGTTATAATCATTGCAGGAGTTGGGGCAGCAATTGCAGGAAAGCTTGGACTACTAGCAAAGTTGCTTAGAAAGTAAGAAATGAAAAACGAACTGATTATTAAAATTGTATCAGTCGTATTATTTGTAGGTTTAAGCATTGGCGTAATTATTTACGCTAATGCTGACAAGCCTACATACACTATTACAGAGGACTCTGGCGTTGAATTCGAAACCGCTAGAGTTCTTTCTGTTTTAGAGGATAATACGGCAGTTGACGAAGAAACAGAAAATGTTAAAAAAGGAGAAACTGACCTTGAGGTAGAGCTATTGACAGGTCGCTACAAGGGTGATGTGTGCCACGTTACCAATTACTACAGTGCACTTTACAATGTGGACGTGTCAAAGGGTGACAGGGTAAGCGTACGAATCGATACTACAGGAAACCATGAGTATACAGTAAGCATTTATAATTACGACAGAGTACCACTTATGATTGGTCTTGTTATCGTATTTGCGATAGTGCTTATTGCTCTTGGTGGCAAGCAGGGCTTGAAGGCGTTTTTAGGTCTTGTGTATACAGTGCTTGTGATTGTGTTTGTACTTCTTCCTCTTACACTTAAGGGAGTAGCGCCAATACCACTTACCATAGCAATCGTGTTTGTTACATCGGCAGTGTGCTATTTGCTAATCGGAGGTATTCAAAAGAAGACTATTGCAGCAGCACTTGGAAGTCTTGCTGGGGTACTTATTGCAGCATCTCTTGGAGCCTTGGCAGCACACCTAGGCGGCGTCACCACATTCCAGATGGATGAGGCAGAGGCACTTCTTCTTGTTAAATCAAGCTATCCAATTCAGCTTAGAGGATTGTTTATAAGTAGCATCCTTATAGCAGCCATCGGTGCAGTAATGGATATTGCCATGTCCATATCATCTGCAATAGGAGAGGTTCACGAGGCTAATTCTAAGCTTGGCTTTAAGGAGCTTTTTGCAGCAGGAATGAACATCGGCCGCGATGCAATGGGAACCATGGCAAACACACTGGTGCTTGCTTATGTTGGTGGGGCACTTAACATGATGGTGCTTATATATTCCTATGGTGTTTCATTCATCCAGTTGGTAAATACAGATTTTGTTGCTATTGAAATGATTAGGGCTATCGCAGGTTCCATCGGAATCATCGGCACAGTGCCTTGCGTTTCGGCAGTGGCGGCATGGTTGTATTCGAAAAAGTAAATAGAGTTAGACAGTGCTAACAGAAAGCTGTCAGCTGGAAGATAGCTTTTTGATGAGTAATGTATCGCTTTAGCATTGAAAAGCATTCCTTCTTATGTTACAATCGGAAAGGTTTTGAAAATTAATCTGTTTGTAACGAAGGAGAATCGTTTATGGAAAGCTACAAGTCAGAATTTATAGAGTTTATGGTGGAGGCAGACGTCCTAAAGTTCGGTGATTTTACATTGAAGTCAGGGCGTAAGTCTCCTTTTTTTATGAATGCAGGAGCATATGTTACAGGTAGCCAGCTTATGCGCCTTGGCGAGTATTATGCAAAGGCTATTCACGATGCTTATGGAGAGGATTTCGATGTCCTCTTTGGACCAGCTTACAAGGGTATTCCACTTGCAGTTATCACAGCTGAGGCATTCTACAGATTGTATGGCAAGGAAGTTAAGTACTGCAGCAATCGTAAGGAAGAAAAGGACCACGGCGCTGATAAGGGCGGCATCTTAGGTTACAAGATTAAAGATGGCGACAGAGTAGTTATGATTGAGGATGTTACAACATCTGGTAAGAGTATGGAAGAAACAGTTCCAATCGTTCGCGCTCAGGGTGATGTTACAATCGTTGGTCTTATGGTTTCTCTTAATCGTCAGGAGTTCGGCCTTTCAGGGGACAGAAGCAAGACAGCACTTGATGAAGTAGCTGAAACATACGGCTTTAAGACAGCTGCCATCGTTTCAATGGACGAGGTAGTAGAACATCTTTGGAACAGACAGTGTCAGGGACGTGTCGTTATCGACGACGAAATGAAGTCACGTATTGATGCATATTATGAGGAATACGGAGTTAAATAATGAGTATAGGTAGAGGACGTTTTCATAGACGCAGCTCTTATGGAAATCAGCTGAAGGCACTTCCAGTTGAGGCTATGTATGCAGCAGGCGTTTCACTGGGCACATTAGTTTTATATGTTGCCATTATGGTTGGTTCTGTTTGCCTTTCAGGTGAGACACCAAAGTGGTTAGGAGGTCTTGGTACAATAGGCTTTTTAGTAGCACTTTGTGCGCTGATTTACAACATCGGTCAGATGAAAACGAAAACAGAGTTAAAATACAGAGCAACCTGTCTGGTTATCAGCAGCGTTGTTATGATAGTTTGGATGGCCACACTTGTTGTTGGCCTTGTAAGAGGTTAATTATGAGCAAAACATTTTATCAAAAAACAGATGATATCGTAGAGCGCTTTGAGCTTGTAACAGAGCGCATCTCTACTATAAAGGAAGACCATGATTTACCTGAAAAGCTTCAGGCTTATTTCAATCAGGTAGCACACTTTTTCATGACAGTTCTTCCTATTATGAATAAGGCAGCTGATGGTACACTTGCAGACCGTACTATCACAGAATGTGAAAATGACAATGATGCAGTATTTGCTATTTATGGTGAGGATACTTACCCAAATAGCTTCCTTTGTCCTACATACGCAGTGGCAGAGCTTGGTCAGGAATTAGGTGGCCCACTTTCAGCTATTTTCTACGAGATGACAAACATCATCGAGGCAGCCTTCGCAGGTCGTCTTGATAAGTTTACTATCTACGCAGAATTATTCCTTCAGATTTATGGCGAGTGCCAGATGGAGGAAGAGGACAAATATCGCAAGGAAAGCATCCTTGATGCTATGTATTCTGCAAAGCATGATTACTCTCAGCTATTTATGTCTGAGAGCATTATCAGCATGATTGATGCAGACTACGATTATTATAGAAACATCATCATGAAGGATGATTTGTCTAATGACAGATACATGTACAAATATGGTATGTACATCGGACCAAACGAAAGAAAGATTGCAGCTCATTTACGTAGCCTTCCTCACGAGGATGTTGTTGCCATGGCACGCACCTATGTAGAAGGATACATCAAGGGCTTTGAGGTTACAGGCAAGGATATCACTATTAAGGATACTGTTGGTGTTCATGCACCAGTTGGTTTCGAGCTTATGACTCGCGAAGCTATCCGTCTTTTCGACGAGGCTGGCCTTGCGTCTACAGTTAGATTTGGTGGAACTACTTCACGTAACCTTTATTCATCAGTTCCAAACAAGCAGTGCGAATACGACCACAAGGATGACAGAGCATATTACTGGGACAAGGGTATGGCAGACAGAATGCTTGAGGTTCTTAAGAATACTTTCGAAAAGAACAAGGAGCTTGCAGCAGTATTTGGTGGCCCAGCTGTTATTGAAACCTTTGGTGAAAAGCCATTCGAGCCAGTTAACCACGATGCAAATGCAAAATACAGCGATAAGCAGAACGAGCTTAACGTTTATTTTGCCAGCCAGAATGGACAGATTACAAACGAATACATCCATGGCGAGGAGCGCAGCTTCACAATTATCGCATATCCGATACCAGAAATCGGCAAGGACTTTAACGAAATCTTCAACGAAACAGTTGCAGTAAATACAATGGATTACGAGCTTTACAAGAACATCCAGCAGCACATCATTGATGTACTTGATCAGGGTGAAACTGTTCACATCACAGGACGTGGCGACAATCACACAGACATCACTGTAAAGCTTCATCATCTTGATAATCCAGCAAAACAGACTAACTTCGAAAACTGCGTAGCTGATGTAAACATCCCTGTTGGTGAGGTGTTCACATCTCCTGAGCTTGAAGGCACAAACGGTGTGCTTCACGTTACACAGGTTTACCTTAACGAGCTTGGTTACCGTAACCTTGAGCTTAAGTTTGAGGAAGGCAAGATTGTTTCATATACATGTAGCAATTTTGATTCAGAAGAAGAAAACAAGAAATACATTTATGATAACGTATTGTTCAAGCATGACACCCTTCCAATGGGAGAGTTCGCTATCGGAACAAACACAAGAGCATTTGTCATGGGACAGAAGTACGGCATTGCCGACAAGCTTCCAATCCTTATCGCTGAAAAGACAGGCCCTCACTTCGCAGTAGGTGATACCTGCTATTCCCACGCAGAGGATGTACCAATGTACAACCCAGACGGCAAGGAATGCATCGCCCGCGACAATTCTTGCTCACTCCTTAGAAATGAAGATATTTCAAAGGCATATTTCAATTGCCACACAGATATAACAATACCTTATTACGAGCTAGGTGACATCACAGTCCACACAGCGGATGGACGCACTCTCGATGTCATTCGCCAGGGCCGCTTCGTAATCCCTGGCACCGAGGAGCTGAATAAGGTTCTCGACGAGATGTAGTCCGCCTGTTAGGGCGACCATAGCCAAGACTATCAAAGCTCCCGTAGGGCACCCTCCATACTTTCGCGAGGGTCCTCCCGCCGGCGTAGGTCCTCCCTCGCTCGGTATGGTGCCTCCCTACTCGCGCTTACCAAGGATGTGTAATGGTCGCCTGAAAGGCTTAAGCGTATAGACAAACTGTAAATAGCCCAGGTCGTAGACGTGGACGGCGCGAGCAAGAGGGCCCCATGCAAGCTAGGAAGGAACCGCGAAGCGGGAGGTTGCCTAGCGCAGTATGGGAGATGGCTTGCGGGAGCTTTGAAAGACTACGTCCCTGGGCGGGATATAGACTAGGAGGATATGTTATGGCAAAAGTAAGTATTGTAATGGGAAGCGACAGCGACATGCCTGTAATGGCGAAGGCTGTGGAGATTCTCGAGAAGTTTGGAGTGGATTACGAGATGCGTATAATCTCAGCTCACCGCGAACCAGACATCTTTGTGGAGTACGCAAAGACTGCAAAGGACCGTGGTGTGCAGTGCATCATCGCAGGTGCAGGCAAAGCAGCACATCTTCCAGGCATGTGCGCAGCCATCTTCGAAGGCCCAGTTATCGGCATCCCTATGAAGACTAGCGATTTAGGTGGAGTGGATTCCCTCTATTCAATCGTTCAGATGCCAACAGGAGTTCCTGTAGCTACAGTAGCAATCAACGGAGGCGCAAACGCAGGCATCCTTGCAGTTAAAATGCTTGCCATGACAGATTCAACCCTAGCAGGCAAACTCCACGATTTCATCGTAGAGCAGAAGGAGTCTGTAGAATCAAAGGACGCAAAATTACAAAGCGAAGGCTACCAGGCCTTCTTATCTTAGATACGTAGAAGGAAACTCTTAAAAAAAGGGTTTCCTTTTATTTATAAATTTTTAATGAGCTGACACTCGTAAACGTAGGCGAGCGCGAGGAGGAGGGCCCCATGTGGTTAAGGAGGGGTGCCCCTTTAGGGGAGGTTCCCTTGACCACAATGGGAGGTGGCCTCCGGGAGCATGAAAAACTAGGATGTGTCAGCGGAATATAAGTAATGTAAAAAGGAGAGAAACATGGATTACAAGAGTTCAGGAGTGGATATTGAGGCAGGATATGAGTCAGTGGAACTCATGAAGAAGTTTGTGAAGGGCACAATGCGCCCAGAGGTACTTGGAGGTCTTGGCGGTTTTTCAGGTGCATTCGATTTGAGTGCTATTAAGAACATGGACGAGCCAGTTCTTTTGTCTGGTACAGACGGCTGCGGTACAAAGGTTAAGCTTGCATTTCTTATGGATAAGCACGATACAATCGGTATCGATGCAGTTGCAATGTGCGTAAATGACGTTGCATGCGCAGGCGGTGAGCCTCTGTTCTTCCTAGATTATATTGCATGCGGTAAGAATATTCCTGAGAAGATTGCTACAATCGTTAGCGGTGTTGCAGAGGGCTGTAAGCAGTCAGGCTGTGCCCTTGTAGGTGGCGAGACAGCAGAACACCCAGGTCTTATGCCAGAGGAAGAGTACGACCTTGCAGGCTTTGCAGTAGGTATCGTAGATAAGAAGGATATCATCACAGGCGAGAATCTTAAGGATGGTGATGTACTTATCGGTATGGCATCTACTGGTGTTCATTCAAATGGTTTCTCTCTTGTAAGAAAGATTTTCGATATGACAAAGGAAAGTCTTGACACATATTATGATGAATTAGGTTGCACACTTGGCGAAGCACTTATCGCTCCAACACGTATTTACGTTAAGGCTCTCAAGGCTGTGAAGGACGCAGGCGTTCGCGTAAAGGCTTGCTCACACATTACAGGCGGTGGCTTCTATGAGAATATTCCACGTATGCTTCCAGAAGGAAAGCGCGCCGTTGTAGAGAAGAATTCTTACGAAGTTCCTGCAATCTTCAAGCTTATGGCTGCTAAGGGTAACGTATCAGAGCAGATGATGTACAACACCTACAACATGGGTCTTGGCATGATTGTTGCAGTTGACCCAGCAGATGTTGATAAGACAATGGAAGCTATGCGTTCTGCAGGCGACACACCATACGTAGTTGGTAAAATCGTCGACGGTGAAAAGGGCGTAGACCTCGTATAACGTTTAATCATAAGTGAGGTGACTTCTAGCTAACAATCTATTATATTTCTCAAGGGAATCATGTTAGATGACCGGAGAAATATAATGATTGTGAGCGTAAGAAGGCACCGTAGTTAGGAGAATAGATGAAGATTGCAGTTTGCGTGTCTGGTGGTGGCACAAACCTCCAGGCAATTATTGATAAAATTGAATCAGGTGAGATTCACAATACTGAGATTGCAGTTGTAATCTCAAATAATAAAAATGCCTACGCCCTAGAGCGTGCAGCAAAAGCCGGAATCGAAGGCGTGTGCATCAGCCCAAAGGATTATGCATCCCGCGATGAATTCAACAAGGCATTTTTGGAGAAGCTTGATTCCTATAATGTGGACTTGGTTGTACTGGCAGGATTTTTAGTGGTTATCCCACCAGAGATGATTCGTAAATATAGAAACAAAATCATCAATATCCATCCATCCCTTATTCCAAGCTTCTGTGGCACAGGCTACTATGGACTTAAGGTTCATGAGGGAGTGCTGGAACGTGGTGTAAAAGTCACCGGCGCCACATGCCACTTCGTGGATGAAGGCACCGACACTGGCCCAATCATCTTGCAGAAGGCCGTCGAGGTTTTAGAAGGCGATACCCCTGAAATCCTCCAACGCCGCGTAATGGAGCAGGCCGAGTGGATTATCATGCCTAAAGCCATCGACCTCATCGCCTCTGGCAAAGTATCCGTGGTCGACGGCATAGCCCACATCTCAGAAAACTAATCAAATTACCACTGGAAACCAGCAAAAGCGAAATCTAGTGGTAAAGGAGCAAATATTGGAGGAGAATACATGAAAGTTTTAATAGTAGGTAGCGGCGGACGTGAGCATGCAATTGCGCTTGCGGTTTCAAGAAGCCAGAGAGTAGACAAGATTTACTGCGCACCAGGAAATGCAGGTATTGCGGAGCTTGCGGAATGCGTAGATATTAAGGCAATGGAATTTGATAAGCTGGTAAGCTTTGCCAAGGAAAAGGAGATTGACCTTACAATCATCGGCATGGATGACCCACTTGTAGGGGGCGTGGTTGATGAATTTGAAAAGGCTGGCCTTAGATGCTTTGGCCCTAGAAAGAATGCAGCTATCCTTGAGGGTTCAAAAGCATTCTCAAAGGATTTAATGAAGAAATACAATATCCCAACAGCGAGCTATGAGAATTTCACAGACCCAGAGGCTGCCTTAAAGTATCTTGAGACAGCAAAATATCCAATCGTATTGAAGGCTGATGGACTTGCACTTGGCAAGGGCGTGCTTATCTGTGAGAACCATGAAGAAGCAGTAGCAGGTGTTGCAGAAATCATGCAGGATAAGAAGTTTGGAAATGCCGGCAACACAATGGTTATCGAAGAGTTCATGACAGGCCGTGAGGTTTCTGTACTTTCATTTGTAGATGGAAACACAGTAAAGATTATGTCATCTGCTCAGGATCATAAGCGCGCAGGCGATGGGGATACTGGCCTTAACACAGGTGGTATGGGCAACTTCTCGCCATCTCCATTCTTCACAAAAGAGGTAGAGGAATTCTGCCAGAAGAATATTTTCCAGCCTACAGTAGATGCTATGAAGGCTGAGGGAAGAGAGTTCAAGGGCGTTATCTTCTTTGGTCTGATGCTTACAGAGGATGGCCCAAAGGTTCTTGAGTATAATGCAAGATTTGGAGATCCGGAAGCTCAGGTAGTGTTACCTAGACTAAAAAATGATATAATCGATGTAATGGAAGCTTGCATTGATGGTAAGCTCGATGAAATCGACCTTCAGTTTTCTGATGAAGCAGCAGTTTGCGTAGTACTTGCTTCAGATGGTTATCCAGTTTCTTACAAGAAGGGATTTCCTATTACAGGCTTTGACAAGTTCAACAACAAGGATTATTTCTGCTTCCATGCTGGCACTGCCTTTAACGATAAGGGCGAGATTGTCACAAACGGAGGACGTGTGCTTGGCATTACAGCACTTGGCGATACATTAGTAGAGGCCCGTGCAAAGGCTTATGAAGCTACCGAATGGATTGATTTTGAAAATAAATATATGAGACATGATATCGCAAATGCGATATTAAATAACTAGCAACGAGGAAGATATGCACGAATTAGCAGTAACAGAATATGTTTTTAACTTGGTAAAAAAGCAGGCTGAGGCCAATGATGTAGAGAAGGTGGAGAAGATTCATTTACTTATTGGTGACCAGTGTGATTATGTACCAGAGATTATCGAGGAATATTTACAGGTAATGAGCGAGGGGACACCACTTGACGGGGTAAAGGTAGATGCTAAGGTAAAGGAATCCACAGTGCTTTGCAAGGATTGTGGTGCTACATTTACCAGACATGAATTTAAAGGAAGTTGTCCAAAATGTGGAAGCGATAATCTAAAGCTTAATCGATGCACAGATTTTATTGTAGAAAATATTGAGGCTAGATAATTATTAGAAATAGAAGGTTTTTACAAAATGACAATCATACTAGATGACATAACTAAATCATACAACGGCAAAAAGGTTCTTGATAACTTAAAGGTGGAAATAGAAGATGGCAGATGCTACGCCTTCGTTGGGGACGAAGGTTCAGGCAAAACCACCGCTCTAAAGATTTTCATGGGATTAGAAAATCCTGACGAAGGAAGCGTGGCACGAATGGGAGATTACAAATATCCTACACTTCACAGCGCCTACGTTTCCCAGGATGGTCAGCTTAATCTTAAGAAAAGCGCTACCTGGAATGTTAAAAAGGCACACAGATGGGCCAGCAAGGGAAGAGCAGCAGAGGAGCTTTCACGATTCCTTCCAGAGGACAGATTGGAGATTCCTGTTGGTGAGCTGACATCTGTTGAAAGACGTTTGGTGGAGCTTACCAGAGCATTCTTTGTTCCTGCTGATTTCATAGTTTTGGACGAGCCATTTGAAGGAATGGATGAAGAGCTCAGAGCAAAATGCCTGGATTACATTATGCAGATAAAAGGCAACAGACCTCTTCTGATAGCTCAAAGAACAGAGGACGGATTGGATTTCGCTAAAAAGATAAGATTGTCATAATGCTACGGGGGTGTTTATGGTAAATACGGTAATAGATTATTTGCAGGGAATGAACGATGGGGCAGTGGCAATACGTCTTGTTTTGGCTACCTTGTGCGGTAGCTTGATAGGATGGGAGCGTGTATTAAGGCGCCATAGTGCTGGTATTCGTACCTTTGCGTTGGTTAGTCTTGGTTCCGCTGTAGCCACGGTTCTTAACCTATATCTTGCCATACTTCCTAACATGGAAGCAGATGTTAGCCGCATTCCAGCCGGAGTTGTAAGTGGTATTGGTTTCCTTGGGGCGGGCACCATTATTTTAACTGGAAGAAATCAGATTAAAGGTCTTACAACAGCCGCATCTCTTTGGGTTGCGTCCTGCATGGGAATGGCTTTTGGGGCAGGCTATTTGTCAGTGGGATTAGTATGCTTTGCTCTTGTATTGATTGCAAATATCGTTCTTGTTCACGTAAGTCAGCAGGTTGAAGAAAACAGCAGATACGTTAGCCTTTACATAGAAGTTGAGGAGAACAACGGTGTAAAGAAGCTGAGGAAAAAGCTTTCCGAACTTGGTTATTCAATCTACAGCATGAACAAGACAAAGGATAAGACTCTTTCGGGAAGCGACACAGCTCTTATGTTGGAACTGGATTATGGTGAAAACCATTCACATCAGTCTCTGATGAATGAGCTGAACAATCTGGATTTTGTTAGTTATGTTGAAGAAATATAGTAGGGGATTATTTTTTGGAGGGTGATTATGATTAGAGATGGTAAGCTTTGGATAGCGAATACAAAAACAGGGGAGCCAGTTTATGTTTTGCCTAAGATGGCCAACAGACACGGGCTTATTGCTGGCGCCACAGGAACAGGAAAGACCATCACGCTTAAGGTTATGGCAGAGAGCTTTTCAGATATGGGGGTACCAGTTTTCCTGGCTGATGTTAAGGGCGATATTGCCGGTATGATTAATCCTGGCAAGGACAGCGAGGATATGCAAAAGCGCATCGCAAAATTCGGTTTGGCCACACAGGGCTTTGAATATCACAAATATCCAGTTACCCTGTGGGATGTTTTTGGAAAAAATGGTATCCAAATCCGCACTACCATCACAGAAATGGGGCCATTGCTGCTTTCAAGAATACTTGATTTGAACGAAAATCAAAGCAGCATCCTTTCAATTATTTTTAAGATTGCCGACGAAAGCAATCTTGCCCTGATAGACACGAAGGATTTAAAGGCCATGCTAAATTACGTGGCTGATAACAATAAAGAATTCGAGGCTGACTACGGCACTCTTAACAAGCAAAGCATCGGCGTTATCCAGCGTGCAGTAGTGGCACTTGAAATGGCAGGTGGAGACCAGTTCTTTGGTGAGCCTGCAATAGATATCCGCGACTGGTTCACAGTAGGCGAACAGGGGCGAGGCATGATTCACATACTAGACAGCCAAAGCCTTATCAACAATGGCACACTTTATTCCACCTTCCTGCTTTGGATGCTTTCAGAACTTTTCGAAACTATGCCAGAGGTGGGAGATTTGGACAAGCCAAAGATGGTATTCTTCTTTGACGAGGCCCATCTGCTTTTCAAGGATACTCCAAAGCCACTTTTGGAAAAGATAGAGCAGGTAGTTAAGCTGATTCGCTCGAAGGGAATCGGTGTATATTTTGTAACACAAAATCCTAGGGATATTCCTGATGGAGTTTTGGCACAGCTTGGAAATAAGGTGCAGCATGCCCTTCATGCGTACACACCATCAGACCAGAAGGCTGTTAAGGCAGCAGCAGATTCCTTCCGTGAGAATCCTGCCTTCAAAACAGCTGATGTAATAGAAGCACTTGGAACAGGCGAGGCAGTGGTATCCTTTCTTCAGGAGGATGGCACACCAGCTGTGGTGGAGCAGGTAGATATTTTGCCACCACAGTCACAGATGGGTGGAATCTCAGATTCAGAAAGAGATGCCGCAATCAAAGCAAGCCTTCTATATTCTAAATATGCTAATGGCTATGATGCTGAATCCGCCTTTGAATTGTTAGCTAGAATGGGAGTCGAAAAGGCAGAAGCAGAGGCTAAAGCCAAGGCTGATGCTGAAGCTGCAAAGGCTGCCGCAAAGGAACAGGCCGCCGCTGAAAAAGCAGCTGCAAAGGAAGCAGAAAGGGAAGCCAATCGCAGAAGACGAGCAGCAAAATCTGTAGGAACTACCGTTGCAGGAACTGTTGGCCGAGAGGTAGGCAAGAAGGTGGGCAAGCAGCTAGGTGGCAAGTTTGGTCAGACACTAGGCGGCAACACAGGCGCCCAGCTACTCAGAGGATTATTAAATACATTGATTAAATAAAAGATTTTGGCAGAAAAATTAAAAGGGCCGCAGCGGAAGCTGTGGCCTGATTTTATTTAACTATTCTATTATATATTTCAGCAATCAGCTGATTCTTTGAAACGCTTGCCATCCCTGGCTTAAACAGGGAGCCTACAATATCTTGAAGCTCTTTAGGAAATGCAGACAAATCAGAATCAAAGTTAATTCCGATACCTACAACAATCCATTGAACCAGACCAGAATCAAATTCCGTGCCAGCTTCAGTAAGAATACCGCAGATTTTTTTGCCGTCTACGAATAGGTCGTTGATAGGCTTGATAACAGGCTTGACGCTACAAAGCTTTTCGATAGATTGGCAAACAGCGCTTCCAACCTGTAAGGTAATATCGTCTGGATTAAGACTATCAAGCTTTTCAGGGGATAATATGATGCTCATATAGATGCCTCCTTTAGGAGAGAAAAAGCTATGATCCTTGCGTCCCCTGCCAGTGCCTTGAGTATTGGCTACAATAAGAGTGCCATGCTCAGCCCCGGCGATAGCCATTTCCTTTGCAAGCTTGTTGGTTGAATCAACTGTATCGTATATACGAAATTTATGTATTAATTCATTTCCATCGCTAGAAGATGAAAAATAAGAAGCAATGCCCTGGGCAGAAATAATATCGTTATCTTCTCCAAGCATGTAGCCTTTATTGTTAACTGCCTCTATTTTATATCCAGCTTTGCGAAGCTCATTTATGGCTTTCCAAATGGCATTTCTTGAAAGGCCAAGCTGGGAGGCAATAGCTTCCCCTGAGATATAAGCTGTTTTGTTATTCTCTAATAATTCTAAGACTTTATCCTTTGAACTCATTGATGTCTCCTGATTTGTGAAAATAGTGGGAAATGTCACACTTTAAAGTGGTAAAGTTCACTAAACTCTCCATGTATATATTAGAAGTATTTATGCTATTTTGTCAAAGTTATTAAAAAGATGTGGTATTTCTTGAATTTCACACTTTAGTGCGATAAACTATTTAAAATGGTTTTTATATAAGGGAAGGAATAATCATGACTTATAACATTGGCGTAATCAAAGGAGACGGAATCGGACCAGAGATAGTTACCGAGGCAGTTAAGGTACTTGATGCCATCGGCGCTAAGTTCGGTCATCAGTTTAACTATACACAGATTCTTATGGGTGGCTGCTCAATTGACGCAACAGGTGAGCCTCTTACTGATGAGGCAATCGCTGCGGCCAAAGCAAGCGACGCAGTTTTAATGGGTTCCATTGGTGGCAACACATCTACCAGTCCTTGGTACAAGCTACCAGCAGATAAGCGCCCAGAGGCAGGCTTACTTAAGCTTAGAAAGAGCCTCAATCTTTTCGCAAACCTTAGACCAGCATATTTATATGAAGAATTAAAAGAAGCGTGCCCACTTAGGGACGATATTATTGGAGAGGGCTTCGACATGATGATCATGCGAGAGCTCACTGGTGGTCTATATTTTGGAGAGCGTTCCACTAAGGAAGAAAATGGTCAGCTTGTTGCCAGAGATTCCCTTACATATTCGGAAACAGAAATCAGACGAATTGCAAAGCGTGGATTTGATATTGCAATGAAGCGACGCAAGAAGGTTACATCTGTTGACAAGGCCAATGTTCTTGATAGCTCACGTCTTTGGAGAAAGATTGTTGAGGAGGTAGCAGCAGATTATCCAGAAGTTACCTATGAACACATGCTTGTAGATAACTGTGCAATGCAGTTAGTTAAAGACCCAGGACAGTTCGATGTAATCCTTACAGAGAACATGTTCGGAGATATTTTAAGCGATGAAGCATCCATGGTTACCGGTTCCATCGGAATGCTATCATCTGCGTCACTGAATGATACAAAGTTTGGACTTTACGAGCCATCAGGCGGCAGCGCTCCTGACATTGCAGGAAAGGGCATCGCCAATCCGATAGCCACAATCCTATCCGCAGCCATGATGCTTCGCTACAGCTTCGACCTTGACGCTGAAGCCGATGCCATCGAAGCCGCAGTAAAGCAGGTGCTTAAGGATGGCTACCGCACCATCGACATCATGCCCCGCGACGGTTCAAACGTGAAGCAAGTTGGAACTGTGGATATGGGAACATTGATTGCAGAAAGATTATAAAAAGGCTTCCCCCTCTGGGGGAAGCTGTCACCGCAGGTGACTGATGAGGGGGAGCCTTAGAGAAAGGAGTCAACAAATGAGAAGTGACAATGCTAGAGCTGGCATGCAGCAGGCGCCAGCGAGAAGTTTGTTTAATGCACTGGGATTTACTCCAGAAGAAATGAAAAAGCCAATGGTTGGTATCGTATCTTCGTACAACGAAATCGTACCAGGCCATATGAATATTGATAAGATTGTGGATGCCGTAAAGCTAGGCGTAGCCGAAGCAGGCGGTGTTCCAGTAGTTTTCCCAGCAATCGCCGTATGTGACGGTATTGCAATGGGACACATCGGAATGAAATATTCCCTTGTAACTAGAGATTTAATTGCAGATTCAACAGAGTGTATGGCACTTGCACATCAGTTTGATGCACTTGTTATGGTTCCAAACTGTGATAAAAATGTGCCAGGACTTTTGATGGCAGCAGCTCGCTTGGATCTTCCTACAGTTTTTGTATCAGGCGGCCCAATGCTTGCAGGCCATGTAGGTGGTCAGAAGCGTTCGCTTTCTTCTATGTTTGAGGCAGTTGGTGCTTACGCCGCTGGCACAATGACAGAAGAGGATGTTGAAAATTATGTTGAAAATGTTTGCCCTACCTGCGGAAGCTGCTCGGGTATGTACACAGCCAATTCCATGAACTGCCTTACAGAGGCACTTGGAATGGGGCTTAGAGGAAATGGTACAATCCCAGCAGTTTACTCAGAAAGAATCCGTCTTGCGAAGCACGCTGGTTACGCTGTTATGGATATGTATAACAAGGGCATCACAGCACGTCAGATTATGACAAAGGATGCAATCCTTAACGCCCTTACAGTAGATATGGCACTTGGATGCTCCACAAACTCAATGCTTCATTTGCCAGCTATCGCTCATGAAATCGGATTTGATTTCGATATCGAATTTGCAAATCCTATTTCTGAAAAGACTCCAAACCTTTGTCACCTTGCACCAGCAGGTCCTACATACATGGAAGACCTTAACGAGGCAGGCGGTGTATGGGCTGTTATGAAGGAGCTTGCAGACATCGGATTACTTAACACAGACTGTATGACGGTTACAGGAAAGACTGTTGGAGAAAATATAAAAAATGCAGTAAATAGAAATCCAGAGGTTATCAGACCTGTGGACAATCCATATACAAAGACTGGTGGACTTGCAGTCCTAAAGGGAAATCTTGCACCAGACGGCTCCGTTGTAAAACGAAGCGCAGTAGTGCCGGAGATGCTTGTACACGAAGGTCCAGCCAGAGTATTTGACTCAGAGGAAGATGCTATCGCAGCCATCAAGGGTGGCAAGATAGTAGAAGGAGATGTTGTAGTCATCCGCTACGAAGGCCCAAAGGGTGGCCCTGGTATGAGAGAGATGCTTAACCCTACATCAGCAATCGCTGGTATGGGACTTGGCTCATCAGTTGCCCTTATTACAGATGGACGATTCTCAGGAGCCAGCCGTGGAGCTTCCATCGGACATGTTTCCCCAGAAGCAGCCGTAGGCGGACCAATCGCCCTTGTAGAAGAAGGCGATATTATCGCCATCGACATTCCTAACTACACCATGACACTAAAGGTAAGTGACGAAGAGCTAGCTGCCCGCAAAGCAAAATGGCAACCACGCGAGCCTAAGGTTACAACAGGCTACCTAAGAAGATACGCGGCACAGGTTACTAGCGGCAACCGCGGAGCAATCCTTCGCACACCAGAATTATAGAGGACTAGGAGATTATATATGTTATTAAACGGTTCAGAAATAATTATAGAATGTTTAAAGGAGCAGGGCGTAGATACAGTCTTTGGCTACCCAGGAGGTGCAATCCTTAATCTGTATGATGAGCTATATAAACATCAGGAGATTCATCATGTGCTTACCAGCCACGAGCAGGGCGCAGCCCATGCTGCAGATGGTTATGCACGTTCAACAGGTAAGGTAGGCGTTTGCCTTGCAACTAGCGGCCCTGGAGCAACAAACCTGGTAACAGGTATTGCTACTGCACACATGGATTCTGTTCCAATCGTTGCAATCACTTGTAACGTTGCAGTGCCTTTGTTAGGAAAGGATTCATTCCAGGAAATCGATATCACTGGAATCACTATGCCTATCACAAAGCACAACTTCATCGTAAAGGATATTAAGGATTTGGCTGAGACAATCCGCAGAGCATTTACTATTGCCCAGTCAGGACGTCCTGGGCCAGTTCTTATTGATGTGCCAAAGGATGTGACAGCACCTTCTAACAAATACGAATATATGCCAATGAAGCCAATCCCTGTTGGCAGAGTTAAAAAGAGCATTACAGCAGAGGCACTTGCTACTGCAAAGGATATGATCAAGAAGGCTAAGAAGCCAGTGATATTTGTTGGTGGTGGTGCAGTGCTTGCAAACGCTTCAAAGGAATTAAAGAAGTTCGTTGAGCTTGTGGATGCACCTGTTTGCGATACCCTTATGGGTAAAGGCGCATTCAATGGTACAGATGAAAGATACACAGGAATGCTTGGAATGCACGGCTGCAAGGCTTCAAATCTTAGCGTTTCAGAATGCGATTTGTTGATTGCCATCGGAACAAGATTTTCGGACAGAGTTCTTGGCAATCCAGATAAGTTTGCCAGCAATGCAAAGATACTTCAGTTTGATGTTGATCCAGCTGAAATTAACAAGAATATTTTGGCTGAACACGCTGTTATTGGCGATATTAAAGAGATCTTATCTCGAATCAACAAGGAGCTTGATCAGCAAAAGCATGATAAGTGGGTTGAGCATGTTAAAAAGCTTTCAAAGGATAATCCACTTACAGTTCCAGAAAATGGACTTTCAGGTCAGTTCGTTGTAGAGGAAACATATCGTCAGACTAAGGGAGATGCTATCGTTGCCACAGAGGTTGGACAAAATCAGATGTGGGCAGCACAGTATTATAAATTCAAAAAGCCACATCAGCTTCTTACATCTGGTGGCCTTGGAACTATGGGTTATGGACTTGGTGCTGCTATTGGTGCTGCAACAGGTAACCCAGGAAAGAAGGTTATCAATTTTGCTGGTGATGGTTGCTTTAGAATGAATATGAATGAGGTGGCAACAGCCGTTAGAGAAAATCTTCCAATCGTGGAAATTGTTATCAATAACCACGTTCTTGGAATGGTTCGTCAGTGGCAGACCATCTTTTATGAAAAACGCTATTCTGCAACAGTTTTGAATGATGGCGTAGATTACGTTAAGCTTGCAGAGGCTATGGGGGCTAAGGGAATTAGAGTTTCAACTCAGGAAGAATTCAAATCGGCACTTAAGGAGGCGCTGTCCTCCGAGAGCCCAGTGCTCATTGACTGTATCATCGATTCAGATGACATGGTATTGCCAATGGTAGCACCGGGAGCACCTATTAACGAATTTTTCAAAGAAAAATAACCTTAGACAAAGGAGAAAAGAGTAATGAGCAGAGTTTACAATTTTAGTGCAGGACCAGCAGTTTTACCTGAAGAGGTATTAAAGGAAGCAGCAGAGGAAATGCTTGATTACAGAGGATGTGGAATGTCTGTAATGGAAATGAGTCACCGAAGCAAGGTATTCGATGAAATCATCAAAGAGGCAGAGGCTGATATCAGAAAGCTTATGAACATCCCTGATAACTACAAGGTATTATTCCTTCAGGGTGGCGCAAGCCAGCAGTTTGCTGCAATCCCTATGAATCTTATGAAAAATAAGAAGGCTGGTTATATCATCACTGGACAGTGGGCAAAGAAAGCATTTGCAGAAGCAAAGATGTATGGCGAGGCTGTAGAGCTTGCATCCTCAGCTGATAAAACATTCAGCTACATTCCTGATTGTTCCGACCTACCAATTACTGATGATATGGATTATGTGTATATCTGTGAGAATAACACAATCTACGGAACTAAATTTAAAACTCTCCCAAATACAAAGGGCAAAGATTTGGTAGCTGACGTTAGTTCATGCTTCTTGTCAGAACCAGTTGATGTTACAAAATATGGAATCATCTATGGCGGCGTACAGAAGAACGTAGGACCAGCAGGTATGGTTATCGTAATCATCCGCGAGGATTTAATCCGTGATGATGTTCTTCCAGGAACACCTACAATGCTTAAGTATAAGACTCAGGCTGATAATGACAGCTTATATAACACACCACCATGCTACGATATTTACATCTGCGGCAAGGTATTTAAATGGTTGCTTAAGAATGGCGGCCTTACAGCAATGAAGGAGCTTAACGAAAAGAAGGCTAAGATTCTTTATGATTATCTTGATTCATCAAAGCTTTTCAAGGGTACTGTTAGAAAGGAAGATCGTTCTTTAATGAACGTTCCATTTGTTACAGGTAACGAAGAGCTAGATGCTAAGTTTGTAAAGGAAGCTACAGCAGCAGGCTTTGTAAATCTTAAAGGCCATAGAACTGTAGGTGGTATGCGTGCATCTATCTACAATGCAATGCCAATCGAGGGCGTAGAAAAGTTAGTTGAGTTTATGCGTAAGTTTGAGGAGGAGAATGCCTAATGTATACATACAATTGTTTGAATCCGATTTCAGATAAGGGCCTTATAAATTTTTCTACAGACTATAAAAAGGTTGAAAATATTAGCGACGCAGATGCATGCCTAGTTCGTTCAGCAGCAATGCATGATTTGGAGTTTGGTAGCAATCTTAAGTGTATTGCCCGAGCAGGCGCAGGCGTTAACAATATTCCTCTTGTAAAATGTGCAGAGGAGGGAATTGTTGTATTCAATACACCAGGTGCCAACGCAAACGGTGTTAAGGAATTAGTTTTTGCTGGAATGCTTCTTGCAAGCCGTGACATCGTAGGTGGTATTGAATGGGTTAATCAAAACAAGGATGATGAGAACATCGGAAAGACAGCAGAGAAGGCTAAGAAAGCTTTTGCTGGAACAGAAATTGCGGGCAAAAAACTGGGCGTAATCGGCCTTGGTGCAATTGGTGTTAAGGTGGCAAATGATGCTACACGTCTTGGCATGGAGGTACTTGGCTTCGATCCATACATCTCAGTTAATGCAGCATGGAATCTTTCACGTAATGTAAAGCATGTTACAAATGTGGAAGATATTTATAAGGAATGTGATTTCATTACAGTTCACGTTCCACTTACAGATACAACAAAGGGAATGATAAATAAAGAAGCTGTTCAGATGATGAAGAAGGATGTTGTAATTCTTAATTTTGCAAGAGACCTTCTTGTAGATGAACAGGCTGTATTAAATGGTATTGATTCCGGCAAGATTCGTCGTTATGTTACAGATTTTGCAAATCCTACAGTTGCAGGTAAGCCAGGTGTTATCTGCACACCACATCTTGGTGCATCTACTGAGGAGGCAGAAGATAACTGTGCAGTAATGGCCGTTAAGGAAATCATGGATTACATGGAAAACGGAAATATTACTCATTCAGTTAATTACCCAGATTGTGATATGGGTATTTGCAAAGCTGAAAGCCGTGTAGCCATCCTTCACAAAAATAAAGCAGGTATGATTGCTGCATTTACATCTATCCTTAGCAAGGAAAATGTAAACGTAGATGACATGACCAACAAGAGCCGTGGTGATTTCGCATACACACTTCTTGATTTAGGAAGCAAGCTTTCTGACCAGGTTATTTCAGAGATTGAGCAGGTTGACGGAGTAATCAAAATCAGAGTTGTAAAATAGCATAAAAAGCCTTAAAGACGGTGGGAATCCACCGTCTTTTTTCATAATTAATTATGTGCTATAATGGTTAAGATTGTAAAAATGGGAGGACTGTCGGTATGGAAACCATGGAAACAGTTACAGCAGAAGAATTAGTCGATGATATTCAAAAGGGTGTTTTCCAACAACAGCTTGAAAAACTAATCCCAAAGTTTTGGAGTTTTGGCTGGAGCGTAGTTCTGGCATTAATAGTTTTTTTCGTAGGTTCTAAGATAATAAAAGGAATTATTAAGCTGTTCCACAAAGCTATGGACAGGCATGATTTCGATACAGGCGTTGAAACCTTCCTTGAATCTGTTATCAGATGGTTTTGCTATATTATTCTTATAACTATAATTTTAGGCTTGTTTGGTGTTACTACAGCATCTATATCAGCAGCAGTTGCAGGTCTTGGTGTTACTATTGGTCTTGCTTTACAGGGCGCGTTATCTAACTTCGCAGGTGGAGTATTAATCCTTTTAATGCACCCATTCAGGGTAGGAGATTACATCATAGAGCATGCCACAGGTCAGGAGGGTACAGTTGATAAAATCAACATCATCTACACCACTCTTAAAATGGTAGATGGTCGATTGGTCCAGATTCCAAACGGTACACTTTCAGCAACATCCCTTACTAACTGTACAGCACAGAAATATCGTGTGTTTAACGAGACAGTTGGTATCAGTTATGACAGCGACATTAAAAAAGCTAAAGAGATTTTAAAATATATAGCAGAAAACTGTCCCCACAGAGTGAACGATACACCTGTACAGGTATTTGTTTCAGAGCTTGCAGACAGTGCGGTTATGATTGGCCTCAGATTCCCAATCGACATTGAATATTTCTGGCAGGAAAAATGGAACACATTAGAAGAGATAAAGACTAGATTTGATAAATCAGGCATTGAAATATGCTTTAATCAGCTAGATGTACATATAAAAGAAAAATAACACTAGAAAGGCAATACATTGAATAAGTCATACGAATTACTTAAAGAAGAGAAGCTTGAAGGACTTGATTCTCTAGGTTTTATATTCGAACATAAGAAAACAAAAGCACGTATTTGCTTCATTTCAAATGATGATAACAACAAGGTGTTTTACATAGGCTTTAGAACACCACCAAAGGATTCCACTGGTGTGGCTCATATTGTTGAACACACAGTTCTTTGCGGCTCTGATAAATATCCTGTTAAGGACCCTTTTGTAGAGCTTGTAAAGGGCAGCCTTAACACATTTTTGAATGCAATAACATATTCTGACAAAACAGTATATCCAATTGCAAGCACTAATGATGCAGATTACATGAATCTTATCGATGTTTATATGGATGCCGTTTTCCATCCAAACATTTACAAATATCGTGAGATTTTTGAGCAGGAGGGTTGGCATTATGAAATGGAAACCCCAGATTCTGATTTAACTATAAATGGTGTTGTTTACAACGAAATGAAGGGGGCATATTCATCTCCTGATGATGTGCTTAACCGTCAGATACTTAATTCGTTGTTCCCTGACACAACATATGCTATCGAATCAGGTGGAGATCCAAAGGTAATCCCAACACTTACATACGAGGATTTCCTTGCATTCCACAGCAAATACTATCATCCTAGCAACTCCTACATCTACGTATACGGAGATGTGGATATAGATGAGATTTTAGAGTATTTAGATAGCAAATATCTTCGCCACTACGATTATCTTGAGGTAGATTCTGAGATTAACATGCAGAAAGCCTTCGATAAGCCAGTAGAGATAACAATCGATTACCCAATCGGCGCAGATCAGGACACAGCCAACAATGCATATCTTTCTTATAACGTATGTATAGGCGATGTACTGGATCCTAACATGTACAGGGCATTTGATATTTTAAATTACGCATTGGTATCTGCACCAGGTGCACCACTTTACAAAGCACTCATAGATGCTAATATTGCAGAAGATGTTGATTGTTCTTTCGAATCGTCTCAAAGACAGATGTATTTTTCAATTGTAGCAAGGGGCGCTAACGAAGAGGATAAGGACAAATTCGTTAACACTATTGAGAACACCCTTAAAGATGTAGTTGCTAAGGGAATCGATAAAAAGACATTATTTGCAGCTATTAACGGTGAGCAGTTTAGAGCAAGAGAGCTGGATTTTGGTAGCGCACCAAAGGGATTGATTATAGGTCTTCAGCTTCTTGACAGCTGGTTATACGATAGAAATCAACCATTCCTACATTTACACAGTGTAGAAGTATTAGACGTAATTAAATCAAAAGTTAATAATGGCTTGTTTGATGAAATCGCAGATAAATATCTAATTTCTAACAAACACAAATCAATAGTTACTCTTAGACCTAAGCAGGGACTTACAGCCGCAGATGATGCAGCATTAAAAGAAAAGCTTGCAGCTAAGAAGGCGTCTCTTTCTGAAGAGGAGATAAATGCTATTGTCGAGCATACAGCATTCTTAAAGGAATACCAGCAGACTCCTAGCTCAAAGGAGGATTTGGCAAAGATTCCTATGCTCAGCAGATTCGACCTTACAAGAGAGGCCAGACCGTTAGATTTAGCAGTTTATGAGGAGGACGGAACAACAATCCTTCATCATAAGGTTCGTACTAACGGAATACATTATTTCAATATGGTATTTGATATTTCTGATTTACCACTTTCAGAAATACCATATGTATCACTGCTAGAACGATTCATCGGATTGCTTGATACAGAAAAATATACATACACTGACTTTACTAACGAAATGTATCTTCACACTGGTGGAATCAGCACAAATACTGCAATTCATGAAGTATTTGGAGACCATGACAAATACAAGATTACCTTTGAGGTCCGTTCTAAGTTCATTTACGACGAGGCTGAACAGGCTAAGGATTTGGTCATGGAAATGATTTGCAACACCAAGTTTTCAGATACCAAGAGACTTAAAGAATTAATCACAGCTGAAAAGTCTCATATGGAATATGTTCTTAATACAAAAGGCAATCAGGTGGCAGCCACAAGAGCAAGATGTGGCTTCTCTAAGAAGGCCAATATATCTGATTGTGCTAACGGAGTTAGGTTCTATCGCTTCTTAGTAGATTTAGAAGAAAACTTCGATAATAGAAAAGAAGAAGTTATATCTAAACTTAATAATACGTGCAAGATTATTTTTGCCAAGGATAGACTTCTTATTTCATCCACTGGAAAGGCTGATGTCCTTGAACAGTCAAGAAGTCTTGTTAAAGAAATCAAGCCACTTCTTACACAGGAGAAGCTTTCGTTCGAAGGAGAGGATAGCTTCGAAGTTCATCCTGTTAAGGAAGCTTTAAAGGATGCATCACAGATACAATATGTTGCCATGGCTGGAGATTTTGTTAAAGCTGGATTTAAATATAATGGCGCATACAAATTATTAAATACTATATTAGGCTACGATTACTTCTGGATTAAGGTTAGAGTTCAGGGTGGTGCCTATGGTTGTAACATGAATTCCAGCCGACAGGGTGATATGGTATTTGTATCTTATCGTGACCCTAATCTTGTTGAAACATTAAAAGTATTTGAGCACACAGGAGATTACCTTAGAAACTTTGATGTAGATGACAGGGATATGACAAAATACATCATAGGAACTATCAGTGGCATGGACACACCGCTTACTCCATCCCAGCGAGGATTGAGAGGCCTTAGCAGTTACCTTAGCGGAATAACCTACGAAGATTTACAGCGCACCAGAGACGAAGTGTTAGATGCTACAGTAGAGGATATACGTGCACTAGCTGCGTCTGTGGATGCTGCTATGGAGCAGGGATATGTATGCGTCGTAGGTAATGAATCTGTAATTGAGGCGAATAAGGAAATATTTAATAATATAGAGAGTTTATATTAATGTAATGTTTATATGAGCCTGTAGATAACAAGCTATTATATTTCTAAAGCGAGACATATAGTCGAGCGTAGAAATATAATGCTTGTTATCGTAACAGGCGGAGTAGAGGAATTAGAGGAATGAGTGATAATTTTAAATCAGGTTTCGTTACTATAGTTGGTCGCCCAAACGTAGGTAAGAGCACCCTCATGAACCACATCATTGGTCAGAAGATTGCTATTACCAGTAACAAGCCACAAACAACAAGAAACAGAATACAGACTGTATACACAGATAGCGACAAGGGCCAAATCGTTTTCCTTGATACACCTGGTATGCATCAGGCCAAGAATAAGCTTGGAGAATACATGATGACAGCCGCCAAGGGTACTATCAATGATGTGGATTTAATCCTTTGGCTTATCGAACCAGACACAAAGGTTGGAGCTGGCGATAAGAAGATAGCTGAATTACTTGGCACAGTTGATGCTCCTGTTATCTTAGTTATCAACAAGATAGATATGGCAGATGGGGCCAAGGTAGGAGAAACTATTTCAGCCTTTAAGGATCTTTGTGATTTTGCTGAGGTTGTTCCAGTATCTGCGCTTCATGGTGAAGGCTGTGATGATTTGCTTGATACTATTTTCAATTATCTTCCAGAGGGCCCAGCTTTCTATGATGAGGAAACTGTTACAAATCAGACTCTTAGAGAGATAACAGCAGAAATCATCCGTGAGAAGTCTTTACATGCTCTTAATGATGAAGTACCACATGGCATTGCAATCCTTATTGATAGCATGAAGGAACGTCCAGGTAAGAAGCCAATGTGGGATATCGAAGCAACAATCATCTGTGAAAAGAATTCTCACAAGGGTATTATTATAGGAAAGGGTGGTGCCATGATTAAGAAAATCGGCACTAACTCCCGTTATGAAATAGAAAAGCTTTTAGAGGCAAAAGTTAACCTTAAGCTGTTTGTTAAGGTTAAGAAGGATTGGAGAGACAGCGATTTCGAACTAAAGAATTTTGGTTATAAGAAAGAGGATTTAAGCTAGATGGGACTAGTTACCTTGACAGGGCTTGTGCTTTCAGCCTCAGATGTAGGTGAATTTGATAGAAGATTAGTTATTCTTACAAAGGAAGCAGGGAAAGTTACAGCCTTTGCAAAGGGAGCAAGACGTCCTAACAATCCACTTGTTGCTGCCTGTTCACCATTTTGCTTTGGTGTATTTGATGCCTTTGAAGGAAGAAACTCTTATCATCTTAGTAAAGCTAATATTTCTAATTATTTTAGAGATTTGGTTATGGATTATGATAAGGTAGTGCTTGGTTCTTATTTTTTAGAGGTGGCAAGCTTTCTATCAGTAGAAGGTGGAGATGAAAAGCTTAGGCTTGCTCTTTTATATCAAAGCTTAAAAGCATTGGAATCAGGAAAGTTTTCTCATAGACTTCTTAAAAATATATACGATTTAAAAACATGGGTTATAGATGGAGAGTACCCAAATGTTTTTAGTTGTATGTGTTGTGGAAAAAAGGAAGGCCTTACAGCATTCTCCACTAAGCTTCATGGAACACTGTGCAAAACTTGCGCCGAAATGGAAGCTGGAGTGGATATTTCCACATCAACTCTTTATACAATGCAATTTATTGTTTCCTCGAGCATTGAAAAGTTGTATACTTTTGTGTTGAATGGAAAAACTGAGGAAGAATTGACTAGAATTTTGGACGCTTATAGATTAAACTATAGGTCGCACAAATATAAGAGCGAGGAATTTTTATGACAAACAATAGGTCAAGGACACCAGGTATGCGCTCAAGAGCAGGCGGAGCACGTCCTAGACAGGGAGTAGCTTCCAGAGAATTGCAGGAAGCCAGAAGAAGAAAGAGACAAAGAGAAGTAATGCGCAATCGTATTATCTTTGGCGCTTGCGTGCTTGCATTTTTATTGTTGCTTATATTTATTATTGTTAAGCTTATAGGATTAGCTCTAAATTCAGGTAAGGCATCCGATACATCAAAGCTTACATTTACAGATACAGGCAAAGTTGTCTTTGAAGAGGTCACAGATTTTGAATCAGACACATATTCAAAGTCAGAATTCAAAAAATACACTAATGATTTGATATCAAGCTTCAATGAAACCTATGGAGAAAAGGCTATTACACTTGATAAGCTTAAGGTTTCTTCAGGCAAAGCATATGTAAAAACTACATATAAAGATGCGGATTGCTACAGTGCTTTTACATCCTATGGAACATATAACGCTTCCTATACAGAAGCAGTAGATGCAGGATATGATTTCGCAGCATTGTTTTCTGAGGTTGCGGATGGTCAGCTTCTTGCGGCGGATGTAGTAAATGCTGATTCAGTATTTACAGATTCTAATGTTGCAGTAGTTAATGAAAATGTTACAGTCACTGTACCTGGTACCATTACTTATGTATCAAATGCTAATGTAGAGCTTGTTGATTCAGATACAATTACCATTTCACAGGCAGATGGAAATGCTGATGCCACAGATATGGTTTATATAATATATAGTAATAAATAGAAGGGAATATATATCATGGAAAAAACTATGGACAAAATCATAGCTCTTGCCAAAGCCAGAGGTTTTGTATATGCTGGTTCAGAAATCTATGGTGGTCTTGCAAACACATGGGACTACGGTAACCTTGGTGTAGAGCTTAAGAACAACGTTAAGAAAGCTTGGTGGCAGAAGTTCGTACAGGAGAATCCATACAACGTAGGTGTTGATTGTGCTATCCTTATGAACCCACAGACATGGATTGCCAGTGGTCACCTTGGTTCATTCTCAGATCCTCTTATGGATTGTAAGGAATGCCATGAAAGATTTAGAGCTGATAAGATTATTGAAGATTTTGCAGCTGAGAATAATATCGAGCTTAAGTCATCAGTTGATGGCTGGAGCAAGGACGAGATGAAGGAATTCATTGAAAGCAACAATGTTCCATGTCCTACATGCGGCAAGCATAACTTTACAGACATCCGTGAGTTCAACCTTATGTTCAAAACATTCCAGGGTGTTACAGAGGATGCTAAGAACACTGTTTATCTTCGTCCAGAAACAGCACAGGGTATTTTCGTTAACTTCAAGAATGTACAGCGTACATCTCGTAAGAAGGTTCCATTTGGTATTGGCCAGATTGGTAAGTCATTCCGTAACGAAATCACACCTGGTAACTTTACTTTCCGTACTCGTGAGTTCGAGCAGATGGAGCTTGAGTTCTTCTGCAAGCCTGGTACACAGGATGAGTGGTTCCAGTACTGGAGAAGCTTCTGTCGTGACTGGCTTATTAGCCTTGGCATGAAGGAAGATGAGATGCGTCTTCGCGACCATGATCCAGAGGAGCTTTCATTCTACTCAACAGGTACTACAGATATCGAGTTCTTATTCCCATTTGGTTGGGGCGAGCTTTGGGGTATCGCTAGCCGTACAGATTATGACCTTACACAGCATCAGAATGTATCAGGTCAGGATCTTACATACTTTGATGATGAGCTTAATGAAAAATATTTACCATATGTTATTGAGCCATCACTTGGTGCAGACCGTGTAGTTCTCGCATTCCTTTGCGCAGCATATGACGAAGAGGAAATTGGTGATGAGAACAGAAGTGATGTTCGTACAGTTCTTCACTTCCATCCAGCACTTGCACCAGTTAAGATTGGTGTGCTTCCACTTTCTAAGAAGCTCAATGAGGGTGCAGAAAAGATTTTTGCAGAGCTTTCAAAGAAGTACAATTGTGAATTCGATGACAGAGGAAACATCGGAAAGCGTTATCGTCGTCAGGACGAAATCGGTACACCATTCTGTATCACATACGACTTCGATTCTGAAGAAGACCACATGGTAACAATTCGTCACCGTGATTCTATGGAGCAGGAGCGTATCGCTATTGCGGATTTGGATGCATACTTTGCAGATAAATTCACATTCTAATTATCATTTAGAAAAATTGGAGGATAATGCTATGGAAAACACTAATGTAGAGGGTAAGACCACAGACTTTCGCGAGCTTGAGGACACTAAGCCTTCTGAATTGGGGGAGGATTTACTTTTAGAGCAAATCGACGCCTTTCGTGAGAAGGCAACTCAGCTGCAGCAGCTCATTGTTCAAAAGGAACATAAGGCAGCTGAACTTGAAGCATTAGTTAAAGAGAAAGAAGCAATCAATGTCAAATTGCAGGAGGAACTTTCTAAGAAGCAGGAAGAGGCAGACACTCTTGTTGCTGATGTAGAGACTCAGGTTGACAGAATGATGCAGGTTGTAAAGAACAACATGGATCAGCTGGAAGTAGACATCAAGGGCCAGGTTAATGGCAATCAGGAATCATACGAAAAGCATAGCAGAAGCCTTCAGGATACATTAAAGAATGTTTCTGCGGGACTTGATTCTATTCAGAACGAGCTCTCAGAGAAGACTCATTCAGAATCTGTTCATTTATACCGTTTGATTCAGGATTTACTTAAGGAGCATGACAACAGCGAAGAGCAGGCTCTTAAGGCTGTTGAACATTACAGCTCACTTAAGAAGCTTTCAGTAGTACTGATTGTACTTGTAGTCATATCAGTTGGATTGTCAGCTGCCTCATTTATTCTTTCTCTAGGTATTTTTTAAGTTTTAAATGGAGGAAATATGCCGAAGTCAGTTTATATAATCGGTCACAAAAATCCAGATACTGATAGTATTTGTGCAGCAATCGCGTATTCTTATCTTAAGAACGCACTTAGTACAGGGGAGAATTATGTCCCTAAAAAAGCGGGTTCATTAAATGAAGAGACTCGTTATGTTTTAAATCGTTTCAATGTTCCAGAGCCAGAGACAGTTACAGACGTAGGTGCTCAGCTTAGTGATATTGAATACAGACAGTTAGAGGGTGTCAGTGGACACATCTCACTTAAGAAGGCATGGGAGACTATGCTTGATAAGAACGTAGCAACCCTTCCTGTTGTAGGACAGACTGGTAAGCTTGAGGGTGTTATCGTTAACGGAGATATTGCATATTCATATATGGATATCTATGATAACAGCATTTTATCTCGTTCACGTACTCAGTATTCAAACATCATTGGAACACTTAATGGTAGACTTGTTACAGGTAACCCACACGCATATTTTGTTAAGGGTTCTGTAGTTATTGCATCAAGCAGCCGTGAAGAGCTTATTGATGATATTAAAAGAGATGACCTTGCTATTGTTGGTAACATTACAGCTCGTCAGCTCATCTGTATTGAAGCAGGATGTAGCTGCTTAGTAGTTTGTGGTACAAGCAAGGTTGAAAAGGAAGTTGCAGAGCTTGCTGAGAAGAATCAGGTAGTTCTTATTACTACTGAATTCGATACATTTACAGTTGCTAGACTTATTCATCAGGCTATGCCTATTCGTCAGTTCATGCAGAAGGATGACCTTATCAGCTTCGAGCTTGACGATTATGTTGATGAAGTAAGAGAAGTAATGAAATCTGTTAGACATAGAGATTTCCCTATCTTAGATGAGAACAGACATTACATTGGTATGGTTTCAAGACGTCTTCTTTTAAATATGGAAAAGAAGAGAATTATCCTTGTTGACCACAACGAAAAGTCACAGGCTGTTAATGGTATTGACCAGGCAGAAGTATTAGAGATTATCGATCACCACAGATTAGGTTCACTAGAGACAGTTTCTCCAATCTTATTCAGAAACCAGCCTTTAGGTTCAACAGCTACAATCGTTACATTAATGTTCAAGGAGCGCGGTGTAGAAATCCCTAAGGATATCGCAGGTATTCTTTGCTCAGCTATCCTTTCTGATACATTAATGTTTAGATCACCTACATGCACACCTACAGACGAAGCTTTGGCTAAGGAGCTTGCAGGTATCGCTGGAGTAGATGTTACAGAGCTTGCAACATCTATGTTTGAAGCAGCTAGTGATTTCAAGGATCGTACAGCAGAGCAGATTTTCCACCAGGATTACAAGATTTTCACAAGTGGTGAAATTAAATTTGGTGTTGCTCAGGTTAGCTCAGTTTCAAGAAGCCAGTTAAATACAATTAAGGCAGATATTAAGGCATACATGGATACAGTACTTGAGTCAGCTAGCTTAGATGCTGTATTTGTAATGCTCACAGATATCTTAAACGAAAACACAGAGCTATTATTCGTAGGTAACGATGCTGGCAAGATTATTGCAGATGCATTCCGCATGCCAGTTGCTACAGATAGCTACATGTTAGAGGGCGTTGTTTCTCGTAAGAAGCAGCTCATCCCACCTATCATGGAAACACTTCAGGAATAGTTTATGACCTTTTTGTGAAAAACGGTTTTAATGCATTTTAGATGTTATAATAGGTGTTACAGTTAAGCTAAGGCTTGATTGTAGCACCTTTTTTATAGCTAAAATAATTTTTTGAAAAAATTTTCAAAAAGGGGTTAAGTTTATAACGGTACGTCCGATATAACTATTGCAAGGCAAAAAAAGCCAAAGAAAAAGGCTTCCACCTTGAGGGGGAAGCTGTCACCGTAGGTGACTGATGAGGGTGTAAAACTACCTACAGAAATATTTTTTAAATTTTTTCAATTTAGGGGTTAAGTTTTCCCACCATCATCCGATAAAGTATTTAGAGATAAATGAAAAGGATTTCTATATCTCGATTTTAGTTACATCACAACCTCATAAAGGTTTCGTTACCAGGACAAGGATGTTAAGGGTCGAAATATTCGTTATATCTTTTTTATTTATCTATTGTACTCACAATAGGCTTTTTTCATGCATACCTTTATCAATTGGATATCTTTACAGCATATGCGCGAATGCTGTTGGATATAAATGTAATTATTAACAATTGAGTGCGAAAGCACTTCTCCCGGGAAAGGAATCTAGGGAGTATCTACAAGGAGGTAGAATTTATGGTAGTACAACACAACATGCAAGCAAGCAATGCTTCTAGAATGCTCAACATCACATCAGGCGCTCAGGCAAAGTCAACTGAGAAACTTTCTTCAGGTTACAGAATCAACAGAGCAGCAGATGATGCAGCAGGACTTTCAATTTCAGAGAAGATGCGTAAGCAGATCAGAGGTCTTGATCAGGCTTCTACAAACGCACAGGATGGTGTATCTGCAGTGCAGACAGCTGAAGGTGCTTTAACAGAAGTTCACTCAATGCTTCAGAGAATGAATGAACTTGCAGTTCAGGCTTCAAACGGAACAAACAGTGAGTCAGACCGTGCTTCTATCCAGGACGAAATTAACCAGCTTACAACAGAAATTGATCGTGTTGCTGAGACAACAAAGTTCAACGAGACATATCTTCTTAAGGGCGATTATGGTAAAAAGACTATCAACATAAAAGCTCATGATGCAGGTCTTGATGGAACATTAACTCAGAACACAACAAAAGCTACATTTACAGTAAAGGCTCTTTCAATGGGCGATCAGGTAACAATTGGTGGTACACAGTACACAATTGGTGTATCAGGTGATACAACAACAAATATGTTGACTAATGCAAAAATTGTATTAGGAAATGGACAAGCAATTGATCCTGGTAATGGTGAAGTGTTTAAGATTGATGGAAAGTCATTTACAATTGCTGGCACAACAAATGTTGATACTTCTGAGTTAGCAATGTCTGACTTAGACAAATTCGCAAGTAATGGTTCTACAATTGAATACAATGGTAAATCAGTTACATTGTTCAATGATTTGGGTGAGCATGGACCAGAGACAGATGCCGCAAAGAAAACAGTTGAAGGTATCGACTCTAAGAATAAGACTGTTATTACACAGGCAAAGGCTTATGAGTTGATGGCTAATGAACTTAGAGCTGCATCTTCAATCGGTGCTGATGAAGTAGTAGGTACTATTACTCAGAAGTATGATAATAATGCATTGCAGAAGAATGATGTGAATGCTCTTACATCAAATGCAAATGATACAAAGGTTACATTTACTTTTGCAAAGAAGACAGCAGAAGTTCAGAATGATTTGAATTTTAATCTTCATGTTGGTTCTGATGCTGATATGACAAACAAGATTGGTGTAACAATTGCTGATATGAGCTCTGCTTCACTTGGTATCCAGGGACTTAACGTAGCTGATGCTACAGGTAAGGCTGCTACATATGCTATCGATGCTATATCAGATGCTATTTCAACTGTATCAGCACAAAGAGGTTCTCTTGGTGCTATTCAGAACAGATTAGAGCATACAATCGCTAACGTAGACAACGTAGTTGAGAATACTAACGCTGCTGAATCTCGTATCCGTGATACAGATATGGCTGACGAAATGGTTAACTACAGCAAGAATAATATTCTTCAGCAGGCAGGTCAGGCAATGCTTGCACAGGCTAACCAGTCTACACAGGGTGTACTTTCAATCTTAGGTTAATCATTCAAGGGATAACTAATCTTTTGAAATTACTATTTATTCGTTTCGCGCAGACTAGTTAAATACTAGTGAAATCAGGGGGCTTGCTATCCCCTAGCAGGCCCCTAAATTTTCAAAATAGTGCCTTTGGCACTCTCTTGGAAAGGGACTTCAAAGAGTAACTTACAAGGATGTAATTGATTTGGACCTCCACTTGGAGGTCCATTTTCTTTGTGAAAAATTTTTCACTTGACATAAATACGGCCTTACCGTAATATAAATACGTATTATAGGTATTAGAAAGAGATTTAATAATGTCGAGTAAGGATATAGCTACTAAGAAATATATGAGGAATCCCGTTATTTTTGCGGATTTTTTTAATGGAATAATCTATGGGGGTAAGCAGGTAATAGATTGGACCACACTTGAAGAAATAGATACATCCATGTTATCTATCATTCCCGCTGGTAATCGTAAATCAAAATCAATTCAGAAGTTTAGGGATATTATAAAAAAATCTATTATAATGAAGAATGACAAGCTTTTTTATGCTATACTTGGCATAGAGAATCAGTCAGATATTCACTATGCAATGCCAGTTAGGGATATGCTGTATGATGCGTTAGCATATTTAAGGCAGGTTGAGGAAATATCAGATTATAACAGATCGGAAGGTTATTGTTCTGCTGAAGATTATTTATCAGGATTTACTAGAGAGGATAAGTTGATTCCTGTAGTCACAATTACATTGTATTGGGGCGCACGTCCTTGGGATGCACCTACATCATTGAGGGGAATGCTAGTAGATGTGGATGATTCAATTAAGCCTTTTATTAATGACTACAATATTAATTTGTTCTCAATTATTGATAGAGACGATTTTCCAGTTTTCAGAACAGAGTTAAGGGAATTATTTCTTTTACTTAACACAAGGAACGATAAATCCAAGATGCAGAATCTTGTAGAATCGGACTCTGCATTTATGCATGTGAAAAAGGATACTGCAGAATTAATGAGCGAGTTTGCATCTATAAAACTACCGCGTAGGAGTAAGAAAGGTGAGTACAATATGTGTAAAGCTGTCATGGATTTGAAACAAGAGGGAAGAGAAGAAGGAATAGAAATAGGAATAGAGCAAGGAATAGAGCAAGGAATAGAGCAAGGTGAAGAAAACATTCTAAATCTGTATTCTTGGCTTATAGAGAATGGCCGCGACACAGAGGCAAGGGACATTATGATAAAGGAAAATAGCAGTCTTCGCAAGAAGCTATATGATGAGTATGCTAATACGGTTAAATAATTATGATATCAGCAGTAGACGAAAAAAGTAGAGTTTCAAAGAATATAAAATATTTGCTAGAAGTTAAAAAGAAGACCCGTAAACGGGTAGCAACTGATTTAGGATATAAATATACTACCTTTTGCGATTGGGTCAATGGGAACACAACCCCAAGCTATAGCTCTTTAGAAAAGCTTGGGCAATACTTTAATATTGAGCCATGGCAGTTTTATGGAGATTTAGCTGAAGGCAAGGTAGGACGTTCTAAGGCTTTGGTTGCATATGCTAATGCCGCAGCAGATGCTAAGTTATTAGACATAAGTATGTTGGATAATTTAGGAGATGCCCAAATCAAAAGCCTGATGGAATCTGGATTCAGATTTCGTCATAAAACATTAGAAGAATATGAAGGTGTTAAGATAACAATATCACCATCAGACGCTGCTACAGAGCTATCTGTTAGTGGCAATCAGTTATTTATTTCAAATGGAGATGTTAACACACCTGTACCACTCAGTAAAGTTGTTCAGTTAATGGATATTATGCAAGCAGTATTAGATGAGAATAGTTAGACGTGAAATAGGGCTTCCAGCTAGGGCTTCCAGGCGGGAAGTCCTATTATATTGCAAAACACTCATTTTGATGGTAATATAATAACAAATAACATTCAAAATGAAGGTTTGGATTATGGACAATTATATTACATCAGAAGAATTAAAGCGCTTAAGAACTAAATTATCACTGACACAGGTGGAGTTTGCCAGTCTTGTAAACATTTCAAAGTCTACTATTGAACGCTGGGAACGTGATAAAAATGCTAAAATAACAGGTCCAATAGTACCTCTTGTACGTATACTGGAGAACAGGCCTACACTTGTGGATAGATATCTCACTGTTCCATATAAAAGTATGCCGGTTAGGATGTGGTATATGTATAAAAATATGCGATGCACTCTTATAGACGTTGACGATTCTAAACAAAAGATATTTGTAAAAAACTATGTAGATGATCTTATGTATAGGGCTTTTGGCATCAATGATGAGCCTACTTATTTGGATTATCTTGAGTTTCTTGAAAGTCGTTGTTTTCCAAGAACAAGAGATAAGATGAAGTTGATTTTAGATGAATTGGATATTCCGTTTTATGATCCATTTATGATAGTACAGAAAACACAAGGACGTATGGCGGAGGATGATTTTTGGATATATATTGAGGATTAGAAATGATTGAACTATATGAAAATCAGTTAAAAATATTTGATAGACAGTCGTCAAAAGGCAATCAATTGAAATGGCAAGATGGAAATTATTGGTATAAGGCAGATTATGCTGGTTATGAAGCTTTATCAGAATATATTGTTTCCGAGTTACTCTTCAAGTCAACCCTAGGAAATGATGAATTTGTTTCGTATAATCTTGAACAGATAAGATATAAACGAAAAGTTTTTAATGGTGCAAGAAGCATTAACTTCTTGCCGGATGGGTGGCAGATTATAACTCTTGAAAGATTATATAAATCAAAAAAAGGAAATAGTCTTCTTCAGGCAGTCTGGAAGCATAAGACGGTAGAGGAAAGAATTAGTTTTTTTGTTAATGAGGTAATTAAGCTTACTGGTATAGAAGACTTTGGTGTTTATTTAAGCAAAATGCTTACTATTGATGCATTTTTCTTGAATGAGGACAGACACATGCATAATATTGCTGTTCTTATGGATGGTTCTGGGAATTACAAGCTGTGTCCCATTTTTGATAATGGAGCAGCGTTATTATCTGACATAACGCTGGATTATCCATTAGATGGTGATGTAATGGAAATGATGGATGAAGTTAAATCTAAAACTATATGTACGGATTTTGACGAACAGCTGGATGCTATTGAGGGGGCATACGGTTGTAATATAAAGTTTAGTTTTGATAAGAAAGATGTTGATAGACTTCTGGACAATCAATCATTCTATTCTAAAGATATTGTTGAGAGAGTCAGAACAATTATGTATCAGCGAATAAGAAAGTTCCAATATTTGTTTAAATAGAAATAGGACTTCCAGGCGGGAGGTCCTATTTTTTTAAAATCTATTCTAAAGTTTCGAAAATCTTTTCCGATAATTGTAGTAGATGGAAACAGTATACAAATTGTATTTGTTGTCCACCTAAGTTTAGTCGTTTTTCATAATCGCGCGGAAAAGTGATTAAACTACACTCGTAGCTTTACAATTTAATAAAGCTAAACTACTTTAATTTCTTTCCTTGATTACACGCGGAGGTTGGTCACTCCCTTGTAATATAGATACGGAAATGCAGCCTAAAGTATGTAGCGTTTTCAATCATGAAACTTTTAAGATTATTAACTAATGTTATGCGAAAAAATATCGCATCTCTCATGAATGGAATCGTGGGAGTATCTACAAGGAGGTAGAAATTATGGTAGTACAACACAATATGCAGGCAGCTAATGCTTCAAGAATGTTAGGAATAACAACAAATGCTCAGTCTAAGTCTACTGAGAAACTTTCAAGTGGTTTTAGAATCAACAGAGCCGCTGATGATGCAGCTGGTCTCTCAATTTCAGAGAAAATGAGAAAGCAGATTCGTGGTCTGGATCAAGCTTCAACAAATGCATCAGATGGTATCTCAGCAGTACAAACCGCCGAAGGTGCCCTTACAGAGGTACATTCTATGTTACAGAGAATGAATGAATTGGCAGTCCAGGCAGCAAACGGTACAAACTCTGAAGATGACCGTTCATCTATTCAGGATGAAATTAGACAGTTAACAACAGAAATCGACCGTGTCGCTGAGACGACTAAGTTCAATGAGACCTATCTTCTCAAGGGGGACTTTGGCACCAAGACACAAGTAATTAAGGCGCATGATGCGGGCCTTGATGGCACACTTACACAGAACACCACAAAGGCAACATTTACAATCAAAGCTCTTGCAATGGGTGACACAGTAACAATTGGTGGTACAAAGTACACAATTGGTGTCGCTGGAGCATCAACAGCAACAATGATTAACAATGGTTTAGCTATTTTGGGTGCAACAAGCCTGACTAATGGCTCTGTAGTTAAGATTGATGGTAAGTCATTTACAATTGCTGACAATACAAACGTTAACACATCTGAGCTTAACAAGGATGAGTTTATCAAATTTGCCAGCAACGGTTCTACTATTGAATACAATGGTAAGTCAGTGACTCTCTTCAATGATATGGGACAGTATGGTCCAACTACAGGTACAACAGGTGTTACGGAAAATGGTGTAGATTCTAAGAATACAACAGTCATTACTCAGGCGAAAGCATACGAGCTGATGGCAAATGAGCTAAGAGCAGCATCATCAATTGGTGCTGATGCTGTTATTGCTGGATTAACAGTTAAGATTGGAACAACTGATATCATTAAAGAAGGTGCATTAGAAAGTACAATTGCTCAAAACAGCAATAAACTACCATCTGAGATTACAACCGCAAATGATAAGGTTCAGTTCATCATCCAGAAGGGAACAGCAGTAGTTCAGAATGATCTTTCATTCAATTTGCATGTAGGTTCAGACGCTGATATGACAAATAAGATTAGCGTAAATATCGAATCAATGTCAGCAACAGCTCTAGGTATTCAGGGACTAAACGTAAGTGATGCCACAGGTAAAGCCGCAACATACGCAATCGATTCTATTGCTGATGCTTTAACAAAGGTATCAGCACAGAGATCAAGCCTTGGTGCCATCCAGAACAGATTAGAGCACAGTATAGCAAATCTTGATAACGTAGTTGAGAACACAGATGCCGCTGAATCACGTATCCGTGATACAGATATGGCTGACGAGATGGTTACATACAGCAAGAACAATATTCTTGCTCAGGCAGGCCAGTCAATGCTCGCTCAGGCAAATCAGGCAACACAGGGTGTTCTTTCATTACTTCAGTAATTAGCGTGGCCAAACGCATCGGTACACACAAGCTTCCCGAAATGAGGCTTAGTACTATCCACAAATTGGGGTCCTCCGGGACCCCTTTTTTATGCTTAAACTCTAAAACTTGACGAGGGTCAAGTTTTAGAGTTATACTCCTTTTAAGGTAAAACAAATGAAAGTAGTTAAAGAATTACAGGATTTAAGATATCTATGGAAAATCTTGCATTGATTCCTAAGGAAAAAATGATATCATTACCGAAAAATAAGAATGATATTGTAGAATCTTTATTTGAAGATTTAGATGGCATCCTAATATCAGGCTTTGTGGATAAGATTGCTGAAATGATATCTGAAAGGTGGACTTTTTATGAAATACTTCGAAATAAGAAGTGATTTAAAGGGTGATGATAGACTATATGGCGTGATTATCTATGATGAAAAATTGAATCAGTATATTACAGAATTACCGGATGATTTGGAATATAAGGATGCTCCATTGCTATTGGATACAGTCATAAAAAAAGGTCAACGAACAGTAGGTCCCTTTATAACAAAGCTTTGGTTGAAAGAAAGACTGGTGCCTGAAGATCGCCAAAACATCGGTCTGATTTTAAAAGAGGCGGGCTTAGATTATTATGATGAACATCAACTTCTTGTATTAAGTGATGGCAGATGTGCTCAAGATGATTTTTATCTTAAGCCTATTCCTGCTAAATACATGCCGATTGATATAATGGACCGCTTACAAAAAAGAATTGAAGATTTTGTACTATTATCAGGTATGAGATTGTTAGTTTTCTTTCATAATGGAGAAACAAAGATTTGCGATTTAAGAGATTTCGCTGATATATATGATTGGATTCAATATTTGCCAATAAATGAGAACTACTATTATTCTATGAAGCCACTCATATCAGGATATGGTGTTGCTTGGGATGAGGATAGACAGATATCCTGTGAAGAACTATATGAAGCAGGAAAATTACAGGATATTAAATACGAGGACTTTAAATTATTCATTGAACAAAGAACTATATCTACAACAGGTGTATGCGCAAGTCTTGACTGTAGTAGGCAAAACGTTAATGATTTAGTAAAACGAAATAAGCTTCATCCTGTGAAGAACTTAGAGTCTACTAAAATATTCTTAAAGGCAGAAATAGAAGATAGATTGAGTTTGTAATGTGCACTTGAAATATATATACAAAAACCGTATAATTTATAAGGATAATATCTTTTTATCCAATGTTTTTGTTAGCCGTTCCAATGGAAATTATGCGGCACATCAGATAGAAGGAGTCATATGAAAAAAGTAGAAGATTACATCAGAACTATTCCGGATTTTCCAGAGCCAGGCATCATGTTCCGTGATGTTACTAGTATCCTTCAGGATGCTGAGGGCTTCCACCTCGCTATTGATGAGATGAAGAAGTTACTTGAAAATGTTGATTGCGATGTTATCGCAGGCGCTGAGAGCCGTGGATTTATATTTGGTGCACCACTTGCTTATGCACTTAATAAACCATTCGTACTTATCCGTAAGAAGGGTAAGCTCCCATGCGAAACTATTGAGAAGACTTACGACCTTGAGTACGGCACAGCTACTATCGAAATGCATAAGGATGCAGTTAAGCCAGGCCAGAAGGTTGTTATCGTAGATGACCTTATCGCTACAGGCGGTACTATCGAAGCAGCAGCTCAGCTTGTTGAGGAGCTTGGCGGAGAGGTTGTTAAGATTATCTTCCTTATGGAGCTTGCAGGACTTAACGGACGTGAGAAGCTTGCTAAGTATGATGTATCATCAGTTGTTACATACGAAGGAAAATAATATTTACATTTATTGGCAGTACTTTCGCGGTACTGCCTTTTTTTATTAAGGATTGCAGATACTATGGAATTAAAAGAAATTGCACACATTAAAACAGGCTTCAGTCAGAAATTTGGCATCCCAAGACAGAGCGGTCTTGCAGATGAAATAGGCTACATTGTTTTTACTAAAGAATTCAGAAATCCCACATACATAGAAGGCATTACAGATTACGATTATCTGTGGCTGTTGTGGGGCTTTTCTAAGAACAAGCCATTAGAAGGGGGCACAGTTCGCCCGCCACGCTTAGGTGGTGAAAAGCACATGGGAGTTTTTGCCACCAGAGCACCATACAGGCCTAACAACATCGGTATGTCTTCGGTGAAGCTTATCGAGGTAAAGGACACTGAATCAGAGGGAATGGTGTTAGTGGTAAGTGGTGTGGATATGTTAGATGGGACTCCTATCTACGACATCAAACCATATATTCCTTACGCCGATGCTCACCCTGATGCAAAAGGTGGATTTACAGATTCTTTATCAAAGGGCAATCAGGTGCAGGTGGATTTCCCGGAGGAGTTTTTAAACAAGCTTCCAAAGGACCTTCGCCAGTCTGCAATTCAGGTGCTATCACAGGACCCTAGAGCAGGGTATGACAGGGGCAAATCCAGAGATTTTAAAATGGCATATCATGGATTTGATATAGTCTTTGTGGCATCTGAAAATGGCCTTGTAGTTACTGACATAATTAGTAATTCCAAGATTTGACTATAGGTTCCATGATTGATAAAATTATCTTCGAGTGAAATCCACTCTGGAGATGATGTTTATTATGGAAAATGATATTAGACGTAGAAAACATAAAAGAAAAAGAAGGCGCAGTAGGCTTTTCATTCCCGTTGTTGCTGCAGGTGTTGTAGTATGCTCAGGTTTGGGGGCCTACTTTTATTATGATTATTCAAGCCGAGTTTACAAAAACTGCGTTGTAGAACTTGGAACCGAAATATCTCCAGAAGATTTTTTAAAACGAGAAGGACTAAATGTAGAATTTACTAAGGGAAGCGTTTACAACATTAATAGGGCAGGCTCCTACGAAGTAGAAATCAAATGTAAGCCTTACACATATAAATGTACTCTTGATGTGGAGGATACAGTAGCACCCAGCTTATCTGTAAAAGAACTCACTTGTACTAAAAATGAAATTCCAACAGCTAATGATTTTGTTACGGAAGCCAGTGATTTATCTGGGAACGTTAATATCTTTTTTAGCAACGGTATCAGCTTTGATAATTATGGAGATATTCCAGTTACTATCGCTGCAGAGGACCCATCAGGAAATCGTACTGAAGCAGACACGGTGCTGCATTTGGTAGAAGAATATGATATTGTTCCACCTGTCATTGAAGGGCAGCTGGATAAGACTGTTTACGTTGGACAGTCTGTTAGCTTTAAACAGGGAATCACTGTGACAGATAATCAGAATTCTGACATCGAGCTTAAGGTGGATAGCAGCAGAGTTAATCTTGATGTTCCAGGAGAATATCCTATTGAATATATCGCTTCAGATGCCATGGGAAATATGGATTTGAAGGAAGGCGTCATTACTGTAATTGCTGCCGAGCATACAGAGGATGAGGTAAACGAGTTGGCGGATGAGGTATTATCACAAATCATAAAGCCAGATATGTCTGATTATGACAAGGCCCACGCGATTTATGTATGGGTAAAAGGCAACATTGGTTACAGCGAAAGCGAAGATAGAGGTGATTGGCTTAAGGGAGCCTACGATGGGTTGAAAAATCGTCATGGTGATTGCTACAACTATTTTGCTGTAAGCAAGGCTCTTCTGACTAGGGCTGGGATTAAGAATGAGGATATCGAAATCATTCCAACTGCCACCCGCCATCATTTCTGGAATGTAATAGATTGCGGCGAGGGCTGGAGACATTTCGACACCACACCTCGTACAGACAAGGAATTCAAAGGATTTTATTTAACGGACGAGGAGCTGATGGAATATTCCAACGCCCACTATCGTTCCCACAATTACGACAGAGAAATATATACTTATTTTAATTGAATGAGGCTTCTCCCTCTGGGAGAAGCTGTCAGCGAAGCTGACTGATGAGGGTAAACATGAAAAAATTAGGAATAATCGGTGGCCTGGGCCCAATGGCAACAGCCTATTTCATGCGCCGCATTATCGAAATGACGGACGCTGCCACAGACCAGGATAACATTGAAATGATTATATACAACTGCCCAACCATTCCGGACAGAACAGGCTACATCTTAGGAGAAAGCAAAGAGAGTCCTCTTCCTAAGATACTGGACATAGCCCACGAATTGGAGAGGCAGAATATTGATTATATAGCTATGCCATGCATAACAGCCCACTATTTCCATGACCAAATAGCAGACAGCGTATTTGTTCCTGTATCGAATGGAGTGAAGGAAGCTGCCTTGTATCTACACGAAAGAGGAATTAAAAATGTAGGTATCATGGCTACAGATGGCACGGCCCAGATGCATCTATTTGATTCGGTCTTCAAGGACTACGACATCAAATGCATCTATCCATCTACAGAATGCCAAAAGCTGGTTATGTCTATCATCTATGATGATGTCAAAGCTGGCCGCAAGGTTGCTATGAAAGAGTTCGAACTTATCAAAACCGAGCTTTTAGAAGCAGGCGCCGATGTAATAATCTTAGGCTGCACAGAGCTATCTATAGTAAAGCGTGACCACAATGTAGGAGATAAGGTGCTAGACATCATAGACGTACTAGCCGCCGACTGCGTCAAAAAATGCGCAAAACTAAGAAAAGAATACGAAGAATTAATAACAAAATAAAAGCCTTCTCCCCATGGGAGAAGGTGCCCCGAAGGGGCGGATGAGGGTAAAAAAATGCAAAACAACGTACTAGACTATTTAAACGAATCTTTAAACCGAGTACCAACCAAAATCGCCTACGCCGATGACGAGGTACAGCTTACTTTTTCAGACGTAAAGAATATCATGGATTCCGTAGGAACAGGTCTTATTAACAAAGGCTGCAAGCGTGAGCCAGTTATCGTGTTCATGAAAAAGAGTCCAAACACCATCGCAACCTTTTTTGGTGTAATTAACGCAGGCTGCTATTATGTTCCAATCGACAGCGAAATGCCTGCTACAAGAATTAATCTTATTTTAGATAACTGCAAGCCACGTGTAATCATCTGCGATGATAGCACAGTGGAAATCGCAAAAGGCTTTGATTATAAAGCAGACATTGTTCTGTTTTCAGATATCGTAAATACGAAGCCAGATTATGATGCACTTGCTCTTGTAAGAAAGAAGGCCATCGATACAGATCCAATTTATATCGTATTTACGTCAGGCTCTACAGGCGTGCCAAAGGGTGTGTGCGCCTGCCATCGTTCTGTTATCGATTATATCGAGCAGCTATCAGAAACACTTGGCTTCAATGAGGACACTATCTTTGGAAATCAGACACCACTTTATTTTGACGCCTGCCTTAAGGAGCTTTATCCAACTCTTAAGTTTGGAGCAACTACATATTTGATTCCACACTCATATTTTATGTTCCCAGTAAAGCTGGTGGAATATATTAATGAGCACAATATTAATACAGTTTGTTGGGTAGTTTCAGCACTTACAATGATTAGTGCCTTTGCTACATTTGATACTGTAAAGCCTACCACACTTCGCACTATCGCATTTGGTAGCGAGGTATTCCCAATCAAGCAGTTTAGATTATGGAGAGAGGCTTGCCCTGAGGCAAAGTTCTTCAATCTTTACGGCCCTACAGAGGGAACTGGTATGTGCTGCTATTATCCAGTTGAGCGAGAGTTCGCAGATGACGAAGTAATCCCAGTTGGCTTCCCATTCAAGAACACCGAAATTCTTTTACTCAAGGATGACAACACATTAGCAGAAGATGGAGAGCAGGGTGAAATCTGTATCCGTGGTACATCTGTTACACTTGGCTACTACAACAACCCAGAAAAGACTAGCGAAGCCTATGTTCAAAATCCTTTGAACACAGCTTATCCAGAAATCATTTACCGCACAGGAGATATGGGCCACATCAACGAATACGGCGAGCTTATATTCCACTCTCGTAAGGATTTCCAGATAAAGCACATGGGACACCGCATCGAGTTAGGCGAAATCGAAGCCAACGTAAACCTGGTCCCAGAAATAAAGCTTTCCGGCTGCATCTACGCCAAGGAACAGGGCAAAATCGTCCTTTACTATGTAGGCGATATCACAGAAGGCGACCTTATCAAAGCGCTTAAAACAAAGCTGCCACGCTACATGCTACCAAACAAGGTAAATCGCCTTGAAGAGATGCCGTTTACAGCTAATGGTAAGATTGATAGAGTTACTCTGGCCAATATGTACAAAAACCGATAATCAGCCTATAACTAAAGGCTTTAAATAAGCGGCTACTCAACCTAGGCGAGCGCGAGGAGGAGGGCCCCATGTAGTTAAGGAGGGACCCCGAAGGGGAGGTTCCCTTGACTGCAATGGGAGGTGGCCTCCGGGAGCACGGAACACTTGGATGCCGCGAACAAAATAGGAGGAATAACATGGAAGAATTACTTACAATTTTAGGAGACTTACACCCAGAGGTGGATTTCACTACTGCAAAGGATTTAGTGACAGGAGGAATACTTGATTCATTTGATATTGTGTCACTGATTTCGGAGATTAATGAGGAGTTTGATGTTACAATTGGTGCAGCAGAGCTCACACCTGAGAATTTTGCATCAGCAGAGACAATCTATGCTTTGATTAAAGCTAAATTAGATGATGAGGACTAATTAGATGTTATTTACAAGCTACGAATTTTTATTATTTTTATTAGTAGTATTTATAATGTATTATTTGTTGCCAGGAAGGGCCCAATGGTCCTTCCTGCTTCTTGCAAGTTACGCATTTTATTTTATGTGTGACCCAAGATATTTGATTTTTATTATGGTCACTACAGTGACTACTTTTTTTGCCGCCAAAAAGATTTCCGATAAAAAGGAAAGCTTTGATGCATGGTTTAAAGAGCATAAAAAGGAATATGAAAGGGAAGAAAGAAAAGCTCTAAAGGCTAAGGAGCACTCTGCAGAAAAGAAGATATTCTTAGCCTGCCTTCTTTTGAACTTAGGTATTCTTGCGGTTACAAAATACACTAATTTTACTATCGCAAATATCAACGGCATTATGGCAAGCTTTGGAAGGCCAGATGGAATCTCCTTTGTGGATTTGATTATTCCAATGGGCATTTCCTTCTATACCTTCCAGTCAATGGGCTACCTTATCGATGTATTCAATGGCAAGTTCAAGGCTCAGGATAATCTGTTCAAGTTTGCACTTTTTGTTTCATTCTTCCCACAGCTGGTGCAGGGACCTATCAGTCGCTATGCTGATTTGAGCAAGACTCTTTACGAGGAGCACAGATTCGACTTAAAGACAGTAAGCTTTGGCTTGGAGCGAATCCTTTGGGGATTTTTCAAAAAGCTTGTTATTGCAGATAGAATCCTTGTGGCTGTTCAGGCAATTATTGCAGATCCAGATACCTATAATGGCTTCTACGCCTTTGCTGGCGCAATGTTCTATGCCTTAGAGCTTTATGCAGATTTCACTGGTGGTATTGATATTACTATCGGTGTGGCAGAGACAATGGGAATTAAGGTTACAGAAAACTTTATTCGCCCATACTTCTCAAAGAATATCAAGGAATACTGGAACAGATGGCACATCACCATGGGAACCTGGTTTACAGATTATATTTTCTATCCAATATCTGCCAGCCAGTTTATGATGAAGCTTTCTAAAAAGAGTAGAGCACGCCTTGGAAATAATCTTGGCAAGCGTGTACCAGTTTATCTATCCAGCTTTATTGTATGGTTTACTACAGGTATCTGGCATGGAGCCAGCTGGAACTTTATTGTATGGGGACTTGGCAACTTTGTTGTCATCATGATTTCCCAGGAGCTAGAGCCATTCTACAGATGGTTCCACAGCAAGGTTCACGTAGATGGCACCTTCGGCTGGAGATTGTTCCAGGTAATCAGAACAGTCCTTATCATGTCATCACTTCGTATGTTTGACTGCTACAGAGATGTGCCACTTACCTTCAAAATGTTTGGAAGCATCTTTACAGATTCAAGCTTAGCTCAGCTTACACCAGCAGCCTTCACAGGAATGGGCATTACAGGCTTTGACTATGCTGTTGTATTTGTAGGAATGCTTATTCTTATCACAGTAAGCTTAATAGGTCGAAGTGGAAGCGTACGTGGCAAAATCGCAACCTGCGCCGCCCCAGTACGTTTCATCATCTGGTACGGATTATTTATGGCCACCCTAATCTTCGGCGCCTACGGCATCGGATATTCGGCCAGCCAGTTCATTTACAACCAATTTTAAAAAAAATGAAGGCTTCCCCTTGAGGGGAAGCTGTCAGCGAAGCTGACTGATGAGGTGTTTAATGAAAAAACTTATATCAATTATATTAATTCTCACCATAACCCTAACAGGCCTATTCTTCACCACCAAACTCCTAGAGCCTAAATACATGACAGGCATCCTAGAAGGTGCAATGATAGGTGAATACTACGACGACCCAACAGACCACGATGTGGTTTTCATTGGCGACTGCGAGCTATATGAAAACATATCACCTGTTTACCTGTGGGAAAATTATGGCATCAATTCGTATATACGTGGCAGCGCTCAACAGCTTATCTGGCAGTCATACTATCTGGCAGAGGAGACCATCAAAAGAGAGCATCCTGATATGATAGTGTTCAATGTGCTTTCTATGAAATATAACGAGCCACAGAACGAGGCCTACAATCGAATGACAATCGATGGTATGAAATGGTCTAAAAGTAAGGTGGGTTCCATTAACGCATCCATGACGGAGGATGAGCATTTCATTGAGTATCTGTTTCCGATATTGCGTTACCACAGCAGATGGAGCGATTTGAACTCAGACGATTTTAAATACCTGCTTCACAGAGACAAGGTTTCCTTCAACGGCTATTACATGCGTGTAGATGTAAAGGAAGCCACAGATGTTCCAGAGGGTAGACCTCTTGCTGATTATCAGTTTGGGGACAATGCCTACTATTATCTGGATAAGCTCACAAAGCTTTGCAAGGATAATGATGTGAAGCTGGTGCTTGTAAAGGCGCCAACACTTTATCCATACTGGTATGAAGAGTGGGACAAGCAGATTGTAGATTACGCCAAGGAGAATAATCTTACTTATATTAATTTCCTTGAGGTCCAGGATGAAATAGGATTAGATTGGACAAAGGATACCTACGACGGCGGCCTGCATCTTAATCTTGCTGGTGCCGAAAAGCTTTCAAAATACTTTGGAGATATTCTTTCAAAGGATATGAAGGTGCCAGATAGAAGGGGCGATACAGCTCTTGAAAAATACTGGAAAACAGTGGAAACTCGCTATGAGGCTGAAATAGATAGACAGAATACTAATCTTGAGAGATATGGTAACGTACACGGCGAGGATGAGGATTAGTAACAGTTTTTTCACAAGACAATTTGATATTATGGTGTTATACTTTTGCTAAGAATGGTAATTTATGAAATATATGTAACGAAAGATTGAGGTGAGTTATATGAAAATTCAATCTAACCCAAATACATCACAATATCAAAACAGTGTTAATCACATGAAAGCTACAGAGGAGCAGCAGAAGAAAAGCGCTAAGGAGCTTTCAACAGGTAAGAAAGTAAACTCAGCAGCTGATGATGCAGTTGCACTTGCTATTTCAAAGCAGATCGAAAAAGAAGTTAACAGCTTAAATCAGGGCAGCAAGAACATTTCCTATGGAATTGATGCAACAAATATTGCTGACGGAGCTCTTGCAAATATTTCTGATTCGATGGGTGACATTGAACAGAATACAGTTCGTGCAATGAATGGCCTTTATTCAGAAAGCGACAGAGCTATTCTTCAGGAAGCCAATAAACAATCAGTTGCTACAATTAATCAGACAATTAATCAGGCTCAGTATAACGAAAAGAAACTATTAGACGGAAATACTGGAGATATAAATATTTACACAGGTGCAGCTAGCTCTACCATCACTGAATCTGATGCTAAATCTGCAGTTGCCGATTTAGAGAATTTTGATGTTTCTGGAAATCCTGATCAGATTTCAACAGAAGCGTTGGATAAATCATATTCAAAGCTTTCATCTATGCGAAGCAAGATAGGAGCTGAAACTAATGGTTTAGAGGCAGCCTATAGTGTTAACAACAACACCGCTGAAAATCTTACTGCAGCACAGTCTCGCAAGGAGGATGCAGACTTTGCGGATGCAGTAACAAGAATGAAAAACAGCAGGGTTGTAAATCAGGCCCAGAACATGGCTTTGAAGAAACAGATGGATAGCGAGGAAAGCCTAGTAAATAAAATGTTTGAAGCATAATTTTTTGAATTGTTACACCCAGGTCGAATTAGACCTGGGTTTTTTTGTGTATTTTGTGTAATTTTATACGCTTTAGGAAACTTATGTCGTATAAAATAGTTTTCATAACATTTGTTCTGTGCTATAATTACACTCTGTGTTACGTTTAGAGGGAGGATAAATATTATGAAGAAACACTGTAAATTTGTTGCGATGGCACTTGCCGGCGCACTTCTTTTTCAGTCAGTATCTCCATTATCAGCACAGGCTGATAACGATGTCTCAGAGACAACCGAAGCTGTTGAAGCTACTACAGAACCTGTAGAGCAGACAGAGTCTACTGAGAACGAAGTAGCTACAGCTGAACCAACAGAAGTTGCTGATGAGGTTGTTGAACCTATCATCGACGAAACAGCTTTAGAATCAGGTGAGGTAGTTACAGCCCCTGTAGAATCTTCAGAGGAAACAGTAGTTACAGAAGAACCTACAGAGGAGACAGTTGAAGAAAAAGAGGAAATCAATCTTGACGAGTTTGAATTGATTGAGCCTGAAGATGGAAAAGATTTCAACGAAGATGGCATTTCAGATTTATACACAAAGCTTTTATGCGACGGTGAAATCCTTACAGCAGATGGCAAAAAGGTATTTGGCAATTATTCTTACGTAGACGTTCAGTCATCTAATGATTTAGATGGTGATGGTCTTCTTAACGGACAGGAAGTTTCTGTTAAGGTTGAGAACGGAAAAGAATATGCAGTACTTAATTCAGACCCAACACTTCTTGACACAGATGGTGATGGCATTAACGATGCAGATGATACAGCACCATTCACAAGAGGTCTTGCAGGTGGTGTAGTTGGTTCTGTCAGACTGGTTGCACGTCATGATGAATCTACTAACAACCCAACACATGGTCACGTATACATTGTTTACACAAGCTACGTAAATGACCTTTATATCTCTATCGATAAGCTTTATGGCTATTACACAACAAATCCGGAATACAAGGATGAGCTCCAGGAAGCAGCACAGCTTGCTGCAGATAATCAGGATGCTACATTCGTATCATGGAGAAGCACAGCAGACGAGATTACAGACGCTAATAAGGCTGACAGACAGAAAGCAGCTAGTGACTTATACACAGAATATATCTTTAACGAGCCATCAAGAGCTACAGTAAAGCTTGACCGTGGTGATTACGTTTCTATCGGTAACTACGGTATGGCCAATAAGAATGACGTAGCTAAGGATTACATGAACAAAGCAATCGTAATGTTCAAGGGACATATCCCTGAGCTTACACAGCTTTGGAACGAGTTCAAGGATGAGAACGTATCTGAAGAATATGTTGCAGAGCACTTCAACGAGATTTTACAGACACTCGGTAACGAGAGCACAGCATTTGTTGATATGGTACTTTCAGATCACACAGATGGTGGTGTATTTATCAATCGTGAGCTCTACAACCAGAAGTTAGAGTACGATCAGGGTCCTAACGAAATCATCGAATTAGATGCTACACAGGAACAGACTGATGCAATTCTTCAGAAGTTTGCTGAGGAAAGCTACTTTAACATTTTCACACATAACTGCTCTACAGTAGCAGCTAATGTTTGGAATTCAGTATATGGTATGACAAAGGATGCAGATGGAAACATTTCATACACACCATACTATGTATACTCAGGCGTTCAGGTTACAATTAACGAATGGTCTAAGACATTTAACTTCCCAGTTATTGTAAAGAACTCTATCAAGAACATGTCTGCACTTAATGGTTATATTGGACCAAAGACATATGTTACTGGTAAATCTGTGCAGAACACAACTGGCACAGCTACTAAATACGACACAAGCTCACTTTATAGAAAGAAGGTACAGCCTTCAAACCCAACAGACCAAACAAATCCATCTAACGGTGGAAACAACGGCGGTTCTAATAACGGTTTCAACGGTTCAAACGGTTCTAGCAACTCAGGAGCTTCTAACCTAAGTGATGTTTCAACAACACTTACAGCAGCTTCAGGCTTGCAGATTGTTGACGCTGAGGTTCCTACAGCAGCAGCATCAGCTACAGCAGGACAAAGCACAAAGAGAGCTAAGGCAGTTGGTTCAAAGGTAAAGGCATCTGAAAACACTTCTGAAGAAGAGGAAGAAGTTGTTGAAGAGGAAGAGCCAGAAGAGGAGACAATTGAAATCAAAGAAGAGGAAACTCCTCTTGCAGTAGAAGAGAAGGCTGAAGCAGGCTTCCCATGGTATATCATCGTAATCATTGTTGCAATTTGTGCTGTAGCAGGTATTACAGTATATACTAAGAAGAGAGCTAAATAGTTTTTACTTTTACTTTAAGCATAATATTAGTAGTTTTTATAGGGCTTTAGGATAATAATCCTAGAGCTCTATTTTTTTAATAAAAAACGTGTTGACAAAGGCAATTAGATTGTGTACAATTTAATCATCCTAAAAGATTGGACAAAATCTAATAGGCTTTCTAGGTTTTTATCAAGGAGATAGTAAGATGGAAAGATATGATATTGCAGTTATCGGAACTGGTCCAGCAGGACTAGAGGCAGCCATCACTGCTAAGGTTAGAAATAAAACAGTCTTATTGCTTGGTCAGAAGGGTTCATCTGATAAGGTAGCTAAGGCACACACTATTCAGAACTATTTAGGTCTTCCTAACGTAGCAGGTGATGCAATGGCTAAGGCTTTTTTAGACCATGCCGCATCTATGGGCGTTGAAATCACAGAAGATAAGGTTAACGCAATTTATTCCATGGGTAAGTATTTTGCTATTCAATGCCATGGTGGTGATTACGAAGCCAGCACAGTTATTGTTGCAGCAGGTATGACAGCTATGAAGCCTTTCCCTGGTGAAATGGAATTCTTAGGCAGAGGTGTTAGCTATTGTGCAACATGTGATGCAGCCCTTTACAAAGGAAAGACAGCTATCATAGTTGCTTACAGTGCAACAGATGAGGAAGAAGCAGAATTTCTGGCAGAGCGTGCAGATAAGGTTTATTACTTACCTCAGTATGATTATGCTGGAAAGCTTGGCGGTAACATCGAAGTAACATGTGGCGTTAAGCCAACATCTATTGCATACGCTGATGGTACAGCCACACTTGAAACTGATGGTGACACCTATAAGGCAGATGGAATATTTATCCTTAGGGAGCAGATAGCACCATCTCAGCTTGTTCCAGGACTTACAATGGATGGCAATCACATTGCTGTTGATAGACAAATGAACACTAACATCAAAGGCTTATTTGCCTGTGGAGATATTACTGGTGCTCCATATCAGTATATTAAGGCGGCAGGTGAAGGTAATGTTGCAGCTCTTTCAGCTGTTTCATATTTAGCAGAGCTTAAGAAGCAAGAGAATTAATTGTTGATTTAATTTGAAAGGAGATATACTATGGTAAAGAAAATTAATCAGGATGAATTTAAGGCACTTGATAAGTCAGGAATTTCAGTTTTAGATTTCAATGCTACATGGTGTGGACCATGTAAGATGCTTGCACCTGTTCTTGAAGAGGTTTCAGAGGAACTTGATGGCAAGGCAAAATTCTACAGCATTGATACAGATGATAATCCAGATTTAGCTAGAGAATATGGTATCATGAATATTCCTGCAGTAGTTGTTTTAAAGGATGGGGAAAAGGTAGACATGAATGTTGGATTCGTTCCAAAGGAAGCTCTTTCAGATTTCGTGTCTAAAAACTTATAATCAATAGAGGTGAATAATAATGGGCGATAAATACGATTGCTTAAAAATTTCAAATCAGCTATGTTTTCCACTTTATGCATGCTCAAAGGAGATTGTAAAAAGATACAAGCCATATCTTGATCCAATCGATCTTACATACACACAGTACATCACAATGATGGTTATATGGGAGGAAGAGGAGATTACAGTTAAGGCTCTTGGAGATAAGCTTTTCTTAGATTCAGGCACACTTACACCTGTGCTTAAGAAGCTTGAGCAGAAGGGATATGTTAAGCGAAGCCGTTCAAAGGATGATGAGAGAAATCTTATTATTACTTTAACAAAGGAAGGCTTGGAATTAAAAAAGCAGGCATGTGAAATACCTGCTAAAATGGGCAAATGTGTTCAGCTATCGCCTGATGAAACTGAGCAACTTTACAGCTTACTTTATAAAATTTTAGGAAGCTTTCCTGAAGAAGCTTAGTTAATCGAATAAATCCAAAACATCTACATTATCACGAGCTTTTGAAATGACATCGTCTACAAATGAGGCGGTGTCATTTTTTATTGTGTCCCAATCGATAATGGTAACATCATCTAGGTCGGCATGGGCGTTTTCAAATACATCTCCCATATTTTCAACAGTTTTTATCTTACCCTTAACATATCCTTCGGCCAGGATAGTTTCGTTTTTTGCTACATCAATATTGGTCATTTCTATTTTGATGCCGTCGTCAATGTAGTTCAAAAGAACTCCGCAGTCTACGGTAAATGTATCACCAGCTGTTGTTTTGTATGTTATGTTATCAAAATATGCGTTGGTGTAATTAGAATTACCATCACGTTTGATAGTGGCAGTTACTTCTTCGTTATCAGGAAGAGGGCTGTATAATTCTAATGTGCTTAAGTTTTTGCCGTAAATAGAAATGTAGGCACCCTTTGTTTTATATGAAAGGTCAAACACAAGCTTTCTGGTATGATTGAATTTATCTAAGTAGATAAAGCTCTTAATGTCGTGGTCAGGTGCATCCATTCCAAGCAGCTGCCAGATGAAATCACCTTCACCCTGTGGAATGGTGATAGCAAATTCATCAGCCTCAGTTCCATCTTCATCTACATATGTTTCGCCTGTCTTGTTGATTTCAATGCTGTTAACAAAATTGTAGATGTTCTTTTTGTTACTGTGGAACCATTCTCTATTAATATCATTGTTAAGATTTGGAGCTTTAAGAAATAGATTTTCGCCAGTATCAAAACCAAAGGAAGCATCTCCAAGCATAGGGGCTACAAGATATATATTGCTATCTTCAGCATAAAGATCCATCTTGCCTACGTTTAATACCAGTACATCCAAATCAGATTTGCAAGAAAACTTTTTTTGCTCAGGCGAACGTTCACCCTTGATGCTGCCGCTGATAGAATAAGGGAAGCCCTTTAGCTTTTTAATATAAGCGCTTCCGGAATATCTAATATCGGCATTGGTGTAGTTTCTGAATAAATCCTTTAGGTCGATATTGTAAGCTAAGTAGTCATCACTTTTGAGTGTTGACTCAGAGAAGTTGATAACAGAGGCAAGTACCCTGACAGAAGGGTTATAATCAAGCTCCGCCTTGATGAATATTGCCACTGCAATAATAATGATTAATGTTATTCCAAGTTTTTTCTTCATGATTCATTACTCTCCATAAAAGAGATTATAATAAATCTGTTGGTGTATCGGCAATAGACAAAGCGATTTCAGTGTCCATCTCTAATAGATGTTCAGTAGCTTCTGATTCCTTAACGGCAATAGTGCCTTCAGCAAACTTAACACAGGCATTGTGATATTTTTCAGTATCACCACTCATCTTGTAAACCATCATGTATAGCTGCGCGGCATTAAGCTTCATGTGAACATCATTCGATATTGTAGCAGATGACTCTAAGCTGATTGCAACAGCCTCAGCCTTTTCATATTCATGCATTCCGCAGAATGTTTCTATAAGAAGCTTTAAATCCTGAATGTAATCCTGAATTGTTATTCTATTATTTCTTATAAATGAAACCAATCCATCGATGTGGTCGTAAACATATTGATTATCGCCCATACGATAATGAAGATTTGCATTCAAAACAGACAGACTAAGGTCATGGTGATGCAAATCATTCTTAGTTGCAATTTCCATTGCACGATGCAAGAAAACCTCAGCATCTGTGAATCGGTTAATGTGTAAATATGCGTAAGCTAAGTTCATACAGGCAACCATAAATGAATGAGGCTCGTTAGGAAATTCACTGCCATGATCTTCTAAATCTTGAAGAGCCATTTTACCGTAGTTGATGGCGCTGTCGTAATCACCCAGCATCAAATATCTATCGCAGATTGCAGTATAAAAGAAATGCTTGGCGCCCTGAACCCCTTTCTTGTCAATGTAGTTAAGGGCAGAAAGGCACTTGTGTAGCATTTTACTATCGTATTCAAGAATACCATAGGCAATAGCTAAGCCACGTATGGTCCAAATGTAAGAAATGCTATCATCTAATTCCTCATAAATAGATAACGCCATGTTTAGATTATCGATAGCAGGCTCTATGCTGTTTGCATGAATAAGCTCCATTCCCGTATCATAATATTCTCTTGCAATCTGTTCTGAACTAGCCATATCTTTCCTCCTGGTTTCATGTCAAGCTCAACGATACTTCATACAAATTCAGTATATCATTTAATAGTAGTTATAATGTTTAAAATTCTGTGACAATTTTCGTAACATGTTGTTTTAGATGTGCTGAAATATTACAATAAATCTAAAGTTTAGAAATGGGGAATAGATATGGAGAAAACGAACAGATTTGTCTTTCAGATTATTATTACATGCGGACTGGTTTTGTTTGCATTTGTTATAGCTCTTATGGTCATAGGAGAGCATGTGCTTCCAGACGAAAGAACATACTCAGATTTTTCTTTAAGGGATTATAGTACAGGCTGGCAAAGGGTTGCCCCAGATGGTAGCTTAGTAGATATCCATTTTCCAGGAGAATATCAGCTTACATCAAAAGATACATTAGTAATTCAAAAGGAAATATCAGATGTTTTTGCAGATAGGTTGTTTGTAACATTCAGTTCTGAAAAGCAGGATGTATACGCATATATAGACGATAATCCTGTATATTCTTATACAACTAAAGAAACCAGACTTTTTGGAAATAACAGTCCAGGAGCATTAATGTTTGTTCCTGTTAAGAAGGCGGATGAAGGAAAAACACTTAGAATTGAGTTTGTAGGAAATAATAATTATACGGGCGTGTTAGATAAAGTAAGCATCGGAACACAGCTTGGAATAATAAATGATACATTTGAAAAGGAAAAGCTTTCTTTATTCTTATCTTTATTGCTTTTGCTTTTGGGCTTTATCGCTTTTGTCATAGGTACAATGGTAAAACTGTCCTACAATAAGACATTGCCTTTGTTCTATGCAGGTTGGGGAGGTATGTGTGCAGGTTTGTGGGCTCTGGCAGAATCACCTGCCCGCCAGTTTATAGCACCTAATTTTTCACTTATTTCATATTTAACCTATATCAGCTTAATAATGATTCCGCTTGTGATGTCTATGTATTTTGACAGATTGCAGGAATGCCGATACAGAATTCTTTACATGATATCTGAAGTTTTGGTTTTGTTTGTTGCATACATTGGCATCATCCAACAGCTATTTAACAACACTGATTTGAGTGAAACTCTTATCTTTTCATTCATTGGAATTTTGTTATCTATAGGAATATTTCTAATAACAAGCATTTGCGATTATATTCAGGGCTACATAAAAGGCTTTTTGCCAGAATTGATTGGTATATATGGAGCGGTAGGTGCTGGCATTATTCAAATAAATGCCTACAGAAGTCATCCAACAACAATCGATAGAAATATTATTCTGTTGGGACTTTTGTTTATGATTGTGATGTCTTATATTAGAGCATTTCACAATGTAAGAAACATGGAACGAGATATTTATGTGGCAGTTCAGGCACAGGAAGCTAGTACCGCATTTTTAAGTAGAATGTCGCATGAGATGCGTACTCCTATAAATGCTATCATGGGTATGAATAAGATGATACTTAGAGAGAGCAAGGAAGAAAATATCCTTGAGTACGCCAGAGATGTTAATAGTGCAGGAAATTATCTTTTAAGTATTGTTAATGAGGTATTGGATCTTGCAAAGGTTAATGCAGGCAAAATAGAAATAGTTAACGAGGATTACGAACTTATCGATATGGTAAGAGAGTGCTACGCTTTGGTAAGACCAAGAGCAAAAGCCAGCAGGCTTGCTTTCGAGGTTGATATGAGCGATGTTTTGCCATCAGTACTTCGAGGAGATAAGGAACGTCTTATCCAAGTTATCACAAATCTGTTGACCAATGCAGTAAAGTACACGCCAGAGGGTAGAATCACTTTATCTGTTAAGGGAAAGATTTTTGAAGGAAGACTTCTTCTTATTGTACAGGTTAGCGATACAGGTATTGGTGTTGCCAAAGAAAACATCCCATATCTTTTTGATTCCTTCAAACGTGTTGGGGAATTCCAGCACAAAAGAATAGAAGGAACAGGCTTGGGACTTACCATTACAAAACAGCTTGTTGAACTGATGGATGGTTCCATTTCAGTAGAATCTGAGCTTGGAAAGGGTACAACCTTTACTGTTGTTGTTCCACAGGAAATCCGTTCTATCGAGCCATGCGGCATTTTCTCTATGGGACCTAACGGTGATAGACGTATAGCTGATAGACATGAAATCTTCGATTTGATTGGAAAGATTCTTGTTGTAGATGATGTGGCCATCAACCTTCGAGTATTTTCTATGCTACTAAGCAACACAGATATTACTGTAGATACAGCTATCAGTGGACTTGAAGCGATTGGGAAGATAAAAGATGAAAAATATGATATTATATTCATTGACCATTTGATGCCTGGCATGGATGGTGTGGATCTAAAGGAGATTTTAGATTCTCTTGAGGACAATCCTAACAAAGACACACCTCTTATCATGCAAACGGCTAATGCAGTAGTTGGCGCCAAGGAAGAGTATGAGCGCTTAGGCTTTGATGATTACATTGAAAAGCCAATTAAGGAAGAGGAGCTTCGTAGGCTACTGCGTAAATATATATTGTAGTAGGAGAATAGAATTATGGCATTTAATCCAGCAGATTTATTAAGAGTAAGAGGTGCAGCAGCAAAGTTTAATCAAAATCATCCAAAGCTGTTACCATTCTTTGGTGCAGCCCGCACAAAGGCAATGACACCAGGGTCAATCATCGAAATCGCAGTTACCGACCCAACTGGTGAAAAAATCGAGACAAACCTTCGTGTCCAGGAATCGGATATTGAACTCATCAACCTTTTGATGGAAATCGGAGCGAAACAATAAAAAAGCCTTCCCCTTGAGGGGAAGGTGGCCAAAGGCCGGATGAGGTGTGTATAAAAAGCACCTCATCCGTTTTTTATTTAAATTCAAAGAACTTCGTATCCAGCTCTGGATAAGCACGCTTCATAGAAATCGGTATACCACTTCTATCTACGAAGCAATGGGTGGTTTTTGCTACGGCCCTGTCTTCTCCAGTAGCTTTATCGTAAATACGATAGGTAACCTCCATTTCATGCCCATCATAGGACAAAAGCTTTGTTTCTACCACAACAGTTTCGTCAAATTTAACTTCACTTCTGTATTCTATGGAGTGGGAAATCATTGGAGAACTAATCTCCATGTCTAACATCTGTTTAAATGAAAGACCCATCTGCTCCATCAAATTCATTCTGGCGTCTTCTATCCAATTAAGATAATTAGATGTGTGAATAACACCCTGTAAATCTGTTTCATGATATTTTGTGTGATGCTCAAAAGGGGTAATGGTAACCTGTTTTGGTGCACCAGCAACTTCAATTTCTTGTTTAGCCATAGTCTTACCTCCTGATGAAATTCTATCTTTATTATACCACTAATATTGAAGTGGGAGGTGTAAAGTGATAAAATATAATAAATTGATAATTTTTTAACGAGCGGAGGTTTATTATGGATTTTCAGGCTGAATACAAAAGCAAGCTCACAACAGCTGAAGAGGCTGTTAAGGTAGTAAAGAGCGGAGATTGGGTAGATTACGGTTGGTGTACAGGTACACCAGACGCACTTGATAAGGCACTTGCAGCACGTACAGATGAGTTACGTGATGTTAAGGTTCGTGGTGGTATTTTAATGAAGCTTCCAGCTATCTTCGAAAGAGAAGATGCAGGCGAGCATTTCTGCTGGAACTCATGGCACATGGGTGGTATCGAGCGTAAGCTTATTGCAAGAGGCTGCTCATACTATGCACCTATCAGATATTCTGAGCTTCCAAGATACTATCGTGAGCACATCGAGCCAAACGATGTTCTTATGATTCAGACAACAACAATGGATAATCATGGATATTTCAACTTTGGTCCTAACGCATCACATCTTATGGCTGCAGTTGAAAAGTCTAAGCACATCATCGTAGAAGTTAACGAGAACATGCCACGTTGCCTTGGCGGTTTTGAGGAAGGCATCCACATTTCAAGGGTTGATGCAATTGTAGAAGGCAGCAACCCAGCTATCTCAGAGATGGGTGGTGCAAGCACTCCTACAGATGTAGATAAGGCTGTTGCTAAGCTTATCGTTGAGGAGATTCCAAACGGTGCATGCTTACAGCTTGGTATCGGTGGTATGCCTAACACAGTAGGCGCTATGATTGCTGATTCAGACCTTAAGGATCTTGGTGTTCATACAGAAATGTACGTTGATGCATTCGTAGATATTGCAAAGGCTGGTAAGATTAACGGTTCTAAGAAGAACATCGACAGATTCCGTCAGACATACGCTTTCGGTGCTGGTACAAAGAAGATGTACGATTACATGGATGAGAACCCAGAGCTTATGAGCGCACCTGTTGATTACACTAACGATATCCGTCAGATTTCAGCACTTGATAACTTCATCTCTATCAACAACGCCGTTGATGTAGATTTATATGGTCAGATTAATGCTGAGTCAGCTGGAACAAAGCACATTTCTGGTGCAGGCGGACAGCTTGACTTCGTACTTGGCGCTTATCTTTCAAACGGTGGTAAGAGCTTTGTATGTCTTTCATCTACATTCACAACAAAGGATGGCACAGTTAAGAGCCGTATCCGTCCTACACTTGCAGATGGTTCTATTGTTACAGATACACGTGCTAACACACATTATCTTGTTACAGAATATGGTAAGGTTTGCCTTAAGGGTCTTTCAGCTTGGGAGCGTGCAGAAAAGATTATTAGCATTGCACATCCTGATTTCAGAGATGAGCTTATTGCTGAGGCTGAGAAGATGCACATCTGGAGAAGATCTAATAAATAATCTTAATATAAACATGTTTAGAGCTTTGCGGTTACCGCAGAGCTCTTTTTTTATGCCTTACATTTATTTTAAATAATACTGAAATAATTATTGTATATCTAAAACAAATCTGATATATTATTTTTAGACTTTTGGTAGGTTATATTTCGACCAAAAGGCTTAAGCATATATTAGGGGCTTGATGCTTAGGCAATAAGACAAAATGGAGGAAGAAAGAAGCATGAAGAAATTTGTTTCATGTGTTCTGTTAGTTTCTATGATGGGAAGTCTTGTGGCATGCTCAGGTTCTGAAAACAAAAATTTCACAGTTAGCTATGATGGCATCGCCACAGGCGACGTATCTTCGGGCGTTTCTGTCCATGATCCATCCATATTAGAAGTAGACGGAACATATTACATATACGGTTCTCACATGACAGCTGCTAAGAGTACCGATTTACTTAATTGGGAGACCATTGCAGATGGATATAGGAAAACAAATCCTGTTTATGGTCAGATTTATGATGTGGCTGACGATGCATTTAATTTTGCAGGTTCGAAGGACAGTATTATTAAGACAGATGATGGTGGAACCCATGTATGGGCACCAGATGTTATCTACAACAAAACAACAAAGCTTTATTACATGTATTATTGTTGCTCTAGCACCTTTAATGCATCTAATCTTTGCTTTGGTACAAGCACTTCGCCAGAGGGACCATTTGAATGGCAGGGCTCACTTATCTATTCAGGCTTTACCAGCAAGAATGTTGAATCAACAGATGTGCTAGATTACGTAGAAACCGATTATGTGAAAAAGCATTACATTAAGGGTGGCGCCTATAACTATGAGGATTACCCAAACGCCATTGACCCAACAGTGTTCTATGACAAGGATGATAGGATGTGGATGGTTTACGGCTCATGGTCAGGCGGTATTTATCTGTTAGAGATTGACCCTACAACTGGTCTTGTAATACATCCTAAAGCTGATGAAGCGAACAATGTGGATGCCTACTTTGGAAAGAAGCTTTTAGGTGGCGGTCATATTTCTATAGAAGGACCTTACATTATGTATGACGAGGCAACAGATTACTATTATCTGTTTGTTTCCTACGGCGGTCTTACCAGCAATGGTGGATACCAAATCAGAGTATTCCGTTCAAAGACAGTGGATGGAGAATATGTAGATATGAATGGCTCTTACCCTACTAAGAGTGCCATGCACCAAAACTTTGGACTAAAGCTTTCAGGTAACTACAAGCTTCCTAGCTTGGATAAAGCATACATGGCAACCGGTCATAATTCAGCTTTTATAGATGACGATGGCAAAATGTATGTAGTTTATCACACTAGATTTAATGATGGTACAGAGAATCATTCTCCAAGAGTTCATCAGATGCTAATGAATGAAGAAGGCTGGCCTTGCGATTTACCATATCAGACACAGGGGGAGACTGTTTCTGATTCAGGCTATAGCAAGGATGATGTGGTAGGAAGATACTACTTTATCAACCAAGGTACAGATATCTCTAATGAAATTGCAAATCCAAGAATCATCTATTTAAATGCAGATGGTTCGGTGGAAGGAGAAGAGGTATCAGGAACCTGGACTATGAAGGACAATACCTACTACATGCATATTTCACTTTCCGACAAAGATTATAGTGGAGTCTTCTGCAAGATGAAGGATGAAGCTGGCACAGATGTGTTCACATTCTCAGCAGTAGGCGGCAATGAATCTGTTTGGGGAGTAAAATACGAATAGAAGGAGAAAAATAATTAAAATGGACAAATTTTTTGAATACAACAAACCTTGGATTTTGCAGCGCGCAGATCCATATGTTTACAAACATACAAATGGTAAATATTACTTTACAGCTTCAGTACCAGAATACGACAAAATTGTTTTAAGATGCAGCGGAACACTTGAAGGTTTAAAGGAAGCAAAGGAAGTTGAAATCTGGCATAAGCATGAATCTGGCCCAATGTCTAAGCACATCTGGGCTCCAGAGCTTCATTTCCTTTTTGGAAAATGGTATATTTATTATGCTGGCGGCGAGATGGAGGATATCTGGAAGATTCGTCCATACGTATTAGAATGTCAGGGCGACGACCCAATGCGTGACCCATGGATTGAAAAAGGTAAAATGACTAGAGCAGAAACAGATGAGTTCTCATTTGAGTCATTTTCACTTGATGCTACAGTTTTTGAAAATCATGGAAATTGGTATTACATTTGGGCAGAGAAGACTGGTGTAGGTAAGCAGATTTCTAATCTTTACATTGCCCGCATGAAGAACGGCTACACCCTTGAAACAGATCAGGTATTACTTACAACTCCTGATTATGACTGGGAGCGTCATGGTTTTTGGGTAAATGAAGGTCCATCAGTAATAAAGCGTAATGGCAAAATCTTTATGACATATTCAGCCAGCGATACAGGTGTGAATTATTGCATGGGTATGCTTACAGCAGATGAAGACAGCGATTTACTTGATCCATTATCATGGAAAAAGGAACGCTATCCAGTACTTAAGTCTTCTAAAGAGCATGTTGTATATGGACCAGGCCATAATTCATTTACTGTAGATGAGGATGGTAACGATATTCTTGTTTACCATGCCAGAACAGAAACAGAAATAGTAGGAGACCCACTTTACAATCCTAATCGCCATACAATGCTTATGAAGTTTAAGTGGCAGGATGGAAAACCAGTATTTAGTTATGATTAATAATCGAGTTTGTACCAGATGTCTGCTAAGAGATATGATAGATGCAGACACATCTATGATAGAAAAATACAAGGCGGCTTTAAAGGCAGAAGATATAGTTAGCGATGAAGAATATGAAAGCCGCCTGGATATATGCAAGTCCTGCGATAAACTAAACGAAGGCACCTGCATGGCATGCGGCTGCTACGTAGAGCTTCGCGCCACAGCCAAAGTATCCCGCTGCCCGAAGAAAAAATGGTAAAAAAAAAGCCTTCCCCCAGAGGGGGAAGGTTTATTATTTTATAGGACAGTAATTGATAGCAACTCGTATATCCTGTCCATAATTTCCGAAGGTCTTTCCAAAGAGTGTAACACCACCGATATGTTCTGCATCATCCTCTACTGCAATTCTAAAATCAAGAGGCGCACCCTGCGCTAAATCTAAATCCTCGATAGTGATATCTGAAATCTGTAGACCATCAATAAATGTACCGTGCTTGTTAACAACAAGAAGCTTAAGTAAGCCGTATTGATTCCAGTTAGGTGGGAACCAATCTGGTGTAAACATTCCTCGGATGTCACCACCAAAATCTCCAGGGCTGGTCCACATGCCAAGCTTTTTACCATTAAGAGAGAAGGTTATATCGCTAGGCCAGTTGTTATCAATGCCTGGTGCCTCAGATGAAATCTCAAAGGAAATAGATATCTGAGTGATTTGGTTGTTGCTAGGTATAAGGTTTGGAAGAGAGTACTCAACATATCCTTTTGTGAACCATAAAATATCTGCGTTGAAGTGATCTGGATGACTGAAGTATCTGCTGTCATCGATTTCACCAATAACAGACTGGCTGTTAGCTAGGCCGCAAGTAGGGCAAATCTCATATTTAGAAAACTGTCCAACCTTGATATCTGTAGTAAACGCGTTTGTAAGCTCTTCTGGCTTTTCGATTTCTACTACGATTTTATCCTGGATTACAGAACAAATCTTGGAATTGCCATGGCTGGCAGATTCATTCGAAGTAGAAATAAGGCCGCATTCTTCTAATTTTTTGATGTGACCTGTAAGAGCACCATTTGAAAGCTTTAATTCAGTAGCAAGCTGATTCATGCTCATGTGGTCATTTTCTAATAGTATTTTTAAAATCTGGATTCGTACGTCAGAGCCTAAGGCTTTAAATAATTCAAGACCATCATCCAGTGAAGTGATGTGAATCATGACACTGCTCCTTTTTAAATTATTCTAAAATATTATTCCTTTATTATAAATTTTCTCCAATATACTGTCAATAAAACGGTGATTAAACTAGATGATTATTTTAGTAAAAAGTAAATTTATACATATCAAAATAGCTTTATAGCAATAATTAATAAATCAATTGTTAAAAATCAACAAAAACAATATGTCGAAATTGTGAATAATAAAAGAATATCCAAAATACTTTAGATAAACCTAAAATATTTATTGACTTATCACAAAGGGGATTTATAATAATTACATAATCGTTGATGAGTTTTACGAAAAGCAGTGAGATTGGCTTACAAGCCTCTGTCAATTTTACTACAAATTAAAGACTCTTAGCAATTATTAAATAATCAATTCTTTAGTCAAAAGGAGGAGAAGAATGAAGAAGAAGTTGATTAGTGCTTTACTTTGCACATCAATGGCAGCTAGCTTATTTGTTGGCTGTGGCGGAGCAGCATCAGAAGGTGGGGTAGATCCAGATGCTGCTGAAGAAGAAACAGCTGAAGATTCAGCTGAGTCAGAGGTAGTAACAAACACATTTGGTGCTCCAAACGGAACACATCTTGAAATGTGGACATTCGTTGAACTTCACGGTCAGCACTACGGTGTTATGGCAGAGGAGTGGAATAAGGAACACCCAGACAACACAATCGAAATTACATGTACAACATATCCATATGGTGATATGCATACAAAGCTTCTTACAGCTCTTGAGGCTGGCACAGGTGCTCCAGATATCTGTGATGTAGAGGTTGGTCAGTTCCCTAACGTAGTTGAAGGTCTTGATCAGTGGCTTGTACCACTTAACGATTACGCTAAGGATTACCTTGATACAATGGTTCCTGCAAGAATGGAAACATATCAGGGTGAAGATGGCAACTACTATGGTGCTCCATATCACGTAGGTGCAACAGTAATGTATTACAATGTTGCAGCAATGTCTGAGGCAATGGGTCTTAGCCAGGATGAAGTAATTGCAAAGATTGATGCAGTTAAGACATGGAAAGATTACGAAGCACTTGGTAATGAGTACCTTACAGCTTTAGGAGATGATACAAAGTACTTTACATCAGTTGATACAGGCGGAGTTGATTGGCTCTGGCTTGCAATGGCTGAGTACGGTGATGATTGGACAGGCGGATTCGACAATCCAGCAAACGTTCAGCTTGATTCAGTTAAGGAAATGCTTTCAATGCAGCAGTCTTGGTTAAAGTCAGGATTTGCAATGGTTTCTCCAGATGGACATGTTGACCTTGAAGCTGGTTTCCAGAACATTATGGATAGAAACATTGTTTCATTCCCTAAGGCAATGTGGTATATGTCACGTTTCACAAACTACATGCCTGATGAAAAGGGTAACTGGTATATCGCTAAGTGTCCTGTATTCAAAGAGGGACAGAAGTGCTCTGTAGGTATTGGTGGTACAGGTACAGTTGTAACACAGCAGTCAGCTAACAAGGAGCTTGCAGCAGAGTTTACATGCTGGGCTAAGATGTCAGAAGCTGGTGAGCAGCACATCTGGGATACACTTGGATTTGATGTATGTAACACAGCTCTTTGGGATGATGAAGCATTCGCTCATGATGATAACAACCAGTACAACCAGTTCTTTATCAACTATCCATACGATGTATTAAGCGATATCGGAATGGATAACATTGGTAAGATTTCAGTTGTATCTATCAGCCCAACAATCAATGAGTATCTCTGCACAACAACACTTAACGAGGTACTTGAAGATCCAGACTACTCAATCGATGACGCCCTTCAAGAGGCACAGGATGCGATAGATATGGAACAGTAATTTTTTACGGGATGCCGGCCTAGGCAGGCATCCCTATTTTTAAAAATGGAGAAAGGTGCATTATGAAAATCAAGAACTTTTTATACTCTCAAAAGGTGGCACCATATGTATTTGTTTTACCTTTTATTTTAAGCTTTTTCATTTTCTGGGTTTACCCACTTATCACAGCTTTCACAATGAGTTTCCAGGATATTGGAGCAATTAAATCTGAGTGGATTGGTTTTGCTAACTATGCAAAGCTTCTTAAGGATAATGTATTCCATATTGCGGTATGGAACAGCGTTAAATACATGTTCTTTACATTAGTCCTTCTTATTCCATTCCCAATGCTCTTTGCTGTTCTTCTTGATAGCAATTTAGTAAAAGCTAAGGGCGTATGGAAGGCAATTCTTTACATGCCAGCTTTAACATCAGTAGTTATTTCTGGTACATTATTCCGCCTGATGTTTACAGAATATACAACAGGTCAGATGAACATGATTACAGCGGCTTTAGGCCTTGGAACATATAAATGGTTAAAGATGGGTTGGTCAGGTATGCTCGCCCTCTTAATCGTAGCCTGCTGGAGATGGACAGGTGTAAATATGCTCTATTTCCTTTCAGGTCTTAAATCAATCGATACTTCATTATATGAAGCTGCCGATATTGACGGCGCAACAGGATGGCAGAAGTTCAAGTATGTAACACTTCCACTTCTTAAGCCTACAACAGTTTACGTTCTTACAATTTCAGTATACGCTGGTCTTGCAATGTTCCTTGAGTCATATATGTTATGGGCGGGAAATTCATCACCAAACAACATCGGTCTTACAATTGTAGGTTACTTATACAAGCGTGGTATTGAAAAGAACGATATGGGATACGCATGTGCAGTAGGTGTAGTACTTCTTGTAGTAGCTCTTATTATTAACTTTGCACAGCTTATCGTGAACGGTACATTCAAGAAGGGAGAGGATTAATATGGCAAAGCAAAAGACTATGGCTAGCTCTCCTAAAAGAGTAGTAGGCACAGTACTTGGAACAGGATTTTTCGCTATCCTTTGTTTCATTATTATATTTCCTGTTTTCGCAGGTTTACTTGCATCATTCAGACCTGGTACAGAACTTATTCGTAGAGGACTTTCTGTAGATTTGAATGTATCTACAATGAATCTTAATAACTACAAATATTTATTCAGCGGAAATGCCGACAGTATTAAATATTTCATGTGGTACAAGAATTCGTTATTAATTACCATTATTTCGGTAGCACTTACACTTATTATTTGCTATTTTGTAGCTTATGGATTAACAATGTATGAGTTCAGATTTAAAAATGCTCTCTTCACAATAGTGCTTGCAACAATGATGGTACCTTTTGAAATCCTTATGCTTCCATTATATAAGGAAATCATCGCACTCAAGCTTGTTGATACTTATGTAGGTGTTATTATCATCGGACTTTGTTCAGCATCAACTATCTTCTTCTTTAGACAGTACCTTTCAGGACTTCCAAAGGATTTGCTTGATGCAGCACGTATCGACGGATGTAGCGAGTATGGTATTTCTGTAAGAATCATCCTTCCACTTGCAAAGCCAGCCTTTGCATCAATGGGTATTCTTAGCGCAATGGGTGCATGGAACGCTATTCTTTGGCCACTTCTTGTACTTAAGGGAGCAGAGAAGTTTACTCTTCCAATCGGACTTAATACACTTTTAACACCATACGGCAACAACTACGATGTACTTATCGCAGGATCAATGTTCGGAATTTTACCTATCTTTATAATCTTCCTCATTTTCCAGAAGTACATCATCGATGGTATGACAGCAGGTGCGGTTAAGGGATAAAAATTAATTCACACACTGGCTGATTAAATGGCGGACTAAAGGAGAGAATATGGCAAAATTAGTAATCAACAATGAAAACAAGAAGAGCACAATTGCTCCAGAAATCTATGGACATTTTTCTGAGCACTTAGGACGCTGCATCTACGAGGGACTTTATGTTGGCGAAAACAGTGACATCCCTAACGTTAATGGTATGCGTACAGATGTAGTAGAAGCTCTTAAAGAGATGAAGGTTCCAGTACTTCGCTGGCCAGGTGGATGCTTCGCAGATGAGTATCACTGGATGGATGGAATTGGTCCAAAGGAAAACCGCAAGAAGATGATTAACACTCACTGGGGCGGTGTTGTAGAAGATAACAGCTTCGGAACTCATGAGTTCTTCGAGCTTTGTAGACAACTTGGCTGTAAGACTTATGTAAATGCTAACTTAGGCTCTGGCACTGTTCGCGAAATGAGCGAATGGGTAGAGTACATGACATTCAATGGTGTTTCTCCAATGGCTGATCTTCGTAAGGCTAATGGTCACGAGGAGCCATGGGTAGTAGATTATATTGGCGTTGGTAACGAAAACTGGGGCTGCGGAGGAAACATGCGTCCTCAGCACTATGCAGATGAGTACAGACGTTATCAGACATATGTAAGAAACTACAATGGAAACAAGCCTATCGCAAAGATTGCATGTGGTGCTAATGTAGATGATTATCACTGGACAAAGGAAGTACTTGATACTTGCTTCGACCATACACCAGCACAGTTCCACGGCTTTATGGATGGCCTTTCACTTCACTATTATACACTTCCTGAGACAGAGGACGATTGGAACTTTAAGGGAAGCGCTACAGATTTCACAGAGGAAGTATTCTACCAGACACTTAAGCGTAGCTACTTCATGGAAGAGCTTATCAACAAGCATGGTGCAATCATGGATCAGTATGACCCAGAAAAGAAGATTGGCCTTATGATTGATGAGTGGGGAATCTGGACAGACGTAGAGCCAGGCACAAACCCAGGATTCTTATATCAGCAGAACACAATGCGTGATGCACTTGTAGCTGGTATGAACCTTAACATTTTCAACAAGCATGCTGATAGAGTAAAGATGGCATGTATTGCACAGATGATTAACGTTCTTCAGTCTGTAATGCTTACAGATGGCGAGAAGATGATTAAAACCCCTACCTACTATGTATTTAAAATGTTCCGCCATCACCAGGGTGCAACACTTCTTGGTAGTGACTTACTTGAAAACGGTACAGTTGGCTCTGGAAAGAATGAGCTTCCAAAGGTATTCGAATCAGTATCTGAGGATGAGAACGGTGTTATCACAATTACACTTACAAACAACTCTCTTGAGGCTACAGATGATGTAGAAATTCAGCTTACAAAGGACGGCGGTTCATATAATGTTTGCGAAGCTGTTTATGTTACAGGCTCAATGGCTGCACATAACACATTCGAGAACCCAGAGGTTGTTAAAGAACAGGAATTCAAGGATTACGCAAAGACAGCTGAAGGCATCAAAGTTACACTCCCTAAGTGCTCAGTTGTTAGTATCCGCTTAACAAAGTAAATTTCTTTTTCATAAATCCTTCCATATAATAAATCAAAATAAGCTGGTGAAGCAATTCACCGGCTTATTTGTTATATATCAGGTGTTAATTTGAAAGGTTGCATTGAAATAGGTGTTTGGGGTATACTCAAACAGGTTATAGTATATAGAAAGAATAGGTAATATTATGGGAGAATATGTTATCAGTTGTTGTTCTACTGTAGATACTACAGAAGAATACTTAAAGGAAAAAAATCTTGAACACATTTGCTTTCATTATTATTTAGATGATGTGGCATATACAGATGATTTGTTTAAATCTATCTCGGCTAAGGATTTCTACCAGAGAATGGTAGACGGAGCTATGACAAGAACATCGCAGGTTAATGCAGAAGAATTTTCAGCATACTTTAGAGGCTTCCTTGAAAAAGGATTAGATGTTCTTCATTTAACATTATCAAGTGGTATTTCGGGTGTTATTAATTCTGCACGTATTGCAGCAGAAGAGCTTTCAGAGGAGTTTCCTGACAGAAAGATAGTTGTTATTGATAGCTTAACAGCATCAGCAGGTTACGCTCTTTTAATGGATAAGCTTGCAACACTTCGTGATGAAGGAATGAGCTTTGACGATCTTGTAAACTGGACTAATGAACATATCCAGAATCAAAACACATGGTTCTTTACAACAGACCTTACCTTCTTCATCAGAGGTGGAAGAATTTCAAAGGTTTCTGGATGGTTTGGGACAGCTCTTAACATCTGCCCACTTCTTAACATTAATGACGAAGGTAAGCTTATTCCTAGACAGAAGTGTCGTGGAAAGAAGATGGTTAAAAAGGCTTGTCTTGCAGCCATCAAGGAACGTGTTGAAAACGGTGCAGATTATGACCAGAACATGTTCATAACTCACTCTGTTTGTTACGAAGATGCTAAAGAAGTAGCAGATATGTTAGAAGAAGCTTTCCCTAACATGAAGGAAAAGGTTCGTATTTTCGATATTGGTCCTACTATTGGTGCACATACTGGCCCTGGTACAGTTGCTATAGGATTCTGGGGTAACAAAAAGGAGAAATAAGTCATGAAAGATAAGATTAAAGAGTTTAGACTTAACATCACAATACCTGCAATTTTTACGATGGTCATCGGGATTTTGCTTTTAGTATTTCCTGTTGAAAGCTTAGCCACTATAAGCAAGGTGATAGCAGCTATAATTATTCTTTCAGGAATATTTGTTATTGTAAATCAGCTTATTGAGCATGGCGTAGATAATGCTCTTGGAATAGCTGTTGGTATGATGATACTTATCGTAGGTATTTGGCTTTTTAACGACTCAGGTAAGATAATAAGCATCATTCCAATTGCAATCGGCGTAATTCTTGTAATCCATGGTGTACAGGACTTAGGAATGGCGGTTGAGGCTACCAGAGCGAAGGCTTCTAATTTTTGGATTAGCTTTGTACTTGCGGCTGTTAATATACTCTTTGGAATTATCTGCATTGGTGCAGCATTTCAGGTAGTTAGTCTTGCTACAAGAATAATAGGCATCATGCTTATTTGGGATGGTATTACAGATTTTGGAATTGTCCATTCTGTTAGAAAAGCTACAGGCTCTGTAGTTGATGGAACCATTACCCGCGAGGAAGATATTTAATATGAGACAGATGGAATTTAAAATGGAGCGCACTGGACTCCTTGAAGTAGGAGATGTGCTACCAGTTACAGAATATGCCCTTTCTAATTCATATTATTATGTATTAGGAAGGTCCTATGCTATGTCCGCTAATTATACTACCTTGGAGAGAGTTAAAACCCAAAACGGTAAGACAGAAGGAAAGGTAGTAGATATTAAGGAGACCCCTAAGGGATTCTATGTGACAGTTGAGTATCAAGATTCTTAAGGAGAACTATGAACAATCAATCACAAAATGCAATCGACATTGTGTTGGCTGAAAGCTTAAAGGAGCTAGCCACAGTAAAGCCGATTGATAAGATTACAATAAAAGAAATAACAGATAAAGCGGGAGTGATTAGACCTACATTTTATAATCATTTCCAAGATAAATACGAACTACTGGAATGGATTACGGTAAACGAATTGTTTGCACCAGTTGACCCACTTCTTTCAAATGGAATGTTGAAGGAGGGAGTTACATTTATTCTTACAACCATGGAGCACGAGAAGGAATTTTACAAAAGAGCAGCAGCCCTTGAGGGGCAGAACTCCTTTAACGAGATTTACAACAGATGTGTTGCAAAAGCAGTACTTAAATACATCGATGTTGAAAGACTTGCAGCAATGGCTGATTATAAATGGCTCAAGAAAGAGCTTGTTGCAGACTTTTTAGCACATTCCATAAGCTGGGTAACTATTCAATGGATTAAGCGAGGCATGAATGTGCCTGTTGAAGAACTGGCAGATGTTTACATCAAAATCTTCAGAAGTCCTATCATGGAAGTTATCACTAATGAAAAGCAATAATACAAATTTGAATTAATGTAGCTTTTAATAGAACATGGCTTCATATTTGAATATTTCAAGTAGATAGGTATTGAGCTATTATTATTTAGCAAAGTGTAAAAGAATGGAGTAAATATAAGTATGACTTGGTTGGAAAACCTGCTAATTATAGCGGGTATATTATTAGATGTTTTTGCAGCTATGGAAATACAGGGGGCAATGATTGCTAAGCTTAAAAAGAGAACAATAGTGGTTGCCAGTGCAGTTGTTGCAGCATCAGAATTGGTTTTTTATTTTGGCGGATATGTAATATGCAGATTGTTAGCAGTCAATGGATATATTGCTAACCCGGTTAAGCAAGGCGAGGTGCTGGCTGTTATCGTTCTTGCCCTTCTTGGAATTAGACTAATATTAAAGGCGTTAAAGAGAGAATTTATTCAGGAAAGACGTAGAGAAGCATTAATCGTATTTGATTATATTAGAATCGTTATTGTTTCTAGCTTTTATACAGCTGCAGCTGGCTGTGCCTGCGGACTTGTTGGAAATACAGTTTGGCAGATAATTGCACTTTTCCTTGCGATATCAGTACTTGTTGTATTAGGCGGTTTATACACAGGCATGCACTTTGGCTTCGAAAAGAAGACCATAGCTTATGTAGCAGGTGCATTATTACTCTGGGCTGCAGGTATCGAAATTCTCCTCAGCAGAGTCGTTGATATTATTTAAAATAGAATTTTTTAACAGTAGGGTACTGTTTGAAATGCGCTCACGAAGGAAACTTAGCTTTTCTGTCTGTGAGCGTTTTTTATATTGGTCGGCGAGCATGATATAGGATTCGCTAATATCAGTGCCAGCGCCAACAGCAAATTCCAACACATTAACCACATCATCATCTCGTCCTGCTTCAAGAAGAGCTTTTGCGTAAGCGTTTAATAGAACGCACACTCTATCAAAATCCTCCCCAATTTGGCTCATTGTTTCGAAATTAGGAACGCCATAAGTGAGTTTTAAGTCAGTATTCGAAACACCAGAAAGGTTTAAAAGCTTGTGGGTAGACAATTCTTCAAGTTCTTTTTCGATTTCAATAACTTTTTCATCATCACTAAAATTTAATGGAAATTTCTCTATTGGAATGGTAATATATCTTAGGTTAGATATATCCTTTGCAGGGGTAACATTAGCGGCTTTTTCTTTAGCCCAGAATTCATCTTCGCGCTTTTGCTGCTTGGCATCTAAGCTTTTGATTCTGAATGTTAGCCAGACAAGGAATAATAAGAAAAATGGTAAAATTGGAAAGCCCATTGGTTTCTCCTTTATTATGTGAGGTATATTTATGAAAAGAAGTAAAAAACATCAGCTTATAGCTGGATTTATCTTAGTAGTTGTTGTAATCTGCATGGTTTTCACTACATTTGCAGCAGCTCTAATTTAAGTTTATTTTAATAGATAAGTCATGTCAATAATTAGCCTTCAGACTTTGAATGAAGGCATCGAAGGGCGGATGAGGTTACTTTATGAAAAAACAATTTCTATCAATATTTTTATCATTAACATTCACAGCCGGAATCCTTACGCCAGCCACAGTATATGCGCAAGAGGTTTCAGAGGAAACAGCAGTTTCTGAAGAAGAATTAGCAAACGAAGAAGCAGAAACAGTTTCAGATGATGATACAAGAGTTATTCCTGATGGAGTTTCCATTGGCGGAACTTCCGTAGGTGGAATGACAGTAGCAGATGCTAAATCTGTAGTTAATGATTATTTTGCAAATTATGATGATGTTAAATTCACATTATCAGCCAATGGCCAGGAAATAGCCGCAACAGGAAAAGACATTTGCATAGGTGCTAAGAACAGCGATGTTGTTTCAAAGGCAGCAGCATATGGTACTTACGGTAATTTAGCTGAGCGTTTTAAGGCTAACAAGGATTTGGAAGAAGGAAGAGGTAAGAACTTTGAGCTTACCCTTGGCGTAGATAGAAATGCACTGACCACTTATTTATCATCGGCAGCATCAAAGGTTAACGACGAAGCCAGTGATGATTATCTCACCAGAGAAAACGGTGAATTCGTATTCCACGAAGGAACAGCAGGTGTTGTTGTTCAGATAGACGAATCGGTTGCAATTATTGCAGACTACATAGAAAATAACTGGAACAAGGAAGATGCTTCTATCGAGCTTGCTACAGTTGTAAAAGAACCTAGAGGAAGTAAGGAAGAGCTTGCCGAAATAAAGGATTTATTAGGAAGCTTTAACACAGATTACAGCTCATCATCTACAGCAAGAAAGAACAACGTTGCAAATGGTGTTGGCTTCATCAACGGAACTATCCTTTATCCAGGAGATGAGTTTTCTGTATTAAATACAATCACACCTTTCTCAGCAGAAAACGGATATATGCTTGCAGGTTCTTACGAAAACGGAACCACAGTTCAAACCTACGGCGGTGGTATCTGTCAGGTATCTACAACACTTTATGGTGCTGTTAGAGAGGCGGAGCTTGGTATAGTTACACGTTCTTGCCATTCCATGATAGTAACTTACGTTCCACCATCACAGGATGCAGCTATTGCTGAATCCGGCGGTAAGGACTTCCAGATTAAGAATAACAAGAACTATCCTATATATATCGAAGGCTATTGCGACGGAAGCAAGGCTTACTTTAACATCTATGGTAAGGAAGAGGATGATCCATCTCACAGCGTAAAATACGAAACAGAAATCACTGGTGTAAATATTCAAAATACACAGTGGGTTGCAGATCCTAACGTACCACTTGGAAAGATGACAACAACAGTTAGCGGTCATACAGGCTATACAGCTAAGCTTTGGAAAATTGTTTACGAAAATGGTGAGGAAGTTAGCAGAGAGGTATATAATAACAGCAAATACAATCCATCTAACAGAATGGTTACAGTTGGTATTGCTTCAGCAGACCCAAATCTTTCATATGCAATGCTTCAGGCTGTTAACACTCAGGATGTAACTACTATTGCAAATGCAATTGCAACTTACGCTCCAGGAGTAGCAAATTCAACACCATTTGTAATCACACCAAAATATAAAATAACAAATCCACCTGAGGATGCTACATCAGCAGATGGTCAAGCACCAGCACAAGAGGCAGCACCTGCACCAGATGCCACAACACAGCAGGCAGCGCCAGCATTAGATGCAGCACCAGCAGTAGAGACACCAGCTAACTAGTTTTTAGGATGTAATTATGGAAATCGGAAAATTAAAAGAAAGCGTTCTTAAGCGCTCAGTTATAAAACAATTACACGTAAAGAGACCTGAGGTAGGAAACGGACCGGGAATCGGTGAAGATTGTGCTACACTTCAGGTAGGCCCTGACGAAGAAATCGTAATGTCAACAGATCCTATCACAGGAACAGCTTCAGATATTGGAGAGCTTGCAGTTACTGTTTCAATCAATGATTTGGCCAGCGCTGGAGCAGAACCTATTGGAATTTTGCTTACAGTACTTCTTACCCCTCGCATGAGAGAGGCGAAGCTTAAGGCCATCATGGAGCAGGTAGACAATGCTTGCAAGAGATATAATGTTCAGGTTATGGGCGGCCACACAGAGGTAACAGAGGCAGTTAATCAACCACTTATTTCAGTTACAGCTGTCGGTAAGGTTAAAAAGGGTTGCATGGTATCAACAGGCGGAGCTAAGCCTGATATGGATATCGTAATTACGAAGTGGATTGGCCTTGAAGGTACATCCATTATTGCAAAAGACCACGAAGAGGAGCTACTTAGCAGATTACCTCAGGGTCTTATAGATACGGCTAAGGGCTTTGACCAGTACTTAAGCGTTCTTCCAGAAAGCCGCGTTGCAGTTGAGCATGGCGTAGCAGCTATGCATGACATTACAGAGGGTGGTATATTTGGAGCACTTTGGGAAATGGGAGAAGCATCAGGCGTTGGTATTGATGTTGATTTAAAAGCTATCCCTGTTAAACAGGAAACAATAGAGGTTTGTGAGTTCTTTGGAATCAATCCTTATGAGCTTATATCATCAGGATCTATGTTGATAGCTACAAACGATGGCAATGGACTTGTTAGAAAGCTTGCGGACGCTGGGGTAGCCGCCGCGATTATCGGAAAGTCCAACTCATCAAACGACAAGCGCGTCATCAGCGGCGACGAGGTCCGCTTCCTCGAACCACCAAAAGCCGACGCACTATATTCCGTACCAAACGTAGAACGAAAATAAAAAATTATGTAACTAACATATTTAGATGAGCTAGCCCTAGTGGATTATAAATGTTATTAATGAGCCCTTGATGAGCCATCCCTACTTAGATGGTGCTTTAGCAGCATCTTATGTAGGGCAATGAGCGAATAAGAGCGCAAGCGTGGCGAATAATAATATTTATAATCCACTAGGGATAGCGGATAAGGGGTGAAGAAATGAGAGAGAAGATTTTAACTTATATTGAGCATAACAGTAAGATTGATTTAGAGGACTTGGCAATGATGCTTGGCTGCGACCAGGCCACAGTAGTGAATGAGCTGGAGGCTATGGAAAGCGAGCATATCATTTGCGGTTATCCTACTCTTATTAATTGGGAGAAGGCCAGCGTTGAAAAGGTATCAGCTCTTATTGAGGTGCGCGTTACACCACAGCGTGGCATGGGATTTGATAAGGTTGCAGAGCGCATCTACAATTATCCAGAGGTAGATGCAGTTTATCTTATTTCAGGAAGCTATGATTTCATGGTTTCAATTGAAGGTCATACACTTAGAGAGGTTGCAGATTTTGTTTCTGCAAAGCTTTCTCCACTTGATTCAGTGCTTTCAACACAGACAAACTTTGTCCTTAAGAAATATAAGGACCACGGCATTATTATGGCAGAAAAGCACGTTGATGAGAGGGAGAAGGTGAGCCTATGAGAAACCCTTTAAATCAAACTATCGAAAAAATAAAGCCATCTGGTATCAGAAAGTTTTTTGATATTGTTGCAGAAATGCCAGATGCTATTTCACTTGGTGTAGGTGAGCCAGATTTTGATACACCATGGAAGGTCAGAGACGAGGCTATCTATTCTTTGGAAAGAGGCCGCACCTTCTATACTTCTAACTCAGGCTTAAAGGAGCTTAGAGTAGAGATCGCAGATTTTTTAAAGCGTCACTATAATTTGGATTATAATCCACTTACAGAGATGCTTATGACAGTAGGTGGTTCAGAGGGTATCGATATTGCTCTTCGTGCCATGCTTGATGCAGGAGATGAGGTCCTTATTCCTCAGCCTTGCTATGTAAGCTACGAACCATGTACAATACTTGCTGGTGGTGTGCCAGTTCCAATCAACCTTAAGGAAGAAAACGAATTCAGACTTAAGCCAGAGGAATTAGAGGCAGCCATCACTGATAAAACAAAGATTTTAATCATGCCTTTCCCTAACAACCCTACAGGAGCTGTTATGGAAAAGGAAGATTTAGAGCCAATCGTAGAGCTTGTTAAAAAGTACGATTTGTTTGTTCTTACAGATGAAATCTACGGCGAGCTTACATACACTGGCGAAGGACATGTTTCAATTGCTAGCTTCCCAGGTATGAAGGAGCGCACCATCTATATCAATGGCTTCTCAAAGAGCCATGCCATGACAGGATGGAGACTTGGATATGTTTGTGCACCGGAAGAAATCGTAAAACAGATGACAAAGATTCATCAGTTTGCTATTATGTGTGCACCTACCACCAGTCAGTATGCTGCAGTAACAGCCATCCGTGACTGCGATGAGGATGTAGCTCACATGCGAGAGGAATATAATGACAGACGCCGTTATCTCCTTAATCGCTTTAAGAAAATGGGAATCAAATGCTTCGAACCATATGGAGCTTTCTATATTTTCCCGTCAATCACAGAATTTGGAATGACTTCAGAAGAATTCTGTACACGCCTCCTTCGTGAGAAAGAGGTTGCCGTGGTTCCAGGCACAGCCTTCGGCGAAAGCGGAGAGGGCAACGTGCGTATTTCCTACGCATACTCCCTTGAAAGCCTAAAGCGCGCCATGGACCGCATCGAAGAATTTGTGGAGGAACTACGTAAATCGTAGGCTGAGCACAAATCAGCGTAGGCTGTGTGCATAATTCTACGTTAACAATCTATTAGAATTCCTCTCTCGACTAGAATGTCTCGTTCGGAACACTAATAGATTGTTAACTGAATTATGTTCGTTAGGTTTATGATGATTTTGTTCGTTAGGTTTATAAGACGTAGTTGATAAAAAAAACGTATAGAGCAGAATGTAGGAGACAATGAATTATACTCTGTATGAGACATGTAGTCGAAGGAAGAGTATAATTTATTGTCGCCGTAACGTTCTGTACACAGATTAGAGGTTTTAAAATGTTAAATATTGTATTACATGAGCCTGAAATTCCTGCAAATACGGGGAATATTGGGCGAACATGCTGCGCTACAGGAACTCGTCTTCATTTGATTGAGCCACTAGGTTTCGTGCTTACGGATAAGACAGTAAAGCGTGCCGGCATGGATTACTGGGATAAGCTAGAGGTTTTCCGTTATGATGACTGGGAAGACTTCAAGGCAAAGAATCCAGATGCTAAGGTTTATATGGCTACCACAAAAGCCAAAAGAAAACATACAGATGTTCATTACGAACCAGACTGCTACATAATGTTTGGCAAGGAATCAGCAGGAATCCCTGAAGAAATCCTTGTTGAGAATGAGGAGAATTGTGTTCGTATACCAATGGGACATGATATCAGATCCCTTAATTTATCAAATTCAGTTGCCGTAGTTTTATACGAGGCACTGAGACAAAACGACTTCCTCGATTTAGAGACCGAGGGTAATTTACATAGACTCAACTGGAAGGAATAGTGGGTACCAATGTCAATTATCAGATCTAAAGATTTAGTACATGAATATATAAGACGTGACGAAGAGGGCAATGTTGAAAGCATTCACACTGCCCTCGACCACGTTAATCTTAATGTAGAGCCAGGACAGTTTATATCCATTTTAGGACATAACGGTTCTGGTAAATCTACTTTCGCAAAGCATATTAATGCTCTGTTAACTCCATCGGAGGGCACTATTTGGGTTGATGAAATGAATACCTCTGATGACGAGTATACATTTGCAGTTCGTCAAACAGCCGGCATGGTTTTCCAAAACCCTGACAACCAAATAATTGCTTCTGTTGTAGATGAGGATGTGGCCTTCGGCCCAGAAAATATCGGCGTGCCAACTGAAGAAATCCTTGTTCGCGTAGACAAATCTCTTAAGATGGTTGGAATGCAAAAATACAGAAGTCATTCACCTAACAAGCTTTCAGGTGGTCAAAAGCAGCGTGTTGCCATCGCAGGCGTTATGGCCATGGAGCCAAAGTGCATTATTTTGGATGAGCCAACAGCCATGCTTGACCCAGATGGAAGAGCAGACGTGCTTAGAGCAGTTCACACTCTTAACCGTGAAAAGGGAATTACAGTTATTCTCATTACACATTACATGGAAGAGGTTGTTGATTCCGATTATGTATTTGTAATGGAAAAGGGTAAGGTCTTCATGGAAGGCACCCCAAGAGAGATTTTCAAGGATGTTGAGCTTCTAAAGGAGCACAGCCTTGATGTGCCACAGGTTACACTGTTAGCACATGAGCTTAGAAAATCAGGTCTTCAGATTCCTGAATGTATCCTTACAAGAAAGGAACTGTTAGAGGCTCTTACAAAATTAAACTTACGCAAGCTATCAGCAGGTCAGACACCAGTTGCATCACAGCCAGAAGACAAAAAGTCATTTGGTGACAATGTGCTTATTCTTGACCATGTATCATATAAGTATTCACCAGGAACAGCCTACGAGGTTACAGCCTTAGACGATGTTAGCCTTTCAATAAAAGAGGGCGAGTTCATCGGTGTTATCGGCCACACAGGTAGTGGTAAGTCTACACTTGTTCAGCATTTGAACGGACTTATCAAAGCTACAGAGGGCCATATCTATTATCGTGGACAGGATATCTACGATAAGGAATTTGATATAAAGGATTTGCGTACTCAGGTTGGGATGGTATTCCAGTACCCTGAGCATCAGCTTTTTGAAACTACAGTATTCAAGGATGTTCAGTTCGGTTCTAAGAATCAGGGATTGGATGAAAAGGAACAGATAAAGCGTGCTTACGAAGCACTTACTTTGGTTAAGCTTCCAGAGGAATTATATCTGGCATCACCATTTGAGCTTTCAGGTGGACAGAAGCGTCGTGCAGCTATTGCCGGTGTTATCGCCATGAAGCCAGCAGTTCTTATTTTGGATGAGCCAACAGCAGGTCTTGACCCTAAGGGTCGTGATGATATCTTAGGTCTTATCAAGGACATGCACGAAAAACGCGGCGATACAGTTATCCTTGTATCACATTCAATGGAGGATGTTGCTAACTACGTTGACAGAATCATCGTTATGGATGCAGGACAGCCTGCATTTGATGGTACACCAAAGGAAGTTTTCGCTCACTACAAGGAGCTTGAAAAAATGGGACTTGCAGCTCCTCAGGTTACATACGTAATGAACGATTTAATAGATGCAGGCTTTGATGTAGATGCAACAGCAACTACAGTTACAGAGGCCAGAGATTCTATTTTAAAGGCGTTGAATTAATAGCAGATACCAGTTTTGGATTTGACTTAAAAAGGAATTTATAAATATGCTTAGAGAAATAACATTAGGACAATATTATCCAGCAAAGTCTATTCTCCACTCATTGGACCCTAGAGTGAAGCTGTTTTCCACATTAGTTTTCATTATAACTTTGTTTTCTGTGGATAATGTTGTTTTATTTGCAATAGTTTTAGTTACACTTTTTGGAATTATAAAAATGAGCCATGTGCCATTTTCTTTTATGGTTAAGGGGCTTAGGTCCATTGTAGTTTTATTGATAATCGCAGGCTTGTTCAACTTGTTTTTGACACCTGGTATCACCATCTTTTCATTTGGTTTTTTAACAATCAGTGATGTGGGACTTAAGAACGCAGTGCTTATGACTAGCCGTATGATTCTTCTTATCATCGGTACATCATTAATGACACTTACCACTACACCAAATCAGCTTACAGATGGTTTGGAGAAATCCTTAGGCTTTATGAAAAAGGCTAACGTTCCAGTTCATGAGATTTCAATGATGATGTCGATAGCTCTTAGATTTATTCCAATTCTTATTGAGGAGACAGATAAAATCATGAAGGCTCAGATGGCCCGCGGTGCTGATTTTGAATCAGGTGGTCTTATCAAGAAGGCTAAAAACATGGTTCCACTTTTGGTTCCACTTTTCGTATCAGCCTTCAGACGTGCCAACGATTTGTCATACGCAATGGAAGCAAGATGCTATAATGGTGGTGAGGGCAGAACTAAGATGCGCCCACTTAAATACAGCTCACTTGACCAAAGGGCGTACATTTGTATAGTAGCATACATAATCATTTTTTATGCAGTAAAGGTAGTTTTATAATATGAGAGTAATGATAGTAGTGGCCTACGATGGGTCAAACTATAGCGGCTGGCAGATTCAGCCAAACGGAGTAACAATAGAACAGAAATTAAACGAGGCTCTTACAGATCTTTTGCAGGAGCCTATATCTATTATGGGCGCAAGCCGTACAGATGCAGGCGTACATTCACTTGGTAATGTAGCAGTTTTTGATACTAATTCCAGAATGCCAGCTGATAAAATCAGCTTCGCTCTTAATCAGCGTTTGCCTGATGATATTGTTGTTCAGTATTCATGCCAGGTGGAGGATGATTTTCATCCTAGATATGCTGCTTGCCGCAAGACATACGAATACAAGATTTTAAACCGCAAGATGCCAGACCCAACCAAGCGCAAGGATACTTTCCATTACTATTACGACTTAGATGTAGATAAGATGAATGAAGCAGCTGCCTATTTAATCGGTCAGCATGACTTCACATCATTCTCATCTGTTAAGGCACAGGTAAAATCCCGTGTTCGTACAATCTACACCGCTAAGGTATACAAGGAAGATGATGTAATTCACATCCGCCTGACAGGAGATGGCTTCCTTTACAACATGGTTCGAATCATTGCAGGTACACTTATCAAAGTAGGTGCCGGTGAAATGGAACCAATGTACATGCTTGAAATTTTACGTGGTCGCAACCGCGAGCTTGCTGGCCCAACAGCCCCAGCCCACGGCCTTACCATGATAGGAATTGAATACGAAGAATAAAGCAGAGCTTCCAACTACTGGAAGCTCTTTTATTATGAAAAATATTTTATATAGAACCACATAATAATAACATTATGGTATAATTGGCGCTAGGAGAGTTATGAATAAAAATAAGGGGAGAGAAAGGGAGAAAAGAAATGAAAAAAATGAGGGGGATAGTGGGGGTACTAGCCGCAGCAATTATTCTTGCTGGGGCTAATCCATCTGTGGCAAAGGCTGATAATCCGATTGTGCAAACAATCTATTCCACAGATCCCGCACCAATGGTGTACAAGGACACACTGTATGTGTACACCGGTCATGATGAGGACGGAGCCAAGTACTACGACATGAGAGACTGGCACTGCTACTCAACAAAGGACATGGTTAACTGGACAGACCATGGAACTGTTTGTTCACTTAACACCTTCAGCTGGGCAAAGTCTGATGCCTGGGCTGGCCAAGTCGTAGAACGAGGCGGCAAATTCTATTATTATGTTCCTGTCATTGCAAAACAGGGTGGCAATTCTATCGGAGTGGCTGTATCCGATAGTCCAACAGGTCCATTCAAGGATGCAATAGGACATCCACTTTGCCAGGGTTATGGCTTCATCGACCCAACAGTTTATGTGGATTCAAACGGACAGGCATATCTCTATTTTGGAAATCCAAATTTATGCTACGTAAAACTTAATCCAAATATGATTTCATATTCAGGTGGAATCAACAGAGTTTACACATCAACGGCGAGCTTTGGACCATATCCTGGACGTGCCAGTGCATATGAGGAGGGACCATGGTTCTACAAGAGAGGTAACCTTTACTATATGCTTTTCTCAGGTAATGGTATCCCAGAGCACATCGCATATTCTACAAGTACATCACCAACTGGTCCATGGACCTACAGAGGCGTAATAATGCCAACAGAAGGCAGAAGCTTCACAAATCATTGTGGTGTTGTAGATTTCAAGGGACACTCATATTTCTTCTATCACAATGGAGCACTTCCAGGTGGTAGCGGATTTGCTCGTTCAGTAGCAGTGGAGGAGTTCAAGTACAATCCAGATGGAAGCTTCCCAACCATTAAGATGTCTACATCTGGACCAAATCCAATAGCAACTCTTAACCCATACACAAGGGTAGAGGCTGAAACAATCTGCTTCTCTAGCGGTGTTAAAACAGAGGCTTGCGGCGAGGGTACGCAGAATGTAGCCTTCATCGAAAACAATGATTGGATTAAAGTAAGAAACGTTGATTTTGGCAAGGGCGCTAAGGCATTCGCAGCAAGAGTTGCATCACCAGTAGGCGGCGGAACAATTGAGCTTCACCTTGATTCACTTACAGGAAGAATTGTAGGTACAATCAAGGTTCCTAACACAGGCAACTGGCAGAAATATGTTACAGAATACTGTGATGTAAATAATGTCAGCGGACGCCACGATTTGTATTTTGCATTTAAGGGCAATGGCGGTTCGTTGATGAACTTCAACCATTGGCAGTTCTTCCCTGTAGAAGAAACACCTACCCCAGCACCAGCGCCTAGCACAGAGAATGTCAATAACAATAGCACAGCTCACATTGATAACGGCTGGTATTATTTGAAGAATACAAATTCTCAGAGATATCTGACTGTTGAGGGCGACAAGGCAGAAGCCGGTACAAACGTATGCATCTTCAGGGGAACAGGCGCTGATGGACAGAAGTGGTATGTTGAAAACACATCTGACGGATATATCACATTAAAGTCTGGCCTTGGAAACTTTATGCTTGATATTGCCTATGGCAAAAATGAAGATGGAGCAAACATTGGCATATATCATGCTTATGCGAATGATGCTCAAAAATACGTAGTAAAGAATACAAAGAAATCTGGAGTTTATACAATTGGTACCTTTGTTTCAAACGCTACAAAGTATATCGATGTATATGAACACAAGACCGCTGATGGAACCAATGTATGCCAGTGGAAGTATTATGGCAACCCAAATCAGGAATGGATATTTGAGCCATGTCAGGGCCCAGCTTCAGCTGCCCAGACAGAAAATCCAACTGTTCAGCCAACACCAGCTCCAGCACCTACACCATCTGTAAGCACAAAGGGGCTTGAGGCAACTGCTACAGTAAACAGCTGGGGCTCAGGCTACACAGCATCTGTAAAGGTTTCTAATTCTACAGGCCATCAGGTAAACGGATGGACTGCAAAAATCAAAAAGAGCCAGGTAAAGATTGATTCAATTTGGAATGTAAATCTTAAGGAATCTGGCGACTATTATGTTATTACACCAGTAGATTGGAACACATCTATTGGAAATGGTGGAAGTGTAGAGTTCGGCTTTAATGGAGTTGGCTCAGTTGATAATATTTCCATTGAAATTGAATAGCAGATGATGTTAAAATACCCTTGGTTACTTTGTACACCAAGGGTATTTTTTGTTACTTCAAAATACAATTTTTGTGTTGACGTAACAATATTCCTATAGTACAATGTAACGGTTGATGTAGTAAGGAGACTTGTGTCTATTAGCCCAGAGACAAGTTTACTATAACATTCCGTGCAGGTGCCCGGACATCACCGGCAGGAATCTTTTACAGATTTATTTAAGGAGGAATTCTCATGAATACTTATATGCCAAACCCATCTCAGCTTGAGAGAAAATGGTATGTAGTTGATGCAGAGGGACAGACACTTGGTCGCCTCTCAGCAGAAGTTGCAAAGGTTTTAAGAGGTAAGAATAAGCCAGTCTTCACTCCACACGCTGATTGTGGTGACTATGTTATCGTAGTTAATGCAGAGAAGATTAAGGTTACAGGTAAGAAGCTTGATCAGAAGGTTTACTATAATCACTCTGATTACGTTGGTGGTATGAAAGAGACAACTCTTAAGGAAATGCTTAATACACATCCTGAGAGAGTTATCGAGCACGCTGTTAAGGGCATGCTTCCAAAGGGACCACTTGGTCGTCAGATGTATACAAAGCTTTTCGTTTATGCTGGACCAGATCACAAGCATCAGGCACAGAAGCCAGAAGTGCTTACATTTTAATAGGAGGTAGATCATGGCTAAGAATACAAACAAGTATTATGGAACTGGTAGAAGAAAGTCTTCAGTTGCTAGAGTATATCTTGTACCTGGCACAGGCAAGATTACAATAAATAAGAGAGATATCGACGAGTACCTTGGTCTTGAGACATTAAAGGTAGTTGTTCGTCAGCCACTTGTAGCTACAGGTACTGTAGATAAGTTTGATGTTATCGTTAACGTAAAGGGTGGCGGATACACTGGCCAGGCTGGTGCTATCAGACACGGTATCTCACGTGCACTCCTTGAGGTAGATGCTGAGTACAGACCTACACTTAAGGCTGCTGGATTCCTTACAAGAGATCCACGTATGAAGGAGCGTAAGAAGTACGGCTTAAAGGCTGCTCGTCGCGCACCTCAGTTCTCAAAGAGATAATCTGCGCGTTTCTACAAGCGATGCGAATACAAAAAGGGATTGCTTCCGCAAGTTTACTTGCTGGGGAGCAATCCCTTTTTCGTATTCATAGCGCGACAGTAATAATGCTTTCGCAACCACATTTAACAAAAAAAAGCAAAATGTGTAAGCTTCGCTTGGTAGACAGGCGGAGCTTATTTTTTTATGATTAAGAAAAATGTTATAATATTTAACAAAGGTGGTATAAATATGAGAAAGATATACTTGGATAATATTCGTTGGATAACAGTAGTGCTAGTTGTCATCTATCATGTAATTTACATATTTAACGGCGTAATACAGCATGGAATCATCGGACCTTTCAGTGAACATCAGCCCCAGGATACATATCAGTATATTGTATATCCCTGGTTCATGTTACTTCTGTTTGTGGTATCCGGTATGTCAGCCCGCTATGAACTAATTAAACGAACAGAAAAGGAATTCATCAGAGTAAGAACGAGAAAATATCTTGTGCCATCAACAATCGGCCTTCTGGTTTTCGGTTGGGTTCTTGGCTACTACAACATGCTGATGGCAGGTGCATTTGGTTCCATGAACAACGTACCGGGGCCAATTCTTTTCCTGATAATGGCAGTCAGCGGCTCAGGTCCTCTGTGGTACATTCAGATGCTCTGGCTCTTTAGCCTAATGCTGGTACTGATCAGAAGGATTGAAAAAGACAGATTCTATAATATCTGTGGCAAAGCCAATCTTTTGATACTTATACTTCTTGTCATACCCGTATATGGAGCGGCGCAGATACTTAACACACCGATAATAGTGGTATACAGATTCGGTATCTACGGACTGGGCTTTTTGATCGGCTACTTTGTACTGTCTCATGAGGTCGTGATGGATAGACTTGGCAAAAATTGGCTGCTATTAAGCATCCTTGCTCTCGCATCCTGCATAGCCTTCGTGATTTTATATAAAGGTCAGCCATATCCGGATCACGTGGTTCTGGATACAATCATGTGCAATGTATACGCATGGTTTGGAACTCTCGGTATACTTGCCTTCATGAAAAAATGGGGCAATTTTAAGAATGCTTTCTCAAAGTGGATGTGCCAGAAATCATGGGGGCTCTATGTATTCCATTATCTGATGATAGCGGTCAGCGGATGGTATCTGCATACATTATGTCCGTTCCTTGCCCCTGTCATCGTATACCTGTTGGTTACATTAGCAGCATTCGCAGGTTCATACCTTCTGTATGAAATCATGAGCCGCATACCTTTCATAAGGTGGTGTGTTCTGGGAATAAAAAAGGAGAAGAAAGAATGAGTTTTGCAGATAATCTTATGGAATTGAGAAAGCTTAATAACTTGTCACAGGAGGATATTGCGGAGAAGATAGGCGTATCAAGACAGACGCTTTCAAAATATGAGACAGGAGAGTCGCTGCCGGATATAGAGAGATGTAAGATGCTGGCTGACCTTTTTGGTGTAACCATGGACGACCTTATATCATATGAAAAGAATGATTCGGACAACCTGGGATGTGTTATACCGCCGAAAGGAAAGCATATCTTTGGAATGGTCAAAGTGGGAGATAAGGGTCAGATTGTTATTCCTGCCAAGGCAAGAAAACTCTTCGATATTAAAACAGGCGACAATCTGATCGTCCTCGGAGATGAATTCAAGGGTATAGCTCTCATCAAGGAGGCGGGCCTTCTTGGTCTTATCAACAGTGCAAAAGAAAGTATAGAGTGATCAGCCGCATACAGTAGCCCTGAGCTTTCTATCGTACGCAGCAGGTAAACAGCAACTTGAGGTGAAAATGCTTCAAATCCGGCACTTCAACACCTCAAAATGTTCTCAAAGAGATAATCAATCTGCAATGGCAGATTTCAAAGGCTCGGTACATTTGTGCCGGGTCTTTTTTTTCGTATATTTATTTACGAGGAGTATCTGTTTTTGTTACAATACTGCAATACCGAAAAAACTCAAAGGGAGGATTGGTGTGGAGAATATTTTTGTGGAAGGCTTAAAAGAAAATAATATAAATAAACTATTATCGGCACCTAAAAGTGACCTCCATAATCACTCGACCAAGGGGTGCAGAAGAGCGTGGCTTGCAGAGCGACTTTTGGTTGGTATTCCAGAGACTCCACAGCACCTTGATGGCTTGGAAGGTATGCAGAATTGGTTCAGGTCAAATATAAAACCTGTATGTGATGGCTATGAAAATATGCTTCTTAGGTGGGAAGGTGCTTTTGCTGAGGCCAGGCGAAATAATATAACTCGTCTTGTAATGAACTTCGGTACCGCTGAAGTTGATCAGGTAGGAACAGTACAAGAGTTCCAAGAACTTATTGAAGGTTTTCATAAAACCTACTGTCCTGATAGTATCTTTGAAGCAGAGCTCACATATCCCTCCTTTGGAAATGTGGAAGAAGAGGCGGATGAACTGGATAAATATGCTAGTTCAGGATACTTCAAGGCAATTGATATATGTGCAGGAGAAAATGTTCAGCCATTTGAAGCATTTTTGCCGCTATATAGGAAAGCTGAGAAGTACCATTTAACTAAGAAGATGCATGTTGGAGAAACGGGTTCGGCTGAGGATGTTAGAAAGGCTGTAGAGACTTTAGGCCTGTCAGTAGTTCATCATGGAATTAATGCATCAACATCCAAAGAAACCATGAGATTTCTTGCTGATAATCAGATACAGGTTAATGTCTGCCCTAGCAGCAATGTAATTCTGGGTTTTGTAAAGGATTATAAATCACATCCAATCAAGACGTTAGTAGAGAATGGTGTCAGAGTCACCATTAATACTGATGATCTTCTTATTTTTGATTCCTCAATTGAAAATGAATATCTAAAGCTTTACAAGGCAGGGACGCTTAGCGCAGAGCAATTAGAGGAAATAAGACAAAGAGGATTGGGAAATCTATAAGAAGAAAGGACACTATAGTACTTTTGTGGAAAAAGTATATTTGGTATAATAGGACCTTGATACTATCAAATTTACAATTCATAAAGGAGGATAGAATGAAGAAAGTATTAGTTTTAGGCTGCTCCGGCAGCGGGAAAAGTACATTCTCCATAAAACTTCAGAAGAAGACTAAGCTTCCTTTATATCATCTTGATAATATTTGGTGGAATGCTGACAGGACACATATTTCAAGAGACGAGTTTGATGCGAGTCTTGCTGATGTTGTGAAGCGTGACACTTGGATTATAGATGGTGATTACAGCAGAACATATGAAAACCGTATTAAAGCTTGCGATACCATCTTTTTCCTGGATTATGGAGAAAATGTTTGCATGGATGGAATTATCGGAAGAGTAGGTCAGGAGCGTCCTGATATGCCATGGACAGAAAGCGAGCTTGATCCAGAACTTGTAGAACTGGTTCAGAACTACGAGCATAAGAACAAACCAAAGTTGATGGAACTATTTTCCAAATATCCAGATAAGAATGTAATTACATTTTTTAATAGAGAAGAAGCAGAAAAGTGGATTGCAGAAGGACAACCAGAGGTGTAAATAGTGATAAATTTAAATTTAGTAAATGTTCTATGGACAGTCGGAAATATTGTACTGTGGATTGGGATAATAATACTGATTGTAAATTTCATTAAAAAGTTAAAGCGATAACCAAGTAGAAATGACGATGGGGCACGACTTGAAAACACATGATAAGCTTGGATTTATAAGGGGGATTATTGCTTGATTTTGTGGATAATTGCCACGCTGTGTGCGTTTTTTATAAAGGGACTTTGTGGTTTTGCAAATACATTAGTCTTTACATCTATTTTAGGATTTGGAGTGGCAAACGTTAATATATCGCCAGTGGAATTATTACTTGGGTATCCGACAAATCTAATATTGACTTGGAAGAATCGTAATAAGCTTGAGAGAAAAGTCTATATTCCTTTAGCATTGTTGGTTTTGGGTGGTAGTATTCCTGGAGCAATCCTTCTAAAGAGTGTTGATGTTAGGCATTTAAAAGTGTTCTTTGGAATCGTTGTTATTCTTATAGCTGTTGAAATGTTTTTTAGAGAATATCAACGTACAAATGCAAAGGATTCTAATCTTTTACTAGGTATCATTGGCGTACTGTCTGGTATATTATGTGGCCTGTTTGGGATAGGAGCGTTGCTTGCTGCCTATGTTGGGCGAGTGACTAATTCAACGGATGAATTTAAAGCCAATATAAGCGCGGTTTTTATTGTTGAAAATACTGTAAGAATCTTTACATATTATTTGCTTGGAGTATTTACGCTTAATTCATTGAAACAAACAGTAATCCTTATTCCGTTCATGATTATTGGATTGTTTGCTGGAATGGAGAGTTCAAAAATCTTGGATGAAAGAATTGTAAAAAAGATTGTTATAGTTCTTTTGGTAATATCAGGGGTATTTTTAGTTGGAATGAATTTATAGTGTTAAAAGACAGCGGCAACGTTAAACTTGCCAGGCTTTTTTGTAGAAGTGGCAACTTGACACTATGAAATCTATCTAAAAAAGGTAGTTGTGGCATAACGCATAAACTGTATTTAAGAATTATTAGTGTATTACGGTAAAAACTTATAGATAAGCTTGTTTTTCCGTAGGAATTTACTAGCATTTCAGGCATCTGGTGTGTATGATTTGATATATGATACTCATTTTATGAAGGATGTGCATTATAAGACTAAGATAATACACACTATGCGATTTTTTTGTAAGGCGTCTACGGAAAAAATGTGGAGAACTCATGATATTGCCGTAAACAATGGTGAATTACCATTGTAAACCTCTAAAATGAATAAAGAACTTGATAGAATCCAAGTTTGTAGGAGTCTTTTGTATGAATAAAGATATTCCAGAGATGCTTATTCGGACACAGGAACTCCAAAAGGGCGGAGACTATACTTATTCCCGTAAACTATAATTATTATCATGCTAAGGATTATAAATCATCGATGCATGGGTATGAAGATTTCTTGGAATATTGCTCAGATCAAGCGGATGTTACAGAGCAAGAATTGGGATGGATGCAGCATTTATAAATTGCAGGTTATAAAGTAAATTGGGTATGCAAATTAATTGGAGGGAAAATTGAACATAGTAAATGATGACTAATAAAGAAATATTTAAAGAAATAGTAGAAATTATGCGAGAAGATTCCGCAACCTGTAAAGATTACGGAACGGGTAATTCTCAGGAATATGAAAGCCAGATATCTGATGACATGGATCGAAAGGATTTTTTACATCTGGTACAGGAATATCTGGCTACTTTTGGTGTAGAAGCACATCTTTTATTTACAGATTTCAGTCTTGAAAAAATTGGTTTTTCAGTGATGAGGCAGGACGATGTACTATACGTGATAAAGGCAAATAAAGATACGGGGCTTGTCTCGGGAGATAAAATAGTTGCAATTGATGGTTTTTCAATAAAAGAATTATTTCAAAGAGAAAAAACATTTTTTATGGGGGAAATAGCGGAGCGTGAAGGGAAAATTTGGTCTGCAGTGCTAAAGTTTTACAACGTTTTAACTGTTATTCATCCAGATGATTCAAAAGAAGATATTTCTATTATTCATAATACAAAGGGGACAGAGACGGAATGTTATTCTTTTGAAGAATATGATGATACGCTTTATCTAAGATTTGCAGATTTTGCTGATTTGGATGCGATAAATCAGTTATTAAGCAAATGTAAGTGCATTCTGGAAAAATGTAAAAAACTTATTGTGGATGTCCGTGGAAATGGTGGAGGTGCAGATTCTGCATTTGTACCGCTCCTGGAGTATTGTTTTCCAGAAGGAGAATTCGTTACAGACTATTATAAGCCAGAATATCCTATTGAAATTAATTATTCTGTTAGAAATTGTAAAGCTCGAATCGAGAATCTAAAAAAATATTTGGTTGGGGATATACCAGAAGAAATGACAGCAATGTTAAATACAATGATTGCAAATAACACTGAAAATATGGGCAAAGGATTTCTTGATGACGATGACGAATTTGCAAGTGGAATTATAGGGAAAAAAGGTCCTGAAAAGGTATTGATTATTACGGATGAAAGCTGTGGTTCTTCTGGGGATGCATTCGCAGAGGTTATGTCATGTTCTCCTAAAGTGACTTTAGTTGGAAGACCTACTATGGGAATTACAGATTTTTCAAATTGTAATGTGGTTTCCTTTGATGATTTTAGATTTGTTTATCCGACGTCTAGAGACAAAAGAATTGATTATGGCAAAGGGCTTGCGCATAAAGGGGTACCTGTAGATTATTATATCCCATGGTCTCCTGAGCATATAGGTAAGGATGTGGAGTTAGATTATTGTTTGAATTATTGATAATTTGAAATCAAAGTGCCTGACCACATTCAATAATTGGAATCGTGGATATGCTGTTATTGAGAGTATCGCATTATGCATTTAACAAGGCTCTTTGTCGAAAATATGGATAGGATGATAGCTGTATTGTAGCAAATGAGGAAAAAGAAAACATATATTATTTAGACAACAGCTTAAGAAAACGAATTCTTAAGACAAGAATCGGCTGGTTGTAAGATAATATCTCAGTTTAAAATGTCTAACAGGGGAGAGTATTATGAAGACTATCATTAAATCAGATATAGTAAGTGCATTAAAAAGCGTTGGGCTCCAGAATGGTGATTCAGTAATGGTACATACATCACTTGGACAGATTGGATATGTATGTGGTGGTGCACAGACTATTATTGAAGCTTTGATTGATGTTGTGGGGCAGAATGGAACTATTATGATGCCTACACAGTCATGGAAAAACCTTGATCCGGAAACAGGAGTTCATTGGGATGCAGATGAGGCTGACTGGGATACAATACGCGAAAACTGGCCGGCATATGATAAGGCGATTACTCCGACAAACACTATGGGTGCGGTTGCCGAAATGTTCCGTTCATGGCCTGGAACATTAAGGAGTGACCATCCAGCTAGATCTGTTGCGGCTTGGGGAAAGAATGCTAAGTATTTAACTGAGAACCATGATCTTTCGAATATATTTGGCGACTCATCACCAATTGGTAGGCTTTATAAACTCGATGGGAAAGTTTTACTGATTGGAGTTGATTATGATAAGAATACTTCCATTCATTTAGCGGATGCGCGTGCAGAATACTCAAGCAAACATACCTGCATTGAACACAGTGCAGTCATGGAGAATGGTGTTCGTGTCTGGAAAGCTTATGAAACATTGTATGTTGATGGAGAGGACTTCAAAGATATAGGAAGGGCATTTGAAGTAGCCTGTACTACATGTAAGGTAAAAGTGGGCAATGCTGACATAAAGCTGATGAACCAACGTGAATTGGTAGATTTTGCTGTATCGTGGATAGAATGTAACAGAAAATAACCTATACACTATAAATTGAATTAGATAGTAGTGAATATATTAACAACTACTATCTGTGTAAGAAAAAGCTCAAATAGATAGTAGTGAAGCTGAATAGTACAGCATATCAGCGCCAAAATAGTAGTATAAAAGAGATATTAAATCACCGATTTAAAGCAATCATCCCCATCATTAATGATAGTAAGCTCTATATTAGAATTATCATAGTTGCAAGCAGCCAAATCAGCGTCTAGCTCCTCAGGGGTGTGGTGGTAGGTGTTTAGATAGATGCCATCTACACCAACAGCGATGGCAGAGCCGATGTCAGCCTTGATTTCATTTCCAACCATAACAGTTTCAGATTTTATGAGCCCATGCTTTTTCATTAAGCTATTAATGAAGGCAGCCTCGGGCTTTTTTATTCCCATATCAGAAGAAATAAATATATCATCAAAATATTCAGTGAGGCCTGTATCATCCAGTTCCTTTTCAGTGAAAAGACGCTGTGCGTTTGAAAGAAGATAAATATGGCTGCCAGATGATTTGATTTCAGATAGAACCTTGTGAACGTTCTTATAGCAAATAAGCTTCTTGCGGGACTTCTCTCTAAAAGCTACGCAAAGGGCACGCATTTCATCATCACTGCAATCACAGCCAATTAATCGTTGCCATACCCATTCAATCTTAATTTCAGGGTAGCAACTGCCATTTTTTGCAGCAAGCTTATCAGTTTCTTCCGCGCAAATTCTAATATAATCATCTTTAAGCTTTTCAGGAATTGTAATAGTACCGAAATGTTCTTTAAGGTAATCTACCATAAACTCCCAAAGCATCATTTCATTCTCGTCAGTATGTATGTCTATAAGTGTTCCGTATAAATCAAAGATATAATTTTTGTATTTCATAGTATTCTCCTTTGGTAGAAAGATATATCAAACGAAATTATACTACTATATTTTAGAATATTGTTAAATGATTATGAAAAATAAACATTCTTAAAACTTATGTATTAGAATATGCATGAGGTGATTTGTAATGACAAGAATGATGAAAAGGGCCCTTATAAATTTTGGATTTAGGCTGATAGTTTTTCTGTTTATATTTTCAGTTTACATTTTACATAAAGATGTACTTGTAGAGTTCATGACACATGAATTTACATTTGGAATATCTGAATATGGAATCAGACCTCTTCATGTATTATGGGCAATATTTATGATTATGATGCTACAGCATATCATCCCACATAAATATTTATCAATGGCATATCGCAAAGGAAATATAAAAGGCTTTGAAGAGGTGGAAGGATATTCTCGTCTGGAGTTATTAGAATTCATTCAACAGATGAATGTAAAAGCATGGTTTGTGATGTTGGTTTGGCTTAGCTTTAATGCTGTATTTGCCCTGTTATATCTGTTTAAAATAATAACTGTAGCGGATATGCTGATGCTGACTGTGTTCTTTTACTTAAGCGATTATATTTGCATACTGTTTTTCTGTCCATTTCAAACCCTTATGATGCATAATAAATGCTGTATTAATTGCAGAATCTACGACTGGGGGTATTTTATGATGTTTACCCCAATGCTTTTTATCAAAAATTTCTTTTCCTGGAGCTTGTTTTTTACAGCACTTATCGTACTTATCAAATGGGAAGTGGGTTATGCAAAACATCCTGAAAATTTTTGGTTTGGAAGTAATAAACATTTGCAGTGTTCAAATTGTAAGGAAAAACTTTGTATTATAAAAAATAGAAATAAAAATGAAAGAGTTTAATAAGGCATTATCGAATTTCATAAATGATGCTGCGGCAGGTGGGGCAGTGCGTCATCTTGCAGACCTTGGCTATTCCATATCCCAGATAGCTGATAATTTGGATTATCCTATCCCCAGGGAAAAGATTGCAGGATATATGTGGGAGCATTTTGTAAACACAGGGAAAATCTGTCTGGAGGAACCAAAGCAAACGCAAGATATAGCATCCTTCGTAAAGGAGCAGGACAGCTTTGGTAGAATCAGCTTTAGAAGAGTCGTTACGACGGTTGATAATTCCTACAAGCAATACGTTAAATGCGAATTTGGAAAGTTTCTATATAAGAAGGATGAGAAATTCCTACAAACCCTGCAAAAGCTTGAAGAAGGTGACAAGGAATATATAGAGCTTTTGCCGTGGCCCCTTACTCCTGTATATCACGAGCTGGATGAGCGAATGAATCGAATAAAATGCATAATAATGTAAAAAAAATGTGTCTAGAGTCTTCCTAGATACATTTTTTTTTGATATACTACATGAATGCATCAATTTAGCAGCTTAAAGTATTAAAGTGTTATGGAGGAGTATAGAATTGAAGAAAGCTAAACGTGGAAGCTTTTCTGGAAAGATTGGCTTCGTTTTATCAGCAGCGGGAGCCTCAGTAGGCCTAGGAAATATTTGGAGATTCCCATATCTGTGTGCTAAATATGGAGGAGGAATCTTCCTTATTGTATATATCATATTGGCGCTAACATTTGGTTATACAATGATTGTGGCAGAAACAGCCATAGGTAGGAATACACAAAAGAGCCCAGTAGGAGCCTTTAATCAACTTAGTAATAACTCACTTCTTATGAAAATCGGTGGCTGGATAAATGCCATTATCCCTATTTTGATTGTTCCATACTATTCGGTTATCGGTGGATGGGTTTGTAAGTATTTATTTGAATATTTTAGAAGTGATGCCAGTGTTGTAGCAAAAGATAACTTCTTTGTTAATTTCATTACTGATACCTATGAACCAGAGCTTTGGTTTATCGTATTTGCGATACTTGTTTTACTTGTAATTTACATGGGTGTTGAAAATGGAATAGAGCGTGTTTCAAAGTTTGTAATGCCAATCCTTGTTGTGCTTGCACTTGTTATCTGCGTATATTCAGTTACAAGACCAGGGGCACTTAGTGGAGTGAAGTATTTGTTCATTCCTAATTTTAAGAATTTCTCAATCATGACAATCGTTACAGCAATGGGACAGATGTTTTATTCCCTTTCTATTGCAATGGGTATTCTTATTACATTTGGTTCTTACGTTAAAAAGGAAGTCAGCATCGAAGAATCAACAGAACAGGTAGAGATTTTTGATACAGCAATCGCCATCATGGCCAGCCTTATGATTATCCCAGCTGTATTTGCTTTTTCAGGTGGAGACCAGAGCGCACTTAACGCTGGTCCATCCCTTATGTTTATTACAATGCCAAAGATTTTTGCAAGCATGGGCTTTGGTAGAATCATCGGAATTCTGTTTTTTGCACTTGTATTATTTGCAGCTGTAACTAGCGCTATCGCACTTACAGAAAGTGCTGTTTCCACATTTTCAGATGAGTTTGGCTGGAGCAGAAAGTTTGGAACAAACGTAATGGCAGTGGTTATGGTAGTCCTTGGAAGCCTTTCATCACTTGGCAACGGACCACTTTCAAATGTTAGAATCATCGGAATGCAGTTTTTGGATTTCTTTGATTTCCTTACAAACTCTGTAATGATGCCTATAGCAGCCATTGCTACATGTATTCTTATAACAAAGTTTATGACAGTTGAAAATCTTATAGCTGAGGTTGAGCAGGAAGACCATCCATTTAAGAGAAAGGGAGTTTTCTCATTTATGATTAAGTTCCTTTGCCCTCTATTTGTTGTCATTATCCTGGTTAGTGCTATACTTAACGTGTTTGGAGTTATCAGTATGTAGTTAATGGTGTCTAACATGATAGTAGAAGAAATCAAGAAAGATTTATTTGAAAACCAGGACATAAAATACAGAGATTTTCAGAGTAAGCTAACACCTACTATTGCTGAAAATTCAGCGATTGGTGTTAGAACTCCGATTTTAAGAAAACTGGCAAAGCAGTATTGTACGCGCGGGGATGTAGCAGATTTTTTTAATGATTTGCCACATCAGTATTTTGATGAAAATCAGCTTCATGCATTTATTATTTCCGAGACAAAGGATTTTGAAGAATGCATAACACTGCTTGAAAGGTTTTTGCCTTATGTAGACAATTGGGCAACCTGTGATCAGATGTCACCGAAGTGCTTTAAGAAGAATCATGAGCTTTTAAAGCCATATCTTTTAAATTGGCTTAAGTCGGATGATACCTATACAGTTAGATTTGCAATAGTCACATTTATGTCCCAGTTTCTTGATGATGATTTTGATGAAAACTATCTAAAGCTTATATCAGAAGTTAAATCTGATGAATACTATATCAATATGGCTATTTCCTGGTATTTTGCAACAGCTTTGGCAAAGCAATACGAAAGCACAATTGTCTATATTGAAAACAATGTTTTAGATACCTGGACTCATAACAAAACCATCCAAAAAGCTATTGAAAGCTATAGGGTGACTGATGAGCATAAATCATATTTAAAATCGTTGAAGAGGAAGTAGCTAATCATGAGAACAAAACAAACCTCAGAATCATTTGTATTATCAGCAATCATATCTTTGTCAGGCGGCTTTCAGGATGCCTACACCTACAATCTTAGGGATAAGGTATTCGCAAACGCCCAAACAGGCAATATCGTACTTATGAGCCAGCACATTATGTCTGGTGAATGGGTGCAGGGCTTGCATTATCTAATGCCAATTTTTGCTTTTGCAGTTGGTATTTTGGTAGCGGAACAGCTGAGCCACCGTTTCAAGCATTCCAAAAAGATGCATTGGCGACAGATGGTAGTATTGCTAGAAATCATAATTCTTGCTGGGGTAGCTTTTATTCCTACTTCTTATAATATGCTGGCAAATGCACTTGTTTCTATGGCATGTGCCATGCAGGTTCAGTCCTTTAGAAAGGTTAACGGATATCCTTATGCCAGCACCATGTGCATTGGAAATCTCAGAAGTGGAACAGATAGTTTTTCAGTATTCTTGCGCAGTCATGAGAAGGGGGCATTGAAGAAGGCTCTTCATTACTACGGAATCATATTTGTTTTTGCCATTGGCGCAGGTGTAGGTGGAATCCTATCACTTAAGCTTGGAATTAGAAGCATTCTTATTTCAAGTGCAATCTTGTTTGTAGCATTTGTTATGATGATGAAAAAGCATATGAAAATAAAATAGTTATAATAATTTTTTTGCAAACTGGAGGAGGGCCTTTATGAAGAAACTATGGGAATCACTAGATAAGAAATATGTCAAAATCTGTGGGTATGCTTCTGCAACAGTGATATTAACTATTGTTATCCTAGGGTTATTATATTTCTCAGGTGGCTTTTGGGGTAGACTGTGGACTATTTTTACTGCAGTGCTTAAGCCTGTAGTTATTGGTGGAATAATCAGTTATTTACTAACCCCTATAGTTGACAAATTCGAAGGTCTTTTCAATAAAAGGAAAGAACACAAGTGGGCCAGATATTTGGCAATCCTTCTTAGCTTTTTATTGATAGTCGCCTGCCTTGCAGCAATTATCGTTATTATTGTACTTACTATATATAAGAATGTTTCTGCAATAAATATAGAAACAGTTCTTGGCTTGGGTGACTTAATTGAACAGGATACTCAGGAATTGTTTAAGTCTATCGAAAGTATGCTTACATCTAAGGGTCTTTCAATTAATCAGTTTAGTGATGTACTTATAAATATAGCTATTTCCATAAAGGATATAGTTACAGGTTTATTCTTTGGAATAATCTTTTCTATCTATTTTATGTTGGATGGAAGAAGAATAAAGGATTACTGGAAGCGTGCCTTTGCCATCATTACGGGCAAGAAAAACGAAGAGCGTGCTGAGCAGTTTTGGCACGATGCTGATAAAATATTCTCTGGCTATCTTAGAGGTCAGTTTATAGATGCATCAATCGTTTGCATCCTTACAGGTATCGTATTTACCATAGTAGGTGTCCCAGAGGCACTGCTTATTGCGTTGCTTGTAGGAATAGGAAATCTGATTCCTTACGTTGGCCCAATCGTAGGATATTGTGCAGTGATTATCGTTTGCCTGCCAACAGGTTCATACCGTGAGTTGATTTCAGGCTTAGTATCACTTTTTGTGATAATGGTAATTGATGGCAATATAATCAATCCACGCTTACTTAGTAGCAACATAAAGATTCACCCACTTCTTGTAGTGGCAGCCCTTATTGGTGGCGGTGCCTTAGGTGGATTTGTTGGAATGCTTGTGGCTGTTCCTGTGGCTGCTCTTATAAAGCTATATTTTGATAGATTTTTAGATAAAAAAGAATTAGAAGAATAATTATTTAAAGGAGATAAAGATTATGAAATGTTCAGAAATGCCATACAAGCGTATTGATATGGATGAAGTGAAGGCATTCTTTGAAAAGCTTATTGCTGATAGCAAGAATGCAAAGAGTGGGGAGGAGCAGTTTGAGCTCCACAAAAAATATTATGAGTTTATGAAGGATATTCATACAAATAGAATTCTTGGAACCTTCCGTCATGATTGCGATACATCAGATGAGTTCTACACAAAGGAAAATGATTACTTAGATGAAATCATGCCTTTGATTTCTAATCTTGAAAATGATTACAGCAAGGTATTATTTGAATCTCCATACAGAGATTACCTTGAAAGCAAAATCAGCAAGGTCGCCTTCAAGAACATGGAGCTTGCCAACAAGTCAATCAGCGAGAAGATTCTTCCACTTATGCAGGAGGAAAACGCGCTCGTTAGTCGCTACGATAAGATTATTGCATCAGCAAAGATTCCATTTGATGGCGAGGAGTACAACCTTTCACTTCTTAGAAAGTTCCTTACATCAGATGATAGAGAAACAAGAAAGCGTGCATGGAAGGCATATTCAGATTATTTCACATCTGTAACAGATGAAATCGATGAGATTTTTGACAAGCTTGTAAAGAATCGTACAAAGCAGGCCAAGGAATTGGGCTACGATAACTTCGTTGAGCTTGGTTATAACAGAATGAACCGTAATGCTTACCGCAGAGCTGAGGTTGAAAACTTCAGAAAGCAGGTTAAGGAATCCTTCGTTCCATTTGTATGCGAGATTCAGGAAATGAGACGTAAGCAGATTGGTGTGGATGCCCTTAAGTATTATGATAACGAGGTATACTATGTAAACGGTAACCCTGCTCCAACAGGTACTCCAGAGGAAATCCTAAAGAGCGGTCAGGAAATGTACAGGGAGCTTTCACCAGAGACAGCAGAGTTCTTTGATTTCATGACAGAAAACGAGCTTTTTGACGTACTTGGACGCAAGACTAAGAAGCAGGGAGGATATATGGATTTCCTTCCAAAGTACAAAGCACCTATTATCTTTGCCAACTTTAACGGCACAAGCGGTGACGTAGATGTTATTACACATGAGTGTGGTCATGCATTCCAGGGCTATGTTACCCGTGATGACGAGATTAAGGAGCACAACGACCTTACAATGGAGACAGCAGAGATTCACTCTATGTCTATGGAATATTTCACATATCAGTGGATGGACAAGTTCTTTGGTGATAGAGCTGATGAGTATCGCAAGATGCATTTTATGGATGCAATCACATTCGTTCCTTACGGATGTATGGTAGATGAGTTCCAGCATATTATTTACGACAAGCCAGAGCTTACACCAGCAGAAAGAAAGGCTGTATGGGCAGACCTTGAAAAGCAGTATCGTCCATGGCTTGATTATGAGGATAATGAGTTCTTCGTAACAGGTGGCTGGTGGCAGAAGCAGGGGCACATTTTCTGGGATCCTTTCTACTACATCGATTATGTTCTTGCCAGCGTAGTTGCTATGGAATTTAAGGTATGGATGGATAATGATTTCAAGGATGCTTGGAATCATTATTTACAGCTTTGCAAGCTTTCAGTTAAGGATTTCTATGAGAATGAATTAAAGGAAGTTGGACTTGAAAGCCCATTTGCAGATGGCACAATAAAGGGTCTTGTAGATGAACTTAAAAAGAAGCTTTAATTAATATCAATTAGATGATTGCAATGATGGCAGAAGGGGAATGATTATGTACGACAAGATTTCAAGACTATTAATGTACGGAGATTTAACAGAGGAAAGCATTTTGTACCAGCTTGGTAGAGCCATTGATTCAATTGAATCTGGTGACTACAACAAGCGTGAGGCTACAAGGGAAATCAACGCTATATCAAAGCGCCTTCTTATGCTTGCTACGGATTATGGTTTTGATGACAATCTTTGGCATAATTATTTAACCTTCTACATCATTATGAATGAAAATCCTTTTTCACTTGTTACAGAAAAGACTGATGTAAAGCCAGGTTCTGTAAATCATTTGGTAGAGAATGATTTTAGAATCTTAAAGGAACTGTTTGATTACGATTTTTCAACCTTGGAGCAGGAGCTTGGAATCGAATCCTTCAGCGTTTTTTCTAACTATAATTCTGTCAAAAAGAATCAGCAGATGTACAATCGCAATGTATCTGAAAAGGTTAGAAGGCTTTCAAAGGAGCTTGAGGCTGCAGCAGATGAGAAAGAATTCTTTAACGTAATTACGAATTTCTATAAGGCATATGGCGTTGGAATGTTTGGTCTTAACAAGGCCTTCCGTATAGAAGAAAAAGGTTTAAACGATATTCAGTTTGTTCCAATCAACAATATGGATGAGGTAGTGCTTGACGATTTAATCGGCTACGAATATCAAAAGCAACAGCTTATCGCAAACACAGAAAGCTTTGTCGCTGGCAAAAAGGCTAACAACGTTCTTTTGTTTGGTGATAGTGGCACAGGAAAATCCACAAGCATTAAGGCTATTGTTAACCAGTATTATGATAGCGGTCTTCGTATGATAGAAATCTACAAGCATCAGTTTAGATATCTATCAAAGATAATCGCAAGCATCAAAAACAGAAACTATAAATACATCATATATATGGATGATTTGTCATTTGAAGAGCATGAGATTGAATACAAATTCTTAAAGGCTGTTATTGAAGGTGGCGTTGAAACAAAGCCTGATAACATTTTGATTTATGCCACATCAAACCGTCGTCATCTTATTAAGGAAACCTGGAATGATAGAAATGACCAGACCAACAATGACGACAGACATCATTCAGATACAGTTGAAGAAAAGCTGTCACTTGTGCATCGCTTTGGTGTTACAATCAGCTACACAAAGCCTATGCAAAAGGAATATTTAGAAATAGTTCTCGGACTTGCAAAGAGAGCAGGTATAACTATGCCTGAAGAGGAAATAATTGCACAGGCCAAAATCTGGGAAATGGAGCAGGGAGGCCTTTCAGGACGTACTGCTCAGCAGTTTATATATCACCTTATAGGTGTCAATTAATCATCAATATTTAATTTGTCGGGGTTTAATCTATAGATTATCCGGCAATATCCATATTTTCCTTTGTTAAAATTTAATCACCGCGGTGTTTTTACAAATTATAAAAGGAGAATATTGAGGGTTATGGTAAAAAAGAAAATCTACAAGGCGCTATCAGTAGCAGTAGCATCTACTATGCTGATGGCGACTCCAAATCCAGCATTAGTCAATGCAAAAGAATCACCATCAGATTCCACAGAAGAAGTTGTAGAAGAGCTTCAAGAGGAAGAAGAAACTGAAGAAGTAAAAGAGGAATCTAAAGAAGAAGCAGAAGAGTCTAAAGGGGAAGACAAGGAAGAATCTAAAGAGGAAAAAGAAGACTCTGAGGATTCAGACAAGGAAGACGCTGAAGCTGAAGAAGAAAAGAAGGAAGATTCTAAGGAAGACGAGGAGTCTAACAAGACATGCGAAATCACATACAGCATGTTCGATTTTGATGATAGTTACGAAGGCGGTTCATGGGGTTCAACTGTTACAAAATCAAAGGGTGGCGTAAAAATTGAGTATAGCGGAAACTATGCTGAGAAAGTTTTTGGTTTACCTAAGGGAATTAAGGGTACTGATGTAGTATCAGTAAAAGCTAATCTGTTAAAGGGTAGCAAATCAGGCTTTTCACTTAAGTTTAGAAACAAGGGTGAGGAAGTAAAGGCTGCTTATGGAACAGATGTAATTGAGAATACAGATAAGGCTGAGTTCGACGGAATCGGCTTAATGAATAGCTCAGGTGGTGGCACAACATTTACTATCCAGAGTATTACATTAACTCTTAAGGGTGACGCAGCTGATTACCCAACACCAAGTGAGATAAAGGATGATAACACAAAGCCTGAGATACAGAGAGATATCCCAGATTTAAGAGATTATATCTCTTGTGACAAGGGGCTTGGTAAGGACAGCTACACTGGTGCAGCTATCATGGCTTCAGAAATTACAGATGAAGCTTTGATGGACCTTGTTGAAAAGCACTTTAACGCTGTAACATTTGGTAACGAGTTCAAACCAGATTCATTAATGAATTACAACAACTCAAAGCCAGCAGATGGACAGATTATTACAGAAACATGGACAGATGCTAAGGGTGTTACACACAAGGATATGGCTGTTCCAAAGCTTGACTTCTCACGTCCTGAGAGAATGCTTCGCGTTATCAAGGATTGGAACGACGAGCATCCTGATAAGGAAATCAAGATTAGAGGTCATGTTTTAACATGGCACTCACAGACACCAGAGTGGTTCTTCAAAGAGAACTATGATCCAAATGGAGACTGGGTATCTCCAGAGGAAATGACACTTCGTCATGAGTGGTACATCAAGAGCGTATTCGAGCATGTATTTTCTTCTGAATACAAGGATATGTTCTATGGTTGGGATGTTGTAAATGAAGCATGTTCAGATGGTTCTGGTACATACAGAAGCGCTAGCGCAAGTGAGAGATCAAACTGGGCTAGAATCTATGGTATCGGAAGCAAGGAGGATGCTCCAGAGTACATTCTTAACGCATTTAGATATGCAAACTACTATGCTCATAAGATGGGTAAGGATGATGTAGAGCTTTACTACAACGATTACAACGAGTGCTCAGGCAACAAGCCAGATGCAATCGCACAGTTACTTGAGAGCGTAAAGAGACATGAAAGTGATGATGTTCTTCCTACTAGAATTTCTGGTTTTGGTATGCAGGGACACCACAACATGCTCGGACCTAGCAAGCAGCAGATTATCAACTGTGGTAAGAGATACGGTAAAATCGTAGGCAAGATTCAGGTTACTGAGCTTGATTTCAAGTGCTCTGATGAGTACGATGGAACATCAGCAACAGAGCAAGCTGAGTACACAAGAGAAGCATATCGTTATAAGGAAATCTTCGACGCATACAAGGAAATTGATGCTGATCCAGATATCGATGTAAATGGATTTACAGTTTGGGGTGTAATTGATCCTAACTCTTGGTTACAGACATCTAACAGCGCAGGTGGCGGTGCTAACGGAAACAGAAAGCAGGTTCCACTTCTCTTTGATGGTGACTACATGGCTAAGCCAGCTTATTGGGCATTTGTTGACCCTTCAAAGCTTGAGCCAGCTATCAAGAGCTTAACAGTTGTTCAGGCAGCTACAGGCTCAGACGAATTTGCTCATGGTAAGAGCGCTGCAATTGAGGGAACAGATTATACATTTGTTCCAGTATGGACAGGTGACAAGCTTTTAGTAAAGGTTAAGGCTAATGGCGCTAAAGCTGCAAAGCTTTATGTTGATTTTGCTTCTGATATGAAGGATGGAGCATCAGTTGTTACAGCTGAAGCTAATCTTGATGAAAATGGAGAGTGCGTTCTTGAGGTTGCTGCAGATTCAGAATTAGTTGCAACATCACGTCTTGCTATGGATGTTGTTGTAACAGATGCTGATGGAGACCATGCATTTAACAACCTTCGTCTTACACAGGCAGAAGGCAGCAAGTACTATGCTAAGGCTATCTGCAAGCCATACATGAATGTAACAAAGGGAACAGTTACAGTTGATGGTGATGTTGATGAAGCATGGGAGATTGCTAAGAATGTAGATCTTTCAGTTGCAGGCTCAAATCCAAAGGCTACAGCTACAGCTAAGCTTCTTTGGGATGAGGAAAATCTCTATGTTCTTATGAACGTAAAGGATGATGACTTAGATGCATCAGCTTCAGCAGTTCATGAGAAGGATTCTGTAGAAGTATTCATCGATGAGAACAATCACAAGTCTGATGGATATGAGGAAGATGATAAGCAGTACAGAATTAACTACTTAAATGAGACAAGCTTCAATGGCGATAAGTGCCTTGAGGATAATGTTAAGCATGCTGTAAAGGTTACAGATGACGGTTATGTAGTTGAGGCAGCATTTGCTTGGACAGATATCACACCAGAAGTAGGAACAGCTATTGGTCTTGATTTACAGATCAACGATGGTTCTAACGGTGCACGTATTGGTACACGTAGCTGGTATGATGAAACAGGTAATGGTTGGTCAGCACCAAAGGTATTTGGTGAGGTTTCACTTGTAGACGGCGAGGAAACACCAGATACTCCTGAAGAGCCAGTTATCGTTACTCCAGCAGTTGCAGAGGTCGCCGATGTAGTATACACAGGCGCTAAGGTTACACCAGAGGTTGTTGTTACAGCTGGCGATAAGGTACTTGTTAAGGATGTAGATTATACAGTTTCTTACAAGAATAATAAGAATGCAGCAGCAAAGGTTGGCACAGGTATGGGTGAAGACTTCGACGCTGCACTTCCAACAGTTGAGGTTAAGTTCATTGGCGAATATTCTGAGAACGAAGCTGTAAGGGCAAACTTCACAATTGCTCCAGTAGATTTCGCTGATGAGGATGCTATTGAGGTTGAGCCAGTTGACACATTTGTTGAAAGCATTTTCGCAACTCGTCCAGGCGTAACTGTTTACTTCAATGGTAAGAAACTTTCTAAGTCTAACTACACATTACAGTACAGACTTGGCGAGAATGGTAAGCTTCTTAACAAGCTTCCAGCACACGCTTCTAATGCAGATGGAACATACTATGCAGTAGTTACAGCAAAGGGTAAGAACTTCGTTGGTGCTACAAGCGTAGAGCTTGATATCCTTGAGGAAGTAAGCATCCATGTTCTTGAAGCTAGAGTAAACAGAAACGTAAGCTACAACAAGAGAACTGGTGCAGTTAAGGTTAAGGCATACTACACAGTTAAGACAAATTCTGAAGCTAAGTACTTCGGTGTTAAGAAGGGTTCAGTAGTAACACTTGAATCAGGTAAGGATTTCGAAGCTTCAGTTGTAGTTAGAGAGAGATTTACAGGTCTTGGATTAGTACACATTAAGGGCAATGACCCATTAGTTGGTGAAAGAGTTGTAATCGTATCATTTAGATAATATTTTCTAATCTCTTATTTATGGGGTTGGCATCTATTTTAGATGCCAGCTCTATTTTTTTATTTAGATATGCTACAATGAATAAAGATTGTTTATAGGAGAGTGAATATGGCTGGAGTATTATTTGGAATAGGAGTGGGGCCGGGTGACCCAGACATGCTTACCCTTAAAGCTGTTAAGGCTATTAAGGAAGCAGATGTCATTTGCTTGCCAAAGGCTGAGAAGGATAAGTGCGTGGCTTATCAAATCGCACTTCCTGCTGTACCGGAAATACGATATAAGAAAACCATTAGTCTGGACTTTGAAATGACAAGCGACACTGTGCGCTTAGAGCAAATCCATGGAGAATTCTACCAAAAATACAAACAGCTATTGATAGAAGGATATAACCTGGCATTTCTTACCATTGGTGATCCTACAGTTTATTCTACCTTTGGCTATATTATGAAGCTTGCTAAAAAGGATGGTATTGAGGTAGAGATAATAAACGGCATAACATCCTTTTGCGGTTCTGCAGCAGCGGCAGGTATTCTTTTAAGCGAAGGAGAGGAAAATATCCATATCATCTCAGGCCAGGGGAACATAGATGAAGAGCTAAAGCTGTCTGGAACTAAAATCATAATGAAGAGTGGAAAAAACATTTCAGCCATCAAAGAAAAGTTGATTCCTTTAGAAGAGGCTGATAGAATTATCGTATATGCGGTAGTAGATTGCGGTAAAGAAACAGAGCAAATCTACAAAGGCGCGATGATGATTCCAGAGGCTTGCAAATATATGATGACAATCATCATCAAAGAAAAATAAATATCATGGGGGATAATGTAGTGACTAAAAATGATTTTGCGCTTACTCCACCAATGGGGTGGAATAGCTACGACTATTATGACACTGCGGTTACAGAGGAGGAGGTAAAGGCTAATGCAGATTTTCTAGCTAAGCATCTTAAGGATTATGGCTATGAATATGTAGTAGTTGATATTGAATGGTATTCAAACGATGCTGCCACCATGCGTGACAAGTATCAGTACATTCCATTCGGTGATGATGAAATAGATGAGTATGGCAGATTTATACCAAGCCCTACACGTTTTCCATCATCTAAAAATGGGGCAGGCTTTAAAGCACTTTCTGATTATTGTCATAACTTAGGTCTTAAGTTTGGTATTCATATCATGCGCGGTATTCCAAGAGTTGCAGCAGAACGCCATCTTCCAGTATATGGAACAGATGTGACAGCAGCTGATATTGCAGATCCATCCAGCATATGTGGTTGGAATCCTGATATGTATGGCGTAAGAGACTGCAAGGAAGGCCAGGCTTACTATGATTCTTTGATTAGCATGTATGCTGACTGGGGTGTAGATTTTATTAAATGCGATGACATCTGTGATTCATGGATGTACAGGGATGAGAACTTCAGTGGATGGCATGAAACCAGAATGCTTCATAAGGCTATTATGAAATCAGGCCGTGAAATCGTTCTTAGTCTTTCACCAGGACCAGCTCACATCGATAAGGCATTCCATTATCAGGACAATGCTAATATGTGGCGTATCACTGATGATTTTTGGGATAAGTGGGAGCTTCTTAAGAACATGTTCTGGCGCTGCGAAATGTGGCAGGATCATGTGAAGGCAGGCTGCTTTCCAGATTGCGATATGCTTCCAATAGGAATGGTTGGTGCAGGCTTTAACAGTGAGCGTCATTCTAATTTCACTATGGATGAAGCAAAGACAATGATGACACTTTGGTGCATGTTCCGCTCACCACTTATGATAGGTGCCAAGCTTACTAAGTTATCAGATGAGGATTTATCCCTTCTTACCAATAAGACATTGCTTACTTATATGGAGGACGGATTTAAGGCGCATCAGGTAGCAAGAGATGATGACCATGCTATATGGGTAACAGAAAATGCTGCTATTGGAAAGAAGGCAGTTGCGGTGTTTAATCTATCTGATAAGTTTTTTGATTTTGCAGATTATAAATCAGATGTTTTTGCAGCAGTATCTTCAGATAGCTTTAATGGTTTAGACATCTGGACAAAAGAGGAATATAAGATAACAGCGGATTATAGTAAAGCTATTAATCCACATTCGGTTTTAGCGATTGAAATAAAATAATAGCGAGGTAAACAATGAAATTTGTAGTACAAAGAGTAACTGAGGCTTCAGTTGCAGTAGATGGAAAAACAATTGGAAAAATCGGCAAGGGCTTTTTAGTACTTATTGGTGTATCAGATAGCGATACTAAAGAAATTGCTGATAAGATGGTTAAGAAGCTTTTGGGGCTTCGCATATTTGATGACGAGAACGACAAAATCAATCTTTCACTTACAGATGTAGGCGGAGAGCTGCTTTTGATTTCTCAGTTTACCTTGTACGCAAATTGCAAAAAGGGCTATAGACCATCATTTACAGAGGCAGGAAAGCCTGATATGGCAAATGAAATGTACGAATATATCATTGAAAAATGCCGTGAGCAATTCCATGTGGAAACAGGAGAATTTGGAGCTGATATGAAGGTCTCACTTTTGAACGATGGACCATTTACAATTATTTTAGATTCTCAGGAAATTTGCTGATTTTTAGGTCGCTAAAGCCTTGACTTGAATGCTGAAATTCTATAGAATACTAAATGTTCGCAGAAGTGGCGGAATTGGCAGACGCGCAGGCTTCAGGTGCCTGTGGTAGCAATATCGTGTGGGTTCAAGTCCCATCTTCTGCATAGATTGCCCAGTAGGTTATACTTACTGGGTTTTTTATATGTCAATATATTTTATATGGAAATTCTCACAAAACATTGACACGAACATTGAAATATCTGACAAAAATAAATTAAATCTCTAAATTGACTTGCAATTACATAATCAGGCGCTATAATAAACTTATCAAATGAAAGAAAAGTATTTTTACAGAAAGGGAGGTACGGTCCACCAAAAAATTAAGTTTAGTAATTGTTTAAAATCTAGTGAATGGAGGTATAGTCCACCAGAGAAGTAAATTTTAACACGCGACATTGTAACAGTTATAAATAAGATAGATTGAGAGGTATAGTCCATTGGGATCGATATTAGGGGGCGGCACCAGTTAGGAATCGGTTGATTTCGAATTGGTGTCGCCCGTTTGTTATGTTTAGGCTTGCAAGAATTAGAAACAGGTCTTATAATGGATTGCATAAAATTAAATCGCGGTAAATTATACTAGAGGTGCTTATGTTGTTTTACGTAGTAATTATTCTTATAACTTTATTATATTTGGTGATACTTGAACTATCCAAAAACATTATTCTTGGATGGATAATCGGAGTGTTTGCTTCGATTGCTATGATTTCCTATAGGGGTTTTCTGGCAGATAAAGGAATGCTTAGCACCAAAGTAAATCTTATTACCTGGGTTGCATTTATAGGCATATTATGTGCTAATTATCTGCTAACTAGTCCTCCATATAAGAATGTTCCAGCAGTTGATAACAAGAATCCTGATGTGACAGAGGTAGTTCATGTCGCTCAAGGAGATTTGACAGGAGTATATAATGCAGACCATTCCGTAAAGGTGTATGCAGGAATCCCTTATGCTAAGCCACCAGTTGGTGAGCTTCGTTTTAAGGAGCCACAGGCGCCAGATAGCTGGAATTCAGTTAGAACCTGCGATGCTTTTGGCCCAATGGCAATGCAGCCTAGAAGCAATACATTATATGACAGCTTGTCCCATATCCTTGGTTGGCATGATTATCAGGTAAAGCTTGGTGATGAATATATAGAGCCAATGAGTGAAGACTGTCTATATCTTAATGTTTTTGCCCCAGAGGATGTGGGGGATGAGCCACTTCCTGTTATTTTTTACATTCACGGAGGTAGCCTTACCACAGGTCAGTCTTCTTACACAGAATATCGTGGAGAGGATTTGGCAAAAAGAGGTGTTATTGTTGTAAACTTCGCATATCGTCTTGGTGTGTTTGGATATTACACTGCAGATGATTTGAAATCAGAATCACCAAATAATACTACAGGAAACTACGGCCTGTTAGATCAGATTGCAGCCTTAAACTGGGTAAAGGATAATATAGCAGCATTTGGCGGAGACCCTGACAGAATTACTATTGCAGGAGAATCTGCTGGTTCATCCAGTGTTAATGCCATTTGCGTTTCTCCACTTACAGAAGGATTATTTAACTACGCTATTGCAGAATCCAGTGGAATACTTGCCTACAAGCCATTTCATACCTTTAGAGACTATTCTGAGGCTATAGAACAGGGCAATATGGTGCGAGAGGAATTCAATGCCAAATCTTCAATGGAGCTTAGAGATATTCCCGCAGAAGAGCTTGTGAAAACCGCTAGCAATCAGTCAGCTATGACAGTAGATGGCTATGCTATAGTAGAACAGCCATATCTTACCTATGAAAAGGGTGAGAATCATGAGAAGGCTCTTTTAAATGGATTTAATGCCAAGGAGGCAGATGCATTTAATCTTGGCATAAAGGCAACAGCTGAAAATTACGAAGAGCTTCTTGCAGAGGATATTGGGGATTATGCTTCAGATATGGCAAAGGTAGTGCCGGCTGATTCACCTCAGCGTGACCAGCATTTTATTGTAGATGCTATGGGAGATGCAAAGGGAGCTTTGAATCAGGCTTATTCTGCAATATGGTTTAGTTATTCTCATTATCTATGGAACAACTATATGGTTAAACAGGGCAAGCCTGCTTACGAATATTATTTCACAAAGACAAACAACAGCCTGTCTAATTATCATGCAGGAGAGATACCATATGCTTATGGAAATCTTTGGAGACATCCTGGTCTTTATAATGAGGATGACTACAAGCTTTCAGATATCATGCAGCAGTATTTTGTAAATTTTGCTAAAACTGGAGATCCAAACGGCGAAGGATTACCGAAATGGGAAGCAAGAACTGTTAGCAATAATCAGCTTTTGCAGTTGGACACAGATATAAAAATGACTGATGACCCAAACAAAAAGCTATACAAAGTTATCGATAGATATGAAGAATCATTAAAATAGTTAAATTCATAAAGAAAAAGTGGAAAGGTTATTGTATACTGTAATTGAGGAATTAGAGGGAGAGTAAAATGACCTTTTCAGATTTGAATTTTATTTTTAGATTGTTACCAATCTTTTTACTTATATACTATATTGTTCCTGCTTCTTTTAGAAAGTGGGTACTTCTATTAGGCAGTCTTGGCTTCTATTATCTTAATGAGCCAAGGCTGATTTTAGTGCTTGCAGTTATGACCTGCGTGAACTGGATTTTTGCCCATGTTATTCACAAAAGTCACAGCAAGTTTGTTCTTGGCACAGTTGTTATTATAAACACAGCAGTTTTGTGCTTCTTTAAGTTTGCAAAAATAGGCTTTGGCCTATCTGTAATTATTCCACTAGGTCTAAGCTATTACATTTTCAAAATGATTTCCTATCAGGTGGATTTGTACAAAGGCAAAATCCAAAGTGTCAGCTTTATTAATATGGCTAACTATTTTGTGATGTTTCCACAGATTATTTCTGGTCCTATAGCGAGAGAAAGCTATGTTGAAGAGAATATCTTCTGGCAAAAATCTGATGCAAAAATCTTAAATCAGATAGAAGAGGGGCTGAAATTCTTTGTTATTGGTTTATTTATGAAGCTTATCATAGCAGATCATTTAGCAGTGTTTTGGAGCGATTTAAAGGTAATCGGCTATGAAAGTATCTCTACACCACTTGCATGGCTTGGCGCTTATGCTTATTCCTTGAATTTGTATTTTGATTTCTGGGGCTATTCTCTTATGGCTGCAGGAATTGGTGTGATGCTTGGATTTCCTTTTATCAGAAACTTTAACCAGCCTTATTTTTCTGCATCTATATCAGAGTTTTACAGAAGATGGCACAGCACTCTTGGTGAATGGTTCAGAGATTATGTTTATTTCCCACTTGGCGGTAGCAGAAAGGGCCAAATACGCACTGTAATTAATCTTATTGTAGTTTGGCTTCTTACAGGAATTTGGCATGGATATACACCTAATTTTTTTATATGGAGCATGTCTATTTGCATCATTATTATTTTTGAAAAGCTATTTTTTAGCCATTTTCCAAAGCTTTTTGCGGTAATTGGCCGTATAAACGTACTTGTGATTATACCTATCACATGGGTTGTTTTTGCTATCCATTCTTTTGGAAATCTGCGTTTATATTTACTTAGAATGTTTCCTGTAATAGATATTTCAGTTGCAGTTAATAAAAACGACGTATTTTATTATTTAAAGGATTACTGGCTTTTCTTGATGCTTGGTATCGTATTTTCGATACCGGTATTTACAAGTCTTTTCAAAAAGTATAAGGATAATGTAATTACAGTTCTTATCATTTTTGCAATGTTTTGGATTAGTATTTTCAGTCTGTCTAATTCAGCTGGAAATCCATTTATGTATCTTAGATTTTAGGTGATGTTATGAAAATAAAGGGTTTTTTATTACTTAGTTTAATAATAATTTCATCAGTAGGTATTTCGGCTACATCCTTTTATTTAAAGGATAAGGTTTACAGTGATTATTATGGAAATATAGTCAAAACTCCGATGGAGGCGGTAGCATTTAAGGCTATGGCCGATGGAGTATATCCGTGGTCAAAGGTAGAATTACAAAGCGCTTCTGAGGAACAGGGCAAGGACAACCTTCCAGAGGCAGTTGTTGATACAGCAGAAAAAGAAAAAGAGTTTACAACGGTTGATGATTCTTATTTTGATGATGCACTTTTTATCGGAGATTCAAGAATAGTTGGACTTTCTCAGTATTGCGAAGCGATTGATTCTAGAGCTACATTTTTCGCAAAGAAATCTCTTACTATTTTTGATATTAGAAGTAAGGAATGGATAGAAGACGAAAACAAAAATAAAATGTCTATTGCAACTGCTTTGGCAGGAAAGCATTTTAAAAAGATTTATCTGATGGTAGGAATCAATGAACTTGGAACAGGCGATGAAGAAAGATTTAGGGAAGTATATTCTGAGGTTATCCAGGGACTAAAATATCTTCAGCCTGATGCCACTATTTTTATTTGTAGCATAATGCATGTATCAGAAGAAAAAAATAACACAGATGAGCTTTACAACAATACAAATATCAATATTAGAAATGATGCTATAAAAGGATTGGCTGATAATAGAAAAGTATTCTATCTGGATGTGGGTGAAGCTGTTGATGATGAAAATGGTAATCTTAAAGCTGAAACTACTGGAGATGGAGTGCATTTAAAGGGCGCCTGCTATGAGCCATTGCACCAGTATTTATTAGAGCATGGAGTGGAATAAAGGACAGTAATTGAAGTGTGTCAGAATATTCAGATATAGAGCTTAAAAATTCGACACTTTAATTTGCAAAAAAGTGTTGACGAAATGAGCTTTGGGGGTTATTATTTACTAGTCGTCGCGAGAGAGTAACATCAAGCGAAAGACATGCGGAAGTGTCGGAACTGGCAGACGAGCAAGACTAAGGATCTTGTGGCTATTGCAGTCGTGCGGGTTCAAGTCCCGCCTTCCGCACTAATGTTAATAATTCTTATTGACATTAATCAGTTGCGGTGGTAACATATCACTCGTGTCGAAAGACAAAACAATTTATATCGTACGCGGAAGTGTCGGAACTGGCAGACGAGCAAGACTAAGGATCTTGTGGCTATTGCAGTCGTGCGGGTTCAAGTCCCGCCTTCCGCACTAAACCTAGGTTGAAAAAACCTAGGTTTTTTTTATTCAAAAAAAGGATATCCTTTTTTTTCATGTAATATGTTTTATAGGAGTGTCGATTAATGCATAAAAGGGAGGGTAAAATGGGCACAATTAGAGAAATGATAGAGCAGATGGAGAAGGAGACTCTTAGCCCTTATGCCACACAGAGCACTAATTCTCGCGGACGTGAGAAGGATGAGCCACAGTGTGATATCAGACCTTTATTTCAAAGGGACAGGGACAGAATCCTTCACAGCAAGGCGTTTCGTCGTCTTAAGAATAAGACGCAGGTTTTTCTTACTCCTCAGGGTGATCACTACAGAACCAGATTATCTCATACCCTTGAAGTTTCACAGAATGCCAGAACAATAGCTAAGGCTCTTCGTCTTAATGAAGATTTGGTTGAAGCTATTGCACTAGGTCATGATTTGGGCCATACACCATTTGGCCATGCGGGTGAGGCACAGCTTAACGCTATGTGCTCTACTGGGTTTGTGCATTCCGAGCAAAGTGTGCGCATTGTTGAAAAGTTAGAAAAGGGCGGTCAGGGACTTAATCTTACATGGGAGGTTCGTGATGGAATCCGCAATCACCAGACTAGCGGACATCCAGCTACACCGGAAGGACAGATTGTCAGATTATCCGATAAGATTGCCTATGTTAATAGCGATATTGATGATGCTATCAGAGCACAAATCCTTACTGAGGATGATATTCCAATGGAAATCAGAAAGACTCTTGGTATGACATCAGCAGTTCGACTTGATACTCTTATTCACAACGTTATCATTGAAAGCAAGGATAGCCCAGTGATTAAAATGTCACCAGAGATTGAAGAAGCTATGTCTGATTTGCGCAGCTTCATGTTTGCAAATGTCTATAAGGATTCTATTGCTAAAGTGGAAGAGGTTAAGGCTAAGCGAATGATTCGCGAGCTGTATGAATATTACACCTATCACTTTGAAGAACTTCCTAATAGATATAGAGCAATGGAAGATGAAGGCACCAGCCAGGAACGCATTATATGTGACTACATTTCTGGAATGACAGACCAATACTGCATTACAAAATTCAACGAATACTTTATGCCAAAGGCATGGGTGGTTGATGGATTTTAAAAAATAAATAATTTTTTCGGGAGAATAAATGCCTTATTATTCTGATGAAATCATCGAAGAAGTTCGTTCTAGAACAGATATCGTCGATGTAATTTCAAGATATGTAAACTTACAAAAAAAGGGCAGCCAGTATTTTGGCTTATGTCCCTTTCATAATGAAAAGACAGGCTCATTTTCAGTAAGCCCTCAGAAGCAAATGTATTATTGCTTTGGTTGCGGTGCAGGAGGTAATGTTTTCAGCTTCCTTATGGCATACGAAAACATGACCTTTAAAGAAGCTGTTGAAGAGCTTGCCCCTAAATGCGGCGTCACATTGCCGCAAAGGGAAATGACTTATCAGGAAAAGCAAAGAGCAGATAAAAGGACCAGACTTTTTGAAATTAACAAAGAAGCTGCAGCCTATTATTACAAAATGCTTCGCTCACCTGAAGGACAGCAGGCCCTTGGCTATTTCACAAAGCGACAGCTTACTGCTGAAACCCTTCACAAATTTGGACTTGGTTGCACCAGCAAATACTCCGATTCCTTGTACAAATATCTTAGAAGCAAGGGGTATGAGGATAACATCCTTAAGGATTGCGGTCTTGTAACCATAGATGAAAAACGTGGAGGCCATGACAAATTTTGGAACAGAGCAATGTTTCCTATATTTGATGCCAACGGTAAGGTAGTAGCCTTTGGTGGTCGTGTAATGGGTGAGGGCGAGCCTAAATATCTAAACTCGCCAGAAACGGAAATCTTCAACAAATCAAAAACACTTTTTGGTTTGTATTTCGCTAGAAAGACCAGACGCGAACAGTTTATACTATGCGAAGGCTATATGGATGTTATATCCCTTCACCAGGCAGGCTTTGACAATGCTGTAGCATCACTGGGTACAGCCCTGACAGAAGGCCATGCAGGTATGCTAAAACGATACGTTAAGGATGTTTACCTTAGCTATGATTCCGACGGAGCAGGACAAAAGGCAGCTCTTAGAGCAATACCTATTCTTAAGAATGCTGGAATTTCCTGCAGGATTATCAATATGTCCCCTTACAAGGACCCAGACGAATTCATAAAGGCTCTTGGCCCAGAAGAATACGAAAAACGTATTTTGAATGCGGAAAACAGCTTTATGTATCAGGTCAGAATGAAGGAAAAGAATTACGACCTTACTGACCCAGAGAAGAAATCAGATTTTCAAAAGGAAGTAGCCAGAATGATAGTCACTGAATTTCCTACTCAACTTGAGAGGGAAAACTACACCGAATCAGTGGCGGCAAGGTTTAACATTCCAAAGGCTGCCCTTGGAAAATATATATTAGAGCTTGGACAATCAGGTATTACAGCCAAATCATCATCTGCTTCAAGAGAAAGTAGGGCTTCAAACAAAAAGCCAAAGGATGACGGCATGAAAATGTCACAGCGTCTGTTACTTACCTGGCTTGTAGAACAGCAGGATATTTATCCTAAGATAAAGGATTATGTTGCCCCGGATGATTTTGAAGAAGGGGTATACAAAAAGGTTGCAGATGAAGTATTTGCAAGCCTTAGCGAAAACAAACCTGTTGATACAGCTCGCATCGTTGACATGTTTATGGAGGACGATGAACGAAAAACAGTTGCGGCTCTTTTCAACACCACTGTTGGAGAGCTGACAGATAATACGGATCTTAGTAAGGCCCTTAAGGAAACCTTACTTAGAATAAAAAAGAATTCACTTGAGCTTGCTCAGAAAAACGGCACAAATCTTAAGGCTTTAGTGGAAGGTAAAAAGCAACTACAGCGTCTTGAGCGCTTAGACATTTCAATCTAGAAAGGAATAAAAATGGCAAAAAAGAAAGTTGACGAATTAATCGAAAACGGAGATTTAAAGGCTGCTGCTGATGCATTTTTAGCAGAGGCTGACGCAGCAGAGGAAGAAGATAACGATGCAGAGGCTGATGACAAAGATGTTGACTTCGGCGATATGGAAGAAATCTCAGTAGAGGATCTTGAGTTTAACGAGCATGATTTTGATAACATCGATGAGAAGGAAGATGATGACGATGTTGATGAATTCTTAGCATCAGTTGGCGCAAAGACTACTGTTGATGAAGATGACGATGATGTAGATGATGACGATGAGGATTCATTTGGTAGCGACGAGCTTGACTCAAAGGTTGCAGAGCTTGTTAAGATTGCTAAGTCTCAGAAGAGCATCATTGAAGATTACGAAATCTCAGAGTTCTTAAAGGATTACAAAATCGATGCTAAGCAGATGGAGCGCATCCTTACATATTTAGATAAAAAGGGAATCGATGTAAACTTCTCATCAGGCCCTTCAGATGCACTTTTACTTGCAAGTGATGATGAGGATATGGATGACATCGATATGTCAGTTCCAGATTCTGTCAGCATCGAGGATCCAGTTCGTATGTACCTTAAGGAAATCGGTAAGGTACCACTTCTTTCTGCTGAGGAAGAGGTTGAGCTTGCACAGAGAATGGAAGACGGCGACCAGGAAGCTAAGAATAAGCTTGCTGAGGCAAACCTTCGTCTTGTTGTTTCTATTGCTAAGCGTTACGTTGGACGTGGTATGCTTTTCCTTGATCTTATTCAGGAAGGTAACCTTGGTCTTATGAAGGCTGTAGAAAAGTTCGATTATCACAAGGGATATAAGTTCTCTACATATGCTACATGGTGGATTCGTCAGGCAATTACACGTGCCATCGCTGACCAGGCTCGTACAATCCGTATTCCTGTACATATGGTAGAAACAATCAACAAACTCATCAGAGTTTCTAGACAGTTACTACAGGAGTATGGCCGTGAACCAACTCCAGAAGAGATTGCTGAGGCAATGGGTATCACAGTAGATAGAGTACACGAAATCCTCAAGATTTCTCAGGAGCCAGTATCTCTTGAGACACCTATCGGTGAAGAGGAAGATAGCCACCTTGGTGATTTCCTCCCAGATGAAAACGTACCAGTACCAGCAGAGGCTGCAACATTTACACTTCTTAAGGAACAACTTCACGAGGTTCTTGATACACTTACAGAGCGTGAACAGCGCGTTCTTATCCTTAGATTTGGTCTTGAAGATGGTAAGGCCCGCACACTTGAGGAAGTTGGTAAGGAATTTAACGTTACACGTGAGCGTATTCGTCAGATTGAAGCAAAGGCTTTAAGAAAGCTTCGTCATCCAAGCCGCAGCCGCAAGCTTAAGGATTACTTAGATCAATAAAAATAAAAAACAGAATCGACATAATTAAATGATAAAATTATCGGAAAGATTACAAATTATATATGGTATGGTACCAAAATGCGACACCATTTGCGATGTGGGGTGCGACCATGGATACCTTACAATTGCTCTTTTGGAGGGCAATGTTGCAACCCGTGCAATCGCAATGGATGTCAATAAGGGACCACTTAACAGTGCAAAGGAAAACGTTGGCCTGCATGGGCTCTCAGATAGTGTGGATTTCAGACTATCTGATGGTCTTAAAAAGCTTTCAGTTTCTGAAGCAGATACTATATGTATTTGTGGTATGGGTGGCGCACTTATTACTAGAATACTTGATGCGGGAATTGATGTGGCCAAAAGCGCTAAGACAATCATTTTAGAGCCACAGTCAGAATACGATAGGCTTAGAGCCTTTTTAGTGGGTAATCATTTTTCGTTTTTGGATGAAGCATTATGCATGGAAGAAGGAAAAATCTATCCGATAATTAAGGTCTGCTACGAGCCTGATTTGGATTACAGTTTATCTGATGCAGAGCTTGAATACGGACCGATAATTATCAAGAAGAGGCCAACCTTATTCAAAACGCTTCTTAACAAAAACAAAAATGAATACTTATCTATTCTAGAAAAATTAGTTTCAAAAAAAGATATAGCCAGTGATTCACCTATACAAAAAAGAATAAAAGAGCTGGAAGATGCTCTTGACTGCATTGAAAGGCTCGAGCTTGAAATGGAGGAGTAGCCATGGCTAAAGTAATCATTAACGGTAAAGAAGAGACTTATGGGGACGGAACTAGTTTGCTTGAAATTGCAAAGCGCCACAAGGAGGATTTCAGAGATGATATTGTTCTTGCAAAATATAATGGCAATCTTGCAGAGCTTAACAAAACCGTTTCTGAAGATGCAAGCATTGAATTCCTGACTACTGCAGATAAAGATGGACGAAGAGCGTATAGACGAAGCGTTGTATTTTTATTACAGAGAGCTTTAATGGAGGTTTATCCTTATCCAAAGCATGCATATCTTAGGGTACAGCATTCGCTTGGACAGGGCGATTTCTGCACCTTTGATGGTGTGGATGAAATAACGACAGATAAGATAGAGGAACTGAAGCAGGTAATGCATCGTCTTGTAAAAGAAGATATTCCTCTTAAGAAGTATTCCATTAAAACTTCCGAAGCCAGAGAGATGTTCCACAAGTTTAACATGGTTAACAAGGAACAGCTTCTGAAATACCGTACCAGTTCAAACATTAACATCTATGATTTGGACGGATGTAAAGATTACTTTTATGGCTACATGGTTCCTTCTACAGGTTACTTAGGCTATTTTGATTTATTAAAATTTGAAAATGGTGTAATGCTTATGTTCCCTAATGGAAATAAGCTTACAGGAGATACCAGAGTGGTGGCAGAGTTTTCACGCCCTATGAAGTTGTTTTCTGTTCAGCAGGCAGCATCTAAGTTCGGAGAGACTCTAGGAGTTTCCACTGTAGGTGAATTAAATGAAGCCATTACTAAAGGCAGAATAAAAGATATTGTTCTATCACAGGAAGCAATAATGGAGCGAAACATTGGTGAGTTAGCTCATACTATTGCCGATAGAAAGGATGTTAAGTTTGTTATGATGGCAGGTCCTTCTTCATCAGGAAAGACCACATTTTCGCACAAGCTTTCAGCGCAGCTTAGAGCATTAGGCTGTGTACCACATCCAGTTCCTTTGGATGATTTTTATTTAAATCGGGACCAGATGCCTATAGATGAATATGGTGAGAAAGACTTCGAATCAATCGAAGGAATTGATGTTCCATATTTTAACGAATGCATGGTTAAGCTTTTGAATGGCGAGAGAGTACTGCTACCTAACTTCAACTTTAAGACAGGTAAGCGTGAGTACAACGATCATTACATGCAGCTTGGCAAAAACGACATTCTTGTAATTGAAGGTATTCATGGTCTTAATGACAAAATGAGTGAATCTCTTCCAGCAGAGAGTAAATATAAGATTTACTTGTCAGCGCTTACTCAGCTTTCAATAGATGAGCACAATCCGTTGTCTACTACAGATGGAAGATTAATTAGAAGAATTGTACGTGATTCAAGAACACGTGCTACATCTGCTGCTGAAACCATAGCAATGTGGGATTCAGTTAGAAGAGGAGAAGAGAAATATATCTTCCCATTCCAAGAAAAAGCAGATTATTTGTTTAATACAGCTTTAATTTATGAGATGGCTGTGTTAAAATTATATGTCGACCCTCAGTTGTACGCTATAGAACCAGACCATCCAATGTATGCTGAGGCGAAACGATTAATCAAATTATTAGATTACTTCATTCCTATGGCACCAGATGTTATTCCTAACAATTCGTTGGTGCGTGAGTTTATAGGAGGAAGTTGTATTTTGTAATATATAATAAGTAATGATAATAAGGGGCTAGATGAGTAGTCGCTGCCTTACTGTAATGGTAGGGGAGAGGAAAGTCCGGGCTTCACAGGGCAAGGATGCCAGCTAACGGCTGGTGGAGGTAACTCCAAGGATAGTGCAACAGAAATATACCGCTCATAGCAATATGAGTAAGGGTGGAAAGGCGGTGTAAGAGACCACCGTATCGTTGGTAACAACGGTAGCCATGTAAACCCCATCCGAAGCAAGTTCTAAGCGGTGCGTACGCGGCCCGCCAGCATCAGGTTGAACGCTTGAGGCCATTGGCGACAGTGGTCCTAGATAGATGACTACTTTAAAAGACATAACCCGGCTCACAGTCTAACCCTTTTTTATAAATTGTAATTTGTCTGAATATAGGACATTATTTACAAAAAAGATAATTATATTTTCACAATCGGTGGGAATTATTAACAAATGTGAATTTTCTGTGTTCTTCTAACCCAAAAAGGTGATATAATATAACTAGATTAACTTCGAAGAAGGGGATAGAGTTATGGAGGTACTTGTTGTTATGGTTTAGAAGGATGGTGAAAGATGGATTATCAAGTAGGCGATTATTTGGTTCATGAGGGTAGTGGAGTTTGTCAGATCGAGGATATTGACGACATGGAGCTTATGGGCAAAGGTTCTCGCAAAACGTACTATTGCATGTCTCCAGTATTTAAGGCAGGTGCAAAGGTATTTACTCCAATAGTTGGTTCAACAGTAAGGCTTCGTCCTGTTGCTGGACTTGACACATTTACTAGAATTCTTGACAACATTGACGACATCAAGTGTATCGAAGGAGCTAATGAAAGAGCTCTTCAGGACAAATTCAAAGAGGTAATGGCTGAGTTCACACCAGAATCTATGGCTAGCGTTGTAAAAACAGTTCTTATCAGAAAGTGGAATCGTATTGCTGCTGGTAAGAAAGTAATGGCTATGGATGAGAAAATCCTTAATCTTGCAGGTCGCAAGTTATATGAGGAAATGGCATTTGCCATGGGTAAGGATGTTCAGTATGCACAGCATCTATTCGAAGACGCAGTCAAGGCTCATCAGGATACACTTTTAATAGGTGCTTAATTATATGATATCTTACAGATTAATTTCAGAACGAATTAAAAATAATAATGGTCTTGTTACAGTGCTTAATTTGCTGGACAAGGCCATTACTTATATAACTGTTTTGTTATATGCAGGTTTTCTCGTGTATTCTTTTATGCAAATTCCTAATGACAAGGGGTTATTATTGTATCGAAGCCTGCTTGTAACAGGAGTTTCTTTCATTATAGTAAGCTTGTACAGAAAGCTTTTAAGCTCCCCTAGACCATACGAGGTGTACGATTTTACACCTGTATTGAAGAAGGACACTAAGGGGAAAAGCTTCCCAAGCAGACATGTTTTCTCTATTTTCATTGTGGCCTTTACTATAGGCCAGGTATTTCCAGTTATTTGTGGCATTTTATGCCTGTTAGGACTTATCCTTGCTGTTATCAGGGTAATAGGAGGAGTTCACTTTATTAAGGATGTTGTGGCCGGATTTGCCATCGCAGCTATAATATCTATAATTTGTTACGGTATTTTTTGTAGCGTTTTCGGTCTTCTTATGCTACCATTTTAAGTATAATAATCTTTTACAATTTGGAGTTTTTTTATGAAAAAGAATGCAAAGAAGGCTTTAGCTGTGTTATTTAGCGTTCTTGGCACAGTTTTGGGGTTGTATATTGGTGGTTATTGGCTGTTTGCACGCCCAGTCTATTGGCTGGTTACAGGCTTTACTGGTGGCACACTTACAGCTGGTATTCTCATTATCAATATATTTAAGATATTTATCGCATCCACTATTGGAGGAGGTATTTGGTGCGTATGTGATATTATCGCAGGCTTTTTTAGGGATTTACCTGAAGAAGACTAACTAACTTTAATGATTGGGAGGTATTATGAAATGACTGGAAATGTAATTGTGGGACAATCTGGCGGCCCAACCGCAGCAATTAACTCTTCTTTAGCGGGAGTTATCAGAACAGCAAAAGACCGTGGGGCAGGAAAGATATACGGTATGCTTCATGGCATTAAAGGCCTTATGGAAGAGGATTATATAGACCTTTCCGATTACATCAAGAACGATTTGGATGTTGAGCTTTTGAAACGTACACCAGCTGCATATCTAGGTTCATGCAGATTTAAACTTCCAGAAATCCACGAGGACATGGAAACATACGAGAAAATCTTCGGGATTCTTAACAAACTCGAAATCGAAGCTTTAATTTACATCGGTGGAAATGATTCCATGGACACCATCAAAAAGCTTTCCGATTATGCAATTATCACAGGTTCAAATATCAGATTTATAGGATGTCCTAAGACTATCGACAATGATTTAGCACTTACAGACCATACACCAGGTTATGGTAGCGCTGCTAAATATATCGGTACATCTGTTAAGGAAATTATTCGTGATGGACATTGTTTAGAGTACGATAAAGGACTTGTTACAATAGTTGAAATTATGGGACGTAATGCAGGTTGGCTTACAGGTGCTTCCATTCTTGCCAAGGGTGAGGATTGTGAGGGCCCAGATTTAATCTACTTGCCAGAGGTTCCATTTGACGTTGAAAAATTTAAAGAGAGAGTAGAAAAGCTATTAAAGCAGCAGCATTCTGTTGTTATTTGTGTTTCTGAAGGTATTCATACAAAGGACGGCAAATATGTATGCGAATTAGGAAGCAACGTAGAATTCGTAGATGCCTTCAATCACAAACAGCTTACAGGAACAGCATCTTATCTTTGCAACTACATTGGAAGAGAGCTTGGCTGCAAGACTAGAGCTATTGAGCTTTCTACATTACAGCGTGCCGGCTCACATTTAGCTTCACGTATCGATATTTTGGAGGCATACCAGGTTGGTGGTGCTGCAGTTCTTGCTGCTGATGAAGGTGATACAGGAAAGATGGTTACACTTATCCGTCATTCTGATGATCCATATCAGTGTGGTACAGAGGTTAAGGATGTTCATAAGATTGCTAATGACGAGAAGCTTGTTCCAAGAAATTGGATTACACATGATGGAACATATGTAACAGAGGCATTCATTACTTATGCTAAGCCATTGATTCAGGGCGATGTTGCACCAATCATGGTTGATGGAATTCCTCGTCATATTTGCAGACCACAGAAAAAGAATAAATAATCGGAGGGGATGAAATGCAGGTTTTTCATGGAACAATAATAACATGTGATGAAAATAATACTATCGCAAATTATTTAGTTGAAAGAGAAGGTAGAATTGCATATATTGGCAATACCTTGCCAACTCAATATGAAATGATTCCGCCTATTGAATTGGGAGCGGGTGTCGCTTTACCTGCATTTGTAGATACCCACGCCCATTATTCAGGCTTCTCTGTTTTGCATAGAATGTTTCCTATTAGTGATACAGATTCAAATGCAAAGATACTTGAGGCACTAGAAGAATATGCAAGTACCACCAAAGAAAATATAGTAGTTGGATTTGGCGCCACTGAATTTTCTGTTTCAGAAGGTTATTTGTTGCTTAGAGAACAGATGGATAAGGCTTGTCCAAACAAGCCAGCTATCATTTTAAAGCATGATGCTCATTCTGCTGTTTGTAACTCAATGTTTATCGATGCTGTAAAAACTAGGATTGAGAATCTTAGAGGCTTTAATCCAGAAACTGGTGAATTGAAGCAGGAGGCATTTGTTACTGCGACAGAATTTGTATCACATGGTCTTTCAACCAAAAAGGTTATTGATTCCATGGTGGAAACTGCAGATTTCCTTGCCAGCAGAGGTATTGGACTTATTTGTTCAGCCAGTGGTCTTGGTTTCGTTAGAGACTATGACTTTGATATGGAACGTTCTGTTGCTAAAGGTCTTGATAATGGAATGCAGATAAAGGTAGCATATCAGTGCTCTAACGTAGACAAGATTGCCAAGAAGGATATGACAAGAGTTGTATTTGCCAACCTTGATGGTACATTTGCAAATCAGGATGCATATCTTATTGATGAATATGCTGATGCTAAGCATCGTGGCGTATCTTATTATGATGATGTTGAAGTTCAGAAATTCTGCGTCAACGCAAATAGAGCAGGATATCAGATAGCACTTCATGCTGTTGGTGATGCAGCCTTTGAACAGGCTGTTAATGCAATAGCAATGGCGTTAGAGGATTATCCAAGATATGACCACAGACATATAATTCTTCATGGTTCTCTTCCAACAAAGAGATGCCTTAAGATTTGCAGCAAATACAATATTATGATTTCTGTAAGACCATCACTTCTTTCAAACGTTAAGGGTGTGGATGATTTTATTAGGGGTATGCTTTCAGAAACCCAGTACAATTTCATCAATCCACTTAAGACAATGAAAGATATGGGAATTAGGCTCTGCTTTAATTCGGATGCGCCTGCATCAGATCCAGACCCTATTAAATGGATTCATGATGCCTGCAATAATCCAAACCCTGAAGAATCTGTTTCTGTATATGATGCTCTTAGAATGGCAACATATAATGGAGCTGTATCATTATTTGATGAGAAGGAAAGAGGAACTCTTGAAATGGGAAAGAGCTGCGATATTGTAGTGCTTGATGCTAACCCATACGAGGTTCCAGTTAAAGAATTAAAGAAGCTTAATGTTTCAGAATTATACCTGAGGGGAAAGCCATACGAAAGATCACGTACAGGTTCTATGGCTACAATGCTTCGCGGCATGTTCCCTCAGTCGTAAATCAATTTAGGAGTAATAATGTCATTATCAATAGTAGTAGGTAGCTCGGGTAGTGGAAAATCCACTACCCTTTATTCAAGAATAATAAAAGAATCTATGAAACACAAAGACAAGAATTTTCTTGTTATCGTGCCAGAACAGTACACCATGTCCACCCAAAAGCTTTTGGTGTCCATGCATCCTAACAAATGCATCATGAACATAGATGTATTGTCCTTCAATCGATTAGCTTATCGTGTATTCGAAGAGCTGGGCGCTGGCATAAATGCTGTATTGGATGATACAGGAAAATCCCTTGTTATTAGACGAATCATAGACAATCATTTAAATGAGCTTAAGACACTTAGGCAGAACATTACAAAGATTAGTTATATAACTCAGGTGAAATCTCTTATTTCCGAAATGACCCAGTATAACATTACAGTTGATGGTCTAAAAGAAATGATAAATACACCTGCCATGTCAGAAAGCTTCAGAAGAAAAGCCTCGGATTTGTTAGTTTTGTACGAGGCTTTTTTGGATTTTATAGATGGTAAATATGTTACAACAGAATCTATTTTATCCACTCTAAATGAAATCTTAGATGATTCTGAAATTGTAAATGGTTCCACAGTTGTGCTTGATGGATTTACAGGCTTTACACCTATCCAATATCAGCTGGTGGAGCATATGCTTAAAATCTGTGATGAGGTGGCAGTTACTATCACTGCAGATAGTGAAGAAGCCATTCTTACAAAGCAAGGTGAAGATGCTTTGTTTGAAATGTCATCAGAATTTGCTCTTAAGCTTAACAAATTAGCACTTAACGTAAATACAATAATTAATCCAATAGATTTTATCCAGGCAAAGGATGGCTGGCTTTCTATCAATCCTGTGCTTACACATTTAGAGAAGAACATTTTCAGAAATAATGTGGCCAAGTATGAGGGAAAAGAATCAGCCTCTGATTCAATAAAGCTGGTTAGTCTTCGAAGCATGCGAGATGAATTGCGATACGTTGCAATTCAGATAAATAAGCTGGTGCGACAGGGGATGCATTATAAGGATATAGCTGTTGTTGCGCCTAATTTGGATTCATATAGATATTTGGTTTCGGGAATTTGGGATGAGTACAATATCCCTTATTTCATTGATGCCAAAACAGAGATTTTGTTCCATCCAATGTCAGAAGCTATAGCTGCCCTTTTTGACATTTTTGAAAGGGATTTCAGAAGAGAGGATGTATTCCGTTTCCTTCGTACAGGATTAACAGATCTTACATCTGACGAAATAGACTATTTGGAGAACTACCTGATTTCAACAGGAATCCGTGGAAAGAAAAAATACTTTCATCCATTTGCAATCCGTTCTAATAGCTTCAAAGAGGATGAGGATTTAATCAGGGTAAATGAGATTCGTGAAAAATTCATTGACCCATTTGTGGAGTTTGATAATAAGCTTGAAAAGAAAAGTACTGTACGAGCTATAGCAGTTGCGCTTTTTAGCTTTGTCACAAGCTTTGATTTTGAAGGAAAAATAAACGCTAGAGGAAAGCTTTATGAGGATAACGAAAATCCTGTAAAGGCCAAGGAATATAGCCAGATTTATCCAGTTATAATGGATATTTTGGATAAGCTTGTTGGTATTCTTGGGGATGAAGCCATGGACATGGAGGAGTTTAAGGATCTCTATGAGGCAGGACTTTCTGCAGCTTCAATCGGTGTCATTCCGCCTACAGCTGATAGCGTAATATTGGGTGATATTGAAAGAACCAGATTATCTAATATTAAGGTGCTGTTTTGTATTGGAGCATCAGATGATACTATTCCAAAGAAGGTGGAAAACGGAGGTATTCTGTCACAGTTAGAGCGTGAGCAGCTTCTGTCACTTGGATTTGAGCTGGCACCATCTGATAGACAAAAGGCCTTCCGTCAAAGGTTCTATCTGTATCTAATGCTGACAAAGCCAAATGAAAGATTATATATAACAATGCCACGTGTTGATGCAGATGGCAAAGGTGTTAATCCTTCATATCTGGTAGATTTGTTGAAGAAGATGTTTGCTTCGCTGGAGCTTGAGGAGATAGAGGAGTTTGATTCTAAGGACAGAATTCTATCTATAAAGAGCGCAATGGATTATTTGATAGCTCTTTTAAATAAGGCGGTAACCTTTGGCGTTGAAAGCTTGAGTGATAATGAAGAGACAGATTTAACAAATCTAATAGAATGGGCAAAGCTGACTGATGAGGATAATCTAAAGCTACTTCTTAATGGGGCATTTTACGAGCATGAAAAGGAGAGCTTTTCAAATGATGTAATGCTTGCAGTAAACGAAGCTATAAATATGGACGAAACCATATCAGGCTCTGTTTCCAAGTTTGAGCTATACAACGAATGTAGCTACAAATACTTCCTAACCTACATATTAAAGCTTAATGAGAGAGAGGAATTTGCTCTTTCAAGCATTGATATGGGAAATTTCTGTCATGAGGCTATTGAGAGATATTCTAGCAGCCTGAAAAATGACGGCAAGACATTTAAATCTGTGACAGAAGAGGAACGAGAAAAATATATAGAGGTTGCCATTTCCACCACCTTCGAGCAGATGGGAAAGGTTGCAACCTTAGAAGATCCTACTCAAAAATACATAGTAGAAAGCCTGAAGGATACTCTTAGACGAACAGTTGAGATAATAACAACTCAGGTATCCAGAGGACAGTTTGAACCGGAGCTTTTCGAAGAGATTATAAAGACTGAAATAAAGGATAAGGACAGCGGAGAACTTCTAGCTAACTTAAAGGGTAAGGTTGATAGAATTGATTTGACTGACTCTGATGATAAGGCAGTTAGAATTATCGATTATAAATCAAGTGGACATAAGCTTGATTTAAGTGAATGCTATCACGGTCTTTCTATGCAGCTTCCAATCTACATGGGAGTTGTGCTAGATAAGCTTAAGGATAAATATCCTAATGCAACAGTTCATCCATCAGCCATGCTTTATTATGAAATGGCTAACAAGTTTTTGGAGGTTACGGCTGCAGAAAATGCTACCGAAGAAGAACGACTTAAGCTTAGCCGTATGGAAGGTCTTTTATCAAATGACCCTGAAGATTTGGCAGCCAATGATTCAAGTGTTGGTTTGGAGCCTGGTCAAACTAAAAAGTCATCTATTGTGCCTTATGGTATTAAAGCAGATGGTGAGCCATCAGACAGAGATACTAATGCCGTGGAAAAGGGTGCGATGCAGACTGTAATCGATTATGCCATGTTACAGGCAGCTGAGACTGCAAAGCACATTATTGCAGGCGATTTTGAGCCATCGCCAGCCCGCCTTGGTTCACACATAGATGCGTGTAGATACTGCAATTATAAAAGCGTTTGTCATTTCAATGAGAACGAGGCAGGATATACTGTTAGAAGCTTTGAAAAGGCAAAGAATAATTCTGAAGTTGTAGAACTGATGAAAGAAAAATTAGAGGAAGAATAAATTGCCATTAACAGACGAACAAAAACTGGTACGAGATACAAGAAACAAAAACATGCTTGTAAGTGCTGCCGCAGGTAGTGGTAAGACCTTCGTACTGGTTGAACGAATCATATCTGAGATTTTAGATGAAAAAAACGGAATAGATGTGGACAGGATTCTGGTTGTTACCTTTACCACAGCTGCAGCTGGGGAAATGAAGGACAGAATCAGAAAAGCTATTGATACTGCCATTATGAATAATGGTGCCGATGGAAGACTTAGGGCTCAGGCAACACTTATTCATAATGCTCATATTAGAACCATTGATAGTTTCTGTAGCTGGGTGGTTAAAAACTATTTCTATGAAATAGATATGGATCCATCATTTAGAATTGGTGCATCTGGCGAGCTGAAAATGCTTAATGATAATATCTTTTCCGATTTGCTTTCGGAAAAGCTTGAAGAGGGGGATGAGGATTTTAAAAATCTTGCAGATGCCTATATCAGCGGAAGAAGAACAGATACCTTAAGAGATATGGTATTTGAATTACACGCTAAGGCGTTAAGCTTTGCGTGGCCAGATGAATGGTATGACAGCGCCTTAAAGCTATATGATATTTCATCCTTAGAGGAGCTTAATTCATCTGAGCTTATCACAGAAATTTTGAAGCTGACAGACCTGGAATTAAAGGATGTTATTGAAAAAATAGAAAGAATGCTAAGCCTTTATCCAGAGGATTGCGATGCTAAGGAAAAAGGAATTTTCAACTATGAATTAGGTCAGATAAAAGCTATCTATTCAAAGGATACCTATGATGAAAAATATGCTGCCATTTCGGGAGTGGATGTTTCTACCAGATGGGGCACAAAGGGTACCTGCTTAAACGAGGATGATATAAAGCGAGCTAAGGCATTAAGAGGTTCTTATAAAGACATAGTAAAAGATTTAGCTGCTACCTATTATGTTTCAAGCTCCCAGGATATTCTTGATGACCTTATGTATATTGGAAAACAGGCTAAAGCTTTAATCGAATTTGCAAAAGCATACTCCAAGGCTTTGTGGAATGAAAAAACAAAGCGTAATATTTATGACTTTAATGATATTGAGCATATGGCTCTTCGTATTCTTAGAAATGAAGAAAGCCCTGAACATGAAAAGCGTCCTGTGGCAATAGAATTATCAAATCATTTTAAAGAGATAATGGTAGATGAGTACCAGGATTCAAATGAGCTTCAGGAGCAGATTCTAACAGCTATCAGCACAGGTAATAACTATTTTACTGTAGGAGATGTTAAACAGTCTATTTACGCCTTTAGACAGGCCAGTCCTGCACTGTTTATAAACAAGCTTTATAATTATCCAATAGATAAAAATAGCAGTCAGTCATCCATAAGAATCGACCTAGATAAAAACTTCAGAAGTCGATACGAGGTATTGAATTTCTGCAATCAGGTTTTTGCACCTTTGATGCAGATGGATGTTGGTGGAGTAAAGTACGACGAAAAGGCGGCTCTTAAGCTTGGAGATAAAACATTTAAGGGTGAGCCTTCAGACTATGAGGCAGAAGTTTTAATCGCTACTCAAAACGCTGATTCCATGAAGGAGTTAGATATTGATAATGGAGATACTTTAGAAGCTCTTGTTATTGCTAAAAGAATTAAGGAGCTGCTAGCTTCTGATTTCCAGGTTAGCTGTAAGGGCGATGATGGCCGAAGCCTTCGCAAAATGCGTCTTAATGATATTGTCATATTGCTTAGAGGCGTAAAGGGCCATTCAGATAAATATATCGCCGCATTAAAGGACAGTGGAATTCCAGCATATGTTGCTGAAGAAACAGGATTTTTTGATAGAGAAGAAATAGATACAGTGCTATCTATGCTAAGTGTTATTGATAATCCATTTAATGATATACCACTTGCGGCAGTGCTTCATTCAGCCATGTTTTCATTTTCATCTGAAAGACTGGCTAAGATTAGATCAACTAATCCAAACATTCCTCTTTATCAGTGCCTGCTTGATAAATACGAGGTTGATAAGGATGAAGATATAGCACACTTTTTGGAACTGCTAAACAGATTCAGAGATGAAGCAATAGATACGCCAATTCATGAAATCATAGAGCATATATTGGAGGAAACAAAGTATTTAATTTATACAAAATCACTGCCAAATGGAAGAATGGCAGCAGCCAATTTGAACAAGCTTATTGATGAGGCTGTTAGCTTTGAGAGTACCAGCTTCAAAGGACTGTCTAGATTTGTAAGCTACATTGATGGACTTAAGACCTATGACGAAGATTTGGGACTAGCCAAAACAGTATCAGAAAATGATGAAGCTGTTAGAATTATGACTATCCATAAGAGTAAGGGATTGGAATTTCCAGTAGTATTTTTGGCTGGCTGTGGCAAACCATTTAAATCTGATGGAGGCATGTTTGCCTATGACGATAAGCTGGGGCTTGCATTAAACTATCGTAATCCCGATACAAGAATCTCTTATAAAACAGCTGCATATTCAGTTGCAAAATATAGAAGTGATGCAGATGCAAGAGGAGAGTATCTTCGTATCCTTTATGTTGCTCTTACACGTGCTGTGGATAAGCTTATTGTTACAGCTGCTATTAAGCCAACCAAGGATAAATCAGTAATAGACAAGATAGCAGATTTATCTGGCGAATCAGGAATGCTAAGCACATATACAAAGCTTCATGCATCTACAAGCATAGAGCTTATTATCAGGGCTTTAAATGCATCTGGCTATAACTATAAGCGCAGAATTATAGATTGCGAGGAATTGTTTGTAGACGAGGTAGAGCGTTCTGTTAAAAAGGAGCAGGTGAAGGCAGCTATCAGTAATCTTATCGATTCTGTTGCAGGAGATTCTGATAATGAAATCGTAAATACGTTATCATTTACCTATCACGGAATCAGTGAAAGTAAATACAAGAGCAAATATTCAGTTTCAGAAATTAAGCATCAGGCTATGGAGGATGCATTTTCGTTTAATGCAGATGCTGCACCTGCATTTGTCTATGATGAAAAGGAAAGCTATATTCCTATGTTTATGAGAGAGGCAGAAGCTAGTGCTGATTCACTTGAAAGCAAGATTCCTGCAGGTGCTTTATACGGTACTGCCATGCATAGATTCTTAGAGTGCTTTGATTTTTCCAAGGAGGATTTATTAGAATCCTTTGATGAACAGTTAGCTTATATGAAGCAGATTAAGGCATTATCTGAGGATGAATTTACAAGAATAAATGCTTTTAAGCTTAAGAAGTTTTTGAACGATGAAAGTGCAAAGCGTATGGCTTTAGCTGCTAAGGATGGTAAGCTTTACAAAGAAAAACCATTCGTCTTTGGCAGTGATGCTAAGACTCTTTTCAATGATGAGGATGCCACCGATGAAATGATTCTTGTTCAGGGTATTATCGATGTATATTGGGAAGAGGATGATGGAATTGTTCTTTTAGATTATAAGACTGATAGAGTAGACGCTGACAATGATTTAGTGCTAAGATATGAAAGGCAATTAGAGCTATATAAAAATGCAATAGAGGCTTCTTATGGAGTTAAGGTAAAGGAAGTTATTATCTATTCATTTGCTTTAGAAAGGAGTATACCATTATGTACGACAAGCTTACAGTAGAAACATTTTTAGAAAAGCAGCTTCAGCTTTTCCCAGAAAAGGTTGCTGAATCTTACGAGGAGGCTGAAGAGTTTTTAGAGGATGTTTGTGCCACTGTTTGTAAAAATAAAAAAGAGGTAATCGCATACTTAGAGGATGGCATGGATATCGGAGGAATGACTGAAGAAGAGATTCTTTCCAGTGAAGAAGTATTCCCTCTAAAGGACGGCAGATTCCTTATAGTAGAGGGATAGCATGGAATCAAATAATAGAATTAATTCATTGCAGGCCCTGAGAGCTTTGGCATTCATCGGAATATTTATGGTGCATGCTAAGATAGCATGGGGATGGTCCAGACTTGGAGTATCTATTTTTTTTGCTATGTCTGGATTTTTGATGACATATATTTATTGGGATAGAGAAGTGCCAAATGATATAATATCTGCTTTCAAATTTTCTATTTCAAAAATCAAAAAGCTGTATGTGCTTCACATCATCACAATGGTTGCAGTAGTGATGATAGATATATGGATTTATATTAATCGTGGCATTCTTATGGATAGCATCAGGCTGATGATAAAAAATATTGTTTTAAATATATTTTTATTACAATCATGGTATCCTGACAGCACAGTTAACGTTGCATTAAATGGTGTGGCCTGGTATTTATCAGTGGCATTGTTTTTGTACATTATGTTTCCATTTATTCTTAGATGGATGAAGGGTAAAAAGATTTTTATGCTTGTAATGGTGGCAATTATTCTTTTGATATTACAGGTTGCGCTGGCATATCCTGTTGCCGTAAGATTCGGTGGCGAATCAGTTAGATACAGATGGTTTATGTATTGCTTCCCTGTATATAGAATGGGTGATTTTTTTGCTGGCTGTGTACTTGGAAGAATATATATGGTTTCTAAGGATAAATCATTTTTTAACAACACTATCGTATATACCATAATCGAAATCGCATTACTTGCATTTTCAATGTGGTTTTCGTTGTGGCTTGGACAGCCTACAGATGCCCCATTTATCCTTGCAATCAAAAACTGGTCTACAGGTTACATAATTATGGCACTGGCTTGGATTATTGTGTTTACAAAGCGTGAAGGCTTACTTACCAAAGCAGTAGCTAATCCTGTTATGGTAAAGCTTGGAGATCTTAGCCCACAGGCATTTTTAATTCACTATGTTTTGGTTAGATTCGTAAATGCATATATGGGTCTTCATATGATTCCGTTTACGCCATTGTTAACATGGGAATTATTCATAGTAGAATTTATAGGTACCATAATTATTTGCCTTATTTACTCAAAGGTAAAAGAAAGAAGAGGATAAAATGAAGTTATTAAAAAGGTTATGCGCCATCGTATTTACGATATGCATTTGTGTTACCTTTTCAGGTTGTGAAATTAATGGAAAGAGCGTTTATTTCGGAGGCTCCAGCGGAAGAAGTACAGTATTTAAAATAGGAGATATGAAGTGCTCCAAAAAAGAAGCATTGGTATATCTATTAAATGAAAAAAACATTTATGGTTCTGTAAATGGTGTAAACCTATGGTCAAGCGATTTTGATATTTCAACTATGACAGGGTCTATTAAGGATTTAACACTAGAGCATTTAACAAGAGTTTACGTATTAAATCTTTATGCAAATGAAAACGAAATAGAGCTTACAGACCAGGAGAAAAAAGCCTGCGAAGAAGCAGCAGCTACTTACTACAAATCAATGAATTCTAAAGAGCGTTCATTTACTGGAGCACACAAGAAAGATATCGTTAATATGTATATGCGATATGCGCTTGCATCTAAAGTATATGAAAACCTTATGAATTCTGTTGATGATGAAGTATCAGAAGATGAAGCAAGAGTTATGGAAGCATTTGTACTTTTCGTTTCAAGCGAAGAAAAAGCCAAAGAAATTCAGAGCATGATTGACTACGGATATACGTTTGAAAGACTTGCATCATCTTATACAGAATTAGATTATTACCAGGCAACATTTGCAAGAGAAGAGTATTCAAAAGAAATTGATGATGTTGTATTTAACTTGGATACAGATGAGATTTCAGGTGCTATTGAAGCCGATGGTGGATACTACTTTTTCCAGTGTTTAGACAAGTATAACGAAGAGCTTTCTGAAGCCAATAAAGAGGTAATTATTGATAACAGAAGAAAGCAAGTTTTAAGTGATATTGTATCTGATTTAGAGGAAAGATATTTCTCTGATATGAACACAAAATTATGGGATGGAATTGAATTTCCAGAGGACTCTGATGAGCTTACTAATGCATCATTTTTCGAAACATTAAATGATAAATTGAAATAGATTGAATATTATTTTTTGACTGCAAATTTATTAGTTAGTATAAATATTATTTGCAATTTGTACTAAAAAGAAACTATATTTAAAAATTAATTGTTTATTTGGTAGAAAATTATTAGATTACTCTAGTAATTGCAAATGCAAATGGCTATAATAATTTGTAAATAAAAAAAATAATGTTTGCTCATATAGGAGGGTGAAAAAATGGTAACAAACGCAAAAGTCACAGTTGATGATGTAAAGAAGTCAGCTGCAACAGCTGCTAGTACAGTAAAGACAGCTGCAGCAAACGCTACAGTAGCTACAAAGAAAGCTGTAGAGGAAGTTAAGAAGGAAGCAACAGTTGCATCTAAGAAGGCAACAGCTGCAAAGAAGACAGCATCTAAGAAAGCAACAGCTGCTAAAAAGACAGCTACTAAGACAGTTAAGAAGGCAGCAGCAAAGGCTAAGAAGGCAGTTGTAACTACAGCTGTTATTCAGTATCAGGGTAGAGAATTTTCTGAGGCAGATTGCTTAAAGAAAGCACAGGCTCAGTTCAAGAAGGATTACAAGAAGGAAGTTCTTGAAGAGATTAACATCTACATCAAACCAGAGGAAAACAAAATTTATTATGTAGCAAACAAAGACCGTGTAGGTTCTGTAGATCTTTAATTTTTTATTTTGTGTTGGAACGTAAAAAGCTGTATCGTATATACGATACAGCTTATTTTTTTAGTTCTCTTTAATTTCAAATGAATAATCTTTTAGGTTAGCAATAAGCTTGATTGAATGACCATCCTTTTCCCAACCAAGTGTGAGATTAGTTCCATCAGAATTTGCAGTAAAGTTTGAATCAAATCCGAATGCTGGATGAGTATTTCTAAGACGAAGTAATTCTAACTGCTTCTTTACAACATCTTTCTTAAGTGACTCTTCGATGTCAGCCATTGAAAGGTTAGTTCTGTTAATTTCCTTGTGACCACCCTCACCGGCGCGCTTAACTGCTTCGTGATCATTCTTACCAACGAATAAATCTAAATACCAAACCTGAGGCTTACCTGGCATGAACATTTGAATAGCTCTTGCAAGAAGCATCTTCTTATCATCCTCACCAAGTGCGCTGTAGTATGTTGCGTTAACCTGATAGTACATATTCTTAGCACCGTGAAGATCCTTTACGTAACCACCACGACCTACGATTGTATCAATCAAATCCTGAATATCTTTTTCAGGAAGCATTCCCTTTAAATCAAGAAGTGGTATACCATCATGGCAACCTAACATGTTTACAACTCTGATGTTTTTATCTACAAGCTCCTTAGCCCACTTAACAAGTAAGTCAGCTGACTGACGCTCTAATGTGTAGATAAGCAATCCTGGAAGGAAGAAATCGTATGTCATATAACCCTTTGAAGCTATTGTTTCATAGTTGCCTTCTCCATAGCTAGCATGAATTTCTGGAAGAAGAGAAAGGTTATATTTGTCAGCAAGCTGCTTTACCTTTTCAAGTACATCCCATGTATCTGGCTCGTTTAAGAAATTCTTCTTTCCTGGTTCCTTTGGAGCATATGCAAATGCATCAAGACGAACAATTTTTGCACCATAGTTAGAAAGAGTTTTAAGTGTATTATCGTAGTGCTCCCAAACTAAATCAGATTTGATATTTAAATCCATCTGACCTAAATAACGTCTGTTAGATTCAAGATAATCTACAATAACATCCTTGTATTTTGAAAGCTCTTTAAAATCAATATCCTTTGGAGCAATCTTTTCATCTAACGCATCAGAAATAATGTGTGAAAGCTTAACAGCAGTAGAGTACTGCACATCAGCAACCTCCATTAAATCCATTACGTCAGGCTTAAGGTAACGTACCTCCTGATAGAATGTATTCCAATATGGAACATCCTTGCCATCAGGCATACGAACCATAAGAATTGGAAGACCAGGTTTTCTAAAGAACATGTCCTTAATGTATTTTTCATCAGGTTGAATGTAGCCTCCCTCTGTCATTTCGCCGTAGCCATCCCAGAACTTATTCCAGTTGATGAAGAAATCAGCGTATTTAGATTTTTCACCGTTCTTAATTAAATCCTGGAACTGAGGAGAAAGAACAGAAGCGTGGTTTAAGATGAAATCAAGCTTTAAATCAATTCCTAAATCCTCAAGGTGAGATAAATCATCAGGTGCTACAAGCTCTTTATTAAGGCCGTAGTCTATTACAGAAAATCCTCTATCCAAATCTGTATTATAGATACTTGGCAAAATGTAGAAGGACTGGAATGTATCCTTAAATTCTGGCTTGCTAAGTACAGAAATAATATCAGAAAGATTTGCGCCCATGCTATCTGGATAAGCATTAAGCATTGGTCCGTTATCGGTACGTGTGTTACTCATTTGAAAAACTCCTTTATAATTAATCCATTAATTGTTTAAATGTATCAAAGTCGATTAACTCACCAGCTTTTGTGATGATGATTTTAGCCTTGTGAGCCTGATCTTTTAACTTGTTCTGTTCAATCTCAAGTACCATCATAGTAAATGGTGCATCTAATTTGCCATCACGATTACGTGATCTTCTATGCTCTAATGTTTCAGCTGGTGTGCTGTTAAGAAGAACAGGAATGTTAACGTTGTTAAGGTTGTCGCTGTTACCGTGTGTCCACTCAAGGATAAGTACAGATGTCTCAGACATATCTACCTCATCATACCAAAGTGTAGCTTCGTCACGACCCATTCTCTTAAGCCAAAGCTTATCAGCACCATTTAAGAATGCATCAAGAATAGTATCAACCTCGCCAAAGTCAATTTCAGAATTTGTTCCAAGATAGTTTGTTAAAGCTGTCTTACCACCCTTAAGGTAATGTGCAAACCAATCGTACTCGTTTACGTGTGCTTCATTTGCATCATCTTCATCCTTCTGAAGCTTAGAGATTGTCTCGAATACCTTTGCATCACAGATACCAGCATCTGCAAGTGCGCGCATACCGCCTTCTCTGAAAGTGTGAAGACGCTCAGCATCGTTGTACATAGGAATACGGTGAGGGTAGTTGTCACCACTCATTGTGTAGCTTTTAACACCAGCCTGTGTAAGCATATAAGAAAGGATAGAAGCAATTTCGCTCTTTCCAACACCTGAACCGCCGCATACGCATACAGTTGCACGATGATATGGGTTCGCGCTTGCAGCCTTTTGAATTTCTTTTACAAGCTCAGGGAAAATTGTACGAGCCTTTTCAATGTGAGACTCACCAATTTCAATCTTGTCACCTGGCATATCTCCGTTAGGGATATCAGATGGAATATCAAGAGAGCAGATTGAATCAATCTGCTCTGTAAGCTTCTCAATTCTTGCTAAATCAATAGATACTGTTTCATAATTCTTGTTCATAACCTTACCTCTTCTGTGAAAATGATATAAAAATATAAGTATAACTTTGTAAATATGCACATTATTGACAACTTATGCGCATAAGTGATATATTGACATCACAATACAATACAATTCAAATTTTGTAAAGAGGTTTTTTAATGATAACTATTAAAGAGATAGCGCAAAGGCTTAATATGTCTACAACTACGGTATCTAACGTAATTCATGGGAAAGAAGGCGAGGTATCCGAGGAAACTAGAAAAAAGGTGCAGGAATTTTTAAAAGAAGTAGATTATGTTCCAAACATCAACGCCAGAAATCTTGCTCAGAATGAATCTAAGATAATAGGACTTGCTCTTAAGGCCAGAGTAGATAAATACGAGAATCTTATTATGGACCCATTCGTATCAGAGCTTATCGGTGGTATAGAAGAAACAATCAGAAACGCTGGATATTTCATGATGATTTATATATCAAGGGATACAGAAAAGATTATGAGACATGTTTCTACATGGAATGTTGATGGTCTTATCCTGTTTGGTATGTTGGATGATGATGGAGTACGTGTCAGTGAGAAGTATAAGAAGCCTATAGTATGTATAGATACATACAGTATGGAGGGCTTAAAGCATTTTACTAATGTAGGTCTTGATGATTTAGGCGGCACCTATGAAATGGTTAAATATATGATTTCTTGCGGTCACAGGAAAATCGCGTTCCTTTCAGATAACACAAATGGTGTAGATTTGGCCAGATTCCAGGGCTATATCAAGGCTTTAAGAGAAGCCGGCATCCAGTTTGAGCAGGAGGATTTCTTAAAGATCAGACCTGCAAGCGCTGAAATCGAAGAGAGTTTGGATGAAATATGCGAAAAGGCAATGAATTATACTGCAATTATGTGCGTATCAGATCTTTACGCTGTTACCTTAATGTCTGCATTAACAGATAGAGGAATCAGAGTACCAGAAGGAATATCCATAGCTGGATTCGATGATAATATGCTTGGAAGCTTATATCGCCCAGCCCTTACAACTGTGCATCAGGATGTTAAACAGAAGGGTATTATTGCGGCTGAAACACTGCTTAAAAAGGTAGCTGGAGAGGAGACAGAAGCCCAGATTACACTGCCTACAAAGCTTGTTATTAGGGATACTGTAACAAAGCCTAGAAGAATTACACTGTATAAAGGTTCAAAAAATTAAAAAAGTACTTGACCTATCATAACTCATGTGGTATGTTTTACTTATAACAAACTTATGCGCAAAAGTTAAGTGGAATAGAGATTGTGGATTGTGCAATATGCACAACAAAACCTCTCGATATTCTACACACAAAGAAAACGTTTTAACGTATTAGGAGGGAATATTAAATGAAGAAGAAGTTACTTTCTACTCTATTAGTTGGTGCTATGGCAGCAAGCCTTGTAGCTTGTGGACAGCCTAACACAGATCAAGCTAATACAAACACAGCAGATGGCGCTGCTACAGCAGATGGTTCATCAGTTAGACTTCTTAATGGTAAGCCAGAGATTGACTCTCAGCTTCAGGATTTAGCAAAGCTTTACAACGAGGAGACAGGAAACACACTTGTAGTTGAGACAATCGGTGGTGATACAAACGCAGCAGACGAATTAAAGAAAATGTATCAGGCAGACAACATGCCAGATATCTTCGTAATCGAAGCAAACCAGGCAGATACTTGGGATGGAATGCTTGCAGACCTTTCTGGTTCTGCTTGGACAGACAAGACTGAGTTCGAGCTTGAAAACGATAGCATGGGAACAATCGGTTTCCCTTACACAGTTGAGGCAACAGCACTTGGCTACAATGCAGATGTTCTTGAGGCAGCAGGTATTGATCCTTCAACACTTACAAGCCCAGCAGCTTATAAGGAAGCTTTCGAAACACTCGATAGCAAGAAGGATGAGCTTGGAATCAAGGCAGTTCTTGGTTGGTGTGCAGAGCCAGCTAACTTAGGTTGGAGCTCAGGTACACACGTATTTGGTCAGTACTTAGATGCAGGTCTTAAGGCTGATGATACAACATACATCGACCTTTTAAATGATGGCGGACAGATTGATAAGGACAGAATGAAGGACTTCGCTGAGTTCATCGGAATGATGAATCAGTACTCTGATCCTGAACTTTTAGTAGATGGTACATATGATGCACAGGTTGCTGGATTTACAGCTGGCGATTATGCATTCATCACACAGGGTAACTGGTGTGTAACATCTCCTGATGATGTTGATTTTGAATGTGGATTTGCTCCATATGCATTCGAAGATGGCATTGACACAATCATCGCTGGACCACCAAGCTACTGGGTAGCATACAATGATGGTAATGTTGATGGTGCTAAGGAATTCTTTGAGTGGTGCGCAGGAGACTCTGCTCAGAACATCTTAGTAAATGATGCAGGTCTTGTTTCACCATTTGATGATTGCCAGTATGAGGCAGTTAACCCATTCTATAAGAGCATGAAGTCTTACATCGATGCTGGTAAGTTCAGCGGATGGCACACAATGCTTAAGAAGGATGGTCTTCAGAATGTTACTTGCCAGGTGTTTGCTGATTATGCACAGGGCAAACTTGACGCTGATAGTTTCGTATCTACAATTGAAAGCGTAATCAAGGATTATTACGCAAACTAATTGAGATATTATTTGGGGGCAGAGCGTTTTTGCACTGCCCCTATTCTTTTAAAGGGACGTACGAAAGGGGATAATTATGGGCGAGTTCTCGGCAACTAGAAAAGTCTCATCATTCGGCTGCATGATTGCAGGAATCGTGCTTATGCTGGTGGGCCTATATTTAGCAATATCAAAAACAGATGCTCTCGGAATTCGAGGAATGTTACTTATTATTGGGTGTGTTGTATTTTTTGTTGGATTATATTTCTTCCCAACATTAAAGCATCACAGAGGTATTATAAATTTTATGTTTTTGTTCCCGCTGCTGTTTGCTTTTGCGGTAACAGTAATCATCCCACTTATTCTTGGTATAGGATATTCATTTACTGATTGGGATGGTATTAGAATCAGAAACGTTGTAGGTCTTGAAAATTACATTAGAATGTTCAAGCAGCCACAGTTTATCTGGTCAATTTTAGTCACATTTTTGTTCGTAGTATTTAACATTATTTTAGTTAATTTAGTAGCTTTTATGTTGGCTCTTCTTTGCACATCTAAGCTTAAGGGCTTGGGCTTCTTTAGAGCAGCATATTTCTTACCAAACCTTATTGGTGGTATCGTATTAGGTTATATTTGGCAGTTCATTTTCTCAAATGTTGTTACCAAATTTACCACAGCTTTATTTGATTCCAGATATTCAATGCTATCTGAAACAAGAACAGCGTTTATCGGAATCATCATTGTTTACATTTGGCAGTACGCAGGTTATATAATGCTTATTTATATTACAGGTCTTAATACAGTGCCAGGAGATGTTATCGAAGCATCATCTATCGATGGAGCAACACCTATCCAGACACTTTTCCAGATTAAGATTCCTATGATTGCACCAACAATCACAATCTGTACATTCTTAACACTTACAAGTGCATTCAAGCAGTTCGATGTTAACCTTGCTTTAACAAATGGTACAGGCTCTGTTTCAAGCTTCCTTGGAACCTACCTTACAAAGGGTACTCAGATGCTTGCTCTTAACATTTATGACACTGCAGTTATTAACAACGAATATGCATTTGGTGAAGCTAAGGCGGTATTATTCTTCATCATCCTTGCATTTGTATCTATTGTACAGGTACGTATGTCTAACAAGAAGGAGGTAGAATTATAATGAAAATTAAAGAGAAGACCTCCAGGGTTGTTTTAAAGACAGTAGTAGCAATACTTATTGCAGTTTACGTTTTATTTCCATTTTTCCTTGTTGTGATTAACTCATGCAAAACTACAAACGACATCACAGCAAACCCAATCGGATTAAATGGTGTATCTATTTCAAACTTAATTACTAACTTATCAGATGTAATTAACAATACACACTTTATGTTCTGGTCAGCATTTGGCTGTTCAGTAATCATCACAGTATTATCTTTAGTGCTTTTAGCTTTACTTGGAGCTATGGCTGCTTGGGTAATCTGCCGTAACAAGACAAAGTGGTCAGTAGTTATTTACTTTACATTTATTGCATCAATGATTATTCCTTTCCAGGTAGTTATGCTTCCACTTATCTCTACATTCAGAGATGTAGGAAAGTTCATTGGTATCTCTATGCTTCAGTCAATTCCTGGTATCATTTTTGCTTACCTTGGATTTGGTGGCGCTATGACAGTATTCATTCTTAATGGTTTCATTAAGGGTATTCCAATGGAGCTTGAAGAGGCAGCTTCAATCGATGGATGTTCACCAGAGCAGACATTCTTCATTGTAATTTTGCCACTTCTTAAGCCAGTTATTACAACAGTAACTATCTTAAATGGTATGTGGATTTGGAACGATTACCTTCTTCCATCAATGATGCTTGGACAGAATGGTGTAGTAAAGACATTACCAGTTGCAGTACAGGCATTTGTAGGTTCTTACGTTAAGCAGTGGAACTTGATTTTAGCAGCTGCTTTACTTGCAATTGTACCTATTCTTATCTTATTCTTCATTGCTCAGAAGCAGATTATGGAAGGTATGATAGAAGGAGCTGTAAAGGGTTAATATTAGTACTATATAGCCGAGAATTTCATAAAGAATTACCAAAATAGCACTCATTTTATTGAGTGCTATTTTTTTACTTGTAGACATAACTAACATAAGGTATACTATACTACTGATGGTTATACATGTATAACCGCAGTTAGATATAACGAGAGGAGAGTATATGTATGAAACGAAGATTGTTTAGCGTTAGAGTATGTGCTGGCGCTATGGCGCTGGCACTTACCCTTGCGTCTATGCCAGTGAGTATTCTTGCAAATGCCGAAGAGCAAGTGTCCTATAAAGACGGCACTTATTCCGGAAGCGGGCAAGGAAGAAATGGTGAGGTTACACTTTCAGTCACCATTAAAGATGGAAGAGTGGAACAGGTAAAGGAAGAAGCTCAAAAGGAATCTTCATGGGCATGGGACAAGGCCAAAGCTTTACTTGATACTATCAATGAAAAGAAACCATCTTTAGCTGAAATTGATGAGATAGATGGTGTAAGCGGTGCTACCTTAAGTAGCAATGGAATCAAAGCAGCTACTAAGGACGCTTTTTCTAAAGCTGAAGTTAAGGAAAACTCAGAAGATAATCCGGTTGTAGATGAACCGGAAAATCCAGAGAATCCTGAGGAGCCAGAGAAACCAGAAAATCCTAGTGAACCGGAACCACAGGAATCAGAAGAGATTAAAGGTGATGGAACATGGAGCAATCCATATAAGATTGGCAATGTATCTCAACTAAAGAAATTTGCCGAAAATGTAGATAATGGTACTTCTTATTCAGGAGAATATGTTGTATTAACAGCTGATATTGATCTTAGTGGTGAGGAGAATTTTAACACCATTGGTACTGAAGATGGCTTTAGTATATTTGCAGGTACCTTTGACGGTAATGGCTATAGCATTTCTAATATGAAGGTTGATGCTTCTTCAGTAGCAAACGAAGGATTGTTTACAGCTATTAAAGCAAATGCAGTAGTCAAAAATGTAAATATCGTAAATGCGAATTTGAAAGCGTCTGGTGATTATAGTTTAAATATTGGCTTGTTGGCTGGTGATGTAAAAAAGGCTGCAAGCGTAAATAACTGCCATGTTTCAGGAATGATTACAACTGATGGTGAGACACCTGTTACTGCTGGTGGCGTTGTGGGAAACATGATGCTTAAAGCAGAGCTTGCCAACTGCTCATCTGATGTGAAAATCCTAAGCAACCTTAAAGAAGGACAGGCTGCTGATATAGGCGGCGTAGCTGGTCTTACAAAGATGAACGCCAAGGTGCTTAATTCATCTGCTAAGGGAAGTATTACAGCTTCAAATGATACAGTGGCAAATATAGGTGGAATAGTCGGAAATGCCATGGGACACACTGTAAACGTTGTCTCAGCAGTTACTGTTTCTTCTGATGGAAGCAGTGGCAGTATCTGCGGAAAAGCAGATGAGTTTGGAAAGGCATCAAAATATTATTCAACATCTGATATGAAGGCTATGGGTAATGCCAAAGAAGCTGCTGAAAAGGATTTTGATGCATCACTTCTTTGTGCAAATCTTTCTGATTTACATAAGTCTTATGAGACCATTACTTTTAATAAATGGGTAGGTACAGGAACTGATATCCTACCAAAGGGTGATGAGTGGCACGAAACAGCTGTTGATTCATCTATCTTTGATGGCGGTGATGGTTCTAAAGAAAATCCGTATAAGATTGCTAATGCTAATCAGCTTTTGGCATTTGCAAAATCACTTAATGCAGAGCTTTTATATGATAATAAATATGTAGAGCTGACAGCTGATATCGATGTTTCAGATGTAGCTAATTTTGAGCCAATTGGTGGTAGCCAGTTCGCTTTTAACGGTACCTTCGATGGCAAGGGACATGTAATTAATGGTCTTACAGAAGGTACTAAGGAAAATCCTCGAAAGCTTAGCAAAAATCTTGAGGATTTCTCAAACGCTATTGGCCTTTTTGGTAATCTTGGAGTGGATGCATGTGTTAAGAATCTTCATCTTACAAATGTAGCTATTTATGTATACAGAGAGGATGCTTCCTTTGTAGGTGGTATAGCAGGATACATGCAGGGACTTAGCGATGGAAGCTCCTTCAAGGGTGCTGTGATAGACAGCTGTAGTGTAACAGGTGTTATTGAATCTACCACACATGAAAAGAATGCTTACGTAGGAGGTATTGCAGCCAGACAGTATAAAGGGGCAATCATTAACTGCTATTCCGAGGTAGCTCTTAAATCAACAGTAGAGTATGGGGAATCTATTGCATCTTGCGGTGGTATCACAGGTATGACAAACAGAGGCCTTGTGGCAAACTGTTATTCAAGGGGCAGCTATTTTGGTAGCATGGCCAGAGATATAGAAAATGAAATTGAAGGTATGTCTGCAGTAGGTTCCATTGTTGGTGTTGATGCAGGTGATGTGGTTAATTGCTATTGCGATGGTGATACAGTTTCAGAACATTACAGTATCTACACTGGTGCAGTTACTGGATGGGTTACTGGAATTGGTAAGGCATATCAGAGCTATTACAATAAGAATAGAACAATGACAATCGCTGGCAGAAAGGAAGCTGAGGTTCAGGCTTACGGTACAAAAACCGTTGGCGGTGTAAACGAAGAAGGCGAAGCCTACGAGGGTGGAGTTGTTGCAAATCTTTTTGGCTTCGATGCTGATAGCTACCATCAACTTCCAGAAAAACTAAATGCTAATTTTGATAGCTTTGGAATCAATCTTTCTAAATATGGTTTGGGCTCAGACTCACTTAAGAAGTGGGGTTATGTTGATGGTGAGGTAAAGCTGTTAGATGAATATGCAGTTGTTACCTACGTTCAGCCAGAAGAAGAGAAGGTACCAGTTGCCGAGATTATAATGATGGATGGTGTTTGGTACGGACGAGATAGAGAAGGCAAGACAACAGTTAAGATTACCGTTAAGGATAATGAAATCGTAGCAGAGGAAATTCTTAAGGGTAGCAAGGAAGACGAAAGCTATGAAAAAGCCCTTGCTATAGCAAAGGATAAAGCAGTTTATGGTGATGATACAGCTTATGGAAAGGCTGATACAAGCATCTTCGATGGCGGAAAGGGAACTAAGGAAAGTCCATATCTTATTTCTAATGAAAAGCAGCTTAGATATTTAGCAGAAGCCATAAATGCAGATGAAACCTGGGAGAATGTTTATTTTAAGCAGACAGGAGATATCACACTTTCAAGCGAGAACTGGAAACCAATCGGCTTTGCAATCAAGGCAAAAATAAAGGGTGACCCAGTTTTATATAGTGCTTATCCGTTTAGAGGTCATTTTGATGGAGGTAATCATGTAATCTCTGGACTTACTATTGGAAGCAAGCTTGAGCCAGCTCACATGTACACTGCCGCAATGTTTGGCTTTATCGGTGGTGATTATGAGTCAAATCTTACCTATGGGGATGATACCCTGAAGGCAGAAATTTCTGGTGTTAAGCTTCGCGACATTTATATTAATAATGAAGTGCCTTTTGATACTTATACTGCAGGTCTTGTAGGCACGGGACAAAATGGTGTGTTCGTCGACAACTGTTCAGTAACAGGAAAGCTTTCTGTTAAGGCTGATGATATTGCATCTCGAGGCGCAGGACTTGCAGCCAGCATGCTTAGAGGACAGGTTACAAACTGTTATACAGATGTAGCGATCAGTGCCATTACAGAGGATGGTGATGTTTACGCAGGCGGAATGTTCGCAGTGACAAATCGTATAAACGTATTAAACTGTTATACTCTTGGAAATGTGTATGGTACGGCTAATACAAATAATAAGGTTCACATCGGTGGCTTTACAGGTATGGCTGGTGCCTTCCAGTACAACTGTTTTGCAATGGGAAATGTTACATCAAATCGCCCAACAGTAGATATTGGTGTTATGGATGGAAGAATTGCAAATATTGCCTACGATAGAAATTGCTATTTTAATAGTGATGCAAAGCTTGTAGAAAATGGTGTAACCATTGATTCTGTATATACTGGGGCTGATGGAACAGGCTCAAGCAAGGATGTTACTTTTGGTAAGACTTCCTCAGAAATTGCTTCAAAGGAATTTGCTGCACTTTTAAATAGTAATGTTAAGAATGTAGTATCTGAGCTTGAGGCGGCAGATGAAGAGCTTGGTGGAATTATGAGTATCTATTACACAGGTGGTGAGGCAGGCTTGCTTAAGTGGAAGACAGGTCCAGCTTATGATGTAAATGCTCATACGGAATATACTCACGCGACTGCTCCTTCAAAAACTGAAAGTCATGATTACAGCACCACAGCCACAGTTACAGCTTCAAATAGCACTACAGTGGCTGATACTAAAACTCCACTTGCTTTAAACGAAAGTGTTAAGACACCAGCAGTGACTAATAGCAATAAGAAGGCTAAAGCTGTAAAAAATGGTTCTAAAAGAGCTGTTGAAGAGAGCGTAAATGAGAAGGACGAAGAGCCTTCAGAAGCTACAGAAGAACAAGTAGAAGCTGAAGATATTTCTAATGATGAGTCTTCAGAGGAAACTATCACAGAAGAGGAAACACCAAAAGCAATTGATGGTACAGAAAATGATGCAATGTCATCACCTGCTTTAGTAGTGATAGTGGTATTTATTGTGGCTGTCCTTGCCGGAATTCTCATGTATATAAGAAGAGATTTACTGAAAAAATAATGAATAAAATTTTATTAGCACTCATTCACAATGAGTGCTAATTTTTTATTGACTTTGAGTTTTTCCAGTATTATCATATCTTTTAGTAAGACAAGTGCTGTAATTAACAAGCTATAATATTTCTTAAGCGAAGCATTCTTCAGCTGAGCGTTGAAATATTATGCTTGTTAATGTAACAGCACTTAAGATATAGAAGGAGTGAGGACAATGAGTAACAAAAAAGGTAGTTTATCAATTACAAGTGAAAATATTTTTCCAGTGATTAAGAAGTGGTTATATTCTGATCACGACATTTTTTATAGAGAGCTTATTTCAAATGGCTGTGATGCCATCACAAAGCTTAAGAAGTTAGACATGATGGGAGAGTATTCCCTTCCACTTGATTATAAGGCAAAGATTCAGGTTATCGTAAGTCCTGAGGACAAGACACTTACATTCATCGATAATGGTCTTGGTATGACATCTGATGAAGTAGACGAATACATTAACCAGATTGCATTCTCTGGTGCAACAGATTTCCTTGAGAAGTACAAGGATAAGGCTGACAGCGATCAGATTATCGGACACTTCGGTCTTGGTTTCTATTCAGCATTCATGGTAGCTGACGAGGTTCACATCGATACACTTTCATATAAGGATGGCGCTACAGCTGTTCACTGGGAGTGCGATGGCGGCACAGAATTTGAAATGGGCGATGGTGATTGGGACCAGGTTGGTACTAAGATTACATTGTTCTTAAATGAGGATTGCTTAGAGTTCGCTAACGAATACAGAGCTCGTGAAGTTATCGAAAAGTACTGCTCATTTATGCCAACAGAAATCTTCCTTTCAAAGAAGGATGCTCCAGAAGAATATGAGACAATCGATGCTGCTGATAAGCGTGATACAGATAAGGTTATCGAAGAGATTCATGAGGATGCTAAATTCGAAGAGAAGGAAAAGGAAGACGGCACCAAGGAGAAGGTAGAGGTTTCTCCTGCAAAGGATAAGCTTAAGATTGTTAAGCGTCCAGTTGCTCTTAATGAGACACATCCACTTTGGACAAAGAACCCAGCTGAATGTACAGAGGATGAATATAAGGCATTTTATCGTGACGTATTCCATGATTACAAGGAGCCACTTTTCTGGATTCACCTTAACATGGATTACCCATTCAACCTTAAGGGTATTTTATACTTCCCTAAGATTAATACAGAGTATGATTCAATCGAAGGTACAATCAAGCTTTACAACAACCAGGTATTCATCGCTGATAACATTAAAGAGGTTATCCCTGAGTTCTTAATGCTTCTTAAGGGTGTAATTGATTGTCCAGACCTTCCACTTAACGTATCACGTTCTGCACTTCAGAATGATGGCTTCGTTACAAAGATTTCTGAGTACATCACAAAGAAGGTAGCTGATAAGCTTACTGGAATGTGCAAGACAGATAAGGAATCATATGAGAAATACTGGGATGACATCGCTCCATTCATCAAGTTTGGTTGCTTAAAGGATAACAAGTTCTGCGATAAGATGAACGATTACATCTTATTCAAGGACATTAACGATAAATACATCACACTTCCAGAGCTTCTTGTTAAGGAAGAATCTGATGAAAAGGCTACAGATGAAAATGGCGAAAAGGTTGAGGCAGAGGTTGTTGATGAGAACAAGTCTGCTGATGAGACTAAGGAGCCAGAGGATAACAGAAAGACAGTTTACTATGTAACTGATATGAACCAGCAGGGACAGTACGTAAACATGTTCAAAGAGCAGGGCATGAATGCAGTAATTCTTGACCATGCAATTGATACTTCATTCATTACACAGCTTGAGCAGCGTAATGAAAACTACAAGTTCTGTCGTATCGATGCTGATGTTACTGATTCAATGGTTGAAGAGACATCAGAAGATGAGCTTAAGACAGAGACAGAAACTCTTACAGAGGTATTTAGAAAAGCTCTTAACAACGAAGGACTAGAGGTTAAGGTAGAGAAGTTTAAGAACAAAGACCTTTCATCTATGCTTACAGTATCAGAAGAAAGCCGTCGTATGCAGGATATGATGAAGATGTACGCTATGGGCGGCATGGACATGGGAATGTTTGGTTCTGCATCAGAGACATTGGTTCTTAATGCTAACAACGACCTTGTTAACTACATCCTTAATAACAAGGATTCTGAGAATGCTCCTATATTTGCAGCACAGCTTTATGACCTTGCTAAGCTTGCAAATGCACCACTTGCACCAGAAGCAATGACAGAATTCGTAGCTAGATCAAATAAAATCATGATGTTACTTGCAAAATAAACTTGCAAGAAAAGATAGCGGCAGACGGAAACGTCTGCCGTTTTTTGATATTACAAGAAACGATGTGTATATTATCTTGCTATTGTAAGCTTATGTGATGATTATGTGAAAAATATATTGAAAAACGATGTCCAATCCGTTATCATCGTAATTAGATAGTGATATTTTTATGGGGGTAGTTATGGCAAATTCTAGTACAAAAAAATGGTGGAAGAATGCGATAATTTATCAAATCTATCCACGTTCTTATTGCGACAGCAATGGGGATGGTATAGGTGATATCCCTGGGATTATTTCTAAACTTCATACTTTCAAAGAGTTTGGTGTTGATGCTATCTGGCTAGGCCCGGTATTTGCAAGCCCCAACTTTTCGAATGGATATGACATTTCTGACTACAAAAGTATCAATCCTGATTTCGGCACCATGGAGGACATGGAAAAGCTTATCAGCCGTGCCAAAAGACTCGGAATTAAAATCATCATGGACTTGGTTATTAATAATACCTCTGACGAGCATGTTTGGTTTAAAAAGGCTCTTGAGGGTGACCCAAAGTACAGGCAGTACTATTACTTTAGAGAGGGCAGAGGGCATAAACTGCCTAATAACTGGAACTCTTTAAATGGTGGCAAAGCCTGGACCAAAACAAAAAATGGAGATTATTATCTTCATTTGTATGGAGAAAAGCAGCCTGATTTAAACTGGAGCAATCCTGATGTTTTTAATGAAATCGCTGATGTAATGCGCTTTTGGCTGGATAAGGGTATTGCTGGATTCAGATGTGATGCAATCAATATTATCCACAAGGACACTTTAGAGGACGGAAAGCTTCATTTATCTTATACGGGAAAGGAGCATTATCTAAATAGCCAGGGCTGTCATGACCTCCTGAACAGATTAAATCAGGAGGTATGGAGCAAATATAAATCATTTATCGTAGGCGATACTGTATTTGTTACTCCTGAGGATGCAAAGCTACTTAGTGATGAAAACAGAAAGGAAATGGATGCTATTCTTTCCTTTGAACACAAATCTGAAGAAAATAAGGTTGCTTGGGGCATCAATAAATTCTGCCAGCCATATAAGTTCATTAGAACTCTGGATAAATGGCAGGAAGCACTGGAAGTTCCTGCAAATTACATGGAAAACTATGACTACAAAAGCATTGTAAAGAGCAATGGCAGATACAGTGAAAAGACAGCCAAGCTGTTATGTGGCATCAATCTTTCGCTGAAAGGGGTTGCTTTCATTAATGCAATTGCCGAGAGAAATGATAAGAATGATATCCTAAGCTTTTATAAGAGAATGATAGAATTTAGAAAGGGCTCTCAGGCTTTGGCTGAGGGAACCTATAGAAGAGTAGCATCACCATCAGATGTCTACGTATTCACCCGCGAATCTATCGACGAAAGACTCTATGTGTATTGCAATCTCACTCCATTTAACCGTTCCGTGGAATTCTACGGTGACCGCATAGTCCTGGCCAACTACGAGGAAGAGGAACGTGAAAATCGATACCTAAAACCCTACGAATTCCGCATCGTAGCATCTAACATATAACGTAAAAGCCAGCTCCGAAGAGCTGGCTTCAGAGTGTAGACAAAGTGTCGCGGCTTTCGTCGCGACCTTTTCTTTTTAATAAGGAGGAACTGGAGTCAGCGGACTCCAGTTCTTTCATTTTTAGGCTAACTAAAAGCTGAGAAATCCTTGATTTTCCAAGCTTTCTCACCTCTTTTTTGGTATAATAAATGTATCAAAACAAGGGGTTAGAATAATGATTACAGAACAAAATGAGAAGGCTAGAAAGCAGATTGAATTTGTATGTACTGATGACTTGGTTCCCCAGGATCATCTTCTAAGAATCATAGATAAAGCCATTGATTGGTCTTTTATT
>NZ_AUJQ01000007.1 GCF_000424305.1 Pseudobutyrivibrio ruminis AD2017 | reverse complement strand
AGACATGTATGGGAAGAATACATGGAAGCATGTGAAGACATAAGACACACTGAGGGAATGAAAGAATTATATTCCCATAGAAAAGAAACCATAGAAAGAATATTTGGAACAGCTAAAGAGAATCATGGTTTCAGATATACACAGATGTATGGCAAGGCGCGCATGAGAATGAAGGTTGCGCTTACTTTTGCATGTATGAATTTAAAGAAGCTTGCAAAAATACAGCAAGAATGGGAATTGAAAATGGCCTAGAAATAGGTCTTTTGAACTAAAAACCAAAAATTAATCTTAGAAAAAAGAAAAGGATGCTGCAAAACGGTGTTTTGCAGCATCCTCTTTGTCTACAGTCTGAGAGCTAAGACCTGTATAGGCCTTAGCTCTTTATTAATTCTTGTATTAATAATTTTCTTCTCTCACCTCAAAGTAAGACTGAGGATGATTACAAACTGGGCATACTGCTGGAGCTTCTACTCCCACTACTATATGACCACAGTTGCGGCACTCCCACATTGTTACACCACTCTTTTTGAATACTTCCATGGCTTCCACATTCTGCAAAAGCTTACGGTATCTTTCTTCATGAGCCTTTTCGATGGCTGCAACACCTCTAAACTGAGCTGCAAGCTCTGGAAAGCCTTCTTCCTCTGCTTCCTTAGCCATTCTATCGTACATATCAGTCCACTCTGCATTCTCGCCTTCTGCTGCATGCAAAAGATTAGCAGGTGTATCACCAACTTCTCCTAATGCCTTGAACCATAACTTAGCATGTTCTTTTTCATTGTCAGCTGTCTTCAGAAATAATGCTGCAATCTGCTCGTAGCCAGCCTTCTTGGCAACAGAAGCAAAATAAGTGTACTTATTTCTTGCCATTGACTCGCCAGCGAAAGCCTCCCAAAGATTCTTTTCTGTCTTGGTTCCTGCATACTTGTTTTCCGCCATAATAATCCTCCTTATACACTACATTGCCAGTAATTATCTTCATAATAACATATTATGAGTATTATTTCTGTGAATTTCTCATCATTCTCTGTAGATAAGAGGTAGCCTGGGTGGCTGAATATGTGTTAGCCGGCTTGCTTTCTAGCATTTCTTCTGGAATAGCTTGTTTTTTTGATAGCTCCTTTAAAAAGGCTGATGGTCTGTCCTTGTATCTAAATATTGTCAGATGCTCCTTGGCTCTGGTCATTCCTACGTAAAAGATTCTGCGCTCCTCCTCATAATCCTTCTTCTCCTGAGGAGTTGCCTTAGTGTGTTGACGTAAAACCTTGTTAGGGAACACGCCGTTTAATACATCTATAAGCATTACTGAATCGTACTCCAATCCCTTGCTGGAATGGATGGTAGATAGGATGAATTTAGTGCCTGGGTCATTCTTCTTTTCCATGAGCAGCTGTCTTAATACAGACAGGCGATTAAGGAAGGATGGGATATCCTTTTCCTGCTTTGCAAGCTGCTTTAATATGAAGATTTTGTTGGTGTCGATGTTGTTGGCCCCAAGGTAATCGCCATACCCCATAAAGTTTTCAATTCGATTAATGGCTTTGTATGGATTCTCATTTGCCATGTTTTTAAAATGGGTTCTAAGGGAGCGGCAGTTTCCCAGCACGTGAGGGTTCATATCCACAAGCTCTGCTGCATCCAATATGCCGCTGTGGTTTGTCTCTGCCAGCTGGCACATGGCGATTGCATCAGTCTTTTTGATATAAGCCTGAAACTTGAAATATATCTTCATAAAAAGCTCTTCATCCATAGGAACGAAGGCAAATCTCAACATATTTACTATATCTAATACCACGCGATTGCTGAAAAAGGTCAAGTCGGCGCTTTTAATGTTATAAGGAACATTGTTTCTCTCTAACAAATCCACAAGAGGAAGTACGCTTTCGTTATCTCTATACAGCACCGCTGTCCTTGTAGCCGGATTTTCAGCCACCTTCATAAGATAGCTGTACTGATTCTCCCTTGCTATAGTTACGAAATTAATCTCGCTTTCAGCTGATTTGGTGGCACAGATATGTTTTGCATGACGCTCCTTATTGTGCTGAATAAAAATATCTGCAGCCTCTACTATCCTTGCATTGGAGCGATAGTTTTTGTCCATCACAAGCACCTTTGCACCTGGATGCTCCTTTTCAAAATTAAGAAGGGCGTCTGGGTAGGCTGCTCTAAAGCCGTAAATACTTTGGTCCTCGTCTCCTACCATAAAAAGATTTCCATCTCTGCCTGCCAGCAATGATATTATCATGTGCTGAATCTTAGATGTATCCTGCGCCTCATCCACGCAGATGTATCTGTAGATGTTCTGGAAATACTTTAATGTAACCTGAGAACCCTTAAGAATTTTGTAGGCGTATATCATCTGGTCATCATAGTCCATCATGCTTTGCTCTTTAAGCTTGGCATTATACAGTTCGTAAATACGATATAAATCTATATCATTATCCTTCCCCAGCTTTTTAATCTCATCAGGTGTAAGATACATATTTTTGCAATAGGTAATCAGAGTGCGAAGCCCTTTGATATCGCTTTCTGTAGGATAATCATTTTCCACATTCAAGTAGATGTTTGTAAGCAGCTGTCCTGTAAACTTTTCATCACTGCACAGCTCAAAGGAAGTCTTTCCAATCATCCTGCCATAGTAGGCAATTATCTTGGCGCAGATACCGTTAATGGTTCTAAATTCCAGTCTGCCTGAAAGCTCCTCACCAAAGATGTGGGTAAAACGGGCGGCCATATCCTTTGTGGCAGCCACTGTGTATGTAAGTGTCAGGATGTTTTCAGGGGCAATCCCCTTGCAGTAAATCATGTAGCCTAGCCTGTTTACCAGCACTGTGGTTTTACCACTTCCCGGCACAGCAAGAAGCAGCACAGGCCCTGCTACTGTCTGTACTGCTTCTAATTGTTGATTGTTTAATTGTTTTGTATATCTGTCTAAAAAATCTTTTTCTGTCATATTACTCAAAATAAAAATCTATAGTTCCCATTCCATTATCCACATTGGCTTTTACAAGTGGCTGGCTCTCATCCTGGCTGCATTCTCCGTGCATATTGATTTTGCCCATGCCATTATCACAGTTAAAACGTACTCTGAAATCCTTTGGGATATAAACCGTTAGGCTTCCCATTCCATTGTCTATATCAAGTACTGCGCCATCTGCATCAACAGTGCTGCCTGTAAGATATACAGTGAGAGACCCCAAGGCATTGTCGATGTCGCCCTTTTTCAAGTTCTGAATCTTAACATACTGAGTACGTTGTCCTAAGTTGTTGTCTACACTAAAATTGCCGTCTTCTTCCCAGTATTCTGCATTGCCAACGCCTTCCACTGAAGCCTTGTGGCCATTATTGACTACGGTAATCTTTGGCTTCTTGCCAAAAATAAGGGTAAATCCAACTCCTATCAAAACAAAAGCAAGTATGATAATAGCATAGCTTACACTTTCAAGACCAATCTCCTTTTGAAACAGACATGCCATAAGTCCTAATGAAAAAAATACACCAAGGAAGCTTTTTTCAACTAATGCCTCTATGACAACTAATATTAAAATAATGCTCATTCCAATTTTTACCATTGGAAATGCCATGAATGCCCCTGTCTTGCTAAGAAGTAAGCATACCGCAAATGCGATAATTGCAAGGCCTCTTGCTATTGCTTTAATTCTATAATCTTTCATCTTTTCAACCTCTTTTCATCCATAATCTCAATCAACGCTTTAATATAGTTCCTTGATGCATAAGCCTGCTTAGTGCAATTCCTAAAGGAAATCTCACTAGCTCCCGTAATGTTCTTTTTGATGGAAGATATCAAATCCGTATTTACGATAGTGGATTTGGATACCCTGATAAAATCTCTTGGGAGTATTGCTTCAAGCTCATATAGTTTTTGTCTAATCCTGTAGATTGATTTAGCAGTATGAATGGCTATGTAATTACCATCACTTTCCAAGAAAACAATTGATTTCACATCCACGTAATATTCCGTATCATCTATGTATGCTGAAATCTTTTGTGAACCTGATTGCCGCTGGGACAACAGACGCTGCAGTTCTAGAATCTCGTCTGTAATCTCTCTGCAATGGATGGTTATCACATCCTGCTGTAATGAATCATCTACGTCAATATTTATCTTCATAACTATTGGCGCCTCCTATGATTTATATTCTACATAACTTCTAAATCTATTCAACAATATGGGACAAGAGGTAATTATTTTAATGTTACAGGTTAAAATTACTCTTGCTTCTGTGATTGAAATACATATTTACCACAAAATGCATAATAAATATAGCCACGATGATATATAGATGGCAAAAGAAAATATTGGTGATTACACCGTTGTGCTTCAACAGATAGTCTGTTGAATAACCTCTTAGGCAAAGGATTCCAAGGAAGGTCAGGCCAATTAACATAATTGGGATGTTCTTAAGAGCCTGCTTCATGCACTCTAAGAAATCCTTGAAGCTGGCATCAAAATATACGAATCGACCAATCATCAATGTAAGGAAATATGTGATGAACATATCGTAGTTGTTATCCTCGTAGATAAATTTGATATAGCAGAAGATAACAATCATATATATCATTCCTGTAAGGCGGATGGATGCCATTTCACTTTTGTCCAGTCTCTTCAGCCTTATAAGGACATGATCTAAAAATGTGTTAAGCAGTATTGAGATTATCATGAATACTAGGAGTAGATAATCCTTGTAATCACTCCAGAATTCATAAAATGTGCCTGATGTAACAAATCTGTTTATCAGATAGTACACCGCCATAAATCCAATGATGCTACCGCCTGAAAAGATTAGCTCGTAAAATCTTTCTGATAATGAGAAGAATTCGTGCTGAATCTTCAGCTCTCCTTCGAATGTTTTGTTAGCAAATACAAAAAATATTCCGTACACCACTGCCAGTAATAGCATTGCTAAAAGTAAAAATAATATGCAGTCTGGCATGGTAAAATAATGTTTAGCATACTCTGCGTAAGACATTTTTTAACCTCCATTTATCGCAAAAAAATATGGAGCAGATAACCTGCTCCATACGATTTTACATTTCTATTATTTTATTTTCAACATTAGATTGCATATCTAAGCTCATCATCAAAATCAAGGATTTCAAGATCTACTCCCTTGTAGTCTTCTTCTATATATGAATACTTATGAGCATCTTCCACGTAGATTAATTCATCACTAAGTAATTCTCTTGCTTCCTTTCTTAACTGAAACAAGCTTATGAACTCTGTTGCAAATAAAACAAGTGCTGCTGCAATTACTACTGCCATTTTTATTTCCTCCTATAAACTGTTCTCGTTAATTGTTAAGTACAGTATACAGAATGATATGTCACAGTAATGTCACACTAAATCAGCTGTTTTGATGTTTGCTACTTTTATTAAATCTGCGGGGGCAAGCTCTATCTGAAAACCTACTTTACCTGCGCTTACGAATACTTTGTCGTAGCCTGTTGCGGTTTCATGGATAAATGTTGGAAACTGCTTTTTCATTCCAACTGGTGAGCAGCCACCGTGAACATAGCCTGTTAAGCCTAACAAATCCTTTTGCTTAATCATGGCAATGGACTTTTCTCCTGCGGCCTTGGCTGCCTTTTTAAGGTCAAGCTCCTCAACTACAGGAACTACAAATACATAGTAGGCTCCAGTTTTGCCCTGAGTTACCAGTGTTTTAAATACCTTTTCAGCTGGCTCGCCTAATACGCCAGCAATCTCCTCGCCAGTCATTGTTGCATCTGGCTCGTAAGAATGGCTCTCATATGAAATCTTCTTTGCGTCAAGTACACGCATTACATTTGTTTTATCATTGTTCTTCATAAATCTACACTTCCTTTACAACTGTAAAATCCAGTAAACTACTATCATTAAAGCTAAGTATACTATATTTAACACTGTAAAAATCCCAATATATTTCTGTGGCTTAGCCCCATCTATATAGCTATATTGCTTGAAGGAAATCAAGCTGGCCATGGAAGCAATCAGCGTTCCCATTCCGCCTAAGTTTGTTCCGATGATAATCTTTTGCAAATCATCTGCAAAGCCTGAGCACAAAATGGCTGCTGGTACGTTGCTTATAAACTGGCTAAGAACAATAGATACTCCCACCTCATTAATCTTTATAAGAGATTCCAGAACTTGGCTGAATTCTGGAATTCGTTTAATATTTCCTATAAAAATGAATAGAAAAATGAAGGTGAACAACAGTGAATAATCAGGCTTTCTTAGTACATTTCTATCAAATGCTATTACGGCAATAAGGACTATTACTAATCCTACTTGGTATGAAACTAATCTTGCTACTACAAATAGTGAAATGATAAATGCTGCGATGTATAGACCGATAAGTCTCTTTTCTCTTTTGGTTCTATCGTAGCTTTTTCTATCGTTATCCTTTAAGGTGACCTTTGCATCTTTTACAAAAATCAATGCACTAATTATCAGCAGTAGTGCTGAGCACAAGCTATATGGAAGCATCAGCTTAATAAAGCCTGCCATGCTCATGCCTGACAGTGAATACAAATACAAATTCTGAGGATTACCCAGTGGTGTAAGCATGCTTCCCAGGTTAGCGGCTAAGGTTTCTAGCACAATTACAATAATGTACAAATCTTTTCTATTTGATATGGAAAGTGTGATTATTGAAAATGGCACAAATGTAAGCAATGCTACATCATTTGTGATGAACATGCTTGAGAAAAAACACAGCCCTATCAAGATTAGCACCACGCCTCTTATAGTGCTCATCTTTCCAACCAAAAGCTCTCCTAGCTGTCTAAATACAGAAAGCTTTTGTAGCCCTGCCATGGTTATCATCAGCATCAACAGTATGCTTAGTGTCCTAAAATCTATATATCCCAAATAGCTTTTTGACGGATGTACCACAAATGCTGACGCCACCGCCAACAGACCTGCCACACAAAGAACTATTTCGTTTTTAATAAAATGTTTTACTGCCTCCATTTTAACGACCTTTCATTATTTCAAACTTCATTTATTATAAACAATGAAAAGGCTAGTTACAAATCAAATCCCTGGTGACATTAAGGGCATCTTTAGGATCACATGGTATGTCTGGCTCAATAGGTAGATCAGCTTTGCTCTCATCGATTCGGTACCACTTCTTAAATGAAACCCTGAGGAATAGCTTAGAGTTTGGAGTTACAAATCTAAGAACATCCCCATAACTATTTGGCATATTTCCAGAGGCTTCACCTACTATTTTCCCTATATTGTTATCAGCTACATACATTGCAAAATCCATCGCAGCACTATATGTGTTTAGATCTGTAAGTACATATATATCGCCACTGAAGGCATCTGGCTTCTTATTTATCTTTGTATAGCTTGCATCATATTTCTTTAAATATGCTCCATATCTAATGGCGCAAGCCCACGTGTTATAACCATCTATATCAAGATAGCTTAAGAATTCATCAGCAACGTATGAATTTCCACCACCATTGCCTCGCAAATCTACAACAATATTATCTATATCTTTATCATTTACCTCTTTAAAAAAGCTGTCTAAGGTGTTTTTGTAGTGTTCATCATAATTGCATTCCTTCACGGTAAATACAGCCATGTTATTATCTACATCTAGGTCATAATACACCCAATCTTCATCCTCACTATTTTCAATTCCTTTGATTTGCTCATAAGGTACAAAATTGTAATGATACTCCTTACTTCCCGTTTCGGTATCAAATGTAAATGTTACGCCTTCATTAGTATCTACTTTTAGTAGTTTCAGATATGCTTCGTTTTGTATGACATCTTTAAATAATTCTTTTAAATATTCTTCTCTCTCATATGAAAATAGCTCTCTAAAATCATCAAGCAGCACATCTGTAGATGTTCCATTTATCTCGGTTGGAACTCCATATTCTTCAACCTGAGTTACATCCTCTATATAGCGATTATTATCTGATTTATACAGGCAGCCTGTATGACCATCATTTAACTTGTTGGTGATTTTAGATATAATGCGCCATTCATCTAAGGTAGTATAGCTATCGGTTTCATCATTTAATACCTGCTTACGCTGATTTTTGTATTCACTTTCCACCGCCTGCACCTTTGCATTATCCTTTTCAAGCCAGGCAGGATGATGACTGCGCAGCATCTTTATGGTGTAATCCATATCCTTTAGCACCTGCTTTTCAGTAAGCTCATCCTCTAGCGCTAGAGGTTCCACATATTTATCCGTCGTTCCCCTGTATGGATTAAATGCCAATTGATATACTATGAAAATCAGCAATAAAATCGCTATAAATACACCTATGATTATAAAAAATCTCTTTAGTTTGCTTGTCTTCACCACGAATATCCTCCAACTTAAGTTTATTTATGCTTTTTTATATTCCACTTAACTTCGGTAAATCCTGTTAAGTTTTAATTGAAGAAAAATTTTTTCACTTAACTTTTCGGGGTAGATTCCTACTGTAGTTAAGTGAAAATATGCATTTACTATTGTTCACTTACACACTAATTAAGTGAGGAATCATAAATCTTAAATAAACTTAACTTTAGCTAAAACTATTTAGATATATTTAAGTGAAAATAATTTTTACCTTATTTCACTTAACCCACTTTTCAGTTTTTAAGTGAAATCTTGTTTTCTCGAAATAAACTTAACATATTACTGTGCTTTGATTTTACTTATTATACATTAATAGGAATGTGAGGACAATTAGCTACAAAAAAGATGGCAGACTCAAATGAATCTGCCATCTTGATGTTTTGATACAATCCTAAGCAAATGCGATGTTCTTAAGAGAGCATCTGCCTGTTGTCATATCAATTGTATAATAAAATACTTCCCCGTCGGCTACGACTTTTACGTCATATACCTTAACTCCATATGTAGTACCGCGCACGCTGGAATATTGGATTTCTTCCTCTGAATATCCTAAATTATCTAGGACAATCCTAAGAGCGCGCTCTTCTGTTATCTTATTAAGCATACCTGTAAATAGTGTGTTAAAAGATGTAACTGTACTAGCGAAATTCTTTTTCATTACTACTACCCCGCTTTCCCCGTAAAGCTATAACCAAATTTTTCATATCACGCTGTTAGGATAGCACACCTTTTATCACACAACTGTCACACAGCTCTTAAGAATTATTTATTCTGTTGTTTTAAGAAAGTCTTGTTCTCGTACATATACTTATCTGCTTTGTTAAATAGTTCCGACATGCTGTTTTCATCAGAATATTTAGCACAGCCGCAGGCGATTACGATGCCTCCATTAACTATTGCATCTTCATTATGCTTAGCCACAGTATCAATCAATTCATCAATGTTTTCATAATCTTCATCAGCAGAAATAACTGCGAATTCATCGCCTCCGATGCGATAAACTGGGCTGCGTTTGAAGATTTTGCAGATTACACGACAAGCAGTGCATATACATTCATCACCTGCCTTGTGACCTAAGGTATCGTTGATTTCCTTAAGGTTGTTGACATCTAACACAGTAATTGCAAACTCTGACTGGCGGCGGGCCATGATACGCTGATTTATGATGCTTTCCTTTTGCTGGTAGGCATTTTTATTTTTGATTCCTGTTAAAGCATCCACGCTTGCCTGGCTTTGAACCTGCTCCAGCTTCTCAGCGTATTCTCTCTTTATTCGCATTGCATCTGTTACGTCCTGGCACAGACCAAGCAAGCAATCCCTACCTTTATTATCTGTAAATCTAAGCTTTGTAGTCTGGAACTGGCGCATATTTCCTGCTGCATCTGGAACATCTTCAAAAAAGATATATGGCTTATCCATTGCCAACGCTTTTTTATCATCTTCAATGAAATGATTTGCAGTTTCACTATCAAAAATTTCAAAATCGGTAAGCCCTACTACCCCTTCTGTGGTTTCTTTGTGAGCATAATCGGCAAAAGCCTGATTGCAGGCGATATATTTTCTAGAATTCACATCCTTTGAAAAGGTCATAGCTGGCATGTTTGTAAGCAAATCTGAAATGGATTTTCTAAGCTCCTCCAGGTTTTGATAAGCCTCGTCCTCCAGGGTATACCACACATATACAAGCTCAGTTCCATCATCCTTGACGATATGCTTTCCATAGGCGTGAATCATGTGATACTCACCCTTGATTTTTATTCTGTATACCGCATTGTAATCCTGATGAGTGTGATTAAAACTATCTACTAACCCCTTCACTATCTCTCTATCATCTGGATGAACATCTATAAACAGATCTCTATCAAGCATCGGATATACTTCTTCCCTAGGCATATCAGCATACCCGAAAAGATCAAGGAATCCCTTGGTAAGAACGATTGTGTAAATCTGCTCATCAATCACCTGGTAAATACCAAAAGGGACCCCGCTATTTTCCATAAATCTAAACTCTTCATCATTGTACTTATATTTTTCCATAATAAATACCTCATGATTTTATAGTCTAGACCATTATAACCTAAAAATGTGTAGTAATTATTATTCATTCTCCAAAATTTTGATTCCTTGCAAATCAACATCATCCCATTCATAAAGCTTTACCGCTTTATTATTTTCAGCATCATATTCATAAAGTATACAAGGTGTCCACCAGTTTACATTAAGCTTTACAAAAGCAAAATATTGACCAGCATCCTCAATCAGCTGAACATTCCACAATGGGTGATGTGATACATCTGCTAGAGCCTGCATAAAATTTTTTTGTACATCATCAGCCCTAGATTCAGTGCCATCCTCATCTATTAGATAAGAGGATTTAAGTGAAACAAATCCTAGATTCTTAACTGATTTATAATCAAAATCATTAGTAATATCATAGGTTTTCACTACATCTACTGTAAATGCTTCTACATCCTCCAATTTGCCATTATCAAGGATGGACGAATAAGATATCGCCCCAGAGTCATCTATTGTTGCTACATTAACTACTGGTGTACTAGCTTTGCCACTGCAACTACATAGTAGAATCGCGATTATACATATGATTGCGATAATAAAAACCATCCCTCTTTCCATGCTATCCTTCCTATTTATTAGTTTTCCTCAAACAATGCCTTGGCGCGGGCGTAAGAAATGTTGAACTTTCTTATTCCCTCATAGTTTTCCTTTGGATAGGTGTAGCGCACCTCATCTTCAAAATCCTTCATGAGCTTCTTGTTACCTTTTAGTGCAGGGGCTGCGTCTGGTGAAAGATTTCCAGTAATGTATTCAGCTACATTTTCGGATTCGTCTACATAAGCTTGCACGTGAGCTAAATCATATTTTGCGATTTGGTAATCAGGATTTGCAAATGCAAATATGATGTAGGCAACAGTGATTGTGACCATGGCAGCCTTGAACACTGGGAAGGTTGATTTGTACATAGATACAATCAAAAATGCCAGCCAGAGACTAAGTACGCATAAGAACCATAGTACAAAAACTCTTAAGAAGGTAAGCTGGAATGCCTGGATGTAAAGAATCATTCTCATAGCAGAGGATGCTACCATGATGTATGTACAAGCTCCTATTACTGAAAGAATGACTGTAAGTAATTTATTCTTGGCAAATGCACGTGAGCACACCAGAACAAGTGCAACATTAATCATGCAGACTGCAAGTAACTGGTAGAAGCCTTCGTGGGCGTACTCTGCGTATGTGTAGCCTGTTGGAAGCTTCATGCTGTCTGTGAACAGGAAAAGTACCTGAATCAAGCAGAAGAATAAATATACTATTCCAAGCAAAATAGTAAATGTAATAGCTATTAATGGATTGTTATTTCCCTGCTTTGCTGGGCTGATATTTATATTTTTCTTATTGAGTGAATTAGGTATGGTGTATGCGCATACAAATGCTGCAAATAAAGTCCATGCGATTCCAAGAATATCCCCAATATTATCTGGAAGATGTATCTCACTAAAGGCCTTTTCTAACACTCTGCTGAACACTGCATCAGCTGATATAAGAAGGCTAATTACCACTGCAAGAAGTGGAATTGCAATGATAATTCCAAGACCGACAGCCATAAGAGCGTTCTTTCTCTCCTTGCTGGTTTCACTGCCTCTATCTTTAACCCATATAGCAAAATCTCTAAATGGCCAAGGGAAATATTCTATCGGGCGAACTATTGTAAAAAATATTCCACAAATCCAGCCTGCAATATCCCAGCCTGTGGTATCAGCATATAGCTGCATGATAAATGACATAAATAATAGCACTATTGCAAGACCACTTAAGTTCTGCAGGCTATAGCTTGTGAACATGCACTTTGAAACAGCTAGTAGCATAAGCGATATTACGTAAAAAAGATTAAATCCTACCTTTCCATTTCTATCCTTTAGGAAAGGAAGATTATCACTCTTTCTAACAAGGGCAATTAATCCCAGTGTTATTGCCATAAAGATTGGGTAGGTTATTGATGATCTATTGCCGTATAAGCATATAGTGTATACGATAGCAAAAATTAGAGATACAAGACCATACTTTTTAAAGGAGATTCCATCTCCCTTTGGCATATTACCTGCTTTAACTTTAGAATCTACATTCTCATTAACTATGTTCTCTTTAATTGTGTTGTCCATAACTATTCTTCCTCCGGATTTTCAACATATTCTAATATATCTCCTGGCTGGCACTCTAGCGCCTTGCAGATTGCATCTAACGTCTCAAGCCTTACCGCCTTAGCCTTGTTATTTTTTAATATTGAAAGATTGGCGTTTGTGATTCCAACCTTGCCTGCCAGCTCGGCCAAGCCAATCTTCCGCTTAGCCATCATTACATCCAAATTTATTACAATCATTTTTTCACCTGAGCTTTCTATATGGTTAAATCGTTCTCAGCCTTCATATCTGCCGCATTCTTTACAAGATGTGATAACACTGCTGCACCAACAGCAATTGAAATTCCCACGAATGAAACAATCATTGAACAAAGCGTAATCCCTGGGTGGCTCATGCTTAGCAAAAGTAAAACAACATTTCCTATAAAGAAATATGCCGCGTCACCTGCTGCAAACCAGGAAATCCATTTAAAATATAACGCATTACTATCTGAAAACGAATTGTCCTTGCCGATGTTCGTAGAAATCTTCCAGCCTAACGCCAATACAACGTAGCATGGAATTCCGCTCACCCATAGAAAGATAAGCCATGGCCAATAGCAGTAGCTATATTCAGGATTATCATAAGCAAAACTTTCTCCTAATGATGGAAATATCATGAAGTATATAATCAATCCACATATTCCTACTCCGATTAATATTAATTTTAACCATTTCTCCAATGCTTTTAATTCCATTTTTTTTGCCTCCACTATGATTTATTACCACTTTTCTTTTTCTGTACATCTCTTTATTAATGTTATAGCACTGTCCATTATGATTTGCAACAATATTTTATCGTTTTACGATAATTTATTTTCGATTTGCAGAATATTGTGATTTCAAGACAACTCATCAAAAAAGACCTAATGCATATAGCACTAGGTCTTTAATCTCTTGGAATTATAATTAGAATAAATCTAATGTACTGTCTAGATATATTTCTTCTCTTACTCTTAACTGATATTCAGGCTTCACCATATAGTACAGGATGAATTCTAATACTATTGCACTACCTAAGCTGCGCCCTTCGATTTTGAAGTTGGAAAAGCCTGCGGGCATATAAATATTTTTGATATCTTCCACACTTATAAAGCCGGGATTTTCCATGGCGTCCGAGAAGCGATAGCCTCTTGCCGCCTGTGGTGATGTGCAGATATGATCCTCACAGTCCTCGCCTAAGCTCTTTCTGCTGACATTCTCATAGCATGCTTTTCTATCGGTACAGCCGAAGGAACAGCATTCATTGCATAAAAATTCAACTTTTTCTTTTTGGGATTCTGGCAAAGCCTTTAGCTGTTCTAGCTTTTTGTTCAGTCGAAAATCGGGAACAACATATTCAAAATCATCCCTATCAAGCTCTGCCTTTAAATCATCAAAATCTGTAAGCACCTTTGTAGTAGAAGATACGAAATAAAATCCTGGGTAATTTTTCTTAATATAATCTAAGAGAAGATCAGAATGGATTATCACTCCATTTTTGACCTCTCCTGTCTTTTCAAAAAGCTCGCACAGCCTATTGCATCTCTTATCTGCCAAATGCTCTTCCCTAATCAGGGAATTGCTAAAGGTCAGTCTGGCCGAAATATCATATTCCTTCATCAGCCGTATTACATCAGTAGCCTGCTCGTCTCCGAAGCCTACACGGCCGCCACCCCACAGACAATCTGCAGGTGCACCGTAGATGGAGCCAATCTCGCACCAGTCGTAAAAATACTCTCTATGATTTTTAAATAGGGGTAGCAGGCCCTTGTAGAATTCGTAAAATTCAAACAAGCCTGGTAAGTGATAGTATGCTTTCATTCCTCACGCTCTCTCGTTTTAATCTTTAGTAAATACTAATACGAGAGAATCTTCAAGTCAATTCAAGGCTCTTTTTAGCTTGTATTGTCTCTTCGTGCGAAGTAAAGGATATAACGCTAAATAAAGTGCTACCACATTTACTATCAACGCTCCAACCCAGGCGCTTATTTCAGCGTAGGCTGTAGCAGAAAAGCCAATCCTTCCTATGAAGAACGATACAGTAAAGGTTCGTAAAACCATTTCCAAAATGCCTGAAATCATTGGAAGCATAGGCTTTCCCATACCTTGTACAGTAGCTCTTACTACAAAAAGTACATCAACAGCTATAATCATCACGCCGCATCTAGGTAGGTACTGGCACACCAAATCTATCTGGTCCTTTCCTGATAGCAGGAATCCGCCCAGCTGTGCAGGAAAGAACACCATAAGTGAGCCTAGAAGGATATAGGATACAACAGATATTCCCATGCACACCTTAAGGCCTTCCTTGATTCTTCCATATTCTCCTGCGCCGTAGTTTTGGCTGGTGTAGGATGTCATTGCGCTTCCCGCTGTGGCTGCTGGGTTCATAAACAGATTGTTATATTTTCCGCATGCCGCATAAGCCGCTGTGTAAACAACACCGTAGCTATTAACAAAGCCTTGAACAACCATGCATCCTACTGCGGTGATAGAATTCATAAATGCCATTGGCAGGCCGTTCTTAAGTAGCTCTAAATACACCTTTATTGAATTTCTAAAATGTTCCCTTTGCATCTTGATTTCAGGTATTTCCTTCAAGCGATTGATGCAGATTAATACAGATATTACCTGGGCCACTAACGTAGCAATGGCAGCCCCCTCTACACCTGTTTTTAATACAAGGATTAGCAAGCTGTCTAAAGATAGGTTTACTATAGATGACACAATAATCGCCCTAAGTGGTGTTTGGCTATCTCCAAATGCTCTAAGGATGGAGCCTGCGATATTGTAGCATATACCAATCGACAAGCCGCCAAACAAAATGTAGCCATATTTTAAACTATCGCCAATAATCAGTGGGTCTGTCTGCATGAAATTCAACAATGCTGGTAAAAATACCACGCTCATTACAGATAAACTGATAGCAAGGATAACCCCTAATACTATTGTGGCTGCCAAACGATGTCTTAATTGCTCTATGTCCTTTGCGCCGTAGCTTTGGGCTACAAGCACGGCGAATCCATTTGCCAAGCCAAAAGAAAATCCTACTATCAAAAAGAAGATGGAGCCCATGTTTCCAACTGCTGCAAGGGCGTTATCACCAAGTCCCTTACCTACAATCAAGGTATCCACAAAATTGTATACCTGCTGCAGCATACTGGTTAACAGCAATGGCCAATAAAAAGCCAATATCAATTTCAATGGACTTCCCGTTGTAAAATCCCTTTGCCCACCTTTTACACTAGTTTTAACACTCATTTCAACACCTCTATACATTACTTTTCTAAGCAATTGACATTTTACGCCCTGCAATTTGCAAATAGAATTTCATATTTGTTGAGTTTTGCCCGATTTTTGTTATCATACTTTTATGGAGAATTTTGGAAAAGAATTTATCAAATTTGATACCGTTTCATCTGTAAGTGTAACAGATGTTTCAGCCCCAGGCACTTACCACGCCCACTGGCACAATGCTGCGGAATTTACCGTAGCCCTCAAGGACAACTGTATCTACAAAATAAATGACGAAGTATTTGAATTAAATGCAGGTGATGTGCTTTTAGCATGGCCTCAGCAAATCCACGAGACTATTTCTATTCCTGCAGACGGGGCAATGTTTACCCAGTTTTCTGCTGTTATCATTGAAAACAACCTGGATTTGGTATCTATTTCCCGTTTTTTGTACAACTGCAAGTATATCTCTGCTCAAAAATATCCCGAAGTTACCAGCTATATTGCTGACTCCATTATGGAGATAAAAAAAATACACAGCTCCTCTGATCCCCTTGCTGAGACCAAATGTAAGCTATGTATTTACAATATCTTGATTAAGATTAGCGAACATGTTCTTTCGACCATCAATTACAATTCCACTGATGAAACTCCAGACACTAGTTGGAATTACATTAAGGCTGCTTGCACATATATAATCGAAAATTCGGCCGACGATATCAGCCAAAAGAATGTTGCCGACCATGTGGGCCTTAGCACCTTTTATCTGTCTAAGCTTTTTAAAAGATACATGAACATGTCCTTTCCTGCTTATCTTTCAAATATCAGGGTGCAGGCTGCTGCAAAGCTTTTGATGGATAAATCCATATCTATTACGGACTGTGCCTTTCTTGCAGGCTTCCAATCCACTACAGCCTTCAATAACGCCTTTCATAAAATAACTGGGTACTCGCCTAGGGATTATCGAAAGCTGTATAGATAAATGTCTTTTATATTCTAGCCACGCCGGTACGTCTTGCTGCTTCAGCGGTAGCGTTTGCTACGGCATCCTTTACTCTTGGGTCGAATGCCTTTGGGATTACATATTCTGGGCTAAGCTCATCATCTGAAACAAGCCCAGCAATTGCATAAGCTGCAGCCTCTTTCATAGCATCGTTTATATCTGTTGCCCTAACATCTAGCGCTCCACGGAAGATTCCTGGGAAAACCAATACATTGTTAATCTGATTTGGGAAATCTGAACGACCTGAGCCTACTACTGCCGCACCTGCAGCCTTGCTGTCCTCTGGCATAATCTCAGGCACTGGGTTTGCCATAGCAAAAACGATTCCGTTGTTCATGCTGGCAACCATTTCCTTCGATACTAATCCTGCGCGAGATACGCCGATAAATACATCTGCGCCCTTCATAGCATCTGCTAAATTTCCGTGCTCATGATTGTTATTTGTGATGCGAGACATTTCCTCCTGTCCTGGGTTCAATCCTTCATCACCATCACAGATGATTCCATTGATATCGCAAAGTACAACATTTCCAAAGCCCATTGTAACAAGGAGCTTTCCGATGGCACAGCCTGCTGCACCTGCCCCGTTTATTACGATTTTCACTTCACCCATCTTCTTGCCTGTTACCTTAAGAGCATTGATTAGGGCTGCTGCAACAACTACAGCTGTTCCATGTTGGTCGTCATGGAATACTAAAATATCGCACTTTTCCTTTAGCTTCTTTTCTATTTCAAAGCAGCGTGGTGCTGCAATATCCTCCAGGTTAATTCCTCCGAATGAACCAGCCAGAAGTGATATGGTATTTACAATTTCATCTACATCCTTGGAACGAATGCAAAGAGGGATGGCATCTACATCTCCAAATTCCTTGAATAGAACGCACTTGCCTTCCATTACAGGCATTCCTGCCTCTGGGCCAATATCGCCAAGTCCCAGTATGGCTGTTCCATCAGTAACAACAGCTACTGTGTTCCAGCGACGTGTAAGCTCCCAGCCCTTTTCAGGATCCTTTTGAATCTCCTTGCAGGCCTCTGCAACACCTGGTGTATATGCAAGGGCTAACGCTTCTGAACTGTCTACCTTGGCTCTTGATTTAATCTCTAGCTTTCCCTTTAAATCATAATGAAGTTTCAATGATTCCTTTGATACATCTGCCATGATTATTCTCCTTTTATATATGTTAAATCATCTTCTCTGGTCTTACTGTCTCATCATACTCCTTCTCGGACAAAAATCCCAGCTCAAGAACTGCCTCTTTTAATGTCTTGTCCTCCACGTAGGCCTTGTGGGCGCACGCTGCCGCATTCTCATAGCCTATAACAGGGCTAAGGCAGGTAACCAGCATGAGGGAATTGTTCAAGTTGCTTTCCATCTTATCTCGCTTTGCCTTGATGCCCGATACACAGTTTTTATTGAAGGAATTGATTCCATCTGAAAGCAGTCTGATTGATTGAATCATGTTGTAGGCTAGTACCGGCATGAATACATTCAGCTCAAAGTTTCCCTGGGATGCGCCGATGCCTATGGTGGTATCATTTCCCATAACCTGAATGGCTATCATGGTGATAGCCTCGCACTGGGTAGGATTAACCTTGCCTGGCATGATAGAACTGCCTGGTTCGTTTTCTGGGATGGTGATTTCTCCTAAGCCACATCTAGGGCCATTTGCCAGCCATCTGATATCATTTGCAATCTTCATAAGATTTGCGGCAAGCCCCTTCAGCGCGCCACTGGTGTACACGTATCCGTCCTTGGATGTGAGAGCATGAAATTTGTTATCGCTTGGCTCAAAGGTTTGTTTTGTCAGTCTTGTTATTTCTTCGCAGCACATCTTATCAAAGCCGTCTGGACAATTAAGCCCTGTTCCTACAGCTGTACCACCTATTGCGATTTTGCGTAGGTGATTTGAAGCTTCGATAATCTGCACTCTTGATTCTTCAAGCATGCCTCTCCAGCCTGATATTTCCTGGCTGAAACGCAGTGGCACCGCATCCTGCAGATGGGTGCGGCCGATTTTTATTATATCTTTATTTTCTTCCTCTAGCCTCTTAAAGGTGGCTATAAGTTTATCTATTTCTGGAATTAGTGTCTCATGAATCATAACCACAGCCGCAATATTCATGGCTGATGGGAATGTGTCGTTAGAGGACTGAGACATATTAACGTGATCATTAGGATGAATGTCAATGTCAGAATGATTCGCTTTTACGATATGGGCGATGACCTCATTCACATTCATATTAGATTGGGTTCCTGAGCCTGTCTGCCATACCTTTAGCGGAAATTCCTCAGGATATTTATTATTTAAGATATCGCTACAGGCACTCTCAATTGCCTTGGCTTTGGTATCATCAAGTTTTCCAAGCTTGGCATTTGCTGTGGCCGCTGCTGATTTTAACACCGCAAAAGCATTAATCACTTCCATAGGAATAGTTTCCGTTCCAATAGCAAAGTTTTCCAGGGAGCGCTGTGTCTGCGCTCCCCACAAATGCTCATCTGCAACTTTGATTTCTCCCATTGAATCATGCTCAATTCTAAATCCCATAGTTCCCCCTTTATTCATGCCACTTAACTACATACAAAAAATCTATTCTCCATATCCACTCAATTCCTTAGTTCCTGGAAATTGATATGAATAAATTGAAAACTTTTTCCAGGTCTCAATACCTGCTTCTTCATACTCAGCAGTATCCGCCTTAAGATAATTCCCCATTGCATTTATTTCTTCGATATCTGCTTCAGAAATGTATTTAACAAGTACATAAATAATCTTGCACTTACTTTCATCCAAAAGTGCATATTCGTAGGTTCCACAATTACCGTCTACTGCAATGTAAGCCGGATATGCATACATGCTTTCATCATACATGATATCCTGAGTTATCTTTTCATCGCTATCTACACGATCATTTTCTATGGTAAGCGATATATCTGAAAGACGCTCAAGCTCCTCATCATAATCATCTTTAGAATATGTCGCCTCCAAAATAGTGTAGCCTGTAGTTCCAACTAAATTGGAAGGAAGCTTTGAAACATAAGTTGCTTCTACCATGTTAGCTGTATCATCTGGAAATACCTTGAAATATGAATCCAAATCACTATGATTTTCACTAACAAGCACTGCTTTATCATTATTATCTATTCCACTAACAGGTTTGTCTGCTTCATCAAACATGCTGATGACAATATATAAAAGCATCAGCAATATCATAACTGCATATCGGATAAATATAAAAACAATAATCAGCGCCCCCAGCTTAATTGTGTTTGTGACAGTTTTATTTTTAACTATTTGCTCTAACAGGCCATTTACATAAAGAGTCAAATGAAACATCGACAAGAAAGCAGCCAATGATACTACAAGTGAAACAGTATTAAAAACTGTTACTTCATAGGTTTTGCACTGCATGACAAACACTATCAGCATTAAAATCGTACCTATTATTCCTACCAAGCGGACAATGCCTAGCGTTTTGCTTTTTTCATTATTAGCGTAATCTGCCATTGCGTCTGTCACTGTCTTTTCATTATCTGAAAGCTCTTTTTTGCGCTCACCATCTATTATCTCTCTAACATCAACATCATAAAAATCAGCAAGAGTTACAAGTAGCGATATATCTGGCAGATTGAACCCAGTCTCCCATCTGGAAACTGTTCTTCCTGCTACCCCTAAAATCTCTCCTAGCTTTTCCTGGGTTATTCCCTTTTCATTTCTTAGCTCCCTAAGGAACTTTCCAATCTTTATTTGGTCCATTTTATTTCTCCCTTTTTTCTTTGGAGTCTATCATTATTGTGCTTTTAGGGACAGGACACAAAATGAGAAACGCTTATTTCCTTATATCATAGCTAATCTTCACCATAAAAAAAAGCCCTCCGGGATAATCCCCGGAGGACCTTTAGCATTAATCGTCGTTTAATTTATAAGTAGTTCTTGGCATTTGATGAATCTACACTTTCGAATGGAACCCAAAGATGCAATTTATCACTTGAAAGCGATTCAAAATTGCTAATCGTTCCACCCTTTGCTAATTCTATTGCTGCTTTTGCGGCCTCGGCACCTTGTGGAGCAGCTGGCTGGTAAACGGTAAATACCATTTCACCGTCCAAAATCGCTTGGCAACCATCCTGTGTGGCATCTACACCTAATATTGGCATATCCTTTAGATTGATGTTATTATCCTGACATGCCTGTATAGCGCCTCTAGCCATTGCATCATTATTACACACTATTAAATCGAATTTTTTTCCTTTGCTTATTACAAAATTAACATCTTCTCTAGCTGTATTGGTGTCAAAATCTGCAAAATCCTCGAAAACATAATTTATCTTTTTTCCACTTGCCTTTAAGTCTTCCTTTAATGTTTTTGTTCTTCCCACTGTCGCCGCGTGTCCATCAAGCCCTTTTAATAGTACTACATTAATTTCATCTTTTGACGAGAACATGTTTAATATAAATTCAGCCTGAAGCTTTCCTGCTACCCCTTCATCCGATGCGCAATAAATATATTTATCTTCCTTTAGTGTGGAAGCATCTGGTGCATTATTGCAAAAGATAATTGGTAAATCCCCTGCTGCAGCTTCTAGCTGTCTCGCTGTTGATGCATCCTCCGGTATGCACATTATTGCGCTATATCCTTGACTCTTAGCCGTCTTTATTTGCTCAATCTGCGTTTCCAAAGAATTCTCTGGATATACACAGTCTACAACTGCCCCAACACTTGATGCATATTCCTGAGCACCTTCTGCTAATGTGTCTCTGAATGCGTTTCCCTCTTCCTGTGAATATGTGAACAATATCTTTACACCATTACCCCCTGTTGATGAAGATCCTTTTGAAGAAGATAATCCGCAACCAGAGATAGACAATGTCACTAATAAAATTATAGATAGTATTTTCTTTCTCATCTCGATTAACTCCTTTAAATCTTAAACTGATGTACTTGTCTGTCTAATTCCACTGAAGTTGATGCTAACATTTCAGATTCCTTAGCTACCTTCTCACTGTTATTTGTCAGTTTAGCTGACTGTTTAACTATTTCTTCTGATGTTGATAAGATGATATCTGCACTTGCCGCCTGCTCTTCTGAAATTGCTGCTACATCTGTTGCAACTGCATCTACTTCACCTACCTTTTCAATCATATCAGCTACCATTTCATTCGTCTGCTGTATATTCTGGTAGATTAATGAGAAGGTATCCACAGCATTGTTGATATATTCACTACTCTCATCAATGCTCTTAACACTTTCTTCTGCTTTCTTTTCAGCATCTTTTACTAAATTGTCTATTCCATAAACAAGCTCTGTTATCTGCTGTACAGAATTTGTACTTGTCTGCGCCAACTTACCAATCTCATTGGCAACAACAGCAAAGCCTTTTCCTGTTTCACCAGCTCTTGCCGCTTCAATTGATGCATTCAATGATAGTAAGTTTGTCTCCTCTGCAATGCTGCCAATCAGCTTTACAATTTCTGTAATCTCATTTGAGGCAACACCTACATCATTAATTGCTGTCTGCAGTTCATTAATGGATGAAATAATATTGCCCATTGCATCGCTTACTTTTTCCATGTCCTTCTGGCCCTTATTTGCAACAGTAACCGTTTCAGACATCTGCTCACTTACGCTTTCTCCATTTGTTCTGGTATCTGTTACAACCATTGCCAATGTTGTTGCGCTATTAGCGATTTCATTAATGGAGCTTGCCAATCCATCAACAGTTTCATTTAATCCCTGCATTGATGTTTCTTGTAACTTTGAAGCATCATACATTTCTCTTGATACAACATTACTTTCATCAGCCTGATTATTTAAATTGACAGCAATGTTTCCAATCTTGCTTATCAGATCATGCATTGTTCCAGCAAAATCTCTGATTCCCTCTGACATTGAAGTTATTTCATTATTTCCCTTAACTTCAACCTCCATTGTGAAATCACCATCTGTCATAGTATTGATTACTCCTGACAATGTGTTTACAGGCTTAATCAAGAAATGTACTGTTCTTTCAATTAATACTATCAACAGCAATGTTCCTGCTATTGCAAGTATAGCTAGTATGGTACCTAATGTTTTTACATCACGTAAGATTATATTTGATGGTACAAAGGAAACCAGTATCCAATCCGTTCCATTAACCTCACAAAATGCTGTCATGTTTCCATTTATCTCTTTTGTGTACAAATCAGACGCGCTTATGGCTTCCGCAACACCCTTGTAGAATTTGTCTGAACTATAATCGGATATATTTGTTCCAACCTTTGTTGAATCTCTATTACTTATAATTGTTCCTGTTGTGGATTGTACAAGGAATGTTTCCGCATTCTCCATTTCAACATTGGAGTTTACAATAACACTTATTCTATCTAGTGTTACGTCTGCTCCTATAACACTTATACCCTCATCAACATTTCGAAGCATACCTGTAGCACTTATTACTTTTTGCCCATTACTATTTTCGTATGGTTCACCATAGGCCATGTTTATTCTTGTTGAACCTTCCTGGTACCAGTTTGATGTCAAAACATTACTCTCTGATTTTGTTGAGCCAGCACCAGTAATCAACCTTCCATCACTTGTTCCAATATAGAATCCATCTGCAAATGTACTATTGAACCCAACTGAACCATCTAAAATCGACTTTAAGCCTTCTTCATCAGTATTAGTGCTTTCTATAGTATTTTTTACAATTTTGAAGGAATCCAAATTATCTTTCATCCATGCTTCGATGTCATTCTTCTGACTTCTGATAGATGTTTTTAATAATTCTTCCGCTTCTTTTCTTAAGCTCTTCGAAGAAATGTGATATGAGATTGCCACTAATGCTATCATCATAAATGCAACTATTGGAATAATGATAACAAGAAGATTAAATTTTATTGAACCTCTTCGCTTAGTTTTTTCCACCCCTGCCATTGTGTCCTCCTTCCCATACTATTCTTATTGTACTATATACACTGTGTTTTTTATGTGTTTTTGTCTGATATTTTTAAAAATTGTTTGTTATTTTATGATTATTTTTTTACAAAAATACAAAGCTTCATTGTTTATATAAAAAAGCCCTCCGAGGAAATCCTCGAAGGGCAAATAAATAATTCAAATATGAAATTTATGCATCCTTAGAATGACGCTCACCAATCTGGAAGTCGTCGCTGTGCTCAAACATGTACTGAACTGTCATTGGGTCAGAACCTGTAAGCTTCTTGAAATCATCTGTGAATACATCCATCTTGCCCTCGCGGATAGCCTGAGCAAATGTAACCATACCATCAGATGAGAATGGAGCCTCTGAACCCTTCTTGAATACGCCATCAGTTGTTCTTGGAACTCCCATGGCATCGAATACCTGGTAGTTTTCCTCGTCTGTAAGCTCCTTGTATGTAACATGATTTCCAGTAGCCTTATTTCCAATCTCGATGAACTCTGTGATTGTCATAAGCTCTGGTCCGTTGATATCAAGTGTAGCGTGGTCGTACTCAGCACCTCTGTAAAGAGCGTAAGCAACTGCCTTAGCGCAATCCTTTCTAGAGATGTAAGCCATCTTTCCATCGCCCTGGCTGTTCTTTAAAACACCATCACCCTTTACATATGTGAAGTAGTTTGTAATCATAGCCTCTGCATACTGTGAGTTGCGAAGGAAGATGTAGTCAAGACCAACTTCCTTGATGTAGTTTTCTGTATAGATGTGATCCTTCTTTTCTACTGAAGGGTTTGTTTCGTCACCAGCGTTTACAAGTGATGTGTAAATAATCTGCTTAACGCCAGCAGCCTTTGCAGCATCAACAACGTTCTTCTGAGCGTTCTGTCTCTTTGCACCTACGAATGGCATAGAGATAAGTGCTAATCTTTCTGCTCCTGCGAAAGCTTCTTCCAAGCCTTCATATTCGTTAAAGTTTGCCTGGCGTGTCTCAACGCCCTGTGCAGCAAACTTATCAAGAGCTTCCTTGCTATATCCAACAAAAATAAGGTCTTCCTTGTTTGCAAGAGTTAAAAGTACTCTTGCTGCCTCTGAACCTAAGTTTCCGTCAACACCTGTTAATAATAATTTTCCCATGTTTCCTCCTTTTGGCATAGCCAATTGTTAATCTTTTAACTATGTTTACATGATAGTTAAATTTTTATCAAACGTCCAATTCAAAAAAGCAATAGGGTATAACTAAAACTTATCCTAACTAGTGTGTCCGCCATTGGTTGCTATTAAGAAATAAACTTCAAGAATTCCTTCAGTGTCCTGTTAGTATTCGTTTTTGAATATCCAGCAGCCACGATATATCTATGAGGGCTATCTTCCAGCTCTATTAGCCTGATGTCATCTCCATATTCAGCCAAATTCTGGCTTTCAGGGCAGAACCCAATGAAGCCTTCTGTAATTATAGAAAACATTTCTGTTTCCACGTTATCTACAGTCTTTTCTATAATCGGCTCGTACCCTTCACTTCTAGCTCTCTCTATCATTTTATCGTACATGCTGCCGATTACTTCTTTGCTAAGCATTATAAGCGGATATTGGTAAAGCTCCTTGATTGCAATTGAATCTTTATCAAATAAATCATGGCCTTTTCCAACAATCGCTAAATACTCGCCTTCTTTTAATATTTTGTATTTGATGTTTTCCGCTTCGATAAATTCTGTAGAAAAAGAAACTACAACATCACATAAGCTCTTATTAATGTAATCTGCCGCCTCACCTAGATTAATCTTGTTAAGCTGCAGCTCCACATCTGGATATTTCTCCTTAAAGGAAGGAATGATAGTGATTAAGGTCTGAATATCTACAGGAGAAGAATATGCAATTCTTAGAGGTGGCATGGAATCCTCTTTTTCACGAGCCATCCTCTCTACTGCTATAAGATACTGCTGATAAAGGATTTTGCTTTCCTCATAGAATGTGGTCCCCGCCGATGTTGGCTGTATTGGAGTAACGTTTCTATCAAAAAACTGTAGCCCAAACTGCTTCTCCAGTGAGCTTATAAACTGACTTAAGGCCGCCTGAGAAATAAAATTCTTCTTTGCAGTTTCCGTGAAATTTCGACATTCATATAAATCTATGTAGCACTTCAGTTTTTCTATATGCATATTCTTTTCCTCATTTACCAACACACTTACCTAAGTCGATTTTAACATATATTCAGTAAGTTAAGAAATATCCTGTTAGTGCCTCAATATTGCCTATCCATCTATATTATCCCCCTTATTCTTATCCTTTTTCTCTGGACCATTTTCAATCCACCAGGCTGCAACTGCGCCTCCTAAGATAATTACAGCAAAAACTCCAATTAATATATTTTCAATCATTTTATAAAATCCTTTCCACGCAAAATAAACCTATGCAGATTTTGCATAAGCTGAAATATAGTAATTGAATTTAGCGGCGCTTTGGCCCATCCTTATCGTGGATAAATTTGATAATGAAAGTTCTAGAATATATCAATTCAGATATTGATATATTAGAATTTCTAAGAGAATACAAACATCCTGCTATTAATAAGAAGAATGTTAGCAAGATGAATCTTACATTAGAGATTGTTTTTATTTGGCTTGTTTTTGTAGCTGCATAGGTGACATCAGTGCTGGCGCTTTTTTCATTCTTAATCTCCATCTGCGCCCCATTAGGCACATTGATAGTGATAGAAGGTCTATCATCATAGCTAAATGCGTTTGATGCACTTTGCTCACCATTACTTAAACAGAAAAAATTGCACAACAAAAAAAGACATGTGAGAACGTATATTAACTTTCTAATCATAGTCTTTTTCATTGCTTCACCTTTAATAATCTATTGAATTCATAAAAGTATTTTAGCTCATAGGTGTCCCAACTTCAATTAAATTACCATCTAAATCGTAGAAACGTACAACCTTTTGCCCCCAGGAGTGCGACATCAATCTATTTACATACTTTATATCTGGATAAAGTCTCTCAAGCTTTTCTACAAATTCTTCTATATTTCGCTCTTCAAAATACAGTTCAGTAGCATTGTTCTCGTGAATGATATCTCTATCAAGAAACTTCTTCCAAATAGTCTCATCCTGTAAAACAAGCCCCTCTGTTAATATCATGTTACCGTCATTGTCTAGCAGCATATCTAGACCAAAAAGATCGTGATAAAACTGCTTTGATTTTTCTATATCTTTTACAACTATAAGAATGTTTCTAAGTTTCATGATAATCAATCCCTTTCTATTCCCTATTATCACATATTTCTTAATTTTTAGACTTAAGGCGAGCCTCAGCTCGCCTTATTTATGCAGAATTATCTAAAATCCCAAATTATCATTAACCAAAATTACATGAATTCTATCAGTATGGCGAGAATAGCGTGTAATTAAAAACTGACAGCAAATAGTGTCAGGGGACTTACAATTCATGCATGAACCTGTTTTTGCGCAAGGTGTATTTAAATCAAAGCGCTGAGCATTAATTGGTGCTGCCACATTTCTTGCTCGCTTCATAGCTCCATCCACGTCATCGCAAATCTTATTCATTCCGACAATAAAAAGAACATGCTTTGGTCCATGTGCAATCATTGAAACTCTGTTGGAATTCCCATCTATATTTACTATTACACCATCTTCAGTCATCGCATTGGCACTAGCTAAGAAATAATCAGCATCATACGCTGCCAAAGTCGCTGCTCTTTTGCTAGCTTCATCTGTTAGGCCTTCTCGCTCAATAAAATTATAATTACCATTTTTCACTGCATCCACTAAACCAATTTCACGAGCAGACATAGCCCCGCCCATAGATACAGATGACTGCTCAGGAATAAGCTCAAGTGCAATCTTTAATGCCTCTTCTTTATCAGCCGCATAATAGCCCTTCATGTTTCTTGACTCAAGTCCCTTAATAACCTTCTGTGCCAGCAGTTGGTTTCGTTTTGTAATGTTCTCGTTCATAATGACCCCTTTCAATATTATATTTTTTCGCTCATTGGAGTTCCCACTTCAATGAGATTTCTTCCAAATAGCCTCGTCCTGTAAAAAACTAAGTTTTTAATTTTCACTTATACTTTTTTTCCATTCTTTTTCTAGTGTATAGTAAGATTTTCCATAAAACTCCTCATATGACTTTTCAGAAGACATGAAATCAAATAAGCCATCAAGCTCATTTAAATCTATCAAATAAGCAGTAAAACTCATGGCTTCTGTGTATGATAGTTCTAAACCATAATATTTTGATTGTTCGTTTGGTCCAAAGTTTGTTGCCACCTTTTCCTTTAACTTAGGATAATTCAAAACATCTTTTCCTTGATACAGACGATTTACAACATAATCAAAATACAGTCTTACTATATCATTATCATCGTAATTTTTAGATTGTAGGTAACGCTTAAAATCACCATCTTCATATAAATCATCAACCGACATTTTACTTATACCCTCAACCAATTTATTGTCTGGGTATAAAATATACGCTACATATTCACAAAAGCCTTCTTCAATCCAATACTTATTTAAATCAGTATAATCTACAAAAAAGCCATGCATCAATTCATGTTCTAGCGTTCGTACAGTCAAATTATTTAATGTGATATCTATTTTCCCGTCTGAATCTATGCTTGTATAACTTCTTCCACCTTTATTTTCTATATGATAGGTAATATCATCAACATTTCCACCATACATAGAATGGTCTATATTAATATCTTCTAAAAGCTGTTTCAGATTTTCTTTTGTGATAGATTCGACTTGAATTAGATCTATTATTTTTTCATAGGTACTATCATCTATTAGATTACTATTTATAATAAATTCAGACCCATCAGTTTTAAATATACAATTATTATCACCATTTATGAACAGTTCGGTTTCATCTACTGTTTCCAGTTGTTCTTCACTAAATCCTGTAGTCGAAAAAATCACTGTTTGTTCAGCAGATTCCACATTGAAAATATTCTTATATTCTTCAAAGGACTCTTTGCATTGGCCTTTTTTCAGCATCAGCTGAACAATCCAATATCTATAATCATAATCTTCAAGATATTTTCTCGGTAGAAACAGAGCATCATCCTCTATAACTGGTCCTACTATTCTGTCATCTGCCACTACATAGATGTTTATTTTTTCTTGGATAACCTTATCTGATGAACGTATAATCTGCTTGCGTGATTCGTCAAAATCTTTTACTAATTTTTTTGCTTCCTTTTCTTCAACTATGTTGCTTTCAAAATTATATTTACAACCATTGTAGTCTGCTGTAATAGTGTCGAATACTCCCGGATAGGTATAATTTCTTTTGTATGAGTCCTCGTAAAATGTTATTCTTGATTTTAAAAATATAAGCACTCCAGCAATGCACACCAATAGTATAAGAGGGATTATGATTATGTATTTTCTACGCACGTAAATATCTCCTTTATGATGTTATTTTCTTAATTTTCAATTCAAAAAACAAAACTCCAAAAGTGCTTCTAAAGTCCAGCTTGGGTATCTTGCCTTATTTATTCAATACACTTATCTAATCTTCCTAAAGGCAGAATTTATCCTTTCATTTCCAAAGTAAATTGAATCTAATATTTTTTCATAAGTACTATCATCTAATTTGCTTGTATTGATAATAATTTAGACCCTGTGCTTGTAATTTCTTCAATTATCCGAATTTTATCATATTAGGCAATATATATCATCATTCTATACTATAGTATTCCCATTTTAGTTTGCCGTACATTTCTGTGTGGGTGTAAATGATACTATTTAAATGACATCTTTTGAGCATTTAAATATTGAAATTTGCAGGGGTATAAAAAAGCCCTCCGAGAAAATCCCGAAGGGCCATATATCAATTATAACTTCCAACCAAAATGTTTCTCAACTATGGCTACAGTGTCATTGACACTTCTTAGTGTATCTCTCTCAAGCCAAAAGAATTCACTATTTTTAATATCATTGTATGGTTCCATATTTAATTCATACAATGTCTGAGTGCATAATCTTTTAGCCTTCTCATAGTCAGTTGCGCTATGGATGAAATCACTGAAATCTTGATGATCTGGTCTATCACAATATGTCTCAACCAAATCCGATGGATCTGTTATCATGAATGCTACTCTGGATGAATCTGAAAACTGTTTTATCTGGTCCATAGTAAAATGACAATCACAAATAACTTTTCCTTTTTGAGAAAGCTTTATCAAATCTAAGATAATAAAATCTAGCTGCTCTCTTAGATTTCCCATAAGCCAAGCTTTATATTCTTCAACACTTCTTCCAAAAAATTCATCAGCATCTCGAAACTCTTTCAGCATATTAGGCTGATGTGCTTCATCTGCAATACCCTGATATGTTGGGAACATTTCATCTATATCGTATACAGGTAGTCCATACTTTTTTCCTAATGCTCTTGATACTGTAGTTTTTCCTCCACATGGTGTACCTGTAATAAAATATACGTTACTTAAATACTCTTTTATTATATTGTCTTGAAATACCATTTCTAGTTATCTCCTTAATGTAAATAGTTAGTTGTTCTTGATAACAAGGCACGAAACTATTTATCTAAGGTTTCATGCCTATTAGATATTTCTTAACTTTAAAAACATTACCATATTCCTATTCCTCCTTTTTTGAAATTTGTAGATTATTATATCATATACTATTTTATAAAACTAGTTTATACTCAAAATCCCATTTTCCCTTTACTTTGGATGTAAACTCTGCCTTACCAGAGTAAATGCCATTAAATAAACCAATATGGAATTTGTAACACATTTTCTCTTAATGCACCTGGCATAGAGCACATGCACACAACAGCTCCTGTCCCTCGTTTTTTTTCAGGTATTGTGTCTAATATCTGAAACGCCGAGGGCATATCAGCAGAGACATTACTGCTTTGCTTGATCCTCTAACAATAAGTATGCCTGATATTTATGTGGAATTGTTTAAAAAATTCTAAGCTTCTATCAAGCTTCCAATTTTTGTCTTAAGAATTGTTTTCCTTAAGCTATTGTTCAAATAATAAATATTTTCCTTTTCTATATTGGGAACAATACAGCTATCATCCCAGCCATACATTTTGCACAGTGCTCTGTTGAAAGCATAATGCGATATAGGCTCATCTTCAGAAATATTAATTATTCCGGAGTAATTATTTGAGATTAATTCGATTATTGCATCAGCTAAATCATTGACATTCACAATGCTAAAAATGATATTTGTGGCTCTTACATATTCTTCATTAGATTCAATATGTTCTTTTAATATAAGGCTCCTGTTATCCATTATTTCTAAAGGATTGATTCCGTAAATACTTCCTGGGCGAACAATGCAGTAATTTGGAAGCTTTTTTATGTTCTGCTCAGATTTAATCTTTCCATTGAAATAATGGTGATTATAGCTTGTTTCATCTCTCAATAATGGTTTCACATCTTCGGACATATTTGGCTCATAGGCAACCGATGTAGATATAAAAATAAATCTAATGTCACCAATGGCTTCGTAAAGAATTGGCATTACATTTTCTGCAATTTCTTCTTCCTGCTCGTGATTCATTATGGACCAAATAATAACATCAGGTTTATAGCTATTAACAAGATGTAGAAGGCTATCTACATCAAAAACATCCTGTTTTATTAGATTGGTATTATTTGTATTTTTGTTGCATGTACCTAAAACATCATTCCCTAAATTTTTTAGCTTGAAATAAATAGTTCCGCCAAGAAATCCACTGGCCCCTAAAATTAAAGTTTTCATTTTGTGCTCCATAATAGTTTCGATATGAGAAAAGTTGATTTGTAATTAGATTATAATTATATTATACAAATTGTATGGAGTATACTGATATCGCAAAGATAAGCAGTTAAATAAAAAGCCCTCCGAGGAAATCCTCGAAGGGCATAATTTTAAAATTTGGGTTGGGCTGTTCGCTCGAAATTACTCGATGATTGTAGCAACACGACCAGAACCTACTGTTCTACCACCCTCACGATTCTCTCCATAGTTTTTCGTAATTACAAATGGTGTATTTTCAGTGTTTCTTTTGATGTGATTATTCATATTCGCATCAATTTTTATGGTTTTTAAGATTTTTAGAACCAGAACAGTACCAGAGCATAACAAATTACTTAACGCATTCTATTTCTTTAGCAATTACTCCATAGCTATAGTAATCAAAATATTTCGTAGCTTGCTTCTTTTTTATCTTTTCGACTGTAGCTTCACCCGGTTCAAAATTATAACCAAAACCATATACTTCTCTGTCCTCTATTTGGCCATATATAACGACTAAGTCACCTGGTTCAAATTTACTATCATCATGAAATACTACACTATCAAATTCATACTGCACAGGTAAAATCTCATATTCTTTATTATAATAGTATATTTGGTTAGATGTATCATTTAATTTTTCATCCGATTTAATATCTCCTGTAATTTTATTTTTATCACTATATAAATACATTACATGATAACCGCCAAATCCGTCTCCATCACTCGAATAATAGCCATATAAAATAACTTCATTACCCTCTATTCCAGGACAATAATTGAACACTTCATCAATTCCCATGCTTTCCGCACTATCAATGTTTTCAAGATAGCATTTATGATCATTTTTATGAATTTCACTGACTAACTCTTCCAGAGATAACTGTGCTTTTTCTTTATATAATTCTTCTACTTTTCGCATTGGAATTGCATAATTAATATTTTGTATCGTTTCACTCGAATATCCAGAACTTGTCACCCCTATCGCTCTATAATTTGAGTCCAATAATACTCCTCCGCTACTACCTGGTGATATTGGAGCAGAAATTTGAATCATGTCTAATCGTCCCTCTGAATCATAGCTCAATTCACTTATCAATCCGTCTGAAATAGTATTTTTTATTCCTATAGGTGATCCAATTGTATACACCTTATCTCCTTTATTAATCTTTTCAGTCTCAAATTCAATTGGATTTAACCCTGTTTCCCCTTCAACTCCAAGAATTGCCAAATCTTCTTCTTCAGAATAAGCATACAAGGTACTTATATCATAATTCGCTTCTGTAGATGTCTCTATATACAAACTATGCCCAAGCGCTAGAACATGATAATTAGTAACTAAAGTTTTTGAATCATATATTGCAAAACCTGATCCAGTAGCAACTTCCTTTCCATTTGCATCTAAACAATGTATTTTAAATACGGATTTTTCTATATCACTTAAGTCTTTGCTATTATTGCTACTTATCTTAAAAAAGACTAATACACCAATAATAGCTAATATTGCTATCACAAGAAGTATAATCCACAATCTATTCTTCTTGCCGCCAGACCTACTTTCTATTGTTAATGGCGCGCCACAATTAGGACAACTACTAGCCTTATCCGATATTTCTTTTCCGCACTCAGGACATTTTATTAATGCCATTCTACCCCTCCAAAATCATCTGTATATACATATCATATTTATCTAGGCTTACTTCAATATACGACTCAAGAGTTCCAAAAATACTAGCATCAAGTTCAATCATTATTTGATCTAGTGTTATTATTGCGTTAATCGCATTCTCAGTTATTGGCACTGGTTTTTCATACATATCAGCATGTGCCACAAATTGATTTCTAAAATCTTTCACATCTTTTTCGTATTTTTGAAATTCATCCTCGGTTATCCCAAACATAGACTGTAATTTTTCAATAAATTTTTTTCGTTCTATGTACTTTTCAAAATGTAGACTATTATTATTACGAGACCCAAAAATTTGGCAAAAAATCATGTAAAACATCTCCAAATTAGCATCTGATGTTATTACTAGGAATTCTCTCTTCTCTACTTCAATTATATTTTCAACCTTACCCCTTATCGCTTTATATACCAAAAAGTGTTCCACGCATCTATGAAGTTGAGCTGCCAATCTATAAAGGCTGTTTTCATCTTGCATTAACTATTCTTCTCCTTTTTTAGTATCCTTTACGTGTAAATTATAATACTAAATTAAGAATAAATTATAAAAATCTTCATTGTTACATGTAGCTTTTTTATTGACATGCAAAAGTATGTTCTTTATAATCTCATTCAGTGCTACCATTCACGGTAGGCGGTTAGTCCTTCACTCGGAGGACTGTGACCTCCGTTTATATAGAGATTTCAATCTCCCATTGGGAGAAATCTTTACTGGAGGACTTGCGTATGCTAACAACCACTGACCTTATCGCAGTCATTGGACTGTGTGCGACTTTCTATAGTCTTGGTTACGTGCGAGGTAAGCATGATGCCAAGATACAAAAATAACCGCCCGAGCCTGACAAACTGAGCGGTTATTTTTAATTGCTTTATTGTTTTGGGCTAACCGTCTATCGGTAGCACTCTTTATATATAAATTTTAACATCTATAGCTTATTTCGTCAAATAAAAAAGCCCTCCGAGGAAATCCTCGAAGGGCATAATTTTATAATTTGGGTTGGGCTGTTCGCTCGAAATTATTCGATGATTGTAGCAACACGACCAGAACCTACTGTTCTACCACCCTCACGGATAGCGAATGTAAGACCCTGCTCCATAGCGATTGGGTGGATGAGCTCGATTGTCATCTCTACGTTATCGCCAGGCATGCACATCTCTGTACCTGCTGGAAGCTCGCAAACACCTGTAACGTCTGTTGTTCTGAAGTAGAACTGTGGACGATAGTTGTTGAAGAATGGAGTATGACGACCACCTTCATCCTTTGTAAGAACGTAAACCTGAGCTGTAAACTTTGTGTGGCATGTTACAGTACCTGGCTTAGCAAGTACCTGTCCACGCTGGATCTGATCACGGTTAACACCACGAAGAAGTGCACCGATGTTATCACCAGCCTGTGCCTCGTCAAGAAGCTTACGGAACATCTCGATACCAGTTACAACAGTCTTCTGTGTATCTTCCTTGATACCGATGATTTCAAGTTCGTCGTTAAGGTGAAGAACACCACGCTCTACTCTACCTGTAGCAACAGTACCACGACCTGTGATTGTGAATACGTCCTCTACTGGCATAAGGAATGGCTTATCTGTCTCACGCTGTGGATCTGGGATGTAAGAATCAACAGTATCCATAAGTTCCATGATCTTGTCGCCCCACTCACCGTTTGGATCCTCAAGAGCCTTAAGAGCTGAACCCTTAATGATTGGGCAATCATTGAAGTCGTACTCTTCAAGCTGCTCTGTAACTTCCATCTCTACGAGCTCGATAAGCTCCTCATCGTCAACCATATCACACTTGTTAAGGAATACAACGATGTAAGGTACACCTACCTGACGAGAAAGAAGGATGTGCTCCTTTGTCTGAGCCATAACACCGTCAGTTGCAGCTACTACAAGGATAGCGCCATCCATCTGAGCAGCACCAGTGATCATGTTCTTTACATAATCAGCATGGCCTGGGCAGTCAACGTGTGCGTAATGTCTCTTCTCTGTCTGATACTCAACGTGAGCTGTAGAAATTGTGATACCTCTTTCACGCTCTTCTGGAGCCTTATCGATGTTCTCGAAATCTACCTTTGCGTTACCAGCAACACGCTCAGCAAGTACCTTTGTGATAGCTGCTGTAAGTGTTGTTTTACCGTGATCTACGTGTCCGATAGTACCAATGTTACAATGTGGTTTGCTTCTGTCAAAATGCTCTTTTGCCATTTTTTAAAATCCTCCTTAAATTAGTGCCCCAAAATGGGCATAGTTAGTTCTAAACTCTCAGTACTTTCGATTATATCGAAAGTACTAAGGTTTTTCAACTATTTTCATTTATTAATAACCAATAGGCTATTACTTAGAGTGATTAGAGATAATCTGCTCCTGTACGTTCTTTGGAACTGGCTCATACTTCTCGAAGAACATTGAGTAGTTACCACGTCCCTGTGTAGATGAACGAAGCTCTGTTGAGTATCCGAACATCTCTGCAAGTGGAACAAGTGCTCTAACAATCTTACCGCCGCCAAGGTCATCCATAGACTGGATCTGACCACGCTTAGCGTTAAGAGAACCGATTACATCACCCATGTATTCCTCAGGCATAGTAACTTCAACCTTCATGATAGGCTCAAGAAGAACTGGAGCTGCCTTAGCCATAGCTTCCTTGAAACACATTGAACCAGCAATGTGGAATGCCATTTCTGATGAATCGACTTCATGGTATGAACCATCATATACGTCTGCTTCAACACCAAGTACAGGGAATCCGCAAAGGATACCAGCCTTAGCTGCTTCCTCGATACCCTCACCAACAGATGGGATGTATTCCTTAGGAATAGCACCACCAACTACTGAAGACTTAAATCTGAATGTCTCTTCAGCGTTAGCATCAATTGGAGTAAATCTAACCTTACAATGACCGTACTGACCACGTCCACCAGACTGCTTAGCATACTTGTATTCCTGATCAACTGCCTTTGTAAATGTTTCCTTATATGCAACCTGAGGTGCACCAACGTTAGCCTCAACCTTGAACTCCCTAAGAAGACGATCAACAATGATTTCAAGGTGAAGCTCACCCATACCAGCGATGATAGTCTGGCCTGTCTCCTGATCAGTATGCTGACGGAATGTTGGATCCTCTTCAGCAAGCTTAGCAAGAGCTTCGCCCATCTTCTGCTGTCCAGCCTTAGTCTTAGGCTCGATAGCAAGCTCGATAACTGGCTCTGGGAATTCCATAGACTCAAGGATTACTGGATGCTGCTCATCGCAGATTGTATCACCAGTTGTTGTAAACTTAAGACCTACAACAGCTGCGATATCACCAGAGTAAACCTTGTCTAACTCTGTACGCTTGTTAGCGTGCATCTGAAGAATACGACCTACACGCTCCTTCTTATCCTTTGTAGCGTTGAGGCAGTATGAACCTGAGTTCAATGTACCTGAATATACACGGATAAATGCGAGCTTTCCAACGAATGGATCAGCCATAATCTTGAATGCAAGAGCTGCAAATGGCTCATCATCAGATGAATGCTTAACAACTTCGTTGCCATCAAGGTCTACACCTCTAATAGCTGGTACGTCTGTAGGAGCTGGCATATACTCAAGGATAGCATCAAGAAGCTTCTGAACACCCTTGTTTCTATATGCAGAACCACAGCATACTGGGATAGCCTTACATTCGCAAGTAGCCTTACGAAGTACAGCCTTTAACTCATCTACTGAAGGCTCCTCACCCTCAAGATAAGCCATCATAAGATCATCATCTAACTCACAGATCTTCTCAACGAGTTCTGTGTGATAAAGCTCAGCATCCTCTGCCATATCAGCTGGGATGTCTGTGATAGAGATATCATCGCCCTTATCATCGTTATAGATGTATGCCTGCATCTCGAAAAGATCGATGATTCCCTTGAAATCATCTTCCTTACCGATTGGAAGCTGAAGAACGATAGCGTTCTTCTTTAATCTATCACGGATCTGATCAACAGCTCCGTAGAAGTTTGCACCAAGGATATCCATCTTATTGATGAATGCCATTCTTGGTACGTTATATGTGTCAGCCTGTCTCCAAACATTCTCTGACTGTGGCTCAACGCCACCCTTTGCACAGAAGACACCAACGGCGCCATCAAGTACACGAAGGGAACGCTCAACCTCAACAGTGAAATCTACGTGGCCTGGTGTATCAATGATGTTGATACGGTGCTCAAGAGCACCCTTCTTAGGCTTGCAGTTTTCCTGCTCAGTCCAGTGACATGTTGTAGCAGCTGAAGTGATTGTGATACCACGCTCTGCTTCCTGCTCCATCCAGTCCATGGTTGCAGTTCCTTCGTGAGTATCACCGATCTTGTAGTTTACACCAGTATAGTAAAGAATACGCTCTGTAAGTGTAGTCTTTCCGGCATCGATATGAGCCATAATACCAATATTTCTGGTACGCTCAAGTGGATATTCTCTTTCTGCCACTGTTTGCCCCTCCTATTAGAATCTGTAATGAGCAAATGCCTTATTAGCCTCTGCCATTCTATGCATTTCTTCTTTTCTCTTTACAGCTGAACCTGTGTTACCAGCTGCATCCATAATCTCGTTAGCAAGACGCTCTTCCATTGTCTTCTCAGTACGTGTACGTGAGAACATTGTGAGCCATCTAAGGCCAAGGGCCTGACGACGATCTGGTCTAACCTCGATAGGTACCTGATATGTAGCACCACCGATACGTCTAGCCTTTACCTCGAGTACAGGCATAACGTTGTTCATAGCTTCTTCGAAAACCTCAAGTGCAGGCTTTCCAGTCTTTTCTGCGACTTTGTCAAATGCACCATATACAATCTTCTGAGCTACACCCTTCTTACCATCAAGCATGATGTTGTTGATAAGCTTTGTAACTACCTTGCTATTGTATATAGGATCTGCCAAAACGTCTCTCTTTTGAGTATGTCCTTTTCTTGGCACGATACTTCCCTCCTTAACTAAAATTTGTTAGATCAACGGTACTCACATTTAATTACTATGTGTTCATGCGCTATTTATTCTATAGAGAAAAAATAACAACATTAACCAAAGTTTATGTGATATACAATAAAAATATTAAGCCATTACGCTATTTTACTTAGCGTCCTTAGGTCTCTTAGCGCCGTACTTTGAACGTCCCTGCTTGCGGTTAGCAACGCCGGCTGTATCAAGAGTACCTCTGATTACATGATAACGTGTACCAGGTAAATCCTTAACACGACCACCACGAATCAAAACAACGCTATGCTCCTGAAGATTGTGACCCTCGCCTGGAATGTAAGATGTTACTTCGATTCCGTTTGAAAGACGAACTCTGGCAATCTTTCTAAGAGCTGAGTTAGGCTTCTTAGGTGTAGCTGTCTTAACAGCTGTACATACACCACGCTTCTGTGGAGAAGAAGTGTTAGTAGGCTTCTTCTTAAGAGAGTTATAACCTCTCTGAAGTGCTGGTGCTGTAGACTTCTTAACAGATGTCTGACGACCTTTTCTAACTAGCTGGTTGAATGTTGGCATTCTTTTTTACCTCCTAATTTATTTCTTCGCATGCAAATGAGTATAGTTATCCTATTAGCGCATGCTAGAACATTATATTTCCTAAAAATTAATATGTCAAGATTAAAAATGTGAAAAAATGGCCTTAGCAATTTGCTAAGGCCATTCATTATTTACAAATTATTCTACATCAACAAGGTCTTCTGCTAATTCTTCTTCAGCATTTTCCTTCTCACGTGCTTCACGAGCTGCCTGAGCCTCTGCTAACTGATTATCAGTTGAAAGAGGAATGTTAGAATATCTCTTCATACCTGTACCAGCTGGGATTAAGCGACCGATGATAACGTTCTCTTTAAGTCCGTTAAGTGGATCAATCTTACCCTTGATAGCTGCATCAGTAAGAACCTTTGTTGTCTCCTGGAATGAAGCTGCTGAGAGGAATGAGTTAGTAGCAAGGGCTGCCTTTGTGATACCAAGAAGTTCCTGTGTACCAGTAGCTGGCTCCTTACCCTCTGCCTCCATTTTCTCGTTAGCATCTTCAAAATCAAGCCAATCAACAAGTGAACCTGGCATAAATCCTGTATCACCTGCTTCGTCAACTCTGATTCTCTTAAGCATCTGACGGCAAAGTACTTCGATATGCTTATCGTTGATATCAACACCCTGTAAACGGTATACACGCTGAACCTCACGGATTAAGTAATCCTGAACAGCTGACTTACCCTTGATTGCAAGGATATCATGTGGATTTACAGAACCTTCTGTAAGCTCATCACCAGCTTCAAGTTCCTGTCCTGAGAGAACCTTAATACGTGAACCGTAAGGGATTAAGTATTTCTCTACATCGCCTGTCTCAGAGTTTGTAACAACAACTTCTCTCTTCTTTGTCTTAGAGTCTTCTTCAATAGAAACTGTACCAGCAATCTCTGTGATGATAGCAAGTCCCTTAGGCTTTCTAGCCTCGAAAAGCTCCTCGACACGAGGAAGACCCTGAGTAATATCGTTACCAGCAACACCACCAGTATGGAAAGTTCTCATAGTAAGCTGTGTACCTGGCTCACCGATAGACTGTGCAGCGATGATACCGATTGCTTCACCGACCTGTACGGCACGACCTGAAGCCATGTTAGCACCATAACACTTAGCACAAACACCAACATGTGAACGACAGTTAAGTACGTTTCTAATCTTAACCCTCTTAATTGGCTGTCCCTTCTCATCAACACCACGCTCGATGATTGCAGCTGCACGCTTAGGTGTAATCATATGATTTGCCTTAACAATCATTTCGCCGTTAGCATCGTAGATAGAGTAGCAAGAGAATCTACCTGTGATACGGTCCTTAAGAGACTCAATCTCTTCACGACCATCCATGAATGCGTATACCCACATACCAGGGATTTCTCTGTCTGTTCCAGCAACACAGTCAGACTCACGGATGATAAGTTCCTGAGCAACGTCAACCATTCGACGTGTTAAGTATCCTGAATCGGCTGTACGAAGAGCTGTATCAGAAAGACCCTTACGAGCACCATGAGCTGACATGAAGTACTCAAGTACATCAAGACCCTCACGGAAGTTTGACTTAATAGGAAGCTCGATAGTCTTACCTGTTGTATCAGCCATCAAACCACGCATACCTGCAAGCTGTTTGATCTGCTTTTCAGAACCACGGGCACCTGAGTCAGCCATCATGAAGATGTTGTTGTACTTATCAAGACCATCAAGAAGGTCCTTAGTAAGCTCATCATCAGTCTCTTTCCATGTATCTACAACTTCACGATAACGCTCTTCTTCAGTAATAAGACCACGCTTGTACTGACGAGTAATCTTATCAACTGTCTCTTCAGCATGTGCAATAAGCTCTGGCTTCTGAGCAGGAACTGTCATATCTGAAATTGAAACTGTCATGGCAGCGATTGTTGAGTAGTGGTAACCCATTGCCTTGATATCATCAAGAACTTCTGCTGTCTTTGTAGCTCCGTGTGTATTAATAACTTTTTCAAGAATCTGCTTTAACTGCTTCTTACCAACGTGGAAGTCTACCTCTGGTACAAGCTCATTCTCAGGCTTTGTACGATCTACGTAGCCAAGATCCTGTGGAATGATCTCGTTAAAGAGAAGTCTACCAAGTGTTGATGAAACATTACCTGTTACTACTGTACCATCAGCATGTGTCTTAGAAACACGAACTGTGATACGAGCATGCATTGTAAGAGCCTTGTTCTCGTATGCAAGAATTGCTTCGTTAAGGTTCTTAAATACCTTACCCTCACCTGGCTCTTCTCTATTATCACCTACTGTAGTACCACGCTCCTGTGTAAGGTAGTAAATACCAAGTACCATATCCTGTGAAGGAACGGCTACAGGACCACCGTCTGAAGGCTTAAGTAAGTTGTTAGGAGAGAGAAGCATGAATCTACACTCTGCCTGAGCCTCCTGAGTAAGTGGAAGGTGAACAGCCATCTGGTCACCATCGAAATCGGCGTTGAAGGCTGTACATACAAGTGGATGAAGCTTGATAGCTCTACCTTCTACAAGGATAGGCTCGAAAGCCTGAATACCAAGTCTATGAAGTGTAGGAGCACGGTTAAGCATAACTGGATGCTCTTTAATGACATCTTCAAGGATGTCCCAAACCTCTGGCTCAAACTTCTCTACCATCTTCTTAGCGTACTTAATGTTGTGTGCCATTCCGTTGCCAACAAGCTCCTTCATAACGAAAGGCTTGAAGAGCTCGAGAGCCATCTCCTTTGGAAGACCACACTGATAAATCTTAAGTTCTGGTCCAACGACGATAACTGAACGACCTGAGTAGTCAACACGCTTACCAAGAAGGTTCTGTCTGAATCGACCAGACTTACCCTTAAGCATGTCTGAAAGTGACTTAAGTGGTCTGTTACCAGGACCTGTAACTGGACGTCCTCTACGACCATTATCGATAAGAGCATCAACAGCTTCCTGAAGCATACGCTTTTCGTTACGTACGATGATATCAGGAGCACCAAGCTCTAACAATCTACGAAGACGGTTATTTCTGTTGATAATACGACGGTATAAGTCGTTAAGGTCAGATGTGGCAAAACGGCCACCATCAAGCTGTACCATAGGACGAAGATCTGGTGGAATAACAGGGATAACTGTCATAATCATCCATTCAGGTCTGTTTCCTGACTCACGGAATGCTTCAACAACCTCAAGTCTCTTAATGATACGTGAACGCTTCTGACCAGTAGCGTTATCTAATTCAATCTGAAGTTTAGTAGCTTCCTCATCAAGGTCAATTGCCTTTAAAAGCTCCTGAATAGCTTCAGCACCCATTCCTACTCTGAAGCCGTTACCATACTGCTCTCTAGCTTCCTGGTATTCAGCCTCTGTAAGAACCTGCTTGTACATAAGAGCAGTCTCACCTGCATCAAGTACGATGTATGATGCAAAGTAGAGAACCTTCTCTAATGTCTTTGGTGATAAATCAAGGATAAGTCCCATACGAGAAGGGATACCCTTGAAATACCAAATATGTGATACTGGTGCAGCAAGTTCGATGTGACCCATACGCTCACGACGAACGCTTGCCTTTGTGATTTCAACACCACAACGGTCACAAACTACACCCTTATAACGGATTTTCTTGTACTTTCCGCAGTGGCATTCCCAGTCTTTGCTAGGTCCAAAAATCTTTTCGCAGAAAAGACCGTCCTTTTCAGGCTTCAGTGTACGATAATTGATTGTCTCTGGCTTTTTAACCTCGCCGCGAGACCACTGTCTGATCTTTTCAGGTGAAGCCAATCCAATCTGTATTGCGTCAAATGCTATTGGTTGATATGTCGCTTCTTTATTCTCTGGCATTTTCTAGCTCCCTTCCTATTTATTCCTCATCAAATTCATCTGCTACGTCAGCGAAATCTTCATCATCTTCTTCAAATGGAACATCATCCTCATCATCTACAAGATCGCCCTCTGAATCAAATTTCTTCTTAGAGAATCCGGCCTGTGCGAATGAGTTGTCATCTTCGAATGCGAAGTTTCTATCACTGCCTGCAATGATTGCATTGAGGTCTGTATTTCCATATTCACTAGTCTCCATGAGCTCAACCTCTTCACGGTTTTCATCGAGCACACGTACGTCAAGACCAAGTGACTGTAATTCCTTAAGTAATACCTTGAATGACTCAGGGATACCTGGTTCAGGGATGTTCTCACCCTTGATAATAGCTTCGTATGTCTTAACACGACCGATAACATCATCAGACTTCATTGTAAGGATTTCCTGAAGTGTATATGATGCACCGTAAGCCTCGAGGGCCCAAACTTCCATCTCTCCGAAACGCTGTCCACCGAACTGCGCTTTACCACCAAGTGGCTGCTGTGTAACAAGAGAGTAAGGACCAGTTGAACGAGCGTGGATCTTATCATCTACTAAGTGGTGGAGCTTGAGGTAATGCATGTGACCGATTGTAACTGGGCCATCAAATGGCTCACCTGTACGACCATCACGAAGCTGTACCTTACCATCACGAGAGATTGGAACACCCTTCCAAAGTGCTCTGTGTGCACGGTTTGTTGAAAGGTAATCCATAACATCCTCACGAAGGATATCTACATACTTATCGTAGAATGTCTCCTCGCCGTCTTTAGCTTCTTCCTTGTCAAATGGCATGTTTACATAGTCATTTGCAAGCTCAAGTGTATCCTGGATATCAATTTCCTTTGCACCATCAAATACTGGTGTCTCAATGTCAAATCCCAGGGCCTTTGCTGCAAGAGAAAGGTGAATCTCAAGGACCTGACCGATATTCATACGTGAAGGAACGCCCAATGGGTTAAGTACGATATCAAGTGGACGACCGTTTGGAAGATATGGCATATCTTCTACTGGAAGCACGCGGGAAACTACACCCTTGTTACCGTGACGACCGGCCATCTTATCACCAACACCGATTTTTCTCTTCTGAGCGATGTAAATACGAACTGACTTGTTTACTCCTGGAGCAAGCTCATCACCGTTTTCACGTGTGAATACCTTAGCGTCTACAACGATACCGTAAGCACCATGTGGAACACGAAGTGATGTATCACGAACTTCTCTAGCCTTCTCACCGAAGATTGCAAGAAGAAGTCTCTCTTCTGGTGTACGTTCTGTCTCACCCTTTGGTGTAACCTTACCAACAAGGATATCACCGGCACGAACCTCAGCACCGATACGGATGATACCACTCTCATCAAGATCCTTAAGAGCATCATCACCTACACCAGCAACATCACGTGTGATTTCCTCTGGTCCAAGCTTTGTATCACGAGCATCGATTTCGTACTCTTCAATATGGATAGATGTGTAAACATCATCCTGAACGAGGCGCTCTGAAAGAAGAACGGCATCCTCGTAGTTATAACCTTCCCATGTCATGAAACCGATAAGTGGGTTCTTTCCAAGGGCAAGCTCACCATTCTTTGTAGAAGGACCATCAGCGATAACCTCGCCAGCTTCTACATGGTCGCCCTTAAATACGATAGGGCGCTGGTTATAGCAGTTAGACTGGTTAGAACGTGTGAACTTGAAGAGTGTGTACTCATCTCTTGTTCCATCTTCGTCAGCCTTAACGATAATTCTGTTTGTCTCAGACATCTCAACGATACCTGCGCGCTTTGCAACTACGCAGACACCTGAATCGACAGCTGTCTTAGGTTCCATACCTGTACCAACAACTGGTGCTTCTGTAGTAAGAAGAGGAACGGCCTGACGCTGCATGTTTGAACCCATTAGGGCACGTGTAGGGTCATCGTTCTGAAGGAATGGAATAGAAGCAGTAGCAACTGAGAATACCATCTTAGGAGATACGTCCATATAATCGAACATCTTCTTATCGTATTCCTGTGTCTCCTCGCGGAAACGACCAGATACGTTCTTTCTCATGAAGTGGCCTTCTTCGTCAAGCTTGACATTAGCCTGTGCTACATGGTAGTTATCCTCTTCATCTGCTGTCATGTAAACAACTTCGTCTGTTACACGTGGGTTCTCTGGGTCAGACTTATCAATACGTCTGTATGGTGCCTCAATAAAGCCGTACTCATTGATACGAGCGTAGCTAGCGAGAGAGTTGATAAGACCGATGTTAGGTCCTTCAGGTGTCTCGATAGGGCACATACGTCCATAGTGTGAATAGTGAACGTCTCGAACCTCGAATCCGGCACGATCTCTTGAAAGACCACCAGGACCAAGTGCTGAAAGACGTCTCTTATGTGTCAACTCTGAAAGTGGGTTGTTCTGATCCATGAACTGTGACAACTGTGAACTACCAAAGAATTCCTTGATAGCAGCTGTTACAGGCTTAATGTTAATAAGGTTCTGTGGAGAGATATCCTCAAGGTCACGAGTAGTCATACGCTCACGTACAACCTTCTCAAGACGTGATAAACCAATTCTGTACTGGTTCTGTAATAACTCGCCAACAGCACGGATACGACGGTTACCAAGGTGATCGATATCATCTTCCTTACCAACACCGTACTCAAGATGCATGTTGTAGTTGATAGAAGCAAAAATATCCTCAACAGTAATGTGCTTTGGAATAAGATCTGCTACGTTTCTTTCGATAGCATCTTCGATATCTTCTTTTGTTGTGTTCTCAGAGAGAATTCTCTCAAGAACTGGGTAGTAAACAAGCTCGGTAATGCCAAGCGAAGCTGCATCACAATCAACAAACTTTGTGATGTCTACCATCATATTAGAAAGAACCTTGACATTGCGTGTCTCAGTCTGAACATATACATGTGTAACTGCAGCGTTCTGGATTTCATCAGCCTTCTCGATAGTAATCTTATCTCCAGCCTTTGCGATGATTTCACCTGTTGTTGTATCAACAACATCCTCTGCCAAAATCTGACCTGCGATACGGTTACGAAGCATAAGCTTCTTATTAAACTTATAACGACCAACCTTAGCAAGATCATAACGTCTAGGGTCAAAGAACATACCGTGGATAAGTGATTCAGCACTATCCTTAGCAAGTGGCTCACCTGGACGAAGCTTACGATATAACTCTAAAAGGCCGCCTTCATAGCTACCCTGTGGATTCTTTTCTGTGATAGAAGGATCCTTTGCAAATGTAGCAAGAATCTTTGGTTCCTCACCGAAAACATCTATAATTTCCTGGTTTGTTCCTAAACCAAGTGCACGAATAAGTACTGTAACAGGTACCTTTCTGTTACGGTCTACACGTACATAGAAAACGTCATTGGAATCTGTCTCATACTCTAACCAAGCACCACGGTTTGGAATTACAGTACAAGAATATAACTCCTTACCAATTTTATCGTGACCGATTGCATAGTAAATACCTGGTGAACGTACCAACTGGCTGACGATAACACGCTCTGCTCCATTGATTACGAATGTTCCGGTCTCAGTCATAAGTGGTAAATCACCCATAAAGATTTCGTGCTCCTGCATATCGCCGGACTCCTTGTTAACAAGGCGCACTTTCACCTTTAATGGCGCAGCATAAGTTGCATCTCTTTCCTTGCACTGTGGGATTGTATATTTCACCTCATCCTTGCACAGTGTAAAGTCAACGAAATGTAACTCAAGCTGGTTACCCCTATCCTGAATAGGAGAGATATCTGCGAATGCTTCTTTTAATCCGTCCTTAACGAACCAGTCGTAACTGTCCTTCTGGACCTCGATTAAATTAGGCATCTCAAGTACCTCTTTTTGTCTCGAGTAACTCATACGCAAGTTCTTTCCAGCTTTCACTGGACGTATTCTGTTTTTCTCCATTGACGTTCCACCTCTCATAATATTTTAAATTTGGAAAAATCTTACCTAAATCATGTGTGAAAATCTGTACATAAAAATAAGCATAGAAGTACACACTGCACCATAATAGTGCAAACTACATTCTATGCCAAAAGCAACAATAAAGTCAAGTATTTATTTGTATATTTTAAAAAAAATTTGGCAGGCCCTTACGAACCTGCCAATAATTAACAATCGAGTTTAAATTACTTTAATGTAACCTTTGCACCGATCTCTTCAAGCTGAGCCTTGATTGACTCTGCTGTAGCCTTGTCAGCTGCTTCCTTGATTACCTTTGGAGCACCATCAACAAGTTCCTTTGCTTCCTTAAGACCAAGTCCAGTTGCCTCACGAACAACCTTGATAACCTTAACCTTCTCAGAACCTACTTCTGTAAGCTCTACGTCGAACTCGTCCTTCTCCTCAGCTGCTGCTGCACCGTCAGCTGCTGCTGCAACTACAACGCCTGCTGCTGCAGAAACGCCGAACTCTTCCTCACATGCCTTTACAAGGTCATTTAACTCTAATACGCTAAGCTCTTTGATAGCTGCGATAAACTCTTCTGTTGTCATCTTTGCCATGATTATTTTCCTCCATTAAATGATTAATTAAAAAATAAATTAAATTACTCTGCATCTGCTGCTGGAGCTTCCTCTGCTGGAGCTGCCTCTGTAGATGCATCACCCTGCTCTGCGATCTGGTTGAGTACGCGAGCGAAGTTTGTGATTGGTGACTGTAAGCTTCCAAGTAACTTTGAAAGAAGTTCCTCTCTGCTTGGTACAGCTGCTACTGCTGTCATGCCCTGTGCATCGTAGAATGTTCCTTCTACAACACCTGCCTTGATCTCAAGGTTCTGAGCTGTCTTACCGAACTTAGCAAGAATTCTTGCTGGAGCTGTAGCATCGTCCTTAGAAACAGCGATTGCGCTTGGTCCCTCAAGAACTTCGTCAAGCTGAGCAAAATCAGTTCCTTCAAAAGCACGCTTCATAAGAGTATTCTTGTATACCTTATATGTAACGCCTGCTTCACGAAGCTGCTTACGTAACTGTGTGTCTTCTGCAACTGTAAGTCCACGAGCGTCTACAACTACAACTGAAGCTGCATCCTTAATCTGCTCTGAAATCTCGTCAACTATTGGCTGCTTTAATTCAACTTTTGCCACGAATTTTTCCTCCTTATAATTTTCTTTGTGTTGCTTATATGAGGATAAGTAAAAAACCTCTATGCCATAAAGACATAGAGGTGATTAATCGATAAATACTTAATCGTCCTCGGCTGGTAGATAAAAATCTTTACGGCTAACGCCACCTGCTGTCTTCGGCAACAACTTTGTGCATTATATCATTTTGTATATTGTGCTGTCAACTATTAGTTTGAAACTTTAGCAACATTAAGCTTAACGCCAGGTCCCATTGTAGGAGCAAGTGAAATGCTCTTAATGTACTGACCCTTTAAGCTTGATGGCTTAGCCTTGTTGATAGCGTCCATAAGAGTCTGGAAGTTGTCCGCTAACTGCTCCTCTGTGAAAGAAGCCTTTCCGATAGGTACATGGATAATGTTTGTCTTATCAAGTCTATACTCAATCTTACCAGCTTTGATTTCTTCAACAGCCTTTGCAACATCCATAGTAACTGTACCAGCCTTAGGGTTTGGCATAAGTCCTCTAGGTCCAAGTACACGACCGAGACGACCAACAACACCCATCATATCTGGAGTAGCAACTACAGAATCGAAATCAGACCATCCTTCGTTCTGGATCTTTGGAATGAGTTCCTCACCGCCTACGAAATCAGCGCCTGCAGCCTGTGCCTCGTCAAGCTTAGCACCCTTAGCGAATACTAAAACTCGAACTGTCTTACCTGTTCCGTGTGGAAGTACAACTGCTCCACGGATCTGCTGCTCAGCGTGACGTCCGTCACAACCAGTTCTGATATGAGCTTCAATTGTCTCATCAAATTTAGCAGTAGCATTCTTCTTAACCTGAGCGATTGCTTCTGCTGGATCGTATGCAGCTGACTTATCATATGAGCTAACAGCTGCTACGTATTTCTTTCCTCTTTTCATGTTTACCTCCTGTGGTTTATCGAACCGTTTGGTTCTCCCACTCAATTAATTAATAGTAAGAACGTTGTTTTCGCTAAGCTGTGATTACTCTACAACCTCAACGCCCATTGATCTACATGTTCCTTCGATCATGCTCATTGCAGCTTCGATAGATGCTGCGTTAAGGTCTGGCATCTTTGTCTCTGCGATTTCCTTAACCTGAGCCTTTGTAATCTTTGCTACCTTTGTCTTATTAGGTGTGCCTGATGCCTTAGCAATCTTGCAAGCCTTCTTAATAAGAACTGGAGCTGGTGGAGTCTTTGTGATGAAGCTGAAGCTTCTATCTGCATAAACAGTGATGATTGTAGGAACGATTGTGTCTCCCATATCTGCTGTCTTTGCATTAAACTGCTTTGTAAACTCCACAATGTTTACACCATGCTGACCAAGTGCTGGACCAACTGGTGGTGCTGGTGTAGCTTTACCAGCTTGAATCTGCAACTTGATATAGCCTTCAATTTTCTTTGCCATGATATTCCTCCTGCTTAATAAGCGTTAGCACCTTCGTACCTTTTTATGTGTGCTAACCTAATCCATCTTTCGTACGTCCGTGAAATCAATCTCAACCGGTGTTTCACGTCCGAACATTTCAACGCTGATTGTAACTGTCTGCTTCTTAGCATTGATAGACTTAACAACGCCGACAGTATCTTTCCAGGTACCATCTACGACGCTAAGTGTATCGCCGATTTCGAAGTCTACCTCAACGTTTACTTTTTCAGTGTTAGAACCTAGTAAGTATGCCTGCACCTCTGCTTCTGACAATGGCACTGGCTTACTTCCTGGTCCAACGAAGCCTGTAACACCTCTAGTGTTTCTGACAACGTACCAAGTTTCATCATTCATAATCATCTCAATAAGAACGTAACCAGGGTACATCTTCTTTGAAACTTGCTTTTTAACGCCATCCTTAGTTTCGGTAACCTCAACCATAGGTACTCGTACATCAAGAATCTGCTCTTCGAGATGCTGTGTCTCGATTGCCTTTTCAATGTTTGTCTTGACTTTGTTCTCGTAGCCTGAGTAAGTATGAACTACATACCACTTTGCCTCTGCCATATGCGATGCCTCCATTAAAAGTTAACTAGGATATTAACACCCTTGTTGATCAATGCATCTAATACGATGATGATCACTGCTACAACTACTGACACAGCAACAACTGCTGTTGTCTGCTTTGACACGTCCTTAGGGTCTGCCCAAACGATTTTGTTAAATTCCGCTTTCAGACCTGCGAAACGTCCTGACTTTACCTTCTTCTCTTCTGCCATTTTGCACCTCCGCTAGACTACTTTGTCTCTTTGTGCATAGTGTGCTTCTTGCAGAATCTGCAATACTTCTTTGTTTCCATTCTGTCAGGGTGAGTCTTTTTGTCTTTTGTCATGTTGTAATTACGCTGCTGGCATTCTGTACATGCCAATGTTATCTTTGTGCGCACAACTTCCACCTCCGTTAAATTTCTACTTTGGTCCCCTTATACTCACTCACTTTAGCGAACAATAAGTGAGGCGAAAAAAGAGCATAAAAAAAAGACCTGCTTTTCTTAGTCGCTAGCTAAATTTATCATAGCTTGCAATAAGTGTCAAGTCTTTTTTTATTAGTCAATATTAACCCTTTACGCCACCGAGTGTTACGCCACCTACGATGTGCTTAGAAAGTACTAGGTATACTATTATAACAGGGAAGATTGAGAATGCAATCATCATGTAAACCTGTCCCATATCAAACTTAAGCCAGTCTGCGTTACGGAGCTGAGCAATAAGAATAGGAAGAGTCTTCTTTGCATCATCATGAAGTACAAGCGCTGGTGTGAAGTAATTGTTCCAGCTACCTACGAAGCTGAAGATTGCCTGTACAGCAATAGCTGGCTTCATAAGTGGTACAACAATCTGGTTAAAGGTTCTAAATTCTCCTGAGCCATCGATTCTGGCTGCCTCTACAAGTGATAGAGGAAGTGTAGCATCCATGTATTGCTTCATATAGAAGAATACTGCAGGGGATGCTATTGCAGGTACAATAAGAGGTATTGCACTGTTATCAAGCTGCATCTTACCAATTAACTGTAAGAAACCAAGTACAGTTACCTGTGTTGGAATCATCATAATCATTAATATGAAAGTAAAGATGAACTTCTTACCCCTAAAGTCGTATGCGTGAATAGCATAGGCTGTCATTGTTGAGAAATATGTAGCTAAGGTTGCTGTTAAAAATGCAATTATTAACGAGTTGAACATACCTCTTATAATAGGTAAAGTTCCGTTTTTAAGGTTTACCCAGTTCTCAATAAAATGATTACTTGGGATTGCTGTAAAGCCTGCACTCAATTCTGAATTACTTCTTGTAGCGTTAATAAACAATACATAGAACCAGAATAAGCATAGGAAAGATATTAATATTAATACAATGTAGGCAATTAGTCTTCTGGCATGAATACCACCGCCGGATTGTTTCTTTTTTTCTGCCATTGTTATTCTCCTTGTTTATTTCTTTTCTGAATTTGTAAACTTATAAACAATCATGCTTAGTATTCCAGTGATTATAAACATGTATACTGAAAGTGCACCGGCAAGACCGAAGTTCTTGCTAAACAAATGCTTGTTCAAGTACATGATAAGTGTCATTGATGAACGCATTGGATCACCAGTACCGTTTGTTAAAATCTGTGGAACATCAAACATCTGTAAACCACCGATAAGTGATGTAATCATTACATATACCAAGATTGGTCTAAGTAATGGCAGAGTGATTTTATAAAAAATCTGATTAGCAGTTGCTCCATCTACCTGAGCAGCCTCAAAAAGAGATGGGTCGATTCCCATCATACCTGCCATCAGAAGAATAGTCGTATTTCCAAACCACATAAGGCAGTTCATTGTAGCCACAAGTCCTCTAACAGTTCCTGCGTGGCTCATAAACTTAAATGCTTCCTTAAAAACGCCAATCTGAATTAATAAAGAGTTGATTGGGCCGCTGTCAGCGAATAATGTAAAGAATAACATTGCAAATGCAGATGCCATGATAAGGTTAGGCATGTAAATTACAGTCTTGAAGAATGTCTGGCACTTTAATCTAAGTGATGGATCTGTAAACCAGGCACCTAATAATAATGAAAGAACAATCTGTGGAATGAATCCTAAAATCCACATAATCATTGTGTTCTTAAAGTATAATGGCAAGTCGCCATTTGTAATTATTGTCTTATAATTTTCGAGTCCAACAAAGTTAGGACCAATCTGTGTTAATCCCGAACGATAATTCTCAAAAAACGAATTGTATATTGTAGATACTAAAGGTATCAACTGAAACAATATAAATACAACAAGGAAAGGAATAAGGAATATGTAGCCCCACTTGTTATATCTAACTACTTTACTTTTCTTAGCCATAAATGCTCCCTTTTTCTTTTAAATAGGGCGCATAGAGCCTATCCCCCACGCGCCCTAAATTTAATTATCCATCAATTGAGTATATTGATTAGTCTACTGTTACATCTGGATACTTCTCATGAACAGCCTTCTTGAACATATCAAGAGCCTCATCCTTTGTAGCGTTGCCGAGGAAGTAGTTCTTCATAGCCTTCTCAAGCTCTTCTGTACATCCCTGATCATAAGCAGAAAGGTTAGAAAGGTCGATCTTCTCTGCACCTTCAGCAAGCTGTGCATATGGGTTCTGTCCGCCAAGAAGCTCAAGGTTACCTGAATCATCAGATGCAAGCTCCTTAAGAACTGTCTTAGAGTTTACGCAGTCAGCATCCTGCTGAGCGATTTCCTTAAGAACAGCCTTGTCTGTTGTCATTGTAAGGATGATATCCTTTACAAGGTTAGCATTATCTGTACCTGTTGCAGCGCAGATCCATGTACCACCCCAGTAGTAAGACTGTGGTCCAACGCAGTAGCCCCAGCCACCCTGGTTAGCGATTGTGCCTTCTTCGTCAGCTGCAAGGCAGAAGTTGAAGAACCAAGCTGGTCCAAAGTAGCAGAAGATGTTTCCTTCTGGTCTCTTACCCTTTGCCCAGTCATCACCCCAAAGGTCATCTGTTGTCTCAGCCTTAGCATCAACAAGCTCCTTAGAGTCATCGATCCACTTCTCGATGTTCTTATCCATTACTAACTTGCCATCCTGTACCCACTTACCAGATACGTTGTTTGAATATGTACGATATGTATCAAATGCTGAGCACATCTTGTAACCAGCAGCAACAATCTTATCTGATGTCTCTTTGAACTTATCCCAATCAGATACAAGTGCCTGTACTTCATCAGGATCATCTGTTCCAAGAACTTCCTTAGCCATCTCTCTGTTGTAGATAAGACCAGCTGAGCAAGCCTGCCATGAAGCACCCTTTAAGTTACCGTTTGAATCTGTAACGATATCCTGTGTGTACTTGTACTGATCAGCAAGGTCAGCATCTGTAATACCAAGGTCCTTAAGAGGCATAGCATAATCTGTATCAACATACTTTAAAGCGTAATCAGCTTCAACAAGGAATAAATCCACCTTGTCGTCTGCAGATGCAGATTCCTGAGCTAAAAGAGCTTCATCAAGGTTGTTCTGATATGCGTTGTCTGTAGAAGGTGTGATTGTCCAAACAACATCAACATCACCAATCTTACCATGAGTAGCATCTACTTCTTCATAATCCTTGTAATGTGATTTAAGTCTTGACTGGAACTCATCATTCCAGCAGTGAATGTTGAGAACCTTACCTGTGTCCTCAGCAAGTTCAACTGCAGCATCAGCTGATTCTGTTGTTTCATCAGCAGGTGCTTCTGTAGAAGCTGATTCTGTGCTTCCACATCCAGCAAACATAGTTGCTGTCATTGTTGCTATTGCTAGCAAACTCACAATTCTTCTTTTCATTTGTGTTCCTCCCAATTTTTACGCGCCTTGCGCGTTTTGATTGATTGTTCTTGCATTTATATTAAGTTGATTTCTCAACCAAATGCCTAATTTAGTTTTTGAAGTGTATCGCCTTCGAGCAATCGTCCCTTTACTACAACCTGTTTAACAAGTGTTGTCTTTGGTCTTTCGATTAAATCAATAAGATTTTTAGCTGCCTGCAAACCAAGCTCATCTGCATCCTGTCGGTATGTAGTAAGTCTTGGTCTGATGTGTCTGGCAACTTTGATGCCATCGAAGCCTACAACTGAAACATCATCTGGCACCTTTAATCCCTTTTCCATGACAGCTCTCATTCCGCCATAAGCTGCATAATCATCTGGATAAAAGATGCATGTTGGTCTTTCTGGTAAATCCAGAAGTTCAAGTGTTGTCTCGTAAGCCCCATGTGTATCTCTATATGGTGACTCCCTCATATATTCATCTGGAACGGTAATACCATGTTCTTCTAATCTCTTATTGAAAGTAATGATTCGTGTTCTTGTAACTGAAGAATCAGCTCCATGTATATATGCTATTTTCTTATGACCATTTTCCACTACAAAATCAACCAGCTTATTAATTCCATCTACATTATCTGAAAGGATTGTTGTTGTATCATTGTAGATGTGATCAATTGTTACAACTGGAATATCACTCTTTACCAGTTCCACAACCTCTGGGTCATCGAAATGAACATTCGCAATTATGATTCCATCAAATCTTCTGTATCTGGCATGATTAAGATATGATGTTCTGCCTGGTGTGTTTCTATCATTAGAAATAAAGGTGATGTCGTACCCTTCTCTTTCAACTTCTTTTTTGAAGCTCTCGAGTACGCTAGCGAAAAAGTCGTGTTGCAATCCACTGTTTGCATCATCCATGAACAAAACTCCTAAGTTGTGAGTTCTATTTGTTTTCATAGACTTTGCTGCCGCATTTGGTACGTAACCCAACTCCCTAGCTGTCCTTCTGATTCTTGCTTTTGTCTCTGCTCCGATGTCACTATGATCATTAAGTGCTTTGCTGACAGTTGCTACGGATACATTACACTGGCTTGCAATATCCTTTAATGAGACCATTATTCCTCCCTTTTCCCTTCTGAAAACGCTTAATCGTTTTCGTAACTTAAATATAGCTCTATTTTCGTAAATCCACAAGAGATTTTCGAAAATTTGTGTTTTCGTGAAAGTTTCGTTAGTCGTTTTAGTGAAACATGCACAAATATATTGTACCCCATTTGCTTTTTAACCTCAATATGTTATTCTTAGTGCGTGAGAAGTATGCCTAATCGCTTAATCGTTTACGTACGATTTTGCCCACATTTTACGTACTTTTCTAATAGTAGACTACTTAAACGTTTACTATCATTAATTTCAATTTAAGTTTAGGGAGGATCATATGAAATACGGTTTTTTCGATGATAACAATAAAGAATACGTTATCACCACTCCAAAAACTCCTTTGCCTTGGATTAACTACCTGGGCTGTACGGATTTTTTCACACTGATATCTAACACCTGCGGTGGCTATACCTTCTATAAGGATGCAAAGCTTCTTCGTATGACTAGATATCGTTACAACGACACAACACCAGATACTAACGGAAAATATTTCTATATTAAGGATGGGGATACAATCTGGAACCCAGGTTGGCAGCCTACAAAAACTGAGCTTGATTCTTACGAATGTCGCCATGGTATTGGCTACAGCAAATTCACAGGCGCAAAGAACGATATTAAGGCTAGCCTTACAACATTCGTTCCAATTGGTGACCCTGTAGAGCTTACAAAGGTTACATTAACAAACACAGGCTCAGCTAAAAAGGACATTACACTTTTCTCTTATGTAGAATGGTGCTTATGGAATGCTGATGATGATATGAAGAACTATCAGCGTAACCTTTCAATTGGTGAAGTTGAAGTAATAGATTCTACTATTTATCACAAGACAGAATACAGAGAGCGCCGTAACCACTACGCAGTTTACTCTGTAAATACAAAGATTGACGGCTTTGAAACAAGCCGCGATGAATTCCGCGGTGCTTACAACGGACCAGATAAGCCAGCAGCTGTTATCGAAGGTAAGCTTCATAACACAATCGCTTCTGGTTGGTATCCAATCGCTTCTCATCAGATTAATGTTAGCCTTGAAGCCGGCGAAAGCAAGACTTTCGTATTTGCTTTAGGATACGTTGAGAATGCTGAGGATGATAAGTGGGAAGCACCTGGTATCATCAATAAGAAGAAAGCTAACGCTCTTCTTGCTAAGTACCAGACAACAGAAGATTTCGATAAGGCTTTCGCAGCTCTTAATACATATTGGAATGACCTTCTTAGCAAGTTCCACATCGAATCTAAGGATGAGCATGTAAACCGTATGGTTAACATTTGGAACCAGTATCAGTGTATGGTTACATTTAACATGTCACGTTCTGCTTCTTACTATGAGACAGGTATTGGCCGTGGAATGGGATTCAGAGATTCTTGCCAGGATCTTCTTGGTTTCGTTCACTTAATTCCTGACAGAGCTAGAGAGCGTATCATTGATATCGCTTCAACTCAGTTCCAGGATGGTAGCGCTTACCATCAGTATCAGCCTCTTACAAAGAAGGGCAATTCTGATATCGGTTCAGGCTTTAACGATGATCCATTATGGCTAATCGCTGGAACAAGCGCTTATATTCGCGAAACAGGTGATACTTCAATCCTTAAGGAGATGGTTCCATACGACAATGATATGTCAGTGGCAACTACTCTTATGGAGCATTTGAAGCGTTCATTTGATTATATTGTTAATCACAAGGGTCCACATGACCTTCCACTTATTGGTCGTGCAGATTGGAATGACTGCTTGAACCTTAACTGCTTCTCTGAGCATCCAGGTGAAAGCTTCCAGTGCTTCGGACCTTCAGAGGGACCTGTTGCTGAATCAGTATTTATTGCTGGTATGTTTGTAAAATATGGCCGCGAGTACGCAGATCTTTGCAAGCTCATGGGCGACAATGCTGAAGCTGACAGAGTTTTAGCTGAGGTTGATAAGATGATTAAAGCCATTGAGAAGGATGGCTGGGACGGCGAGTGGTTCGTACGTGCTTATGATGCTTACAGCCACAAGGTCGGTTCTAAGGAATGTTATGAAGGACAGATTTATATTGAGCCACAGGGTATGTGCGTAATGGCTGGTGTTGGTATCGAGGATGGCAAGGCAAAGAAAGCCCTTGATTCAGTTAAGGAAAAGCTTGATACAAAGTATGGTGTTATGATTCTTCAGCCTGCTTACACAAGATATCATCTTGAGCTTGGTGAAATCACATCATATCCACCTGGATACAAGGAAAATGCTGGTATCTTCTGCCACAACAACCCATGGATTTCTATTGCAGAAACATGTATCGGTCGTGGCGACAGAGCATTTGAAGTTTACAAGAAGACTTGTCCATCATATATTGAGGACATTTCTGAGATACATAGAACTGAGCCTTATGTTTACTCACAGATGGTAGCAGGAGCTGATGCTAAGTTCCACGGTGAGGCAAAGAACAGCTGGCTTACAGGTACTGCTGCTTGGACATTTACAAATATCTCTCAGTACATTCTTGGAATTTATCCTACACTTGAGGGACTTTCAGTAAATCCATGCATTCCAGCAGAATTCGGCGATTTCAATATCACACGTGTTTACCGCGGTGTAACCTACAATATTGAAATCAAGAACCCTAACAAGGTTCAAAAGGGCGTTGCATCACTTACAGTTGACGGCGTAGAGGTTAAGGGAAATGTAATTCCTTTCGACGGAAGCAAGAAGACTGTAAATGTAATCGCTACAATGAATTAGTTTCTTTTTCTTCATTAAATATTATTATTCTCCTTCTATGAATGAGCCAGGCATTGACATGCCTGGCTCTTCTGCTTAATAATTATCCTTATGAAAAGAACATTAAAATACGAAATAGCAACTGAATACGATGGATTTCAGATAGATAAATATCTTAAAGCTCAAGGTTACTCTTCTGCTAACATCACCGCCATCAAAAAGATGCCAAACAACGTTGTAATCGATGGCGAGTGGGTTCATATGAACTATAAGCTAAAGGCAGGAGAGATTTTGACTGTGAATATCACCGAGGAGGATTCTTCTGAAAAGATTCCTGCTGTTAAGATGGATTTAGATATTGTTTATGAAGACGAGGATATTATTGTAATAAATAAGCCTGCTGGGCTGCCTATACATCCTAGTCTTAATCATTACGAGGATTCTTTGGCCAACGGGCTGGCCTATTATTATGAGTCCCAAGGTAAGCCTTTTATTTTCCGTTGTGCCAACAGATTAGATAAGAATACTTCTGGCCTTACTGTTATAGCCAAGCATTTGGTTAGTGCCAATATTATTTCTACAGCTGTTAAAAACAGACAGTTTCACAGGGAATACTACGCTATTGTAAGAGGTTCCTTAGAACAAAAGGAAGGTACTATAGATGCGCCTATTGGGCGTGTTGGAGAATCTATTATTACCAGACAGGTTGATTTTGAAAACGGTGAGCGTGCCGTTACCCACTATAAGGTTGTAGAGGAAATGAATGGGCATAGTCTTGTTTCCATACATTTGGAAACAGGGCGCACTCATCAGATTAGGGTGCACTTCAAATATATCGGACATCCGCTGATTGGGGATTATTTGTATAATCCGGATTTTGAATGGATGGATAGACAGGCGTTGCATTCACGTAGGATTGAGTTTAGGCATCCGATAACAAAAAAAGAGATGTCATTCACAGCGGATTTGCCAAGTGATATGGCTGCTGTAGTAGACACCTCATCCGGTCCTTCGGACCACCTTCCCCTCAAGGGGAAGGCATTTTAATTCATAGACTCTTTTAAGTCTTCGTATTCGCGGTTTATCTCGGCCACGGTGGCGTTGTCGCCGGACTCGCCATCTGGGTGATAAATCTTAATCAAATCCTTATAGCGCTTTTTAAGCGCTTTCTTATCAGATACACCAGAAAAGAACATCTCTCCTTGGACGATGTTGTCTGGTTCATAGTATGGCTCCATGTAGCTGGACTGAACCTGCTCATAGAATTTTTTTCTACGCTCAAACTGTTCTTTGTCTTCAGCGAACCTGGCGGTTTCCTGAATAAGCAAATCCCATTTAAGCTTAAACTGTTTCTCTCTTTGTTCAAGTGCGTGGATGCGCGCCTCAAACTCTCTTCTTTCCATTAGCAAATCGTTCCATGCTTTTTCTAACTCTTTATGTCGATCCTCAAGTGCCTGCATGTCGATATTGCTTTGACATGTGCGATCTTTTGCCATAATAACTCTCCCGTATAACCCAATTACTAGTGCAGGTCTGCTGCTAATGTCTATATATTGTACTACTGCCTAAACTTATACTGATTATACTAAATGCAAAACTACTTGTAAAATACAATATAAGCTCTATCTTTTGTACACTATGCCAGTATATGGTGTGAGCTCAACATGTATATTTCCACCTTCAACATTTATATCGGTCGGCATAATGGAATAGCCAACCTCGTTGGTCAAAATAACCCTTTCCATTTGAGAATTCATTGGTATGCCAGCAATCCAAACTGGTATATCCACTTCCATGGAATTTCCATTGGAATTGATTACCACAACAACCTGCTCGTTGGAATTAAATCTGGCATAGCTAATAAATCCCTGACCACATTTAAGAAATCTAAAAGAACCATCCTTAATAGCACGACTCTGTTTGTGAACCATAATCATATCACGGGTGTAATCTATAAGATTGTAATCGCAGTGACCCCAAGGGAAGGTACGACGGCTATCTGGGTCGGTAAAACCACATACCCCTGCCTCATCTCCATAATACAGGGTAGGAGCTCCTGGCCAGGTCATCTGTACCATTTCTGCCAGCTTCATAATAGGGATGCTTACACCGTCTTCTGCGGCTCTGGCGCCCTTAGAATCTAAACGTCCTACAACGTGATTAGTACGGGTCAAAAATCTGGAATGGTCATGGTTTGATAGCTGATTCATAGCACAGTACAAAGATGGTGTCTTCAATCTTGCCATAAAATGCAGCATGGTATTTTTAAATCTTTCGCCATCACCAATGGCACTAGGCTGGAATTCATCTGAATGCTTTTCCATTCCTGTTAAAAAGAATGTAAGCGGTTCCATAAATGCATCATAGTTCATTACCGTATCCCACTGGTCACCCGCCAGCCAGGCACTAGGATTGCCGTAATGCTCCGCAAGGATGATTGCATTAGGATTGGCAGATTTTACTACATCTCTAAAATCATGCCAGAATTTATGATTGAATTCCTCTGAGTGACCCAAATCCGCTGCAACGTCAAGTCTCCAGCCATCGCAGTTATAAGGTGGGCTCACCCATTTCTTTCCAATGTTGAGAATATAATTGTAAAGCTTTTCTGAAGCCTCATAATTAAGCTTTGGAAGTGTGTCATGACTCCACCAGCCATCATATGATTTGTTATCTGGCCAAGAGTCTTCGTAAAACCAGAAAAAGTCGTGATATGGACTATCCTTGCTTTCGTAAGCTCCCGGTTCATAGCCTTCTTCCTTGGAATAAATTTTCTCTCTATTAAGCCATTTATTAAAGGAACCACAGTGATTGAATACACCGTCAATAATAACTCTGATTCCCTTTTCATGGGCCTCAGTAACGAAATCTGCAAAGAACTGGTTACTAGCCTCTAAGTTCTCTTTGTTTGTAACTCTAAGCTTGTATTTGGTGGCATGACTGTTGTCATAGTCACCGTTCTTCAGGCATTCTCCTCCATCATTTTTGATGATAGTGAGATGTGGGTCGATATAATCATAATCTGATGTGTCGTATTTATGGTTAGAAGGGGATACAAATAGTGGATTGAAATAGATTACTTCTACCCCCAGACTTTTCAGATAGTGGAGCTTCTGCCTAACGCCTTCCAAATCGCCACCGTAGAAACGTCCAATATCCAAGTTAGCAGGAATACTATCCCAATCTGTGACACGCTGCACAGGAGCACCTACATAATGATATTCGTTTGTCTCTACATCGTTAGATTCGTCCCCATTGTAGAATCTATCCACGAGAATTTGGTACATAACTGCACCTTTAGACCATGCAGGTGTGGAAAACCCTGGAGTGATTGAGAAGTCATAGTGCTCACGTGGGTCACGCCATAGTCCAACCCTGTCGTAATAATAGACTCCTGCATCGCCAGATATTTCAAAATGATATCTTAATTCCTGGTCCGAAAGCTTTACATCGCAGGAATAATAATCAAAGTCTCCCCTTGTTCTTTCAAGATGAAGTCGTTTAGGGGCTTCTAGTTGTCTGGAAACCAAATAAGCCTCTACATCCTCTTGATGAAAGACTCTTAGCCTGATAGTTACCAAATCATAAGGCTCTGGCTCCATTGGCGTTCTGTATTCTGCTGTTCCATCTGAATATATTGCTTGGATATTCATAACCGAATTCCCCTTTGAATATTTTTAGATAGTAAAAAAGACAGCTACGATCGCTGTCTTTTTAGGAGAAGGTATTTTTACTATGGGGTTAGTAAAAATTATATAATGTATTGGGGGGTTTTTACGATGTTTATTATATGGCGGTGCAACACTTAAGTGTGCACAAATATAACAAAACATCATAACCATTTTTGTGCATATCGCACTAAACTCCCCGGATTATTCCTTCTACAGCGATTGTTTGCTAGTTTTCACTATCAAATAGTGCTTCGAATTCGTCTCTACCAATTCTTTCGTTCTCTATTAATAGATTAGCACATTTATGTAGTATCTGTTCATTTTCTTTAAGAATTTTCACAGCTTTTTCATAACATTCATCGATGATGTTTTTAACTTCGTCATCGATAGCCTTCGCTGTAGCATCGGAAAAGCCCTTGGCATGGGCAAGGTCACGGCCTATAAATACTTCCTCTTCATCGTCGCCATAGTGAACCATGCCGATTGTCTTAGAAAATCCATATTTTGTAACCATGTTTTTGGCCATCTGAGTGGCCTGTTTAATATCATTTGATGCACCTGTGGTAACATCATCAAAAATAAGCTCTTCTGCAACTCTACCGCCCAATGAAACAATAATATTCTGGAGCATTTTGCCCTTGGTGTTAAACATATTATCGTTTTCATCTATAGGCATTGTATAGCCTGCTGCGCTCGCACCTGTAGGTATGATAGAAACAGTGTAAACTGGACCTACATCTGGAAGCACATGGAATAGAATGGCGTGTCCTGCTTCGTGATATGCGGTGATTCGCTTTTCTTTGTCAGAAACCACTCTACTCTTCTTTTCTTTACCAATTCCAACTTTAATGAAGGATTTCTTAATATCCTCTTGTACTATGTACTGTCGATTCTCACCTGCTGCAAGAATGGCTGCTTCGTTAAGAAGATTTTCAAGGTCTGCACCTGTGAAACCAACTGTCGACTGCGCAACCTGGTGCAAATCAACATCATCACCTAAGGCCTTGTTGGTAGCATGAACCTTAAGGATTTCCTCACGGCCCTTAACGTCAGGTCTGCCAACATAAACCTTTCTGTCGAAACGTCCTGGACGCATGATAGCCTGATCAAGGATATCTACGCGGTTTGTAGCTGCCATAACAATGATGCCTTCGTTGACACCAAAGCCGTCCATCTCTACAAGAAGCTGGTTAAGTGTCTGCTCACGCTCATCATGGCCGCCACCCATACCAGTACCTCTGCGTCTGGCAACTGCATCTATCTCATCGATAAATACGATACATGGTGCATTCTGCTTGGCCTCTGCGAATAAATCACGTACACGGGAAGCACCCACACCAACAAACATCTCAACGAAATCAGAACCTGATATTGAGAAAAATGGAACTCCTGCCTCGCCTGCAATAGCCTTGGCAAGAAGTGTTTTACCTGTTCCTGGAGGGCCTACTAAAATAACACCCTTTGGAATACGTGCGCCAAGCTTTGTGTATTTGCCTGGGTCCTTAAGGAAATCAACAAGCTCTTCGACTTCTTCCTTTTCCTCTTTAAGACCTGCCACATCATCAAATGTGGTATTGATGTCTTCTTTGTTAGTCATCTTGGCACGACTTTTGCCAAAATTCATCATTTTAGCATTAGTTCCGCCGCTGCCGCCTGCGTTCTGAGCATTCATCATTATCATAAACAGGATGAATACTGCACCAAGCACAACAAGCATTGGAAGTAACTCTGATATCCAGCTGTCCTTTGGAACATCTGAAAGTGTGTATGTTATCCTTTCTTTTGCTAATGTGTCCTGTAAGGAATTAACATCTGAAACATACAAAATAACTGTGGAACCATCGGAAAGCTTTATGTTTGCAGCTCCTGTTGGAACCTGTTCGTTCTGAGTGATAGCAACGGATTCGACTTCGCCCTGCTTTATTGCTGATTTAAACTGTGACATTGAATAGGTTGTTGTTGATTTGCCCATGCTTGTGTACAGCATAACCAGCACAACAGCAACAAACAATGCATAGATTATCATTCCTGAAGCTCTAGATTTCTTCAAATTATCCTCCTAGTCTAGCTCCACTACGCCGATGTATGGAAGGTTACGATATTTCTGGTCGTAATCTAATCCGTAACCAACTACAAACTGGTCTGGAATAGTGAAACCTGTGTAATCAACGTGAACATCCACTTCTCTGCGGTCTGGCTTATCAAGCATAGTAACCATACGTACTGATTTTGCTCCGCGGTCCTTGAAATAATGACCAAGGAAGTTAAGTGTATTTCCGCTGTCTATAATATCCTCAACAATGATGACATTCTGTCCTGTTGGGTCTAAATCCAACTCTTTCTTAAGCTTTACAACACCTGTAGAAACTGTGCCGCCTTCATAGCTAGATGTAGCGATAAAATCCATGATAACTGGAACTGTGATACGCTTAGCAAGCTCGCATGCAAACATAGCTGCGCCCTTCAAAACACATACCAAAAATACTGATTCGCCTTCATAATCCTTGCTAATCTGTGCTCCTAGCTCTGAAATTCTTTCAGCCAATTCCTCTTCTGGTAATAGAACTTTAATGTTCTCACTCATTTTATTATTCCTCCGTGTAACTTATCTCTAATACTCGAGTGGTATTTTCAGAAATCTTGTAATATTCGCTAACCCTGTGGCCTACAACCCACATAACATGATTGCCATCACAAACCAATGGCACTTCGTCTCTCATGTGGCGAGGGATTTTCTCATCAACAAAATAATCTTGAATAGATTTGCGATTTCCTTTAGAATCGATGACCAGATAGTCCCCTTCAGCACGGGTTCTTATTACAATATTAGCCATTATTCTATCACAATCGAACCATTTCGTATAGGTTTCTTTAGGGTAATTCATGGCTTTTTCGTAGGCAAATTCCCTGTATTCAAAATGAGGTTCACCCTTTTTTTCATCCTTGTCTATCACGTACAGCTTCTCGTATGAAATCACCAATGTTTTCTTGTATGGAAGCTGAACCTGGCGCTCGCCGTCCTCGTTCAAAAGCTCCAGGATAGAATCGATGTGAACTGCCGTAACATCCTTCTGATATGGCATGAACTGGCTTAGATATTCCTTTAGGGCCTGGCTTGCAATAACATGTGGCGCAGTTGCAATTGCGCGCTTCCTTAGTGAGCCATCCTCTTCCTTAGCAATCTGAAGCAGACCATTAGCCTCGAAGGAGATGTATTCTGCCACCTCAGAAAGTCGTTCTGTCATGTCAAATATGTGCTCAAGGGCCTTATCGTTAATCTTTCCAAGCTCTGGCATGATATTGTGTCTGATTCTGTTTCTATCGTAATCCACCTGCTGATTAGTGGCATCAATGCAATAGCCGATGTCGTTAGCTTCCAGGAAATCAAGGATATCCTTTTTAGGAACAACTAACAGTGGCCTGATAATGCCATCCCTTACAGGGGCGATACCACACATGCCGTCTAAACCTGTGCCTCTGGCCATGTGAAACAGTACTGTTTCTGCATTATCGTCTGCATTGTGGGCAACTGCAATCTTTACAGGCATTCCATTCGTAGCCAGTTCCTTAGACACCCTGTCAAAAGCCTCATATCGTGCCATTCTAGCCTCTTCTTCGATTGAACGGCCGCTTGCCTTAGCCAGTGAAGGAATATCGATTTTTTCAACGATTAAAGGCACTTCAAAGTCGTTGCACAGCCATCTGACGTATTCTTCATCCTCATCAGCATCCTTACCACGTATCATATGGTTAATGTGGACTGCGTTTATTGTAAGATTGTATTCCTCCTTAAGGGCTAAAAGTACAAAAAAGAGGCATACGGAATCTGGCCCTCCTGACAGGCCGAGCACAACTCCATCGCCTCTAGTTAACATATTGTATTTCTCAATATATTCTTTAATTTTCTTTTTCTTTAAAAATGATCCAATTGTCATGTGTTAATCCAAGCTTCTCAGATGCTTCTTTTTCTATATATTCGTCACTACCGACGTATTCTTCATCTTCTTTTAATTTGTTCTGTTTCTTTTTAGCAGTCTCAAGCTGCTTTTCAAGGGCCTCTTCTGTCCTTTTGTATTCCTGGTTCTTTCTGTAAAGATTAACCATTTGGACAGTCATAGCACCAATCATGAAAAGCATGATTACAGCTACATATATTCTACCTGTGGAGGTTTTCTTTCTTCTTCTAACTCTTCTAACTCTTCTACCCTTATTAGACATACTTAAATAGCTCCGCTGCTGCATCCTTCTTAGTGGTATCCTGAATATCCAGGACTTCTACTTTAACATTTTTATTACCAAATGCTATTTCAATTATATCACCAATCTTGACGTCAGTGGAAGCTTTCGCAATTTTTCCATTAATTTGTACTCGGCCGCTGTCGCATGCCTCGTTGGCTACGGTGCGTCGTTTTATAAGTCTACTTACTTTCAAATATTTGTCTAATCTCATTTTATCACCTCATCAGTCAGCAAAGCTGACAGCTTCCCCTCAAGGGGAAGCCTTTAAAAAAGGGGTTCGGCAATGCCGAACCCCACCATCATCTAATAGAAATCAAGAAATATATTAGTTGATAGAATCCTTAAGAGCCTTACCAGCCTTGAACTTAGGAGCCTTAGATGCAGGAATCTTCATCTCTGCGCCTGTCTGTGGGTTTCTACCTGTACGAGCTGCTCTCTCAGAAACTTCGAATGTACCGAAGCCTACAAGCTGAATCTTCTCACCCTTCTTAAGTTCTTCTGCTACTACCTCTGTAAATGCCTTAACAGAAGCTTCTGCGTCTTTCTTAGAAATGTTAGCCTTGCTAGCGATTGCTGCTACTAATTCTGTCTTGTTCATTACTATTCCTCCTCGAGAATTTTATTTGATTTATAGTTGGGAACTCCCTTTGACTACAATATCCTTTATAATTGTTTTAGATTATCATGTCAACAATAAAACCCTAAAAAATCCCGATTTTATAAGGTTTTTATGGATTATTACAAAAATTTTGCGGAATTTTTAAACATTATTACTATTTACAAACCCTTGATTTTTCGGGAAGTTCACATCTTTTTCACATTATGTCAATTCATGAGATTGCTGATAAGGTCTGAAATTGTCGACAAATAATCGACCTCATAATCATAATTGTCCTTTATAGTGCTTCCAGCCGTTTCTTTTTCTGACAAATTTCTTCTTGGTTGTTGACTAGTATCTGTCGTATTTGTGGTCTGATTTGCAGTGTTTTGTTCTGTGCTTTGTTCTGTATTTTGTTCTGTATTTTGTTCTGTATTTTGTTCTGCACTTGGAGCCGGTTTTTCAGCCACATTTGATGCTGATTGTTCATCACCAGACTCCATGGCAAGAGTGATTGTGGCGGACTCTGAATTCACCACTAAAGTCTTGTTCCATGATGTGTATCCATCACACTGAACCACAAGCTTGTGAGCACCGTACTGTACTTCCTGTGGCTCCGTAACATCTACCTGCTTTCCATCAAGAAAAACATAAGTGTCTGGTACTGTAACTAAAAACGTAAGCAAACAGAAGGATGGGCCCTCACCCTTTAATTCATCCAGATTAACCACCGTGGTAGTGTTTCTTGCAATTGTGTATTCGCCGCTTCCGCCCCAGCCGTTATTAGCAACTGTAACCTTATACGTGCCCTCAGGGACCTCTATAAGCTCATCGCTATATACTGTGGATACGATTTTATTTCCAATAAAAATCATACTTCCATCAAATAACGATGTATTAGCGAGCTTAATATAGCCGTGACCTGTTGTAACAGCTATGGAAATAACGTTCTTTTCCTGGCCTACAACAGTGATTTTGTCATCCTCATCAATATCAGACGGCTGTATCTTCAGATTATCGGAATAAACCTTGGTTTTATCGGTAATCTTGTAGTTATGGCCGTCGATGGTGATAAGATTTCTGTCGGCCTCCAGCTTGTATTTGGAAATATCTTCATAAATCCAAACATCACCACTCTTTTGGATTGATGCTAATGCTCCTGAAGCTGGTAGGAAATCACCTATAGTTACAACCGTGCCGTTTGTGAAGCTGGCCCACACGCTATTTGTACCAAATTTGTCCAAAAATCGGGTAGTCATGTTGTAATTGTAGCGAAGCTGCTTGTCCTCATCCAAAGAATAAAGGGATATTGTCTCATCATTCATGTCTAGATTTTCTACTACAAATAAGGCACTATCCTTTTTTTCAAGCTCGTCATCAGCTAAAGTCTCGGTAGTTTCCACTTCTTCCTTATTCTGCCTTATGGCTGAGCCTGTATGGTTGGTAACAGTGGCATTATTGGGATGCTTTCCGCAACCCATAAGCGCAAAAGCCAGCACCATTACAATAAATATTAATTTTTTCGTTTTTGGTGTAAAAATCCCTCTCATAACATTATTGTAGCATATCTTTAACTCGATTTAGCAAATAATCTCTGTCGTTAAGCTCAGGATTATCTACAACCTCATCAAAAACTGCTTTTAAAATCTCCCCTATACGCTGTCCCTGTGGGACTCCCATATCTATTAAATCCTTGCCGTTCACCTTTAAATCCTTGATTCTAAGGCAATCTCCTGCTGCAATGACCTGTCTGTAAACCTGTTCCAGCTTATCGATATAAGCAAGCTTCTCTTCACGGTTATACATACTCTGAGCCAGGCAATCAGCACGTTTAACAGCAAGTAAATCATCGAAATTATCCTGTCCAACACGTATTATCATCCTGCGGACATTACGCTCGTTGATTTCTGGTCTGTCGTCATGATTCTTAACCAGATTACAAACCTTATCTGTAGTATCATTATCAAACTTAAGGCGTCTAAGAATATCTCGCGCCATCTCGGCTCCCCTTACAGGGTGCATTTTAAAATGGTCCTGCCCATTTTCATCGGTAGTCTTGCAGGCTGGCTTAGCCACGTCATGAAGCATCATTGTAAGGCGAATCACCTTGTCAGCAGGTGCTAGTTCCATAGATTTAATAGTGTGCTCCCCTACTGTGTACATGTGATGTTTGTTATGCTGCTCACATTCTAGCATCACATCAAGCTCAGGGAAGAATACTTTGGAAAGGCCTGTGTTATATACCTCTCTAAGGCGCTCTGGATGGTCTGATGTAACAAGCTTCACCATTTCTACCTGGATACGCTCTGCGCTGATTCTATCTAAGGTTGGCGCCAGCTTGCAGATAGCATTATAAGTCTCAGGCTCTATCTCAAAGCCTAACTGGGCTGAGAAGCGCAAAGCTCTAAGCATACGAAGTGCATCCTCTGTAAAACGCTCTGTAGGATTGCCAACTGCCTTGATAATGCCTGCATCCAAATCCTCCTTGCCACCAAATAAATCCACAAGGCCTCTGTTTTCACTGTAGGCCATGGCGTTGATGGTGAAATCGCGGCGCTTAAGGTCTTCCTCTAAGGATGCTGTAAATGTGACCTCCTTAGGGTGACGGCCATCCTCGTATTTGCCATCCACGCGATAGGTGGTTACCTCGTAGCCCTCGCCGTGGAGCAGTACAGTAACGGTGCCGTGTTCAATTCCAGTGTCAAAGGTTCTATCAAAAAGAGACTTTACCTGTTCTGGCAAAGCCGATGTTGTGATATCCCAATCGTGTGGAATTTTCCCTAGAATGCAGTCACGGACACAGCCGCCTACTGCATAGGCTTCGTGTCCGTTAGATTCTAAAATATTTATTATTTTTGAAACGTCTGCTGGTAAATTCATATTAATAAGCTTTACCCCAATATACTAATTTCTTAGCTGGCTTGCCGCAGCATGCACATACATCAGAAATGTGTTCCTGATCATTGAATGGCATACAACGTGAAGTTACAGCTAAATCCTCTTTAATCTTGTTCTCACAAGCTACATCGCCGCACCACATAGCACGAATGAAGCCTGGCTTGTTGTTAGCGATTTCTGTGAACTCAGCGTAGTTGTGAGCATCCCATATATGGCTATCACGGTGAGCCTTTGCTCTTTCAAACATATCCTTCTGGATTGTCTCAAGAAGCTCTGCTACCTTTGTCTCCACCTGATCAAGTGGGCACTCTATCTTTTCACGTGTATCACGGCGAACAAGTACGCACTTGCCTGCCTCGATATCCTTTGGTCCAAGCTCTACACGAACAGGGATACCGCGCATCTCTGCCTCAGAGAACTTCCAACCTGGTGACTTATCTGAATCATCAAGCTTAGCACGCATTGTCTTACCAAGGCGTTCACAAACCTCGCCTGCCTTCTCAAGTACGCCTTCCTTCTTCTGCTGAATAGGAATAACTATTACCTGTGTAGGTGCGATACGTGGTGGAAGTACAAGACCTGAATCATCACCATGTACCATAATGATAGCACCGATAAGACGTGTAGTCATGCCCCAAGATGTCTGGTGAACATACTGAAGCTGATTGTTCTTATCTGTGTACTGAATACCAAATGGCTTAGAGAAGTTCTGGCCAAAGTTATGTGATGTACCTGACTGTAAAGCCTTACCATCATGCATGAGTGCTTCGATTGTGTATGTAGCCTCTGCTCCGGCGAACTTTTCCTTATCTGTCTTCTGTCCACGAACTACTGGCATAGCAAGTACTTCCTCGCAGAAATCAGCGTAAAGATTAAGCATCTGTACTGTACGTGCCTCTGCCTCCTCTGCTGTTGCATGAGCTGTGTGACCTTCCTGCCATAAGAACTCACGTGAGCGAAGGAATGGACGTGTTTCTTTCTCCCAACGAACTACTGAGCACCACTGGTTGTAAACCTTTGGTAAATCTCTGTGAGAATGAATAATATCCTTATAAAAATCACAGAAAAGAGTCTCAGATGTAGGACGAACGCAAAGACGTTCCTGAAGCGGGTTAAGACCACCATGTGTAACCCAAGCTACCTCTGGTGCAAATCCCTCAACATGATCCTTCTCAACCTGAAGAAGACTCTCAGGGATGAACATCGGCATGTACACATTCTGTACTCCTGTCTCTTTGAATCTTCTGTCTAACTCGTGCTGGATGTTTTCCCAAATAGCATACCCATCGGGCTTGATAATCATGCATCCCTTTACTGATGAATATGCAATCAAATCAGCCTTAACAACTACGTCGGTATACCATTGTGCGAAATCCTCTGACATAGAGGTAATCGCTTCTACCAGCTTTTTTTCCTGTGCCATTTTAATCTCCTTATCTATTTTTCAAAATATGCTAACTACAGTTAGCTCTCCCATTTTAATACAAAATATAAAACAAGTCCACCCCTTACAAGGGATGGACCAGTCATTAATCTAAATATATATCTTCGAATCGTTTTACAGGAAGAGGTCTGTCAAAATAATAGCCTTGTAGATAATCGGCTCCTGTTCCTACAAGATAATCAACCTGTTCTTTAGTTTCTACTCCTTCGATAATAACCATCATTCCAATAGCCTTAGCCAGTGAAACGATTGTGTTTACAATCTTGCGGCCCTTGTTCTCATTCTTATCCATTGAAAGGAATGCCATATCCATCTTTAAGATATCCGCTGGCACCTCTTTAAGCATGTTAAGTGAAGAATATCCGCTTCCGAAATCGTCTATTTCAATCATAAAACCGTACTGCTTAAGAGAGTTAAGAATATCAATCTGTCTTTCCTTTTCATTCATGAAGATTGACTCAGTAATTTCCAGCTTAAGTCGTTTTGGATCGATATTATATTTTTCTACGATACTAACTAAGGTCTCATACAAATCGATATAGTAGAAATCCTTTACCGATATGTTTACCGAAAGAGATAAATCAGTCTCGCCAAGTGTTGTCCAATAAGCCAAACGCTTTGCGGCCTGCTCCCAAATATACGTGTCCAGCTTGTATATGTAGCCAGTTTTTTCCAACAGTGGAACGAAAGCCGCCGGAGCGATTATGCCTCTATCTGGATGAATCCAGCGTACCAAGGCCTCTGCAATAACAACCTTCTTGTCCATATTTACAACCGGCTGTAGGAACATAGCAAACTGACCTGTCTGCAATGCTTCTTCAAATTCTGCGATAATCTTCTGCTCTGTAAGAGCCTCGCGGCGGAGCATATCGCCGTAGTATGCTATAGAATTCTTGAAGTTATCTTTTATCGAATCTATTGCAAGGAATGCACCATCCACCATAGATATTACAGGAGCATCCCTGTCAAAAATATCGTATACACCAACAAGAATAACCATGCGATAGTGCGCGTTGTTGAGATAATTGCTCACCAGATTCATGCCTGTCATGAAAAGCTCCTCAGTGTATCTGCTCTTTGGCATAAGCACTGCAAAACGGTCTGCCTCTAATCTGGCAAAGGTTGAACCTTTCTTAATTCTTTCCCTGATTGTATCGGCACATCTGATAAGAAGCCGATCAGCTTCCTCAGGTCCGAACATATCATTAACAAGCTTGAAACCTTTGATATTGCAGCAAACCATGATGTAATCCACTCCAGGATTGTCGTGCAACAAATTCTTAACCTCTTCGTAGAATGCCTCTCGGTTAAGGGCGCCTGTCAGGCTGTCATGAGTGCTTCTGTATTTTTCCTCCTCGTATGCAATGAAATCTCCCGTAACATCATAGAAGGATAAATAGCAACCACAGTAATAGCCGCGCTTGTCATAAATCTTGTTGAAATGAACATCAAATCTGTACTCATCACCATTTATGTTGTACAGCTGATTGAAGCTTGTGTTTGAAATGGAATTAGCTTCCTTGCCATCCTTCCATTTTCTAAATCGATTTTCGTAAACTCGCTTATTACCATTAGGTGAAAACAATCTGTTGGCGAACTGGTTAGCATAGATGCAATTGTCGTTTTCATCAAATGAAATAAGCGCACAATCCATTCTTTCTGTGATGGTTGTAAGCATATATTCCACGAAAGATTTTGGGTTGTACAGCAGTGAATAATAACCTACAAAGCCTGCGCCTAAAGCATAGAAGCATATGGATACATCTATTGGGAAATCAAAGAAAAGATATAGCACATTCAAAAGGATGATTCCCATAAACATTATTAAAATAGATGAATATCTGCTTCTATGAAAGCCACTGGTCTGCACTGTCTTTATAATAAAGACAACTATTATCATGGCAACCATTATGTAGCAGAATATCAAATGAACCAAATAATAATCATTGATATTAAAATCATAAAACCATTCAGCTCTATTTAAATAATAGACTCGCATGGTAAAGGCATGATGCCATCTGATATTAGTTAGTAGGCTAATATTATCTAATATTGCTATTGTTGTAATGAAAAGAGGCGCCGTCGTGTTGTCTAACCACACTCTGGTATATCGCCTTGCATACAATAAAAAGCTTACTAGAATCCAGTCTATTCCTGAGAAATAAATAATGTATCCTATCTCAGCTTTCAGGAAGTCATGGTTCGCTATAGCGTAAGAATAACCAAGGGCCGTGACGATTGCCACTGTGAATAGCCTAATTATGGTTCTGCTAAGCTTACTGTTTTTAATTGAATGTCTGGTTCCAATGTACACTGCACACGCCAATAGGATGAATGCAGTAATCATGAACAGTAGAATATAAAACCTAATCAAAAGTTGCCCCCTTAATTTATCCAGCTATTCTACTATCTTCAAAATCTTCTCCCTTTGGCCTGATATCAAATCCCATTCTTTCCCCAGTGACAGGATGATTAAAGCCAATATAATGCGAACAAAGAGCAAGATTATGTCCTGTAGAAACTCCGCCATATTTAACATCTCCTATAATAGGCGCAGTACGGCTAGCTAGTTGGATTCTAATTTGATGATGTCTGCCTGTGTAAAGGTCAATATCTAAGAGCTTTCTATCATCCCATTGCTCCACAACTCTGTATCTAAGAACTGCCTTCTTTGCACGTGGGTCTGACTCCTTAACCACCTTAGATAAGTTGGTTCTATTGTCCTTTACAAGATAATCTGTAAGCTCGCCTTCATTTGGAAATGCCTCGCGGCTGATAATTGCATAATATTTCTTTTTAAAGGTGTGCTCTGTAATCTGTTTTGTCAGCTTATTTGCTGCATCTGCTGTCTTGGCGAATACCATAACACCTTCAACCGGCTGGTCCAGTCTATGTACCACGTGTGCTGTAGGCTTTTCATTCTTTGATGCAAGATAGTTGTTCACAAGGCTCAACATATCCTGCTCGCCAATGTTTTTCGTCTGAGTTGCAACGCCAGCTGGCTTGTAGCATACGATGATGCTGTCATCTTCAAATAATACTTCCATAATTATTACCCTCCCCTAAAAGGTATATATCTATATTATAACTAAATTACGTATTTGTTACTAGACTTTAAATCTGTAGCCTACGCCCCAAATAGTTTCTATGTATTGAGGCTTCGATGTGTTTAGCTCAATCTTTTCACGGATTTTGTTAACGTGCACTGTTACTGTGGAGATATCTCCGATAGATTCCTCGCCCCAAAGAGTTTCAAAAAGCTGCTCCTTAGAGTAGATTACGTTAGGATTCTCTGCAAGGAAGGTAAGCAAGTCAAATTCCTTGGCTGTGAAAATCTTTTCCTCACCATTAATCCATACGCGGCGGCTGGCCTTGTCGATTCTAAGGCCGCGGATGCTGATTTCGTTTTTCTGAATGGCTGGAGACTGAACTAATCTCTCATATCTGGCCAGGTGTGCCTTTACGCGGGCAACAAGCTCACTTGGTGAAAATGGCTTGGTGATGTAATCGTCTGCACCAAGGCCAAGGCCTCTGATTTTATCGATTTCTTCCTTCTTGGCTGTAACCATAAGGATTGGTACGTTCTTGACCTCGCGGATGCGCTTGCACAGCTCAAAGCCGTCTATTCCAGGAAGCATTAAATCCAGGATATACATGTCGTAGTTTCCAGCTAAAGCCTTCTGCAGGCCCTTCTCGCCGTCTGCCTCTATATCCACCTCAAAATTTGAAAGCTCTAAGTAATCCTTCTCAAGCTCTGCAATTGCTTCCTCATCTTCGATGATTAATATCCTACTCATTTACGACCTCCTCATTTTCAATGAATTTTCTAATAACGAAATACATGGTTGTGCCTTCGTTTTCCTTGCTGGTAACCCAAATCTTACCACCGTGGTCCTCGATGATTTTCTTTACTATTGAAAGACCAATTCCACTACCGCCTGCTGCAGAATTGCGGGAAGTGTCGGCACGGTAAAATCTATCAAAAACATATGGCAGGTCATGGGTTGCAATGCCCTTGCCATTATCTGAAATCTCTATCTGAACAAAATCTCCTACATCCTTAAGCACTATGCCAACGCGGGATGCCACATCAGCTCTCATGTATTTAACTGAATTGCTGACGATGTTGTGGATGATACGCCCAAGCTGCTCTGGGTCTGCGATTATCAGTACGTCAGGGTCTACAAAATTAGCATAATCAAGTCTAATGTGCTGATTTTCCAAATCCATGCCCAGCTCTTCGATACAATCCTCGAAATAAGCATGAAGATTAAGCTTCTGGAAATTGTATGGGATTTTATTGGTGTCAATGTTGGAATACAAGGTAAGCTCATTGATGAGTGTGTTCATCTCTCCAGCCTTGTTGTATATGGTGCGGATGTATTTTTCCTGCTTTTCTGGTGTATCTGCCACACCATCAAGCATGCCTTCTGCATAGCCCTTTATGGCTGTGATTGGAGTCTTAAGGTCATGGGCGATGTTTGAAATTAGCGCTCGCTGCTCGGCCTCATCCTCTAATCTGTCCTTGGCATTATTCTTAAGACGGATTCGCATATCCTCAAAGGCATTACATAGTTCGCTCATTTCGTCTTTGCCTGTTGATGCCACGCTGAAATCCAGATTGCCCTCTTTGATATTGTTAGCAGCTGCCTTAAGAAGCTTCAGCTGTGGGGCAATACCTCTATAAATCCATACAACCATGATGATTGCAGTCAATATCAAGATAACAAACTCTGCCACGCAAAAATTCAACACCAGCTGGTCGAACTTTCCCGCCTCATCCATGTAGTTTTTCACTGAATGGATGATTTCGTTTGTAAGTATTTGTTCCTCTGTGGCTTCCTTTACGATACCCTTTAATCCAAGCATAAGAGAACTAAAGATAGCTACGGGGACAATTGTTATTATTAGGAATGAAATTATAAGTCGGTTTTTAAGTTTCATACACACCTCATCCACCGCTAAAGCGGTCCCCCTTCCCCTCAAGGGGAAGGCTATTAAAAAAAGCAGCCACGCTACGTGACTGCTTTTATTATAGCATATTTGACAATATTAAAGATATTTCTTTAATGCATCCACCTTATCTGTGTGCTCCCAAGGTAAATCAACATCTGTACGACCGAAGTGACCATAAGCTGCTGTTGGGCGGTAGATTGGACGACGAAGGTCGAGCATCTTGATGATTCCTGCTGGACGAAGATCGAAGTTCTCGCGAACGATTTCGATAATCTTCTCATCTGAAAGCTTTCCTGTGCCGAATGTGTCTACCATGATAGATGTAGGCTCTGCAACGCCGATAGCGTATGAAAGCTGAATCTCGCACTTATCAGCAAGGCCTGCTGCAACGATGTTCTTTGCAACGTAACGTGCTGCATAAGCACCTGAGCGGTCTACCTTTGTGCAATCCTTACCTGAGAATGCACCGCCGCCGTGGCGAGCGTATCCACCGTAAGTATCAACGATAATCTTGCGGCCTGTAAGACCGGCATCACCGTGTGGTCCACCAATAACGAAACGGCCTGTTGGGTTGATGAAGAACTTTGTCTTGTCATCAATCATCTCCTTAGGGAGAACTGGGTCGAATACGTATTTTTTGATGTCTGCGTGAATCTGTTCCTGAGTAACATCTTCATCATGCTGAGTAGATAAAACTACAGCCTCAAGTCTAACTGGCTTGCCAGCCTCGTCATACTCTACAGATACCTGTGTTTTGCCGTCTGGGCGAAGGTACGATAATGTACCATCCTTGCGGACATTGGTAAGCTGAAGAGCAAGTCTATGAGCAAGAGAAATAGGATAAGGCATGAGTTCTTCTGTTTCGTTAGTAGCGTAACCGAACATCATACCCTGGTCACCAGCACCTGTATCTAAATCATCTGCTAGTGAACCTTCCTTTGCCTCAAGAGCCTTGTCAACACCCATGGCAATGTCAGCGGATTGTTGATCAAGAGCGACCATAACAGCGCAAGAGTTTCCATCGATGCCTTTCTTTCCATCGTCATAACCGATTTCAAGAAGAGTCTTGCGAACAATAGCTGGAACATCAAGCTGTGCCTTTGTTGTGATTTCTCCTGTTACAAGAACGAATCCTGTACATGAAGCAGTCTCACAAGCAACACGGCTCATTGGATCTTCAGCTAGGCAAGCATCGAGGATGGCATCAGATACGGCATCACATACCTTATCTGGATGGCCTTCTGTTACTGACTCTGAAGTAAAAAGTAACTTTTCCATTTTTTGACTCTCTTTCTGTAAAAATAAAAATAGTTGCCTAAGCTTATATAGTATATCGTCAATATGTCTTTTCTTCAATATACAACTTAAAATTTTTGTTAGCAACGAAGACACGGAATTTTCAGAAATTTTATTAGTTCATACGGGGTAATTTCTGTTAGAATTTAGATGTACAATATATATTCAGATATTTATTAGACATTACAATAAAGGTTGATGATTTATGATTACTTTGACTGTAGACAATTTAACACCTGGAATGATTGTGGCATCTCCGATTGTCACTAAGCGTGGACAAACTATTTCTAAGCCTGGGGAGAAACTGACTCCACAGCTTATTGCCAAGCTTTCATTTTATAAAATAGACGTTGTAACTGTTGAAGGCCAGGCGTCAGCACCTGTTGATACCGATGTAAAGCCTAGCAAGCCTGAGCCTAAAGAGGAAACGAAGGCAAAAAAGGAAGAACCTGAGAAGCCTAAAGCTGAAGAGCCAAAGCCTGCTCCTAAACCAAGAGAAGAATCCCGTGTAAGCGACCAAATCACATACACACAGCGCCTAAAGCAATCCAGCCATTTCCAGAAGTTCCAGTCAGATTACGCAATTAACATCGCTAACCTGCAGGAACATTTCAACACTATCATAAACGGTGGTAACGCCGACTGCTGCACAGACCTGTTAGAGCAATGTGAAGCCTTATTCAAATCAAAAACCAATTTGGAGCTTTTCGATATGCTTGCCAACATGCGAAATCTGGAGGACCCAATTTATTCTCATTCATTAAATGTAGGTCTGATTTCCCGTGCTATTGGTAAATGGCTTCGCCTTCCAAAGGCTGATTTAAATACGCTTACACTGGCTGGACTTTTGCATGATATCGGAAAAACACAAATTCCAGAAGATATTTTAAATAAGCCTGGTAAATATACCGACGAAGAATTCGCCATCATGAAGACCCACCCACTTTTAGGCAAAAAGATTCTTAACAACAAGGGTTTTGACGCAAGAATCCTCTCCGCCACCCTTCAGCATCACGAACGAAGTGACGGCAGCGGTTATCCAAGAGGCCTAATGGAGGATGAAATAGATGATTTTGCAGCTATTGTTGCTATTGCAGATGTTTATGATGCCATGACTTCAGCCAGGGCTCACCGTGACCCGCTTTGTTCCTTCCAGGTTATCAACCAATTTGAAAGAGATGGTCTTAACAAATATCACACTAAATACGTGCTTACATTTTTAGAGCGAATAGCAAACATCTATAATAACAGTCGTATCATGCTCAATAACGCAAAAACAGGCCGCGTGGTCTACATCAATAAGAGTAACCTTTCACGACCTGTTATTCAGATGGACTCAGGTGAAATAATCAACTTGGCCGATAATAAGCATAATGATATTTTTATCAAATCTATTCTCTAAAGGCTTCGTCTATTCGGCTTCTTAGTCCTGAATAGCGTTTTGCCTGAGAAGTATTATCAACCATTGAATAAAACACATTTGCGTCGCCTACCATGGTGACGCATTTTTTTGCCCTGGTGATGGCTGTGTACAGGATATTTCTGTTCATCAGCATCTTGGGGCCTTCCATTATAGGCATTACAACAGCAGGATATTCCGAACCCTGGGATTTGTGGATGGTGATTGCATAGGCAAGCTCCAGTTCGTCCAAGCTGGCAAATGGATAAACTACCTTTCTGCCTTCTTCGTACTCAACAGTGATTGTCTTGGCCCAATCGTTGATATCCTTGATGATTCCCACATCACCGTTAAATACCCCAACGCCCTTTTCAATAGCGATGTTATAGTTTCCCGTAACCTCCCATTCAAGCTGATAGTCGTTACGAATCTGCATAACCTTATCGCCCTCTCGGAAGATTCTGGTGTCCCCACTCCATTCCTTTTTCTTAGGAGATGGTGGATTAAGGAAGTTCTGCAAAATACCATTTAATCGTTCAACACCTATCAAACCCTTTCGTGTTGGGGTTAGCACCTGAATCTCGCTGATTCCCGCATCTACGTATTTAGGCATTTTATCTCTAACCAATGTGAGCATTACCCTGATGATGGTATCTGCGTCATCCCTCTTTAAAAAGAAGAAATCCTTTGATTTGTTATCAAGCTCCACATGCTCACCCTGATGAATCTTATGGGCGTTCATGACGATGTCACTTTCCTGAGCTTGGCGGAAAATCTTTTCCAATGTAACTGATGTAAAATGGCCCGATGCCAATATATCCTTCAGCACGTTTCCAGGGCCTACGCTTGGGAGCTGGTGCTCATCTCCTACGATGATAAGCCTTGTTCCTGGGGAAATGGCCTTCAAAAGAGCGTACATCAAGGACACATCTACCATGGACATCTCATCGATAATGATAACGTCGCACTCTAATGGATTATCCTCGTTGCGCTCGAATCTGGCAAAGGATGTGTTATCGTCATCATCGCTGATATTTCCTGTTACCTCTAGCATTCGGTGGATGGTTCTGGCCTCGTAGCCTGTGGCCTCGCTCATTCTTTTGGCGGCACGGCCTGTTGGCGCAGCTAAGAAGATGTTGTAGTTCTCTTCTTCGAACAGCTTAATCATGGTGGTGATGGTGGTTGTCTTTCCTGTACCAGGGCCACCAGTAAGGACGAAAAAGCCTCTTTCAGCTGCTGCAATTACAGCGTTCTTCTGCAGCTCATCCAGCTCTATTTCCTCTTCCAGCTCGATTCGTCTGATGGTCTTTGACAAATCCTCTTTGTCCACCTTGTATTTAACATCCAGCTCCTTCAGCATACCAGCAATGGATTCCTCCATCCTGTAGAAGGATCTGGAATAAACCTGGCTTTCTTCCTCATCCTTTTTGATGATGAGCTTTCTATCCATGGCAAGATTCAGAATCTGTGCATGAATGGAATCCTGGTCTACCCCAAGCAAATCCTGGGACATCCTTATAAGAGTCTCCATCGGAAGATATGTATGGCCCATGCCTGCACCCTGACTTAGGATGTACTGGACGCCGCCTTTGATTCTGAATTCTGAATCAACCTTTATGCCTACCTGGCTGGCTATTTCATCGGCTGTCTTAAAGCCTATGCCCGATATTTCATCTGCCAGCTTGTATGGGTTGGACTGAATTACATTGTAAATCTCATTTCCAAATCGATTATAGATTTTGATTGCCTTGTTGCCATGCAATCCGTATTTATCCAAAAAAATAATGGCATTACGGATATCCTTCGCACCAACTATCTGGTCGGAGATTTCCATAGCCTTTGTGATGGAGATACCCTTAACCTCTGCAAGGCGTTCCGGCTCATCCTCAATAATCCTGAAGGTATCAGCCCCGAACTTCTTAACCACACGGGCTGCCAGCTTTGGTCCGATTCCCTTGATTGCGCCAGAGCCTAAATATCTTTCCATGGAAAGCTCATCTGCAGGTGCCTCCACCTCGTAGCTTGCCACCTTGAACTGCTTACCATAGGTAGGATGATCCACGAAATCGCCTTTTAATAGGAGGTTTTCGCCCTCGCCTATCACTGGGAACAATCCTGTACAGGTGATTAAATCCTCATCTGCCACGAAATCCAATACCGTATAACCATTATCTGTATTTCTAAATATTATGTTTTCTACATACCCTGTTAATTCTTCCATAGGATATATGATAGCATAAAAAAACCACCATGTCTTTACATGGTGGTCCTTGTTAAGCCTTTATAGATTGTACTGTTGAAGTGTTGGTTTGGGCGATATCTTCTGACACCTCCGCATTGTCGAGACCCGCCGTCTCTGTAGGTGCGCCAGTTGTTCCTGTGATTCCATAGTTTCGCATAATCTGGTCTACAAAATCATCGGTTAAATCGCCACCGATTTGGTCAACAAGTCTAGAAGCCATTTCTGTGATAGCCTTATCCATATACAAATCCTTGTACATGCCGATGGTATCGCTCTTGTCTTCCTCACCAACAAATGATTCCTTCACCTGTTTGATGACTTTTTCTACCATGAAGGTTTCGAAGCTTTTTACTGCGTTTTCGATTTCCTCACGGGACGAATCCTTTGAAATGCCACCGATTGATTTGGCTGTAGCTTCTGCCATTGCCTTGTTTTGGTTTGCGTACTGCGTTTGCAGATACGTGCTTGTTCCTAAAACATCCATTTTTTATCCCCCTGTTAATAGTTTACTTTATCTCTTCAAGTTATTAGCCTGCTCCAACATAGTATCTGAAGTAGTAATAGCCTTTGAATTCATTTCGTATGCACGCTGTGAAATAATAAGATTAACCATTTCGTCAGCTACATTTACATTTGAGCCTTCCAGATAATACTGGTAGACCTTACTTCTTGTTACCCCCTGAGTGTTCCATTCATTTATTGGTTCACCTGATGCTTCACTTTCGTCATATAGATTCTCACCTATTTTCTCTAGGCCGACTCTATTTGCGAACTGGAATATTGCCACATTCTGGCCTGTTGGAACATCACGGCCTGTATTATCTCTAAGTGTTACCTGTAATGTATCAGGATTAACCTTGAAGCCTTCTGTTCCTGCTGTTCCTGGTATGGTAATTGGACGGCCGCCCTGATCAAGAACTCTATAGCCTTCTGCTGTTGTAAGAGTTCTAGAACCATCTGCCTCTGTAGACCAGCCGAAGTTACCATTTCTTGTGTAGTGAATCTCTTCACCGTCCTGCACAGCAAAGAAGCCATCGCCTGTGATGCACATTGCGGTGTTGCTATCGTTTGCCAGCTGGGCACCCTGTGTGAAATTAGAATTAAGAGATGCTACTCTTGTTCCTAATCCCACCTGAGCGCTGGTTGGCTTTGTCTCGCCCTGAGCATTTGTACTTGGAGACTGCATTGTCTGGTACAACAAAGTCTTAAACTGTGTGCTCTGGGATTTATATGCTGTAGTGTTTACGTTGGCTAAGTTATTTGCAATTGTATCTACGGAAACTTGCTGGCCCTTCATGCCTGAAGCACCAGACCACAATGCTCTCATCATAATTTCTGTACCCCCATAGTTATTGGCTCGCCTGTTACGCTCTCAAGCCTAATTATTTCCTTCGTCGACTAACATGTCTCCTCAGAAAACAATTATGCTTGATAGCTACAGGCTATCTTTACTTTTATCTTACAGAACCTACATTATTTACGGTTTTGTCTAGAGTTGCGTCTTCGGTTTGGATCATTTTTTGGCCGGCCTCGTAGGCTCGGGCTATGGTTATCATGCTGACCATCTCGTCTACTACGTTGACGTTGGATGCTTCTAGCATTCCCTGTTCCATGTAGGCGTCGCTTTCTATAATCTGACCGCCATCAATTAAATCGTATAGGTTCTCGCCGTATTTATTGATGTAGTCGTAATCTGCTATATCTACAAGTCCGATGGTGTCCACCTCTTGTTGATTCTGAGTAATGGTTCCATCCTTTGCGATGGAATATTTCAGATTAGGATCAATCTGTACATATGAATCCTCGCCCAATGTAGAATTAAGGGCTGCATCCTGATTCAGTACATAATCACCATCAGATGTTCTAAGATATCCTTCGTTATCTACTGTGAAAGCCCCATCTCTTGTGTATTTAATAGAAGTTTCACCTGCCTTGTTTGTAAAGGCAATTGCGAAAAAGCCTCGTCCAGCAATAGCTACATCGGAATCCTTGTCAGTGATTTGGAATGCGCCCTGGTCCCAATTGGTATAGGTTTCACCAATCTTTGCACCAAGAGAAATGTATCCAATATCTTCTGGCATGTTGTTGAGTGCCGATGTGTCCTTGATTTTGATTGCAAGTCTTTCATCAAAGGCCTGCGCAACCATTGCTTCCTTCTTATAGCCTGTCGTTGCTGAGTTTGCGAGGTTGTTAGTCATAACATCCATTCGCCTCTGCTCGTTTACCATTCCGGTATAGGCTGTGTATAGTCCTTTTACCATGGCGCCCCCTTTTTAGCTAGCTTACAATACTCTCCATCTCATATATCGGACTCCCAAAAATAAAATTAACCCCTCTTATGAAAAAAATTATATAAAATAATCTTTTCCACAAGAGGGGTTCTGATTCATATTATTTATTTAATTAGTCATCTGAAAGAAGCTCTACATAACGACCTGTTCCGATAGCTACGCAAGTAGTAGCATCGTCAGCTGTCATTGTGTTGATGCCTGTGCGGTCTTCAATGAGTTCCTCAAGACCACGAAGAAGTGCACCGCCACCTGTAAGAACGATACCTCTGTCAGCTACGTCAGCTGCAAGTTCTGGTGGAGTACGCTCAAGTACTGAGTGGATAGCTTCAACGATCTGCATTGTAGATTCCTTGAGAGCTTCCTCTGTCTCCTCTGATGATACTGTGATTGTCTTTGGAAGACCTGATACAAGGTTACGTCCTCTAACGTCCATTGTCTCTGGCTCGCCAAGTGGGAAGCAACGACCGATTTTGATTTTGATATCTTCGGCTGTACGCTCACCGATAAGAAGGTTGTGCTTCTTACGCATATAACGAACGATAGCCTCATCGAAATCATCACCAGCAACCTTGATAGATGTGCTGACAACTGAGCTGCCAAGTGAGATAACAGCGATATCTGCTGTACCACCACCTATATCTACAATCATGTTACCCATTGGAAGTGAAATATCGATTCCAGCGCCGATAGCTGCTGCGATAGGCTCCTCGATAATCTTAACGTCACGTGCGCCTGCTGCAAAAGCTGCATCCTCAACAGCACGCTTCTCAACTTCTGTAGCTCCAGAAGGAACGCAAACAGCGATACGAGGCTTACGATAGCTCTTCTTGCCCATTGCCTTCTGAACGAAGTACTTAATCATCTTTTCTGTAACTGTATAATCTGAAATAACGCCCTGACGAAGTGGACGAACTGCAACGATGTTACCTGGAGTACGTCCAATCATAAGACGTGCCTCCTCACCGATTTCTTTAATTTTGTTAGTATCTCTATCAAAAGCCACAACTGAAGGCTCTTTTAAAACAACGCCTTTACCCTTTGCATAAACGAGAACGCTTGCTGTACCTAAGTCAATTCCGATATCTGATGCTGCCATATTTCCAATCCTTTCTATTTACTAAATAAAGTATATCAAATGCCTAAAAGCAAAAAATACGCAATTTCACGTTTCTATTATATACAAAAATCTCCATCTTTCAAGAGGCTTTTCTTTCTATAATATATACGAAATTGCGTATAGATTGGTAATTATTACTATATTTAATTAAAAGCACTTATCGCAAAGCTTGCATGCAGAAGGTGTTATTGCGCATCCTCCCTTGGCTGTCTCTCTAAATTCTACTGGAAGACGACGGCCTACATTGTACATGCAATCTAACATCTCATCTAAAGGAATCATTTGGGTGATTCCAGAAAGTGACATTTCTGCAGCAACTAATGCGTTAGCGGCACCAGATGCGTTTCTGTTTTGGCAAGGATATTCCACAAGTCCCAGCACTGGGTCACAGATAAGCCCCAGCATATTCATAAGCACTGTGGATGCTGCATAGGTGCATTCTCTAGGAGTTCCACCCATCAGTTCCGTAGCTGCTGAAGCTGCCATTGCTGCAGCCACGCCAACCTCTGCCTGACATCCTCCAACTGCACCCGATACTGTAGCATTTTGCATAGCAAGATATCCTATGGCGCTGGCGTTGAACAGTCCGTCGATGATTCTATCATCGGAAATATCGTACTCCTCCTGAAGGGCAAGCATCACTCCTGGCAACACGCCAGATGAACCTGCTGTAGGTGATGCCACGATAAGGCCCATGGACGCATTCACTTCAAGCACTGCCATGGAATAGGTAATGGCCTTTGACATCAGGCTTCCTACTATTGATTTTCCTGCATTTCTGTGGTCGTTCAGCTTTTTGGCTTCGCCACCTATAAGGCCTCCCATAGATTTAACTGCAGTCTTTGTTGGGCTGGTAGCAGATTCCTTCATAATCTTCCACGCCTGCTGCATCTTATTTTTTATTTCATCTTCAGTTGTTTCAAACTGACTACATTCTCTCATTTTCATAACCTGCGATATGCTATACCCGTTTTTTTCGCATATCTCAAGCATTTCTTCTGCCTTCTTAAAATCCATTTCACTACCTCTATATCTGTACAAGCATTACATCTTCAACATATTGATTTTGCTTGATAGCATCCTTTAATTCCTCAGGCAACGCGCCATCAGTTTCTACGATAGTGTAAGCCCTCTCGTGCTTACCCTCTCTGAACAATCTCATGAAAGCGATGTTGATATTTCTGTCGCTTAATGTGCTTGCTATGTGGGTGATTACGCCTGGCATATCCTTTTGAACAACGATTGCTGCGCTGTACTCTCCAGTGAAATCTACTGGCACATTATCAATTCTGACGATTCGACATTTGCCGCCTCCGATGGATTCGCCACGAACATCAAGAGTTTTGCCATCACCTGTGACGATATGGATATCCACCGTGTTAGGATGAACATCTGTCTCTGTCTCGTTAGTAGAAAAATCGAACTCTACGCCTCTTTCTTCAGCTATTTTAAAGGATTCCCTAATTCTTTTATCATCTGTCTTAAAACCAAGGATTCCACCCAGCAACGCTTTGTCCGTACCGTGGCCATGATAGGTCTCAGCGAAGGAACCGTATAAGGTAAAATCAACATGCTTTATATCCCCACCTGCCATCTTCCACGCTAAATAAGCAATGGAACTAGCTCCAGCTGTGTGGGAGCTGGATGGACCTATCATATTTGGTCCTAAAACATCAAAAACACTAATAGAACTCATAATGCCTCCAGATATATTTTTACACTATTTTCATACTAACAAAAAACACCAGCGCATTCAAACGCTGGTGTAATATTCGGGGAGTGCGACCAAAGTTTCCTCTGGTCGCTGAGTTATGAAAAATTTGGTATTAGCTTTCCGCTAGTACGGTAAGTAATATAACGCCTTTATGTGAAGACTGAGTGAAGATTGAAAAATTTTTTCACAAAATAGACAAACTTACTCACTTATTTTTGTTTGTGGTCTACAAATATTCCTTCAAATACTGTCCTGTATAGCTCTTCTTTACCTTTACAATCTCCTCCGGGGTACCCTTCGCAATTACGGTACCGCCTCTATCTCCTCCGTCTGGGCCCATGTCGATGATGTAATCTGCACACTTGATTACATCAAGATTATGCTCGATAACAACTACCGTATTTCCAGAATCAGATAGCTTACGCATGATTTCTACAAGCTTGTTAACATCATCAAAATGAAGACCTGTTGTTGGCTCGTCTAAGATGTAGATAGTCTTGCCTGTAGCACGGCGCGAAAGCTCGGTAGCAAGCTTGATACGCTGGGCCTCACCACCTGATAATGTGGTAGATGGCTGACCAAGCTTGATATAGCCAAGTCCTACATCATACAAGCTCTGAATCTTGTTAAGAATGCTAGGTACATTCTTGAAGAACTCTACCGCCTCCTCAACTGTCATATCAAGGATATCGTAAATTGTCTTTCCTTTATAATGAACCTCAAGAGTCTCACGGTTGTATCGCTTACCACCGCAGACCTCGCATGGTACATAAACGTCTGGCAGGAAGTGCATCTCTATTTTGATGATACCATCGCCTGAGCATGCCTCACATCGGCCGCCCTTTACATTGAAGGAGAATCGTCCCTTGCTGTAGCCACGCTCCTTAGCCTCAGTTGTTCCTGCAAACAGGTCACGAATCAGGTCGAATACACCTGTGTATGTGGCAGGGTTGGAACGTGGTGTACGTCCGATTGGAGACTGGTCGATATCGATGACCTTATCTAGCGCCTCTGTTCCAATAATATCATCATGCTTTCCTGAAACCTTACGGGCACGGTTCAATCGCTTCGCCAAATCCTTGTAAAGGATTTCGTTTACAAGAGAGCTCTTTCCTGAGCCGGAAACACCTGTTACAACTGTCATGATACCAAGTGGGATGTCCACATCGATATTCTTAAGGTTGTGCTCTCTGGCTCCCTTTATAGTAAGCCAACCGGTTGGCTGTCTACGCTCCTTTGGAACTGGGATGCAAAGCTTGCCGCTAAGGTATTGGCCTGTGATGGAATCTGGACATGCCATGATTTCCTCCGGAGTTCCTGCGGCGATAACTTGTCCACCGTCCTTGCCTGCGCGAGGACCGATATCCACAAGATAATCCGCAGCCTTCATAGTATCCGCATCATGCTCTACTACGATAAGGGTGTTGCCAAGGTCTCGCAATCCCTTAAGGGATGCTAATAGCTTGTCGTTATCCTTCTGGTGCAAGCCGATTGATGGCTCGTCCAAGATATAGGCTACACCAACCAGGCCTGAACCTATCTGTGTTGCAAGGCGGATACGCTGAGCCTCACCACCTGAAAGTGTGGCTGTGGCACGGCTAAGTGTAAGGTAATCCAAACCTACATCCACCATGAATTTAAGTCTTGCCTTAATCTCCTTTAAAACAACAGCACCTATCTTTTTCTGTTGCTCTGTAAGATGCAGATTATCTATCATGTTATAAAGCTCATGTACTGGGTACTGAGTCATTTCGAAGATGTTCTTGCCATCTAATGTAACTGCCAGTGATTCCTTCTTCAAACGCTGACCGTGGCAGCATGGGCAATCACTGTAGAACATGAACTCTTCGTATTCTTTTTTAGCTGATTCAGAAAATGTTTCCTTATATCTGCGGTTAACATTTTCAATTAATCCCTCGAAAACTGTAGGGTAAACGCCACGGCCCCTTTGGCCCTGGTAATGCACATCTACCGAACGGTCAAAGCCATGGATAAACATGTATCTTATGTTTTCAGGAAGCTCCTTGTATGGAGTGTCCAGTGAAAAATCGTATTCCTTTGCAAGTGCCTCCAAAAGTGCGTGTGCAAAGCTGGTGCTCTTGTTTGAAGACTGCCAGCCCATTACCTGAACAGCTCCCTGATTAAAGGAAAGGCTCTTGTCTGGAATCATCAAATCCTCGTCAAATTCCATTTTGTAGCCCAAACCAAAGCACTCTGGGCAGGCACCAAATGGGTTATTGAAGGAGAAGCTTCGTGGCTCTACCTCATCGATGCTGATTCCGCAATCAGGACATGAAAAGCCCTCGGAAAATCTGATCGGCTCCCCATCGATAACATCTACAATCATCAGGCCATCAGCCAGCTTAAGCACAGCTTCAATGGAATCTGTGAGACGCTTTTCAATGCCTTCCTTTACAACCAATCGGTCTACTACTATTTCTATGTTATGCTTGATGTTCTTATCAAGCTTTATTTCTTCGGAAAGGTCGTACACATTGCCATCTACGTTGACACGTACATAGCCGGATTTCTTAGCTTTTTCAAAGAGCTTTTCGTGTGTACCCTTGCGGCCTCTAACGACAGGAGCCAACAGCTGAATCTTGGTACGCTCTGGCAATGCCATAATGGCATCCACCATCTGGTCTACTGTCTGCTTGCTGATTGGCTTGCCACAGTTTGGGCAGTGTGGCACACCGCATCTAGCGTACAAAAGACGCATGTAATCGTATATCTCTGTAACTGTACCAACTGTAGAACGTGGGTTGTGGTTGGTGCTCTTCTGGTCGATTGAAATGGCTGGTGGCATACCTTCCATGTGCTCTACATTTGGCTTTTCCATCTGGCCTAGGAACTGGCGAGCGTAGCTGGAAAGAGATTCCATGTAGCGTCTTTGGCCTTCAGCAAAAATTGTGTCAAAGGCTAAGGATGATTTTCCCGAACCTGACAATCCTGTAAGCACAACGAACTCATCACGTGGGATGTCTAAGCTGACGTTTTTAAGGTTGTGTTCGTTAGCGCCTTTGATTTTTATATATTTTCTTTCTTTCATTTTATAAGTCCCTCAACATATTTTTCAGTTCAACCATCTTGTCGCGGTATTCGGCGGCGGCTTCGAAGTTCAGCTCGGCGGCAGCCTTTTGCATCTTCTTCTGAATGTCTGCAATCAGCTTCTCAAGCTCCTTCTTATCCATTTCCTCAGGGTCCTTCTTGAACTGCATCTCCTTGTGGGCAATATCCTTGGAAATAGATATAAGCTCGCGGACGGATTTTTGTATAGTCTTAGGAGTGATGCCGTGTTCCTTATTGTAGGCCTTCTGAATCTCGCGACGACGCTCTGTCTCGGAGATGGCCTTTTCCATGGATTCCGTGATGGTATCAGCATACATGATAACATGGCCTTCGGAATTTCGGGCTGCTCGTCCGATTGTCTGAATCAGCGAGCGCTCACTTCTAAGGAAGCCTTCCTTATCTGCATCAAGGATAGCAACCAGCGTAATCTCTGGGATATCCAAGCCCTCTCGAAGCAGGTTGATACCAACTAATACATCAAACACATCCAGGCGCAAATCTCTGATGATTTCTGCGCGCTCCATGGTATCAATGTCTGAATGCATGTATTTAACTCTGACGCCAAGCTCTGCCAGATAATCTGTAAGGTCCTCCGCCATTCGCTTGGTAAGAGTGGTTATCATTACCTTATTTTTCTTTTCAACTTCCTTTTGGATTTCGTTGAAGAGGTCATCAATCTGCCCCTCAACTGGCCTTACCTCCACCTCAGGATCAAGCAAGCCTGTTGGGCGGATAACCTGCTCTGTTCTAAGAAGCTCGTGCTCCTCTTCATAGTCACCAGGTGTTGCACTTACAAACATAATCTGGTCAATCTTTGATTCGAACTCTCCAAAATTAAGCGGTCTGTTATCAAGCGCTGATGGCAATCTGAAGCCGTATTCAACCAAAGTCTTCTTACGTGCTTGGTCACCTGCAAACATTCCCCTTACCTGAGGAAGAGTGATGTGACTTTCGTCCACAATAATAAGGAAATCATCATCGAAATAATCTATCAGGCACTTAGGTGGCTCTCCTGGCTGCTGATTGGTCATGTGCCTACTGTAGTTTTCAATGCCGGAGCAAAAGCCTGTTTCACGAAGCATTTCTATATCAAAATTAGTACGCTCTGCTATACGCTGAGCCTCTATAAGCTTGTCCTCTGACTTGAAGAACTTCACCCTTTCATCCAGCTCTGCCTCGATGCTGGCGCAGGCCGCGTTAATCTTATCCTGCGGAATAACGTAGTGACTGGCTGGGAAAATGGCTACATGCTCAAGCTCACGCTTCACCTGCCCCGTCATAATATCCGTCTCGCAAATGCGGTCTATCTCATCTCCGAAGAATTCGATACGGATGCCGTAGTCGCTAGTGTTGGCTGGGATAACCTCCAGCGTATCGCCTCGCACTCTGAAGGTACCGCGGTCAAAATCCATGTCGTTTCGCTGGTACTGGATGTTGATAAGCTCATGGATAACATCATCTCTGTCCTTGAAATCTCCTGGGCGAAGGCTAACCATCATGTTCTGGAAATCATCTGGCTCACCAATACCGTAAATACAGGAAACTGAAGAAACGATGATAACGTCACGGCGTTCTGACAAAGAAGCTGTGGCTGAAAGGCGTAGCTTATCTATTTCATCATTAATAGAAGAATCCTTCGCGATGTATGTATCCGTACTAGGCACATAGGCCTCTGGCTGATAATAATCGTAGTAAGACACGAAATATTCCACAGCGTTCTCTGGGAAGAATTCTTTAAATTCGCTGTATAGCTGGCCCGCCAAGGTCTTGTTGTGTGCAATGATAAGGGTAGGCTTGTTCAGCTGCTCAATGACATTAGCCATGGTGAAGGTCTTACCAGAACCTGTAACACCAAGAAGTGTCTGCATCTGGTTACCTTCCTTGAACCCCCTTACCAAATCTGCGATAGCCTGTGGCTGGTCACCTGTTGGTTTATATTCTGAATGTAATTTGAAATCCATAACTGGCCCTCGAAATCTACATTATTGTTGATTGTTAATTGTTCTTTCTGATTGGCGGCGCAATTTTAATTGTGCACAATCGTATGTATTTTATTATATCATAGCTATGGGATATGTCAAACATTTGTTTGTGTTTTGTTTTTATGAGGCTGTCGTTATTTTGTAGTTGACATATTGTTGATGGCATGTTATATATAACATTGTGTTATTCACAGGACACACCGCTGTAATTTCATACAGCATCATGCAATTTCATCATTGCTTTAGCAGCAAGCACATGATGACATATAACTTCAGCAAAAGTTATAGTTTGCATCCATTGCCTTTATCAGGCAATTAATACCCACCATTAATATGAATATTGACGCGTACTGGGTCTTTTTGCGCTTTTTTATGAATTTAGACGCAACCCCTGGCTAGTTTTTGCTTGCAAAGTTAAGTTTTTTTCGGAATTCTAAATCTCCACTTAAAAATTGATTTTGCTGTTAAGTTTCTATGAGAAAAAAATATTTTCACTTAATTATCGTTAAATCATTTTAGCTATTTTTAAGTTTAATATGCATTTCTAAATATTCACTTAACATTGCAAAGGATGTTGTTAAGTTTCTCCCCAAAACTAATTTTTCCACTTAACAATCTACCTTTTTATTCTAATTTATTTAAGTTTATTTTTATAAAATCTATTTAAACTTAACAGCAAAATCAGTTTTTAAGTGAATTTATATTTTTCCTAATTTCACACTTAACTGGCCCCCAAAAAGCTCCTGGCCACGCCATAAACACCATTTTTAAGGAGGAAACATGTTAACAACACCAACAATAGACATCAATAAGCTGGTTCAATCTATCTACCAACTAATGGATATCGCAGATAAAGAGCTACATTCATCACCAAAGGGTTTTATCCGCTTGGAGAGCAGCAAAGGATATCCTAGATTTTATTACTACAAAAACCGCTCTGATACCAAAGGTAAATACATGTCCGCTGACAATATAGGATTTATCACAGCCATCTGTCAGAGGGATTATCTAATGAAAGTTTCAAAGCGAATGCACGAATTGATTTGTAAGGTTAAAAAGGGAATTCATGTGGATTTATATGTAGAGCTGGATAACATCTACTATTCCTTTAATCCAGGAAGAAGGTCGCTGATTACGCCGATTATTCCGGACATCGAAACCTTTGTGAAAGACTGGTATAACGATAATCCCAGCTGCCAGAACACTTACCTCATAGATAAGGGCGTCTACACTAAAAACGGGGAGCTGGTTCGTTCCAAATCAGAAAAGATTATCGCAGACAGACTTTTAGATTTCGAAATACCTTATGTGTATGAACCTAAGATTGTTTTAAGCGACAATCTTAAATATCCTGATTTCATTACGCTGAACAAGCGAACCAGAACCACTATTATCTGGGAGCATTTTGGACTATCTGATGACCAAAACTACAGTGTCAACAACATGCTGAAGCTATCTTTATATGAACAATCCGATTACCATCTAGGTAAGAATCTTATTGCTTCCTTCGAGACTAGCGATGACCCGTTGGATTCTTTTATTGTGGACAAAAAAATAGAGGCATTCCTATTATAGGATGCCTCTACGATAAAGCTATTTAATAATGTAAATCCTCGTCCTCTTTGGCGATGTCTTCGGCAGACATGTACTTGCGGAAGACCTTCTCAAGGATTGGATGAAGTGCGCAGGCGAATATGCCTGGTGCAAATACGATTAATATCATGAATCTGTACATCAAAAGCACTAGTACGATAACAACTGCAATAATTGCTATGCTCCAGCCGATGTTAGCAATCATGATGATTGCGGAAATCTTGAAGGATTCCTTGAAGCTGTTGGCGAATCTGGCGATGTATGCGAAATGATAAATTGACCAAACGATAGTGAAAATCAGTAATACTAGGAAAAATACTGATGCTGCAGCCATTGGGCTGTTGGCCTGGATGAAATTTCTAGTGACGTAAATGTCTGCTGAAAGAACTCCAAATAATACCATGAAAATCAACCATGACAATGTTGACTGCTTGAAGTTATCCTTGAATGAACGGAAGAACTCTGTGGTGTAGCCACGTCCTCTGAACACAGATTTGTGGATTGCGTAGTACAAAGCTGTTGAGCTAGCGCCGATTGTAAAAATTGGTAAAGAGCATACTATAAAGTAAAAACCGATTAGCATGACATCAGTTACCTTTGTTATTCCGTCAAAAATCTTACTGTTAAAAAATCTTCCCAAAACTATTCTCCTTCTATCTCATATAAGAGCTTATAAAAATTATCCATGTATTCTTCGCTGCCGCTTAAATCAGCAATTACAAGATAATTAATGTTATCCGCTAAGCCAAAATATTCATGGATTTTACTATCAGAAATATCTACCGCAACATATCCTGAATAGGTTTTGCCATCGTCCCCAACAACGGATGCTTCGTATAATCTGTCATCGCCCCACTGGGATAACAGGTAATCCGGCACTGTTTCCTTAAGGTCTCTGATAGCGCCCATGTTGACTAAATAATCAACGCCGGCCTGGTCCGTAAATGCGAAGTCCAGCTGACCTGACATAACATAGATATCAAGACGATTGCCGTATCCTCCCATGTTGGCACTTTCGTCTGTGTAAAGATCCGCTGTTATGTTAACTCCGTCGTGCTTTGCCATCTTAAGAGTGTCGTGGAGAGTATCATTTAGCTCTTCGTTAAACTGGCTTGAGTTAATTACCATACCGTATATACGATATTCTACATAGGTCATGGCGTGATGCACACCCCAGGTGATGGCTCCTAGTATTAGTAGAATTACAAGGATGTGTAACTTGTAGTAAGCCCATATGTATTCGAGCTTTTCGTCGAAGCTCATTTGACTGAGCTTTGCCTTTTCCCCCGCCCAAGTTTTCTTAACTGCTTCTTGTTCTGTATCTGTATATGCCATAATTCCTCACTCGCCAGTTACGGAAACAAGCATTTATTTACTACGTTCAACCCATGTTTCACTTTAGTAAATAAATAGCTTGTTACCTACTGGCTACTTCCAATTTACGTCTAAACCATATCCTAGCGTAAAAAAATGGCTACCGCAATACACGGTAGCCATTTTTAAGAAACTTTTTAGATATCAAGAAGCTTTGCGTAAGCTGCAAGAGCATCTGATGTATCGCCAGCAAGTACCTTCTTTGCAAGTACCTTTCCAAGCTGAACACCTTCCTGATCGAATGAGTTAAGATTCCATACGAAGCCCTGGAACATAACCTTGTTCTCGAAGTGAGCAAGAAGTGCACCAAGTGTCTCTGGTGTAAGCTGCTCGCCAACGATGATTGAAGAAGGTCTGTTACCTTCGAAGTATTTATTTCTGTTGTCATCATCCTTACCGCAAGCGAAAGCCATGATCTGAGCTGCAACGTTAGCCTTAAGCTTCTGCTGTGATGTGCTTCCCTCGATAACAACGTCTGTTGCCATCTGGCTCTTCTTGAAGCCTACGAACTGAAGTGGAATGATGTTTGTTCCCTGATGTAATAACTGGTAGAAGCTGTGCTGACCGTTTGTACCAGGCTCACCAAAGATAACTGGGCCTGTAACGTAATCAACTTTTTCGCCAAATCTGTTAACGCTCTTACCGTTTGACTCCATGTCGAGCTGCTGTAAGTGAGCAGGGAAACGGCTAAGTGCCTGTGAGTATGGAAGAACTGCTGTAGACTCGTAACCGAGTACGTTTCTTTCATAAACACCAATAAGTGCATCAAGAAGTGCTGGGTTCTTGCGAATATCAGCGTTCTTTGCAAGAGCATCTTCTGCTGCTGCACCATTTAAGAATCTAGCAAATACATCTGGACCAAATGCAAGTGAAAGTACTGCGCCACCTACTGAAGATGTAGATGAGTAACGGCCACCGATGTAATCATCCATGAAGAATGCATCTAAGTAATCAGCAGACTTAGCAAGTGGTGATGTCTCAGATGTAACAGCGATCATGTGCTTAGAAGCGTCAAGACCAGCCTTTGCAAGGGCATCCTTAACAAATGACTCGTTTGTAAGAGTCTCAAGTGTTGTACCTGACTTAGATACAAGGATGAAGATTGAGTGAGCAACATCAACGCCAGCAAGTACAGCTGCTGCATCGTCAGGGTCTACATTTGAAATGAAGTGAGCCTCCATCTTGAATGTGCCTGTAACCTTTGCCCAGTTCTCAAGTGCAAGATACATAGCGCGAGGGCCAAGGTCAGAACCACCGATACCAATCTGAACTACTGATGTGAACTTCTCACCCTTTTCGTTAACGATTTCACCTGCGTGAACCTTGTTAGCGAAATCAGCGATACGCTCCTGCTGCTTTACGTAAAATTCTCTCTTGTTAACACCATCAGCTATAACATCATCGCCAAGCTGACCACGTGTGAGCTGATGAAGAACTAATCTCTTTTCACCTGTATTGATAACCTCTCCGTTGTAAAGGGCTGCATACTTGTCAACAAGCTGTGCCTCATCAGCGAGCTTTGCAAGTGCATCAAGAACAGTGTCATCCACCTGCTTTGAAGCAAAGTTGTAAACCATTCCGTTAGACATTGGAACTGAATACTCAGCTACACGCTTAGCACCGTTTGCTCCTGCCATTGCAGACTTTAATTCTACTTGATTCTTAAGCCCCTGGAGAGTCTTGTAAGACTCGAGCTTATCAAAATTCTTCCATTCTATCATTTTGATCACTCCTTTATATGTTATGCGTTTAACTTAATCGATTTCAGAGAAAATTTTATAATAAAAGAGTCTTGATTTCAAGAAATAGGGCTGCTTTTTCACATTATTTTTCCATTGTCCAATTCCTTTTAAGATTTGTTTTCCTTTCTTCTTAAAGCAGCTATTACAGTATCCACACTTGCTTCATTCACTACACCTTTATACTTATTATCTATGTCCTGAAGATCTTCTAAGGTTTTATTCTCATCTTCTTTTATCTTTGAATATTCATCACTAAGTTCACTTTCATTCATTGATGAATATTTTTTTACTCTTTCTATAACCTCACTCTTAATATTCTTTGTAGAATCATAAAGCTCTATTATTGCATTTTCAATAGTTCTATAGGCTATAGGGTTATTATTCTGCATTGCAAATAACAAAATTCCCACAATATCAGACAAATCATTTCTATATTGCCTTGCCGATATCATTTTCATAGCAATTAGGTATTCATCTTTAACAGTTCTTATTTCCAGCGAATTATGATTAAACGAAAACATATGTGAAGATACCTGCCTTAGCTTGCTAGAATAAGAAATCGTGCGTTTAAAATCTGTATTCATCCAATCATTAGGTAGATTATATTTATCTGCAACATAATGAATAATATTTTTTATGTCTGCCCCGCCGCCACTTATCATTATGTCAAAATCCTGGGTAGATTTTCTAAAGCCATAATTAAGCATTATACTTCCACCACCTACGATAATTATCTCAGCAGGAGCTTCACCATTTTGCCTTTTATATTCGTTAGCAAAAGCTTTTAATATCCCATACGCATTTTCATTAGTGATTAAGGTTTTGTCTGAATTATACTGCATCTGTCAACTCTCCTTCGTAGATATTATGATTTTTAAATTCCATAATATACTTGGGATTACTAGCTTCAACTAAATCTCCTACATAAAAAGGTTCCTTAAGTTTCTTATTTCGCAAATTGGCATAATCCTCACAAAGGGCTATTTCATTTATTCTGCAGACATAGTCAACCAAGCTCAAAAGATACAAAGCCTTTACAATATCATCATTCTGATAATAGTAATCAATACGTTTTCGCTGTAAAACATCTGCCGCAACTTCTAGAAGGCCACTATTTTTTATTTCATGATGAAGATTATTCCTAAAAGTTTGAAAGTCCTCTTTCTCATAAACTAAATCATCTATAGATATCTTCAAAAATAAAGAAAGTTTCTTTAAAGTCTTGTATTTGCACTCATATAAATCAACCTTCTCATTAACTATATCTGAAAGTGTTGTATAAGGAATTGTTGTGATTTCAGACATTGTTTTAAGGGATATGTCATTTTCTTTTAAATATCTTTTAATATTCATAATGCAACCTCCTCCATTAATTATATCGGTTAACCGTTATAATAACAAGAGACTAGTTATTCTCAGGCAGTGATTTTCCAGCTCGTCCGATATATGCCCAAATTTCCTTGGTCTTTGTGAAGGTGAATGGAAGCTGATGTAAAGCCTGCATCATTACAATTCTGCAAATTTAGTTGCGCCAAAATCCTCAAACTTCACCCAATAGTTATCCAGATGGTTGTTACCATTGTTTTTCCTGATGTATAAGTCAAAATCCATCTTATCCATGCCAAGCGCCCTTAGATGCTCACGATAAAACATACAGCCTTCCCTTATGGTGCGGCGCTGAAAAAATCTAACAAAGCTACCATACGAAACACCAAGCATCGCAAGCTCATATGGATATAACTGATGGCCACTTAAATCATCTGCCTTTATAAGTTCTCTATCCTTTATTTCAAAATCTAAAAGGGGGTATCTAGAAAGTAAAGTATGCCCTTTAGATTGTTAATTAATCTAACTTCTGCCATAACGAGCGCATCCTCCTTTCGTATTCCGAAGCAAATGGCGTGTTTAAACAATCCCATTCCATTATCTCTGCCTATACCAAGCTAAATATTTATCTAACTGACACCAATTTTCTGCTCTTCCGAGAGCACACCATAGACTTTTATCTCCATTCATAAGAATATGATTATTATCTATACACGCATTACCGGTTAATATGCTAAAAGTTTCTAGCAATATTATCAGTTCTTGAGCATTACTTTTCTTATATTCTTTTGAAAAAAGATGACCTTCTGGTAAATCTCCATTCCATGCTGCTATATAGAGCGAATACATATCCATTATATTTATGCTCTCTCTTGTATCTATAACATTAAAATAATTGCTTATCAATTTGGATTGTACAGCATTATGACTCGTCCAATCATAAAACTCTCTACTAATGCCAATTTTCCCACGATAGCCTACAAAAGGAAGTGGGGTGCAAAACATATCATCATTCTTGCAAACATATTGCTCAAGCAATAGAAAATCCTCACGATTAACCCACAAACAGATTTGGTCATCTCGCTTTACTTTTGAAACTTTTGCATAAAACATTGTATGGCAACAATTTAATAAATATGTAACGATATCTGTAAATACCACCCCTAGCTGTTCAATTCTAACTACTGTCAAATATGCCTTAACCAATGAAATATCAGCACAATCCTCAGGGCATTCTTTATATTGTGCTTCAAATCGCGCCCAATAACTATCATCCACATTGATTTTGCAGTACCTGATGTTTGTAATAGAATCTGCGATTTCTTTTAGCCTGACCAACATTTCTGTTGAATCGAACTGCAACCTTTCTTCACGTTTCAAATTCTGAATTTTATCATAGATTATCGACCAGTCATAAGTAGATTTATTGCTATCATATAGCGTTCTGAGATAACTGTTTAATTTGTCAACTTTGTCATCATCAATTTCTAATTCAGGTAGCCCTCTAACACCTGCAAAATCTGATGGTACCTGCTCAAATCCTTTAAATGAAGCCGCGTACTCAATTTTCTCTTTTTCTTCGAACTCCTTTTTTGCTTTTTCTATCCTTTCTTTTTCAGCCTTTATCCATATTCTTTTTTCCGATATTATTTGGCTAAGAGCCTCGTCAAAACATACTTCCGGATTTGGCTCTGTTATTTTCAAATCAATACATCTAAAGTATTCATCACAACATTCAACTAAGCTAATCTTATTGGGAAATTCACCTCTCCAACTAACAATATCTGGATTGATTGGTTCTAAATATATATTGTTATCGTTACAATATTTAAATAAGACCTCTACACCATTCACTGCCTTGTTACTGATATATTTATATGTATAATCAACATCCACATTAGGAGGTGCAAATGATGTGGTATATATTCCACCAGTAAGTTCGTAGTGATCAATATCCAAGAATTCCTCAAAAAATGTATTAACTTGATTATAAAAGCCATACTTGACTGAACACATAACTGGATTAGCGATATCATCTACAAATATCATTGGTCTATCTTCTTTTTTTCCTATCCTAAAATCCAGTAATCCTATTAGATCAAATAAACTACTTTTTAATAAAAATTCCCCTGGATTTCCTTCAACAATATCTAGACAATTCTCTAATTCACAAATATTAGTTAACTCATTTATCTTTGGAATTATTATCTCGATATACAAGCTAGCCATTTTCCGAGCCAGGTAACGGATAAAATCATCATAGCTTGTGACCATACAGTCAGAGAAATCAAGAAAAAGTATTGGATGTTCCTTTGAATAATAATTCATTATGGCCCTTAACCAACTCGTTTTCCCTGATTTTCTAGGGCCACAGAGATTCTTGTTCGTAAAATATATACAATCTAAATATCTTTCGTCAAAATAATCTTGCAACATAAAACCTCCATGTAACATCGATAGCCACTCATTGCGTGGTTTATGATATTACATGGAGGTACAAAATGCAAGTCTTTATCTATACAAATCTTCTATTTCTGTCATATCTATATACTCAGCATCCTTGTCTTTAAATAACACATTTCTGCCAAGAACATAATATACAAGAAATCTGAGTACATACTCTGGCATCTTTCTGTTACCTGCTTCCCACTCTTCTAGGGTTCTTAGCGGTATACCTACTAACTTAGAAAATTCTGTTCTATTTAATCCTAGTTTAGCTCTGAGTTTTTTCAGAGTTTCAACTTGTTTTTCTGTGGTATCTAGCATTTTAATTCCTTCCTTATTGCAACATCTTAAAATCAATCTAGATAGATTTATGGTTGACACATGATAATTCATCACTGTTTTAGTGTAATTTTAGATTAAATTAAATAAAAAATCACTTTATTTTAGAAAAACATTGATTTTTCCAGCTCGTCCGATATGTATTCCCCAATATCCCTGATAAATCTAAGCACTGTAGGCTTCATGGCCTCAGGGAAAGATGTAAGCACTGGGGCTGTTTCAAAGCTGAGCACTCCCTCAAAGCCTATGTCCTTCAGTGCCTGGATAAAGGCTGGCCAGTTGGTAGAGCTAGTGTTCTCCCTAGTCTTTGTAAAGGTGAATGGGAGCTGATGTAGGTCTGCAATTCCATCGTTATCATGAAGATGTAGAACCTTTAAGCGTGGACCAAGTGTTCTGAGGAAATCATAGAAATCCAACTTTACGATGTTGGCATGGCCGATATCAAAGCAGAAGCCAAGGACCTCTGAACCGTATTTCTCATTGAACTCATCGATACGGGCAGCGGCTTTTCTGGCGTCACAGCATGGCCCCTCCACTAGATGGGTAGATTTGCCGTCGTTGACACTGTTGTATAGATTTTCGATGCAGATTGTGATGTGATTTTCTGCTGCAAAGCCTGCTATAGAATCAATAAACTCCGCAGTCTTTTCCCATTCCGCCTCTTCGCTGCCTAGCTTCTGAATCAGCTTTACGCCGTGTATAACGATGTTTGGGCACTCTAGAAATTTACAGATTTCCATGCTCTTTGGTGCAACCTGCTCCCAAAGATATTTGTTCATGCCCACATCGCCGTCCGGCACAAGGATTGGGTATGGCATGTGCATCTGGTTGATGCAGATGCCAGCCTGCTTTGCAGCCTCTTTGTGGGGCGTGAAAAATTCCTTAAGCTCCTCCACAGATTTGTCGAAGAAGGGATTGATATCACCGGCGTAAATATTTTTGTTATATAGATAGGCGTTTAGGCTGAAATCGCAACAGGTAAAACCTGCATCCCGTAGCATCATAAAGCCCTCTAGTGGATTGTCATCCCTCACTACATTTTTTGTCTGTACTCCAATGTCAAACATAGGCACTCCTTACAATATCTCGTCGTTAAATCTCTCTATTGGATTAGGTATGTTCATAGCTTTAAGCTGGGCAGTGATTTCATCATAAAAGGTGTTACAGATGAAGATTGCAGTGTCAGCTGGTAATTCCTTCAAAGCTTCTGGCGATTTAATCTGAAGTCCAAAAGCTTCACTTCCCCATATTCCACTATTATTGTCGCAGGTAAATGCAGGTGGATAATTCTCTCCGAATTTTTCCATATAAATTCGGCACATATTTCCTGCACCAAATAACACTCTACTATCGTATTTACGAATTGTCCTCTCAAGGTTGATTTGCCAATCTATATAATCCGTTAATGTCTTTGTGTAATTCACATAGGCAGGCTTAAGCGGGCTTGGTACTTTCCAATATATTCTATCTCTGTCAATCATCACGCCGCCGTCAAATTCGCATTTACGAAGTGACAATATCAAATACTTCAGATTATCTTGCTCGCTCATGTCCACTATATCAATCAAGGCAGCCCACTGGTCAATTAACTCAGATAATCGCTGTCCCAAATCATTCACGACTTCTGTATTAAGAACCATTCCAAAATGCTCACCGCCAGCCTTTTCATTTAGTGAATCAATAAATTCCACAAATTGGTATTTATCTGAAAGAATGCCTCTATAAATGTTGCCATTATAAAGAGTTGGCTGGTTTGGAATTAAAATCTTAACATCCGATTTAAGAGCATACGGAATCAATGAGTCATAAAATAGCTTTGCCTCTTCATCAGTCATTGGATTTTTAACATCCACGAAGTAAGGATTCACTATAATAGCTTTGCACCCCAATGCCTTAGCCACATCAAATGACTGGAAAAACAATTCCTCAAGCCTTGCTCTTGGATAAAGCTTTAGCTCATATGCAAATGATGGTGCCTTTGCCACCTCCACAGTTATGCCATCGGCCTTGCATTGATTAACAAATCCTTCGCAAAGATAACGTATATCCTCTTCACCTTCAAGGACTTCCTCGGTCTTAAAAGCGTCGAAATCCAGCATGAAGTTGTTAAACCCAGCCTGCCTGCGTTCCTTATATGAGTTTGATATTTTTTCTGTAAAACATGTGCCTGTAGAAATCGTTCTCATTATTTTTCCTCTTCCTGTGATGAATCTCTAAGCTGGCCTTTTAGCATGGTGGAGCTGATTTCTTCTGTGTATGGGAAGAATACCAGGTCGCTGCCCTGCTGATGCAACCACTCCTTCACTGCCAGCCAATTTGGGTCATCCGCATAATCACTGCCGGAAAACTGGGCATCAAATCTGTAGGTGCGATAAGCATATTCCGTGCTGGCGTTGTCGGCAGGAATCGTCACCGCCTCATCCACATATCTGCAGCCTTGCACTATGGCGTAGCGCTGTTCAAAAGGAATCACGGGCCTGGTCTTTTTGTTATGCATAATCTGCTGATCCGTAACCACTCCAACAATCAGATAATCACACTGCTCCTTGGCACGGCGCAGCAGATTTAGATGACCAATGTGGAACATATCAAACACCCCTGCCACATAGCCGATGTGGTATTTTTTCGCTGCCTTTCCCTCGGTGGCCTCTGCCACATGCTTAAGCGGCCTTGGATAATCCAGCCTTGGGTCAAATACGGCGATATTAGGAATGGCCATATCTTTAAGCTGGGCAAGCACATCATCATAAAACTTAATGCAAATGAAAACCTTGTAGCCTTCAGTTTCATTTACCAAAGTCTCTGGCGAGCAGATTGGAATGCCCTCTACATCAGTGCCCCATTTGCTCCTATTGTTGTCGATGCAGGCGGCGATTTTGTATTCGTTTCTAAATTTTTCTATAAACTTTTTCGCATAATCACCAGAGCCGAAAAGATAGATTTTCTTGCCCTCTACATCCTTGAAAATATCAGTGAATAACTTTTCATACTGGTCCTGTGTATAGTCCATCCTAAAACGATTGTTAACGATAGTATTGTAATCCGCTCTGACCTTTCTATTGTAGGCAACCAGCTCCTGGTCATTTATGAAATCGATAAGATTTTTGCTAACCTGCAGCCTGAATATTTCAGCGTTGGTTTTTAGATTAAAATAATCCAGCACCTCATCCATTGGAAGTAGCCGATAGCCCTCTGTCCAGTATGCATATACCACCTCTATCAGCCTTAGGAATATGGCGTTTGCTGGAATCTGTGGCACATAGAATTCCTGGTCGAAAAATACCGGGCCATCATCTGTCATGAAGCAGTTGATTGGCGCCAAATCCAGGTAGCCTCGCTCCAGGATGATGCCTATGGCTGCCTTGTCCTCAGCTGTGCCGTTTGCTAAATCCCGCCATTTGTATAGCTCTGGATCGTCTAACTTTCGCTTCTCCCAATATGGATCAAACTTGGTCCAGTCTACCTCGTCGTAGGATAGGTGGCGTGATGAGTTTTCAAATATATTTTTAAACTTTGACAGCTCGGCTAAGAAGGCTTCACGACCTGCATTTATAAGAATGTCACGTAGGTATTCTGTTAGAATCTGTCCCTTTATAAATGAGGTTTCGTAACCTGATTCTGTAAGCTGGCCTTCCACAACATGTACTCCATGAGCTCTAAGATATTTGGCATTATCATCGATTTTTTGAAGAGCAGTAGCTCCCGCTGGATACATATTTTTCTTTATTACTTTATTCGTATATACGATAGTTGCCATGGCAGATTGTGGAATGCGGCCTGTCTGTACAGTGATTTCATGGATATCGTCTAAATTATTTGTTTGTTCTGTTTTGCCCCCTGCCTGTGATTTGCTGCAAATATACAAATATCCATCTGCCATCTGATGTAGCAAATCATTTTTCATAAAATCATCATACAGATTGTTTTTATTAAGATATAGGGTCTCAGGAGAATTGTACATTCCCTGGATTCTTGCGTCGAATCGCTCGTTCGGCTTTTCGCCGTATCGCACCATAATCTGAGGCCTGAAAAGACTTGGGAATACGCTAAATACCTGAGGTGCTGTCATCCCCACTGCTGCAACCATCTCGTCAATCTCCACCTTAGAATAGCTATGGCCGCCAATTTCCTTCATTCTCTTTTCACTTACCTGCGCATAGTTATCAATGCCATCTAACACATGACCTGTTGTTACATCCTTATCCCCAAGGAACTGCCCCAGGTTGAAGCGGTTAAAAGTGGCTAGGAAAAGCGTACCATCATCCTTCAGATTGGCCGCCGCAGCAGCCATCAGCTTGCTTGGCTCTACAGTACTTTCCAAGCCTGCTGCAATCACCACATAATCATATCCACCACTAACCTGTGATAGACGTGGGATATCCACAACATCCGCCTTTATTCCCACATCCTCAAATACAGAAAAAAGCACCTCAAAGGCAGGGAAGTTCCCTGTGATTAGAAGTGCTTTTCCATTCTTTTTAAAGTTATACCAGCTGATTAGGCCACGGGCCAAATCGCGCACAGAATCTGTTGTGTTCATACTCGCTCCCGCCTATACCATATTAATCATAAACTCTTTTATAATTCAAAATCCCCATAATCTATTATATATTCAGCAAAAAATGGCAATGCCAACGATACTGCTCTTGTCTTACTCTTGATAATTCCTTTTTTTAACAAACGGGAACGATATACTGAATAATTAGTTGGCTTATCTAATTTTTCTATTATATCTTCCCTAGTATTTTCATCTTTATCAATAAGACATTTGCAAAAGATTCGATCACCTTCAGACATCTCTTCCCAAATCTTTTCATAAGAATATGCAAACAATTCTTCTTTTAAATCTGAAATAATCCTGTCTAATTTCTCTAGCTTACTATTCTTAAAATATAGAACTCCCAGTTCTTGAAAGGCATATGGATATCCTTTTGTTAATCTTACAAGTTCTTTGGCAGTATCTAAGTCTATTTTTAATTCACGCCTATAGGTTTCTACCATCTTAACGGCATTTAATGGTTCTGTTTTTATAGTTGTTGCACGTCTGAAGAAGGTAAGATTTTTCACGTTGTATAATTGTTCTATGTTTTCATAGAGACCTGTGCAAACCAAATAAATGCTATAGCCTGCACGTAACCATTTGGAGAATTCCAGTGCAAATACTAGCATCTCATCAGTTTTAGAAACCTCATCTATTCCAATAAGAATTTTCTTCCCTTTTTGCGTAGCAGATTCTAGAGCTTTTTCTATTTTTATTCCAATATCAGAATACTGTTCATCTGCCTTAGTAATATTTATTCCAACTGGAATAGATGGTACAGATACACTTGCACTGGCTTTCAACGCCTTAACCTGCATAAGCTTCTCTTCTATCATATAAGTAGCCAGCTGGCTTAACATATCTCTTCCTGGAGATATTCTAAACACGTACCATCCTTCTTTTTTTCTAAAATCTTTTTTAAACTCTTCCTCAACCTTTGCAAGAAGTACTGTTTTACCAGATCCTCTAACCCCTGTAATTTTATATACAGACTCAGAGGGTCTTTCATATGAAAAATTATCTATAATTTCACGTTCTTGTTCAGTAGAAATATATGTTTCAGGTATCTTTGAAAACGTGGTTGTAAATGGGTTCTGCATACATCCTCCCTTTAGCGATACTCAATACAATATCTATTTTATAATTATAGATTTCTTTTATTACGGTTTATAATTGCCACCATTTGTTCACTTTCTTTTATAATGGTTTATAATTTTGTTTTTATTTTATAAAAGCCTTTCGAGGATGTCAATGATTCTCATAGGCTATACCTCACCTCGTCACTTAAAAATAAAACATTTTCTATTCCCAGTCTCTGCATATTTTGAAGCATTTCATACTGTTTTTCCTCTTTTACAGTGATAATAAAAATAGTATTTTCACCACTACCTTTAAACTCATCAATTTGTTTAACCGGTATACCATCTTTTTCATCTTGATTATCGGATTTTGATGTTACTGCAAATGTGAGTTGCGATTTTTGAACTCCCCTATTCAGCAATTCATCTTTAATCTTGCTTCCTACAACGCCAGCTCCATATAAAACTATATTCTCATATGGGATAGCTTTTGATAGTATCGCATCTTTATACACGCTTGCATTCATAGTTCCTTGCCACAGTCTGCTATCAAAAATCTTTTTCCCTGTTTTTTTGTAAAATGCATCTTTATCAACTATTATTTCTTTTGCAGTGGCTACCGATTCATCATCCCATATATCTGCAGCAAAATCTCCTCGCGATTCGTATATACGAAGACGACTGGCAAGTTCGTTTAGCATGACAAATTGGTAGGCCGGTACTGCCCATTGATAATTTTCATATAAAATCCTAAATGCCAATCTTGACAGAATTGGTTCTAACGCTTTCCTATCTTTTCTTTGACCTATAAACTCCTCTATGTAATTAATCTCAGAGCACAATTTATCTAGTTTATTATCCATCTTCATAGAAGCATTAGGATTTGAAACACGATAATGATAATATGCTCTATCGATTAAATATATTTTCTTAGCATTTGTCATTACTTTAAATGCAAAAGATACATCTTGAAAAGATGCACCTGGGGTTTCATGGAAGGTTATATTGTTATCACTCAAGAAATCTCTTCTATACAGCGCACTCCAAAGAGACTGCCCAACCAAAAATATCCCCTGTTCTTTTAACGGATTAAACACCATATCAACAGGAAGATTCCTTAAATTATTGCTTTTCTTGTTGTCCAAAGAATCATCGAAACTAGAATATTTATAGTCAGACTTCACAACATCTGCCTGTGTCTTTTCTATTACAGATAAAAGGTCATGCATCATGCCAGCATCAATGTAATCATCACTTTCAACAATACCAATATATTCACCCTGCGCTGCTGCAAGTCCCATATTTAATGAGTTTCCATACCCTGTGTTTTCTTTATCTATCAGCTTAAATCTAGAATCTCTGCTAACATATGATTCAATAATAGATTTACAATTATCAGTAGAACCATCATTAATACAGATTATCTCCATATCAGACACCGTCTGCGCCAGCAGAGAATCCAAGCACTCCGGTAAATATTTTGATACATTGTATATTGGCACTAAAATTGATAGTTTCATACACTCCCCTTACTAACCTACCATATTAATCATAGTATCTTATTCTATTTGGTTTTCTCCAATAAATCTTATCCCTTGGAATACCCATATTTATCAAATCTTCAATCGATGATTCATACTGGCTTTCCCCAACTGCTACAATCACTGCATCATAATTCAACGATTTAATAATTTCTGGTTCCATTATTTCTGGAACAGCGGGATATCTTATTTGCTCATAGTTTTTATCCACCCATGCCACTAATTTGAATTCATCAACACTTATTATTTCCCTATAGTAATCTTTTCCGATATTTCCTGCTCCATATAAAACAACTCTTTTTCCTTCAAAATCTCCCCAGTAAGGAAATTCATAAGTTGGCCTATTTTTTACACAGGAAAACTGCATGTAATGAGGTGCAAGCTTTAATCTATAATTAATGTATTCCTCTATTTGTATTTTGATTTCACTTTCATATTCATTATCATGAGCTTGTTTTAAAATGCTATTATATAGCCGCTCAAGACTATCCAAATAATGATTCATTTTCTGATGTGTAATCGAATCAGCTCTATGGCAATAATTATAGAAAGCCCCATGTGTTATGCTGATAGATTTGCTATTTAATAAATACGTAAATACGAATTGCCCATCTTCACAAAACTGCATTTTTTCATCTAGTTTACTGAAAATGCTCAATGCCAACTCTTTCTTATACAGCTTACATACCATATAAGTAAGAATCCCTCTATAATAATCCTCTGGTCTACCATAATTGAATATCATATGTTTATAAACATCCTTGAGAGACTCATCCTTATAGATCTTTTCCTTGAAATTATCTGTTTCAATATGTTTAGATTCATCTATGTTTACCCAAATACAGCCACTGGTACACACATCGCATTCACCAATATTATTTACTAGATTCAGTACATAATCCTTTTCAACATAATCATCAGAATCTACAAAAACTACATATTCACCATTTGCTTTTTCTACTCCATACCTTCTAGCTGAAAAAGCCCCTTGATTTGTTTTATGATAGACAACAACATTTCTATTATCAGACGCATATTCATCGCATATAACCCCAGACCTATCACTAGACTCATCATCCACAAGCACTATTTCCGTGCTTGAATATGATTGATTTAATAGGCTATCAATACATCTATTTATGTATTTTTCGGTATTGAAAACTGGTACAACTATGCTTACTAATTTTGTCATTGTGTCACCTATTTACTCATACGATTTAATATAACGTAATAGATTTATATTGCATATAATACTGTTTCATAAGGAGTAGCCCAATAATGTCTTAGATACAATTTGTATTCTTGATTAAAGCTTAATATTATCTGAGGAATATCTATAATGTCTTCTGGCTTATGATATACACAAATTGCCAATTTAGGCTTTTGTTCAATTATTATTCTTTTTGCTCCCAACAAAGCCTCATATTCCGCCCCTTCAATATCCATTTTTATAAATGTTACTTTTTTGTCTCTTATAAAATCATCTAGTGATATAACTTCAACTGCTGTATCGCCAGTTCCATTTGTACTCACTCGACTACTATTGCTATTTGAATTAAAACTCAGTTGTCGTGTACTCCCCCATAATCCCTTATTTATTATTTCCCATTTTTCACATTGCTTATCACATATTTTTTTATAGTTTTCGTCATCTGGTTCAAAAGAATATATCTTGTAATCTTTACTAGAGCACCATTTCAAAAAGTACTGAACTGTTACACCATCATAACAACCAGCATCTATAAATACTTCCTCTTCCTTTTCGCATGACAATTCTCTTAACCCGAAATACTGAGTACGATTTAGTTCATTCAAACTCTCACCGATATTTATGATTCTTTCCTTTTGAACTCCAAGTTCATAAAGTTGATTCACTATTTCTTCTGAGTTAAAAGTATTAGCAACAATAATATTCGACTCTAGATATTTCTCCTTTAATACATCAGGAGATAGTATAGGTTTTTGGCAGATATAGCTCCCTTGTTTAGATGTATCACTGTCAACTAGCGCTATAATCTCATCACTATAAAATGCCAATAATGACTGCGCTCGAGCCCCTGCACCAAATAAAATATTATTACTTTTGCATATTTGCTTCGGAAATTTCTCTAACCCCTCTGCTTCACTAACTAACTTAAATAAATCTTCTTTTGAATTACTCAAATTGTAATTTAGTCTATTGCAAAATATCCGTTTTGATTTGTCATCAGATAATCTAGAATATATTTTTCTAATAACATCAAACTCATTTTTCATATACAACCCCGTCTATTTTTCTATTAAATTCAAAATAAAATCTGCTGCTCTTTTTGCAGCTTTTCCATCCTCATGAACCCCATATTTATCAAAGAATTTCCGCAAACCGATACAATATTGTTCATTATTAAATTCCATGATATTTTTGCAAAGCTTTTCATTTGTATCCGCAGAAGCAAATGGCAACTCTTCATAATTTATATAAAAGCCACGTTCTTCAGATAAATACTTTTCCTTATCAGGTGCAAATAGAAACACTGGTCTATTAATATAGGCCGGTTCAAACATGATACTTGAATAATCTGTAATCAATGCATCTGATATACCTACAAGCTCTTCCCCATCATAATAATCACTTAAATCAATAACATAATCTGGTTTAGGAATCAGTTTACTTTGTTTAGCTACAAATGGATGCAAGCGTAGCAATATATTCCAATCTCCACCGAACTTTTTATCTAGAGCAGCTTTAAGTACTGAAAAATCCAATTCATTTTCAAATATTCCATCAATCGAACCTGGCTCTTTTATTCTAAAAGTTGGAGCATATAAAATATATTTTTTATTCTTATCCAATGAATACTTGTTTATTACTTCATAATAATCATATTCATCATCAAATAATATGTCTGATCTAGGTGAGCCAACATAAATAGCAGGACCATCATACTTGAACCCACTTCGACACGTTTTTTCGTCAAATTCACTACCAACTAGCAGATAATCAATATTATCCCAACCATGTACTCCATACTTATCAATATCTGTTTCGCCACGATATCTTAATTCATCATAGCCAAACATTTTTAGGGTAATACTAGACCAATGTTTTAGTTGGATTAAGATTTGTCCAGGCCTTGAATTCGTGCACCCCGTATCTGATACAATATATTGTGCTCCATAAAAGTATTTATAATATCTATCAATATCTTTATCAGATACTGTTTCTACACCAAGTAACTTTATATCTGTATCCGATTTTATATACCAACCAATTTCAATATCATTTCTCTGATTGATTATGTTCTTAACTATATTTTTACCATGACCTGCATAATCAACAGATGTTATTAGTAATACACGCTTTTTATCTAAGGGTTTTGATTCATACTTTTCTTTATAATATTCAGCATCACTTTTCAGTAGCAAATACTCTTTTATATCCCTTTTATATAGTTCATTTTTTATATCGTCACGATTCTTTCCAGCTACTGCAACAATTAATACATCGCCAGTCCTCTTAGTATAACCTTCCAAGTCATACAATGGCCTACCCAGAACCGATGTGATTTGTTCCTTATTTGATACTACATACTCAAAATAAGAAATTCCAGCCTCTAATAATTCTAGGCCAAATTGCTTACCCCAATTTCCAGCTCCATAAATAATTACTCTTTTTGATTCTCTTATACGATTTATATAATCACCTAAAAATATATTGAAAAGATTTGGTTCTTCTTTTATAAAGAACAAATCTTTCAACTGAATCATTTCTAAATCTTTGTTTCTTGCTATATTTTGTGGATGCTTGATTGGAAAACACATTCTATCTGTCTTATTCGTTTCAATTGCTAATCTACTATCTTCGTCAACAGTATTGCAATGAGTTGCTGCACTATTAAAACCTGTATACCTGACCAGATTATAACTTGGATATATATGTAACCGCTTTTTCAAAAAAGAGCTAAATAGAAACTGATGGTCCCATGAAGATGTAATTTTCCCCGAATAACATTCATCAAACCATCTATACCAAAAGTTAGCTATCATTCTATCGTTATATAGTTTATATAAATAATCTGTTTCAACTACCTTAGGATACTCTTGCAATTCATAATCATAATCTTCCCAGGCTCGCTTCCAAGTTGCCCATCCCCAAGTGTTATTTAAATAAGTAAAATAATAATCCGCACTATTATCCTTAAGCCCAAAACTCATCCCTGAAACAGAAAAAATGCGCTCATCATCCTTATATCTTTCTAACATTTCCTGGCAAAAAATGTAGAAATCATTAGTTGGAACACAATCGTCTTCAATTATAATTGCTGAGTCCTCATGGCAAAATACTTCTGTTATCCCAGTCGCTGGGCGTTTTCCACAACCCATATTTACATCAGAATAAATCCTTTTTACTTGACACTCCCAATCAATATTACTAACAATATCTCTACACTCTTTGCATAATGTTTTATCATCGGGATGGTCAAATCTAGGTCCATCTGCTACTATATATAATTTTTCAGGTTTGGCTGCTCTTATACTTTCAAAACTTTCTTTAACACAATCTGGTCTGTTGAAAATAATAAATACAACCGGGGTGTGAAGCTTGAAGTCTGTCATACACTTCTCCTTAGAAAGATGATATTTAATCTAGCCAAATATGCACATTTTTCGCACCTAATCGTATTATTTCATCTGCGATTTCTTCTGTATAATTACCACTTACTATATAATCATAGTCGGGGAATTCTTTAACAGCGTCTTCTGTATTAATTATTACTATTCCATCAAATGACCCACTGTTTTGGTTATTTATATCTGTAAATAGTTTTACGTTGAGCCCTCTTCGCTTTAAATGGTCATATACCTTTTTCCCACGTTTTCCTGCCCCGCATATAATAATATTGCTTTTTTCATTTAAATATTTATCGGCTTCTGCTTCTCCAATATATTTCAAGACTTGGCGTTTACTGCTTTTTCTCACTTTTATCGTGTATATAAGTGGATAGTCTCGATCAATTAATGAAAAATCATCTGCTTCTAGCTCCTCACAGCAAAGACCGTACATCATAGCTGTCGCAAGTTTTACATTTCCGTACGTTTGAATCGAAACATTCTCTTCCCCAAAATATGGAATAAACATTTTTTCTAAAGCGTTATAATCAAATCTCCAATAACTCCCCCATCTATCTGCATCATATCTCGATATTTGTGATATTCCCGCAACAGTTATTAATGCAACTCCATCATCTCGTAAAACTTCATAGATGTTTTTGACAACCTTGCCTATATTAAAAATAAACATGAGTACTTGAGTGAGTATCAAGCAGTCGTAAGTATTAGCTGTTAATCCTTCTCCTGTCTCTAAATTTCCTTTAAAAGCGTTATCGCCCCACCCCTCTACATGCATTATATGAGAAACATAGTTCGTCCCATATGTCCTGGTATAATAGTTATCACCAATCTCCAACACATCGCCATGGATATGATTTTTATTCTCATTTAAAAACTTTTCAATAAATAACCTATCTATTGCTTTTCCTCGGTTGGTGCCAAAATCCCTAGTAACTGGATAAATGCTCAACTTTTGTATCATCTTTACACTAGATGAATAGATTATTCTTAAGATTTTATTTTTCGCATCTATGTAATCAGTGCTGTCTGTTATTTCCCATTCAGTATTCGATATACTCTCTTTTAGATACTTTTTTCCTGATTTATAAAAAATGAAAGAATTCTCTTTTATAATTCTTTCACTTTCTGTATCATCCTCCCAAATTTCATTTTCACCTAGAAAAATTTTATCTTTCGGAAAACCCAAATCTTCCAACTGGCACAGAATGTCCCAGGCATTTTTAACCATTAAAAGTACCCCTATACTTGTGTCAATCAAGTCCTTCGTTGGCTGTACAATTCCTTCATTACCATTGGCATTATTATCAAAGACATTGAGTACATCGTACTTTCGCTTTAGTTCTTTTTCTTTATTCTTATAAAATCTTCCACCACCAAAAACATAAATTTTTTCCATTTATCTATGCTTCCTCAATCCACTTTAAATAGGCTTTAAATTCTTCTATGTTTTTATTATTTATTCCGTTTCTTTTTATATTTAATAATCCATCTTTTGGATTCCAAGCTCCAAAGTTTGTTGCAAATGTTTTTTCTATTCCATTCTCCTCGCAATACCCATTGGCTATCTCATCATAATCTTTACCATATACTCCAAAAGGATATGAAAATACTGTAGTCTTTCTTCTTATAGTATTTTCCAACTTACGAATTGAATCCTTAATTTCTATTTGTTGTTCATCTATAGATCTATTTTTTAATGCACTATGGTTTAGTGTATGGGCACCTAATGTTATATAAGGATTCTCTGATAATTCTATTATTTCTTCATCAGAAAGCATCTTATATCTATCAATCAGCCTGCGTTTTTCCCTCTTCCATAGCCACATCTGATTGAGCCATTCTTCCCGCTTCTCACTACTTATGAGATTTTTCATTAAAAAATGGATTTGTTTGTAACATTCATCTTTATTTTCATTACAATCCAATGACCATTCATAATCAAATATTTCATCCTTTAAATGAAGATATGGAGGTGTGTATCTATCATAAATTAAATACTCAAGTTCATCCCACCACATCATTCTATTTGAAACATCTTTTCCATTAGTAATAAAAACTGTAGCTGGGATTTTCATTTCCTCTATGATAGGAAGCGCCTTTATATAAAAATCCTCATAGCCATCATCAAAAGTAATTACAACTGCATCACGGCCTTCAGACTCCCAATCGTCTTCAGCACTCAATATATCATAGTTCCCTTTTAACCATCGCAAATGTTCTCTAAAATTTTCTTCTGAAACAGCTAATAGATTTTTGTCCAAATCTAGAGTATTAATTCGATGGTAGCATAGTACGATTACTTTTCTTTGCATATCAATTAGCGTCCCTTCGATTAACTATTTGTAGGCAACTATCAAACAATTATTTATATTTGATGCTGTTCCCTTAATAACTGATAGTTCATCAAATACATCACTTCCTAAGTCTCTCTCAACAGCCTCCCAGTCATTAGGCCATACCTCCTTTATATTCTGCACAGAATAAACAAAAAAACCGGCTGCTTTAAAAAGATTTCCTAATGTCAAACAATTCCACGTATACAAATGATTATCTATATCACTTCTTTTATAATCGACATCGCATGATTCATTTGGCACATAAAACACAATTTTGCCACCTGTTTTTAACACTCTATATAATTGTCGCAGTTCATCTAAAGGTCGTTCTACATGTTCAAGTACATGTGTTGAAATAATGATATCAGCATAATTATCACTTATTTCGTTTGTATACTTAACGCTTTTTATCCCTTGCTTACTGCAATATGCTCTTGCAAAATCATTAACTTCTATACCTACTTTATTATTGTTTTCAAATTCTTGTAACAGATATCCACCTGCACAACCAAATTCAACCAACGTATCAGTATCCTTTACGTAAGGTTTGAATCTTCTATAGCTAACTTTTGCACCAAATACTCCCATCGGTTTTTGCCATTCAAAATAACGCTCATCATAATGCTCTACACCTCCACCAAAATCAACTTGATTAACCGATATAAAATTAGTTATCCCAACCTGGAGACATTGCATTTTTATTTCTCTTTCTTTATTACTGCAAATTACTATCATGCTATTTTCTTTATCTATAGTTTTCAAATAACTTTCAAAAGAGAAAACATTCCATCCCTCGTGCTCTCCATACTTATCCTTATTATTATCAATAAATCCTTTAACTTTTATTTTTTCATAATCAAATTTCTGAGCTAGTTGTTTACCTTTTTCACAAAATCCCCAAATATATACATTTTTTAGCTTTAAGAAGTTAATCCAATCTATTTCATTACTAATATACATAAATCCCCCATTTTTTTATAATTCACTGTATAGTTTTAAAGTTTTTTCTTTAATATCTTCTTCCGAAATTAAACTTGCTTTCGCTATCTCATTTATTGAAACCTCTTTTGCCATCTCACTATCTTCAAAAATCTTTATTATTTGTGATATCAAAATCTCTGAATTGTCCAAATCATATAAGAACCCTGTTTGCCCATGTTCAATTAGTGATGGTATGCCACCAACATTACTAGCAACAATTGGTATTCCTATAATCATTGCCTCTTGTACAGAATTTGATGAATTCTCAATTGTCGATGCCAGCAAATAAACATTTGCTTTTTCATACTCCTCAATCATTCCGTACACATCACAATTTCCGATGAATTCAATGTTTTCATATAATTGTAAACATTGAATTTGCTCAAATATATATTCTCCATATTCTTTGTTTGCATCAAGTGGGTTTACTCCAGCAATTCTAACCATTAAATCTGGATATATTTCTTTCAACTTGGCAAATACTTTCAATACAAGATGTAAGCCTTTTAATGGATAAGATGCTTGACTCATAAAAATAGTATGTGGTTTGCACTCGTCCACTCTCCATCTTCCTTGAGCAGCATATATTTCATTTCTCATTATTTCTTTGCCAACATGATATTGTGCATAAGGTGCCAGCTTCGTACTCCACTCCTTATCCCATTGTGTTCGGCCAATAATATGCCTTGCCATTTTGAGCGCTTTTTTTTCACATATTCCGGATTCTCTGAAACTATTTTGGTAATCAATTATACTTTTCATAAGCTTATCATCATGTCGCATTTCACTTGTCAATCCATTAAACAACGACTCGCCACATTGCGATATTAATCCTTGAATGTGAATTACTGTTTTATCCAAAATGCCTTTATTTTCACATGCTAACATCATTGCATATGTATGGACATATTCGGTTCCCCATATGTGTACTATGTCAGGTTGGTAATTATCAATGATTTCTTCGAACCTATTAACCATTTGGTCAATATTTTCTTTCCCGCATTCTAAAAAAGAATAATATTTATTACTAGCTAACTCTCCATCTTTACAGTTTTCCGCTTTTTGGATTGGAACGCAAATAGCGAAACTATAATCCTTATTATTGTTGACCAATCGCCAAATGGCGCTCATCCACCCTCCAAAATTTGTTTGCTTAATCAATAAAATATCAGCTAACTCGGGAAGAACGATATTACCTAACCAAAGAACTTTTTTTGCTTTTTCTTTTTTAACGTTTTCCTCTATTCTCCTTCTAATCAAGAGTCTTTTATAGTATTCCTCGCCTATTCTAAAAGCATTCAATGGGTTATAAACAGCTTTTTTCGCTTTCAATAATATTTCGTCTGTAATAGTGCTACTAGTTATCGCATCTAAAAGCTCCCTTACAAAATACATTCTATCTTTATCATTAAGAGCATAGTTCTTTAATACTGAATCTGCCTTTCTTAACACATAGCGGTCAAAATCTTCTTTACCATTAATATTTATGACTGCATCCATTAATGGTTTAGTTATATTGGTTGAAAACAAGCACTCTATTTTTTTCGAGCAACTAATATCTGACTCTATTATTTTTTTTACTTCTATTGCTTTGAAATTGTTTACTCTTTCATTTGATAATTCATATAATGCTTCCTCTGTTAACATACTAAAATCTATTAATACGTTTTTCATATTAATAAAAAACTCATTAAACATACTATTCTCGTATCCATATATTTTTGCAGAAGCATTACCTTTATTGTTTTGATGCTCATAATATAAATATAGAGGCTTTTTTAACACGACGCACGATTCTATAGATGGCAATAACTCAATATTAAATAGTGTATCAGCACCATAAACATCATTTCTAAACGATACATTTTTTATTATGTTTCTTTTATATAAGTTCGCCTGATTTAAAGACAATTTCTTTCTCTGAAATAAAATTGAATTCCTACGTACTTCATACTTTGTATCACAATATAAATCTTCTACTCCTCCCGACAAAACATATTGACTAATCAATTCATCACTGTCATTAAGAATATTGACAATCACATCTGTCCATATCAAATCTGGCCAATTATATTTGCTTATAGCTTCTGCCATTATTTCTAATGCATTTTCAATAATTCGATCATCTGAATTAAGAAAATAAATATATTCTCCACGTGAAATTGAAACTCCATTATTCAAACTTGCGTATATCCATTGATTATCTTGATGAATTACACGAATTCTACTGTCACGCTTCATCATTAGATCTGCTATATCACCTGTATCATCTGTTGAACCATCATCAACAATAATCATTTCCCAATCTTTAAAGCGTTGATTAATAACACTCTCTACCGCTAAAGGAAGATACTTTCTATTGTTATATACAGGTGTAACAATTGAAATTAAGGGATTGTTCATTTAAATTACATTCCTTCCATAATATGGGCAACATTATTAGCAAAAACATCTAATGAGAATTGGTTCTCATATAATTTTCTTGCCCTAGTCCCCATTTCACCTCTTTCCGAAGGATTATCTATTAACCATTGCATTTTTTCTGCCAAATCCTTCGTATCACCATTTTTAAAAACAAATCCTTCTTTACCACTTTTTATGTACTCACTTATACCAGTCGCATCTGAAACAATAACTGGTATATTATTCATCATAGCCTCGATAGTTGTTAAACTTAATGACTCCACAAAAGAAGGGCATACTAAAACATCTATATCTTTATACATTAAATTCAATTCACTTCTTGATAATTCCCCTAATAATCGAACTCCTCGCACATTATTAATTAACTTTTCTACAACACAATTATACTCATTATCTGTAAATTTTTTCCCAATTAACCAATATTCGACATCGTAACCATTATTATTTATCAAGTCCGCTGCATTAAGGAAAACATCTTGTGCTTTAATTTTTACTATAGAGCCAATAACTGCAAACACAATCTTTTTATTCTTTGAGAAATTCCCCTCTTTCATTGTGTTTGGAATGCCAACAGGCAATATCGATACACTTTGCTTATTATATACTTTATTATATTCTTCCTTTGCTATATTGCTTACCGCAAATACCTTTACTTTTAATTTATCCTTATTTACTCTCCAATCAATTTGTCTATATCCCTTTTCAATAAAATCCTTTTCCCCTTCGTGAATCCACCAAATAGTCGGCTTGATTGCTCCAATTTTATATGCATAATTTGCCATTTGAGCAGTATTAATCCAAATGTAATTGTAATCTTTTAAAAATTCTATTTCCTCGCTTCCTAGAATCGAAATGTTGGGATAAATTATTACCTCAATACTTAAACTTATTTCTTCTACAAGCTTATTATCTATTTCTTCTGTGATTATGCTTACTCCATAACCGATTTTCTTTAATGCAAGTGCTAAACTCATAGCTGCTATACTTCCGCCATTATAGCCCATTGGGCATGTAATAATTCCAACTTGTTTTGTCTTCTTTAGGTCTTTTTTGCCTACAATTTGTGCTTTCCCATAACCATTAAGCTTTAAAAATTTTTGCCAAGTTAAAATCTTATTTAGACATATCCCCATTTCAACAAGTTGTTTTTCCATCGCATTTTCGCTTATGCTCATTAATAGAATATAATCGAAAGTAAGTTCTTTAATGCATAATGGATTTAAAATATCTATTTCATCCATTTTCATCCCATATGCCTTATTATCTATAAATGCAACTATTTCTGCAGATGGACAAATATCATATAATTCTTTTATCTTTTTTTTATAAAAATTTCCAATACCGAATATAACTAATTTCATTGTCCCCTCAGACTTATATTATTAATTGATAAACCTTGCTATTGTTTCACATTCATCAATATAGTCCATTATCCAATGAACTTTTTCACTATTTTTTAGTTCTTGAAAAAGTTGCTTCTTGATTGTTTCACATTTTTTTTCATCTTTTACACATATCAAGTAATAATCTATGTTTTCATTTTTATTACAAACATAGGCATATGAATACACCCGATGCCCTCCATATTTGCCAATTTGTTTATAATCTGAATCACATAAATACAACTTTTTGCACTTTCTTCTTGCTATAGAATAAATTCTTCGCCCTATCTTTCCCATTCCACAAATAGCTACTCTTTTCCCTGAAAACAGAATGAAATATCGATTCCATATCTCTTCCGTAAGTTGCATATCTCCTTGCCAATTTCTTGTGTTATCAAGTACCAGTCTGTGCCCTCTATATGAATTGATATATTTTCTTATGGATTTTATTATTATTTCCCTAGTTGTCGACGAATAAGGAACACCATATCCTCCCGACATACCTTCAAACCAAATCTTTATTGGTAATGACACTATTGAAATATTTGATTCCTTTATAATACTTGGATATAGTTGTTCAATCGAATTACATTGATAATTAATTTTTGTTATATATTGTTTTTGAAAGAATAAACGAAAGACATCCACTTTCATAGCAAATAATCTCGAATCTATTATTTCTACATTTCTATCCCCATATGCATCAAAATAGTTACGATCAGCCCCAATCATTGCTAACAACACATTAATATTTTTTACTAATAACCGACCCGTAATTTTTATAAAATAATTTGCTGTCTTTAACAAATAACTGGTTTCAAATGCATAATCTAATATTTCTGATTCTCCGTATGATTTTCCATATTCAATTGTTTTTTTGATATTGCCATTAAAAGTAATCCACTCAAAATCGACTCTATGATTTTTAGCCAACTGCTTAATGCTCGGTGGACATTCTTCTCCTGAGTTCTCACAAAAAACTATTTTTTTCACTTTACTCTTGGTTATATAAAATCTAATTGCATCTATATACTGAGTCCTTCTCTCATCAGCATTACTTAAAGATAAAAAAGGTACTTTACTAGATGTATTAATCGTTCCAGTAAGCAATATCACACATTCTTTACAAACCACAAAATCCCCCGCTTTGCTTAATAATTACAATTTTTTCTCTCAAAATCTAACTCTAGTAATTTACTACTATTTTTATACACTTCAGTCTGCCATGAAGCATCATAATGATGAATTGCTTTTGTATAGTCCGTTAACATTATTCTTTTAGTACTAGCACTTTTGCCAGTAAGCATTTTTTCCGGAAACACTGTTATACCGTCGAGTATCTGATATGCCCCGTTTTTTATCAACCCTCTTTTTTCAAGTACTCTGGTTTGATGAATAGGACAAGGCGTTAAATCCATAACTCCTGAATCATTAATAAAAGAAATGTTATTATAATAGTCTAACATTTCTCCTATAACTTTATTTCCTTTTTTCCCTCCAAATCCCAAACCTGTAGCAACTCTATAAGGTGTCTCAAATGCAACAAATGCATCTTGAAAAAGCATATCATCAAAATTCTTTACTATTTCAACATCAACATCGAAATATAACCCTCCATTATTGTAGACTACATCCAAACGTACATAATCTGAAACAAATGCCCATTTCTTTGAATCATACGCTTCTGAAACATATTTTGCTTTTCTAATATCATAATTAGATTCATCCCATCGTATAATCTCGTAATCAGGACAATACTTCCTCCATGACTGCATCCAAATTAAATTCTTCTCTGGAATAGGTGAACCACCAAACCAACAGTAATGTATTATCTTTGGTATTTGTCGTGTAGAATAAATACTTAAATTATCCGGAATCTTTTGAAGTAAATCTTCTTTCTCTTGTTCATAACCATTAATAAATATAAGACAATGTGTTTCTTTTAAAGCTAAATTAGTAAATTTTTTTAATTCTTCATTAATCCCGATATAATCAACTGCCGTGATTAGTAAAATTACATTCCTACCTTTAACATATTCATTTGCCCCCCGATATGATATGACCTTTTTTTTCTTACCACCAATTATTATTCCTTCTTCTTGTATCCTGATGTCCCTATCAACAAAAACGACTATTTTTTCTAAAAATTCTAATCCAAAAACTTTCTCCAATGTATGCGCATTTTTCCCAGCGCCAATACATATTACTCCGTCAGGAAATTCATTTGCTTTTTTAATAAAATCTTCTTTTTCAGAAACAACTATCATTTTTTGATACCTTTATTATTAATGTATGTTATATACTCATCTGCTACACGTTCCATTTTAAATTTCTTAGAATAGTCTATGATATGCTTATAATCCCATTCTTTCTCGTACCATTGTTCAATAGCCCTAGCAACGCTTTCATCTGAATGATCTTTTATTAGTATCACTGCTTGCTCATCATTCACATCCGCTGCTGTTTCGTTATCGCTAAACATTATTACTGGCTTGCCAAATGTAATTGCTTCTAATGCTACTAAACTCACCCCTTCAGCCAACGCAGTCATTATTAATCCATCTGTTTCTGAATAGACCTTATTCATTTCTTCAGACTCAATTGCACCTATTATTCTTACGATATCTTCATAATTATTCTTTCTTATTTCATCTTCTATACGGTTTCTATAAACGTCATTTTTTAGTGCTTTTCCTACAAATATAATAGAAATGTTTTCTAAAACATCTTTCCTTACATACTGTAATGCTTTGACTATTTGTATCTGATTTTTTCGTGCTTGTAATGATCCTGAACAAAGAAGTATTTTTTTATTATCTTTTCTTAAACGTATATCCTCCAAATAGTTATTCTTATCATTCTTTATTTTTGTGCCATTAACGATTACATGTATATTTCTAGATTCAATTTTCAGCTCTCTATTTATACGACTTTTCATCGCATTGCCAACTGTTATAATCTGAAGGTCGGGTATGCTTAACACTCTTTTTTCCCAAACATTATCTTTATATCCCTCTATTATTTTTCGTTTATCTCCTATATACAAATGACAAACAAATGCACTCTTTTGTTTTTTCTTCATACATAAATTTAATGCATTATAAGTGAACTCTCCTCCACCCTGTACAAAAACCATGTCTGGTTTTAAATAATCAATAATTTCATTAAGCTCTTTAATCAGCCCTTCTTGCCATTCATCTATTGTTTCTTCATTTCTTACTTCTGGGAGATAGCTGGTATTTTTTAAAAGTTTTATATCTCCTATTTGCACATCCTCGTGAACTGCAATATTTCCTACGTATAAATAACTTTCCTCCTTTTTGCCTATGAACTCACATATATCAGCAATCATAATAGAGCCACCATTTTTCAACACCCTATATTCATTATTGCACTTCTCATATACATTCCAGGCAACAGATAGTATTTTCATAAAAAATATCCCTTTACTATTCAATAATGCAACTAACTTCTATTCCTGAATTACCTCAATACAGATTTACGTATTTTTCTTCTTCACTCATCCACCATTTCATCCTTCAACACTGTATCAATCTTAATAGTAGTATTAGCCTTCTTTCCTACAATATCTTCAAACCTATCTGCTGATATTCCATTACCAGGTCTCTTAAATGTCAGCATGTCCTCTGTTATAATATCGCCCTTTTGAATTTCTTTTGCTGCCACTAGTGACCGTCTCGCATTTAGTCTTGCTTTTTTCTCACTTTCCAAGCATTCTAATGTCCCATTTCCCAGCAATGTCCTAATGTAAGATATCTCTTTTATAATTTTTCTTACATCATTTGGGTCCATAGCATGGTAATGATCATTTCCTTTCAATGTTTTGTCTAGGGTGAAATGTTTTTCTATAATATTTGCGCCTAATATATATGCCGTTTTCAAGACTTCGTAATTACATTCTGGTTTTGTATGGTCTGAATATCCGATATTACAGTCTTCGAATGTAGATTTTATAGTTTGTATTTTATTAAGATTAGCATGCTCATATGGTGTTGGATATTCTAAAACACAATGCAAAAGTGTTATCTTTTTATCATTGTATTTTTTTATAAGCTCTACACTTCTAGAGATTTCATCTTCATTAGAGGCACCAACCGAAAGTAGTATAGGCTTATTTTTTTTAGCAATATATTCTACAAACTTAATGTTATTTAAATCCGAAGATGATATCTTATATACATTCATCAGCTCGTTTAAATAATCTGCTGATGCTACGTCAAAAGGTGTAGATAAGAATTCAACATTGTACGTTTCGCAATAATCAGCTAATTCTTTATATTCATCATAACCAAAGGAATCAAATTTTTTAAAAAGCTTATATTGTGAATCTGTTGGTTCTTCATTGATATCCCAATAATGTGGAGAATCTTTTGATGCCAATGTTTCGGCTTTGTATGTTTGAAATTTAACTGCATGTACTCCTGCTTCTGCTGCTTCTTTAATCATCAATTTTGCTGCTTCCATTGGAGTTATATTTTCTTTGGCTGCGATATCATAATAGTTAACCCCTATCTCAGCAATCAAAATAAATTTGTTGTCATTAATTCTCTTATTTATGATATCAATCATTATTCTCCCCTCACAATGCATCAACTAAAGCCTTTATTCTTTCTCTTCCATGAGATAAATTTGTCTTAAGCATTTTTTTGTGCATTTGAATTCTGCTCTCGTAATCTAATTGAATAAACTTCCGAAGCGCTTCTATTATTTCATTTGTATTCGAAATACCGTTTCTGATAAACCCATTTTCTTCGGAAACAAATGAATGCATTTCCTCTCTTATGTTTTGTGCAAATGACATAGTTGGTATTCCAAGAAAAGCAAGCTCAAAACATGTCCTGCCCTGAGAGGTAATTGCCATATCTGCATTAGACATTAATTCAGGCATATTTTTTACATCATATTTTATCGAAACATTATCCGTCTCTAATTTTAATAACGATTCATAATTTTCTTTTGCCCTGCCCAATACAACAGTAAAATCGTATTTTTTATATTCTTCCTTTTTTATTTCTTCTAAAATTACATCTGTATAATTTTGAGGGTCCGCACCACCAAAACAAATAAACACATTCTTTATATTTCTATTAATGGTTATTGGTTTGTATAATAGAAACAATTTCGGTATTAAATAATAATCTGGACCTATATATCTATTACTAGTTTTATCATCATATAGAGAATTTATTACTGTATCAGCATAATCAGCTCCACTACCTACATCCTCAAAATTAACAACTTTTAATCCAAGATTTTTTAATCTGATTACATAATCTTTTTCAGTATCCAATTTATCATTTATCAAAATTGTAAAACTGTATTCTTCTAATTTTTCTAATAGTTCATCCATAGAATCATACCCAACAAGCGAATATGTAGTATCGCCAAATGATTCTATTTTCGTTTTGTTTCTATCAAAAAAGAATATTGGTTTTGTATAGAACATATCCGCCAATTCGAGCATTCTGCCTATATGTCCCAAACCTATCTCATTATTCCCATCAACAGCTATAGCTATTCTCTGTTCACGAAGAATATTTTCAGCGACTAACATATCATGAAAAGTATCTATATCAATCGCTTCGCTTTCAGAGACTTCAAATACACTTACTTTTTCCCCTATTCGTGAACTTTCACTAACAACTCTCTTTTTTGATATTACAAAAGCTCCTGTCTCTTCATATCTTTTTGGTAAATATTGTCTATTTAATCTCTCTACATAATCAGGAATAATCTTCCCATCTTTTTCCATCCAAGCTAGATGAGGTTTATTTACTACAGATATGAGAGTGTCCAAATCATTCTTTATTGCATATTCAATAGCATTATCTAATGTTTTCCATTTTAACGTTGGTGAAGTCGGTTGCATTGTAATAACATAATCGCAATCTATATCTTTACAAGCATCATAAATAACAGCATCCAACGTGACATCATCTGCACAGAGTTCTTCATTTCGTTCCTTACAATTAACCTCGTAGTAATTTGAAATCAATTTTACTTCTTCAGAATCTGTACTAACGATTACGTCATTTATAAACTTACTTTTTTTTGCATTCTCGATACAATATGCTATTAATGGTTTTCCGTTAAGTATTCGAATGTTTTTATTCGGAATACCTTTTGAACCAGCTCGAGCCGGAATAATAGCTATTACTTTCATCTAAAATAAGTCTCCACAATACAAATAATTTTTAACTAATCAAATAAATCTTCAAATTTTATTCTTTCAAAACTCTCAAGTTCTCCTCCTCGAGATGCATTGTATATTTTTATTCCTTTCTCTAATGCATATATTTTTGCTCTTTCATATGCATTATATACATAGCTTCCAAAGAATTTAGATTCCAATTTATCCTCTTTAAAAAAATGAGCATACTTGTCACCTTTATTATTTTTCACAGAATTATCCATTCCCAATAAAAATATTTCTTTAGCTCCCAAATATGTCGCAAGCTGAATGCATGTATATGTTACAGAACCACAAGCTACAGCTCCATTAACTAGATTTTCTGAATAATCTGGTAGTTTATCACGACTCCAGTCTCTGTATTCGTGCAATTTATAGTACCTGTCTCCTAGTTCGTTCTCTAACTTATTAGCAATATAATTTCCACATGTATCACCAATTATAAAATTGTCTACATCAACTTTTGTATAATAATCAAATTTCTCTAGTATAAAATTGGTATCACTAATCACATAATAATCAGGTCTCCACTCAGTATTTTCAAATATTCGATATATAGCATTCATGCTTATAGAAATTTCATTATGCATTCTAAGCACTTCTAAATCTTCAGTATTTAAACTTGGCCCAAGGCCTATAATAAACATTCGCTTGCCTTTATGTTTATCCTTTAATTCTTTTAATTTTTCATTTCGATACTCAGGGATATTTTTATAACAATTATTGATATTTACAATATTATTTTTTTCAATTTCCGTCTTTGTCGCGTTGTAAATAAGTTCAATATCATTATTCATATTTTCAGCAGGGACAAATTTCATGTAAGCAAATTCATCTGATAAGTCCTCAACTAACCTTTTGTTTTCTGATTCATAATAAATTTTTATCTGCGCATTGTTTTCTTTATGCAATCTTTCTGCTGTTACTATACTAAAAAAATTAAGTCCTAAAATTGAATAGCTGGTATTTGATGCTAATGTTTTTTTTAAATATTCCTCGTATTCTTCACGCAAAGATTCTTCAATCCATTCAGCCGGACAATCATTGCAAAAGAAATAACGTGTAATATTGTTTTGTTGCAAAAGATAAACAGCTTCTTCACTCATTAAGTGAGTTATTACAATGTACTCATTCGTATGATTTGTTAAATATTCCTGAAACGAAATAACTTTCTTTCCCTCTATCAATGTTCCATGCTTACTTTCGTCATTATCTATGAATCCTATAACTAAATCATTTGGAATATGCTTTAAAAATCTTTTTCCAAATGCTCCAGCCCCCCATAAAAAAACCTTCATAGTTATTCTCCAATGCACATTTATTCAAATCTTCCTAATATTTTTTCTGCCCATGGATCCAATAAATCAGCCTCTGTCGTAATATCATTTGGCATAATGCAATCTTTACAATATGGATGCTTAAATCTTTCACCTCTTAATTGCATTTTCAAAAACTCATTACGTCTTTTTCCATTCCATATAGTGATAAGTGATTCTTCATTTATATTCCCGAACTTAATATCATGGAGTTGATCACAACAAGCTGCTGTAACATCTCCATTTTCTCGGACTGCTAATCTATAGAACGGTCTATGACATACTTTATTTATTTTTGTTTGGCATACATTTTCCCTTCCATTTATTGCATTATCAATTATTCCTTTATCAATAGTGTTATATTCAACATCACCATATATAGGTATTATGGATTCAATGAAAATTGTATCTGCAAGTGAAGAAAACATTTCTCTGAATACCTTTTCCCCATCTTTAATATTTTTTATAGCAATATCTGCAATTTTCATTGAAATTTTGCATTTATCTTTATGGTCATAAAGATATTTAAAATTATCTAGCATTTTTGAGAAGTCTACTTTTGTGCCTGCATAGTTTTTATATGCCTCTGCATCCAAACCTTGTAAAGATATTCTTATGGTATCTGGCATTCCATTAGCTACCAATTCATCAACTTTGTCTTTAGTAAATAACAGACCGTTTGTTGTAAAGTCAATTGTTTTAGTTACACCACTTTCTCTTAAAAACTTTATCATCTGCGGCAAATTTGGATTACATAAAGGTTCACCAAAAAAATATAATTCTACCTTTTTTAAAGGTTCATGGAATTCTTTAAGTTCTTCTACAATCTTTTCAAATAATTCCATGCTCATATTCCGTTCCGGATATATATGCTTTGAATGACCGCAATACACGCAATTCAAATTACATAGTGTTGATGTCTCTATGCACACGTTATATGGCTGTTCTAACGGTATAACGTCTTTTAAACATGTTCTATTTTCATTTCTCCACTGCTTATATTCAGCCATATATAAACACCACCTACTTGATATTTTGATTTATAAGCTCATTAATCAAATCTACAACACGTTTTGTCGCTTCCCCATCTGCAATTATTCCGCATCTATCAATAAATCTTGCCGCCTCTTCTCGATATTTCTCTTTATCAAAGTCTAGGATGTTTGCCACCAATTCATCTGTAGTTCTTGCACATGAAAAAGGTATCTCATCCAATGAAAACATCAGATTTCCTCTGTCAGCTACGTACTCTTCTATATCATCAGCAAATATAAAACCTGGTTGTCCTGTCAAAAAGCCTTCGAAAATCACTGTAGAATAATCCGTTATTATTGCATCTGTAGCAGCCATAAGCTCATTCATATCATCAGCTTGCGTAACATCTATAATCTTTGAATTCGTATTTACGATATTCATCTTTCTAACTGAGTCTGCAAGTTGCGGATGTAATCGAAGAAACAGATACCACTCTCCGCCAAATTTTTTCTCGAATGCATCAATAACTCTATCAAAATCTAAATAAGCTTTTTTCTCATTTACACTTCTATTTAGCGTCTGGCTACCGCCTCTAAATGTTGGCGCGTATATTGCTATCTTTGCATTATTTGGAACCTCATATCGTTCTCTAATTAATTGATGCTTTTCCTTAACACCATTTATTAATACATCAAATCTAGGTGTTCCAATCTCTTTTATTTCGCCATCATAAATCAAGCCATCAGGCCACATATTGGTACACCATCTACTCCCTGAAACGGCAATATCAATTAAATCAGAATCTGCTTTGCTTACTAAATAGGCTATCTTACAAAACTTATCCCCTCTGTATTTTCCTATTGATTTAAGGCTAATAGAACCATGCCACGTTTGAATATATGTTGTTCCTTTTCTTTTTCTCGTTCCTAAAAATGTTCTTGTATTTCCAATCCAGACTCTTGCTGTTGACATATGAAATGCCCTATTCCAAATAGTATCTTTAACAACCTTTATATCACTTGGGAATCTATGACCATCTTTCTTAGTAATCCAAACTAGCTCGTAATCTGTTTCGCCTTTTGCATTTCTTTTAAGTATTTCCTCCGCAATATATCTTGGATTGCAACTATAGCCTCCATTTCCTTCCAGTGTCCAAAGTACTATCTTGTTCCTTTGAATAGGAAAAACTCTACAAATATAGAAGGGTAGGCTATAAAATAATGCCTTTATCTTCCTTTTTTTTATATATTTTTCTTCAGCGTTGCCTCTTGCCATTTTTCTATGCATCTATTAAATCCAAGAATCTTTCTAAACTATACAGTAACAATCTTTGTTCACCAGTTAATTCATTAATGCAATTATCTTTAAACTCTTTTCGTTTAGGCCCGCCCCAGTTTTTCATCCAAGCCTCCGCTGGTCTCGACATAGGTTTCTTTTCTGGTATCTCAAGCATTGGATATCTCATTTTAAAGAGCTGACGAATCAAGTATTTACTCTCTCCATTTCTCACTCGCTCTAAATCTAAAGGCTCTGCCATCTTCAAATGTTCAAATGGATCTATAAAATTTAATCCAGCACAATCAAATGCATTTGTTAATGCTCCAGCTGCTGATACAGCATAAGGTCCCTGAATATAACCTATAAAATCAATATCCCCATTAGGTTTTCTATATTTTTCATAAGTATCCATTGCTATACTGCCATCTTTTATAACTTTAGAAGCATCTAAGAAAGTAAATCTATTAATCCATTCATCATACTTCCAATCCCTAGATAACAGTCTATCCATGCCACCAAATTCTGTGTCAGCGCAATCTCCATAGACTATCAGAATGCACCCATCATTTTTCGCTCTTAATGCTGCTTTATAGGCCTGTGGCTCGTTTGGAATAATAGGAGAACCATCATGAAGCATTAGTTCATCCATTTCGTTTACATAATCATCCCATGTAACATCTACAATCACATGCTCCAACCCGTAGATATCACAATACTTTCTTGCCTGTTCAGTTTCATCAACAGCATTTTCTCCAATACATCTTGCTGTATAGCACTTAGTTCCTTTAGGCATATATGAAGCAAGAATAGCTGAATCCATACCACCACTAAGCAGCACTCCTGCTCTTGATAAATCGACCTTTTCTAGCTGATTTCTGATACCTCTATCTATATCTTCTGCAGTTTTACAAGGAACCTTTTTATCTAGTGGAACATCTGGATGCTTTTTTGGAATGATTCCTTCCTTGAAGCATTTGTTTTCATCATATACATATCTCACTGTTAAATATGAATCCATACAGTACTTTTTATCTTCCATCATTCCTTACTCCTCACATGCTTTCGGTATCTCAACTCTCAGTCCCGTTGATGAAACGCTAGGTGTATGTGGCAGATACACTACGTCAGCACCCAGCTTTGCCAAATCTTCCTCTGTTTGTTGCCAGCGTTCATTACCTTTCCAATCGTCGCCTATGAACACTGCATCAAATCTATGAGCCTTATAGATTTCCACCTTATCCAGGGTATCTACAATTATTACATCATCCACCGCACGCAGGTTTCTGACTATCTCAGCTCGGTCATTCTCGTTAATTACTGTCGTCTTATGTTTATACTGCTGCACAAGCTCATCAGAATTGACCCCCACAATAAGCCTCTCGCACTGTGCTTTAGCGTTGTTTATTAAATTAAGATGCCCAACATGGAACATGTCAAAAACGCCCTGCGTATACCCAATTTTATACATGCTATCTACCTATTGTTTATATCGACCAATTTCCACTATTACAAAGGGCTCCGCACCCTCAGGTGCGAAGCCCTATAAAACTCCTACTATTCCTATACTCCCCACCATTCATGCAATTAAACCCCAAGCTGAAAAACCAAATGTAGACACTTCCACAACTTAGTTTTTCTATGGTTTAATTATAGTGAATATGGGGCTTTTGTTCAATCAATTCGCGTAGAAACACAGAATTGTCACAAAATATCTTTTATACACAACATTCAACCTATATTTACATAAAGCCATAGATATTCCTATATCATTATTCTTAAGAAACAAATGGCTTCGCAGCATCAGCCGCGAAGCCATTTTCATCTTTCTATCCTTGTCCAACTGTTTTTGCCAAACGTTCTCTTCTATATTCATCAGCAATATAATCAGGTCCATTCATCCACATATCTGTGCTTTCATCAAATAGCATGGCCGCCGTTTGAGACTTCATAAATCGAAAAAAAGCTTTTGTTCTAGATATTTTTTGTTCCCTAGCTATATTAATTGATGCCATAGCTGCCAAAAGTTGCATTGTATATTCGTATTTGCTAACCTTCATTAGCTTGTCACCTTCTTTCATTTATAATCTGTTCCTTATAATCAATAAAGGATAATTTATTCATCGCCTTCTCTGTCCTAATGCATATTTGATTAGTCAACTTGTCAGGTAATAATAATCCAATTGCTATCTCATCCGCTCTTTCAGAACCAACTTCTCCATATAGGCCTTCCATGTAAGCAGTAATCACCTGATTGGTAGTGTCATCTGCTATTTTCCCGGCTATTATGTCGTATTTCTCCCATTTTTTTATTTCATCTTTAAACAACTGACTCCGTCTATGAGCTGCCACACAGTGAAGCCACTCTCGATCTGCTGTAGCAAACTCGTATACCTCTAAATCCTTAAAATCAGTCATCGTATATATATTTAAATAACCATTTGATGCATCGCCTACCAAATACCCATTTTTCTTAGCTTTACCTATTGAAGACTTTATAAATCTTTCTGCCTGTTTCGCCTCAGTAGTAACGTAAAATCCGAGTCCAAAATCCTTTCCTGGCATACATAATGCCAAATCAGGCTTCTCAACTATAGCATAACTTCCATGATACCAATTCTTACCTTCTTCAAGAATCATATTGATAATCCCTTCACTTTAAGATAATGTTCCAAATCTGCTAGATTCGCCTCATCCCCCTGAACATGATATTCCTCATAACAAGTTTCAATATACTCATTTAATCCATATTTTTTAAAAATCTGCTCACACTCCTCAGCAGATTTATTCCACTTTAATTGCGCTAATCTAAACAATCTCACTTGAAGCATAAAGATATCGTCTCTTTTATTTAATCCCATTCTTCATTTCTCCATTATTTCGTTTATACGATTATAACATAGAATCTACAACTTTCATAAACTCAACATCTCTAAAATTGCCGCAAAAAATCAATCCTATATTCTCGGCTACCGCCAACATCAAGCACTAATGCTGTGCTCTCTGTTGTTTGACCTTGATTCATATTACCGCAACGAATTCCATAATAAAATATAGTTGCTCGCTCATCTATTATGTCTTCATCTTGCGACGACATTAGTCTGTTTATCGCAGGATTTATATAGTTTTCCTTTATTCTTAGCTTTGTATTCTATTTTATCAGATTTAAGATTTTCTCTGTAGACATACTATCATTTTCCAAAACTGCTTTTTGAAAATCCTTTAATATATCCACAGCCTCATCAGTTTCAAGTCTGCTTTTAAAAAATGTTTTATTGTCACCTCTTGCGTATGAGCCAAACAAAATAATTTTCTCTAGATTTGAACCATAAATCTGCTTTATTATTTCTATGTAGTTTGCTAGTATTACATTTACTTCCACATCTGCTCTCCCCTCAGGCTTTCCCAACCTCTTTCACCTGCATTTTGCAACTTTTCCAACTTATCCTAGATTATAGCATAAGAAACAAATGGCTTCGCAGCATCAGCCGCGAAGCCATTTTCATCTCTACTTCAATACCCCAGACACATCCTTCGGAAGAACTCGTAGTATACTGTCCTTATTCTTTCCCTCTAGATAATATTCACCTAAATGTGCTTTCTGATATCTTTTAACAGAATCATCCTTAGTAGCATCCTCTAATAGTTTTGTATAGTATCGCTCCCAACTAAAGAAATCGCTACTTTCAACATATTCTTCAGTGTGCTCTAAAATATCATCTATTCCTTTGATATCAATAATACCGGACTTTAAAATCAGCCATTCAAAAGACTCAGGAAAATACATACCTACATTTCCACTCATATTTGAATGAGCTACCACTTGTGCAACATAGGCACCAAAAGCTGCGCCATCAGCTATAACAATAACTGGATTATCACTTGATAATTCCTTCAATTTCGGAATTATATTAGAATTTCCACCTGCGCTAACACACTTATTTTCATTTAATATCTTGGCAAAAAACTGAAAACCTGATTTTTCGTCCTCAACTAAAATAACATATTTCTTTTTATTAACTTTCAGTGGTGAATAAATTGGATATAACTCATTATATATTTTTTCAGGGAAATGGTATTTCCCCGTTGTCCTTATTCCATATATCTCATTTACACTATATGGCAAATTATATAATGGCTGTCTAGTTATCAAAACATAGTAATTTGATGTATTTTTAATTACACTGGCAAATTCTTCTGTGAAAACAAACGAATAGTCTTCATCGATAAACACTATTGTATTTTCATAAGATTTTATTAGCACATCCCATATACTAGAATCACCAGTAAAAGCAACACAAGGAACATCTGAGGTTATTCTTATCCCTGACTCTTCCCTGAATCTTCCATAGGTCTGCAACAAATCAATTAATGTAGTCTTGCCCGTAGCACTATTGCCTTGGATTACTGTGATATTTCTTTTTATTGTAAACTCATATTTAAGTCTTTCGGCTTCTATTATTACTTTATGTTTTCCCTTCATACGTTCACCTTAAATATAATCTAATGCTACGTCTGTATACTCATCCATATTCGTAACGATAACATCATTATTCAATATTTTAATTTTAAAAGGTTCCATATCATTGAATGGCATAAAATATCTCAGATTTACAGTAATATCTTTTACTTCTCCTATCTTCAGCAACCATTTTGCACAATTTTCACCACAGCTTGTTGCATTAAAAACTAAATCCGGTCTACCATAAGCACTAATCAATGTCTGAACGCCACCTGACAATCTTTCAGGAGGGATAGGCCCAAGAACTTCACTTTGTATCAATTGATCACTTACAACCTTTGATTTATCAATATCTTCAATCATTTGCTGAACTAACTCATCTTTAAACCATTCCGGATTGTAATTAAACTTAAACCATGATGGACCGTGCATTACATTATCTTTTTCTCCAAAATATATTGAAAGCATTCTGTCTCCTTTATAATATATAATCAACCATTATTACTTAAATCGAAGCTCATTATCGATATTTTTCTATTTAATCCAGTTCTTCATTTCTCCATTATTTCGTATATACGATTATAACATAGAATCTACAACTTTCATAAACTCAACATCTCTAAAATTGCCGCAAAAACTCAAGCCTATATTCTCGGCTACCGCCAACAAGCACTAATGCTGTGCTCTCTGTTGTTTGACCTTGATGCATAATACCGCAACGAATTCTCTAATAAAACATAGTTGCTCACAATTATTAGCATATATCCTCTATCGAAATTTGGTAGTTCTTTTTGTTTTCTAATCTTTATTGTACTATAAATGATTTATGTACTGATATATTTTTCTACAAGGTTCCATAACCAACTTTTCTAATAACTCCCATATTTTAGACTCTTTCATTTTAGTATTTTCGGCATTTTCATTTTAGTAATTTCGGCACTTTTATTTTAGTAAATTCGGATTTAACCCCAGTCCAAGCTACCAATCCAAAACCCAGGCCACACAGCTCAGCCCCCAGGAACCCAACACAAGGCCAGGGCTATCACCCCCTGGCCTTCTCCATAACCTTCGCCATAGCCACAGACATATCCTCTAAATCTACTGTAGCCTCTGCGCCATTTATCCTATCAACAAACTCCCTAATCTCGTAGCGCAGGCCGTCGCCGGCGAAGTCTCTGTCGTAGGAAATAATATCGTTAGGGTCCTCGAAGCGAATTTCAAAATGCCTAGTAAGCCACCATGGTGCAGGCACACTGATATATCCCTTTGTTCCGGCCACTACCAAGCTTCCGTCGCTCTTAACACCAAGCCCTGCGTTAACACGAGCAATACCGTCGGCGTATGTAAAATTGGCTGTAGTGAAAACATCCACTCCGTCACCGTTTAGCAATTTATCAAACTTAACTTCCTTGTAATCTAACCCAAGGAAAGTAAAGGCAGCCAACATGCCATAGGTGCCAAGTTCAATGAAACTTCCAGCCACATCCTTATCCTGCAGCTCCCTGCTATCCTCAGGCACTAGCTTGGTAAAGGTAGCCTCTACATACTTCACGTCGCCAATTACTCCGCTATCCACCACTTCCATTAGCTTTAAAAAGCCTGGACAATAGGCAGTCTTCAAGCCTTCCATCAGAACCAACCCCTTCTTGTGAGCCAGCTTGTATATCTTTTTAGCGTCCCCCTCTGTCAGGCACATCGGCTTTTCGCACAGTACATGCTTGCCATGCTCCAAAGCCTCCTTGGCGTAGTCAGTATGTGTACCATGAGGGCTGGCGATGTAAATGGCATCCACCTTGTTCCACATATCCTCTATTTTATTTACAGGCTCTGGCAATGAATATCTGCTAAGGCCGTTAACTGCTGATGGCACCAGACCTACGATATCATCCTGCAGCCTTGATACAAATTCCATTGCACTTCCACCATGTGGATTGAAAACAACTGCTATTGACGTTCCATCCACATGCTCCATTTCCTTCAAAAATCTTCTAGCAATTCTACCTGTTCCAATAATCCCAAATCTAATCACAACTCTAATCTCCTTGGACTTTCTTTCTCTGTTCCATGAACTTTTCTACTACCTTAGCCATTGCTCTGGATTCCCCAGCTGTCAGCTTGTAATCCACACTTTCTGGGTCCCTGATTTTGTTAATGAATTCCGAAATCTCGTATCTAAAGCCTCCTCCTTGGAATTCCGCCTTGTGGCGCTCAATTCGCGAAGGGTCCTCGTAGCGAACCTCAAAGCTGTCGGCCAGCCACCATGGCGACTGCACCAAAATATATCCTAAAGTGCCCGCAATAATAAGCTGACCTTCGGATTTCACACCTGCTCCAGCCTTTGCTGTAGCAAGGCATCCATCATATTTAAAATGGGCTTCCGTGTAGATGTCGATTCCATTCTCGCCCAATATTGATTCCAATTCCACCGATTCGTAGTCCACACCCAGCAGCTTAAAAATAGGTAACATTCCATAGCTACCATACTCTAAGAATGCGCCACTATATTTATAGTCGCACTCCTCTCTTGAACCAATATCAGGAAGACGTGAAAAGCAAGCCTCCACGTTGCAAATCCTGCCAATCGTTCCCGACTTTGCAGTAGCGATTATCTGCTGGAAGGCAGGCAGATATGCGGCCCTGATTCCTTCCATCAGCTTTAGTCCCTTGGACTTTGCCATGTTATATAGTTTCTGGGACTCTGCAAAAGTAAACGTCATTGGCTTTTCGCACAGCACGTGCTTTCCAGCCTCTAATCCCCTTCGCACGTAGTCCGCATGGGTTTCATTTGGAGATGCCACATAGATTGCATCCACCTTATCCAAAAACTCGTCGAATTTTTCCACATATGTCGGCAATTGATATTTCTGATTGAAATCCATTGCCGATTCCACATCCGGATTGTACGCTGCCACTACTTCAGCGCCTGATACGTAGCTTGATTCCTCGAAAAATCTAGGAGCCACACGACCAGTTCCAATGATACCGATTCTAATTAAAGTGCCCCTGCCTTCCCTGATGATAGAAGATGAAATATCAGGTGTACGCTCTAAATAAATAACCTTGCAATATGCATTCAGATAGTCAAATTTGCCTGTCCAATCTGAACCCACTGTAAAGATATCCACACCATACTTTTGGATATCCTCTATTTTTTGGCCATCGTGATCCTCTACAATGATTTCATCTGCAAACCCGGTGGAGCGCACATTCTCGATACGTGTCATGATTGGATCCACCAGATTAAGCTTGCCACGCATAGTATCAAAATGTTCAGTTGTAACTCCAACGATTAAATAATCCCCCAGAGCCTTAGCACGCTTCAATAGCTTGTAATGTCCCTCATGGAACAAATCGAAAGAACCGTATGTAATAACTTTTTTCATGAACTCACCTGTCCCCTTTGCGCTATTACTTCAAGTATTCATACACCTTCTCACCGCAGTCACCAGCAGGCGATGCATTCACCTGTGTGTACTCCATTAGTTGCTCTTCCTTGTCAAACTGATGGCCGTGGATGTTGTTATCAATCAGATCAACTAACGTATTGAACAAATCCTCGTTACAGCAATATCTTTGCAGATGTGATGAATTGGCAAAGCCCTTTGCATGGCTATAAATCTCATCCTTGTCAAAATACTGCTCCTCTAAGGAGATTTCTTTGGTATTTATATCGATGTGATATTGCTTTCTGTTGATTGCGTCAAAATAGCTGTAAACATCATCTCCCAAATCCCATCTACGGATAAAATAGCCTGCACCATAGTTTTGAACATATCTATCTTTATCCTCAAATGTAACCGCAAATGGGCTATCCCATGGCTTCACTTCACCAGTTACCCTATTTAAGCTTACAAACACATTGCCCCAATATGGAGCAAATATAATTTCATCTCCGTTAAAGGCCATGCTAGCAAACAATCTTATAGCAGCCTGGCATTTATTGATTCTATCGTATCCATTAATGCCTGGTACCGCCAAATCATAATCCCTAAAGCCACCATTTTTAAAATTAAACAGCCTAAATACAGTGCCTTCATAAGGAAATAGCCACACTTCATCTGTGTCTACACTTTCCATGCCGCCAGCCGTGTATAGCCCTGTAAATCCTGTATCTGTCACCTCCGTAGCCATTGTCTGCTTATCTATTTTAAGCAGCTGACTACCGTCCACTGACAGGATATAGATTGAATCTCTATTTGACCATCTGGCAGATATTATCCGCTCCCCTTCCATGGTCTGCAGGATGTTAAAATCAGCCACATTGCTAAGCTCTGCAATCTCATTGTTATCCATGTTCAGCCTAATCATGCTGCCGTATCTGTCTGGGCACAGATAGATGTAATTCTTTTCCAAGTAGAATCCTGAAAAGGCAGCACCCTGGGCTACTCGCTTTTCAAGCTCAATCTTTCTAATATTCTTTTTCTTATCAATGATTAATATATCCTGCGCCACATAAGGCACCACATAGATATTGTCCTTATATTCAATAGCACGTTGATAGTAACCGCCACTGCTGTAGTCCGATAGCTTGCAGAAAAACTCAAAATGCATATCATCATTTGGCGATACATACAGCTCGTTATATGGACTTACAAAATATTTGTTGTGCCTCTCTCCATCAAATGTAACCATGTGCCCTTGATAGAATGACGCCTTCCAATCGTCCTCCTCTGGTAACTCATTAAGGCTATTGTTAAGGATGAACATAGGCTTTCCAGCCACGCCAAACAGTGATGTTACGCTGGTTCCCGAATCGCCAATATACACATCAGATAAGGCTATCGTATTTTCGATACTTGGCGTTGTATCATAAATACCCCAGCCTTCCCTGATATACCTATCCCTGATATCGTGATAGATTGGCAAAAAACCTGGCTCCATGGATTCAAGGGTAGATTCAAACAGAGGATGTGGACGCCAGATTAAACACACGTCCTTTCTTTCCCTGAATGTATTGAATACATAGCTCATCTTCTCCATGAAATTCTTTGGATTGTCAAGCATGCCACTAAGGCTAGTATTATAGAAAAACACGCGCTTGCCAGCCATCTTATCCTTCCATTCAGCCGGAGCCTGTGGAGGATTTTCACATTTCTTTATTACCGCATCAAATTTAGGAGAGCCCAGTGGAAGAAACTTCTCCCTAGGCACTCTTTTATAAAAATCAATGATGGCCTTAGATTGAACCACCAGATAATCTGCGTTATCGTAGCTAGGCAAATAAGCCTGGCCCTCTCCCATGCCTCCTGCTGTTGCAAAATAAGGCACGTAAACCAGACAATCTGTTACAGTCTTAAGCTTTTCTGAATAGAAAAATGGATGAACGCTAGTTACATAGTTGTACTTATCGTATGGATTATGGAAAAAGATTACATCAGGATGCTCCTGACCAAAATCGAACTCATCATATTTTGTGATAGGGATTCCCTCTGGAAACAGGTCAGCTTCATAATGCTCCCTTGCAAAAGAACCATCAGGATTTTTGTCGTAATAAGGGATTGGAATTACAAGAGCTCTGCATGTTTCGTCGGCATTAGCAGCCATCCAAATGCTTTCCATGCTATCCCACATGGCTGCCTTGTATGGCAAAAATACCCATAGCCTCTCTATCTTAATATCAGATTTTGCACTCTTTTCGATTAAGTTGATACTATGGTCAACTCTCCCCTTAGCCGAATCGGCAGACAGGCCTCTTTCACTTTGCAGCTCCTCGTGGACCTGAAAGAGTACCTCGCAAAACTCCTCTAAAGTCTTTACTGTGGCATGCCCCTCTCCTTCATCTGCCTCTATGTATTCTCCCAAATCGATTGCCTTCTGCTGACAGATTTCCAGATATTCCAACGCCTTGTCTATACCAGCTCCATTCTTTGAAAGGGCTTGATATATACCTTCATTTAGCTTTCTAAACAATGCAATATAGTTTTCTACCTGTTTGAACCTATACTTTCTCATATCCCTGAACCTCCCAGTGTGGCAACCCTACACTTATACGATTTTATTTTAACCCTTTCTGTCCCAAAATACACTTTTATTCACAGAATGTTGCGAATTTTCTTTACAAATTGCTTTTCACAGCTAATTCATAGAAGCATGCTATATTACACTCATGGAAAACATTTTAAGCAAGGTTGCTAACCTACAAATCAACAATAACATTATTTACGTTGTACTCTTCTTATTGGCTGTATACATCTGTTTTAACGGATATACAGTTTATAAGTTTGTGCTTGGAGTTTTAGGCTTTTGGGTTGGATTCACCAATGTCCATAAGCTTATCGAATTCTTTGATTTAAACTTAAACGATAAGCAGATGTTGTTTTTGCAAATCCTTTTTGGTGCTGCTCTTATGCTGCTTTCATGGTTCATCAGAAAGCTCGGCCTGTTTATCGTAATATTTGACTTTGTTTACATATATCTTTCATCTATCGTTATTGAATTTATCGCAAAAAAAATGGATATATCACCTCAGATATATCCATACTTTTCCGTGCTATTTGCTTTTATAATAGCTCTTATTCCAGCTTTACTTGCAATAAAACACGAATATTCAATTGTTATCATAGTCATGGCCTGGATAGGTGGATTTGCAGCTGTTCATTATCTACAGCTGTTCCTTACAAATGGACCTATCCATATTAGTTTACTACCAGTATTCCCTGCATGGGGCTGGTATTTCCTGCAATGCTTTGTTTCATTGTCTGGAATGATGACCCAAGGCACGGGTCAAGACAATTAATCTATTATTTCTCAACAAATTCCATTATGGCTTCAACTGTATCTGTAGTCTGTTCCTGCACGCTGATTGTAGGTGTGCCATCACCTGACTGTGCACCGTAATCACCAAAAAATGCATGGCATCCGCCATCTATTACTACTTCCTCAAAATCTGATGGAAGATTCTTTTTGCACTCCTCATACTTCTCCATGTTCAGGACACCATCCTCCGATCCCCTGATAGAAAGAGTATGCACTGCAGGCTCATCTGTTAAATCCTTTGTAGAATAAGCTGCAAGAAGAATCAATCCTTCGTATTCGCTTTGGTGTCTGTCTGCATACAAAGATGCCATTGCTCCACCAAGGCTGTGTCCGCCGATGTACCATTTATCAATCTCAGGATATTTTGCCTGAATTCCTCTGGCGCCATTAGCATCAAACATGGCCAGGTAATGTGGCATTTCGACAATCACACCAAAGATTCCCTGTTCTGCAAGCTGCTCCATAAGTGGTGCATAAGCCTCTGTCTCTACCAATCCGCCTGGATAAAAGATAAATCCGGCAACTGGATTTTCAGGCTCAAACAAAATGGTGTTATCTACACGTTCAACCTTTACACCCTCAGCTGGCTCATTCATAAATGTCCACGCTTCATCCGTTGCCATGTAGTAGTTATTCACAAAGCTAAAGCATTTACACACAATGGCAACCACTATGACAGCGATTATCGCGCCTATAATTATCTTTCGGGTTTTCTTATTCTTCATTTCTGTTTCCTACCGCCAATCTATTTATCTGTGTTGCTGTATAGCCTGCCCCGTATCCATTATCAATATTCACAACAGAAATACCATTTGCACAAGAATTTATCATTGTTAAAAGTGCTGATATTCCACCCAAATTCGCTCCATACCCTACACTGGTAGGAACTGCGATTACAGGAACCTTTACAAGGCCTCCAACAACTGATGCCAATGCACCTTCCATTCCTGCCACTGCCACCACGCAGTTAGTACGATTCAATGTATCCACATTTTCAAGTAGACGATGTATTCCACTCACTCCAACATCATACACGCGGTTAACCTTAGTACCAAAGTATTCTGCCGTCTGCGCAGCTTCCTCCGCAACAGGGATATCAGCTGTTCCTGCTGTAACCACAGCAATTTCTCCAACAAGCTCGGGCAACTTAATATCTGGTGATACCGCCTTCAAAATCCTGCTGACCTTATCATAGGTCACCTCTGGAATAGCCGCTTTTACAATATCATACTGATGCTCAGTTGCCCTTGTGCCAAAAACCTGACCATCTCGTTCATACATCTTTTTATATATGTCTACTAAAAACTCGTCAGGCTTTCTCTCACAGAAGATTACCTCTGGAAATCCTGTACGATTTTTTCTGTCAAAATCCAAATTTGCAAAATCCATGTAAGCCTCCTCCTAGGTGAGATTATTATATCAAAAAAAGGGACCGGCATAAACCAGTCCCTTGATTATCATATCATCTCCATATATGCTTCTGCGACTCTATTATAGTCAATCTGATTGGTGATTTTCTCAACCTTAAAGTCATCCTCGCCAACCTTTATTCGATAAATAAAACACCCTTCATCGCTAACCGTATCGCCTTCAACTAATGCTGCTGCAACATATGCTTTATTTTCGAATTCAAATTGATCTATGACCGCCATTTCTACTTCGTCGCCATCTCTGGTGCTAACCACAAATGTAATATACTCTTTAAATTCATTGCCCATAGGGATCCTCCTTTTAGGATTCATAGCTCTCCCGTTATATGGCATTATATTACATCATAATTGTGTATATAGTAAGCATAATCTATGAAATATTAGTAAATCACCTATTTACGTGAGGTACAATTCACATATGATTCATAAATAGCGACTATTAGCCCTTAACAGCACCACCTGTAACACCTTCAACGTAGAACTTCTGCATGATGATGAATAGGATTGAAATAGGTACCGCAATCATCAAACCACCGCAACAGAAGTATGCGAAGTACTGGTTAACAAGCGCTCTCTGAAGCAAGTTGAAAAGTCCTAAAGCCATTGTCCAGTCAGCTGCATTCTTTGACTTAATCATAAGTCTTACCATTACGAAGTCCATCCAAGGATTAAGGAAGGAGTTGATGACTGTATAAACAATCATTGGCTTTGAAAGTGGCACAACAATCTTAGCAAATATTGTTGCCTCTGATGCACCCTCAAGCTTTGCTGCCTCGTGAAGTGAAGTAGGAATTGTATCGAAGAATCCCTTCAAAATCAGGTAACCAAGGCCTGATGCACCTGAATAAAGAATAATAAGTCCTACTACACTATCAGTAAGTCCAAGCATCTTCAAAATGAAGTACATAGCAATCATTGAAAGTACGCCTGGGAACATACCAAGGATAAGAGAAAAGCTCATAAGCTTCTTTCTACCCTTAAATTCAATAAACGAAAATGCATAAGCTGTCATGATTACAAATATTGATGAAACAAGACAGCTGAATACACCAATAATCATTGAATTCTTAAACCATGCAGGGAAGTTTGCTGCTGCATCTGGCTCAAAGAAAAGCTGATGGTAGTTTGCAAGTGTCCAATGTTCTGGGAAGAAATGATTTGTATTAATTCCCTTTTCTACACCAAATGTTGTAACAACCAACCAAAATACTGGTATCAACCAAATAAATGCAAGTACTGCAAGAACAATATGTCTTCCAACTATTTTCCATGTTTTTTTCATTATCTGTATACCCCCTCTTTATCTCCACCTATCATTCTTGAGAAAGTAAGAAGTGAAAGGGCTGCACAAACTACGAATGTTACGATACCAATTACTGATGCCATCTTGAAGTTACTGTACTCATTTGTAAGTCTGAATAACCAGGTGATAAGCAAGTCAACCTCGTTGGCATGTGAATTAGCCATAGCCATATTTGTTGTCTGGTAATTGTATGTAAGTAAATAAATAACATTAAAGTTATTGATGTTACCAATGACTGACTGAATAAGTGATGGGCCAGTAATGAACATTACATAAGGCATTGTTATCTTCCAGAAAATCTGGAACTTGTTTGCACCATCAATCTTTGCAGATTCAATCTGGTCTGATGGAATATTCATAAGAATACCTGTAGCAACAAGCATCTGATACGGAATACCAACCCAGATATTTACAAGAATAATTGTTATGTGTGCCCAACCTGGACGCGATAAAAATGGGATGCATGCATCGCCTGCATTAAGCAATCCAATGTTCTTGAAGAAATCAAGGATTCCTACATTTGAACAAAACGTATTTACGATACCATTATCACCAAACATCTTACTGATAAGAAGAAGTGTAACGAACTGTGGAATACCGATTGTGATTACAAAAAGTGTTCTCCACATTCCCTTGAATTTAGTGTCCTCATGGTTGATAAACTGAGCAAGAAGGATACCACCAAGGAATGTTGTTGCTGTTGCAAGAACAGCCCAAATCAATGTCCAAATTAATACTCTAACAAATGCATAACCAAATGTGATTGTCTGGCTTGTTGTAAATAGATTTACGAAGTTTTTAATACCAACCCATGTAAACAGGTATGTTGGTGGCTGATGGTTTTCATCATAGTTCGTAAATGCGATACATACCATGAATAAAATAGGTATGATGTTAATAAGAATTACACCTAAGCTTGGAAGTGTAAGGAGTGTAATGTGAAATCTTTCATTTTTGAAGGATGTAAGGTCATCCATAAATGTATTTAGCTTTTCACCATTCTCCTGCATCTTCTGGATACGATAAGTTGCTTTAATGTTACCAATATATAATGCGATAAATGCAATAATTACAAGGATTCCAATGATTCCATAAAGAAGAATCAAAAGGGAATTATCGTAATCATTTACAGTTTTTTTCATAGTTACGATGTCAAACACCTCTTCACGCTGAACAGTTCCAAGAGTGTTTAACTTTGACATATAAGGTGCGAATACACCGAAAATTGATGCCAATACTCCAACCTGAAGTAATGTCATTAAAATACCGCGCATGATCTGCTTTCTACCAAAGTAGCCTGCGCCCATTATGATTAATGATAGCTTCACCCAGATGTCGCCGTGAGCTATTGCAAGACCAAAGTCTTTAAAGTAGTTGCCTATTTTCTTCATATTTATCCTCTTCAAACAAAAGGCTTCCCCCCTCTGGGGGGAAGCTATAACCTTTTCCCAAAGGGGGAAGGCTTATTCATTACTCAACTGGCTGTGTAATACCTGCTACTGCATCATCAAGTACCTGCTGGCTTACCTTGCCTTCAAGAATGTTCTTTCCAAGTGACTCTGCTGGTGTCCAGTAGTTACCACCAACTCTCTGAAGGTCTGCGAACTCAGACTGTGCTGCAAGAGCATCAAGTGCTGGAGAAGATGCCTTTGAAAGTGCCTCTGTGTTTGAAGGACCCTCACCTGTTGCTTCGTAAACAGCTTCCTGAGATGTTGCATTTGTAAGGTACTCAGCAAGAAGCATTGACCAACCTGTGTTCTCTGCATATGCGTTAACACCTACGAACTTGTATCCTGAGTAAGAAGCCATCTGCTTGTCTTCACCATTTACCTTGAATGTAGGAAGCTTTGTAGCTGCATATCCATCACCATAAGCCTCTGAGAATGCGTTTACATTCCATGTACCTGATACATAAGCTACAACCTTACCATCGTTAAGGTTTGCAAGAAGGTCATCGTTTCCGTAGCTCTTGTATGCCTTAGAAGAAGCGATTTCCTGAAGTGATTCAGCTGCTGCAAGACCTGTCTCATTGTTCCAATCGCAGTTGTTTGACTGATCTTCGTTCTCTGTAAGGTTGCAACCAGCGCCCTTGAAGAATCCATATAAGTACCAGCCGTTTGCTGTCTCACAACCAACTTCCTTACCAAGCTCCTCAGCCTTAGCTGTAAGTGCTTCCCAAGAAGCTACATCTTCGTCTGAAAGCTGATTCTTATCATAGTACAAGAAATATCCGTTTGAAGCTGTGAATGGGTATGCATACTGCTTACCATCGTACTGTCCAGCCTCAACTGTAGCTGCTGTATCTGTCTCGTTCATGTCGTATGTATACTGAGCTGCTACTTCGTTAAGAGCGCCTGCCTTAACAAGTGCCTCAAGCTGATCATCTGGGAATACAAATACATCAGCTGCTGCCTCAACGTCCTCTAAAACTCTATCCTTCATGTCAGCTTCTGAAACAGCACCAAGTGTGATGTTGAAATCAACGTCTGGATACTGTGCTTCGAAATCATCGCAAAGCTTCTTCATAACTGTCTGGTATTCTTCTGTTTCTGAGCACCAAAGGTCAATGTTAACTGTGCCTTCTGTTGATGCGATAAGGTTTGCAATAGCGTCATCGCTAGATGCGCCTTCTTCTTCTGTTGTTTCTGTTGCTGCACTGTCAGTTGTCTCTTCTGCTGTAGAACCGCATCCTACGAATGCTGTAGCCACCATAGTAGAAACAAGAAGTGCTGAAACTAACTTTCTCTTCATTTTTACTCCTCCATTTTCTCCATAATCATTAATTTTTTATACTACCAGGCCGCAAAATGTGCAACCGGTTGTTCTACATAAATTATCCTATCTCTATAACTGTTTTTCGTCAACATAGCAAAATACACAAGTATTTTCGTTAAATTTTGGCTATTTTTACGCATGCCCCACCTAATTACGCAATAGGACAATATCTATTTGCGCAATTATTTTGTGCTGTCGCGCATCTGAATATTAAAATCTGTGAGAATTTCATTTGTGATACTTTCCCCATCAAGGCCACGCATAAGAATCTCTAGACACTGACCGCCCAGCTTCTTTGCATCGAAATAAAGGCTTGTGATAGATGGTTTTGATGTAGAAAGCAAGTTAGAATCATAAAATGAACATAGTTTGATATCCTCAGGCACTGCAATTCCGTCATTATGCAAACAATTGAGGACAGAATTACAAAGCATATCATCCATACATACGATACACTCTGCTCCTTCAGAAATAGATTCCTTTAAAACAGAATCCATTCTGGCACTTTTATGCATATTTAAGAAAATAAGAGATTCGTCAGCCTTTAGACCCTTGTTAATAAAGCCCTGTCTAAAGCCTGCTAATCTACTGTGGGTAACGTTAATGTTTTCACCACCACCGATTAGTGCCATTCTCTTAATGCCTGAATCTATAAGGGTTTCTATCATTCTGGTAGCTGCCCCTTCGTTGTCGTGATCCACATAAGGAACACTTTCATCCATAGGATTTCCTACAACTATGTATGGAATATCAGATTCCTTTAAGAAATTGATAACCTTAGAATCTCTTTCACAACGGCTTACAATAACTGCATCAATCTTTCTGTTTAAAACAGCATGGCGCAGCGCTGCAATACCGTCATTATCTGCAAGAATAATTAACACATCATACTCGAAATCCATTGCTCTATCGCAAACTCCAGTCATGAGTGTCTGGAAATATGGCATTTCTCCTAATGCAGAATCCGCAGGCACTACTAGTCCCACGTTATATGTGCGATTCGCTGCAAGAGAACGTGCTACAGCACTTGGTCTGTAGTTAATTTCCTTGATGTATTCATTTACCTTCTTTCTGGTTTCCTCAGAAATACGGCCTTTTCCTGATATTGCGCGGCTTACAGTTGTCTTGCTAAGCCCTAATTCTTTTGCTATTGAATCTAATGTATGACCCATAATCATCCTCTTTTCTTTTCCTAATTTCTTAAGTTATCACATTAAATATACAAATGCAATCGGTTGCGCACATTTCGTAAAAAAGAAACAAAAAAAGTCTTCACATCTTGTGAAGACTTTCTATGCTATTATTTTACATTGTCTTAAAGTGAGATGTCTTTTCCATCAGTATATTAGCTTCTGCAGAAAGCTCCTCAAATACTGAGCGCATCTCCTCTAAATTGCTAGATTCATTGATACCCATTGCAAAGCTTTGTAGATTAATTGCTGAGAACTGGATATCGCTGATTATATCATTAAAAGAGGCTTTAATTGAGTTAACCGACCTTGCAATCTCATTTAATTCGCCTGGGAAGTTCTCAATATCCTCTACAACAAGATTTCCCTTTTCCATCTCTGATAATACGTATTTCTGCTTCTGGATAACCTTTGAAAGCTCCTCTAATGAAGCTGCCAGCTTATTTTGCATATCCCCTATTTCATCGTTTGCGGTTGCAAAATTAAGCTTAGTGGTAAAATCGCCTAGCATAATTCTATCCATTGCAGGATTCATCTTATCTAAAGGCTTTAACACCTTTCTAACTGTGTAGGTTATATCACCCAGTGCAAATATAATACAGATAATAGCAACAAATATACTAATTCTAATGCCTCTATCTACATGTGAAAGGAAATTAGATTCTGGATATGCCACTGCCACTGTCCATCGACTATCTTCAAGCTTTACTGCCGAATAAACCATGCTTGTACCCGTGTAATCCTTGGCTGTAACATAGCCATCATCTTTACCAGCTACAACCTCTTCAAGCTCTGGCATTACCTCGAATGCAGGTGTTATTTTTTCTGAGGTTGGATTGTATTTGGAATTTGGATGAACAATTATATTATTCTGACTATCTAAAAGAAATCCATAAGAACCTTCTTCAAAATTAACTGTACTCATAAAATTTTGAATAGATTCTATATCAGCATCTACACCCACTACACCAATCATCAGCGTTCCCTGATATACAGGAGTTGCAACTGTAGCCATCATAACATCTGGCCTGGTTGCACTGGCATAAGGGTCAATTACAACTGTGTGTCCTGCTGATGAAGCCTTTTTATACCATCCGCGGTCTCTAGGGTCCACACCTTCTGCGAACTTCACGCCACGAGCCATTGTCATATTTCCATCTGTATCTGAGAAATATACGTAATACAATTCCGGATGACTATTTGCCACGTTATCAATTACAGACCTTACTGTATTCTGATTCAAATCACCCAAAGCAGCAAGTGTACTAGCCGTATCCTCGGTAATAGTGGCCATACCATGAACCCAATTGTCTACTTCATTGGCACTTATCTGAGTGGCCAATTCAAGCTTCATTTCCTGCTCCTCTATAATTCGTCTGGATAGGTAAATCAGATTAACTACTGTAATAAAGCCAACTGTCAAAATTATGGCAAATACCACATGCTTTGTAATTCTGCTTTTTACAGTAGTACGCTTGGTCTTCTTCATGTTTTCCCCTCTTTCAGATAAAGACACACTACATGTGTTATATATCATTTATCATATTATATAAATAAGGGTTTTCCGTGAAAAAAGATTGCCATTTGATGAATTATACACAAAAGACTACTATCTTGCGTAAACCATACAGTCGTACCTGATTGCCTTGCCCTCTAGGCTATAGCTAGGCTTTCTGCCTGCAAGATATGGGCCCTTTAATGGACGTTTGATCACTATTCTCTTGGACTGAGCTGCCTCTGCAGCCTCTAAAAGCTCCTCCTCCATAGAACAAGGGCTTTCTAACTTCTGCAGTAGTTGGAATTTTTTCTTAATCAGAGCGCTCTTCTGTCGTTCAGGGAACATTGGATCCAGAAGCACTATATCTGGCTTATAATCCAGCTCTTTCATGGCCTTTACGCTATCCCCGCACACTAATGTCATCCTGCCCACTGCATCCTTCAATTCAGGTATTTCTAGGGCTCTTTCCATGCAATCCTGTAGTAATACAGCGATAATCTCATCCATTTCGTACAGGCGCACCTGAAAGCCTGCTGCTGCAAGAATCAGGGAATCCTCCCCAAAGCCTGCTGTTGCATCGATTAGAGTCTGTGGCATAGGCTGCCCCTTGATTCTAGCGGCCTTCACTAACATTTCTCGCTCTAGATTACTCTTTTTAAGCCTTGGCAGCATTTCTCTAAAATCCGCCATTATAGAAAGCTCGCCAGAGCTAAGGCTGAGCCCTTCATCTGTTTGAATCAGAGCCAGCCCCTTATCTGCGAGCTTTAAATTATAGTTTTCTATCAGTTCTTTTGATATCAATTCTATTTATCCTCTTTACGAAGAAGGTCCATCTTCATGTTGTAATAAGCAGGAGTCATATCCAGATAATGCTTGTGCGGGTTCTCAAAACGCTGTTCCTCAGGCCATACGCTGGTCTCAAGCTGTTTCTGTACTCTTGCACGGATTGTCTGCATATCCTCGTCCTCAGATGCTGCCTTACCGCCTACGATAAGTGGCTGCTGAAGCAATTCTGCTGTACAATTTTCAAAGATATGAGTGCTCTTCCATGGCTGCTCTGGGTCAACAAATTTGTAGCCGCCCTCGGCAGTCATATCTATCTTTTCGCCTTTGATAGCAAGCAAATCTGCTACTGCACGTCCGCTTTCATCCTTGATACGATATACATCCTTAAGGCCTGGGTTTGTAATCTTTTCTACAGTTTCAGATATCTTAATCTTAGGGATGATTTCGCCAGTCTTAGGGTTCGTAACAGCGCAAAGCTTGTATACTGCGCCGAAAACAGGCTCAGACTTAGCTGTAATTAATCTTTCACCTACACCGAAGGAATCTACCTTTCCACCCTGCTGAAGGATAGATGTGATAGTGTATTCGTCAAGGGAATTACTAACGATGATTTTAGCCTTTTCGAAGCCTGCATCATCTAACATCTTTCTAGCCTTCTTTGTAAGATAAGCAAGGTCGCCTGAATCGATACGGATACCGAAGCTCTTAGATTCGATACCTGCTTCCTTCATCTCCTTAAATACCTTTATAGCGTTAGGAACGCCGGATTTAAGTACGTTGTAAGTATCAACCAGAAGAATACAGTTGTTAGGATAGCTCTTTGCAAAGCTTCTAAATGCTGTAAGCTCTGATGCACGATAATCGTTATCATCTGATGTGAAATACATAACGTAGCTGTGGGCCATAGTACCGCCAATAGGGATGTTGAAATACTGACCTGCAGAAACTGTTGCTGTTCCACTTGCGCCGCCGATATAGGCCGCTCTTGCACCGTATATTGCTGCATCGTTATTGTGTGCACGTCTGGCACCGAAATCTGATACTGCACGTCCTGCTGCAGCTCTAACTATTCTGCTGGCCTTTGTAGCGATAAGAGACTGATGGTTAACCTGTGCCAATATTTCAGTTTCTACAAGCTGAGCCTCAATGATAGGTGCTGTAACTGTGATGATTGGTTCGTTTGGATACATGATAGTTCCCTCTGGGAATGCATCCACATCACCTGTAAATTTAAAATCCTTAAGGTAATCAAGGAAGTCATCTGTGAAATGCCCTACACTTCTGAGATATTCAATATCCTCCTCAGTAAAATGCATATTCAAAAGATAATCCTTAACCTGCTGCAAGCCCGCAAAAATAGCAAAGCCGCCTCCATCTGGATTTACTCTATAAAACACATCAAAGCTGACCCTTGCATTATTGTCGATAGTAGGGTCGTTAAAATAAGCATTAGCCATTGTAAGCTCATACTCATCCATCATCATTGTTAGGTTTCTAGCCTTATCCTGAGTTTGCTTCATAATTAGCCTTCTTTCTTACTCTCCTGGAGCGCTATTGATAACTTTACCTGTATTCCAAAGCATAGCAGATTTCTCTGCTGCTGTAAGCTTTCCATCTTCACTCTTGTAGCCAACTGTACCTGTGTAGCTACCGCAATCTAAACATGCAACATAAAAGCCCATGTCCTCTTCCTCTAAAATACCTGCCCCTCCGCAGATTGGGCAGTCGTGTAAATCGATTTTTTCTGAAATATCCATTACAAAACTCCTTAACAATAAAATCCGATAAAAAGGGGTGCAGCATTTGCTACACCCCCTGCTACCTTTTTCTATTGTACACGTTTTTTTACTTGAGCGCCATCTCTTCCATTTCTCTTGCGATTTTATTGATAACCTCAAGTGTATTATTCATGTTTGTAAGAGCATCCATTGCCTCATCACTTACAGAACCAACAGTATCTGTAGCTGCTGCAACCTGCTGTGATGTAGCAGATAGATTTGTGATGTTATCCATAATCTGTGTATTAGCGCGAATAACCTCTTCAACAGATGATTTAACCTGAACAACGCCCTCTCTAAGCTCGTCTGTACCTTCCTTGATGGTATCAAGCTTAGAACCCGTTTCTGTAATCAGATCATTTTGTCTGCTTGCATATTCAGCTGATTTTGACATTGCATCTGCTGCAGTACGTGCCTCAGATGTAAGACGCTCGATAATCTTTGCAATCTCTTCTGTAGCCTCTCTTGTGCTTTCAGAAAGAGCTCTGATTTCATCAGCAACAACTGCGAAGCCCTTACCAGCTTCACCTGCTCTGGCTGCCTCGATAGATGCGTTAAGAGCAAGTAGGTTTGTCTGGCTGGAAATACCAAGGATTGTTTCTGTAATACCCTGGATATCCTGAATACTATCATTAAGAGCCTTAGTTGTGTTACTTGTCTCGATGTTGATATTTTCAACCTTTTCAGCCTGTGTCTTAAGCTGATTGATAAGGTCTACACCTTCGTTTACGGAATCCTCAACTTTTGCAGATACATCATCAATGTTGTTGGCCTCATTACCTACAGACTGGATGCTTTCCTGAATAACAGCTGTCTTATTAGTCTGATTTTCAACTGCTTCTGCTGTATTCTTTGTGCCTTCAACGATTTCAGCTACCGAATCATGAACCGTCTCCATGGATTCATTTAATCTAGAAGATACATCATTGGCTTCCTCAAACTTCTTGTTAAGCTGTTCTGCCAAATCAACAATTGTTTCAGATGTCTCTTTAAGGTCTTCTGCATGATCCTTGATTGTATCAAGAGCTTCTGTAGTTTGTCTTCTCTGCTGTTTACATACTACAACTGCTATTGTGCAGGCTATAATACTAAAACCTAATTCTGTCATTACATCACGGCCAGAAATATGTCCTCTGTGAATCTCTATAAAGCCCGAGGTTATAAGACATACATTGGCAATTATACATCCTATCCTTACCGTGCCAGCCTCTCCATAAATCATAACGATAAGTATAATAGGATACATAAACAAGTACATATGGTTATCACTAGGTACATATATATTCAACAAAAACATCGCAACCATAGATAACGTGATGCAGAACTTATAACGATATTGCTCGCCAAAGCTGATATAACATACCTGAAATAATATAATATCAAGAACTGCTAAAACTAAACGCACTCCATCTAGCGGATTAATGCCGTCCATTATAAGTGATCTGACAGCAAAAAATATCAACGCTATACATGTGATTGTACCGCAATATCTGGCCAAACGGTTCTTTTCAAGCATCTGCTTGGTTTTGATATCAATTTTCTCAGCTTCTTCATTCATAATTGAGGCCCTCCATATATCTCATCATATTTTCCGCTGGATACTTTCGTTATTACACTAAGTATAACAACTTTTTTTTGAAAATAATGTGAATTTGCAGAATCTTCACAAAACTTTCACCTGACCACATATTTTAGAGTTGAAGAGACCGTGCTGGGCTATAAACTCAACACGGCCTCCTCTATATGATTATGTAGCGCTACTACCTAACTCATGCTATTTGGATTGGTATCACTTTCAATTTTGAATTTAGAAAGCTCATCGTTAATAGCAAGTGCAGAATCTGAAACCGAATTAGCAACATCTTCTACGCCCTGGCTCTCTGTTGCAATTTGATTTGCACTTTCTGTAAGTGTATAGATTGTAGCTGTAATTTCTTCTGAACTAGCTGACTGCTCTTCTGAAATAGCCGCTACGGACGATGCAATATCATTAACCTCGCCCATCATATTAATCATGTTCTTCATTACGCTTGCAGCTTCGTTAAGGTCATCGTAAATCTTGCTGAAGCTTGTACCAGCCTTTTCTACTACCTCACCGCTGGCATTAATTGAATCCATGTTATTCTGTGACTTTTCTGCCAAATCAGAGATAAGTCCTGTAATCTGTTTGATAATATCGCCGATTTCCTTTGCCGCATCCTGAGAGTTCTGAGCTAGCTTTCCGATTTCATCGGCAACAACTGCGAAGCCCTTGCCTGCCTCACCTGCTCTGGCAGCCTCGATAGAAGCGTTAAGAGACAACAGGTTTGTCTGCTCTGCAATAGAATCAATCATCTGAACAATATCTGTAATCTGCTTAGCAGATTCGCCTACAGTAACTACAACATCGTTCATCTCGCTCATAGACTCGTTGATATTGTCCATGCTGCGTTGAACCTCTGTCATGTCTTCCTGACCAATCTTAGCCTGGTCTACTAAGGCAATCATGGTTTCGTTTGTGCTATTTCCATTATCGGTCAAATCTGAAACTGCATGAGCAAGATTTGTTGCGTTCTCAGCAAGCTCGCCGACAGCGTTTGAAATATCGTCCATTGTCTCTTGAATCTGACCCATTGATACTGACTGGTCGCCAGCCTCTGTACTCATCTTGCTAGATGCATTCTTAGAGCTCTCAGAATCCTCCTGCAGCTGTTCTGCACGGCCCTGAATAGAACCAATAGCTCCATTCATAATCTGTACGAAACGCTGCATTTCCTTACTGATAAGACCAATCTCATCGCCTCTGTCATCTGGCATTCTTGTTGTGAAATCACCATCGGAAATCTTAAGAATGCTGCTTGAAAGACCAGATACTGGTTTTGTAATAACCTTGTTGATTGTAATAAGGATAACTGCTGTAATTACAGCTATTAACAGAAGCATAGCAATAAAAGATACAACCATAAAGTGGTTTGCTTCCGCCATTACATCATCAACTGAAACTGATGAAATAAGTGACCATGTTGTTCCTGGGATTTGTGAAACGCATACATAATAGTCTGTATTTGTTGAATCCTGGTTGATTGTAACTACTTCTGTGTTTCCGCTATCAACTAAAGCCTTAACCTGCTCTAGATATTTACTACCTGATTCAGATACAAGTGTTCCATTGTATGCATTATCGAAGTAAGAGATGATGTAATCACCATCAAGCACCATTGAACCACCGGTCTTCATTGGTGTAAGCGCATTAACCTTTTCCTGAAGGTCTGTTAAGAAAACGTCAACGGCAGCAACACCCTTTTCGCCATTTGCACAGTTAACAGAACGTACAAATGTAACGCAAAGCTGACCATTGTTAGCATCAACATATGGTTCTGTACATACAAAGTTTTCCTGGCCCTGGCCTTCTGAATACCAACCACGCTGTGTTGGGCGCCAGTCAGCTGGCTGAACCTGATGATTAGCAAAGAAATAAGAATCATCAGAAAAACCAATGTATATACCTGTATTTTCAACTGTATCATAATCTGCAGATGGCTCTACATATTTAAGCATTGCTTCGTGATCTTCAAAATATACTCGTTCCAAAGTATCACAATACTGTCCATCTTTGGCTGTAAGCATTTCAAATACTGTGCCTAAATCACTAGCATTGGCTTGCCCCTCAGCCTTTAAATCCATAAGGGAAACTTCGGTGATAACCTGACGTGCGTTGTAGGAAATAAACACAATTATACATACTACACCAATAAGAATAATAGGCAATAAATAAATTAACAGTGTTTTTCCTATTCCTCGCTTTACCTTCAAAGCAGAGTTTTTGACATTAACATTCTTAGCCATGACCTTCCTCCTATTAATACAGACTCCCCCTTGTCTATATTCTCTATATTGAGTCCATCATAGTCTAAAATTGTTATATTTCTGTTAACTTAATTCATTTCTTAATTTTTTCACTATTTCTTCATAGTTTTCCTTTTTATGTGGTCTTAAACAGTTTACACAAGATTTTATCCCCTTCTCTGTGTAATAAAAGTTTCCACCACAATCTTTGCCCAAATGATAAAGTGGACAATAACAAAAGAGACAGTTAAACTCTTCTGGTTTATCTGTCTCATGGCAAGGAAAATATTCGCATTCTCTATTTTGAAAGAACTTGTAATGTTCCATATGTATACTCACCTATATTTTTAACCTACCTTAAGTTTGAACTTCTGTAAGTCGTGTTCGTTGTCGACTTCTGCGAAGGATGCTCCAAGCTTTGTAAGCTTTCCTGCGATGTCCTCATAGCCACGCTGAACGAATTTGATATCGTCGATAGTGGTTATTCCATCAGCTGCAAGTCCTGCAATGATAAGAGCTGCACCTGCACGAAGGTCTGGTGCGCATACCTGTGCTCCTGTGTAATGGTCTACACCATTAACGATAGCTACTGTACCCTCAACCTTGATGTTAGCACCCATTCTTGCAAGCTCATCTACATATTTGAAACGAGTCTCAAAAATAGATTCTGTAACTGTGCTGGTTCCCTCTGAAATAGCGAGAACTGCTGTGATTTCAGGCTGCATATCTGTAGGGAAACCTGGGTAAGGAAGTGTAGTAACGTGTGTATGTGTAAGCTTACGTCCCTTAGCAATAACTCTAACTGCATCATCATATTCTTCGATAACGCATCCCATTTCAATAAGCTTAGCTGAAGTAGCCTCTAAGTGCTTAGGGATAACGTTCTTAACAACAACATCACCATGTGTAGCTGCTGCTGCGCACATGTATGTGCCTGCTTCAATCTGATCAGGGATAACTGCATAAGTTGTACCGTGAAGCTTTGATACACCAACGATACGGATAACATCTGTACCTGCACCACGGATGTTAGCTCCCATACTGTTAAGGAATGAAGCTACATCTACAACGTGTGGCTCCTTAGCTGCATTTTCGATAGTAGTCTTACCTTCTGCAAGTACTGCAGCAAGCATGATATTGATAGTTGCACCAACAGATACCTTATCAAGATAAATATGGTTACCCACAAGCTTGTCTGCTCTAGCAGACCAAAGTCCGTAAGATACATCAACATTGGCACCAAGAGCCTTTAAGCCCTTAACGTGTAAATCGATTGGTCTTGAACCAATAAGGCAGCCGCCTGGAAGTGCCACCTCTGCACTTTTATATTTACCAAGTAGTGCTCCCATTAAATAATAAGAAGCACGAATCTTTTTAATGTATTCATAATCTACGGAAAGTCTATTGATAGATGAACCATTAATCTCAACAGTGTGTTCGTCCACACGATTGATTTTTGCTCCTATATCTTCAATAGCACCAATTAAGACATTAATATCTTTTACATTTGGTAGATTTTCAATTGTAACAGTTTCGTCTGCCATAATGGCTCCAGCCAAAATACCTAACGCTGCATTCTTGGCACCGCTTATCTCTACCTCTCCCGTAAGCGCTGTGCCACCTTTTATAACATACTGTTCCATCTTGTCTCCTATAATCTCTAACTTAAGAAACGAGCCGTAAAAGAAGAATTACGCAGACTCCTCTTTATACTGACTCTGATATAATTTAGCATAAAAGCCGTTTTTCTGCAACAACTGAGTGTGATTACCTTGCTCAACAATGCTTCCGTCCTTTACGAATAAAATTACATCTGCTTCTCTAATAGTAGAGAGTCTGTGAGCTACAATAAAGGTAGTTCTACCCTTCATCATTTTATTAAATGCTGATTGTATTTTCTGTTCTGTTCTAGTATCAATTGAACTGGTTGCTTCATCTAGTATTAACATTGGCGGTATATTAAGCATTACCCTTGTGATACATAAAAGCTGCATCTGTCCCTGGGATAATGAACCATTATCTGTAGAAAGAATTGTGTCGTAGCCGTAAGGCATTCTTTTAATAAAGCTGTGGGCATGTGTTGCCTTGGCTGCTTCTATTATTTCTTCATCTGTGGCATTTGGATTTGCCATTTTCAGATTTTCTTTTACAGTGGCATTCTTAATCCAGGTTTCCTGAAGCACCATTCCAAAATTCTTTCGAAGATCTTCTATAGGAATATCCTTTATATCAACACCATCTATTGTTATCTGGCCTGCATCAATATCATAAAATCGCATTAGAAGATTAATGATTGTACTTTTTCCTGCCCCTGTTGGTCCTACGATGGCGATACGCTGACCGCTCTTAACAGATAGGTTCAGGTGCTCAATAAGCTTTTTGCTCTTATCGTATGAGAAGAATACATCCTTAAATTCAATTTCGCCTTTGGTGTTTTCCATAGGAGTTGTTCCTGTGTCTTCCTCCACCTCAGCATCAATCATCTCAAACAGTCTGGCTGCACAAGCTAAGGCATTTTGGAATTCAGTGATTACACCAGAGATTTCATTGAATGGCTTAGCATAAGTGGTCGCATAAGATAGGAAGCTAGTAAGTCCACCTACAGTAATGCCACCTGCGATTGCCATAATGGCGCCAAACACACCTACTGCAGCATAAATAATGTTGTTGATAAGTCTTGTGCTTGGATTAACTGTAGAAGAATAAAAGGTTGCTTTCATGGATGCATCCCTAAGGCTGTTGTTCATAGTCTCAAATTCTTCTATAGCTCTAGACTCAAAGTCCATGTTTCTAACAATGTTTTTACCAGTTATCATCTCTTCGATGTAGGCTGTTTCAGTTCCTCTAAGCTTTGCCTGTTCCTTAAAGAACTTGTAAGTCTTTTCAGAAATGAATTTTGCCAAAAGAAGTGATGCTGGTGTTGCAATAATTACTATTAAAGCAATCCTTGCAGAAATCATTACCATAAAATAAATGGTACCAAGTATTGTAAGGACTCCAGTGAAAAACTGGGTAAAGCCCATTAAAAGTCCATCTGCAAATGTATCTGCATCTGAAACTATTCGGCTTACGTAATCTCCATGTGGATGTGAATCTATCATGGAAAGCTTCATTTGCTGTAATTTTGCAAATGCTCTGTCTCGAAGACTCTTTGTTACATTATAAGTAATGGCATTGTTAACTCTGTTCATTATCCACTGAGTGAAAAATGTAGCCGCAACAGTAACTGCCATTTGCTGAAGCACTGCTATCAGCCTATCGTAATCAATCTCGCCTGGGCCGATGATGCAATCAACAGCTTTTCCTGTAAGGATTGGAATCCTAAGAGTTAGATAAACAGTAGCAAGGGCACATATAAGCGAAACAATTATGTGACCGCTATAGCTTTTTAGTTCTATTAAAACACGATTTAATATCTTAGATTGAGACTTATTATTCATTAGCTGCCTCCTCTCTAGGATACTGACAATAATATATTTCCTGATATGTTTCGCAGGTCTTTAGTAGCTCGTCATGTGTACCATTGCCTACGCATTTACCATCATCAAGTACCAGTATCTGATCCGCCTCTAACACAGAAGATGCTCGCTGAGAAACAATTATCAGTGTTGGATGCCATGGAAGGTTCATAAGTGCCTTTTTAAGTCTTGCTTCTGTAGCAAGGTCTAGAGCGCTGGCTGAATCATCTAACATAATGTATTGTGGCTGCCCAATAAGAGCTCTTGCAATTGTAAGACGCTGTCTTTGGCCGCCTGAGAAGTTAGCACCTCTACCTTTGACCTCTGTATCAATGCCGCCTTCCTTTGCCTCAACAAAATCCAGCGCCTGTGCTATGTTAAGTGCTGATTTAATTTCATCATCATTAGGGTTTGTGCCATTCATTTCCATATTGCTTCTGACAGTGCCACTGAATAGATAAGCCTTCTGTGGAACTATACCAAAGCATTTAGCCAAATAGCTATCATCAAACTGATTTACATTTGTGCCTCCAATTTCAACAGCACCCTTTGTAACATCATAAGTATGATTTAGCAATTTAAGAAGTGTACTCTTGCCGGAGCCAGTACCACCTATGATACCCAATGTAGAACCTGCTGGGATTTCTAAACTAATATCCTCAAGGTCCATATCTGCTGTACCATTGTAGCTAAATGATACATTTTTTATGGAGATTGCTTGAGGCGCATCGGAACCGCCTATAATTAAACCGTTATTTAATTTATCATCAAAGATTCTTTCATCCGATTTCATCTCCATAAGCTCCTGAACTCTGTCTGCTGATGGAAATGCCTTCATCAAAAGTACGATTAGGTTGGCAAGCTTAATTAGCTCTACTAATATCTGGCTCATGTAGTTTACCAGTGCTACTACATCACCCTGTAGGATAAATCCATTATCAACTCTGCCCATCGCAACATAGATTAATGTAACTATACCCAAGTTAACTGCTACGTAGGTAACAGGATTCAGTAATGCAGATATCTTTCCTGTGTTTATCTGCATTGCTGTAAGCTCACCAGTCTTCTCCTCAAAGGTAGCCTTCTCGTCCTCTACCTGGCAAAAGGCTCTAAGAACTCTTGAGCCTTCCAGATTCTCAGACACGGCGTGAAGAACTTTCTCCAGCTTTGCTGCAATGGATTTATATCTTGGCAATGTATATCTCATTATGAAATACACGATTATAGAAAGAACTGCCACTACTAATATAAAAATAAATGCTGATTTAACATCTACGATAAATGCCATTATGATGGCTCCACCTACTATAAATGGTGAACGTAAGAATAATCTTAGAACCATGTTTATAGCATTCTGGATTTGATTAATATCGTTTGTGATTCGAGTGGTAAGAACTTCCTCGCCTATTTTTTCTTTTGTGCCCTGTGACAGCGACATTATTTTTGCAAACAATGCCTGTCTGATTTCTGCTGCTGTAAATACTGCAACATAAGCACTGAAATACTGGGCTGTGATTGAAAACATAAGGCCAACAACTGCCAGTAATAAAAGAACCCCACTCATCTTAATGATGTAGTGGGTGTCAGAGCTTGCGATACCCTTGTTAATGATTGATGCCATAACAAGTGGTACTAAAAGCTCAAATACCGCCTCTAACATTTTGAAGAGTGGGGCTAAAAATGCCTTGATTTTATATTTTTTGAGATAGTTTAAAACAAAACTCATAAATTACTCCGCTTCTGTTTCCTCAGTAGTCTCATCTGTTGTTTCTTCAGATGTTTCCTCTGTCTCCCCGTCTGCTGTTGTATCTTCCTGGTTTGTTTCTTCTGTAGTTTCCTCAGTTACCTCAGTAGATTCTTCTGGAGCTGTTGTAGCTTCAGTTTCCTTTGAATCTTCCTTTGTTTCAGGAGCCTTGAAAAGTGAATCGAACTGAACCTTTTCCCAAGCCTTATCATTTACTTTCCAAGTGATAGCTTCCTTCCACTCATCCATAAGCTTGTCAAAAGCTTCAGATTGAAGTGATTCTCTCTTGCTGTTTGAAGCATCCTCATCATGGTCTGATGTAAGCTTAATTACATACATACCTGTACCTTCAACAACGATAACGCCTGACTGTTCGCCCTCTTTAAGCTGTTCAGCTTCCTTGATAACGGACATGTCCATTGTTTCATCCTCTGACTCACCCTTAAGGTAAGAGAAGTTCTGAGTAGTAAGGCCAAGCTCTTCAACCTTTGCATCAAAATCCTCCGATGTAGAAAGCTCCTTTGCCTGAGTCTTCATTTCTGCAATTTCGTCATCAGTTAAGTCTGTCTTATTGCCATCTGCATCAGTCTTACCTGTTGTATCAAATAATACGTAGCTAAATGAACGCATCCAGCAATCCTCATCCTTAATATCAGCATCAGATGCATCCTTTGCTGCTTCACTTACAAGTGCATAGTAAGTTCTGTACTCAAGATATTCTTTAACGTATTCCTCTGTTGCACCCATTGCCTTAAGAGAGTCTTTATCATTATCAGAAATGAACTTCTTTGCTGCTTCTGCAATATCGTTCTTCTGATCCTTAGATATTTCTACCCCATAATCGCTGGCATGGACCTTTGCAAGATACTGTGCTTCCATATCCTCAAGCACGCCATCCTTTGTATCTTCCTGAAGTGTCGAACCACTTCCTGACATATCTGACTTCCACATATCTTCACCGTAATATGCAAGAAGATACTGGTCATACATAGCCTGCTGATATCTTGCCACAAAGTTACCATAACCTAAGGAAATAGTATCCTTTGTTCCATCCTCTGTCTTAATTGTAACAAGTGTCTCATTAGAATTAATCTTACCACAGCCGGTCATCATAACTACTGCTGATAGTGCAGTAAGCCCAGCTGCCTTAACCATTTTTTTATTCATTATAAATTCCTCCTGAGTGTCCCCACCCAAATATTTTCAAGCCTTTTTATTATAATTAATCCTCGTGAATTATACAAGGCATGCCATGCATTAAGGCTGTTTTACGTAGCATTCTCCCTATTCCTCCACCTTCAGGGTCTTCAAATCCAACAAAAAGTCCTGCAGGTACTCGAAAACCTCGGATGGTTTGATGCGTGTGTTGGCCCGGGTGTTGAATATGAAGGCTGGGTTCTTAGGGTCTGCCGCAAAGGTAATGTGTGGATTGTTGCGCTCTAGGAGAGCTGGAATCTGAGCCACATCTATCTTGGCCTTTTCGTACATGACGATACGGATGATGTCGCCCTTTTGCTCGATGGCTGTAACATAGGCATCGTGAGCCTTTACACGAAGCATGGCCACCCAAAGCAGATTCTGGACGCATCGCTTTGGTTCACCGAAGCGGTCCACAAGCTCGTCAAGCATATCGTCTCTGGCTTCCTCGCTGTCGATAGCAGCAATACGCTTGTAGATATCGATACGCTGCTCTTCGTTGGAAACATAGGTATCTGGAAGATATGCTTCGATATTGATATCCACTGAGGTGTTGAAGTTTTCTTCCTTCACCTCGCCCTTTTCTATCTTTACGGCCTCGTTAAGCATCTTGCAGTATAGGTCGTAACCTACTGCAGTCATGTTGCCGTGCTGCTCCACACCTAACAGATTTCCGGCTCCACGTATCTCCAAATCTCGCATGGCGATTTTGAAGCCAGAACCTAAATCTGTAAATTCCTTAATGGCAGCAAGTCGCTTCTCTGCAACTTCCTTTAGCATCTTGTCCCTTCTATACATTAAAAATGCATATGCGGTACGATTACTTCGGCCTACTCGTCCACGAAGCTGATATAACTGAGACAATCCCATATTGTCAGAATCATGAATGATTATCGTATTTACGTTAGAAATATCCAGTCCGATTTCGATAATAGTGGTAGCCACAAGCACATCAATCTCATGATTGATAAACTGCATCATTACATCTTCAACCTTGGCCTCGGTCATCTGACCATGGATATAACCAACTGTCGCCTCTGGAACCAGGCGCTCTATTTCAGCAGCCATATCCTGAATGCCACGCACTCTGTTGAATACATAGTACACCTGACCGTCTCTTGCCATCTCACGCACGATTGCTTCACGCACCATTTCTTCGTTATATTCAAATACAAAGGTCTGTATAGGAGTACGCTCCATTGGCGCTTCATCTAGCACGCTCATATCTCGTATTCCAACAAGTGACATGTGAAGTGTACGAGGAATAGGTGTAGCAGAAAGAGACAATACATCTACCGTCTTTTTCATCTGCTTAATGCGCTCTTTATGATTAACACCAAATCGCTGCTCCTCATCTATGATAAGAAGCCCTAAATCCTTAAACTCTACGTCCTTTGAAAGCAGGCGGTGTGTACCGATAACGATATCTACCATGCCCTTTTTCAAATCCTCAATAGTCTTTTTCTGCTCCGCAGCAGTTCTAAATCTACACAGCAATCCCATGTTTACAGGATAGCCACCCATTCTCTGGATGAAATTATTGTAGTGCTGCTGGGCAAGGATTGTGGTAGGCACCAGATATGCAACCTGCTTGCCTTCCTGAACAGCCTTAAATGCAGCTCGCATGGCAACCTCGGTTTTGCCAAAGCCTACGTCACCACAGATAAGTCTATCCATGATTTTCTTAGACTCCATATCCTTCTTAACAGCCTCAATAGCTGTAAGCTGACCTTCTGTTTCCTCATATGGGAAGCTCTCTTCAAATTCCTTCTGCCATACAGTATCCGGTCCATACACAAATCCATCCGTATTCTGACGCAAAGCATACAAATCCACCAGCTCCTTGGCAACAACACCAACAGCCGATTGAACCTTCTGCTTTGTTCTGGTCCATTCCTGAGTGCCTGCACCAAGACTGTTAAGCTTTGGCTTCTTGCCATCAGGGCCAGAATATTTCTGTATCATATCAAGCTGGGAAGTAAGCACATACAGATTGCTTCCCTTTGCATACTCAATCTTTATATAGTCACGGATTACCTTGTCCACTTCCATCTGCTCGGTGCCCTTGTACACGCCCAAGCCATAGTTTTCATGAACAACATAATCTCCAACGTGAAGATCCTGGAAGGATGAAATAGATTCCCCTTCGTATTTCTTTACCCTGCGCTTCTTCTTACGAACATGTCCAAAGATATCTCCGTCAGACAGCATTACAAAGGCTGAATCAGGATAATCAAATCCTCTTTTAATATTTCCAACGCATAGCATTGTTTCCCCAGGATTAATCTTGTGATCTAAATCCGTGGTGAAATATGCGTTAAGCCCCTCTTCTAACAAATCCTCTGCTAAGCGCTGTCCCTTGGTAGAAGAGCTGGTCACAAGCAGTACCTTGTATTTACGTTTCTTGTATTGGAGCAACTCCTTAGTTAACAGCTCGAAGGAACCATTGTAGGCATTAACACCCTGCACAGCAATGCTGAAATGGTCTGCTGATTTCAGCAGCTTGTTCTTAGCATCCAAAACAGACATAAGTGTAGTAGGATATTTTTCGATTCTTCCAAATATCTCTGACACGCTATACAACATTTCCATCTGGCCCCTTAGCATGTAGCCTGCCTCAACTCGGCGTGTCATAGCATCAGAAAACTCTGTTTCAGTAACCTCGCCCTTATTTATTACCTTTTGCACCTCGTCAATAAACACGTAGGTTCCCTTTGGCATAAAATCTATAAATGAACCTAGCTTGTCACAGAAGTAAGTGAGATTTGTTTCCAGCTCCTGGGATAATCCCCATTCTCTGGTCTCTTCCACAACTCTGTCGGCATAGGTTTTCAGATGATATGCCTCTTCCGTTTTCATTTCCTTACGATACTGTTCATAGCGCTCATCTCGCTCTGCCTCAATCTTCTTAAGACCAGCCTCCACCTCGTCAGCCCCCAGTATTAGCTCGACCGCAGGAAAAATTAAAACAGAATTTATATTTTCGATAGACTTCTGATTGCTGGCATCATAGGTACGAATGCTATCAACCTCATCACCCCACAGCTCAATACGAACTGGCAAATCCGAAGTAAGTGGGAACACATCGATGATTCCACCTCTAACTGCAAACTCACCTGGATGCTCGCAAGTACCCACATTTTCATAGCCCATGGCAACCAGCTTGCGGCGCAATGCCTCAAGCTCAATTGTATCCGTATCAGATATAGCTACCACACCATCCTCAAAATAAGAAAGTGCAGGTAGCTTATTCATCAACGCATCTATGGTGGTTATTACAGTACATGAATTATTGCTGATAACCGCCTCTATGGCGCTCATACGCTCACGTGTAAGGGCGTTACCTCTGATATCCGACTGGTAAAACAGGAAATCCTTTGCTGGGAAAAATACCGTATTTTCATCGTAAAAACGATATTCCTCCACAAGCTCCCTTGCCTTTAATTCATCTGCTGTAATAATCAGCTTATAATCAACGTCATGGCCTATACCAAAAATAAGGTGCGCCTTATCGGCACACCCTGTTATATCATAGACTTTACCGCGGCGAGAAAGAGCCTCACGAAGAGACTCCACCGCTGTTAGATTTTCAAATGGTTCTAAAAATGTTTTCATAATTATTTGCCTATAATTGTTTCTGCTCTATCAAGTGCTGCATCAATGTTTGGTGCAAAGTTCTCCTCACCTACAACGCTGATGAAATCAGCCTTCTCCATCATATGTCTTGGCTGCTCGTTTACGTGTGAGAATACTACAGTTACGCCCTTAGCCTTAGCACGCTCTACAAGATCTCTTAAAGCTCTAAGAGCTGTAACATCAATAGCTGGAACGGAACGCATTCTGATAACAAGTACCTTTGTGAAGTGCTTTACATTGATTTCATTTGCAAGCATATCTGAAACACCGAAGAAAAGAGGTCCTGTGATTTCGAATACACGGATTTCCTTCTCAACTGGTCTAAGGTCATCAACGAATTCCTCGTCATCTGACTGATATGTCCAACCACTTACATGTGTCTCCTCGCTCATTCTCTTGATGAAAAGGATACATGCAACAATCATACCCCACTCAATAGCAACAACAAGGTCGAATACTACTGTAAGGATGAATGTAAGTACAAGTACAATGATATCTGACTTTGGAGCATATTTTACAAGTCTTACGAATGGTCTCCACTGGCACATGTTGTAAGCTACCTGGAAAAGAATAGCTGCGATACATGGCATTGGGATGAACTTTGCATAAGGCATAAGTACTACAAGTACGATTAAAAGTGTGATTGAATGAACCATACCTGCGATTGGTGTACGTCCACCGTTTTTGATGTTGGCAGCTGTACGTGCGATAGCACCTGTAGCTGGAATACCACCAAATAAAACTGAGCCGATATTACCGATACCCTGACCGATAAGCTCCTGATTACTTCTGTGCTTACTGTTAACCATACCATCAGCAACTACTGCAGAAAGAAGTGATTCGATAGCTGCAAGGATTGCGATTGTAAATGCGTTAGGCATTTCATTTCTAACTATTGCAAGTGAGAAATGTGGTACTGAAAGGCTTGGAAGTCCTGCCTTTAAATCAGGGTAAAGAGTACCTATCGTATTTACGTTAAGATGTAAGCCCTGAACGATTGCGATACTAACAAATACTGCGATGATAGATGCTGGTATCTTTGAGAAAAACTTAGGCCAGATAATAAGCACTGCAAGGCAGATAACACCTACCATCATTGCCTGAACGTTAAGTGAATCAATGTTTGCAAAGAATACCTTTAACTTATCAATTGTCTCAATTGGCTTTTCGCCACGGAAATCTACACCAAAGAAATCCTTGAACTGACCAATAAGAATAGTAACTGCGATTCCGGCTGTGAATCCTGTTGTGATTGTGTAAGGTATGAATTTGATAAGTGCTCCGGCTTTTACCAAACCTAAAATTATCAAAATGATACCTGCCATAATAGTTGCGATGATAAGACCATCCATACCATCTGTGGCAATGATTCCTGCTACGATTGTTGCAAATGCAGCTGTTGGACCAGCTATCTGAACTGTACTTCCTCCGAAGAAGGAAATCAAAAAGCCAGCCACGATTGCTGTATATAAACCTGGCTCTGGGCCAACTCCTGACGCAAGCGCCAAGGCAATAGAAAGTGGCAATGCAATGATTGCCACGATGATTCCTGATACTAAATCTTTAAAGAACTGCTCCTTGCTATAATTTTTCATGCAAGTAAACAGCATAGGTTTAAAACTTTCCATTAAATCAAACTCCTAATCTTCTTCCTAGCATTTCTGCATTAACTGCATACTCCATTGCTGTTTCTTTTGTAATTTTGCCTGCCTTAACAAGCTTGAATAAGCTAGAGTCCATAGAAACCATATCTTCAGTGTCGCTAGAATAAATAACACCTTCGATTTGTGGCACCTTATTTTCTCTAATCATGTTTCTAATGGCTGGTGTAACCGTCATAACCTCAAATGCAGGCACAAGTGTGCCATCTACTGCTGGAACCAGCTGCTGAGATACAACTGCCTTTATAACCATAGAAAGCTGCAATGCTATCTGATGTTGCTGCTCTGATGGGAAAACATCGATAATTCTATCGATGGTGTTAGCTGCGCCAATGGTATGCAATGTAGACAGTATCAAATGACCTGTCTCAGCCGCGGTCATTGCAACGGAAATGGTTTCAGCATCACGCATTTCTCCAAGCAAGATAACATCTGGACTCTGTCTAAGTGAGGCACGAAGTGCTGTCACATAGTTTTCTGTATCTAAGTGGATTTCTCGCTGGGACACTATTGATTTAGCATGCCTGTGAAGGTACTCCACCGGGTCCTCTAATGTAATAATGTGTTTACAATAATTTTTATTTATCTTATCAACGATGCAAGACAATGTGGTAGACTTACCACTTCCTGCAGGACCCGTAACCAGTACTAATCCCTTTGATTCGTTTGATAGCTTGATAACAGATTCTGGTATCATAAGTTCCTTGTAATCAGGCAACGTAAATGTGATTACACGAATGACTGCTGCATAAGTTCCTCTTTGCTTAAATGCATTCACTCTGAACCTTGATACATTCTTTATGGCGAAAGAAAAATCATCATCGCCGTATTCTTTATACTTTAAAATGTCTCTTCCTGCAAGTTCATAAATCTGTGCAACAAGAGATTCTGCCATAGATGGTGTTACAGGGCCATCATCTTCCTCGGATTTTTCCTCATAATTTGCCTCTAATTCAGAGCGTGTCATAACCATATCATTAACTCTGAAGGACACCTCACGACCTGTGATAATAAACATATCTGAGGCTTTATATTTATTTACTGCGTCGGTTAAATAACTAACTATATTTACACTCATATTGATTCACCTTTAGTCTTGAATTGTTAAGAGAGGTTGTGAACTATCAGCCTCCCAATCTGAGGAGTTTTCCACATTAAACTTAACTATCTCCCCTTTATCCACCTTTACCTGCAAAACCTGATCTTCGTTTATATCAACTGTAAACTCCTGGTCGGCCCAATCAGATGCTGCTATTTTCTCCTGCGCCTTATTAGCTGCAGCATAGTACTCAGCAGTGTGGTTTTTAAGCTTCTGACTTAGATTATAGTTATTATAGCTAGATGATATTGTAAGAGCTGCTATTACAGCAAACGCTAATCCAATCAAAATAACCACCATAAGAGAGGTTCCAATATTTATTATTGTCCTGCTTTCTCTTTTGTTTTGTTCCATGGCTTCTCCTACTTAAGCGCCTTTTCAACCTCAAGGGAATATATTTCTTCGTCTAACATTGTGGCCACCACCACATGCATCTGCTGGCACTGTCCCCTTTTTTCTGGTTCGATTACGATGCTTGTCATTTTATAAACTGCATCCTTGTCATCCACCTCTTGCCAGTTTTCGTCATAGTAAATGGTGTCACCCTTGTAATTATAGATAGCTAGATATTCTTCAGCTGCGTTAGTTGCAAGATTTACAGCTGCTGTTATTTCCTTAGCCTGTTTGCTTTTAACATAACTTCCAGCAAAGCACTGAAGGCAAATGGCAGATATTATAATAAAGAAAAATATTGAAAACATCAGCTCCGTCAAAAAGATTCTGGAACCATTATTTCTACTCCTCATCTGATTCCACCTCCGTTGACTTAACACCGATTTTCATGTTCAACTCTTCGCCTGATTTTTCCTGGATTGTCACATTAAGCATACCATCCTTTTCATCAAGACTCATATCATTTATTTCAAGAATTTTGTTTCCAAAATCAGCTGTGGCGCCAGAATTATCCTTTGCCTCAAGCTCCATTAAAAATCCGTCATATTCGTAGATATACAAGCTGTAGCCTTCGCCCTCTGACATTTTGATGCAATCATTTCCATCAAATTTGCCCAAGGTAATAGCGCCAGCTTCGTCATGCTGTCTAACCTGTTCTCTTATATAAGCTGTAGCAATACGTGCATTAGCGTTTGACTCATTGGCAAAAACTACTGATTTATAAGAATTTACAGCCATCAAAAGTACGCTCACCCCGGAAAAGGTGAATATAAAAAACAATACCATCAAAAACAGGATATCTATATTATGTTTTCTTAGCTGCCCTTTTTTCAAAGCTGCTCCTTTCAAACACAATGTTATTTAAGATTAATGATTGTTACCTCTGGTCGCATATTGCTTCCATATATTACATAATCAACTCTAAACTGTTCCTCATCATAGATGATTCCGTAGTTTTCTTTTAAATAATCAAAGCTTTCTGGATACTTTCCTTCTGTAACATAGCATTGAACAATGGCTCTATCCACTGCATCTGTAAGACTTTGTCTTTGTTCTTGGATAGACCCTTCAGATGCCTTTGATACAGCAAACAAAAATACTATAAAAATAAGCACAAAAAGCACAGCAGAAATCACTATAGTTTCTGCCCTGTATTTCTTTTTAATTTCATGTACGCCGTCTAAGCTTCCAAATCTGGTTCTTCCCATACTAAATCATCCCCGACATAATGTTAAGAAGTGGCAACATTACTGAAAGTAAAATGATACCAACGATTACAGAAAGGATAATAACAAGTGTAGGCTCTACTACTGCGATTAAGTCGTTTATTTCCTCATCAGCCTCTTCCTGATATGTGCTGGCAACCTTTTCAAGTACGTTTTCCATGTTTCCAGTTTTAGCTCCAAGGATTGCCATCTTTCCGTATAATCCGCCGAATATTCCAGAAAGAGAAAATGCCTTACCAATATCCATAGATTCTGCAAATGAATCCTTACATTTCTCCACCTTTACTTCAAAGTCAGGCGCATCAACGATTCTGCCACTTACATCAAGTGCCTGCATTACATCCATACCACTTGATAGTGTCATAGCCATAGCTGATGCAAATCTGCTTGTAGCAATTTTTGAATGGATTGATTTGAATCGTCGACTCTTATACAGCATATTAAGACGTCTTGATTTGCCCCAATTAGTTTTATTGAGCAATAACATATATACGACAAGTGCTAAAAGGATAATTAAAAGGATTATCCAGTTAGATTTCATAAAGCTTCCCACTGTCAAAAAGCCTGCAGAAAGTCCATCCATTGTACCGCCTAATTGCTTGAAGACCCTGTTGAATACAGGCATGATTTCCGTTACAAGAACGATAATTATTACAAGCATCATCGCAACCATCATAAGTGGATATGTAACCGCACTTCTAATGGCATTGCTGATAGCCATTTCTCTGGAATAATGAGCTGCAAGATTCTTGAGAACTGTATCCATCTTACCTGTAGTCTCACCCATATTTGCCATTTCAACAAAATAATCTGGGAATACTCCTGATTTATCTATGGCCTTAGATAAAGAACCACTTTCTGCAACCACCTGCTCCATTTCAGTCAATAGCTCTTTTTCTTCTCCACCTGCTGACTCATCTAACATCATTGTGATTGCCTGTATTGAAGAAACACCACTACTTATCATCATTCCCATTTCGTCTGAGAATGCAAATAATTCTTCTGAAGTTAACTTCTTTCTATTTTCACCCATATTAACACCCTTAATATTTATATTTCAGTTGATAGTATGTATCATCTTCCAAATATCTCTTAACCGTGCCACTATTAGCATAAGACCCAAGTGTTGGATCCATCAGTGTCCATGTCTTTCCGTCGAACTGGATAATCTTATCTATCCATCCCGTCTCAGGTGTGTACACTGATATCCACGCATGATATTCCGTACCTGCATAGCCTATCTCAAGTCTTGTTGGTATACCCTGTGACCTTAACATCGCTCCCATTAATGAAGCGTAATCAAAGCAGATTCCCTTTCCAGTTGCCAATGTCTCATCCACCGTAGGAATGTATCCTGATTGGACTGTCGCTGCCTTGTCGTAATCGTAAGTAACATTCTTAATGATGTAATGATAAACATTTTTCACCACATCAATATCAGTGTTGGCACCGCTTGCCAGCTCCATTCCCTTTTTTACTGCATTGGAATTTGCATTGAAATCCACATATGCATTAGGATACAGGAACATACTATATTCATCTTTTAGGGTTACGTTCACTGACTGGGTAAATGCTGCTGCATACTGGTCATCATGTAGGTTCTCATACACGCCAATTTTGTAGGTTCCACTTCCCTCTGATAATGGATAGACATCATACTGCCCATCCAGTGCCATAAGGTAGTTATAGGTGTTACCTGCAGGCGTTTCTATAAGCATTCTTACCTTGGCTGCATCTCCTGTGTACTTCACCATTACATAGCCTTCGCTGGCATTGCTGGCATCTATTGATGCATCGGAATTTCCATATACCTTTACACCCGATGCCTCCGGCACAAGTACTTTGATATTGTTACTGCGACTACCGTTAGAATTCTTCGCCATAGCTTCCTTAGAGCTTGACTCAGAAACCTTCACACCGCCTTCATTGTAGGCTGGCAATTGGTCGCCGCAGGATGTAATACCAAGGCATAGAACAATCAGTGAAAGCAAACAATTAAACCGTCTCATTTGCTTCCTCCAAATTCTGCCCGCTGTATTTAGTTATTTATAATTCTTAGTAATTCAACTTCACTATTAAAGCTATATTCTTTATCTTCTGATTTGTTATAAATCATTCCCTGCCATGTCGCATTATCACGGCCTGTTACCATAATGACAAACGCTTTTTTATCGCAAAGATCAAGTAAATGCTCTGTATTAAAAAGCTTTTCATTTGGGTCTATATCTACAAGCTTAAGTGTAGGTAATGTCTTCTTGAATGATCTGTATTTAACCTTTTGAGCAGGAAATTCCAAAACATCTAAAAACGTATTTACGATATTAAAAAAATCATCTACATCGGCAAATGTTCTAGGCTCATTCTCGAAGCAAGTATATAATTCTCCTTTAAAGCCTTCTTCCTTTAAAGTTATGCCCACGCAATTGGACATTCTTTTCATTCTATCTGAAATTGCCATTATTCCTCACCTCTTACAATATCCTGCAATTCGTCTGTATCATTGTCTGTGCCTGCACTTGCAAGATTAACTGGTGCCAAATGATATTTAATATATCTCTTTCTGGATTCCTTGCTGAGGTTCTCGTTAATTCTGGTCTGAACCAAAACGCAATCCTCCTGAGTAATATCAAGAAGAAGTACAACAAACTGATTGTTGCTGTATCTTGCGTACATATCGCCACCTCTTGCAGATGAACGAATGGCCTCTGAAAGCTCGTCAGAAAGGTTATCCAATCTGTCAGAGTCATTTAAAGCAAATCCCTTACCGTCTGTGATGGTGCAAAGCATAAGCCATGCAGCCTGACCAGAACGACGAATAACTCTTTTAATATATCTATAGCTCTCAACAAATACTGGGTATGTGCAGTAGAATGCACCCTCGATATCTTCCTTTGAGGTATCAAGATTTCTCTTAACCTCGCTAATCATATCTGTATTGTTCTTGACCTGCTCGCCAAGCTTATCAAGCTGTTCTGTCATGCTCTGAGATACTGATACTCCAAGCTCTTCAAACATAAGAGTTTCTGTATCCTCGTAAAGCTTAAGGGCATCCTTTGTGTTACCCTCTTCGATAAGAGCCTCCATCTCATAATTCTGCCAACCATCGTATGGATAAAGCTTGTTAGCCTTGTGGCTAAGCTCATACATCGATTTGTAATCCTTCTGAAGCTTATACATTTCAAGAAGCTGCTTAAGGCATCTGTCGAAAAGCTTCTTTAATCTTACCTGAGTAGTAACTACCCATTCATATCCGCTAAGTGTTGGTAAGAAATCACCGTTGTAAAGATCTAATGCTTCCTCTAAAAGCTTCTGCTGCTCCTTTGCCTCTGCTGCTGCAAGAGCCTTCTTCGCAAGGTCCTCAAACATGACAGCATCGCACTCTATCTTGGCATTAGGATTTATTCGATAAGTGCCTCTTTTAATGTAAACGTAATCCTCGTCAGGAATATCTAGACTTAATAATGCCTTTCTTAGTCTAAATACAATAGCTCTAAGGCTGTTTGATTCATCTGCAATATCTTCATTATGAAAAAGATTGTAGATAACCTGGTCTCTAGCTATTCCATTCTGATAATAAAGTAGCATCTGAAACAGCTGATTAACCTTTGTTGTGTTATTTCTCTCTAATACGATAGGTGTATTCTCACAAGAAATATCCACAGCTCCTAAAAAATTTGCTTTAAAAATTACATTTGGTTCGTACATAGCTCTCCCTTTTTCCCTGTTCTTTATTATTCGCACTACTATAAATATTTTGACTTCATTATATTTTTTAGTATAGAATAATAAATCGTTATTGTAAATAACAACAATATAAAAATTAGCCTGCATAAATTCTATGCAGGCCAACTCTTAATCAATCTTTTCTTTTACATTGTATTTATTCATAGCAGCATCGATGTTGCCCTCTAAGAACAACTCCAACGCTCCAATCACCTTATCAAACGATGCGTCTACCTTTTCACGGTCCTCTGCGTTATAGCGTCCTAATACGTGGGCTACCATATCGCCATTTTCACACTCACCAACGCCCACTCTAATTCGAGGGAATACATTGGTATTCAGTCGTGCAATAATATTTTTCAGACCATTGTGTCCGCCGGCAGAACCCTTTTTCCTAACTCTGATGTTTCCTGTTGAAAGCGATACATCATCAGAAATTACTACAAGCTCTGTTTCTGGATCCACTTCATAATAATCTGCAAGTGGCTGAACGCATTCACCACTAAGGTTCATATAAGTCATAGGTTTCGCCAGAATGACCTTATGGCCATTTATCATGCCCTTGCCAACTATTCCTTTTTGCTCCTTTTGGTTTACTTCTATACCAAAATGCTTTGAAATGGCGTCAATTGCCTCAAAACCCACATTATGGCGGGTTCCTTCATATTTGTGTTCTGGATTACCTAGACCAACTATTAAATACATAAATCTTACTCTGGGAACTCTTCCTTATACTTATTAAGTATCATTGTCTGCATCTGTTCTCTTGTGGTTGAACGGATAGGATGTGCAATATCCTTGTATCCACCTTCAGAACCACGTCTAGATGGCATTGCAATAAAAAGTCCCTTATCTCCTTCAATAATCTTGATGTCGTGAATTACAAACTCCTCGTCAATTGTCACAGAGACAACCGCTTTCATCTTGCCTTCCTTTTCAATCTTGCGAATTCTAATGTCTGTAATCTGCATTTTGTTATACCTCCCCAACTGGCATATCGTATCGATTTTTGTTACCGGTAACTATGCGGATACCATTTTCCCCAATGTATGTTGATCCGCTGAGCAATGTCTCATGGCTTTCAACTATGCAATTCTCCACATGCACGTTGTCTCCAATGTATGCTCCATTTAAGATTACGCAATTCTTAACAACAGAATTGTTGCCAACAAAAGCTTTCTTAAATAGTACAGAATTCTCTACTGTGCTGTTTATAATGCATCCACCAGCAACAAGTGAATTGGTGACCTTAGAGCCTGCATTAAACTTGGCAGGTGGAAGGTCGTGAGTCTTCGAAAATACACCAGGCTCAGTATGGAAGAAGCTATCTCTTACATCCTTACGAAGGAAGTCCATATTGGCTTTGAAATAGCTGTCTACGTCTGCAAGATTTGACCAATATCCCTCCATCTTGTAGCCGTAAATCTTCTTCATATTCTTATATCTAATGAGAATATCTGTTACAAAGTTGTATCTGCCCTCTCTGTTGCATTCTTCCAACAAATCGATGAGAGCTCTTCTTCGGATGACATAAACGCCTGCCGAAACGATATCTGAATTTGCAACCATTGGCTTTTCTTCAAATTCAACGATTCGACCGTCTCTGTCCATCTCTACCACACCGTAACGGTTGATGTCATCTCCCTCAGGAAGCTTTGCACAAACTACTGTGATGTCTGCCTGCTTTTTGATGTGATAATCAAGTACCTTATTGAAATCCAGCTTGTAAACACAATCACCACTTGCGATTATAACATATGGCTCGTGTCTCTTCTTTAGGAAATCAATATTTTGCCAAATTGCATCGGCAGTACCTCTGTACCACCAACTATTATTAGTAGTAACTGTTGGTGTAAATAGGAAGAGACCTCCCTGCTTTCTACCAAAGTTCCACCATTTTGACGAATTAAGATGCTCGTTAAGAGATCTTGCGTTGTACTGTGAAAGTACTGCTACTGTCTGGATGTGCGAATTTGTCATATTTGAAAGAACAAAATCTATACATCTGTAGCTTCCAGCTACTGGCATTGCGGCAATGGCACGCTTCTCAGTAAGCTGCTGCATTCTGCTTGAGTTTCCACCTGCTAGTATAATTCCTAATGCTTTCATAATCGATCACCTGCCTTGATAATGTAGCCGCCACTAGCCAACTGTCCGTCAGGATAATCTGCCTCGCTAGTCTCGCCTTTGATAGCTGTATTTTTGCCAATAGTTACATTTGCTGGTATAACGCTGTTTTCGCCGATAACTGCAAGTCCGAATGAGTATATGCTTGCATTTAACTTGCTTTCAGCTTCTTCACCCTGACCAATCTTGGCCCCTTCACCAACAACGGTGTTTTCTGCGATAATCGATTTATCTATTACGCAATTCTTACCAATGATAGCACCTTCCATTATGATTGAATCTCTAACTACTGTACCCTCATCAATCACAACTCCAGCGCCTAAAACTGAATTGTAAACCTCGCCATAAATCTGTGCACCTGCACCTACAATAGCTTTCTCTACTACTGCTGTGCTAGCAATGAACTGTGGCTCGATGATATTTTGATTAGTGTATATCTTCCAAAATTCTTCATATAAGTTGAACTCTGGAATTAAATCTATAAGCTCCATATTGGCTTCCCAATATGAACCAAGTGTTCCTACATCCTTCCAATAGCTGTTGAATTCGTAGGCATACATTGGTGCCCCCTTTTCATGTAGATAAGGAAGAACATGCTTACCAAAATCACAGTTGCTCTGGTCTTTAAGAGCAAGTAAAGACTCCTTTAATGCTTTCCAGCTGAATATATAAATACCCATTGAAGCAAGATTGCTTCGAGGATTAGCTGGCTTCTCCTCAAACTCACTGATACGCTTTTCGTCATCAGCTATAACAACTCCGAATCGAGATGCTTCCTCGATTGGAACAGGAATTACTGCGATAGTAACATCTGCGCCCTTTGCCTTATGAAAATCTAACATGGCTTCATAATCCATCTTATAGATGTGGTCACCCGAAAGGATAAGCACATATTCTGGATTATAGCTTTCCATGTACTTAAGGTTTTGGAAAATTGCATTGGCTGTGCCGGAATACCACTCACTTGTATCGCTCTTCTCATATGGTGGAAGAACGGTAACACCGCCATTATTTCTATCCAAATCCCAAGGAATACCAATTCCAATATGAGAATTAAGGACTAATGGCTGATATTGAGTTAGCACACCAACTGTATCAATACCTGAATTGATACAATTTGAAAGAGGGAAGTCGATAATACGATACTTTCCTCCAAAAGAAACGGCTGGCTTTGCTACGTCGGACGTTAATACGCCGAGTCTGCTTCCCTGCCCGCCAGCGAGAAGCATTGCGATCATTTCTTTTCTAATCATCCTATCATCTGCCTTTCTCATGGTGTCAGTCAAGGATGTGCTTACAAAAAAACCCATAGCACTCCCCTTTGTAACATTAGTATAGCAAATGTGGTTATTCGTCGCAATATTATTAATACTTTTTACCAAACTATTGTTAATTGTTTGACAATTCACTGTCAAATTCTACAATTATATTTTTTAATCTTGCATGAAGTTCATTTTGGGGGTAGAGTTATGTAGGTATTTTTTGCAAATTTTTAAATAAAGAAGGCTATTAATATGTATAAAATCGATTTTAATAACAAGATTCACGTTCATTTCATTGGAATTGGCGGAATCAGCATGTCTGGTCTTGCAGAGATTTTGCTTGGTGCAGGCTTTACAATTTCAGGTTCAGATAGAAGCGAATCTGATCTTACAAAACACTTAGAGGCACTTGGCGCTACCATTAATTATCCACAGGCAGCTTCAAATATCACATCAGATATCGACCTTATTGTTTATACTGCTGCAATTCACGAGGATAACCCAGAATTCGCTGCAGCAAAAGCTTCAGGTAAGCCAATGCTCACACGTGCTGAGCTTCTTGGCGAAATAATGGAAAACTATGCCAGATCAATCGCCGTTGCCGGAACACATGGTAAAACAACTACAACATCAATGATTAGCCAGATTCTTCTTGAAACAGCTGATGACCCAACTATTTCTGTTGGTGGAATTCTTGATGCCATCCACAGCAATGTTCACGTTGGTGACAGTGATGTTTTCATTACAGAAGCTTGTGAGTATACAAACAGTTACCACTCATTCTTCCCTAAGTACAACATTATTCTTAATGTTGAAGCCGACCACCTTGATTTCTTCAAGAATCTTGAAAACTATCGTGCTTCATTTAAGAAGTTTGCTGGTAACACAGCTGATGACGGAATCTTAATTATCAATAACGAAATAGATGATGTTAAATACTTCACTGAAGGTCTTAAATGTCAGGTAATCACATACTCTCTTAAGGGTGATGCTGATATTTATCCTACAGATATTACTTACAACGAAAAAGGCTGCGCTAGCTTTGTTCCTGTTTTCAACGGCAAGACTTACGATAAAGTAACCCTTAACGTTCCTGGTGTTCACAACGTTTCAAATGCGCTTGCAGCAATTGCTCTTTCTATAGAAATGGGTATCTCTTATGAGAATATCCTTGCTGGACTTGCTAAGTTCGGCGGTGCCCACAGAAGATTCGAATTCAAGGGTACATATAATGGAGCCACAGTTATCGATGACTATGCTCATCACCCAACTGAAATATCAGCCAGCCTTGCAGCTGCTTTAAACTACCCACACAACAGACTTATTGTCTGCTTCCAGTCACACACTTATACACGTACACTCAGCTTCCTTGATGATTTCGCAAAGGCATTAAGCGTAGCAGATGTTGTTCTTCTTGCTGACATTTACCCTGCAAGAGAACCAGATATCTATGGTGTAAGTGCAAAAGACATTGCAGATAGAATAGAAAAATTAGGAACAGAAGTTCACTATTTAGGCTCTTTTGACGCCTGCGAAAAATTTTTACAAAAAAATCTTTTGAACAATGACCTGTTGATAACTATGGGTGCCGGAGACGTCTATTTAGTAGGCGAACATCTACTTGCTGAGTAGTTATCCACATTATCCACATTTTTTACACTAATACGCTGGTGAAAAAATGTGGATTTTTTTATGCCCTTTTTTCAAGGCCTCATAATATTTATCCACATTATCCACATAACTCACAAACCCTTTATTTACAAGGGTTCGCGGCCCTCATGCCCTTTTCTTTTTGATTTCACTTTGCTATAATTTGACTCAGTTTTGAGGGAGAGGATAATAATTATGGCTGACATCATGCTACACACCAGTGCTAATTCTGGTTTTACTTGCATTTCTAATACTTTTATTGACGATTTCATGAAAGATGCCAATGGAGAGTACGTAAAGATTTACCTTTACTTGCTGCGTTGTCTAAATCGAGAGGATTATGATTTTTCCATCTCGCGGTTGGCGGACTGCTTAGACCACACAGAAAAGGATATCATGCGAGCTTTCACTTATTGGGAGAAAGTGGGGTTGCTCCGTCTTGAGTACTCTGAGGATAACGAGCTTTCTGGAATCTGCCTAGTGGATGTGAATGGAAACCGTTCATTCACATCAGTACACAATACTGGGATGCCATCAGTTGCTATAAGCGCTGGTGCTCCTACAGTTTCAAATATCGCTACACCTATTGCTGCACCATTTAAGCCTAGCTACACTGCAGACGAATTAGACGCTTTCAAGGAAGAGGACGAAGTATCGGATTTAATTTTCGCCACTCAGACATACCTTGGCAGACCACTTTCTAATTCTGATACAAACACATTACTGTTTTGGTACGATGGACTTCACATGTCTGTAGATTTAATTCAGTATCTTATAGAGACATGCTTAGACAACGGCCACAGTAGCTTCCACTACATGGATACTGTAGCTCGTAACTGGACTGAAGATGGAATCACAACTGTTGAGGATGCTAGACAGTCTTCTAGCGCACATACAAACACAGTTTACTCAATCAAGAAGGCACTTGGTATTGGAAACAGAGAATTAGTTGAGTCCGAACTCAACTTTATAGACAAATGGGCTAACACATATTGCTTTAGCCTAGACATTATCTTGGAAGCTTGCGAGCGTACTATCGCATCTACAAACAAGCCAAGCTTCAAGTACGCAGATTCTATTCTTACAAGCTGGCACAAAGCATCTGTTAAAACTTTAGATGACGTTGCACGTCTTGATCAGGAATTTACAAAGGCTACTGTATCTAGACTTTCAGATGCATCACGTCTCAAGAACAACAATGCTTCTGATAACAGAACAAGAGCAAACAATAAGTTTTTAAATTTCGAACAGCGCCAGAATTATGATTTCAACGCTTTAGAAAGAAAGCTATTGGGAAATTAAAAAGGAGGTATTATATGGCACTTACTAATGAGCAATATGATGCACTTATGCGTGAATACAATCACAAGCAATCTAGAAACAACCAAATTGTTTCGTTCCGCACAAAGGAATTATATTCTGCCGTACCTTCACTTTCTGCAATTGATGAAGAAGTATCAAGAGTATCTATATCTTCTATCACATCTATCTTTGAAGGCAAGGATGTAGCTTCTGCTTCCGCCGATTCAAAGATTAAACTTGAGGCCCTTAAAAATAAGCGTTTAGAGCTTATGAAGGCCGCTGGTTTTCCAGAGGATTTTCTTGAACCACCTTACGATTGTCCTGATTGTAAGGACACTGGATATATTAACGGAAAGCGCTGCCATTGCTTTAAGCAGGCAGCTCTTAATATCGTCTATAAACAATCCAACATTAACAATATTCTTTCAAAAGAAAACTTCAGCATGTTTGACCTCAATATGTACGATGATGACTATTATGAGCCTGGTTCTGAGGTCAGTGCTCGGGCTAATGCTGAAATAGCCCTTGATAAGGCCACTAATTTTGTGCAAAATTTTCGTCAAAAAGGTGGTAATCTCTTATTATTAGGGAAAACAGGTTGTGGTAAAACCTTCCTGTCTAATTGTATCGCGAAAGCTCTATTAGACCAGGGTATCTCGGTTATTTATTTCACATCAAGCGAGCTTTTCAGAGTTTTTGAAGAACAGACCTTTAAGAAGAATGCCAATGTGGCAGAACTTCATGATCACATATTTGATTGCGATTTGTTAATCATCGATGATTTAGGCACAGAATTCCAAAATTCATTTACTACAGCGCGCCTATTTCAGTGTTTAAACGAAAGATTACTCCGTAACAAATCCACTATTATTTCCACTAACCTCTCTTTAAAAGATTTGAGAGACACTTACAGCGAACGTATTACTTCGCGAGTATTTTCAAACTATGAGATGATTAAGCTCATAGGTAACGATATTCGCATGAAAAAAGTAATATCTAAATAATAATTTAATAGTATCAAGGAGCAAAACATGCCAAATAATGAAATCGTGTTGGAAAACACACCACCTATGGCTGAGCTTGGGTTAATCCCACATAAGAGCTGTACAGCCATCGCGGAGAGAGTTAATGATTACCTTCTTGCATGGAGACAGGAGCGCAAAAGTGACCAGTCTATTATTACACTTGCTGGTTATCGCAGTGATTCCTACATTGTTGATGCTGACTGCCCTCGTTTCGGTTCAGGCGAAGCTAAGGGTATCATCAAGCAGTCTGTTCGTGGACTTGATTTATACATCCTTGTTGATGTAACAAATTACAGCCTCACTTACACTGTTTGTGGTCACGAGAATCACATGAGCCCAGATGATATCTTCTGCGACCTTAAGCGTATCATCGCAGCTGCAATGGGCAAGGCTAAGCGTATTACTGTTATTATTCCTTTCTTATACGAAGGTAGACAGCACCGCAGAAGTGCTCGTGAATCCCTTGATTGTGCTATGGCACTTCAGGAACTCGTTAACATGGGTGTTGATAACATCATCACATTTGATGCTCACGACCCACGTGTTCAGAATGCGATTCCTCTTCACAGCTTTGAGACAGTATCACCTACATACCAGTTCCTTAAGGGCATCTTTAAGAACTGCAAGGACTTAAAGCTTGATAATGATCACCTTATGATTATCTCACCTGATGAAGGTGGTACAAAGCGTGCCGTATATATGGCATCTGTTTTAGGTGTTAATGTTGGTATGTTCTACAAGCGTCGTGATTACAGCCGTATCGTAGATGGACGTAATCCTATCGTCGCTCATGAATTCCTTGGAAATGATGTTTCTGGTAAGGACGTAATCATTGTTGATGATATGATTTCATCTGGTGAATCAATGATTGACGTTGCTACAGAGCTTAAGAAGCGTAATGCTAATCGTATCTTCGTAGTAGCTACATTCGGACTCTTCACAAGTGGTATGGCTAAGTTCGATAAGGCTGTTGAAGACGGTATCATTTACCGCGTTGTTACAACAAACCTTACATACCTTCCAGAAGAAGTTCAGAATAAGGACTACTTCATCAAGTGCGATATGTCTAAGTACATCGCTTACATCATCGATACTCTTAACCACGAGTGCTCAATCTCAGAGCTTCTCAATCCTTATGGACGTATCGAAAAACTCATTACTCGTTACAAAAACGGTGAATATTAAAATAAAAATAAAGCCTCGAGCATTTCGCTCGAGGCTATTTTTTATTCTTCTGAATCTTCTTCAGTTTCTTCTATTTCCGGCTCTTCTTCAACATAGTTAGGGTCATATACCTTAAACTCGTTAGACTCCCTAAATACCGTATTAGAGCTTCCCATCTGGCATACCTTAATAGTGTCACCATTTGTTACGTCCGAAGCATTTATTGACAATACCTGGCCACTCTCGTATTTGGTTGGGACTTGTTCGCCGTTAACAAATACTTTAGACCATTTGGTGAATTGATCACCGTATATGTGCAGCCTTCCGTTAAAGAAGTATGCGCTATCTACTGTTACTTCATTAACACCCATAACCAAATCTGATGGAGTGTATTTTGTGCCATCTTCGTATACATATCTATCTCCGTAGAGGATATCGTACTGAAGCATCTTAAGTGGGGTCATATAATCACTTGTGCCATATTTCTTACCCTCAGCCATTGCTGTCTGGTGGTAAGCATTGATATTACCGTTGTGAATATCAAGTCTGTTTAAGAACTCTGATACAAGCTGATATGAAGCTAAATCTTCATCAATCTTTTCCATTCCAAAGTTGTTCCATGTGAAATACTTTGTCTTGTAAAGATCTCCTGTGGCTACCTCGCTGTCTGTAAGACCCATAGTTGGAAGGTGGTCACCAAACATGATAACAAGTGTATCTTCGCCTCTTGCATCAAGGGCTTCGATATAATTCTTAACAAAATCATCTACGTTGTAGATTCTGTTGATGTAGTAGCTCCAAGCATTCTGCTCTTCCTCTGTCTTACCGTGAGCAATTACCTTGATAGCTGGGTCTTCCTCAACTGGGTAAGTAGGATAAGCGCCGTGGCCTTCTACTGTGATTGTGTAAACAAAATCAGGGTTATCATCTACATCCATGGCATCTGTTGTGGCATCGATAAGGATGTCATCTGTTGGCCAGTTGCCAAGTGGTGTGTAATCTGTAATATCAAGCAATTCCTTTGATGTAAAGCTGTCAAAGCCCATCATAGAAAAAGCATTAGCTCTTGAATAGAAGTTACCACCATTGTTGTGAACTACGTGAGTGCTGTAGCCATTGTCGTGAAGAACATCAGCATAGCTTTCACAGTCTGTTTCCTTGATGATAGTCTTCTGTGGGTATTCGCCTGGGCCAAAGAAGCTACAGCTCATACCAGTAAGTACTTCGAATTCGGAGTTACATGTACCAGCACCTACAACAGGTACGATACAGTGTCCTGTAGAGTAGTTCTTCTCCAATGAATGGATGAATGGGATTGGATCCTCGCTAGTCTCTAGGAATTCCGATTCTGAAACATCATAGAAGGATTCAAGCAGGATAACAACAATGTTAGGCTTTGTTGCGTCATCTGATGGAATCTCTAAGGTGTTAACATAAGAAGCATCCTTTTCAAGGATATCATCTATCTTGTTTCTAGAATAACCAAATGGTCTGTTCATACCTCTATCAAGTACTGAGGTTGAAAAGCCGTACAAATAACCGTAATCCAAATATCCCTGAGCAAGATTGCCGAAGTAAGAAGTCATGATACCTGACTGTCTAAGCAATATTGTTGATGGATAAAGTGAAACCCAAAGTGCTACAACAAGTATAATTCGCTGCCATAATGGCTTTGCATCTGTCTTCTTAGGACCCTTAATGAGGTAAATTACCATTATTATAATATAGATAATAAGGGCTGTTACCGCTATCATGGCTTCCTCTGCTGAGAAGTAGTTGGAATCCTGCATTGTAAGAAGGTCGCCAATCATGTAAAGGTCTGTGTAGCCGAATGGTGATACACGGTTCAACAAAATAATGCAGTTTATAATACCAAGTATTATAAAGAACATACTGATGAATACTCGCCACCAGCCACGTCTCTTGCTTAAGAAAACAATGGACAGCGCTACAAATACGCAATATGAGTTAAATAAATATGGACCTGTGTGGTCTACCACAAAGCCCCACGCTGCAAAAAATGAATGTCTAGACATCCACTCCATTGCAAATACGATAATAAGTGCAAGTGGTATATGCATAAAAAAGGCATAATCGCTCCAAAGCATCATCCATGTCTTATGGAATTTGCTAGCAAGATAGCCCTGTACCAGCTTAGAATTACCAAATTTAACAAAAGGCTTCTTAATGATGCTCCCCACGTGGCCTAAGCCTGTTTTGATCTTCGAAAATAATTTTTTCATGAATCCTCCGTAAAACCTAAGACAGTATGAAAAAATAGTGTTACAATAAAATTTACTCCGATTGAATATTAATCGAAAGTCTAACGGATTATAACACTTTATTATTTATTAAGCAAGAAAGCGAGATTATATGAAATTACAGTTCTATAAAAAAGGCATTCCAACCCAAATAATTAAACGTGCGGGCATTTTACTTGCCATTTTTGTTTGTGCCGTAATCTTCTTTGAAATAGTAACAAACATATCTGAAACAAAGGAAGTAACAAAGCTTGCATCCCCTACACTGCCTGTAGTCTATGTAAACTATCTTAACGATGCATCCACAGAGCTACACGGCTATGTTCAAAAAATGGACCCAGCCTACATGCGAGATGCCATCATTCCTTTGGATTCAAACCGAACAGTTTCATTATCTATAGATGCTAAGAAATACAACATCGACACAGCATCCTACGAAATCCGTTCGCTAGACACCCAACGTAATATTTCTAACAACGATTTAGAATTTACAAACGATGATGGTGTCCTTACAACCAGCTTCCAGGCTGGAAACCTTATCGAAAAGAACGAAGAATATCTTCTTATCATTACTTTAAATGGCAATGGCAAGGATATCTATTACTACACTCGCATCATGCAGCCTGACGGATGTAACGAAGAAGATATACTTGATTTCGCTCAGTATTTCCACAATACAGCTCTTTCAGAAGATGCAACTGACCTTTCCTCATACATCGAGCCTAAATCTACAGAAAGCAATGATTTGAGCCATGTAGACATCAATTCAACTCTATCACAGATTGCCTATGGTACATTTGATGGAACTCAGGTTGGTGATTGCAATGTAGCCCTTACTGATATTACTACAAACTATGTAAGCCTTACACTTTCATATCTCCTTACAAGAGATAATAATGGAAAGAACGAATATTACACCTGCTCAGAGGATTATCGAATTCGCTACACAGCCGATAGAATCTATCTTCTATCTTATGATAGAAACATGAATCAGATTCTCGATGACCAATCAGTAGCCTTCGATGGAAACATCCTTAATATAGGTATTACAGATTCAAATTTACAGTATTTATCAAACGAAACAGGAACCATCGTTTCCTTTGTACAAAACGGTTCCCTTTACGAATACAATCAGACTGACCGCAAGCTCAAGCAGATATTCAGCTTCGTAACAGATGCCTCTGATTCACGTTCAATCTATGATCAACACCAGATTCTTCTATTGAACATAGATGAAAGTGGTACCATGGATTACGTTGTTTACGGATATATGAATTCCGGCAGCCATGAAGGCGAATGCGGTATCAACCTGTTCCACTACGATGCTATCGAGGATACATCTACAGAGCAGGTATTCATTACATCAACAAGCTCTTTCCAGATTTTGAATGCTAACTTCTCAGAGCTTTTGTATGAAACAGCCAACAACGATTTCTATATCATGGTAAACGGTACGCTGGTTTATATGTCACTAAACGAACTTACCACTAAAGAGCTTATGACTGGTCTTGATGATGCTCAGTATGCCGTTTCAAGCTCACGTAGATACTTAGCTTGGATGGACGAGGAAAACATGGCATCTACAATCCACATTATGGATTTGGAAACTGGCCATTCCTTCGATATTAACGCCGCAAAAGGCCAGCTACTTAGACCACTTGAGTTCCTTGATGATGATTTGATTTATGGAACTATTAACAAAAACGATATCACCACAGACGGTGCCGGTTCCACTATATATCCTATGTATAAGCTTACTATTTCTGATATTTCGCAGGGCAGCAACCGTGAGCTTATGAGTTATCATAAAAACGGATATTACATTACAGATACTTCCATCGATTCTTACACAATCTACCTGGATAGAATCCAGATTGGAGAAGACGGAATCATTACGGCTGCCGAGGGCGACACCATCAAAAACAGTGCTGGTGAGCAGAACAAGGCGGTTGATATATCACTTGCTACAGATGATGTTAAACAACAGATTGTCACTCTTACCATGACCCCTCTTGAAGAGGATGAAAAGCTTGGCACTGTTAAATACGATATTACTGGCCTGGTACTTGCAGATACAGCCAGAAACGTTTCTGTATCATCAGCAACCAGCTCAACACAGTACTATGTATATGTTGGTAATAAGGTAGCGCTCGCTACTGACGATTTGCTTTCCGCTATCACACTTGCTGATGAGGAAATGGGAATCGTTCTTGATAACACACCTAAATATATATGGAAGCGCGGCAGAAAATCCTACCAGAATTCCATTACAGGAATTGCTGTTGGTTCTTCAGATTCCGATGCTTCAGCATCTGCAAAAGCATTGTCCGCTATGCTTGTTCAGGCAGGGGAAAATGTGCAGGTACATACACTGTTAGAATCAGGTGAAACTCCTATTTCAATCCTTAGAAAGACTCTTAAGGACTACGACATTCTTGATTTAACTGGTGCAAGCCTAACTCAGGTGCTTTACTACGTCAGCCAGGGTGTGCCTGTATATGCTTACACTGGCGAGGACACTGCGGTACTCATCGTAGGATATGATGCTTCATCTATCACCTACTTTGACCCACAGACTAGTGCCACATCAAAAATGGGCATCACCGAAGCCAACGAATACTTCGCTACCTTCGGAAACGTATTTGTATCTTATATCAAATAATTTAGCCCGCTGGTTACGTCTACAAAGAGAATAAATCCACGCTCATTTAAAGGCTATAGATAAATAATATAATTGCCGCATAATAAGTCGCGAGGTTCACGTAGTGGACCGCGCGCTTATTTTTTATGTGGCTAAAATGATAAAAATATAAAAAGAGAATTGTGAAATCACTAATTAAGAATAATACTCCTGCAACTCCAAGTATATTAAGCCCGTTGAGGCCGCATTCTATGGCTTTTAAGGTCATTGTAGATACAAAGTAGCAATAGATTATGCATGGCACAAAAAGAGAGCCTATATGCAAATGACACCACTTTCTCATGCCTATTAATATAAGGCAGGCAAATACAGGTACTATATACACTCTCACACTTGTGTGTTCAGTAATTCTGCACATATAGTTAAGAAAACCTACGTGTCCTAACATGAAGGCGATGATGCCAATTACCATAAACTGCTTTTTAAGATATGTGTTATACATACCCATCAATATATCGCCCACAAAGCATGCTAGAAGGGCCCACATCAGTAAGCCTAATCTTTCACTGTAATAAAAATTTAAGAAGAAAATCACTAAAAAGGAGGCACTACAGACCACCTTTAAAGGGACGTAGCACCTCCTTGAATATCTATTATCACATACAGCAAATAATGCAATTATTAGTGCTACATAAATAATAGTTTCTAGTATAATCATTTTTTCACCCGACTATTCGTCGTCATCCTCCCCAGCTACTATGGCTTCTAGCTTTCTCTGGTTACCAAATAAGATGGCGCCTGCACCTAGAAGGAAAATAGCTATGCAAAGTAAATATTTGTCATCAAATCCATCTGCTGTCTTTGGTGTTGTATCCTTTGTGTGACCTGCAGAAATAGAACCATCACTACTTACCTTATATGTAACCGTTGTGGTTGTCTTACCCTCTGTTACCTTTAAGCCCGTTTCCGCGTAGCCGTCTACGTATTCAAATCTGACTACGTGGTCACCGGTTGAGAAAAGCTTTACAAAACCGGCTGTGAAGGTAAGGATTGTGGAACCTGATTCTAGTGTATATCTACTTGAATCTATTCTTACATTATCAACAAAGATTCCTGTAAGCTTGTTTAGCTCGCCGTTGCAGACAATCTTTACAGGGCCATTGTCCTTTGTGACTGTTTGATTTGCTCCCTGAGTAACTTGATAAATACCCTTGAGATTAGTATTAATTTCACTCTTCTTTACTGCATTTGTAGCATCAGCAGCGGCTGTTGCATCTGTCTGCTTATAGAAGAAATAAACCTTTACATCACTATAAACGGTTCCTGATTCGTTCTTAGCACCCCAATTCGAATAACCTGCATATGTACTAGGTCCAAATGAATATGTTGCACCTTCCGCATATGTATTACTTGAACGAGTTGTACGCTTAATAAGTGTAGACATATTTGGCTTGTAAAACTCATCGTATACAGTTACTGTGTAGCGCTTGGTTGATGGTGCTGGAGCTGGTGAAGTAGATGGTTTATATGCAAATGTAATTATCGCATTACCCACTACTAAATAAGGGCTTGTATCACCATTGCTAGTATCTAGCTCATATCCACTATAAGTCTTGGCAGTTATTGTCTCATTATACTGATATGTTTTTGATAAATCAGTATTTTTTCTTGTAGTGGTATTTCCAGCCGAATCGGTAAATTTCTCATTTACCTCTACTGTATATGTTGGTAATTCCTCATTTGTTTCAACATATTTATATGTATATGTCTTATTTTCTGTAGCTGGAGCAAATGTAGGTGTAGAATTGATTTTATATACCTTTTCGTTATAACGCTGATATTCAGCATAAGCGTCGTATGATGGTGTAGCGCCAGCTGCAACAGTTAATTCAGCAATTTTATTATTATAATCTGTTGGTAATTCTACTTTTGTTGTTCCATCCTCATTATACAATTCATATACAAGTGTTATTGTATATGTTGTTGATGGTGTAGGGTCATCATCTGATGCATCATCATATAGAATCTGGCATCTTGTTTTTCCATAAGTTTCAACATCATGCTTAAAGAAATTTTCAATAGCATCATTTGCAGTAGGAGCTGTAACCTTCAAATTATAGCTAGGCTCTGCTGCAAACAAAGGCCAATCTTTTTGCAAACCAAATGATGTCAAGGATGAATCTTCAAATGCCAAACGATTTACATTTGAATTTTGGAATGCATTTTCTGCTATAGCTGTTGTTCCTGATTTTACAGTGAGTGATGTTTTGGCTGAAGGCACATAAATCAATGTATTTCCTTCGTATAATGCTCCATCATATGTGCTATATGTTCCAGATGAACCTATGGTTATTTCGCTTAATGAACTACAGCTTCCAAAGGAAGATGTCTGTACGCTTGATACACTTCCAAAATACACTGATGAAAGATTAGTACAGCCATCAAAAGCACTTGCACCAATATTTGCTGACCCCGCAATGGTAACTGTTTTAAGCGATGTACAGTTTGCAAATGAACGATTACCAATATTTGCACCTGCGCCACCATCGTCATCAATTGACACAATGTTTTTATTATCAGCGTATGCTGCGTCTGCTACTGTGTTATTGTCACTAGTAAAGGTGTATGAAGTTCCATCTTCACTGATTCCAGCATCGGAAACTGAGCTGTCAAAGAAAGTCACGCCTGTCAAAATGATAGACGCGCTAATTAGAATACATCCTGTCTTTTTTAAAAATCCCTTTTTCACCATAGCTTCCACCCTTAACCCCAAGTTTATAGACTCTAGTGTTGTTATCTGACTCTCTTGGCCACAACAAACATTCGTCCATCCTCGGTGTAAGAATTGCAGGTGCTGAGAGTCAATATTTTGTCAGTCGCACTGATGTCAATTGTCTCGTCATAAACTGATAAACTTTGGATAGTATTCAAAAACTCCTGAAGCTCACTGCCTGTTACTGCGTTGATAAAATCGTAGTATTTGTAGTTTTCATCGTCATCATAGCCTACCGCCGATAAGCCCACTCCTACAATTTCGTACTCCTGCTCCTCATAAAGAGTTTTAAAGATTATCGTTTTATGCGACTGATAATAATCCTGTTTCAAGTAACGCTTCAATCCACCAAACATGGCTCCTGAACGCATATTATGTCCATAAATGATGGTATTTGTAGTAGGATTTACTATGTCACAACGATAATCGACGAATAAAGTACCAGCAGTACTTTCCTCTCCATAGAAATCCCTTCTCAAATAGTATTCTGGGTCACTTATTGTCTGCATTACTGGATAGTTGATATCTGTTCCCACCACCTCTAGAATGCCTACCAAATCAGGATTATCGGCATATAAGCCAGCTAATTCTGGGAGGATTTCTCTATCCTCAGGTGCGTAATCTGTATCCCATGGGCTAACGATTAAATCTTCAGTAATTTCATTAGCTTCAGATGAGTTACTAGACACATTATCCCTATTTGAGTTCTCTACAGAATCTATATCGTCATTTTCATTATTAATATTAACGTTTTTTTGTGAATTATTAGTGTCCTGAGCGGACTTGACCTCTTCCTGGATTTTGGCGAGACGCCTGGTCTCCATTACCTCTTTTATTTCTACAGTGGCATAAAATCCCACAAGTACTACGGCAACAGCTACAAATATGATACCTAGTCTCCTGGAGCTCTTTGCCTTTGTGGCTGCTTCTTCAATGATTTCCCTGTCATCTAACAAGCCTGCAGATTTGTTGGCAACAATATCTGCCACATGCTCTGTATACTGTGCCCCAATAGGACTGTTAAAGGTGATAATACCGTCGCGAATATCATTATAAAGGCGCAAAGCTACCTCTGGATCTTGGATATCAAGTTCCTCATTGATGCACTCTATTTTCTTTACGTCCTCTTGGGCTGCCCGATATTCATAGTGATTTTCAAATTCAAAACCGCCTATGATGAACCTTTTTTTCTCCGCCATATACTTTTACCTTCTAATAAAATTCTAACCAAAAGTGTACCTTTCAGCAATTATTTTTATTAGAAAATATTGTGAACAAGCAAAAGAGGCCAAAAGCCATAAAGCTCTTAGCCTCTTCATTTTGCCTGATTATTGCATTACTGTTACATGCATCTTTTCAGAAGTACTTACTAATGTCAGCTCGTTGTTGATTATAGCGTAGCCTTCAATGTAGTACCAGTAATCAGATACATATGGTGACTTCTTGTCCAGATTAGAATTTGTATATACTCCAGTTGAAGCTGGGAATACCGCAATCTTAGTGCCCTTATCACTTGCGTCAGCACTTTCTGCTCTGTAAATCTTGTAAATTACAACATCCCCATCTGGATCCCATTTGATCGTAACTTTACCTACTGCGTTACTCTCAACACTCATCTCAGATGTTGCAATGCCAGTTGTTACTGAAGACTGCTTTGCATTATCCCAATCACTACTATACTTAAGCTCTTTACTTTCGCCAATGTATTGGTAGCTTCTAATCTTTACAATGTAATTTGTTACATTCTCAAGTCCATCAAATGTGCATGTACCCTTAGTACCCTCAATCTTCTTAAGAGCTATCAGCTCATTTGTAGATGCCTTGATAATCTCTACTTCTTCACCTGCAGTATAGATATCATGTACCCATGTAGCTGTTACAGATGAACCATCAGCTGTTGTCTTGAGATTAACTGGAGCTCCTAAGTTAATCTTAGGGAAGTATGTCTTACTGCTTGTAATCTCATCACAGCAGCCTGTTACCTTAAGTGTACATAATGAGTAGATATTTTCTCCATACTCAACCTTGTACTGTGTACCCTCTTCAAGAGTCTTAACACCATTATCCGATACTATAAATACTGATACACTTGGCTTAATCTGGTAGCCTGTATATCTATTATTCTCAGTATATACTACCTTACAATCATAGATTGGACGTGGAACAATTTTGTATGTCTTTTCAATTTCACCACTTTCTTCGCCTAATTTATACTTAATAACTGCGGTTATGGTTCCAATCTTTACGAAATCATCATCAGAATCTAATAATTCCTGATTTTCTTTACCATAATTTCTGTAATATATAGTAGGCTCAGCCTTTGCTGTAGATACATTTAACGTCATTTCTGGTTTAATAACATCTCCAGTGTACTTGAACTCTTGTCCTTCAGTTATGCCATCTACATCAATCAAAGATTTATCAAATGTAACTTTATAATCTATTGGGCCCTTATCACCTACCCAATACTTAGTAGAACCCCTATATGTTATGCTTCCTCCAGTTAAAAAGGCATTATCTGATTTTGGATTAATTGCATAATAATCCTTACCTTCTATAAGTGGCTTTATTTCTGTTACATTATTTTCTATTGGAAGCGCCAGATATATTCTTGGTACACCATAATCAATTGCTTTTCCAGTATATAACTGTTCAGGTGTGCCTTGAACATATACTCCTTCTGATTTGTAATATATTTCTGTATCTGCCAAATCAGCCCAAATTGTATAATGTAATGTCTTTGTTCCCATATAATTGTTTACACCAGTTACCGTAACTGTAGCCTCTCCAGGTCGTACATTGTTCTCGTATTCGAGAATATAATCATTATCCTGGCCTTCAGTTAATACTTGTGTTCCATTAGTAACTTTAACCTTTGGTCTAAACGCTTTTCCGTTATCATACTTGAAATTAGGTTCAGTTAGTTCATCTCCTGTTTCATTTAATAGCTGTGCATAAAAATCCTTAGATAGATTATGTATAACTATTAAGAATTCAATTTGATAAGTAGATGTCGTTCCCTCTGGTACATAGTAGTTTCCACCACTTGTGAAATCGTTAGCTGCACTACCCTTAAAGCTTACATTTATAATTGCAGGTGTGTAATTTGATACCGCATTTGATGCAATTACAAATTCTGAAACCTTATTATTATTTGCATATGTGAGCTCAATATCTTTATCAGTAAGTACCGCTGAAGATGTACCATGTATACCTAAAGTATGATCCGTAACTGTTACTGTCGGTTTAATAGGGTCCTTATCATAAACTGCATAGTAGTATCCTGCAAATTTATCTGCTTCTGTCTGGTTCATTTTTTTTGTATCAACTAAATATGTTTTAGCTGTATTTGTTGTTGTTGATGAACCAGTCATTCTACTTACTGAAGATCCGCTAACTGCAAATGATAAGACCTTTTTACCAGTCGCTGTACCATCACTAGTGGCTATCATAGGATTTTCATTAGTAAATACTTTATTAGCTGGGAAATTATTATTTGTCTTATTAATAATAGCTGTTATTGATTTTCTATTAATCTGATATCTCTGACTAATAGTTCCACAATAATCACCCTTACCAGTAATGGTTATGTACTTATATCCTGCATCTACCGAAGCATCTTCATTTCCATTTACGTTTTCGTAAGATATATCATAATTGTCTGTAGATAGAGGTACTTCTGATGTAGCGCCTACAGGTTTGTATTTCACGCTGATATTTGTAGGTTTTTGTTCAACACCATTATATGTGTATGCCCACGCAGCTTTATCCTTATTAGCCTCAACATAAGTATATGTTGGCTTAGATATAGCCGTATTAGCAACATCTACAGCACCAGTTATTGTATAAACTACTGTTAATCCCAGGTTATTAATATTCTTTCCAATGTTGAAAGGAATACTAATAGAATCCATATATCTACCTGTTCCTGTAATAGTTACAGTTGGGCAACCATCGGCAACAGTTGCATGTTTATCAGCTGTAACTGTACGATTCCATATTGCAGAACCAGCAGTCTTAGCGTTTGTTACAGATACTGTAAAGTCCGTACCACTTACTAGTTGATAATCCTTTCCACTATCCTTTACACCGCTATCTACAATTTCTACCTTAGGAATATTATCTACACCGTCGTTAACTGTTGTGCAATCATACACCTTGATTGTTAAACATTCAGGAACATCATTTCCATTTGAATCAGTATAAGAACCTTGTGTAATGTAACCAGGCTGTGCTCCATTTGTTGTATCTCCATCCAAATCCTGCATATATGTCCATGTACCAATAAAACCTGTTGATGTAGAAGATGAACTGTAATAATAGTGATAATTGTTTGCAAGTGAACGGGCTGTTATCTCAAATGGAACCTGCAAATATCCAGTACAATTATTCTTTCCTTCTATTCTTAGCTGATATGTGCCCTGCTCTTTTAGCATTGTTTTTGTATTAGCGTTATTAAGTACTTTGATTATATAATCATACGCTGTCGAATCGTCTTTCTCAGATCTAAGTACTATTCCACTAGAAGTGGTTACAGACTTGATGATATCTTCAACTTTTAATTCTTCTCCTGTCCATTCGGCAGATTTAGGATCTATTTGGATTTTTGCTGTAGCTAAATCAAGCTGCAAGATATCATATTCAATCTTTAATCCGTTAGGGTTAGTCACCTTATAATTACCTGATGTACCCGCTTTGATAATTACACTGGCTTTTGTATTTTCTGTGGTAATGGCCTTATTATTGTTATAGTCTCCTAATTTATAATCAGTATCTAAGAGTAAGGTGTGATTACCATTTTTAATGGTTACTGCAGGCTTTACTTCCTGATCATATCCCTGATAATATCCTGTCTCTACACTTACCATTTCGCTTGTAATTTCTACAGGTGTTATTGTAAATGTTATAGGATTTGCATATACACCAGAATAACCATTGATTCCTTTTAAATTAATTGTTGCTGTTCCAGCATCTAAATTATTTACGAAATCTAATGTATAGTCTGTATTTCTAGTTAATGTCTTATCATTAAACTTAACAGTCACTCCTACTGCTGATTCCTCTATAGGGTTTCCAGTATAAGGCACAGATGGATGAGTTAAGGTTACTGTACATCTATTAATATCAATACCTGAAACATAAAAATCAGGACTTATTAGCCTTCCACATACCTGATTTTCATCCTTTGGGGTAGCAATTATTGTATATTTTCCAACTAACTCTACTGTAGATTCATTTAAGCTTACCAATGGATTATCAGAATTATTATAGTTATATATTGGTACATTATCAGAACCTACTGTAATTATTGCCGGTACAGGCATAGGCCTTCCTTCATATGGTATTGTATTATCATTTACCACCTGACCATTGTGATAATATTTAATTGTTGCAGTAGAAAGATCGTACTTAATCTTAAACGAAAGTTTATTTCCTGTATTTGACTCAGGTATAAAATATTGACTTTGCCATATATTTGCAGCTGGAGCTTTGACTACAACGTAATATGTTTTTACAGCTATAGGTTCAACACTTGTATTTATAGCTGTAGGATCCGTCGTATAAACTATAGAATAATCACCTTGTAGTGCATCGCTCTTCATTTCTACAGCATCACCTAATCCAGATACTGTTGCTGTTACCGGACTGCCAGTATAAGCACGTTCTGTTCCGCTTGTAAGTTTAATTATTCCCTGTTCTGCTAAATTAGCTAAATCTGCTCTAAAGCAAACTGGATAGCTTGTATTAGTAGACGTATCGTAATACTTTACTTCTGTTGCTGTATTCTTACAGATATTCTTACCTTCTACAGCTAAATTAGGGTCTGGACCTGGACTGTTTTTCTTATCAGCGGATCGTATTACTGTGCAATTATCCTCCGGCTTATCTAATGATACCCATGTCGTCTTATCTTGTGCTAGGTACTTAATATCTGGCACAACTGGGTTAGTCGTTGTTAAGCCATCTTCCTTCAAATTATAATAATGATTTGGTATTGTTACCTTTGCATATGAAGAATTCAAATCAAGCACTATATTAAAGAATACCTGTAAGTATCCATCATAAGTTCCTTTTCCTTTAATAAAGAACCAGTTAGTCTGTCCACCTGAAGGTGTGCTATTCGAACCAATAATACTTAATACACCCGCATAGCTTGCAATCTCATTAATTTTTGTTATTTCTGTAGTGGCTGTAACTATTTCATAATCTTTATCATAAGTTAATGTCTTATTGGTTACACCAACTGTCAATTTAAGTGATTTTTCGTCCACATAATGCTTGATAATATCAGCTGTATAAACTCCACCATCTACATTAGTGTATGTAATATCACCGATATTTACTGTATAATTTGAATCAATTGTATTCTTAATAATCTTATAAGTGAGTTTTACAGTCTTATTTTCATAGTTTGCACCTGTAATATTTACTGTTATTGTATATGTACCAACCTCTGTAGACTCTGTAGGCATAGTTACTGTATAATTGCTTTCTGCAACAGGCGTACCTGCTGCATTTGTGTTCTTTACATTGATTTTAGATGGAACCTGATTTTCGCCATTATATATATACACAATCCCTGTATCTATTGGCTGAGTTACGTCATCAGCAGTATTAACAGTTTTCTTTACATCACCCTTATCTTCTATCTCAATTTTCACGTATCCAGGCTTGTAGTATAGATTATTTAATTCATAAGTATCCTTAAAGTTACCTACTCCAGTGATACTAACTGTTGGCACTTTATAATCCGCTGTCTGTGGAACAGATTTGCCTAAATCTATATTTTCTGGTACAAAATCTGTTCCTCCTACTAATGAATAAGGCTCTGTTCCACCATATGTATATTTGAACTCTGGTGCAAATATTCCGTTACCACCATCATAATATATAGTGCTGGTATTGTTAGTAAGCGCCACGTTTGCAAGTATACTTTGTGGTTGAATCTCATAGTAAACCGTAGTGCTGCCATAATATCCTTCTGCAGCTGCTGTAGCGGTAGCGGTATATGTAATCAAATTATAGTTGGTATCATTTATATCCGCAGTTTTTCGTGAAGGATATTCTGTTGGGTTATCTCCTTTTAAGCTACTGTTTATACTTATCTGTAACTTATCATTACCTATTTCTGCACCATTTTCACCGTATAGCTTTACTATAGGCTCCTTATTATTTCTCCAATATGCCGTAAATGGATTATCCTTTGTAGATGTATTTTCAGACAAAGTAACAAATGCATCCGTAGCATCATATGGATTATAAATGGCAACCTTTGCCTTGTTGAGGTTTGTTCCAACTGTGTAATTTTTGGTCAGACTTCCCCTGTAATTGTTTATACCAGTAATAGTAATACTCTTCTCGCCTGCACTGGTTTTATCATCATTATAAGTAACTGTATAATCACCTGTTATTCCATCAGTGCTCATTGTAAGAGGCTTGGTACCAACATTAACTACAAGATTTTCCAGCTCAACTGGACTACCTGTATATCGCTTTGCAAAAGAATCCTTCTCAGTGAATGTTACTGTTGGTTGAACTGTTTCGCTTGAAATATCTATAGGCTTAATAGAGAATAGTACCTTTGCAAAACTATTCTTATAATTGCCCTTACCTTGAATTAATACATAAGGACTTTTATCTGTGTTCGTTACATCAGTGTCATAATCCTTCGCATTCTTTGCATTTACATATGCATAAGTATAATCAGTCCTATACGTTAACTTTTTATCATCATAGTAAACCGAAACACTTCCATTAAAATCAGAGCCTGTATATTCTACAGGTATTTTACATGTATAATATCTGGTTATTCCCTCTCCATTTGGCACATCACGCCCCTGTAAATAATCTGCAGGATAGTCTCTGATTTTAATGCTTAATACTTTTTGTGTATTACTCTTTATAGAGAAAGGTAAAATAACGGTTCCTGTAAGATTTCCTGACCCTGTTACAGTTGCTGTGGCAGTATCTGTACCTACAGCAGTATTATTGTCATAAACTACACTGTAATCATTACTTACAGGCTTATTATTTAGATAAACCTGTACTTTAGGCTTTTTTTCTGTTCCTGTATATACTATATTATCTACTGGATCTGCGAAGCTTACCAAAGCCTTTGTGCTATCGCCAGTATCTTTAGTTATTATTGCAGGCAATATATTAAACTTAAAGTTAGAAGATGTAAGTGTACCTGTATAGTTACCCATGCCTTCAATAGTAAATGTGGCTCCTGTACTGCTAACATTTACATTATTTTCGCATGTTAACTTGTAATCGCTATCTCTGTTAAGGGTATTGCCATTGTAGCTTACCTTTACATCATAGCTATCACTTGCACTGCTGCTAGAAGAAGCTGTTACTACGTCAATGGCACTACCTGTATAACGTATTTCCTTTGACAGTAAGTTTGAAATATCAACCATGCTGGTTGTTAATGGACGTTTTCCAACTTCATAGGTAGCAATAATCTTTGTTGTTTGTCCTTTCAGCCTGCTGATATCAGTGTTTAAAGGTGTTATTGTAATTACCTTTGTTCCAACATTTGCAGACAGAGTAGTACCGTCTTTATCCACCACTGTTTTGGTATAGTCTGTACCTTCTGTATATGTGGTACCATTCATCATTAATATGATATTTGGAGCTGTAGAATTACCGTCATATACCTTTGTATAAGGAATCACGTAATTCTTATCTGTAGTACCATCATAATTAGTTGAGCCTACACGTATACGAACTATTGCATCCATTGCAAAGTTAGCAACAATCTTATATGTTGTGTCTGCATCTTCTTTTTTGGTATCACTATCAAAGTTATTTCCCGCACCTTTGATTATTACCTGAGGTACATTTGAAGAACCTGTTATATCAACATAATTTCCTGTTGGCGAATAATCTACTGTATAGTCGGTATTATAAACTAAAGGTTGTTCATTGAATGAAACAGTAAAGTCTTCACCTGGCGCAGCTTTGTGCTCTTTTCCATCATGTAAAAATTCCTGATTTTTCCAATTTATAGTAGCCTTGCTAATATCAGCTTTAACAACTACAAAATCAACCTTTATCTCTATTCCTGTCAAGCCACCACTAGTAATAGTAAACACAAGCGTCTTATCCCCTGCATTCTTTGCTATTTCCTCACTAGTGGCTCCACTTCTATCTGTAATCTTGTATTCAGCAGTGTTTTTGCTAATGTAATCAATTACTTCACCGTTGCCATTTCTAAATGTTACTACTTCACTCCAGTTTTCAGGCAAGGTTATTGCTGTACCTGTATATACATAAGGGTCAAAGGTTGATCCACTTACTATTTCTGCAGTTATTCCCACATTATCTGTAGTAGATTTTGTCCATATAATTCCACCATCAACAGTTTTGAAATTTCCATTTGCTACAGCATTAATTCTTACACTGTAAGTTAAACCTTCTAGTGATGTTGTTGTTGATGCTATTGTTGCTGTAAAATCCTTATTAAATACTGGCTTTGCAGTTGCTGCTAATGTTCCATTAGGATCTATATTGCTAATATCTGTAATAACACCATTTTCAACTGTAATGTTTGTAGCATCTGTAAAATACGATGATACTAACTCTATCTTTTCTATTGCAAAAGTTCTATTAAACACAAAACTTTTGCCATTAAGAGTGTATGTTATCGCCACTTTTGCACTATTTGTTACGTTTATATTTCGATCTGGATATGAAGCTGTTACTGTTACTTTAGAACCATTCTCCCTATCCTGATAAGCAACAACTGCTGGTTCTGCTACTACACCTGAATAAGCTATACTTGCAGTTTGTGTATCTGGATCTTTTTCATTTATTGTAAACTCAATAACTGTTACATTTATTTCCTTTTCCTTATCTCCGCTTGCGTTTGTATATGTAGCTTTAACGGTTGTAGTACCTGATTTTTTTGCAACAAATTCTCCTGTATTTTCATTAACCTCAATGACAGAAGGATTGCCTGAAGACCACTTAATAGTTCTTGTTGCTGCAGCATTTGATAGATTTGCAACAAAGGTACCTTTATCCCCTTTACTATACAAATAGCTATCCTTCTCACCTGTTGCATAAGGATTTAGCTTTGTTCCACTTGTTGTTGCACTAGATGGATCTGGACCAGTAATGCTTGTGATGGAATATGTATCTGTTGTTTTATCTAAAACTTCAATATTGTTTGCTGCGTCTTCAATAAATACACCACTCTGCTCAAGCTCTTGCCATCCCTCATCCAAAACAAATGTAGGAATATCACCTGTACCATAAACAAGATTTATATTCGAACTTGGCCCCTGTATCAGATTGATTATAACTGCATAATAATCATTATATGCAATATAATCATCCTGACTAGGAAGCGTAGACAGTTCTATTTCTACATCTTGTTTACCAATAGCTGTAGGAGTAATGGATGCTGTACCAGTTGCTACTGCTGTAGCTTCAGATATCTTTGTTGTTGTTGAAACATTCTTATAAACTGTTGCTCTAAATTGATAATTCTCAATATCATCAGCATAAATAGCAAACTTTGCCTTCTTTAATCTGATATATGGATTAGGTGAAGTTTGAGATGCTGCATCATTTTGCTTGATATATCCAAAACCATCTGTCAAGCCTAACGCAACTGTCATGTAAGGAACAGTCTGGTTTGTACCGGTTACATATATTGAGAAGTGCTCAGCATCAAAGCTTACATCCTCACCTGATGCATCAGCTTCAATCTCAGTTACAGTATTATCATCTTCAATTCTAAATACAGTTACTTCCTCATCTGGGACCTCGTCCAGCTTGTGTACTGATTCAAATGTAACCTTTACTGCGTTGTTGTCATAGTCTGGTTGATACTTGTTTCCATAACGGTCGTAGATTGTGATGTCGTACGCAGCGTATGCCTTGAATACGCCCTCTTCCAGACTATCATTTACAATATTTTCAATAGCCTTCTTGCCTACGTAGTAAATTGTTACGTCTGCATTTCTTGGCATATTACCTTCTACTGTTACAGTTGTTCCAAGGATTTCCTTAGAGAATGTCTGGAACACTAGCGAATTATCTTCGTAACCACACTTACGGCATACTCCGTTTTCATCGTAATCGCAGTCCTCCTGCTCTCCTTCCTCGTCGCACTTTGTGCACTTTCTGATATGAGTGCCATCTCCATTAGAAACATAATCCCAATCGTGCTCACACTCTTCTTCCTCTTCTTTAACTAATTCCTCTTCATCCTCTGCTTCTTCATCATCAATTCCCTCTTCCTTATCTTTCGCATCAGGATCTTCTATATCTTCTTCATTAGTCTTATCAGTTTCTGGTTTATCTATATTTTCAGGGTTAGGGGTAACTTCTGCATCATCAATAGACTCCTTTGGTTCTGATGGAGTCTCTGGGTTTGATTGTTCTTCAGTTGGAACTACTATAGGATTTCCATTTTCATCTACTGTAGGCTGTGGCTCTACCGGTATCTCTGAGTCAGCCGTAGTTGGTTCCACTACCTGTCCTTGCTCTGATGGTGCCTGCTGCTCTTCTGTTACAGGCTCCTGTGGTATATCCACTGCTTCAGGCGCAGGCGCAGCTTCAGGTGCCGAACTACTGTCATCTGTTTCCACACTTTCCTCCGTAATTATTTCATCGCTTGTTGCCAATGAGAAGAAATCATCTCCCATCATTGTTGTCACAAGCAACATGGCCAGCAAGAATGCTGTCAATCTTTTGAAGAAATCTAATCTGTTGTTCATAGGCCAATTCCCCTTTGCGTTACCCATTTCTAACATCTTTTCTAATAAGTGTTTTGCAGTGTTTGCCCTAATTTTGGATACAAAAAATAGACATGGACATTCCACTACAATTTCCATATCGGAAAATCTCATTATTAAGTTTACAGACAACTGGCGTTATAACTATGAATTTTTTATGAATTTAGTATTAAGAATTTAACTCTAGATTTCTACTAGGCATTTAAATAAAAGCTCCTCGAATGGCTCATAATTCAGCACAGAGCTTTCCTTACTTGCAAGAATCATATCGTTCTTGGTTGTTTTTGAAAAATCGATATCGAAATGCTGGCTGTTTTTGCAAATGTATTCAATGAACACACGCTGGGCCCTGCCGTTGCCCTCTCTAAATGGATGAATCATGTTTATCTCACCAATCAGGTAAGCCAGTCTTTTAGACATAACCTCCTTGTCATCCACATCCAGCAGATAATTGTTCTGAATTATCCACTCCTGTACTCTTTTAAATTCGATTTCTATGAATTGTGTCAGGCAGAAAATGGTGCCCTTTGAAATGTCGACTGTGCGAATCTCCCCTGCCCAATCATAAATATCCTGGAACAGATAACGATGAATGGCCTGAAGATGCTGTAAAGAAAAATCGCCAGGTATAGGACGCTTGACGATTTCAAAATAACGCGCTGAACTAAGCTCCTGTTCTACCTTAAAGAGCTCCTCTTTATCGCGAATATCCAATTTGTTCTTGAGGATATGAGTGTGTGGATAACAGTACTGGCCGTTATCTTCATACTCATAACGGTAATATTCATCCATCATATGCTTATCCTACTGAAACATACCTAGATGTAATCTCACGGACCACATCCTCTACATCAACCTCGTTCTCGATAATCATCCTTCCACGCTCTAGTTCCTTAGCTGTAAGAATCATGTCCTCCATCGCAAATGAAGCTGATACACTAGCGATCTTCTCGTCTGTTGACATTAGTCTCTCCTTATTTATCGGCCTAATCTTCATATTATCTAACCATTTCCCCTATATCAACCCACATTACCTTCAAAAAACTTAAGCTTATTATATCATATAATGATTTTCTAAAAAACCTCATTAACAAAAAGGTTGTAGTTGATATTCCTATCAACTACAACCTCTATTTTAAGCATTCTGAATCTTACCTGTATATAACTGGTAGTACTTACCACCTTCGGCGATAAGCTCTTCGTGGTTACCACGCTCTATAATGCGGCCCTGGTCAAGAACCATGATGCAATCAGAGTTTCTGATAGTTGAAAGTCTGTGGGCGATAACAAATGTTGTACGTCCGTGCATCAGCTTATCCATACCATCCTGTACAATCTTCTCTGTACGGGTATCGATAGAAGATGTAGCCTCGTCAAGGATAAGTACTGGTGGGTCTGCGATGGCAGCTCTGGCAATAGCAAGCAGCTGTCTCTGGCCCTGTGAAAGGTTTCCACCATCACCGTTGATTACTGTATCATAGCCCTGTGGCAATCTGCGGATAAAACTATCTGCATTAGCAAGCTTAGCTGCTGCAATAACCTCTTCTTCTGTAGCATCCAGCTTTCCATAGCGGATATTGTCAGCAATAGTGCCTGTAAACAGGTGTGTATCCTGAAGCACGATACCAAGTGAACGACGTAAATCTGCCTTCTTAATCTTGTTAATGTTGATTCCATCGTATCTGATTTTACCATCAGCGATGTCGTAGAATCTGTTGATAAGGTTTGTGATTGTTGTCTTACCTGCACCTGTTGCACCAACAAAGGCTATCTTCTGGCCTGGTGTTGCAAACAGCTTGATATTGTGAAGTACTGTCTTATCTGGGTTGTAAGCGAAATCTACATCATCAAATACGATATCACCAGTAAGCTTCACGTAAGTAGTTGTGCCCTCTGCCTTGTGATAGTGCTTCCAAGCCCACATTCCTGTACGCTCCTCGCACTCAACGATTTCACCGTTTTCTTCCTTAGCATTTACAAGCATTACGTAGCCTTCGTCTGTCTCTGGCTTTTCGTCAATAAGGCCGAATACACGCTCGGCACCAGCCATAGCAAGTACGATAGACTGGAACTGCTGTGATACCTGCATGATAGGCATAATAAATGAACGAGTAAACTGTAGGAATGATACAAGTGCTCCAAGTGTTAGGCCTGTCCATCCGTTAAGAGCAAGTGTTCCACCTACTACCGCACAGATTACGTAGTTTACGTTACCCATCTGGGCGTTAACTGGTCCTAAGCAGTTTGCAAGTCTGTTAGCCTTGTAGGCGTTGTTGTAAAGCTGCTCATTAAGCTCCTGGAACTTCTCCATTGCTTCTTCTTCATGGCAGAATACCTTAACTACCTTCTGGCCATTCATGATTTCTTCAATGTTACCGTTTACTGCACCAAGTGCCTTCTGCTGCTGGCGGAAATACTTTCCTGAGGTACCAGCAAGTGTCTTTGTAATAAGGATGATTACTACAATCATCGCTATTGTTACGCCTGTAAGTGTAGGCGAAAGAAGTAGCATATATACAAATACTGTTACGATAGTGATTGCACTGTTGAACATCTGTGGGAATGACTGTGAAATCATCTGACGGAGTGTATCAATATCGTTTGTGTAGATAGACATGATATCGCCGTGTGCATGTGTATCGAAGTAGCGGATTGGTAAATCCTCCATCTTCTCAAACATCTCATCACGGAGGTCTCTAAGTGTTCCCTGACCTACGAAAATCATAATCCAGTTGTATGCAAATGTTGCTGCAATACCTACTGCATAATATCCAATCAAATGGAAGATGGCATCCTTAAGTGGGCCGAAGTCTTTGCTTCCGCTATCAAGCATTGGAAGGATGTAGGAATCGATAAGCTGCTGCATAAATGCTGTTCCCTTGGCATTACATATTACCGAAAGGAAGATGCAGATTACTACTGCAACAAGGTGGATTGGATATCTTCCACCAACATATTTTACAAGGCGGCCAAGCACTCCACGTCTAGCGGCCTTCTGTTCTTTTGTCAGCTTTGGTACTGATCCTGGTTGTGGTCCTCTAGGCATTAGTCCTCGCCTCCTTCCTCTGCTTTATCGAAGTCGCCACTTCCGGCGCCTGTCTGCTGCTCAAAGATTTCCTTGTAGATTTCATTTCTGGCCATAAGCTCTTCATGAGTACCGAAATCATTAAGCTTTCCATCGTCCATAACGATGATTCTGTCTGCATCCATAACGGATGAAATACGCTGTGCAATAATGAGCTTTGTTGTGTTTGGAATCTCTTCTCTGAAAGCACGTCTGATGCTTGCATCTGTAGCTGTATCAACAGCAGATGTTGAATCATCAAGGATAAGAATTCTTGGCTTCTTAAGAAGAGCTCTGGCGATACAAAGTCTCTGACGCTGTCCACCAGATACGTTAGTTCCGCCCTGCTCGATATAAGTATCATAGCCATCTGGGAACTTCTCGATGAATTCGTCTGCGCATGCTAGCTTTGCTGCACGTCTTACTTCTTCATCTGTGGCATTCTTGTCGCCCCATCTAAGGTTTTCTGCAATAGTTCCTGAGAAGAGCACGTTGTTCTGAAGCACTACAGAAACCTGGTTTCTGATTGTCTCCACATCATAATCCTTTACATTGTGGCCACCAACGATTACCTCGCCTTCGTCCACATCGTAAAGACGTGAGATCATAGATACAAGTGTTGATTTTGCTGAACCTGTTCCACCAAGTACTCCGATAGTCTCACCTGACTTAATCTCAAGATTTACGTGGTCAAGCACTGGTCTTTCAGCTGTCTTGTTGTAACCAAATACAACATCCTTAAACTGGATTGAACCGTCTGGTACGTCATAGATTGGGTTCTCGCCGTTTGTGATAGTAGTCTTTTCTTCAAGTACCTCGTAGATACGCTTGATGCTGGCTACTGACATTGTAATCATGATGAAAATCATAGCGAAGAACATAAGTGACATAAGAATGTTCATGCAGTATGAGAACAATGATACAAGCTCACCAGTTGTAAGTGTGCCATCAACAACAATGAAATGTGCACCGAACCAGCTTATTAGGATGATACATACGTATACCACGAAGTTCATCATTGGCATTGTTGTAGCAATCATCTTTTCTGCAGATGTGGCAGCCTTATAAATGCCCTGGCTGGCTGTTGTGAACTTTGTCTTTTCGTAAGCCTCTCTAACGTATGCCTTAACTACTCTGATACCAGTAATGTTTTCCTGAACTGAAGCGTTCAAATCATCATACTTTCTGAATAAGATTTCAAAAAGCTTTCTTGTCTTAAACATTACAAATCCCATAAATGCAAGGATAATAATCATTGCAATTAAGAAGTTTGATGCAAGGCGGGCGTTGATTCTAAATGAAAGCACCATAGCAACAATAACTGTTACTGGCGCTCTAAAGCCCATTCTTAACACCATGATAAATGCGTTCTGCACGTTTGTAACATCTGTTGTAAGACGTGTTACAAGTCCTGCAGTTGAAAACTTATCAATATTTTCAAATGAGAATGTCTGAATGTTTTCAAACATCTTGTTACGAAGGTTCTTAGCAAGGCCTGCTGATGCTTTTGAACCAAGCACAGCGCCCATGATACCTCCAAACAAGCCGATTACCGCACAGATAAGCATGTATCCACCTATGCGATAAATCTCGCTCATATTTCCGGCTTCTACTCCTTTGTCCACAAGGTCTGCAATAAGAAGTGGGATAACCATTTCCATCGCAACCTCGAGAATCATGAATACAGGTGTGAGCAACGCTGAAAGAGTGTACTCTTTAGTTTCCTGTAATAGTCTCTTAACCAATATCTAGTCCTCCTTTTTCAATACTATATGTGATTTATACTTTCTTACGTTCTGCTGCAATCTATCAAGAACCTTAACTACAGTTTCCATATCCTCACTAGATATGCCCTCTTCCATAAAATCCTCGACTTCCATAATCTTAGCTTCATCCCTAAGAATCTGCTGCTGTCCCTTCTCAGTAACAACAATCTGCTTTTTTCTGCCGTCACCATCTACAGGAACCTTTTTAATCAAATTATCTTTTTCAAGAAGCTGCATCATATCTGCTAATGTAGACTTTGGTAGATGAAAAATGTTTTCCAAATCCTTCTGAAATACAGGTTCACTTTGACGTGTTATATAGGCCAATAACCAACCATTTTTAGAAGAAGCGTTTTCGCCATTATCTTCCTTGAGGCCTCTGTTTACGGCGTTTTTCACCTCTCTACTAAGGCAATCACAAAGGAACCCTAAATGTATTCTACTGTCAAATTCTTTATGATCCATATCTCTCCTTTCGTCCGATTTCGGATAGTTCGAATCCGTTTTGTCCGAATACGAACTATTTGGAATTATACACCCGCAATTGTGTCCAATCAATAAACAAATTCTAAAAAATCTATTAAAAATTCCACGAGGGGTTTATTCCGTGGTATAGTAGACAGGAATAAAGGTCTCTGCTTTTGTCAGTATAAATAATTAATATAGAGAAAAGGAGTGTGCAAATGAGAGAAAGAAGTAAAGATTTAAGAGTAAGGAGAACCCTCACAGCAGTCAGAAAAGCTTTTAATGACTTAGTATTGGCTCGTAATTACAATGAAATCTCTATCACTGACCTCACTGAAAAAGCCGGAATTAACAGAAAAACATTTTACTTACACTATTCTTCACTTGATGATTTAGTATCTGAGGTTGAAGAAGAAATGACTAAAGAGATTCTTGATAATATAGGTGAGTATGCCAGAAAGCTTGACTTAGATGGCTGTATCACTTATTTCTATAAGTACTTAGAGTCATGTTCAAAAGTTGAAAAGAAGCTTATGTGCGATGAGCACTACTCATTCTTCTACAACAATGTAGTTGATATGGTTTTAAAGAGCGATGATTTTTCTAGATTCTTCTCAATGACAGAACATCCTTCGATTGTTCGTTCTTACACAAAGGCTATCACAGCCATTTATAAGGATTGGCTTTTTGAAGGTAGAGAAACTGATTTTTCAGTTCTTACAGAAACCGCAAGCAAATTACTTGGAAGCGGTTATTCTGGAATAATTAATAGGCAGTAAAAGAAAAACTCTAGCAGCTAGATAGTTGCTAGAGTTTTTTTATATTAAAGTATTAATTTCATTGCTCCAAAGATTCCTGCGTCATTTCCAAGTGATGCAAGAACAATCTTTGTATTGCGGCAACCGTGGAATGCAATCTGGTTGAATCTGTACTCAACTTCATCTACTAAATACTGACCAGCCTTTGAAACACCGCCACCAATAACGAATGCCTCTGGGTTTACAACACATGAGATAACCTGTAATCCCTGTGCAAGATACTCACATGCTCTCTTTGCAATCTCCTTTGCAACTACATCACCCTTCTTAGCCTCATCAAATACAGCCTTAGCATCAAGCTGCTCTACTGATCTAAGTGTGCTTGCATCATCGTTCTGAGCAAGACGAATCCTTGCAAGACGTGCAATACCAGTAGCTGAGCAGTACTGCTCAAGACATCCGTGGTTACCACATCCACAAGTGTTTTCCTCTGTATAGTTAACTCTGATATGTCCGATCTCTCCTGCTGCACCATGTGCGCCTGAAACGATGTTATCATTAATGATTACACCGCCGCCAACACCTGTTCCAAGTGTTACCATAACTGAGCTAGAATATTCCTTTGCAGCTCCCATCCAAGACTCGCCAAGTGCTGCTACGTTAGCATCGTTTCCAGCCTTGACCTTGATTCCACCAAGGCACTCTGAAAATTCCTTTTCTACGTTAAATACGCCCCATCCGAGGTTAACGCATCTATTTACTACACCTTCATCTGAAACAGGGCCAGGAATACCGATTCCTACGCCAAGGATATCATCTGCTGTGATATTCTTTTCTTCCATCTTCTTAACAACTGTCTGTGCTAAGTCCTTAAGGATATTAACACCACCGTTAGAAGTATCTGTTGGAACCTCCCATTTCTCTAAAAGCTCACCCTCTGCAGTGAATAAACCACATTTACATGTTGTGCCACCTAAATCTAGTCCAAAACCATACTTTGCCATTACTTACATAATCCTCCATTAAATATAACTATTCCTCAACCACAGGCTCTACTGTGGTAGTAATCTGAACGTCTGTAGCATTATCTGGTATCGCCCCTTCAGGAATCTCCGTTCCGTCAAAGGTTTGCGTTACTATCTGATAACTGCCTCCCACTCTTTCTTCAGGATTTTCCTCATCGAACTGCCCATATGATTCCTCATCCAAGCCCTCTAAATCAGGATCCTCCTGCTGTTCCTCAGTGCCGATAAATTCAACTGGCTTTTTAAACTCAGCTGCGACCTTACCCTCATGGATAATCGTCATAAAATCCTGCCAAATGGCTGCTGGATAAGATGAACCAGTAAGCCCTGGGACTGATTTTGGCTGGTCGTAGCCTACCCAAATGCTTGTTGTGTAGTATTTACTGTATCCAACAAACCAACCATCTCTATTATCGTTTGTAGTACCTGTTTTACCTGCTGCAGGCATTTCACCTAATGATACACCCCTAGCCGTACCGTCAGTCAATACAGATTGTAGCATATCTGTCATATTTCGTGCAGCATTTTCTTCGTAAACTTTAACATTTTCTTGGTTCGCCTCGAAAATAACCTTGCCCTCTGTGTCTGTTATTTTTTGTATGCAGGTGGCATCTCGCATATAACCATCGTTGTACAATGCAGCGTAGCCTTTTGCCATTTCTAGAGGGCTCACACCCACTGTCAATCCACCTAGGCATGCGGCCATGCCATAATCAGCCTTTTCTATACGTGAAAAGCCTAATGTCTTTAGGTATTCCATGCCTTTATCTGGTGTGATTTCTGAATACAGCTGCCATGCGATTGTGTTTTTAGATGTGGCAACTGCAGTTCGCAGGGTAATCTCGCCACTATATTTTCCTCCCGCATTCTCAGGACCATCCTCTATTTTTTCATCCATCACCATCGTATCTGGAGTGTATCCCATCTCAAGGGCCGGAGTGTACACTAGAAGCGGTTTAATGGCGCTTCCTGGCTGTCTAAAGCTCTGGTATGCGCGATTAAGCGTGTATCCCGTTACATCCTGGCTTCTACCACCTACAATGGCGTTTACCATGCCTGTCTCATTATCTATACATACACCGGCCGATTGCAGAGCATATATGCCCTCTTCATTTACATCCGTGAAATTCTCCAGCTTCTTGTCTATAGACTCCTGCAGCTTGCTTTGCATATTCAAATCTATGGATGTATATATCCTGTAGCCAGATGTAAACAGGCTCTTATTGCACTCATCATAGGCCTCCTCATAAGACTTTTCATAAGTGCTCTTTTCACTGTCCTTCTTAAAATCGTTCTTGAACTCAAATCCATTTGCTGCCATTAATGCTTTCGTCGCACAGTAATAGACATAGGTTTCCACGTAATTGTTCTTTATACTGTCCGGTCTTGAAAGGACTATTTCCTCAGCTTTTGCCTTTTTTGCGGCCTTCTCAGACAGCTTTCCATCGTTAACCATGGCATCTATAATACGGTCTGCTCTACTCTTTGTATTATTTGGATTTACAACTGGATCATAATATGTTGGTGAATTGGGAATGGCAAGCAGATAGCACAGCTGCGCCAAATCAAGCTTTGAAACATCCTCGCTAAAATATCCCTTGGCTGCCGCCTCCAAGCCATAATATCCATTTGCAAAATAAACATTGTTCAAATAAAACTCTAATATCTGTTCCTTTGAATACTTCTTCTCCAACTCAGTTGCTATAAATATTTCCTCAACCTTACGCTGCCAGGTCTTTTCATTGTTTAGGAATATGGTTCTTGCCAGCTGCATTGTAATGGTACTTCCGCCCTGGGTCATCTGTTTGTCCTTAAACATTACATATGCAGCTCTTATTATGGCTTTATAATCCACTCCACCATGCTCAAAGAAATTTTTATCCTCTATGGATACAAGAGCCGAAATGGCATCTTCAGGAATTTCTTCATAGGAAATGTAGTAAACGTCTTTTTCACCCTTTAGCACCGAAATAGTGTTACCGTTTTTATCATAAGCCTCACTGGTTTCTATCTGCCTAAAGGTGTTTTCGTTAGATTTGCGCACTAAAAGACTAGCCTCTGTCTTTAGTTCAGAGACCTGAGAAGCGTAGCCACTCACATAGTAATAAGTAACCCCAGTTATAAGTATGAGTAGCAAGATGATTTGCAGTTTAATTAATCTAAGGATTTTCTTATCCCTGGATTTCATTCCCCGCACCCCCAAAATTGTGTCCTACTTCTATAGTACCATAATGTCATTTCTTTGACATTTTAACCTTTAAATTTTTGTTTTTTATTTTTATAATCTTGTATTTAAAGCCTTATACTCGTAATATAGTTATAGTCTATAAATAAGGGAGGTTTTTACCGTGGAAAAAGAAAAAATTGGTGTCACCAAAAACGGTGAAGATATTATTGCATACACACTCATTAATAAGAACGGTATGCAGGCAAAGATAATGAACTTCGGCTGTAATCTACTTGAACTTTGGGTTCCAGATTCAGAGGGAATTCTTTCAGATGTTGTTTTAGGATATGAAAATATCGAAGATTATTTTGTTAATGGACCTGGCTTTGGCTGCTGCATCTGCCCTAACGGCAACCGCATCGGCGATAGCAAATTCACACTCAACGGTGTTGAATACAAGCTCGATGCCAACGATGGCAAGAACAATCTTCATTCAGGCTTCCATCCTATGCACAAGCGCATTTGGAATGTTGAATCAGTAGATGATAAGCACATCACATTCACATGCCACAAGGCTGATATGGAATGTGGTTTCCCAGGAGAAATGGACATCACAATCACATATACATTAGGTGATGACAACTCAATTCGCCTTGATTATTCAGGCATTTCAGATGTTGATACAATATTCAACCCAACTAACCACAGCTACTTCAATCTTAACGGTCATGATACTGGTTCTGTTATGGATCACATCGTTTGGGTTGATGCAGACAGATATACTCACACAGATTCAGAGTCTATCCCACATGGCGAATGCCGCGAAGTTAAGGGCACTCCAATGGATTTCACTACTCCAAAGGCTCTTAGCAAGGATACAGATGCTGATTACGACCAGCTTAACTGGGCAGGCGGATTTGACCACAATTACTGCTTAAATCATCACACATTAGATAAACCAAGTTGCACACTTGAGTCAACTCAGAGCGGCAGAAAGATGGAAGTTTATACAGATTTACCTGGTATGCAGCTATATGCTGGTAACTACCTTGATACATCTCACATCGGCAAGGGCGGATGCGTTTACGACAAGCGTCACGGCGTATGCTTCGAGTCACAGTTCTTCCCAAATGCTATCAACGTACCAGAGTTTGACCAGCCAATCGCAAAAGCAGGCGTTAAGGCTCACTCAACTACAATTTATAAATTCGTATAAAAAAGGCTTCCCCCTATGGGGGAAGCTGGCACCGAAGGTGACTGATGAGGGCATTACTACAATTGACCCTCATCCGGCTGCTTCGCATCCACCTTCCCCCAGAGGGGGAAGGCTTTTTTTATATAAATGCTTTAATCTGCTTGTAGATACCTGCTGCATCAAGCTCATACTTAGCAAGAAGCTTAACAGCTGGGCCTGACTCTCCAAATGTATCCTTTACGCCAATGCGAAGCATCTTTGTTGGGCACTTCTCTGAAAGAACCTCTGCAACTGCTCCACCAAGACCACCGATAATAGAATGCTCTTCAACAGTAACAACCTTTCCTGTCTTAGATGCGCTCTTAACGATAAGGTCAGCATCAATAGGCTTGATTGTGTGGATGTTGATAACCTCTGCATCAATTCCATCCTCAGCAAGCTTCTTAGCAGCCTCAAGAGATTCGTTAACCTCAAGACCTGTTGCGATGATTGTAAGATCCTTGCCCTCTCTAAGAACAACACCCTTACCAATTTCAAACTTGTAATCTGGTCTGTCGTTAATTACAGGTACTGCAAGACGGCCAAATCTAAGGTAAACTGGACCATCCATCTTGTAAGCAGCCTCTACAGCAGCCTTAGCCTCAACATCATCAGAAGGATTGATGATTGTCATGCCAGGGATTGTACGCATAAGAGCAATATCCTCGTTACACTGATGTGAAGCACCATCCTCACCTACTGAAATACCAGCGTGAGTAGCACCAATCTTTACGTTAAGGTGTGGGTAACCAACTGAGTTACGTACCTGCTCAAAAGCACGTCCTGCTGCAAACATAGCGAATGAAGAGCAGAATGGAACCTTTCCTGTTGATGCGATACCAGCAGCGATACCAACCATGTTTGACTCAGCAATACCACAGTCGATGTGACGCTCTGGGAAAGCCTTTCTAAAAATACCTGTCTTTGTAGCCTCTGCTAAATCTGCATCAAGAACTACTAAATTATCATATTTCTCACCGAGAGCAACAAGAGCGTTACCGTAGCTCTCACGAGTTGCGATTTTCTTTACGTCTGCCATTCTTACTCACCAGCCTTTCCTAATTCTTCCATTGCGATAGCATACTCCTCGTCGTTAGGAGCTTTTCCATGCCATCCTACCTGGTTTTCCATAAATGAAATGCCCTTACCCTTAACAGTCTTCATGATAATAGCTGTTGGCATTCCCTTTGTTTCTCTTGCCTCTTTGAAAGCGGCACGAAGCTGGTCAAAGTCATTACCATCTGCAACTTCTACCACGTGGAAGTTGAAAGCGCGGAACTTATCTGGAATTGGGTATGGTGTATTAACAACATCTACAGGTCCATCAATCTGAAGACCATTGTTGTCAACGATTACTACAAGGTTATCAAGTTTCTTAGCGCCAGCAAACATAGCTGCTTCCCAAACCTGACCTTCCTGAATCTCACCATCACCTAAAAGTGTGTATACTCTATATGAATCGTTTGAAAGCTTTGCAGAAAGTGCCATTCCTGTTGCAACAGAAATACCCTGGCCAAGTGAACCAGATGAAGCATCAATACCTGGTGTGTGCTGAACACATGGATGTCCCTGAAGGTGGCTTCCGATGCTACGAAGTCCCTTTAAATCTTCTACTGGGAAGAATCCACGCTGTGCAAGTGTAGCATAAAGTCCTGGTGCTGTGTGTCCCTTTGAAAGCACGAATCTGTCTCTGTCTGCCTTCTTTGGATCCTTTGGATCGATATTCATCTCCTCAAAGTAAAGGTATGTGAATACCTCTGTTGCTGAAAGTGATCCGCCTGGATGTCCAGCTTTTGCAGCATGAACACCTTCAATGATGCCTTTGCGAACCTCAGTAGCAATTTTCTTTAGCTCTTGGTTTGTCATTTTTCTCCTCCTATACAATTAAATGGCTGAGCCATTGTATATTATCTCATTTCGTCTAGAGTGATCAGCATGATGTTCTTAATAGCTGACGAAATGGTAATAGCATTTTCATGAAATCCTACATTTGAAAAGACTAAGTAAAAGGCGTCCCCCTGCCTATGTAGCTGCTTTGTCTTCTCGATAAGTGATTTAAGCTGTGCAACCTCTATTGGTTCATCGATATAATAACACTGTGCAAATATCGTGGCTGGCTTGCCTTCGCATGTACCCAGTGATACCAAATCAAATCCATCTGTGGTGCCCGCTTCATCATCATTAACCCACCAATTACCGATTTCTTCAATTGTAAATGGTAACATGTTTTTATCGCTTCTATCCCTAAGATATTCAGCGCATATCTTGATGAATACGTCCTTCATATATTCATCCATGACCGCCTGTGCCTTTTCCCATATGGCATCGGCATTTCCTAATATATATTCATCGTAATTAGGAACTACTACCTTATACCAGAATAGTGTACTTAAATTAACGATTGAATAGCGTGTTTTTTTCCTGTTTGTAATCTCTGTAATGGCGGTATCCTTTGTGCAAACACCTATTGCCATAAGAGAATTCAGGTAAGGAACTACAACATCCTTTGGTTTTTCGATTTCAGCAGAAATCTGGTTAACTCTGTTAAGTCCCTTTGCCAATGTGGCAAGCATATAGTTATAATAGGCAAGTTCCCTAAGCTCTGTGGCCATTACAATCTCCGGGTTAAGCCCAAGCCTGGCTTCCTTGTCTAGGAATAATCTTTTTGTTACTTCTTTTATTTTGTCCTCAGATTCTATCGGATGAATGTTAAGCTCTGTAAATCCATCTACTCCAAGCAAGGCTGCAACCCTTGAGAGATTGTAAGGTATTCCACCTGTAATTCCATATAAATAAGCTGCTTCCTTTGGACTAGAATCTGCAAAAAACTGGCAAGAATCATAGAAACCAAGTGGCTTTAATTCTAAATCAAGAGATATGGTATCTCGCCAAATGGCCTTCTTCCCCTTTATATATTTATCTACAAGCATGAACGCATCTGAACATAGTACTAGCTTTACAGGTAAATCCTTCCATTCGCCTGTGATGCATGTATGCAGCATTTTATCAAAATCTGGATCTGCTTTCACAATATGAGGATATTGATCGATAATAATGAGTTGCTTGGTTTCTGTAGCTCGTTTTGTTATCTCCTTACAGAACCCTTCAGCATCTAGAATTGTTTCAGAACCCATAATATGGCTTATAAGTTCAAACTGGTGCTTGCTTGTGGTTTCATATGCTTCAAAAAAAAGACCTTCTTTTCCTACATAAAATTCCCTTAGCAAAGATGTCTTGCCAATACCAATCTGACCAGAAATTATGGCTACTTCAGCATTATCTCCCTCATAAAACTTGTTTAGCTTTCCTAACTCTTCACTTCTACCTTTAAACATAACACCTCTCCTTTACACAGCCATTAGCGCGTGCAAATTCATGGTATCACGTTTCAACTATTACTGCAATAAGGCCAGAATTATTTTTGTTATTTCTAAACTATTTTAAATTATCCTGTTTACATCTTCTTTACTTTAGCATTATCTCTTATTTTTAGCAATATCGTAATTATTTTTTTTACCTTTTAATGGCGAAAAAAAGACCTGACAGCTGTCCTCTGCCAGGCCTGGGAAAATCCTCGTTTTGATACCTTTATTCTACCTTATACGCATAGCCCTTTTCTTTGGCATTTGCATAGTTAATATAGCCTTTTTGTCTGTATGGGTGCGACATCCATAATCTATCTGCAGTTTCTTTCCAATTAGCTGCGTACTCAGCACACTTTCCACATAGATGCTCTACTGGCTCTTCCTCCTGAACGTCTGTTGAATGAGCCCCTGAACGCTTTACCATTTCCTGAAGTATCTCAGGATTCTCTAACATTGGACAAGGACGCAACATGTTATCGTTGAACGGCTGGCCCTTTCTATATTCCATAAATAATGGTTGCTGCAATGCCTCTAATAATGTATTCTCACGAATGTTTGCTCCTGAATAGTGAATAAATACGCATGGCTCCACATCTCCCTTTGGATTGATATGGCAGTAATTACGTCCACCGGCAATACATCCACCTACAAACTCGCCATCATTCTGGAAGTCCATAACATAGATTTCCTTTCCGCCCTTGTTTCCACGGACCTCACGGAGTCTATGATAAATATATTCTCTTTGCTCTGGAGATGGCATTAACTCTGGTGTTGCATTCATACCAACTGGCATAAGGTGGAAATACCAAGCAAATCTTGAACCATGCTCGATTAGTAAATCAAAGAACTCATCAGATGTTACTGATTCCATGTTCTTTGCTGTATAGCATACTGAATTGCCAAATATTAATCCGTTCTCATGTAGCAAATCCATTGCTTTAAGAACCTTAGCATATACACCATCGCCTCTTCTGAAATCATTAGCATCCTCAAATCCTTCCAATGATATTGAAAGCGAAAGATTACCAACACGCTTCATCTCATCACAGAATGCCTGATCTATCAAAGTTCCGTTAGTATAGCTGTGGAATGCGCACTCGTTATGCTTCTCACAAAGCTTGATAATATCATCTTTTCTAACTAATGGCTCACCACCTGTTAACATATAAAAGTATATTCCGAGCTTCTTGCCCTGTGTTACAATGCTATCTAATTCTTCAAATGTAAGGTTAAGCTTGTGGCCATATTCGGCAGCCCAGCATCCTTTGCAACGAAGATTGCATGCACTTGTTGGATCCATAAGAATAAGCCAAGGTATATTGCAATTATATTTTTCTCTATTTTCTCTTATCATTTTTGTGCCTTTAAATGCAGCCTGATATCCTAAATTCAAAGCTGTCATCTTGGCCACATGTGGATCTGTTTCTGTAAGAAGTCTTGTTACATAATTCATCCACTTGGAATCTTCCTGATTAATTAAATCTCTAGCTCCTGCAAAAGCAGCTGAACGGAAGCCTTTAGCATTTCCACCCATCATCTTTTCTGTCAAATCTACCAGTTTTAAAAGATTAGTCTTTGGGTCCTTTTTGATATTCTTAAGAACACCATCAATTGCTGCACCAAAAGCAGCACGTTCAACACTATCTTTTACTCCCATTCTTAATCCTCCTCTTACGTATCTTTATAATCTTAGTATAGAAAAACCTTTATTTTTCACCATATACAAATATTTTTTTTGTTATGTGCTCTAAAACAAATTTACTTTTTTGTTTTGTTTTTTTATACACATTCTTTTTTTTGTATTCACATTACCTTCGCATTTAGGTTGCTGTTATTGTGCTATAATAATGTAAATTTAAAGTTAAGTTAGTTGTGTTTTGTTTTTTTAGGAGTTATTATGCCTGGTTTCATTACTCATTTGCTCTTTGGTGAACAATCAATTTCTTTTATTGAATCTACTGATACTAGAACTTTAATTGAAAAACATCAGACTGCCTATTCATTAGGCTTAGAAGGTCCAGATATATTTTTCTATCATATTCCTGCTTACTTGTTTTACAAAAGAAATATTGGAAAAGTTATGCATGATGAAAATGTAATGCTTTTTTTTGACTATCTTTTTGATGCAAGAAACTCTTTCGAGGATGCACATTCAAGAAGAATATGCGATGCTTATATCTTAGGATTTTTAGGCCATTATACTCTTGATACTGCCTGCCATCCTTATATCTATTACAAAACTGACCATCTGGAAAATATCAAGAAAAGTGGTGTATATGATTTCGGCAAACATGTTTCTCTCGAAACTGATATTGATCATATAATACTTAATCATTACAAACATATATTACCAAGTGAATATGATTATGCTACTGCAGTTTGCCCATCACGTAATGAAAAACGGGTGATTTCAGAATTGCTTTATATCGCTATAAATAAGACATATCCAAGAAACAAAATTAGGCTTAGAACCATTAAAAATTCAATTAACACCTTCATTAGGCTTAATCACAAAATGAACGACCCACAGGGAAAGAAAAAACGACACATAAGAAGCATTGAACAATTCTTCTTCAAATGTGCCGTTATATCATCTATGATACCAAGCGATTCTTACATAAAATATCCAGATCCATGCAATGAAAAGCATAACACCTGGTATAATCCATGGAATCCTGCCAAAGTTCATGATGAGAGTGTTTTTGATATTATGAACAAATCTATGCCAACATATATCGAACGTATTGAATTATACATGAAAGCCTGCGGCAATACTTCATTTATCGATTCTGAAAGCAATGTAAAAGAAGAGACTAACCAGTTTCTACATTACAGGAATCTTTTGCTTAGCAATCTAAGTGATTTAAGCTATTTAAGTGGCTTACCCCTTTAATAGCTTATTCGCCTAGAAATTCTTTAATTTGATTATAGATTATTTCCATTAATCTGATTCTAGCTTCAACAGCTGCCCAAGCTATATGTGGTGTAATTATAAGCTTGTTGCTATCCTTTATTAACCTAAGTGGATTATTAGCAGACATTGGTTCCACATCAAGAACATCAAGGCCTGCGGCAGCAATTATCCCCTGATTTAAAGCATCAGCCAAATCTTTTTCAACAATAATAGGTCCTCTTCCAACGTTGACCAGGATTGCTGATTTTTTCATCTTATTAAAGGCATTTGCATCCATTAAATGCATTGTGTTTTCATCTAATGGCGCGTGGATAGAAATAACATCTGATGTGGATAACAGTGTTTCAAAATCCACCTCTTTGTAGATATCAGAGTGATTTTTTCCACTTGTAGAATAATAAATTACATTAGCTCCTAAACATGTTGCTATTTCAGCTACTCTTTTTCCAATAGCTCCTAATCCGATAATTCCCCATGTTTTTCCATAAATTTCATTAAAATGCATTTCAAAATGAGTAAACATCTTATCTTCAACATACTGTTCTGATTTTACATAATTGTCATAGTAGTTAAGATGTTCTAATAGGTACATAGTTAAAGCTAATGTGTGCTGCGCTACAGCTTCTGTTGAATATCCAGCAACATTTCGCCATTCTATTCCCCTACTAGCTAAGTATTCTTTATCAAGGTTATTTGTTCCTGTTGCTGTGACACATACCAATTTCAAATTCTTAGCATTGCCTATTGATTTCTCATTAATTGGAACCTTGTTAAGAACTATAATATCCGCATCTACTGTACGTTCTGCTGTTTCCTCAACTGTAGAATAATCATAAATAACAACTTCACCGAATTCATTAAATGATGTTAGATCGATATCTTCACCAATTGATTTTCTATCGAGAAATACTATTTTCATATCGTTCACTCCTTCTCAAATTCTGTAGCTATTATGACACATATGTTTATCCAGAAAAAGACCTATATAACAAAAAAACTCTCCAGCTAAATGCTGAAGAGTAAAAAAATAGTGCCCAGAGTCGGAATCGAACCAACGACACGAGGATTTTCAGTCCTCTGCTCTACCAACTGAGCTATCTGGGCACGTAGTTGCGGGAGATGGATTTGAACCACCGACCTCCGGGTTATGAGCCCGGCGAGCTTCCAGACTGCTCCATCCCGCGATATTAAAAAGATGGGCGGTGGTGGATTCGAACCACCGAAGCAATTTGCAGCAGATTTACAGTCTGTCCCCTTTGGCCACTCGGGAAACCGCCCATATTATTAACTTTATTCAATTAAGTGGGACCTACAGGGCTCGAACCTGTGACCCCCTGCTTGTAAGGCAGATGCTCTCCCAGCTGAGCTAAGATCCCACGGTAAATATTAGATTTTTAGCGACCCCAGAGGGACTTGAACCCTCGACCTCCGCCGTGACAGGGCGGCGCTCTAACCAACTGAGCCATGAGGCCATTTAAAGTTGATAACAACTTCAAAACTTCATACAGATTAAGAATTAATGCTACATTTTCTTTTTTAGAATAAACCTTCGATCTATTAGTATTCATCAGCTGAATGCGTTACCGCACTTACACCTTGAACCTATCTACCTTATCGTCTATAAGGGATCTTATTTCCTTGAAGGAAGGGGATATCTCATCTTGAGGGGGGCTTCACGCTTAGATGCCTTCAGCGTTTATCCCGTCCAGACTTGGCTACTCAGCT
>NZ_AUJQ01000006.1 GCF_000424305.1 Pseudobutyrivibrio ruminis AD2017 | reverse complement strand
AAATCATAAATAAAAGACCAATCAATGGCTTTATCTATGATTCTTAGAAGATGATCCTGGGGAACCAAGTCATCAGTACATACAAATTCAATCTGCTTTCTAGCCTTCTCATTTTGTTCTGTAATCATTATTCTAACCCCTTGTTTTGATACATTTATTATACCAAAAAAGAGGTGAGAAAGCTTGGAAAATCAAGGATTTCTCAGCTTTTAGCTAGCCTAAAAATGAAAGAACTGGAGTCCGCTGACTCCAGTTCCTCCTTATTAAAAAGAAAAGGTCGCGACGAAAGCCGCGACACTTTGTCTACACTCTGAGCCTTCAGACATAAGTCTGAAGGCTTTCATTGCTGAGGCTGAGGAGGCTCGAACTCCCGACAACCTGATTAAAAGTCAGGTGCTCTACCAACTGAGCTACAACCCCATATTAAGTTGGTAAGTTGAGTATTGCCATAATAAAAAGGCATAGACTCGAAACTGGGCTAGCTGGATTCGAACCAGCGAATGCCAGAATCAAAATCTGGTGCCTTACCGCTTGGCGATAGCCCAACAAAGGACTTAAGTGCCCTTATTCAATTTGTTGCTATCGCAACAGGGTGGGTAGAGGGGTTCGAACCCTCGACCTTCGGAACCACAATCCGACGCGCTAACCAGCTGTGCCACACCCACCATATTATTAAATGTGCCAGAAGGGATTCGAACCCCCGACCCACGGCTTAGAAGGCCGTTGCTCTATCCAGCTGAGCTACTGACACATATTACAAATTTTGAAAATAAAGAGCGGGTGATGGGAATCGAACCCACGTATTCAGCTTGGAAGGCTGATGTTCTACCATTGAACCACACCCGCAAATTAATTATTTTCTAAGTCGGGGTGACAGGATTCGAACCTGCGACCCCCTGGTCCCAAACCAGGTGCTCTAGCCAAACTGAGCCACACCCCGTTATTCTTTAATTTGCGCTGTCCGCTTGTCTCGCGAACAAAAAGAAGTATATATTAGAAACCGCCTAATGTCAACATCTTTTTCGAAATTTAATTGTTAGAATTTAATAAAAAGTTTCTGATATTCAGACAGATTCTTAATCTAAAAAATTCCCCCAGGCACTGGCATACCTGGAGGCTGTAAAAGGAGTCTAATAACTTCCCCAAGAAACCCGGTTAGAAACTTAGGGAAAGGAAATAAGCAAATTTAATTAAATAGCTGCGAGAGCCTTTCCTAATGCCTTGCACTCTGCCTCTGCTGCACCATCTGGAGCATCCTGGCAGATAACGCCCTCACCGTTTACTACTGTTGCGCCTGCTGCTGTCATACGATCAACCCAGTCGCGCATCCACTGTCCGTCTCCCCAGCCATAAGAGCCGAATAGACCGATAGTCTTTCCTGCAACAAAGCCCTCTAAATCTGTAACGAAAGGCTCCATTTCACCTTCCTCAAGAACCTCTGCACCCATTGCAGGGCATCCTAAAGCAAATGCCTTAGCAGATTTGAGCTCATCTATTGAAGCATTGCCAACGAATACTACGTTAGCCTCACCGCCAGCCTCTGTTACACCAGCGCCGACAGCGTTTGCCATACTCTCTGTATTACCTGATTGTGACCAAAAAACTACATTGACTTTACTCATGATTTTTTTCTCCTTACAAAAGTTTAATTGTTAGACTGCTACATTAGCCTCGTCTGCCTGATAATTAGAAACAATACTTTTGATAGAATCGCCTCTGGAAATCATGCGGACCATATCATCTTTTACAATATCAAACCTTTCAAATAACTCCTGAGCATGCTTTACATCGGAATATACCTTCCAATATCCAGACAGCTCGAAATCATCTCCCCCATGTTCAATGAAGCCTTTTACATCGTGTAGTGGATATCCTAGGAACACTCCCATCTCGTGAGGGAAATCCTTTCTATTGTGTACGAAAGAATCGTAGCGCTCCTGGAAAAACCTGAGGCAATATCCAAAGGCGTCTGTTCTGTAGCCGTAACCTGCTAGAAATTTTCTAACCTCTTTAGATGAAAGATAGTTCACAAGCATGTTCCTGTTGAAGACCAGGAAAATAACTCGTTTTCTGTCATACACCAGGCGGTACCCCAACAGCCCAGAGTGTCTTAAAACGAATCTAACCTTGTCCTCCAAGTCTCGTGGAACAATAAGAAGATTTGATGTCTTTAGTCCCGCAATAGTAGGTGCACACTGCAAAACCAGCTGTAGTTCTACTTTTCTCCTGTCCATGGAACAAATCATTTCAAATACTTCTTCACACATAATGTTAGCTTCCTCTTTCTGTAGTTAGCTATTGCTAACAGTGGTTATAATATACTACCATGAGTTTGAAGTCAACACTTTTTTCACAATTTTTTCGTTAATGAGAAAATGTTTCGATAGTCAATATTCAGTTGAAATTTATTCTAAAATGTGGCTTAAGCCCTGGGCTATAATGGTCACCACATGTTCATCTGCCAAGCTATAATATACCTGCTTCCCTTCGCGACGGCTTTTAACAAGCTTATTGGTACGCAAAATCTGAAGCTGATGTGATATAGCTGACTGAGTCATATCCAAGGCCTCTGACAGGTCACAGACGCACAATTCTGTCTCAAATAAAGCGAAAAGAATTCTCACTCTTGTGCTATCACCAAAGACCTTAAAAAGCTCTGCAAGGTCGTAAAGGGCGTCCTCGTCTGGAAGCTCCTGCAAAACCTTATCAACCAATTGTGTATGTACACATTGCTCATCGCAACACTGGGCATGTTTTTCCATGTCTACCTCCTGAGTATATCTCGCTTGTTACGCAAACAATAATAAATATTCTTCCGTCGACTAATGTCTCCTTCAGAAAATTTATTATTGTTTACTACAAGCTATCTTTACTCTTCTTAATCATTGCTTGTTTATTACAAGCTATTTTACACGTTATGTACACGCAATGCGCGAATTGCGTTAATTACTGCGATAACCATTACACCAACATCTGCAAAAATAGCAAGCCACATGTTTGCAAGTCCTACTGCTCCAAGAATGAGGCATGCCACCTTGATGCCGATGGCAAAATAAATGTTTTCGTATACGATTCGCATACATTTTTTAGCTATGCCGATAGCCTTTGCTATCTTCATTGGGTCGTCGTCCATAAGGACTACATCAGCGGCCTCTATGGCTGCGTCTGAGCCCAAGGCGCCCATGGCGATACCGATATCCGCTCTTGATAAAACTGGAGCGTCATTTATGCCGTCGCCAACAAATATAAGCTGTTCCTTTTCGTTCTTGGCTGCTAACAGCTCTTCAACCTTTGTAACCTTGTCCTGAGGAAGAAGCTCAGAATAAACCTTATCCAGTCCCAAATCATCTGCCACAATATCTGCCACTGCCCTACTATCGCCTGTAAGCATAACTGTTGTTTTGATGCCAGCACGCTTCATGGCTTTGATAGCCTCCTTAGATGTAGGCTTTAGCTGGTCGGAAATAAGAATGTATCCTGAATATTTTCCATCTATTGCAACATGGATAACAGTTCCTGCTTCCTTTACTGAAGCAGCTGTAACATTGATGCTATCCATTAATTTTTCGTTTCCAACATGAACTGTTGTGCCTGAAACAACGGCCTTAATACCATGGCCAGATAATTCTTCCACATCCGAAACAGCATTTGTGTTGATAGGCTTGCCATAGGCTTCCTTAAGACTCTTTGAGATAGGATGATTAGAATAAACCTCAGCCATGGCTGTTTTCTCTAAAAGCTCATCAGAAGATACATCTGAAGGTACAATCTTTGTAACCTTGAAAACGCCTTCTGTTAATGTGCCTGTTTTGTCCATTACAGCGATTTTGGCCTTTGACAGCATGTCTAAATAGTTAGAGCCCTTAACAAGGACACCTTCCTTGCTGGCGCCGCCGATTCCTGCGAAAAATGTAAGGGGAATACTGATTACCAGCGCACATGGGCAGCTGATTACCAAGAAGGTAAGAGCCCTGTAAATCCACTGAGACCAAATTGGGTCCATGCCAATGATGAGTCTAACTACTGGTGGTAACACTGCAAGCGCCACGGCAGAATAGCACACAACTGGTGTGTACACTCTGGCGAATTTTGAAATAAAGTTCTCTGGTTTAGATTTCTTGGATGATGCATTCTCCACCAAATCAAGAATCTTAGACGCTGTAGATTCACCAAATTCCTTTGTGGTTTTGATAGTAAGAACACCTGTCATGTTAATGCAGCCAGATATAACCTCATCTGATGGCTTGGCGCTGCGAGGAACGCTTTCACCAGTAAGGGCTGCTGTATCAAGTGTAGATGTTCCATCTATGATAATTCCATCGATTGGAATCTTCTCACCTGGCTGAACGATTATTTCGCTACCGATTTCCACTTCATCAGGATCAACCTGTGTAAGAGAACCGTCAATCATCACGTTTGCAAAATCAGGTCTGATGTCCATCAAAGCAGAGATGTTGCGACGGCTTTTCCCAACAGCGTAGGACTGGAACAATTCTCCAATCTGATAGAACAACATAACCGCCACGCCTTCGGTGTATTCACCTAATGCCATAGCACCCACAGTTGCCACCGCCATCAAAAAGTTTTCGTCGAAGACCTGTCTGTTTTTAATGCCCTTAAAGGCTTTTTTCAAGATGTCATAGCCTATAGTAAAATATGGAATTAAAAACAGAACAAATCTTAATATGCTCTTTTCCTCTAATGGAAGTAAAAGCAGCACAATCATCATAACTGCTGCTGCAATTATCCTCATAAATACCTTCTTTTGTTTCTTATTCATAATTAGTCTCCTAGTTGGTTTCTCGCTTGTTACGTTGACAAGAAAAATATTTCTACGCTCAACATAGAAAGTTTCCCTTAAGAAACATTTTCCTTGTCAACTACAAGCTATTTGCGCTGTGTATAGATAGCCTGTAGTAGGCGAGCCTATAAACTTATAAAAATATCTCGCAGTCGTCCTCAACCTTCTTGCAATTAGCAAGAACCTCTGCCATAACAGCCTTAACATCAGCTCCTTCTTCGAACTCAACATTCATCTTAAGAGCCATGAAGTTAACAGTAGCATCTGCTACACCTGCTGTATTCTTAGCGGCCTGCTCCATTTTGTTAGCGCAGTTTGCGCAATCAACATCAATCTTGTAAGTTTTCTTCATAGTGATTTCCTCCGTCCCCAATGGGTATTTAATGTTTTCATTTTTACATATGAGCAATTGTTCATATGTTTGATTAAAATATAAACCCGCCGACATAATATGTCAACAGGTTTATTGATAAAATATCTCTATTAATTTATTTAATTACATTATAGATAGTATCTGCAATGATTTTGTACCCTTCAGCATCGAAATGAATACCATCTCTGTAGCGCTCCTGCTTATCAACTGTCACAGAATACAAATCGATAACATCAACGCCCTCTTCCTTTGCAACCTTCTTTACAATATCGCTGATTTCTCCAGCCACCACCTTAGGCTGAACCTGATATTCGGCAATATCAGACCCATCTAATGCATAGCAATAAGGCGAAAGCATAAGATAAACTGTAGGATTAGTATCAAGTCCCTTATATGTCTGCACCAGGCTTCTGATACCTTCCTCGTAAGAAGCCGCATCCCAGTTATAGGTTTTGGAATCGTTAGTACCAAGCATCAAAAGCACGATATCAGGCTTTGAATCAAGTGACTTTTTATAAGGCGCCGATTCAACATAAGGCACATCCCCATCCGCTGATGCCGTAGCATTTCTCACGCCATAATTGGTAACCAAATGTGATGTACCAAGCTTCTTTTGTAGTTGTGCAGGATATGAATCCATCTCTCTGGTTTTGATAACCCCGCTACCATATGTCAAACTATCACCAACACAGGTAACCCTAATTCTTTCATCATCGCCACCAAAAAATCCAGAATTAAAAAGTACAAAAAATACTAATACAACCGCCGCCAGTAATATAACCATTTTTCTTTGTATAAATCCTTTTATTATTTCCATAGCCTATATCTTATCACTAATCGCTCCAAACTAAAAGCCCGCGGAGGGTGACCCGCGGGCTTTTTAAGAGAATAAAATGAAGAAAACTTAATGAATTATCTAACTGCATTCTTCTTATTATTTAGGATTTCAAAAACTACAGCGCCAAGAAGTACGACTCCCTTTACAACCTTCTGCCAGTTGGCATCGATGCCCATGAGGGACATACCAAGGTTGATTACACCGATAAGTGTTGCACCTACGATCATGCCGAATACTGTACCAGAACCACCGTATGCACTAACACCACCAACTACGCAGGCTGAAATAGCATCCATCTCGTAGTTTGTACCAGCTGTAGAGTTTGCAGCTGAGAAACGTGACATTGTAAGGAATGCTGAAATAACTGTAAGCACTGCCATGTTAAGGTATGCAATGAACATGATTCGCTTTGTGTCGATACCTGAAAGTCTTGTTGCTTCTGCGTTGCCACCTATTGTGTAGAAGTAACGACCTACATCAGTCTTAGATGTGATAAAGCTGTAGATAAGTACGATTACTGCTACCCAGATGAGTGCGTATGGAATACCACCTGCAAGTGAGAACTTGTAAGCGAATAACATGATTACAAAATCAATAAGGACACATTTAACAATTACCTTTACAAGGCTGTCTGCCTCGTAGCCCTTCTTAAGCTTTGCGCTGCGGCTTCTAAAAAGAAGTAATACTACGATTACAGAGGCGATGAGTCCTGCAACGATACTTGTCATGTTGTACTGAACACCGCCTATTCTTGGGCCACCAAAAAGGTCGTTCATCTTGCCTGTAAACATTGCGCAGAACTCCTTTGGAAGTGGGCTGATGTTTGATGCACCGTGCATTAAAGCGATACCCCATCCTCTAAGTGCAAGGAAGCCTGCAAGTGTTGCAATCCATGGTGGAATGTTGATGTAAGCAATTACAAATCCAAGAACGCATCCATAAATTACACCGATGAGGAGCATTACTAATATTCCTACTGGTGTAGATGCCTTCATATCTACCATAACCTTTGCACCTATAACACCTACGAAGCAAACAAATGAACCGCAGGACAAATCGATGTTACCACCAGTAAGCATACACATCAGCATACCTGTTGCAAGAACATAAACGTATGCGTTTTGTGTAATAAGCGCATTGAACTGGCTTGGAAGAAGCATTGTACCATTTGTCATCACATTAAAGAAGAGGACAACAAGGACCAGTACAATGAGCATTGTGTTTTCTTTAAATACTTTTAATACTTTGTCTTTCACTATTCTGTTCCCCCTTCCTACTTCTTTTCTCTCTTTGAAACTACGTCAAAGATTACCGCTACAAGAAGTACAAGTCCCTTTACTACCTTTTGGTAATTGGCGTCAACACCCATGATTGACATACCCTGGTTGATAACACCCATCAGAAGGGCACCGATGATTGCGCCGAATACTGAACCTGTTCCGCCGTATGCACTTGCGCCACCGATAAAGCAAGCACCAATTGCATCCATTTCGTAGAACTGTCCGTATGTAGGCTGAGCACTTGCAGCTCTGGCAACTGTAAGAATACCAGCAATAGCTGTCAAGAATCCCATATTCGTATATGCGAAGAAGTAAACCTTCTTTGTATTGATACCAGAAAGCTGTGTAGCCTTCTCATTTCCACCAACTGCGTATAGGTAACGACCCATAGTAGTTTTTGTTGTGAAGTAATGATATGCAAGTACTACAACAATAATCCATATAAGGGATGTTGGAATTCCCTTGTAGCCTGCAAGCTTGTATGTAAGGAATAAAACAACAGCTGAAATAATTACAAGCTTTACAATAAATCCTGCGAAGCCTGTTGTAGCATAGCCCTTTCTTGAGGCTGCAATTCTGTTTCTAATAGAAACAATTACATAGATTGCAACTGCAATGATTCCTGCCAACATACATGTGGTGTTGAGCTTTGCACCGTGGAAGAAATCTGGAATGTAGCAATCTGCACCACCACCAAATACGTTAAGGTAGGTTGTGTTTGTGATTGAAACTGCATATCCGTTAAGTACTACATTTGAAAGACCTCTAAATGCGTACATACCAGCTAGGGTTGCAATGAATGGTGGAACGTTTACATAAGCTACCCAGAAGGCCTGCCATGCACCAACTGCAATACCAACAAGAAGCATTACTAAAACGGCGAACCATACATTCATGCCCTTACTCATCATTACTGCGCCGATACCACCTACGAAGCAAACAACTGAACCAACGGAAAGATCGATGTTACCACCTGTCAAAATACACATCAGCATACCTGTTGCAAGCACGAATACGTAAGCATTCTGTGAAAGCAGGTTATTGATGTTTTGTGGTAGTAAGATTGTTCCGTTTGTACCAACATAAAAAATTGCGATGATAACCACCAGGGCGATAACCATGGTGTACTTTTTGATGACTTCTGAAAAATTAACTGAAACCATGTTTTCTCTCCCTTCTATGATTTTAAGATGCAAGACATAATGCTTTCCTGAGAAGCCTCCGCACCAGCCATCTCACCAACCATCTTGCCCTCGTTCATAACATAAATTCTATCTGACATGCCAAGAACCTCTGGAAGCTCTGATGAAATCATAATTACTGATTTTCCTTCTGCAACCAGGTCATTGATGATGCAGTAGATTTCATATTTTGCACCAACATCGATACCACGAGTTGGCTCATCTAAGATTAATACGTCAGGATTTGCAAACATCCATTTTGCAAGAAGAACCTTTTGCTGGTTACCACCAGAAAGATTTCCAACATTCTGCTCAACTGTAGGACATTTTGTCTTCAGCTTATCTCTGTATTCTTCTGCAACCTGATATTCCTTATCCTGGTCGATTACATGCTTGCTGCAAAGCTCAGAAAGATTTGCAAGAGTTGTATTAATCTTGATTGGGTTTGTAAGTACAAGACCGTTACCCTTTCTATCCTCAGTAACATAAGCAATCTTATGCTTGATTGCATCCTTGATATTCTTAAGCTTAACTTCCTTGCCATCTAAAAAAAGCTGGCCAGAAATGTTTGTGCCGTATGCCTTACCAAAGATACTCATTGCAAGCTCTGTACGTCCTGCACCCATCAGACCTGCGATACCAACAACCTCGCCCTTACGAACGTTCATTGATACCCCATCAACCACCTTTCTTTCCGCAAACTGTGGATGATAAACAGTCCAATCCTTGACCTCCATTGCGATATCACCGATTTTGACGTTCTCTCTCTTAGGGAATCGGTCTGTCATTGCACGACCAACCATGCCCTTAATGATTCTGTCCTCAGTGATTTCATCAACAGCCTTATCAAGTGTTTCGATTGTAGAACCATCACGGATAACTGTGATTTTATCTGCTACATAAGAAACTTCGTTAAGCTTATGCGAAATGATAATAGATGTCATTCCATCCTGCTTAAATTTAAGAAGTAAATCTAGAAGCGCCTTTGAATCTGTCTCGTTAAGAGATGATGTAGGCTCATCAAGAATAAGAAGCTTTGCATGTTTTGCAAGAGCCTTTGCTATTTCAACCAGCTGCTGCTTACCAACACCGATATCTTTAATAAGAGTACGGCTGCTTTCTGTAAGACCAACCATCTTTAAATATTTGTCTGCCTCTGCGTATGTCTTATCCCAGTCGATTGATGCTTTGCTTCCCTGCTCGTTTCCAAGGAACATATTCTCACCAATTGACATGTAAGGAATAAGTGCAAGCTCCTGATGGATAATAACGATTCCTTTTTCCTCTGAATCTTTGATTTTCTGGAACTGACAGACCTCACCATTATATACAATGTCTCCAGTGTAAGAACCATATGGATAAATTCCGCTTAATACGTTCATAAGAGTAGATTTTCCAGCACCATTCTCCCCAACTAATGCATGAATTTCGCCTTGCTCTACCTTTAAATTTACGTTATCAAGGGCCTTTACTCCTGGGAACTCTTTGGTGATATTTTTCATCTCAAGTAATATATTTCCCACTTAAGTCTCCCTCCTTATAAAAAAATAAGAATTACCCTAAAGAGTAAACTCTCTTCAAACTATTCTCTTAAAAATAGGGCGAGCATTGCTCGCCCCATGTAAAACTCATTTGATTTACTTAAGCTGATCTTCTGTATAGTATCCAGAGTCGATAAGTAATTCTTTGTAGTTATTAGCATCAGCGAATACAGGATCGCAAAGGTATGAAGGAATTACTGCATTACCATTGTTGTATGTCTCTGTATCGTTAACATCTACTTCCTCACCATTAAGGATCTGGCCTACCATCTTAACAACCTGTGAAGCAAGTGTACGTGTATCCTTGAATACTGACATTGACTGCTTTCCAGCGATCATGTTCTTTGTATTTTCAATATCGCAATCCTGACCAGTTACGATTGGATATTCACCGTTGTAGTTTGCTGCAAGAGCGTTCTCAACACCAAGTGCTGTAGAATCGTTTGAGCAGAGGCAGATGTCAAGGTCTGTGCCATCAGCATAGTAAGAAGAAAGGATATTCTCCATACGTGACTGAGCTGTCTCTGTAGCCCACTGTGCTGTAGCAACATCAGAGAACTCTACCTGACCAGACTTAACTGTGATTGTTCCGTTATCGATGTATGGCTGAAGAACATCCATAGCACCCTGATAGAAGAAACCTGCATTGTTGTCGCCTGGGTCACCAGCTGTGATTTCCATTGTGAACTTATCAGATGTGTTCTTAAGATCTAATTCCTTCTCAATGTATTCACCCTGAACTGTACCAACCTTGTAGTTATCAAATGTTGCGTAGTATGAAACAGCGTCTGTGTTCATAATCAAACGGTCATAAGCGATAACTGGGATACCAGCTTCTGCTGCCATATCCATTGCCTCACCAAGTGATGAAGCCTCGATAGCTGCAACTACAAGAACGTTACATCCTGAGTTAATCATGTTCTCAATCTGAGAAATCTGTGTCTGTACATCGTTTGAAGCATACTGAAGATCTACTGAATATCCAGCTGCCTCAAGCTCCTTCTGCATGTTAGCGCCATCCTGATTCCATCTCTGGAGATCCTTTGTAGGCATTGCAACGCCAACCTTTGTGCCACCTGCTGTGGTTGTTGATTCTGTAGCAGTATCCCCACCTGCTGCAGCACCTGTGTCTGTTGTCTCTGTGCTAGTACCGCATCCAACAAACATTGAAGCAGCAAGAGCACCTGTCAAAAGTACACTCAATAACTTTTTCTTCATTTTCGAAAAACCTCCCTTTCGTTTTCGTTGTTTTGTTACTATAGATAATTTAACATCAAAGGGTCTTAAAATGGTTGTTACTTTCTTCACATTTTTGCTCAAAATCCTGTTAACGTGAAAAAAGGACTAGCATTTTTTTGTGCTAGTCCTTTTTTACAATCACAATTTTTTACTAATACCCTCATCCGCCCCTTCGGGGCACCTTCCCCCAGAGGGGGAAGGCTAAGGGGTCATTCCACATTCATATACACATCCTCATGTGAATGAAATCCCCCGGCAATAATCACATCATCGATATTATCCTTTGTTACTGCTACTGGATCTATGGTGACGTATGGCACCTCATGGGAGCCGTCACTTATGGTGTCTTCCACTGATAGTGAATCTCCGGTGGCAAGCTTATATGAAAGCTCTGCTGCCTGCTTGGCAAGCTCACCTACAGGCTTGTACACAGTCATAAGCTGGGTGCCCTCTACTATGTGTTGGCAGGCTGGTAAATCTGCATCCTGTCCTACTACTGGAACTACCCCGGCAAGCTGGCTTACGGCAAGTGCTCTGATAACAGATGTAGCCACATCATCATTTCCACACATGATGGCATCAGCCTGTCTTATAGTGTCCATGTTGTCGTACACATAAGCACCGCCAAGCTCGGCCTTCCAGCCATCGCAATAATAGCTGTCGATAATCTCCACATTGTGCTCTTTTATCACTGAATCAAAGCCATCGCTTACAAGAGACACATTATTGTCTGTGTGTGGGCCGCAAATTTTTACTACCTTTGTTGCTCCTGCATCTACCAAAGCTTCCCCAAGCATCTGACCTACCATATTGTTGTCAAAGGATATGTATAGGTCGGTGTCTGCATTTGGAATCAATCTATCGTAGGATACTACAGGAATATCTTTTTCATGGGCAAGTGCCACGGCATCCCCCAGCACGCTTCCGTCAACTGGGATTATAACCAGGCAATCTACACCTTTATCCACAAGATACTCTATCTGCTCAATCTGCTTATCCACATCTCCATTGGCATTTTGAACATTCACTGTAGCCCCTAGCCCTGATGCTGTGTCCACAAACACATCTCTATCCTTTTCCCAGCGTTCGATTACAAAGGAATCGAAGCATAAGCCAATTTCTATACCATCCTTATCCTTCGTTTGGGGCTTGTCTGCCTTTGCGGAAATATTCCCGCAGCCACTAAGTAGCAGCGTTGATGCAACTACAAGTGATATTATTTTTGTAAAACCTTTCATACATTATTCCCTCTTTATATATGTTCAGCCCTTAGCATAATCAGTAGGCGTCTTTCCTGTATATTTCTTAAAGTTTCTAGAGAAATAATTAGGATCCGGATATCCTACCTCAAGTGCAATTTCCTTCATGGATTTATTTGTTGTCTTTAGCAGATTTTTGGCTGCCTCAATCCTAAGCTTTGTAAGATAATCAATGAAGTTCTCCCCAGTCTCTTCCTTGAATACCTTTGAAAAATAATAAGAGCTTATGTTTACCACCCTGGAAACATCATCAAGTGTAAGCTCCTTCATATAGTTTTCATCAATGTACTGCTTAGCCTTGTTTACAGCACTCATGGATTGCTCCTCGTGCCTATTGGATACCCAAAAGGCTGCAGCCTTTATCTTTTCCACAAACCATCTGCCTACATCCGATAACCCAGGCAGGCCAAGAAGCTCTGACAGATAATTAGATCTGCTTTGGAATTCGTACATTCGTCCTGTCTTTTCGTATGCTAAATGCTCTGCCCATAATACAAACTCCAAGCATTTCAGCCTGATGCTGTCATTGTCATGAGAATAATTTTCCTCCATCCATTCAAAGAAGGTCTGGGCCAAGCCTGTGGATTCGTTAACATTTCCCAAGGTTACCTCGTTAAACAGCCTCTTTTCCAAGTCCATTGGGTAATCCTCTTCATATCTGCAAGCCACTGGCATATCATCCACATGAGCCACATGGCTGGTGGTAGATATCAGCACTGAATTGCCCTCCTCGTAGGATTCTGCCATCCTATCAAGGGGCTTCACAGAACCAAAGCCGATACGAAAATCCATATCAAATCTGTCTGATAGCTTTCTACACAAGGCTCTGGCGTTTTCTACCACCTGGTTTCTTTCATTATAGGAAAGAGTTGGCGAATCAGTAGGAATCAGGATTGGGATTTTGTTAGACATAACAGCACCCATGATTCCCTTTATATAATCCTCTGTTATAGTGTGAATTTCCCTATAAACCTTCTGTGCCTGAATAGAAACGGCGACAGCGCTGGTCATGTAATTGCCCACCAGCTCTCTGCCGAAAACCATGCAGGCCATGTAGCCGTATTCTGAATCTATGCCAAGAAGGGTTTTGTAATTATCTATATCTTCCTTGAAATATTCCTTGAAAAGCAAATCCTGAATAAGACCGTTTTCAATGATAGGAACTACTGTCTCAAGCTTCTCTCTTACCTGCAAATCGTTGCTACGTTTTTTGCGCTCCCCATCGATTTGCCCCATAGCCTTGTTTAGCACATCCAGGATTGCCTCCCTGCTGACAGGCTTATTAAGATAATCAAGGACTCCTAGTGATATTGCTTCTTTGGCATAATCAAATTTATCGTAAGCAGTCATGACGATAAACACCACATGATGATTGGTTCGCCTGATTTCACGCATAGCCTCGATGCCATTTATGCCTGGCATCTGGATGTCCATAAATGCAATATCCGGCTGGAATTCTTCAGCAATCTCTATAACCTGACGGCCAGTTTTGGCTGTTCTAATATCGCAAGTGCTTCCGTATTCCTTTTCTATTATGAATTTCAGTGAATCGATGACGATGCCTTCGTCGTCGGCTAGTAGTATTTTGTACATGAAAAACCCTCATCTTTTTATTTTGGTAGATATAGGATGGTTTCGGTGCCTTTGTTTTTTCCTTCTGATATGATATCAAGCACGTCATCCCTTTCATAGAAAATATTTAACCTTTCTATGCAATTATTTAGTCCAACTCCGTTTGAACCGGACTTATTTGGATTGCTTACGTAGCTTCCATCCAATATTTTTTCAATTGTTTCCTTCTCTATTCCTATTCCGTTGTCCTTTACACTGACGCAGACGTAATCTCCCAGCTCATAAACTGAAAGAACTATCTTTTTAGTCCATTCTATGTTTCTTAAGCCATAGTTGATGCTGTTTTCAACTATAGGCTGAAGAATCATGCTAGGGATTTGCGTTGATAAAAAGGCTCGTCTATTTCCTTTGTAAACTGGATTTCTCCAGCAAATCTAACATTAATAATGTAGATATATATATCAACCAGTTCAATTTCCTCTTTTAAGGTAACAACATCCTTGTTTTTCTTGATATTGTATCTAAAGAAATCTGCCACCCTCTGAATGTAGTTGCTGGTTCTATCTGCTCCCTCCATCATGGCCAGCTGCGCACCTGCATTTAGTGTGTTAAACAAAAAATGTGGGTTAATCTGGGACTGCAGATATTTTAGCTCCGCATCCTTTACGTGGTTTTCCATGATAAGCTCGTTTTCTCTAAGCTTTCTGGTGGCTTCCATGGATTCCGTCAGCTTTGCAATGTAGTCCTTGATGGATATGACCATTTTGTTGAAGGCCATGGTTACAACACCAACCTCATCATTGCTTCTAACTACTGGCAGCTGCACATCGAAATTACCCTGAGACACTGTGTTTGCAGTGGCAGCCAGCTTAACAAGTGGGTCCGCAATGGTTGATGCAATAAGTACTACGAATACCAGATTGGCAATGCCTATAGTTACAAGTGTTATGATGTTAAGTCGCTCAATGGTCTGCAACGCCCCCATCATAGCGCCGTAGGATTTGGAGTTATTTATAAACTGTTTGTTGTTAAGACTGTTTATGCTGCTTTCAATGTAGCTATAGGTTCTTGTGGCTTCCTCATAGATGGCCTTATATTTTTCTACGTTTCCGCCTCGCTTACTTTCAACAGCCTGATTGGTAAGCTCCAGATAATTTAAGGACATTCGCTTGATGTTTCGCTCCATTACGCGGTATTCATTATCGTCCTTGTTATCATCTATAGCCATCAGCAAATCGCTGTAATCCTGCTCTTTTATATAATAATGCTCTAAGGCATCACTGGTTTTTGTATTCAGGTACCCTTCTGTTGCAAGCTGAAGGCTTTCCAAACCATCACTTAATTGATTCAAGGAATTGTTGCTTGAATAGATTTCGTCTAATGAATTAAGCACCTTGGCTGTACCAAAATACAGCATCATATTAACAATAAACAAAAGGATGGTTGGCAAACAAAAGGCCAGTATCATCTTTTTTCTTAAGGAAATGGATTTTTCTTTATTCACTATCCACCTCCTGAAGCTCTTCTTCTACATTGCGCGAATCAATTAGCTTTGCGTCAACACTGATGTAATCAGAAACATAGCCTGTATCTCTATATTCTGCTACAGCAGCTGCTGCCGCCTTGCCAAGGGCTTCTGCATCCACATAAACAGAGCTTACTATAACGTGCTGCTTTATTCCCGTAAGGATTGTCTGGGATTTATCACTTCCAAACAGCAGAATGGAACCAACCTTGTTGTAATCAATCATAGCCTGATAGAAAGCGGCTGTAGTCTCCTCATCTAAACAGATAACAATAGGTGCCAAATCGTTTTCCTTGAACAGATTCTGCACATACTCTTCTATGGCAAAAGGCCCCGTTTCTGCTATAGCCCTGGCCTCAAACTGAAGGTTCACATTATCCTTGTTCTCGCCTATAAGCGATGTTTGAAGATTGTTGATAAAGGTGCTTTCCATATTTTCATTTACAGTATTAGCCCCAATCACCATAACCTTGGCCTTGGTTTTAACGTTATCCACCAACGCCGTACCATACATGCTGGCAACAGAATAGCTGTTGGCTCCTATGTAGCTGATTCGGCTTTCCAAATCTGCATCACTTCCAATGGTAAACACAGCAATACCGTTTCTTTTAGCCTTTGACAGCTTTGCCGCTGTCTCCTCACTGTCGTCACCCTCGATGAAGATAGCATCGCAACCCGCTTCAATAGCCATTTCCAGCAATTCCTGTTTTGAAAAGCTGGCATCCACACTTTGGGAAATCATATCTACATAAACGCCATTTTCTTTTCCATAATCCTTGGCAGATTTATACACCTGCTGCCAGAATGTAGAATCGTCGTTGGAAGTAATCATTACCGCATATGAATCGTACTGATTGTATTTGGCCTCCGCCAATAAATTTACGGCCTCTTCCATTCTTTGTTTGTACAAAACAGTACTGATAATTGTAGCAATAAACATAAAAGCAACAGCGCAGCCTGCTGCAATAGCAAGCGCACTGTTGCTTCTAAGTTTTCTTTTGCCCCCTAATATCTTCATAACATTAACCCTACAAAATATTATCTATTGAAAAATTCTACGAATTCCTCATATCCTTCATTTGAAAGCTGTTCCTTCTGGAACTTCTTGTTCTTATTCATGCGAACAACAAGAACTGTCTGACCTTCTGCACGTGCTGCCTTAGCCTGAGCCATAACCTCTGCAAGCTTATCTGCTGGATACCCCTTTTCAACAAGATAAGCAACCTTCTTGTTAGCGCCAGGAACCTTGAAGCCCTGCTCCATAAGAAGAAGGATGATACGCTCAAAACCGATTGAGAAACCACAAGCTGGTGTATTTTGGCCTGTGAAGTTACCAATCATTTTATCGTAACGTCCGCCGCCACCGCAGCTTCCGCCAAATTCTGGAATAGCAATCTCAAAGATTGTTCCTGTGTAGTAGCTCATACCACGTACAAGTGTAGGATCAAATACAAGCTCAAACTCAGCTTCCTTAGTAGCATTAACAGCTGTTGCGATTTCACGCATCCAATCTGCAACCTCTTCATCAAGGAACTCACCAAGCTTTTCAAGAAGTACATCCATTCCTGCTGCTACATCCTTAACACCCTCAAGTGCAGCGAAAAGTCCTACATATTTATCAATAGATTCCTGTGGATATCCATCCTCAAGAAGCTCCTTAGATACTCCATCAAGGCCAATCTTATCCATCTTATCAAGTGTGATGAAGATTGAATCGTAATCTTCCTCAGCAAATCCAGCGTAAGCAGCCATAGCCTTAAGGATACGACGCTCGTTAATGCGGATTTCGAAGTTCTTGAAACCGATGCGGCCAAGTGTTGTAGTAGTTGCAAGGATAAGCTCTATCTCTGCAAGGTTTGATGGCTCGCCTAAAATATCGATATCACACTGAGTGAACTGACGATAACGACCACGCTGAGGTCTATCAGCTCTCCAAACGGAACCAATCTGAAGTGACTTAAATGGTGAAGTAAGCTCGTTAGCATGGTTTGAATAGAAACGGCAAAGAGGTACTGTAAGGTCGTATCTCATACCAAAATCTACAACATCCTCTTCTGTAGTAGCCTCAGGGATGTTAAGCTTCTCTCCTCTCTTCATTACCTTGAAGATGAGCTTTTCGTTCTCTCCACCCTGCTTATTTGAAAGGTTACCAATTGACTCCATAGCTGGTGTCTCGATTGGTGTAAATCCAAATGAACGATATGTTTCTTTAATAATAGAAGTAACATAATCTCTAACTTCCATTTCGTAAGGAAGTATATCCTTCATTCCGTTAACTGGTTTCTTGTTTAAAGCCATTTTAAATCCTCTCTAAGTCTTTCTCTTTTTCTTTCTATCATTTCATCAATTCTGTCCATGTAAAGCTGGACATCCTTGACATTTTCACATCTTGTAACTGTGGCGCCATGGTCTGCAACAAACTTGCATGAGCAGCCTGCACCAAGTGCCATTATAGTTTGTTTTTCTTCCATTATCAAGATGTTATAAAGTCCCTCTTTACCTGGTGTGGCGTAACCAATGTTCTCAAGGTTAGCCGCCATGTTCTTTTGTCTATACAAATAATAAGGGATCAGATTAAGCTTTTTAGCAGTCTCAAGGCAGGCGTCCATGTGAGCCTGTGAGTTTTCGATGAGATAGTCGTCGTAAGCTTCCTTATCTATATTAAGTCTTGCAGAATGCTTAAGTGCTAATGAATGTACTGTCAGGTTATCAGGCGCAAGTCTTTCCACTTCTGAAAGTGTGTACTTAACATCCTCGATAGTCTCTCCTGGAAGACCTAAAATCAAATCCATGTTGATATCATCAAAACCCAGCTCTCTTGCCCAGCCGTATACCCTGTAAATATCCTCTACCTTGTGGAATCTTCCAATTAAATCAAGTGTCTTTTGATTCATGGTCTGAGGATTGATAGAAATTCTGGTAATAGGATGATTCTTCATTACCTGCAGCTTTTCGTAGGTGATGGAATCTGGACGGCCAGCTTCGATGGTGTATTCCAGTAAATCCTTGGTGTTGAAATATTTATCAACTAAGGTCAATAGTTTTTCTAAATGCTCTTCATCAAGAGATGTAGGTGTTCCACCGCCGATGTAGATGGTGGTAAGCTGCTTGTCCTTACAAGCTTCGGCTGTAAAAGCCATTTCCTTTTCAAGAGCAGCCAGATAATCGTCCAGCTTCTTTTTCCATAATCCTATTGGATATGAAGTGAAGGAACAGTAAAGGCATGTGCTAGGACAGAATGGGATTCCAATGTAAACAGAATAGCCGTTGTCGTAATCTATCTTTGATAAAAGCTCGTGCTCCTTGTGAGAAACCTCAAGGCTTAAGGCTATCTTTTCATCTGATGTAAGGTAGGTATGCCTCATATAATCAGCAACCTCTTCATCTGATGCGCCCGCCTCTATCATGCCAAGACTTATTTTGGTAGGACGAATGCCTGTAAGTGTACCCCAAGGCAAGGTCTTTCCTGTGCGCTTGCTTAAGCTTTCGTAGATAGCAAGCTTTAGACGGTTCTTAGTGTCAGGCCTGTTGGAATAATCTATCTCAACCTCTCTGCCATCTAATGTAAGCTTGTTGTCGGCATATTTAACGTCCATGGTAAAAAGCAGCTCTTCATCTGTAGGTGCATCGGCAGTGCCGATTTTCACTTCCTCCTTAGGATAAAATGCCTTTACCAAGGAATAAATGTCATATTCAAAATTATCTTCATTTAACTTTACGTATATCATAGATATGGATTATATAGCCTTTCTTCGCTAATAGTGGTTGGTTCGTTGTGGCCTGGGTAGCAGATTGTGTCGTCATCAAGTGGCATAAGCTTTGATTTGATGCTTCCCACCAGCTGACTCATTGAGCCACCTGGGAAGTCTGTGCGTCCAACTGACCCGCTGAAAAGAGTATCTCCCGTAAACACAATGCCTTCTTTTTCAAAATAATAGCAGCAACCACCTGGTGTGTGACCTGGTGTGAACAGGCACTTAACCTTAAGGCCTGCAAGCTCTATTTCTTCATCATCCTTTAGGAAAATGTCTGCTCTGTATGTTTCACTGCTTCCGTACATATCAGCAGATAGATTAATAGCTGGGTTCTTGAGCTCGTCAGCACAGGCCTCATGAGCGTAAATCTTTATTCCGTATTCATCTGCTATTGTTGCCGCCTCTCCTGCATGGTCAAAATGTCCATGTGTAAGAAGTACCGCTACAGGCTTTGCTCCAGTCTGGGCAACTGCCGATTTAACTCTTTCTGCAGCTGAGCCTGGATCTATAATAATACATTCCTTTGTATCTTCATTAATAGCCATATAGCAATTTTCCATTGCCGCTGGCAGCATTACCTTTGCTACTTTCATATTCCTCTCCAAAATGTTAGAACAGCTATCCTTTGCGAAATAGCTGTTCTATATAGTCATTACTATTAATTTCAAACTATCCTCTAGGTCGTTCAACATCGATGATGGATTCAACCTGTTTAATCTTCTCAACCAAAGAACGAAGCTGTTCGCGGCTTTGTGTGCCGAACTTGATAGTGATTGTGGCAACGCCCTGTTTGCTGGTCTTTGAATGGATTGAATCGATATCGATTTCTCTTTCTGTAAATATGCGAGTGATATCAACAAGAAGTCCTGTACGGTTGTTACCGTAGATGTTGATTTCTGTAAGATATACACCGCCCTTTTTGCCTTCATCTTCTGAATCCTGAGCCCATTCGGCCTCGATTAATCTTTCCTTTTCGAAATCAGGAAGATTAATCATGTTGATGCAGTCGGTTCGATGGATGGAAACTCCACGACCTCGGGTTACAAAGCCTACGATTTCATCTCCTGGCACTGGGTTACAGCACTTTGAAAAACGAACTGAAACATCATAAATGCCACTAACTGTAATACCGTTTTTAGACTTTGGTTTAATCTTGTCACTGTTGCCGGAATGCTCTGCAAGAACATCCTCGTCAGTGATTTTGATAGGATGGTCTTTCTGCCATTCAGTGTTCATTCTGTTGATGACAGCGCCTTCCTTGATGGCTCCCTGGCCTACAGCGGCAAGACAATCCTCCCAGCTGTGGAAACCATATTTATTCTTAATAAGCTCTTGATACTTAGGCTTGTTGATTTCGCCTAAATCAATACCCTTTTGTTTTGCAGATGCAATGAGAAGTTCCTTACCCTTTGCAACATTCTCGTCCTTGGACTGACTTCTGAACCACTGGTTGATTTTGTTCTTAGCCTGAGAGCTTTTAACAATGCTGAGCCAGTCACGGCTAGGTCCATTGGTATTCTGCGATGTGACTATTTCGATGCGGTCACCGTTTTGGATGACATAATCGATAGGCACAAGCTTACCGTTAACCTTAGCTCCTATCATACGGTTACCAACTGCGGAATGAATTGCATAGGCAAAATCAATTGGTGTGGAACCGTTAGGTAAGTTCTTAACATCTCCTGATGGAGTAAAGCAAAATACTGTATCAGAAAACAGGTTAAGGTCTGACTTAAGCAGGCTTGAGAATTCCTTATTATCGGAAATCTCCTGCTGCCATTCCAAGATTTCACGTAGCCAAGAAAGCTTTTCTTCCTCGCCTACAACTGTAGAGCCTTCGCCGCTTTCCTTGTATTTCCAGTGAGCTGCGATACCGTATTCACTGGTACGATGCATTTCGTAGGTACGAATCTGAATTTCGAATGGTGAACCGTTAGGACCGATAACTGTGGTATGCAAAGACTGGTACATGTTAGGCTTTGGCATAGCAATGTAGTCCTTGAAACGGCCTGGGATTGGAGTGTACATTTCGTGAATAACACCAAGTGCTGCGTAACAATCCTTGATGGAATCTACAATGATGCGCACCGCAAATAAATCATATATCTGATCGATGGTTTTGTGCTGATTGACCATCTTTTTATAAATGCTAAAGAAATGCTTAGCTCTTCCGTATACTTCTGCATCAATATCAGCATCCTTAATGTGTTTTGCAACATCATCAACTAAGGAATGGATATATTCGTTACGCTGATTCTTTCTGAGAGCTACCTTTTCAACCAAATCGTAGTAAGCATCTGGCTCAAGGTATTTCAACGCCAAATCATCCAGCTCTATTTTAACCTTGCTGATACCAAGACGCTGTGCCAAAGGAGCATAGATTTCCATGGTTTCTCTGGCTTTTTCCTTTTGCTTTTCAGGACGCATGTACTTCAATGTACGCATGTTATGAAGTCTATCCGCAAGCTTTATAAGGATTACACGGATATCCTTAGCCATGGCAAGGAACATCTTACGAAGGTTCTCAGCCTGGATTTCTACTTTATCCGCGTCGTAATTTAACTGGCCTAATTTGGTAACGCCATCAACAAGCTCTGCAACTTCTTCGGAGAATTCTGCTGCTATTTCTTCCTTAGTATAGATAGTATCCTCTACTACGTCATGTAAAAGACCAGCAACGATGGTTTCCTTATCAAGCTCAAGATCTGCAAGGATGATTGCAACACAGAGTGGATGGATGATATAAGGCTCCCCAGACTTGCGCACCTGACCCTCGTGAGCCTTGCTGGCAAGCTGATAGCCCTTCTCAATCATAGAAATGTCGTCATTAGGATGGTATTTGCGAACTCTGTCGATAAGTTCCTTATATAATACCTCTGGATCAACGAAATCTTCTGTGGCGATGACACCATGATTATCTATAGAAACTTTGTTTTCTAACTGTTCCAGTTCATTCTGTTTATGAGCTGACATGATATCACCACCTTTCAAAAATTTTTTATTAAATATTATATAATTTAACATTTTAAAAAGCAATAATACTAATAGCGAAATTTCTATGATTCTCTAGGTTTCTTTTGGTGTTTTTTGGTGTTTTGGTCTAGTTTTTCATAGTTCCATCTGTACAAAAACCCTATTTTTTGATATCATTAACCTGTTTTGATTATTAGTTGGACTTCATTGGCTTGCCTTGTTTTCCAACTTGTTTTTTTGTATAGAGAAAGGAAGTTAAATGATTCAAGCAAATAATGTCACTCTTCGATTTGGCAAAAAGGCCTTATTTGAAGAAGTTAATATCAAATTTACAGAAGGAAACTGCTACGGTATCATCGGTGCTAACGGTGCAGGTAAGTCTACTTTCCTTAGAATCTTATCTGGTCAGTTAGAGCCTACTAGTGGTGAAATCACTATGAGCCCTGGCAACCGCCTTTCATTCTTAGAGCAGGACCACTTCAAGTATGATGAGTTCACAGCTCTTGATACAGTTATTATGGGTAACCAGCGTCTTTACGATATCATGAAGGAAAAGGACGCTATTTATATGAAGGAAGATTTTTCTGACGAAGATGGTATCCGCGCTGCAGAGCTTGAGACAGAGTTCGCAGAGATGGATGGTTGGAATGCAGAGTCAGACGCTGCTCAGCTCCTTAACGGACTTGGTGTTGATACAGAATATCACTACACTCAGATGTCTGAGCTTCCAGGTGCATTAAAGGTCAAGATTCTTCTTGCTCGTGCACTTTTCGGTTCACCAGATGTACTTCTTCTCGATGAGCCTACTAACCACTTGGATTTAGATGCTATCGCTTGGCTTGAAGAATTCCTTATTAACTTTGAGAATACAGTTATCGTTGTATCCCATGATAGATACTTCCTTAACAAGGTATGTACACATACAGCAGATATTGATTACGGTAAGATTCAGCTTTACGCTGGTAACTATGATTTCTGGTATCAGTCTTCACAGCTTATCATCCAGCAGCGTAAGGAAGCTAACAAGAAGAAGGAAGAGCAGATTAAGGAATTACAGGAATTCATCCAGCGATTCTCTGCTAACGCTTCTAAGTCTAAGCAGGCTACATCTCGTAAGCGTGCATTAGAGAAGATTCAGTTAGATGACATCCGTCCTTCTAGCCGTAAGTACCCATACATCGATTTCAGACCAGCTCGTGAAATCGGAAACGAAGTTCTTTCAGTTGAGAACCTTACAAAGACAATTGATGGTGAGCTTATCCTTGATCACCTTTCATTCAACGTTGGCCGCGAAGACAAAATCGCTTTCGTTGGTTCTAACGAAAAGGCTAAGACAGTTCTCTTCCAGATTCTTGCTGGGGAGATGGAGCCGGACGAAGGAAGCTACAAGTGGGGCGTTACTACTTCACAGTCTTACTTCCCTAAGGACAACACTAACATCTTTAATACAGACCTTCTCATTGTAGATTGGCTTACACAGTTCTCTGAAATTAAGGATGCTACTTATGTACGTGGATTCCTTGGCAGAATGCTTTTCGCTGGCGATGACGGCGCTAAGAAGATGAAGGTATTATCCGGTGGTGAAAAGGTGCGTGTTCTTCTTTCACGTATGATGATTGAAAACTCTAACGTACTTATGCTTGATGAACCTACTGACCACTTAGACATGGAATCAATCACAGCACTTAATACTGGTTTACAGAAGTTCTCAGGTGTTATCCTCTTCTCTTCTCGTGACCACGAAATCGTACAGACTACAGCTAACCGTATTATCGAAATTCTTCCTAACGGACAGATGATTGATAAGATGACAACTTACGATGAGTATCTTGAATCTGATGAGATGGCTCGTAAGCGTACTGTACTTGAAATGTCTTCTAACGAATTAGATGATTAATACTTAAAAAGCTCCGGTTACCTACCGGAGCTTTTTAATAATTGTTCACTTAGTTTACAGCTACGACGCGTAGCGCATTATTTGCTACAAATTCAGTAATAATCCCCTGGTTCTTAAGCTCGAAAGCCTTTCTAACAACCTCGTCTACTGTACAGCAATTAATAATCTGTCCTACTACCATTTTCTTCATACCTCCTAATATTACTTTAACATTTGTTCTGAAAAAGAGTTTATCATTTCATATGTCACATATATGTCACACGAAACCCTTCATCTTATTAAGTAAATATATATATGTATTATAATACTATTTTGTCTAATATTACTCAATAGCATACTTATGTTTATTTACAGCAATTTTTAATATCTAAATAGCAATTATTGCAAAGCTAAGTTGTTACAAAATTGTTACGATAATCTTGCTCGAGCTCGAAAACGATTAAGAAAATGAATGGAGGGTTCATCCTATGAGAAAATTACACAAAAGCCTTCTAAGTGCATCTTTAGCTCTTGGACTTATGGCATCTTCTGTGACTAGTATCACAGCTTTCGCAGTACCAAAAATTAGCCCTTATTCTACACTTGAAGCCGAAGTAACGGCTACAAAAAACGGTGTAGATGTTGCAACTGAAGGCAACTTAAAATACATTTCAGGATTAGAGAGTGGCGATTCATTCTCTACTGTTCCACTTGAGTTCACTTCAGGTGTTGTTTCACTTACAGCAAACGTTCGTACATACGCACCTACATGGTTCGAAGTACATCTTGACAAAGCTGATGGCGATTTAATCAGCACATTCAGAGTTGGAAATACAAATGGTGCTTTCAAGCAGGTTTCTGCTGCTGCAAAGCAGGTAGAAGGTCATCACACATTATATTTTGTAGGTAAGCTTGGAAAGACTGACATCGATTCTTGGAAAGCTCTCCTCCCTCCTGGTCAGCAGCCAGTTACTCCAGAAGAGCCTACTCCTGTAGACCCAAGTAATCCTACACCTGCAGACCCTTCTATCCTTACAGGAACAGTTAATCCTTATGAAACTGTAGAGGGTGAGAACTCACAGGAAATGAAGGCAGCTGTTGCTATTACTGTTGATAACACAAGATGTGCTATGATCCGTTCTAACGGCTATGCTGCAGTTAAGAATGTAGATTTCTCTGAAGGTCTTGCTGCTTTTATTGTTACAGCTAAGGCTTCAAAGCTTGGCATTCTTGAAGTTCGTTTAGACAGCCCAGAGGGCCAGGTAGTTTCAAATGTTAAATTAAACGCCGGAGATTTCTCAACAAAGACTGTTAAGGTTGCTTCTGGTATCGAAGGAAAACATGACCTTTATTTCGTATCAACACTTAAGGGCGCAACAGTTTACTTAGATTCATGGAAGGTAATGGCTCCTCCAACAAAGCCAGAGCCAACTCCTGAGGATCCTACACCTGTAGACCCTACACCAGTTGATCCTACTCCTGTAGACCCAACACCAGTTGATCCTACTCCTGTTGATCCTACTCCTGCAGAGTCTGACTTAGGTCTTCAGTATGAAATCAATAGCTGGGGAACAGGTTACACTGTAAACTTCAAGGTTGTAAACAATTCTACAACTACAGTAAATAACTGGACTTTAAAGATTAAGAAATCTGATATTACTGTTGACAATTGCTGGTGTGCAAAGGTTGCTGAAGAAGGCGAATACTACGTATTCACTCCTGAGACATGGAATAGCACAATCGGCGCTAACGGCAACGCTACATTCGGACTTAACGGTTCCGGTTCAATTGGTAACACATTAAACTTCATCCTTCTATAAATATAAATGGGGCTGTTTTCGAACAGCCCCAACTTTATCCTATGCAAACAACTCTTAGTCGACAGCAGGATATAAATTCTGTCATTATTCCCTTATCCTTAAGCTCAAATGCCTTTCTGATAACTTCATCTACTGTACTGCAATTGATGATCTGTCCTACAACCATTTTTAATTCCCTCCAAAATATGTATTATTTATTGTTTCTGAAAGAATAATAACATTCAATTTGTCACATAACTGTCACACAAGAAATATTATTCATTAACCACACCGATTAGATTATCGGCAGCATCATAAATTAGCTTAACAGTAAAATAATCTCTTTTTGAATTTAATTTTTCAAGGAATACTTTATCACCTTCCCAAAGGTTAAGTTCTGGCACTTTATCTATATCAACCCACACTAATTCCCCTTCATTGCAGTCAGCTTTCACCTCACCTGTAAAATCATCACAAGTGTAAAGCATTGTATGTTCAGTAACATCTCCCATAACAAAGGTAATGAATCCTCTGGCAGTAACCTTTCCCGCTGTCAGCCCAGTCTCTTCAAATATCTCTCGCTTTATGCAATCCGCTGGAGACTCCCCCTCTTCCACATGACCACCAACACCTATATACTTCCCCGCGTTAATATCATGCTCCTTCTTAGTGCGATGCAGCATTAAATATTTATTATCCTTTATCAGATAGCATAGTGTTGTAAATGTCATGAGATTTTCTCCTTTTCTTTTGCCTTAGCCTAATTATATCATCTTCTTCCATTGTTTTGGCTCCCGCATTTCTTTTGCTTAACCAGGGTGACAGCCAGCGGTGGGGTGCGGTGGTTATGCCTATTATCCCTTGTGGTGACGTTATGCTATTCTTGGGCGCTTGCCGCGATAAGTATAATATTCAACCGCTTTCTAAGATTTTATACTTATTTTTGCCCTATAGCTTTGATTAGCTTTGTCAAAAGTATATACAGAAAGTTTTTTGCTGATTCTATACTTTTTTATAGCTATAAAGGCTCTCAGCAACATGTAAAAAGTATAAGACCAGCGATACCGCTTGATTCTTATACTTTTTTCTTCTTTAAGCACGTTAATTCTTGGATTTCTCGTATAAAATTGGAGTTTCCTTTTCTTCTTATACTTTTGTTGACAGCCAGCGGTGGATGCACGGTGGTTATGCCTATTTTTTTAGTGACTTGCTTGGCTGCAGGGTTGGCGGGGTGCGGTGCACATTTGCGGCAGGTTGCGTTTTGAAGTATGACTATATGCCGGTTTTTAATGTTGTCATACTTGAAGACAGTCGGGTTAAGGTGTTTTGTATAGTTTTGAGTATGACTTTTTGCTTATTTCTATGGTGTCATACTCTGAATGAAGATGAAGCGTACCTCCATCAGTCATTTTGCGTATATTTTCTTAGATTTCGGCAAAAGTCATACTTTAAAATGCGATATCACCCTTGAACACCTTGATATGAAGTATGACTGAAGGATATAGCCACATTTGTCATACTTTATTTTTTCAGCATGCAAATGTGAACAGCCAGCGGCATGTTGCACGGTGGTTATGCCTATTATCTTTTATGACAGAGATAGCAAAATATCTATGTATATCAGTTGTAAATTCACGATACCGTGATATAATATTGACAAGGAGTAATGTTATGCCAGTTATATCAAGATTTAATGGTATTGTGATTAGAATGTATTTTCTTTCCAGTGAACACAATCCACCACATATTCACGCTATTTACGGTGATCAGATTGCAGCTATTGATTTTCAAAAAAACGAAGTTATAGAAGGTGATTTACCTTTACGCGTACTTCAATTAGTACTTAAATGGACTTCTTTACACCGAAATGAATTACTGAAAATATGGGAGACACAAGAATTTGTAAAAATCCCCCCATTAGAATAGGAGGCGTTTATGTTTCATAAAATTAAAGATATTCAAGTCACTGATGATTATAAATTAAATGTCTTGTTCGTCGAAGGTCAACGAAAACTATACGATATTAAAGCACTCGCTGAAAAATATCCGATGTTCAATGAGCTGATTGCTAATGCCACTTTATTCAAAAGTGCAAAAATTGATATTGGCGGATACGGCATAGTATGGAATGATGAGCTAGATATTTCATGTGATGAACTATGGGAAAATGGTGTGAAAATTAATTCTCCTTTTGATGGACTTATGGCACTACGAGATGCCACTGAAATGTGGGGATTAAACGAAAGTACCCTCAGACATGCCATTATGTACGGAAAGTTCATTCTAGGAATTGATGTATGTAAATTTGGAAAACAATGGGTCATTTCATATGAATCTATGAAAAGAGTATACGGTGAGCCAAAGGCTAGCTAATTTAAAAAATGCAGAATTACCTTCAAGTATGGCAATTCTGCATTTTTTATTTTTTCTAGCCAGCGGCACGATGCACGGTGGTTATGCCTATTTATATGTGTAGCTAAGGAATTGCGAAGTGATTAACTTATTAAGAGACCTGGCATAAACACGCAGATGGATAGGCTTCGTTCTCGTGCGTGTATGGATTAGTTACTTATGGCACGCACATGGGTGATTCTTGCTCTCCTGCGTGTCGGGATGGGACGCTTGTGACACGCACACAGAAGACTATTGTTCTCCTGCGTGTCTGAGGTAGCTACTTAAGACACGCATTGAGATGACTTTCGCTTTTCTGCGTGTATGAAACTACGGCCTACGGCACGCACCAGGCTCTTTCTTGCTCTCCTGCGTGTATGAGGGAGCTGATTAGGACACGCATTGGGAATACTTTGGCTCTGGTGCGTGCTTTTGCTTTTATTTTACACTGGTGACAGAGGAATGGATGCGCGGGTGGTATGCCTATTTATCTAAGTATCTAGGCTTTGGGTATGACTATAGGGATGAATGATATAGCAGGTGATGGAATATGAGATTTCTACAGTAGATAGTGTCACAAAGACAACGAGTTAATTACATTTGTAGTAGACTGTGTGACAGGATTTGTGCAATGAATTGGTTTTCTGTCACAGCGTCGACGTGCTTTGGGGATTTTCTGGGGTTTCTGTGACAGAATCCATACATAAAGCAGGGAGACAGCCAGAAGAGGTTGCGCGGAGGTATGCCTATTTATATGCACACATAAAGCAAGAGCGCCCCGAAGGGCGCTCCGCTATAAAGGAATTAGTATTGATATGAAAGTTTACTTCAGCTTTCGCCAAATCCCCCATTCCTGCGTCACCACTACCGTGTGACAATTATATAAGACACGAAACAATTATACCCCTATAATGATTTCGTTATGGGGTCACAACAAAACATACTCACCCCTATGGTGTTCTGTTTACAAATGAATCAGTATCAATATGAAAACCGTCATATTAATTTGCAGTATCTGTAACTTTAATCTCAGTAGCTGCATTATATGCGTTCTTTGCGTTTGTCTGATTCAATTCAGCTTCGCTTGCAGCCTTATTTGCAACACTCTCATCGTATGCTTCCTTTGCTGCTATCGCCTGTGCTGTATCACGTGTTGCAAGCTCGGCATTACCTGATACTTCTGCCTTAGCATATGCTTCATCTCTAGCTTCTTCTGCAGCAGTTATAGCTGTCGATGCATCGCTAACATCCTTTTCAGCCTTTTTAACGCCTTCATCAGCAGCAGCTTTAGCTTTAACTGCTCCATTATTACCATTCAATGCAGTATCTGCTGCTTCATAAGTCTGAATTGAGCTATAAAGGTCTTCTCTACTGAGAGCTGCAGTATATTGATCAATTAGAGTATCAATTGCTTTTGTATCAGTTTCTACTTTGGCTTCCTGTGATTCTGCAAGAGTCTTATCTTTATAATCTCCACTTGAAGGTTTGTAATTTCCTATAACTGTAGATGTCACAGCCTTCTTATTATCAGCTACCAAAGTGCTCAAATTACTTGTATTGTTAGTAATGCTAGCCAGCTGAGAATCAGTAAGACCTAAACCTGCAAGCTTTTCTTTTCCTGCATCAGTCAATTTATTATTTTCAAAATCAGAGGCTTCCAATGCTGTAATTTTACTATTAATGTATGCTAACTGATAAGCTTCTAATACTGTTGCTTCTGCATCAGCAGTTGCTTTTTCAATAGCTGCCTCATAATTAGCCTTAGAAACAGTACCATCTTTACCAATTATTGGTTTAACAGTTTCTGTTCCAGCGCCTACACTCTTATTATTTGTTGCAGTTTTCTTATCGGCAGAGGTAACAGTTGTATTGGTATTACCTCCAGCTAATTCATTTAATGCTGTCATAATCTGATTATCATCTTTTTCAGCAATATATGAAGCCGGATTGCCACTTACTGCTACGTAAGTATCCTTGGCATTCTTTACAGCTGTTTCATAATTAGCCTTGGCAGTTTTAGCAGTAGCCTGAGCTTCAGTTAATGCTTTAGCTGCTTCAGCTTGAACTTCTTTTGCATCATCCAATTTACCAAGGTTATCATAATAAGTTTTCTGGGCATCAGCGACTGCCTTAACTTGGGTTTGTGTACCAACAAAAGTCTTAACACCCTCCGTCTTACTATTTTCTACGGCCTCTTCAGCTGTAGCCAATGCTTTGTCTGCAGCTTTTTTTTCTGCTACTGCTGTTGCAAGATTAGCCTGAGCTGCTGTATTAACAGCCTTAGCCGCCTGATAGGTTGACTGAGCACTTGCAACTAATGCATCCTTATCCTCTTTAGATATAGTTGCATTTTGTTTCGCTGTATATGTTACTTCACCTGTATTTTCATCAACTGATGCAGTGTAATAATCACCTAATGCAGATTTAACAGCTGCATTAGCACTTGCAACAGCTGCTGGTGTTGCTGCTACATTTGTAGGCAAGCCTGCGCCTGGTGTTACGGCACCACTTGAAGAACCACCAGAGCTTGCGCTACCGCCGCCTGAGCCGCCTGAAGAGCCGCCTGATGAAGCGGAAGCTGTAGCCTTCTTTACTCCGCCTGGGAGGATGTTCTCAGCAGGGAAGCCGCCGAGTGTACGGTGCTCCTTGATGCCGAATGTAACAAAATGGTGATAGTACATTGCAGTATTATCGCCGAATGCCTTTGCAAGATCAGGGTAAGCTGCCTTGTAAGCATTTACGTCGAAGTACTGGTTAATCTTACGTCCTTCATTGATACCAAATGTCATGAAGTGCTGGAATAATGCATTAGCATCTGTTCCGAATACTGCTACTACGTCTGGATAAAGCTGAGCATAAAGCTTAGCGTCGAAAATCTGGCGAAGTGGTGAATTAGCAAGGTCTTCAGCACTAGCTGCTCTACCTTCCTTTTTGCCAAATGTGTTGTAGTGATTCTCCAAAGCCTTTGGAGTTGTTCCTACAGCAGCTACTACGTCTGGATTCTGCTTTGCGTAGTAATTTGCATCAAATGCTGCTAACGCTGGCATTGATGTAGCGACAGTTGTTGCAGCGATTGTTGCTGCCATGAGTCTTACTAGTTTCTTGTTTCTAGTCATAGTGTAAAGTCCCTCCTGTTATTATTATTCCTCCCTCACGTAACCACAAATACCACCGTTTGGTAGCATGAAAGAGTAAAATTTTTTCGCCACCTTTTGGTAGCATCTTTAAATGTACTATACCACTGTTTGGTAGCATTGTCTAAAGAAAAACAATTATTTAACATAATTTTCACACTTTTAAGATGTTTATCACCTTGTTTACAGACTTCTCGTCTATAAATAGGAATAAACCCTTAAGGAAGGACGATGAATGCTACTAAGAAGACTTGAAGATTTACGTATAGACCACGACCTTACACAACAACAGGTTGCAGATATTCTGTTTTGCAAACGTGAGGTATATAGAAGATATGAAAAGGGAATACGTGAACTTCCACTATCCTACGCCATTATGTTGGCTGACTATTATAATGTAAGCTTAGATTACTTAGTAGGTAGAAGTGACAAAAAGAAATAAAAAATTTTTTATATAACATACGAAAGAGACGCCAGCGGAGCGTCTCTTTCAAAAGGGAGAATAATGTTATGAAAAAATTGTATCTCTCTCGAGATGAGTATATATTAACTGAAAACTTTGTCAAAACAATGTAAGTTGTGTGAATAGTCTGTGAAATGAATGCTACAAAAAAGGCTTCCCTCGGGAAGCCTTTAATTAATCTATTATACTAAATTGTCTCAACCTTGATTGTGTTAGTGTTACCTACAGAACCGTTGATTGGGCCACCTGTAAGAACTACCATATCACCTTCGTTAAGGCCTAACATTTCCTTTGTACGCTCAACTGCACGCTCGAACATAACATCAAGAGACTTGTACTTGTCAACAAGAACTGGTGTAACACCCCAGCTAAGAGCAAGTCTTAACCAAACCTTCTTGTCTGTTGTCATAGCGATAACATCTACTGGGCAACGGAAACGGCTAACACGCTTAGCTGTGTAACCTGACATTGTGCAAGCAACGATTGCCTTAGCGTTAACATCGATAGCCATTGAACATGTAGAGTGGCAAACAGCATCTGGAGTAGAAACGATTTCCATATCTTCCTTGTGGAAACGTCTCTCGTAGTTGATATCCTTCTCTGTTGTCTCAGCGATTTCTGCCATTGTAGCAACAGCTTCAACTGGGTACTTACCCTGTGCAGACTCACCTGAAAGCATGATAGCTGATGTTCCATCATATACAGCGTTAGCAACGTCAGAGATTTCAGCACGTGTAGGACGTGGATTAGAAATCATAGACTCAAGCATTTCTGTAGCTGTAACAACGCTCTTTCCAAGTGAACGAGCTGTTGAAATAAGTTCCTTCTGAACTGCTGGAAGGTTAACAAATGGGATTTCAACACCAAGGTCACCACGAGCAACCATGATACCGTTAGCAACTTCAAGGATTTCCTTAACGTTGTCAACACCTGGCTGGTTCTCGATCTTAGCGATAACAACGATATCCTTACCACCGTTCTCATCAAGGAAAGTTCTAAGCTCAATCATATCCTGCTTTGTAGATACGAATGAAGCAGCAACGAAATCAATGCCGTTCTCGATACCGAATAAGATATCCTTCTTATCCTGCTCTGAAAGGTATGGGCCTGACATAACCTTGTTAGGGAAGCTCATAGACTTCTTGTTTGACATAGTACCGCCTGCAGTACACTTTGTAATAACATCATGTCCCTTAATATCTGTAACTTCAAAGAATACGATACCGTTACATACTGAAAGTGTATCACCAATGTTAAGATCCTTGTGAAGGTTCTTATGTGTTACAGAAACACGTGTCTGATCACCTTCTACATCATCAGTTGTAAAGATGAATGTGTCACCCTCTTTAACAGTAACAGAACCGTCCTTAAATGTCTTAATACGGTACTCTGGTCCCTTTGTATCAAGAAGAATAGCGATAGGAAGGTTAAGCTTCTTACGAACCTTCTTAACTAAATCCATCTTCATTCCCTGTTCCTCATGATCACCATGAGAGAAGTTCATACGAGCTACGTTCATACCAGCCTTAGCCATGGCTGTAAGAGTCTCCTCGTTCATTGATGCAGGGCCGATTGTACAAATAATCTTTGTCTTTCTCATTTCAACACTCCTTCTATATTAACTACTACTATAGCTAAAATTTAACCCAATTTATATTAACACTTATTCATGGGATAGTAAACAAAATAAACATTTTTTTAACAAAATATTAACAGAAGATTAACAATCAAATTTAGAGCAAAAATGGTTAAAAAAAGCCCTGCTAGATAATATCTAGCAAGGCTTTTTTGCTTAGTTATAATATGTAGTTACTGTCTCACCATTGCTTCCCAAAGGAACTTCATGATCAAGACCTACAAACTTACCTGTCTTTGAATCAGACCAAAGAGTCTTCTTCATCATATTATATTTTGCATTATCCCATGTCATCCAGTCGTCCTTGAGAAGTCCGCCTGTATCACCTGAGTTAGGATTAATGCACCAGAATGTATGGTTGATGTGGTTTTTAGCAATAAAGTTTGCCATGAGATTGAGGTACTTTTCGTTATCGCCTCCATCCATGAAACCACCCCATTCTCCAATAAGAAGAGGAGCTATTTCCTGATCCTGAAGATAGAACCAGCTATCATACCAAACGTCGTCAAGCAATGTCTGCTCTGTAAAATCCTTATCGAACCAAACCTGTTTGTAAACAAGTGGGCCATAGTCATGTGGAGAATAAACTAACTGACTTTGATGGCTTCCCAAATCAACTGGATACTTTCCAGCGTTTCTGAGATTTCCGCCCCACCATCCACCATAATACTTAAGTTCATCCTCGGTAGCATTAGGATTCTGTGTACCAGAGTTGAAATTGTAACCTGGTCTTGGTGTTTCTTCTGTACCTTCTACCATAATAAGAAGATTTGGATTAACATCAAGAATTGCCTTGCCACAACGGCTGGCAGCGTAGCGCCAGTTGTTTTCATCTGTTGAATCATCCCACTTAGCTGCTACTGCTTCTGCCTGGGAGAATTTGCCATGTGGTTCGTTCTTAAGGTCACAAGCAACAATTGTATCATCATCCTTATACTCATTTACTAACCATGTCCAACCTTCAATCCAATCCTCGGTAGTGAAGCCCTTAGGACCATACCAAACATTGTAATTATGGCCAGAATTGTTGGCATCTGCGCTGTGGCAATCAACCATAATCTTGATACCATTTTCTTTGCAGAGCTTTACGAATGTATCAAATATTTCTCTTGAGCTCATATCTGAGCCATCAGCTCTCTTGAGCTCAGGATTTGCATAGGTATTTACGTTTACCTTTACATTCTTACCTGACTTCCATTCCAATAAAAGCTCTGTTGAAACAGGTACTCTTACAAGGTTGATGCCATGATCTGCCATACCCTCAACAACGTTTTTCATATTTGCACTCCATAAGCCATGGAATACGCGCTCTGAGCAGTTAAAACCAAACCAGTTAGCACCAGTTAAATAAACCTCATGACCATTTTTGTCATAGATTCTTGCTCCATCTGTATGAAGCCAGTCATCTCCTACAACAGCCTCAGATGGCTCTGTTGGCTCTGGCTTGTCTGGAACATCTGGTATTTCAGGCTCTGTTGGCTCTGGCTTATCAGGGACCTCTGGTTCAGAAGGCTGTGGCTCTACTGGTTCTGGAGTACTTGGCTCTGGTGTAACTGCCTGTCCCTGTCCATCTATTGAAATATCAATAGCTGTGCCAACGTGGCTAGAACCCTGAATACCAAATTCTACTGACTGTCCTGGTTCAATTACTGAATTCCATTCCATAGGAGTGATTTCATAATAACCGTCAGCTTCTTTTATGTTTACATTCCAGCTTGAATCAATACCTACATCACTCTTATCAATCTTAAGAGCCCAGCCGTTTTCACGCTTGTTTGTATCGTTCTTAACTTTTATAAGGACCTGATAGCCTGAACCCCAATTGTTGATTGTGTAGTCTGAAACAAGTCCTTTTTCTGCTGCAAGTGCAGCATACTTTGGAATGCTCACTCCACTAAGTACTAGTGAAGCTGATAAAACCCCTAAGAATGCCTTTTTACAAAAAGCATTTCCTCTTCTATGCATTTAATGCGCTCCTCCTCAAAAAAACCAAATTTAAATTATTTACCCTGTGCAATGATTTCAACCTTGTCGCCAATGTGTGTTGATCCCTGAACACCAAAGTCAACTGCCTGACCTGGCTCGATAATTGAGTTCCAGCTCATTGGTGTGATGATGTAGTAATCACCATCTTCGACGATGTTTACGTTCCAGCTTGTGTCGATACCAACATCATTTTTGTTAACCTTTAATGTCCAAGAATTTGTTCTTGTAGCTGTATCGTTCTTTACCTTGATAAGTACCTGGTAACCTGAACCCCAGTTGTTGATTGTGTAATCAGCTGTTAAATCTGTAGCTGCTGGCTGTGGATCTACTGGTGTTGGGTCAACTGGCTCTGGGTCAACTGGTTCTGGGTCAACTGGTTCTGGGTCAACTGGTTCTGGCTCAACTGGCTCTGGCTCTTCTGGCTCTGGCTCTTCTGGCTCTGGAGCAACGATATTCTCATCACCGAGCACAAGCTTACTACCTTCGAACAGCTGCATTCCGCTTGGTGTAGACATCTGTGAATTGCTTGTTCCGCCAAGACCTGTGATGCAAGGGCTCTTAGAGAAATCCCATTTGCCAGGAGCTGTGATTCTTGTCTGGAGCTCGCACTTGCACTCGCTCTGTCCACCTGGGTAAATCTGAGCGCCTGCTAAGTTAAGGTCGATATAGTAAATACCCTTCTGGTCAGATTCCTTGAACTCAGAAATCTTTACTGGATGCTGATTGTAAGTCATAGAAACCTTCATATCTGAAGCTGAATGACCCTGTGCAATAACATCGCTTAAATCAAAGAACATACGAAGATTTAAGTTATCTGTAACTCTTGCTGGCCAAGCTGTATGATTCTCAACAACTGTCTTAAGCTCAACAAAGTTAACTGCATTGTTCTTGTCCTGGCAGTTGATTCCACCCTTAAGAGTAAACTCTGCACCATCTGTCTTTTCGATTGCAGATGGAGTTACAACTGTACCAAAACCGTTCTTCTCATAGAGGTAAGCGCAAGCACCTGTGAAACCTGCGTTGTAATCACAAGCTACTTCGTTTGCCTGATAATCACTTCTAACATCTTTGTATGAATCGTTAGCAGAACCAGGTCCACCTACGATAGCACCAACAAGTGTATGTCTTGAATTCTCTGGTGCAGCGTTAAGGTTGTTAGACCAGCAACCATGAGCAGCTCTGTGGTGAGGATTCTTTGGTGACTGAGCGTTATAGCCAACCATAAAGTTCTGACCATTGCTGCCAAGTACGTAGTTGATTGTTCTTTCAATATATGCATTTGCACCAGCGATATGCTCGCTATCAGCCTTCTCTAATCCTAAGTAGATTGTGTCGATGAATGCCTGGTTGCATGCATATCTTACTGAACCCCATTCGCTTAAGAATGAAAGTCCGCCAGGTGTGATTGTTACAGGGTTTGAGCCTGGCTTCTTACCATTGTAGCAATCAATACTGTTTTCGATTGGTGTGTAATATTTATCCTTTCCTGTAAGCTCTGCTAAAAGTAAGCAAGCTCCCATGTGTGTGTCATCCCATGACATTGTCCAAGAATATGCCATCTCGTCTCCACCCTGGAACTCTGTTCCAAAGTTGTTTGCATATTCTTCAGCCTTTGCAAGATATGTCTTATCTCCTGTTGCCTTATATAACCAGCAACCTGCAAGTGCTAACTCATCATAGAATCCACTGTAAGATGTATAGAATCCGCTTGCAGCTGTGTAACCCTTATCACTCTTAGCTCTATCTGCCATGCCATAAAGTGTCTTAGCATGTGCAAGATAAGTTGCGCTTCTTGCTGGATCTGTGTCCTTAAGTACTAAAGATGCTACTGCAAGAGATGCAGCTGCCTCACCTGTAACACAAGAACCACCATTAGCTGCGGTATCGCCTACCTTAAATGCTGGTCTATCCATCTTTGCTTCTACTAATTCAGGTGCGCCCCAGAAACCATGATCTTTTCCGCCGTCACCTACCTGATAGAAGTATGTGCTTGAATCAGGATTACATTTTACAAAATAGTCATTTGCCCACTTGATATCGTGAAGCATCCATTTTGCCTGACCAGATTTCTGATAAGCCTCAGGATTGTTCAAGTATGACCATCCTAAAACCATTGATGAGTATGCCATTGGAAGATTAAACTTTACGTTATCTCCGGCATCATACCAACCACCTGTCAAATCCAAATTAAAATCTGAACCATCTTTTAAGCCTGAATCTGCTCTCCAGTTTGTTCTAGAAAGTGTTTCCTCTGACAACTTTCCAGATTCCTGTAACTGATAGAACAATAATGATTTTGCTAAAGCATCACCATAATTGTAATTTCCGGCTGCATCAGCCTTCACTGATGGAAAGCTTACCCCCGTAGCAACCATGAATACTGACAAAGAGCAGGCCAAAGCCTTTTTGCAAAAAGTTTTACTAAACTTATGCATAGTAACATATCCCTCCTTAATAATTATATATAATGACATCCGCGCGCTTGATGTCTTTATATCCCCTCTCCATTTGTATAACTTAATAAAGAATATGTGTGAGTATAAAAACTCATTTTGATTTATTTGGCTTTTATCTGTCTACTTTATTTAATTGTGAGTATTTTCTGTCATTTCAATTATTATAATAACTTAAACGTTTTAGTTTGTAAATATTCTGATTAAAAAAACCAGGGAAATATTTCCCTGGTTTAAAAAGCTATAATTCTTTTTATTTATAGTTTCACAATTCCTAACTTAATAAGAAGAGCAAGAACTGCTGCACCAATAACAGCTATGAATGCGATTATGAGTGCTACTGGGCTTGTTCCAGAAGCTTCGCCAGCTTCAGGAGTCTGTTCTTCGTCAATAGTTGTCTCTTCTGTTTCATCAACAGCTTCATCATCTGTTGTATCAGAAGCTGCATCATCTACAGTCTCATCATCATTCTCAACTACCTGCTCGTCTACCTTTTCCTCAGCCTTTTCATCAACCTTGTTGTTATTAGGCTTAGCAGACTGGCTGCCACCTGCTGCAGGAACCTGAGCATCTGGAATCTGTGTTTGAGCATTTGTAGTGCCTGCAACTGTTGGTGTTGTAGCTGGTGTAGATGCTGCTGCACCTGAACCAGTGCTGCTTGAAGAACCTGAGCCGCTGCTTGAGCTTGAACCACCGCCTGAGCTTGAGCCACTACCTGAGCTTGAGCCACCGCTTGGTGCTGGTGTGACAGGCTCATCCTCAGCAACCTTTACTGCTGTAGAATAGTCCATAGCAAATCCATCACTAACAGCTGTAACCTTTGCTGTCACAATAGCCTTTCCAACTGCAACTGCCTTAGCCTTGCCATCTTCAAAGCTTACTGCTTCATCATTAGATGTGTACTCTACCTTAACCATCTTTTCGATAGCATCTGGAAGAACGAATAATACCTGCTCCTCACCTGGCTTCATGGTTAATTCAACCTTTGATTCTGGAATCATGTCAAATGGATCTTCATACTCATCTGCTGGTGTAAGCGCCTTGATTGAGCTTTCGATGTGAAGAGTTGCATTGTCAATCTCATCGAAGGATGTTGCAGCCTTTGCTTCTGCAATAGCACTTCGAAGTCTGTCTGCAGATTCCTCTGTCATGAATGTAAGGTCATACCCCTCAGCAGTTTCAATAAGAGCATTTAATGTGGTCTTATCAAGAGCGTCAACTACAAGCTTAAGCTCTACATGTCCCTTTACACCATCAACCTTTACATCAGCTGTTAATGAAACCTCATGCTTCTTGTTATCAATAGCAACTACACCCTTATTTGAAATCACTGATTCATCAGATGACTTCCAGGTGATGCTGCTGCCAAGCACAGATGTTGGAAGAGAAAGGTCATATCTAATCTGACCTGCATCTGTGTTATTACCCTTGATTGCATCAAAACTACATGCCAGCTCTAAGCTGCGCTGAACTCTGTTTACTTTAAAATCTTCTGCAATGTCCTCAACAGTACCTTCGCTCATTGCCTTGTTGTAAATCTTGATGTCATCAACCTTTCCATCAAAGCAAGCATCCCAATTGTTAGCACCAAAAAGAATAGAATCCTTTTCACTGCCTAATGGGTTGTTAGATATGCCACTTACAACCTTCTTGCCATCTACGTACATGGTAATTTTGCCATCTGTACCAACAAGTGCTACCTGTGACCAAACACCATTTGGAACCGTAGGATTACCTACTGTTGTCCAGCTCATTGGCTTGGCATTTCCAATAGTCTTTACTCCATCTGTTCTACCCCAGAGCCTGTACTCCTGGTCTGCGCCATCGCCAGATAACGCCAGCCAGTGCTCTTTATTATGATATCCCAGTAACATCAATACCTGATTGTCAGCCTGAGATTTGTCTGGGCAAACAGAAAATGTAATTGTAAAGTCTGTTCCATTAATCTTGTTTCCAAGGTCCAAACCAAAATCGTTGAAATCCACTGCCTTGCCGTTGATTCCATCAACGTATGTTATTTCACCGTTATAAGCACCCATGCCCTTTACGATAGCTTTGGCATCACCAATACCATTTTCAAAATCGTAGGATGAAACAAGATTTTTCTCAATATCCTTGTCAGCAGACTCAACTGGCTTAATGTCATCAGTAAACAACCTGTTTACCTCATCAGCTGATATAGTACGGTCATAAACCATTACATCATCAATAAGACCGTTGTAGCAGTTATCCCAATTGTTAGCTCCAAGGATAATATCCTGGTTTTCACCATTCATAACTTCAAGGAACTGATCTGTGGATAAAAGCTTTCCATCAAAATATGCTTTGTTTTCTTTTCCATCAGCTGTTAATACTATGTGGTGCCACTGGGCAGCATCATAATCGGCATAGGTTTTTGTAACCCACTTAAATTCAGCACCATTGTTGTACCAGAATTTCAATCTGTTATTATCATCATTTCCAGAAACTGAATACCAAAGCTCTGGGTCATGATATCCAACAAAAACAACTGGTGTATTCACAGGAACCTTTTTCTCTGGCTTTACCCAAAGTGATACTGAATAGTTTGCCCCAAGGTTCTTTGTGTTTAATTTAACGCCATATTTGCCATCAAGTCTTAATGAATGTCCTGCGATATTTTCATCTCTATTGGCATCGTATTTTACTTCCCCGTTGTAGCCTCCAAGGCCCTTTACAATTGGTGTTGCAAGGCTCTCACCCTTACTGTTTGTAAGGGTGCCGTCATTAAAATCGTACCAGGCAACCAAATGTCTATGTAAAGTATCAGCCTTTGCAATACTTGCTCCTATAAAAGGTGTTGCCAAAGCAAGTAAAGTGACGCCAGCTATAAGCCCATAAAATTTCTTTTTATTTTTCATCATCATTCTCCTTGCTTCTAATCCTTATATTCCTTGTCTACTACATTGATAACAACTGTTGTCTCATATTCATTACCCATGTAAGAATATGTTGCCTTAAGCTCTTTCTTACCAGTAGCCGCTGTTACATCTGCTGGAATCTCAAGCTTAATACCGTCCTTAATTGTTACCTTGCTTCCGTTATCAAGAGTAGCTCTGATTCTGATATCACCATCTGAAACAGTCTCGCCCACAGCGTACATTCTTACAGTCTTGCGAACCTTTGCTGACTTGATAGTCTCTGCTGCAATCTGGCCGCCTTCTGCAATCTTTTCAGTATTGAAGCTTGCTGCATTCTTATCAGGTGTTTCTGTAAGAATAAGCTTGCCGCCTACTGATGCGATATAGAAGCCATGGTAAAGAGCACTTTCAAATGTTACGCCTCTACCATTTAATCCCTTGATTGTTCTGAAGGTCATAGACTTTGCTTCATCTGTGGTTCCATTTACATCCTGTGAAAGAACAAGATTGTAACTTCCATCAGCTAAAGCCTTGCCAACTGTAAGATACATACCTGGCTTGTAATTTGATTCAAGTGAAACAAGAGCTTCATTGTTCTTATTAAGCTTACCAGGATTGATTTCCCACTCAGCTGTTTCGCCATCATATTTGCTGTCACAGCCAACCTTCTTTCCAGTCATTGGATAGTCGCTGTCGCTTAATGTGTTTTCAAACTCCTGAACGTAGATAGGATTCTTGTAGTAATCGTAAATCTTACTTACTGTTCCTGTTAAACCTACTGCAGTCTTTTTGATGTATGGGATTGAGCCATCCTCATTTACCTTGAACTCCTCGCAGCAGGCAACTCTTCTGAAGCCACTACCGTGTGGAAGACTTCCGTCATGGTAAACGAAATATGTATGTCCCTTGAAATCGAATACTGCCATGTGGTTTGTGTTAGATGTAGCTGAAGGCTCCATTACAACGCCGCCGAAGGTCCATTCATTGTTAAGGAAATCTTCTAAGCTGTCACAATATGCATAAGCCATCTGCTCACGCCAATCGTAAGCGAAGAACATGTAGTAACGATCCTTGCCGTTTACGTTATGCTTATAGTAATAAGGAGCTTCTGTAAACTGATGTCCTGAAGGCATTCCCTTGATTACACCAACCTTGATATCAGCATTCTTTTTGTCAGATGCCTTCTCAACTGTAAGCTTATCCTCATCACCATCCTGATCCTTGATAGAAATCATGTCCTCGTTTAATTCGCAATTGAAGAAACGAACATTACCCCATCCAAGGATTCTATGCTCTACTCCCTTTTCATCCTTCTCAATCCAGAAGGTTGGGTCGATGTCTTCCCAAGTAGATACACCATTGTAGGTATCAATGTTCTTAACAAGTGGATGTCCAATATCCTTAAATCCACCTGTTGGTGAATCAGATACTGCAACACCGATGCACTTGCCACCGCCGTAGCTGCTCTTTGCCTCTGAGCAATAGTAGAAGTAATACTTGTCGCCGTACTTAACCACCTGACCAGCCCATGCACTGTTCTTATCCTGTACCCAGCTGATGTCAGAATCGTTAAGATATTCGCCCTCATACTTCCAATTCTTCATATCCTTTGAAGAATAGCATCTCCAATCAGGCATCTTATAGCTTTCATTTGTAGATGTGTCGTGGCCAACATATGCATATACTGTATCACCATCAACTAAGATAGATGGGTCACCACCGTAAAGCACATCACCATTTTCATCAAAGCCAAGCATTGGGTTGCCTGATTTACTCTTTTCTAATGTAACTTCCTCGGCATCCTCAAAATCATTCCAGTCACTGCCTGTAAGAGCTGAATACTCATCAGCTGTAATTGGCATTACGTAACCATGACGATATTTAATCTTGTTGTATGAACCGAGCTTATCATCAGATACGAATTCAAAATCACCTGATGCCAAATCAGTAGTTACTACTGGATAGTAGCCCTGTCCTCTAGCAAATCTATCGATGAGCAGGCACCACTGATCCTTACCTTCTTCATTCTTCTCATTTAACTTGAAGATGATAGGTCCTTCTACTGCACCAACCTTACCAGGCAAGGTCTTATCTAAGAACTTAGAATTAATATCTGTAAACTGACCAAGTACGTTGTCAGCAACGTCAATCTTGATTGAGCCGTTTGACTCATTCTTTGTGTAACGATAGTACTTGCCATCGTTGCCCTTAATCATTGTTGAATCGATTACCTTGATAATCTTTTCACTGGCATCTCTTCCGCCCTCGTGATAAAGCTGTGGTTCTGTGAAATGAACAAAGTCACGAGTCTTTGCATAGTAGATTGCGTGGTTCTCATAATCCTGAGTAATCTTCTCGTTCTCGTCTACCTCTAATCTTGTTGCAGACCAATAAACAACATATTCACCTGTCACATCATCATAAACAAATTCTGGTGCCCATGTGCAGCCAGCGTTTTCTGGAGCAATTTCTGCAAGCCATGGCTTAGACCAGTGAACTAAATCGTTTGATTCCCAAACAACGATGCTATGGCTACCGTTGCTACCTGCCTGACCCCAGTCTCTGTTATGGTAGATGCTAAGGTCAGTAGAAATCATGTAGAACTTGTCTCCCTCTGGAGTACGAGCGATGTACATGTCTCTAAGTCCACTTTCACCGATTGTGCTTTCGATGATTGGATTGTTGTTGTTCAAATCCTCCCAGTTAAATCCATCCTTTGAAACTGAGAAGTAAACCTGCTCATCTGTAGCTGCCCCTTCTGTTCCTGTGAAATGAACGAATAGATATCCTACATATTCATCAACAGCCTTTGGTGCAGCAACAACTGTACAATCGTAAGCCTTTGTTACTGATACATCATTCTTCTTAAAGGTTGCTGTAAGAGTTACCTTTGTGTCCTCAGACTGTCTTGTTACAACGCCTGCTGGTGTGCTGTCATAACCCTTATTTGCCTTTACCTTTGTGCTGATTACTTTTTCATCAGATGATGACCATGAAACAGATACTCCATTAATCTCATCTGGAAGGGAAATGTTACCCTTGATTTTGTTCATATCAGGAATCACGTAATTGTTTGCTACATATTCAACATCACCGATTTCCTGTAAGCGTGCAACCTTACCTGCTGTGTAAAGGCGTGCAACATCATCTGCCTTGTAGGCTCTTTCGTATACCTTTACGTTGTCAAAATATCCTCTGAAATAAGCATCTCCTGAGTAGAATGACTTGCCAAGGTAACCTAACAAATCCTCTCCTAAATCAGAAATTTTAACACCTGTGTTTTTGTTAACACCGATAAGCTTGCCATCTCTGTAAAGTGACATCTTGTTTCCATCCATTACGATGGTGATGTTGATCCAGGTTCTTGATGTGTTTGGATATTTAGCTGATGCCTCAACCTTCTTTTCGCCGCCACTGCTTTCTTTTGTAATAGCAAGCTTTTCAGCTGTTGGCATTGCTTTGTAGAATAGATACTTGCTGTTATCCTGTCCTGTTGTAAATGTAAAGTAATTTCCTGTACGTGTAACCTCGTTAACATCGAAGGAAATAGTCATCTTGTCTCTGCCATCAAAGAATCCCTTAGGGAATTCAAGATAAGCATTGTGACCACCAACTGATGTGTCACCGTCTAAGTAAAGAACCTTGCCGTAATCCTTGTCTTCTACTACCTGTCCCTTTACAACCTTACCATCGTTGCCATTTCCAGATGCATCCTTGATGGCGTTCTTTGTAAGACCATCGTTAAAGTCATACTGAAGAACTGGCTCAGCCTTTATTTCTTCACCTTCAACTACAACATTTACCTTGAACTTATCTCCATCCTTGATGAAATCTGTATCACTAAGATTAAAGATTGGAAGTCCATCCTCATCAAATAGAACTGTCTTTACATAAGCATTTCTGCATGGATCGTAAAGTGGGTCACCTGAATGAGTGGCATGTGTCTTTGATTCTCTTGCATGATATACAATTACAAGATTTCCATTCTCATCATAGGTAAATGAGTTGTGACCAGGACCTGAAACCTCATCATCAAAGTCAGAGCTTGTAAGGATTGGATATGGAAGCTTTGTCCAATTGCTTATATCTAGCAAATCTGCATTTTCATCTGCATACATAAGACCTACGCAGTATTCAGAACCTGTACCTGATGCAGAGAAGGTCATGTAAACCTTTCCATCCTTTTTGAATACTCCAGGTCCTTCGTTTACTTTATATCTAACAAGCTCCCAAGCAAATTCTGGCTTTGTAAGAAGCTTTGCCTTGCTTGTAAGCTGTGTAGGATTTTCAGGGTCTATGCTTGCGATGAATAAGTAGCTAAGTCCATCTGGGTTCTGAGAATTCTTTGTCTCGTCAGCCCAAATGAGATAGTGCTTTCCATCTGCCTCAAAATATGTCATATCAAGTGACATTGCATTTAATACATTGTCACCGCTAACCGGCTTAACCAGCTCTGGCTGACCCCATTTGTCAGCATCTAACATGCTGTCCTTCTTAGGATTTCCTTCAAACTTAATCATGAATGGTCTGATGTTAAATGTGGTGCCATTGCCTGTGTTAAGACCTGCTGTTGCAACTAAATACCAACTGTCGCCAATCTTATGCATCTCCGGTGCCCAGATAAATCTGCCAAGAGATTTTGATGTGTTCTCATCCCAAACTGCAACCTCCTCAGCGTTTGCAAGGCCTGCAATTGTCTTTGCTCTTCTAAGAATGATTCTGTCGTAACCATCCTTGTCTCCGCTTCCTACCATTGGGTAAGATGCTGTGAAATAGTAGTATCCATCGTCCTTGTTATAAACAACGTATGGATCTGCTCTTTCAGGAACAAGTGGGTCAGCTGCGTCTGTAAAGTTTCCAGAACCGCCAATCACACCTTCAAGTGTGTAGGTGCCAGGAAGCTCAAGGTCAACATTTTCAATGCTATCCTCTGTGAATCTAAGAGAGTATTCCTTCTTTGTTCCATCAGAATATTCAGCCTTAACTGTATTCTTTGAAATATACTTATCAAGGAGCTCTCTGAATTCTTCCTCTGAGGTCATGGCATCAACCTTAATATCCTCATTCTTTATTGTTGAAAGAGATGTGTTGTATGGGTTTGTAAACTTTTCTACAACAACATCATATTCATCCTTTGTAAGGCCTAGCTTATTAGCTGTTACCGCATCTGATGTGGCATTCTTAACCTCTGAAAAATCGTAGCCTTCAATTAAGATTGCCTTGTCAAAGTTAACCATATCCTTTGATGTAACAAGGTAAGCTCCGTCATTTGTCTTAAGATAAATTTCGTAGCGCTCATCTGTCATATCATAAACGGCATCGATATCCTTTATATTAGATGCTGATGAACCAGTCTCAATTAATCTTTCGTTGCTGTAATTAATTAAATTCTTGGTTTCATATACAATCAGATTTCCTGAAGGTCCATCTGCTGCAACCATGTAAAAGCTCTTTCCATCTGCTGCTCTAAGTACAACTGGGCTTTGATATGCCTTACTACCCAGCCCAGTGTACATAATAGGCTGATTCTTGTGAAGAGCTGTAAAGCTACCAGACTTTCCAGCAGCAATCTTCATACCGCCATCCTGTCCAACAGCTGGATTGTTGCTGACATAGGTAACAACATCCTCGCCTTCACTTAAAACTACAACCTTGAAATCCTTATCCTCTCCATCGATTGTAGCTGTAAGAGTTACCTCTTTATTCTTACTTCCTCTTGTGACCTTACCATCATTTGTCAAGGCCGCCTCATCGCTAGAGGTCCAAGTAATTTTCTTGCCATCATATTCTGAAGGAAGCTTGATATCCTCTGTTACATATCCCATATTAAGTGAAAAATCAACAGCTGTTGCCTGACCAACCTTTTTATCTAAGAAAGCCTGATAAAGGTCTGCCACATCTGAGTCTGTCAGCTTGCCCTGATAAATCTTGTAGTTATCAAGATATGCTCTGCAGTATTCTCCAGAACCCCAATTAGCTTTACCAATATAAGTAATTGGAGTTTCTCCTAAGATATCTTCAAGCTTGTTATCAGATGAGAATGAAGATTTCTTTTCTCCATCCACATAAACGATAGTTTCATCCTGTGAATAAACAACATCTACATGCACCCATGTGTTTATTGCCAGTGGTGTATTTGTAGTTGCACCGTTTCTACCATTTTTGAAATGCTCAATGGTAAGCTTTGAGGCGATGTTGGCTACACCTAAATAATATTCAGGCGAAGACTGTGGATTTGTGTTTGGGGCTGCATAGAATAACCAATCTGTACCAGTTCTTCCAACATTGGCATCAAATGACAATGAAACTGATTTACATCCTTTAAGCAGGCTGTCACCATTTTCTTTGGTAACATTTAAAAACTGCTTTTTGCTGTCAGAAAGCGAAATAGCCTTTCCACTTTCTCCGTAGCTGTCAACTACACTATATGTACCTGTAGCCTTTGCGCCACCGCCTGTAATATCGTCATTGTCAGATAGATTTTCGAAATCGAAGTTAGCAATAAGCTTTAATTCTTCTGACTCTTCCTCTTCTTTCTTTTCTTCTAAAAGCTTCTTCTCCTTTAGAAGATCCTCTTCTTCCTCTACATCTTCTTCCTCTTCTTCTGATTCAACATCAGTTTCAGCATCTTTTGCAGCTTCACCCTCTTCTTCAGCTGCATCCTCAGAGGTTTCAGTAGACTCAGGAACTTCTTCGTCGTCTGTTGTGACGTCTTGCTTTTCTTCTGTAGATTCCTCTACATCCATCTCGTCGACTTCAGTTGCTTGCACTAAAGAAAGACCTGAGCCAGGTAATCCACCCGACCAGGTCATTGAAAGTGCAAGAGCTGCTGCCAAGAGACGTTTAAAGTTCTCTTTTTGCATCATCACTATTCCCCCATAAAAAATTTGGACTAATGTCCATTGCTAGATTATGCTGTAGTGCTACAAGCCCCAATCCGTAGCAATACAACGGTTCTAGTTTAGATATTAGTCCAGTGATATTTTTGAGTAAATAGGATTTCTTATTAAGTTTTTCGTTCGAGTTTTCGTAAAAAAATCTACTTTCTTTTAAAATAAAATCTACATTTTGTACAAAAGTGTTACATTACTACCATCGCAGCTAACATCTGCCTTGGCTCCCGAAATAATAGGCATTGCAGGTGGAAGATGTCCCACATCAGCATCCATTACTATTGGCACATTATATTTGCCAAGGATACCTGTTGCTGCATTGTACTGGTCAAGACCCATCATCTCCTGCTTCCATCCTGCAAGAGGTCTTCCGATAATAAAGCCCTTAGTGTATTTGAACCAGCCTGCTCTATCTAGATTCCAGATAGCTCGTCTTATAGACATAACATTAAGGTCACAGGCCTCCAGGAACCAGACGATGCCCTCATCCTTGTATTTTTCATTGAAGGCTTTTACATTGTCATATTTTGTTCCTACTAAATTAGCCAGACAATCAAGACATCCACCAGTTATTCTTCCGCTGAATTCAGGAAGACGATTCATCTCATTGTCACCCATAAAAAGCCTTAGCTCTTTTTTCTCAGTAAGATTATAAGAAGCAAATGGATGCTCCTCATCCTTTAAAGATTCAAGCTCAAACTTATCATAGCCTGACACCTTATCCAGCTTTCCTGTAAAAGCCTTTATGGCATCTTCCAAAGCTGGATGAAGCTCTCTCATTCCAAAAGCACCAATAGATGGACCATAGATTGAAGCTGTGTCACAGATTGTATTAAGTAGGAATGTAAAATTAGTGTTGTCAGAATAACCCATGTACCACTTTGGATTAGCTTTTTTGACCGCATCAAAATCCACATAATCAAGTGTTTCACACATGAGTTCTCCACCACCGCAGGAAATCAAAACATCGTTATCCCCACTGCAGTAATAATCTGTAAGCTCATGGCCACAGTTTTCTGGAGTGGAGCTGATGCCGACACCATCATCTCTTCTACAGTTTGGGCCTTCCACTATTTTATAGCCCATTTTTTCAAAACGTTTTATGGCTGCGTCCATGCAACTTTTATATGGTTCAAAGGTACAACCAAAGGATGGTGCAACCAATCCAATTGTACCATCCTCTTTTAAATAATCTGGATATCTCATGACATCTCCCTATTAATCTTCGTAAATTACTGATTTATCTATCTGTGCCAAAGCCTTATCTATTTCTTCCAGATATCTGACTCCGATTTTACTCATTACAGCATTCTTCTTTGTAATGTAGCCGATTTCCATAATACTATTTGGATTTTCCTCGTCCTCTCTGTAAGGCACAACGATATAACCGTCACCGTTGTAATCGCCCCACACGATTCCTGAGCAAAGTGTATAACCGTTCATGGCTTTTACCAGATTAAGCATTGTAGAACGATCTGTAACACGGATGGTCTGAGGATAGATGTTTTCACTAAGAATCTCCTCTGCTAAATATTCACTGTTATCTCCCTGCTCGAAATACATACAAGGGTAATTCTTCAAATCCTCAAAGCCGATGGATTCCTGTTTTGCAAGTGGATGCTCGTGCCACAAATATACGAAGGCTCTACACTTAATCAGCGAATGAAACTCCACCGCATGCTCGTTAAAAAGCTTAGTCAGAGCCTTGCGATTATAATCGCTTATATACAAAATTCCGATTTCACTTTTAAGATTACTTACATCCTTGATAATGCTATGAGTTGTAGTTTCTCGCAAAGCAAAATCAAACTGATTCATATCATATTCTTTTGCAGTATCGACAAATGCGCGAACAGCAAAGGTATAGTGCTGTGTGGAAACACCAAACTTTCTTTTGTAGGTTCCCTCATCTTTATACTTTTGCATTACAATATCGTACTGTCGATAAAACCCTCTAATATCATCTAAAAATTCTGCCCCCTCAGGTGTAACAATAACACCCTTATTGGTACGCATAAATATTGTAATTCCAATTTCGTTTTCCAATTCCTGGATAGCGCTTGTAAGTGTAGGCTGAACTATATAAAGCTTTTCAGCTGCCTTGTTCATCGAACCATACTCTTCAATAGTAAGAGCATATAGCACTTGTTGAATTGTCATATTAGTCTCCCTCTAGTCTCGTGAAAATGTGCCTGTTAAATCCTTTATCACTTCGCTGGCAAGAATAAGCCCTGCCACGGGTGGACAAAAAGCTGTAGAACCAGGAATAGAACGTCTGCCAGCTGAAGGCTCTTCTACCTCTGTTACATCCGAAGCCTGTTCCACTGGCTTTTCCTTGGAATAAACCACCTTAAGCGAATCAATATCTCTTTTTTTCAGTTCCTTTCGCATAACCTTTGCCAAAGGACACATGGTTGTATCATAAATATCTGCAATTTCAAAGGCTGCTGGATTTAATTTGTTACCAGTTCCCATGCTGCTTATAACAGGAACTCCCAGTTCCTTACATCTGCAGATAATAGAAAGCTTTGCTGTTACAGTATCCACTGCATCTACAACATAATCATAGCTGGTAAAATCAAACTCATCTGCATTATCTGGAAGATAAAAGCACTGGCGTGCTACCACATCCACCTCAGGGTTAATATCAAGCATACGCTCCTTCATAACATCAACCTTTAGCCTGCCTACTGTGGAATGTGTAGCTATGATTTGACGATTGATATTTGTAAGACTAACATCATCATTATCGATGATTTCAAAATGACCCACGCCACTTCTAACCAGGGCCTCACACACGTAGCCCCCTACACCGCCAATTCCAAATATGGCTACTTTTTTATTTTTTAACTCTTCCATGGCGCTATGACCTAGAAGAAGCTCTGTTCTAGAAAACTGATTTAACATCTTTACCTCTATTTATTTTTTAATACTTCATTCATACTGCCCATGCGATATCCCTTTAAATCAAGCGATACATAGGTAAAGCCAAAGGCTTTAAAATTATCGTATATACGATTTCGAATCTCCTCATCAAGCATTCTATTTATATCCTCTGGTAAAAGCTCAATCCTGGCCAGATTATCTCCATGGATTCTTACTCTAAACTGTCTAAAGCCTTCATCCAAAAGAAGTTGCTCTCCCTTATCCACCATGACAAGCTTGTCTGCAGATATAGTTTCACCATAAGGAAATCTGCTGGCAAGACATGCAAAGGATGGCTTGTCTGCTGTAGCAAGACCAAACTCTTTTGAAAGAGCACGAATTTCAGCCTTAGTGAAGCCTATCTCTCTAAGAGGACTTTTCACCTGAAGCTCTGCTATAGCCTTTAGTCCTGGACGATAATCTCCTTCGTCATCCAGATTGGAGCCTTCTACCACATAGTCTACTCCATTGTCCTTAGATACCGCAATAATCTTTGAAAACAAATCCTTCTTGCAAATATAGCATCTATCTTTAGGGTTAGCTGCAAAGCCTTCAACGCTCAGTTCATCCACTTGAAGCTGTATCTGCTTCACCCCAAGCTTTTTACAAAAATCCTCTGATTCATTTTTTTCTCTAACTGGAAACAAATAAGATACAGCTGTCACAGCCAAGGCCGCCTCACCTAAAGCATCTACTGCCGCATACAAAAGAAAGGTAGAATCTACCCCACTAGAAAAGGCCACGGCAACACTGCCTAGCCCCCTAAGGTAATCCTTTAATTTATCGTATTTTTCTAATATATTTTTATCCATTAGCCCCTTTTACCTACCCTTTTAGTAGGATAATAGCAAAAAAATACAAGTAGGTCAATGCGAACCTACTTGTATTTATAATTATCTTTACCCTAATACAGCCTCCACTGCATCCCAGTCATAGTTCTTTAAGGCTTTGTTTAATTCATCCACCTTTGACACCGATTCGTCTGGTAGCTTATATTCAGATAGCATGTCTAATACAGATTTAGCACCATCGTAATCCATTTGCTGTGAAAGCTCCTTTAGAGCAGAAAATGCATCCTCTAAATCGCTTTCAGATATTGGCTCACGATTGTCTTCAGCTACAGTCTCTTCTTTAGCCTTCTCTTCAACCGCACTGTAGAAGCTGTTCATTCTATCATATAGATATTTGTAGATGAACAGAATCTCCTCTGTATTGGCACTGATGTAATCCATATCATTTTCTTTGCCTGCCATTTCAAGCTTATAGGCCTTTTCAGATAAATCCGTTGCACCGATAAGTCTTGCAGATGACTTTAGGGCATGAACCTGAATGGTATAGTTTTTCACGTCCTTTGTTTCAAAGTATTCCTTGATAAGCTTTATCTTCTCTAAAGCTGTATCATAGAAGCTTCGGCAAACGATAAGATATGTGTCCTCGTCTCCGCTGGCTTCAATACCCTTATCCACTTCCATGAATAGCTCTTTTCTGAAGACATCTTCAATAGTACCCTTCTTCTGCTCTTCGTCCACAGTAAAGGCTGTACCCTCAGTAACAGGTTCAATCTTGCCCTCAGGTAGATATTTTTCAATAATGTCTTCAAACTGGATACCATCAATTGGTTTAGAAAGATAATCATCAAAGCCTGCTTCAATGTATTCTTCTCTGGCACCCTTTATAGCATTTGCAGTAAGTACGATGATTGGTGTTTCCCAATTTATCTTGCACTCCTGTCTGATGCGCTGCATAGATTCCTCACCGCTAAGACCTGGCATCATTGCATCCATAAAGATAATATCGTATTTACGATTCTTGGCCATTTCGATTGCTTCTGTACCAGATGATGCTGTATCTATCTGTACCTGAATTCTCTTAAGCAGGTTCTTTGCAACGATAAGGTTCATTTCCACATCATCAACAACAAGGATGATAGCTTCCTTAGCATGGAACTTTTCAATTTCGCTTTCTCTGTCGCCAAAATCATTGTTTTCTTTGAAGTTGCCAATAACGCCTTCTCCGCAAACAGACTGAAGTATTGTGAAAGCGAATGTTGAGCCCTTACCATAAACGCTGGTTACGTTAAGGACACTATTCATCTTTTCAAGAAGGCTCTTGGTAATACTCATACCAAGTCCAGTACCCTCTACCTTCTTGTTACGCTGTTCATCAAAACGCTGATATGGAGAGAATAGCTTTTCAATATCCGCTTCCTTAATACCGATACCTGTATCTGTGATACTAACCTTAAGCTCTATCTGGTCTTCTGAAACCTGTTCATAGCCCATATTGAAGGTGACAGAACCCTGATTAGTGTATTTAACAGCATTGTTAAGGATGTTAATGATGATTTGTTCTATTCTAACATCATCACCATATAGCATCTTAGGAATGTTTTCATCAACATTAACAATGAAATCTAACTTCTTGTCATCGGCCTTTGGCTGTATCATGTTAACCAAATCGTTAACAAGAACGCCCAAGTCGTATTCGCCCATAACAAGCTCTAAGTTACCTGACTCAATCTTTGAGAAGTCCAAAATATCATTGATAAGAGCAAGCAAGGTCTTACTAGCATTTCTAATATCTCTTGCATACCTCTTAGTAGATTGCTCTTTGGATTCTCTTGTAATCATGGTGCCCATACCAATGATTGCATTGATAGGGGTTCTGATTTCATGAGACATATTTGCTAAAAATTCAGACTTCATCTTGTTTGCCTCTTCCTCCATATGAAGGGCTTTCTCAAGAGCCTGAGTCTTTTCATCCTGAAGCTTTCTAACTATAAGTTCATGCTCGGCACTTTGACGTTTTGTAAGCATGTAAACTGCACCATTAATAGCAGAAGCAGCTATGACAAGAATAATAGCCACCAATACTGAATAGAAATATACTCTAAAAGCTGTGGTCTCGTATATTTCCTTTTCTTTTATGATGGAATAAACCTTCTCGTTCATTATTCTATTATTTTCATCTAATACTTCTATATGGAAGTCATACTGTCCATGTGGCAGATTGAAATATGAAATAGTACCAAGTCCACTGGATAGCACTTTAGTTTTGGCCTGGTCTACACCATACAGATAATATCTAACATAAGGGTCAGTAGGAGTGAAATTGTTAAGCTCTACATTAATTCCTACTTTCTTAACTCCCTTTGGAATAACTATTTCATTGTTGCTGGTTATAGTCACATATTTATTATCTAAGGTGATACCAGTAATCTTAGACTTATAATTGCTAACATTCATAGAATAGTTGTTAATATTAAGTCTATATACACCTGTACTACCGCATAGATAAATGATGCCATCATCATCAACTGCATTCCATGCATTGCTGGTAAGATTTCCTGGCAAGCCTGATTTAATATCTAATAAATCCCATGCTTCCGCAGTGGCACCTGACATCATTGCATCATATCTGATTACATATATTCCGGCTCCACCCATAATAAATATGGTGCCATCTTGAGCCTGATACATATCGTAATTATTATAAAAAGGAATATTATTTATCTCAGTGATTTCAAAATCCTTGGATACATAGCAAAAGCCACTGCCTGTCATAACAAATATGCCATCAGATTGCTTGTCGTCTACTACTCTAAGGATTACATTGGAGCAAAGTCCATCCTTTTTAGTAATAGTTCCTGTTACAGTGTGGTTCTTAATTATCTCTAAACCATCCCCATCACTTCCTGCAAGAAGAGAGCCATCATCCATCTCATAAACATTCAGAATCTGGTCTGGACTAAGTTCCTTGGAAAGCTCCATGGTGCATTCTAGCCTTCTATTTTTTATAAAATGCAAACCGCTCTCTGCCGAAATGACAACCTCACCACTGGCCATGGTATATACGAATCTTGGACGCCTATCCACAAATTCCCCCTCTGATAGATAAGGGAATAATTCTCCTGTTTTTGAAACAGCCATCAAATCCTTGCCGTAACCTAAAATAATAAGATTTCCATCGGCGTCCTCAGTCATACTTCGGACTCTTGAATTCTTATAAAATTCAGTAACATCATTTTCGATGCTTACCATTTTATTTTTATCTATTATAACTAGCCCATCATCTGTTCCTACGTATAATTTGTTGCCAATTTGATGTATAGCATTAACTACCGATGGGGCAACACCAGACAAGCTAAACAAATCTATAAAACTGGATTTGCTAAGACACAGCAATCCTCTTCTGTAGGATGTAAACCAAATATTTCCCTGGTAATCCTCGTATACAACTTCTACCGCACTATCAAAACCACCTGGATTAAAGAATGTTACGTTCATCTTTACATCCATGGTTCCAATTCCAGAATCAGATGTTATATATGCATAGCCACTATCTGTAAAATGTATGCTATGCATGTAAATCAAACCTTCTGCTGCAACTTCCTTTTCAAGTACATAATTTCCATCACTTAAACGATACTTGCAGATAGTTTCATAATCTGTTCCAACATATAATGCACCATCATTTCCCATGGTTGCACAGGTCGCCCCTTCTTTTATAAAAGAAACAGGCTCGGCATCTGAAGGGCTATATACTGCTATCTGTCCCTTCATATTAACCGCTACAACTTTACCGGCATTACTAGAAATACTTTCTACATTACCTATTTCAGGATATTCTTTATCAACTACAACTTTACCGTCTTCATAATGAACAACAGCTACTCCATTTGTTGTGGCAACGTAAACTCGATGTTCAGTATCCTCTACCATTTTGTGAACGGTATTAGACATAAGTCCGTTGCTTTCATCAAAGATGTAAGCATTTAGCATATCGTCCAAAACAGTTATACCTGAACCATTTGTACCTACCCACAATCTATCAGATTCATCTACGTGAAGACATTGAACTGATCTCACAGAATTAAAGATATTAAGCAGCTGGAAATCTTTGCCGTTAAATCTATATAGTCCACCATAGGTACCTACCCACATGCTACCGTCAGAAGTTTGGACTATGTCGTTTGCACAGCCTCCTACCAAACCATTTTCATTGTTATATACCTTGGCAACATAGTTCTCGTGTCCTATATCCTCGGCCTTTACATTGATTGAAGGCAGAGCAAGAGTACAAGCAAGCAGCAAACCTAAGGTTGCTTTCTTACCTAAAGCCTTCTTCAATCTCATGGCATTTTTTCTTTTTGTATACTGCTTGACTGACAATCTAACAAAGAATATTAGTAATAGACCTATTAATGTGTCTGTAAAACAATAATAGAATGTTCCCATGAATGATCTAAAAAGAAATGGCGTTCCCAAAACATTAAGAAAATCTATAGTGGCATCTGGCAAAAACAGTCCCGTTTTGCCTTCAAAGAAGTTTACATTAACAACTGTCATCGGAATTGCTCTGGCAATACCTAATGTCATAGCTAGACTAAGAACAGAAAAGAATCTAGATATGTATTTATTTTTTCGAGCTGAAAATGCTACTAATAAAGCAAATATAAACTCAACAAAAATTCCATATAAATCCCTATGAACAAATATAGAAGAAATAGCACTACTAATAATAGCCACAAACGCACCTACAGCCGGTCCACCAAAATAAGCTGCATACATAGTTCCAGTAACGTTAAGTAAACCTGGAAATCCAGTAAGGCCAGCAAATGTTCTACCTATTAAATTAAAAATCGTTCCGCATATTAATAAATTAATATCATGCTCAGAAAGTTTTAAAGACATGCTATTCCTCTATTCCATCAATAATTCTAAGAAACACATCAACTATATTGGGGTCAAACTGTGTTCCTGAATTCTTTTTAAATTCCTCGATTATCTCTTCTTTTGTATATTTCTTTCTATACATTTTTTCTCTGTTCATATTGTCGTAAGCATCAGCTACGGCAATTATTCTGGCAATAAGAGGAATATCCTCTCCCTTTTTTCCAACTGGGTAGCCCTTGCCATCATATCTCTCATGATGAAACATAGCAGCCTCCGCAGCGTGTGGAATAGTTTTAACCTCTTCAAGTAAATACGCTCCCTTTACTGTATGCATATGAACTATCTTTCTTTCCTCATCATTCAGCTTGGTAGCTTTGCTAAGGATTTTTTCTGGAACTGCATAATTTCCGATATTATGCAAGAGCGCAGAATAATATATAGCTTCACAATCGTTTTTATCCATTCCCATTTGCTCTGCTATTTGTTTTGAGATTTTTGCAACATTTTTAGAGTGGTCTCTGTGATAGTAATCCTTAGCATCTGCAACTATAGCGCACAGATTGAAGGTGTCATCTAACATATGCTTTTGAACAATCAGCTGACCTTCAAAGCCAAGAATAATCCAGGCAATAATGCCACCTACTGCCATTAGACCAATCCATGAAGGCAATAAGAATAAATATATCTTGCCAGAAAGACCTGCAAAATAAGATTTATGAATATGATATATCATCTCGAAATCAGATAAATCTACATCGCCAGATAAGCTGTACATGATTATACCAATATTGGCCTGACCAGAATAATCCTTTGTAGACTTAAGTGGTAATTCGGCTGAAGATGGAGAATCATCAGGATAATAAACGATATAATCCCCTTTTTTAAGAGGGATTAAAAGATCCTGCCCGGCAAGGTAATAATCAAGATTAATATCTTCAACATCATAGTTTCTAAGGTCCAAAACCTGAACCTTTTCCTTATCTGAAAATTGATGGACCTCGATTACACCATTCCATGCATTATTAAGATAGCAGTCTTCCTTGATGTTAATTCGAAGACGCCAGTCTGTTAATAGACATTTTGAATTGTTAGTTATGGTTGCCTCATAAATTTTGGCATTAATGACCTTATCAGGAAATGCATCATTCTTTTCCCATGCATCTGTAACCAGTCCTCTTGGATGAATATCCGTAGTAACCTCCATAGTTACAGATTCAGCAGTTACTTCTCTATCCATGCTATTAAACGAATTCGTCTGTATAACATGAAAGATAAATGCTATTAAAATAATTATTAAAATAGTTCCAAGGATAACGAATATCCTCTTCACCAAACCTTGCATCTGAACTAATGCATCCATTTAAACGTCCCCTAAAACATAATTATACAGAGCCCCTTTCCCACTCCATGCCTTTGTTATACATGGTATCCAACAGCTCTTCGAGTGGCATTGGCTTTCCAAAGAAAAATCCCTGTGCTCTTTCGCATCCTACTTCACGTAGGAATTGATAGTGCTCCTCAGTCTCAACACCTTCACATAAAGGTGATAGTCCCATTTCATTCGCAGTCTTTATTATATAACTCATTAACGTTCGTGTCTTCGGATTTTTGTCAATACTTCTAAGAAAAACCATATCAAGTTTTAGAACATCAAATTCGTAATCTGCCAAGGTAGTTAAAGATGAGTATCCACTACCAAAATCATCAATCCAAATTTCATGTCCTGCTTCACGAAGCTTCTTGCAGGAATTCATTATTAAACCAGTATTATCAGAAAAAGCACTTTCTGTGATTTCCACGTCAATCATATTTGAAGGCACATCATAGATTTCACAGTAATCTGATAGCATCTTATATACATCACATACTTCAAAATCAAGCCTAGAAATATTAACAGAAAATGGCACAAGCGCCTCTCCTTCCTCATACAATCTTCTGTAATCCTGACATACCTTTTTAACTACAAATTCATCAACAAAATGAATAAGATGGAAATGCTCTAAGGTCTCGATAAAGTATCCTGGAGGAAGCATTCCATCCTCTGGGTCCACCCATCTAACCAAAGCTTCATAGCCACATATCTCACCTGTTTTAACTCTGATGATAGGCTGATAAAATACCTTGATATAATCATTTGCAATAGCATCATCAATATTATCAACTACAAACTGCTGACGTCTTAGGCTATCGCGAATAATATCATCATAAATGCAGTAATAAACATCATGTCTACTCTTTATACTATTGCAGGCTAAACGAGCATGGTCGCAGGCTAATCCTACCTCTGCGCGCTGGTCATCCATGTAATAAATTCCAGCCTTAACCTTTATTTTTTTATTAACATCCTCATTAAGAAGCATAGTTCTATATACTTCTTCAACGCACTCTACCACCTCGGCCTTTGGCTGGGTTGTGAATACAACAAAGTGGTCATCTGAGAATCTGGCTACTGTAGCACCTAAAAATATATCCTTGATAGTTCTTCCCAAATCAATTAACAGCTCATCACCCATCTTAAAGCCATGGCGTTCGTTATACAGTTTAAAGTTAGGGATATCAAAATGAACGAAGGAAACATCCTGTCTTCGAATGTCTGGCTGAGATAGAAGAATCTGAACCTTATTATAAAAAAATGCCATAGTAAATAAGCCTGTAAGCTCATCAGTCTCTCTGTTAGATGCCAGAGCTTCGGCCTCAGCATAAGAATTTCTGTTTGAATTAATATATTCGTTTTGGTCAACATCCACTATGAAAACATAATAATAGCTTTTACCAGCTGTAGAATGGAGAAGGTGTCCAAAATCTTCAACATATCTTATATCACCCTTTTTGGTAACAATGCGGTAACGGACATAGTCATGGCGTTGTTCGGCGTAGATAGTCTGAGCCTCAATCTGATTTTCAATCTTATGCAAATCATCTGGATGAACCATACCTTTGAAGGTTCCCCCGATATAATCAATAAATTCGGCATAAGATTCGCAGCCAAAAAGCTTTACAATATTAGGCTCGGCAAAGATAATCTGTTCTTTTTCCCCAGCCTCATATATGAAAAAGCCTCCCGGCAACCCTGTAGGAATTACTCCACCCATTAGGGTATTGTAGTATTCTTCTCTCATTTTAACCCCCATTTTCCGGTGATAAATACCCCCATTCCGGACCTTGACCATTATCTGTGATTTTACTATACAATTGTGTCTAAAATAAGAAAAAAAAGAGATAGGCTAACCTATCTCTTGCTCCCCTCAAAAAAGTTCTTAACTCGCCTTTTTCTCTTGCATAACTCCAACGACCTGAAGAGTATTTCTTGCAATAAATACTGTTTTTACTCCCTTGTGCTGCAGGTCCTCTGCTCTCCTAAACAAATCCTCTGGACCTGTGCATGTAATAATTTCACCTATCGCCATTTTTTCATGCCTCCCCGTGGTGTGATATATTTTCTCCCACTGTGTTACTGCATCAGCAACCCAATGAACTTCTTTATAATAGTATCATTTACAGTGTTTGTCTATGCGAAAACTGTGAACAATTGATGAACTTCACTTAATCGTTTTCACAATTTTAACACATTCTAAAATACTTTCAGACTAGCTTAATGTATACAGTTTTTTCATATTTTTAAGATAATATGTAGTGTAGTCGATTATGACTAAAATTATATCCAGGACGTTGAGATTCTATGCAAAATAATCTGCTAAGAAAGATCACAACTGCATTTATCATTATCGTAGCTGCATTAGCCGTTTTGCAGTCTGGTTTTCATGTGCTTGTTCATTTTGAGAAGGTAGCTAACCATACTAAGGCTGAAGAAATAATTTCTCACGACTTAGCTGAAAACTGGAGTACAATGGACGAACAGCTTGCCACTATAAATGACATGATAAAAAACAAGCATCTTTACAACAATGATGCCGGGCGTCTTTGTGAACGAGCAAGTCTTATTTACCTTCAAAAAGGGGATTCCATTTCGTATTACAAATACTTAGGTTACGCTCTTTATTTTCTTAAAGACAGTCAGGACGATAAAACTGTAAATATCTATCTGGATCTTGCCAACTTCTATCTAAACAACTATGCATTTGATTATGCCGAAGAAATGCTAAAAAAAGCTGAGTCAATCAAGCCTATCGAAGACATTGAAAACCTACAAATTAAAAGCTATGCCTACAGAATGTCTGGCATAATGCATTTTATGAAATATGACTACAATGAAGCTGAAACTGATATCAACACTTCCCAGAAAATATTAGATACCATTCCTGATACAGTCTATTATGAAAGCTATTCCGCCATGAATGACGTTTGGCTGGCACGAATATACGAAGAAACCGGTCGTCTTCCAAAGGCCAAGGAAAAGCTGGACAAGTGGGATAACTCATATCTATTTGAATTAGATATTTACAGAAAGATATGTCTTAGAGATTTCATCATTCCATACTATCAGGCCAAATGTTACTATCTGTGTGCAGAAAACATCAAGGAATACTCAAACAATGTCAACATGGATAACGACGCCAAGGAACAGGCTGTAATAGATTACCTACGGGAATTTATGGTATTATGCGAGGAAAATAACTACGAAAAAGCTGAACTATACACTATCCTTAAGGTTCAAAGGGAATACCCAACCAGAAATGAAGCTATTCAAAAGGAATTAAACTTCATATCGAATCAACTATACGTTACACTATTCAACCAGCAAAACCTAACCTACGCCCATGTGATAAATGACATTGTACAGGATTCAAAGCTGGAACTGGAAAACAATTATTTTAACAGGCAGCTTACCAACAAACGCCGCTCATTAATTATATCTGCCTGCATTTTAGGTATAATCGTAATCATACTTCTATTTGTGCCTATACTTAATTCAAGATACGATTCCCTTACCGGCCTATACAATAGAGCGGTATTCAACCATAACATTACAAGGGTTAAAAAATCCAAAGTCCCTTACGGAATCATCATGATAGACATAGATGATTTCAAACGGGTAAACGACACCTACGGCCATCCTACTGGAGATTTAGTTTTAAAACGACTTGGAATGATTCTACTAAAGGAAGCCTCACCAGATGTTAAAGCGTACCGATACGGCGGTGAAGAATTCACCATCCTGGTGGAAAAAAATGCCCTGTTGCAAATAGAAAACATCGCAGAGCACATAAGATACTACATGGAAATCCAAGCCTGGGATTTCGACACCAACCTAACCATCACCGTAAGTCTTGGCTGTGCCACAGGAAGCGAACCCGTCGACGTAGTCAAAATCGCCGACGACAACCTCTACACCTCCAAGACCCGCGGCAAAAACCAGGTCACTATGTAATTAGCATGTGGATGCAGGGTGTAGGCCCTCCCTGCATACATATGCTAATATACTTTTAACCCACAATTAGCGTTTTACGCGGGCGCCGGCGCCACCCATGATGGCTTCGACTTCTTTGCAAGTAGCCATTGTTGTGTCGCCAGGTGTTGTCATGGCGAGGGCGCCGTGGGCTGTGCCGTATTCTACGGCCTTTGCTGCGTCGCCTGTTGTCATGAGGCCGTATACGAGGCCTGATGCGAAGGAATCACCACCACCAACACGGTCAAGAATTTCAAGACCGTTGTAATCCTTTGCCTTGTGGATTTGGCCATCGGCCCAGCAAAGTGCAGACCAGTCGTTAACTGTGGCTGTCTTAACTGTACGAAGTGTTGTAGCTACAACCTTGAAGTTAGGATAAACCTTTGCAGCTTCATCAATCATCTTCTTGTAGCCTTCGATGTTAAGCTCCTTAAGGTTTTCGTCATTGCCTTCAATCTCAAAGCCAAGGCAAGCTGTGAAGTCCTCTTCGTTTCCAATCATAACATCTACGTACTTAGCGATTTCCTTGTTAACTTCCTGAGCCTTTGCAAGTCCACCGATAGCAGACCACATAGATGCACGGTAGTTGAGGTCGTATGATACGATTGTGCCATATTTCTTAGCTGTCTTGATAGCCTTTACTACTGTTTCAGCTGACTTCTCTGAAAGTGCTGCATAAATTCCACCTGTATGGAACCATCTTACACCTAGTTCACCAAAGATATAGTCAAAATCAAAGTCCTCAGCTGTTGCCTGAGAAATTGCTGTGTTTGCTCTGTCTGAGCAGCTGAGAGCGCCTCTGATACCAAAGCCTCTTTCTACAAAGTTGAGACCATTACGGCATTCTCTTCCGATACCATCTGTCTTCTTCCAGTTGATTAAAGATGTATCTACGCCACCCTGAAGAATGAAATCCTCTACTAAATGACCAACCTCATTATCAGCAAAGCTTGTAATTACAGCTGTGTTCATGCCAAAGCATCTGCGAAGTCCACGGATAACATTGTACTCTCCGCCGCCTTCCCATACCTTAAACTCTCTGGCTGTACGGATACGGCCTTCGCCTGGATCAAATCGAAGCATTACCTCTCCAAGTGAAACTGCGTCAAATTTACATTCTTCTTTTTTTCTTAAATTCAAGTCCATCATATTTCTCCTAAATTACATATTAAAATATTCTAATGCGTTTTCTCCGCATATACGCTTTGTCATACTTCGTAAATACGATAAATCGTTAGGGTATTCACCTGCCTCTACCCAAGTGCCTATTTTGTTGCATAGGATTCGGCGATAAAGCTCGTGTCTTGGGAATGATAAAAAGCTGCGGGAATCTGTAAGCATTCCTACAGATGTAGAGATTAATCCAGCATCTGACATTGCTTCAATCTGGCGCTCCATTCCGTTTTTGTGGTCGCAGAACCACCATGCTGCTCCAAGCTGTACCTTTCCTTTAATACCCTCTTCATTGCTGCAGAAGGTAGATGCCATTACTGCAAGCATTTCTGTATCCTTTGGATTTAGGCAATATAATATTGTCTTTGGCAGTTCAGCTGTTTCATCCATTGCAGATAAAAGTGCTGCAAGCTGTGGAGCGTATGCAAAATCTGCCATGGCATCAAAGCCTGTGTCAGCTCCCAGGAGATTGTAGAAACGCTTTGAATTGTTTCTGATTGCACCTATGTGAAGCTGCATAACAATTCCAACCTTGTTATATTCCTTGCCAAGCTCAGTAAGAATATAGCCTTTGAATTTAGCTATTTCCTCTTCGCTAAGATCAGCACCAGCCAAGCCTTTTTTGAAGATGTCATTAGCTTCCTTTTCTGTTGCTTTTACGTAGAAAAGACCTTCTAAGCTGTGGTCTGATACTCGACATCCATTTTCCAAGAAAAACTTAAGTCTGTTCTTTAGTGCTGTGATAAGAGATTCAACATCTGTTATCTGAAGTCCTGCTGCACCACCAAGCTTTTCAATGTATGTGGCAAATTCAGGCTTTTCAATGCCCATAGCCTTCTCTGGTCGAAAACTTGGAAGCACCTTTATTTCAAAGCCGTCTTCTCTTATTTTCTTGTGCCACTCTAAACTATCTGCAGGGTCATCTGTGGTACATAGGACAGACACGTTTTGCATTTTTAGGAGGTTTCGAACAGAATACTCCTTTGTTCTAAGTAAGGCATTACATTTGTCCCAAATTTCCTTTGCAGTGTCAGGATTTAAAGGTGTTGTAATACCAAAGTAGCGCTGAAGTTCTAAATGTGTCCAATGATACAAAGGGTTTCCGATAAGGTTTTGAACTGTGTCCGCCCATGCCACAAATTTTTCAAATGGAGCCCCGTCTCCCGTAATAAGCTTTTCTGAAATTCCATTAGCTCGCATGGCGCGCCATTTGTAATGGTCGCCACCAAGCCAAACATCAGCAATATTATCAAAGCATTTATCTTCATAGATTTCCCTAGGATTCAAATGATTGTGGAAATCAATAATTGGAGCTTTTTCTACCTCTTTGAAAAGAGTTTTAGCTGTATCGCAGGTTAACAAAAAATCTTTGTCCATAAATGCCATCATAGATTGTTAAGTTCCTTTCTGATGTTGCCCTTTCCCTGAAGTCTTACGTATATTTCAAGTACTCTGGCTGCTAATGTATCCTCGTATAAATCTACCCCAAAAACATCTGTCCTCTTAAGCACATCCTTTGCAGGAAGCTTCTTTAACTCATCAAGTAATGGGTCTGGACTCTGCTCAAAAGCATTTCCTTCATCATCCACTCCCTCAAGATATCTTAAATATCCAGCAAGAACCAAAGGAATGATGTTAAGCTTTTCTGTTCCAAGTGAAGAATTAGCACGGTATGCCTTAATTGTTTCACCAAATCTGATTGGAAGCTTCTGAGATGTATCACAGGCAATACGCTGTGGTGTATCTGGCATAAATGGGTTTGGAAGACGCTTTGTAAGAACTGCATCAAGGAAATCGTTTGGCTTGATAACACCAGGATTTACAACAGTCTTCATTCCCTCTTCCTTACCAAGTATCGTTACCATTTTCTTTAATGCCCTGTCCTCCATTTCATCATGGATTGTCTTGTAACCAAGAAGGCATCCATAAATAGCAAGTGCTGTGTGAAGTGGGTTGAGGCAGGTGCAAACCTTCATCTTTTCAGTCTTATCAACTGTGATTCTATCCGTAAATACGATACCTCCCTTCTCTAATTCAGGGCGTCCGTTAGGGAATAAATCTTCAATAACTAAATACTCTGTTTCCTCCGCATTTACGAAGTTTGCAACATATGTATTCTTGCTGGTTACGATAGGCTCTGCACCTTCTACTCCATCCTCAATCAACATCTGCTTAACAGTATCATCAGGACGTGGTGTGATTTTATCTATCATTGTAAGTGGGAATGCAACGCACTTTGGGTTTTCCAAATAAGCGATGAAATCTGCCTCACACTTACCTTCCTTAAACCATTCCTTTGCAAGCTCTATAACAGCTTCCTTTAGCTTGTCACCATTGTGAGAGCAGTTATCCATACTTACGATGGAAATAGGAAGTGCGCCTGCTTTAAATCTTTCTAATATAAGGCCTACAACCTTTGACATATAAGCCTTTGTCTTATATCCCTTTTCTGTGATTGTAAAGCTTACCATCTGAAGAGATGGAGCTCTGAAAATCTCTCTTAATCTTTCGATTTCCTTTTCGTTTTCTTCATCTAAGATGCAAGATTCTGCAATAGAACCAACAACCTTTTTCTCAACTGTTCCATCAGCCTTTAATGTGGCAAGAATGCTTAGGTCATCACATGGTCTGTTGTACTTTTCAATGATTTCATAGTCATAGCCTTCTGCAACAATTAAACCAGTATCAAGTACACCTTCATCTAAAAGCTTGTCTACCACATTAGCCTGAAAGGCTCTGAAAATATTTCCTGCTCCAAAGTGAATCCATGTTGGGTTCTTCTTCGTATTTGCGATAACCTTTTGTCTATCATAATCTGGAAGCTTATAGCCTTTTGACTCCCATGCAGCTCTATCCTTTATGCCTTCATTGTTTAATACCATAATAAATCTCCTCTTTTTTACCCTCATCAGTCAGCTACGCTGACAGCTTCCCCCAGTGGGGGAAGCCTATTTGTTGCTCTTTTCTATAGCTTCCCAAAGTCCGTTGATGTAGGCAGCGCCGAGGGCTCTGTCGTAGAGTCCATATCCTGGCATAGCCTTTTCTCCCCAAATCATTCTTCCGTGGTCTGGGCGGATTGGGCCTGTGAAGCCTATATCATAAAGTGCCTTTACGATTTCATACATATCGAAGCTTCCGTCTGAAGAAAGATGAGCAGCCTCCTCGAAATCTGTAGGTGAATTGAACTTAAGATTTCTAACATGTGCAAAATGAATACGTCCCTTTAAGCTTCTAATCATATCTGGCAAATCGTTTTCTAGATTTGTTCCATAAGAACCTGAGCAGAAGGTAACACCGTTGTGTGGGTTATCTACCATCTTCATCATTCTATGGATATTTTCCTTGTTGATGATGATACGAGGCAAACCAAATACAGGCCATGCTGGATCATCTGGATGAATAGCCATGTTAATGTCGTACTGGTCACAAACAGGCATTATTCTCTCTAAGAAATATTTGAGATTCTCAAATAAATCCTCATCAGTAATATCCTTATATTCCTCGAAAAGCTCCTTAACATGAGCAAGTCTGTCTGGCTCCCAGCCTGGCATTACAGAACCATTTGTATCACCAGAAATAGATTCAAACATCTTCTCAGGAACAAGTGCATCTACTGCCTCCTGAGTGTATGCAAGAACTGTAGAACCATCAGGTCTTTTTCTTGCAAGCTCTGTTCTGGTCCAGTCAAATACTGGCATAAAGTTATAGCAAACAAGATGAATATCTTCCTCGCCAAGATTCTTTAAAGTCTCAATATAATTATCAATAAGCTCATCACGGCTTGGCTTGCCAAGCTTGATATCTTCATGAACATTTACGCTTTCAATTCCAGCGACCTTAAGGCCTGCAGCCTCTACTTCAGCCTTCATGGCATGGATGCGCTCACGGCTCCATACCTCACCTGGCTTTGTGTCATACAGTGTAGTGATTACACCGTGCACTCCCGGTATCTGTCTAATCTGCTCAAGTGTTACGGTGTCGAAATCCTTGCCGTACCATCTAAGTGTCATTTCCATCTATCTACTCCTCCAAATCCGGCTGTTACGCAGACAATGATTGTATTACAACGTCGCGAGATTGGCTCCTTTTGTAATACAATCATTGTCTACTACAGCCTCATCTAAATAATATTATGCTCTAATTTCCTTTACGATATCGGCGGCCTCGTGGGTTAGGGTCTCGATTTTTTCGAAGTCACCGCTTGCAATCATGTCGCCTTTGACCATCCAGGTGCCGCCGCAGGCTACGATGCGATTGCACTTAAGGTAATCGCGTACATTTTCCTTATTAATTCCACCTGTTGGCATGAAATTAAGCTTTGTGTATGGTGCTGCAACAGCCTTAATCATTGGAAGGCCGCCTGCTGGCTCAGCTGGGAAGAACTTTACAAAATCAAGTCCAAGATCCATAGCCTGCTCCATCTCGCCTGGTGTCTGAACACCTGGGCATACTGGATATCCTTTTTCAATACAATAGTTTACAACCTTAGGATTGAAGCCTGGTGCAACGATAAATTTTGCGCCAGCAGCCATAGCTCTATCCACCTGCTCACATGTTAGAACTGTTCCAGCTCCAACTAACATATCAGGGAACTCTGTTGACAAAATTCTAATAGATTCCTCTGCTGCATCAGTTCTAAATGTTACCTCTGCTGCAGGAAGTCCCCCTTTCATCAAAGCCTCACCAAGAGCCTTTGCATCCTTTGCATCCTCAAGAACAACAACTGGTATAATACCAATTTTTTCGAATTTTTCTTTTATCTCTTCGTACATTTTTCCTATCTCCTTGCAAAAACCATTTTGATGATAACATCATACATTAGGCCCCCCATTTCTCCCATTGTCACCCTTGCTTCTTACATTGCAATTTTTGCGATTGTATGATAATTTACTTACATGAAAAAGAATTTAAAATCGGAATTTAGTACAAGACAATATATGATTTCCAGGGATTTTGAGATTTACTATTATAGTGACAAAAAAATCCCTACTGTTTCTGCCCACACTCATGATTACTATGAGTTTTACTTTTTTATAGATGGGCACATCATTATGCATATCGATGGTAAATCATTTGTGCCAACACCTGGCACTCTTATTGTTATACCTCCTTTTCTGCCTCACTACGCTCAGCTGTTAGATGGAGAAATAGCTTATCGAAGATTTGTATTCTGGGTTACAAAGGATTTCATTAACACACTCTCCGGCGTTTCAGAGGATTATAATTACCTTCCAAACAAAACAACTGGAGATAACTTTTTCATTCACAAATTTACCGATATCGAATTTAACACTATCCAGGGAAAGGGCTTTACTCTTATAGATGAAGTTCACTCTAATCGTTTTGGCAAAGATGCCAAGATTCTTTTATCTGTAAGTGATTTTATTATCACTGTTAGCCGCCTTGTATATGAAAACCTTAATCCAAACATTGTTGATTCCGATAGCGATTCTTTGTACCAAAGCATCATTCAGTACATTGAAACACACATAGACGAGCCCCTTTCATTAGAGCTTATTGCGCAAAAGCTTCACGTTAGCAAATACCATATCTCCCATGTTTTTTCTGAAACCAATGGTATTCCTTTGCACAAATACATAACAAAAAAGCGCCTCGACATGTGCCGAGACGCCATACTTAGCGGTCAGGATATTTCTATCGTTGCAGAAGCCTATGGCTTCGCTGACTATTCTGTTTTTTATAGAGCTTTTGTTAAAGAATATGGTATATCTCCTAAAAAATATAAGGATGAAATACTAAGAAATAAAAGCTGATAGGTTATAACCTGGTGCCTGATATAGAAACCTTGTTTCGTTCCTTACGAAGCTGTTTTAACTGAGCAACAGACATCATTCTCTTTGGACGCTTAGTGTATTTAATCTTAAGCTCCTCTGGCTTATACATCTTCATTATTCCAGCGTAAGTGATAAGTGTTCCATCGGATTTGGTTACACATTTTCTATTAATGTGAATGTGATAATTAGAAACTGAATTGTTGATAATAAGCTCCGCAATTCCCTTATCATCACTTATCTCACCACTCAGAACCTTAGTCTGGAAGGTGTATATATCCATTATAGTAACGTTTGCGTCTTTTAATTTTCTCTGAGCATCCTTGGCTGCATTAATAGTTTCCTTGTCAGGACCATTTATCGTAAATCTGTTACCCACGGTATCCCCTCTGTATTATCTGATAATATTATAAATAAGCCTTCTTTTAGACATACTTGCTTATATTATATCATTTTTGCAAAAGAGTAAATATACATTTTTAACAAACTCACAAAAAACTCATTAATTTTAATCGAATTTCAAAATTGTATTAAGTATTCGTTTTGCATTAAGCTTTAACTGGTCATGGTCAAGTGCACCCTTTTCATCTGCAGCCTTAAGGCGCTCAGGGTAGCCGTTACCCATCTTAAGGTCGTTGCCTGCGCTTGATTCCTTGTAGTGCTCGCCACGTGTCCACCAGTCTGATGTGACCATGCCTTCATAGCCCCATTCTTCGCGTAAGATTCCTGTAAGAAGATCATAGCTTTCAGATGCACGCTCACCATTGATTGCATTGTAGGCGCTCATGATTGTGTAAGGATTTGCTTCCTTAACTACAATTTCAAATGCCTTTAAATATATCTCACGAAGTGCACGCTCTGATACTCTTGAGTCGCTGTGCTTTCTGTTAGTTTCCTTATTGTTGCAAGCAAAATGCTTTACTGAGGTGCCCACATGATTACTCTGAATTCCGTTTACAAGGGCTGCTGCAAGCTTACCTGCCACGATTGGGTCCTCTGAATAATATTCAAAGTTTCTGCCGCAAAGTGGATTACGGTGAATATTGATAGCTGGTGTAAGCCAAACTGCAAGGTTGTTTTCCTTAAGCTCCTCACCACCTGCTTTTCCTACCTGCATAAGAAGATGTTCGTTCCATGTGCAGGCTAAAAGTGTAGCGCATGGGAAGGCTGTTGTAAGTATGCCAGTTTCTGGTGCAATTCTAACACCAGCAGGACCATCTGCTGTCATAGCGCTAGGCACGCCGTATTCTGGAAGATTACCAAAACCAAATGTATTGGCAACACCTGTATTAGGCTGACCACCTACAAGATGCATTAAATCATCTAAGGATAGCTGCTCCACAAATTCATCTAAGGTAATCTTACCTTCTGCCACCTCAGATAAAGTGTGAGCACCTTCCTTAAATGGATGAATCAGGCAATAGCTTTCACGTGAGCGTACCGCTGGTGTTAATCCTTCCTCTGTACCAGGCTCCATCTTTGTGATAACGCTTTTGTTAATATCCTTATGCTTACCCTGTGGCAATGCTTCGTAAGAACCATTTGAGCTCATACGCTCCTTAAGCTCTACTGGTAATAGCTTGTGTGTAAGCTCTTTAATGATTTCATCCTTTTCGTTGTTCCAAACAAAATCTATCTTAGCAACATCTAAAGAATCATTTCCAAGGCAGAAGCGATATTCACCTGCCTCTAATACGTAGCTGGCTTCCTTCACTTTTCCTAAATCATCATATGATGACATCTGATATTTACTAACTGAAAGTGTAAGTATCTGGCTTTCACCTGGCTGTAAGCACTTAGATTTAGCAAAGGCTCCTAGCTCTCTTGCTGGCTTTCCAAGCTTACCCTGTGGTGCACTGTAATAAAGCTGTACCACATTCTTACCTTCTTTTGCCCCTGTGTTTGTAACCTTAACTGTGAAATAGAAGGTATCATCACATAAAGACATTGAAACTATACTGCTTTCAAAGCTAGTGTAGCTAAGACCGTATCCGAAAGGATATACGATTTTCTTCTCAGCCTCTGGAATAGTAAGGAAATATCTGTAGCCAACATAAATATCTTCGTTGTAATTTACATAATCAAATGACTCATGAAAGCCCTTAGTTGAAGGATAATCATCTAAGCTTCCTGCAAATGTATCTACTAATCTTCCTGATGGGTTAACTGCACCAAGAAGAATATCAGCTGCTGCATCGCCGCCTTCCATGCCTGCCTGTCCCATATAAAGGGCTGCATTTATTCCATCCTCCTTAAGCCATGTTAAATCAATAACACCGCCAATGTTAACTACTGCAATTACCTTTTTGAAATTGCTTTTTACAGTATCAATAAGCTTCTTTTCTTCCTTTGTAAGATAGAAATCTCCATCTGGGAAAATCTCGCCTGCTATCTTTGGCATAGAGGTTTCTGACTCCCATGGATTGTATTCGTTGTTACATTCAACATCACTTCTATCCCAGCCTTCACCTGAGAATCTGTTGATAACTATTACAGCTGTATCTGTGAATGCCTTAGCCCCATTTAATAGCTCATCTGAAACTGCTGGCTCTGCAGTCATTCCAGGAACTCGGCCGTTTTCATACTGATGTTTTAAATCATTCTTGTAAAAACTAATAAGTGGCTCGTACACTGAAACGCCCTTTGCCATAAGACCATCATACAGGCTATGTACGTATTTACAATGTACATCACCTGAGCCTCCACCGCCCTTTACATAATCTACGCTGCCTTTTCCAAACAATGCCACTGGCTTGTCCTTAGCTAGTGGAAGTGTTCCATCATTTTCAAGAAGAACCATTCCCTCTGACGCGGCTTTCCTTGAAATCCTAATATGTTCATCACAGCCTGTCACTCTCCTATCCCCATATAATGGCAGAGCTGGCTGATATAATAATCTAGACCATTTTTGCATTGTGTGCCTCCTCTATTAAAAAAGTGCTTTGGATTTATTCCAAAGCACTCTTAAAAATCAAATTAGTTTTCGTCTACATATCTTTGAATGTTGCTTGCATTAGCATAACGCTCAATATCATCTCCGTTTACTACAACAAGTGTTGGTGCCTGCATAACGCCATACTTTTTAGTTAAATCAACCTGCTCCTCTGCATCTACAAGGATGTAATCTTCATCCTCTAATATTTCCTTTGCACGTGCGCAGTTAGGACATGTCTTAGTAGTGAAGAGATATTTAACACCTGTTGTAGGCTCCTCTGTAACTACCTGAAGATTGATTTCTGGCTGAGCGGCCTTAGCTGCCTGCTTTTCTCCTGCACGACGACATACAGAACCTGCGATATCATAAAGCTTACGGTTCTTGAACTCCTGAGTCTTTCCTTCGTTCCAGTTCTGAACTGGGCGATAGTAACCAGTGATTCGGCTATAAACCTCTGCTGGCTTGCCACAGTGAGGACATGTAAAGTGCTCACCTGCAATGTAGCCATGCTCCTTACATACTGAGTATGTAGGAGAAAGTGTGTAATATGGAAGCTTGTAGTTTTCAGCAATCTTTCTAACAAGGTTAGCTGCTGATTCCCATGTAGGAAGCTTCTCACCAATAAATGCATGGAATACAGTACCTGATGTGTAAAGTGTCTGAAGCTCATCCTGAACCTCAAGGGCATCAAAGATATCTGTTGTGTATTCTACTGGCATGTGTGAGCTGTTTGTATAGAATGGTGTATCACCTTCCTTACCAGCTGTAATGATATCTGGGAACTGCTCTCTATCATGCTTTGCAAAACGGTATGTTGTAGATTCTGCTGGTGTAGCCTCAAGGTTGTAGAGGTCACCGTACATCTCCTGATAATCAGAAAGACGCTCACGCATATGGTTAAGAACATCCTTTGCAAACTGCTGAACCCTCTTATCTGTCATATCTGCACGAAGCCAATTAGCGTTAAGGCCTACTTCGTTCATACCGATAAGACCGATTGTTGAGAAGTGGTTATTGAAGGTTCCCAAATATCTTTTTGTATAAGGATATAATCCTTCCTCAAGAAGCTTTGTGATAACGCCACGCTTAATCTTAAGTGAACGTGCACTGATATCCATAAGCTTGTCTAATCTAGCGTAGAAATCTGCCTCATCTTTTGCCTGGTATGCAATACGAGGAAGATTGATTGTAACTACACCAACTGAACCGGTACTCTCGCCTGAACCGAAGAAACCCCCTGACTTCTTACGAAGCTCTCTAAGGTCAAGACGAAGACGGCAGCACATAGAACGAACATCGCTTGGCTCCATGTCTGAGTTAATATAGTTGCTAAAATATGGTGTTCCATATTTAGATGTCATTTCAAATAATAATCTGTTGTTTTCTGTATCAGACCAATCAAAATCACGTGTGATTGAATATGTAGGAATTGGATACTGGAATCCACGTCCATTAGCATCACCTTCGATCATAATCTCAAGGAATGCCTTGTTGACCATATCCATTTCCTTCTTGCAGTCCTTATATTTGAAGTCCTGCTCCTTGCCACCAACGATAGCTGGAAGCTCGGCCAAGTCGTTAGGTACTGTCCAATCCAATGTAATGTTAGAAAATGGAGCCTGTGTTCCCCAACGTGAAGGTGTGTTAACACCATATATAAACGCCTCAAGGCACTTTTTAACCTCTTCGTATGAAAGATTATCTGTCTTAACAAATGGTGCAAGGTATGTATCAAATGATGAGAAAGCCTGTGCGCCAGCCCATTCATTCTGCATGATACCTAAGAAGTTAACCATCTGATTGCAAAGTACTGACAAATGCTTTGCTGGAGCAGATGTAATCTTACCTGTGATTCCGCCTAAGCCCTCCTGGATGAGCTGCTTAAGTGACCATCCTGCGCAATAGCCTGTAAGCATAGAAAGATCATGGATGTGGATATCAGCATTGCGGTGTGCCTGTGCAATTTCCTCATCATAGATTTCTGAAAGCCAGTAATTAGCTGTGATTGCGCCTGAATTTGAAAGGATAAGTCCACCTACAGAATATGTAACTGTAGAGTTCTCCTTTACACGCCAGTCCTCTACCTTAACATAGCTATCTACAACGTTCTTGTAATCAAGAACTGTAGACTTCATGTTACGCATTTTTTCGCGCTGCTTTCTATATAAAATGTAGGCCTTTGCTACATCTGTATAGCCAGTTTGCTCTAAGACATTTTCAACTGAGTCCTGGATGTCCTCAACTGAAATTTTGCCCTCCTTAATTTTTGACTGAAAATCTGCTGAGACTCTGAGCGATAATAAGCCAATAATATCGTCATTGTAAGCCTTGCCAGTAGCTTCAAAAGCCTTAGCTATCGCGTCATTGATTTTTCCTAAATTAAACTCTGCGATTTTTCCATCTCTTTTTACAACATCAAACAATTCTACTCACCAATTTCCTTTCCCTAGTATCCTTAAGTGTGTCAAAAAAGGACTCCCCTTTAAAACCTTTTGTTGTCCAAATCTATCGTTCATCTAAGGTACTTTCGACTTGTTTATATGTTATCAAAATATAGGGTGGCATTCAATGGAGAAAAACTAGATATAGTGTTTTTCGTCATAATTACCTAAAATAACGTTTTTAATTTGATTATTTTCTAGGTAGAATCGTGTTTCAACACACACAATATTTAGTATTTAGACACAAAAAGAACACACTAAATATAGTGTGCTCTTTTTAGACATTTTATCGTGTTTGTAGGAAAGTTAACTCCTTTGCAGCATCCTCATCTTCTGGGTAAGTCTCAAGATATTGTGTCAAGACTTCTTTTGCTTCGGAGTATCTATCCAGCTTTTCTAATGCTGTAACTTTTCCCTTTAAAAGGTTTGGCATATTGTCAATGGAATCAAGACTCAACCCAGCATCATAATAGCTTAAAGCATTTTCATAATTGCCATTTGTCATTTCTATATCGCCAAGTGCTGCCATTGCATCACTGGTAACCTCGTCAGATTCAGCATATTCCTTAAGCAGTACCTGCGCTTTGTCATAGTCTCCTGAATCCTGATAAAGCTTCGCCAGATAAAGCTTCGCTTCTATTACATCCTTATCAACTGCCGCCTGTAAATTGCTGGTAGCCTCCGATGTCTGACCTAACATGTAGTAGATTCTACCTTTATAGTATTTAGCATTAGCAGATTTATCCTTGATTTCAAGTGCATCATTAAGATAAGCCAACCCCTGATCTGTATAGCCCAATGCTTTCAGGTTATCGTATATCTGAATGTATAGCATGTAGTTCTTAGGATCAATAGAAACAGCTGAATCGTAATCAGTAATGGCCTCTCCTATCTCGCCTTCATCAGCATAAATGCTTCCGCGAAGGAAATATGCCTCGTAATTGTCCTTGTCATATCTGATAAGATAGGTGTAGGTTTTAGCCGCCTCCTTAAATTGACCTGCCTTAAACTGAGCTGCTGCCTTGTAGTAATTAATGTCAATTTCTAAATCTGTGACCTTGCCTATGGATTTTCCAAGAGCCTGATTGAATAAATCTATAGCATCATCATAATTGCCCGCATCAAGCGCCTGTATTCCCTGATCTCTTAAATCTATCTCAGATTGATTATATTTACCACAGCCAAACAATGCTGTAGCCATAGTTAATGTTAAAAGTAATGTTATAAATCTTTTTCTCATAGGTTTCATTTTAACAAAGATAGCCTTCTTTGTGTAGTAATATGATATAATAATTCCTAATAAAAACCATGAATAAAAGGAGAAGGATTAATTGGACACACACCTGTTAATTAGATTTATTATTCTTGTATTATTACTAGCTCTTTCAGCTTTCTTTTCTTCCGCTGAAACCGCTCTTACCACAGTCAACAAAATCAAGCTTAAAACCATGGCCGATGATGGAGACAAAAAGGCAGCACGTGTTTTAAATGTTGTCGGCCGTCCTAAAAAGATGCTTTCTGCAATACTAATAGGAAATAATATCGTAAACCTATCAGCATCTTCCCTTGCCACCACATTAGCGATTGAAATATTCGGTAGCGTTGGAGCCGGTATCGCAACTGGAATCCTTACACTGCTTATATTGATTTTCGGTGAGATTACACCTAAGTCTCTTGCTACTCTTAATTCCACAAAGCTAAGCTTACTATTTGCTCCTGTAATTGCAGCACTTATGTGGGTGCTTACACCTGTTATTTCTATAATAAACTTTCTTTCAGGACTAGTTATCAGGCTGTTTGGCATAGACCCTGATTTCAAGGATGAAACAATCACCGAAGAAGAAATTCGTACCATGATAGATGTAAGCCATGAAAATGGCGCCATCGAAGGTGACGAAAGAACCATGATTCACAAGGTTTTTGATTTCTCCGATGCCTGTGCCAAGGAGGTTATGATTCCTAGAATCGATATGACAATGGTAGATGCCGATATCAGCTATCAGGATTTAATAGCTGTTTTCAAGGAGGATATGTTCACCCGTATCCCTGTCTGCGAACCAGATTCTGAAAACATTATCGGTATTGTTAATATGAAGGATTTCCTCGGACTTATCCCTTCAGAAAACTTCAATGCACGTGATTACATTAGAGATGTTTACTTCACATTTGAAATGAAAAACGTTTCAGATTTATTTGATGAAATGCGTGAGGAATCCGCTACAGTTTCTATCGTATTAGATGAATATGGTGATTTGGCAGGTATGATTACTATGGAAGACCTGCTTGAAGAAATTGTTGGTGAAATCCGCGATGAATATGATGAAGACGAGGAAGACCCAATCATCAAAATCAGCGAAAGGGAATATCAGGTTCTAGGCTCCATGAACCTAGAAGACCTGTGTGATATCATCCCTCTTGGTTTCACCAGTGAGGATTATGACACCATCGGTGGCTACATAGTAGGCGCATTTGACCACTTCCCTAACGCAGGTGAAACCTACGTTTCAGAAAATGGTGCCATAATTAGAGTACTTGCTGTTGAGAAAAAGCGTATCACAAAGCTTCGCATTAAATTGCCTGCATCAGAAAACCAACAGCAACCATAGAAATATTGATTATAAGACCCAGGCTGGCAAATGCACTAAAGCATCTTTTTATTGTATTTGCAGGAGCCAGGGTCTTTTTTCTTTTGGCCTTCACTTCCACAAGCTTTCTTTCTCTAAATTCCAAAACAGCTATTACACTTTCATAATCAAGCACAATAAACCAGATTACCCCTATGGTGTTAACAATGATAAATATTAAAAAGCTGTAATCGTTTTTCAGATAATAAGCAAAAGCAATGTTTGCCAGAAAGAATATTGTTTTATTTAGTAGCAATCGGATTTTGTTTTTGAGCATAGTCCTTTTCATTTCCTTCATGGAGAACTCCATGAGTCTTAGCTTTTCAACCACTTCTTTTTCTAAATTGGCTAAATTGCCTCCTCTAGTAAAAATATATTCGTGAATTAATTTTACGGTGTCACAGCCTATATGTTTTTCAATGTAGGAAAACTGTTTTTCTATAGCACCCTGCTTAATCGCCCTTATCAATATTTTCTTTAATCTGCGATTAGTGACGCTGAAATACAGGTCATGTAATAGTTTTTCCTTAGCACAGCCCTTCTTTAAAAGGAATGTTATTAAGTTGCAATATAAGCGTTTTATTTCGAATTGGGAATTAATGGATTTACCTGAAAAAAAGGTATTCAATAAAGAGGCCATCTCAACTATGGCCCATAGACTAATACAATATATAAATGTATTTGTTTGCATATATTATTTGTATGGATTAAAAAACGACACGCAAAAGCGTGCCGTTATAATAACAAAAATACTTTAACATGTAAAGATAATTTTTACATTGTCTCTGGTTCTGGATAGTCAACACCAAAAGTCTCAACTGTAACCTTCTTCATCTTCTGCTCTTCAACAGGTCTGTCTGACCAGTCTGTTGCTGTCTCAGCAATCTTGTTAACTACGTCCATACCTTCGATAACCTTACCGAATGCTGCGTAATCTCCATCAAGATGTGGGCTAGTCTTGTGCATGATGAAGAACTGGCTTCCTGCTGAATTAGGAAGCATTGTACGAGCCATTGAAAGTACACCTGGCTCATGCTTTAAGTCGTTCTTAAAGCCGTTGCTTGTGAACTCACCCTTGATAGAATAACCTGGGCCACCCATTCCTGTTCCGTCTGGATCGCCACCCTGAAGCATGAAGCCGTTGATTACTCTATGGAAGATTACTCCATCATAGAAGTTGTGGTTAATCAAGCTGATAAAGTTGTTTACTGTGTTTGGAGCGATTTCAGGATAGAGCTCAGCCTTCATGATATCGCCATTTTCCATCTCAATTGTAACTACTGGATTCTGTGCCATATTAATCTCCTTTTATAGTTTCTCTATTATTTCCTTGGCAGATGCGAGGTAGGTATTTTCTACGTCGTAGATGCGGCCTGCGTCGGCTGCTGTTGCGAAGCTTCTATCCATTGGCATCTTGCCAAGTACTGGAATGTTAAGTGAAGCTGCTACCTCATCTACATGGCTCTCACCAAAGATTTGGATTTTCTTTCCACAATCAGGACAAGCGATGTATGAATAGTTTTCTACAAGTCCGATAACTGGGATGTGCATCATATCTGCCATGTTATATGCTTTCTTAACGATCATCTGAACAAGCTCCTGTGGGCTTGTTACGATAACGATTCCATCTACTGGAAGTGACTGGAAGCATGTAAGTGGAACATCACCTGTTCCAGGTGGCATATCAACGAATAAGTAATCAACGTCACCCCACTGTACATCTGTCCAGAACTGCTTAACTACACCAGCGATAACTGGACCACGCCATACAACTGGTGACTCCTCATCATCAAGTAAGAGATTGATGGACATGATTTTTGTTCCATCCTCTGCTACCTCTGGGAATGTTCCGTCATCATTTCCTGTTGCAGGACCATGAACACCAAACATCTTTGGGATAGATGGGCCAGTGATATCTGCATCCAAAATTCCTACCTTATATCCTGCACGTGCCATAACGCCTGCTAAAGATGAAGTTACAAGTGACTTACCAACGCCACCCTTACCAGATACTACACCGATAACGTGCTTGATATGTGAGTTTTTATTTGGCTCCTCTAAAAATGCTGTATTTCTAACACCCTTTTCAGCTGCCGCCTTTGAAGGACAGCCTTCGCAAGAGCCTCTGCTACATGTGCTTGCTGAAGCGCATGAATCTTTCTCTGCCATTTTAGACCTCCTGTTTACAATCATACTAACCGTCATATTATATCATATCTGCCAAATATGTACGGGTTTATTTACAATACATTACTTAAAAAATGTATTAGTTTGGGATTGTTGATAACTGCATCAACCAGCCATATGAGTTATCCACAATATCCACATCCTAAAAATTTTGGTTGAGGATAACTTCAGTCAATTCTGTCACTCTCTCATTTATCCACAATAATATTGTTAATTTCTGCCTATAAATGTGGATTTTTCGGACTATAATACTGAGTGAGACATATTTCAACGAACATATTTTCCACAGAAGTTATCCACAAATGTAAATAACTTAACAATCTCATTGAAAATCTTTTCAGAATAATAGATAATCAAAAGGAAGTATTTTTTAAACGAGGAATGTTATGAGCAATACAAAAAAAATCTTATCCTTCGCAGTTGAATTAGGAGACATCTTACTTCGAAACGGAGCGGAAGTATATAGAGTAGAGGATAGCGTTCTTGCCATTCTTAATGCATACGATATCACAGACTGTGATGTTTATGTTTTAAGTAACGGTATTTTCGCCAGTGCCGAAGAAGTAACAGAACATGGCAGTTCGATGATAAGACATGTGCCGATGTATCCAATGCACTTATCAAGAATCGCAGCTCTTAATTCTTTATGCAGAAGATTTTGTGCTAAAGAAATAGAATTAGATGATGCATGGAAAGAATTAGAAGAATGTAAAAAGATTCCATCATACAGCTTACCTGTATTAGTAATCGCAACAGCAATTGGCTGCGGCGGCTTCTCGTATATGTTTGGCGGATCTATATTAGATGCGCTGTGCGCCATAGTGGTAGGAGCAGTTCTTAAATTATTCTTGGATTTTGAATCGAGAACTACTCATTCCAAAACAATAACAAATGTGCTTGGAAGTATGGTAATTGCTATCGTAGCAGTACTCTTCTACATCAGTGGGCTTCCAGTTCATTTTGATAAAATTATAATAGGAAGTATTATGCCTTTGGTACCTGGAATCCCTATTACAAATGGTATTAGAGATTTCATTAATGGCGATTATCTGTCAGGTTCCATCCGAGTTATCGATGCATTGCTTACAGCCTTTTGCATAGCGGTGGGAATAGGTATTGTTATTTCAATAGTTCAAATCGGAGGTATAATCATATAATGGTTTTAGATTACATTGTTCAGTTTATTGTTGCTATGGTAGCAACACTTTGTTTTGCCATAGTTTTTAGTGCTCCTAAATCAGAGCTTATTTATTGTGGTTTGTCAGGGGCTATCGGCTGGATATTTTACATACTTATCTCAGCAGTTTTATCAGCTCCAACTCTTGGTAACGTGGTAGGTTCATTCTTACTTACTACTTTTTCAAGAATACTTGCTGCTAAACGCAAAAATCCCGTCACCATTTACATTATCGCAGGAATCTTCCCACTAGTACCTGGTGCCGGAATTTATTACACTTCTTATTATTTAATTACAAATAACGTTGCAGAATTTGCTACCTATGGCTTATCAACACTTAAGACAGCCGGTGCGATTGTAATGGGAATCATCCTTGGTATGGCATTCCCACAAAGCTGGTTTAATACATTTTTTGCACCTTCCTATCGTAAGTCATAAGACCATTTAATTCGTCTTCTATATCGGTGGCCTGTGTATAAACAGCCCCGCTTAGTCCCTCTTTTTGGAGGGACTTTATTTTTTCCATAATTTTCTCGTAGGCATCCTGCATATCCTTGGCGTGTTCATATTTCTTGTAGCCATACACCGCATCTCGTTTTACATGATTACCTACTTTAAGAGAAAATCCACCAAATTCTGAAATGACATAAGGCTTATCTGTTATCTTAACCTTTAAATCTTCAAAATAAACATGCTCAGAGAAGACATCACCGCAGCCCTCATGGAACCAGCCGCTTGCAGCATCAAAAGGACGTGATTCATCAAATCTCTTGGCAAATTCTAAGCATGATTTAGCATCAAACTGTCCCCAGCCTTCGTTAAACAGACACCACTGTCCAATGCATGGAACGTTTCTAAGCTGCTTTATTGTTTCTTCGCATTCTGTAAACCATACTTCCTTTGATTTGGCAGTGTTTCTGCCTGTAAATCTAAGGAACAAACGGTTCTTATCCCTGGTATTTCCGAAAGGTCTGACCACAGTTGGGATATTGCAAATCATGTTCATATCGTACTTGGTTCCGCCATTTACAATGTCCTGCCAAACAATCATGCCGATTCTGTCGCAATGGAAGTACCATCTCATAGGCTCTATTTTGCAATGCTTTCTAATCATATTAAAGCCAAGCCCCTTGATACTTTCAATATCATTTATCATTGCGGCATCTGAAGGTGGTGTCATTAAGCTTTCTGGATAATATCCCTGGTCTAACACCCCGTTCATGAAATATGGCTTATTATTTAATGTAAGCCTTGGGATTCCTTCCTCATCCTTGCCTACGCCAAACTTTCTCATAGCAAAATAAGTAGAAAAGACATCCTTACCATATTCAATATTAATAAAATACAGATTAGGCTCCTCTGGACTCCAAAGCTTGTAATCCTTCAGGTTTAATGTCACATAAATCTTGTCATCCTTGATTTTATCAACGGTAAAGTCTTTTATTAAATCCTGATTAGAGGATGATATATTCACATGCCCTTTTAACTCAGACACCTTTAGCTCTATTTTTACATTGTTCTCATCTATGTTTGGAATCATGGTAAGGTTTGAAACATAAACCTGAGGCACCCACTCCATCCATACTGTCTGCCAGATACCACTTTGAGCACTATACCACATTCCACAAGGGTCCAAAGACTGTTTTCCTCTGGCATAGCCAATCCTGTCAGTGTAATCCCTAACTCTTACCTTTAGCTCGTTTTCACCTTCTACTACATAATCTGATATATCAAAAGAAAAGGATGTAAATCCTCCTTCATGAATTCCAATGTTTATTCCATTTACCGACACGTAAGCCACCTGATCAACAGCACCGAAATGCAAAATCAGATGCTTTGTCTTTCTTACCTTGTCGATAACAAAATGTTTTGTATATTCAAGGGTTTCTTCTGGAAGAAGTGTGTGCCTGTCTGTTCCAGACAAAGCGGTTTCCGGAGAAAATGGGACTTCGATTAAACCGTGGGAAACCACCTCGCCTTTGCCGCTGATGATGCGGTAGTTCCACTTACCATTAATATTTATATAAGATTTGCGCTGTAATTGAGGGCGTGGATATTCCTGCAGTCCCTCATACTTATAGTCTGTGCTAAGCTCGTAGCGTGTGGCATTCTTATCAGGCTTAGCAATTGCTCCTAGCATTTCCTTCCAATACATTTTGGTCCCCTCCTCAGTATTTTCATAACTCTGGTCCGGCTGTTACATGGCTAGCCGGTAGTCCGGCTGTTACGTTCACAATAATAAATATTACTCCGTCGCGGGATTGCTCCTTGAGTAATATTTATTATTGTTAACTACAGCCTCATCTAAAAATTCATATATTTCTTATATACGTACTTCAGACGATTTACGTTTGACCCAACTACGGTATACGTATGTCAGGCAGATGGTGTGGGCGGTTAGGGTTAGGAGCCAGCTTCCTGGGTAAGAGAAGAATAATACGTTTTGAGTGCGATTAATCTGGAAGTATGTGGCAATCCAGATAAGTCTTGTGGCACAGGCTCCTATCAATGATACAATCATTGGAACTGTAGATTTACCTAATCCACGTAAACCACCTGTTAATGAATCCATTATTCCACATAGGAAATATGGGCAGCATACCCAAAACAGACGAAGTGTTCCTGCTGCGATAGCATCGGCACTATCTGTGTATATTCCAAGTAATGGTGCTGAGAATATATATGCAAGATTTCCAAGAACTAATCCTACAACGGTAACAATCCCAAGGCACTCAAATATTACCTTTCTTACTCTCTTTTCATCTCCCGCTCCATAGTTCTGGCCTACGAATGTGACGCAGGTCTGAGATACGGAATTCATGGATACATATACAAATCCTTCGATGCTTGATGCTGCAGATGAGCCTGCAATAACAGCTGTACCGAAAGAATTAATTGCTGATTGAATAACTACGTTTGATAGTGAGAACACTGTTCCTTGGATTCCTGCTGGAAGTCCAATTCTTATAATACGATTTAATATCTTTCTATCTATTTTAATCTTGCTAAAATTAAGCTTTAGCGCATCCTCCTGCCTTGTAAAGAATACTATCAGCATGCCGCAGGAAATATAGTTAGATGTAACGGTAGCAATAGCAACACCTGCAACACCCAGATTGAATACAATAACAAGGATTAAGTTAAGGATAACATTAACAACACCTGCAACTGTCAAAAATATAAGGGGATGTGTTGTATCACCGGCAGCCCTAAGAATGGCAGCCAAAAAGTTGTAAAGCATTATTGCTGGCATAGCCAGAAAATATAAACGCACGTACAATGTAGCAAGACCAATAACATCCTCTGGCGAACCCATTATTTCCAAAATAGGTTTAGCCAAAAACAGACCTATAAATATAAGAACAAATCCACAGATAATAGAAAAAGCCACACTTGTATGCACAGTTTTCTTAACATCCTTTTCCTGGCCTGCACCGTAAAACTGAGCTGCGCACACATTGGCACCTACAGACATACCTATGAATAAATTGGTCATGAGATTTATAAGTGAATTAGTGGAACCAACCGCTGCAAGGGAAGCCTCGCCAGCAAAACGCCCCACAACAATTACATCAGCTGCATTAAACAAAAGCTGCAAGACACCTGATAAAATAATTGGAATGGTAAAGATTATTAATTTGCCCAAAAGTGGGCCATGGGTCATATCGATTTTCTTACTTGAATTCATAGATTGATTGTATCACTTTATATAGCTAAAGGCGAGTCCGAAGACTCGCCTTTAATAAAATTAAAGAAAGAAATTATAGGAAAAATCTAATCTTAAAAGATTAAATGTAGTCCTTGAATTATTTTGCAGCTAACTCAGCCTTAAGAGCTTCTGTAAGAGCTGGAAGGATCTTGTTAAGATCTCCAACGATACCGTAGTCAGCTACGTCAAAGATAGGAGCTGTCTCATCCTTGTTAATAGCAATGATGATGTCAGACTCTTCCATACCTGCTGTATGCTGGATAGCACCAGAGATACCGATTGCGAAATATACATTAGGACGAACAGTCTTACCTGTCTGACCTACCTGAAGATCCTTTGGCTTCCAACCAGCATCTACAACTGCACGTGAGCAAGATACTGTACCACCAAGTACCTCAGCGAGGTCATCAAGAAGCTTGAAGTTCTCTGCAGAACCAACTCCACGACCACCAGATACAAGGATCTTAGCATCCATGATATCTACTGTTGAAGTAACGTTCTTTACAACGTTAAGGATCTCAACGAATCTGTTGTTAGGCTTGATTTCTGGGTTGAAGTTGATAACTTCTGCCTTACGGCCAGCAACCTTCTCAAGCTTTTGCATAACACCTGGACGAACTGTAGCCATCTGTGGACGGTTGTCTGGGCATGCGATTGTAGCGATTGTGTTACCACCGAATGCTGGACGAGTCATAAGAAGCTGATTATGCTTCTGCTCCTGACCCTCGCGTGGCTGAAGTGGAAAATCACCAATCTCAAGTGATGTACAGTCAGCTGTAAGACCTGTTGCTACTCTAGCTGAAACTGTAGGACCAAGATCACGACCGATAGCTGTTGCACCAACGAGCATAATCTCTGGCTTGTATTCATTAATGTATGCAGCAAGTGCCTGTGCATAAGGCTCTGTACGATATGTCTCAAGCTCCTTGTTATCAATAACAACTACCTTGTCTGCACCGTACTCACCAAGCTCATCTGCAAGGTTAGCGATACCTGAACCAAGTACTACTGCTGTTACCTCTGTTCCTAAATCTGCTGCAAGCTCATGTGCCTTACCGATAAGTTCGAAGGCAATTGAGCTAAGTTTATTATCAACCTGCTGAGCGAATATAGCTACGCCCTTGTATTCTTCTAATGACATTATGTTTGCCTCCTCTTATTAAATTACATGCTTTTCTTTAAGCTTGCCAACGATATAATCAACTGACTCCTTAGGGTCAAGAGCAACCTTCTCGCCTGCTCCCTTACGAACCTTATCAGATGCCTTAGCAATCTTTGTTGGAGAACCAGCAAGACCGATGTTAGCATCATCAAGATCTGTAAGATCATCTCTACCCCAAACTGTTACTTCCTTATCAAATGCATCGAAAATTCCGCCTGGAGTCATATAACGTGGCTCGTTAAGCTCTGCAAGAGCTGTTACAAGACAAGGCATCTGAGCCTTAATCTCGTGATATCTATCCTCGTACTGACGCTGTACGATAACGTTGTTTCCTTCAACCTGAATCTTCTCAGCGTATGAGATAACTGGAAGACCAAGGTGCTCAGCGATCTGTGGACCAACCTGTGCTGTATCACCATCGATAGCCTGACGACCTGTGATGATAAGGTCATAATCAAGCTTCTTAAGGCCTGCAGCGATTGTTGAAGATGTTGCCCAAGTATCAGCACCACCAAGACGTCTATCTGTGATAAGAACTGCCTCATCAGCTCCCATTGCAAGAGCTTCGCGAAGCATATCATCAGCCTTTGGAAGACCCATTGTTACAACTGTAACCTTTGCGCCTGTTTCATCCTTAAGACGAAGAGCAGCCTCAAGACCTGCCTTGTCATCAGGGTTCATAATAGCAAGCATGCTTGCTCTATCAAGAGTTCCATCTGGGTTAAACTTTACGCCGCCCTTTGTATCAGGAACCTGTTTAATACATACTACGATATTCATGTATTTAATCTCCTTTATATGATCCTAATCTTACTTGAGCATTGAGCCAGAGATAACCATTCTCTGAACCTCAGATGTTCCCTCATAAATCTCTGTAATCTTTGCATCACGCATCATACGCTCTACGTCATACTCTCTTGTATAACCGTAACCACCGTGAAGCTGAACAGCCTTTGTTGTAACTGCCATAGCAGCCTCAGCAGCGAAAAGCTTAGCCTCAGCAGCCTCTACAGAGTAGCTTGTCTTGTGATCAACAGCATACTGATCCTTTGTGCAAGCAGCCTTGTAAACTAAGTACTTAGCAGCATCCATTCTAGCCTTCATATCAGCAAGCTGGAATGATGTGTTCTGGAATGCAGCGATTGGACGACCAAACTGCTTTCTTTCCTTTACAAAATCAATTGTCGCGTCGATTGAGCCTTCGCCAATACCAAGAGCCTGAGCAGCGATACCAATACGTCCACCATCAAGTGTGTGCATAGCGATACCAAAGCCCTTACCTCTTGTACCAAGGAGATTCTCCTTTGGAATACGGCAATCCTGGAAGATAAGCTCGTATGTAGAAGAAGCACGGATACCCATCTTCTTCTCCTTTGTACCGAATGTAAATCCAGGAGTATCCTTCTCTACGATGAATGCAGAGAACTTCTTAGACTTACGTCCCTTAGCATCTTCAACGATATCTGTAACTGCGATAACGATGTAGACGTCAGCTTCCTTACCATTTGTGATGAAGCACTTAGAACCGTTAAGTACCCAAGAATCTCCATCCTCAACAGCCTTACACTGAGCGCCCTGAGCGTCTGTACCAGCACCTGGCTCTGTAAGAGCGAATGCACCAAGCTTCTTACCACTTGCAAGTGGAACTAAGTACTTCTGCTTCTGCTCTTCTGTACCATATGTAAGAATAGGATCGCAGCAAAGTGATGTATGTGCTGAAACGATAACACCTGTTGTACCGCAAACCTTTGAAAGCTCCTCTACGCACAAGATGTATGTAAGAACATCACATCCCTGTCCGCCGTACTCCTTTGGTACTGGAATACCCATGAAGCCGTACTTCATCATCTTCTCAACGTTCTCACGTGGGAAAACTTCTGTCTCATCAATTTCCTGAGCAACTGGCTTTACTTCATTCTGAGCGAAATCTCTGAATAACTGTCTAGCCATCTCATGCTTTTTATCTAATGTAAAATCCATGATCTGAATCTCCTTTTATTTTTATTACTGAGCATCTACTGCTGTCTTAGTACGATCTGCGTTGTATACGTAGAATCCCTTACCAGACTTAACACCAAGGTTACCACCACGTACCATCTTACGAAGAAGTGGGCAAGCACGATACTTGCTGTCGCCTGTTTCGTTGTAAAGAACGTCCATGATTGCAAGGCAGATATCAAGACCGATGAAATCACCAAGCTCAAGTGGTCCCATTGGGTGGTTAGCACCAAGCTTCATAGCAGCATCGATACCAGCGATATCAGAAACACCTTCCATCTTGATGAAAGCAGCTTCGTTAATCATTGGGATAAGGATACGGTTTACTACGAAACCAGCAGCCTCGTTAACCTGTACAGGAGTCTTACCGATTTCCTCAGCAATCTTCTTAATCTTCTCTACAGTCTCAACTGGTGTGTTAACACCTGCGATAACTTCAACAAGCTTCATTCTGTCAGCTGGGTTGAAGAAGTGCATACCGATCATTGGACGTGTAAGTCCGTTACCAATCTCTGTGATTGAAAGAGATGATGTGTTAGAAGCAAAGATGCAGTCAGCCTTTGCAATCTTGTCAAGCTCTGCAAATGTTGTCTTCTTAACTTCCATGTTCTCGAAAGCTGCCTCAACGATGAGGTCGCAATCTGCACAAAGGTCTTCCTTAAGACCTGGTGTAATCTTAGCAAGGATAGCATCTACTGTAGCCTGCTCCATCTTGCCTTTTTCAACAAGTCTTGCATAACCCTTAGCAATCTTGTCCTTTCCACCTTCTGCCCACTCCTGCTTAATATCGCAGAGTGCTACTTCATAACCGTCTACCATTGCAAAAGCCTTTGCAATACCCTGGCCCATAGTACCAGCGCCAATTACGCCTACTTTCATTTTTATTCCTCCTGAATAATTTAGTCCGTGACAATTCCTCTATTCTTACATGCTCCCGCAGGCCATCTCCCATACTTTCGCTCCGGTGCAGTAGCTCCTCACTCGGTATGGGGCCCTCCTGCTCGCGCTTGCCTAGACTGAGAAATTGTCACTCACTTAATATTTATAATTTATAGAATAATTAAACTCTAAAACGTATGCTTATCGTCTTAACGAACGATTAGCCTTCGTACTTCTCGATGATTGTTGCGCAACCCATACCGCCACCGATGCAAAGAGTAGCAAGACCCTTCTTGTACTCTGGGTTGTGAATCATATCGTAAATTAATGTTACAAGGATACGAGCACCTGAAGCTCCAACTGGGTGACCAAGTGCGATAGCACCACCGTTTGGATTAAGCTTGTTAAGGTCGAAGCCAAGCTCCTTACCAACTGCTACTGACTGAGCAGCGAATGCTTCGTTTGCTTCGTAAACGTCAAGATCTTCGATTGTAAGACCAGCCTTAGCAAGAGCCTTCTTTGTTGCAGGAACTGGACCAACACCCATGATTTCAGGAGCACATCCGCCAAGTGCACCAGCTACGAATGTAGCGAGTGGCTTAACACCAAGTTCCTTAGCCTTCTCCTCAGACATAACAACAAGTGCAGCTGCACCATCGTTGATACCTGAAGCGTTACCAGCTGTAACAACTCCGTTTGGATAAAGAGCCTTAAGCTTAGCAAGACCTTCCATTGTTGTACCAGGTCTTGGGCCTTCATCTGTATCAAAGATAACTGTTTCTTTCTTCTTCTTGATTTCTACAGGAACGATTTCGTCCTTGAATGCGCCAGCTTCGATAGCCTTGCAAGCCTTGTTCTGAGAGTTAACTGCGAACTCATCAAGTTCTTCTCTTGTAAGCTTCCACTGCTCAGCTACGTTATCAGCTGTCTTAATCATATGGTAATCGTTGTATGCATCCCAAAGAGCATCCTTAACCATTGTATCTACTAATGCGCCCTGGCTGTTTGATGGCCAAGTCATTCTGTAACCATAACGACCATTTGGAAGTGCGAATGGTGCAAGTGACATGTTCTCCATACCACCAGCAACAACTACATCAGCATCACCACACATGATCATCTGAGCTGCCTGGTTTACACAGTTAAGACCAGAACCGCAAACAACGTTTGTAGTAACTGCTGTTGTCTCATTTGGAAGACCAGCCTTGATAGCTGCCTGACGTGCAACGTTCTGTCCTAATCCAGCCTGGATAACGCATCCCATGTATACGTGCTCAACGTCCTCTGGCTTGATACCAGCTCTCTTAACTGCTTCCTTGATAACGATTGCACCAAGCTCTGGTGCTGGAATTGTGCTAAGTGAACCGCCCATTGTACCAATGGCTGTTCTACATGCGCTAGCAATAACTACTTTTTTTCCCATGTTTTCTTTCTCCTTTGATTAAATAGATTATTGGGTCGATTTGATTTTCTTTCTCTTTGTACATTTTCTACAAATTGAAGGTTGTTAAACTGTTAATTTTTTAACGAACCTTGTCAAAAAAAAAGACCTCAATCGCCCACCGATGTGAAAATTTTAACACACTTATATCTGAAATTCAATTGCAATTTTTTGTCATAGCCCTACTGTTAAGATGTTTTTTCTGAATATTGTGAGGATAATCATTCAATTCTCTAACTCCGCTCGTTAAAAAATTATCAAAAAACCTTGATTTTTCGTTATAATGGAAACCGCTTCTATCTAGGACAGTTTCCTAATTGTGTCTTTTAATGTGACAATTTGCATAAAATTCGCAATTTCCCTATATCGAGTTTAATCTCCTATAGGTATTATTATAAAAAGACTACGTCTGTATCGCTTTACCAGCGATACAGACGTAGCTACATAAATATTTCAATACTAAACCTTTAGAATCCAACTGTTGTAAATCTATATGTATATAGATTATCACTCCAACTTCCTATTGGATCTGCTGTACTTACAAATAATATTCTGTACAATAATCGTCCACTACCATCTCTTGCAAAACAGCCATTATGATTTCTTTCATGCCCCGTTGTTTCAGCACCAACTCTTGCTATCATCTGCCAATTTAGCCTATCCATTGATTCTAGACTACCATCCCAAACGGCACTGTATACAGATTGGACAGCTGAGATAAAATTCAGTGGTCCATCTGGAAATGGGTGTGTATCGCAGGTCATATAAATCATTCCATCTAAATAGGCAAAATCAGCATTACTAATGAAATCATATCTACAAGTAATTTGTTTCTTTCCCAAGTGAACGACATTATTCAAATCTGAGCAATCAAGCTGTTCAACATATGTTGTCGTTTGTGATGCTGAGCCACTGGTGTAAAATAGAAAAATGTTCCCATTGTAATTGAGCAATGATGGTTGACCTACACCCCAGAAGCCATCTCTGGTGGCCCATATAACTCTTCCAGTTTTCACCCAATTTACCAAATCATTGGATACCGCAAAACCTATTTCATTTGCGGTGCAATCGTATGTAGCGCAGCCTAAATATGCCATTAAATATGTGTATGCACTTCCATTAAAACTAAAATCACCAGATATAATAGATGGATCGCAAACCTGCACTGAATCCCAATCACCTTTTGTTGTAGCAAGAACTCTTTGCCCATTGCAACAAATGCCATCCATAACTTTACCAGGTGTTGCCTCATTGGAACAATAGAATACAGCACCATCAATACATGTTGGACAATATTTATAAACCTGCTCACCAGCAAGAGGAACCTCTTCTTCATAAATTGGTGATTCCTCTTCTTTTGGAAATAATTTATCGTATATATACTCATACTGGTATTTGTCCACAGTAACAATACCTGTCACTGAAACTACAACGACAAATACCACTAGAAATATAAAAAGATTTTTCTTGTTAAATAACCCCTTACGCATTACCAGGTCCTCCTTTTAAATCGGGAGGGGTGGTATTACAAATCCCCTTATATAAAGAGTATCATTAGTAAAAACTAAAATAAGCGTTTTCACAGAGGTTATACAAAAGTTTAACTGTCTGTTAATAAAGATTTAACAAAAATTTCAAAAAATTGATTGTTGCGGATTTTGGATAAAAAAAACCACATGTCATAAGCGACATGTGGTATATACTACACTACATTAGGTTCTAATTTGAATCGGTCTCTTATAGCTTTGAGATATCTTTCTTTGTTACCAGCTGCTGCAAGTATTGGTGCGTATGCATCTCTACCGCTGATGTTATAAAGATATTTATAATTGCCATCTACAGGTGAGCCAAACATACTTATATAATCCTGACAGAATTCTATGATACCTCTTTGAGTTTCTCGTATTCCTTCAAGGTTATCATCATAGTTTCCAAAGTCATACCCTACAGAGCCATTGTCTAAAGTTTTAAAGCCCTTAAACTGTCTTGTTGGAGAGCCCAAAATCAGCTCCCAAAATACATTATAGTCCTTTGCCGGATCATGTTTTTTCAATAAATCACGATTAAAACTCTGCGAATACAAGTATGCATTCATGATGCCAGTTTGTAAAAATGTTTCTGTCTGATATGGTTCAGCATTATGTACTGTATTTGTACCAGCAATCATTCCTATTATCTCACAAGGAATATTCCATTTTTCCTGACATAATCTGCGAATTGCTATGGCTCCACTACCTGCCCAACCTATATCTACAAGAAGAGCCTTATTTGCTCCTGCTAGCATCTTTTTATAATACTGCCTAGCAGCCTTATCTCTATCCTGATATAAAGAAGCTATTCTAGACGCATTTTCTTCGATAAAGATTCGTAAGATTTCAACGTTTTTAGTAGTAAGTTCATCCTCACGGTGAAGCTTTATTTTTTTACCTTCATCACCAATTAAAACTACTTTCTTACCTGCTACTGAATAGCCTTCAACTTTATCAGAAATTGAACTTAATTCCATTGATGAAAGTATCTCTGAAATCTTATAGTTCTGATTAACCTTATGATATAAAAATCTTCTGAAATAATCATTCTTATCTAACTCAAATGTAAGAATTGTAGCTGCTTTTCTAGACCAATAAGCATATTCTGTTTTGCCAGAATTTGCTTCATCAGGATACATGATTTCGTATACTTGCTTAAGTGTATCACCATCACGTGACAAGAAAAGGAGCTTATCTATGTTATGAAATTTCGCATACTCATGTATGTGTTGGCAGTAACCTAGCGCAAATAAACCGCCATAAATATATCCATACTCATATTCCATAGATGTAGATTTTGAATCTATACCTGAATAGATTCTGTTATTCACAACACCTCTATATGTACCGCCAATGATTGGAGACATATCATAGGTTCTGTAAAGCAGTGTATTTCTGTTTACGTTAGGATAGTAAAGTGTATTAAAACCATGCTTTTTAGCCATTTTAATATCACTGTGAGTGTTGTCGCCAACATGTATATATGAACAATCTTCACCCATTTTCTTCTTTACAACATCATAAAGCAAGCCATCGCTTTTACTCTTATGATATTCATTAGATATAAAAATATTCTCGTAATCCTTGTATCCATTTTTCTCAAGCATCTTTACAAGAAAATCCTTTGTAAGATACATATCAGAAGTAATAATGATTCGCTTTCCTATTTTTTGAAGACGTGTAAATACTTCCTTCATAAATGGATTAGCATAGCAAAATTGGTATTCCAATTCTTCTTCGATTTCTATTCCTTTAGATGCATCAAGGCCTGTAATGTCTTGCATACGATTCCATATGTCGTTAATATCGATTTCGTAATCAATCTTTTTCTTTTGTTTTTTAAGACCTTCAGCTCGAATTAGTCTGGCCTCATATTCGGCACGCGCCCTTAAATTCCTAAAATCCAAATAGTTTAATTTGCATCCAATTAGGAAGAATAAATCACCTGGTTCAGAGAATGGTCTAAAAATTAGCGTATCAAATATATCAAAAGAAACTACATCGTATTTGGAAAGTTTATCCACAAATGTATCAACTGAAACATCAGGAAACTCTTTTTTGAAATGCTCCATTTCAGATGATTTATATTCGACATTCTTGGACTCATACAACTTGCTTTTATCGTCTTTACCTAAAAAATGCAGGAACAACACATAGTATGCAAAATTTAACCAAAGAAGATAAAACCAAGATAAGGCTCTCACTATACCTGTAGTGTTATCATGCAGGGCATGATATCTTTTTCTTATACCAGCATGCTTATTAACCAAAATATTGTATATTAATAATCTCATTATTTTCCCTTTAAAATATCTCCCACCTATTGGTGGGAGATATTAATTAATTATTGTCGTTAGAATTAACTTTTTCTTCAAAATCTTTTAATTGCATATTTGCTCTTTTGGCTGCCTCTTCAATATCAAGTAATCCATCTCTAACTAATGAAATCAATGTATCAAGAGTGCCTTTTGTTTCGCCTTTAACTATGCCTTCTGCTATGCTTTTTGCTTTTATTTCCTCAACTGCTTTACACATATTATACTGGCCCTCCTTGTCCTTCTTTGTCAAACGAATGTCAGTAAACTCGCCCATAATTTCTGCTGTTTCTCTGTCTATTTTTAAAAATGCAGCATCATTTGAAATAGTCTCTATAAGTTCTATGCCATTATTTCGTTTGCTAAGTAACATAAACAGTTCTCTAAGCCTCGCAGAAATTCTCCAGCACCTAAAAAAAGTGAGACTTCATAAAAAATAAGAAGCTAAAAGCTTTGCAATAATCTTTCATTAATATTGCAGTTATTCATTCTTATAGTTCTTTCTCTGCAAACTTCAATGCTGAATCAATTACAGCATCCATATCGTAATACTTGTACTCACCCAAACGGCCGCCGAATAGAACTTTATCTTCTTTTGCAGCTAACTCCTTGTACTGCTCATAGAGTTTTCCATTCTTTTCGTCGTTAACAGGGTAGTATGGCTCGTCACCAGGCTTCCACTCTGAACTGTACTCACGGCTGATAATAGTCTTAGGAATGTCGTTTCCTTCATCATCCTTACCAAACTCGAACCACTTGTGCTCGATAATACGTGTCCATGGAGTCTCAGCATCTGTATAGTTTACAGCTGCATTTCCCTGGAAGTTTGGCTTATCAAGTGTTTCATTTTCAAATCTAACTGAACGATACTCGAGAGTACCAAGCTTGAAATCAAAATATGCATCGATTGGACCTGTGTAAACAACCTTGTCTGCAAGTGCATCAAGCTCTGCTTTGTTCTCGAGGTAGTCTGTGTTGAGACGAACCTCGATGCCATCAAGCATCTTCTCAACCATCTTTGTGTAACCACCAACAGGAATACCCTGATATAACGCATTGAAGTAGTTGTTATCAAATGTAAGGCGTACTGGAAGTCTCTTGATGATGAACGCAGGAAGCTCTGTACAAGGACGTCCCCACTGCTTTTGTGTGTATCCCTTGATAAGCTTTTCATAGATATCTGTACCTACAAGAGAAATAGCCTGCTCTTCAAGGTTCTTTGGCTCTGTGATACCAGCTTCTTTCTTCTGCTCTTCAATCTTAGCAGCAGCTTCTTCTGGAGTAACCACGCCCCACATCTTATTGAAGGTATACATGTTAAAAGGAAGTGAATAAAGCTCTCCTTTATAGTTTGCAACTGGTGAGTTAGTAAAACGATTGAATGTTGCAAACTTAGTTACATAATCCCATACATGCTTCATGTTTGTATGGAAGATATGGGCACCATATTTGTGTACGTGGATACCCTCAATCTTTTCTGTGTATATATTACCAGCAATGTTAGGTCTCTTGTCGATAACAAGCACCTTCTTACCAGCATCTGTTGCTTGACGAGCGAATACTGCTCCAAAAAGGCCTGAGCCAACTACTAAATAATCGTACATAATTTTCTCCTTATTAATACAAAATATTGTTAGCAATCACTTTAATATTTTTATATGTTATTTAAAACTTAAATAAACTATTTATGCCAATCATATTTCTTATACTAAACCTATTTTTTCAAAATACTTAAAGTCCTCTTCATCATTGTAAGTAACATTTTCCCTAGTCCATGAAACGTCAGTTTTTAATACCCTTGCAGGCATACCAACAATTAATGAGTTTGGTTCAAATTCACCTTTTATCATACTTCTGTATGCTAAAATACATCCTTTACCGACGTGAGTATGTGGTAATATAGCACACTCTCCGCCTAGCCAAACATGATTTTCAATATTTATCGAATCGGTATGCTCTATAGTATTATTCAAAGCCTTTTTTTCATTTAAATCCCAAATTAAATGTCCATCAGCGCCAAGAATCACAACATTCCAAGAAAACATACAATCATCACCAATTGTTATCGTTTGATTACGACCTGTATGTATTCTACCCGTAGCAATTGTATTATTCTCACCAATATTCAATATAGATTCGTTGTTAATAAAAATAACCATTCCCTCTATCTTTGTTCCACAACCGATTTTCAATGATACATCGTCCATCATCCTGTAACTTAGAGGTTTAAATACTACATTGTCGCCTATATAAATACTTGTATTATTTCCTATTTTCAGACTAAAATTTGGCGCCATTTTTACATTTTTACCTATATAAATTTTATTATTACCGCCTGTAATGGACATTTTTACGTCTGATAAACATTCAACATTATTTCCGAAATAATCGGTATAATTTCCAGCTTTGCCTAATTCAATTGGCTTATGTGCTGTCCATAAAAAATCTTTTTCTGGATGATACCCCATTTTTATATATCGATTATTATCCCAATCATTAAATGGTTGTTCCGGAAGGATCACCAAATAATACTCATTTGATTTTCCTTCCAAATAATCATCCAAAAACGTCATTTCATCAACCCTATCAGGATTTCTAGTAACATAGATTCCAGCTTTTAATCCAGTCTGTTCAAACAATGCCTTTTCAAAATTACTATTCTTATAACGCAATGCTAGTTTTCTTCCACGACTTTTTTCTAAAATCAAGTCAGCTACATACTTCAAATAAGAATTCACCTTAGAAACCATCCTATTTATACTTTTATTTATTTTCTATTTCATGAAGCTTTTGTTCTAGCATTTCAATTCTTCTGAGCAACGTATATACTGTTTCCTCTGAGCATGTAGTATTCTTTTGAATTGCATCTGACAACCATTTTATACCAGTTGCAACATTCTCTTCCATCAGTTTATTTGTATATTCATAATCTATATCAATAAACTCTGAAACATCTACTTTTTTACCGGCCTCAAGTGTAATAACACGATCCTGTAATCCCAAAAGATTAGCTACAGTAAAGAATCTATCAATTCCTCTTAACTTATTACCAACAGCAATATAGTTTTTATTATATTTTATTCCCATGCATACACCATGATGAGAATCAGTAAACAAGAATTGACAATTCTTTATTAAATAAACAAATTCCTCTATAGAAACTTTTTCTAAAATACGCCCAAGATTCCAATTTGCCCTCACAGCATCTACTTCTCTCATTCCTGGAATTGTAACTACTTCAAGATTACGTTCTTTAGCTATTTGTTTAGCTACTTCAAGTTTTTTATCATCTGGATCTAAAATGTAACATAACATATACTTGTCAGGAACATCGTAGTTCTTGACAGAATCTGCCAATTTATCGAATTCCTCAATATCAGCCCAAAAAATAGGATCAATAATCTGCTTTGCTTCAATACCAAAAATATCTTTGCAAATTTGAACACCGCTTTCTTCTCGAACACTAACTGCATCGAATCGTTTTAAATAATCTCTAGATGTATTTCGTATAGTAATGTCTCCAGTATATCTACCCGCTCCAAACGAAGGTGCACATGCTATTTTTTTCTTATCCAAATCTACAAAGTCTAAGAAAAATGAATAGCCAACCAACTTAGTTGTACTTTCTGTCCACATCTGATCTGAACCAAGTATAAATCCATCGCAGAAATGATTATACTCTTTCATATGTTCGACATCTCTTTTTCTAGCTATTCTAAAATATCGTCCTATAAAATCTTCTACAACTTTAGTTCCTGAATCCCATGGAGAATTATCAAGTTTAGGAATAGGGATAAAAATAGGTGCTTTACCCATGTTCTCTAAAGTTTTAGCCAAAGCGTAGTATGTTAATGCACTACCATAATTTGATGCAAACCACCATCCAACTAAACCAAAATCCCATCTCATTCCACGACCATACCACAATGATTTGTGATATCCGTGTTTATCAAGATGTGAAAAGAAAAATTTACGAGCTGGACTTTGCTTCTGTGGCCAATTTAAATTTCCATTATACTTTCTTATTTCTTCTAATGGAATTTCTTCAGAAAGTTTCATTGAGTCCTTTAATAAATCATATAATTTCTTAGCTTTTTCAGAATTAACAAGTATTAAAGAAGTACCTATACCATCATTTAAGTTAGTATTAATTCTTCCAACTTGCCATGCATCACCCATTGTAAAATCCGATACTCTTTCTGCTCGAGCGAACTGGCATGTTGAACAGTTATCCCTATTAATTACACCTTCCAAGAATCCTTTATACCAAAAGCAATCATTATAGTTTTGTTTTACGACTGTTCCATCCTCTAAATATGCAACAGCTGGAGTTGACCATCCAAAAAAGTTCTTATCTCTAAAATCAAGCCTCTTAATTGCTCTTCCATCTGTGAATTCATTTAACCATGATTTATATGCCTTTACAGAATTAGCAGCATGACAAATAAAATCTACAAGCCATAAATTTTCGTATTCTTTTCCTAGAAACAATCTTATTCCAGCAATTTCACATGGCGTTCCCGTATATAAAACAAGACGTCCGGCATCCAAAGCTTTTTTTGCACGCTTATATGAATCTTTTGTCTCACAGAATACATACTTCGAGCCTCGCATTGGATTCAATTGTTCTATTGATTCTGCCTCTGTAATGTATACGCTTTTAAAATCATCTGAATATACAGCGCCAAATACAACTCCACCTTGAGATAAAACATATGTAGCAATAATGGAAAAGAATCCACCTGATGAACTTACCTTTCTGATTTCATCATCCGCCATTACTGCATAGCTTTTTGGTACAGGATGAAATTGAAGTGGTGTAACAGCCTGGCATGATGACATACATTTACCACAATCTATACAATTTTCACCAACTGTTGGATATAAGAAACCATCATTATCATATTCCATTGTAATAGCTCCAACAGGACAGATATTTTCACAGGCCCCACACCCAGTACATTTGCTCCTATCAACATTTATAACTGATTTATTACTCATATTTTATTAACCTATAAACCTTTTTATTACTGTAATTATGCGCCAAATGCATCTAAATCCAATCTTTGATCAACTGGAGTTAACATTCTACCTGCTTTGAAAGCCTTAGATCTAATTGTTTCTTCTATTTCATATTTTTCTCTCTCTATTTTAGAAGCAACTCCTAGCATAGCCTTTTCTTCAGAATAATCATTTAAAACCCACTCTTTCATCTCCATATAATGATCGATTTCATACTCAAGAACAATATATGCTCCCTCATTATATTTATTTTCGAGTAAATCTATAAATTGCTGTGCATACTTCTTTTTAAACTCAGCAGGGAAATCAATTATTGTCCAATATATTAAGCTAACCGCCCAAGTCCACAATTCATCTTTATATGAATCATATAAGCCAGATTCTTTCCAGTTTTCGACTACCTTTTTTACTATTTCAAAATGCATTTTTGTTTTAGTAATTCTTCTATGATTATATAACTGCATTAATGAAGCATTCTTTGAAATCCTGTAGTTATATAATTTATCCTCAATTACTAAAATATTTTTCGCTCTTGGAACATATTGGAACTGGAATATTTGATCTTCTCCTAAATCCATTGACTCATCAAAATAAAGAGGAGTAGGATTTGTTAAGATTGACTTCTTTATTAAATGCAACCATAAAAATGGCTTTGCTGCTTTTTCTTTAAAAATAACATCCTGTCTATTGTTTCTTCTTTCACAATATGAAGTTGTTAAAATACTTGTGAAATAATCATTTGCCTCACCTACTACATTACCGCCAAAAATAATCAAATCCCATGAATCATCTTGTTCAAGCTTATTTACTAATATTTCATAGGCATTGTACTCAAGAAAATCATCAGCATCTACAAAGCTTATGTAATCTCCAGTCGCCTTCTTCAATGCTAAGTTTCTTGCTGCTGCAGGTCCTGCATTTTTCTGAGAAAAGATTTTTATTCTATAATCCTTCTTTGCAAAAAGTTCTAGCAACTCTAATGAATGGTCTGTAGATCCATCATCGACACAAATAATCTCTAAATTATCATATGTTTGACAAATGAGTGTTTCCAAACATTTCTTTATATATTTCTCTGCGTTATATACTGGAACAATAACGGAAATTACAGGTCTACTTTTTTCTTTATCATTTTGCATATTATTCATTTCACTATCCTTCTTTTCTTTTATTAAATCTATAGCCATCTGTATACTCTTAACTATTTAACATGTAATAATTCTTTTACTTTCAAGCCACGTTCAAACTCTTTAGAATTTCTTATAGCTATTAACTGACTATGAACTTTATTATATTCTTCTCTATATTTCACAGAACAATCCTCAATCATAAATAACTTTGGTGAATCAATTATTCTGTTTACCTGAGCAAAAATCCATGGGTCAAGAGATTCTATACGTAGTAAAGGATCCTTTAAATCATCTTCAAACTCTTTACTAATATGTTCAAGAAACTCAAGCTTATACTCGTTAGAAACTCTATTATAAGAATTCAAATAGTTAAATAGTTTTTTCTCGAAGAAACGTTTATGGATTTCCTCTCCAAATTCCTTATGACTATTTAATATCTCTTTCATAAATTTATATTCATCACAAATACAGAATACTTTCTTCTTACTATTTATAGATGAATTAGGATTATCCTGTCTGTAGTAATAAAATGCCTCATTAATAAATACTACCTTTTTTGCCATCGATATTGCCTGGAACCAAAATCCGTTATCCTGGAAACTTGCTCCTGGAGTCTCATTATGTCTAATATTGTTATTTCTGAGGAATGATGTTCTATAAATACCAGTCCAATTCATCATAGTAAAAGTAAAAATTTCTGGACATATTGATGCATTAAGCACTCTATTGTAATATTCCTGTGGACATACAGCTTGGAACTGACTTTTATTTTTACCATTTTTTGTTGAGAAAATATAATGATCTGATTTAACAATATCAGCATCATATAATTCAACTGTATCTAACAGTCTTTCTAACATGTGTTCATCTACATAATCATCTGACTCGATAATACAAATGTATTCTCCACGAGCTGCATCCATTCCAACATTCATAGTATTTCCATAGCCAGAATTTGGTTTTGTAATTACTTTAATTCTACTGTCCTTTTTCTCATAACTACGAAGAACATCTAAAGAATTATCTGTAGATCCATCATTTACACAAATTGCCTCAAAATTCTTAAATGTTTGATTTAAAATACTATCTAAGCATTCTCCCAAGTATCTCTCTACATTACATACTGGTACTACAATTGATATTTTTACATTTTCATTCATTTCTATATATCCTCCCTTAAAATGAAAATATTATTTTTCTAATATATTTTTTTAATTTCTTTTTATAATTATTTTCAGATGCATATTTCAAGTACTTCTCATAATTTGCCTTGCCTTCATTCACTATCATATTAGGCTTTTTTATAAACATCTTTATAGCATTCGAAAGACTATCCGCATCATTAGTTTTTACTATACACGCCTTATTATCAACTATGTATTTGGCCCCTGTGTTTTCAGTTACTATCAAAGCCTTTTTTAACATAGCTGCCTCTAACGCAACAAGAGAACAAGATTCATCTCTAGACGCGACAACAAATACATCCATAGATTTATAAAGCTTCATCAATTCTGCTCTATCAGATATTGCCCCATGATAAATAATAAAATCATTATCAAGCCATTTTTCAGCATACTTCATAGACCACTCAGGAATTTCTCCTATAACATGCAATTCAATATCATGATATAAATAATTACTTAACGCTTGGACTAAAATATCTAATCCTTTTCTTTCTTCTACTGTTCCTGATAGACAAAGTCTTATTGTATCATGAGACCCTTTTTGTTCTTGCTCAACGTCATATTGACTAACATAATTATTTAGTACATATAAATTTTTAAGGTTGTAATTATTACATATTTGTGTTTTAGCATAATCGCTTACACAAAAAGTGTGTCTGATACCTAACAAATATTTCTTATCAATACCACATTTGTTCATAAGCTTTCTAATATTCGCCGCCTCGTGTATATATAACGCTGTTTTCTTTATTCTCTGTGTATAACAAGCAAACTCTGCACAGAAAATAGTATGACAAATAACTAGCTCATATGACCTTATTCTTTTATCTAATAATTCTCCGGCATCGCGTGGAAACGATATGATTTCAACCTGATATCCTTCTTTCTCAAATTCAGAAGCATAAGGTCCATCATTCAATGCCCATATTCCAACAAAGTAACCACAATCTCTAAATGCGTTAGCCATATTCAATACTGCTTTGGGCGAACCAGTGCATGATAACTCATAACTTACTAATAAAACGCGTTTTTTTATCATAATCTGTTAATACAATCATCTCTTTTCTTTTCAAACAGCCAATTTGAATAAATAAATAATAAAATGGCCCATACTATAAATTTCACCCATGCTGTCCAATACGAAGGAATACCATATAACAAACTATTTCTATATAAATAGATTGATAAAAATATTGGATTATACGTTAACGCTGTTTTAATTGAAGCTGGATACCTTCCTAAAGGAAGAAATGTACCTGAAACAAAAATCAGCATTGTCATTAGTACCGAATATAAATAATCAATATCAGCAAAGTACACATACCAAATTGCTAATATTTTTCCAATACTCGAAATAATCAATGTTGTAATTAACAAAATTGGAATAACGAGCAATGCTCTCCACGTTAACCTAACCTTAAAAGCAATAAATATAGGAATAATCGCTATAGATGAAAATAAGAATTCTCTAAACCCTTCATATATTTTACTTTTAATAAAAATATCAACTGGTTGTTTTGTTTTGATTAATAAATTCTTATTATTAACTAAAGATTTCAAAGCCCCTTTAGTAGCAGTATTATAATAGTTATAAATAGTAATTCCTGTAAAAACAAACACTGGAAATCTATCTATATCATGTATAATTACGTTCATATAATACGTTGAAAGAATTATCATATATAAAAGAGGATTTAGTATATTCCACAAAAACCCTAGGCTAGTTTCTGCATTTCTTTTCTTTTGTTCTTGATAACCTATTTGCTGTAAAACAAACAATGTCTGTTTTATTTTTTCAATATTTCTCATAATTTTTTTACAATACTATTCTCTAATAATTTAAAAACACTTAATCCTACGATAAGAACACCTATTGCCCATATAGTCATTAGTTTTATTTGCACCAAGTCATATGTTCCATACAATAAGCTTTTTCTTGCAACATCAGGATATATAAATAAAGGATTATATAACGTAATCTTTTGAACTGACGCCGGGTATTTTTCTATAGGATAAAAAATAGCCACCATATGTATTAATAACACAATTATATTTCTCCAAATAAAAAGAATATCCTTATAAAATACATAAATTGAAGCTAGAAAAAATGAAACTCCAATTGAAAAAGCTAACTCCAACAATACTGCTAGTGGGAAAAAAATTACAGTCCAAGTCAATTTAACTCTAACAACAATCAAAACAATTACTAGAGCAATGGTAGAAAAACCTAAATTTACTAATGCTGTATAATCTCTAGAAAGTACAAACACTTCTCTAGGTATTTTAGTTTTCTGAAATAAATTTTTATTATCTTCAAAAACTGTCATCGCTGTAGTCGTCGAAACATTAAACATTGTCCATAATGTAAAACCAGTCAAATAGTAAACAGCATAGTCAGTACTTTTCATAGTAAATCCACTAAAAACCATAGTCATGACCACCATAAACAACATTGGTTGTAACACCGACCACAATATTCCAAGCACCGATCTCGAATACTTTCTCTTTATCTCTCTAGCCGTGAGTTCTCGTATAACAAAAATGTATTGTTTTATACCATATTGCATTACGACACCTCACTCACTGCTTTTATTGGCTCAGGCACACCTTCTTCTTGCATATGCTGATATGCCTTACACACAACATCAGGTGTTCCAACCATTCTAAGCTTACCCTTTTCAATCCATACAACCTTAGAGCAGTTATCACGAATAGTACCCATACCGTGGCTTACCATAAGAACAGTGCTTCCGCCATGTATCATTTCCTTAACTCTCTTAAGTGATTTCTTTCTAAAGAACTCATCACCTACTGAAAGCACCTCATCGAGGATGAGGATTTCTGCTGCGTCACCAGCTGTTGCGATGGCGAATCCAAGACGGCTGACCATACCACTTGAATAATTCTTTACCTTTTCATCCATGAAATCCTGAAGTTCTGCAAACTCTACGATCTCATCATAGTGATCATCTAAGAATTTCTTTGAATATCCAATAATCGCACCATTAAGATATACATTCTCACGTCCTGTAAGCTCCATATCAAAACCTGTACCAAGTGTAAGAAGCTGAACCTTTTTTCTATCAACTTCAACAGAACCTGATGTTGGTCTTAAAGCTCCTGAAACAATCTTAAGAATTGTAGACTTACCAGAACCATTGGTTCCTATAATACCTACTACCTCACCCTTTGATACATCAAAGCTAACATTATCAAGTGCATAAAATTCTCTGTAGGAAATATTTCTCTTTAAGAACTGAATAATATAATCCTTGATACCTGATGTACTCTGTGTGGCCACCTTAAACTTCATAGTCACGTTCTTAACAGAAATGACTGTTTCTGGATCAGTTGAAACTTCGGCCTCTTCAACCTCTTCCACCGAATCTAAATCTTGAACCTTTAAGGCTTCAGCAATATGCTGGTTACGTCTAGCGACTCTTATGGCTTCACGCTTCTTGCGTCTCTTCTTTCTGCCAATAAACAGAACAACTGCTACAATAAGCGCTATAACCGCCACTATCAAACCAACTGTTAATCCAATCATTACTGGATCATTAAGCAATGTCGATTCAACATTCTCAAGTAAATTTGTTTCTAACTTCATATCTTCTGGATTTTCACTTTCTCTTTCTTCAACACTATCTTGTGTTGCAACTACATCTGTTACCGGTGAAATCTCATTGGATGTCTCTTCTAACGCTGCCGCTTCTCGCTCTGCCTCTGCTTGTTCCAATGCCAAGGCAGTATCTTCACCCTCTATAAAAATATTAACGTTGAGTAACTTATCTATATCCTGCTTGTTTGAGCCATCTGCGTCTGTTGTGTAACCACTTTGAACTGACAGATATGCCTCACCACCTGATATTGTTTCAAAAGAAAGCATATACTTTCTTCTTGAAGATAAGCCCTTACCTTCTAATGTAATAATGCCATCTTCTTCAGAATCGCCACCTTTGATGTAGCTCATTCTGTTCTTATCATATTTCAACTCAATATGATAAGTCTGATTAGTATCAGTTGTGCTGATGTAAACGCCAATAGGAAATTTTGAATCCTCTGGTTCGCTGTATTCAAGTGAACCAAAGCTGACTTCACCTCCAGCAGCATATACATATTGATTGTTAAGCATTAAGCAGGATAGTATTGTTAGCGTAGCAACTAGTCCTCTAAAATTATGTCTTCTCATATCTCTCGCTTTCTTATCCAACGTTTTCTTTTGCAATATTGCAAATAATACTTATAGTGTTTGTATGCCCATAAATGGTATTTAATATGGGATGGTTTAGAATACAGCATTACTGAACCTTCATACCATCCTGATATATTTACAACGTGCCTTTTTCCAAAAATCATTCCTTTTAATTCAATAAAAACTCTTCTAACAAAGTGGTTTTCATTTAAATCTTTTTCAGAAAGATTATTGGCTAACACGGCGTTGTTATAATCTATTACATCATCTGAAAAATGCATTCTGCCAAAAGCTTTTGCTTCTTCATATGATGGTTTAGCCATAAAGCTAAACAAAACATTCTCAATAGCTTTTCTAGATGTAGGATTTCCAAATAATCCACAAGCTTCTTCAAAACTACTGCAAGATGTAAACAGTTGATCAAGATATCTATCCACAATTGTTTCTATCTTGTTCAAATAATCTATCTGGCCCTGGGTAATTGTTGATAAAACAGGTGTAACCTTTTCATCCTTCATATACCGCAAAGTCATACCATGAGGTGCTGAAAAAATACATTCAAACAGGCAATTGTTAAACTGCACTTTGTTTTTCAGCTTTGACCTTGGACCAAACAAGAATGAATGATAATATTTTTCTTCTGCTTTATCAGGTATTTCATAAAGGCCATAGTAATACCCTTCAAGCTCATCAGCCTGGCCCAGATACTTACGGAACTCACCTAAGCTCTTTTGTATCGAACCAACCCAACCGCTATCAACGATTGCTATTTTTTCGTTTGCTCCAAAGCCTGATTCTTCCAAGTACTTTAACGCACATGAAAACTCTTCCTTGGATTTATTAATCAGCAACTGACAAAAATCCTTGTCGTCACTTAGAAGAGATTTGACCTCTCCCAATCTGTTACGCGGTATTTGCTCGTCTTCTTTTATATTTAGATACTTAGCAATCTTCGTTATAAACTGGCTTTTATCCTCCTCAGGCAAACCTGAGCGATTAATTACTTTTGCAGGTGTAACATCCACACCGCTTAAAGTAATGTATGATAAGGCCTGGTTAATATCCATGTGATACAAAGGAACTCTAAGAGATAATCTTGAAACGTACAGATATTTACACTGAATATTAAGATTAAACTGCTTAACATATCTTTCAGCTATTACATAGTAAAAATATGCATCTCTAGCTAAAAAGAAAAGTGTTTTAACGCCTTTATTTATTGCATCTTCTAATAAGTACAAAACAAAACTGTTTAAAACTGGAGCAAAAACATATCTACCAGTTTGAGCTACCACATCTTCAGCATCAAATTGTTCACTGTCGACTTTTAAATCAGTGGACAATCTTGCAAGGGGTGGCACAGCTTTATAAAGCTTTTCGTACTCTATTACTTTTTCATTTTTCACACATAAAACTCCTAAGACTTATATCCATTTCTAATTGCAAAAGCTAATCTGTTTGGGACTAGCCATACAATAATTGGCTTTAATACATAAAAAAGTTCATGCCATGGATTCAAGCCCATTTTTTTAAATCCATTCCATCTAATGCCAACTTCCTCAATCTGATCAGATAGCTTCCTTCGTCTATAGCTGTCTTTTGTTTCTCTATATTGAAGTAAGTCCTCCTGCAAATTGTAGCCTTTGACTCCTGCAGCTGTCAGATTCATAAACAGTTGGTAATCTTCTCCCCTGCCAGGTGTTGTTGCATTTCCGTATGGATTTTTCATAGTCAACACGCTCTTCCTAAACATAATTGTTGGATGTGCATATGGTTGAAACTTCAAAAAATCCTTGCGCTTTGGCCTTTCTGGGTAATTGCGTTTACCGTATACCTTGTCATCTGAATCCATTAGTAGCAAATTGCCTCCAACGAATCCGTATTCAGGATGAGTTTCTAAGAATTCATATTCTTTTTCGAATCTATCAAGTGAGCTGATATCATCTGCATCCATCCTGGCTAGGTATTTTCCTTTTGCTATCTTTATCATTTGATTCAGCGCAAAAGCCAGACCGTGATTCTTATTTGATTTTATAAAAATAATTCTCAAATCAGTTTTCGAATAATCTTTTATTATGCTTTCAACATCGTAATCTGAACCATCGTCATAAATGATCAATTCAAAATCTTTGAATGTTTGGTTCAAAATAGATTCAATAGCTTTTTTTAGATATGAAACTTCGCAATTATAAACCGGAAACAGTACACTTATTGATGGCATCTTCGTATACCTTCTTCATGATTTTTTTTGACTCAGCTTTTTCAAAATTCATAACCGAGTTTCTTATCATTTCTCTTCCATAAATAGATTTATCTTTTTTACCGTAATATAAATCTTTTAATGCTTCTGCATAAGCATCTACACTGTCTTCTGAAACAAGAATCCCATTCTTTTTATTTTTAATGTATTCTTTCGATCCTCGATTAGATGAGGCGATTACTGGAAGTCCTGTAAAAAGTGCCTCCAACGCAGCCATGCCAAGCCCCTCTCTAATAGAAGGAAAGATCATGGCATCCGCAGCCTTCAGAAATGTTCTTATTTCCAATTCATAGCCAAAAAATCTAACATTATTTTCTATACCATGTTCTTTTACATATTCTTTAAGTTTGTCTTCCTGTCTGCCATGTCCAATCACGCCATAGATAATGTTCGGAGACTTAGGATTATGCTTTTTAACAATATAATCCAATGTCTCAATCACTCTCTTTTGATTCTTGTTAGGACGAATCTCACCTACGGTAATCACGAAAAAATCATCCTCTGCAATACCAAGATTTTTTCTTTCTTGTTTTCGTTCTTCTTCATTCGTCAACATAAAGAAATTGGAATCAATTCCCTCACCTGGTATCCTATAGACTTCATCAGCATGCATTCTTTTAGCAGCTGATTCATCCTCGTGATTAATTGTTACAATTGCATTTGTATTTCTACTCATAAAATCTTCGGCCAAGTAGAAAACTTTATTTCGTAATCTAGAACCACCGTTATAAAAATGGAATCCATGGGCAGTATAAATAATATAAACGCCTTTGATTCCTATACACGCAAGTCGTGCTACCATACCCCCAGTAGGAGTATGACAATGTATCAAATTTATTTTCTCTCTTTTAATGATTTTTCTAACTTGTATGATTGCTTTTAAATTAGAATAAATATTATGTGGTTGCTGTTTAATAGGAATATCATGATAGATAATACCGTACTCATCTACAATGTCCTCACAATCTTCGTATACCACATTAGTGCTATTTGAGGCATAGTGAATTTCTGCACCCATACTTTTTAGCAATTCAACATTCTGACGCTCGAATTTAGTCAAAAAACCATATACCGAAGAAACAATTAAAGCTTTCACACATTCTCTCCCACTAACGCTCATTCATAATTTCTTCTATTCTCTCTCGTGCATAAGCTATATCTTCCTCATTAGGAACCATAACATAGCAAGTCTTACTGAGAGAGTACACATGATTGTGCTCGCCTCTTCCACTAACACTCATTTTTTCAATATTCCACTCGCCCGGATTTGATAGCTGGTATGCAACCAGATCTGCTATCTCCTCAGTAGAAAAATCGGTGGCAAATGTGCCATCGCATTCTTTCATAATATCTCCGTAATTAATCAAAGTACTCTTTGATGTCATCTTCTGAACAACTGACTGAATTACATTCATCTGGTTTTCACCACGCTGAACGTCGCCTCTTGCAAATGAATGTCTTTCTCTAACAAAAGCTAAAGCAGCCAATCCATTAAGATGGTTCTCGCCCTTGCTAAAATGACCAATGTTTTCTACATCGAAAGCATAGTCAGACCAAACTGTAATTCCACCCATTGCATTAATGAGTCCTTCGAAGCCACTGAAGTTTACCTTGAAATAATGATCAATGGCGATGCCATATAGCATTTCCATTGTATCTTCAGACACATCAGTTCCGTATATTCCTGCATGTGTCAGTTTGTCCTTAATTCCATTTGAAATAGATAATGGAACGTAATAATCCCTAGGTGTCGAAACAAGAAGTATATGCTTCGTACCAGGATTAACAACTGCCAGGATGTTTACATCAGAACGACTTACTACCGAAATATGGCCCCATGTATCCTTACCACTTATATAAACGATAAATGGGTCCTCAGGGGTTACCACATTTGGCTTTTCAACAACCTTAGAAACATCAACCTCTTCTAGCAAACGAAGTCCTACCTCTAAGTTTTCACCAGATTCAGGATCTTCTAAAATGCTTACGTAGGATGAATTTAAAATTGCTCCATCGCATTCCTTGCTTGTTAAGCCCTTCACCAAGGATAATTGACTATCGTAGCTTTTGAGATTGAAATCATACTTTGTTAACTGCTCTGCCAACTCGTTATCTGATAACTCGTCATCTGGCATATCATCAGAAATACCAACTGTTTTACCAAACAATTCATCAACGGAATTAATATCGGAAGTTTCCAATACATAGATTCCATAAGTGGTAGTTTCTGTTGCCTGATTAGCAATTGTACTTAAAGCCTTAATGCTGTTCTCGTACAAATAAATTCCTTCAATATCCGCTGCAATAACTAAAAAAGTCAATACTAACCCAGCGATTTTCATATAGATTCTTTTTCTAAGCTGCAGAAAAATACCTATTCCGAAAATCACTATAATAGCTAGAATGATTGCCACCGCATAAGAAATCGGAAGGATGCTGATACGTGTCATTTGATAAATCAAACCACCTGTCAACAGCGTAACAAAAAATATACATGCCCCAATAAAAGCTGCATGCAATCTCTTTTTTCTTATTTTGTTTGTCATTACCTTGCCTTACTTTATTAATTTCTTTTGAATTTTAGCCCGCCAAAAATGATGTTAATTAGAATTGAAAATATTCTCCCTATTTCAATGCTTTAAATATTTTAGCATATAACCTTTGTACATACTATATAAAAAATCGTCTATTACGTTAAAAATTATATTAAAAAAGAACACACAACAGATGTTGGTGTTCTTTACATGATAATATTTAATTGTCAATTAAAGGGCAATTGCTGTCTCAAGTGCAAGTTTCATCATCTCTGTAAATGACTTCTGACGATCCTCAGCTGGGATTTCCTCAGATGTAACAAATGAATCAGAGATTGTAAGCATACATGTAGCGTTCTTTCCAAGCATGTTTGCGTTGTTGAAAAGTGCGAAGCTTTCCATTTCTACGCAATCGCAACCGCAACGCTCTTTAACTGCCTGCCATCCGCCCATCTCTGGAGCTGTATAAAACTGATCTGCTGAATGTACCTTTGCAACCTTTGCATTGATACCAAGTTCCTTAGCCTTTGCGATAGCAATATCGTTAATCTTCTTGCTAGGATAAAGAGTCTTATCCTCACATCCGTTTGTGTACTTAGCAAATGTTGAATCAGAATATGCGCTCTCAGAAATAACTACATCGAGAACGTTAAGCTTGTCTGTGTAGCTTCCTGCAGAACCGATACGGATGATGTTTTCTACATCATAGAATGCGTAAAGCTCGTATGAATAAATACCGATTGAAGGCATTCCCATACCACTGGCCATTACTGATACTGGAACTCCCTTGTATGTTCCTGTAAAGCCAAGGCAGTTACGAACTGTGTTTACACACTTTACATCCTCCAAGAAATTTTCTGCTACGAATTTAGCACGTAATGGGTCTCCTGGCATAAGAACAGTCTTTGCAAAATCGCCCTTCTTCGCCTCGTTGTGTGGTGTTGCCATAATAATTTCCTCCTTATTAATTATCACATTAATTATATTATAAGTAATTATAGAAATAATGGGCATTAATTGTAGTGCCCGATGTTCTATCTAAAAAACCTGACTGCCCAGCTGCCACCTGCGAATCATGCAGCGCCTGAGCATATGTATATGTACAGAAAAACAGTGCATCTGTATTAGTGTTTCCCGCTATAGCCTGTGCGGCTGCGTACTGGCAGGCACTGTTTGGACCTTCCGCTAAAATAAGGGCAACTCGTCCTGATGTTACAGGAGCAAACTGTCCCGATGCGTAAACTACACCTGAAACAGTATTAGGGAATTTGGAGCTTGCTACTCTGTTCATAACAACAGAGCCTACTGCAAGTCTTCCTGCATCACCCTGGTTAGCTGCCTCCGCCTGGATTAAAGCTGCAAGGATAAGGGTTTCTTCGTCTGTTGTAGTGTAACCACCAGAATACCCACCATGTTCACCAGCAAGCTTTTCAGCCAACGCAACCTGCGCATCCTGATACTGCTTCTGAATTCGTTTTTCATAAGCCTTAGCATCATCCAACTGCTTTTCTAATTCTGCGATGGCAGCTTTGGTATCCGCAATCTGCGAATTAGTAACATTTAATGCTGTGGATGTATCGCTAACCAAAACTCCAAGCTGGGACTTTTTAGATTTTAAATTATCCTGATAAGCACTAAGCTGTTGTCCCTTTTCTTCTATTGCACTTTTTGTATCTTCTATTTCTTTTTGAGTGGCTGCAAATCTTTCAACAGCTGCCTGATCATAAGCAGTGATTTGAGCCATATATTCTAATCGCTGTAAAAACTCAGATATAGATCCACTTTCTAAAAAATTAATCAATGTGTTAGTGGATCTATTTTCATACATATATTGAATACGAAGCTTCATGCTCTTTCTTTGAGCATCTAAAGAAGCCTGCGTTCTTTCAAGCTGTTCATTCAACGTTTCAATATCAGCTTCTACTTCAGCTATATCCGCTTCTGTTTCTGAGATTTCCCCAGTAACACTAGATATTTGATTATTCAAACTAGAAATCTGTCCCGTAAGACTGTTTGCCTGTCCCTCCAATTGCTGCTTTGCGCCTTCTACCTGCTGTTTTTGATTATTAATATCTTTAACAGCATCAGACGCCTTTTGTGATTCTTCCTTTAATCTGTCCACCTCCGACTGTGACGCCTGGGCAGATGATGAAAGGCATAGGACTGCAATCAGAACAATCGCAAGGCATCCTTTGAATCTTTTCATTGCCTTCTCCCTAACGGCACGAGCTACTAATTGATTCTACCGCAACTGCGCCGCCCCTAGTAACCTCAATTTTCTTAAATCTAGATTTTAAAAGAGCTATAAGCTCATTGTTTTTGTGTTCTGTTAATGTGCATTCAAACAAAACAGAATCTTCTCCGATATCCACTATCTTAACGTTTCCGCCCTGATTGAATACCTGAGCAATCTGGAAAGCCTCTGTCTTTCCTTCCGGTTTCAATGCTGAAACCTTTGCATAAAGTATTTCCTTCATATGGATTGGAAGTGTTGTAAGATCGATAACCTTAATTACCTCCACCATAGCATTTAACTGCTTTTTAATCTGTTCGAAGGTTGCATCATCTGCCATAACAGATATGGTCATTCGTGACACATCATCTCTTTCTGTGGTACCAACTGTGAGAGTCTGCAGATTATATGATTTTGCAGAAAACAATCCTGATACCTTTGCTAAAACACCAACTTGATTTTCAACGTATAAAGCAATCCATCTATTTTTCATTTTATCTACCTCAGAATCATGTCACTAAGTGGAGTTCCACTTTTTACCATTGGAAGTACTAAATCATCTGGAGAAACTATAAACTCTAAAACTGTAGGCCCCTTCTTGTTAGCCTTAGCTTCATTTAATGCTGATTTAATTTCTTCATCATTAGTAATTCTTATCCCCTTACAGCTATAGCTCTTGGCCCATTCCATAAAGTCTGGATAATAATGACCATCACTGTTAGATAAATCTGTTATCTCATATCGCTTTCCGTAGAAAAGCTGTTGCATCTGTCGAACCATGCCAAGATTTGAATTATTAAATATACATATAATTATTTGATGTTTGTTAGCCATGGCGGTTGCCATTTCCTGCATGTTCATTTGGAAACCACCATCGCCTGTAATAAGTACTACTGGCTTGTTGGGATTTCCTATTGATGCGCCGATAGCTGCTGGGAATCCAAAGCCCATGGTTCCCAAGCCTCCTGATGTGATAAACTCCTGTCCCTTGTTAAGCTGAATGAACTGAGTAGCCCACATCTGGTGCTGTCCAACATCTGTAACTATATTAGCATTTGGAAATACTTCATTGATGGCTTCACATACATCCTGAGGGCAAACACCAATCTTTGATTTAGGCATCGACAATGGATGCTCTGCTTCCCAGGCTTTGATTTCTGTAAGCCATTCCTTGCATTCGATTTTTTCTGCGTATTCAACTAATCGATCTAATGCGATTTTGGCATCTGCTGTGACTGGCACATCTACAGATACGTTACGTGAAATGGATGCTGATGCTATATCAACATGAACGATTTTGGCCTTTGGCGCAAACTCGTCTAATTCACCAGTTATTCTGTCGTTGAATCTGGTACCGATAGAAAACAAAACATCGCACTCAGTTACTGCTTTGTTAGCAGCATATCTTCCGTGCATTCCACAGTTTCCTATGAAAAGAGGATGGTTCTCAGGCATAACGCCCTTAGCCATGATAGTTGTAGTAACTGGGATGTTCATTTTCTCAGCAAACTTAACCAGCTTATCTTCAGCGCCTGCTATTCTTACGCCACCGCCTGCAAGTAACAGTGGCTTCTTAGCAGTTTTTAGTAATCTATAGGCCTTTTTAAGCTGACCAATATGTACTGTTTCGTTTGGATGATATCCTCTGATATCAACATGCTCTGGGTATTCCGGATCACCTGAGATGGTTTGAATATCCTTTGGGATATCTATAAGAACCGGACCAGGCTTTCCTGTAGATGCAATCTGAAATCCCATCTTTATGATTTTGCCCATATCGTCACGGTTTCTGACTGTAACGCCGTATTTTGTAATAGAACGAGTCATTCCAACGATATCTACTTCCTGGAATGCATCGTTACCTATAAGGTGAAGTGGCACCTGTCCTGTAAAAATCACCATAGGAATGCTGTCGTAATAGGCATCCGCAATACCTGTAATGGTATTGGTTGCGCCTGGGCCTGATGTGACAAGCACAACTGCTGTCTTACCAGTAGCTCTGGCATACCCCTCTGCCTCATGAACAAGAGCCTGTTCATGACGTCCTAAAACAACATTAATACCCTCAGTTTTATAAAGCTCGTCGATAATATCTGTAATCATACCACCTGGGTACGCAAATATTGTATCAACGCCCTCTTCCTTCAGTGCTTTTACGAACAACTTTCTTCCAGTAATATTAAGTGCCATTTTTCATTCCTCATAAAGCTAACTAAACTAACGTGTGTATGTTCTAAAATAAAACTCTATATCGTAATATGTCTGTTCATCTGACTCTTCTGCAAGCTTCCAGTCACTCATTTCATCTAAATTAGGGAAATAAGTATCGGCATCGTAAGCATAATCTACATATGTAACAAAAGCTCTGTCGCATTCATCTAACATTAATCTGTAGATGCTTTCGCCACCGATGATGTAGATGTCATCGGAATTATATTTTTCTAATTCTTTATCAAGCTCTTCCTTAGAATGTACAACGACAGCACCCTTGGCGTCGTAGTTCATATCTCTTGTAAGTACAATGTTCACTCTGTTAGAAAGTGGCTTGCTGTTTGGGAAGCTCTCTAGAGTCTTTCTGCCCATTACTACTACCTTGCCTGTAGTGGTTTCTCTAAAAAACTTCATATCATCTGGGATGCTAACTAGCAGTTTATTATCCTTGCCGATAGCCCAGTTTCTATCTACTGCTACTATTAAATTCATATATAATCCTTTCCATAATCAGCCTTCTAGTACTCCGTGCTCCCGGAGGCCACCTCCCATTGCGGTCAAGGAAACCTCCCTAAAGGGTCCCTCCTTAACCACATGGGGGTCTTCGTTCCACTTCGGTCGTTGCTAAGCAAAGGTCCACTGGACCTTTAGCAACCTCCTCCTCGCGCTTGCCAAGGTTGTGATGCTGATTATTGATTGTATTAAACCGCTATAGGTATGTTACGGATTTGTTCGCCGGCTTCGTAGCCCTCTACGATGAGGTCGTCTGTGGTGAAGTCGTAGAAGTTTTTGACTTCAGGGTTTAGGCGAACCTTTGGAGCTGGGAGCTCTGGGCGGCTAAGTAATTCTTTGATTGCATCAACGTGTCTGTCGTAGATGTGTGCATCTGCGATAACGTGAACAAGCTGACCGGGAATCATATCGTTAACCTGTGCAACCATCATAAGAAGGATTGCGTACTGGCATACGTTCCAGTTGTTTGCAGCAAGAATGTCCTGTGAACGCTGGTTTAATACCATGTTAAGCACAAGCTTATCTGAATCCTTATCCTTTGTAACATTATATGTAGCTGAATAGCAGCATGGATCCAAATGCCCTGTTGCAAGGTCGTGGAACTGATAAAGATTTGTCATGATTCTTCTGGAATATGGTGTTTCCTTAAGCTGCTTAAGGACATAATCCATCTGGTCAATCATCTCTCCCTTGAATTCGAACTTTTCACCAACTACGTATCCGTAAGCTGTTCCGATTGAGCCTTCCTCATCAGCCCATTCGTCCCAGATATGTGGCTTTAAATCCTTAATATTGTTAGACTTACGCTGGTAAATCCAGAGGATTTCATCCATCGCTGACTTAAGAGCAGTCTTTCTAAGTGTAAGAGCTGGGAATTCTTCTCTTAAATCGTATCTATTTACCACGCCAAACTGCTTGATGGTGTAGGCTTTTTCACCTGTATCCTGCCAGATTGGACGCACAATTTCGTCTTTTGTATCTGTGCCATTATCAAGTATGTCCTGGCACATTTTCTTGAATATTACATCAGCTTTACTCATAACATTTCTCCTTCGTAAAACTTAATTACACTATCGAATAAATTTTACCACAACATATTGGGGTTTGAATAGTTCTTTTACTATTTTTAGTAAATAATATCGCCCCATTTCCCTTGAAAACAGCCTCCTTTTGAGTTACTATATTTTTTAGTAGTTTAATCGCTAGGCCTCTCCAGCGGAAATATATAGGTCTAGTTTAGGAGAAGAAATGAGTCAACAAAAAGTAGATCAAAAAAAGCATGACAAAGCAAATCGCAAGTCAATCGTTAGAAAAAAGAAAATAGAGGAGATTGCAAGTTTAGTATGTGTTTCTATAATTGCTATCGCAATTGTAGGCTGGATTGGTTTCTCTGTTTATAAGAAGGCAGAGCAGGCTAAGCTAGCTAATGCAACATACGAATACAACGAAATCACTACTACCGCTATTCAGGATTACCTTGGCACATTAAACCAGTAATAGGCCATTTAAGCAAAAGTCCGCGTGTGGCGTACAATTGTAGTTTTCTGTTTTAGAATTCACAATTTTTACACATTTTATACCCTTAGAGGTGTTATAATAGCCTTAAGAAAAGCAAATCATATTATTATTTATACTTTTGAGGAGGTATTTGTAATGTTTGATTGTAGTTTATTCCAGGATCTTAGGGCAGACGGTATAGGAAAAGAAATAGTAGAAAGCATTCAGGAGCGCATCGAACAGCGTGAATCACAGGTTCACGAGCAAGCAGCTTCCTTAGGAGTTTTCTTATCACCAACTACCATGAATAGATAGTGGGCTTTAATTTAATAGGGGTTTTAAAAAGAGATATCCACGATGGATATCTCTTTTTTTGAATCATTCATTAAATTTCATCGCTGCCCTTAAGCTCTTTTATTCTTGATAAAATCTGTTTTTCATTAAATGTAAAGAAGATGCACGAACCTATGAAGCAGGTTACAAATGCTATTGCTGCCGTAGCTCGATAGCTTTGCTTAGTCTGTGAAACTGTAACAGATGTAAACACTACCATAGCAATGGCCTGGCCCATTTTGAAGGCAAAGGTTCTTGCTGCGAAGAACATACCACTTCTGTCCTCTCCTGTTTCAAGTCTGGTAAGCTCTGCCACATCTGCAACGCAAGCCTGTGGAAGGATTCCAAGGATAGCCATAGGAATAGATGCTGCCACTGCAATTATGAAGCCCCACTGTAATCCCTTGCCGCAGAAGGTTGTTACCATAAATACACATGCATAGGCGAAGAAGCCAATGATGATAAGCTGCTTTTTGCCAATCTTTTTAGCAAGAATATTTACTGCAGGATACAAGCATACGCTGATAAAGGTCATAGTGGCTGTAAGCACGAATGTCCAAGTATCAGCAATCTCCATAAGCTGAGTTTCATAGAATGCCAATCCTGTTTGGAATAATGTTAGTGCAAAGAAATAAATCACATCGCTATAAACAAAATGTCTAAACTGCACATTTGAAAAAGTCTTAACCAAGGATTTGAAAGGCTTTGTTTCACTTGGCTTGCTTTCAATATAATCTCTTTCATTAATATAGAATGCTGGAATCAACATGGCAACGCAGGCAATAGAGGCCATGATTGCAACAGCCATTCTGATTGAGCCAGCCTGCCCAAATCCACCCTCAAGAGCACCTGCCACATTTGGAAGCAGGAAGGAAATAGACTGACCTACAATAAATGTAAATGAAATATAAGTTGATACATTAATTCTGTGCTGCTGAGTATCCCCAAGCTCTGCAATAAGAGCATTATATGGAGTACAGAACATTGTCATAAACAGATAAAAAATCATAAGAAGTGCGAACAGCATGGCATCATTTGCTATGACATTGCTAGTCTGTGGCAGGATGAATAATCCTATTGTGCAAAGTGAAAATGGAATTGCCATTGCTCGCATAAATGGGATTCGCCTTCCACCCTTGTAATCTGCCCCGTCAGACCATCCCGCAATAAGAGGATCTGTTATCGCATCAAAAATACGTCCTGCTGCAAGCACCAGGCCAAACAATGTTAATTTAAAAAATATAGGATGCTGTGTGATATTAGATGCAAATAATCCAGTATTTGGATTCTGCTCACTAGGTGCGCCTGTGTAATAATAGACCATCCAGTTGGACACTACTCCCGATAGCAAGCTCCAACCAAACTGCCCCAGGGCAAACACCCATAGAAGTTTGTTTGTGATAGGTTTTAGTTGTTTCATTATTTAGTTATTCCCCCTTAAAAATATATCTACCCGCAAATAATATTATAGCGCACTTTTTCTGTTTTTGGGATGAAATTGACGCGGAATGTATCGCATAATACGGTAATATTTGTGATTTCTTAAAAATTACTGTAACTTAAATACGTAATTTTCCAGCGTATCATTCACAGGATTAAGCATTGCTAATAAGTCTTCACACCATCCCGCTTGTTTTTTAGCATCAGGATGGTTGATATTCTTCATCCAAGAATAAACTCGCTCTATCATGGCAATCGCATTGCTTTTACTGCTGGTAAAATACTTTTCGCCAAACAATTGCTGGAACTCGCCAAATGTATCTAATTGATCTTCATATCTTAATGCAGTATATGCCGCCCAATTGTTGATGGCGCCTGGTATCTTATTTCCAATGTGCCCTTGATAGGTTAGATATGCGAAAATCTCCATTTCAGATGCATTGTTAGGATTAACATCATTTACATGAATGTTATAGGTATGAGTTTTGCCGTCACTTTCCTTCATGCTCAATTGCACTATAGGATTCTCTGATGTAGATTCTGGAGTCTCATAAGCTATAACCATATGTGATACCAAATCTGATACAGGGTAAGTTGTTATTCCTATAACCTTTCTATCTTTTGAGACAGCATCCTCGGATATTTCTTCAACAGCACCATATCGGGAAATAATAGATTCATTTTCATTCTCTATTTTTAGGGTTGCTTTTGAAATATTTTCAATTCGCTGGTCCTCTTTCGTTTGCTCTGACGGAGCAAGCTCATCTTTTTTAAGAATGCAACTCTCAGTCATTTTTAAGTAGACTTCGATGAGTTCAGCTTTCTGTTCCGCAAAGAACTGATTCATTTTCTTTTGATATTCTTCGTCAGCCCATATTCTCCTAATCTCTTCTTCAGTAGAATATTTTGACGAAAAATTACCTATAGATTCTTGTAATTTATCACCCTCTAATCTAAGGCAATAGTCCATGTAAGGCCTTCCACTATTAATTGCTTCTTGCTGAAATTCGCCATGATTATTTTTAATTCTATCTATAGTATCCAAAACTTCCTCTTCAAAGCTAGAATCACTTTGCATCTTACGAATGACAGCTACATCGATATCAATACTGACTTTTCCTATTTCGCTATAATTATCACCAACTTGGTTAAGGCTATCATTATAGCCAAGATATGGACGACTATCGTTCATATGCTTTAGCGTTTCTTCAATATCAGATAATCTAAATGATATGTCAGTAAACTTTGAACATATTTCATGATAATAATCAAGCACATCATCACCTAATAATTCCGATTGCTTTGTCACTTCAAACTGTACTTCAGTTTTACTAACAGAACTGACGGCGTCACTGTATTCCATTCTTGTGCTTACAGCATAACCTGACAAAATATTACCTACTGCCATGAAAACTCCTTTCTGCAGCTCATCTATCAGTCAAAGCTGCTCCGCTCTCCAGAAAGGTCCGAGCGGTGATGCTAGAGCCTAAAAAAGCGCCTATTCCAACTTCATTCCGTTGAAATAAGCGCTTCCATAGCTCTATAACAATTCTTACACTATGATATCGAGAATCATGGCAGGATTATTAATGGTCAAATTTAACAAATATATAGAATCACATTCTTCTATTGATTATATGAATATTTCCAAACGCTTTTCATTTGAGATACAAGGATATCAACATCCCAGTGCTTTTTTGAGTTCTTTGGACTATTTGGATCATTAACAATAATCTGCCCATCATCAGTGATGCCAGTTAAAACAATAAAATGACCTGTTTTAGTAAAATCACCAGGAGCCATAGAACAGATTAACGGTGTGGAGCTTGTTAGATTATTCATTATGAAATCCACTGACACACTACCTGCCGAAACATCAAGTCCAAAATGCTTTGCTCCTGTAGTCATAATATCCCATGACGTCCCCTGTCCATATGTATAGAATCCCTGCTGTGCAGCGTATTGACTTACAACATAAGGATTAATGGCTGCATCTTGCTCAAGTCCACATGCAACCATTGCAATACATGTAGGTCCACATCCAGCTACACCCACATAATTTCCGCCATAGTCTTTATATCCCCAACGCTTATCCCACTGCATAAATAAAGGAATATCACGTTCTGACATTTCCTTTGAAACGTCCATATCAAAGTCTTCGTCTTTGTACTTATTAAAGTTTTTCACATAATCAGATGCCTCAGGATATTTCTCACCAAATTCAATTACATTCTGCGGTATATCTTCTACATCTCGATTACCAAATATGTTGAATCCTAAAATCACAATCAAAAAGATTAATACAATAGCCAATACAGGCTTTAATATTTTTAGGTGTCTCTTTGTTGCCTTATGACTGTGCTTAGCTTTAATTGTGCTTATTAAAACATAAACAAAAAATGAAAGTGCCAATATACAAAATGCCATGGCATCAGTTAGCCATTCTGGTGCAAAAAAATAATCCATTGCTATTAAGCCAATAAAAACAGCAATGATAATTATGAAAGTTTTTAATAGCCATCTGATAGTATTTCTCAAATATGTATTCCCCCTCATCAAAGCGTTGCATCCGCCCAAGTAATTATCAACTGGTAATATTTTAAAATGGAGAGCCTTGAAAAATCAAGGCTCCCTAAGCTAACGAATCATTATTTCGCTCTTACTATTTCCTCAGCCATATCTAGCATTTCTTCAGCCGAAACATCATTATCAAAGGTTCCTAGGTCATAGATAACGTTATCCATTTCAAATATTACGTTTGAAACATAGCTTGTTTCACGTTCATCTGAACCATAACTGATAAAGAAATGGTCATCTGTTGCTTCGCGTTCACGTTCTTCTTCAGTAGGTTCAGAGCCTTCTTCGACAGGTAAAAATAAATATTCATCTACGCTGTAATAAATATCTACGCCATCAACTGTACGAGTTTCTAATGCTCTAGTTGCATCAACAGATTCTCTAGTTATATGTTCCTCTGAAATAACAGGGCTAGTTGAAATGTAAATATATGGTGAACCATCCCTCTCATACTGAAGATATATTTCTTTGTACTCATGCAAGGTGTGACTATCTTCATCTTCAATTCGACTTGATTCTGTTTCCATGTATGAAAAAGAATATCCATTAGTGAAATTCTCTATAGCAACAATATCTAGACTAGTTTTCTCCTCAAGCTTTTCTAAATCATCAAAATTTGTTGTTTTAGAATATAAATCATTATGGCTTATTATACTAGCCGCCTTACCAGCAGCAAATGCAGTTCCACCAACAAGTACTAAGCAAGCAGCTGTTACAGTTGCTATTTTCTTTATATTAAATACTGATTTCATATGGCCTCCATTCTTTTCATCAATTGCATTATTAATCTGATGTATCAAATGTTCTTTTTCAATTGTTGAAAACTGGAGCTCATCCATGGACATTTTATATTCTTTGATTATCTCTTTATTCATAAAGTTCACCTGCCTTAATATTAATTACATTATCCCGAGTCAAAGATTTCTTTAGTTCCTGTCGTCCTCTAGATAGATATTTTGAGACTGCAGAGATTGGTTTATCCATTATGACCGAAATCTCTTTGACTGAATAACCTTCATAGTAATGAAGATATATGCTTATTCGATAATTGAGAGGTAGCTTCTTTATTTCATCTAACAGCTCAGAAGTAGGTGCCACTGGTGCTTCTTTTTCCACAATAGCCTCTAGACTTACAGTTCTTTTGAAAAATGCACTTCTTCTTAAATCGTGGCATGCATTAATAGTGGTTCTTATAATCCATGATTTTTCATGTTCCCTTGTATCGAAAGTCTCGCCGTTTGTCATATATTTCAATAAAACTGTTTGGCAAATATCTTCCGAATCAAAGGTATGCTGCAAATAGTTGTAGCTGATTCGAAGAATCATATCTGAATAAGTCTCCACAATTCGCCTTACTTCTTTTTCATCCATATGATATTGCTCCCTTTTTCTTAAATTTAGAAGGCCTTCTACTTATAATACGATTTAAAGTGGGTAAAGTGGACACTAATATTTATATTTTTTAATGGTAAAATAAAATGAGCTGACAATTGCCAGCTCATAATTATATTAATGATTCTTAGGCACATACACAACGCATGTAACTGTACCATCTTTGTTTAGGGTATATGTCTCAATAACCAGGTCTTTTATTCCATTTTCCGATGAAGAATAACTAAAGTTCTCACTCATTCCAATCTTTCCATCAGGGAACATATACTCAATATTCCAATATCCGCTACTAGAAGTGCCATTAGGCATCACATAATCATAGCTAATATATCCATCTTTATCAGGCTTCACATTCTTTCTGGTTGATTCTACTGGAGTAGCATAGTTATCTATATTATCTACTGTAAGTTTAGACATAAACTTCTCTACTTCTTTATCTGATGGCAAATCTTGAATATCTTCTTCAACAGAATTTTCAACTTTTTCAATAATAGCATCAGCTGCTCTCTTATCAGCTTTTGATGGGTCCATTGGAAGAACAAATAAAGCATTAACACCATCATATTTTTCATTTCTTGATATTTTTCCAGTGGCATTATCATATATATATGCATCAGAATTATAGAATGAGCCATCAGAAACACCTAAATATATTTCTCTGTCTGCAAAAGCCTCGATGTTTTCAACTTCCATAATACGATATTGAATGCCATCTTCAACAACAGCGAAATATCCACCTGCAGCTAATGTGAAAATATTATATTTGCTAGGGTTATAGCCCTGGATATATGGAGAAACAAGAAAATCATTTTCGCCATAACTATCACTTGAAACATCCGGCATTGCTGATCCGTCTGTTTTACTTATTCCTACAACAGCATAAGTATTGTCACTAACAACTTGTCCATCAGATGTAACCAAATAATCAGATAATTCTTTACCAGAAATCAGGCCAATCATAGCAATATCATAACCACCGCAGGATTGTGTTTCGCCACCTGCCCAGTCCCCTTGTTTATCAAAGGCTTCTGTAAGTTTTGTATCGCCAATCTTACTGGCCACATCTTTTGCTGAAAGATATTTCCAGGCTGCATAGGCTGTGCCTGAAAGTATTAAAACCATGCAAAGACAAGCCACTGCAACAATACCCCTATTCATACCTTTAAATTTTACTACTTTATTTTTTGCTGAATAACTAGCACAACCTGCTATCAAACAATCATCAACGCCATTTATTGCTAAAAACAATTCATCTCTTTTCATGATGCTAAATACCCCTCCTTTACTAGTTCATTTTGCAACCTTCTTCTAAGTCGACCTAAAGTAACAGAAACATTATTTTTTGACATATCGAATTTCTTAGAAATCGATGATAAATCTTCTGCATAGAAGTACCTACTTAGAAATATAAATGCTTCCTTCTCAGATAAGCTATTTACAAAATCTCTAACAATAACTGCCAATTCACTACCAAGAATTTCTTGCTCCACATCACTGTGATCAGGAATGCATTCCTCTAGTTCTTCTAGAACCTCTTCAATTACTCCATTACCACGTTTTTTTGATGTCAAACTCCGATATCGATCAAAAGCTAATTCACGTGTGATTTTTGCAAGAAATGCTTTGAAGATTTTTGGTCGTGTAGGTGGTATTTTGTTCCAAGTCTTCAAGTATGTATCATTGACACATTCCTCGACATCTAGATTATCCTTTAATATATTTCCTGCTATTTTTTCACAATAATTACCGTACTTATTATCGGTTTCAGCAATGGCCATTTCATCTCGTCTGAAGTATAAATCTATTATTTCTTCGTCTCTCATGGTTTCCCCCTTGTTGTTTTATTTGTAAGACCCTTACATCTATATAGCCGAAAAAAATATTAAAAAGTTACAAGATATTATAACAATTTTAAAACAGCGCGATAGGTCGTCCCGTCTCGATTGAAGTGCTCATTTAGTATAAAAAATAGGACCACCCATAAATGGATGATCCTATTTTTTATACTAAAAGAGCGCGAGACGGGACTCGAACCCGCGACCCCCACCTTGGCAAGGTGGTGCTCCACCAACTGAGCCACTCGCGCATATCTGTTGTTTCGTTTGCCTCAACAACAATAGCTATTCTAAAGGATAGACAAGAATAAGTCAAGCATATTTTAAAACTTTTTTCACAGAATTTTTCATGCTACAATTATGAGTATGAAAAGTACAAATTTGAAACGTCCATACATCAATATTATAAATGAAAAAGGCGCTATTATCGGCAATGGTTCTAACCAGGGTTGGTTCTCTTCTTCCCCTTGGTTTAACGTTAGTGGGCAGGGGTGTGGCATTATTTCTTCGCTAGATGCATGCTACTATATAGAAGGCAAAAGAATCATTTCCAAAGCACAATATGAATTTGGTATAAATGACTTTGCCAAAATTATCGTATTTACGAAGTTATTCATGCATGAATTCTTCTTCAAAAAGTTTGCCATCGGAATCACCCCAAATCAAATCTGCCGTTTCATGAATAAACGCCTAAAGGGTCAATATAAGGTTTCTTATAATGGTAGATTTGGTCATGCTGATTTACTAGAAAAAATAGAATCACAGCTAAACAATGACCTGCCTGTTATTTGGTCTCTCTACCGTCCTCGCAAAAAGATAACCTTATACACTTTTAAATCAGTAACCCGCGAGTACATTCCAACCACTAGCACCAACAGTCACTACGTAAATGCGATAGCTGTAATACATGATGCAGCCCCTAATCATCCTACTATGATAAAAATCTCATCCTGGGGAAAGATTTATTATATCGACTTTGACGAATATCTAAAATACACAGAAGGCTCTATTATCAGCGCAGTCTGCTCAAACATATTCTTAATAAAAAAGCTTCAGTGAAAACAATCACTGAAGCTCATTTTTTACTTTCTCTTATCTAAATTGCTAGCAACCTTCATTCCAATATTCTGGATAATCTGGAACAGAATAATAAGAAGAATTACTGTAACAATCATTATATCAGTCTGCCATCTATAATATCCGTAACGCACAGCGATGTCACCTAATCCGCCGCCACCAACAGTTCCTGACATTGCAGAATATCCAAGGATATTTCCTGTAGTGATTGTAGCACCGATGATGAGTGATGTGCGTGCCTCAACAAGCATAACCTTTGTTACTATGTCCCAATTGCTGGCACCCATTGATTTAGCAGCCTCGATAACTCCTGGATCCACCTCATTAAGGGAAGACTCCACCATACGCGCAATGTAAGGTGCTGCGCAGACTACAAGTGGAACAATAGTTGCAGTAGAACCGTAGCTCTTTCCAACTACAAATCTTGTAAATGGTATCAATAAAATCAACAAAATCAAAAATGGTATTGAACGAACTATGTTACAAAAAATATCCAATAACCCATATACAAACTTATTAGGCTTCAATCCATCCTTGCTTGTAACCTTCAAGCAAATTCCAAGAGGGAGGCCTAAAATATAGGCAACCAATGTTGACACAATTGTCATGTAAAGAGTGTCTCTGATTCCCTCTAGTATCATATTAATTACCTGTGAATCAAACATCTCCTGTTACCTCCTCTATCTCTAATCCACGTTCCTTAAGATACACAATAATATCTTCCTGAAGCTCCGAATCCTCTGGTAGTCCAAGAATCATTTCACCTTTGGCAACGCCACCTACATTTCTAGTATCTGCCCTAAGAATATTCACTGCTGTCTGGAACTTAAGAACCATGTTTGCGATGACCGGCTCAAAGGATGAGTTCTCCGTAAATACGATACGAATCTTCTTCTCGCCATTAAGTGTCTCAACTGTACCGTGGGATTTTGTATCATCTCCTCGTAATATCAGCTCTCTGGCAGCGCTAGACTTTGGATGATTAAATACATCCTCTACAAATCCATTTTCAACCACCTGGCCCTTTTCGATGATAGCGACCTTGTTACAAATTTCTGATACAACAGACATCTGATGTGTGATTACGATAATAGTGATGCCAAGCTTCTTATTAATATCGCGAAGCAGTTCTAATATAGAAGCTGTTGTCTGTGGATCAAGAGCTGATGTTGCCTCATCACAAAGCAGGATTCTAGGATTATTCGCAAGAGCTCTGGCGATGGCGACACGTTGCTTCTGACCACCTGAAAGCTGAGATGGATATGCCTTCGCCTTATCCGACAGTCCAACCACCTCTAACAACTCTTTAGCACGCTTTCTGGCATCAGCCTTTGATACCTTCTGCAATCGAAGTGGAAAACAAATATTATCGATTACATTTTTTTGCATAAGTAGATTGAAGCTTTGGAAAATCATAGCTATCTGGCTACGTTCTGCTCTAAGCTCCTTTTCTGTAAGCTGACCGAGGTCCTTATCACCTATAAGCACCTGTCCCGATGTAGGCTTTTCAAGATAATTAAAGCATCTAACAAGAGTACTCTTGCCTGCGCCAGACATACCTATGATACCGTAGATATCACCTGTCTCTACAGTAAGGTTGATATTCTTTAACGCATCAACACTTTGCTCTCCCTGAGTAAATGTCTTTGAAAGATTTTTTACAACAATTTCATTCATAGTATACACTCTCCTCATAATCTATTATCAGACTATGACTTCATATTATTAACAACAAATGAGTGTAGCGATGGTAGTTTCAACTTCCTACCCCACTACACTCTATTTAGATTAACCTTTGTTTATTTTTCGGTCAAGTCCACGGATTATTTGTTGTAGAAAACAACAGCTCCGTCGTATGTATCCTCGATAAACTTCTTAATCTCATCTGACTTAAGAACTGAAACAAGCGCTTTTATCTTAGCATCGTTCTCATGTCCTTCAGCAACTGCGATGATGTTAACGTATGTCTCTGCTGCCACTGAATCTGAAGCCTCATAAGCTATTGAATCCTTAGCAACTGAATATCCAGCCTCGAGTGCATAGTTACCATTTAATACAACATAAGCAACTTCTCCTACAACACGTGCAACCTGTGCAGCCTCAAGCTCCTCGAAATCAAGGTTGTATGGGTTCTCTGTGATATCGTTAACTGTAGCCTCAAGACCAACACCATCCTTTAATGTAAGAAGTCCATTGTCCTGAAGAAGTAAAAGTGCTCTTGCCTCGTTTGTAGTATCGTTTGGAATGGCAATAACATCACCCTCTGCAACATCATCAAGTGATGACTTTGTACCAGGATAAATTCCGAATGGCTCGTAATGAATGTCACCTGCATCTACAAGATGTGTTCCATGCTCCTCGTTGAAGCTGTTAAGATATGGAACATGCTGGAAGTAGTTTGCATCAAACTCGCCTGCCTCAACAACCTCGTTAGGCTGAACATAGTCATCAAATACTTTCACTTGAAGGTCATACCCCTGTTCCTTAAGTGCCTCCTTTGCAGCCTCAAGAATTTCTGCATGAGGTGTGGCTGATGCAGCAACTGTGATTGTTTCAAGCTCTGTTGAATTCTCTGTCGCTGTGGATGATTCGCTATTTGCATCTGCGCTTGAATCTGCTGTGCTGCCGCAACCCACTAATGCCCCCGCTGTAATTATTGAAGCTAATGATAAGCTTGCTATCTTTGAAAATCTCTTATTCATATTTATGTCTCCTCCTAAAAAGTTATGTTATGCTTGAGACTTTATCACACTAAATCACCTAGTTCAATGGGTCTTATTATACCTAGATTTTATTACTAGTTATCAATTTTATTGATAGCAAAGCCTAAATCAACTTCTTAGCTTTGTTTTTTCTACTAAATAGACTATAATTTTTAAAGAAAATTATATATAGATAGGACGCAATAATGAAACGAAAATTATTATTAATTTTGATTCCATTAATCATCATTTTAGGCGCTGTAACTGGAGGCCTTTTCTTCTATTTCTCTGCGACAGATTTAGTTTATTCTGAAGTGTACATAGAAGCCGGTTCCAAGGATTGCACAGTTGGTGACTTCCTTAAGCACGATGCTGATGGCGTCGCCTTTTCAAAGGATTCTGACTTTGACCTTAATACACCTGGCGACTATAAAATTACCATCAATCGAAAGATGCCTGTTATAGGAAAGATGACTTATCACAGCACACTGCACGTTCAGGATACCACTGCTCCTGTTGTGACATTGGCAGAAGAAACAATCGAAATGTACACTACTGCCACTGCCCCTACAGCAGCTGATTTGGTTGAATCTGTAATCGATGCATCCAACTGTACAATCGATTTCAAAGAGCCTTACGACTTCACAAAGGAAGGCAAATTCAATGTAGTAATTCTTGTGACAGATGAAGCTGGGAACACTACCGAAAGCACCATTCCTTGCACAGTTATTGAAGATGTAACTCCACCAGAAATCACAGGTGTGGAGCCTCTTACTGTTTCCCAGGGCGATGCTATTTCTTATAAAAAGGGTGTAACTGTTACTGATGATAAGGATGAGAATCCTACACTTGAGGTAGACACTTCTCTGGTAAATCCAGACAAACGTGGCACATACAAAATCACCTATACAGCCACTGATGCAGCTGGAAACACATCAGAAAAAACAACCACTATCAAGATTGTTTCAGCTAAAATATCTGAGGCCACAGAGGAAACTGTTTATGCTAAGGCTGATGAAATTCTTTCAGAAATCATCACCGATAACATGACTCAGCTTCAACAGGCAAAAGCCGTTTTCGATTGGGTTGTAAAAAACATTACATATTCTGAAACTGCTGGTATTGACGACCTGTTATCAGCCGCCTACAAGGGCATGTATTACCGCGTTGGTGACTGCACTGTAAAGCAAAAAACTGCAGAGGTTATGCTTAACAGACTGGGCATCAAAAATATGGAAATCGAAAAAATCCGTGACACACGCGGTCACTACTGGTTACTGATTGATGTTGGCGAGGGTTGGTATCACTACGATCCAAATCTACAGCTTGACGGTACTCTTATCTTCTACTGGCATGATGCAGATTTATGGGCATATTCAAACGCACACAAGAACACTCACAACTATGACCCAAGCAAATATCCACATATACAATAAACACTTAGGAGGACTAAAATGAAAAACAAATTACTTTCTTTGGGATTGATTATGGCAATATCTCTTTCTATGGTTGCCTGCGGAAATTCTAGCGATACAAAGGTTATCGAATCAAACACAAGCACAGAGGCTACAGGCTCTGAGCAGGTTGCAACAGCTAATGCTGGCTACGTATTCAACTATGATGGCATGGACATTCCTGTAGATGCAGATGTTGCTCCAATTATCGACAAGCTTGGTGAGCCTAACAGCTACTTTGAATCTCCTAGCTGCGCCGCTGATGGTATCGGAAAGCTTTACACTTACAGCGATTTTGAAATCCAGACATATCCAGATGGTGATGTAGATAAGGTTCTTTATGTAATGCTTCGCACTGACAATGTTGCTACAAAAGAAGGCATTGATTTATCAAGCTCACGCGAAGATATCGTTGGTGCTTATGGCCAGGCCACTGAAGAAGATTCAAGCTCTATGAAGTATGAAAACGGTGATATGACTCTCGTATTTATCTTCGATGGCGAAAGTCTTATTTCTATCGAATACGACAGTGCAATGAACAAATAAGAGGACTGAATTGTCTGAAAAACAAAGGGATTTTTTAAAGCTTTGCAACTTTAGAAAATCCCTTGACTTATGGGTGTTTGTACTATAGAATACATATTGTTGTTGAGGCAAACACAGCAACAGATATGCGCGAGTGGCTCAGTTGGTGGAGCACCACCTTGCCAAGGTGGGGGTCGCGGGTTCGAGTCCCGTCTCGCGCTCGATAATTAAAATAAGCAGTATCGCTTTTGCGGTGCTGCTTATTTTAGTTATCGGGCATTTAAATCGAGACGGGACGACCTATCACGATTTGTCGAGCTTGCGATGAGAAATCGTGATGCTTCCTTAATCCCGTCTCGCGCGAAGGCTTGCTGTTTGAAATAATTGCTTAGCATGAAAAACTTAAAACTAAATTGTCGTTGAATCTATATTCCAAAGATGCTATATTATAAATAAAGAAAGCACCCACTCCAAAGTGGATGCTCCCGAATTAGAGTTAATTAGCTCTCAGTGAGAGCCGCCTCTTTCGTTTGCCGACGAGAGAGGCATTATTTTTTTCGCTTGTTGTTCCTCTTATCGAGAAAGCTAAGCAACGCCAGTAAGAAACCACAAGCTGTAAAAAGCAATGCTAACATCGTTAGCATAATCATCAAGATTTCATAGTCCGTCATGTGCGTCACCTCCCTTCCATAGTGATATCCACTCTGTGGATCACCTTATAGAATGGTTCGGGAGATTTCCACCTCGTCATGGGTACTTTCAGTACGGTTACACCGCATAAATAATCTAGCACGAACGTTCTGTTTTTACAATCGAACATACTTAGTTTCTAAGTACTTTTATGAGTACATTATTCACACTTAAAAAAATAGATTGATAAATGTCGATAGAAATCAGGGGTACAAAAAGGGCCTTTGACAAATACTTAGGAATCATCAAACACTGATGTTGCGGAAGCTTCCAACAAGACTGATTTAAGTGAAAATCATATTTTTCAAAATTCACTTATCTATAATTTGAAAAAAGTTAAGTGTATTTAAAAAATATATTTTTTCACTTAAAAATCCATATTCCTATTAAGTGTGTGTATGGATTTAAAAAATAAACTTAACATTTTAATTGAAACTTTTGAGCTACTTAAGTGTATTTCTCCAGAACCAGAAATAAACTTTAGTAGCTCTCTTATTATATTAAGTGAAAAAGCATATTCTTATAATAAACTTAACTTTACCTAAAATATTTTATCTTATTTTAAGTGAATTTCTATTTTTCTTATATTCACTTAACCCACTTTCAATTTTTTAAGTGAAAAATTCATTTTTCTATTTTCACTTAACCTGCTCCCCGACAAATTTAAGTGAAATAGCCATTTTCAAACATTCACTTAACAAAAATACATCCCTATGCGAATATATGAATCACTACCCCATCAGGGGCGCCTTCAACGGTTCCAGTCAAGGCAGCTGTCTCCAAATGCTTAAGAGCATCGCTATCTGTAAGTATGCATGGACTAGTGACAATGCGGCCATCTGATTGAATTTCACCATTATTTTCAATAAAAATACGGCAGCTCTTGCCTGTGTAATCCACACCTTCCATGATGTATCTAGCAGAAAGCTTTACACGGCCATCCTCGCCTAGACGCTGAGTATCTACCCCGCCAGGAAGGATTTTTCCTTTGAAATTATCGCACTCACATTCACCGTCAAACAAAATCATGGTAACACCGTTAATGCCACCCTTTACCTCTAATGCTTCCTTAATACGAACCTGTACTGTCAAAACCTCTGTTGCCATTATTCCCTCTCCTATCAATTAAAATCTACATTTAGCCAATTTCTTTATCTAGTCAAATCCTTTACCCACTTATATCTCTTGTAGTGGAAAAATACCCAAGGCAGCTTGCCCACCTCGTCGACGCAGGTGCAGGCATATACTGCAAGCACCGGCCATTTAAATACAAATGCTCCCAAAAGTGCAAGTGGCACCGCGATACACCACATACTAACAGCAAGGCTATACACATCAAAAAGTGTGTCTCCGCCAGATGCAAATACGCCATTGATAATTACGGTATTAATAGCACGACCAATCATGTAAAAGGACATTATTACCATCATACCAATCAGATATCTCTTAGCAAGCGGTGTAAGTATCATAAAGCTGGTAACAAGTGGAGTAACCAGTAAAATCACAGCTGTAGAAAACAATCCCACATACACGGATAATTTGGCTATTCTGCCGCCATATAGCTTGCCCTTTGCCAAGTCACCTGAGCCTAGTTCATTTCCAACAATAATGCCTCCTGCGGCGCTGATACCATCGCATAGGCAGCACATCAAATCTCGCACCACTGCCGCCACAGAATTGGCCGCAGCTGCATCTGTACCCAGATGGCCCATGATGGCTGTATATGAAGTAAAGCCCACGCCCCAGAACATAGCAGCTCCAGCAAGTGGCATACCACATTTAATATAGTCCTTGGCAAGTAGTCTATCTCTTGCCAACAAATCGCCTAAGGATGGATGGATGAAATCCTTCTGATAAGAAGATATAACCGCCCAAACCAGCTCGATAATTCTAGCAAGCAATGTTGCAAGAGCTGCACCATTTGCCCCCATTGCGGGAAGGCCCAAAAATCCAAATATGAATACAGCATTTAAAATAATATTTATAATTACGGCGCCAGAACTAATGAAAGCGCATCTATCTGCATGGTCAGTAACACGCATCATACCTAAGAAGCACTGGGAAAAGCCTGTAAGCAGATATGACCAGCCTGCTATTCTTAAATAGCCAGCACCGATTCTGATAAGTTCTGAATCGCTGGCGAAAATCAACATCAGCTGATTAGAAAAGCCTACGCAAAGAACGCACACAAATAAAGATATAACAGAGGCGATTCTAAGGCTCATACCAAATATCTTATGAATGGCCTGCTTATCTCCCTTGCCCCAATACTGGGCACCTAATATTGCTATAGAACCTGTTACGGCACAAAGCATCATGTTTTGGATAAACTGAATCTGTGTGGCTAAAGATACTGCTGCCATAGAATTCTGTTCTACCCTGCCTAGCATAACAGCGTCACTGGCTGCCACAAGTGCAAGCATCAGTGCCTGAAAAGCCAGCGGTAATGTTAGATTAACTAATCGTTTTAAAAAGGCCTTATCTCCAAATAGTCCGCTCATATTTAATCCTCATTTTATATTATTTAACCTCTAAATCATATCATTACGAAAGCAAATAAAAAAGCCCTAACGACTAGAATTATCTAATCGCTAGGACCTTAAATCGTATATCAGAATTATTAAGAATATAATCTCTTAACGTTGCTTTCAACAACATTTTCTGCCTTGATTTCAAACTCGCCATTAAGGAATGCCTGAAGCTGACCCTTTGTATTAATAGCTTTGCCATTAACAAGAATAATAAAAGGCTTTTGGCCTTCAGCATTTAATGTCATTCTATAATCAACTCTATCAAGTGCGTATTCGATTCCCATTTGATAAGAATCAAAATAGCAACGTGAATTTCCAAGTGTATGGTCAGATGTAATCCAATATTCTTCAACAACATTAATATTTGGTTCGATCTGGCTCATTTTCACAAATTTCTCATCACATTCTTCTCTTAATAATCTGTACTCTTTATTAAGTGTTGTAAGTTCCATTCTTCACCTCATATTAAAACTAATTACCACAAAACCAATAGCACTTTATCATGCTATTAGTTATATGTCAACACTCAATTTAACAATTTAGATTATTTATAACTATTTTCGCCACAACCTACCAAGAGGTGCTGTTAAAAAGATTGCTTTAAGCACGTTGTCTGCAATCATGCAGGTCCAAACATAAACCAATCCCTGATTGAAAAAATGAATACCAACATAAGTAGCAAGAATTCTAACCAACCACATACCGGCAAACTCTATAACAAATGGATATTTGGTTTTGCCTAGACCATAGTAAATACCTTCGGATATGATGTACATTCCAAAAAATGGCTCGGAAAATGCAACCATTTTAAGTACAGTAGCGCCCAAAGCTATAACGCCTGGGTCAGATGTGAAAAATCCCATCAAAGGCTCTGCAAAGATGAATAATAGGGTTCCACTGAGAGTCATAACCGCCAAAGTACAAATAATACTGCTGGCACAAACGGCATGATATTTATCATGATTCTGCTCACCATAAGCAATACCAACCATAGTATTAGCCGCAGATTTAAATCCGTAGCCACCGATATAGAACAGCTCCTCGGCACCTACCGCTATACTGTGAGCCGCAAAAATGATGGTACCCATGTGAGATACAAGGCCTGCAAAAACTACATAGCCTGATGTAGATGCAACATTAATAAGCAACACTGGAAGTGATAGCTTCCAAATCTTTTTGGTAATTTCCTTATCCGTAATAAATATGCTATCCCTGAATCCAAGGTAAGGATTTTTGAAGAATACCACAAGAGTAAGAATACCACCTAAGGCTGCGGAAATACATGTAGCATAGGCTGCACCATCTACTCCAAGTCCAAACATATAAATAAAGATATAATCAAGCACAATGTTTACAGCATTAATGACAATGCTAATAACCATTGGGGTTTTGGTGTCCTTAGTGGCACGAATTGCAGATGCCAGGATATACTGAACACTCTTTAAAATAATAGGAACTGATATCCAGAAGAAATATCTGGTAGCGGCTGGTCTGATAGCCTCCTCTGCTCCCATCCATGTTGCTACAAATGGTGAAAGTGCAAGACAGATGATTTCAAGTACAGCACCTACTCCAAGAGCGAAAATAAGACTTTGCTTTGCTACCTGCTTAATTTTATGGTCCTCGCCCGAGCCTATGGCCTGAGCTATAAGTGTCATGGCAGCTACACCAAATGCATAAGGCATACTTCCAATAAGCCATGTGATAGTGGTGGAAGTAGATACGGCAGCTGTAGCATCTGCGCCCAAACGACCAACCATGGCAGTATCAACATACTGCATCAATACAGACAAAATCTGTTCTAGCATGGTAGGCAATGCCACCGTCACAACACTCCAAAAGACCTTATTATCCTTAATGTTACTCTTTGTTATCATCACTATCCTTTTCCATTCCATTTGCCCATATCATGGATTGAATTGCTCTTGCAACTCTAATGGCATCTATAGCCTCCATGGCACGTTTATAATCTGCCTCCTGCTTTTCATACATGGCGGCAAAATCCTTCTGCTTCTGTTCAAACTCCTGCTTGCGACGCTCCTTAGCTTCCTTTGCCTTCTTCTGGAAGGCAGCATAGTCAGCATTAGACGCTGATTGACGTTTGGTTGTTTTGCCCACTACTCGGCTGTGGGTTAAAACGTGACCATCAGTATCGTTGCACAAAAACTGATATGCCTCTGTGATGCGATTGTAGGCGGTAAAATCCTTACTGCCTGTCACATCAGGATGACATTTTTTAACAAGGTCTTTGTACACAGCCTTAATCCTGGCTAATGAAGCATCTGGCCCTAAGCCCAAGATGCTAAGCGCTTCGCTTCTGGTTTTGATCATAACTCACCCAATATTTCTCCAATAAAATACAATGAACCAAATACAATTATTTTTTCGTCATATTTTTTAGCGGCCTCTAAAGCCTTATCATAGGATTCCATGGCAGTAGCATTTAACCCTATATCATTGATGCTATCTGCAAGCTCCTTTGCCTGAAGGGCTCTGGAAGAATCCACAGTAACAGTAAACATTCGCTTTACCTGAGGTGCGATGATGTGAACCATCTCAAGGTAATCCTTGTCTGCCATTACTGCCATTATAAATGAAAATTTCTCATTTGAAAATTCCGCTGCAAGACTATCTGAAAGAGCCTGCACGCCGGAAGGATTATGAGCTCCATCCACCATAATAAATGGATTATCTGATATGAGCTGCATTCTTCCTGGCCATACTGCTTTGGCAAGTCCCTCTTTTATAATATCATCACTGATGCCGGCATCTAAAAACCTGATGACTTCAACTGCAACTGCGGCATTTTTTCTTTGATATTTTCCAAATAGCCCTAGCTTGCTGTCTGAGGAAACCTCTGTTGCTTCTATGTATTTACAGCCCATTTCCTGGCTTCTTCCAATAATTACGTCCTTTGCTTCAGCAGGCATCTGCCCTATAACCACTGGAACGCCAGGCTTAATTATGCCAGCCTTTTCTCCTGCAATGGCAGCCAGGGTGTTTCCCAAATACTGTGTATGTTCCAAGCCTATGGATGTTATGGCACACACTCTTGGTGCCTGAGATAGCCCGTTAGTGGAATCCTTAGCACCACCCAGGCCTGTTTCCAAGACGATGTATTTAACTCCCTGTTCCTTGAAATATAACAAAGCCATCGCCAGCCAGTAATCAAACATGGTTGGCTCTAACTCAAGCTGAATATCTAGTAGATATGACCCAAGCCTAGCCACGTCATCCCTGCTGATTTGTTTACCATCTACCACTATTCGTTCTGTGTAATCAATAAGATGTGGTGATGTAAAAAGCCCTACTTTAAATGGTTCTTTAGACGCAAAAGAAGCAGCCTGCAAGATACTACTTACAAAAGCTGCCACTGAACCCTTGCCATTGGTACCTGCAATATGGATGATGTTAATATCCTGCTCAGGATGTCCCAGCTTTTCCAGAAATTCTATGGTAACATCTCTTCCACATGCTTTACCAAAACGGCGTTTATTATCGATTGTATTAACTACCTGTTCATATGTCATTTTGTTATACTAGACCACAAGAATAACTCCACCATCATTTGCATACATGGTGCTGACGCCTCTCATGTCAACAATGAAAATATCCTTGAATGTGGCCAACGACTCCATTTTTTTCTTTAATGATAGTGCACGTTCAGGACAGTTGCAATGAGAAATTGCAACAATTTTGTTTTCACAATTTGTTGTGACGTCCATGACGCACTTTGTCATTTTATCAATGGCCTGATTCATACCACGGCCCTTAGCCAGCTGCTGAATATAGCCTATTTCTGTTGAACCCATTACAGGTTTGATGTTAAGTGTTTCTGCGATAGCAGCCTTAAGGCCTGAGAGTCTACCAGACTTTCTAAATGTCTCAAGTGTTTCAAGTACAAAGAAAGTATGCTGCTCCTCAATGTAAGCATCTACTGTTTCTATAACCTGTTCAAAAGACATTCCTGCCTCTTCGCATTCAGCAATCTTCATAGCGATAAGTGTTTCACCGATAGAAGCTGATTTAGAATCAAAAACGTGAATGTTCTTAGTTTCATCATCCTCCTCAAATAAGTCCTTTGCAAGGCAGGCACTGTTATATGAGCCTGAAAGCTGAGATGATAATGTAACTAAATATATGTTATCGGCATCACATTCCATTTCCACCATGTAAGCATTTGGAGATGGGCATGCCGACTTAGGTGCGTTAGGACTTTCGGCAACAGCCTTGATAAAGCTGGCCTGATCAAAGGTGTCATCATCGATAATCTGAGCGTCATCTACTTCTAAAGTAAGAGGAACGTTAACGAAATGGCCGTCATTTTTCATGTCCTCTGTAAGCTCGCCACAACTATCTAGAATAACTTTATACATAATATCCTCATTTCTCCTACTATATAGGTTATTTGATATATGTATTATAGCATCCTAATACTCCCACGTAAATAGTTTTTATTAATTCATCATGTGGTTTTTAAAACCACATCCATTAAATCCTACTCCCACTTAATTGTTATGACATTTGAATTCTCATCTAAAAGATAATAAACCGATGTCAAATCAGGACAATAATCAGATATATGTTTTTCATCAAAGAAGTAATTTATCACTCTCGAATAAATATCTGTGCTACTGAATTTAAGAGATATTTCATCTTCTCCTGATTCATATGATTCTCTTATTCTTTGGCCTATAGAATCAATTCCAAACCAGTCATAATATAAGCCTTCATGCACGAAATAATTATCTGCATTAGATAAACATTCTGGCACCTCAAAAGAAGATGTAATGACATGGTTCTGACTGATTTCCTCTGTTGTCATTGCCAGATATGCATAGTTGATTCTTCCAGTCGCATCATTGTTGCTGTCTAGATATTTACTGTTGCCCCAGGTTACATCCATGTAATAATATGCACCATCAAGACAAACCAGATTCCATGCGTGGCTTTCATTGTTTGCTGTACCTGTTATGATGGTACTTTCAACGCCAAGCTGATCAAGCAGATACCAGGCTGCATCTGCATATCCCTGACAAACTGTGGACTGATACAAAAATACACTAAGAATATTTTGATTTTCTATACTTTCAGTATCGTAATCGACCTTATTTATTAGTGTCTCAAACACATACAACGCTTTATCAAAATCGCTTGCTGATGAGCTTATACCAGATAACCAGTCTTCTACAACAGAATCAATCATTCCCTGGTATATATCTCTTTGCTCCTGGCTCATAGAAAACTTAGGTTCAAACTCAAGTCCTACTACCTTCTTACCATTTGTATAGGTGTTGTACTGATATCCATTTACCCAAAAAAGATTTCCATAATCGGCCATTACAGCTTCATAAGCGTTAGCTAAAACCTGATGGTTCTTTGTGGACAAAGTGATACGACTTTTATAACTTGTAATGCAATCATAAATCTGGTCGTATGTCTGCTGTTCCTCTTCATCTAACTGCTGATAAGCATATCTATCATAAGATACACTTTCGACAGTTATAGCCTCTTCCATCATGGGATTACTGATTAATGCCGATGATGGCTCTGATACACCAGTCTGTTTTGCATTATAAATCAGGCATATACCAATAAATATGCCTACGGCTATGAGTGAAGTAATTAATAAATTGAGTAAAATGTGAAATAATCTTTTCAACGTCGCTCCTTATTAATGTAAAAAAAAGCAGCGTAGATTCTACGCTGCCTCTCCCCTTAATCTTTTTTTATTGCCTATAGCTTGTTTTTCATAACACAACCAAAGGTATTCGAAAAATAGATTAATGTAAAATTGATTAACGTACTACTGTTACGTTAACAGCCTGTGGTCCCTTTGCGCCATCAGTTACTTCATACTCTACTGTAGCACCTTCCTCGAGAGTCTTGAATCCCTCTGAATTGATGCCGCTGAAATGTACGAATACATCGTTTCCAGCTTCGTCTGAAATAAAACCGTAGCCCTTTGAATTGTTGAACCACTTAACTGTACCTTTGCTCATGCTAAGTACCTCCAATATATTACTTGCCAAGCTTTGCCTGACTAGATTTAGTTTAACAGAACACTTCCCTAAAGTAAAGAATTTGTCCGAATATTTTGTACAAATTTTTAAAATCGTTACTTATAGGACGTCAAACTCAAACCCAAACGGAGATAAATAACATTTTTTACTAGTTAGCAGCAGCTTTTTCAGGGATAAGTCCAGTAGTTCTTAATAGAATTCTTGGGCCACCCTTTTTCTCTATATAATCTTCTGTAATTATTACCTGACCGATATTTTCGTCCTTAGGAATTTCGTACATAATATCAAGCATAAATTCCTCGATAATAGAACGAAGACCTCTGGCTCCTAATTTCTTATCAAGCGCTTTCTTGGCAATGGCATGAAGTGCACCTTCTTCAAATTCAAGCTTAACCTCATCTAACTCTAAAAGCTTCTGATACTGCTTGATAATTGCATTTTTAGGCTCCTTGAGAATACGTACAAGCATATCCTCATCTAGCATTTCTGTAGCAAATACAATTGGAAGACGTCCTATGAATTCTGGGATCATTCCAAACTCTCTTAAATCCTCTACAGTAACCTTTTGAAGGATGTTTTTATCCTCGTCGTATTTATCCTTTAAATCTGCCATAAATCCCATTGATGAATGCTTATTAAGACGAGCTTTAATGATTTCATCCATAGCTGGGAAGGCACCACCACAAATAAATAAAATATTTCTTGTGTTGATTGTTGTTGTAGGCACCATTGCGTTTTTGCTAGATGCTCCGATAGGTACCTCTACATCAGCGCCTTCAAGAAGTTTAAGCATACCCTGCTGCACTGACTCACCGCTTACATCACGCTGATTTGTGTTTTTCTTTTTTGCAAGCTTATCAATCTCATCGATGAAAATAATACCCTGCTGACATCTTTCAACATCATTACCTGCTGCAGCAAGAAGCTTGCTAACTACAGATTCGATATCATCACCAATGTAGCCTGCCTCAGTAAGGGATGTAGCATCTGTAATAGCAAGAGGTACATCAAGAAGTCTTGCTAAAGTTCTAACTAAGTATGTTTTACCTGAACCTGTAGGTCCAAGCATAAGCATGTTAGACTTTTCGATTTCGATGTCATCCATTGTGCCTGTAGCAACACGTTTGTAATGATTATAAACAGCTACAGACATAACCTTTTTAGCGTAATCCTGTCCTACCACATATTCATCAAGCTTTTCTTTGATTTTGTGTGGAGGGATGATGTTGTTTATATCAATAGCTGGTGCTGGTCTGTCTTCCTTATCTGCGCTCTGAGTACCATGGGCATTTTTAACCTTTGGGCCTTCTCCGAAAAGACTGCCTAGATTCAAAAAGCTAATGTTTGGCATCTTTGACATATCCACATTGCTCTTGGAATTATCACCGCCGCCAAATCCAAAGCCTCCCATTGAATCAAATGTGCGCTGCATACAATCTGTACATACGCTCATTCCTGGGGCCATCTTAATAAGTGGGCCTGTGATGTTATCTGGGCGATGGCAGATATAGCAAAACTCTGTAGGCTTATTATCCTTCTTGTCCTCTGTTGATTTGTTTTTGTCGGTAACTTCATCTATAACCTCATCAGAGATATCTACTACCTCATCTGGGTCAACTTCTCTATAATCCTGATCTGACATATTAACTCCTATCTACTGCTTTCGCAGAAATCAAAAACCATGTTGTAATAATCCAGAATTATATCGTCAGTCGCATTGAATATTTCGTGCTTACTTCCCTCGAAACGGTGAAGCTTGCAATTAGGTGCTAAACTGGCAAACTCATTTTGAGCCTCTGGCATTACAAGAGCATCTTTAGATGCTTGCATTATTATAACAGGAATTTTGACTAAACTTGCGTTTTTAAGAATTTTTTTAGAAACATTAATAGCTTCTCTGGACCAACCGTAAGTGCAGCCGTTAGTCTGATAATGCTTTTCACGCTCTCTTTCATCATATTGGTAATTATATCTTGCTTTAGAAAGAGCAGAACATCTAGGATATTTATAGGAGTGATCATAATCATGGTACCCCTTTAAATATCTTTTATTAAAAAATGGTATGTATGAAAGAAGCTTCATGAAGCCTAGCATGAATTTGCTAGTACCACCTGTTGACATTTGTATCATAGGTGATGATAAGATTGCCCTTTCAAATACTGTTGGATGCTGCTCAATATAAAGTGCTGCAATTGCTCCACCCATAGAATGAGCAAAAAGAATCAGTCTTTCTGTAAGACTTTCTGGAACAACAATTTTCTCGATAAATTCGTTAAAATCTGATACGTAGTCTTCAAAATGATTTACGTGAACCTTGCAAAAGCCGTCTACCTGTCTATCTGATAAACCATGGCCTCTGTGGTCAATAATAAAGACAGAATATCCCATCTGATAAAAGTAATAAATTAGTTCTGCGTATTTAGTAGTAAACTCACAATAGCCATGAGATATAACAACAGCAGCCTTCTCATCTGGATTTATGATAGCTTGATAGTGTAGCGTTAAACCATCTCTATTTATAAAATAGCCATCTTTTATTTTGTCATTTAGAAAAGGAAGGATTTTGCTTTTGATACCCTCCGCAAAATCCTGTTCTCTAATGAAGAAATCTTCTATTTTTTTCATAATTAATCCCACTTGTATTCGTTAACAATTTCTAGTGCTACATCTGGATAATTTGTAATAATTCCGTCTAAGCCCATATCACATGCCATATGTAAATATTGCTTAGAATTAACTGTCCATGTGTTAATCTTCAGTCCTAATTCATGACATCTTTCAACATAATTTGGATACTGAACGTTATACAACGCTGGATGCAAAGCCTCCACACCATGTTCCTTACCGTATTCAGGCATGTTAAGTGTTCCATCCATATATAGGAAGCCTGTTCTTGCAGTAGGATCAAGCTCCTTTATTTTCATAATGCTATAGTGGTTAAAAGATGAATATATAACCCTGTCTTCCATTCCAAATTCTTTTGTCATGGCTAGGATATCTTTTTCTATTCCTTCATAAAAAACTATTCCTGTTTTTAACTCGATATTGATTATTAAATCGGTAGGCTTAATAAGTTCAAACACTTCTCGCATGGTAGGAATATCTGCATGCCTGCACTCAGGATGAGTAGCATTGTAATTGAACTTTTTAAGCTCTTCTAAAGTGAAATCCCTAACATAACCTTTTCCATTTGATGTTCTGTCGATTTTTTCATCGTGGATAACTACCAGCTGTCCATCCTTTGTTTTGTGGATATCTAGCTCTATTCCGTCAGCTCCCATTTCGATAGCTTTTTCAAATGCTGGAATTGTGTTTTCAGGCAAGTATCCGCTTGCACCTCTGTGTCCAAAAACTAACGGTCTGTTCATTGAATCATTACCTCTTTTCCTTATGCCTTTAAGATTGTATATTCTTACTCTTATTTGTTTTAATAATAGTCTTGCTCTATAAAATCTCTGTTTCATTAGTCCATGTCTTCGAAAGCCTCTAGGCCTCGTTTTGCTTCTACATTTCCATCGCCGTGTTTAACAAAAAGCATAGTTAAAAATGCAAGTGCTGCAAAAATCGTTGCATAAGGGAATAAAGTAATATACCCCACATGGTTAAGCAGCCAACCCGCAACTATTGGTGTTACTATCTGCGCTGCCATCGAGAAGGTGTAATAATATCCTGTGAATCTACCAACATCTGAGCCTTTACACATTTCAACAACCATTGGCATTGAATTAACATTGATGAAGGCCCAACCGATACCAACACATGCAAACAATACATACAATATTGGCGAAAAGCTTGGATGAATTATCGTAAATACGAATCCACCTAAAAAGCTTAGTCCAAGTATAGCCACACCTAAAAGGATTGTTTTCTTTCGTCCTACTTTAGATGCAAGTAAACCTGATGGAATAAAAAACACGATTGCTCCTGCAGTAGCAACAAGTAAGCAAAATGATGCTGCACCTACTGCCATATTCCACATTCTGACAGCGTAAGTTGTAAACCATGTTTCCATGCCATTATATGCAATAAACCATAATGAAACTGATATTAAAAGGAATATCAACGAACGTTTTACATCCTCCGGTAAAACCTCATTGCCGTTTTCGTCTTCCACAGCGAGATTTTCCTCTGGATGCAAAAGCTCATAGTTTTCAACCTCTTTAGCAAATCCTATTTCATCCACAGTGAACATCACTACGCAAAGAGCTATCAACATTATTCCTGCAACAATAAGAAAAACAGGTAGATAATTGATATGCTCCAAATCTTTTGTACGTGACGCTGGATAAAGCACTGCTGCAACTGCAAGATAAATAATGCCACCCACAGCGCCCATTAAATTGATAATGGCATTTGCTTTAGAACGAAGTGGTTTGATTGTGCAGTCTACCATTAATGCAACAGCAGGACTTCTGTAAGTTCCCATTGCAACAAGAAGGGCTCCTAGTATTCCAATGAATATGGCTTCTTTCCCCATGGTAGGATTTGCATAATAGCTGTTATCCACAATTGGAAGCATAACCATAAGGATAACTGCAGCAATTGTTCCATATAAAATGAATGGCTTTCGCCTACCCATTTTGTGTTTCGACTTGTCTGAAATAGCGCCAAACAATGGCAATAAGAACAACGCCAAAACATTGTCCATTGCCATGATTACACCCGAAATAGTTTCGTTTAGATGAAAGGTTCCTGTTAGTATAAGCGGAATTAAGGCATTATACATCTGCCAGAAAGCGCATATACTAAGAAACCCGAACCCCATTTGTACCGTTCTCTTAATATCCAATTTCATAATATCTCCCCCAATCTAGTCCGCTTGTTACCTACAGGCTCATCTAAATACGTTTTACTTCGTATATACCACCAGCTGCAATGCGTGCTCCGCTACTACGTTGTCGATGGCTGGTATTTTGCCTTTGATAGCGTATTCAATCTGTTTTATCTCGTTAACTACTGGCGCAAGCTCATGATAGATAGCCTCCATGTGTGGCTTCATGTTCTCAGGTGTGTATTCCTCTGGGAACTCAAGCACTACCAAGTGACGAATGACTTTAGTATCCTCTTCAATCTTTGTAAGGAAGCTGATTGAATAAATATCATCGTGATTCTTGCCGTACTCTAAAAGCTTCTCACGAATAGCTGTTGTTTCCTCACAATCTTTTGGAACACCAAGAAGGATTTTCTTGCCAGCTGGAAGCTTTTCTTCCTTTACATGCTCAGCATCATTCTTAGGTGCAAATTCTGCCTTGTATCCAGGTGTACCTGTGATAGTGTCAAGATATGGTATAGGAAGTGTGCAAGGTACAGCGTTAAATGGATTAATAGCAATACCTGCATAAGCATCTCCACGCTTAAGCAATGCATATACATCCTGGAAAGAAAGAACCTGTGTATGAACAAGTTTGCCATCCTTTGAAAGTCCTTCCCATTTACGAAGTGCATCCCAGTCAGTAAACAATGGCATTACCATGCTGTCCTTATCTTCTGGAGTTCCTGCTAACTTGATTTGAGATTTAAGCATATAAAATCCGATTTTAGTATCTTTTTTAATAACAGCAACACCGTTTTCATTAACTTCTGGTTCAACGTCCATTTTGATTGGTGTAAGGAAATGAGCATGACTAACATGATATGCAACTGTTGCATGGAAACCATTATCCTGGCTGTATGTAGTCATACCATTAATGATTCCAGCTAATGCTGGATTTTCTATAGATACCTTAGGATCAAACTTATCCTGTGGCTTAATGTTTGTGATTACAGCATATTTTTTAAGCTGAACCTCGTCTGGCAATGTAAGCTGTAAAGATACAGCTGTATCTGAAGCCTCATCAACGATAGCTGTTCTTTCTTCCTGCTTTGCTTCTATTGCCTGAACCTCGCATTCTACAGCTGGTGTACCAGCCATGTATACGTATACCTTATCGCCCTTTTTAATTTGTCCGTATAAATTTCCTGAAATAATGCTTCCGTTACCATCAAGCATAGTAGTAACGCCATCAACGATTACAGAAAAGCGTCTGTTAGTATCTACTGTGTTGGAAACATCTGCATCCTCTAATTTGATATTTTCTGCTGCATTCTCTGCTGCAGCATTTGCTTCTTTTTTCTTTTTGTCAAATAAACCCATAACAAATTCTCCTTAATATCTTTAGTGCAGTTGCACTTTTAATATTATAATCTATTTGTTGCTAAATACACAAGAAATAGCTAAAATAACAGTGAAAACTATAACCACAAGGGAGGTACATATGAGTAAAAAAGGATTCATCTCAGAATTTAAAGAATTCATCATGCGTGGAAACGTCATGGACATGGCTGTGGGTGTTATCGTAGGTGGTGCTTTTACAGCAATAGTAACATCCCTGAACGAGGATATATTAACACCACTCCTCGGAATATTTGGCGGAACAGATTTTTCTGAACTAAAAGTTACACTTGGATCTGGTGAATTAGCACCAACTCTTTATTACGGTAATTTCATTACTGCTATAATCAATTTCTTAATCACAGCGCTTGTTATCTTCTGCATCATCAAAGGTATCAACAGAGCTAGCGAAAGAGCTGCTGCAATTGTTAAGCGTAACAAAGAGGAGGAAGAGGCTGCTGCTCCTACAGAAAAGGAGTGTCCTTACTGCTATAGCAAAATCGATATTAAGGCAACTCGTTGCCCTCACTGTACTTCACAGTTATAAAACAAAAAGCTTGCTACCTTTACAAGGTAACAAGCTTTTTTATTAGTCAAGTTTGTCTCTTTTTGATCTTCTCAACTGTTTTCTCAGTTTATGATTCTCAAACATTGTCTTAAACATTTTTACTTTAAATAGAAATACCTTCATTATTCGTCCCTTTACATTCAAAGCGAATGCATTCTTAATGCAAACCACCTATTATTATTTTGTAATATCGTCGTTCTTATTCTTTGAAGCCTTCTTTTCGTAAGCAACAGCTCCACTGATTACAGCGATAATAACAAGAATCCACCACCACCAAGAGCGCTCCAAGAAATTCTTCTGAACTGCAGCTGACTCTGGAACAGCTGGATCTTCGATTTCAACTTCCTTTGTATCTTCAACCTTTTCTGTCTTCTGAGCATCAGCAGTATCAACTGCATCTTCTGTATCTGCTGCAAGAGGAGTATCCTCATCCTCGATTGTAACAACTGCGTTTCTTCTTGCTGGTCTAGCTGGCTGCTGTGGACCTGCTGCTGGAACTGGTGTAACCTCTGGAATAGTTGTTGGGTCGTAATTTACTGGTACTACTACTGTTCCGCTAGGAGTAGGTGCTGGGCCTGGACCTGGTGTTGGAGCAGGTGTTGGACCTGGTACTGGTGTAGGTGCTGGTGTTGGACCTGGCACAGGTGTAGGTGCTGGTGTTGGCGCCCACTCAAATGCCTGGTGAATGAAATTATATGTTGTACCAACAACTCTAACATGTAATGTATATGAATGTGTAGAGTACTCTGTTGGTAAAACTGACTGAATTTCGTTAGCATATGAAGTAGTGTAGTATCTTGATACAAAGTTAGCTACAAATGAATCATATGTTGTATCATGTGAGCAACCTACAGCAAAATAGCCTGTTCCAACTGGCTGTATTGGCTGATTGCCAATCTGTCTTGTTGGATCACCAAATGGTAAAGCTAAAGCTAAACCAATCATATTCTCCTGCTTCTGAAGTTCATTTGTAACCTGCTCCATGAAAGCTTTGCTAAAAGCATCAATCTGGTTATTTCTAGTTTCCATATCAATATCAGAAAGCACGCCATTAATGAACTGATATTTAACCTTTGTAGTTATGTTGATAACATTCTGTATGAATTTACCATCTTTATCAAAAAATGAAACAACTGTAGCATCACCTTCAGCAATGAGGTTTTCTACAGTAGGGCATTCAACCTCAACCACGTTACCATTTTCATCTACAGTAGTTTTATCTGTAAATGTTGTAGATGTTTCATCAGTAACGTATTTTCCAGTTACTGTATCTGTATCCATTAAGATAATGTTAGCAACAGAAGCCTTTTTCTTTTCATCATCTGAAAGGTTAAGAGCGTTGAAAGCTTCCTCTGTGTAATAGTTATTATTGTATAAATAACGCTTTACGTAATTAGAACCATCTTCTTTGATAAGTCCCTGCATTTCTTCGTTTGCACCTGCAATGTTCTCAGGAACTGTATTATATGTATCTTCTGTTGGACCAGTGACTACTTCAACCTCAGGCTTCTGTAAATCATACTTTGTTTCTTCTGTTGAAACAGTAACAATATTAGTAGTTGGATCAACCTTATAGCAATAATGACCAACCTGCTCGTTACCTTCAGCATCTGTATAAGTAACTCTTACTGAGTCGCTATCCATTCTTTCTACCTTAATGTCATCTACACCAAGGTTAGACTTAATGATATTCTTGATGTTCTCGTCTGAATCACCATCTTTAATTACTTCCTTTTCTGTAGGAGTAACAACAGGAGCTACCATTTCAGCGTAATCTGAAACCGCATCATTTACTTCATCAACAAGTGTATTGTAAAGCTCAACTTCCTTTTCTGTAGTCATGCCTGCTGCAATTGCTGCTTGAACCATTTCTGCGTCTGTTGGTATTCTAGGTACACTAGCTGCTCCTAACATATTTTCTTCTAATTTTTCATCCCCAGCGACCTCGTTGTTCTCATCTGTCTGTGTTTCCTGTGAAGGTACTACTTCAGCGCCTTCTGTAATTGTTGCATTCTGTTCTGTAGGCTCAGCTGCCAAAGCAGTAATATTCATAGAACCTGCAAGCGTAACAGCAGAAAGACCTAATGTCATTGATTTTACAACCTTGTTTTTCATCTCTAGTCCCTTTCAATTATTTTATTTTGTTAAAAATTTGTTTTAGTCTCTAAAATCTACCTTAAAGAATGTAACACTTCTCAACTATTGAAACAAGATTTTGGCAAAAATGTCAAAAATCTGGCAAGAACGTATAAAATATTTGTGTACTATGTTATAAATATAAAAAGGATTGACTTTCGGTCAATCCTTGTAACGTTTATTGATTTAATTTGTCTATTAGTTTCATCGCTGCTCTGTGCTTAGCTTCCAAAACAGCAACACCGATACCTGCTGTAGATACACCTGCTAATCCTATAAACCATTTTCCTCTGGCAAGTATTCCTGCAATTGTTATTGTTGTTGGCGTTTCTTCATCTGGAATCGTAACAGCATCGCCTGCTAATTCCGTAGTAGCATCCGAATCTAATTCAGATTGTTCCCCGTCACCACCATTTCCATCGTTGCCTGTACCAGCTGTAGTATCGTTTGCAACCTGTATCTGTTGTGCTTGATCTTCTGTATCTTCTAACTCTTCTGGCTCTTCAGTTTCTTCTAGTTCTTCATCAGTAAGGTCTAAAACAACTGATTGTATAGTTGATTTAATGTTTTCTGCTGCTGGAGCTGCAGGAACTGAAGGTGCTGTTTCGTATCTCTTAGCAAAGGATGTTTTTGCATTTGCTAATGATTCGTTAGCAAAATCTAAATTTTCTTTTGCAGTTGTTAAGTTAAGCTCTGCCTTTTCAAGCTTTGCCTGAAGAGATGCAAGTTTTGCTGCTGTAGTTATATCGTTTGCTGAATCTAAGCTTTCGATTTTGTCCTGAAGCTTTTTAACCTCTGATTTAGCAGATGCATAACTTTCTTTAGCTTTATTTACATCCTCCATAAGCTTTGAATAATAATCAAGCTTAGTCTTAAGTGAAGATATGTATGATCTATAGCCATTAGACATGCTTTCAAACAAAGCATTACCTTCATTAATATGTCTTTCTTCTACAGATGCATATTTTATATTTTCTTTGATCGAAAGATTTGTGCTATTTGCAATATCTATGCCCACAGCATCTTTTGAATCCTTAGCATCCTGTGTTACAGCAGCTACAGCATCCTTATATGATGCATATTCATTGCCTGCCACCTGATCAGAAATGGCATATTCTTGAATATATCTAACTATACCGTATCTATATTCCTCAGGAGTGCTTATAACTCTTTTGCCTGATTGGGCTAGTTCTTTTACTATGCCTTCGTAACTAACACGAGTCATAGGCATAAGATATACTTCCACCTGGTCGTAATAAACATTATATTTCAAATCCAAATGATAAGTTAAAGGCCATGGTGTTTTTGTTCCTTCTATGTAAGAAGCTTCTGCATTATATCTGTATAAATCACTGGCATATAATTCTTCGATAGATTTTTTGCCCTGAGCTATGGCCTTTGCATCAGAGTAATTGATATAAGAAATGGTTCCCTTATATCTTGCAAGCTCTTCATATCTAGGAATGTAGAAACCAGTAGCTGTAAAATATCTTCCGATTTCTATTCTGTTATCGTCTAAAGCTTGTGCTTCTTCTTTTGTGATGCGAACTGTTTGACCGTTTGAATCAACATATTCGTAGCAGAGCTTGTTATCGTATATACGAATCTCCCCAGAATCTTTATCTACTTCATAGCCATAATCAGCATTTACTGTTCTTAAGATATTTCCATCCGAATCAGTAATAGTATATGAAATAGAAAGATAATCATCATTTGTTGATGAAACTACAAAATCTGTGATTTGCTGGCCATCAGACAATTCATTATTAGGAATGTAATAGTATCTAACAATAGTCTGAACATATTCTGAAATATCTGTAGTTTCGTCTGCATTAACTAATGCTTCTGCACCGGCATCAACTAAAGCCTGTCTTGCAGCTTCAGCTTCCTGCTGCATTTTAGCAAGCTTTTCTTCTGCTTCTGTTAAAGCTATGTCTGCTTTATTTAAATCCGACAATGCAGATTGTTTATTTGATTTATATGCATCTGCGGCAGTTAAATAATCTTCCTTAGCCTCTTCATATGCTACCATCGCTTTATCATAGGAAGCACTGGCCTCATCGTAATTGGTCTGCGCATCGGATACTGTTTTTTCCGCATCTGCAATAATAGTGACAGCATCTGATTTTGTCGTATTAGGTGCAAGTACTGCCTCATTAGCGTTTTGAGCTGCTGTTTTAGCTGCTTCGCTATCAGCTTTTGTGTTATCAGCCTGGCCTGATATTGTTCCAACGATATCGTTTGCTTCGTCTTCGGCATCATCCATGGCCTGCTGGGCTGTTTCTATATTAGTTGTGGCTTCAATAGCATTTGATATGCTTTCTTTTGCTTCTGTTGCCTCAGGGATATCTGTACCTGAAACGTTTTCCACAATATTTTCAACTGTATTATCATCTATAGATTCCGAAAGGCTTTGGGAATCTGCTACGTCTGTAGCAGTGTATGAAGAGTCGCTAAAAAGGCTTTCAGTGTTATCTGAAGCCTGTACTTGCACCGGAATCGCCACGGTGCCAGCTATAGTAATTGTCGACAAGCCTAAAACAGCGGCTTTGGCCGAACCTTTCCTCATCACCTAAATCCTTTCGTTATATAATTTAACTATACTGTAACTAGGATAACAGAAAAAAAGCTAGACGCAATAGTTTTGGCACAAACGTTTAAAATCTGGCAAAACTAATTCGTACTAGCTCTAATTCTTTATATTTATTGATTATTATATCGATATTCATCAACTATCTGCATTAACTCTTGTATTTTTCTAGTTGATACAGGATATTCGCTTGAATCAGTCATATGAACCTGACCCGCTTCGATATAATCCAAATATTCCATATTAATAATGATGCCTCTGTTCGGAACTGCAAATCTTTTATCGGAACCTGTCATTTCTAAAAATTCGCCTGACGTTAATCTGGCTCTTCGTGTGGTTCCATCGGATTTTCTTATTTCTAGATAATGCCCATCCGTTGTAACAGCAACAATGTCTTTTAATTTAACACGTTCTTCCACTCCGGAAGCAGAAATCTTTATAAAAGCTGTATCAAGCGGTGTGTGCTCTAATATTTCTGTAAGAACCTGGTCTATTCTTTCTAAAGTAAATGGCTTTGTAACATAATCAAATGCATGTAGCGAAAATGCGTCTGGATAATGCCCATCTGAAGCTGTCAGGAAGATAAGGAAGGTTCTCTCAGTCTTACGTCTAAGCGTTTTGGCTGTTTCTATACCATCCATACCAGGCATATAAATATCCATGAAAACAATATCGTATCGTCTTTCCGATAGTGCATCAATAAAACTTGGTCCATCTTCAAATTCATCAACTAAAATTCGAACCGACTTAACCTTTGAAAGCTTTTCTACCATCATTTTCAATTGCATGCGAAACATACTTTCGTCATCAACAACTGCAACTCTCATATAAAATCCCCTTATGTAACTTATACTGTAACTAAATAATAGCATAATTAAGCCAGTTTGATAATGAAAAACCAAAAATAATTATATATAATATATTTATGAAACTTTTTTTAGATAATCTACTATATATAAACATAATATTATTAATGTCTGGTGCAGTATCTATACACCTTGGGGCCGTTTTTTTGAGCCGCGAAAAACATACCCGGGGCTTTTTTAAGTACGCCGTATTTTTGCTTGCCTTAGGAAACGGTCTATGTCTTACAGGATATTCCATTATGTCCCTTAGCACCAATCTGTTTTTAGCCTATATTTTCAGAGTTATAGGTTTGGTCGGTATAGACATTTATCTAGTTGCAGAATTGCTGCTTATCACCAGCTGCCTTAACTTTAGTAAAATTGCAGAATACATGATTATTGGAATTGCATCTATCGCAGCTATTTTGGATGTTTTAATCTACGGGCATCCTGACACAGATAAATTCATAAGATATGACAACTTTACAAGTTATATTCGCTCAGATCCATATAGACATATCTTCCACTACACATATCTAATCATACTTGTAATATGTCTTCTTTTGATTAGTATAGCTTGGGCATTTAGTTCCAAATATAGACGTGAACGAAGACTTATTATTTATGCTTTCATTTCTAATACTATTTTATGCCTTTCAACAATACCTGATTTAATAAAAATTGTGCACGATATTTCCTTTGCGCACATTTTCTATTGCTTTGGTATTTGTATTGCGTTTGTTGTTTTCTACACTGCAGCCAACAGATACATGGTGTTCTATATCACCGTCAATAATATCAGTAAGGATATTTTTTCAACACTGGCCGCAGGACTGCTTGTATTCGATACTAACTATCATTTATGCCTGTCAAACGAATATGCTAATAAATTGCTTGGACTTGATAAAGAGCCACAGCGTATTCGACTTAAAGAAATCTTTAAGCTAAAAAGTGGCGAGCCACTGAAGATGTTTGCCAAAGCTACTGAAGGAGATGCAATCGATTACCGCTTAACCTCAGAGGTTACTGACAAAGTCACATTAGTTAACTTTTCTTGCAAAATGGACAAAAATCATGAGCCAATGTGTTACATCTTAGTAACTACAGATTTGACTGAAGAAAATCGCCTAGTGGAAGAAGCACAAGCTGCTAATAAAGCTAAATCACAATTCATCAGCAATATTTCTCATGAAATAAGAACACCTATTAACATCATATCAGGTATGGATGAGCTTATCTGCAGAGAATGTGAAGATGAAACCATATTAAAATATGCAGAAAATATAAGTACAGCTTCTAAGAATCTTACATCCTTAATTAATGATATTTTGGATTTTTCAAAGATTGAATCAGGTAAGCTGGAAATCATAAAAAATGAATACAGCATCAAAACAGTACTTAATGATTGCTACAACATGTTTTACTATCTTGCTGCTGAAAAAAGGCAAAATCTAACAATAAACTGTGACCCAATGCTTCCTAAAACTCTTTACGGTGACGATGTCAGATTAAAACAGATTCTTTCAAATCTGCTATCCAACGCCGTTAAATACACACAGGAAGAAGGCTCTATTAAGTTAGATATCAAATATGAGAAACGTACATTTAATAATATCACGCTGATTGCTTCTGTCGAAGACAACGGAATTGGTATTAAAGAAACTGATTTACCTCATATTTTTGAAAACTTCCAAAGATTTGAGCTGTCACGAAATCGTTCAATACAAGGAACTGGCTTAGGTCTTTCAATTACTCAAGACCTGGTTAATCTTTTGCATGGACAAATATTAGTAAACAGCACTTACGGAAAGGGCTCAGTCTTTACCGTAAAAATTCCTCAAAAAGTAATTGATGCAGCTCCATTAGAAAGTATTTATGATGACTATTCAACCGATACAAAAAAACATCAGCTAAGTTTCACTGCTCCTAAAGCAAGGATTTTAATCGTTGATGATGTACAAATGAACTTAGACGTATTAGTCGGCCTTTTGAAGAAAACTGAGATTCAAATCGATTCTGTTTTAAGTGGTGCTGCTGCGTTAGAAAAACTGAATACTACCAAATACGATTTAGTTTTTCTTGATCATATGATGCCTGAAATGGATGGCATAGAAGTACTCACCAGACTGCGCGCTAATAAGCAAAGCATCAACAACGAAACTCCAGTCATCATGGTTACGGCAAACGCCATGATTGGAGCAGATCAATCTTACCTTCACAGCGGTTTTGATGACTATATTTCAAAACCTATTAAGCCAAATGTTTTGGAAGAAATGCTGCTGAAGCATTTACCTTCTCATCTAATAACATTAAATGAAGAAACTGAAAGTCCGGTCTCAAAGCCTAACGTAACTTCAAGCTTGCTATCAGCTCTTAGCTTTTTAGATACAAAAGCTGGCATGGAATTTGCTGCAGATGATGAAGATTTTTACACACAGATTCTTACCACCTACGTAAACGAAGATAAGCGTCCTGCGTTAAATGAAAGTCTCAGCAAAGAGGACTGGCCTAATTATCAGATATTGGCACATTCTCTTAAAGGAACATCTATGACTATTGGTGCCCCTGAGCTTTCTGCAAAGGCCAAGGCTTTGGAATTTGCGGTTAAGGAAAACAATATAGATTACATAAAAGAACATCACTATGAGGTGATGGCTGAATATGGAGATTTGCTAAATCAATTAAATGATGCATTAAATAAGGCCTAAGCGTTTTGCTTAGGCCCTTTGTTTTATTAATGTTTCTTTTCAAAGGTTCCTGCAACCTTATCAAGCAAATCACGAATTGGAAGATGCTGTGGACAAACCTTTTCACACTTGCCACACTTAATACAATCAGAAGCCTTACCATTGTCACTTCCACTTACTAAATCATAATACATGCCCGAGTTCCAATCATGGAATGCCTCGTGAGCATTCATAGCTGAGAACATGTCTGGAATGCGAATGTTTTTAGGACAGTGATTCTCCTCTACGCAATATCTACAGCTAGTACATGGAATGAGGTTAAGGTTCTTAAAGATACCTGTAACACGGGCAACCGCTCCCATTTCTGCTTCTGTCAGTGGCTCAAAATCCTTCATGAAGCTTAAGTTATCTTCCATCTGCTCCATGTTGCTCATTCCTGAAAGAACCATAGTCATGCTAGGGAAGCTGGCTGCAAATCTGATTGCATAGCTGGCGTTACTCTTATCTCCTAAATCTCTGAATACCTTATCAGCCTCTTCAGGAAGATTTACAAGGCTACCGCCCTTAACTGGCTCCATAACTATAACTGGCTTGTTATGCTTTTCGCATACTTCGTATACCTTGCGGCTTTCTACAGAAGCATCCTCATAATCAACATAGTTGAACTGAATCTGAACCACCTCTACCTCTGGATGGTCTGTGAGAATCATATCAAGGACCTCTGCCTTGTCATGGAATGAAAGTCCTACGTGTTTAATCTTACCTTCTTTTTTAAGCTCGAAGGCTGTCTCGTATGCCTTGCATGCCTGGAACTTTTTGTAATTATCCTTATTCTGTGCATGCATGAGATAAAAATCAAAATAATCTACTCCGCACCACTTTAACTGATTCTCGAAGAAAGGACGGATATCCTCCTGCTTGTTAAAATATGGCTCAGTCAGCTTATTTGTAAGCAAGAACTGACTTCTGTCATATCTTGCTGACAGGCATTTTGCAATGGCTGTCTCAGATTTACCATCTATATATCCATGAGCAGTATCGAAATAGTTAAGACCTGACGCTATAAAGGCATCAATCATCTTATTGAACTGTTCATGATCAACTTCCTTGTCCTGCATTGGAAGTCGCATACATCCAAATCCAAAGTTACCGTGAATCTCTGGGAAAAACTTATTTTCTACCATTATGTACCTCCCGTTATTACATTCCTTTTACCCTGATATAATAACATGAAACCCGCGTGTAATGGAATAAATTCATTTCAAATGTTATCCGCAAGGTCAGCAAGAATCTATGCTTTTTTAATTAATGCCACCGTTTCAAGCTGATTTAAATTGTCCAAACCAAAAAGTGTCTCATTGTTGATCATTGGAATCTTAAACTTAATATCCTTAATCCACTTTCCATCTGGCTGTCTCTCTTCGTAAACCTCAACCTTCTCTATAAGTTGAGTGATGAACTCTCTGCACTCTGCATCAGTCATATCAACAACGTACTTGTCGAAATAAACCAATGCCTTGTATACATTATCAGCTGATACTTTATTTGCTATTATTGCCTGACGCTTTGCCTGAGCAGACAGTAGTAGTTCTTCTGTCCTATCAATTTTATCATAGATTTTATATAAACTACACTCGAGATCATTTTTGCGTCTTGAATAATGCTTATTCTCAACATCTAAAGAATCTATATCATCATTGATAGCCTCTTTTCTGTTGTAACACTTTCTAAGCTGAGCTTTTAATTCTTTTATTTCTTTATCCAATTCAGTGGTATCCACCTCCGCCTTAATCTTTCTTTTGATTTCTTGGGCGAATTTTCTACTTTGTGTCATTCGAATTATAGACTCAATGACTGCTGCATCAAGTAATTCTTCATTTATCTGCTTTCTATATGTGCATACATGACCTCTATCCTTTTTTCTGTGCTTGCAAGAATAATAATAGAAATCCTTATAGAATGTTCCATCCGCTTTTTTCTTAGTTGCCTTGTTAGCGTACAATCCTGTTCCACATATCGGGCATTTCACTATTCCTGTAAGAAGATGCGTTCTTTCTTCTTTTGGTTTATTAACACGACTATATTTATGAGAACGCTTTTTCATCTTGGCATTAGCAGCCTCCCACAAATCTTCAGATACAATAGCTTCATGTGCTCCATCAGCCGTAATATAATCATCAGAATTAACTATCTGATATTCATTACGTGTACCTTTAACTTTTTGAGTTTTTCTTCTACCAAATGCAATCTTTCCAATGTAAACAGGATTTTGAAGAATAAGACGAATTGTATGTTCGCTGAAGTATTCGTTTTCCCAATCACGCCTTTTTACCTTCTTTATTCCATGATTCGAAAGATACTTTGCTACACCTGAAGGTCCATGTGTTGTATTGACATATACTTCAAAAATCTTTCTAATAACTTCCGCTTCATCCTCTTTAATAACTAGATTTCCATCCACTAGCTTATAACCATACGGAGCCATTCCTCCATTCCATTTTCCTTCTCTAGCCTTTTGCATTCTACCTTCCATGGTTTGAGCTCTAATGTTTTCACGTTCAATTTCAGCTACAGCTGATAGAACTGAAATCATTAGTTTACCTGCATCTTTTGATGAATCTATTCCATCCTCTACACATATAAGGTCAACTCCAAAGTCTTGCATCACTTGAAGTGTAGAAAGAACATCTGCAGCATTTCTTCCGAATCTTGAAAGTTTAAATACAAGAACAAACCTCACATCATCTTTTCCTGCTTTTATATCTTCGATCATTTTATTAAAAGCCAGGCGATCCACAGTGGATTTGCCTGACTTTCCTGCATCCTCATATTCCCCAGCAATCTCGTACTCATTGTAAGCACAGAAGCCTTTCATTCTTGTCTTCTGTGCCTCTAATGAATAGCCATCTATCTGCATTGCTGTTGAGACACGAGTGTAAATATAAACTTTTGTCTTTTCTTTTGTCATAATACCTCCCAAGCTATTTGTCTTCATTAACCGAAGCTCCAGGTAAACGCTTAAGCCCCTCGTTATTTACATATTCCAATGTTTGCATTTGTTTAACTACAAGCTGTCTAAGGAGAACCAGTCTTTCTGATTGAGGCTTCCCCTGCTCAATTAAAATTGCGTTGTAGCTTTCCATATTTGCAAGTACGAGCAATTGATTAAGACTTGCGAAATCTCGCATGTTCCCATTTTTATCTTTATTGGAATCTCTCCATTGTTTCGCTGTCATACCAAATAATGCAACATTAAGAAGATCTGCTTCACTGGCATATTTAAATGAAATCTGCTCTGGTGTAAGTTCTGGTGGGATTAAGTTATCTTTTATTGCATCAGTATGAATGCGATAGTTAATCTTTGCAATTTCACGATTCAAATTCCAGTTAAGAGATAATTTGCTATTTTCATCTTTCTTTATACGTTTGTAATCTTTTATAATATACAGTTTAAATTCAGCGGAAATCCATGATGCAAATTCAAGCGCAATGTCTGAATGTGCGTATGTTCCACCATATCGACCTGCCTTTGAAACTATACCTATAGCATTTACACCTTGTATCCACTTTGTTGGTGACATTGTAAAAGCATGCAGTCCTGCCTCACCTCTAAACCCCTCGAATTCGAGGGGTTTAAAATCAGTATTATGCAACCGCTCCCACAATCCCAAGAATTCAATTGTTTCTCGAGTTCTCATCCAATTACATATCGTAGCATTTGCATCATCACTTTTATATTTAGCTATATCAGTAAGTGAAATAAAATCATTCTCAAAATCCATTGTGTACATGCGAATGTCCTTACCATTTGCATGTATTGTATCTTTCATCATTTTTCCCATGTTAAATCCTCCATTTTCGTCAGCTCCCCCAACTTCTTCGCATAGGTCAGCAATCTCTTTTGCGCGTCCTCATTTAAACCTTCATATTCCATTAAAAGCTGCTTTTCCTTATAATCCACCTTAGTCTCCTTGACCTCAGCCTCATCTATACCTTTACCCGTAAGAAGAGCCTCCGGTGATACTTCTAATACTCTGCATATATCCATAATCTTATCAGCGGAAGGATTATGCCCTTTTCTCTTCCAATCACTGATTGTGCTAGGTGCTATTCCCGCAGCTTTGCCAAATGCATTCTGACTTAAACCACGCTCTTTTATAAGAAAAAATAATCTTTCAGTTATTGTCATAACAACTGTCCGTCTTTCCGTATTCTATCATTTTCGTTTACGCGAATATATTATCATGTAAACAAAACGTATTCAATATCAAACAAATCTTTTTCTTTACGTTTCTCTGACATAAGCTTGATACACCTTTTCATGTCCTGCATTAGGAATATCTCCTCTAAATAAGGCATTTTGCCTCTGCAGAAAATTTTTTAGTAAGGAATGGCCTATATAGATAAAGTCACTGTAGTTAAATGGAGTAATATGCTAGACCTGAACCTATCGAAGATCCCCGCTACTGAAGTAAATGAGTTAATGAAAATTGTTAAGAAATCTTGCAAGCATCCAATATTCAAGAATCCACCTAAAGGGCGTGAAAATAAACACTGCCATCTTATAGAATGAGCACCTTCACAATAGAAGGTGCTCATGTGATGAGTTTATTAATTAGACACATATTCAATTTGAGCGTCAAACCATTCTTCCGCTTCCTCTTCATATTCAGAACCATACTCACTAAAAAGCTCATCAGAAATTTCTATAGCCGCATTAATCTCACTGGCAAACCTTTCAGGAATATCATTTTCTGGCTTATTATAATAATCTGCTACACGTCCAAGGGAATAAGAAGCAAGTTGTTTATTCTGCTGAGTACCAATGCCATCCAATAAAAACATTCCAATCTTATATTCTGGCATCATCTCAAAATAATCATCATAGCCATATGATGTCATACCCCAGCGGCATCGTTTATAAAATTCCAATGCAACTGAGCAGTTTGCCTTAGCTCCTATTCCATCTTGAAAAAATTTTCCCAACATACATCCTGCATACGCATCCTCATCCTTTAAAAATGCGGAAGCAAAATATGTAAATGCCTTCTGATAATTCTGTCCACAATCTATTCCATAAAAATAATTTCTAGCCTGCTCAACATCTGCATGCTCTTCAAATAATTCCTTAACATGTGAATAGAAATCATAATGGTCACGAACTATATCAGGATATGCTTTGAATATATATGCTTTTAATATTAATTCTCTTGCCGCCTGCAAGTTAATATCACATCCGTAGCCATGGATATAACAAGTTGCCAAATAGTAAAAGGACTTGACATAGCCTTTATCTGCTAAGCGTTTAAGATAGAGATAAAGCATGTCACTGTTCTTAGATTTCTCTAAAAATGATAACGCTAATTCAAATTGAGCGTCATCAACGCCATTAGCAGCACAGATATCTCTGTAAATAATCTTTTCCTGTAATGGCAATGCATTCTTTTTTAGTAGATTATGTAATCCTAAATAATCACTAGCGGAAATATACTCTTCTATCGTTTCCCTATTCAAATTGTCCCGAACCATTCGGTAAAACTCTGTAAGGGGAATTTCTTTTTCATCTTTCTTTGGCATACCTTCACTTTCTTGCATTTTATTCATATAGTCCATGTGTACCGATTCCATACCTTACACCATATTCTTTAAATGCCTCTATAATGCTACATTCATAAAATCCCAAATGCTCATTACTTGAAATTTTTAAATTCTCTCATTGCTGTCTGGAATGCTGTAGGATTTGGATAACCGCCTTTAAAGCAATTAAACTCATCTATGAATTCACGATTTTCTTTATATTTTAGTAATAATTTATAGGCAAGTTCACTATCTTCTTTGGAAATTTTACGATTTCGCAGTTCATCCCATCTTCTATATATCATCTCAATTTCTAAAATATATTTTTCCATAAAGAATCACTCTCCGTCATACATGAAATGTCCAGAACAATTAAACTCATATTCGTTCTTATGCTCTGAATTGTATCCAGCGGCAACAACATCAATCTCCTTACCTGATGTAGCATTTAAATCTAAATAGTATCCCTGCTGTGACAAATAATCACAATAAACAACCATATGTATGTCATCATGCTCCGTATATCCATCAAAACAACGTTCTCCGTGTCCCTCATACCCCCAATTCACGCGAATGTGATCCTTTCCAACTGCTGAATCTGGAATAATCTGTAATGTATATGTAACAGCTGGATTAGTAGATGTAAATACATATCTGCCATATCTTATACATGGTTCAGTAAATTCTTCCTCAGGTTCCACAATTTCCTCTTCATACGCTATCTCTTCATCAACCGCTTCTTCATCGACTATTTCAGGAAACATTGACTGTACCATTGTTTCCTCCTCGTGATTGTCATTTTCGTCTATGACAGAAGAATTTGCGTCCTCTCTTTCTTTCTTAAAAATCATCCATTTCCCTGAATCTTGTTGCAAATAATAGATTCTCTTTCCCATATATACAGGTTCAATCTTTTCATACTCTATTTTCAAATCATTTAAACTATCTAAAACAGCCTCCTTTACTATCTTTTTTGCAACCTGTTTCTTTAAAAAATTACTATTATCTGAAAGCTTATTCAAAAGAAATGTTTGTAAATAGTTGTCAAAATAGCTTTCTATAGATTCACCCGTTGCCCCGTCTTTTGCTGACATTTTAACAGTTACTATTGCCGTACCATCATCTTTCATCTCAACATCATCGCTAATAGAGCGAATAAACAATTCCGCAATTACAAATTCAGTAAAATCTTCCACTGCTTTTTGTACTTCATTATCTTTTCTTAAATATTCCGCATCTATCACTTCATCAGTTGCAGTTGCGAAGAAAATAAATTGTGCCTCTTCTACAGCGCATTCCATAAATGTCGTATTACTTTCCTCTTTTAGTTGTTTTATTTGCTTAATATCTTCACTAATTTCTGTTTTAAAATCATCTGCGCAATAAGATAGTGCTTTCTCAGAATCACATGTAACTTCTGCGTCTAAGAAATTGGAAACAGTCTCAACTGGAGTCATAACAGAGGCAGATTCTACTTCTTGCTCTAATTCATCTGCACCAGACAAATTATTTTGTGAATCAGTATTAGTGTCTGTTATAGTACTACTGTGTGTACACCCCTTGAGAACTAAAACAATTAATACCAGGATAAAAATTGCCAAAATAATAGCCAAGTACTTTACTTTAGATTTTGTTTGGAGTTTTTCTTTTTCAGTCTCGTCATATAACTCCTCTGACTTGCTAGATGTCTCTATTTTTGACTCGTTCCTTAACTTATTTGTATCATTTTTTTCAAAAAAAAGAGTTTCCTTTGTAGAGTCATCATCGTGTTCAGAATATTTTGTTCCACATTCAGGACAAAAACACCCCTCAGTAAATTCCGTACCGCAGTTTTTACACTTCATTTGAATCTCCTTCCTATAAGCCTTCCAAAAACTAGGTTGTCATTCTTTTTCCACAATAATTGCAAAACTTTGACGTTCTAGCTATTTTAGAACCACAGAAGACACAGAATTTTGTTGGATTATCAGCATTTATGTTATTGTTAATAGATTCTTCCGTCTTAGACTGTTCTACTTCAGGTTTTTCTACCTTAGACTCCTCTGTCTTTGACTCCTCTGTCTTTGACTCTTCTTTCTTTGGCTCTTCTTCTATGATTATCTCATTAACACTAGGACTATATTTCTGAAGTTTATTTAGAATAAAAAATATATCACTATTCTTTTTTAGCTGATTACCTTCTATATAAAAATCATATTTTTTGCCATTGTTGGTTTCTATTTGAATGAATGGGACACACTTATCTCCATCATTTTTTGTTCTTAAAATAGCTATGGAGGTTATTTCGTTTAATGGAATAATATTTTTGCTGCTATTCTCTATAACAAAAAATTCTTTCGGTGTTATAATCATCTGATTAATTACAAGGAAAGCATAAACATCTATATCATATTTTTTTGCAACTTCTGATTTTTCAGAAAAGAACGAAACGACAGTATCGTCATGTGTATCCTTTTTATTGTACTTTTGTAATACATCGCAGTATAATTTTCCATTATCATTTTTATCCAAATTGATATACTTTTCACAAAATTGAAGTATGGCGTCTACTTTCGTTTTCCATAAATGAGATTTTAGTTCTTTCCTTATTTCTAATAATTGCTTGTAAATATTTATGGAATTGCTTATATTAGAAAAGAATTTTTCTTCCGAAAGAGAATCTACTAATATTTCACATTTGGATTTATCATTTACATAATTCTCCAAATCATCTATATCAGTAAATACCAATTCGTCATAGTTTTTTTCACTAATCTTTTTTAAGGCCTTTTTCGCAAGATTTTTAAAATGTTCAGTCATAATAAGGTCTTTTTTCGCCTCAAGCAACCTGTAGCTATTTATATAATTAGCTACGTCTATTATTGGACCATCTTCACATAATAAATTAATAGACTGACTAAATCTCTCTGAATCATTTTGATAGATTCTTTTCTCATCAATTGTGTCGAATAAAACGCCATCATAAGTTCTTTGAGCTCTCTCTTTTTCCTCTTTTTCCTTTTGTTTCTTATCTATTAAAGGCTTTTGATATTTCAAGAAATATTCGTGCAAATCAGAATCCTTTTTAAATACTATAATATTTTGTTTTGGAGTCTTTTTATTCTCATTAAGAATTTCTTCTATAACAGCCTCATTTGCGTCACCCAGAATAAATCTTGTAAATTCCACATAGTTAGTAAAATCATCTTCTGTTTCAAATTCAATCATATTAAAGTAAAAAATTAATCCATACACATCACCAGGATTCTTTTTTATATACCTACTTATGTAATTATAAGGTGGATTATTTTTATTAGTTTTTGTCTCGATTTGTTCATTCAATTCGACTCTATCACTAGCCAGTCTTATTGAATAATTAAAATCAACTTCAAAAATAACATTTGCACTATATAAAGCGTTAACTATGGTTTCTCCCAAACTATCAAAAAAAGAATCAATGCATCGATCCAAGAAGGAAAACACTGTAGCATCCCATGCATCAAAGGCATTATTTACGTCATTATGCCACTTTTTAACTACTGCCTCCTTTTTTCTTTCAACCTTTGGTTTATTAAATGCTTCATGTGCAGAATTAATCAACTTTGCCCTAATCGTTCCACCTATTAAGCTTCCTAAATCATTCGCATAGATACTCTCAATTGGCGGTGAAATATACTCAGCCTCATGCCAGCCATCTCCGTACTCCATATGTGCATTCGTAAAATCTAAATCAAATTGTTCTTTTGCTTCTTGATTAACTTCATAAATCGCATCATATAAAGAATTCATTGGAACCATTAAATCATATATTTGTCTTTGGCCCATTCCATCTATTACATTTTGAAGATAATCATCCCATATATGTTCCCAAACGATATAGCCTTTGTCAGACAGCCATTCCGCTCCCATTTGAGCAAATTCGCCATCTTTCATATTAGCAGGGGATAATCCATTTTGATAAATAGACACAAGCGCAGAATGTGTTAATGCTCGTTGATTTTCTATCCTTGCCAAAGTATATGCACACACCCTTTGACTTCCATTGAGCTCAAATTGTTCACCATTTATAGTAAAAGAATGAATTATCGCTGCTTCCTCTTTGCGCTTTTGTGCCTCTTTTTCTGATTCCTCCTGAGCTTTCTTTTCTTCTAACTCCATCACAAAGTCAGAAATCGGATATCCACATTTTGGACAAACGCTCGCTTTATCAGAAACTTCGTTATTGCAGTCTGGACAAGTTATAAGTGCCATAATATCTCCTTTTTATACATAAAACAGTTATCTACATCGTTGTATAACAGCTACTATTTTTCTAATTTAATATTTAAACCAAGAGCTTTTTCCTTTAATGTAAATTTGAAATAAGTGTTTTCTTCATCCACTTTAAATTTTACTTTACTTGTATTATTATGACGTATAAGCGTATCACTTTTTACTTGAATTTTATGAGTTCCTCTTGATAGATAACCTGTATAATATTCCTCGTTCCCAGCCTTTATCTTTCCTATTTCCTCGCCATCAATATAAACAATACAATCGTCATTATATGCTAATGATTTCTTTATATAATTTATATCAATCGTTACAATTTTATCTTCTTCATATTCATCCGCATATTCTAATAGTTCATCTTCAGTAAAATTACTCTCATTCGAACTTTCCTCTTCTATTGCTATTTCTTCTGTATCGTCAATATTGGATATAGCTTCTACACCATCGGTATCAGACATTTCTTCCACAGTGCCAACATCGGATGCTTCTTCTACACTATTCGTATCAGATATTTCTTCCAAACTACTATCATCGTTTGATTCTTCTATATCCACTTGTATGGTCTCTGAAGAACTTGTACCACTTGTTGGGGTAGGTGACAAAACAACATATATCAAAAATACATAAATTAATATAGAGAGGATTATTCCAACTATAGCGCATTTCTTATATTTCGTTTTAGCCTTTAAAGCTTGAATTCCCTTCACAATAGAAATAACACCACACACTATAGGTATAATAACCGTTATTATACTTACCCAAGAAACAAGGCCTAAAACCAATGACCATATAGCCCTAGCATTTTCTTTTGATTTTTGTTTGTTTGATGTTTCTTCTTTTTGTGATTGATTATCATTAAAACCTTTATCTTGATTTTTTGATGCTATGTTTATCTCTATTTGGGTTCCACACTCTGGACAAAAACAGCCCTCTGAAAATTCTGTACCACACACCTTACATTTCATAATTACACCTCCTTTAAGTAATCTATAAAATTTTCGTCAGGATACTTATCTAAAAATGAAATGTCCTCTTCGAATCGTATTGGTTTTATAAGCTGATTATCATTCATGTTTTCTGGTGTTACATACTTTGTATGTTCAAAACCCATCCATCTAGTAACTGCCCCAACATCACTTACACTCATCTTTAATACTTTTGCAATCGATTCTTGAGTATTATTTCTACTATATAATTTCCCTATAACTTCAGCTTTTTCAACACGTGTCATAATATCCCCTTTCATATTTTCTGACTAATACAAGGTTTTAGCGCTTTTATCTGATTATAATTCTACTATGCACATAAGGTTGTATCAACAGTTGTTGATTTATTTCAACAATACACCATTAAAAATTCACAATTCTGTTGATAAAATTTAACAAAAAGAAAGGATTTACTCTCTTGACAGAACAAGAATTGTTTTTATCAGAAATTGGAAAACGAATTGAAGAACGAAGAAAAAAATTAGGACTAACGCAAGAAGGCTTGGCTGAAAAAAGTAATGTCACTACCCAATTTGTTTCATATGCCGAAAGTGGAAAGAGGGCTATGCGACCTGAAAATCTACTACATGTTGCTAATGCCTTAGGAGTTAGTACGGATTATATTCTAACCGGGGACATTATAGACAAAGATTTGCTGTTAATATCAGACAAACTCAGACAGCTAACTCCTAGCCAAGTAAGAATTATAGAATCCATAATTGATGAATGCATAAAACTATAAAAGAAGCTAATCGCTACAATAATAGCAATTAGCTTCTTTTTTATAATATTATAAAACTTCAACACCTCTTCAATAGCTTTCTGCTGTTGTAACGTCCAATTCATCACCTAAAATGCTGTATTCTACGTGTTTTTCTGCGCTAGAAAGTTTGGACAAAAGTGCTACCGTCTCCACATGGTAAGTACCCGGGAACATGTCAACGCAGGCAAGGCGTGTGACCTTGTAGCCGCGGGCGAGGAATACCTCCAGGTCGCGAGCTAAGCTGGTAGGCTTGCATGAGATGTAGACAAGTGAATCTACACCATAGTCGATGATTTTATCAAGTGCCTTTGGATGAATGCCATCTCTAGGTGGATCAAGGATGATGTAATCAGGCTTTTCTGAAATGTCATCAAGAACCTTGAGAACATCACCTGCGATGAAATCGCAGTTATCAAGACCGTTGAGCTTGGCGTTTTCCTTAGCTGCCTCAACTGCTTCTTCTATAATTTCTACACCAGTTACATGCTTTGCTGCAGGTGCGATAACCTGAGCGATGGTGCCTGTACCTGAATAAAGGTCGTATACTTCTGCTCCATCAGCACCAGCGGCAATGAAGTCACGTGCTGTGCTGTAAAGTACTTCTGCTCCCAAAGAATTAGTCTGGAAGAATGAGAATGGGCTGATAGTAAATGAAAGACCAAGAAGCTCTTCCTTAAACCAGCTTTGGCCGTAAAGCACCTCTGTGCCTTCGTCTGCTACCACATCAGCCTCTCTATCATTTTTAGTATGAAGAATACCCGTAAGCTTTCCTTCCCAATCCTGACATTTCAAAAGTGCTTGCTTCCATCCCTCTAAAAGAGCAAGCTCGTAGATTGATGAAATCTGTGTACTAGTAACCAAATCTACTAAGATTTCACCTGTCTTTGTTGCCTTACGAACAAGCAGATGGCGCAAGTATCCTTCATGTGTATTCTTGCGATAATATGGCTGCTTCGCATTTGCGAAGTAATCTAAAGTGATTGTAAGAACACGACGCATATCCGCATCGATAATCTGACAACCATCTACTGTAACAACATCATAGAAGCTGCCCTTCTTATGCATACCAAGTGTAAGTGGACCGTCCTTTACCTCATCTCCGAATGAGAACTCCATTTTATTACGATAACCAAACTGCTTTGGGCTGGCTTTGATGCCTTCGTATGTGGCATTCCATACATCTTCGCTGATGACAGGAGCCATTAAATCATGAATCATGCCTTCCTTTAGCTTTAGCTGCTCCTCATAAGGAAGCGACTGATATGTACAGCCACCGCATTTACCATAATGTACACAATAAGGCTGCTCCATTTCCATAGGAGATGGAACATCTAGGGAAAGGAGATTTCCCTGGGCCTTTTCCTTTGAACTCTTTTTAACTCTTACTGAAACAGTCTGACCTGGCAACACGCCCTTTACACGAAGCTTGTCGCCCTCTGCTGTTTCTATAATACCTTTGTTAGGGAAAGAAACCTTTACTACTTTTCCCTGAACTATTTCACCGCGTTTCATATACACCTCATCAGTCAGCTATCGCTGACAGCTTCCCCTCAAGGGGAAGCCTTTTATACTTTCTTTAATTTTGCGAAGGAGGCGAACATCTTCTTGATTCCGACGCCGTCGAAGTCTACGGTGACCTCGTAGTCACGGCCTTCGTCGATGATGTCCTTTACTGTTCCTTCCTTAAATTTGATATGGCTGACTCTGTCGCCGATGCCATATTCCAATTCTGATTTTTCTATCTTAGTTCCGTTTTTGTTAGCAACTGCGGTAGTGGAACTTCCTACCGTATATACGTTAGTCTTAAATGTATCGCGAACTGAACGCTTATTATCACCGTAGCTTGTAGCGATGGCTGGGCCTCTGCCAGAAGGCTTTTGATATACAGAGTACTCTCCAATAGGAGTGCTTGAATAATCCTCCATAGGCTTTGGTTCCCACAGATTGCCCTTAATTAAATCCTCTGGGATTTCCTTAACAAAGCGAGAAATCTTGTGGAACTGAGTCTCGCCACGAATCATACGCATTCGGGCAGCAGTCATGGTAAGATGCTCTCTGGCACGTGTGATTCCAACGTATGCAAGACGGCGCTCCTCTTCTAATTCTGAATCGGCTCCGCCGCCGTCAAAGATGGCGCCCTGTCCTGGGAACAGGCCATCCTCCATGCCGGCCATGTAAACACGTGGGAACTCAAGACCCTTGGCGCCATGAAGAGTCATGAGCACAACATAGTTATCGCTTTCTTCGTAGCTATCTATATCTGCCACAAGTGCTACATCCTCCAAGAAGCCTGAAAGTGTAGGCTCTTCATCGTCGTCTCTGGCGTCCTTTTCGTAGGCTACGGCCTTTGTAAGAAGCTCATCGATATTTTCGATACGCGCTTTGGCCTCATCTGTGCCCTCTGCTCTAAGCTCAGCCACGTAATCTGTCTGGTCTAAGATTTCCTCGACAAGAGCTGATACTGATTCCTCCGCAGCAATCTTTCTGAGCTTTTCAATTAAATCTGTGAAGCCCTTAATCTTAACTGCTGCCTTTCCAATGGATGGAATATCGTTTGCATGAACTAAAGCCTCGTAGAAATTAAGGCCGTGTTCTCTGGCGTAATCTGATACCTTTGCAATGGATGTGGCACCAATGCCTCGCTTTGGAATATTTATAATACGCTGAACTGCGATATCATCAGCACCGTTATCTACTGTTTTAAGATATGCAATAACATCCTTGATTTCCTTACGGCTGTAGAAATTAACACCGCCTACTATTTTGTAAGGGATGCCTTCGTATATCATTTTTTCTTCTATAAGACGGGACTGGGCGTTGGTACGATAAAGGATTGCGCAATCTCTGTAATCGGCCTCTCCTTTGCGTACAAAGCTGGCAATATTGCTGGCTATGTAGCTGGCTTCCTCGTAAGCGCTGTCGAACTGTTGGAAGTTGATTTTGTCTCCAGCTTCTTCTTCAGTCCAAAGAGCCTTTTCCTTACGTCCCTCGTTATTTGCAATAACTGCATTGGCAGCATCCAGGATATTGCCTGTACTACGATAATTCTGCTCCAGCTTAATCACGTGAGCATTTGGGAAATGCTGCTCAAAATTGAGAATGTTGTAAATGTCTGCTCCACGGAATTTGTAGATGGACTGGTCGTCATCACCTACTACGCAAAGGTTCTCTCTGCCGCTGGATAACAGACGGACAAGCTCAAACTGAGCGGCGTTAGTATCCTGATACTCGTCAACCATGATGTAATGGAACTTATTCTGATAAAATGCCTGCACCTCTGGATCAAGCTTAAGAAGCTCTACCGTCTTCATAATCAAATCGTCAAAATCAAATGCATTGTTCTGACGAAGTCTGGCCTGGTATTCCCTGTAAACAGATGCCTGGCGAGACATGTTGTAATCGCCCATGGCACGATTAGTGAATTCCTCTGGGCCGATTAGTTTATTCTTAGCATCGGAAATGACATTTAAAAAAGTACGTTCCTTAAACTGCTTAGTATCTATCTGAAGATATTTGCAAACTTCCTTCATGAGGGTCTTGCAATCGTCTGTATCGTAGATGGTGAAATTAGTGCTGTAGCCCTGCCCAAGTCTCTCACAAAATCTGCGTAAGATTCTAACACATGATGCATGGAAGGTGGCAACCCAAACACCGTCAGAACCAAAACCTACGATATTATCTATACGCTCGCGCATTTCGCGAGCTGCTTTATTAGTGAAGGTGATAGCCATGATGTTGTATGGCATAACCCCCTGCTCAATTAAATAAGCAACGCGGTGGGTAAGTACTCTTGTCTTACCGGAGCCGGCACCGGCCAGTATAAGAACTGGACCTTCCGTAGTGACAACTCCCTCGCGCTGCCTATCGTTTAACATACTTAAATCCATAACCATTAATTCCTATCTAAAACGAAAGTTTGTTCTAAAATATTCTATCATATAAAAATGATTCTATCTATAAAATCACTTGCTTTCCTTTGGTTTTTCTTTAGTACTATTTTCATCCTCTGATTTAGCTTCGCGACCAGCTATAAACTGCTCAATCATCATCTTCTTAACGAAAACATCGAAGGCCAACTCACATATAAATGTGAATTCCTGGAGTTCATTTCTAGATTCCTCGTCCTGCTCCATGAAGGCTTCTTTACTAAGATTGTATTTTCTAATGATATCCTTTGTGACATCGTTTGCAACCTTGCTTTCGTAGCCTACCATGGCAGAATAAATGTCATAAAATCCTAGTCCTTCGTCTGAACCGAAATACCTTTCATTGATAGGGTCAAGGATGTTTTTGATGTCCTTCATTGAAAGGAAATTTTTAAGATAATATATGAAAATCAGATTGAGCATGTGATCTCTGGAATACTTCTTTTTCTCAGGCGATGGCAAAATCTGATTTTTAGTGTAATTGTTAATCATGGTTTTAGTCATAGCCTTGTCCTCAGTGGCTTCACGAACTGTGCCTAGCTCCTGATCAAGGAATGTAAGAACCTGATCCATGTATAAATCTATATTAGGGATGTCCTCTGGATGAACGTAATCTATTTCTGCAAGCTGATGCAAAATATCGCTAAGTCTTTTTCGTGTGTTATCCATATTATCACCTCAATAAAAAATAAGATGTAGTCTTCAAGACTACATCTTACATTCTATCACAGAAATTATTCCATTTAAATAATGAGTTATTTACTGATTCTCTTAAGTACCATATCGTAACCATCATTACCGTAGTTAAGAGCACGGTTAACACGGCTGATAGTTGCGGAGCTGGCCCCTGTTTCATCAGCAATATCCTGGTAAGTACGCTCTTCACGAAGCATCTTGGCTACCTCGAAGCGCTGTTTCATTGCTACCATTTCATTGACAGTACATAAATCTTCAAAAAATTCATAAGCCTCTTCAACAGTTTCGAGGCTGAGAATAGCTCTTAAAAGCTCATCCATTTCTGCTGTTTCAAGTTTCTTGTTCATTTTAAATATACTCCTATCGCTAGCACGTCACAGACGCACGGTTACCCTTTATTGTTTATATATAATTTAGCACATTAAAGTTTTAAAGTAAAGAATTATAATAAAAAATAAACAATAAAATGGCCCTCGCAAAAGGGCCATCGACTATTGTACGCTATAACTCTACAAAAGTAAAGCGATAAATTACTAATGTTACAAAGTTTTAAAGGATTGTGACACCTCTTTCACTAGCATAAGCCACATCTTCTTCAGGCCAGAACGAACACTGAACCTCACCGATATGACACTTGCGAAGGAAGAACATACAAATACGGCTCTGTCCAATACCACCGCCAATTGTATATGGAAGCTTCTTTTCAAGAATTGCCTTCTGGAAAGGAAGAGAAGCTCTATCCTCACATCCTGCCTTCTTAAGCTGAGCTGCAAGACTATCCTCATCTACTCTGATTCCCATAGATGAAAGCTCAAGTGAAATATCATCAACTGGATAGTAAACGATGATATCACCATTTAACTGCCAATCATCATAATCTGGAGCACGACCATCGTGTCTCTCACCAGACTTAAGCAAATCACCAATCTTCATAAGGAAGATTGCGCCGTATTCCTTTGCAGCCTCATACTCACGCTGATGAGCATCAAGCTCTGGCCATCTATCCTCTAATTCCTGAGAAGTGATGAAATGAATCTCCTCTGGTAAAATACACTGCACATAATCATAAGAATTTGCAATGTATTTTTCTGTAACGCGAAGCGCAGCATAAACGCTCTTTACGTACTTTTTAAGAGTTTCTTCTGTTCTGTCAGCCTTGTCGATAATACATTCCCAGTCCCACTGGTCAACATAGATGGAATGGATATTATCAGTATCCTCGTCACGGCGGATTGCGTTCATATCAGTGTAAAGGCCTTCGCCTACATTGAAGTGATATCTGCCGAGGGCCATTCTCTTCCACTTAGCAAGTGAATGAACGACTTCTACTTCTTTATCACCCTGCTCCTTTACGCCGAAAGCAACTGGGCGCTCCACACCATTCAAATTGTCATTAAGACCTGAACTTGGCTCTACAAAAAGTGGTGCAGTTACACGATGAAGATTAAGCTCCGCTGTAAGCTGTGCCTGGAAGAAATCCTTCACCTTCTTAATCGCAATTTGGGTCTCCTTCAAATCCAAAGCAGATTTGTAACCCTCTGGGATGTACATCTTGCTCATATTCTCCTCCTAAATCGTGTCGGCGACATTCTAGTGTTTCATGCTCCCGCAAGCCATCTCCCATTGACTTGCAACAGAAACTCCCCGCCGGCGTGGGTCCCCTCTGTTGCAAGTCATGGGGCCCTCTTGCTCGCGCTTGCCTAGGCTGTGATGTCGCCTTGGGTTATTAAGTGAGTAATCATTGAGTTGAGACATACATGTCTTTCTAAAGACCTTAAAGTGCCGTCCCTACTTAGGTGGTGCTTTAGCAGCACCTTATGTAGGGCAACGAGCACGACATGAGCGAAAGCGTGTCTTAGAAAGATATGTATGGGTCAGCGAAATGATTACGGACTTTAGTGGAAGAACTGCCATTGAAGATTGCCTACGGCAATGGGCAGTTCTGGGCAATCAAATTCACACATGTTCATGTGCGAATTTGATTACAAATCGCAGTTACCTACGGTACGTGGGAATGGGATTACGTCACGGATGTTGCCCATTCCTGTGAGGTACATTACGCAGCGCTCGAAGCCGAGTCCGAAGCCTGCATGACGAGAGCTACCGTATTTACGAAGGTCAAGGTAGAACTGGTAGTCCTCTTCCTTGAGGCCGCATTCCTGCATTCTCTTAAGAAGTACATCGTAGTCGTCCTCACGCTGTGAACCACCGATGATTTCTCCTATACCAGGAACGAGGCAGTCCATAGCAGCTACTGTCTTGCCGTCATCGTTGAGCTTCATATAGAAAGCCTTGATTTCCTTTGGATAATCTGTTACGAATACAGGCTTTCCAAAAATCTTTTCTGTTAAGTATCTTTCGTGCTCTGTCTGAAGATCACAGCCCCAAGATACCTTGTAATCAAATTCATCGTTGTGCTTCTCAAGCTCTGCAACAGCATCTGTGTATGTGATACGTCCGAAATCAGAAGTAGCAACGTGATGTAATCTATCAAGAAGTCCCTTGTCGATGAAGTTGTTGAAGAATTCCATCTCCTCTGGAGCATGCTCAAGAACGTAGTTGATAACGAACTTAATCATGTCTTCAGCAAGTTCCATATCATCCTCAAGATCAGCGAAAGAAATCTCTGGCTCAATCATCCAGAACTCTGCTGCATGACGAGTTGTGTTAGAGTTCTCTGCACGGAATGTAGGACCGAATGTGTAAATATTCTTGAAGGCCTGTGCGTATGTCTCACCGTTTAACTGACCTGATACTGTAAGGTTTGTAGCATGTCCGAAGAAATCCTGTGAGAAATCAACCTTGCCATCCTCTGTCTTAGGGATGTTGTTAAGGTCCATTGTTGTAACCTGGAACATCTCACCTGCACCCTCGCAGTCACTTCCTGTGATAAGTGGAGTGTGTACATATACGAAATCACGCTCCTGGAAGAACTTGTGAATAGCGTATGCACAAAGAGAACGCACTCTAAATACAGCCTGGAATGTGTTTGTACGTGCACGAAGATGTGTCTGTGTACGAAGGTATTCCATTGTGTGTCTCTTTGGCTGGATTGGATAATCTGGTGTAGACTTTCCTTCAACTACAACCTTTGTAGCCTGGATTTCAAATGGCTGCTTAGCCTCTGGTGTAAGTACTACAGTACCTGTTACATATACTGCTGCACCTACATTTAAATGACGAACTTCATCGAAGTTATCAATCTTATCCTGGTTGAAAACTACCTGCACTGGGTTAAAGAAAGTACCATCTGCAAGTACTAAGAATCCAAATGTCTTTGAATCACGCATGTTGCGAACCCAACCAGAAACTGTAACTTCCTTGTCACCGTATTCCTTGAAGTTTCTAGAAAGAGTTCTTATGTCTGTTGTTTTAACGCTCATAATTTTCTCCTTTTCATTCATAAAAAAAGCCCCACCAAGCAGTACTTGATGAGGCTCTCTAATTCTTACTTATTTGAAACAACCATCAAATCTCATCAACGCAATAAAATTAAATCCCCTGATTATTATTCACGGAATTATTATTATTGTTATTGAGATTATTAAGCATAGATGTGAATGCCATGATTGTCTCCTTTTCTTTATTTGAGTAAAGTATAGTTATTTACGATTTTAATGTCAAGCTTTTCATGTCAATAGTTAAGTTTTTTCTGCATTCTCATATTCTCACTTAAAAATCGGAAATGAGGTTAAGTGTGAGAAAAATTTTTCAAAATAAACTTAAGTTAGATTAAATAATTTTAGGTATTCTTAAGTTTATTTGGAGATTTTCATTTCTTCACTTAACAAATTCTCCCGACTCCTCAGATTTATATAAGTGAAAATGATTTTTTGCTATTTCACACTTAACTCTGTTAAGTTTTTAAAATTTTTTTCTAGATTCACTTAACAGCATTTTGCAATTTTAAGTGAAAAATCTATTATGGTATATACACTTAACTCCATAGTGAAATTCCCTTGCGAAGATTTTTAGCATTTGTATAATTAAATAGGTAAGAAAAAATTAGGGGTGACATATTAATATGAATAAAAAAGAAGTAAATGAAATAAAAAGACGCTTCAAAAAGGATTCCGTTAACTTCGACAAGATGGTTGGCTGCTACGTTGATGCCAACAAGGAAATCGTGCTCACATTCAAGGAGACTTTCCTTAATCTTGAGGATGAGGAATTCCACAAATATCTTGAGATTGCTAACAAGGCCATGTCTGGAACTATTGGCAACAACTTGCTGGAGCTTCCATTTGATCCTGAATCAGAAATCGAAGGCAGCGGTCATGATTTGTTAATGAGACTTCGCGAGACAGGTCTTAAGGATGAGAAGCTTCTTATTGAATATTACAATCGCATTATTGAATCTTATGATTATGTAGGAAACTATCTTATCGTGCTTTTCCACGATACATATGATGTTCCTATGAAGACCAGCGATAACTTAGCCTTAGATGAATCAGAGGAAGTATACGAATACATCATCTGCGCTATCTGCCCTGTTCAGCTTTCAAAGGCTGCCCTTGGTTATCGCGAGCAGGAAAACCGTATTGGCGCTAGAGACAGAGACTGGGTTGTAGGACCTGTTGATACAGCCTTTACATTTCCTGCATTTACAGAGCGTTCTACTGATTTACATGCATGCCTGGCATACACTAAGAACACTAAGGAGCCTCATGTAGAATTCTGGGAAAACTGCATTGGCTGCGGCACTAGAAAGACCACTACTCAGAAGAAGAATGCCTTCAACAACATGCTGAACCAGGCGCTTGGCGAGGAAACAGAGGAAACTCTTGAGACAAAGCTTGATATTCAGCAGAACCTTTCAGATTTCATTACTGTTGAGGCCGAGCGTTTAGGACCTGAAGAGCCAATCATTCTTGAACCACAGGATGTTGCAAATATCCTTACTGATTCTGGACTTTCAGATATGAAGGTTGAAAAGATTCAGGCTAATTTCGAAAACTATTTTGAAGAGCAGCTCCCACTTGCTGAGGAAATCTTAGATGAGAAGGCTCTTAAGAATAATGAAATAAGAGTTGAGAAAAATGTTCTTAAGGAACGTGTTGTAGACCTTACAAAGCAGCTTAAAGAAGCCACAGGAGAAACAGCCGATGGCAAGATACCTGACATTGTTGTAAAAGTATCTGAAAGCAAGGCAGCTAATGTTACTACAGCTTACGTAGATGGTAAGAAGTGCGTATGCGTACCAATCGAACCTGACGAAACATTCATGCTTAACGGGGAAGAAATATAAAAAAAAGGCACTATGTTACCTACATAGTGCCTCTCTATATTTATTATAAATTATTTTTCTAACTCATCAAGATGTGGAATAGCAACCTCAGGCATAAGCTCGTTAGACATATCCTCTAAGATATGGTTAAGAGTTGCGATCTCTTCCTTAGAGAAGTGTTCCTCAGAACGCTCAGCTACTGTGCTTACGTAGCCTGTTGAAAGATTGAGATAATCAAGATACTTGTCAGTAACGTGAAGATGGTATTCTCTTCTATCTGTTGTTGACTGTACCTTCTGAAGATATCCCTTTTCAATTAAGCAAGCAACCTTATATGCTGCATTAGGTGATGAAATACCGATGAAATCAGCAAACTCTTTAACAGTAGGATTGTTTAAGCAATATATAATTTCTACACAGAATAATTCAACTATAGTAAGTGATGTTTCTCTTGAGTGTAGCTTGTTAAACATCTCCTGATAAAAGTGAATTTTGAATTTGGTATAAACCTCTGTAAGATTTTTTTCTAACATTATTATACTCCTATCTTTCTTTAATTTAATTCCCACAGAATACTATACTCAATTTATTCACTGATGGCAAAGGAAATTTCAGCTTTTGCAACAATTTTTTCGTCGATTGTGGCAATAGCCTCACCAAATCCTATTGGCCCCTTCCTTGCTGTAAGGGTGCATTCGAGGTTTAAAACATCACCCGGCTCAACCTGCCTTTTAAACCTCGCATTTTTAATTCCGCCGAAGAATGCAAGCTTACCTTTATTATCTTCCTCAGTCAAAAGCGCAACAGCTCCCACCTGAGCTAATGCTTCTATTATAAGTACACCTGGCATAACAGGGTGACCTGGGAAGTGTCCCATGAAATGCATTTCGTTTGCGCTGACGCATTTGATGCCCTTGGCATATTTTCCTGGCTCACATTCCACTATCTTATCTACCAACAAGAAAGGATAGCGATGTGGCAAAATCTCCTGAATCTCTGAATTACTTAACTGCATGTAGTCTCCTAGTCCGGCGTTACGTAAACAATCATTAATACAAGCCGTCGCGAGATTGGCTCCTTGCTTGTATTAATAATTGTTTACTACGCCTCATCTAAATTCTCTACGCTTCGTATTTACGAAGTACGATTGATGCGTTGTGGCCTCCGAAGCCGAGGGCGTTGGAAAGGGCCACTTTGATATCCGCCTTGCGTCCAATATTTGGAACGATATCAAGGTCGCAGGCTTCGTCTTTTTCAAGGTAATTAATAGTTGCTGGTACAAATCCATCCTTAAGGGCAAGTGAGGTAATAATGCCCTCTACGGCACCTGCTGCACCAAGAAGATGGCCTGTCATAGATTTTGTTGAGCTTACCATAAGCTCATAAGCATGGTCGCCAAAGGCCTTCTTAATAGCCAGTGTCTCACCTGCATCATTAAGACTTGTAGATGTTCCATGAGCATTAATGTAATCTACATCCTTCATCTCAAGGCCAGCATCCTTTACTGCCAGAGCCATGCATTTAGCACCGCCTTCACCCTCTGGGTTTGGTGCAGTGATGTGGTATGCGTCACAGTTAGAACCGTAGCCTACTATCTCTGCATAGATTTTAGCTCCGCGGGCCTTAGCGTGCTCCAGCTCCTCAAGCACAAGGATGCCAGCGCCTTCGCCCATTACGAATCCATGTCTTTCTTTATCAAAAGGAATAGAAGCTCTGTTAGGATTTTCGCTAGTGCAAAGAGCCTTCATAGACTGGAAGCCTCCGATGGCAAGTGGCATAACTACGCCTTCTGCACCACCACAAACCATGACGTCCTCGTATTCATCTCTGATTCTGTGGAAGGCATCACCGATGGCGTTGTTAGAGCTTGCGCAGGCTGTAACAACACAGGTACACATACCTTTAAGACCATACATGATGGCAATCTGACCTGCTGCCATGTTACTGATAGACATAGGGATAAAATAAGGAGAAATCTTTCCATAGCCCTTCTCTTCACCCTTGCTATGTTCCTCCGCAATAGTAGATAGTCCGCCGATTCCAGATGAAACAATACAGCCTACTCTGTCTGCATTTTCCTTTTCCATATCAAGTCCTGAATCCGCGAAAGCCTCCTTGGCTGCTGCACATGCATACTGAGTATACACATCCATACGTCTGGCTTCCTTTGGTCCAAGTACCTCAGCTGCATCAAAGTTCTTTACCTCGCCTGCAAGCTTTACCTTTAATTCACTTGTATCAAAATGAGTAATAGGAGCGATTCCACATTTGCCTGCCTTTACAGCATTCCATGTTTCCTCTACAGAATTTCCCAAAGGATTTACTGTTCCCATTCCTGTGATTACAACTCTTCTTTTCATTTTACATTCCTCCAGTAACCTCAATCACCTGTCCAGTGATATAAGAAGCCTTCTCTGATGCCAGAAACTCTACTGCATTTGCCACATCCTCTGGCTGGCCAAATCGATTTAGTGGTATTCTCTTTAAATAATCCGCCTTAACATTTTCTGGCAGTTCATCTGTCATTGCTGTCTGAATGAATCCTGGCGCTATCGCATTTACGATAATTCCCTTACCACCATATTCTCTTGCAACTGACTTCGTAAATCCGATAATTCCAGCTTTGCTAGCAGCGTAATTTGTCTGACCTGCATTACCATTAACACCTACAATAGATGTGATGTTGATGATACTTCCATGGCGTTTTTTCATCATATCCTTTATAGCAGCCTTTGTGCAAAGGAATGTACCCTTAAGATTGATGTCGATAACCTTATCAAAATCTGCCTCACTCATTCTGATAAGAAGACCATCTTTAGTAACTCCTGCATTGTTTACAAGTACATCCACAGGACCAAACTTTTCTTTTACTGCTGCAAACATTTCTGCTACGTCTGCTTCGTTGCTAACATCGCATTTGATGGCGATTGCATTTACGCCGTGCTCTTCGCAAAGCTTAACTGTTTCTTCTGCTGCATTTTCATTTCCTGAATAGCAGATGGCAATATCAAAGCCTGTCTCTGCAAGCTTATCTGCAATCACTCTTCCTATCCCACGACTTCCGCCCGTAACAAGTACTGTACTCATGCTCTTAACTCCTTTATGGTGTTTTCAAAATCCTCAACTGTGTCGATGGAATATACCTTTACATCATCAACTGTCTTATTTATAAATTTACTTATTGCCTTGCCTGGGCCGATTTCGATGATAGTATCAACACCTGCATCTACCATGTATTTGATAGAATCCTCTAAATATACTGAGGACTGAACCTGCTTTTCTAAAAGTGCTGGGATAGATTCCTCATCTGTCTTCTCTCTACCTAGACAATTAAATACAATCTTTGATTTTTCTTCGTTAAATGAAATGTCCTTAAGCTCCTTAGCCAGTTTGTCTCCTGCAGGCTTCATAAGCTTTGTGTGGAAAGGACCGCTAACCTTTAATGGAACGATTCTTTTTGCGCCAGCTTCCTTAAGATAAGCACTGGCTTTATCAACTGCAATGGCATCTCCTGAAATAACAATCTGACCTGGGCAATTGAAGTTTGCCGCCTGAACAATCTTTTCTCCCTTAAGCTCTGAATTAGCCTTGTCGCAGCACTCCATAACTGACTCTCTGTCAGCGCCCATAACAGCTGCCATTTTTACATCTAAGCCTTCAGATGCTTCCGCCATGTACTTACCTCTTTTTGCGATAAGCTCTAGTACCTGATTTTCATCTAAAGTCTCTGATTCATACAGCGCTGAATACTCTCCCAAGCTAAGACCGCAGGTGTAATCCGCATTTATTCCTGCTTCCTTTAAAAGCTTAGTAACGCCGATTGCAAAAGCAACCATAGCTGGCTGTGTATACTTAGTCTGAGACAACTGCTCCTCTGGTCCTTCAAAACACAGCTTTGCAACATCCATATCTGTAACTGCGCTAACTGTTTTTGTAGCACCATCAATTGTCTTTCTAAAGCTCTCATATTTCTCATAAAAATCCTGGCCCATCCCCACTCTCTGAGAACCTTGGCCTGCATATACAATTCCTAACATATTCTCAAACCTCTAATCCGCCTGTACTATCCAAGCTATAAAAAATTATCATTCGCCCCGCTTTCGCTCATTACGTAACGTTGCCACACTAAGTTCGCGCAAGCGCTCACTAAGTGTAGACGTTACTCGAAGGGCTCATTGATAACTTTTTATAGCTTGGCTAGTTCAGGCTCATCTAACCTTTCATAAATATCTAATAATTTACAATTCAATCGATGCAGCTTTAGATAACGCGCTCTTAGCGCCGGTGACCATTTCGTCTAGTATTTCTACTACAGGACGCACAGCTGTAAGCTGACCGCAAACCTGTCCAGCCATTACAGAACCACGAATCATATCGCCATCGCAAACGGCACGTCTAAGACCCCCAAGTGTGATGTGCTCCAATCGCTCTCTGTCTGCTCCCTGGGCTTCAAGCTTAAGATATTCTCTAGCCATTTCGTTTTTGATGATACGAACTGGTGCACCCTGGGAGCGGCCTGTTACTGTAGTGGCATTATCCTTTGCCTTAATTAATGTCTGCTTATAGTTTTCGTGTATCGGACATTCTTCAGATACAAGCAAACATGTACCTACCTGAACACCGCAAGCACCTAACATCATTGCTGCTGCCATCTGCTTGCCACTGGCAATACCACCTGCTGCAATAACAGGTACATCCACTGCAGCTACTACCTGTGGAAGCAATGTCATGGTAGTCATGTCTCCCACATGGCCGCCTGATTCTCCGCCTTCTGCAATGATCGCATCAGCACCAGCACGAACCATTATCTTGGCAAGAGCAACTGAGGCAACAACAGGAAATACCTTAGCTCCCATTTCCTTCCATGCCTTCATATACTTTCCTGGGTTACCGGCACCAGTTGTTATGAACTGTACCTTTTCCTCTACAAGCATCTTTGCGATGTTATCCACATCAGGGTTCATCAGCATCAGATTTACACCAAATGGCTTATCTGTTTTGCTCTTGCAAATTCTTATTTGTTCTCTCAAGGCTTCTGCATCCATGCCGCCACTGGCTACAAGGCCCAGCGCCCCAGCATTTGAACAAGCTGCTGCAAATTCTCCTGTAGCAATGTTTGCCATGCCGCCTTGGATTACACTATATTTAGTTCCTGTTAAATCTCTAAGTTTCATCTCTACCTCTAAGTCCGCATATGCCTATCTAGAATTAAAAAATTATCATTCGCCTCGCTTTCGCTCTATACGTAACGTTGCCACACTAAGTTCGCGCAAGCGCTCACTAAGTGTAGACGTTACTCGAAGGGCTCATTGATAACTTTTTAATTCTATCTAGTCATATGCTCATTTAAATATTTTAAGTACCTATGTAATCCACCTACGCTTTTACGGATTACATCTCCAGCACTACCGCGCCCCAGGTGCGGCCTGCTCCGAAGGCGCATAGAAGTACTTTGTCGCCTGGGTGTATGCGGCCTTCTGTCAGAGCTTCATCTAATGCTAAACCAACGCTGGCTGCTGAGGTGTTACCATATTTTTCTATATTTACAACGAATTTATCCATAGGCTGCTTTAGCTTTTTGGCTATGGATTCAATTATTCTAAGGTTGGCCTGATGCATCACATAATGGTCGATGTCATCATAGGTTAAGCCTGCCTTTGCTACCACTGACTCTATTACCTTTGGTACTGTTGCCACTGCAAATTTATAGGTAGCCTGTCCATCCATGTGGATATATCCATTTGGTGTTTTGATGTTAATCATGTCCTCATCTCCATCAACACCAATCACTGAGGAATATAAACCATCGGAAAGTTCTACTACAGCAGCTGCTGCACCATCGCCAAACAGCACGCAGGTTCCTCTATCAGTCATATCCATTTTCTTGGATAATACCTCAGCCCCTACTATCAATCCGTATTTGGCATCTCTTGCCATCAATAGAGCTCTCATAGTTTCAATACCAAATACAAATCCGGAACATCCTGCTCCCAAATCAAAGGCGATAATGTCTTTGCTAAGTCCAAGCTTCCCCTGAACAAGGCAGGCAGCAGATGGTGAATAATAATCAGCAGATACTGTGCATACAATAACTGCCCCAATTTCATTCTTATCAATTCCAGCTTTTTCAATAGCCTGTCTTGCAGCTTCAACTGCCAGGCCTGTGTGATTTTCATCATCACTAACATGATGTCTTACGCTCATGCCAGTTCTTTGTTTTATCCATTCATCGCTTGTATCAACAATGCGAGCCATGTCATCATTAGTAACTTCCTTCTTTGGCACAGCCTTTCCTGTTGAAAGTATTCTAATTCCAGTCATTTATACAACTTCCATTTCCTTTTGATTTTCTGTGGCAAGCAGTGCTTCATCAAAGTATCTGAATTTATCATATCTAGCATCAGCAAGCTCTTGTCCTGACAGCTTATCAAGCTCCTTTAAGGCGGATTTAATCTGAACATCTACCGCTGCCATCAAATCATCTTCACTTATGATTCCATCAATTACTCCAAAGCCATACAAATCCTTAGCTGTGAGCTTCATTACTTCTGCAGCTTCATCTCGTCTGGCACTGTCGTGCCAAAGAATAGATGCAAAGCCCTCTGGAGATAGTACAGAATAGATGGCGTTTTCCAGCATGTAAACCTTGTTAGCAACAGCTATTCCAAGTGCGCCACCACTGGAGCCTTCACCTGTAACTATTGTTATTACTGGCACCTTAAGTGCGCTCATTTCTGCAAGATTTGCGGCAATGGCCTGAGCCTGACCATACATTTCAGCCTCAAGCCCAGGATATGCACCTGGTGTATCAACAAAAGTGATGATTGGGCGATTAAACTTTTCAGCCTGCTTCATGATTCTTAGGGCCTTTCTGTAGCCCTCAGGACCAGGCATACCGAAATTACAGGCCATGTTTTCCTCAACCGTCTTGCCCTTTCTGTGTCCCAGTACAGTTACCGGTCGGCCATGAAACAATGCTATTCCGCCATAAATACTTCCGTCCTCTTTCCCCAGAAAATCTCCCTTTTGCTCAAAGAAATCTGTAAAAAGATTATCGATATAATCTGTGATTTTTGGTCTATCCTTATCTCTTGCGATAAGTACCTTTTCTATAGCACTCATAATTATCTCCTGGAATAAACATTCCCATGCAAACGCAGCAATTTTGCCAACTGTTCCTTCATATCTTCACGTCTTACAATCTTATCTACAAAACCGTGCTCCTGAAGGAATTCTGCTCGTTGAAAGCCTTCAGGCAGCTTCTGACCTATTGTCTGCTCTATAACTCTTGGGCCTGCAAAGCCTATCAAGGCCTTTGGCTCTGCAAGAGTGATATCACCTAGGGTTGCAAAGCTGGCACTGACGCCGCCTGTAGTAGGATGAGTTAAAACTGTAATGTAAAGACCTCCATCATCCTTGAAGCGTTTTACCACTGCACTGGTTTTTGCCATCTGCATCAGGCTTAAGATTCCCTCCTGCATTCTGGCTCCTCCACTGGCAGTGAAAACAATAAATGGAAGATGGTTTTCATTTGCATATTCCAAAGCCTTACATAATGTTTCTCCTAGCTCCATTCCCATGGATGCCATCATGAACTTTTTGTTCATTACTGCAATTACTGCAGGCCAGCCATCTATTTCGCAGGTTCCTGTAATAATCGCATCATGGCAACCATTTTCGCCTCTAAGGCTTTCCTTCTTCTCAACATATCCATCAAAATCAAGTGGATTAGTTTCAGGAAAATCAAATTCGAACTGCTCAAAAGTACCTTCATCTGCAATATCTTCTATTCTGTCAAAGGCATCATATTCCTTCACAGGCTTTATGGCTGGTTCTAACAGCTCTGTAGGGTTTTCTCGCAAATCCTTATATCTATTAAATTTGCTTTTTCTTCTATCTACTATACTTATCATTATTCTTCCTCATCGGCTGTTGCCGCTTTGTCCCAGGATAGGATTTCCTCTAAATGATTTTCGATGAAGCTGACGTTATAATTACCTTTTACAAAATCTGGATGATGTAAAAGCAGATAATCAAAATCACCATTTGTAGTAATACCTTCTGTTACAAGCTCTAAAAGCGCTCTTCTCATTCTTCGTATTGCTTCTAACCTTGTTGGGGCGTGGACAATGATTTTTGCCATCATTGAATCATAGAATGGACTTGTTTCGTAGCCGTTATAAAGAAGAGTATCTACTCTTACTCCTGGACCACCTGGCACATTCAGGAATGTTATTTTGCCTGTGTTCGCCATAAAACCTTTTGCTGGATCCTCCGCGTTGATGCGGCACTCCATTGCGTAACCTCTTAAGCTAACATCCTTTTGTTTAAGCTTAAGTGGTTCATGGAAGGCAATTCTTATTTGTTGTTTTATAAGGTCGATACCTGTTACTGCTTCCGTAACGCCATGCTCCACCTGGATACGTGTGTTCATTTCGATGAAATAATAATGGTTCATTTCATCTAATACGAATTCCACCGTTCCTGCATTGGTGTAGCCTGCCGCTTTTGCTGCCAAAACAGCTGCCTTACCCATGGCTTTTCTTAAGTCGTCATCTATAAACATACATGGGCTTTCCTCTATCAGCTTCTGATTCTTACGCTGGATAGAGCAGTCGCGCTCCCCAAGATGAATCACATTGCCATGTTCATCTGCTAAAATCTGAAACTCAATATGCCTTGGATTTAGGACAAGCTTTTCAACATACATTTCATCATCGTTAAAACATGCTTTAGTTTCTGCAATGGCCTCTTCATAGAGTTTTTTCAAATCTTCCTTTTGATAAACCCGCCGCATTCCACGTCCACCGCCACCTGCCGATGCCTTTATTAATACTGGATAGCCAATCTTTTTGGCTATGTGTTCCAGTTCCTTATAATCCTTAACCGGGCCATCAGAACCTGGAACAACTGGGACTCCAGCTTTCATCATCATCTTTCTAGCCGCCGCTTTGTTTCCAAGAGCATCCATTGCTTCAGCCGTTGGTCCGATAAAAACAATTCCTGCTTCATTACACTTTCTTACAAAATCTGAATTCTCTGATAAGAATCCAAATCCTGGATGAAGTGCATCACAGCCTGTAACCTTTGCTGCCGTAATAATTGCATCCATGTTTAGATAACTGTCAGCTGCCTTTGCAGGGCCTACGCAGATGCTTTTGGTTGCAAGCTTTACATGTAAAGAATCCTTATCAGCAGTTGAATAAATAGCTACTGTTTCGATATTCATTTCCATACAGGCTCTGATGATTCTAACTGCAATCTCACCACGATTAGCTATCAAAATTCTTTTAAACATATCTAATCTCCTATGAGAAACAGTGGATCTTCAAATCCAACTACGTCCTGATTCTTTACATAGATTTTTTTGATTATGCCATCCTTTGGTGCAGTGATTTCGCTCATCATCTTCATTGCCTCTATCAAACAAAGAATCTGACCTTCTTTAACCTTATCACCGACCTGCACATAAGCGCTGGCCTCTGGAGTAGGTGCTGCATAGAACACACCAACAAGTGGGGCTAATACCTTAGTTCCATCCGTTGGCTCCTGTGGTGTTTCAGGCTTTACTTCCTTTACCTGATTAGTAACTTCTGCTTTTGGAAGGCTTATTTCCATTTCAGATGGCTTTTTTAATTTGATTTTTACTCCATCCTGCTCAAGAGCGAAATAAGAACTTCCGCTTTCGTCAAAGGCTTTAAAAAGCTCTTTTATTTCTTTTAATTCCATGATTATTTATGTGCCTCAAGATAATTAACAATGTCTGCAACTGTTTTGATATTTTCCATAGCTTCTTCTTCGATTGTGATGCCTGTCTTTTCTTCAACTGCAAGAGAAAGCTCTACTGCATCTAAAGAATCTGCTCCTAAATCCTCAAAAAGATTTGCTTCCATAGTTACCTTTTCTGCTGCACAGCTTAATGTGTCAATGATTACTTCCTTTACAATTTCAAACATAATTATTCTTCCTTTCTTTTTGTCTAAAACTCATTAGCTAAATTTATTTATCTAACTTTTTAATATAATAACCATTTTTGATTTAATGTCAACGTTTTTAGTAAAGTTTTTTAGATAAAATTTCTCAACATGGTAGTTATTGCACTTTTTTATTTGGTTTAGAGTAACATTTTTATAACATAATTAGAGTATATTATTATTCGGTGTAATATTGACATTACGCTCATTTCGTGGTAAATATTAAAATTGCGTAGTTTGATTATGCTAACGCATTAATTAAGGATTTTTTATGTTAGAAGTTTTACAGATATATTGGCCTAAGTTCATTACAGCAGCTTGGTTCCCTATTTTAAATTTGATACTGGTTTGGTACTATAAGCAAGAGAAACTCTATCTTTTCGAAAGAATTCTTTCAGGCTTTTTTGTGTCGCCTTCTTTTGTTGCCATCATTGGACAAGAGCTTTGTATATATATATATAAATTTATACTTTCTTGCGGATTTAACGATAAGCACTATACCTTTTTTATTATTTTTAACATCGCTATGGATGCTTTAACAATAATAATAGGAGGTATGCTTTTTTCCCGTCTTACTCAACTTAATAAATTTCTTGGTGCTACCATATATATGCAATACGTCTGCATTGAAAGACTTGCAATGGTAATATCTATTTCTTATTTCAGCTATATTGCATGGTACTTATTACTGCAATTTATAGTCGGCTTTTTCACTATAAAAGACATGCCATATATGTTTAATTCAGAATCAATAAAGTGGAAGAATATTTTCTTTTATCTGGTTGGATTATTCTATGTTTTAGATATGCTATATGGAGCTTTTTTCCTATTTCCAGAATTAGCTAATGATGTAATTAATATTGGCACTATTTTTTGGTTAGATACACTTGCCTTCATAAACAGTGCCTTTGTTTTGGGTTACCAAAAAGTGGCCATATCTGTTGCTCACGAATATGATACAAACATAAAATATTATGAGCGTCTCCAATCTGGTCAGGAAAATATCATTATCAGATTAACAGAAATATCTGAAGCTAAATCAGGTGAAACTGGCCAGCATGTACGTAGGGTTGCCGAATATAGTAAGCTTTTAGCTTCAACTATGGGAATGAATACAAGCGATATAGAAAACATTAAGATTGCTGCAATGATGCATGACCTTGGAAAGCTTCTAATCAGTCACGACATTATTGAAAAGACTGACAAGCTTACAGAAGAAGAATATGAAATCATGAAACAGCATGCAAAATATGGTTGGGATATTCTTTCTAATTCTGAGGGTGAAATTATTGCAATGGCTCGTGTGATTGCTTTAGAGCACCATGAAAGATGGGACGGACAAGGATATCCACAGGGTCTTAGAGGCGATGATATATCCATTTATGCGCAGATTGTTTCTGTCGCAGATGTTTTTGATGCCCTTAGTAGTGAACGTGCATATAAGCCTGCATGGGACTTAGAAAAATCTAAAAATGAAATCATCAAACAACGGGGCGAGCAATTCTCGCCCGCCGTTGTTGATGCTTTTATTAAATGCTTTGACGGCATTAAAGCCATCCATGAACAATACGAAGATTAATACGATATTTTTATACTGTAAAATCTATTGTATCAATAACTTCTTTAAGAGTTTTTGCTGATTCCTGAAGAGCCTTGATTTCGCTTTCATCCAATGAAATAGGAACCTTTGTCTCTAAACCATCAGCGCCTACAATAGCTGGCATTGAAAGACAAATGCCATCAATTCCGTATTCGCCGTGCATCATTGATGATACAGAAAGAATAGATCTTTCATCTCTGATAATAACTTCGCATATACGTTTTACGGCAACTGCAACACCATAGTATGTTGCATGCTTTCTTTTGATAATTTCATATGCTGCGTTCTTTACACGCTCTGCGATAATCTTTTCTGATTCATCATGATTGAAATGACCTCTCATTTCGCAGAAATCATTTACTGGAATACCAGAAACGTTCGCACTTGAGAATGCAGCAATTTCACTATCGCCGTGCTCACCAATAATGAAAGCATGAACTGAACGGCTGTCAATTCCTAAATGCTCTCCAAGCTCTGTCTTAAGTCTTGCTGAATCAAGAACTGTACCAGAACCGATTACTCTGTTTTCAGGAAGTCCTGAAAGCTTAAGTGCTGTAAGTGTAAGAATATCAACAGGGTTTGCAACAATAAGAAGGATTCCTCCGAAATCTCTCTTTGCAATCTCTGGAATGATTGATTTGAAAATACCTACATTCTTATGAACCAGATCAAGTCTTGTTTCTCCTGGCTTCTGTCCTGCGCCTGCTGTTACTACTACGATAGCTGCATCTGCAACATCATCATAGTCGCCGGCATAAATTTTGATAGGCTTTGTAAATGGTGTTCCGTGACTAATATCCATAGCCTCACCCTCTGCCTTTTGATAGTCTGCATCAATAAGAACCATCTCTGAAAATAAACCACTCTGTGATAATGCGAATGCTGTTGCTGAACCAACAAAACCTGCTCCGATTATCGCTACTTTTCTTGGATTTACTTCTACTGCCATATTACACCTCCTTGGCCTGCAAGTTAAAACTTGCACATCTTACTACTATACTTGCATTATAAACATATTTCAATACAAATTTATTTTATTGCTTCAATCAGGGTGTCTAATTGAGACTCGTTTTCGGCACTTAATGTGGATTTGATGGTTACCACTGGTTCAACAAATTCAATGTTTTTCATTGGCTCTAAAATAGCCTTCATACATTTTGCCGCCTGTGGCGCCCATGTGCCATTTTCTACGAAAGCTACCTTTCGGTTTTGGTATGCCTTTGCTGTAAGATGATGTAGGAAATCCTGCATTGGTGGGAATAATCCTCCATCATAAGTAGCTGCAAGGCAAACCATCTTATCCCAATAAAATGCCTGTGCAACAGCCTCAGACATACTATCTCTTGTAATATCGATAAACTGTGTTTTTACACCTGCCTGCTGCAGCTTTTCATTGAGCCTTAATGCTGCTCTTTTTGTGTTGCCGTGGATTGATGCTGATACGATAAGTACTCCTTCCTCCTCTGGCTTATAACTGCTCCATGTATCATAAAGATTAATATAATAACCTAAATTCTCTGTCAAAATTGGTCCGTGCAAAGGACAAATTTTTTCTATATCAAGTGTAGCAGCTTTTTTCAACAATGCCTGAACTGAAGCGCCATACTTACCAACAATATTTAAATAATATCTACGTGCCTCATCTATCCATGGTTCTTCTGTATCTAATGCTCCAAACTTTCCAAAGCCATCAGCTGAAAATAGAATCTTTTCTGTTGATTCATATTCAACCATAACCTCTGGCCAATGAACCATCGGTGCCATTACAAATGTAAGCTGATGCTCACCAAGTGAAAGAGTATCTCCCTCTGCCACAACATGCTTTCTGTTTTCGAAAAGCTCAGCCTCTACGAACTGTGCCATCATAGGAAATGTCTTTGCATTTCCCACCAATGTTGTTTTAGGGTATTTCTCCAAAAATGCCTTTAAAGAACCGGAATGATCTGGCTCCATGTGAGATACCACCAAATAATCTGGTGTACGTCCATTAAGTTCCACATCCAGATTATTAAGCCATTCGTCTGTAACACGTGGGTCTGCTGTATCCATAACAGCAATCTTTTCATCCAAAATTACATACGAATTGTATGATACCCCGTTAGGCACTGGATATTGGCTTTCAAACAAATCTATGGTCTTATCATCGCAGCCAATATATTTAACTGAATCAGAAATTTCGATTTCCATTTATTTATTTCCTCCTTACTCACTCTACTTCTATCTTACCAAATACTGAATGTATACACTATTAAAAATTTGTGAACAAAAGGCCTTGGCGTATCTGCCAAGGCCCTTTGCAGGATATTATCATTCTATTTTGAAATTTAAACTTCCATAATCTTTTTGAATGCTGGTATGATTTGTGCGGCAACAACTGCCTTTACCAAATCAAGTGGAATAAATGGTATGAATCCTGTTAAAAAAGCTGTCTTAAAATCGTAGCTCATAGAATGCTGTAAATATAACATTCCGATTACATCTATAATAAGCACACCGATTATGGCGCAGATTGTATACCAAATTCGATTATATTTCTTTCCTCGAATAAGTGGCAGGACAATTAGAACAACCACAAATGCCCATGTATATGCGCCGTATGGGGCTATAAGATAACCTATTCCGCTACCACCCCCAATGAATACAGGAAGGCCAACAGCACCAAGTAAAAACCATACTAAACCGATTAAAAATGATTCTGTCTCAGGGAACAAAAGTGCAATTAAGAAAACCACAAAGTTCATAAGAGTAATCTTTGGAGCCATTGGAAGTGGTGTTGGGATGCTTAAATAAGCAGACACGCAAAGAATGGCTGCAAACAATGCACAGATTACCATACGCTTTGTGGAAAGCAACTGCTTTGAATTTGTTTGATTAAAAGTGTTATCCATTATATCTTCTCCTTGTGCATTAAATTTTAGCATTTATAGAATAATCAATCCGTTACCGAATGTCAACCTATAAATCGTATCAGGTTGACAAACTTGTTAATTAGGTTAAGATTATAAAAGAATATTATATGTAAAATGGAGAATAATACTATGGAAATCAAAGAACTAACAAACAAAATTATGGCTGGGGGCAGTATTACAAAAGAAGAAGCACTTACTCTCGTTGATGCTCCATTAGAAGAACTATGTGCAGGGGCTGATATGCTTAGAAAGCACTTCAATGGTGACGAATTTGATATGTGCGCAATCCTCAGCGTAAAGGGAGGTCGTTGCTCAGAAAACTGCAAATTCTGTGCACAGTCCAGCTGCTCTTCGGCTAACATCGAAAGCTTTGCAGTAAGAGATGCTGACTATGTATCTGCCGATGCTAAAAGATATGATGGCTTGGGAGTAGCCAGATACTGTCAGGTATCCTCTGGCCGCCGTCTTAACAAAGCTGAAATCAATCAGATTGCAGAAAATATCAGACGTATTGTAAAGGACACAAATCTTAAACCATGCGTTTCACTTGGTCTTATTGATAAGGAGGATTTGGAATTACTAAAAGAAGCAGGCCTTAAGCGTGTTCACAACAACATCGAAAGCAGTCCTGAATTCTTTAAAAATCTTTGCAGCACTCACACCACAGATGACAAAATCAAAGTTATGAAAATGGTTCATGAGGCTGGCTTAGAGCTATGTAGTGGCGGTGTTTTTGGTGTAGGTGAAAGCTGGGAGGATAGAATTGATATGGCATTTGCCCTTACAGATATTCAGCCTGAATCAATCCCTATCAACATGCTAAAACCAATCAAGGGCACTCCTATGGAAGGCCGTGAAATGCTTGATGAGGATGAGCTTCGCCGTATAATTGCTATCTTTAAATTCATTCTTCCAAAGTCATTTATAAGATTTGCCGCTGGACGTGACGTATTAGAAGATTCCGGTATGAAATGCTTCACTGGTGGATGCAATGCAACCATCACCGGAAACATGCTTACAGTCAAAGGCGTATCTATGGAAGAGGATTTAAAAAATATAAGAAACTTAGGGTACAAATTAGCGTAATATGCAAAAGAAAGAGTGGTAAACAAATAGTTTACCACTCTTTTTAAATACTATTATTTAGAGAGTCTTTCTACAATCTTATCAAGCGTTTCGCTAGGGACTGTGCCATCACGATAAAGCTGATTGATTGTGCTTTCGCTTCCGAGTAAGGCTGTAGCATCAAGCCATGTGCCTTTTTGAAACTCTTCATCAAATACAGCAAATATTTTTCTGTTTTTTAAAAGCTCTGAAAGCGGGTATTCTCTATAATCCATATCAAATATTATCAGATTTAATCATTAAGATTAAACACGTGATAAGTACTCTCCTGTTCTTGTATCAATCTTGATTGTCTCGCCGTTCTCAACGAAAAGTGGAACGTAAACAACTGCGCCTGTTTCAACTGTAGCTGGCTTTGTAGCACCTGTAGCTGTATCACCCTTGAAACCTGGCTCTGTATCTGTAATCTGAAGCTCTACGAACATAGGTGGCTCAACTGAGAAGATAGAACCGTTGTGAGAAAGCATCTTAACGATTTCGTTCTCCTTAACAAACTTAAGAGCGTCACCAATCTGATCAGCTGTAAGAGCTACCTGATCGTATGTCTCAACATCCATGAAGTTGTAAAGCTCACCATCATTGTAAAGATACTGCATATCCTTGCGGTCGATACGAGCTGCTGGGAACTTCTCTGTAGGACGGAAAGATGTTTCTGTAACACCACCGTTCTTGATGTTCTTAAGCTTTGTACGAACGAAAGCTGCACCCTTACCTGGCTTTACGTGCTGGAATTCGATAACCTGATAAACCTGATTGTCCATCTCGATTGTCATACCGTTTCTGAAATCACCGGCTGTAATCATTATAAAATCCTCCTTTAATGACTCCTCTGAGCCTTCTAAACCTAAATCATTTGGCAAATTGCCACACTTGTATACATGATTTTACCCCAAAATCAATTTCATTTCAAGACATTTATATAATTCATAGCTATGATACCATAGATTCGGAGGTATACCATGGAAATCGAAAGAAAATTTTTAATTAAAGAATTACCTGATCTATCAAAGTATGATTATGTTGAAATAGAACAGGGTTATCTTTGCACACACCCTGTTGTTAGAATCAGAAAAAAGAACGATAAATACATTCTTACATATAAAGGTAGCGGCCTTATGGCCCGGGAGGAAATAGAGGCAAATCTTACTGAGGAGGCCTATCGCCACCTGGCAGAAAAGATTGATGGACACCTTATCACTAAGCGTAGATATCTCATCCCCCTTGACCCATATACTATCGAATTAGACGTATTTTCAGGTCATATGAAAGGGCTGATTATGGCTGAGGTGGAATTTCCATCTGTGGAGGAGGCTAACAGCTTTACTGCACCTGGTTGGTTCGGGGAGGATGTTACCGATGACAGACGCTATCATAATTCAGAAATGATTTACGACAATCCACTAAAATAAAATTGGGGAACCAGCCTAAACTGGTTCCCATTTTTTTACATATAATTCTTTGCGTTTGATCTATCTACCTTTTCAAATGGTACCCAGATGTATATTCCATCATCTGTTAAACCATCTAAGCCTTCTGCTGTTCCCTTCGTAACAAGAGCCTTAACACACTTGATTGCCATCAAGCCCTGCCCAGTTGCTGACTGGAAAACAGAAAACTGCATCTTGCCATCTACCATAGACTGGCAACCACCAACTGTGGCATCTACGCCAACTACAGGAATCTTATCAAGGTCATAACCGTGGCTGGCAAGATAATCTGCTGCACCCACTGCCATGGAATCGTTGTTGCAGAATACTGCGTCAAATGGCTGCTTTGTCTTTTCAACAATGGCCATCATATCCTTTGCTATTCCTTCGTCCCAGCTTGCACTATCATCGAATGTGATATTTACTGTTACACCATTTTCTTTGAAATATCTATATACAGCAACAGAACGTGCAATAGCTGCATTATGAGTTAATGGACCTCTTAGCATAACAACGTTTATGCTGCTAGGCTTTCCTAAGGCATTCCAAACATATTCTGCCTGATATGTACCGGCATCCTGCTCATAGCTGCTGACAACCATGTATTTGTCCTTTTCAAGGAATTCCTCGTCAGGAGCACCATTTACATAGATAATAGGAAGATTGCCTGCTGCAACCTCTAGCTGTAATGCTGTGCTTCTATCTACTGGCAAGCAGATGATTGCATTATATCCACTGCTTACAGCCTGTCTAATCTGCGCAACCTGTTCATTAACGGAAGCACATCCCTCACCTATATCAAAGGTTACGCCTTCAGCTGCAGCATTTTCCTGCAGAGCCTGCTTAAGCAGTAACTTGAAGTCATCATCTGGAGGAGCTGTGTAAAATACCTTTACACTCTTTCCTGATCCTCCTGAGCTGCCACCACTGCTACCACAGCCCGAAAACATCATTCCTATTCCAAGCACAACTGTCAAAAGAAGTATGGTTAATTTTTTTAAATAATTATTTGCTCTCATTATTCATCCACCTCCTCTTTAACAATCTTGAACTGCTGTACATAATCTGTAAGCGTCTGAGAGGTGTTTGCAAGCTCGTGAGAGTTATCTGCAACATCCTGACTGCTTGCTGTGATTGACTGAGCCTGCTCAACCATGTGCTTAGAAGTCTCAAGGATTTCATCTGCACTGGCTGCCTGCTCTTCTGATATTGCTGCAACGTTTGTTGATACCTCATCAACCTTCTGCACATCCTGAATCATCAAATCAAGCAGCTCGTTTGATTTTTCAATATTCTGATAAATCTTATCGAATGTTTCTACCGCTGTATTAATCAGCTCACTGTTTGCTTCGATGTTCTTAGCGCTATTTTCAGCCTGTTCCACAACCGAATCAATGGCCTTTCCTACATCATTGATAAGGCTTGCGATATTGTCTGCACTAGCTGCGGAATTCTGTGCAAGCTTTCCGATTTCTGTTGCTACAACTGCGAAGCCCTTACCAGCTTCACCAGCACGTGCTGCCTCAATTGAAGCGTTAAGTGAAAGAAGATTTGTCTCATCTGCAATCTCTGCAATAAGACCTACAATCTTTGTAATTTCTTCTGACGCCTTACCTACCTCGTTGATAGATTCAACCAAAGCATCATTACTATTCTTAATTCCTTCCATAGCTGTTGAAAGCTGTTCCATATCGGCACGACCCTGCTTACTAATTTCAACAGTTTCTTTCATGCTTTCATTTGCCTGGTCAGAATTTTCTCTTGTATCAGAAACTACCATTGCCAAGGTAGTTGCGTTTTCTGCAATTTCATTTACAGCAAGTGCTAACTCATCAACAGTATTTTTCAGGTTAACCATAGCATTCTCCTGAGACTGTGATGCATCAAACATGTCACGGCTAACCTTATCACTGTTGTCAGATTCAATCTTAAGCTTGTCAGATTCGTCGCTGATGCTGGAAAGCATCTTTCTCATCAGAACTACGAACCTACCAACCTGTTCACCCATGACACCGATTTCATCATTAGATTCCTTAGCAACCTCAATTGTGAAATCACCATCAGACATTGCTGAAATATTTTTGGTAATGCTAGAAATTGGTCGGATAACTCTTCCAATGATTACACTAATCATTATGCTAATCAAAATAACTGCTACAGCACCTATTCCTATTAGAATTAATCCTAGCTTTTGAATATCTGCCATAATAATGCTGTTTGCTATATAAGAAACAAGCACCCAGTTTGTTCCAGATATTTCGCTAAAAGCAACTGTGTATCCAGCAATCTCTTCTGTACTGTAATCACCTGCTGCAATCTTCTTGTAGGCACCCTTCAGGATTGGGTCGCTACTGCTATCACTAATAGTAGTAGAAACCAAATCGTCATCTCTATGTGCAAGAATCATCATATCATCTGTATCTACCAAGAATGAGCTAGCATTCTTCATTTTTACACCAGAATTAACGATGATAGAAATCTGATCAAGAGTAACATCTGCTGCTGCAACTCTTAAATCTTCGCCACCGTCATTTACAATACCTGATGCCGAAATAACATACTGACCTTCTTCGTTTTTATATGGTCTTCCGTATGCCATGTTTACCCTTGACATACCTTCTATGAACCATTGTTGTTCTGTTGGATTTGAAATTGATAAATCAGCGCCACGGCCATGTACTACCTGACCTGATTGAGATGCTACATATACACTGTTAGGTGAATTATCATTGGTTCCAACGTATGTGGAAAGGTATTCAACCAAGACTTCATCATCTGGATGCATACCTTCAATTCCCTTTTTGATAGCAGCAAAATTTTCTAGATTTTCGTTTAACCATGAGCTGATATTATCAGCCTGGTTTCCGATAGAACTTTCCAGATTTGACTCTGCCATTTTCTGCATACTATTTTTTGATAGTATTGAAGAAATGGCAACCAGCACGATAATCATTACGATAACGGCTGGAATGATAAGTAAGAGAAGCTTATCCTTAATCTTCCTTACCTTCGCCTTCTTTTCCTTCACTTCACTTGCCATAGTACCCCCCATCAAACTCAACTATAACAAACTATAGTTTATTTTATTATCTGCGAAAACGTTGTGTTTCGTATTTCGCTCTGGTGCGAACGCAAACCTTTAGCTCTTGAACTCTTGTATCAATATCGCCATCATCGATAACAACATCAATTGATGATGCCATATTGTCAATTAACAGATTATCAAAATCCATAATTGGTGTTGCTACTAAGATCTTGTACTTCTCCTCGAATGAATCTGTGTCTAAAAACTCTAGTAGAATTGGGTTTACCTGCTGTTCCATTTCTTTTTCCATATATTATGCCTCCTATATTGTGTTGTCTATTATGTCATTTTAAAAAACATTTGTGTAATAAATATGTCTAGCTAGTGTTTTATCCCCAAAATCTACAATAATTACTCCATAACTTGTTTCTGGCTTAAGCTCATAGTTTAATAATAATTCATTAAGAGACTTTGCATAGCCTCTTGGATGACCAACTTTGCCATCACCACTAGTGCTTGTAAAATTGAAAAACCAGGTGTTTTCATCTGCCTCACAGTTTTCCAATCCATCTACTACTGCTTCATATTTATCTTCTACTGAATACTTATATCTATCCTGAACCCATAATCTATAGTTATCAAAAACATATAACTCATATGGGATATCAGCTGCAACTCTATTGTCCTGCTCTGCCCAAATCATATTAATTCCTGTGGTGCCACTGGCCATCTCATCGTTAAAACGAGTAGCAAGAACAGCTCTCCCTCTAACGTCTCCCAATGTTGGGATTTCGTCTTCTGTATACCAATAATCCTTATTGGCTTTAATCTCAGCTAATAACTCCTTTTGAATGTCACTAGTTGAATGATTATCATCTTCTATTTTAATATTTACTATTACTGTTTCTGTTGGATGCTGCTGTAAGAAATCATATAAATCATTAGCCACATCTTCAAAATATATATACTCAGAAAATAGATTGCCCGCCTTGTGGCAATTAGCGAATTTATGCACAAGCTTAAGCTTGCCATCACTTTTCTTATCATCTATCGCAACTCGTAAATCCAGATATCTGTAACCATCTTCAAGCTGGGTGCTAATATCTGTATCCTGGCAACGCATTACATAACCTAACATAACGTTTCTAGCGCAGGAATTATGGGTACCAGGTATGGTAATTTGAGACAAATAAACATCATCATTAATGTGTCCCATCCACTCTGTTGTATCAGCATATGGCAAGGTTGTATCAATTGCCACATTGCTTACATTGTTGTCATCACTTACAAAAATTGCAATTAAAATCACTACGATAATTGCAATCATTACTCCACAGATGATTCTAAATATGCGTCCTTTGTCCATATGCATGCCCCCATTCTGTTGTTTTTCTTATATTTATATTTATTTTAGCATTAATTAGTGACAAAGTCTTTTAGTTTCTTTAAAATAAGAGCTATGATTGAACGAAAAAGATTACTATCAATAGGTTATTACAAAAAAGCTCCCTCTTTCACAGGGAGCGATAAAAACAAATGTTATAAGATTGAGAAATTTTTAGAAGAAGGTTCAGAAGAGCCTGTTTTCAAGGCCACAATGTGGCCAGGACCTTACAGCTCAGAAAACACTCCCGACGAACTAAAGATTTCTAATACAGCTCCATTTACAGAAGAGGGCCTGCAGGAGCTGGTAGACTGGATGAACGCTACGACAATTTAACTGTCCTCTTATTTTCGTACATATCTGCGTCGGCTCTTTTTACAAGTGATCTAAAGTTAAAATCCTTTGAGGGGTCATAACATGCGTCACCTATAGCTACGCTGATATCATAAGCGTAATTTCCATTCACGTTTTCAGTGTATATTTTTGTTAAGAATATACTCTTTAGTCGCTCTAGGTTCACTGAATGCTTGTAAGATATAATACAGCAGAATTCATCTCCACCAATACGATAGCAGTTGCCATACTTTCCGTATACATCATTAAAAATCTTCGCAACAATTGTAATGTATTCATCACCGGCCTCATGACCATAAGTATCATTACACTGTTTTAATCCATTGGCATCTGCCACTACCGCTATTAAACCATCTAAATTATTCTCACTTCTTGCTTGTCTTTCAAATGCGTTTCTGTTTAAAAGCCCTGTCATGCTATCTGTAAGCGCAAATACCTCTAACTGCTTAACCTGTTTACCCTTTGCAATTATTTCATTGGCTTCATTTATCATGTCCTTCGCAAGGATAGCTACGAAAAAGAAGAATATATAACGTCCTATTCTATCTGCATCCCCTGGGCCCTTATAATACTGCTTAATATCAACAACAACAGATATCATAAAAACGCCCAGTCCAACAGCGCATATCTCAATATGCTGTGTCATGCGATGTTTTGCAATTTGTGTAATCATTCCTACAATCAGATACAATACCGCAATGCAAATCATAGCTTGCACAAAAACTAAAGTTTCACGATATTCAGCAATCTTTAAGAAATGAAGTGCGGTCAATACTATAAACTGAAGCATCGATGCGCATATAATTAATCTTTTAATTACCTTACTGTAAATGTTAAGGTAGCTGTCAAAAAACATAATAAATGGTGGAACCAACAACATTAAACAATAATATGGTATTAGGGAATTTAAAATCTTGTTTTGAAATATCAGATTCGCAAAATTTGTCTCATTAATAGACCAAATACCACAAAAGTTTGTAAAGGAACCTAAATACAGTAATTCCTTCGAAAGCTTTTGTCTTTTATGCATAAAGGCATAATAAATAAGAATTATAAGACTCATGATTACAATCAAAAGACTGATAAAGAATCTAGGCATAGATTCTAACAATATGGAATTATACATTGAGTTTGGACTTCCAATATAAAACTCCGTAGGTTGGTCTGAGACAACATTATAAACAGGCTTCAAAACAACTGTCACAAAATGCATATTATCATTTATGTCTACAAAATTATATTTGGAACCAACTGAAGATGTCCAGAAACCACCTGGTTTGGTAAATGAGTAAATTTCCTTGCCTTGACTATAGGCTTTGACTGTCTGATGCGAAGTTAGAAACATTAATCCCGTTTTATGATAATCATAATTTGAAAGATTAAAAAAATATTCTTTAGAACCATCGGCTAATAAAGCCTCTGAACTAGGTTCTATTCTATCCATTGATATAGTTAGGTTATCTTGTGTATCAAAATAGCAAGCAATTAAAACCATTGCGGCGCTAACAATTAGTACCCTATTTACTTGTGTGATTACTTTGTCCATGAAGGATTTCATATAATCCAATATAGCTCCTTGTTGCGTTATAAAACTATGATATTTTGTTCTTGTTCACACTTTAGTAACAATTTTATCATGGTTTTTTCACTAACACAACTATTAGTTTCACACCAAGAAAGTCGCAATGTACCTATATAATGCATCAGTACCTTCTATGTAGCTACTATGGTTTTCGCCTTCAAGTATCAGCATTTTAGAATTACTTATATTTTCAGCTATTCTTTTGGTTTCTTTTTCCTTTATGCAGTCTTTTTCTCCTGCAATAATCATAGCTGGAACCGTAATTCTGTTTAACTCAGAAGGATCTATATCCGGTTCAACAAGCATCATACGAGTTATTGGATCATTTGTCTTTTTATACTCTTTTTTTATTTCTCTTAAATCCCTATGGTGAATACCTGCAGGATTTAGATTAGCTCCACAACAAACAATGGATGAAAGCAGTCTGCTTGCCTTAATTGCTACTAAAAGTGCTATTATTCCTCCGTCAGAAAAACCTATTAATGCAGGCTTTTCTATATTAAGGGCTTTTATAAGATTAATGACATCATTTGCCATATCGGTATAGTGATATTCCTTTGGCGTAGCACTTTCTCCATGGCCTCTTGTGTCCATGGCATACACAGTATGATATTTACTCATGGTTTCAGCAAGAGCATCAAAAATATGATGATCCTCATTATTTCCATGAATAAGAATAACCGGCTTCCCCTGGCCGGTCTTCTCATAACATATAACCTGTGAATTAAGCTGAATGTACATAATCTACCCTCATTACCTTCTCTTTAATTTAAAGTAATCTATTTGTCTGCGATTACTTGTTTCATGTCATATAAACCTGCTGGCTTTCCTGCTAAATACTTAGCAGCCTCTACCGCACCTTTTGCGAAAACGCTCTTAGAATAAGCTGTATGCTTGATTGTGATAACTTCATCAAGACCAGCGAATATAACTTCGTGCTCGCCTACAATGTTGCCACCTCTTACAGCTGAAATACCGATTTCGTTCTTTGGACGCTTTTCTCTTCTGTCTGCTCTGCCATAGCAATATTCGTAATCCTCTTCAAGAGCCTCGTTACATGCATCTGCAAGAGCAAGAGCTGTTCCACTTGGCGCATCAAGCTTTTGGTTATGATGCTTCTCTACTATTTCAATATCAAAGCCTGCATCTGCAAATACCTGAGTAGCCTTCTTACATAGATCAAAGAGTGTATTTATCCCCAATGACATGTTTGCTGAGCGAAGTATTCCACATGCTTTGCTGGCCTTATCCACGTGAGCTATCATTTCGTCTGTAAGACCTGTTGTACATAAAACTATGTTCTTTTTGTTAGCTTCACAATAATCAAGCAAGCCATCAACTGCAGCTGCATTAGAAAAATCTATAATTACATCAAAATCTACATCTACTTTATCTATAGAATCGAATACTGGATAATCATTGTCTATTTCGTTAAATTTATCTACTCCTGCAACGATTGTGATGTCGCTATCATTCTTACACAAATCTGTGATAACTCTTCCCATGTGTCCGTTGCATCCATTCATTACTGCTTTAACCATCTTAATCACCTCTACTTCACGTTTTAATAAAAGTTTATTAAAACTCTCCATAAAATACAAGAGCCAGAGATTATTTCTCTGACTCTAATTTTAATACATTATCGGCTATTTCAAATAAGCCCTGGGACATGTTTTGTCCTGTCAAAATAACATTTGTAATAAGGGATTTACTTTGAAGAGCACTTATAATATCCTCTTCATCAACTATGCCCTCATCTATAACTCCTAAAAATTCATCCAAGATAAGCAAATCACATTCTCCAGTACCAAGTACCTTTTTAGCATAGTTTAAACCATTGAGAATGTTGATTTTCTCCTCTTGTTTCTGTTCTTCGGTAAGATTTTCAAATCCTTCCTTCGAACGCTCAAATCTGAAAAGCTTGATTTCAGGTTCAAGCTTTTCAAAATAATCTGTATTAGTCTCTGATTTAAGAAACTCTATAATAATGCATTTCTTACCCTGCGACGCAAAGCGTATTGCATTTCCAAGCGCTGCTGCGGATTTACCCTGTCCGTTTCCGTAGTAAACTTGTATAGTTCCCTTTTCCATGACTCTCCTACTTTCTGATGCTAGCTCTCTTTCTCATTAATGGATCAAGAATTCTCTTTCTAATTCTGAGAGATTCAGGAGTTACCTCCAAAAGCTCATCTACATCGATAAAATCAAGTGCCTGCTCAAGACTTAAGATTCTAGGTGGTACAAGTGTAAGTGCTTCATCTGCTGATGATGAACGAGTATTTGTAAGATGCTTCTTCTTACATACATTAAGCTCGATATCTTCAGCACGTGAGCTCTGTCCGATAACCATACCAGAATATACCTTCTCGCCTGGTCCAATGAATAATGTACCACGCTCCTGAGCTGAGAATAAACCATAAGTAACTGACTCACCACTTTCGAATGCAATAAGTGAACCCTGCTTACGATAAGCAATGTCTCCCTTGTATGGCTCATAGCCTTCGAAAATAGTATTGATGATACCATTACCCTTTGTATCTGTCATGAATTCTCCACGGTAGCCAATAAGACCACGAGCTGGAATCTTGAATTCAATACGTGTATATCCACCTGTGATAGGTGTCATGTTCTGAAGCTCACCCTTACGCTGTGAAAGCTTCTCAATAACTGCTCCTGTAAATTCATCAGGAACATCAACATAGGCGCGTTCCATTGGCTCAAGCTTACGTCCCTTTTCATCTGTATGATAAAGAACCTCTGCCTTTGAAACTGCAAATTCAAATCCTTCACGTCTCATGTTCTCGATAAGAACTGAAAGGTGAAGCTCACCACGTCCTGATACCTTAAATGAATCAGGTGAATCTGTATCTTCTACTCTAAGTGAAACGTCTGTATTTAATTCCTTCATAAGACGCTCACGGATGTGACGTGATGTTACATACTTTCCTTCCTGACCAGCAAGTGGGCTATCATTTACAATGAAGTTCATTGAAATAGTAGGCTCAGAAATCTTCTGGAATGGGATAGGATTTGGTGCATCAACTGCACAAATTGTATCTCCAATGTGGATATCTGAAATACCAGATATAGCTACGATTGAACCAATCTTTGCTTCATCTACATCCACTTTATTTAATCCATCATATTCAAAAAGCTTTGAAATACGAACCCTGTTATTCTTGTTCTCATCATGAGCATTAACAACGATAGCGTCCTGGTTAATCTTGATAGAACCATTCTCAACCTTACCGATACCGATACGTCCAACGTATTCGTTGTAATCGATTGTTGAAATAAGAACCTGTGTAGGTGCATCTGGATCACCAGTTGGAGCTGGAATGTAATCTACGATTGTCTCGAAGAGAGCTGTCATATCCTTAGGCTCTTCATCAAGGCTTCTCATTGCATAGCCTTCCTTAGCACTTGCATAAATGAATGGGCAATCAAGCTGCTCATCAGATGCATCAAGGTCCATGAAAAGCTCTAATACTTCGTCGATAACTTCATCTGGACGTGCCTCTGGTCTATCGATTTTGTTGATACAAACGATAACAGGTAAATCCAAATCAAGAGCCTTCATAAGAACGAACTTAGTCTGTGGCATTGCGCCTTCGAAAGCATCTACAACAAGTACAACACCGTCAACCATCTTAAGTACACGCTCTACCTCGCCACCGAAATCGGCATGGCCTGGTGTATCGATAATGTTAATCTTTGTGTTCTTGTAGTAAACTGCTGTATTCTTTGAAAGAATTGTGATACCACGCTCACGCTCAATATCGTTTGAGTCCATGACACGCTCGGCAACTTCCTGGTTTTCTCTAAATACACCAGACTGCTTTAAAAGCTCATCTACAAGTGTAGTTTTACCATGGTCAACGTGCGCAATAATTGCAATGTTTCTAATATCTTCTCTACTCTGTACTGACATAAAATTTCCTTTTCTACTGCATAACTCTAGGTACCGTAAAAACCCCTGGTCCTAGTCCGCTGGTAGGTAACAAGTGGTTCTGTAGTTCCTCTTGCTCGCGCTTACCAACGTTGAGAGCCACTTGTTACCTACCAGCTCACTTAACACCGTTACCTACTAAGTTTACGATACGTGGCTACTCAGCCTTGGCGAGCGCGAGCAGGGAAGTATCGTGCCGAGTGTGGGAGGGTCCCACGCCGGCGGGTGGGGCCCACACTCGAGCACGAGGGGTGCCCTGCGGGAGCACGGAGTACTATGATGCCACGTTCAAAACTCTACGATTACTTAGTAGGTACGAGTTCGGTTTTGCCGCCCATGTATGGCTGAAGTGCCTTAGGGATGGCTACGCTACCGTCTTCGCGAAGGTTGTTCTCCAAGAATGCGATAAGCATACGTGGTGGAGCAACAACTGTGTTGTTAAGTGTGTGTGCGAAGTACTTTGTACCGTCCTCTGCCTTAACACGAATCTTAAGACGACGTGCCTGTGCATCGCCAAGGTTAGAGCAGCTACCAACTTCGAAGTACTTCTTCTGACGTGGTGACCAAGCCTCAACGTCACAAGACTTAACCTTAAGATCAGCAAGGTCTCCTGAACAGCACTCAAGTGTACGTACAGGAATGTCTAAGCTACGGAATAAATCAACTGTGTTGTTCCAAAGAATATCATAGTACTTCTTTGAATCCTCTGGCTTGCAGACAACAATCATCTCCTGCTTCTCGAACTGATGGATACGGTAAACACCACGCTCTTCAATACCGTGTGCACCCTTTTCCTTACGGAAGCATGGGCTGTAGCTTGTAAGTGTATAAGGTAAGTTGGCTTCATCATTAAGAGTGTCAATAAACTTACCAATCATAGAGTGCTCTGATGTACCGATAAGGTAAAGGTCTTCACCTTCGATTTTGTACATCATGGCATCCATTTCTTCGAATGACATAACACCAGTAACTACGTTTGAACGAATCATGAAAGGAGGAACGCAGTATGTAAATCCTCTATCGATCATGAAATCACGTGCATATGAAATAACTGCTGAGTGAAGACGAGCAATATCTCCCATTAAATAATAGAAACCATTACCTGCAACCTTACCAGCTGCATCTAAATCGATACCATTGAAACGCTCCATAATATCTGTGTGATATGGAATCTCAAAATCAGGAACAACTGGCTCACCAAACTTTTCGATTTCAACATTGCAAGAATCATCAGGACCAATTGGAACAGATGGGTCAATAATGTTAGGAATCTTCATCATGATTTCCTCAACCTTATCAGCGAGCTCCTTCTCAACTGGCTCTAACTCCTTAATCTTCTGCTTAAGCTCAGCTACTTCAGCCTTTGCTGCCTCAGCCTCATCCTTTTTACCCTGAGCCATAAGAGCACCAATCTGCTTAGATGCCTTGTTCATTTCTGAACGCATGTCATCAGCCTGCTGCTGTGTGGCACGTCTCTTGTCATCAAGCTCGATGACCTCGTCAACGAGGCCAAGCTTGTGCTCCTGAAATTTCTTTTTAATGTTTTCTTTTACTGCGTCTGGATTCTCACGTAAAAACTTAATGTCTATCATTTCAAATCTCCTAATCTAAACTTAGTTCTTCTTTGCAAACTTAACCTTAAGGATATACCAAAGCTGTGTTGCAATGAAGATAGATGAATATGTACCAGCAATTACACCAGCAAGAAGTGGTAATGCGAATTCTCTGATTGATGAAACACCAAGGATGAGTAGCATAAGTACCATGATTGCTGTAGTGATTGATGTAGAAATACTACGTGACAATGTCTGTGCTAAAGAACTGTTACAAAGTTCTGCAAGGTTCTCAGCTGTTTCTGATTTGATTGCCTTGTGATTCTCTCTGATACGGTCAAATACAACGATTGTATCGTTAACAGAGTAACCAATAACTGTAAGCATACATGCAATGAATGCTGCACCAACTGAAATACGTGCAAATGCGTAAAGTGCAAGTACAATAAGTACATCGTGGATAAGGGCGATGATTGCAGATGATGCAAATCTAAGATCCTTAAATCTGAACCAGATGTAAACAAGCATGCAAAGTACTGCAACGATAACAGCGATAGTAGACTGGCTACGCATCTCTCCTGAGATTGTAGAACCAATACTCTGTGATGTGATTGATTCTTCTGTTACGTTGAACTTGCTTTCAAGCATTTCGTTAAGTGATGTTCTCTCTTCAAGTGTAAGTGTACGTGTCTTGAAGATTGCCTGGTTGGTTCCATCAACTGTAGTTGTCTGGATAGTTCCTTCGCTTACACCAAGTGTATCAGCGATTTCTGGAACAACCTTGTCATCAAGCTGATCAAGTGTATATGTCTCGTTGAAATCAACTGTTGTAGATGTACCACCTAAGAATTCAAGAGAGTAGTTAAGACCGCTACCGTCCTTAGCCTTGAATACACCCATTGTGATAAAGCCTGCTGCAATGATTACAACTGAAATTGTAATAAAGATAGCCTTCTTTGATACGAAATCAAACTTAGTAGGCTCCTTAGCCTTACCGTATGCCTTTGGAGAACGAACGCCAAGTGCATAGAATGAATTCATAAGAATTCTTGTAATAACAAGTGCTGTAAACATTGATAAAACAACACCAAGTGCAAGTGTAATTGCAAAGCCCTTAACTGTACCAGAACCAAGAATTCCAAGAACAGCTGCTGCAATAAGTGTTGTGATATTACCATCTAAGATAGCTGATAAAGCCTTTGAGAAACCTGTCTCAATAGCTGAAATAACTGGACGACCAGCTTTGATTTCTTCACGGATACGAGCGAAGCAGATAACGTTAGCATCTACTGCCATACCGATTGAAAGAATCATACCTGCAATACCAGGAAGTGTAAGTGTAATATCAAATGCCTTAAGAATGCTGATAAGCATTGCTGTGTAAAGTGCAAGTGCAAGTGAAGCAACTACACCAGGTACTAAGTACATTGCAATAAGGAAAATCATTACAACAACAAGACCAACGCCTGCTGCAATAAGTGATGTACGAAGTGCGTCAGCACCAAGTGAAGCACCAACTACCTGTGACTCTAATTCTTCAAGCTCGATGTCAAGTCCACCGATACGAATATATGAAGCAAGCTTTTCAGCTGCATCATAATCTTCCATTCCTTCGATTACGCAGTTACCATTTGTGATAGCCTGGTTAACCTTTGGAACTGAAACAAACTGACCATCATAGTAGATACCGATTGTTTCGCCAGAAGCTACTGCTGCTGTTGTTGCATCAGCAAAAGCCTTTGTACCTTCATCATCGAATGTAAGCTGAACTACATATTCTGTAGCACCAGTTGTCTGGTTTGACTGTGAACCAGCCTGAGAGCTCTTAACATTCTTACCTGTTGCGATAACAGAACCGTTATCGATAAGTGTCTGAATGTCACTGTTTAAAACATAACCTGGAGCCCCATTTTCATCTGTGCCGTAAGTATAGTTTTCATTTCCTTCGCTATCTCTCTGAGCGATGAAGTAAAGTGTACCTGGAGTACCAAGCTCCTCTAAAAGAGCATTAGCATCTGTAACACCAGGAATTTCTACTGTGATACGATTATCGCCAACGCGATAAACGTTTGCCTCTGTTGTTGAGCTTTCTTCGCCCAAATCATTTTCGATACGCTGCTGAAGCTTAAGGATTGTATCCTGCATCTGCTCATCTGTAGGAGTTTTACCAACTGCCTGATATGTGATAGATACACCGCCGTCTAGATCCAAGCCTAGCTTTAAGCTGTCATCATTTTCTTTGATTGTGCCTGTAAGTACGATAGCTGCATAGTAACCAAGTAAACCAAGAATTACTACGAACGCTACTAGCCAGGCAATACCCTGTCCCTTTTTTAAACGTTTCATATTTATTCTCCTATTCTATTAATAATGTGCTCTAATCTGCTTTAGTTTCCATTTCACTTGCGTGAACCTTAAGAGCAATAGCACATTCAATACGTTTTTTCTGAAGCTCACAGCCAACATGATAGTTGCCAAGGATGCTTCCTGTGAAGTTGTAAGCATTAGCTGCACATCCGCCACTGCAATAGAATCTTGCGAAGCAGTTTCTGCATTCTTCCTTTGCGTAAACGTTGCAATGCTTAAACTCGTTGACGATATCTGTCTTCTGTACCCCATGCCAAACATCGCCAAGGCAGAAATCAGTGTTACCAACAAACTGATGGCAAGGATAAAGCTCACCAGTAGGTGTAACTGCTAAGTATTCTGTTCCTGAACCGCAGCCAGATAATCTCTTATAAACACAAGGGCCACCTTCCAAGTCAATCATGAAATGGAAGAAGTTGAAATCTTCGTCTGTACCCTGACGTCTCATCATTTCTGCTGCAAGGTTATCATATTCTTCGAAGAGCTTTGGTAAATCCTCTTCGCGAATAGCGTAATCGTCTGTTTCCTGTGCAACTACTGGCTCAACACTAATCTGTTTGAAGCCTTCGTTTGCAAGGTGGATAACGTCCTTTGAAAAATCAAGGTTATTTCTTGTGAATGTACCTCTGATATAGTATTTATCCTGATTACGAGATTCTGCTAACTTCTTGAACTTAGGCATAACAAGCTCGTAGCTTGGAGCACCCTTTCTGAATGGACGCATGAGATTGTGAATCTCTGGTCTACCATCACAGCTAAGTACTACGTTACCCATTTCCTTGTTAACAAATTCCTGAATTTCGTCGTTTAATAGAACGCCGTTTGTTGTAAGAGTGAAACGGAAGTTTTTATCATGTTCCTTTTCAAGAGAACGACCGTAAGCAACTAAATCCTTAACAACCTGCCAGTTCATAAGAGGCTCACCACCGAAGAAGTCTACCTCAAGGTTGCGTCTGCTTCCTGAGTTAGCAACAAGGAAATCTAATGCCTGCTTACCAACTTCGTAGCTCATAAGCTCACGCTTACCTGTGTGGTATTCACCTTCCTCTGCGAAGCAATATTTACAAGCAAGGTTACAGTCGTGAGTGATGTGTAAGCACAATGCCTTAACAACTGTTGGACGTGCTGTAAAATCTACTATACGAGGCTCGTAATTATCCTCTGTGAATAATGAACCATCTTCAATTAACTTGTTAATTTCAGAACGAATCTCATCGATTTCACTAGCTGGAATCTCAGAATGGTTCTGTTTCATAGTTGCTGTTGCAGATTCCTCACCCTGCTCCTGCCAAAGGCCAAGATATTCGTAGGTAATTTCATCTACAACGTGGATAGCTCCACTATTAATATCTATAACAACATTGTAGCCGTTGTTTTTAAATTGATGTATCACTAAAAAATAAGTCCTTTCATAAACGCACAATGACCGTTCACCCTTTTTCAGGGAGACCGGTCTTGTGGTTGAATATTAAATTTTTACAAGATTAGTTCTTGTGCTCACAGCTCTGGTTACCAACTGTGCAAGATGTCTTACAAGCTGACTGGCATGATGTCTGGCACTCGCCACATCCACCTTCTTTAACTGTGTTCTGTAATCTCTTAGTATTAAGTGTCTTAATATGCTCCATATTAGTTCTCCTTTTCTTTATTTGCTCCATCGAGCTAATAAGCTAGAGTAAATTATACTACAGCTTGGGGAAAATATAAAGTGTTTCCTATTCAGCAACAACGTTTGAAGAATTTACAACAGCATTTTCAATACAGAAATCTTTTGCTTTTTCTGTAAGATAAGCTAATCTGAAATATTTTTCTCCGCTATAGCCCTTTACTGAATAATCATCATAGAAGCTTGTTTCATCCTTGTAGCCCATCTGAGTATAAAGATTAGAAATAAAATCACTATAATCCTTTTCATCAACCTTCATTCCCTCAGTCTTTGCAATAGCTTCAAGGATAAGCTCTGTCTTTGTTGATTCCTTGATGTTTTCTGTGAGCTTAGCTATTTCTTCATCATAGTCATATCCCATAGATGCGATGTAGTCCTTAAGTGTTGTGCCATATGCCTGATACTGACGATCCTGCATAGCAATGATAAGGTCTACTCTTGCCTGAAGTAAATCATCTGGGATTTCAGCAACCTTGCTGTTGTTGATAATTGCATTTAATACAGCTGTTTCTGTATCGTTCTTAAGGTTGCTTTCAAGCTTGCTCTGATAGCTTTCCTTTAAAGAATCCATGTATTTATCAACTGTGTCATATCCAAACTTTTCAGAAACAACATCATCTGTTAATTCCTTCTTAGAAGAAATAGGTTTTGCGATGTAGTTAACCTGGAATGTAAATATAACTGTCTGTCCAGCTAAATCAGCATTGCCATATTCCTTTGGGAATGTAACCTCATATGCTACCTCTTCGCCAACCTTGTGACCTACGAGGCCTGCTGTGAATCCATCGATAAATCCCTGTGTTGTACCAGCTGTACAGTTGTTTGCAACATCAAGTGTCTGGTCTTCTGCTGAACCACCATCAAAGGCTACACCATCCTGAGAACCTACGTAATCTACGTTAACGATAGAATCCTCTTTTACTTCCTTCTGGCTCTTGTCCTCTGCGAAAATACCAGCCTGAGCAATAGTATCCTCAACATATTTATCGAAGCCTTCATCTGAATATTCGTATTCGCCCTCAACTGTAACTTCAATACCCTTATAGTCACCTAATGTAACTAATTCATCAACATCGTATTCGATTTCATCTGACTTTGATGCTTCAGTTTTTGTGTCCTTTGTGGCGTCGTCCTTTGATTCAGACTTACCGCATGCTGTGATTGAAAAAACCATAGCTGTTGCCAAGGCAAGTGCTAATAATCTATTTTTCATTGCATATCCTCCGTGTTCACACAAATCTTGCCTTAGTTTAACACAAAGCATGCATAAAATCAAAAATCTGAGGAGGTTCTTTCGTATAAAATAGACATATCTTTAATCTTTTCAGAAAGCTCTTCTGTAAGCTCATCTGGCAATAAACGCCACTGCCAATTTCCACTCTTTGTTCCAGGCACATTGATGCGATTGTATTTTCCAAGACCAAGGAAATCCTGCATCTGTGCTACAAAAAGCACTGCAACAGAGCTCATTCCGCCTCTAATCATGCCCCAGTTAAAGCCTTCTGAACGTGAAATACCAAGATATTTCTTTGCGTAATCTCTGTCCTTTTTCTTAGCTGCTTTGTACCATTCCATAACAGTTGCATTGTCGTGAGTACCTGTATAGCAGATGCAATTTTTGTTATAGGTATGTGGCTGATAGTTGTTAGCTTCCCCTGAATCAAACGCAAACTCAAGTACCTTCATGCCTGGCCATCCGCTGTCTTCAAGAAGCTGAACTACTGTAGGTGAAGGCTCACCTAAATCCTCAGCGATGAATTCTATGTTCTTAAACTTCTTATTAAGAAGGCCAACTAAATCCATTCCAGGGCCTTTTTTCCATTTACCGTTTTTAGCAGTCTTATCTCCTGCTGGAACTGCCCAGTACTCATCAAAGCCTCTGAAGTGATCGATGCGAAGGACGTCATAAAGCTTTGCTGCGCCTTCGATACGACGAATCCACCAAGCGTATTTATCCTTCTTAAGTGCCTTCCAGTTATAGCATGGATTACCCCAAAGCTGTCCATCTGCACTGAAATAATCTGGTGGAACTCCTGCAACCTCTACCGGATAGTTTTCCTCATCCAGGCTAAAGAATTCTGGTTCTGTCCACACATCACAAGAGTCAAGCGCAACATATATAGGTAGATCTCCGATAACTTCAATTCCTAAATCGTTGATATATTTTTTAAGCTTTGCCCACTGCTTAAAGAAAAGATACTGAATGAATATAAAGAATTCTATATCCTCTTTAAGCTCTTTCTTATATTTGTTAACAGCTTCTTCTTTGTGCATACGAATGTCTTCCTCGGGCCACTCCTGCCAGCTCTTCTGACCGAAATGTTTCTTTAAAGACATAAACAAAGCGTAGTTTTCAACCCAAGGATTTTCCGCCTTGAATTCTTCGATTTTCTTTTTAGCTTTTGTATAGCCATTTGTTTTGGCTTTTTCTAGTACTCTAAATCTGCTGATATAAATCTGACCGTAATCTACATATCTTGGATTTGTTCCCCAGTTTTCCTTCTCAATATCCTTCTTTGTAATAAGCCCCTCTTTTACAAGCTCATCTAAATCGATGAAATATGGATTTCCAGCGAAGGTAGAAAAGCTTTGATATGGGCTATCACCGTAGCTGGTTGGACCAAGTGGAAGCACCTGCCAGTATTTCTGTCCGGATGCCTTCAAAAAATCTGCGAAATCGTATGCAGCCTTTCCAAAAGTTCCAATGCCGTAAGGGCTTGGCAAAGATGATATAGGTAGTAAAATACCACTACTTCTTTTCATATTTGTAATCTCCTATACATTCTATAATTTTTATTTAAGAGTTTCTCCTGCTCTTAATAAAGGTTTTAAGGTAATGTGCTTATTAGGCTTTCCTTCTTCAATAATATCCACAAGCAGATTAACTGCTTCGCGTCCCATTTCCTCCATTGGCTGACAGAATGTGGATAATACTGGATTCATATATTCTGAAGCTTCAATCCCATCAATGGCAATCACTGCCACATCTTCTGGAACGTTTTTGCCTGCTTCTCTAAGGGCTTTCATGGCACCCATAGCCATATTGTCAGATATAGCAAATAATGCTGTGAAATCTAAATCCTTCTTAAGCCACTGTTTCATGCCTTCATAAGCATCTGTAATGTTGTAGCTATTTATTTCTATGATAAGATTTTCATCAAGCTCTATACCATGATTTTGCAATGCTCTTTTAAAGCCTGCAAATCTAACCTGACTGACTGAACCGTCACATGCGCCTGATAATAAAACAGCTATTTTTTTGTGACCATGATTGAACAGGGCCTCTACAGCTTCATATGCTGCCTGGTTATCATCAATACATACGCTGGAATAATCTGAATCTGCAAGATTTCCGTATTGATTATTAAAGGTAAGACATACATATGGAATATTAATGCATTGCATTTTTTCCTTTGTATAATCCAGCTTACCTCCTAAAAAGATAAGCCCCTGCAAATGCTTTTCCCTTTCCATCATGGCAGCTGTCATTATTTCATCATCTGTGATTCCAATCTGCTGCATAACCATGGTGAAACCAGCCTTCTCAATAAGGCTACCCATGACAGTAATTATTTTTGTGTAAAAGGGATTGGCCATTCCTCTTACCACCACGCCGATATTATCCGATGTGGATTTGCCTAACTCCCTGGCGCTTGTGTTAGGTATGTAGTTGTACTTATCAACAACGGCAAGAACCCTTTCCTTTGCTTTTGCACTGACATCTGGATGATTGTTAAGAACTCTTGATACTGTACTTACACTGACATCAGCAAGCCTTGCAATATCTTTTATTGTCATACTATTACCCGAATTACCATTATTTTTATTTCATCTGGAAACGTTACTGGAAACGTTTCCAGTATTGATAATTTAATCATAATCTAAAATATAGTTTTCGTCAATTACAGTTTTCTGTTATTTTTATAAAAATCTTTTAAAATTATCACAGATTTTTAATAACTTGAGAGTATAGTTATTCTCACTTACTGATGTAAGTTTGGATGTGAAAGGAGTTTGGTTATATGAAAGTGTTAAAGAAGTTTTTTAGTGTAGCACTTGCTCTCACATTTGTTTTTTCTGCTTCATTGTTTTACGCTCTTCCAAATGTTGAAGCAAAAGGTGGCTCTCAAGTCGTAATCGCTGGAGCCTTAATTCAAGGTGCCAATGTTGTAGTTGCTTCATCAGGAACTGTAGCTTCAGATGATGGACAATATCATCTCGTTGCCTCTAATGTAAATCAGGCTGCACCTGTTGGTACAGATGTAGCACAGGTTCCAGTTTCTGCTGCAGCTAATTTTTCTATACCTTTAGCAAAGGATACTGCTAATTCAATGCTGTTTAAGAAATTCACTGTTTGTGTAATAAGTGGTGGTGCATTAAAGCCAGTTTCAAACAGCATGTTTATTACAAATCCTGAAGCTTGCGCAAGCTTCGCTCCCGCAAGAATGGATTACGGTAAAAAGGGTGTTCTTCCTGATTTACTAAAATCTGTTGCTGATTTAAACCAGCCTGCAGATTTAGGTGCCAAGCAGGTTAACATTAATTTCCCACTTTCCCGACTTAATGCTTTAGCAGGCTTTGACTATTCTGTTCGTAAATACAATAGTCTTGGCATGCAGGTTAATTTTATAATCCTGGTTGATAACAACACACCTGCAACCTTTGTAAATCCATATTCTATGGACGCTTTTGGTGGTCATAACAACTATGGTCTTAACGCCCATACAGATGACGGTGTTAACGCACTTCAATCTGCAGCATCATATCTTGCAAAGCATTATTCAGGCATCGGTTATGGTCAGGTTGATAACTTTATCATTGGTAATGAGGTTAACGCTTGGTACTTATGGAATTATATGAATTGCGGTTCTAATGAAGTGTTTATGAAAGAATACGCTAACGCCTTTAGAATCATGTATAACGGAATTAAATCTGAAAATGCTAACGCTAATGTTTATGCCTGCATAGATCATCAGTGGGCACGTGCAGAAGCTAGCTACTATGTTTCTGGAAAATATTTTCTTACACAGTTAAATAGCCTTATTAAGAGCGAAGGAAATGTTGATTGGAGAGTTGCCATTCATCCATACAATGCACCTCTTTACGCAGCCGGTGCATGGACTACAGGCAAAAACGTTTCTCACAGCCAGAATTCTCCATATGTAACTATGGCAAACCTTGATGTATTAACTGATTTCTTATGTACTCCTGATATGCTTTCTCCTACAGGAGCAGTTAGAAGTGTTAAGTGCTCCGAGGTTGGCTATTCCAGTGCAAACGGAGAGGCTGCTCAGGCTGCAGATTTAGTATACGCATATCTTTCAGCAGAAAATAACCGCTATGTAGATGGACTTGTTATTTCAAGAGAAAGAGATCACGAATTTGATATTTCACAGGGAATGCTTTCTGGACTTACAAACCTAGATGGTTCTCATAAGATGGGATATGAATTCTACAAGAATGCCACTGATCCTAATGTAATTGCACAGGCCAGCCAGGCTGCAGGTGTAGATTTAACAAAAATGATTACACCTAGATAAAAAACAGCCACAGAGTTACGGAAACAAGCATTATGAATTCACCGCTCAGCTATATGCTTCGCTTGTGAATTATAATAGCTTGTTACCTACTCTGTGGCCTTCTTATTTCCATGTTTAATTACAGCTTTACGGCTGCAATCTCTTCTTCCAACCAAGCGATTACTTCATCTAAGCCTTCGCCTGTTTTTCCACTTACAAAGAAAATCTTAGCATTTGGATTAAGCTTAAGAATTCTTTCTGTAACCTTTTCCTTACTGAAATCAAAATATTCAAGTGTATCAATCTTGTTGATAAGCACTACGTCACTGATTTCAAACATAAGTGGGTACTTAAGTGGCTTATCATCTCCTTCTGGAACTGACAAAAGCATTAGATTCTTGTTGGCACCAACATCAAATTCTGCTGGGCAAACAAGGTTACCAATATTTTCAAGAATAAGTAAATCAAAATCCTTTGTGTCATATTCTACCAATGCACGACTAGTCATATCAGCATCGATATGGCAAAGTCCCATGTTGTGAATCTGGATAGAATCTACACCTGTAGCATCTGCTACACGCTGGGCATCGATACTGGTTTCAATATCAACATCCATCTCTCCAATTTTGTATTTATCCTTCATTCTATTTATGATAGCGGAAAGTGTTGTTGTCTTTCCTGAGCCTGGACCAGACATTACATTAAGGAAGAATGTGCCCTGCTCCTTCATCTGATTTCTGATAGCTTCGGCTGCTGCATCATTTTCTGCAAAAACGCTTTCGCCGATTTCAATTACTTTAACTTCACCCATTTTTTATACTCCTAAAAATAGTCACGGGCCATCTGACCCAAGATTATTATATCTCATACCTGTACTAAAAAACCACCTTTATTTCAGTACCCACTCCCAGTTCGCTGTCTAATATAAGCTTTGCATGATGCAATTCCACTATGTGTTTGACAATCGAAAGACCAAGTCCTGTTCCACCCGTTTCCTTTGACCTGCTCTTATCAACTCTATAGAATCTTTCAAATATCTTATCCTGATCCGCGGCAGGAATACCTATTCCATCATCTTTAACAGAAATGGTTGGGGAAGTATCCACATAGACCTTAACCCAAACATTGCCACCTGGATTATTGTACTTGATAGCATTTTGCACTAAATTATACACAACTTCCTTTAAGCATTCTTTATTTCCAAAAACACTACAGCTATCCCCTTCCATCGTAAGATGGATTTTGGATTTGTCAGCTATAATAGAAAGGGTGTTCATGCATTCAGCTACAAGCTGATATAAATCCAAGCTTTCAAAGGTAAGATTTGCATTACCATCAAGCTTTGACAGGCTGATGATGTCATCTATAAGCCTTAACAGTCTGTCTGAGTTATTCCTGATTTCCTTTATAAAATGAGCGGATTCTTCAGGCTTTACGGTCCCACTTTCTAAAAGCTCTGCATAGCCCGAAATAGCTGTAAGAGGAGTCTTTAGCTCGTGAGAAACGCTAGCAGAAAAGTCCTGTCTGGCTTTTGCCGCTGCTAAAACATCAATATGCTGACTGCGGATTTTATCCATGATTGGAACCAGCTCTTCATATTCTGGTGTATAAGTACTATCATCAACATGATCAGCCATGTTTCTTACAGGGCCAATTATCTTGTCAGACACTACCCTCGCTGCGATTATGCAAAAAACAATTATTCCCATGGACACAACTACGAACACAACAAGCTCCAGCCATGAATCTTCATTCATTCTTCTTTTGTTAATCAGTAGATATAGCGTCTCTACATCAAATGTCATAGCAATAATTGTAATGATTGCTATTGTCAGCATGCTTAACTGAATTCGTTTTCTCATTTAATGAAATCCCCCATTTTTATCACTGTAGATATTATTTAATTCTAGCATACCAAAAATGTATTATAAATATTAATAAAAAGTGTATAAAAAAAGCCAGCATCAAAATGCTGGCTGAACTTTCGGGGAGTGCGACCAAAGTTACCCTTGGTCGCTGAGTTATGAAAAATTTGGTATTAGCTTTTCGCTAGTACGTTAAAGACTATAACATGGAATTCAAAATTTAGCAATACCTTTTTCACATTTTTTTCACAAATTTTATTTTTTCCACAATTTTAACGGTTTCGCTTGATTCCTTTATTTTAGGCGCTTTGCCACAATTATTTAACATAGTGGTTTCTAGTTATGCCACAGTTGGCCTTTGATAAAATCTATGAATTCGGTAACGATTGGACTTATCTTTCCGTTCTCATTTGTAAGGATTCCGAATTGGATTTCCCCACCGTCACTTTTCAATCTAAGGCCAGGTCTGACGCCTGAATCATAGCTGTTAAAACTATCGGCACTAAGGTTAGCTAATGAATTTTTTTCCAAAAATGCATGCATAACATAATCACTGTTGGTGATAACAGCAATGTCGTCCTTTATGGTTACAGGCTCGCCATTTTCGGTGTGCCACATTCCATTTCTGAAATAATCATCCTGCTCAGACTGAATAAATTTCATGTTGTGAATACTATCAACAGTCTTCTCAAGCTTGCCCACTGTGTCATCAGGCTGAAAATATACCATGCCATCAACAGATTTAAGTTTTTCAAATGTAAGCTGATATTTTTTAAGCTCGTATTCAAACTGCAATCTTATTTCTGGGAACACGTATACAAAACCTACCTCATCTTCCATAAGACGTACCCTATTTACAATGTTAGATGTGGTATCAGCATGGAATGAGTAACAAACATCCTCATCCTTGTGAAGCTCATAAAACTGAGAAAAACAATTAGCCAACCATGAACTATGATTGGCACTGATTTTAACCATATTTTTTTGATGCTTAATACTATCGGTTTCTAAGGATGCAAAATCCAACACTAGCTTGCTGGCACGACTGTGAAAACGGGTGCCTTCAGGTGTGAGGGCTATGCCCTTTCCCTCTCGCTTAAATAGCTTATATCCAAGTTCATTTTCCAAGGCTGCTATAACCTTGCTTACGCTGGATTGTGTTGTATAAAGTACTCTGGCTGCTTCGCTAAAGGATTTAACATCTGCTGCAACAACAAAGTACTTTAGCTGCTTAATTTCCATATTTCCCCCTTTGCTATTATTTAATAGCTTTTATACTAAACATCTTGTCTGGAATATAGAATTCATCTCTTTCCACAAAGATGCGTTCTCCAAAGGTTTTGTCTGTAAGGATATCTTTAAATCCTATTTCTTCCAATACCTTAACATCCCACTCTGGTCTGTCTAATGTACTGATTGTAAGCATGTGATAAATGTCGTGACACTCTTCCGCTAATTCCTTTGAAACATTTTTGTGTGCAATGTTTTCAGGACTAGTAAGGTTGTGAGCACCCTTTGCATATTCTGCGTCGAAGTTTAAAAGTACTCCACCCTTTTTAAGGACACGATACCAATCCTTGTATGCATCAATAGGATGTGGCAATGTCCATGTAAGATTACGTGTGATTACAACATCAAAGCTTTCATCTGCAAATGCAACATTTTCAGCATCTCCAACCATAGCCTTAACATCGTTAGAGTCTAATCCGTATATACGAATCATCTCGTTTGCCTTTGTAATCATTTCTTCGGTAAGGTCGATGCCTGTAACCTTGTGTCCCTCTCTACCAAGGATTACTTCGAAGTAACCTGTTCCGCAGCCTAAATCTAATATATTAAGACTCTTGCCTGCTGGAAGTAGCTGCTTAATTTCTTCCAACCATTTTACTGACTTTTCACTTTCTATTTCGTCATGTCTAAGTTCGAAAAAGCTGTCTGCTCTTTTTGTCCAATAGCTTTCTACCTTATCTTTAATATTTCCTGCTTCATCTTCAAATGCGATATGATGTAACTCGCCCATTATTTATACTACCCTTTCACTGTTTTTACCAAAAACATTGGTGTTGAACAGTAATTAATCTTTTCCTTTTCGGAATATAAAATACTGCCTATATCTTCCACGCTGCTCACCGAACCTGCGTGTATGCTGTTAAGATATTCCACGTCCCATGCAGGTCTTAACTGATGTGTCAGTGGCATATCGAAAGCAATCTGCTCCATTGTATCAAAATTTGCCCCAATATTATAGTCCTCAAGGCTGGACAATTTAACGTTTTCGCGGTCTTTCATGTATTCCTTACGCTTATTTTCATCGATTAAATAAGTGTACCAATTTGCATCAAAAACCATCATCAAACCATTAGGTTTTAAAACCCTAATCCAGTGGTCGTATGCCTTATCTGGATGAGGAAGATTCCATGTGAGATTTCTGGAAAAGACAACATCAAAGCTTTCATCTTCAAACGGAAGATTCATAGCATCCCCTTGCATAAAGTTAATCTTATCTGCAAGTACACCTGCGTTTTTCTTTGCCTCTTCAATCATGGACTGGGCAAAATCGAAGGCAGTCACATTGTAGCCTTCCTCTGCAAGAATGATAGAAATAAAGCCTGGCCCAGCTCCTACGTCCAATATATTAATATCAGAAGGTGTCCTGTCAGGGAAATTAGTGCTGATTTGGTCGCAAAGATATTCCTTCCAGGTTCTGTGCTGAATACCCTCAAGCTCCTCTTTGTTAACATCAGAATAGCCTTGAGCTCTATTTAACCAATATTCTTTATTTATTGATTCTAAGTTGTCTTTATTTATCTGCATCATTATTTTCCTAAGCTTTTTTAACCTTATAACTTTACCATAAAATAGCCCATAATAAAAGGCTATACTGCGCCCCAATACTGCAGCATAGCCTATTATCCAGGTCTAAATATTAGTTAATGTCAAGATCAACAGTTACCTCATAGTAATCACATGCATGAGCTGTCCAATTTGAAACATTAGACTTAGAAATCATGTTCATCTGAAGGAATGAACAGAATACGTATGCATTGTCATCTAAGATTTTCTGCTGAAGCTCGATTGCAAGCTCTGCTCTCTTGTCTGTGTCGAACTCTGTTGAAAGCTGGTTGATTAAATCAGTTACCTCAGTGTTCTCGTATGCACCAAAGTTGTAATCCATTCCTGGAACACAGCTTGTTGTGAAGAAGTACTGTGGATCACCTGAAGGTGCTGTAACAAGGGCTGATGCATAGATATCGAAGGATGACATATCTGCAAGGAAGTCACGTCTGTTTGCTGTACAGTTGATATCTACATTCATACCGATTTCCTTAAGTGTAGACTGAACTGATTCTGCAAGAAGTGGAAGCTCCTGACGGCTAGGGTATGTAAGCCAACGAATAACAAGCTTCTTACCATCCTTTTCACGGATTCCATCACCATCTGTATCAACCCAACCTGCGTCCTCTAAGATTTTCTTAGCTTCCTCAGGATTATAAGTTTCTGTCTTAATGTTCTCGCCACCAAACTTGCTAAAGCCTTCTGGGAATGCGCCGTTACCAACTACACCGTGACCATCAAGAAGTGTTGCTACAAAGCCTTCCTTATCGATGCCCATCGCGATTGCCTTACGTACAGCGTCATCCTTGATTACAGGACTTGTCATGTTCATAGAAGCAAAGAATGCTCTAGATGTCTGGATGCTAGAGAACTGGAAGTTGTCGTTTTCAAAGTTTGGATATGCCTCGTAAGCCATACCGTATGCAGCATCAATATCTCCTGAAAGAAGTGCTGCTGAAAGTGTATCACCATCAGAGATTGTTCTGATTGTTAAGTTTTTAAGCTTTGGTGTTCCATTCCAATAATACTCGTTTGGAACAAGTGATAAATGGTCATCTGTAACAAGCTCTGTAGCCTTGTATGGGCCAGTACCAGCAACGATACCATTGTCAAAATCTGAAGCATCTACATCGATGATACAAGCATATGGATCACCAAGGTAGTTCATTAACGCAGGATTTGCTTCTGTTGTTGTTATTTTAAGTGTAAGACCGTCAGCTTCAATGCTTTCAATCTTTGTATCAAGTGGTGCTCTATCGTGGTTCTCAAGAAGGTGCTCGAAGCACTGCTTTACAGCCTCTGCATCCATATCTCTACCTGAAGAGAACTTAACACCATCACGAAGTGTGATAGTCCAAACCTTGTCACCATCGTTTTCCCAAGAAGTAGCAAGCCATGGCTCAAGCTCCATTGTATCTGTGTAGTGAACAAGTGTCTCGCCAACTCCGTAACGGATACATGGCCAACCATTGTAAGTTACATGTGGGTTGATTGTCTCTTCCCAGTTTTCAGCATTGAAGGTTGTATCTCCAATTACCATACTCTTTTCTGTTGCTGTTGTAGCTGCTGCATCTTTATTTGAAGATGTGTCAGCAGATTTACCGCATGCGGCAAACATTGTCATTGTCATAGCACAAATAAGTGCTAATGATAATAATCTCTTTCTCATTCTAATACTCCTCTTTCTTACTATATTTGAAAACCATTTGGTTTACAAAACTGATTCAATAAGTCTTTTTGTGTAATCGTTTTTTGGATTTTTGATTATCTCGTCAGGGATGCCCTGCTCCACAATCTCTCCATCGTGCATTACAAGCACTCTGTCACAAAAATCCTGCACAAGGGCCAAGTCGTGGCAGATAAATAATATTGAAAGCTTTTTGCCCTGACTTTCTCTTAGGCTTCTAAGCAAATCTATTATTTCCTTTTGGATAGTCACATCAAGTGCAGATGTGGCCTCATCGCAAATCAGGATTGTTGGGTCAATGGCCAAGGCTCTTGCTATTGCCGCTCTTTGGCACTGGCCGCCGCTAACCTCATGTGGAAAACGTCCTGCAAAGCTTCCATCAAGTCCACATTTTTCCAAGACCTTTTCTACTGCTGCAGCCGCCTCTTTTTTACTAAAGCCATTATTCTTAAGGCTTTCTGCAATTCCATCTCCTAATGTGCACCTAGGATCAAAGGATTCTATTGGAGACTGGAAAACCATCTGCAGCTTTTTATAAAGGCTTTGCAGTGCCTTTCCTTTGATATGTGTAATATCCTCTCCATCAATAGTGATAGTTCCATCTGTTGGTTCTATCAATCTGGTAATCATATTAACTGTGGTACTTTTACCACTGCCGCTTTCACCAATGATTCCAAGGCATTCTCCTTCATATAGACAAAAATCTATATTAGAAACCGCAGTGAATTCCTGCTTATTCTTGCCTTTAAAGGTTTTGGTAAGATTATTTACTTCTAATACTTTTTTCACTCTCTCACCTCTTCAGCTTTGGCACAGCGGACATAAGCTTTTTAGTGTATTCCTCTTTTGGAGAATTTAACACCTCATCCTTTTTGCCATACTCTATTATCTGGCCATCCTTCATAACTATCAGATTGTCTGCCATAGCATTGATTACGCCGATGTTGTGGCTGACGATAATCATGGAGGTTCCAAACAGCTCTCTGACCTTTAGCATCTCATCTATAACAAGCCTTTGGATTGAAACATCTAAGGCTGATGTTGGCTCATCTGCAAGGATGACCTTTGGATTCAAAAGCATGGCTGCTGCAACTCCTACACGCTGCTGCATGCCGCCTGACAATTCAAAGGGATAGCTTTTTAGGATTCTTTGAACATCACTGAAGCCGATTTTTTCAAAAAGCTCTGTTGCCTTTGTTCTGAAATCATCCTTTGAAATCTTTTCATGGGAACACATGGCTTCATACAACTGGTCTCCTACAGTTCTGATAGGACAAAAGGCTGACCCTGAATTTTGGAAAATCATACCTATTTCTGGGCCATTGATTTTCCTCATCTGTTTTTCAGATAAATCTGGGATATCCATTCCCTTAAACCAAATATCACCTCTTGTTACAAGGCCTCCTTTTCCCAGAAGGTTCATGGCTGCCTTTATAACAGTGGTTTTTCCAGAGCCGGATTCACCAACGATTCCAAGAATCTCCCCTTCCTCCAGCTTTAAATTTATATCCTTTACTACCGTATTTCCGTTATAGGAAATATCTACATTTTCATAGGAAAGTACACTCATTAGCTTCTCACCTCCCTATTCTTTGGGTCCGCATAATCGCGAATGGTATCACCTAGCAGATTAAATATCATGACCGAAATAAAGATTGCGATACCTGGTGCAAGTGTTACCCATGGCACAATTGTAATCAGACTTCTTGTGTCACTCATCATGCTTCCCCACTCCGCTGTAGGTGGCTTTGCACCAAGTCCAAGGAAGCTAAGTCCTGCAAGCTCCATCATCATGGTTCCAATATCAAGCATTGAAGTAACAAGGATTGGTCCCATAATATTAGGAAGAATGTGCTTGAAAATAATCTTTATTGTTGAACTCCCCGATAGTTTCGCAGCTCTAAGATAAACTGTTTCCTTTTGAGCTAAGGTCTGGCTTCTGGCGATACGGGCATACTTTGGCCATGATATTGCAGCTAAAGCGATGATTGCATTCTGCAAGCCACCACCTAATACTCCTGCAACTGCAAGGGCAAAAACAAGTCCTGGAAATGCCAAAAACATATCTGAAATACGCATTAAAATTACATCAATCCATTTACCAAACCATCCGCAGATGACGCCGATGGCTGTTCCAAATGCAGTGATTATAGCCACAAGAAGAAGTGTGGAATAAATGCTGGTTCTACTTCCGATGATTACACGGGAAAGCATATCTCTTCCGTATCTATCTGTACCCAGCAAATGCTCCATAGATGGCGCTGCCTTGGCATTTGATAAATCCTGAAGATATGGGTCGTATGGTGTAAGATAACTGGAAAATATAGAACCAATCAAAAGTAATACTGCCAAAGTTCCAAATATGATTAATCTGGTTTTTACTGTTGTTCTTTTTATTTTTTGTTTTCTGATTGTTGGTGTACTCATTATTCTGCCACCCCCAATCTGATACGAGGGTCCAGTAAGTGATACAGCAAATCTGTCACAAGATTTACCATTACATAGATAATGGCCATCCACACAACATAAGCCTGTATCATTGGATAGTCACGCATGGTGATGGCGTCTACCGCAAGCTTTCCTACTCCATCCCACATAAAGATGCTTTCGATGATGGCTGTACCACCAAGCAAGCTTCCTATTGAAAGAGCAAGCAGTGTAATTATTGTAAGCATGGATGCCTTTATTACACTCTTCCAAAGAATGATACTGTTTCTAACACCTCTGGCTTTTGCACCTACTACATAATCCTTGTTCAGTTCCTCAAGAACTGTTGCTCGAACCTGTCTCATATATTTTGATGACATGGCAATAGCAAGTGTAAGGGTAGGCATAATAGCACTTTGGATACTGGTGCCGCTTGATATAACTGGAAGTATTCCAAGCTTTATGGCAAGCAGTTGCATCAACAATAGGGCTATGAAAAAGTTTGGCATTGAATTGCCTACAAAGCTAAAAAAGCGCAAAAAGTAATCAGTAAATCTATCGTGTCTTACTGCTGCAATGATTCCAAGTGGTATTGATATTAAGATAGTAAGTAAAACTGATAAAACTGTAAGAAGAATTGTTGCTGGAAGCTTAGAAATAAATGTATCAAATACATCCTTGCCTGATACATAACTAACACCCATATCGCCTCGGACCAGTCCGCCAAGCCATATAAAATACTGCTCTATAAACGGCTTGTCCAATCCCAGCTCTGCACGCTTGGCATTAATTATTTCAACAGATACAGCCCCTTTGTCAGCATACATTTCTGTGATAGCATCACTACCTGCTATCTGCATCATGGCAAATGACAGAAATGTTATTCCAAGTAGGACTGGTATCAATTGTATTAATCTATCAATAACATACTTCATTTATAATCCTCTAGACATAAAAAAAGCTTTACAGAAATATTCTGCATAAAGCTATTTTCTTTTACAACCATTGATTTAATATAATATCTTTTTGTCCTTCAATCAATGATTTAATAATTATTCAGCTATTCATATTCATCCATCATCTATTCCATAATGGAATATCACTACATAAATCTTTCCATTACCTCTGTTGTATGCATAGATAATATTCCTGCACCGAAGGCCTCCATGATTTCTGTGTAGCTATCATCAATGAACATGATTTCATCCATGTTATAGCCATCACGCTCAGCAATCATCTTCATGATAAGTACTTTCTTATGACGACTTTCTGTTGAAATCAAATCTCCGTGATGCTCAAAAACTCCTGGGTAGCACTCTCTTAGGCGATTGTATTTCGAATTGTATTCAAAGGAATTGCTGCATTCTGTCAGCCCATAAATTTTAACACCCTGATTAAAATGCATATCATCGATTAGATTTTTAACGCCTCTTGGAGCCTGACATTTAATGTAAGCATTATTGTTAATATTATATTTCAACCAATCATTGGCATCCTCAAAGCCAACGATTCTTTTTCCTGCTTCGTTGTACATTTTAAGGCAAAGCAATGTGTTATCAACATCCCCGAAAAGAACCTTTATCTTCTTAAGTTTTTCCTTCATTTCCATTTTTACCTCACTGAAATTATTTTTTGGAATTGATAGCTTCTAATACCTTTTTGGAAATCGCCTGAAGACCTTTCAAACCGCTTTTTTTCAAATCAGTTAATGTTAATGCACCTGTTGATTCAAAAATTGAGAATAGAGTTTCCACAAATTCATCAATTTCTTTATCACTCATTTTATATACGTTTTCTTTTAGAATCGCATCTAATAGCATTGCTGACTTACTAATTTCTTTTGTGGTAGTAAGCTTTTTACCTACCATACACCAGGTTGCCAGATTGTGCTGCGCAAGTCCTGATGCTGTACTTTTTACAACTGTAGGTGTACAAACAGGCTCCATTAAAAGACCAACTACAGTTTCTTCTGGAACAATGCTAACAACCTTTGGCAAGATATCCTTTATATCCTTGGATTCAGATACCTTCTTCATAAATCCAGGTCCATCATTACTGTAAACCCTCACTACCCTGCTTTTAATTGGAAGACCACATTTAGCAACTGCATATACCGCCAAATGTCCTCCTTTAGAATGACCTCCTACAATCAACTTTTGATTATTATCTTTGGCAATTCTATTTAAATAATGAACAGCTTCCTTTTCAGCTTGAACCTCTGAAATGGCAAGCTTGAAATCCTCTTTCCATCCAACAATGGAATCGTCAGTTCCTCTGTATGCCACATAGCTGGTACCATTTGGAAGCAGGAATTCCATAGCTGCAAACTGTAAGGTTTTCTTAACATCTGTTTTACTAACGTAATTACGAACCTTAACGTTTTTATATCTAGCTGTTTTTGCTATAGCCTTCAGCGTAAGTGGTGCGTCCTTAAGGATTGAACCATCTCTAAACTTTTTCTTTTTGTATACCTTAGCGAAATACTCATCAGATATTTCCTTTAAAGTTTTTTCCTCAGTGGCACTTGAAAATAAACCATCCATTTCCACATAAGATACACAAGATAGAACCAAGTTATCCACAACATTGAAGCTATCTTTGCTAAAGCTCAAATCCCCTCGCCATTTAATATAATCTGATATTGTACCCATAGTTTCCTCCCCATTTATTTACATAACTCAACATTAATTATTTTACATCACTTTTTTTACTCTGTCCGCAGATTTATTAAGTTGTCAATAAATTTTCACAAACCAAAAAAGAGATAGGACCTAAATCCTATCTCTTAAAAGTTATTATTTTACTGTTACATCGATTGTGCTACCGATTGTTCCTGCTCCCTGAATTCCGAAGTCTACTGAAGCACCTGGCTCAATAGAAGAATTCCATGACATTGGTGTGATTACATAATAATCTCCATCCTCAGCTACATCTACGCACCAGCTAGAATCAATTCTAACATCCTTCTTAGCAATCTTAACTGTCCAACCATTAACCTTTGATGAAGAATCGTTCTTTACCTTGATTAATACCTGGTATCCGTTGCCCCAGTTGTTGATTGTATAATCTACCTTTAAGCCATCTTTTACTACAGGTTTTGGGTCTGGAGTAGGCTGTGGCTGTGGTTCTGGCTCTGGTGTAGGTTGTGGTTCTGGCTCTGGTGTTGGCTCCTCGGTTGGAACCTCTTTACCATTGATTGTTGCTGGTGTTCCATCAACGTGCTTCATAATAGCGCTGATAATTTCTGGATCACACCACTGAAGTGAATTTCTATCAATGTATCTGTGGCACTCACCGTCTGAACCTGCAGCATTGTTCTGGTAAATGTTGTTATCCCAAAGAATCATTGCTACATTCTTATACTGAGCAGCCTTGCCCCAGTAATAATCAGCCCACTTTACACGCTCAGCTGTGTTATTTCTGTTTGTTGCACTTGTCTCTCCAACGATAACTGGTGTTCCCTTTGAAATGAACTTTGAGTTCAAATCATTGAAGAAGCTATCAATATCATATGGATTATCAAATCTTGTTGTGTAGCTGTCACTTGCAAGAGCAAATGTATAAGGAATGTAAGCATGTACTGAAAGGATAAGTCTGTTGCTTGCAGAATCCTTTGGTAATCTAAATGAATCTGTCATGCAACCTTCAATAGAAGCATCATATCCTGGAACCATGACGCATCTTGTAGCGTTGTTTCCACCTGTTGCACGGATTGTATCAAGAGCAACCTGATTGTAGTCGTTGATACATGCTACAGCTTCTCTGATGTCAGAGCTTGGATTATTTCTTGGGAACCACCACTCTTCGCTGTGTCCAACAAGTCTTGGCTCGTTCATTGTTTCAAAAACAAGATGGTAATCATAATCCTTAAACTCTGTACCAATCTGTTTCCATACTGCTTTGAAATAAGCCTCTGAACGGTTCTTATTTGCATTGTTTGGTACATAGAAGCAATAATCATTGTTAATATCATGATGAGTATTTATGATTACATACATATCATTTGCGATACAGTAATCAACTACCTCTTTAACTCTGTTCATGAAGAAATCAGGAATCTGATAGTTAGAACCTGTTGTGTACTGGCCCCAAGATACAGGAATACGAATTGTATTAAATCCTGCTTCTGCAACAGCATCGATTAATGCTTTTGTTGTCTTAGGATTTCCCCAATATGTTTCATTAGATACTGTATATGGGAAATTAGCCTTCTGGCCATAGGAATCCAAACTGTTTCCTATATTCCAACCAACTCTCATATCAGAAACTACTTCTGCAGCTGTCTTATTTGTTCCTGAAGCCGCTTGAACTGTTTTTGCAGGAACAGCTGTTACAACAATAATTAATGTGAGAAATACTGCTAATACTTTTTTTAGTGTATGCATTACCATACGTCCCCCTTCTTATTTTCATAAGTAATGTCGCGACATATGTATAATACTTAAAACCATATGCATTAGTCAATATTTTCGTAATATTTGTGGAATAATATACATGCGCAGTTTTCTGCGTATCTCAGCCATTTTTTTACTTATTTTCGTAATTCCCACTAATTTTCATTTTGCGTTTTAGTAAAAAATGTCATATTTTTGTAATATTCCTCCAAAATCTAGTTATTACACTATTTTTGGATTATGTGCACTTTTAACAAAATCAATGTTTTTTATTTATTATAAATTTTTATCCATTATTTTTGAGTTTCCTAGCATTATTATTGCAGTTTTTATCCAAATAACAGATGCATAAAACCTTTATATTTGGGCAATTATTTTACGTACAAAGATAAAAGATTGTAGTACAATGATACATGCAACAAATTATCAAGGAGAATTTATATGAAAAAGAATAAAAGAAGAAAGAGAAAAAGAATTATCTCAGTCACACTAATTATAGTAGCATTGTTATTAATTATCGGATGCGCTGTATATATTGGCTATAACAAAGTGGTGCAGTCTACTGAATCTAATGTTTCTAATTCAAGTGTTTCTAATTCAAGTGTTACAAATCCAGCAGATTCTAATTCAAGTGACACAAAATCAGATGCCTCTGAATCAGGCCAAGTTAACAAAAATAGCTCTGCAGCAAGCACAGATTTTAAACTTTCAGATGATTTAGCTGGAGCAATTGCTCTATTAGCTCAAAGCTACAATGAATTTGATTCAACTTCAGTAGAAGGTGAAGCTTGGCAAGAGTTCTTTACTAGCCATTTTTTAATGAACTCACATTATGGCTTCGAATATCTTAATGACATAACAGAAAAAAACTCAAATATAATTGATGAAGAACAGGCTGAGTATATGTCTTATTCTCTTACTGGTGTCAAATCAGATTTTACATTTGCTGAACCTTTAGATTACAATAATGCAGCTTCATTTTTTAACGATGCATATTTAGAAAGCTACACCTCAGAAATGTTAGATGATGGTGTGCTTGTTCATGCAGTTATCACCACTGTTTCAACAACAATTGAGAATGATGAACCAGTAGTTTCCAATACATCTTACAACGTAGATGTAAAGCTGGTAAATAATTCTTCTAGCTGCTTTGATGGATACAGCATTTCATCACTTAAGTGTATTCAATAAAAAATTGTCGCGGCAAATATATGCCGCGACTTTTTTCTACTTATTCCTATGTTTACTTTCATTAAAACTATTGTAACAGGCAAAACATAGCCCAATAATAATCCAATGCAGGAATTATAACTTGTGCATCTGTATTGGATTTACCATCCCTTACAAATTCAGGGGTTATCTCCCATTTTTCGTCATTATTGAGCTTTAAATGTAATAGGCAATATCCTAGTGATACTGTATGTGGCATTACTCCCTCGGTGTAGTATTTAACAATTAATTCTGGCTTTCCATCAGTTTCTGAAACTACAAATCCGCTAGCTAAATCTGATCCTATTTCTTGAGTGCCAGATAGGTTTTTATCTATCTCCTCTTCTGTAGCTGATTCTAAATAAATGCTTTTTACTTCTGCCTTATCTAAGGAATAGAATTTTTCATCATTATAATAAAATTCTACATTTCCATTATCCCATTTTTCTTTAAAAGGAGACTCTTCTATGTCATCTTGATAAGCTATTTCTACACCTTCAGAATTATATACATGAGGATAATAAGCCCCATCCCCACCATTGCAAGGCAATTGCTCAATACTAATTGTCTCTTCCTTTCCATCACCGTTTAAATCATATTTTTCAGTATATCCATCCTTCATAGATTCATGCTCATGAGGATCTATAAAATATTCGGAAATATCTTTTATGGAATCGATACTTAAATTTGATACACCATTAGATAAATCACCATCAACTGTTGATGTATTAATACTATTTGCACCACAGCCTAATGTATTAATACAAACTACTGCAATTAATGACAACGCTGTTACTGTCCTAATTTGTTTTAACATATTTCCCCCTAATATTTATTTTTATATATATTACACATTGTATTACTACATGAGGCTAAATACAACGTAAAAAAAGAGATAGCACAAAGTCCTATCTCTCAGAGTATAGACAAAGAGGCGGAACATTTCGTTCCGCCTTTAGAAGCTTAATTTATTGGTGAGCTCTCGCAAATGGATGTAGGAGCAGTAGCTGTCGATGTATAGCTAACAATTGAACCATCCGGTTTCAAAATAGCTAATGTTGTAGTTATTCCGCAACCATTGGTATCAAGCTGTCCTGTCATTGCATATGCGTGATAATAATATGTCACGCCATTAACAACCATTTTATCCTTGAATCCCCAACCATCAGACGCAATATATGCACTCCAACTAGCTTCGTTATCGTATGTACGAAGAGTAAGCCCATTTCGACTAATTATGTCGGTTACGTTGGCATAATTGCCTGCACGTAAAAGAGCATCTAATGTCTTACAATTCCAAGAGTTACCATAAGTTGTATACATAGAGTTATTATTGAGGTCATAATTGAAATACACACAAGGCATTCCCATCATCTCAAAACTACCGCCATCATAATAAAACTGTGTTATGGTTGGCATATCGCCTCTTAAATCAATGAATCGCTGTATGTGAACAAGTCCATCAGAGCTGTCTGCGTCTGTTATATCAGCTTGTGCTCTGTTTTCATACGCCCAACCACCCCAAGGGTCTTCGATGCTTCCGTTATTCGCTGGTTTTGAAACTGTAAGACCCATTAAGTTGGCAGCCTGTTCAAGGTTCATACCTGAAATCTGATTGGCATTATACTCTTTGCCATTGTAAGTGAATGTGCTGCCCTTGATTAACGCCTGCATTAAAGCTGGGTCATTAACTGTAGAAATTGCAACAGCCTTAGCTTCCTTTGCTGACTTCTTCTTTCCCTTTGCTTCTGAGGTGATTGTGCTTGTAGCAACAAGCCCCATAATCAAGCAAAGTGATAATACTGCTGTAAAAATACGTTTAATCTTTTTCATTCCCTACTTCCTCCGGACCATAGTGGTCTATTTAAAATACATTTGTTGAAATACAATTTCTAAACGTTATATTATCACTCACACATGTATTTATCAACTCATTTATAACTTTAATCAATAATCGAACAGCTTAAATAATTATTTATGATTTAGAACACTTCCTCCTTTCTTGTGATACTCACTGATACTCATTTTCTGTAAATAGAAAAAAGCGTTGAATCTTCATTGATTCAGCGCTTTTTAAAAAATTATTTTGCGTGCATGAGAGGGCGCTGACGTCCAGTGGACGTCGTTTAGCGCCGACCGAGCCGGCAGGCGAGAGTTCGAACCTGTTCGAATTCGACCTGCCGGTGAGTTAAAAGAAAAAAGAGATAGGAAAAACCTATCTCTTTTTCTTTTAATTAAGCGTGCGTGAGAGGATTCGAACCCCCGACACCTTGGTCCGTAGCCAAGTGCTCTATCCAGCTGAGCTACACACACACAATATTAAAAATGCCGTAGACCGGAATCGAACCGGTACGATGTCGCCACCACGGGATTTTAAGTCCCGCGCGTCTGCCAGTTCCGCCACTACGGCATAGCCAAAAGGCTAATGGGACCTACAGGGCTCGAACCTGTGACCCCCTGCTTGTAAGGCAGATGCTCTCCCAGCTGAGCTAAGATCCCA
>NZ_AUJQ01000005.1 GCF_000424305.1 Pseudobutyrivibrio ruminis AD2017 | reverse complement strand
AGCAGTCGTTTCCAACTGTTGTCCCCCTGTACAAGGCAGGTTACCCACGCGTTACTCACCCGTCCGCCACTCAGTCAACAAATCGTCACCCCGAAGGGATCGTGATAAGCTGCTTCGTTCGACTTGCATGTGTTAAGCACGCCGCCAGCGTTCATCCTGAGCCAGGATCAAACTCTCATGTTAAAAAGTTTAATTCCGAATCAGTATAAAACTGACTTGTTTACTAATAAAGGTTTCGTTTCATTAAGAAACTAAATGAATTTCAAGGATACATGTTTTAAAAACTTGTATTAATTCAAGGTTTGTTTCACTGTTCAGTTATCAATCTTCTCTTTGTTGTTGCCCTTAGCAGCAACTCGTTTATACTATCACGATTGAAGCTTTTTGTCAACAACTTTTTTGTGCTTTAAATGAAATTTAAATTGTTTACACAATTTATACTATTTTCATTTCTTTCAGCACTTCGTTTTCCTCAGTGCTCGATTATAATATCACCTATAATCCCTACTGTCAACTGTATTTCTGTGAATATTCTAAAGTAAATCTATTCTCGCTCTACGGACGAATTGTGTGAATTGTATCAATTATTTTTACAATTAGTTTTTAGAGTTATTTCTGCAAAGCGTCTACCGCCTCTTTTACATTTGAAACTCCAATTACTTCTATCCCCTTTATTCCACTAGCACTGTTTAAATTAGATGCTGGAATAATAGCCTTTTTGAATCCAAGCTTTTTAGCTTCGCTGACTCTTTGTTCTGCCATGGAAACAGATCTAACCTCTCCAGACAAACCTATTTCACCGAATATTATAGTATCTGCGTCCACTGGTATATCCTTCTCGCTTGAATAGATAGCTAACGCTATAGCAAGGTCTATGGCAGGTTCATTGATTCTTATTCCACCTGCAATATTCACGTATATATCTGATCTTCCCAAGAATATTCCGCATGCCCTATTAGCTTTTGCGTCTCTCATTCTCTCAAGCACAGCAACAAGTAAATTCACTCTATTATAATCGCAGCCTGTAGCCATTCTACGTGGAATTTCAAAAGCAGTTTTGCTAACCAAAGACTGGATTTCAACAAGTATTGGTCTTGATCCTTCCATAGAACATGTAACTATAGAACCTGTAGCATTTTCCGGTCTTCCGTCTAACATTACTGCCGATGGATTCTTTACCTGTTCAAGTCCTGTGTCACGCATTTCGAATACACCTATTTCGTTTGTAGAACCAAAACGATTCTTAACACCCCTAAGTATTCTGTAGGATGCGTGTCTGTCACCTTCGAAATACAAAACTGTATCTACCATATGCTCTAATACTCTAGGGCCCGCAACAGTACCCTCTTTTGTAACATGGCCTACAATAAATACTGCTATTCCTTTACCTTTTGCTATATTCATTAAAACATTAGTAGATTCACGGACCTGAGATACAGAACCTGGTGCCGAACCTACTGATTCATTAAACATAGTCTGAATAGAATCTATTATAAGTACTGTTGGCATTTCTCTTTCCACTACTGCTTTGATAGTGTCTAAGCTTGTTTCGCATAATAAATCTAACTTATCGTTAAACTTTCCGATTCGATCAGCTCTGATTTTAATCTGCTGAAGAGATTCCTCACCTGAAACATACATGACATTGATTCCTGATAAGCATAGCTTTTGGCAGGTTTGAAGCAAGAGTGTTGATTTTCCTATTCCCGGATCCCCTCCTACTAAAACCATAGAACCAGGTACTATACCTCCGCCTAAAACTCTATCAAACTCTTCTATAGTGGTTGACATACGCTGTTCATTAGATGCTGTTACATCTATTAATTTGGTAGGTCTAATATCCGCAACCTTTGCTCTTGCTTTTACTGAAACTTTATCAATGGTTTCCTCCACAAGGGTATTCCATGCCCCACATGAAGGACATTGACCAGACCATTTTGAAGTTTCATTTCCACATTCCTGACAAAAGAATACTGATACTTTTTTGTTTGCCATGTTATTCTCCTTATAAAAAAATCTTCCCACTAATGTGGGAAGATTTAAAATATTCTATTGATTATACTCTTTTAACTTCAACTAAAACCGCTACCCCTGGGTCAAGTTCAACTGAAAGATTAAGTTTGCCACCAAGATTGGTTTTCATTTGACCTGCACTATTACCTGCTACAGTTATATCATAACTGGTTTCTGGTTCAAGCTCTAGGGTAATCATTGCATCGCCCTTACCCTCAACTGTAAATGAAACTGAATCAGATGTACAATTGAATTTCTCTACTGCTGTACCTGGTACTGACTCATAAACAAACATGCCGTTTCTCTCTAGTTTAGTAATGTCAGCGAAAGTCTTAACCTTGTACAAATCCCCATCATGTTTGAAATCTTCGAGTTTCTTTTTGTCACTCAAAGTGTAGTCCCCAAAGCTGATGGTTCCATCTGCTTCACTGCGAATCAATTCACTAATCACAGCCATTTTAATTCCTCCTATAGTCGCCGCACCGTGCAGCTTGTCTTAGAAAGATTATAGCAAAGGAATGGGATTTTCTCAATAAAGTTAAAACAAAAATCACTATTTTTCAAAAACTACAACGTCGTTTTTAACCTTGGCTTTTACCTTGTCAGATGGCTTGATTTTACCTGCTAAAATGTCTTCTGCCATAACATCTTCAAGTGCTGTTTGGATTTTTCTACGTATAGGTCTAGCACCATATTTTGGCTCAAAGGATTTCTCAACAATCCACGTTTTAACTGTTGCAGGAATAGTGACTGTAATATCCATTTGTTCCTTACATCTAGTGATAAATTGCTTAACCTGAAGGGCTGCAATTTCTTTCATATCATCCTTTGTAAGCGCTCTAAATACTATTGTTTCATCAATACGATTCAAGAACTCTGGTTTAAAGATTCGTTTAACTTCTTCCATTACACCATTTTTCATGAATTCGTAATCTTTATTAGCATCTTCCTTAGAAGCGAAACCAAGCTTTTTAGGTTCGATGATAGCCTGTGCTCCAGCGTTACTTGTCATGATGATGATTGTGTTTTTAAAATCAACCTTACGTCCCTGAGAATCAGTAACGTGTCCATCATCAAGAATCTGTAACATTACGTTAAATACATCTGGATGAGCCTTTTCAATTTCATCAAACAAAATAACAGAATATGGATTGCGGCGTACCTTTTCTGATAGCTGTCCACCCTCTTCATATCCCACATATCCAGGAGGTGAACCAATCATTTTAGATACAGAGTGCTTTTCCATGTATTCACTCATATCAACACGAATCATGGAATTCTCGTTACCAAAAACTGCTTCAGCAAGTGCCTTCGATATTTCTGTTTTACCAACGCCTGTAGGGCCTAAGAATAAGAATGAACCAATTGGTCTTCCCTTTTCCTTAAGGCCGACACGGCCTCTTCTTACTGCACGTGCTACAGCTGATACAGCTTCTTCCTGTCCAATAACACGCTTATGTAAAATGCTCTCGATTTTTCTGAGACGAACTGATTCTTGCTCAGTTAATTTAGCAACAGGAATCTTTGTCCAAAGAGCAACTACTGCTGCTACATCATTTTCTGTAAGAACAGTAGGTTTAGATTTAGCTCTCTTGCTAAGACGCTTATCCTCAGCGTCCTTCTTAGCCATTAAAGCATCCTTTTCTTTTTTGATTGAACTAGCAAGTGCAATATCACCATCGATAATTGCCTGCTCCATATTTGCAGATAGTTCTTCTATATGTTTTGTAAGAGTGTCATCTTTTGTGACCTTCTTAACATCCTTAAGCTTAACAGCAGCAGCTGCTTCATCCATAAGATCAATTGCTTTATCAGGCAAAAATCTGTCTGCAATGTATCTTTCTGAAAGATTAACGCATGCTTCAACAGATTCATCAGGAATAGTAATTCCGTGATGCTCTTCATATAAGTGTCTAACACCTTTTAGAATTTCGATAGTTTCTTCTGTTGTTGGTTCTTCAACCATAACTGGTTGGAAACGTCTTTCTAAAGCTGCATCCTTTTCTACGTATTTACGATATTCTGTAATAGTAGTAGCACCTAATATCTGGATTTCTCCTCTAGCCATAGCTGGTTTAAGGATGTTAGATGCATCGATAGCGCCTTCTGCTCCACCAGCACCAATTAAAGTATGTATCTCGTCAATGAATAAAAGTATATTGCCCTCTTCGATAACTTCTGCAATAACCTTCTTGATTCTTTCTTCAAATTCACCACGATACTTAGATCCAGCTACCATACCAGATAAATCTAAGGATAATACTCTTAAATCACTGACAGAATCAGGTACATTTCCTTCTACGATTCTTTCAGCCAAGCCTTCAACGATTGCTGTTTTACCAACACCAGGCTCGCCGATAAGACATGGATTGTTTTTGCCACGTCTGGATAGAATTTGAATAACTCGCTGAATTTCAGCATCGCGTCCTACTACAGGGTCTAGTTCACCTTCTTCAGCAAGAAGTGTTAAATCTCTAGAGAATTGTTCCAAGTAAGATGTTTCGTTACGTCTTCTGCCGCTATTAATAGCCTGCATTTCTTCTTTGTAGACTGTGCCCTCTGCACCCATACCAGCTACAAGCTCCGAAAAAAGCTTGTGTGGATTAATATCAAGAGAATTAAGTAATCTGGCACCAGAACAATCCTGCATACGAATCATTGCAAGAAGTAAATGTTCTGTACCTATTGTTTTCGAATTGCATTTATCAGCTTCTTCTGCCGCATGGTCTAAAAGCTGTTCCATCTTAGGTGTATAGCCATCTCGTTCCTGAATAGCTACTTCCCCGCCTGGCGAAATCAATTCCTCTACAAGCTTAAGTAAGGAATCCTTTGTAACACCATTGGAATTCAAAACCTTAGCAGCAAGAGAATTTTCCTGCTCTATAATGGAAATTAATAAATGCTCTGTTCCAACATAGCTGTGCTTCAATGATTTTGAAAGCTTTGATGCGCCCGTAATAGCGCGTTTTGCCTGTCTAGAATATTCCATATTCTTTAACTCCTTTATAGATCATTTAAATCCATCATATTTAAACTAGAATCTCTTCTAGCTTCATAAGATTCAGATTCATAGCGAGCACGAGAAGTTTCTGGTTCGTCATAATACTCCTCCTCATCCTCATCGTAGTATTCCTCTTCATCTATGTCTTCTTCATAATCCCCATCTTCTTCAGATTCTTCGTCTTCATCGTCATAATCTTCATCATCTTCATCCTGATTACGACTACCAAAGACAATAGAACGAGGTAAACGCTTAGCATTCTTCTTAGGAGCCTCAGCAAAAACATCTCCATCAAAATCATCGTCTTCTCCACGTCCCTTAAGCGCCTTATTAATAATAATAAATAACAATATTACGCAAAAAATAATCAATCCCATAATTATTTTGCGATAAAGGTTAAGCTTCTCAATATAAACTTCTGTGTCGTCAGAGTTGTTTACAATATCTTCATCATTACCTGCATCAGCTGATGCGCTAAGTGCAGACTCATCGACTCTAGAGATAGTGCCATATGTCTTATCGTATAAATACCATCCTGCTGCTCCATCCTGGTTTACACCATATACATAGAAGAATTCTGCACCGTCTAATGTGTAAGCTATTGCTGTACCACCCGTCACTTCAAGGGAAGTCTCTGTAAATGAAGATGAAATAGGTGCATCAGGAGTAGAAATAATTACGTAGTTCTTTGCTGAACCAAGCATTAAGAATGGCGAAACAGTGCCGGCATCTGCGTTATAAAGATAGAAAGCGCCAGATCCTGCAGTGTTATCAGCTGACTTTAAATAAACCAAAGTAATAGATCCATTAGTAAGCTCACTGTATGTGCTGCTTCCAATTGTAATTGTAGTTTTTGAAAAACCTGATGGGATTTCAGAATCAGAATAGCGTTCTGAAACAACATAAGAAACACCATTAATATCAAAACCACCATCTCCATTTAATGTTCCAACTGAACCATCAGCAGGTACTGCTACAGGTGCAGCTGGTTCTGCAGGCTGCTCAGCTGGCTCTTCTTCAGCTGGTGCTTCTGGCTCAGCCTGTTCAGGCTCTGCAGCTGGTTCTGATGTCGCAGATGACGAGCCTCCGATTGAAAGAGTTGTACTGCTACCAGAGTTAGCTGATGAAGAAACTATTATAGATGCAGTACCTTCTGATACGGCGTTAAATACTAAATCGCCAGATGTACCAGAAAATGATACCGAATTACCTTCTGTAGAATAACCAGATACATTGCAACTAGTAAGGTTAAGCATACTAGATGTAAACTTAACAGTTATAGTTCCTTTTTCTGTGCCAGAAACTGAAACTGTAATCTTGTCTCCGACCGCTGCAGAGCTTTTTGAAACAGCAATTTTAGTAGTTCCCTGTGCAAAAGCAATTATATTGAATGCAAAAACTAACGTAAAAACTAATACTGCATTTAAAAATCTTTTATACCATTTACTCATAATCATTACCTTCCTTAAATCATATAGCTAATATCATCTGAAAGCCTACAATATTTCCGCCTAAGCAGGTTATCAGATACTATATATAGATAATTTAATTATAGGTAACCCACAATACATAGTCAACAATTTCTACAAAGTAAATACAGCCAAATAGAGCTTGAAAGCCCTGAATATGAACCAATTATGCCTCCTATGTTGGCTTGTGAAATTTGTATGTCGAATAGGAATAATGCAAAAAATAAAGCCCCTGTAGCAAATAGTACAGCAATAACTGCAAGCGAAATTATCATCTCTTTGTCTAATCTTCTTTTCATAAAAGCACCTCCTGTTTCTTTATGAAAAAATATTAGCAAATGAATATGTCCATATTTATGTACGTCAATTTTTACAAGCGATGATTTTTTGCATTAAAAAAGCCCCGTCTTTAACGGGGCTGATAATTACTTTTTAATTGAACTCATGAAATCAGGCATCTTAATGTTAAGTTCAGGTACTGTACTTTCTGTTGGAACAGAAGGTGTAACTGGACGCTGAATAGTTGCCTGTGTTGTAACAGTTCTGTTTACAACTGGTGGTGTATTTGTAATACCTGACTGGCTTGCTGGAGCTGCTGCTCTACTCATGTTTCCAAGTAAGTCTGCACTAGTAGGTCTAGCCTGTGTGTTATATACCATGCCTGAAACGTTGCGGAAGCTTCCTGCTGGTACTGGGTCACCAAGACCTGTAGCAATAACAGTAACAGAAACTTCGTCCTCCATAGATTCATCGACTGTAATACCAAGGATAATGTTAGCATCTGCACCTGTCATATCCTGTACGTATGATGTAGCTTCGTTAGCATCGTTAAGTCCAACATCACCACAGATATTAACGATTACGTCTGTAGCACCCTGGATGCTTGTTTCAAGAAGTGGTGAAGCAACTGCTGCCTTAACAGCCTCAAGAGCCTTCTCATCACCCTTAGCAGAACCGATACCTACGTGTGCTAATCCCTTATCCTTCATTACTGTAGTTACATCAGCGAAGTCAAGGTTAATAAGTGAATTCTTAGTAATAAGATCTGTAATACCCTGAACAGCCTGGTGTAACACACCATCAGCCATTCTAAAGCTTTCGCCTATCCCCATGCTCTTGTTGCAGATTTCAACAAGCTTCTGGTTAGGGATAACGATTAATGTATCAACGTTCTCTTTTAATCTTTCGATACCGTTAAGAGCGTTGTTCATACGTGGCTTTCCTTCGAACTGGAAAGGCTTAGTAACGATACCTACTGTAAGGATTCCCTGTTCCTTAGCAATCTTTGCAACAACAGGAGCTGCACCTGTACCTGTGCCGCCTCCCATTCCGCATGTAATGAATACCATATCAGCTCCCTTGATAGCTGATGAAATATCCTCTGCACTTTCTTCTGCGGATTTCTGGCCAACCTCTGGGTTAGCACCTGCGCCTTTTCCACCTGTAGTCTTCTCACCTATAGCTAAAAGAGTAGGCGCCTTACATAAATCAAGGGCCTGCTTATCAGTGTTGATTCCGATGAACTCAACTCCCCCAATTCCCTCTTCAACCATACGCTTTACTGCATTGTTGCCAGCTCCGCCGACTCCAACAACAATGATTCTAACAGGAGCACCTGTCTCGTCAGTCGTAATGTTAATCAAAACTTTATCCTCCTTTTATTAAACCTCTAAGGGAGGTTGCAAAATATCTAATACCAAATGCATACTCGTAAATGTACACTAATAATATTATATTTTTTCAGTACGTTTCGCAACCATTTTTTAACAAAAAATCCAATTAATCATTCCTGGGCTGTTTCTTTTTCAAATACAATATCTGTATTTTGGCTAGAATAATTTTCAAGATGTAGTGTGCCGTACAATCCCTCAATCTGTGGAAGTATTTTCATCATTCTATCAATCTTCTCTTCTAGCAAATAACTATTTCCAAGTGAAATGCTGTATGTCTCATATTTTATAGTTATATGTCCTTTTTCGTCATAGGAAACAGCATTTGGCATCAAGCTATTTTTCTGAAGTATCTTTATAAGTGATGTTAAATAGCCCATTTCATCATCACCTATTGGTAGCTTTTTGCCAATCTTTGGTTCATCAAGGCTAACACCATCAACCTGCATATAGCCCCTATCAACAAAGGTTTCACTAATTTCTGTTATATCACCATCAAAATCAAAATAAATATATTTTCCATCCTCTGTTAAGATGTATCCCAAAATAGGCTTTTCATTGCAGGTAATCAATAGCTTATTAGGCCCTTTAATGGAAACATCAAAGGATTCTATGAACTCTGCATCACCCTTTGGAAATATTTTATTCTTGATAAACGCATAAACCGTATTATGAGAATATTTGTCATCTATAATATAGTTAATAATTTCTTCATTCGTATATAAATCTGTTCCCTCAACATCTACCGACTTAAGAGGACAAAAGAAATAGGCTGCAGCACCCGCTAGCAATGCCAATATTACGATAGCAAGAATAAATTCTATAATGCCAAGTATTAGGCTTCCGATGCTTCGTCTTCTACGTTTTTTAGACATCTTCGTCCTCCTTGAACTCCATATTCTTTGAAACACTAAGAGCAAGTCCTAACTCTGTCAAAAGAATAGCAACTGATGTACCTCCATAGCTTATTAATGGAAGTGTTACACCAGTATTTGGCATCGAATTTGTAACAACGGCAATATTAAGAACAACCTGTATTGCAATATGCGCCATTATACCAATGCAAATATATGAGCCAAACATATCCTTTGCATGATTTGCAATATAAAGAAGTCTATAAAGCATCAAAATATAAAGAAGAATTATACATACCGCTCCAAAAACTCCAAGTTCTTCGCAAATGATAGAAAAAATCATATCATTTTGAGCTTCAGGAACCATGTATTTTTGCATGCTTTCTCCAAGACCTTTACCAAACAATCCGCCACTACCAATTGCGTATAAACCCTGAAGTGTCTGATAACCAGTACTACTAATGTATTCTTCTGGATGAAGCCACGCCTGTATACGACCGGCTCTGTATCCTGCGAAGGGTATAGATGCTAAAACTAAAAGTACACCAATCCCTACCGCCCCTCCAAAATACAGATATTTAGGAGACGCAATAAATACCATAACAAAAGCGATTCCAAAAATAATAATAGCTGTAGACAAGTTATTATAGGCTACTATACCAAATAAAGGAAATGCAATTGCAAGTGTTCTTAAAGAACCTTTCATAGTGCGTTGAGTCTTAGGGAATCTATCAATAATAAAGGCAAGCAATAAAATGATAGATACCTTACCTAATTCTGAAGGCTGCATCTGAATAGGACCAAGACTTAACCATCTAGCCTGACCATTGACAGTCTTTCCTACAAAGATTACAACAATACACAGGAACATAGAAATAAGATAAAATGGGATCACAAGAGCTGACCATCTTCGATAGTCAATCTTGGTAGAAAAAAACATTCCCACAAATCCCAAACAGGCTGCAAATAACTGTTTCTTCAAATAAAAAGCCGAATTACCAGTTTTTAATGCAGCCGCATAAGCTGAGGTGCTATATAGCATAACAAGTCCAAAGGCAAGAATGAATATAACGATAAGTAATAATGTATAATCAAAATTTAATAATTTTTTTAATTTTTTCCGTCGTCTCTCCTCCCTTCTTAAGGAGGCATAGTCCTGTTCTCTTACCATTAACTCTTCCCCAATCCTTTAGACTAAATAATACGCAAATACACATAAGAAGATTGTTACTGTGGTAAATACCGCAACAACCTTTACTTCTGACCATCCACCTAACTCATAATGGTGATGAATAGGTGCCATTCTAAAAATTCTTTTTCCGTGAGTAAGCTTAAAGTAGCCTACCTGAAGAATAACAGATAAAACTTCAACTAAATAAATAAGTGCAACAATAATGATAAAGATTGGCATTTTTAACATGTAAGCACAACCGGCAACAAATCCACCTAATGCAAGAGAACCAGTATCGCCCATAAAAATCTTTGCAGGATGAACATTAAACATTAAAAATCCAAGTAAAGCGCCAATCATAGCTGCAGTACAAGCTGTAATATCTGAATAAAGTGTAATAGATACTACGCCAAAGAATGCTGCAATAACTAATGTAACTGAAGTTGCAAGACCATCTAATCCGTCTGTAAAGTTAGCTCCGTTTACAGTACCAAGAACTGCAAGATATAAAATCACAACAGAAAACCAACCCATATCAATAAACGCACCAGTAAATGGAATTCTCATTTCAAGTGAAATATCAGAGAACTTAACCATGTATACTGCAAAACCTGTAGTTACTACAATCTGACCAAGCATCTTCTGCCATGCCTTTAATCCATCAGAGCTATGCTTGATAGCCTTAAGGAAATCATCTACAAAACCAATAATTCCAAAACCAAGTGTTAAATAAATGATTGGATAGATATGTGGATTGAATCTGGCCTGGTAAAAGCTTACAACAGAAAAAGCAACAAGAATCATTATTCCGCCCATTGAAGGTGTTCCGTTTTTAAGCTTGTGCTCCTTAATGTATTCTCTTTCTGTATTTCCCATTTTCAGGCGTCTAAGAATAGGAATGCAGATAGGTCCTAATATTAAAACCAAAACAAAACTTACTAACATTGGTAAAAAAACTTCAAACATAATTAAACTCCAATTCTATATAAATAATTATTGTCCTTCTGTATCTTCAGATACCTCAGGCGTAGCAGATGGGTCTGCTGTAGACTGTTCTCCTTCTGGGGTGCCTTCAGCAATTCCCTCATCTGGAGTAGCCTGTGCTGCTTCAGTAAGAGATGCTGCCGCAGCTGCCTGCTCTTCTTCTGAAAGAGATGATTCTACACCTAAATAAGGTAATATCTGTTCAAAGATATTGTGACAAATTTCCTGCGCGAAACTACTGTGCGCTTGGTTATTTCCAATTGCGCCAACTCCAGGCTCATCTACAATAACATACACCACTACCTGAGGATTATCAACAGGTGCAAAACCAATGAATGAAACTAAATATTTGTGGTTACCTCGTGGAAGCTTTTCAGCTGTACCAGTCTTACCACCAATTCTGTAACCTTCAACGCCTGCTGTTTTTCCTGTACCATCTGAAACTACATATTCCAAATAGCTTTTTATTAATTCGCCTGTTTCTTTAGATACTGTTTTCTTCGAAAGTACAGGCTCGATTTCTGAAACTGTATTATTATTTGAATCTGTAATTTTAGTTACAAGATGTGGTTCGTATAAATATCCGCCATTAATAAGAGAACAAAAACCTGAGCCTAACTGTACCATAGTAGTATTAAAGTTCTGACCAAAGGAATTTGTTGCAAGGTTAATGGCAGAATGCAAATCTTCCTCACTGTATATTAGACCAGCAGTGCTAGCCTCTCCCGTTAAATCAATGCCAGTCTTTTGACCAAATCCAAAAATAGACTGATATTTAGAGAAGGTTTCAGGGCCAATCACACGCACCATTTGCATTAACGCATCGTTGCAGGAATTAGAAAGTGCATCTGCGATAGTCTGCGTGCCGTGTCCGCCTTTATTATGGGCAACACACTTTACTAGCTTAGGATAACCTGGAATCATTTCTCCACCATCACAGAAATAGGTCTCGTTACCAGTTAAATTTCCTGTTTCAAGTCCCATTGCAACTGTAAATGGTTTAAATGTAGAACCAGGCTCATAAGTATATGTGATGCAGAAGTTCTGCCATATCTTATTAAGTTCATCCATCTTTTGGTCCTGATCCATAGCCTCTATATCTTCCTGAGTGAAGAACGGTGTCAAATCTCTAGGATTATTTAAATCGAAGGTTGGATACTGGGCCATGGCATATATTTCGCCATTGTTTGGATTCATTACTAAAACTGCAGTATGCTTAGAACCAAAGGTTTCTGGTTCATCAGGATGTTCTGCGTTCCAGGCAGCTGCTGTCTTTTCATTCCAATCTAAAACTGCTTTTTCAACAATGGATTGAATGTTAACATCCAACGACAAAACAATATTGTTACCGTTTGTAGCATCGATAGTTGTCTGCTCAAGATTGTTATCTGAATTAAGGTATCCGTAGGTACGGCCGTTGATTCCATTAAGGATTGAGGAATATCTTTCTTCCAAACCTATAACACCTACATTACCACTACTTGCGTAACCAATGGTGGCTGCAGCAAGACTTCCGTATGGATACTGTCTGATATATTCTTTTTCAAACCAAATACCAAATATCTTACCTTTATAGGCATCAGATTCTTTTTTTTCCTGAAAATTAGCCATTTCATCATATGAAACTCTTTTGGCTAATTTATAGTATTGGCTGTTTTTATTTTCCTTTAGCTGAGTTTTGATTGTATCAGCATCGATTTCTTCGAAACACTCTGTGACAAGATCTACTGTGGCGCTGATGCTGCCTTCAAACTTCTCTTCATTTCCATTTAAAACCTTACAGTCCAAAATAACATTATAAACATCAACGCTGGTAGCAAGAACTGTTCCTCTAGAATCTACGATATTGCCTCGTTGAAATGGAATGATGGTACTGTCATAGTCCTGCTGAGATAAAACGATTTTTTCGTATTTATCTCCACTAGTGTTCTGAATGTACATTACACGACCTATCAGAACGACAAAAAGAATACAAACAACTCCAAAAACTAACCAGAGCTTACGCTGCATTCTTTTTAATATTTTATTATTTGGTTTTAATCTTCGTCTTTTATTACTAGCCATTATAATTCTCTATTCTATGGAATATCCTGGTACTGAGACATATAGTCCGAACCATCTACATTATAATACACTATTTGGCTATTGGTTGCATACACCATTCCCAACTCATTTATGGCTTTATCTTTAATTTCTGAAAGATTTGTTGTGGTGGCCATTCTACTTTCTGCTGCCTTGTTGTCAGCATTAACTGTAGAAAGCTCATTCTGCAAATCTGCGATATGATTCATTCTAGTTGTAACATTTGTCTGTAAACCTACATATCCTACAAGCATAAGGCATGTGAGAATAACAGCTGCAATCATATATCCTGTTAATAATCTATTTTTTCTAAGTGCCGCAGCACGTCTTCTGTCTGTAATCTTCTGTCTGCGAAGTGCTTCTTCACGTTTTTCACGCTCACGCTGCTTACGTGTAGGCAGACTTCTAGCAGGGCTTAATACATATTCGGTCTCCTTTCGTACCGCATTACCCTGATTGTAATAATAAGTTCTTACTTCCTGCATTTCCTAACTCCTGATTTATCGCACAAAAAACTAGATGTACTCCCGTAATACATTATTAGATTAAGAATCCCTTCTCTCAAAAACTCTAAGCTTTGCACTCTTTGACCTAGAATTTTCTTCCAACTCTTTATCCGAAGGAAGGATTGGTTTTCTTGTAATAACCTTTCCTTTTGATTTTTTGCCACATACACATACTGGAAAATCCTTTGGGCATGTGCATGGATCTTCATTTCTCTTAAAAGCTACTTTTGTTATTCTGTCTTCCAACGAATGGAATGTAATGATGCATAATCTTCCGCCTGGATTAAGCAAATCAATCATGTCGTCTATATGATCTTCTAATACTGTTAACTCCCTGTTTAGCTCAATTCGAAGAGCCTGATATGTACGCTTAGATGGATGTCCCTGGCCTACCTGAGCTTTTTTAGGAATACTTGCCGCAATGATTTCATTCAACTGCCCAGCTGTAAGTATTGGCGCAACCTCTCTAGCCTTAACAATGTTTTTAACGATTTGTTTTGAGAATTTCTCCTCGCCATATGTGAATAGGACTCTTGTCAAATCCTCTGGCGAATATGTATTAACAATATCCGCAGCAGTCATGTCCTTATCCTTGTCCATTCGCATGTCTAATGGCGCATCATCTACCCTGTAAGTAAAGCCTCTGTCGGCTTCATCCAGCTGAAAGCTTGATACTCCAAGGTCAAGCATAATGCCATCGACCTTTGTGATACCCTGCTCACCGAGTTTTTCTTTCATAAACTCATAGTTGCTATGGATAGTGGTAACTCTGTCCTTAAAAGGAGACAATCTTTCCCCCGCTGCCTTAAGAGCATCAGTATCCTGATCAAATCCATATAAATGACCTGTGGTAAGACGGCTGGCAATTTCATATGAATGTCCGCCTCCACCTAATGTACCATCTACATAGATTCCATCTGGCTTAATATTCAAATTATCGATTGTTTCGTTTAATAAAACTGAATAATGATTAAATTCCATTTAAATTCCCAATCCTAACTCAGCCATGTGTTCAGCTATCTCATCCATATCATCGTAAGTGCCTTCATCCTGCCATCTTTCCTTAGACCAGATTTCAATTCGATTAAGCACACCTACAGAAACTACTTCTTTATCAATCCCAGCGTATTCCTTAAGTGTAGCTGGAATTAGTACTCTTCCCTGTTTATCAACATCGCATTCGGCTGCTCCTGCGAAGAAGAAACGAGAGAATTTTCTAGCGTCCTTGGTGGTAAGTGGTATTTCTCTGAATTTCTCTTCGATATTCTGCCATTCGCTCATTGGATATACGAATAGACAACCATCGAGTCCCTTAGTGGCTACGAAATGCTCTCCAAGCTGTTCACGAAACTTAGCAGGCATAATTAGACGATTCTTCGCATCTATATTGTGACTGTATTCGCCAATGAACATATCAGCATTTCCTCCTTTCCACCACTTTGTGACACTATTTAACCACTTTCCTCCACTTTTAACTACATTTTATACTATAAATTCCTCCAGTGCAAGGCGCAAGCCGTGAAAAATCAATGTTTTCTGGCCATTTCAATATGTGGTGTAAAGTGGAGGACTTGAGCACAAAAAGCACAAGATATGACAAAATAGGTATAAAAAAAAGACATTGGATTACCAATGTCTTTAAAAAAATACACAAATTTTTAACTTTTTACGAGTGGTTTTCTCTTTAAATGATAAATAAAGAGTCCGCTACCAAGTACAACCAACAGTGCTGCAAGTAACTGTGACACAGGAAGCTGTGTACCCCAGAACTTAAGTTGGTCTGTACGAAGTCCCTCTATCCAGAAACGTCCTGCTCCATATACGATTAAATATGTAAAGAAAACATATCCATCGAACTTCTTATTCTTTCTAGTGCAAATCAAGAAAATTAACAATCCCAAATTCCACAATGATTCGTATAGAAATGTTGGATGAACAGAAATGTAATTGATACCGTCAACATTTACCATATTTGTCAGCATTTCTGTAGTTACATCTGATTGTGAACGAACTGCATCTAAAGGAATTAGCATAGCGAATGGCCCATCTGTATATTGTCCAAAGGCTTCGCGATTAAAGAAGTTGCCCCATCTACCACAGATTTGACCAATAATTACGCCAAACATAGCTACGTCCATAACCTTGAGGAAGTCCAATTTCTTAACCTTTGAAATAATATAAACACAAGCAATGCCAAAAAGTACGCCACCATATATGGCTAGTCCTCCTTGCCTTATGTTTAATACGCTTAAAGGATTATCCTTGTAGTAGTCCCAGGCAAAAATAACATAGTATATTCTAGCCCCTAGCACTCCTACAACAATCGTTATAATACAAATATCTAAAAACTGGTCCTCATTAAATCCTACTCTTTTTGCTTCTTTAAGAATAAAGCTTACGCCAATCAGCATCCCGATAGCAATTATTACCCCATAAAATGCAATGAAAAAGGATCCAATATAGAATCCTTTTTCAACATGATCAAGTGTAATATGCAAATTCGGGAAAATAATACTAGTATTCACAATAATTACTCTCCCACCAATTAACTAATCTGCATCATTAAAGAGCTGATAAATTTCAATCTTTAATGCGTCTGTATCTGTCATCCCAACAAAAATACATCCGTACTCTGTAACGCCATTATCCAGTTCGTTAAGTCTGACAACCTTAAATACAGTATCGATTGTCTCCTTAGTCCAAATCTGAATCTTTGCATCAAAGCATGCGCCTACATCAAACTTTACGTTTGGTACTCTGAAAGCTAAACCCGTCTTTGAAATATTGACTACATCAACTTCCATATATTTAACAGTAGTGATGTTGTCTTCGTCAATTCTTTCGATTTCGACCTTTACGTCAATATCCAATCTTTTGTGTTTTCTCTTTTCTTCCATTCTCTTGCCTCCCACTAATAAAAATTAACCCTTAAGATTAATGCCTTTATTCTTCAGCTTTTCAATTATCTCATCAACAACTGCCTGAACCTCATCATGAGTAAGTGTACGTTCGTCATCTCCAAACAGAAGTCTTACTGTAATTGACTTGCCAGAACCATCTGAATAAATATCGGCAACCCCTACCTTCTTCAGGATAGATCCTGCTGTTTCTTTTATTGTATCATTTATTTCTGAAAATTTCTCTGCTATAAATGATAAATCTACTTCTATTGAAGGATATTTTGAAGGTTCAACATAAGAAATGTTGTTTTGAGCTATATTTGCAAGAAGTTCAATGTCGATTTCTGCAAATACAATAGCTGCCTTCTTATCAATCTTCTTAGAAACAAGTGGATGTGCAACACCAAGCTTACCAATCTGAACGCCATCAAGAATAAGTGCATTCAAGTTCTTAGGATGCTCGTATGAATGTGTTGCCTCAAGCTTCTTATATGTAAGAGCCTTATGTCTAACATCTTCTACTGTCTCAGCAAGCATATCACGTAATTCAAAGTAAAGCTCTTCAAGAGACTTTGTCTTTGAGAATAAAGTGATGCAAAGCTTCTTGTGTTCATCACAAAGACCGTCTTCCTTGAGACCTTCAACTACACGGCCAACTTCGAAAATACCAAAGTCTGTATCATAGCCTGTGTTGTAGTTAACCTGGCAAAGCTGTGTAGGAATGATTGAACGACGAAGTGTTTCAATGTTAGGGTTTGTAGAGTTAGCAAGCTTAACATTCTCCTCTACTTCCATTCCAAGCTTCTTGTATTCATCAGCATACTGCCATACGTAAGAATGAACCTCGTGAAGTCTGAACCTCTTAACAAGGATGTCCTTAATTCTGTCTTCTACGTTTTTATCCTCTGCCATACGAACTGGGTAAAGAGGTGCATTTGTTGTAGAAAGTTCGAAGTTATCATATCCATAGATACGTGTGATTTCTTCGATGATATCTGCCTTAAGGCTGATATCCTTAGTTGCACGATAAGATGGTACATCTACATGGAAGTTATCCCCATCCTGTGTTACCTTAAAGCCTAAAGCTGTAAGAGTATCCACAATGTGCTCATTTGTGATTTCAATTCCAGTGTACTTATCCACAAAGTTCTTATCAAAATCAAGGGCAACATGTGGATAATGGAATGGATAATCATCAGTAAGTGCGGATACAACCTTAACTCCTGGGTCGATTTCTGTTAAAAGCTTCATGAAACGAGCGATGGCAACTGTTGTCATCTCTGGATCAAGACTCTTTTCATAACGAGCAGATGCATCTGTTCTGTGAGCAAGACGAACTGCGCTCTTTCTGATTGAAGCTGCATTAAATGTAGCAGACTCAAGTGTAAGTGTTGTTGTATCTTCAACGATTTCTGAATCAAGACCACCCATGATACCAGCGATAGCAACTGGTGTATCGCCATTGCAAATCATAAGTGTGTTCTCATCGATGTTACGCTCTACTCCATCAAGTGTTGTAAATGTAAATGGCTTGTCAAATCTCTTAACACGAATCTTTTCTGCCTTACGTGAATCGAATGCGTGCATTGGCTGGCCCATTTCAAGCATGATGTAGTTTGTTAAATCTGCAAGAAGGTTGATTCCTCTCATGCCGCAGTAGAATAAACGAATACGCATATTCATTGGTGCAACATTCTTTTCGATGTTCTCTACCTTAAGAGATGAATATCTCTGGCAAAGCTCATCCTCGATTTTAAGGTCAACCTTTTCAAGGTTATCGTACTTGCTTAAATCAAGTGTAGGAAGTTCCTTAAGAGGACGCTTTGCGATTGTAGCGAACTCTCTAGCAATTCCGTAGTGTCCCCAAAGGTCAGGACGGTTTGTAAGTGATTTGTTATCTACTTCGAAGATAATATCATCGATTTCGTATAAATCCTTAATATCAGTACCATTTGCTACATCCTCAGTGATGTCCATGATACCGTCGTTGTTATCAGAAATTCCGATTTCCTTTTCAGAACAGCACATTCCAAAAGAATCATATCCAGCAAGTGGTCTTGGAGCGATTGTGATATCACCAAGCTGTGCTCCTACCTTAGCAAATGCTGTCTTCATGCCAACGCGAACGTTTGGTGCACCACAGACAACATCTGTAAGCTTACCATCGCCAGCGTCTACCTTTAAAAGATGAAGCTTCTTAGATTCTGGGTGTTCCTCTACTGATTTGATTTCAGCAACAACTACTCCAGATAAATCCTCACCTTTGTGGAAAATATCGTTTTCAACCTCTGCTGTTGCAAGAGAGAACTTAGCTATAAGCTCCATCTTGTCGAGACCTTCAAGGTCAACGAAATCAGAGATCCAATTCATTGAAATAAACATTACCGCGTCCTCCCTTATTGTTCATCATCTGTGAACTGAGCAAGGCTTGAAAGATTTCCGCTGTTCAGGTCACGAATGTCTTTTATTCCGTATTTCATCATTGCAAGTCTTGTAAGACCAAGTCCGAAAGCAAAACCTGTATATTTGTCAGGGTCGATACCGCCCTCTTCAAGAACCTTAGGATGAACCATTCCACATGGGCAAAGCTCAAGCCATCCAGAGTGCTTACATGAAGGACATCCCTTACCGCCACAGTTAAGGCAGTTGATATCAAGCTCGAAGCCTGGCTCCACGAATGGGAAGAAACCTGGACGAAGTCTTACCTTAATGTCTCTTCTAAATACTTCTGAAAGCATAGTCTTCATGAAGTAGATAAGGTTTGATATAGAAATATCCTTACCTACCATAACACCTTCCATCTGGAAGAATGTGTTCTCGTGACAAGCATCTGTAGCTTCGTTTCTGAAGCAACGACCTGGGAAGATAGCCTTAATTGGAGTACCATCTTCAAGTAACTGCTTACGATATTTCTTGTAAATAGCGTTCTGAGCAGCTGTAGTCTGAGACTTAAGAAGCTGTCCATTTTCAAGATAATATGTATCCTGCATATCTCTTGCAGGGTGATATTTAGGGATGTTAACTGATTCGAAGCATTCGTAATCAGTAACAACCTCGCTATAATCCTCTACTGTAAAGCCCATAGACTTAAAAATAGTCTCGCACTGACGCTGTACAAGTGTGATTGGATGAAAGCTACCCTGATCAAAATGCTCTGGAAGTGAAATATCAAATTCAGGAACCTTATCAATTTCCTTCTGAAGCTCAAGTGCAGCAATCTCTTCCTTCTTCTCAGCTATTTTTTCAGCAACTGTGTTTTTAAGAACGTTAATCTTCTGGCCAAACTCTTTCTTTTCTTCTGCAGAAAGCTTGCCCATTTCCTTCATAGCAGCTGTAACACTGCCCTTCTTACCTAAGTATGAAACACGAATATTTTCAAGTTCTTCAGAATTCTTGATATTCTGAAGCTCTGCCTCAAACTTAGTGCTCAATTCAGATATAATATCTAACATGGCTTCCTCCCTAAACATAAATCTATAATTCTGTAATCAACATTGCATCTCCAAAGGAGAAGAATCTGTATCTTTCTTTAACAGCCTCTTCATAGGCAGCAAGAACATGTTCTCTACCTGCAAGGGCTGATACAAGCATAATCAATGTAGACTGTGGTAAATGGAAATTAGTAATCAGTCCATCAATAACCTTAAACTCATAGCCTGGGTATATAAAAATCTGAGTCCATCCGCTCTTTGGAACAAGTGGCTTGCCAGCTTCGGCAGCTGATTCCAAGGTACGAGTACTAGTAGTACCAACAGAAATAACTCTTCCGCCCTTAGCCTTTGTATCGTTAATGATATCGCAGGCCTCCTGGTTAAGAATGTAATATTCTGCATGCATGTGGTGGTCAAGAACCTCCTCTTCCTTAACAGGTCTGAATGTACCAAGACCTACATGAAGAGTAACCTCTGCGATTCTGACACCCATAGCTTTAATTTCTTCAAGAAGCTCTGGTGTAAAATGTAAGCCAGCAGTTGGTGCTGCAGCTGAACCATCATATTTTGCATAAACAGTCTGATATCTGTCTCTATCTTGAAGCTTATGAGTAATATATGGTGGAAGTGGCATTTCTCCAAGCTTATCAAGAATCTCTTCAAAGATGCCATCATAGCTAAATTCTATAATTCTGTTTCCTTCGTCAACAATATCGACGATTTTACCCATTAAAAGTCCATCACCAAATGAGATTTCCATACCTGGGCGAGCCTTCTTACCTGGCTTAACCAGACATTCCCACTGATTGTCACTGATTCTTCTTAATAGGAGAATTTCTACTTTTCCACCAGTACCAACTCTGGCACCGTATAATCTTGCTGGGATAACCTTTGTGTTATTGATAACCAGACAATCTCCTGGCTTAAGGTATTCCTTAATATCATAGAAATGCTTATGAATTGTCTCACCTGTATTCTTATCCAAAACCATAAGTCTTGAATTGCTTCTTTTTTCTAGAGGGTCCTGAGCGATGAGCTCCTCAGGAAGCTCGTAATCAAAATCTTTTACTAACATAAAACTTCTTTCTAATAATAAACCTGTTAATTGCTTTTCAGCTCAAACTAGTATATCACGCTAATTATTTTCAGTCCACTTTATATGATGCTTCTGTTTGATTCTTTCGATAAATTTCTTCCATGCAAGACCAAAAGCTTCCGCAAAAAAGACATTTGCTTCTGCTGCCATCAGCATGAAATACATACAAAAGTACAACCAAAACATAAACATCATCATGGTAGCAAAGGCACCATACATAGAATATGTATTAAAAATCTTTACCCATATTGCAAGAATCAAACTGAAAATATACCAGCTAGTGGCACATATAAATCCACCAGGAAGCTGACTAAAAAATGTAAGATGCTTGTTAGGAAGCACCGTAAATAAAAACGTAAATACGATAACTAGAAATATGAATACAAACAGCCATCTAAATAATGGTCTGATACCAACTACATAGGCCAGAAAGCCATAATAGTTTTTAGCATAGTACTGCAACTTCTGGGTAAATACAAGCATCAGCATGATTACAATGATAACAGATAGCAAAATCAGCGTGTAAAAAATTGCTTTGAATCTTCTTAAAAACCAATTTCTGGTTTCTTCGATTTTGTTTACCTGATTAAGGCCTACCATAAGATTCTGGAAGGCTTTTCCAGATGCCCAAATAGCCATGATAATAGAAATGGAAATCATTCCAACTGAGGCCTGTGTAATAAGGCCCATAAATCTTGCTATGTATGGCGAAAAAGTATCTGGCAGAACATCATAAATTATTTCATTCATGTATTCATTTATGGATGGCACATAGCCTGCCGCCCAAACAAGAAGCATCATAACAGGAATAGCTGACATAATCATAAAATACGCAGTCTGTGCAGCGTAAGCTCCGATGTTATCTCTTCCGCATTTATCTAAATAAGTTTTTCCATAACCTAAAAAAGTCCACATAAAAAAATCTCCTCAGTTTCTAATTCTACCAAATTCGAAAGGCAACTTAAAGAGGGTTAGTTTTTATTAAACAAAAAAAGAAGCGCTTAATGCGCTTCCTATAGATTTCATTCAAAACCTAACCCGGAGGTGCCGGGCCTATCAATTGACTCCTAGCTCTAGCTAGGTGGATCGCCGCAACTAATCTTTTGTCTTCCTCTGCGTAATGAAGGCCTGACAGCCAACTAGAAATATAGGCATTCCGTTTAAAGTAAATGTAGGTTCAAAAAGGATAAGTTAAATCGTACATCCCAGGTTAGGCCAAAACTCGGTATATTTACTACCTGCAATTATACTACTACATAATTGTGATAAAATAAAGAACCATTTTTTACCAAATAAAGCCCAAAGTGTCTTTATCACTTCGGGCTTTAAAACCGTTAATTAGATTACAAATTATAACTGTGGACCTGCAGAAACAAGTGCCTTACCAGCTTCGTTTGTAGTGTACTTAACAAAGTTCTTGTTGAATCTAGCAGCAAGATCCTTAGCCTTCTCTTCCCACTCAGAAGCGTTAGCATATGTATCTCTAGGATCAAGAATCTTAGGATCTACTCCTGGAAGCTCTGTAGGAACTTCAAAGTTGAACATAGGAATTGTCTTTGTTGGAGCCTTCTTGATATCACCAGAAAGGATAGCATCGATGATACCTCTTGTATCCTTAATTGTGATTCTCTTTCCTGTTCCGTTCCATCCTGTGTTAACAAGGTAAGCCTTTGCTCCAGACTTCTCCATCTTCTTAACAAGCTCCTCAGCGTACTTTGTAGGATGAAGCTCAAGGAATGCCTGACCGAAGCAAGCAGAGAATGTAGGTGTAGGCTCTGTGATACCTCTTTCTGTACCAGCAAGCTTAGCTGTGAAGCCAGAAAGGAAGTAGTACTTTGTCTGCTCTGGTGTAAGGATTGATACTGGAGGAAGTACTCCAAATGCATCAGCTGAAAGGAAGATTACGTTTTCAGCGTCAGGGCCAGCAGAAACCTTATTTACCTCAGCTGCAATGTTGTTGATGTGCTCGATTGGATAAGATACACGAGTGTTCTCTGTAACGCTCTTGTCATCAAAATCAATCTTGCCATCAGCAGCTACTGTTACGTTCTCAAGAAGAGCATCTCTCTTGATTGCATTGTAGATATCTGGCTCAGATTCCTTATCAAGACCGATAACCTTTGCATAGCAACCACCTTCGAAGTTGAATACGCCGTTATCATCCCAGCCGTGCTCATCATCACCGATAAGACGACGCTTTGGATCTGTAGAAAGTGTAGTCTTACCTGTTCCAGAAAGACCAAAGAAGATTGCTGTGTGCTTTCCATCCATATCGCAGTTAGCTGAGCAGTGCATTGAAGCCATACCCTTAAGTGGAAGGAAGTAGTTCATCATTGAGAACATACCCTTCTTCATCTCTCCGCCGTACCATGTGTTGATGATAACCTGCTCGCGAGATGTGATATTGAAAGCTACGCAAGTCTCAGAGTTAAGACCAAGCTCCTTGTAGTTTTCTACCTTAGCCTTAGAAGCGTTGTAAACTATGAAATCTGGCTCGAAGTTTGCAAGCTCTTCTGCTGTAGGCTTAATAAACATATTTGATACAAAGTGAGCCTGCCAAGCAACCTCAACGATGAAACGAACTGCCATACGGCTGTCCTTGTTAGCACCGCAGAATGCATCTACTACATAAAGATCTTTATTTGAAAGCTCTTTCTTAGCGATTTCCTTAACTGCTGCCCATGTCTCTTCGCTCATTCTGTGGTTATCATTTGGATACTCCTCAGAAGTCCACCATACAGTGTTCTCAGAATTCTTATCTACTACGATAAACTTGTCCTTAGGTGAACGACCTGTATAGATACCTGTCATAACATTAACAGCACCAAGCTCTGTCTCTTTACCTTTCTCATAACCCTCTAATGAAGGATTCATCTCTGCCTTATAGAGATCCTCATATGAAGGATTATGCACAATACTAGTTGTTCCTGTGATGCCATACTTAGTTAAATCAACATTAGCCATCTTGTCATACCTCACTTTTCTATTTTTATTTATTAGTTCACTCTAATCCAAATTTGGTAGTATAAACTAATTTTCGCTAAGTATCATTTTAATTTTTCGACATTTTAAAGTCAATCGTTTAAACAAAAAATTGTTTTCACATTTATACAATAATCAGCTATAAAACTTGTGCAATTACACTGTTTATGGTAACATACTTTAAATCACTTTAGTGTGTTAAAGGAGGAAATTTGTTATGGCAATCGAAAACTTCAGCGAAATCACTCCAGAGCTAGAAAAGCTTGCGGAGCTTTCTAAAAAATCCTCATATATAGACCCCGAATTATATACCACCTACGACGTAAAACGTGGTTTGCGTGACTTAAATGGTAAAGGTGTTCTTGTTGGTATCACTGAAATTTCAGAAGTTAATTCTAAGAAATTTGTTGATGGCAAAGAAGTGCCTTGCGATGGTCAGCTTTTTTATAGAGGCTACAATGTTCAGGATTTAGTTAAGAACATTCCATTAGAACAACACTTCGGTTTCGAAGAGTGTACTTACCTTTTATTATTTGGAACTCTTCCTACTGCGGAACAGCTTGAAGAATTCAAAACTCTTTTAGCAAATTATCGTTCTCTTCCACCAAACTTTGTTAGAGATATGATTATGAAAAGTCCATCAAAGGATATGATGAACTCTCTTGCAAGATCAGTTCTTGCTCTATATTCCAATGATGACAGAGCGGATGATACATCTGAGCCAAACGTACTTAGACAGTGCTTACAGCTTATTGCCTGCTTCCCTCTGCTTTCAGTTTACAGTTATGCTGCTTACGATTATTACTATAATGATGCATCGCTCATCATTCATCAACCTAGACCTGATTATTCTACAGCAGAAAACATATTACATTGCTTAAGACCAGACAGTAAATTTACTCCACTTGAAGCCAAGCTTTTAGATGTAGCTTTAATCCTTCATATGGAGCATGGTGGTGGTAACAACTCTACATTTACCACTCACCTGGTTTCATCTTCTGGTACAGATACATACGCTGCTATTGCTGCAGCATTAGGTTCTCTTAAGGGCCCTAAGCACGGTGGTGCAAATATTAAGGTTGTTAAGATGTTCGAAGAAATGAAATCCGTTTTAAAGGATTGGGATGATGAAGAAGAGGTTAGCGAATATTTACGCGCCCTACTTCATGGAGAAGCCTTCGATAGACAGGGCCTTATTTATGGTATGGGACATGCTATTTATTCTATATCAGATCCTCGTGCTCTTACCTTCCACTCTTTCGTGGAAAAGCTTGCTGTTGAAAAGGGTATGGAAAAGGAATACAACCTTTACGAAACAGTCGCAAAGCTTGCACCAAAGATTATCGCTGAGGAGCGAAAGATTTATAAGGGTGTTTCACCAAACGTGGATTTCTATTCAGGATTTGTTTATCAGATGCTTGGTATTCCAAGCGAGTTATTCACTCCAATATTTGCCATAGCACGTATCGCCGGCTGGAGTGCACATAGAATGGAAGAGGTTTGCCACAAGGGTAAGATTATGAGACCAGCCTATATGACTGTATGTCCACATAAGAAATACATTCCTATCGAAGACCGCGTTGTAGATTAAACCGTAAAGCAAAGAGCTAGCTATAATTTCTCATAGCTAGCTCTTTTTATACTTAGAAAAACAGAAAATCTCCTGTAGGTAACAAGCTATTGTATTTCTTAAGCGAGACATGTTGTCGAGCGTAGAAATATAATGCTTGTTGCCGTAACAGGAGATTTTCGTCATTTAATTAATACGCAATACCCTGTGCCATCATGGCGTCAGCAACCTTCTCGAAGCCTGCGATGTTAGCGCCTGCAACATAGTTGCCTTCCATTCCGTACTTCTTAGAAGCATCATCACAAGCGTGGAAGATTCCTTCCATGATTCCCTTAAGCTTAGAATCAACTTCCTCAAATGTCCAGTGGAGTCTCTCAGAGTTCTGTGACATCTCAAGTGCAGATGTAGCAACACCACCTGCGTTAGCAGCCTTAGCTGGTCCAAAGAGCACGCCAGCAGCCTGGAATGCTGCAACTGCTTCTGGTGTAGAAGGCATGTTAGCACCTTCTGCTACTGCTGTTACACCGTTAGCGATAAGCATCTTAGCATCTTCTTCGTTAAGCTCGTTTTGTGTAGCACATGGAAGAGCAATGTCTACCTTGTACTGCCATACACCGTGCTCACCGTTCTTCTTCTCGTGGTACTCAGCTGATGGACGAGCTGCAGCGTACTCAGTAAGACGAGCTCTCTTAACTTCCTTAACTTCCTTAAGAAGTTCAAGATCGATTCCTTCTGGATCATAAATCCAGCCTGTAGAATCTGAACATGTAACTGGCTTAGCGCCAAGCTGATATGCCTTTTCGATAGCGTAGATTGCAACGTTACCAGCACCTGAAACTGCTACTGTCTTACCCTTGAATGAATCATTCTTTGCAGACTTAAGCATTTCCTGTGTGAAGTAGCATACGCCGTAACCTGTAGCCTGTGTACGAGCTAAAGAACCACCGTAAGATAATCCCTTACCTGTAAGTACACCTGTGAATTCGTTGCGAAGTCTCTTGTACTGACCGTACATGTAACCGATTTCGCGAGCACCAACACCGATATCACCAGCAGGTACATCAGTATCAGCACCAATATGCTTAGCAAGCTCTGTCATAAATGACTGACAGAATCTCATGATTTCCATATCTGATTTACCCTTAGGATCGAAATCAGAACCACCCTTACCACCACCGATAGGAAGTGTTGTAAGTGAGTTCTTAAAGATTTGCTCGAAGCCTAAGAACTTAATAACTGATAAATTTACTGAAGGGTGAAGTCTAAGACCTCCCTTGTATGGTCCGATGGCTGAATTAAACTGAACTCTGTATCCACGGTTGACCTGAACCTTGCCCTGGTCATCTACCCATGATACTCTGAACTGGATAATACGCTCTGGCTCAACGATACGTTCAATAACGCCAAGCTCCTCAAGCTTAGGATTAGCAGCAACAACTGGCTCTAAAGACTCTAAAACCTCGCTAACTGCCTGAAGGAATTCCTTCTGTTCTGCGTTTCTTGACTCAAGTCCGTCATAAACGCGCTGTAAATAACTACTTTTAAATTTCATTACAATATCTCCTTTCAGATTCTGTAGTTCAGATAAAAAATCTAGTACAGATTTTACATCATTCACCACTTTAATGCAATAAAGTTTTCTAAAAAACTATCACATTATTTTATATCAAACAGTCTTCCAACCCTAGCGGTTATCATACCGGATATAACACCAATTACTATACCTGAAATTGTTCCAATTACAATAAGAAATGGTAAATAATAAATAAGACTTGCTGTATCTAGTACAAGCATAGCTACTAGTATCTGCCCAACATTGTGGAATACACCGCCTAAAACACTGACTCCAGTTATAGAAAAGAGCTTTGTTCTCTTGGCAATTATCATTACCAAAAAGGAAAGCATTGCACCAGCCATGGAATATATCATCATTGCAAGATTACCGAAGGTAAGTCCTACAAGAATGACACGAACTAAAGAAAGCAAAAATGCATTTTTATTACCAATTGTATAAAGTGCAACCATAACTACTAAATTGGCAAGACCAATTTTAGCACCTGGAATACCTATACTAAGGGGTAGCAAAAACTCCACATAGGAAAGCACAAATGCAAGAGCTATAAATAATCCTAAATAAGCAACTTTTTTAGTGTTCATGTGACCTCCTAATATGTAGCCCCATCTATATCGTTATCAGATCCGTTTTCTATGGTTACCACAAGCCTGTTTGGGAGGCATACTATAGTTTGCCCATTGTTTTCTATCGGATTGTGATAAACACATATCTGATCTGGGCAGCTGGCATCTGATATTTCACATTGGCCATCGTGAATGCTTATGACATTATAATTATTATCCGAGATTTCGATTGTTTCAGTTACATCTTTATCAAGTGGATATCTGGCATATTCAATTCCGTCGATAGTCACTACTGCTACTGCCTCATCACCATTCTTAGTTTGATTTGTGAATCTAGTCATAGCAATTACTAGTCCAGCTACCACCAATATGCAAATTATCAATATAATATCATTCTTCTTCATAATAATTTAGTCTATAACATAATCCTTGAAATGTTTTGAATAAGCTACTGTGCCATCATGGTAAACCCACATAGCCTCAACGTTATCCAGGGATTCTATAAACTTTTGTCCTTCCTCTAATGTCATATTAAAAAGTGCTGTTGACAGTGCATCTGCTTTCGCTGAATCATCAGTAAGGATAGATACTCCTGCAAATGTTTCGGGTGGATATAGTGTGTCTGGATTAATTATATGACAGTATCTTTTTCCATCCACCTCGTAATAACGTTGGTAATCACCAGAAGATACCACACACTGTCCATCCTCTATTTCAACTCTTTCGATATAAGGATCAGCGCTTTCAAGATTTGGATTTTGAATTGCTATTTTAAAATTAGTTCCATCAACTCTGCCACCAAGTCCTGCTATATTTCCTCCAACGCTAAAAAGAATATTATTCATTCCTTCATTTCTACAGTATTCAAGGACCTGCTGCACGGCATATCCCTTTGCGATACTTCCCACATCAAGAGACATATCAGCGTCCTCAAGATACACAGTCATAGCTTCTTTATCGATAATAACCTTATTAATATCTGTATGCTCTTTAGCAGCTTCTAGCTCAGCTAATTCTGGCAAGCTTGCATTTGAAGGATTAGCAATACCGTATTCACGATATTCGTGCCAAATCCTAAGAACCGAACCCATAGCGATATTAACATTGCCATCAGTAAGGTCATACATATCCTTACCAAATTCCAATAGGTCAATGATTTCAGGTCCAACCTCTACAGCCTGTATTCCAGCATTGTCATTGATTGTTTTGATGTTGTTTAATCCATCATAATCATTATAAATGTCATAAAGATTATTATAATATGTAAGCTGTTCCTTTATTAAATTAGCTTCTTTATTGAAATCATTTTGAGATGCCGCAAAGCCAGTGATATCTGTGCTGGTATCAAATACATCAAGAAAGTTTATAGTGTATTTATCATACGCCATATCAGAGCTTATATCTTCCCCGATATTTTTGTTCATGTGAAGAACTACAAATATAAATGCGATTAGTACTGCGACTAATACTACTGAAATTATTCTGAATCTTTTCATTACATTACCCATCTAAATAATTAAGGGAGTGCGCAATGCACACTCCCCACTGCCTTTTTTATTTTAAAATAGTATCACATTGCAGGCAACTGTTTTTACAGAGAAGTAAATTTTTGTGTTGTATCGTTAAGTTGTTCTGCTACCTCAGTATTCTTATCCATTGCCTTAAATATCTTCTTAATACCTGTCACAATCTCTGCTGAATTTTCAGCACTCATATTTATAGCAACTGAACTTTCCTGTACAGATTGAGTGATTGTTTCAACTGATTCTACCATAGCCTTCATGATTTCATTTAGGCCATCTGCCTTTTCAGTAAACTCTGTAAGCATTTCATTCATTACTTCTGCAGTATGTCCATATTTCTCACCTGTATCAACGAACTCATCATAATCACCAATAACAGTGCCGTTGATAAACTCCAATACATCCTTTGCGTTATCTGCAAGTGTATTTACAGCTGATGTTACCTCATTGGCGATATCCTGAATTGTAGCTGCTGTCTGACGAGAGTTTGCTGCAAGTGCACTAATCTCATCTGCAACAACAGCAAAGCCCTTTCCTGCCTCACCTGCTCTGGCTGCTTCGATAGAGGCATTCAGTGCAAGGAGATTTGTCTGGCTTGCAATATCCAAAATATCATTTGTCAAATCGCTAATCTGACTAACCTTTTCAGAGTCCTTAACTGACTTTTCAAGAGTATCTGAAAGAGCTGCCATTTTTTCGCCAACATCAGATTTTTTCGTGTTAACCTTAACCTGAAGGTCATCGGCCTCCTGCTTAATTTCGTTAGCTGTACTAGAACCAGATTCTGCCTGATCTGTAATCTTCTGAGCTGCAACCTTAACATCCTCGACTCTCTCGTTAATAGAGTCAAGAATTCCAACAACCGATTCCATATTAGCTGAAAGCTGCTCTAATGCTGCTGACGAGCTGGTTACATTGTCATCTGCAATTCTCAGTTGTGAACTAACTTCTTCTGAACTAGCTGTAAGTACAACTGTACCATCCTTTACATCCTTCATAATTCCCTGTAAAGTCTCGATGAAATGGTTGATACCATTTGTAATATAGCTAAGCTCTGATTTTGTCTTGGTTTCTATTCTAGCTGTAAGGTCACCACGTCCCTTTTCGATGTTATCAATAATTTCGTTAACTTCCTTACTAATGTCTTTAACTTTGACAACGATACTAAAGTAGCTAACAAGGAAATTCAAAACGATGAGAACGATGATAATTACTGCACCAATAGCAGCTATTATTTTTCCCTGATTCATCAGCTCATTCATCAACTTACTGGTATCCTCTGCTGAATCAGAAATGGCTTCATCTAAAACCTCTGTCGAGTGGATTATTGCAACCTTTTGAATCTCTGCTTTATCAAAAAGAATTCTGTATGCGTTAGTCTGATCCCCAGAGTCACATTTAGCTATAGCAGCATCTATTAGTTCTATCATTCTTTCATACTGACCAGATATTTCCTGAAGCTGATTTGTGGCTCTTTCATTATCGTACTGAGCAAAGTCTTCATTTAGCTGGCTAATATCATCTTCAATTTTCTGCTCTGCAATTTCGATTTGTGGTAACAGAGCTTCTTTTGTCTCTGTAGCATCAGATGCAATATATCCTGTAACCTGGTCGTATAAAGACATTACATCAGTTTTTAAAGCCGCTTCATGAGATGTAAGGGACATCATAGAACCAAACATATCAATACTGCTGGTGGTGGATGTTGTCATTGCTCGCATGATAAAAATCATAACCACCAAAAAGGCTACCAACATACCTATATTTAGGGCTGATATTCTAACTACAATTGAATTGATTGGTGAAACCCCATTGTCTGCTTTGTTTTTCATAATCCTATCCTCCCCGCTACAATTTTGCATACCATTCTTCAATTGTTCGATTTATTTCGCTCTTAAAGCCTGCGGCGTCAAGTTCACCATTTGCATATCTATAGAAACAATAACAAAGACCACCTTCACTATTTCCTAATCCTTCTGCCATACCCATCCAGTGCCAGTTAGATGTCTTTCCCTGTGAAATATAATCAGATACTGTTTTTGCAAATGGGTCTGAAGCTACATAACTGCAATCGGTAAATGGGCTTACACAGCCTGCATCTTCTACCAGTATTTTCTGGCCTGCATCCTCAGAACACCACTGAAGAAATGCCTCTGCGGCTTCCACGTTGCCTTCCTTTGATACAGCCCACCATGATGGTGCTGATGTCAAAATGGTGTTCATGCCATCTTCAAATGCATATGGAACCATTCCAACCTCAAAGCTTCCTGCAGCCTCATAATCTGATAAATTGCTTCCTGTTAAAGCTGCTCCAATCCATGAGCCCTGAGTAATAAATGCATATTTACCTAAAGCAAAGCCTAATAACTGTTCATCATAGGTTCCTGATGTAGCAATGGCAGGGTCTGAATACTGATTAAACAGACCTATCATTCTTGCGTAATTATCAAATCTTGCATCATCAACCTTCTTTTCATTATTCAATAAATCTATATAAGTAGTATCATCTCTTGCCAAGCCCGAATCCAAATAAGCGCCAAAAATATGGTTACCACTGGACCATCCTACATTGACAGGTTCAGCGCAATAATCAACTACTGCGGTAAGCCCTAAGGCCTCCTTATTAGCATTGATGGTTTCAAAGGCTGCCTGCATTGCTTCAAGACTAGTTATAGATGCAGGATCAACTCCAGCCCTGTTAAGAATGTCTGCATTATAAGCAAGACCTATAGCTTCCGTAGTATAAGGGAAGCCGATTGTTCCATATGTAGGATCCACATAGGATGCATCTGTTCTGCCTGCCCATTCCTGGTCGCTCATATCCACAAGCAGTCCTTCCCAGTTAGCAAAGCTGGCTGCTTCGCACGCAATAATATCTGGCATCTGGTCTGATAAATAATATCCCTTCAATGTGGCCTGAGCATCAACACCTGCAGGCACACCAATAACATTAACCTTTACCCCTGTTTCTGTTTCATAAACAGATGCCAAAGCTTCAAGCTGAGACTGAATTTCACCCTTAATATTTAGAAGAGTAATAGACTGATTCTCCCCCTGAGCGGATGTATCTTCTTGCACGCTATCTTCACTTGTCTTGCCACAACCACTAATGCAAATGCTTAATCCAAGCAATCCACTTAATAACCCCGCATATATTTTTTTCATAAAAACACCTCGCCTAATGAATGTCCTACACGTAACAATTTTTATTATAATTCTCTATTTTTAAATATCTGTGAACAAAAAACGCCCTATCGTATAGATAGGGCGCTCTATTAGCAATAATATTAAATTAGACGTTAATCTCAGCCTTTATACCAAGAATATCTTTGTTTGCTTCAAGGATTGGGTTAATCACATCACGCAAGTATACCTCAACCTGACGTGGGCTACGTCCAACATAGCGGCTAGGCTCCATAGTAGCTTCAAGCTCCTCAAGTCCCATTGGGAACTGATCATCTGCAGCTATAAGCTCAAGAAGGTTATTCTCCTTACCTTCTACCTTAACGTTCTTGCCTGCCTCCATAGAAAGTGTACGAATCTTTTCGTGAAGCTCCTGTCTGTTTCCACCAAGCTTTACAGCATCCATCATGATATTTTCTGTAGCCATAAATGGAAGCTCAGACATAAGGCGCTTTGTAATAACCTTATCGTAAACAACAAGACCATCAACAACATTTAAGCAAAGGTCAAGTACACCATCTGTTGCTAAGAAGCCTTCTGCGATAGAAAGACGCTTGTTAGCTGAATCGTCAAGAGTGCGCTCGAACCACTGAGTAGCTGATGTGATAGCTGGGTTAAGAGCATCAATCATAACGTAACGAGAAAGTGATGCGATACGCTCTGATCTCATAGGGTTACGCTTGTAAGCCATAGCTGATGAACCAATCTGGCTCTTCTCAAATGGCTCCTCAACTTCCTTAAGGTGCTGTAATAATCTGATATCATTTGACATCTTGTGAGCACTTGCTGCAATTCCTGCAAGGATGTTACAAACTCTTGTATCAACCTTTCTGGAATATGTCTGACCCGAAACTGGATAGCAGGCCTTAAATCCCATCTTTTCTGCAATCATTGGGTCAATCTTGTCGATTGTATCATTGTCACCGTTGAAAAGCTCAAGGAAGCTTGCCTGTGTACCTGTAGTACCCTTAGAACCTAAAAGCTTAAGAGTTGAAAGAACATAGTCAAGGTCCTCAAGGTCCATAACGAATTCGTTAAGCCAAAGTGTTGCACGCTTACCTACTGTAGTAGGCTGTGCTGGCTGGAAATGTGTAAATGCAAGTGTTGGCTGGTTCTTGTATTTGTCAGCAAAGTTTGCAAGCTCTGCAATAACATTTACAAGCTTCTTTCGGATAAGAAGAAGTGCATCACGCATGATAATAATATCTGTGTTATCACCAACATAGCAGCTGGTTGCACCAAGGTGAATAATACCAGCAGCCTTTGGACACTGCTTACCATAAGCGTAAACATGGCTCATTACATCATGTCTTACTTCCTTCTCACGGGCTACAGCTACATCGTAGTTAATATCTTCGATATGTTGCTTCATCTCATCAATCATATCCTGAGTGATAACTGGCTTTCCATCCTGTGAAAGTCCAAGCTCCATCTCTGTTTCTGCAAGGGCAATCCATAATCTGCGCCATGTTGAAAACTTCTTATCCTGACTGAAGATGTACTGCATCTCCTTGCTAGCATATCTCTCTGAAAGTGGGCTTGTGTATCTATCTGTACTCATATTATTCTCCTTACTTTTCGTATTCACCACGGATATCTGTGGTTGGTGGGTCCATAGGGTAGGTGCCATCGAAGCAGCCATGGCAAATTTCAAGGCCATCTACCATCTGAGGTAAACGCTTGAAATCAAGGTATGCTAACGAATCAGCTCCGATAATATCTTTGATTTCCTCAACGGAGTGATTGTATGCGATTAGTTGCTCACGACATGGAACATCTGTACCAAAATAGCATGGCCACAAGAATGGTGGTGATGATATACGTACATGAACCTCTGTGGCGCCTGCATCACGAAGCATTTTTACAATGCGGTCAGATGTGGTGCCACGAACGATGGAATCATCAATCATAATAATTCGCTTGCCCTTTACCACCTCACGCAATGCATTTAGCTTGACCTGTACTGATGACTGGCGACTAGCCTGCTTTGGTTTAATGAAGGTACGTCCAACATAGCTGTTTTTAACGAAGGCGGTTCCGTATGGAATGCCAGATTCCAATGAATATCCCTGGGCAGCGGCGTTACCAGATTCTGGTACGCCAACAACTAAATCAGCATCTACAGGAAAATCCTGTGCTAAGAAACGGCCAGCTCTGATACGTGACTCGTAAACAGATTGTCCGTCAATGATACTGTCTGGTCTGGCAAAATAAATGTATTCAAAGATGCAGCGTCCGTGCTTGCTCTTATCAACACATCTGCTCTTATCAGATTTAATGCCAAACTCAGGTGAGATTGTAATCATCTCTCCAGGCTCCACATCTCTGATGTATGTTGCACCAACAGTGTCTAATGCGCAGGTTTCAGAGGCAACCACATAGGCATTGTCTCTTTTTCCGATGCAAAGAGGTCTAAATCCCTGAGAATCGCGAACAGCAATAAGCTTTCTTGGGCTCATAACAACAAGTGAATATGCACCCTTAATCTTATCGCATGCTCTAACAACAGCTTCCTCAACTGTGGCGCTGTTTAGTCTCTCTCTTGCAATCAGATATGCTATAGTTTCTGAATCTATGGTAGTTTGGAAAATAGCTCCTGTTCTTGAAAGCTCATCACGAAGCTCTTCGGCATTGATAAGGTTTCCGTTGTGAGCCATTCCAAGAATTCCCTTAAGGTAGGAAATAACAAGTGGCTGAGCATTCTCCCTTGTAGATGAGCCTGCTGTGGAATATCTGGTGTGTCCTACACCGATATCACCATGCATGCTTTCTAAGATATCCTGATCAAAGACTTCATTTACAAGTCCCATTCCTTTATTTAAAGAGAAATTTCTTTTTGGTCCGTTTGTGTCTGATACTGCTATACCGCAGCTTTCCTGTCCTCTATGCTGTAAGGCAAAAAGGCCATAATAAATAGAGGAGGCAACATCCCCACCGTCAAAATCATACATGGCAAAGACGCCGCACTCCTCATGCAAATCGTCCCATGGCATGTCCTTTACATTCAAATCTGTCATAAAATCTCCTAATACATACCGCCAAATAAAACAAGAATTTTTCATCGTTTTCACTGTACTCTCAAAATTCTTGTTTTATTTAGCTCAATATATTTACCAAAATGCTTTACACTTCGAGTGCTTTGCCAGTAAGTAGTTTGTAAGCTTCCAAGTACTTATCGATTGTCTTATCGATAACATCCTGTGGAAGAAGATAGTCAGAATCTGGATTAGCCTTAAGCCAATCACGTACAAACTGCTTATCAAATGATGGCTGACCATGTCCTGCTTCGTAACCTTCAAGTGGCCAGAAGCGTGAGCTATCTGGAGTAAGCATTTCGTCTGCAAGAACTACATTGCCATCCTCATCAAGACCAAACTCGAACTTTGTATCTGCAATGATGATGCCCTTTGTAAGAGCATAGTCAGCACATTTCTTGTAAAGAGCTATTGTGTTATCGCGAAGAGCCTTGGCGTACTCTTCACCATGACCAGGAAATTCCTTTTCAAGAACCTCTATGGAACGTTCGAAAGAGATATTTTCATCATGATCACCAATTTCTGCTTTAGTAGAAGGAGTGTAAATAGGCTCAGGTAATTTATCAGATTCCTTTAATCCTGCTGGAAGCTTTATGCCACAAACTGTACCGTTCTCCTTGTAGCTAGCCCAGCCAGAGCCTGTGATGTAACCTCTGACGATGCACTCTATTGGAAGCATCTTAAGCTTCTTGCACATCATTGACTTACCTTTGTATTCTTCGTTTTGGAAAAACTCAGGCATGTCTTTTACATCAGTTGAAAGCATGTGATTTGGAACGATGTCGCTGGTTAAATCGAACCAGAACTTAGACATCTGGGTAAGCACTGCACCCTTGTTTACAATCTTGTTCTTAAGAATGACATCGAATGCAGATATACGATCTGTTGCCACCATGATAATGCTATCTCCATTATCGTATACTTCTCTTACTTTTCCTTCTTTAATTGGTTTCATAATCAAATCCTCTCTCTTTTTATTTAGTTTATTTAAATAGCAATTGCTATTTATTTCTTAATTAATAATGACTTACCGGTCATCTCCTTTGGCTGTTCAAGACCCATGATCTCGATAAGTGTAGGAGCGATGTCACAAAGTGCGCCGCCCTCACGGAGTGTGTAGTCACTATCATAGTTAACTAAGATAAATGGAACAGGATTTGTTGTGTGAGCTGTGTGTGGCTCTCCTGTCTCATAATCAATCATCTTCTCAGCATTACCGTGATCAGCACAGATGAATAATGCTCCATCCTTTTCTTTGATTGCTTCTACGGCATCTCCTACAAGTGAGTCAACACGCTCTACAGCTGCAACAGCTGCATCTATAACGCCAGTATGACCAACCATATCTGGGTTAGCAAAGTTAATAACGATTACATCGTACTTGTCAGACTTAATAGCTTCAACAAGCTTTGCTCCAACCTCTGGTGCCGACATTTCAGGCTTAAGGTCATATGTAGCTACATCCTTTGGTGAATTAACAAGGATTCTTTCTTCGTCCTTATTAGGCTCTTCAACACCACCGTTGAAGAAGAATGTAACGTGTGCGTATTTTTCAGTTTCTGCAAGTCTTAACTGCTTCTTACCATTGTTAGCTAAGAACTCGCCGAATGTATTTGTAATGCTCTCCTTTTCGAAAGCGATGTGCTTGTTAGGGATTGTCTCGTCGTAATCCTTAAAGCAAGCATAGTATAAATCAAGGAATTCTCTATCGAATCCTGTAAACTTGTCATCACAGAATGCTCTAGTAATTTCACGAGCTCGGTCTGGACGGAAGTTAAAGAATACAACTGAGTCGCCATTCTTAACAAGTGAAAGTGGCTTGCCTTCTGCATCAGTGATAACTGTTGGAAGAACGAACTCATCAGTAACTCCATCATCATAAGAAGCCTGCATAGCATCCTGAACTGAAGTTGCAAGAACGCCTTCGCCCTTAACTAAGGAATTGTAAGCCTTCTCAACGCGGTCCCAGTTGTTATCACGGTCCATTGCGTAGTAACGACCAGAAAGAGATGCAATAGCACCAACTCCGATTTCATCCATCTTCGACTGAAGTGTTGCTAAGAAATCCTTACCAGATGCTGGTGGAGTATCACGTCCATCAAGGAAAGCGTGAACGAAAACATTTGTAAGACCGTTCTTCTTACACATTTCAAGCATTCCGTAAAGGTGCTCGATGTGGCTATGAACACCACCGTCTGAAAGAAGACCCCAAAGATGAATATCTCCGCCAGTCTTTTTAGCATTTTCGATAGCTTCAAGTAAAACCTTGTTCTCGAAGAATTCACCATCGCTAATTGCCTTAGTGATACGTGTTAAATCCTGGTATATGATACGGCCGGCACCGATGTTCATGTGTCCAACCTCTGAGTTACCCATCTGACCATCAGGAAGTCCAACAAACATTCCAGAAGCTTGTCCTGCCACGTAAGGGCATTCAGCCATAAGCTTGTCCATAACAGGTGTCTTTGCCATTGCAATGGCATTTCCCTTTGGATTGTCGTTAAGACCATATCCATCAAGAACCATAAGTACTACAGGTTTCTTACTCATAGTAATTCCTCCTTATTATCTAGCATTGCTAGAAAAACTATTTATTTTTTATTAATATTGCCCGCCCCGTCGATAACAGCAGAAATCGACATTTTATTAAGGCTATCTATGATATTGCTATATGCTATATCTTCCGAATTAAGCATGCTGGTAACTCCAGCATTAAACTGACATGGGATGAATTTGGATTCAATATTCCCTTCAGGTGTAATTCTTATTTGTGCCAAACCAGTGTCATATGTTGATGGCATGTTTCCTGTGGTTGCAAACCAATAATTACCAAGGCTGTAAAAAACAGGGACATTATCAATGTATTCCACTGACTGAAGGCAGTGGGTGTGTCCGCCAATAATAGCATCAGCACCTGCTTCAACAAATACCCTTGCAAGCGCTACCTGATCACCACCATGATAGGCATTTCCTTCTGTTCCCCAATGAGGGAAAACTATAACATAATCTGCATTAGCCTTAGCCTCTTTGATTGTTTCACAAAAAGCCTCTGGATGTAAACATTTCATAACACCAGGAGATACTCCTGTTGCTTCTTTTGTATAGTTTAATGTTCGCTCTATCTGGGTGGCAGCAACAATAGCTATTTTTCTGCCTCCTATAATAAAGTAAACTGGCTTTCTTGCCTCTTCTAAATTAACACCTGCTCCAACATAAGGCATATTAGCCTTTGCTAAAGTATCAAGCGTATCTAAAAAGCCAATCTCATCGTAATCATATACATGATTATTGGCAACACTAACGATATCTGCACCCAAATCACTCAAAAGTGATACTCTGTTAGGATTAGCTCTAAAGGTGTATGCTTTTCCTGCAAGAGCTGTGCCTCTATCTGAATAGCAAAATTCATTATTTATCATCAAAATGTCAGCTGATTGCATTTCATCCAAAAGATCTTGAGAAAAACAATCATATATGCCATTCATTTGATGATCCATATAATTAGTGGTGGCAATTCCATTGGCAAATGATACATCACCTGTGAAATCTAAAACTATATCACCATCAATCTGCTTATCTAAGACATATGTCTTGTCAAAGTTGTACTGCTGAAGTCCTGTTAAATCACAATATTCATACCATAAGACATGAATACTCTTACCTGTAAGCTGATACCAGATATCTGGTGTATCGAAATTAGCATAGCTAGCTATTTCTTCGATAACCTCTTCGCCATAATCTGCAGTGACCATTCCAAGAAATGATTCATCTACAGGATGACCTCCAATAAATTCGTTAGTGCTGTTGTTAAGGATTGTATCCCAAGCATCTGACAAATCTACTATTTCGATTTTTTGCGGTTGGTTCTCTTCTAAGTGAACTGTATCAACCTCTGTGATTTTTTTACCGCATCCATTAAGCAAAAATACGCTAACGTAAAGTATAACTAAGCATAAATAGTTACATTTCTTCATTGATCTGCGCCTTTACTCGGACAACAGCCTCCATTGCTCCTTCATAACCCGAATCAGCAGCCATTTCATAATACGATAAAGCTGTTTCCAAATTCCTCTCTACCCCGTATCCGTTTTCATATAGAAAACCAAGATTAACCTGAGCTATTGCATAACCCTGCAAAGCTGCAAGCTTTTGATAATAAACTGCAGATGCAAAATCTACATCCACACCATATCCATTGTAATACATATAACCGATTTGATTAAGCGCTGGTGCATAATCTAAATCAGCTGCCATAAGATAATATTCCATGGCTTTTTCATAATCTCTGTCAACGCCAACTGCGTTTTCATATATCTGACCTAAATAATAACTTCCCTTTGCATAGTTATTATTTGAAGCTGTCTCAAAAAATGTTATCGCCTGCTCACTGTCAGCATCTACGCCTTCGCCCTTTACATATAAAAGACCAAGAGCAACATTTGCTTTGTTTATTGCGTTCTGATCAGCTAAATCTGTGCTGTTATATTTAGCTGCACGAGAATAATAATCAAATGCTTTTTTGTAATCTACTGCAATTCCAATGCCGTTTTCGTATGCATAGCCAAGATAATAAGCGCCATCCACATCTCCTGAGATTTGTGCTTTATAGAATAAATCATAGATGTTTTTTTCTTCTTCTGGAATAACTGCTTCATCATCTTCTGAATCAGCTTCTGAATTATCATTGTTTGCAGTGTTTGTAATAGAATCTTCATCTACAGACTGCTCTATATCAAGCTGTTCTAGAAGAACTCTTGCTTTACCGACGTATGCGTTAGCTGAACCGCCTTCTATAGCTGAATCAAACAGTTCTAAAGCCTTATCCAAGTCCTTATCAACGCCTGTACCTGTTAAGTAAAAATAACCTAAAGCACATGTACCATCTATATTACCCGAATCAGATGCCATTTGATACCAAGAAATTGCTTCTGTAAAGCTTTGTTTAACATCATCAGCACCATATTCAAGCATACGTCCAAGCATTACCATGGCATCTGTATCGCCTTCGTAAGCTAAAACCTCAAGTTCGTTATAGTTAAGAACTGTGTAATCTTCTACCTCAACATCGTCAAGTGCTACCTGCTCAGTAGTGTCATTATCATCTACTTTTTCTTCTTTGTTTTTACAAGCAGATAATGCTAAGGAACACATACATAATATTAAAAATAGCTGAATATTACGCTTCATAAAATCCTCCATAGACACATAAGTCCATCAGCGCAAATTATATCATAAAAATGCCCTTATTTAAATAAAAAAAATGCATCAGAAAACTGATGCATTTATAAAAACTTTAGGAGTTTTTTATAGTCTATTAAGCATTAACAATCTTGCCGAAATCTGGCTTAAGTGAAGCACCACCGATAAGACCACCATCGATGTTTGGCTTGCTAAGAAGCTCAGCTGCATTTGAAGCGTTCATAGAACCGCCGTACTGAATACGAACAGCCTCTGCTGTAGCTCCATCATAAAGCTTAGCGATAAGCTCACGGATGAATCCACAAACTTCTTCAGCCTGATCAGCTGTTGCTGTCTCACCTGTACCGATAGCCCAGATTGGCTCATAAGCGATAACAAGATTCTTAACCTGGTCAGCTGTAACGCCTGAAAGATCCCAAGTAATCTGACGCTCAATCCACTCCTTGTATGTGCCAGCCTTGCGAAGTGCAAGTGACTCGCCACAGCAAAGGATTGGTGTAAGACCAGCAGCGAATGCCTTCTTAACCTTTGCGTTGATGAGGATATCATTCTCACCAAAGATGTCACGTCTCTCAGAGTGACCCATGATAACGTACTTAACACCAGCATCTACAAGCATAGGAGCTGAGATTTCACCTGTGAAAGCACCCTTATCTTCAATGTAGAAGTTCTCAGCACCAACGTTAACGTTTGTGCCCTTTACAGCCTCTACTACAGGAACGATGTCGATTGCAGGTACGCAGTAAACTACGTCTACATCATCGTTCTTTACTAAATCCTTAAGCTCAGCAACAAGCTTTACAGCCTCAGAAGGTGTCATGTTCATCTTCCAGTTGCCGGCAATAATTCTTCTTCTTGCCATAATTTACCTCTTCTCTCGCCATTTCGCCATCAATTTATCAAACACTCTCACAGACACGCTTTCGCTCTTATTCGCTCATTGCCCTACGTAAGATGCCACTTTCGTGCCATCTAAGTAGGGATGGCTCATCAAGGTCTTTTGAGAGTATTTGCTAAATTTCTGACTCATGGCTATTTAAAATTATTTTAATAATAAAAATATATCGCCTTTACGATTTACTTATCGTCTGCTGCGTAAACGCCAGGAAGCTCCTTACCCTCAAGGAACTCAAGAGATGCTCCACCACCTGTAGAGATGTGGCTCATCTTGTCAGCGAAACCAAGCTGGTTAACAGCTGCTGCTGAATCACCACCACCGATGATTGTTGTAGCATCTGTATCAGCAAGTGCCTGAGCAACTGCCTTTGTACCTGCAGCAAGTGCTGGGTTCTCGAAAAGACCCATTGGTCCGTTCCAAAGAACTGTCTTAGCAGACTTAACTTTGCTAGCGTAAAGCTCTACTGTCTTAGGTCCGATATCGCAACCCATCTGATCAGCTGGCATATCCTCGTTCATGAATGTCTTAGTCTCAACTGGAGCATCGATAGGATCAGGGAATGAACTGATTGTAACAGAGTCAAGTGGGAGAAGGATTTCCTTACCCATATCCTTAGCCTTTGCAAGCATATCCTTGCAGTAATCAAGCTTTGTATCGTCGCAAAGTGATGTACCGATTTCATATCCCATAGCCTTAAGGAATGTGAATGCCATACCACCACCGATGATAAGTGTATCGCACTTCTCAAGAAGGTTATTGATTACGTTAAGCTTATCAGCAACCTTAGCACCACCAAGGATTGCTACGAATGGATGTACTGGGTTCTCTACAGCGTTTCCAAGGAAATCGATTTCCTTCTGCATAAGGTATCCAACTACGTTAGAACCACCCTTAGCTGAGATGAACTTTGTAACACCAGCTACAGAAGCGTGAGCTCTGTGTGATGAACCGAAAGCATCGCATACATAATCATCAGCAAGATCAGCAAGCTCCTTAGAGAATGCCTCACCGTTCTTTGTCTCCTCTTCGCCTCTGAAACGAGTATTCTGAAGAAGAACAACATCACCTTCGTTCATAGCGTTAACAGCAGCTGTAGCAGCCTCACCTGTTACGTTGTAATCTGAAACGAAGTTTACTTCCTTACCAAGCTTCTCTGAAAGGCTCTTTGCAACTGGTGCAAGTGACTCGCCCTCGTTAGGACCATTCTTAACCTTTCCAAGATGTGAGCAAAGGATAACCTTTCCACCATCAGCGATAAGCTTCTTGATTGTTGGAAGAGCTGCGTTAATACGAGTCTCATCTGTAATTACTCCACCCTTAAGTGGTACGTTGAAGTCGCAACGAACAAGAACACGGCGACCCTTTACGTTGATGTCATCAACTGTCTTTTTGTTTAATGCCATTTTTAAATCCTCCATTATTCAAAAAAAAGGGCCGCGGTCCAATAGGACCGGACCCTTTTAAAGTCGTATTTCGTAAAAACGAATTAAGCTAACTCTGAGAAGTACTTAATTGTACGAACCATCTGAGATGTGTAGCTGTTCTCGTTATCATACCAAGAAACAACCTGTACCTCATACTGGTCATCAGAGATCTTAGAAACCATTGTCTGTGTAGCATCGAAGAGAGAACCAAATCTCATACCTACGATATCAGAAGAAACGATTTCATCCTCGTTGTAACCGAATGACTCGTTTGAAGCTGCCTTCATAGCTGCGTTGATAGCTTCAACTGTAACGTCCTTCTTGTTTACAACTGCTGTAAGGATTGTTGTAGAACCTGTTGGTGTAGGAACACGCTGAGCAGATCCGATAAGCTTTCCGTTAAGCTCAGGGATAACAAGACCGATAGCCTTTGCTGCACCTGTTGAGTTAGGAACGATGTTAACTGCTGCTGCACGTGAACGACGAAGATCACCCTTTCTCTGTGGGCCATCAAGTGTCATCTGATCACCTGTGTAAGCGTGAATTGTTACCATGATACCAGACTGGATTGGAGCGTACTTGTTAAGTGCGTCAGCCATAGGTGCTAAGCAGTTTGTTGTACATGAAGCTGCTGAGATGATTGTATCAGAAGCCTTAAGTGTCTCATGGTTTGTATTGTAAACGATTGTAGGAAGATCGTTTCCTGCAGGAGCAGAGATAACAACCTTTCTAGCACCAGCGTTGATATGAGCCTGTGCCTTTTCCTTTGATGTGTAGAATCCTGAGCACTCAAGAACTACGTCAACCTTAAGGTCACCCCATGGGCAATTGTTTGCATCTGGGAATGCATAAATCTTGATTTCCTTACCGCAAACGATGATTGAATCATCTGTGTAAGAAACCTCAGCTGCATGCTCGTACTTTCCCTGTGATGAATCATACTTTAAAAGATGTGCTAACATCTTTGGGCTAGTTAAGTCGTTGATTGCTACTACTTCGTAACCTTCTGCGCCGAACATCTGACGGAATGCAAGACGTCCGATACGGCCAAAACCGTTAATTGCTACTCTTACTGCCATTTTTTAAATCCTCCTAAAGATTCTTTTAAAATTTTCTTAGGTCGCCACAAAAGCGCCCTTATGCACTTCATTTTATACAATGTCTAAATAGATTTCAACCCCAAAATGAAATATTGTTAAATTTTTCTCAAACTCTTCCCAATAATAGGCTCGAAACTAGTTTTAAATCAAGGCCTGTGATAGAATTAGGAAAAATTTAAAAATTTTATTCAGGAGGCAAATATGCTTTGGGACAATCATATGCACTGTAACTTTTCAGGTGATTCTGATGCCAATCCACTTGATATGATTAATTCTGCAAAATCAAAAGGATTATCAGGTATCACCTTTACCGACCACTTAGATATTGATTATCCAAAACAGTATGGTTTTTTCGACCTTAATCTTAGTGACTACTATCCTACTATTAAGGCTCTTTCAGATGAAAATTCAACAAAAGATTTCACCATATTGACTGGCCTTGAGATAGGCATACAGCCACATGTTGCTGACAGATGCAACAAAGCCGCTTCTGACAGACCTTATGATTTCATCATTGGAAGCACTCATATAGTTGATGGGTGGGATCCTTACTTTGAAAGCTTTTGGGAAAGAGACGATGAAAAAAAGCTCTTACAAAGATACTACGAATGCATTCTTGAAAATATCACAGCTTTCACCAACTTTGATACTCTTGGTCATTTGGATTACGCCTTTAGATATGCTCCATCTGAGCAAGTAAAGCACAATTCTCACCTTCCTTATGCTGAAATAATCGATGCTATTTTGGAAAGAATCGTAAAGCTTGATAAGGCATTAGAAATAAACACAGCTGCATTCAGAAAAGGAATGAATGCCCCAAATCCTGCACCATCAATCATCAAACGATACCATGAACTGGGCGGAAAGCTTATTACTCTTGGTGCTGATGCCCACACACCAGAAGATGTAGCAGCCGATTTTGCCCGACTTCCAGATTTACTTGAAGATTGCGGCTTTAAAGAATTTGCCGTATATAAAAACAGAAAGCCTGAGTGTTATCCATTGAGATAACACCCAGACTTTACTTTTATTTTTCAAGTGCTGTAAGTGCAGATACTATATCCTTGCATATTTCTAGCTTGCTTTTTCCATCAGTTTCCACGATTATATCGGCTGCTGCCAAATATTTATCCTGTCGTTTCAAAAGCATATCCTCTATAAACTTTGCACTCTTATTATTTTCAAGAAGCGGTCTGTCATGATCGTCCTTTACACGCTCATATATGGTTTCTGGTTTTGCAGTAAGAAGCACTACTTTTCCGTTTTTCTTCATCTCTTGAACGTTCACATCTCTAAGCGGAGTGCCTCCACCGCAAGATATTACAACATTTTTTTCAGACTGCATTTCCTTCAATAGATTTGTTTCAGCATCTCTAAAATATTCTTCCCCGTGAACGCTGAAAATATCTGCTATGGACATTCCCTCTCTGTTCACTATCTCCTGGTCCATCTCGACCTTTTTCATATCAAAGCAATTACTTAAGCACTCAGCAATTGTGGATTTTCCTGTCCCCATAAACCCAATAAGAACTATGTTGTAGTCGAATGATTTACCATTTCTTAATGCTTTTACGCTTTCCATAGCATTCTCCTTTTGCTCTTTTGATGATTATGATACACTATTTGATAATAAATGACACTTATAAATTGAAGGGAATTAAGTTATGAATACTGTAACAGTAAAAAACGTAAATATAGGTGAAGGTATACCAAAGATTTGTGTTCCTATAGTAGCCACCACAAAGGATGAAATTATAGCATCAGCTAAGAAGCTAAAAGATGTTCCTTGCGATATAGTTGAATGGCGAGCTGATTGGTTTGATGATGTTTTTGAATTTGAAAAGGTAAAAGCTGTTCTAGAAGAATTACGTAACATTTTAGACAACACACCTATTTTATTTACTTTCCGTACAGCTACAGAAGGTGGGGAGAAATCTATCCATAAAGAAGCCTACGCAAGGCTTAGCAATGAGGTTATTGCTACAAAGCTCATCGACCTAATCGATGTGGAGCTTTTCACTGGTGATGACGTGGTAAAGGATATTCTTTTTAACGCCCATTCAAATGATATTAAAGTTATTGTGTCTAATCACGATTTTGAAAAAACTCCTGATAAGGATGAGATAATTAAGCGCCTTTGCAAAATGCAAGACCTTGGCGCTGATATTTTAAAAATAGCTGTTATGCCAAACAGCCAAAAGGATGTTATAACTCTCCTTTTTGCCACAGAAGAAATGGTAAGTAATTACGCCCACCAGCCAGTAGTTACCATGTCAATGGCATCAACTGGGCTTATAAGCAGATTAAGCGGGGAAGCCTTCGGCTCTGCAATTACATTTGGAGCTATTGAAAAAGCCTCTGCTCCTGGCCAGATAAACGCTAACGAACTAAACCAGGTGCTTAATATAATTCACAATTCAATAAAATAGGCATACTACAGATTTTTGGCTTTTGCTTTAATACGAGTCAAAGTATTATCTATAGATTTTTCTGTTTTTCCAAGCCTTAGGGCTATTTCTTTATAGTCCAAATCCTGCATATATAGGTCGAATACCTGATTTTCCATCTTGGAAAGAGCCTGCTTTAATCTGTCGATTAAATCCATGTTCTCTTCTGCTTCAATAACTATTTTGGCAGGATCATCAGCTAAATATATTGGTTCTTCCAGCTCCTCTCCGCCCTCATCATACAAGGAAACATAAGCATTCAGTGGTGAATGCTTTTTTCTATTGCTAGCCTCTATAGCCTTAATCATCTGCCTGTCAATACACATTTGGGCAAAATGGAAAAAGGTTACCTCAGAGGAGGTATCATAGTCACCTATAGCACTAAAAAGTCCAATCATTCCTTCTTGGATTAAATCTTCATTTTCTCCGCCAACAAGGAAATATTTCTTGGAATTTTTCAAAACCAATGGCTTATATTTTTCGCAAATAAAGTTAAGGATGGCTTGATCGCCATCCTGATACTTTTTTACTAATTCTTCATCTGAATAATCCAAATACTGTAAATTTGAATCCATAGAATCCTCTACTTAGCACTATTTATTCTTTGTCTAACAACCTCGTATGCTAAAACACCACATGCAACAGATGCGTTAAGTGAATCGATATCACCATACATAGGAATAGATGCTACCATGTCACAGTTCTTCTTTACTAAATCAGAAACACCATGGCCTTCGTTACCAATTACAAGACCAATAGAGCCAGTAAGATTAAGGTCGTACATTGTAGTGCCACCCATATCAGCGCATACAAACCACATGCCCTGCTCTTTAAGCTCTTCCATAGTCTTAGAAATGTTTGTAACCTTTGCAACTGGAGTATAGTTGATAGCTCCTGCCGATGCCTTTGCTACTGTAGCTGTAAGGCCAACTGCTCTGTGCTTTGGAATAACAACACCGTGAGCGCCAACCTGATTTGCAGTACGAATGATTGCACCAAGGTTATGTGGATCCTCGATATTGTCTAAGATAATAAGGAATGGAGCTTCACCCTTTTCCTTGGCACGAGCCATGATTTCATCAAGCTCAACATAATCGTAGCTTGCAGCATAAGCTAGAACGCCCTGATGCTTTCCTGTTTCTGAAAGCTGGTCTAAGCGTTCCTTCTTAACGAAGCTTATAACTGTATCCTTGCTCTTTTTAGCTTCTCTAAGAATTGTCTGGATTGGGCCGTCCTTGCAACCTTCCAAAACAAACAGCTTGTCAATTGTCTTTCCACTTCTGAAGGCCTCTAATACTGCATTACGACCTTCTACAATTCTACTTTCTTCCATTCTAAAACCTACGGCAGTTATCCAAGTATTTATACAGTATTCTATGCTAACAATAATTAGAATTCTTCATTCGACTTATGTCTCATTCAGAAATCTAATACATTGTTATCTGAATACTGTCCTGTAATTTATTGAAACTGCCTTACTCTTTCTAAATAAACTTACTATAGTTACTAATCCAAAATATCGAGACCTATCAGTTCGATTCCACGATTAACTAATTCGCATATACGGTCCATGTCGCCGGTTAGGTAGAGATATCCCATTACGGCTTCGAAGCCTGTGGCCTCCAGATAGTCCATGGTACTAGCGTTTTTGGCCTTGGTATGAGGCTTGGAATTGCGGCCTCGTCGATACCAATCCTTTTCCTCATCAGTAAGCTCGTCCATAAGCGCCAAAATCATGGCAGCCTGTGTCTGAGCCTTAACTACCTGGCTAGCTCTCTGGTGGAGCTTGTTTACAGGGGTGTTGCCCTTGTTTACAAGTATTGAGCGAATAACCAAATCATAGATAGAATCGCCAATGTACGCTAAGGTAAGTGGCGAATATGTACGAATATCCTTTGCCTCAATATTAAATTTGTCGTTCAAATATTCATTTAAACCAAATGCCATACTACTCCCTCACGAGTATCTTTGATTTCAACACCTTTGGCTAAAAGCTCATCACGGATTGCATCAGCTGTAGCAAAATCCTTTGCCTTCTTAGCTGCTGCACGGCGAGCGATAGCGTCGTTAATATATGCTTCAAGCTCAGCATCTACTGATGATGTAGCATCAGCAAGTGCCTTTGCATGACCAACTAAATCAAGTGAAAGCACCTTATCAAAGCTTTCTACTAAAGCAAGCTTTGTAGCGTCATTTGTGTCTGCCTTTAATGCATCATAAAGGATAGTCACAGCCATAGATGTGTTAAGGTCGTTAGAAACTGCCTCTAAGAACTTTGCTTCGTAATCAGCCTTAACTGTCTCATCAACTGCACCTTCAGCCTTAAGCTCTGCCACACGCTTAATAAGCTTGTTGTATGCCTGTGCTGCATTGTCCAAATTGTCGTAAGAAAATACAAGTGGCTTACGATAATGCGACTGTAAGCAGAAAAATCTATAAACTAGTGGGTCGTATCCCTTTTCCTGAAGAACAGAAACAGTAAGGATTGCGCCCTTTGACTTTGACATCTTACCTGACTGGTCGTTAAGATGGTTGCTGTGGAACCAGTACTTGCACCACTCATGGCCAAGGTAAGCCTCTGACTGTGCGATTTCATTTGTGTGATGTGGGAAGATATTATCTACACCACCGCAGTGAATATCAATGTATTCTCCTAAGTGCTTCATTGAAATACATGAGCACTCAATATGCCATCCTGGGTAACCAACCCCCCATGGGCTATCCCACTTAAGAGCCTGGTCTTCAAACTTAGACTTTGTAAACCAAAGGACAAAATCAGTCTTGTTCTTTTTGTTAACGTCCTCTTCTACATCATCACGAACACCTACTTCAAGTGCTTCCTTTTCGACTGATGATGAAAATACATAATAATCATCAAGCTTGCTAGTATCAAAATATACATTACCTCCAGCAACGTAAGCATAGCCCTTCTCAAGAAGAACCTCTACCATGTGAATAAACTCTGGTATACAGTTAGTTGCAGGCTCAACCACATCTGGGCGCTTATTTCCAACTGCATCAAAATCCTTGAAGAATGCATCTGTATAGAACTTTGCAATCTCCATAACTGTCTTGTGCTCACGCTTTGCGCCAGCAACCATCTTATCCTCACCTGTATCTGCATCTGAAGAAAGATGTCCTACATCAGTGATGTTCATAACACGCTTTACCTCGTAGCCTGCATATTCCAAAGACTTAAGTAAAACGTCCTGCATGATGTATGTACGGATATTTCCTATGTGTGCGAAATGATATACTGTAGGGCCGCATGTGTACATGCTAACCTTTCCCTCTTCTCTAGAGTGAAACTCCTCAACCTGTCTGTCTAAAGTATTGTAAAATGTAAATTTATTTGCCATTGTTATTCTCCATTCCTTTAGTCCGCATCTTATAGGGTTTTTAAATATATTATTCAACGACACGCTTGCGCTCTGCGAAAAACATATTTAAAAACCCTATAATCTGCTCACTTAATAACCTTATATAATTTATTTACGGGCGCAGCCGGGACAGCCTTCACAGCTACGGCCGCTATCAAATACTACGTTGCTACCGTCATAAAACTCGTAAAGCAAACAGACTGCCTGGGAGCTAATGCCCTCCTCGCGGCCTGTAAAGCCTAAGTGTTCCTCGGTAGTAGCCTTAATGTTAACCTGACTTACATCAATCCCAAGACACTTGGCTACGTTTTCTTCCATCTTTTCTATATAAGGGCGAAGCTTTGGAGCCTGGGCTATAACTGTAGCATCTACATTGCCTACCACATAACCTTCATCCATAACAAGCTCTCTAACCTGTTCCAAAAGCTTCATGGAATCAGCGCCCTTGTATTTAGGGTCTGTATCTGGGAAATGAGCCCCTATATCCTTTAATCCTGCTGCACCAAGCACAGCATCCGCTATTGCATGTAAAAGTACATCCGCATCAGAATGACCAAGTAACCCAAGTGTATGCTCAATCTTCACACCACCTATAATCAAATCTCGGCCTTCCACAAGCTTATGTACATCATAACCTGTACCTATTCTCATGCTGCCTCCTAATCTATATAAAACTAATTTATTGCCTATTAAACTACTGTATTATATCAAAAAATCCTCAAGTTTAATAGGGGCATTTTAATAGCGCCCCACCGGCACAGGTGGGGCGCTGCTTAGCGCTAATTATAAAACTAGCCGAGTATCTCTTCCATTTTATCCCAGTCGAAGAGCTTTAGGTACTTTTGCAAATCCTTGAACTTAGCTGCATCGGCGTCGGGGAGCTTGTATGACATTACCTCTTTAATTACCATTTCGGCGCCGTCGTAATCCATCTGTGATACAAGCTCTGCCAAGACTTCGTAGGCGCTTGATAGTTCGTCAGCATCAATAGGTGACTTAGCTGCATCAGAATCAGAAGCTTCCTCACCAGTCTTAACTCTTGAAAGGATTTCCTTAAAGCTTCTGTAGTCAGATAAAAGCTTAGGTGTATTGCTGTTGATGAAGGTTAAATCTTCCTTTTTGCCCGCTTCCTCTAGCTGCTCTGCTAAGGATGACAGCTCCATGGCACCTACTATTCTTGCAGAAGATTTAAGGGCATGAACCTTTACAGTGTATAGCCTGATATCATTATCATTTAAAGCCTTTTCTATAGTGTCTGCATTCATATCGATAGTATCGTAGAAATCAACTAAGCTATGCTCGTACACAGCAATTCCACCACTGTTTCTAATACCATCCTCCAGCACAATGGCATCTACTTCCTTAACCCACTGTAAGTACGCTGGCAATTCCTGAGGTTCGTTTTGAACCTGCTCACTTGCAGGCTTTTTGATAATTTTATTCCCAATATGCTTCATGATAGTAGCCTCAAGGAATTTACTATCAATAGGCTTTGCTATATAACCTAAGAAGCCGTTTGTTTTGTAGAACTGCTCAGCATCAGGCATAGCATTTGCAGTAAGGGCGTATACAGGAAGATTAGGATACAAGGCCTTTATCTTGCCCATTGTTTCAATACCGTCCATGCCCGGCATCAGGTGATCTAACAGCACTATATGGAACTTTTCTTTTTCAAGGATTGCTAGGCATTCTTCACCACTTGCTGCTGTTGTAATATTAATCTGAGTAGGCTTTAGCAATCCTTTGATTACATTTAGATTCATTGGATTGTCGTCTACTACAAGAATCCTTGCATTAGGTGCTATAAACTGTGGTGCGTAGAATCCAGGTGGAGCCTCCTCGATTCTCTCCTTAAATTTGCCAATAGGAGTAGGGTCAGTAATCTTTTGTTTGAAGGTAAATATAAACTCTGAACCTTCGCCGTATACACTTTCGCACCATAGCTTTCCGCCCATGAGCTCTGCAAATCTTCGTGAGATATCAAGTCCTAAGCCTGTACCTTGAATTCCGCTGTTCTTCTTTTCATCTAAGCGCTCATATGCAGTAAACAACTTCTCCAAATCCTCGGTTCTAACACCTATACCTGTATCTTTAACTGATATTCTAACATCGCAGATATCATCAACAATACTTTCAACCAAAACTGTTAGTGTAAAGCCACCCTTTTCAGTATATTTAACAGCATTAGTTAGAAGATTTAATACTATCTGCTTAACCTTGCCTCCATCGCCATATAGAACCTTTGGGACATTCTCATCAATGTTAACATCAAAGCTTAAATTCTTCTGCTCGCTTCTGACTCTAATCATGGTAATGATTGCACGAAGCTGGGTCTCAGGCTCGTAGTCCTGCTCAACCAAATGCATCTTGCCAGATTCAATCTTTGAAATATCAAGTATCTCATTTATAAGACTAAGAAGAGACTCAGCTGCTGTACGAATATCCATGGCATTATTAATAACACTCATAAGATATGGCCTTGGAACCCCTTCTGGATTCTCCCTGAGAATCATTTCGTCCATACCCATAATAGTGTTGATAGGGGTACGAATCTCATGAGAAATATTTGCAAGGAAACGGCTCTTAGCGCTGTTAGCACGCACTGCTTCATCCTTAGCCTGCTGAATCTCAATATACTGTCTACGAATAACGGTCCAGGTCATTACACGCCAAACAACAATACCTGCAAACAATGCAAGAAGAATTAAAAGAATAACTCTTACAACTGTAAGCTCGAAGAATGTTGGCTGCTTTACTATTTGATAGGTATCATCGCTAAGAACCTCGGATGTGGACTCATCCAAAACCTGGATGTGGAGTATGTAATTGCCATATCTCATACTGGTGAATTCCAGCATTGATATATCTTCCTTATGGACAGTAAAGCCCGAATCCACACTGTTTTCCAAATATACCCTGACAAGAGGATTGGTCATGGAATAATCCAGCACTGCTGGGGTAATCTGTATACGTGTTGTAGCTGCAGGGATAGTGTAGACTCCTTCTAAGTCAGGAGCGATGAAAACATCATCACAGGAAATACTAGTAACTCCAGTCTTAACATTAATATTCTTATTCATGTACTTATTGATATTGACTAAAGAAACCCCTGTCATTCCAGAAATATATAGATTACCATCCTCATCTATATCGCTGTACTCTGATAGAATAGGCATACTGGTAAGACCATTTGCAAGGGTAAACAGCTTGTAATCCTTAACATCATCCTTAAGCATTTCCTCTGCCTTAACCAGATAAATACCATTTGATGCCAATACCCACAAGCCATCATTATCGTCATAGAAAATATTATCGTTGTTATTATAAGGGAATGTGCTTACATGGGTAATTTTGCCATCCTTCATATATTCAATGCTGTTAGATGTGATTATCCAATAAAGCTGTCTCTTTTCGTCCCACTTGATTCTATTAATAACATCACTGGTAAGGCCATCTTCTTTTCCAATTTGGGTAATGTAATCACCCTTTACCACATAAATTCCATCGCCATCTGTGGCAATATAAACTTCACCCTCTTTGCCAGCCTGCAAATCTAAGAAAACTGTATTTTTGATACCAGAGCTGCTATCAATACTTTTTACCACCTTAAAGTCCTTAATAACAGCCATTCCACCATTGGTGGCAACTACGATTGTGCCATCCTCTGCTTCGTCTGTACATCTTACTTCGTTGCTAGGCAATCCTTCAGCTCTTGTAAACTCTACTATAGTTCCATCAGCCTTTTGACAAACTACCCCAAGCCTATTGGTAAAGGTAGAAATCCACAGATTACCATTTGAATCCTTTGCAACATCCCTAACCTTAGCGTCACCAATATATCTGGTTAAATCTGTTTCCACTAAAGTCGTTTTATCCTGTAAGAACAAAAGCCCTGTATTTGTTCCAACATACAATGAATCCTTGTAAATACATGTGGAATTAACTACAACATCATCTATTCCTGCTGATGCTGTTACATTTTTAAAATTATTTGCAACCAGCTTCATAACACCTTGGCGTGAAGAAGCAATCCAAATATTGCCTTGATAATCTGCTGTCATCATTTCGATGCCGCTATCAAGGGGCACATCCTCTATCACATTAAACCTGCCATCTGTATCAAGATATCCAAACTGGCTTTCAGATGCCACCCAGACTCTATTGCAGGCATACATAATCCACTTGATTGTATTTAATGGAGCTACAGAGATTTCCTCCATATCTGCCAATTCATCTCCGTAGGTTCCATAGTACAATCTGTCGGATTTGGTACCAATATAAACTTTTCCGTTATTTTGTCTGTCTGCGTAAATATTAGAAATGTCGCCCTCTCCCAATTCTCCCCATGCAAAATAAGAAGAAAGCTTACAATCATTTATAGAAAAGACAGCTCCTGTTTTAGTGTAGCCATAAATAGTGCCATCACTGCCAGAATCCATCCTTAAGATTCGTTCACTATTAATTCTGTCATCATCAAGCTTAAGCAGATTATCCTCTGTATCAACATAAGCTATTCCCTCAGTGGTACCTATAAAGACATTTCCTGCTTTATCCTCGGCAAATGTACGGATAGATGATGAAGGCAGCCCTATATCTGTAGTAAGATGAATAGGTTCTCTAAAAGTATTAAAATACACTACTCCATTATCATTTGTTCCTACCCATATTCTGCCTTGGGAGTCCTCAAAAAGCCCTCTGCCACTGGTTAACCCTTCTGTGTCAGTGAACCTGGCAAAGGAAGAGCCATCATATCTGATTATTCCACTGTATCCGCCAATCCAGATATAGCCATCTGAAGCTCCTAGAATGAAATTAGCCTCAGATGTAGGAAGCCCATTTTTGGCATCATAAATTTGAGCATAGTAGCCCATATTATCAAGCTGTTTCGTTGCAGCATAACCTCCGCCAATGTTTACTTTCCCCTCTATAGCTGTGGCTTCCTTAGCAAAGCTTGCATTAGCTGGCGAAACAGCAAATGCAAATATTAATGCAATAAGCGCACATACTCTACATCTGTTTTTTCCCATAGCAATTTATAAAAGAATTGTAAAACCCATTAACATTAATCTACTGATAAAGCTTCATTACCCCATAAAGAAAACCTTAAGCTTATTTAAAAGCTCATCCTTACCTATAGTTTTCAAAAAATATCCCTGTGGATTAAGAGCAAGAACAGCCATTACGCTTTCCTTATCATCTCTTCCTGTTAAGAACATTACAGGGATGTTCTTAGTGTCGTCATCAGCCCTAAGCATCTCAAGCACCTGTGGGCCATCAGTAACCGGCATCTCATAATCAAGCAGAATCAAATCCACAGTGTTGTTACTGCCCAGCCATTTGATGGCACGAAGTCCAGATGTAGCCATAGAAACCTTGTAAGAATCCTTTAGCCACTCACGAACAAGACTCATATAGTTTGGATCATCATCAACAATCAAAATACTTCGCTTTAGTTCATCTGACGCAGCCTGTTTATTAAAAATGTTTATACAGTCAATATAGTCATCATACACAAGTGGTCTTGATAGAATCTTATAAATCAATTGTGAAGGAATACTCGCTGCAACCTCATTAGTATCTACAGGGTCCCCTATAAGGACAATTTGTTTATCATCATCCTCCATTTTATCTACCAGGAATGTACGAATGTCATCAGTAAATCTGTCTTCCTTTTCCATGTAGAAGGTAACTAATTCTGTCTCCTCCCAGTGGTCATGAATATCATCTAAATTTAGGGTTACAAAAAATGCCTCGATATCCACATCCTTTAGCTTCTTTAAAAGAACTCTTATGATGAATGATTCTTTCGCCCCAATAATCATTATCTTGTTCTGTTCCATAGTATCCTCCAACCTGTTATTTGTCCTTTAGCAATTCTTCCATTTTGTCCCAGTTAAATGTTCGTAGAGCTTTTGCCAATTCGGTAAAGAGCTGTTCCTCTTCATCTGGCAATTTGTATTCCATTACATCATTTACAACCATTTCAACTGAATCAAAATCCATTTGAGGCACTAATTCCTTCAATGCCTCTATCGCCCCCATAAGTTCATCCTCTGGGATTGGTTCCTTGTTTGAATTATCAACAGAAGGATTAAATTTTGCTAGCCTATCAGCATAGCTTTTATATTCAGCCAGCATTTCTTGGAAATGGTCATTGATATAATTTACATCATTTTTCTTTCCTGCATCTTCCAGCCATTTTGCCTTTTCTGAAAGGTCGTGAGCACCGATGATTCTAGCTGAACTTTTCAGTGCGTGAACCTTTATAGTGAATAGCTTAATATCGCCTTCTGAAAAAGCTTTATTTAGAACTTCTGAGTTCTCTTCTATTGTATCGAAAAACAGCTTTAATGAAAATACAAAGCTCTCTGCGCCGCCACTATATTTGATGCCGTCATCAACATTGATTCCATCTACATCATTTAGCCATTCATAGCCATGCGGCAGCCTTATAAATTCTGCCACTGCATCCACATCAGAATCCATAACTGCATCATCAGGTAGATATAGACGAATAATGTTTTCAAGTGTCTGACCATCAACAGGCTTTGGCAAATATCCTGTGAAGCCCTTTGAAATATAGTATTCCTTTCCGTTTGCAATGTAGTTAGCTGTAAGTGCGATTACCGGAAGGTCTGGATATTTTTCTCTGATTCGTCTGCAGGTTTCCAAGCCATCCATTCCAGGCATCATGTGGTCAAGTAAAACCAAGTTGTACTGGCTTTCCTCCAGTTTCACCAAGCACTCCTCACCGGAATCCGCAGTAACAATGTACATCTTTGTGTTTGCCAACAAGCCTTTGATTACAGCCAGATTCATTGGATTGTCATCAACCACCAGAATGCTAATATCAGGAGCTACAAATCTAGGAATATATGGTCCCTTTTCAGTCTCCTCAACCTTTTCCTCAAAGAATCCGATTTCTGTTGGGTCTACAACAATCTGTCTTACTATAAATGTGAAGGTAGAGCCTTTGCCATACTCACTTTCGCAAGTAAGCTCACCATTCATCAAATCTGCAAAATGCTTTGAAATATCAAGTCCCAAACCTGTTCCCTGAATATTACTATTTTTCACCTCTTCAAGACTTTCAAATGCATTGAAAAGGTACTTCATATCCTCTTCCTTTATACCTTGGCCTGTGTCAGTTACTGAGTACTGAATTGTAACACTATCCTCATCCTTGCCAAGTACCTTTACCTTTAGGTCAAATCTGCCTTCATCTGTATATTTTAGGGCATTTGTCAAAAGATTAAGTACGATTTGCTTAACCTTTCCCATGTCGCCGAATAAGCGTCTTGGAAGAGTCTCATCGATATCAACATCAAATCGAATTTCCTTATCGTTACTTCTAACGCGAAGCATGTTAATAATGTCTCTTAAAAATTCTTCCACATCATATTCTTGCTCCACTAATCGCATTTTTCCCGATTCTATCTGCGATATATCAAGGACATCATTGATTAGCGATAAAAGTGATTCTGAAGCAAATTCTATATCCCTGGCATGCTTCATAATGTTGTTATAGTATGCTTCAGGAACAGCCTCATGCTCCTCCCTTAAAATCATTTCATTCATTCCCATGATAGTGTTGATTGGAGTACGGATTTCATGGGAAATATTAGATAAGAATCTGGATTTAGCTGTATTGGCCTTCTCTGCTGCAATCTTTGCATCCTGCAAATCATTCATGTTAAGAATTTCAGAGAAGTAAAGCTGCACTACCATGCCGACCATGGTAATGTTTGTAAGGGATAAGCCGTATAAAAAAAATTGTAGTACACATGCTATAAATGGAAGTACAGTAAAAAGAAGTAGAGGCACGTAAGTACGCCTACGAATCCTTTTTCTGTATTGAACATTAACGGAAAACTGGAGTGCTATCATAGATAGCGGGAATATATATGCTAATACAATAAATGGTCCTCTTTGATATCTGTTAGATGAATCAAACGTATAGTACCAACCTGTTATCTGCGAAATTCCAAGAAAAATTACGCCAAGTGTAAATAAAGTCTCTCCTATGGCAAAGCGTTTTGGAAGCTTAGCAAGGTGGACTTCATTTCGATATAATTCCATTAAATATTGATTAAATGCATGGGCCAGCGTTAAAGACAGTAGATATACCAAAAAATTGCATACTCGTACCATCCAATAGCCAGTTTGGCTTTCATCGCCGCGATATAGATAAGCGAATCTATCAGCAATCAAAAGTATCATCGCTGATATCTGCATGTATAGTAATGCTGCTTTTCTGCGCTTAGTTAGAGTTTTTGTTGATTGTGTAAGGATAATCAACACTCCACAAGCGCCACTAAAAAACAGCATTACGCTCAATTGAAATTGTTGCAAAAATTCCATCATAACTAATTACCCTTTTGTTTAATCCTTGTATTTTTCCATTACCTTACGTACTTCATCCTTAGCATCAATAAATACTTCTACACATTTAGGATCAAAATGTGTTCCAGCATCTTTTTGTAGAATTGCAAGGGCGTCCTCAAAAGGCATTGCGTCCTTATAAACTCTTTTTGATGACAATGCATCAAAAACATCTGCCACAGCCATTATTCTTGCTGAAAGAGGGATTACCTGTCCCTTTAAGCCCTCTGGATAGCCTGTTCCATCCCACTTTTCATGATGATAGCCTGCCATATTTCTGGCTTCCTTCAGATAGTTCTCACCTTGAACAACAGTTATAGCTCTTTCTATAATCTTTCTACCATCCTCCGCATGGGTCTTCATTATTGCAAATTCTTCATCAGTAAGCTTTCCAGGTTTATTCAAAATAGCATCAGGAATATTAATCTTTCCAATATCATGCAAAGGCGCTGATAACACAACGTCAGAGATATATTTAGGAGTGATTTTGTCTGCATAATAGCCCTTAGCCTTTAGTCCCTCCACAATTATTCTTACGTAATCTGCAGTCTTTTGGATGTGATGGCCGGTATCCTTGTCACGGTTTTCAACCATGTCTGCCATTGTAATAATAAGACCAGTTTGCATCTGGTTAATAGCTTTAGATTGGTATTTAAGATCAGTCATCTGTGTATACGAATCCTCTGCCATTTTACAGATTACGTTGTACAGATATTCAAGCTCATCGTTAGTCTTAATATTTATATACTTCATGTTTTCAACATTTTCTTTTAAGATATTTTCGTTGTTATCGATAGACATGAAGTTATTGGTACATGACGCAATCGCATTCATTGGGTATACTAGATAATATTTCGCAATCCATACACCAGTGTATAGAACGAAAATAAAATACCCAGAAAAAATCAGAACCACTCTTATAAGATACTGCTTCATCATATAAATGTTTTCTGCCCTGCTTGTACCTACAGTGTGGGTTACAAAATCCCAGAATATACTCAAGCTAATCCATACTAAAAGAAAAGTAATAATAAGTGCAGCTGTAAGCAATAATACTGTAATTCTCTTTTGCAAACGTCCGCTCTTTGGATTTGTGTTTGCGTGATCATTTAATTGTTGCTTGCTTATAGGTGTCTGCTTCCAGCAAAGATTATAAATATTGGCACAGGCTTCATCTGGCAATAAACCAACTACTCCTACTGCAACTAATACACATAAGCCTTTGTCAAAAATATCTAGCAATATATGCGATACAATGAAATTAAAATTATAGTTTGGTATAAAATTAGATGTTAAATAATCAGAGAAACGAGCCATTAGGCTAAATCGGGGACTTCCAAACAATATGATTTCAATGCTTGCCCCAATTATGCCACTTATCAAGGCGAAAACAAGCACTGTAACCATTACTGGAACTGGTCTGTCCTGTTTTTTCTTAGGAAGCCATGAGCCAGCAATGATTGCTATTAAGATGCTTATTATAGAAAAATATATGGTTGCTTGATTATAAAATCCACAAACAATATTTGTACATACTGCAACTATAAGAGCAGGTAAAACGCCAGCAACGCTAGCAACTCCTATAGTTCCAATAGTATCTAAATATAAAGGTAGTCCAAATAGATCAGTAATAAACCCCAATCCTACATTTACTACTACTCCCCCAAGAATACTAATTAATAGTATTCTCATATAATATTTTCTACCTTCAATCTTATTCATAAGCTTAACCCGTCAATATTTGTTGATTATATTCACATATCACGGTCAATATACCACATAAATATGAAAAAAGGGTGTTACGCTATTGAAGATAAAATTATATTGAAAATTTATTTTATTCTAATCCTGCCTTAGAATATTTGTGAGTTTCGCTTTCGCCCCACTGAATGCCTCCGTTTTCATAGGAGATTTCTGCAAGAACTATTTCACCGTTATTGATTTCCTTTACGCTCTTGTCTGTTTCAATGTAACCAAGCTCTCTAATGCCCTTAGAAACCTCAAATAAAATGACTTTGCCTTCTACAGAAACCAAAATATAGTTACCATCCTTGCCATGGATGTATGTACCTGATGCATAAGCATAATCATCTAATTTACGACTAACGGTAGCGCCGCCAACATTAAGCTCGTATGTAGAGGAACCATCGTCTGAAGTAGAATTCAAAAGACATACATCCTCAAGAGTGCCATCATTATTTACATCGAACTTCTCATTGAAGCCCTGAATTGATAAATCCTCTGTATAGAATCCTTCTGCTGGAAGGTAAGCTTCGTTAAAGTCTTCAAACTCAGAATAAGGAACTGTAAAGCTAACGATTCCGCCTGCATAAGGAGCTATATCATACTGCTGGAACATAAAGGTGATACCTGTGTGGTCAAGATAATTCTCCGGTAAAGTATCCCCTGAGAAATAATCTTCAATTACACTCTTATATGAGGTTACATCATCATCAAATAGTGTATCTCTTGCAATATCAGCAGAACCCTCTATTGTGCTAAAAATAAAGTCCTTTGATGTAGCTGCAATCTTGCTTTCGTCACCATAATTGCTTATTGAAAGCTGCTCACCTGTATTAACATCAAAGGTAAAGCCTTCTAACAATGAGCTGCCATGAGCACCACCACTATAGTATGATGTATCAATTACAAAGCTAAGGATATTCTCATCAGCACGAACTACTGAAACCGTTTGAGTCTCAGAATATTTCATAGGCTCATACTCAAGGCCTTCCTCGTCAGCATATTCTTTTTGCTCTTCATTCATCTGCTTTGCTTCGTCGTTCTGACTATCGACTCCTTCGTTGAAAAGAGTTACTCTGCCAGAGAATAAATCATCAATAGCCTTAGTTAAAGCTTCATGCTTTCCATCTGTTATCTGAATGCATTCTACGCTACCCTCAAAATAATCATATCCATCTGCCGAAACAGATGTAATGGCGTATTCAGGTACAGATACTTCTGCTTCCTCACTGTCAGTCTGAGTGTTAGAACCTTCTTCTTTTGTATTGTTAATGATTTTATCTTTATTATCTGATTCTCCGTTTTTACCGCAACCAATGCAGGCTGCAAGTGCCATTGTTAAAGCTAGTGCAATTGCTATTCTTTTTTTCATTACATAACCTCCAAAAAAATAAAACAATTTAAATTCATTTTTCAGTATACATAAACTCCGTACTATTTCAAGTAGTACAGTAAAGATTTTAGAATTCTTTACAATTTCTTAAGAATCATAAGAATTACATTTTCCTAAAAAAGATCAGGATTCCCGAGCTATAGGGAATCCTGATGAAAGGAGGATTTATTATAACAAATAAGAAAATAAGCTATTTAACAACCAGTCGTTTTGCGCCCTCCGCAGCAAGTGCACTTCTTACAGTTTCACTTTCCTCAAAGGTAATCTGTGCACAAAGGGTTGAGCCCTTCATTCTTTCTGCAGCAAAGGTAAGACCATTATTCTTTCTGTCTAGCTTTGGTGAATCTATCTGATCTGGATCACCTAAAAGCACTACCTTTGAGCCCTTACCTGCACGGGTGATAATTTCAAGAATCTGACCTATAGTACAGTTCTGCGCTTCATCAACTATGATGAATGAATTAACTAATGAACGTCCTCTCATGTAAGCAAGTGAACAGATTTCAATGATACCTGTTTCAAACATATCCTCAATCTGCATTTTTATCTGTTCTTTTTCCTCGTTCTGTCCCTTTAAAAGAACCTGCAGGTTATCCATAAATGGCGCGATAAGAGGAGTCATCTTTTCTTCCAAATCGCCTGGTAAAAATCCTAAGTCGTTATCTGAAAGTGTATTACTTCTTGTAATCATAATTCTATCAAAGCCATTGTGATAATAGCCCTGTAAACCAGCGGCTAATGCCAAGAAGGTTTTGGCTGTACCTGCACTACCCTTTAAAATAACCAGTGGTAATTCATCTGGGCTGGCCAAAAGAGCATATAAAGCAAATCTTTGACCTACGTTTCTTGGCTGACAATATGGTGTGTAATAATCTCTATCCTTAAGCAAATGCCAACCATCAGTCTTAAATGTATAGAGTGCAGAATTACTTCCCTCTTTGCAAATACCAAATTCGTTTTCAATAAAGCCCTTGTTAAATGGACTTTCTATATCCTCAGGCGTTATATCAATTCTGCCTGAATAGTTTTCATTATCAAGAATCATTTCATTGTGATAGCCCTGAACAACACAGCCACACATTGTGGCATTGATTCTCATAGAAATATCATTTGTTACAAGTATTGTTTCAAGTTCAGATTTCTTTGAAATTCCTAGCACACAATTAATTATTCTATTGTCAGGCCTATCAAGTGTGAACTCTGCTGGAATCAGCTTTTCATACTCAGATTCTTTTTCGATTATAAAGGTACCACCATTTGGCATCGTAACCCCGTTGGCATAATCACCTTCAACAGATTCAATATTTCGAATACTCTCTCTGGCGCCATAGCCCACCTCCGCATAGGCTGTTTTCTTTGAATCAAGCTCCTGCAGAGTAGTGGTTGTGATAATAACATTATTATCATCAAAACCGAAAAGCGCTGTAGGACAATGAATCAAAATGTTAGTGTCTAGTACGTAGTTTTTCTTCATATGGGTCACGCTCCTTTATTAACTTTGATACTATAATTTTACCCTAACCGAGCTTTAAGTTCTACAATATTTTGTATATTTATATGTATATTGTGTGAATTCAATACCCTATATTGTTATATTGTCTAACGTTTTGAAAATACCACTAAAAAAAGGCCCGAAGGCCTTTTTCAATCATTATTAAATAGCTCTACCTCAGACATAAATGGGATGGACTGAGCTGCTCCTGGTTTAGTAACTGTAAGAGCTGCTGCTTTAGAAGCAGTAAGTAATATTTCCCGCATCGGCTGCTTTCTACATAACCCTGCTACAAAATATCCCGTGAAAGTATCTCCTGCCGCTGTGGTGTCCACAGCCTTAACAGAAAATGCTGGCTGATATAATTCCTCGTCTCCATGATGATATATGCAGCCCCCTTCACCAAGTGTTAGCATTATTCTGGCATTTGAAAAGAATGCATCTAACGCTGCCACTATTGTTGCTGGTGTTGTCATTCCTGTCATCTGCTGCCCTTCGGTTTCATTTAAAACGAATACAGAAACCTTGCCCAAATCGCACTCTTCTAGTCTGTCATCATAAGGTGATGGGTTAAAGACGATGGTCATGCCCTTGGCAAATGCCTGATCTATTATGTATGGCAATTCATTTATTTCGTTTTGCAGTAAAATGATATCCCCAGTATCAAAATTCTTAAGGACCTCATCAACATATTCCTTTGAGTTCTTCAGATTAGCTCCGCCAAAAAGCACTATACTGTTCTGGCCATTATCATCCACCTGAATAACTGTATGACCACATCTACCTGTAACTGTTTTAATGTAGTCAGTTTTGATGCCGAAGGTTTCACAGGCATCATAAAACTCTAGCCCCTCTTCACCAACCAAGCCTGCATGATAGCATGAAATCCCTGCTCTGGCTAAGGCAACAGATTGATTGAAGCCCTTGCCGCCAAGATTCATGCTAACGTCATTTGCTAAGATTGTCTCACCCTCTCTAACGATGTGAGATACCTTATAGGTGTAATCTAAGTTAAGAGAACCAAAGTTTAATACCTTCATAAGCACCCCCGTTTATAAAGATTCTTAAATATGTCCTACAAGCAATAAACCAGCCAATCCGTAATATGTAATAACTGCAACTAAATCGTTAACAGTAGTGATAAGTGGACCAGAAGCTACAGCTGGGTCAACTTTAATCTTGTGGAAGAAAATTGGAATAATGGTTCCAATGAAGCTTGATACTATCATAGCAATAAAAAGTGAAAATCCTACGATTCCTGAAACCTTAAATGCGGCTACCCAAATGTACCCCTTCATTGCATGCAAATAAAGTGCTACAAAAAACAAGGCAAGTACACCTAAAATGAAACCGTTTGTTCCACCAACACGCATTTCCTTAAGAACGAATTTAGCCTTTTCGATTCCTGATATTTCCTCATCCATAAGTACTCGAATGGTAACAGCCAGTGACTGTGTTCCAACGTTACCAGCCATATCAAGAATAAGTGACTGGAACACTACAACGATAGCTACTGATGCTACAACCTTATCGAAAATGCCGATTACTGAACTGGTTACAAGTCCAAGTCCAAGAAGAAGCAACAGCCAAGGAATACGCTTTCTTATACTTTCAGGTAAGCTTTCGTTCAAATCCTCTTCTGCTGTCAAACCAGCCAACTTAGCATAGTCTTCACCCATCTCATCATCAACGGCTTCGATGATATCCTGAGATGTAATAACACCGATGATTTCTTCGTTAGGATTAAGAACTGGAATTGAATCCTCTGCGTAGTCCTTTAAATCTTCGATAGTGTCTGAAATAAGGGCATCAGCCTTAACACTAGGATAGCTGTGACTGATAATGTCATCAAGTGGTGTGTAATCACGAGCAAGAATTAAATCTCTAAGCTCGATAGCACCATAGTATTTATTTTCTGTGTCTTCGACGTAAATGGTGTTGATATTATCATTATCCTTTGATTGTGAAATCAAAGAACGCATAGCCTGCTTTACTGTATAGTTAGACTTGATTACGATGAAATTGGTAGTCATCATGCTACCTACTTCATCCTCATCATAGGAATTGATAAGACGTACATCAGCAGATGCATCCTTATCCATCAAAGCAATTAACTGCTCTCTTTGTTCCTCGTCTTCAATGTCCTCCAAAGCATCAACCGCATCATCAGCATCCATGTTCTCTAAGACATCAGCTGCCTGCTCTGGTGTAATTTCAGCTAAATATTCACCTACATCCTCAATATAAGGGAAAATTTCTGATAGACGCTCGGCACCTAGAATTCCGAACAGTCTTCTACGATCCTCTGTATCCAAGTCCTCGTAGGCTTCGGCAATATCATTCTCATGATAATCGTCAAGAGCCTCCATTAAAGCCTCGGCACCTAGATTAGAGCGTAGCAAATCGATAATCTCTTGGATTTTGTTATCCTCTAAAATCTCTTTTGTTTCCATGTTTTTACCCTGCTATAAAAAAAGAATGTCATGTTAAGACGATGACATTCTCTAGCGCACATGAAAACTAAGCTCTTTATACTAAAAGAACAGCTACATATCCGTATGAAAATGCCTCGTCGCAGCATAATCGCCCATGACTGTCTGATTTGTCCATAGCTGTTCTCCTTTCTTTAATCTTTAATTTGAAATTAATTGTTCGAATTGTATATGAAATATACCATAGAAACCATAACACAAAAAACGCCATTTTGTAAACCCTATTTGGCAAATTAACCCTAGATTTACAAATATTTTTTCTGTTCTGTGAAGCCTCTACCTTTTACCTCTGAAACGCGGCTTACAATAATAAATGCCTCTGGGTCAATTTCGTGAACCAGCTTCTCTGTTTTGGCTAATTCTCTAGTGGAAACAATAGAAAGATTTATCTCTGTATCCTTTCCAAGATAGCCTGTTCGGCCGTACATAACTGTAACACCTCTATCAATATCCTGAAGAATTGCTCTTCTGATTTCTTCACTCTTCTTACTTACAACCTTTATCTGAGTCTTTGCCTTACCAAGTATCAGCATTCTATCTAATACATTAGTATAAATAATGACCATCAAAATGCCATAAAGCACTAAATTCTGCTTGGCAAATAATGCCTGTAAAACAAGTATGCATATATCAAATGCCCACATCATACCTGATATTGGAGTTCCAAAGAATTTATTGAGTACGATAGGTGGTATGTCCATTCCACCTGTAGATGCACCAGTACGAATAACAATTCCCAAGCTAGCTCCAATAATAATTCCACCAAAAACTGTACAAAGCACTATATCGTCTGTTGGTGGGAACCTAACTGCAAGAAGCTCGGCTATATGTAATTCTACTGGGAAACAAAATGTTGAGAGTAATGTGTTGGCTGCAAAGCGGCGACCCATGATGCGCCAGCCAACAAAAAATAGAACTGTATTTATAACAAATGTAACATGTACGGTCTTAAAACCAAACATACGGTGGAAGAACAAAGCCAGACCTGTTCCACCGCCAGTAATGAGTCCTGACGGCTCTATAAAGAACGCAACAGCAAGTGCGTATGCAAAATTTCCTAAAATAACTATTAATGCTGTCTTTATTATCTGCTTCATTATTCCACCCACTTATATATCTTATTTATCGTTCATCTTTGCAAGCTTAGCAGCCTGATCTGCTGCAATAAGGGCATCAAGAATTTCCTGAATATCACCATTCATAATCTTATCAAGCTTGTAAAGTGTAAGGTTGATTCTGTGATCTGTAACACGTCCCTGTGGGAAGTTGTATGTACGAATCTTTTCAGCTCTGTCGCCAGTACCAATCTGTGAACGACGCTCAGCTGCTTCAGCATCCTGCTGCTTCTGAAGCTCTAAATCGTATAACTTTGCACGTAAGAGTGCGAAAGCCTTTTCCTTATTCTGAAGCTGTGACTTTTCAGTCTGGCTGTAGATAACAATACCTGTTGGGTAGTGAGTAAGACGAACAGCTGAATCTGTTGTGTTGACACACTGACCACCGTTACCAGAAGCACGCATAACGTCGATACGAATATCCTTTTCATCAATCTGAACATCTACTTCCTCTGCCTCAGGCATTACTGCTACTGAACATGTAGATGTCTGGATACGTCCCTGAGATTCTGTCTCTGGAACACGCTGTACACGGTGTACACCAGATTCGTATTTAAGGATTGAGTAAGCCCCTGTTCCCTTAACCATGAATTCGATGTTCTTCATACCACCGATACCTGTTTCATCTGCTTCAAGAAGCTCAACCTTCCATCCACGTGATTCAACGTAATGTACGTACATACGATAGATTTCAGCTGCAAAAAGTGCTGCCTCTTCACCACCTGCACCTGCACGGATTTCTACGATAACGTTCTTGTCATCATTAGGGTCTTTTGGAAGAAGTAAAATCTTAAGCTCCTGCTCAAGTCTTTCAACCTCTGCCTTTGACTCGTTTAATTCTTCCTTAGCAAGCTCCTTCATTTCTTCATCTGACTCTTCCTCAAGAAGGGCAAGTGAATCTTCGATGTTCTGCTTGTGAGCGCTGTACTGTTTGTATGCTTCAACGATAGGTGCAAGCTCAGCCTGCTCCTTCATAAGGCTTCTGAATCTAGCATTATCATTAGCCACATCTGGCTCTGATAAAAGGTTCATAACCTCTTCATATCTCAATACTAAATCTTCTAATCTATCAAACATAATAACCTCCTGTTTATAGATGTCCTTTTACTACTCGATTATTTCCGGCCAAATCCTTAACAACCTCAACATCCTTGAAGCCGTTTTCCACAAATAGCGCGTATACATCTGGCCCTTGATCATATCCTATTTCAACTAATAGCCAGCCATCAGAGGCAAGATATTCTGCCGCATGACCTACTATTTCTCTATAGAAATACAAGCCGTCTTCTGTTCCATCTAGAGCAATATATGGCTCGTGATCTTTTACTTCTTCTGCTAAATCCTTAATATCTGCTGTTCTAATATATGGTGGATTAGAAACGATTGTGTTGTACTTACCAAGTACTGGATTCCATAGATTTCCTTTGATAAAATCTACTCTTCCGCTGCACAGTCTATTCCCATTATCCCTTGCAACAGCAAGAGCTTCATCGGAAATATCAATTCCTGCTCCAGTTATCCCCTGTCCTAAAACAACAAGAGAGATAATAACACATCCGCTGCCAGTACACAAATCTAAAACATGACTGCCAGTAGGAGTTACCTTAAGAGCCTCCTCTACAAGAGTTTCTGTGTCCTGACGTGGAATAAGAACATGCTCGTTAACCCAGAAGGATATACCCATAAACTCCTGCTCACCAGTAATGTGCTGAAGTGGAACATGCTCTGCTCTTTTAAGTAATGCTTCTTTGTATTTGAACAAAGTAAGCTCGTCGATTTCATCATTCTGAATAAGAAAATATTTAGCCTTGGTAAGCTGACTAACAAATGCAAGCAGATACCAAGCATCTATTTTAGCATCTATAATGCGTTCTGACTCTAATAATTTAGTTCCCTTTTCTAGTGCTTGCTTATATGTCATTTGAAAAACACTCCTTATTTTTATCCTGGAAATCCTTCCAATCAAAAACTGCCTCTACAGAAGTGATTCCAACTTCTATCATATCATCATCTGGCTCCATAACAGTAAGCTTTTGTAGCCATAAACCTGGCTTTGAAAAAATATTAACTATACCGTTATCATGTCTGCCTGCAAGTCTAATGAATTCGTAGGAAATACCTGCGATAAATGGTATGAGAATAAGCCTGCAAACAAGCTTAAGCCAAACATTATCAAAGGTTATAAACATAAAAACAAAAACTGAAATTATAAAAACAATAAAAATGAAGCTTGTTCCACATCTCTTGTGAAAACGGGTAGATTTTCTAACATTATCCACTGTAAGTGGTAAACCTGTTTCAACACAATTGATACATTTGTGTTCAGCACCATGATACATAAATGTACGTTTGATGTCTTCCATTTTGGAAATGATGACTACATAAGCGATAAAAATACCGATACGTATGATTCCTTCCACAAATGTAATAGCCACTGAAGATAAACCAAATCTGTTTAAGCCTAGTGATATAAAATATGGCAATGCAAAAAAGATTGCAAGAGCGAAAACAAAGGATACAAAAAGCGTACCACCCATTTCTGCCTTTTCTTTCTTTTCACGCTTTTTAAGTTCCTCTTCTGTAAGCTCAGATTTAGGGACTTCGTCTTCGTCCTCAAAAAAGCTGGCAGAATACATAAGAGTACTAAGCCCGATAACAAGTGAATCCACAAAGGATACCATGCCTCTTATGATTGGGATTTTGTGCCATATATTATTAATATCTCTTGTGTTTTTAACTTCGACAACTATGTCCTTATCTGGCTTTCTGACTGCCACGGCGTATTTATCACCGTTTCGCATCATAACGCCTTCCATAACTGCCTGTCCACCAATACCCGAATACTTCATTTTATTCTCCGTTTAACGTAATAAAGGGCTGAGACGAATCTCAACCCTTAAGAGTCCAAATAACAAACTACTTTGCGTCAATGCCGTACTTCTTATTGAACTTGTCAATACGTCCACGAGCCTGTGTAGCTTTCTGCTGGCCTGTGTAGAATGGATGGCACTTTGAGCAAATTTCTACGTGGATGCTCTCCTTTGTAGAACCTGTTACAAATGTGTTACCGCAGTTGCAAGTAACTGTAGCCTGATAGTAATCTGGATGGATACCCTGTCTCATCTTATTCACCTCTCACTTAATAAACTTTACAATTTCCAACTGTAAGTAATAATGCCGTTTAAATACGAGGTACTCGTATTTCATCCCGATTAACAGCTTCACTAGTATAGCATGGCAATATTAAAATATCAAGTATTCTTAATCACTTTCTGTCAATTTTACCATTTTTTCCTTATAGCGCTTAAAGAAGTCCTCCAATTTATCCATCAAATCCTTTTTAGGAATGCTTTTTAGGATATAATCCTCTGGTCTCATATCCACTGCTTTAACAACTAAATCTCTATCATTTTTGCCTGTAAGGAACATAACAGGAATATTTCTAGTCTCAGCATCTTCCTTTAGCATTCGAAAAACTGTAGGACCGTCCATAGAAGGCATCTCATAATCCAGCAAAATCAAATCCACATCCTGATTTTCTATAAGCCAGTGAATAGCCTTGCTTCCTGAATCCAGCATTGTAATCTGGTAGCGTTCCTTCATCCATTCATGCATCATGCGCATGTAGGTCACATCATCATCTACGATCAAAATATGATGCCTTCTGGCAGGGGCTATTTCCCCATTAATAGTACTTTCGATTGTTTTTAACAATGCATCCATATCAACCGGACGTGAGAACCAATCCACTATCGCCGACTTTGGAATGATTTCCATGGCGCTTTCATATTCAGCCTTAGCTCCAACCAATATTACCATTCTCTGCTGCTCTAAGCAAAGATTTTTAAGCTCCTTCATAAAATCTTCGCCTCGAACTGTATAAATATCATCATCAAGATAATAAATAATTGGGTCAGACTCATCCACTGCATCCTCAAGCTGAAATATGCTCGGTCTTACAGAGATTCCCTCATAGCCCGCTTCATCTAATTTTTTCTTGATTCCCATTACAGAGAAGCTATCCTTAGAGCTTACAATAGCAACCTTGCTTTTCTCAGCCTGCGATTTAAATAAATCCATAGTCAGTCCTCCAAATTATCCTTCTAGCATTTGTGTTGCAAGGCTAGCCACAGCCTCATAATCAAGCTTATCTAAAAGTGCTCTGATTTCCTTAAGCTTTTCATCCAATCCCTCAGGTATCTCGTAATCTGCCAATGTATTTAATACCATTTCCGTGGATGTAAAATCACACACATTTGCCATTTCTATAATAGAATAAAGCGCATCCTTTAAATCACTTTGGTCTAATGGCTTTTTCGCCGCCTTTTGTCCCTCGTAGCTATTTCTAATACTTAGATATTCGTCTATAAGCTCTTTATGATGCTTTTCGATATAATCCCAATCCCCAGCATTTCCTGCCTTTTCCAAAGCTTCTGCTTTTTTGGAAATAGACATTTCTCCTATTAGACGAGCTGTACTTTTTAGTCCGTGAACCTTTATTGTGTAATTCTTTATATCTGATTTTTCCTTGAACTCATCCAGCTTTTTTGCACTTTCATCTATTGTAGATACAAAAATCTTTATAAGAGCCTGTCTTTCATCATCGTTTGATGTTAATGTCCTGTCATGCTTAACATCACTTATTGCTTTACTAAGTACCTTTCTCTTAGGCATATATTTAAGCAGCATATCTTCCAATGCTTCAGCATCTATTGGCTTTGTAAGATAATCGTCGAAGCCCTTTGAGATGTAATATTCCTTTGCGCCAGCAATTGCATTTGCTGTAAGTGCAATTACCTTAGTCTTTGGACCAAGATAGCCCCGCTCTTTTATAATATCAAGCGTCTGCAAGCCATCTAAATCAGGCATCATGTGATCCATGAAAATCACATCATATTCCTTCTCTTCCGCTCTTGTTATTGCCTCTCGTCCTGACTGCGCAATATCTGGAACAAAGTCATACACCTTCATCAGATTCTTTGCCACCATCAGATTCATTTCATAATCATCTACAACCAAAATTTCAGCTTCCGGCATTGAAGGGAAGGTATATTTATTGCGCCTTCTATAGCTTCGTTTAATTCGTTTTTTGTAGTCTCCTATAGGTTCGTTATTTACAATGCCTTGTTTAATGACAAATGAAAAAGCGGAGCCAACACCGTATGTGCTTTTAACTTCAAGCTCACTACCCATCAGGTGCAAAAGATCTATAACAATTGGAATTCCTAGTCCAGTTCCTTCGATATTTCTGTTATGCTCCTCATCAATTCTTTTAAAGGTAACATATAAATTTTCTATTTCATCCTCTGGAATTCCTCTTCCAGTATCCTTAACTGTAACCTCTATTTCCACAGCGCTGTCGTCTCTACCTTTTTCCACCATAGACAAGCCCACTTCACCAGCCTCGGTGTACTTCACGGCATTTGTAAGAAGATTTGCAATAATCTGCCCCAGTCTTACGTCATCGCCAAGTAATGTCATAGGAAGATTTTCATCAATGTTTACCTTAAAATTAAGGCCTTTCGACTTTGCCCTTGTAGATGAACTACTGATAAGAGTATTAACCATTGTGGCCAGATCGTACTCCACATCAAAGATTTCCATCTTGCCTTCTTCAAGCTTGGAATAATCTAAAATCCCATTAACCTGCGCCAACAGAGATTTTCCTGCCTGTTTAATATTAGTGGCATACTCTACTATCTGCTCATCATTGCTTTCTCTTATAATCATTTCGTCCATTCCAAGAATGGCGTTAATTGGGGTTCTAACCTCATGAGACATATTTGCAAGGAACGTACTCTTTGCTTTGTTTGCTGCATTGGCAGCCTTTGTCTGTTCATCAATAACCCTAATTAGCCCCCTGGCAACAAATGCACCATATATCAGCCCTAAAATAAAAACTACGATAAATGGAACAAAAAAATAAGCCGCAGATATGACAGTATCTTGTTTTTCAAAGATACCTCTTGTCATAAATGCGACTATTATTAATAATGTTATTTCCACAAACAACACTAATGATACTGTTAAAAGCATCATTTTAGTCTTCACCGATTTCATAGCTCACCCCGTATATACTTAGGCGATTAGCCCATAAGTATATCCATTATTGAAGCGTAAACCTCATCGCTTTTAACCTTCCAATTGTTACAAAGTGTTTCTGCCTGCTCCTTTGAACCTACGTGGAAGCTTAAATCTAATGTAGGTATATCATTTTCTGTAATACGAAGCTGTACGACAAATCCACCTCTATCAGCCTTGAAATATGTTGCCTTATAGGAATTCTCCTCCTTCATGGAGATAGAATTAACCTTAAGGTATTTGTTAATATCCTTAGACAAAGCTGGAGATATCTTTTCCTTGAACAACTCCAATGTCTTTTGTCCATCATCTGTAATAGAATATGTTGTATTGTTATGATTTGTCTTTGAGACAATTAAATTTGCCTCTTCATCATCACTGATAGCTTGCTGTGCTGTAAAATAATCTGTTAAATTTCCTTCTAAGAAGAAATCTGTTATCTGACTATTACTAAGTGGGAAACCACTACGATGCAATAATTCTAGTATAGTAATTTTATATATTAAATTTGGTTCTGCCATGATATTCCTCACTTTTAAAACTTTAAGTAAGGGCTAAATTACCCTCTTTCGAATAATCATATCGATATATTCATCATTATTCTTTGTATGGGCAAACATATTAAGGATTGTCTCAACGGCATCCTCTTTTCTTGCGCCATTAATTGCCTTGCGCATGATTTCCATGGCATCAAGCTCTTTTCTTGAAAGAAGTAAGTCTTCTCTACGAGTACCTGAACCTGTAATATCGATTGCAGGGAAGATTCTCTTTTCTGAAAGCTTTCTATCGAGGATAAGTTCCATGTTACCTGTTCCCTTGAATTCCTCGAATACAACGTCATCCATCTTAGAACCTGTATCTACAAGTGCTGTAGCAAGGATTGTAAGAGAGCCACCTTCACGCATGTTTCTAGCTGCACCAAAAAACTTCTTTGGCATGTGAAGAGCTGCTGGATCCAAACCACCTGAAAGAGTACGACCAGATGGCTGTACTGTAAGGTTGTATGCACGTGCAAGACGTGTGATTGAATCCAAAAGAATCATAACATCCTGTCCATGCTCTACAAGACGCTTTGCGCGCTCGATAACCATTTCTGAAACACGCTTGTGATGCTCTGGACTCTCATCAAATGTAGAATAGATAACTTCTACATTCTTGCTGTTTCTCATAGTATCCTTCATATCTGTAACTTCTTCTGGACGTTCGTCAATCAGAAGAATAATAAGATGCATATCTGGATGTGAATAATTAACTGATGTAGCTACTTCCTTTAAAAGAGTTGTTTTACCAGCCTTAGGCTGAGAAACAATCATACCACGCTGTCCCTTACCGATAGGGCTAACTAAATCAACAATACGCATTGCTACGGAGCTGCGCTGTCTTTCTAATCTGATTCTTTCATTTGGGAAGATTGGTGTTAAATCTTCGAAATTAGGTCTTCTTGTAGCTGCTTCTGGTGTGTAACCATTGATTGTATCGATAATCATAAGAGCAGCGAATTTATCTGTTGGATTATTGAAACGCTTCTTTCCAACAATGATATCACCTGTCTTAAGATTAAACTTCTTTATCTGAGACTGAGAAACATAAACGTCATCAGTACCTGGCATGTAGTTATCGCAACGGATAAATCCGAATCCATCACCCATAACTTCTAAAATACCACTTGCAGGCATAAGATTATCAAGTGGAATGTCTGTAGGGATTTCCGCACGATCTGTTTTTTCTCCCCTACGTGGTCTTTCAGCTCTGACAGCTTTTTCAGCTTTTTCAGCCTTTTCTACCTTTTCTTCTTTAACAACCTTTGGAGCTGATTCCTCATTTTCAACACTATTTTGCTTATCAATTTCATCCTGAGCAAGCATAGCCTCTACTAAATCGGCTTTTTTCATTGCAGATGTACCCTTTATGCCCCTAGCTTTTGCTAAATCGCGTAAAATCGTTACTGACAAGCTCTCATATTTTTCTCTCATTCAAATCTCCTTAATGATTCTTAATAATAACTTCGTGGAATAAAAAGCCGAATCGACTAACGAATTAACTTTGATAGTAAGGCCATTATATACTCAAAATCAAATTCTGTCTAGATTTTTTTATCTATCTTTTCCATAAATATATGTGGCAAAATAGATCACACTAGCTATTATTACAATCATTGGGCCTGTTGCCATATCAGTGAAATATGACACAAACAAGCCTACTATTCCAGAGAAAATACTAAATATTATTGAGAAATAAGTATATTCTCTAAAATTATCGGATATGTTACGACTGCTGGCCGCTGGAAGAATAAGCAATGCATTTATCAAAAGGATACCAACCCATTTAATAGAAAGCATAACAAGCAACGCAATAAGCACTGCAAATGCATCTTCCATAATTCTAACTGAAATGCTTCGGCTTTTAGCCAATGTAGCATGGATGCTGATAGCTGTAAGTCTGTTAATGCTGAAGCACCAGAACACCAGGATTATTCCAAACAAAACTATAAGCTCTATGATTTCTGTGAAAGTAATAGATAAAATATCTCCTACTAATATGGCAGAATAATTAGCAAAGCTGCCACCTCTAGATAAGATTGCCAAACCAAGTGCTGTTGCGCAGCTGGCAAAAACAGAAATCAGTGTATCTGAAGAGCTAAGGCCCTTTCGGCTGATATAATTTAGAAGTAGGGCAAAGCATATACCAAAGATTATCATGGAAACTGTAGTGTTGCCAATGCCCATAATAACACCTGCCGCAATACCTGTAAGGGCAGAATGTCCTAAAGCATCACTAAAATAAGCCATCCTTTTTTGGACAATCATTGTACCGACCATTCCAAACAAAGGTGAAATAAGTAAGATTGCAATGGTAGCTCTTACCATGAAGGCGTAAGAAAACATTTCATTAAACATTTGCATTCACCTCCACTTCACCTGTAGCGCCCTTTCCAAAGACATTCTTGAATGCATCTGATTCAAATACATGCTTTGGCTTTCCAGCTGCTGTAACAGTTTTGTCTATAAGAATAACATTGTCTGCATATTTATATACGTAATCCAAATCGTGACTTACCAGGATGATTGCAAGGTCGTGTGTCTCCTTAAGATATTGCATCTTCTCATAGAAGGCATCCATACCGTTTTTATCAATTCCAGAAACTGGCTCATCCAAAAGCAACAGGTTTGGTGTGTCATGAACAGCCATAGCAAGAAGTACCCTCTGGAGCTGACCACCTGAAAGTGTTCCAACTGGCTGGTCAATAAGATGTTCAACATCAAACTCTGCTAAAGCTTCCTTTACATGGTCATGCTCTTTTTTAGTTTTAACAAGAATTGGTAATTTGCCAGTGAAGCTTTGGAACATGTCGTATACAGAAAGTGGTGTTGTTCTATCTATGTTAACTGTCTGTGGAACATATCCTATACGCAATCCCTGGATGGTATTGTCCATCTTGTTTTTAAACAAAATCTCTCCTGTATGAGGAACTTCATCAAGGATAGCTCTTACAAAAGTAGATTTGCCTGCTCCATTTCGACCAATAACAGCAGAAATCTGTCCACAGTGAATGTGCAGATTAATATTCTCTAATACCTGCTGGTCACCGAAGCTGACACCCAAGTCTTTAATTTTTATACAGTGGAATCCACATGGAATTATTTTTTTCATGTTTTGTCTTTCCCTACTTTGCTTGTGTTACTTATAAACTATTCTGAATTAAAGCATAGTTTTTACTAAGCACCGTGATATAATCGTCCTCATCATAAGTGCCATGAACCAATGTCTCTAGATATACTACCTTAGCATCGGTCTGTTCTTCAATAAGCTTACCCATAGCATGGCCATAATCATATTCAGCAAAAACAACCTTTACATTGTTTTTGTTAATTGTATCAATAAAGCTGCTAACCTCTCCAGCACTAACCTGACGCTCTTCGTCCAAATCCATAGTAGCAACAACATTTGCTCCTAATGACTGTGCTGTGTAAGCGAAAGCCTCATGAAGAATTGCAACATTCTCGCCAGCTAATATCTCATCAAGTCCACTCTTATCGATATGAGATTTCATAATATCATTAAAGTTATTTGCATTAGCTTTGAATTCTTTAGCATGACCTTCATCGATACCTGCAAGTCCTTCAGCAATAGCTATTATCTGACCTGAATAAATATCTTCGCTCATCCAAATGTGGCTGTTGAATTCGCCGTGATGATGATGCTCTTCTTCCTCTTCACCATGAACATGCTCTTCTTCGTGTTCATCTTCATGTTCTTCTTCAGCAATAATAGGATATGTATCCTCTACAGCTTCGAAGGTATCTATGATGGTAAGATTTGGATACGCTGCAATAACATCCTCAAGATATCCTTCCATTCCACCACCATTTACAACTAAAACATCAGCAGAGGCCAGATTCTTCATATCCTCTGTTGTAAGTGTGTAGTCATGTAAACATCCAGTGGTTGGCTGGGATAAGTTTTCCACAGTTATTCCGTCAATATCCCCTACCACATTAACAGTAGCAAGATAAACCGGATTACAGCTTGTCAAAACAAGCATATTCGCCTCTGCCACTTCCTCTTTATTATATTTAACATAAAAAAATGTGCTGCAAAAGCTAACAACACTAATTGATATAAGCAATAGCAGCACAAATAAAAATTTATTTTTCATTAATCTAAGTCCTCTACGTCTGTCAGACTAGCTTCGTTTTCGATTACCTGATCCAAAAAATCCTGGATTGTGTCGAGCCCCTGCTTAGTCTGCGACGAAAATGGAACAATAATAGTTTCCTTGCTGGCACCTAAGCCCTCACGTAAAATTTTGATTTGCTTATCAAGCTGGCTACGCTTAATTTTGTCAGCCTTAGTAGCAATAACGATTGGGTCGTATCCAACATAATCCATCCATTCATACATCTGTTTATCATTAGCAGATGGAGCATGTCTTATATCAACAAGTAGGAAAACTGCACGAATCATATCTGATGTGTTCAGATATGTTTCAATCATTTTCCCCCATCTTTCTCGTTCCTTTTCAGAAGCCTTTGCAAAACCATAGCCCGGCAAATCTACTACATAAATTTCATCGTTAATATTGTAGAAATTTATTGTCTGAGTCTTACCCGGCTGTGCTGATACTCTTGCAAGAGCTTTGCGGTTCATAACCGCATTTATAAGTGATGATTTACCTACGTTAGATTTGCCTGCGAAAGCAACCTCTGGAAGGTCGTTCTTAGGCAAATCTGATGTAGGACCACATACTGTTTCAAGATTACATGATCTGATAACCATTACGCACTCTTTTCCTTCTTGTCTTCGATTGAGACAACGCTGCCTTCGTCTTCCTTGTCAATAAGAAGCAAGTTGTCATCAACCATTTCCTTAGTAACTGTAATCTCTGTAATTGATTCGTCTGATGGTACATGATACATGTAATCCATCATAACGTTCTCTACGATTGCACGAAGACCACGAGCACCTGTCTTTCTTTCGATTGACTTCTTAGCGATTTCACGAAGTGCATCGTCATCGAAATGAAGCTTAACGCCATCCATCTTAAAGAGAGCTTCGTACTGCTTTGTAAGTGAATTCTTAGGCTCTCTAAGGATTCTAATCATATCATCTTCTGTAAGCTCTTTAAGAGATACATTGATAGGCACACGGCCAATAAATTCTGGAATAAGACCAAATTTGATGAAATCCTGAGGAAGAACCTGCTGAAGTAAATCATCTACCTTCTGCTTGTTCTTATCCTTAATATCAGCGCCAAAACCGATTTGGCTAACATCTGTACGCTGAGAAATGATTTTGTCTAATCCTTCAAATGCGCCGCCACAGATAAATAAGATGTTCTTTGTATCGATTGCAATTGTTTCCTGCTGTGGATGCTTACGTCCGCCCTGTGGTGGAACATTAGCTACAGTTCCTTCTATAATCTTAAGAAGTGCCTGCTGAACACCCTCACCAGAAACATCACGAGTGATTGAAACATTTTCTGACTTCTTTGTAATTTTATCTATCTCATCAATATAGATAATTCCGATTTCTGCCTTCTTGATATCAAAATCTGCTGCCTGAATAAGCTTAAGTAAGATGTTTTCAACGTCCTCACCAACATATCCTGCCTCAGTAAGTGTTGTTGCATCTGCGATTGCAAATGGAACACCAAGCACTCTAGCAAGTGTCTGTGCAAGGAGTGTCTTACCTGAACCTGTTGGGCCAAGCATAAGAACGTTACTCTTCTGAAGCTCAACATCAATATCATCTGGGTTTGCCATGATACGCTTGTAGTGATTGTATACAGCTACTGACAAAACCTTCTTTGCTTCATCCTGTCCGATAACATATTCGTCAAGGAATGCTTTCATATCCTCTGGCTTCTGTAGGTTGATTTCGATTGAATCTGAATCCTCCTGTGGGCCAAAATCCTCTAGCTCCTCAACAATTATTTCCTGGCAGATATCAACACACTCATCACAGATGAATGCCCCGTTAGGGCCTGCGATAAGCTTGCGAACCTGATTTTGTGTCTTTCCGCAGAAAGAGCAACGAATTTTATCATCGTTTCTTGCCATAATTACCTCATAAACTCTCTAATTAATAGTCCCCTATAAAGTATATATCGGATATTAACTAATTTTTCTTTGTAATAATTTCATCAATAAGACCATAATCAAGTGCTTCCTTAGCATCAAGCCAATGATCACGCTCTGTATCTGCACAAACCTGCTCGTATGGCTTACCTGTGTTTTCAGCAAGCATACGGTTTAACTTTTCTCTTGTCTTTAAGATGTTCTTAGCAGCGATTTCGATTTCTGTTGCCTGTCCCTTAGCACCGCCAAGTGGCTGGTGAATCATAACCTCTGCGTTTGGAAGAGCAAATCTCTTACCCTTCTGACCACCTGCAAGAAGGAATGCACCCATTGATGCTGCCATACCAATACAAATAGTTGAAACATCACATTTGATGTACTGCATAGTATCATAAATAGCCATACCAGCTGTTACGCTACCACCTGGGCTATTGATGTAAAGGTGAATATCCTTGCTTGGATCCTCTGATTCAAGGAAAAGAAGCTGAGCAACTGTAAGAGATGCTGTTGTTTCGTTAACTTCCTCACCTAAGAAAATAATACGATCCTTTAATAATCTAGAATAAATATCATAAGAACGCTCGCCGCGAGAATTCTGTTCAATGACATAAGGAATTGTTGCCATTATTTTGTCCTCCTGTAGCAAAAATATAGTGTGTTTTAAATAGACACTAAGCCCGAGCATAAGCCCAGGCTAGTGTGTGACTTCGATATTTATTATATATATTTTGAGAGTCTCTGTCTTTGATTTTACAAAAAGTTAATAAAATCTTAACACTTATTACTCTTCTGTAGAAGCTTTCTTTGTTGTCTTCTTTGTAGTCTTCTTAGCTGGCTTTTCTTCAGCTTCAGCGCCTTCTGCATCTTCAGCCTTCTTTGTAGCCTTCTTCTTAGCTGTTTCCTTAACGTTATCCATGATAAGCTGGATAGCCTTTTCGATAGCGATATCCTTCTTCATAGACTCCTTCTCGTTCTCGCCAACAAGATTCTTGATTTGCTCAAGTTCCATGCCGTACTGCTTAGAAAGCTCTTCAAGCTTAGCATCAACATCAGCGTCAGTTGCTTCGATCTTCTCAGCCTTTGCAATAGCTTCAAGTACAAGTGAAGACTGTGTACGGTTAAGAGCATCTGGACGAACCTGATCACGGAATGCATCCATTGTCATGCCTGTAAACTGCATGTACTGCTGAAGTGAAAGACCCTGCTGTGCCATGTTGTTAGCGAAATCGTTGATCATGTTCTCTACCTGGTAATCAAGCATAGCGTCTGGGATTTCCATCTCTGAATCCTCAACGATCTTAGCGATTGCTTCGTCTTCCTGTGCACGACGGCCTTCAGCCTTCTTATTGTTCTCAAGACGTTCCTTAACAGAAGCCTTGTATTCTTCTACTGTTTCGAACTCTGTATGATCTGATACATATTCCTCATCAAGCTTTGGAACATCCTTACCCTTTACTTCGTGGATGTGGCACTTGAATACAGCTGGCTTACCAGCAAGATCTTCTGCCTGATAGTTCTCTGGGAATGTAACTTCAACTTCAACATCCTCACCAGCCTTGTGACCGATAAGCTGATCTTCGAAACCAGGAATGAATGAACCTGAACCAAGTTCAAGATCATAGTTCTCTCCCTTACCACCTTCGAATGCAACACCGTCAATGAAGCCTTCGAAATCGATAGTAGCTGTATCACCCTTAGATGCCTTACCTGTCTTTGCAACCATGCGAGCGTTTCTTTCAAGCTCAGCCTTGATTGTGTTGTTAACTTCTGTAGCTGTAACCTTTGAATCAACCTTTGTTACAGATACGCCCTTGTACTTACCAAGCTTAACTTCTGGCTTAACAGCAACTTCTGCTGTGTAGATGAAATCCTTACCCTTTTCAAGCTGTGTGATGTCAATCTTAGGCTGTGATACGATATCAAGCTTAGACTCATCATAAGCTGCTGGATAAGTATCCTGCATGATGATATTAGCAGCGTCCTCATAGAAAATCTCTGCTCCATACATCTTCTCGATCATGTGCTGAGGAACCTTACCCTTTCTAAAACCAGGAACAGAAATGCTGTTCTTCTGCTTGTTATAAGCCTTTGTAATAGCCTTTTCTAGCTCAGCTGCATCAACTGTGATTGTAAGCTTTGCCATGTTCTTCTCAAGATTTTCTACCTGTACGTTCATTTACTAATAATCCTCCTCTAAAATATATATAGGTAGACTAAAAAGTCTTTTATGTACGAATACTTCGCAGACTGACAAATTATATCAGACTTAATCTCCATTTTCAATAGCTGAAATCATATCAATTCTCTGCTGATGTCTTCCGCCACCCTCAAACTCAGCTTCTAAGAAGGATTTCACGATATCCTTTGCCAGTTCCGAACCAACAATTCTTGCTCCAAATGCAATCATGTTAGCATTATTGTGCTGCTTGATAAGACGAGCTGTTGCTGTATCAGAGCAAACTCCACATCTGATTCCCTTTACCTTGTTTGCTGCAAGCGAAATACCTACGCCTGTTCCACAAATAAGTACACCACAATCTACTTCACCAGAAGCAACCATATCTGCTGCCTTCTTACCATATTCAGGGTAATGACAGCTTTCATGTGAATCTGTACCGATGTTGATTACCTCATGTCCAAGGCTTTCGATATACTCCTTAATTTCGAATTTTAAATCTGTTGCTGCATGGTCATTTGCAATTACAATCTTCATTTTTATCTCCTTCCCCTCTATTTAAGAGGTACCTTATTAATGTCCTTTCCGTAAGTCTTATATACCTTGTAGCCAAGTAAAATAAAGGCTTCTATGAATCTCTTTATGATGATTTGGATTTCCTCGTGCCACTTTTTAACTGGCTTTACCATTACTGAACGGATTCCGGCACGGTTTGCGCCCCATACATCTGTAAGAATCTGGTCACCTACAAAGATGGTGTTTGTTTCGTCTGTACCCATCTGTGCCATAGCCTTTTTGTAGCCAGCTACACCTGGTTTTCCTGCCTTATAAATATAAGTACAGTACTCAACAGCCTCCTTAAATGTCTTAACACGAGGCTCCTTGTTGTTAGACAAAAGAAGGGCCTGAAAGCCTATTTCGTGTAACTCCTTAAAAAGAGCCTTTGCTCTGTCATCCGCAGGAGCATTATGTGGTACAAGCGTGTTATCCACATCAAAGATTACTCCTCTGTAGCCCTGCTCATATAATTTTTTAAAATCGATAGCATATGTACTATCTACATAATCTGTTGGATATAAATTTCTTTTACTCATAGAGTCGATTTTATCACAAAAATAGGAGCATGAAAACCACGCCCCCACAAAAAGCCCAGGTCAAGTGACCCAGGCTTAGTATACTTTTAAAAATTTATAATGAAAAATCCTCAGTACCTCTTGTTGTTCCAAAAGATCCATCTACTGAATTCTTGTTGTGCACAAAGTACTGATAACGATGGATAGCAGTATCCTTTTTCATATCATTAATAGCCTTTTCAACATCTAACTTACTAATGTCACTATCGACTCCTTTTAGCTGATGTTCTTCAGGCTTGTATTGACTGGCATAATCGTAAGAACCAAAGGTCTGGTCCTTTCTTGCCTCTTGTTGTATAGCGTCTTCAGAAATATCAACAGTGTATATCTTATCCTCTGTTACTGAATCCCCAATTCCTGCTGTTCCCTTAACATTCAAACCGAAATCACTGTTAATTCTTGTAAAATTTTGATCATAAAACCCCGTCGATGGGCGAATACCTGATATATTCATAAAACTCTCTCCATATTTACCTTCATTATTTATATCGTAAATAAAGGCAAATATTTAACCCTCCCTAACGAATTAAGATTATTTATCTAAAACTCGTTTTAATTCGTCCATGAATGTATTTACATCCTTGAACTCTCGATAAACTGATGCGAAACGTACATATGCAACTGGATCTACTGTTTCAAGATGTTCCATAACTATTTCGCCAATTTTTGTACTAGGTATTTCTTTTTCTTCGAGAGAGAAAATCTCAGTTTCTATCTCATCAACAACCTTCGAAATCTGGGATGCAGAAACCGGTCGTTTTCTGCATGCAATAAGAACGCCCTTTTCAATTTTAGTTCTGTCGTATGGCTCACGATTATTATCTTTTTTTATAACGATAAGCGGAATAGTTTCTACCTTTTCATAAGTTGTAAAGCGCTTACCACACTCCGGACATGAACGACGACGTCTAATGCTTGTATTATCATCTGCCGGTCTTGAATCGATTACACTGGTATCATTGCTACCACAAAATGGACACTTCATAAAATCCTCCCTGAAAATTTATTTAGTACCACTACATTTAGTATTATTTTACCAAATCAACCACAAGAGCGCAACATAAAAAAGGCTCAGACCATTTGGTCTGAGCCTTATATTTACTCAATCTTATGAGTATAAGTCAACAAGCTTCTTGAGATGTGCATATCTCTCCTTAGCTGTCTCCTCGTTGAGTGCGAAGAGTCTATCAGCACGCTCTGGGAATGCCTTCTTCAAACGTGAGTAACGTGTCTCGTTTGCAAGGAAGTCCTGATACTTGCTGTAGTCACCTTCCTTAGAAGTAAGTGTGAATGGATTCTTTCCTTCCTTCTTAAGGTCTGGGTTGAATGAGAAGAGGTTCCAGTAACCAGCTTCAACAGCCTTCTTCATCTCATCCTGGCAGTGGTTCATACCACCCTTAACACCGTGGAGCTCACATGGAGCGTATCCGATGATAAGTGATGGGCCGTTGTAAGCTTCTGCTTCAGCAAGAACCTTAACAGCCTGTGCCATGTTAGCACCAAGAGCGATCTGTGCTACATATACATAACCGTATGACATAGCGATTTCAGAAAGAGACTTCTTAGAAACCTCTTTACCTGATGCAGCGAACTGACAAACTTCACCGATGTTAGAAGCCTTAGATGCCTGTCCACCTGTGTTAGAGTACATCTCTGTATCGAATACCATAACGTTTACGTTCTCGCCAGATGCAAGTACGTGATCAAGACCGCCGAATCCGATATCGTATGCCCAACCGTCACCACCGAAGATCCATACAGACTTCTTAGCGAGGTAATCCTTAAGAGCAAGTGCAGCCTTAGCATCTGCTGAGCCGTCCTTCTCAAGTGCAGCGATAAGAGCATCTGCTGCTGGGCCATTCTCTCTTGTAGAGTTAACTGTCTCTTCGAACTTAGCGAATGCAGCCTTAAGATCAGCTGAACCAGCCTCTGCTGCCTTTGAAGCAGCCTCGATAGCACGGTCACGTAAGTACTTCTGTCCTACTTCCATACCCATACCATGCTGAGCGTTGTCCTCGAAGAGTGAGTTACACCATGCTGGACCCTTCTTAGAATCCTTGTTTACTGTGAATGGTGATGTAGCTGCAGGACCACCCCAAATTGAAGAACATCCTGTAGCGTTTGAAATATACATATGCTCACCAAAGAGCTGTGTAATAAGTCTAGCGTATGAAGTCTCAGCACAACCTGCACATGATCCTGAGAACTCAAGGAGTGGCTGATTGAACTGTGAGCCCTTAACTGTAAGGTCAGAACCTGCTGCTTCCTTACGTCCAACATTAGCTACTAAGTAGTTGAATACTGGCTGCTCGTCTGCTTCTTCTGCCTGTGGAACCATTGTGATAGCACCAACTGGACATACAGTTGTACACTCACCACATCCCATACAGTCAAGTGGAGAAACTGACATTGTGTACTTAAGGTCAGAAGCCTTTGGCTTTGTATCAGCAAGCTTGATGTTTGCTGGAGCTGCCTTAACCTCATCCTCTGTAAGAAGGAATGGACGGATTGTAGCATGTGAACATACGAACGCACACTGGTTACACTGGATACACTTTGTCTCATCCCATGTAGGAACTGTTACGGCTGTACCACGCTTCTCGTATGCAGAAGCACCAAGCTCAAACTGTCCGTTAGGGTTCTCTGTGAATGCAGAAACTGGAAGTGAATCACCATCCATCTTAGAGATAGGCTCAAGGAGATTCTTAACCATCTTAACAAGCTCTGGACGACCCTCAAGCTCAGCCTTAGGAGCGTCTGGAGTAGGATTCTTCCATGAATCTGGAACGTTTACCTTATGTACTGCATCAACACCGGCATCGATAGCGTTGTAGTTCATCTGAACAACATCGTCACCCTTCTTGCCGTATGACTTCTTAGCAGCTGCCTTCATGTACTCAACAGCCTGGTCGATAGGCATTACATCAGCAAGCTTGAAGAAAGCTGACTGAAGGATTGTGTTTGTACGCTTACCCATACCGATTTCGATAGCCTTGTCGATAGCGTTAATTGTGTAAAGCTGAATGTTGTTGTCAGCGATGTACTTCTTTGCCTCAGCGTTAAGGTGCTGCTCGAGCTCCTCATCTGACCACTGGCAGTTGATCATGAATACTCCGCCTGGCTTAACATCCTGAACCATCTTCATACCCTGTGTAACGTATGCTGGGTTGTGGCAAGCAACGAAGTCAGCCTGGTTAATATAGTAAGGAGACTTGATTGGGTTATCACCAAAACGAAGGTGAGAAATTGTAACACCACCAGTCTTCTTTGAATCATACTGGAAGTATGCCTGGATGTACTTATCTGTATGGTCACCGATGATCTTTGTAGAGTTCTTGTTAGCACCTACAGTACCATCACCACCAAGACCCCAGAACTTGCACTCCTTAGTACCAGGAGCTGATGTAATAGGAGCTGGCTTAACCTCTGGAAGTGAAAGGTTTGTAACATCATCAACGATACCGATTGTGAAACGGCTCTTTGGAGCATCCTTCTCTAATTCCTTGTATACAGCGAATACTGATGAAGGTGGAGTATCCTTAGAACCAAGACCGTATCTACCACCGCAGATAACGATGTCGTTAAGACCTGCTTCACGAAGTGTTGTAGCAACATCAAGGTAAAGAGGATCAGCAAGAGCACCTGGCTCCTTTGTTCTATCAAGGATAGCGATCTTCTTAACTGTCTTAGGAAGTGCTGAAAGGAATGCCTCTGAAGACCATGGTCTGTAAAGACGTACCTTAAGTACACCAACCTTCTCTCCGTGTGCGTTTAAGTAATCGATAACTTCTTCTGCAACGTCGTTGATAGAACCCATAGCGATGATGATTCTGTCAGCGTCAGCAGCACCATAGTAGTTGAAAAGCTTGTAATCTGTACCAAGCTTTGCGTTAACCTTGTCCATGTACTTCTGAACAACTGCTGGGAAGTTATCATAAGCTGTGTTGCAAGCTTCTCTATGCTGGAAGAAAACGTCTCCGTTTTCGTGTGAACCACGCATTGTTGGGTGCTCTGGGTTAAGAGCGTGTGCTCTGAACTCGTTAACAGCATCCATGTTAACCATTTCTTTAAGATCTGCATAATCCCACTTCTCGATCTTCTGGATTTCGTGAGAAGTACGGAAACCATCAAAGAAGTTAAGAACTGGTACCTTACCCTCGATAGCAGCTAAGTGAGCTACTGGAGCAAGATCCATAACTTCCTGTGGATTTGTCTCGCATAACATAGCGAAACCTGTCTGACGACAAGCGTAAACATCTGAGTGATCACCAAAGATGTTAAGTGACTGTGTAGCAACTGTACGAGCTGATACATCGAATACACAAGGAAGCTGCTCTGCAGCAATCTTGTACATATTAGGGATCATAAGAAGAAGACCCTGTGAAGCTGTGAATGTAGTTGTGAGTGCACCTGCACCAAGTGAACCGTGAACGGCACCTGCAGCACCTGCCTCAGACTCCATCTCTACAACCTTTACCTGATTTCCAAAAATATTCTCTAGGCCTGCTGCTGACCACTGGTCAACGAAATCGGCCATTGGGCTGGATGGTGTAATAGGATAAATTGCAGCAACATCTGTAAATGCATAAGCTACGTGTGCTGCAGCCTGGTTTCCATCCATAGACTGTTTTGCTCTTGGCATTTCTAAATCCTCCTTATTAACTAGGACATTTATAGTTACTAGAACGGGCATTTTTTACAAACCGGATGACCGTCCCACAATGTCGTAGTTTAATGATAGAACTATTGAAAAATTTTTTCAACTGACCAAGGGTGGTTTTCTGTTCATTTTCGAGTACAAATTTGTTAAATAATTTTGTTTTGTTGTATAATATTGCTAAAAAATTAACAATCTCGCCACTTTTGAGTACTTTTACACTTGATATTTCGTCTGTTGCGGACACTTGTCTTCTCACGGTATACATGTCAAAAAATTCTCTGTTTATTGCAAAAATATTGTCACTTTTATCTTTCAGCTTTTCATTGACATAGTCCTTTTTGTTAAATATAATTTTAAAAAATTTACTGTCAAACAAAGAAAGCGAGGTTACCCCTATGGCATCGATTATTGGTGATGGCATTACTTTCGACGACGTCTTACTGGTTCCACAGTATTCGGAAGTAACTCCAAATCTTATTGATCTTCACACAAATCTTACTAAAAAAATTAAGCTTAACATTCCTATGATGAGTGCCGCTATGGATACAGTTACTGAATCCCGCATGGCAATCGCAATGGCTCGTCAAGGTGGAATTGGTATTATCCACAAGAACATGTCAATCGAACAGCAGGCTGAAGAAGTTGACAAGGTAAAACGTTCTGAGAACGGCGTTATCACTGACCCATTCTTCTTAGGACCTGACAACACTCTTGCAGAAGCAAACGAATTAATGGCAAAATTCAGAATTTCTGGCGTACCTATTACAAAGGAAGACGGCACACTCATTGGTATCATCACTAATCGTGACCTTAAATTCGAAACTGACTTTTCTAAAAAAATAAGCGAATCAATGACTTCAGAAGGCCTTGTTACAGCTAAGGAAGGTATTTCATTAGAAGAAGCTAAAGAGATTCTTGGTAGATCTCGTAAAGAAAAGCTTCCTATTGTTGATGACAACTTCAAGCTCAAGGGTCTTATTACTATTAAAGATATTGAAAAGCAGATTAAATACCCTAACGCTGCTAAGGATGATCAGGGAAGACTTCTCTGTGGTGCCGGCGTTGGTATTACAGGAAATATGATGGAGCGTGTTGAGGCTTTAGTTAACGCTCAGGTTGACGTTATCGTTATGGACTCAGCTCACGGTCATTCAAAGAACATCATCGAGGCAGTTAAGAAAGTTAAGGCTGCTTATCCTGATTTACAGGTTATCGCTGGTAACATCGCTACAGGCGCTGCTACAAAGGCTCTTATCGAGGCTGGTGCTGACGCTGTTAAGGTTGGTATCGGACCTGGTTCTATCTGTACTACACGTGTTGTTGCTGGTATCGGTGTTCCTCAGATTTCTGCAATCATGGAATGCTACGAGACAGCTAAGGAATACGGTATTCCAATCATTGCTGATGGTGGTATCAAGTATTCTGGTGATATGACAAAAGCTCTTGCTGCTGGTGGTTCAGTATGTATGATGGGTTCAATGTTCGCAGGTTGTGACGAAGCTCCTGGTTCATTCGAGCTTTATCAGGGACGTAAGTACAAGGTTTACCGTGGTATGGGAAGTCTTGCAGCTATGGAGAATGGTTCTAAGGACCGTTACTTCCAGGAAGGTGCCAAGAAGCTTGTTCCAGAAGGTGTTGAAGGACGTGTTGCTTACAAGGGAAGCCTTGAGGACGTTATCTTCCAGCTTGTCGGTGGTATCCGTTCTGGTATGGGTTACTGTGGTTGCCCTACTATTCCAGAGCTTCAGGAGCGCGGCAAGTTCGTTAAGATTTCTGCTGCATCCCTTAAGGAATCTCATCCACATGATATTCATATCACAAAGGAAGCTCCTAACTACTCTGTAGAAGGTTAATTAAAAAAACGAGCCAACAGGTTACATTACCTGTTGGCTCTAATTATTTATAAATCAAATTCGTCGGTTACGGATTCATCAATTTCTGGCACTTCTATCTTACCCGACTCTAAGCCCTCTCTTATCAGCTTCCAGTTCTGTAAAAACCATACGGTTTGGGCTGGATGTGTGTAAAGAGAAAGCATCTGTGCTCCCTCATATTTGTATGGATAAACAAGAGGTATATTTGTAGTTCTGGCTGTAGTGAAAAATACCAAATGCCTATATAATCGCTTTGATACTGCGTCAGGATTGATGCAATAGTAAATGTTTTCGCCAAAGTCATCAGAATAATAGAACTTCATATCTGTCTGTCCAACATCACATGGTTCCATATCCTTCACATCAAATTCATTCACTCGGATGGACTTAATATCCAAATCTTCCAAATCCTCCTGCTTAGCCTTTTTTACTGCGTCCTTCCATTTCTTGGCTTCCACTGGATTCATCAGACCTTTGAAAAATCTGTCCTCCTTCTCAGCTTTCTCCGCTTCCTCATCGGATTCGGTTGGGTCCTTCCCTGTCTTCAACCAATAATTAATGGTATTAAGATTTTTGTTAAGCTGATTAGTGTGAGGCATGTACTGCTTATCAAGCTTGGCCAGCTCCTTTAAGGTATTAGCATACTGCTCCTTAGTTTGTTGCATAGTGTTCTTCCAGCCAAAGAAAGCCGGAAGCCCCGCCAAAAGCGCCAATCCCAATATGCACACGAAAACATTAACACCAATCCAATCCATACTTTTTGCTCCTTAGTCTAGTTTTTTTTAGAATGGAGTATTATAGAGAGAATCTTGCAACAAAGTCCTGAAGCTCCTGTGCATTTCCTGCCAATCTGTCAGATGCCTGAGCAACCTCATAAGAAGATGCTGTCTGCTGCTCTGATGCTGCAGAAACGTTAGATGTCTCATCTGCTACTGCAATACTCATCTGCTCGATTTCATGTATGTTCTTAGCAATTGTATCTGTTCCACCTGAGAGCTGATCTACGATAGAACTCATTGTGTTTGATTCCTCTGAAATAGAGTTAACCATATTAACGATGTTGTTAAAGGTTTCACCGGCCTCGTTAACAAGGTCAGAACCGTTAACAACCTCTTCTGCGCCTTGACGCATAGCTGTAACAGCTTCCTGAGAATTCTTCATGATACCTGCAATAAGCTCGTTAATCTTCTGTGCTGCCTGGTTAGATTCGTCAGCAAGCTTTGAAATCTCGCTGGCAACAACTGCGAAGCCTTTACCCATCTCACCTGCTCTTGCAGCCTCGATTGAAGCGTTAAGAGAAAGCAGGTTAGTCTGGCTGGCAATTTCTGCAACAGTAACAACGAATTCATCGATGCTCTTAAGACTCTCGCCAAGGTCCTCAACAACATTTGCTGTATTTTCCACTGACTCTCTGATGGTATTCATCATCTCAGTTGCATTTGTCATATCAGCAGCGCCATTGATAGCTGCTTCATTTGTAGCCTTAATCATATCACCTGAACGATTGATAGCTTCCTTGAAGTTCTCCATGTTAGTAACGAAGGAATCTGTTTCATTACTAGCACCTGAAACCGCATTAATCTGTCCTGAGCAGGATGTTGCAACATTTGTACAAGATGTAGCAACCATTTCACTGGCTTCTGCCGACTGTGTAGCTGATGCTGAAAGCTCTTCAGATGCTGCTGCAACAGATGATGTAGTATCGGAAATCTGAAGCATAAGATTTCTTATATTAGAATGCATCAAATCAAGGGCTTCAGAAATAGCGCCGATTTCATTATTATGGGTTACAAGCTTTCTTACCTCTGCTATTTCGTCAGTTTCGGTAAAATCACTGTTGGACATTCTTACCATCTGATTTGTAGCAAGAGCGATTGGCTGAGTAATTCTTGAGCCAAAGTAGAAGGCTATAAACGCACCTACTGCTATAAGTACGATAAGAACAATAATTGTCTGTACCACACTTGCAATCAGAGCCTGGTGCTGATGAGCAACGAATTCCGTCTCAAGTGCCTCCAAATCATCAATCCACACACCTGTACCCATTACCCAGTCGAATGGCTCATAGTATGCTGTATAGTTAATCTTTGGAAGTTCTTCTGTTTCATTTGGCTTTGCAAACATAAGATGTGTATATCCACCGCCTTCTTGCAAACCGTTTTGAATCATCTGCTGGATGAATTTGTTTCCGCTGGAATCTGTTAAATCCCAACGTGACTGACCTTCTGTATCACGTCCAAGAAGAACAACGTTAACACCCTCAGAGGTATCAACCCAGAAATATCCATTACCCTCGTTATAACGAAGCTCTCTGATAATATCTGCAGATTCCTTCTTAGCCTGTTCTAGAGACATTTCCCCTGCCTGATATCTGGCATACATAACCTGGCAGATACTCATAGCTTCCTCAGTCTCATATCTAAGCTGATTTTCTACATCCTCCAATAAACGAGAACTGTAAGCCTCTGTGGATTCATTATTTGTCTTGATTGTATTAAAAATCGAAAACAATGTAATGATGCCTGCAGTGACGATTACCGCAGTAAGAATGACTGCCACTAATGTAGTTTTTAATGTTCCCCTTTTCTTAGTCCCATCCATCGTTCAGGTTCTCCTCCAATTAAGAAAATTGACTATAAAGCTAATTTAAAATATATCAGATATTATCTGATAATAATTTGTTTTCACAGATTATTCACTGATAATTTACAAAGAAAATATACTATATATAAAGGAGGATTATCCTATTGAGTAATACAGTAAATAAACAGGTATTTGAAGATAATGAAAGAGTTCACTCTAGGTTCGCTACTATTATGTTGTTGGTCATCATAGCTATATCTATTTTGATTGTCTTTCTTCTATATTATAGACTGTCGAAAAAATCTGGTAATAACCCATCGGCAGATTCTGGAGTTGAAGCGGTAACTTCAACCTCTATATCCATGGAGGATGCTGTATCCTATAGCACTGGCGGCATAACCTTTGCAATTCCTTCTAATTATGAGCAATCTGAATCACTAACCATTTCAGAAAATTCTACTATTATATTAGGAAATGAAGCATTAGACCATCTGTGGGTATCCTACTTTCTAAGTGAATCCGTCCTGTACGAAAAGATTGATGAATTGGCTGTTTCCATGGTGCCAGATGCTAAAAGGCTGTCATCAGAAACTACCTATATAGATGGCATCAAAACATTTCTGTACACCTACACCGGAACTATGGAGGAAAAACGGTACTACGCCCATGTGGCGATGATACTAAATACGGACAATAATCATGTAGTATATGCCGTATATGTTACACCTTATGATTCCGGCCGCGATATCGCAGATTTTAAGGCTCTTTTACAAGAAGCCAAAGAAACAGGCGACGATTCCTCTGGAAGCTCTAAAAGAGTGTATTATGTGGAGAACTAGTGATTGACGAATTAAGCAGTGATTGCCTGCAGAGATGGATACAATGATAACGACGGTGTAGCTGTCGCAATACAGAAATGGTTAGACCTCTAATCCCGAAGGATTAGAGGTCTTTTTTTAGATTACTTCTACAAGTTCAATTGTGAAATTAAGTTCTTTTCCTGCCATCTCATGATTAGCATCAAAAGTAATGTTAGTATCATCCTTGGCCACAACCTTTACAGGGAATGGTCTGCCGTATGGATCCTGTAAATATACCTGCTGACCTTCAACAAGCTCCTCTGAGCCTGGAAGCTCTGCAATTTCCATTGTAACGACTGCGTTCTCGTCACGCATTCCGTAAGCTTCTTCTGGCATAAGATGAACATCAACCTTCTCGCCAACTTCCATGTTAGCTACAGCCTTGTCAAAGCCCTTAATCATCATGCCTGCACCACAAACGAATTCAAGTGGTTCGCCTCTGTCGTATGATGAATCAAACTGTGTACCATCGTTAAATGTACCTCTGTAGTGTGTACGGCATGTCTTGCCAACGTTCTTGCCCTCGAATGCAGGCTTAGAATGGCATCCGCCACAACCAGAGTGACCGCCACAGCTGTGACCTTCTTCGTGGTCGCCACATGTATGGCCCTCACCGTGATGATCGCAGTTAACGCCTGTGTTGATAAGCTCACCCTTAAGGTATGCTTCTACTGCTGCATCAACATCTCCAGATGCGCCAGCGCAAAGTTCAATACCGTGTTCTGTAAGTGCAGCCTGAGCTCCACCGCCAATGCCTCCGCAAATAAGTACATCGATTGAATTATTGCTAAGAAGACCTGCTAAAGCACCGTGTCCCTGTCCGTCAGAACCGATAACCTGGGATGATACTACCTTGCCCTCTTCTACTTCGTAAATCTTAAACTGTTCTGTATGTCCAAAATGCTGGAACACCTGACCATTCTCATATGTAACTGCTATTCTCATGTTATACTCCTTCAAAACAAAAACTCTTGCTATTATACCCTCATTGTTATAATTTAGCAATAAATTTAAAAAGAGGCCTTAGGCCTCTTCGTAAAAATCTTCATATACAACAATGGTTACTACCGGTGAGTCCCACATGCTCATTTTTAATGAGGCATTTCCACGCTGATATATGTCTGAACGTATTGTATTTTTATCTATAATAAACTCTGAGCAGCATCTAGAATGATAAGTAAATGTGTTAGTGCTATCTGTATCCTGGTCGGCTTTAAGGTCACCCATGATACATTGTATTACCATACCATTTTCAAGAACCAAATCCATGTACTGGCCTGGTTCAGTATCAAATCTACTACCAACAGCTATTAAATATCTGTTATCCAATTTCATAAAACCGTCTTGGTCAGGAGTTGCTAATCTATTGATTTCGCCTGCCTCACCATATGTAATCCTGCTAGAGCGCTCGATGGTTTTTCCACCTTTATAGCTTACGGTCTTTCCAGTTACAGGATTTACGAAACTACTTGGTATATCATATTCAGTTCTTTCAACCTGTTCCTGGGCTGCCTCAGCCTCTTCATATGCTGCCTTATCACTTTCAATGATTTCTTCAGCAGCTTCATTCATTCCGTTAATAATTTCAATGTCTTCAATAGTTATTGTCTCTTCTACCTGAGTTTCGTTTACCTCAAGTGGCATTGCGTAGCTTCGTATGTAGCAGTAGCAATATCTAATTAATAATAGTGATGCGATTAAAGTTAAACTACAGGCCAGGCGGCCCGATCGAATGTCATTTGAATTGAATCCTCTCATAAAAATAACTACCTCTCTTTCACAAGGTCGGTAGTCTAACAAAAAAAATGACATCTAGCAACGGCTATATGTCATTTTTGTGGCAATTTTTCCATCGAAATAGCAGTGTGGCATTATGTGCTGTAACGCTACTAAATTAGCGTGCTACAGCACCCTTGCCGAACCCCTAAAAATGCTTATTTTGCAATGAATAAAAAATTTTTTCTTAATTTTTTTGTAACATCTGTAATATTTAATGAAATTTTTAGATAATGGGATGGGATTTTGTGAATCGACTACTATCTAGAATAGAATTTGCAATGCTGGGAGGTAGTGTTTTGTTAGTGGGCTACTATCTGCGGGGGATTTTAGGCGTTTAGATAGTAAGGGTTTCTCGGCAGGTTACTACCTATTGAGACTTTTAGTCCTGCAGATAGTAACGGGTGTTGACTGGGTTACTATCTGTGAGAGTTTTTATGACTATAGATAGTAAGGCATTTGTGCATGGCTACTATCTAGATACTATCTTTTAATCACAGATAGTAGTCAGTTGATTTTTGACTACTATCTGTGAAAGATTTTTTCTGTGTAGCTAGTAGGTATTTGTCTTACTTCAAATACTCCATAAAGAAGCTTTCAAGCTTATCAAATGGGATAACCTTCTTCTCGCCGCCGTCATACAAGTCGGTATGAACTGCGTCAGGGATGAGCATAAGTTCCTTGTTATCTGTGTATTTGCTGTCCTTAATCATGTTTGCATAAGCATCCTTTGAGAAATAGCAAGAATGGGCTTTTTCACCATGAACTAGGAGGACTGCGCTTCTAATTTCGTTAGAGTACTTGAGGATAGGCTGATTGACGAAAGATTCGCAGCCGATTACGTTCCAACCGCCGTTGGAATTAAGTGAACGCTTGTGATAGCCTCGTTCAGTCTTGTAATAATCATAATAATCTGCCACGAAGAATGGTGCATCCTCTGGAAGTGGATCTACCACTCCACCGCCTAACTTATAATCGCCATTTTTCAAATCTTCCAAACGCTGAGCACACATAGCCTTCTTTGCCTCGTAGCGGGCTTCCTCAGAATCTGCCGAATCAAAATATCCATTGGCATTTACTCTTGTCATATCGTACATAGTCATTGCTGCTGTAGCTTTGATTCTAGTATCAAGAGCTGCTGTGTTGATGGCCATTCCACCCCAGCCGCAAATACCGATTATGCCGATTCTTTCAGGGTCTACTTTTTCATTAAGTGAAAGGAAATCAACTGCTGCCATAAAATCCTCTGTATTGATGTCAGGGGATGCCATGTATCTAACGTTGCCACCGCTCTCACCTGTGAAGGATGGATCGAAGGCAATTGTAAGGAAACCTCTTTCTGCCATCTCCTGGGCATACAATCCAGAGCACTGCTCCTTCACTGCACCAAAAGGTCCTGAAACTGCGACGGCAGGAAGCTTTCCTGTAGCATTCTTTGGCACATACATATCTGCCGCAAGTGTGATGCCATATCGATTCACAAATGTCACCTTGCTATGCTCCACCTTATTGCTCTTAGGGAATGTCTTGTCCCATTCTGTCACTAATGTAAGTTCTTCTTTATTTATCATTGTCGTTCCTCCTTACTCCCATGTTAACTTTCCCGTTTTCTGGGCCACCTCGTAGCGGCCAATCTTATACTCTAGTTTTTCAAGAGCCATATCATATTTTTTTCTAGTCTCTAAGATTTGCTCTTTGGCTTCCTTTAGAAGATTAGTTCTAGCGTCGATTGTAGAATCGCCCTCCTGAAAAAGCTTCACGTATTCAATCAGCATTTCAACTGGTAAACCTGCATCACGCATGCAAACTGCATTCTCAACCCAGCCAAGATCCACTTCAGTGTAATCTCTGATACCTCCGGCAGTTCTGGAAACCGCAGGAATTACACCAACTCTTTCGTAATACCTTAGGGTATCTGCTGTTAAATTATATTTCTCACAGACTTCCTTAATTGTCATGACTTTGCCCTCCATGGTTTCACTATACACCTTGGAGCTAACTCCAAGTCAAGGGAGTTTTTGTGAATTTTTTAGTAACAATGACAACAAAAATAGAGGCCCACTCTGGGCCTCTACTGGAATCAAGCAAGCTTAGTGCTAACCAATCAACGACTTAATGTCATCTTCAACATTAGTAATGCCGGCAATGCCGAAGTTTTCAACCAACACATTAGCCACGTTTGGCGAAAGAAATGCTGGAAGTGTTGGTCCAAGATGGATGTTCTTTACGCCTAAATAAAGCAGTGCAAGAAGAACGATTACCGCCTTCTGCTCGTACCACGAAATGTTGTAAACAATTGGAAGGTCGTTGACGTCATCCAGCTCGAATACTTCCTTAAGCTTGAGGGCGATGAGGGCTAGTGAATATGAATCGTTGCACTGACCAGCGTCTAACACTCTTGGGATTCCGCCGATGTCGCCTAAATCAAGCTTGTTGTATTTGTACTTTGCGCAGCCTGCTGTGAGGATGACCGTATCCTTTGGAAGGGCCTGGGCAAATTCTGTATAATAGCTTCTGCTTTTAGCACGGCCGTCGCAGCCTGCCATTACAACGAACTTCTTGATAGCGCCAGATTTTACAGCGTCAACTACTTTATCTGCTAAAGCGAATACCTGCTCATGAGCGAAGCCGCCAGTGATTGTACCGGTTTCGATTTCTGTTGGTGCCTGGCAATTCTTTGCCATCTCGATGATTTCTGAAAAATCTTTTACCTCACCATATTTTCCGTCGATGTGCTTGCAGCCAGGGTAACCTGCCGCGCCAGTTGTGAACATTCTATCCTTGTAAGAATCAGCAGGTGGAACGATGCAGTTTGTAGTCATAAGGATTGGGCCGTTGAAGCTGGCAAACTCCTCCTTCTGCTTCCACCATGCGTTTCCGTAATTTCCAGCAAAGTTATCGTACTTTTTGAAGAATGGATAATAATGGGCAGGCAACATCTCAGAATGAGTGTACACATCAACCCCTGTGCCCTTGGTCTGCTCCAAAAGCATCTCCAAATCCTTCAGGTCATGACCTGAAATAAGGATTCCTGGATTGTTTCTTACACCGATGTTAACCTGTGTGATTTCAGGATTTCCGTAGGCAGATGTGTTGGCCTCGTCAAGAAGAGCCATTCCATCCACACCGTATTTTCCAGTTTCCAATGTGAGGGCCACCAAATCATCTACAGAAAGACTGTCATCAAGAGTTGCGGCGAGGGCCTTCTGAAGGAATGCATCCACCTCCACATTATCCTTAAGAAGTGCATTTGCATGCTTTGAATATGCAGCAAGTCCCTTGAGACCGTAGGTAATGAGCTCTCTTAATGAACGAATGTCTTCATTTTCTGTCGAAAGAACGCCTACTGTTTTTGCCTTCTCGTCAAAATCTGCCTTGGCGCCATTGTACATAGCAGCCTCTGGAAGATTAGCGCGAGCCTCAGCACTAAGCTGGCCCAATAACTCTTCTTTAATAGAAAGAGTCTCTTCGATTTTTGCAGCTATGGCATCATAATCGAAGTTTGCATTTGTGATTGTTGTGAATAAGTTCACTGATATTAGATGATTAACATCCTCTGCCACGGCCTTGCCCTCAGCGCGAAGTGCTGTGGTTACTGCGGAAATTCCCTTTGTTACGTATACAAGTAAATCCTGCAAATTGGCCACCTCAGGCTTCTTTCCACATACGCCAGACATTGTGCAACCTGCACATCCAGCTGTTTCCTGACATTGATAACAAAACATCTTATTTTCCATTGTTTGACTCCTTTGAAACGTGTTTTTTGATTCTGCAAGCACTATATACCAATCCCAAAGTCAAAATAGTTGCAAATGCAACTCCTTCCATCGTATGATTAAGGTAGTATATGATTGGAAGGTGAAATCTATGGAAAAAGAAATCAGCTATAACAAAGTGGAGCTTTTTGAAAACATTAAGGAGGCAGACCTGGACAAGCTGCTAGGATGCATCCGCTCCTTCAAAAAGGATTACCAAAGGGAACAGACCATTTATATGGAAACGGACAGCATCCCCTACGTTGGGATTGTGCTGAGCGGAAGCGTTCATATGATAAAGGAAGATATTTGGGGCAACAGCTCCCTGTTCACTTTCTACGGGCCTGGGGAATTGTTCGGCGAAAGCTTCGCGGTGCAAAAGGATATTTCCTCATCGGTTATATTCAAGGCCGCGCAAGATTCTAAGGTTTTGTTTTTGGCCGCTGCCAACATCATTCACACCTGTCCAAATGCCTGTGCTTTTCACGGGCAGATTGTCACAAACCTGTTTCATTTGCTGGGTTGTAAGAATCAGAAATTTATTAATAAGATAGAAATTCTCTCCAAGGGCAGCATCAGGGAAAAGCTGTTAGCCTACATCTCCCAGCTGGCTTTCGAGCAGAAATCAAAATATGTAAGCTCCCCTCTTTCGCGAGTGGCTTTGGCGGAATATTTGTCGGTGAACCGCAGCGCAATGATCCGCGAGCTATCGAAAATGAGGGATGATGGAATAATAGATTTTGACAAGGACACGTTTATAGTAAAGGATGGAACGCATGGAAAAGAACATAAAAGAGACTCTAAAAAATGAAAGCTTCGGCATGGGAATCGGCTCTGGAATTAAGGCTGCGCCACTGAAAAGGCAGGATGGTGCTGATGAGCAGTACCTTAGCCTAAAGCAGATTGAAAATCATCCTCTTAATATTTTTGCTTTGGAAAATGAAGCGATTTTAGCGGTACTCGGCGAGTTGCGCCAGGCCATGGAAACTCGCGGTAATCTGGTGGAGACGCTGGATAAGGCTAGAGAGATTGCTGTTCATTACGCCGAAAAGGGTGATTTGCTGTATCCTCTTCTTAAGCTAAAATACAGATTTGCTGGGCCAACAGATGTTATGTGGACCGTGGATGGTGAGATTCGTGACGAGATGAAAGTGCTATCTAACAGCGCCAAGGATTTCCCATCTCTTTTAGAGGATGAGGCTTGGAATCAGCGTCTGAATGCGGTTGTCACAAAGGCCGAGGAAATGATTTATAAGGAAGAAAATATCATCTATCCTCTTTGCGCTAAGAATTTTACTGAGGAAGAATGGCAGGATATTGCCAGAGATTTGGATGATTACAAGCAGTGCCTCATTGAAAAACGCCCTGCCTGGGAAAAGGCTACTCCTAAGAAAAAGATGGCTGAAATGGCTCAGTGCGAGGAAGTGATTAATCTTCCTTCCGGCAGTCTTACCGGAATTCAGCTGGATGCCATGCTAAACACCATTCCAATGGAGCTAACTTTTGTGGATGTGAACAATGTCAATAAATACTTCAACGACGGGGACGACATGAAGCTGTTCAAACGCCCGCTTATGGCATTAGACAGAGAGGTTTTCACTTGCCACCCACCTAAGTTCGAGCCTATGGTGCGTTCCATCATTGAAGATTTCCGCGCTGGAAATAGAAATTCCGTTGACGTATGGAGCAGCCGCGACAATCAGCCTGTGCTGATTAGATACATGGCTGTCAGAGATAAAGATAATAATTACGTGGGCACGCTGGAGTGCGTCCAGCCTATGGGATTTGCTGAGAAGCATTTTAGTAGGTAATCAAAGCTACAAGCCATAGGCTACAACGCCAACCACTGCCGATAAACAGATTAACAAAATCGGATTAATAGATTTATTCAAAAACTTCCTTGAGCCGAAGTAGATAAAAGCGATAGCAATAGTCAATCCAATGGTCAACATGTCTGGATTGGCTGCATCTGTTAATCCGCAGTTATTTGCAATCATACTAAGGCCAGTTACCAGGATGATTCCGATAATGCAGGCCTTTAGCCCAGTAAGCCCAGCCTTTACATATTTGTTTTCAAGGATTTTGCTCATGACTACCATGATAAGCAGAATGATAAAAAAGGCTGGCAGCACAACGGTTATTGTAGCTATGGCCGCGCCTAGCACTCCGCCCTTTTCACTTCCCACATAAGTAGCCATGTTTACCATGATTGGCCCAGGGGTGCTTTCGCTAATGGCAATCATGTAGGCTAGCATATCATCATCCAGCCAACCGTGGGCCATTACCACATCCCTGATAAGAGGGATGGCTGCATAGGCACCTCCAAATGAAAATAATCCTACTTCAAGGAAGCCAATAAAAAGATCTAAAAATATCATCTCTTTGTACTCTCCCCTTTCAGAATATCTTCCACAGCGAACACTCCCACTCCCACAATGGCAAATGCAAGCATTAATACCATCGATGAGATGTTAAGTGCAAACAGATTTATGGCGAGCATTAAAATGATTGAAACGCTAACCAGCACAATCTGCACTGGTGTCTTCTTCATTTTCTTAATCATTTTGATGGCCGCATCAACGATAAGAATTCCTACTGCGATTTTGATTCCCTTGAATGCATTTACCACCCAGGTGATTTCAAGGAATTGATTCAAGAATCTTGAAATTAAATAAATGATTATGAAAGATGGCAGCACCATCCCTATTGTGGAAACAATGGCGCCTGGCAATTTGCCTTTTTTGTATCCAATGAAGGTAGAGCAGTTGATTGCAATTGGTCCTGGTGTGGACTCTGCAATTACCACAACCGTCATCATCTCATCATGTGTTATCCACTTTTTCTTTTCCACGCATGTATTCTCGATAAGAGGAATCATGGCGTAACCTCCACCAAAGGTGAACATACCGATTTTAGCGAAGGTTAATAATAAATCTAATAGTACGGGCAAAATTACGCCTCCTTATGCTAAATCAGCTCTCCACTGAAATGCTGAATTTCGTGCTGAATAATCTGAGCTGTAAATCCGCTATATCTTCCATGCTTAGGCTGGAAGTTCTGGTCCAGATAATCTACTTCGATTTCGTCGTATCTGACACATGGCCTAACGCCATCTAGTGATAAGCAGCTTTCCTCGGTCTCATATTTGCCGCTCTTTTTGGTAATCACAGGATTTACCATTGGAAAGACGAATGGCCCAGCCGCTACCACAATGATTTGCTTTTTCACGCCAATCATATTCGCCGCCATGCCAACGCATCTATCTAAATTTGCTTTTAATGTGTCCATCAAATCTACAATCACCTGGGCGTCCGCCTCTGTGGCTGGCTCGCTCTTTTGTTGTAGGAAGATTTGATCTTTTACTATTTGTTTTACCATAATGACCTCACATAATTTAGTACTGCACCACAAATCCTCTCTCATCCTCTTCCACAGGAATCTTTGCCTTCCTCAAATCATAAATATCAATGTATCTATCATTTGCCAAGGATTTCAAAAACATATAGATTTCCTGCTCTGAGCCCTGGATTTCTACAGTGACTGAACCATCGTATTCATTTTTCACGTACCCTGTCAGGCGATATTGGTCTGCAATATAATTTGCCTTATATCTAAATCCAACTCCCTGTACACGACCAGTGAAGACCATGTGGTATCTTACTAATTCTTTCATTTTAAAATCCCTACATAACTATATAGCTTCATCAATTTTATCAATCAATGTAATATCGGCTGGAAGCCAGTCAACATCTCCAAGTTGCTCCTTGGTAAGCCACTTTGCAGCCTCATGCTCTTTAAGGACTAAATCTCCGCTAACGATTTCTGACCAGAAGCAGTCCATTGAAAGGTGGAAAGTTGGATAATCGTACTCGATAGTATCAATCAGCTCTCCAACACTAATTTCTGTATCAAGCTCCTCCATGATTTCACGTTTAAGCGCTTCCTGTGGAGTCTCGCCTTCTTCTATTTTTCCGCCTGGAAATTCCCAGCCATCTTTGTAATCTCCATAGCCTCGCTGAGTAGCAAAGATTATTGGTTTGTTTTGTTCATTCTCAGCTTTAATTACTGCTGCAACTACTCTTATTGTTTTCATAAACAGTTCTCCTTTTAAACACTCACTATATAGTCATATACATCATCTCTAACAGGTTCATCTAATATCCATTCGATTTCAACTGCAGTTTTCTTCGTGTTAGCCATTGTAAATTCTTTTGCATAACCGCTAGGTGTCATTCGACCTAAATAATAGAATTCCTTCGAACCTTTGTCATCTTTATTCTTTCTAACAAACAGTTCAACCCGTATACCAAGTTCTTTACTGTTAAGAAAGTTTTGAACATCATTCGATGCAATTTTACGTCCTGACTTCGATATTGCTATCAATGTTTTATTACTTGTAAAACGGTCCTCATACTTTGTAGTATCACTTATGTCATCATCTTTCTCATAATTTATAAAAACAGGGAAAGTATTTGTTTTCTGATTAAATTTATATCCACCAATATTTGTTGGGACCTCATTATTTTCCCAATTAAGCAATCTACAAACATCTTCATATGTATACTTCTGATAAAGTACAAGATCTGTATCTAAATATGACTTACTGTAGTCCCTCTCATATCTACTTATTCCAAAATCAATAAGTTCTTTGAGTATGTTATAAAACTCTTTATTCTTAAGCATTTCCATGAAAGAAGCACTTGGCATATAATCAGACTCATCCTTTTCCAGAAAAACACAATCAGAATACGTCTGCTTTCCTGAGCCAGAAGGAAACTCATTGGTCATTACATTAACTATGTTTTCAGCTTGGTCTTTTGAAAGATTTTTACCATAATCATGCTTTAAATCTTCAGCCAACCCATGCATAAGGTGTCTCAATGGCTCATTATTAATATATGCAAGCATACGTTTTAATAGTCTAAGCTCCTGGATTCTCTTTCCATTTGCCAATTTTTTCGAAACAAATTCAATCATCTTCTCTTCCTTATCGGAAAGACGTATTGTATATTCCTTTTCGTACTTAACCAAGAATTTATAATAGGAACCTAAACTATTATTATCAAATATTCTGAGCACATCCATCTCACCATAATCGTCAAAATCTTTTAGTGCTGGAATGTGACCAAGTTTATTCTTTAAATTTGTATAATTTTCTTTTATTAACTTAATGTCACTAAAATTAGCTTTATCAACAGAATCAAAGATTCTCTTTCTACTTATCTCATCAAAATGAACAGTGGACGCACCTGGAATTACTCTACCACCTTCCATAACGTATCTACGAATATTATCCTTGTTATAAGTACGGTCACCAGAAAGAGCTATCGGAATCATAAAGTTATTATTATAATTTCCAATGAAATCAATAATTACAACGTATTCCTTTCCCGCTGCTTTTCTAAGGCCTCGTCCAAGCTGTTGGATAAACACTATAGGTGATTGTGTAGGGCGAAGCATTACGACCTGATTTACTTCTACAATATCTACACCTTCATTTAAGATTTCGTAAGAAAAGATATAATCAAGTGGTTGTATATCCTCTGTGGCATCGGACTCATCCATAGCCAATCTCTCAAACGCCTCTTGTCGCGCATCCTCACTTGCATCACCATTTAATGCGATAGTTCTATATTTTCGCCCTGTATCAGGATTAATCATCTGATTAAACTTTGCAGACAACGTTTTAGACTCTTCTATTCCGCTGCAAAAGATTAATCCTTTTACCTTATCACCACTGAAACCATAATACTGAGTCTGCTCAATAATATGCTTAACTCGTTCATCACTTGTTAAAACACTAAAATCTCTATGTGCAGATTCATCATCGCCAATGATAGAAATATCTTTTATTCCAAAATAATGAAATGGGCATAAAAGATTTTCTTCCATAGCCTGCTGTAATCTTATTTCATAAGCAATTTGGTAATTAAAGATTTCATATATATTACGCCCCTCAATATTATCATCTCTTTTGTCAGGTGTAGCTGTCATTCCAAGCCATAAACTAGGCGTAAAATAATCCATAACTTTCTTATATGAATCCGCAGCTGCGTGATGAGCTTCATCAAATATTATGCAGTCAAAGGCATCGGGTGCAAATTGCTGAAGTGACTCATCCTTGCTCATAGTCTGAATCATTGCAAATATATAGTCTTTGTCTTTATTTTCATCAACAGAATGTCCCGCACCTATTATTCCTGTTGTAATAGTTTTTCCAAAAATTCTCTTATATGATTTTTCTGTCTGTCTAGCTAGTTGTCCTCTATGAACAAGAAACAAAACCCTTTTGAATCTCATTTCTCTCATAGCAAATGCTGAAGCGTAGGTCTTACCAGTTCCAGTGGCAGAAATCAGTAATGCACGATTTTCATTAGCATCAACAATCTTCTTAAGATTTGTGATAAAGCCTACCTGCATACTATTTGGCTTTAACTTATAACTCTCAATTGATGTAACTTCATTTTGTTTGGCAATCCTTTGTTGCTCTTTAACAATCTTATATGCTTGTGTATAGTTTTCATAAAACTCGTCAAAATTCAAAGCATACTGGGAATTCCATAAATCGTTAAATTCCGCAACTATCTCCTGCGCAACTTCACCCTGTTCCGTAGATACGATTTTAGTATTCCACTCTTTGTTACTTGTAAGGGCAAACTTTGTAATATTAGAACTGCCAATTATTATTCTATATATTTCATCCTTCTTAAAGATATATCCTTTAGTATGGAATCCTTCTTCAGCAGCATTCACATCATACATACGAATTTCTATATTGCTAAATTCATTAAGTTTTTTTAGAGCCTTAGGCTCGCTAAAGTTAAGATAGTTTGTTGTAAGGATTTTACCCGGAATATTCTTCTCTTGAAGTTCTTTTAGGATTTGAAGTAATGGTGCAATTCCAGCCATCGTAATAAATGCGACGCTTATTTGAAAACTATCACATGCAGAAAGCTCATCCTCTATGGATGAGATAACCTTCTTTCCTTCTTTATAATTGTTAGATACAAACTGTGGTCTATATGCAAGATTAGAGACTACATTTCCATCTATATATGCTGTCTGTAATCCAAGTTTTACTTCCTCAATGTTGGCCATACATTTCTCCCGATCTTTATATTATCAATAAATAAAGAATTTCTTTTATTATATCCAGCTACAAAAATCATTCATAGTCTTCATCCGAATCAAACCCAAAGTATAGCATTTCATTATACTTGGCATTGGCGGCTTCGCTGGCCTTCTTTTCTCGCCATCTGTCTATATCGCTACAAATAGCAAGAGCCTCATCCACTATAAGCTCGGCTGAATTAGGCTTTACATTATAAAGATATGCCATCATCCTTTCCATTGCCTTTGGACTACCCAGCATCTTTGCAATCTGCTCTCCAAGCTCATCTGGAAAGCCTAGGCTCCTTATGGCCTGAACCAGCTCATCCCTGCTTTTTGCCCATTCTCCTTTAAAATCCATTCTGCCTCCTAAATAGTGAACTTCTCACTTCTTTCTACTTCTTTCTATTTTAATACTTGCGCGTTTAGATTTGAAGTAATTATCTGCCTCTGCTAAAATAATCCCCATGAAAAACTTTGAGAAACTAATAAATGAATCACTACAAGAAGTGACACGCATCGGCATAAAGCCAGGTGTCATCGTAACATGGACTATAAATAAAAGAGCTAAAACAAGATGGGGACTTTGCAAGCAAAATCCAGATAAGACTTTTGAAATTCAGATTGCTGAGAAGCTACTTATTGATGATAGAATCTCCGAAATGGCCTGCAAGGAAACTATCATCCACGAAATACTTCACACCTGCAAAGGATGCATGAAGCATACTGGCAGATGGAAGTATTACGCGGAAGTTATGAATCAGGTCTATGGTTATAACATCAAGCGCGTTACCACCGGTGCAGAAAAAGGTGTTGAAGAATATACATCACAACATTCTATGGCCATCAAATACATTTTTACCTGTGAAAACTGTGGTGCCACCATATATCGTAAACGCGATAGTCGTTTCACAAGAAATTATCGTAAATACGGTTGTGCAAGATGTGGCGCTGTAGCCTGGAAGAAAGAGTTGGCATAATTAAAGCTCTGACAAAGGCTTGAAATCTAACTTTGTATAATCTTCTGATGCCGCCTCACGTGACTGGAATTCATCTTCCGATACGTTTTCCCATTCATCCTCTGTGTAGCTTGTAAACCAAGGCTGATCTTCATTTTCGTATGCATCAATCTTGGTTCCCCATTGGTAAACCATTTCTGTTGAATTTGGCTCCAGGCAATAAACAAGCTTGCCATTTTCCAGCGCACCGCTTGAGTATTCATTTACAATCATACCGCCATCATAAATATAAAATCTATTTCTAGCTGTACCTGAAATTACGTGAGTAGGAAGGCCGTCAACCATTGTATATATGTCGTAAATAGACCCCTTCAGCTCGTCATCCATAAGACTTCCAACAAAAAGTTCATCTATTCCATCTTTGTCAGTGTCGTAATATGCAAAGCCGATATTTGAAAGGCTATCCTGACCAAGGCTATAAAATTCTGGGCTCATGCTATTCTGTTCAAATAAATTTGCATCCCAACCCTCTTCAAATGCCTTCTTATAATTTAAAATGATATTTCCATAAAGGTCTTCGCCCTTTGTACCTGCAAGGTATTCAAATGTTGCACCGTCTACGCCTGTCATACCAGCAAGAATGTCCTCGGTTGAATCATACAACTTTTGGAAGTCATCTGGCATCTCGGTATATTTTTCGTAATCCCACTGAACTTCTGTGGCTTGGCCAAGTACTACTTCGTAACGCTTACCATCTGCATCTGTCAATTCGCCCTTTTTTGTATAAGGTCCACCAGCAAATTCGGATGGAAGTGGTCTTGCCCAAATCGTAAATACCATTCCATCAAAACCAGCATCTTTTGATTCTTTGTGATAGATAGTAATCTGATCATCCTTAACATCCGATACGTAGACGCCCTCTAAATCTGCAGGCATGGTAATTTCAAAAAGTTTGTTTGAAATCTTTTCTCCTGCCGCGGTATTTTCTGCTGTGTTTTCTGTCGCCTGGGTTTCGGTTGTTTTTGTCTCCTGCGCATTATCAGCTTTATCTGCGCCACATGCTGAAAGTAATAGCATAGAGCAAATAATTAATGCAATTCCCTTATTTTTCATACTGTTTCTCCTCGTGTAAATATTATTGGGCACTAAAGCCATATACAATATTATCATAACGGGATTCACAATCTAGTCTCCAAACGCAAAGTTCATTATAAGTTCATACTTTCAGTTTTTTGCAGCTCTATATATTCTGCTATTATATTCGCCAAATATTTTTCTCGAATCTTTCGGCCGTAAGAAATTTCTTATAGAATCGTGAATATAAGTCCCATACATCATCCTTATTGCGGCACTTTTTCTTGCCGGCTTCAAGGATGATGTATTTGACTCCAAAGCATTCCACACGCAAATCCGTATCATAGCAATTGTTGCGTAGATAAAATCCCAAGCGTCTGGTCTGAAGAGTTTTTTGCGCCTCATCATCTGTATAGGCAGGGTCTTCTACCTCTCCTATGATTCTATCTGCATCGCCAAGATAATCATCTATTAAAGTAAGAAGATTGGCGCCTACGCCTTTATTTCTGTGCTCTGGGAAAATCGCTATGTAATCTATAAGATAGCTGTTTTCTATCTTTACCATAAAGGTGTAGCCTACCATCTCTTCTTTTTCAAAAAGTCCCAAGCAATCATAAAAGCCATCCTGCACCGATTGCAAAATCATTTTCAGTGGCTTTAGCTCATCCTTAGGGAAATCTATAACCATGTGCTCTTGATAGAGCTTTGTTATTTGGTGTTCGTCTAATCGTTGTAAATCCATGTTCAATCCTTCTGTAAAATTACATCAAACTCTTGCCGCTACCCCAGGCATCGCCGACCTTCTCGCCAACCACATGGTAAGTGTTGTTGAATGGGTCAAAGGTGATAGGCTTAACCTTGCTGACATCCACTTTGCCATCTGTAAGAGCCGATTCGTCAACGCTGACATTGACAATCTCGCCCTTTAGAATACAGCTGTCATGGTCGAAGCTCTTTACCTTGCATTCCAGGCAAACAGCAAGCTCATTAATAATAGGTGCGTTCACGCGGGCGCTCTTTGTGGCTGTAAAGTGCGCCTTGGCAAACTTGTCCTCGTCCTTGTTGCCCGATGCGATACCTACATAATCGCATGCTGCCACATGGTCAGCGTCAGCCATGCTGATTGTGAAAGCGCCAGTCTTCTCGAAATTCTTGCAAGTCTTATGTCCTACCGACAAGCAAACCGAAACCTCGTTAGCTTCACTGATGCCACCCCAAGCCGCATTCATCGCGTTAGGAACACCGTTCTCATCATAAGTTGCGATAATCCACACTGGCTGTGGATAGCTAAGTGGTTTTGCCCCAAAATCTTTTCTGCTCATAGTTTTACCCTCCTCTAATATTTGAATGTTCATGTTCTAAATTTCCTTATAAATATTGTTATCTTTGTCGAAGTATACCCAATCACCTTCGTTTATGTTCTGTGCCAGTAAGTCTGCATCTGGCACTTCCATTTCTAGCTCACGCCCTTCGCTATCGCATATACGAATTAAATCCATTGCTCCACAGCCACCTGGGCGTTCCTCGCAGCCAAAGTCGGCTTCTTGAATTTTCTTGATGATGTATTTCATGTTAATGTCTCCCATAATAAAAGTGCTACAGAAAACCCCTGTAGCTAATCTATAAGAATGGCTTGCTTTGCTTCATTTATAATATGAATCAAATTTAACATTATCCATATATTTTGACTCCATCCTTTAATATTTCATTTAGTAATTCTGGATTAGCCACCAACTGATTCATATCCAGTAAATCAATTTTCTTCTTCAAGGTCGTATTCAACTTTTCGACTAAGCCATAGAATTTTAGCCCCTTCACAGTTGATGAAATAAGCAAATCTATATCACTATCATCCTTAGCCTTTCCTTTTGCATACGAACCAAAAAGATAGCAATACTCTATTTGATAATCACTAAAGACTTTTGCACATTTATCTTTAATAGAATCTAAATCTAATATTCCATGAGTCTCGTCAATAGTATTAAGTTTTCCGAGTGTATCTACTAGATACATGTATTTTACCGTACTAGCCTTATCTGGTTCATTTTCATAAGATTTGTATGAGCGCAGTGATACTTTTAAATAATCAGCTGCCTGGCGTTGTGTATAGCCTATTGATTGTCTTATCTCTTTTAAAGAATCAACCATAATCTATTCCTCCTAAAAAGATTATACCATCGTTTTGCACTTTTCGTAAATATAAAAGTGCAATTATTGCACCTCGACATCCCGTATGGTGCAATATTTGCACTTCTGCAGTGCAAAGGTGCAATTAAAACCTACACACTTGCCCATAAAATAGATTACAATTTATCGTACTTATCAGCCTTCCCCTTTGCCTTTGCCACTGGATACTTAGCCTCATTCTGGTCCATCTTCTTATTGATAATTTCATCAGGATCAACGCCAAGCTTATCTGCTAAGTTTTGGCAATAAACCATAACATCTGCAAGCTCTTCCTTAACATGCTCCACGTCGTACTTATCATCATCCCACTGGAAGCACTCAAGTAGCTCAGCCGCTTCTATAACTATAGATTTTGCTAAGTGCGCTGGAGCGTGGAACTGGTCCCAGTCTCGGTCTTCAGTGAACTTTCTAATTCGTTGTATTGTTTCGTCTCTCACCGCAAATCTCCAATCTTTTCTTCAAATATTCTTCCATATTTTTATCTGTACAATATATATAGCACCCTTTCATTCCTCTAGTGAGTAAAGTTCTATATGTATTTTTTATTATCTCATCAGCACGCTTTTTGGCTAATTCTGGATTTTCCTTGTATAGTTTTTTTATTCCTTTAAGCGACTGATCAGTTCGTGCTCTTCTGGTAAAATCAGTTACTACTTTACCATCTTCATAACGCAAATCATCACCGATAATTACACCTACATAGTCAAATTCCAAACCTTGAGATGTATGTATACATCCAGCCTCATTTACCGATGTTTCACTCACTGCAAAAGGTTCTCCACTTCCAAGGTTCCAACTCATTTCAAAATCACCAATTTTTATATCGTGATAATTGGTATTATTCTGTTCAGATTTGAGCCAGTCCCAACAATATCCGGCCAATACTCTAGCACGATTTGCTAGTTCATTTTTATCCTTAACAAGCTTCCACATTTCAGTAGGGGAATCCATAATCCTTATATCATAATCTATCCCCTCTAAATCATAATTAGCAGTTTGTCTAATATCTAAAACATCATCAATCCATGCAAGATATCCATCTGAACCATTACATCTAAATTGAGATTGAAGCTCCAAATATGATACTTCAGAGCCTTCCTCATCTGCCCATTTTTCTATTTCTTTTACAGAGCCTATATCATCCATAGTTACTCGTTGACTTTCATCAATAAAGAAAACACTACAATAAGCAGAATGAATGATTTCTTTAATTTGGTTTTCTCCCATGTTATGAAACATGCCTGATTTTTCATTCAAACGATGTGCTTCATCAACAAGCAAAGTATGAGCAACATTTAACCCTGTCTCAGTATATGTTCCAGAACCTTTGAACATATTATCTACACTGCTCTTTCGCATGACACCTTTAAGTTTTTTCAAATAGACCTGTCTCGGCGCACTATTCTTAGAAACATACTGTACCATTTGATCTCTTGCGGTAAGCTCAGCAAGAAGATTAATTGCTATAACAGACTTACCTGTTCCAGGGCCACCTTTAACAATAATCGTACGCTTCTTGTAATCTTTCTGTGAAAGTAATGAGAGCTTTAAAATTTCCTCATATGCAACCTTCTGCTCATCAATCATAATAAACTCACGATTTCCTTTAAGCATTGAAGCAATCGCATTTTGTAAGCTTTTGGATGGGCGGATTTTGCCGTGGTCAACCAAATAAAGAATATCTTTATTATCACCATGAACTATCGATTTTTTGATGAATTTTCTCAAATCAGAAGCATGCCCTTTAGTAAATGCAGGTGCCTCCTCTAGATAATCCTGATATTGATTTTCATCCAATGGATCATTAGGATGTCTTATATAATTATGCAAACAAGCACATGGATGTAGCTTTACTCTTCTATCCTGCACTGATGCATTGTAATCTAATATTAATTGAGCGTAGCTCCATGCCTGATATGATGGATGCACAACTTTACGAACCGCTCCACCAGTATATGTTTCAACTAATGCATCTACTCCTTCAAGAGCGTTCAACTCTTCCCACTGTTTAAGCTCAACAATTACCATATTAGGCTCATTGGCTTCATCAAAACCAGAAATAATAAAGTCAACTCGCTTGGATGTTTGCGGAATATTAAATTCTATAGCAATACCGGCATCATTAGGTATTTCGTTATCATTCAAAACCTTATACATATAATTCAAAGAGTTTTCCCATGAACGAAATTCTGCCTTTGGTGTATGTCTCCCCATTTTTGAAAGAATGTTTTCTTCGATTTCTATCGCTATAGAATCGCTTTCACAACTGTGTAAAAAATCACTTTTTAATCCATCATAAACAATCATTAGATAATACCTCAAATCGCTAGATTCTGTCTTTTTTAGTATTTCATTTTTTAATTAAATGCTGCCTACTACCAAACCCCTCTTTCTTTAAATCAGAATCCAAATAGTCGTAAGCCACTGGCACCACCTTAATCAGGTTCATCGCCTGAGGCAATTTTTTCATAGCCTCCACTGGAATCTTTTTGTGCTCCATCAGCTTCAGATACTCTTCTGAAAAAGGCTCCACCATAGATGCGGCGCCCTGCACCTGCAAGCTTTTCAGCTGTCCAAATCCACCGTAAGGTTCAAAAATGGCCATGCCCACATTCTTATTCTCTTTCAGTCCCTTAAACTTTAATCCACCTTCAGAGAAAAAATAAAAGCATCCATCCACATAATTATATTCAATCGGTGTGTTACGCACAGATTCCTTTGAAGCAGTTGCCAGCGCACAGGTATTATGCCCGCCGATAAAAGCCTCTATTTTTTCCTTTAATGCTACCTCCTCCATATGAACAGAATCCTTATCTCGCGCTATCCAATGTGATGCAGCTGCATCGTAATCCATCTTCCACATATTATAATCCCCCTATTCATCCTTACCTAGCATCCTAGTAAAGTCAATATTTGATTGCTTTACATATAAAAATGATGAAATACCCTATTTTTATACGCGTAAAAACCACTATTCCGGAGTGACGCACGTATAAAATGAGATATTTTTCATTTATTATATGCGCAAATTAGCCCTAATTCCATGTTTCTATTGATTTTGCGCATATAAAATTAAGAGATAAAATGATTCTTATATGCGCAAACAAATTTTAATAATATAATTCGCGTATAAAACTCCCGGTAACAGACTTTTTATACGCGCGGTTCCTCTATAATCCTTCCTTAGCATATTTCTTCAACAACTCATCTATCCTACGATTAGTACTTTCTATTTCCGATGTCTCAGTTTCCAAAAGCCTAATCCACAAATCCAAATCCACATACTTTTTTCTAGTTCTGGATTTCAACGAATTGTCGGCAACAACCATCTTCACCTGAGCCTTCTTCTGCTCTAAAAGCGGGATGATTACATAGTAAAGTCTATCATCTTTGAAGCTGAGATAGCCGATAATCTGGCCGCTCTTGTTTCTCAGGTACAATCTGTGATTGGATACGGCTGCTGGATAAAGAGTGCTGCCCACCTTTGGTGTGGTGGCGTTTGTATCAAGCTCCAACATAGCATCAATCTTGTAAGCATCAATGTCCAAAACGCCCAGCTCCTTCAACGTCAGCGAACTGTCTATAAACTGCCCCGTCAAAAGATAAGTGATGTCCGCAAGATATTTTTGCTTGATAACATCTGGCACTTCAAAGAAAAGTGATGGTCTGACGTTATCCAAGAGCTCCTTGCTGGTTTCATAGAGACTCTTTAGGAATAAGGAAAACTCCTCATCCTTTGACCATACATATTTTCCTCTAGCGATTTCGATGGTGCCAATGCTATTTCCGTCATAATCCTCCACCTCATGAAAAATAGGGCGGACGCAGTATGCATTCTTATTTTCTTTAGCATTCCAAGTCTTCGCCTTGGGACTTCTTTTGACGGTAGATTTTTTCTGCTCGGGTCCATCAAAGCCCTTCATAATCAGCTCGTAGGCTGTATTAATTTTGGCTGCAGCCTCGCTATCATCAGACCCACTGCTGTCGGGATGATGGGCGTGCATCAGCTTTCTATATTTCTTTTTTACTTCCTTTTCATCTTCCGTTCCATCCAATCCCAGGATTTTACGGGCCTGACTTTTATTCATAAACTTCTTTGGCAAGATTAAACACTGCCCACGCCTTAGGCCAGCCTGCATAAAATGCCACATGGGTAATAACGGCTGCCATTTCCTTTTGTGATACGCCATGATTTTTTGCATTTTCAATGTGATACTTAAGGCTGCTGTCGGTGATTCCCTGAGCCATAAGAGCAACAACTGTGATAATGCTTCTAGTCTTTAGATCAATATCCTGATTATTCCAATTCTCGCCGAATAACACATCATCGTTAAAATGTGCGAACTCTGGTGCGAATTCTCCAAGCTGATTTCTTCCTGCTGTCTGTACTATTTTTTCCATCAAATCACTCCTCCTCATTTGCATTTATTTTCTTATAAAATCTGCGTCACTCTCAGGCATACTGTCATCTGATTTATACCTTTCTACAGTCATGTGAAGGTCGTACTTTTCACGAAGCTCCATAATTGTTTTCATCATAGGTGACGCATGGTGAACATCTATTGATTCCTGGTCCTCCCAGCTGTCTATTAAAAGTATTGTCTCAGGGTCATCCAGCGACTGATAATACTCATATCTGAGATTTCCTGCCTCACTGCGAATTTTATCAACAGTTCCACTGCTGACCATCTCCTCCGCAAATCTTTTTGCAGCCCCATCTTTTCCTTTATAACGTAAATTTACTGTAATGCTCATGGTTATCCTCCTAATCTTCTGCCAACTGCAACTTGTTAGCATTATTACCTTATTAGCTTATCACATCTCATATATGAAAAAGAAAATATTTTAAAAATTTTCTAAGCAAAAAGGACTGCGATTTTTTGCAGTCCTTTTATGATTTTGCTTTTGGGTTATTCTATTTAGATTTGTTCTAATCATCTTTTCTTATAAAGAACAAGTTCTGGATTTGCCCCCTCTGCCTCATATGTACAAACCATTATGAAATCCATACTTGCAAGAATACCGAAGCATCTATCTCCTCCAAACTCTGACTCAAGCTGGGTTCCAAGATAAGTTACACCATCGTCTAAAAATTTCACCTTTGTCCCGTTTGGCAATGGATATTCCAGATTAACATAACTGCCCACCAGTGTATACAGCTTTTCTACCCTTGGCAGCCCTTCAATATGAAGATCATTAATCTCCTCTATCAACTGGTTTTTAAATTCCTCAAACTGTCCATCATCACTAAGCTCTTCGTATCTTTTCCAATAATCAAGCTTAGGCAGTTCCTGTTTCAAATATTCACGAGCCTGCTCCTCTGTAAAGTTCTCATTAACCATGTTTGGAATGCATACTTCAATAAGAGTATTCATATCACTGTAAGTATAAGTCCCATCAGCATAGCACCATTTACAGTAATCTTCATTCAAAGAGCCGTCTTTGTTTTTTCCGATAATGGAATCCTCCAAAGGCATACCACAACACTGACATATCAGCTTGTGGGGCGAACCAAGCAGAGTGTTTATTGAAACATTATAAAGATTAGACAACAATTTTAAGGTCTCAGTATTTGGGACTGTATCACCATTTTCCCAACGTGAAACTGCCTGACGGGTCACAAAAACCTTTTCAGCCAACTCATCCTGAGACATATTATTCTTTGTTCTAAGCTCAAACAAAACATCTTTCGTATTCATGGAAATCCCTCCTTTACTAATATTATAGTAAGAAGATATTCATATTACACGCAACTATTGGTTGCTAATGAAGTGTCATATCTGCCCGGATGCTTTTCTTCAATAGCATTCCAAATCCTTTGGCCTATTCCTTTACTTTGTGTACCACTCTTCACATAAAGGAAATCCAAATCTTCATGTTCACCATTAATCATAACGTGAGTGAAGGTATTTGTATTTTTGTACCATTCCTGGTGTCATCGTATCATGGGCCATAAATAAAAGAGCAAAAACCAGATGGGGACTTTGTAAGCAGAACCCTGATAAAACTTTTGAGATTCAGATTGCTGAGAAACTACTTACTGATGACTGAATCAGAACAATGCTTTAAAAATATGCTGCAAGCTGAGGAATGCAAGCTATGACACCACTCGCAACCAAAATAATCCCTGTGCCCATAAAAGAAATCATAAATACTCTTGAACAGAGTTTGGAATCTTTTTCACTCATCTGATCCTTGAGTCCTCTGAAAATCATCCCAAGTGCCCAGCCCAGGTAAGTGGAGAAAAGTCCCCCTGCAATCAGCGCTACACCTTCTACACTGACTTTTATAAATGGATGATATGCATTCACCAGAAAAATAACAGCTATAGCCACCACGATTACTAATACAGGTGTCATCAGTCGAATCACGCGCATGCTGCTCTCAGCTTCTTTACGCTGCTTTTCATTTGCGCTTAGGATGTCATCATCCAGAATACTTCGATTATTTTTAGCAAAATTCAAAAGAAAAAATCCCCAGACACCGGCAACTATCAATACCGGGACAAAAAATATAAGTTCAAACATGTTCTTCTCCTACTCTTCATTCTTTTGCAAGAATCTTAAGTCCTGCAATTCCAACTACAATAAGAATAACACATATGACCTGTGGAACCGACAGCTTTTCATGAAAAAGAAATACGCCAAGCAGCGTCGTTCCAAGTATTCCCATTCCAGTCCACATGGCATAGGCAGTACCCAAAGGCAATTGTCTTAGAGCAATGGCTAAAAACACTGCGCTGGCTATGTAACCTACTCCTGTGATAATAGATGGAATCAATACCGTAAATCCGTTAGACATTTTCATTGCCACAGCCCAGGTGATTTCCAACACTCCGGCAATCAATAGATAAATCCATTTCATATAAAAACCTCCATATATTAAAATACGCCATTCTCCGTATACCTCCACTCCCCGAACCCACAGTTCTGAGCGGACTTATAAACCGGAAGTATCACAGCCTCCAGTTCCTTTTCAAATCGTTCGTATTCGATATCTGATTCGTATATACGATATCTTAATCTATCATCATTGAAATGCTTCTTTGCGCATTTCTCAAACTCTTTATGCACCGCATCATGCTCGCGCATCATTCTGTATGACTGATACTCTAGCATTGCCAGGCGTTTAAAATAAGTATTCCAGTCTGGCAGATTATTGCTCTTCGAACTGTTGATGCTTTTCGTGGTAGGATTCAGATTCCACATCTCATCATGTGCCACATACGACCATGGCACAAAATGATCTATAGAAATATCCTTCGCAGTAAGAATGGTTTCGCCATAAATCTCCTTCACTGGCTCTGGAGAAACCGTCAAAATCAGCTTCCAGTATTTCTTAACATCATCCAGTTTTCTTTCCTGTGGTGGATATAATTTGTCTGCTATGCCAGGCACGTTTGGATTTCTTCTTTGCAGATAGAGAATCATATTGTACTCCAGCCAGCCTCGTATTATCTCTTGATTTTTCACGAAATAGTTAACCCATTCATCCTTCACAATAATTCGCGATGACAGGCCATTAATTCCCAAGAAGTAATACATAATATGACTGTGATTATTAATATTTTCCACAAGATTATCTTTTGGAACATCCCAGGCCTTACCTTTTATTCCTGGCATAAAAGGAGCCTGAAGACGATAAGGTACATTGAGTATCAATGTCCTCTTCTTTGAAATGATTTCTTTATCTTTTGTTTCGGATAGATAAGCTAAAAGGTCGGACTTTTTGATGCTAGATTTAAAGCTAGGATTTTTCTTTTGGATGAGCTTTACAACATCTTCCAGTGTGTCCTTTGGCCCTAGGTTCAGACAGTACTCTGTAACCATATACCAAGCATTCGCTATCATATCATCCACAAGCTCTTCGAATGATATTTCATTGGTGCCAGCAATTACCTTTTCAAGGATTGCTTTGAACCAGAAGAATTTGTAGCATTCACTGGTATTATCAAAAAGTCTACTAAGATATTCTATATGAAGTTCATCAGAATAAGGCAGAACCATCAGCGATTACCCTCCCAATAGATACGTTCTTTAAAAGCTCCTCTAGCTTCGCACTTCTCTTTACGAACCTTTTCTAGCTCCTCTAAAGAATAGCCTCTAGCTACACATATAGCATTTAGTACCTCTAGTACATCGGCCATCTCCTCTATGGATTTGTCCGCCTGGTATTCTGCCACTTCCTCATTAAGTTTTATGTCTAATTCCTTTAAGTATTCCTCAGTGGATAAAGTCCTAATTATAGGGCGCTTCCCATCGTCCTTAATTATCTGAGGAATCTTGTCCCTTACTAATTTTCCCAATATATTTTCCCCTGTGAATTTATTGAGTAAAACGCTAGTAAAATTATAGCATAAACACTAAATTTATGGGGCTTATTTTATTCGTCATCCTTCTGTAGCAATTTCCTCTCTAAAACCTCAAACCACACTTTGGGCAATAATCAAAATCTTCCGCCGTCTCATAGCCACAATTATTGCAACGCTTAAAGAAACCTCTGCCCTGACTCACTTTGGTTAAATCCTGTGGTTTGATTTGATACTCTTCTCCTGAAGCTATACGCTTCCCTATCTCAGGATTAAGTTCATAGACTGTACCGCAACAACTCATCTGAACATAATATCTTCTATTCCATTTGAATGTAGGTATAAAGAAAAGCGATAAGACTGTATAGAGCATGAACACCTGATATCTTCCGTACTTTCCACAGCTATCGCATATTACGGTCTGACTAAAATCAAAGTCTTTGCGACCATCAGTAATTCCCATTATAAAAAACATAAGCCTCTACTCTTCCTTAAAAATCTCATTATCCTTATCAATGAATTTCATGAAGCCCCTCCTATATCCTTACTTCAACCTTTACAGGCGACTTTACTAACCTAGAAAACTCTTCTCCCGCATTCTTAGAAGTTCCAGTTATCAGACCATAATGAACAGGAATAGCCACTTCTGGTGCAATTGTATTGATTAGTTCAGCTGCCTTCTTTGCATCCATAGTATAAGTTCCGCCAACTGGCACTAGGGCAATATCGCAGTTTACGGCTTTAGCCTCTTTAGTAGCATCAGTATCTCCCGCTACGTAAATACGTTTTCCATCTACAGAAATGATGTAGCCAACCCAACCAGCACTCTTTGGATGAAATGGTTTTAAAATATTGTACGCAGCAACAGTTTCAAACTGTAATCCTTCTACTTCATAGCTTGCACCAGGATTAACATATTCAATCTTGCCCACCACTACTGCAACTTCAGCTGCCTTGCTTTTCATTTTTTCAGGAACAACTAACACTGTATTCTTATTAGCGACCTTTTCAATGGCTTCTGGCGAAAAGTGATCATAATGGTCATGGGTAACTAATATAAATGCAGCATCATGTGGTGTTTCATCCATTTCAAATGGATCCACATAAACTGCCCTGCCTTCAACATCTATACAAATACTGTTGTGCTTAAATACTTTAATCTTTTCTGTCATTATTGCCCCCTTAATTATGTTTTGTATAAGGGTATTGTACTTCTTTTCAAAAAAGAAAGCACCAACCAAAGTTGATGCTTTCGAAAGTTCATATTGGTACAAATTTGCACAGAATAGATTAGTTTCTTGTCAAGTTATGTGTTTTTGGTGCGGATTTGCACTACCATAAGTCATTATCCTCCCTTTCTTATCTTATAGTTAATGCATTGGTGCTACCAATTTTCCAGTGAGGCTATATCGCGCAAGGTAAAATCCAAAAATTTTTCCAAAAATAAGGACCTACAGATTTTTAATCTGTAAGTCCTACTCTTTGTCATGTTATTTAATTATATCCAAAAACTCTCTTGGTGTTAGAATAAAATCGTAAATTGTAAATCGAAATGCAACCATTTCGATTTACAATTTACGATTCCACGATATTACTTATTCTTTACGACAATTAAAATATGGAAACAATAAAGAGCAGTTTATCTTTCGATAATTGCTCTATGTACAGTTCAATATTCAATTAGGTCTACAAATCCGAAGTTATCGATTTCTTCTCGGCAAGTAGCTAAAAATGCATCCTCAGCAATAAAATATCAACATTGGGATGTAACCTGATTACTGTAAAAATTTAAATTTTTATAGGTATGCATCCCATAGAATAAAAACCCACATTTGGGTTGCATAGTGTTAAATACTTTTTCATCCCAAATAGCAAAAATTACATTTGGGATGCATTGTACCGAAAATCATCTGATAACTCATGCATCCCAAAATCCCCAAAATTGCCTTTGGGATGCATTTCTGTATAATCCGCTCTAAAGCTATACATCCCAAAATCAAAAAAATCACATTTGGGTTGCATAAGTTCAAAATAGCCTCCATTAGCATTCATCCCAAATCTATAAAATTGCTATTTGGGATGCATTTTTTAGAGGTTTGCATGGCTCCAGTATTATTTGCAGCTTTTCCGGAGTTTAACCGAACAAAGCTCGCGTCAGCGAGTGGCCCCCTACAAAATATCTAAGAATTTCATCAGCTCTCTGGCTTCCTCATAATCCTGGCTATAGAAATTCACATGATTTATATCTGTGCTTCTATTTGTAAATGCTGGATATAGGAATCCCGCCTCCGGCGAATGAGGCACCTGCTCCTCATCCACTGGGGAAATCGCCATTATCAGATACTTATAAACCTCTTCTGATTCATCCTGATAAGACTTGTCGCTGCCCTTGATTGGCACATCGTAAGCCCCATAGTATACATATATGGCATAGGGTCTTCCCTTAGGATATTTCTCTGCAATCAGCTCGTATAGATTTAGCATCAGAGCATCATTCTTCAATTCGCATTCACGAATTGCATATATCATCTGCCAGATAGAACCTGGCCCCAGCCCAGGGATTTTATACTGAATCAACTCCTCATTTGGCTTTGCAAATGGTATCGTCTTTGCGATATCCAGGCATCTGTTCTTTTCCGCTCCCTTAAGACTCAGGAAGCTTGTATTAAATGTGCCGTCTATATAGCCTTCCTCATCTATATACGCACCTGCAATTCTAACTAGGTTGCTGCGAGCTGATGTGAATCTGCGTGTCAGCTCCAGCATGTCGTCTCTGTTTATCTGTCCCATGTTTGTGTCCTTTGATTACTAGAACCTTAACTTATTCTGAAGCTCCGCTTTGATACCCTCGACTCTTCTGATAGCATCATCACACTGCTTCTTGCCATCACTAATCTGCGACTGTACCAGAATGTCAGCTACAAATCCATCAAAAAAGAAATCTGCAAAGGTGAGAAAATCATTAATGTGAACAGAACTATATCCGCTGACATCTCTCAGTTCTTTGCTAAATCTCTGGAGGGCATACCTAGCGTTATCAATCTCACGCTCTGCATCACCCATTTTGCTGTGCTTCATTATTCCTGAAATCAATCCGCCGCCAAACATATCTAGCAATCCCCAGTTGCCTGCACTATCCAGATACTTTCTGGCTGAGCGAAGATGCACTAACGCATTATCCGCAGCCTCGATTGCTTCTCTGATTTCTCTTGTTTCTACTTCATTCATATCATACTCTCTCCTGATAAACTTAATCCGTCGCAACCAATGAAACTATTCCAACAATAAGCAAAATTGGAAATGCCAGGTATAGTAAACCACCAAACACCATTCCCACTAAAATCAAAGGAAGAAATACAATATACATTAGTACTTTGAACAGGCCCCAAGTAGCCCTAAAGGCAAATCCAATCATCTTTCCAAACACAATTAAAAATAATAAAAAGAATAAAAAAGTCATGGCAAATCCTCCTAATAATCAATATCCACTTGACCTTTTGTCCAGGTCCTTTTGTGTTTTCTTGATTATATTTTATAAATATATCCCCACTTGGGCAAATGAATACTACCTATTTTTCTTTTTTTGCGAAATAAAGAATTCTAAGAGCATTTTATACTCCTCTATATTATTAGCAACCCTTTTTACCAGCAAGATGATCCTCAATAGAACACGAAGATGCACCATCATATTCAACCAGCCCTGCATCAGCCGGATTAAGACTGACCCTACCATCCTCGAATACAAAACAAGGGATTCCTATATCGCCAATCTCCTTTGAATGATCAAACTCTGGGCGATTATCTCGTAAATCCATGAACTCGTGCATATACTGAACATGCTGGCCTATATCAATGTATTTATACTGATCTTCTTTTCCTTGAATCTGTGGCTGTAGAAAGTCACAATATGGGCATGTGTGTAATCCATAAATTTTAATCATAGTTTATCTCCTTCTGATACAGCTTACCAACATAAATCTCGTAGCCCCTTCTAAGCAATTCTAATGCAACTATATTTTCATACGCTCGTCCATAATCCATATTTCTTGTTCCAAGCATTGCATATCTAAATTCTAAATCGCTAAGATAGTATTCGTCTAATGTTTCTAAATACTTTTTTCAGGTTATGTATATATTATAAATGAAATGTATCTTATTTTTCAAAATCAGGTTTCCATCCTGCAAACTGAACCAGCTGCTCATCCGTTCTGTGATAGTATCTTTCATTCTTATCAAGCTTTGCGATTTCTGCCATTTCTTTATCTGTAAGCTTAAAATCAAGAATGTCTAAATCCTCCTTAATATGTTGATGCTCTGGAACTTGTAAACTTCCAGTTTCCATTTTCTTTTCTAAGAGTAAAGTCGCCCTGCAATCTCCAGCTTCCCTTACCTCCACCGTAAACCGCAGCAACTACTCTACTTTTTCCTATCATGGTTGCCTCATCACCATAAACACTTACTACAATGTCATCATGCTCAGCTGAATAGTAATTGAAGGTACCATTCTTTAATCCCTCGATAAATTCATCAGCAGACTGCTTCACACCAGTCATATGATAAAGACAATAGTCTGAAGACATAAGACTTCTGAGACCTTCTATGTTTTTCTCGATCACATAATCCCAGTAGTCTTTATATAATTCTGAAATTTTTGCTTCTTCACCCATAACGGTTATTTGCACTGTAAATATACAGTAAGGATTACAGTATGATTTTCAATATCAAAAATAATACTGTAATTCTTTTCTCGATATTACAGTATTATTTGTGTTTCCTAACACAATACTGTAATACTCGATTTTTAATTACAGTTTTTTTAATAAAATCTCATCTGCACTGTAATTTGAAATATCTTGTTACAGCGCTAACAAACAAAAGCACTGTAGCGCTGTAATAATCTCTGCTCAGGGCAGTGCAAATTCCAAAACCATCGCCGGCACTGCCCGCCCCACACAAAAAGAACCAAGCTCAGTCTGGCGCCGGGGGGCTTGGCCCGAATAAAATATTTCAAAATAACTGTTGACCCTAACGTTACGTCATAGTTTATTGTATAATTACCACGGAGGGAAAAACAATGATGACAGTAAATGAAGTAAGCAAACTAGCAGGAGTGAGTATACGCACACTGCAATACTATGATTCGATTGGACTATTAAAGCCGGCAGAGTACACCGAATCAGGGTATCGACTGTATGACGATGCAGCAATGGAACGTTTGCAACAGATTTTATTATTCAGAGAGCTGGAATTCCCGTTAAAAGAAATTAAGGAAATTGTTACGCGACCTGATTTTGATAAGAAAAAGGCCTTGGAACAACAGATTGAGCTTCTTACAATGAAAAAGGAACATCTGGAAGACCTTATAGATTTCGCCCGTGGAATACAAAACGGAGGAAATAATATTATGGATTTTACAGCATTTGATACTAGTAAGTTAGAAGAATACACAAGAAAAGCTAAAGAGCAATGGGGAGACAGCAAGGCTTTTTCAGAATATGAACAGAAGTCAGCTTCTCGTTCTAAGGATGATGAGAAAAAGCTTTGGGGTGATTTCATGAAGCTATTCGAGAAATGTGGCAAGCTTAAGGATTCTGACCCTAAATCTGCCGAGTCTCAGGCCATGGTAAAGGACATCCAGAACTACATCACAAAAAACTTTTATGAATGCACCAATGAAATCCTTGCAGGTCTTGGTAAGATGTACTCTGCAGATGGCGAGTTCAAAACAAACATCGATAAGGCCGGTGGAGATGGTACTGCTGCATTTATCAGCCGTGCCATTGCAGAATATGTAAAGTAATCAGACAGGAGGCACCGAAGTGCCTCCTGCTATTTATCTAACATCCTCATATTCTTTAACGTATTTACGAACTATCTCCAGCTCTTTCTTTTTTAGTTTTGGAAGTTCCTGCTTCAAAATTTCTTCCAAATACTTTTAGTAATTGGAAATACACCGTCATGATAAGGTCCCTCACCTGTAAAAAAGGTTTCAAATCCACATTTTTCCAGCACACGGCCAGATGCAATATTCTCCTGAAGACGAATACCATATACTTCTGTCACGCCAACATAATCTGTTATCACCGGAAGAAATGCCGTTACCGCTTCCGTCGCATATCCGTTTCTGGTATAGGCTTTTGCAATATGATAGCCAATTTCCCACTTTCCATCGCTGATTGGCACCAACTGCACATAGCCGATATTCCGATTTTCTGATTTAGCTATAACAGCATAAACCAATGGACCATCTGTAGAACCATACTGTGATATGATAAACTCAATCGTCTCCCTGGCGTCATCAACCGTTTCAAACACTTCATCCGGCACAAATCTCCGAATATCCTCATCCAAAGAATTCTTATGAACATCCATGGCCATATCCAAGGTCATTTCAGTTATTTCCAATCGTTCTGTCTCAATTCTCATCACGTATTCCCAATTTGCATAATTTCTTCATATTCTGCTTTATGCTTCACGTCATTCTTATTGAGCTAATTTCAATGTCACGTCCCCATTACCTAATAACTCTGTCAGCTCTTCCTCTGACAAATTGATTTTGCCAAGCCTGGTGTATGCCCATGAATTAGAGCCATAGAATACAACAATCTGATTGCCTGAATAGAGCACAATATCACCTGCACTTGTAGTGGTCTGCTTATCATCTCTGGCAATACTCTGGCCGATAGAGCCCACCTGCTCAAATCCACCATACATCGACATCTGGATTTCCAGGCCATCAGCTGCAAGTTCACGCAAAGCATCCACAGATGCATTATCTTCCCAAGTAACTGGTATTTCTTTTCCATCAATTTGTAATATCATCCCTATCTCTTCCTCTGAATCTTCTTCAATAATAGCCTCCTGCACTTCTACAGTGTCAGGTACGTTTGCTGTCTGCTCAATTCCGTCATATGGCATCAGTGATACAACTACCCCCGCCAGGGCACACACCACTATCGCCAGCCCTTCGCCAATAAAAAATCCTTTGATATGGAACCAATAGTTGTGATACTCGTCCACCATGTCCTCAGTGCCTTTGAATACGAACTGCGGATCATGACAAAACCATATGATATCCAGCACAATTGCATCATACGCATTTACGATAGTCCAAAGCAAAAATCCATATCCAAATGCCTGCAAGAACGTTGTATATCCATTGATAAATCTTAGGATCAAAGCAAGAATCACCACAAATAAAAGTGACGCACCTACCTTTGCTACCACCTTATTCTTCTGAGTAGGAACCTGGTCCTTATATTCATCTAATGACATTACGCGTTCCTGAATCTTCGGCGGATAGTTGTACAATGTCTTAATCGGATTTCTAGACATGATGTAAACCATCAAGGTAAACAGTGCACATAAGACTATGCCTTCAATTATAAAAATCATAATACTCCCCCATAAACTGTCGATTTTTATGATTCAATTTCAATATTTTTCTGTAAATTTTCTGATTCTAGCAATTGTTTTGTCTGTCATTATTCTCGATTCTCTAACTTATTCACCCTTAAAAGCAGAAAATATATCAATAGAAGCAGCCATCTTTTTAAGCTCTGTAAGATGTTCCTTCAAATATCGTTCCAGCTGCTGCACTTCGATTTCTGCGAAACCATCATTCTTAATTATTTTGCAGTCAGGGATTTTTCCTTCAGCTGTTCTAACGCCATCGTTAAAGGTGACAAAGGCATACTTGTCCCCTTGCTCATTTCTGCAAACAGCAGATACTGACATGTTTAATTCCCCTGCTTTCAAATCTTCCATCTCGTCCCCCAAATGTTATTTAAAAAGGCCACCAGCAATACCCTTGATTTCTTTCATATCAAGCTTTCCATCTGCAAGAGCTTCCTTGACCTTCTTGACATCAGATTCATCAACCTTAACACCAGCTTTGTCTAATAATTTCTTTGCTTGCTTAACATCAGCAGCTTTAAACTTGTCTAAAAGTTCCTTGTTTCCCGCTACTTTTGTAATAATGTCCTTTACATCCATTTTCAAATCCCCCTTGTCTTTAAATTAAACTACACTTCTAGTTCAATATGTGTAGTTATTTCTAATTGGTGTTAGTTTAACACTTTCAGTGAGATAGTTCTAGCTTTAGGCTCTTGTTATCATTTGGTGAACTTATCTACTATAGCTATCTATCAGCCTTTGTCTACAAACATTATTTTATCCCCTCAAGAATCTCCCTTAACGTCCTAGGTTCATACCCCATCCATGGCTTCATGCAACCTACATTGATTGCCACTGGATGAGTGTCATGTAAATGACCACATTTAATCTTCATATCACTAAGTGCCTTCAGATACATTTCATTCTCAATGCTATTATGGGTGTGACCATACAAATGTATCCATCCTCGCCCCATATTTTTCCAACTAAATATTGGATAATGGCTTAACACTAGGTCATAATTTTTTCCATCAAATGAATCATGCACTTCTTTGTAATCACATATTTCCGAAAACAATTGCTGATATCTGTAATCTGATACATCATCATGATTTCCTTTAACAAGAACCTTTTGCCCTTTCAAAGTTGAGACATAAGCTATCAGATTATCCTTCTGACCACGTAAACTCACATCCCCTAGAATATAAACGGTATCTCCATTTGTTATTTTATTATTCCAATTTGTATGTATGTATTCATGCATGGTTGAAATATTGTCAAATGGTCGATTATCAAATCTAATAGCCGCATTATGAAACAAATGTAAATCACTAATATAGTATTTCATCAAAATCTCCTCCAAGTCATCTATACTTCCAGAATATAATCTATACTAAACAAATATTACCTGAGCTCGATTTTTCTGAGCTCAGGTAGTAGGGTTTATCACGAGAATTCAAATTTATCTACAGCTTCAATAAATTCATAACTAATGTTGTCATAATATCTTTTTCTTCTGGATTTGATTCTGCAATCATAAGCGTAATAGCAACGAGCGCTCCATCGCTAATTACTTTTTGCCCATCTCGTATTAATGCTTCGTTCTTGTCCAAAAACTCTAGAAAAAGCGATGCTGCTATTCTCTTACATCCATCAGCAAAAGGATGATCCTTTATCATAAAGTACAAAAGATTTGCTGCCTTTTCTTCTAGTGATGGATATACCTCGCCACCAAATACATCTTGATATACTGCCGCAAGAATACCTTCTACTTTTCCAGTTTCTTTTTCAACACCAAATACATCTGAACTAAAACTATCCTCCATATGATTAATCATATTTCTACAATCTTCATATGTGATTCGATAAACAGGCTTGTTTCCATTTGGTTTCTTTAATGACTGATGATCGTACTGGTCTAAAAGAACTAACGCGTCAGTATATAGATTGACTGCTCTTAAAACTTCTGCTTCTTCAAGCTCCAAAGTATTTGCAATAATCTTTGACTGAATTTCCACTGTCTTATTTAAGGCTGCCAGCCTCTTTTCATTAATTGCATAGCCCTTAAGAATATATTGCTTCAAAACTCTATTGGCCCACTGTCTAAACTCAGTTCCACGCTGAGACTTTACTCTATATCCTACCGAAATGATTACATCCAACGTATAAAATGGAACTTTTTGTTTAACCCCATCAACACGCATTTTTTGCGTGTTGTTCTCTCTATTCAATTCATTCTCAGCAAAAACATTATTAATATGCTTGCGAATAGTTTTTTCATCTCTATCAAAAAGCAATGCCATTTGATTAGCGCTTAGCCAAGCTGTATCATTTTCAAGAGAAACAGCTAACTTTACCTCCTGATCCTTAGTTTCAAATAAAACTATTTCATTTTTCATTGTATAAGCTCCTCATATATCTAACTTTTATTCTATCGTTTTACGCTTATAAACTCTACTTCGAATTATCTTCCTCCACTACACTCAAATCTTCGTAGTCCTCTAGATAACCGCAACGTCGCAGATAATCTTTCCCTCCATCAACACATACTGCACCGCAAAAACATGATTTCCAGTCAATCCCAAATTATTACCGCAAAAGGGAATCTTTTATGTTCTATTATTAACCATCCTCTCTCTCTTGTCATTGAACTTGTAGTTCAGTGGCGATTACTTATTACGGGACAAACAGAGAAAACCTATACATTACTAAAAATAATTATACTAATAGACCAGTACACCATGTACTGGCCCATTGTATGTTCAAGCTATAGTATTGCCATCTTAACAGGCGTCTTCCGCTGGCCTGGTTTTAATCCGATGATATTGTTAATCTGGTCGGTGGTCGCTATTGGATAAAACTCCATCAGATGTTTGGAAATTCGCATTGCGGAATCATCCGGTTCTTCCTTATATGCTGAAGTCACATAGTCATACCCCCATAGATGCTCTGGCGTTGCATAAACAGCAATTGGCCAGCCATACTCATCACCCTTTTTGTTTTTACGCCTGCGAAAATCCCTCATACACAAATACATCTGCATTTGAAGAGATGTAATGGTTCCATCGAAGCCTTTCTCTCCGCCTTTTACAAAGCCAGCTTTCTGTTTTATCTCATTGGAATAGTACTCTTCATCCATCAGTTCTTCGGCATACAAATCCATGATTTTCTTCTGCCTCAAGGATGCCTTACCATCTTCCCAAAGAGCATCAAAATCATAGCCATCCCTGCGATAATTCACAAAGTATGGCATCCACTCTTTTGAAATAAAGCCTGCTTTCTTATCAAAAAACTTGCCATAAGCTACATCTCCACGGCGGGCAATTATCTCACGCCACGCCCAAGGATCCACTTCAGGGTCTTCTGACCACCAGTACTCTGGAACCGTGTGTTCCTCTAGCGAAAATCCTGGAATATCATTCTTGAAAAGCGGCAAAAAACCAACTTCATTAATATATTCAATTGCTTCATCCACTGTATGTAGGCATTCTGGATCATCCCAGTCCACACCATACATAATCCATGTTCCACTTTCGTTTGGCAAAATCGCACCTCATTATTCACTTTGAATCATCAATTAAATCAGTTCTACTTCATCCTCTTCTCAAATCTAAAGAATAAATCCGAGCCATCATCTCCCTCTGGAGCATTTGGCGAAATGTGTTTTGGATTGTAAAACTCCACTGCAGAAAAGCCACAGCGATTAATATAGAAATGCAGATTTCTGGTGTCAAAATAAGGCGTACAAGTCTCCCAAAGAATAACCTCCGGATGCTTTTCTTCAATTGCATTCCAAATCATTCGGCCTATACCTTTACTTTGTGTTCCACTCTTTACATAAAGGAAATCCAAATCTCCGTGCTCACCATTAATCACAACAATGGCTCCGCCCAAAAGTTCTCCACCAACAACAGCTTTATATGCTATGGAGCCCTTAGCGCTCAATGATTTATTTATATGTGACTCTGGCAGAATTTCTTCATCCAAATTCTCTTCCCATGCAGCTGCTCCTAATTGAAAAGCTTCCTGCATGTCATGTTTAAATATCGGTAAGTCTGCTTCATCAACAGGTAGTAATTGATAGTCCATAGTTTTATTATTCCTTTTCCAAAAGTTTTAGTCCTGCAATTCCAACTACAATAAGAATAACACATATGACCTGCGGAACCGACATTTTTTCAAAAAATACGCCATTCCTCCACCTGCTAAGACCTAACGGTAAAGGAATGACGTGAATCCCACATCTTTACGCATCTCATATAGTATCTGTTCTAATAGAAACAAATTCTCTTTATCAGGATTCTATGCAGCATTTTTTCTATTTTTTATCCATTTTTCTACTACTCTATTAAGCAATCCCCCTTTTGCAAACTCATCCCCAACTTACCTTTTCATTAATTTTACGGAATATACTCTCTACTGATTATTTTTTTCCGTAAGAATTTTTAAAAATATCCCACTGTGTGTATTATCTCTCCCATCTTAATCCACAATGAAAACTATTGCGGGTAATATATCCCCTCTAAATATTCGATATTACTATGTAACCAATTATTTTCTACGGAATAAATATCAGATTTACATATCTTTACCGTAATTTATGATAATAACGCTACACAAAAAGCCCCAAATCCCTGTATCCAGGAACATTGGGGCTTTATAAATACATATTATGCTACACTATCAAGTAATTGTGTATTACTTATTTGCTATTGCAGCTTGCGCAGCGGCGAGGCGGGCGATTGGAACTCTAAATGGGCTGCAGCTTACATAGTCAAGACCAATCTTGTGGCAGAACTCTACTGAAGATGGGTCTCCACCGTGCTCACCGCAGATACCTACGTGAAGGTTTGGATTTACTGGCTTACCAAGCTTGATAGCTGTCTCCATAAGCTTACCAACACCTGTCTGGTCAAGCTTAGCAAATGGATCGTTCTCGAAGATCTTTGTGTCATAGTAAGCATTTAAGAACTTACCAGCATCATCACGAGAGAATCCGAATGTCATCTGTGTAAGGTCGTTTGTACCGAAGCAGAAGAAGTCAGCTTCCTTAGCGATTTCGTCAGCTGTAAGAGCTGCACGTGGGATCTCGATCATTGTACCAACTTCGTACTCGAGCTTAGCGCCTGCTGCAGCGATTTCAGCGTCAGCTGTCTCTACAACAATATCCTTAACATACTTAAGCTCCTTAACCTCACATACAAGTGGAATCATGATTTCAGGCTTAACATTCCAATCTGGATGAGCCTTCTGTACTTCAAGTGCTGCACGAATAACAGCCTTTGTCTGCATCTTAGCAATTGAAGGATATGTAACTGCAAGACGGCATCCTCTGTGACCCATCATTGGGTTGAACTCGTGGAGTGACTCGCAGATGTTTCTGATTTCCTCTACTGACTTATTCTTAGCCTTTGCAAGCTTCTCGATATCAGCATCCTCTGTAGGAACGAATTCGTGAAGAGGTGGATCAAGGAATCTGATTGTAACTGGGCATCCCTCAAGTGCTTCGTAAAGAGCCTTGAAGTCTCCCTGCTGGTAAGGAAGAATCTTATCAAGAGCAACTTCTCTTTCTTCCTCTGTATCTGAGCAGATCATCTCACGGAATGCAGCGATTCTATCAGCCTCGAAGAACATGTGCTCTGTACGGCAAAGACCGATACCTTCTGCACCAAGCTCTCTAGCCTTCTTAGCATCAGCTGGAGTATCTGCATTTGTTCTAACCTTAAGTCTTCTGAACTGATCAGCCCAAGCCATTACACGGCCGAACTCACCAGCGATTGTAGCATCAACTGTTGGGATGATACCAGCGTAGATGTTACCTGTTGTACCATCGATAGAGATTTCAGAACCCTCTGTAAATGTAGTGCCTGCAAGAGTGAACTTCTTGTTCTCCTCATCCATAGCGATGTCGCCGCAACCAGATACACAGCATGTACCCATACCACGAGCAACAACGGCAGCGTGTGATGTCATACCACCACGAACTGTAAGGATACCCTGAGCAACCTTCATACCTGTGATATCTTCTGGAGATGTCTCAAGACGTACAAGAACTACCTTCTCTCCTCTAGCAGCCCATGCCTCTGCGTCATCAGCTGTAAATACAACCTTACCGCATGCAGCACCTGGAGATGCACCAAGACCCTTGCCAAGTGGAGTTGCAGCCTTAAGAGCAGCTGGTTCGAACTGTGGGTGAAGAAGTGTGTCAAGGTTACGTGGGTCGATCATTGCTACAGCCTCTTCTGGAGTCTTGTGTCCCTCATCAACAAGGTCGCAAGCAATCTTAAGAGCAGCTGGAGCTGTTCTCTTACCGTTACGGCACTGGAGCATGTAAAGCTTCTTGTTCTCTACTGTGAACTCCATATCCTGCATATCATGGTAGTGATTCTCAAGAGTATCACATACCTTGATGAACTCTGCGTATGCTTCTGGGAACTGCTGCTCCATCTCAGCGATTGGCATTGGTGTACGAACACCAGCAACTACGTCCTCGCCCTGTGCGTTAACAAGGAACTCACCCATAAGCTTGTTCTCGCCTGTAGCTGGATCACGAGTGAATGCAACACCAGTACCAGACTCGTTATTTAAGTTACCGAATACCATAGGCATTACGTTAACTGCTGTACCCCATGAATAAGGGATATCGTTATCTCTTCTGTAAACGTTTGCACGAGGGTTGTCCCATGAACGGAATACTGCCTCGATAGCGAGCTTTAACTGCTCTACTGGATCTGAAGGGAAATCAGAACCAAGCTGTTTCTTGTACTCTGCCTTGAACTGCTCTGCAAGTTCCTTAAGGTCAGCAGCTGTAAGGTCTACGTCAAACTTAACACCCTTCTTTTCCTTCATCTCATCGATGAGCTGCTCGAAGTACTTCTTACCTACTTCCATAACTACATCTGAGAACATCTGAATAAATCTTCTGTATGAATCATATACGAAACGCTCGAAAGCTGGATCTGGGTTACCAGCGATCATAGCTGCAACTACTTCATCATTAAGACCGAGGTTAAGGATTGTATCCATCATACCTGGCATAGATGCACGAGCACCTGAACGAACAGAAACGAGAAGTGGATTCTTGAGGTCACCGAACTTCTTGCCGTTGATTTCCTCCATTTTCTTAACCCCTTCCATAGCCTGAGCCATGATTTCGTCGTTAATCTTACGACCATCCTCGTAATACTGTGTACAAGCCTCTGTAGTAATTGTGAAGCCCTGTGGAACAGGAAGTCCAATACTTGTCATTTCTGCAAGGTTTGCGCCCTTTCCGCCGAGAAGGTTGCGCATAGACATGTCACCTTCACTAAACATATAAACCCATTTGTTAGCCATTACATAATCCTCCTACTATATAAAAACATTATTCTTCAGACCGCTGTTTTAAACGGGGTTTCAGACGGTCCTCTACTATTTAAACACACTTAACAGACCATATCAAACAAAAAATACTATACAAAGTATAAAAAAACAGTAGAGTTTTTTGTGCACTTTTCATGTAAAACCCTACTGTCTGACATTAGTTTCCGTTTTCAATTAATATCATAATCATCTGAATTCGCTGTCAACGCCCATTTTTGCTGGCTTTCAACAGCTTTTTTCAACTTATCTTTATCATTGAGTAAATCTTTTAGGCGATATATCAGTTTTCTAAAATCCTTAGAATCAAAGCGATTTTCAGGTGCCGTATAAAAAGCTCCGTGAGATGTTTCATTAAATGCTAAAATCAACTGATTTTGTATGAAAGCTTGTCTCGTTGCGTTTACAATTTCCCCCTCATGATTTATGTCCAAATAATAATCGCATTGAACAAACAAAGTGTGTAATGTAGACATTTTTATATTAGGATACATGATAACGTTATCGTATCTTTCGTGGCTGAGAAGCTTTTGGGACATTTCCGTAAGGGCCGCCACATGAAACTTCACTTCTGGCAGTGCCGCAACGACCTCCTTTAGCTTTTCCACGTTTTCAGTGTTGGTACAAATCAACGCTTCCTTTCTCCCCAGGTTTGGTTTTTCAAATGGATAGATGTAACCTAGCTTAAATATGATTTTTTCAGCGCCACTAAGCTTTTTCAGCTTATCGTAGGAAACACTGTTTTGCACTGCTATCCTCTTACATCTGCCAACCTTGTTATCAAGAATCAGCTGCATATTTCCAGGGATTTCGCCACCAATTGTTTCCTGCCAAAACAAAATATCGCATTTACGATTTTCATCTGCAGGCAACGCATTCGACACAAAAAATGGAATAGACAGGGAATTAAAGAATAACCTGCAGTTATTGTAGCCCTTGTGCTTGAGATAATAAACCACGAACTCCGTTCTGTTTTTAAAAATATTTGTAACACCCTCATAGTTTAAAATAATGTCCCCAGTGACGAAGTTTTCTACAATGATTTCTGCTCCGTCCTTGTCAAAATAGGATTTGCTAACCTTCTTTTCGTCTTTATTAAAAATGGTTCTGGCGTAGCAGACCCCGTATTTATTGTAGTGGTCACTGGCTTTAACCTTCCCCTCATCATCCAGCCAGTCCACCACCTTTACCTGGCGTTTATTTTTAGGCTCGCTGTAGAAGATTCGTCCTCTCTCCTTTGATTTATCATGAACACTGCCGTTACTGTTGTTTCCACTTATCTCCCAGTATGTTGGCACCTTTAATTGATTAAAATACAGTGGCTGCCCCTCGTAAAATGGGCCAAGGAAATATTCAAAAACATTTTCCACATTATCAGGCAAAAAGCCGTCATCATTGATAACTGCAGCCTTCACCTGCATGCCTGCATTCAAAAAAGAGGCCAGCAAATCCCTGCTTCCTTGATTATAATAATCAAACAATAAAACTATATCTTCTCCAGTAGATTTTTCCATTTTGCCTCCACTTCACTAGCCAGATAATCCTTCGCCTTCTCGTATGAGTGATTGCGTTTTTCTTCTAAATTACCATCTGTAAAGAGCTTCTTTATTGCATCCACAAACATTTTCTGCCGCCTAGATTTTTCGATTCCAGCATTGTAAGGCAGCTTATATCCGTTTTTTCCCTCATCGATAAAATTCTTATTTCCGTATCGCACATCAAAGCCGATGATTGGAAGACCTGAGCCTATGGCCTCCATCAGGGTTAGTCCAAAGCCCTCGCTGGTGGAAGCTGACAGATAAGCCTCGTAGTTTATGTAAATATCCTCAAGATCGTATTGACCCATCAATCGTATATAGGAATCTGCGCCAAGCTTGCTGATTTGCTCCTTTAAGGCTTTTTCTGCGCCTCCCCTTCCGTATATATCAAGAGTGATTTCAGGAATATCCTTATGAACAGTTGCCACCGCATCCACTAACCAATCCACATGCTTTTCTGTAGCCAGACGCGATGCGGTTATAAGAGAATATGGCTTTCTGGCCTTACCAGGATACTTCAATTCCTTCAGCGCCCCTACAGGTATCGTATATACGTTAGGTGTAACCTTTAGATATTTTTCAAATTGCTCTATCAGAAGCTTTCGCTGAGCCTCAGTAGCTGTCACGTAAAAGCTGATATGTTCATGCATTGCAAAGGCATATTCGTAATAATTGTTCCATAAGATATTGTCATCATCTGTTGCCCCTTCGCTAAAATGGTCTGCGTGGATGACAACTCCAACCTTTGCAGCACCAGCATTTTCTAAAATAGCCTGGCCGATTCCCGTGGTCCTATCAATGAGTACTACATCATCAGCTGTAAGAGAAAGCTTAGATGTCATATATCCTACAAGCTCCTCCTTGGAGCAGATTAGCTTGTCAGCGAACTTGAACATCACATCCCCATCATCGTTTATCTCTTCGTAAGCAAGACTTCCGTCCTGATTAAAGAACCTGCGATGATACATGTGAGCCTTGCCATCCAAAGGTGCGTAGTATTCGCTAAACACCCTTCCAGTAATGAAATAATCCTTTCTCACCAGGCGGCCACGAGATACCATCTCCACCCTGTGGACCAAATCTGAATCCGCATTTACGAAGTAGATTCGATAAAAGTTGTTATCCCCATCAAACACAAACCTTCCAATCTTCCCATCCCGGTCATAGGTAAAGTCGCGCCCACCTAAGGTAGCCTTCAAATCCTCCAAAGTAAATGTAACAGGCCCCAGCTTCTGGTCCGTGAAAAAAGTATAAAGCCAAATGATTTCATCATCCTCAAAGCCGATGTTCCTGGTCATATCGATAAGATTGTCTCTAGGAAACATGTCAGTGAAAATGAATTTTGCTGGCTTGTTTATGTTTCGAAGCACCTTGGCTCGGTAGCTTTGGGCGTATTCAACACCCGAACTGGCCCAGCCAATGCCCAGGTTAAAGTTATAAATCATGCAGCCTCCTATGGGAGTATAATGTGCAGTCTGTCCTTCTCATCCATAGATACTTCGGAAAGAAGTATATTACGCATAATATTGCCTTTAATTCTCTTTTCCATTTTTCTAAAGGATTCCAGCGCCTCGGCATGGTATTCGTACATAAGATTTCGCTGGGCACTGCTACGACCTGATACCGCAGGCTGCAGCTGTTGCAAATAATCCACCTGTTCTATCCAGGCCTCGTCAATAGCTGACAGTGCCGATACCCTGACAAAATCCTTCATTCCATTATCTGAATCAATAGCCTTTCGCTTTTCCTCCAAGGATTTTTCCACTCGCTTTAACATATAAGCCTTCACCTGGGCCCTATCACTAAGATCCAAATATCTCATATTCTTTTCCATTTCGTAGGATATGTTATCCAAAATGAATCTGTTTAAATCCGCCTTCGAAAGCTTTCTATTAGCCGTTAAAAATCCATCTATGTTTTCCTCGGCAATTGCCTTTATCTTTTCGTCCTCTAAGGTTCCACCATCAAGCAGCCTATCTCTGGTATCGTACATGAGCTTTCGCTCCAACTGTAAAACCACGTCATAATCCTTTGAGGTTTTCCTGTTAGCGCTTCCAAGCTCTTCGTTAATACGCTGAGCCTTGTTGACGATTCGCTTCACTCTCCAATCGCTGATGCGCCTCTTACCATCGATATATTTCTTTAGCTTTTCTGAATCCGTACCTTTTTCGACAATGTCATCCTCCAACGATACTATAAACCTGCTGTAGCCTGGGTCGCCCTGTCGTCCAGCCCTTCCTCTGGCCTGTCTTTCATCTCGTACATTTAGCATTCGGCCAACGCCGATAACAGCAAGCCCGCCCAGCTCTTTAACACCTGGTCCAAGCTTGATATCAGTTCCACGCCCTGCCATTGATGTAGCAACAGTCATGGCGCCCAGCTGACCTGCTTCCTTTATGATGTCCGCCTCCCAGAAAGCATTGTTGGCATTCAACACCGAATGTGGGATTCCCTCTTTAACCAAAAGATTGGAAATGATTTCCGTATCAGAAATCATAGTTGTAACTATAAGCACTGGCTGACCACTATCATGCTTTTTCACCGCCAGCCTAATTGCCGCCTCAAACTGTTTACTGGAATCGCTAAAATACCAATCCGGACAATCCACTCGCCTAATAGGATTATTAGTTGGAATCACCACAACCTCTTTTCCATAAACCTCCATAAGCTCATCCTTGGCATCATAGATGGTTCCACTCATTCCCGCCATCTTAGGGAACATTGAAAAGAAATTCTGATAAGTTATCGACGCCATGGAACGATTTTCCTGAGTTATTTCCGCCTGCTCCTTACATTCAATAGCCTGATGCTGGCCGCCTCTTAGCTTAACGCCCTTTAGCATTCGGCCTGAGCTTGCATCGATAAGAGCTACCTCCCCTGATTCTGAAATCATATACTCCGTGCCTTTTTCTATTATTTTGTGAGCACGAAGAGCCAACACCAAATGTCTGTAGATTTCAAAATACTCAGGGTCAAAAATATTATCTATTCCAAAATATTCTTCTGCGTAGCTCAAGCCCTTTTCCGTGAACCACACATTTTTTTCTTCCACCTCATAATCCTCATCCTCTCTAAGGGTTCGAACAAAGAAATCCGCAGCCTCATACAGATTAGACTGAACACGTGGTGAGCCGGAAATTACAAGCGGTGTGCTGGCGCTATCCAGTAGAACCGAATCCGCCTCATCAATGATGATGTAATTAAATGGTCTTAAAAACCTTTCTTCACTGGATTTAACCAGATTGTTAATCAGATAATCAAATCCCAACGCTGAATGTGTGGTATATACGATATCGACCTGGTAGATTACCTTCTTTTCCTTGTTATCAAATCGGTCATCCTCGTCTCTTTTTACACCAGCTTTTACGGTAAGCCCCATAAATTCATAGGCTGGTCCCATTTCCTCGGCATCACGCAGTGCTAGATATTCGTTGTTAGTAACAAGAATGGCTCCTTTACCAGTCAAGCCATTTAGGTACATCGGGAGAGTTGCAGTCAAAGTCTTTCCTTCACCTGTGTTCATCTCTGCCAAATATCCCCTGTGCAATGCGATGCCAGCCAAAATCTGAACATCAAAAGGAAACATGCCAAGAACTCTTTTGTCCGCTTCACACATGGCAGCAAAAGCCTCTGGCAGGATATCATTCAAGGATTCGCCGGCCTCAAATCGCTGTCTAAAAAGCTCAGTCATCCCCTTTAGCTCATCATCACTAAGCTGCTCCATTTTGTCCTTCAGGGCCTTAACCTTTTTCAAATCCCTTATTAACTTTTTAACTGTAGACTTTGTTTTTACTATCTTCATTCTATTTCCTCAATAGTGATTGAATGATATGTAAATTCCGTCATTCCCCCGTTGATTAGCTGCATTTTGTAGCTATAGGTTTTAAGCGGGCAGCTAAAATCCGCCTCTTTTCCTCTTATGGTAAAATCCCCTGCTTCTCTTTCGTATCTGTCCAGAAAAACAAGTCTAACAAGACATCCCTTTCCATCAGGAGTTTCCACATCTATCTTGATATGATAATGGCTTTCGCCGTCTATTATCGGCAGGGATGGCTCCGTCCTGCTGGCCTGGTAGTTTGTCATGGAATACCATTCCTTTATGACTGTTCCAGGTGGCATCAGATTGTTTTTAAAATGAACATTGTTCTTTGCCAGATATTCAATTTCTGAGCCATACAGATATGCATTACTGCTGTATTCCAGCCAATAGATTGGCCAACTTGTGTTATTCATAATTTCCCCTTTATTCAGCTTTAAGGCTTAATGCACTACGAACCATCTCCCACTTTTCAATCAGATGCTTTGTTGTAAACTTCTGACTAATTTCATAGGAATAGACCTTAGCCTGATTCCAGTTAGCAAGACTTCCTAAGAAATAATCCAAAGCCACTGGGATACGTTCAAATTCCTTCACCACAAATCCGTTGTAACCGTTTTGCATGTACTGTGTTTCCCTGCGAACAATCTGCGGAATTGCCATGCTAATACAGTTTATCTGCAAGAACAAATCAGGATTGTGTCTCATATCAATCATGATTCTTTGTTCTCTAATGCATTTACTTACCGACAATTCATCCACACATTGTTCTATGAAAAATCTTACTGGGATTTTCTCCTCATCATCTAATTCATCCTTTTTTTCGCCGATGGCCATTCGCCTATCGTAGCCTGCCGCCTCTATGATGTCTGCAATTGAATTAATCAAAATATCTGGCAGGTCGTACTTGGCATTTCTTGTGAATATATGAACCATTGCATTCTCATTTGTTGTAAGATATTTTGCCAGATTAATAATAAGTGCCTTAAATCTTTTCTCCGGCAAATCATCCACAGGAACTAATATCTTCTGGACTGTCAGCTGCTCGCTTATTCCAAAATCCATTCTGGTATCGTAAGGAGAAATATCGATGATGTTTTCTAACTCCTTGCCCATTTCACGTTTGAGATATCTGGTGGTTGCCTCTGAATCAGTGATGATATAGCTGGCCTTTGTTACCAATTCCTTGCCTTCCTCATGATCCTTAATCCTGTATCTGTCACCATAAAAGGATAGAATCGATTTTCTATCTCCAATCAAATCCTTCGTGATAAGCACGTTCAGTTCATGCATGGCAATGCAGAATATATCATCATCTCCATATTCCAAATGGGCATTCAACACCTCCAAAATAACCTGCGCTATGCTATCATATACGTTTTTTTCAAACTGCTTTTTGGTGATACCGTCCTGCTTGAAAACCAAATAGGTGTTAGCCTTTTCATTTATATGAACCTGGCCATCATCTGCCATGATTCGCATCTTCACTATGCCCTCTTCTGTAAGATAGTCCGTATATGCGATATTTCCATCCTCGTAAAGCTCTGTTGCAGATATAAAACCTCTATCGTCATAGATGTTTCGCCTGATTATCACATCATTTTCATACATACTTACTTCGATTGGATTGCCTGCCTCGCCAAAGTTAATCTGGGCGTATTTCTTTCCATGCAGATAAGCAAGTACAACAAAAGGCGTGTAGACAAATTCAATTTCCTCAGGCCAATCAAGATTATGAAAAGAAAAAACCGCTACCTTCTTGCCCCTTACCTCCTGTATTGAATCAAACACAGATAGATATGGCGCATGAAAAACTCCCTGCCTGTGTAGGAAATGTCTAAAATTTGGGGCGTGACTTAAAAGCAAAATGGTAAAATCATTGATTCCATTTCGATAAAACATCTGCACATGCTTAACCGTATCGTCAAACTCCGTATGCATACGTCTAGTGTGCCAGCTTTGCTCCAATTCCTTAAAGCTATTCAATTGATACCATGCTGGAATAAAATAAAGCATTACCTGTCTCCAATCAAAACAACTTTTAAATAAAAGGTATATAGCCATCAAAATCCTTTACAGCTCTTAGCTCTCTGTAAAGATTACAGTTGATGCTTCCCATTGCAATAACGATAGATGGCAAACTCATCAGTTCTGTATCAACCATTCCATTAAGCTGCAACACCAATGGCATCCCTATAAAAATGCTCATAAATGTTGCTGAAACAATAGATATCAAAAACAATCTGTTTCCTATATATCTTCTTGTCCTTTTACCAGAGCGAAGTCCTGTGATACTATCTCCTGATTTTTGCATACTTTCTGCAAGATTCTTTGGACTTATAAATACAAATGAAAAAACAATAGTGATTATGTATAAAGCAACTATATAAACAATAATCCCCAGGGCGTGGCCCGTATTCATATTTTCATAGACATATATGAAATTTTCATTATCAGGAAACCATCCAACTAAGCAGGTAGAAATATAAACTGGAAGCATAAAAAATGCCGAAGAAAACATGACAGGCATCATGCCTATTGGATTTAATTTTATTGGAATATAATTTTTATCAGAATAAATGTTGTGAATAGAAATACGCTGCATAGGAATTCTGTATTCCGTATTTTCGAATATGATAGTTATAAGCAAAGCAACTATACAAATAAGTCCTATGAGCTTCAAATCTGCAAAACTCTCTCCTTGTATCGTATTTACGATACTATCAAGAATATTTACATAAATAAGAATGGTCTGGCCTCCCACACCATATTTGCCATTAAGAGTTGCAAGCCAAAGAATAACAAATGATCCTGCAACCATCTGAAGGCCAGAAATGATTTTTACTAAAACTAAACCAGCCCCATCAAACAAATAAAATGTTGATGCGGTGTTAAAGCAGGCTTGAATGATAGCCCAAACAAGCATCAAAATTAAAGTTCCATATGTTATTTTTTTAGGAGATGAATGAGTCTTGCTATCTACATTTTTTACAGCCACAGCCATTTGAATAAACAATGTAGAAAACATAAAAGGAGATATTCCAAGAGCAAAAATACTTGTCTTATACCTATCTCCTCCGATTGTTTGCATGATAAGATCGTCAGTATTTCCCCTAAGAACATCATAAGCGCCCAAATCCACCCCGAAAAGCGGAATTTCTCTGCCAATCAAATAAACTGCCATGATAATCAATGTAAATAGCAGCTTCTCTATTAATGTTCTAGGGAAAAAATACTTTTTCATCCTATCCTTCAACTCCTGCTTATTTACGATTAAAATCGTTTTTTAATACTTTATCATACTGTCCTTTAAACCAGGTGGTAATACCTAACGTGTTGTCATTGTGTCTTCCATGAAGACCTTTTCCGTACACCTGCACACCTGATGAATTCAGCTCAGACAAAAGCTTTTCATAAGCTGTTGAATCATAGTCATCCTCTATCATGTATGACACGATAAATTTTGTACGACTGAAATCTGTGTGTCTAAGTTTCTCCCAAAACTTTTCATTTAATCTATCGATAGCCCCTTCATCCATTCCGCCGCCATAGTGATTAAGCAAATCCAAAGATGTAGCAAATCCCTTTGGCCTTTTCAAACGTTCATTAAAAGCTATATCGCCTAGACTTACTAACGGCTTTCCGATAATCAAAGCATGTGGCTTCAAATCACACCCATAAAACATAGCACCAGTGGTTCCCATTGAAATTCCTGAAAGTATCAGCTCGTTTGGATAAAAATCAAGCTTAGCAAGATATGAATCTACTATATCAACCATAAGCTTTTCGTATTCAGGACTTCCCATGTAGAAACCGCCACCTTCAAATCTTTGATCCGCAATAAGCAAAAATGGGCATCCCATTTTCCTCATCATTTGGTAGCCTTCAAAGCCCTCTAGGGTTTTATATCCAGAAAAATAAACAGCAAGTGGTGGCTTTAAATCGCCTGGATCGAAATATGCGAATATCTCCTCTCCCTCGCTTGTTACAAATCGCTTTCCACCAACCATAAAGCTGCCCACATCATAATGTGATACTCTGTCATGCAATGCTATTATGCCTAGCTTTCCAGTACCACTGGCATTTACCGAGCAAAAAATCTCTCCGTCCTCTTTGCCTTCTATGATAACTGGATTTTTAAGATCATCCTCTGAAAATTCCTTTACCTCAATTTCATCTGCCAGGCTGCCCACGGCGTATTCTTTTATGGATAAGGATATGTCTACACTTTCATCCTTTTTATATTCAAGCCAAAATTCAATAGCCTGACCTTTTGTTATTGGTATATTGTTTCGCCAGAATGCTATCTGATTAAGCTTACTACCGTAGTCCCCTTCAAGATTAACGCAATAGTTACCATCCCAACTTATTTTGCCTTTAAAATCCCTAGATATTCCTATATCAGAGGGCTTGAGCTTTTCACCATATGGTTTAGAAAAATACTTTTTTGCGTCGTTATCTAAAAAGGATTGAATTTCATTATGGTATAAAATCTTACCCATCCTTTGGGCAAAAAGCATTTTAGTTGTGTCATTAAGCTGCAAATCTTTAACCGCAAAAAGGCAGTAAGAATAGGAATGTTCCTTAAGAATATCAAAATCATCCTCTTCAATGTTCTTTTCAAGGATAACGATTTCATAGATATCCTTCTTTTTGATTACCTCATCCTTGTAGGAAATAATCCTAAGGTAATCAGGAACCGTGTAACAACTATTCCAATCTCTATCTGACACAACTAATACTTTTATTTTATCCATGCCAAATTTATTTATCCTCTGCTTTTAATCCTAATGGTTTATCAATTAGAGAAAATGCACTTGCTAATGGGACAACATAAAGTGCCTTTGATAACTGTAAATATGATGTGAGGTTTTCACCCTGAAGTGCGATTACAACTATCGCAAATACGATAATTCCAACCCAGCAGTATAAATCTGAAATCTTGTCGTCTGTCAACACCTTGATAATGATTACAATAATAAGTACAGGTACAAATATAGCCCATGGACTAGCTATAATTATGTGCAAGCCATCTTTTAATGTACCGATGTTTGACATATTGTAATCTACAACCTGCTTCATAAATGCTCCTGCATTCTTGAAGTGCCATAAATAAAGTCCCATTGGTAAGCCAACTGTAGCAAGTCCTTCAAGTACTGATGTGAAGTATGAGCCATATGACTTGCCATCAATACCATCCATTTTGAATTTAACTGCGAAGAAAATGATAAGTGCTACCCAGAACCAAACATATCCAGGCTGTAAGAAAAATACCAATCCTAAATCAATTGCAAGTAAATATGTATGATGTGATAAAAAGCCTGACTTTAACTGTCTTGAAATATGGTATCCAGTGAGTACCATAATAAAGAACATAAGCTCTTCTGCCCCTGCATGTGTAAGTGCGCCCCATCCGAATATTGAAAGGATTGCTGTAGTTGCAATAGCAAACAATTCTGATGTATAAAGTCTTGCTGTCTTATACATAAATAAAACTGTTATAAACAAAATTACTAATTCCATTACAAATTGAACTACATGAGTCTCTGTTAAAAGATAGCCCAATCCGTAAAACTCATAAACTACTGGTCCATAATGACCATCCAATTCTACATATGCAAGATATCCATCCTTAACTGAATGTGCAATGTCTTGTATCTGCTGCTGCACCTCTGTAAAGGCATTGTTCATAAATGGATTAAATGGGCTAGACATAGCCACGATGATGGTAATTGCTATTACCGCTAGAAGCTCCAATACTTTTTTCAATTTTGAATTCATAATAATTCCCCGTTCTTTATTTATTTTCTATAATAATAGCACATTAGCTGATAAACAATCAAATTATCTGATAAAATTAAACATAATAATATAACCCCAAGTTTCCTTGGGGTTATACTCACTAATTATCTGTATCTTCTTCTTTTGTTTCAGTTGACTTTCTCTTGTCGTTTGCAACCTTTCCAGTTAATAAACTGAAAAGAGCCGCTACCACATGCCACTTTGATCTTCCATCAATTCCACTCTTCATTACTGCAAGCGGAGTTTCCTTTTCATTGATATGAATTGTATCTGCGTCTATTAAATCATCCATATCATCAAGCTTTACTGCAAGCGGAGCCTTCACAACATCGAGGTTTTCATTTCTTACCTGCTTAATCTCTGGCTCTTTAACATCTTCAGCTACATCGTCTACTTCAGCTACTTCAGTTACTTCACTTGCTGATATAACTACATTTTCATTAACGCTCACATAATTAGAAGCTGTCTCACTTCTAACCACATTCTGACTGGCAGCCTCAGACATTGACATGCTCTCGGACTCGGATATGCTTTCTGACTCAGATATACTTTCTGACTCGGACACACTTTCTGACTCGGACACACTTTCACTATCTGAAATACTTATACTTTCCGATGTACTTTCACTATCCGAAATGCTTATACTTTCCGATGTACTTTCACTATCCGAAATGCTTATGCTTTCTGATGTGCTTGCACTTTCTGATAGTGATTCTGCCCTGGATTCTGATGCATGCTCTGAAGCGGTGGCACTTACTGATGCACTCTCTGATAAAGAATCCGACTGAGATAATAATTCACTTAATGATTCTGAGCGTGATGTAACTTCACTTCTTGCCGCATGATATTCATCACGTCCCCTGTTAAAATCTTCTAAGCTAAAGTATTTGCAACCCTTTACTCCAAAGTTACCGTCTTTAATCTCTCCGTTGTAGTTCTTGTAAACTTCTGTACCATCTCCTTCCTTATTTACAAAAGAAGGAGTGAAGCTTAAGCTGGAAGATGCAGCACTTGCTGAATAAAGAGTAATTGACTGCTGGTTATAGCTTGAGCCAGCCTCATCATAATATCCAGTGAATGTATATGTACCATCATGGTTATTAATTATATTTGAAGTATAGTAATAATATGTTTTTCCACCTATGCTAAAAGCTGAATACTGTCTTATACCATTTCTAAGCCAATTCCACTGATCTGAGTTAGCATACTCAGGTCTCTTATTAATAAGATTTACAGCATTTCCTTCAGCATCTACTAATGTAGAAACAGTGGTGTTACCCTCTTCATCCGTTTCAACTACACCAACAGAAAAGTCTGCACTATTTCTTGTATAGCCTACAAGGGAGTTATTCCACTCACCTGCTGCATTGGCATACATACCCAAATCATGGTACACAGTGTTATCTTCAGCATCATATATATATGACTTATAGCCCAAGTTTTCTTCAGTTACCTTAACCACCTGAACCTCTGGACTTGCATCAGTACTTGTTAACGTGAATGTGTCATCTTCATTAATTGTCACCTCCACATTATCTGCAATCTCCTGCCCATTTATATAATAATGACAAACTGTTTTCTCTTGACCGTCAGCTCCTGTCTCAGTTGAGTATTCCCATGTGAGTACATTTCCAAATTCGTCCTTGTACTCTAAAGTTTTCTCAACAACCATGATGCCATCAACTACGTTTGGATTATTATAATCCTGGCCTCCGTCTTTACTATCATAAAATCCTGGCACAAGTGCATTTCCATAGGCATCCACTGTTACGTAATCAAAATACGCCTGCTTGGTAGCCCCTGTGGAATCTACATAGGTTACTTTTACACTGTTAGTATTGTAGCTGCTAGAATCCCACTCGCTGTACATGATTTCGCCAACATAACCTTCCTGATAAAAGGCGTACTGAATCAATAGGTTTGACAGCTTATCTCCAGCTCCATAATAATTGTTGGATTTATCGTCATGATCGAGTTGTTGGCCGTTATCAATAGCATTCTGCTTAGCTGCTTCAAGCTCTGTTTTCGCCTGCTCTATTTCCTGGATAAGATTTTCCAGATATTCATCCTCTAAGCCTGCCTCAGAAAATGATGTTGATGCCGATTCATAGCTTGCTTCCGCTTCTGATACAGCGGTAGACATGCTAAAAGCCTCGCTTGCAGCACTTTCAGATGCAGATTCAGACTGCAAATCAATTTCTTCTATTGTTGTCTGAAGCTGTTGCTCTGCTTGTTGTTCTGCCTGCTGCTCTGTTTGTTCCTGCGCTACCTTAAGAACTATCTCTCCCTGAGCTAAGGCGCTAGCTTCTTCCTCGCCAAGCTCTGCTGCATAAGCAAGATTAGCATCACCTAATATAGATGCACCACCAACTGTTGCTCCTGTTATAGCAACGCCCTTCAATAGATTCTCAACTTTTTTCTTAGACATCTCCGTACTCCTAATATCTGAAAAGTTACACATTACAAACAATTTATCTTATATGCGTTATTTTATCACGCTATTTTTAAAAATAAATAGTTTTGCGTAACCGTTTTTGCCAGATTTCGTACGTTTTTGCCACATCTAAAATTATTTAACTAATAATTACTCATCTATTATTTCTTTGTCTACCATTACACCATGCAATGTGAATCTTCTCTCAGCCACAGAACATGTAGATAGTGTAACAATTTTATTACTTGGTTTTATCTCAACGCCATCTGAATTTATAGCAGAATGTCTTTTGAGCTCAGATATATATTCCTCAAATTCTGGTGAGTCAGAAAAAGGAACTGTATATACCCATGATGCAGGATCTGTATCAAAATAAGAAAAAATCCTAAATCTCATTTTCTTCTCTGGAGTGATAATCTGAAAATATCTATGACTGTCATAATAGCCTTCTTCTGTTTTGTAGAACTTCAGGCTACCAAACATTGACAGGTTTCTCATGTTATGACCATAAATAATGCTGTGACTATCGCTAAAATCCTTAAGATTATATCCCTCTAGGAAGATAGAGCCAGCTGTTGCAGCCTTTAAATCAATTCCTGTGCGTAGATACTTTTCGTCATCGCCTGAATACATTATTGGATAACTTATATCAGTACCTTCCACATAAATCCAGCCAACAACATCTTTATTAATGTCCTGCAGTGCGTCAAAATCTACATCTATCATGTCCTGCCATGGGATATCTTCTTCCACAGTAGATACATAGTTTTCCCTTACTCCAGTATATAAATCTTCTGATTGCTTATAATCTGAAAAAATAATAACAAGTCCTGCTACAGAACCTACTATTATTAAAAGCCCTACTACAAGCAATACCTTTGGATTACCTTTTTTGTTCTTCTCAATCTTTATGCCAGATAATCCAGACATAACAACGCCTAAAACCAGAAGACAAACAAAGCACACTTTACCTAAAATACTACTAATGAAGGCTGCTATAAATCCATAGACTGGAATATGGAAAACAACCTTTCCTATAACATCCTGATAAGGAACAGGTGTAAAATCGTTAGCATCATTAGCATCACCCTTTGTGGTAATGAGCATATCTGACTCATTTATAGAAACGATTCGATGGGTAATGACAGTGGCTCCTTTATCAAATGCGATAATATCCTTTTCCTTAAGGTCCTCAAAAGAAGCTGCTTTCACATATACTAATGAACCAACAGGAAGCTTTGGCTCCATAGAACCTGTGATAACATTAAATTCCGCAAGTCCAAATACCTTTGGAACAGCTATAGGTATGCATGCCACTATTACAATTATGATTATTAAATTTCCCAATGTTTTGATTATATTTTTCATGCTTTGATTTTATCACAAATTAATAGGAGCGACCATTAAGTCGCTCCTAATTTAACTTTTCATTAGTTCTTATGCTTCTTATCGTAGTTAACTACAACTGTTCCGATAACTGATATACATACAATCAAGAATCCTAAGATTGCAATTATTATAAGATAGATAAAATAATTCGTAATTGTTTTTCTATCTCCTACTGCTCTAGCAACATCTTCATCAGGAATTTCTGTTTCCTCATTACCGCTAATTGCTGGTGTAGTTGAATCATCTACTTCTGTGTCATTAGCTACATCTGTTTCTACAGCTAGGCTATCATCTGTAGCTGCACCCTGATTCCTATTGTCCTGATTTCTATTATTTGTAACTGCCGACTGATCAGCAGGCTGTGTTTCCCCAGGTATTGTCTGTGTTACACGCTGGTTAGCACCTCTTACTGTTGAATACTCTGTATTCTCGATGGTGTTATAAATAGTAGAACCAGTACCGCGATTCGTATATACGAATTGAACTACTTCATCACTTTCTGTAAGTGTTATAGCCTTATTCTTTGTTCCGTCTTTTGGAACATAGCCATCGATTTCTTTGTATGGTGCATTAAATGTTTTTCCTTTAATTCCATAATAAACAAGGTCCTCAGAAATCTTTGTTCCAGCTTCATTAACAAATTCTGCTGTATAAGGAACTGTCTTATACGTACCATATGCTACAACATAAGTTTCGTCCTTATCTATTGTCTTGCCTGAAATGTTATCAACCAGCTTTTCATGATTAAAATCTCCACTAGGACGAAGTCCGATAACCTGGTACTTTGCATCTGTAGAAGAGATTGTAACTTCTGTGGTTGGATTAAAGCTAAATGTATTACCAGCATCTACTTTATAATCCAAATAAGCACTTCCCTCAGAGGATGTAAAGCTTGCGCCTTCATCTCCTGTTCCACCAAGGTAAATCCTTACAGTGTACTGATAATCTGCATATGAAACTGTTGATATAGACATTACTCCTGCGGAAACTATAAGCATGGCTAAAAGTAGTCCAAAAAATCTATTCATCTTTTTCATAGCAGACTACCTCCTCTCTCATGCTCTTAACAGCTACCTTAAAGTATAAACATACTAAAAGAATGCCTACTATAAATCCAACTGTGATAATAATAAGTGGAAGAATATAATCACCAGTAATTGGATTATCCTTAACTACTGCAAGTGGCGTATCTGGATCAGTGATTGATACTGCTACTATTTCTGTACCACCTGGAACAGTGTAAACTACTTTCTTTGTGTTTGTGTTGGTTATGACTGTGTTCTGAGGAACTGTCTGCGCACCAAGCTTAACCTCAAGTGCTGCCAGCTTGAACATGTATGAATTGTCCTGACTGTTACCATCCAGCTGAATAGTAATCTTAACCTTCTGTCCAAATCCTGGAGTTACTCGTCCTAATTCAAAGAACTTATCTTCTCCATCAACCTGCTTCAAGCCCTTAATAGTATTTACTTCATCAACACCTATGAGCTTGCTATCGTATACAGTGTTTTCTTCACCGGTTGGTCCGTAGGTGATAGTGTATGTATAAGCACCTTCCTTTGCATCTGCTGAATCAGATTCATCTGCTGCTTTTTCTTCTAAAGTATTAATAATATCAGCATTCAGATAAAAATCTGCTGCAACTGAAGAGCTGTAATTTACCGTATATACGATAGTATCACCAGGCATTACTGAGGAAATAACATTGTTAGTTACCTTCTGTGAAAAGTTTGATTCTACCTTACTTCCATTGAATGTAACATCCCAATTAATATCCTCATTCGTCTTAGCTTCTACTGTATTGATTTGTCCTATCAGCCCTAGAACTGTCAGTGCAAGAGCAAGGACTAAATTCATTATTCTCTTTTTCATCGCTTGCCCCTTTCTTAATCAACAAATTCAAAGCTTACCGTCGTTTTATTTCCTTCACTATCCTCTGCTTCGAAAGACTGTCCAAGTCCCCAGGCTGCCCGGATTGAATCGGCACTGTTATGTGTCTGTAGGCCATCAACCTCAAGGGAAAGTTTAATTTTTGCTTTATTATAAGGATATGAATTTTCGATAATTGTTTCAGTTCCTGTTTGTTCAACTACCTTTGCAACATCTTCCTTAACCTTGATTCCAGTAATAAAAGCAATTTCAGCATCCTTTTTAACTGGTGTTAGCTTATAGTAAACATCCTGTTCTGCTGTAGACTCTGATACATTTTTGTACCAGCCATCTGCAACTTTGATTTCAATCTTCTTTGGGTCTAAAGCAATTGTTTTCTTGCCATCCTTTTCCCAGCTTTTTTTAACCACTACTCTTAAATACTCGTCATACTCTCCAGTAGAAGTATTCTTTACAGATATTGTCTCATTATAAAGCTTTCCTATTTTCAGGAATTCATCCTCTTCCATTGCTGGAAAATCAATTTTTCCATCTGATATATCCCCTGTAAAATCTACTTTGAATTCAGCAGTTGTAAACTTAAGACTATCTGCATCTTCCTGCGCAACCATTGCTGCTCTGGTAGCTCCAACAGTGCTTGCTATAATTACTACTAGTCCTATAGCCAAGATTATAAGAGGATTTTTATTTATTTTTTTCATTTTTACCCCTCCTATTCGCCTGCATTAATCTGACTAGTAATTGCGTTTGCCCAATCATCTGGTACTGGATTACCATCCTTGTCGAAAACAACCTTTGTAGCTTCCTGAACAATTATGACATTAAATTTTTCTGGCACCTCATAAGTTTCACTTACATTCTTAGGTTTGATTTCAAGTGTAAGTGCTGTAGCTGTTTGTTCGTCAGGTGCTAGAGGCTTGTCGTAATAATAGTAGCCATCCTTTTCCTTCCAGCCATCGGTTGGGGTAAACTCAGCTTCCCAGTTATCAGGTGTAATAGCCTTAGCTCTTACAAAAATATCGTACTCACCTGTATTCATGATAGTGATTTTCTTAATCATTCCATCGATATCTTCGTGAATATCTGGGATGCTATCACCAATCTTTAATTCCTTAGTTGTTCCTTCAATAGTTTTGGTTGCTGTGAAGTATGCTAAAGCAGGCTTTACTGCAGATGCGCTAACAACCAATACTGCTGCAGCAACTATACATAACCATTTTGTTTTCATAGTTAGTTACCTCGCTCTCTCATATTTATTGAATTGTTAAAAAATTGGTGTGAACATATTCACCATCAACTTTTTCATATGTGTTCACAGCACTCATGTTGCCTGTGATTAGATTGCCATCATATGTGTTTTCGAATTTTACTTCCTTTTCTTCATCAACAACTATTTTAATGTTTTCATATTTTGTATTAGTACCTTCTACAGCCTGATAGCTTCCACCAGTGTATACCTCTTCTACAGTAACTATTGCTGTAGCTGGGATTTCCACCTCTACTTCCTTTGTACCTGGAGCTGAAAAATCGATTGTTCTAAGATCATCAAATACAACCGTTCCGTCTGATAAGGTTGCCTTAATCTTGTAAACGAATGAAACAAATCCAAGACTTTCATTATATTTATCCAATGTCTTTGTAAGCTTTAATGTTCCAAATCTTCTTTCTTCGCTTGATTTAAGATTAAAGCTTACATCATATTTCCATTCGTCTGAGCCCTGGCCTGTAACTATACGCTCACTGCTTGGAGCCATTATTACATATGGTGTAAATGAATAAACATATTCATCATCTGTTACATCCTCAGGCATGTAAAGATATAAGCCAGCTCCCTTTTGGATTTTGGTATATCCTGAGGTTTTGCCAATTGCTCTATCTATTGTGATAGTTTTATATTTTGCAGAATCGGTTATATTCTTAGCAGTAGCAACAGCATTATCAACAATGCCTGCTTTGATATCATCAACAGTTGGCTCATTACCAAGCACTGATAAGTCTAATCCTGCTCCTGCAAAATCCGATGTTACGGTAAGATTTCCAAATGCATCCATAGTTGCAAGCTTGAATACCTTCACCTCAACATTTCCCTTATATTTCTGCACAAACAGTGAATTATCATTTGTATCGATTTTTGCTGTGATAGTCACATCCTTATCAAGGTCTACCCTTCCTGCTGCAAGACCTTGAATTCCAACAAACATGACAAGTACTGCTACTGCAACGCTTAGTCCTATTAATCCTTTTTTTCTTTTACTAACTATATTCACTGGCGACTCCCTTCCAAGCCACTAGGCCTTTACTTTTGTTATTTGATACATTGAATAGAACAAAATACTTTTATACTCTCTTCTATTCAATGTAGCTATTGCCTCCCCCGCCGCCAATTGGCGACGGAGGGACAATAATTACAATTACTTAGCTGATTTATTTCTCTTATTTACATAATATAAACCAGCTGCAATACCCATCAAAATAACACCAAATATTGTAAATGCTGCTGTTCCCTTACCACCTGTGTATGGTAATGTAGAAAGCTTTGTATCATGCATTGTAGCTTCAGCTATCTGCGCGTTATCAGCCAGGCCAGGCGTCCACTCTGCTGTTACATCATCATCATTAAGCTTATATCCTTCTGGTGCAACTACTTCATGGAACTTATATGTCTTATTAGCATCAAAACCTTCTACTGTAGCTGTTCCATCAGGACCTGTTGTGATTGTTGTAGCAGCATCTGCTGTATCTACCCATCCTGTAAGAACACCATTTTCAAGTGTTGCAAACTTTCCATCAGCGTTTACTACTACAAATCCTGCACCGGCCAAAGCCACTGAAGGGTTAGAGCCAGCTTCGTTCATCTTTGTAATCTTAAGCTTTCCTGTATAAGATTTAACAACTGTAGCTGGATTATTTCCGATATAAGCTTTGTTTTCAATCTCTGTACCAGTTACGATTGCTACATAAGTAAGTGTAACTGTCATGTTTGCATATTTGTTATCTTCTTCTGGGTCCTCACTGTTAATGATAAGTGAAGCTAAATCAATTGTAAGCTTATTATCATTTGGAGTGATTTCCATTGTTGGTGCATCCCCAACATCAACTGTAACTACTACCTTATCTGCCGCATTTAGCTTAAACTTTCCACCTGTAAGTTCATCAGTAATAACAAGTGTTGTCTGTGATCCCTTTGGTGAATAAGGAATTGTTGCCTTAAGTGTGTAAGTTACTTCATCACCAACCTGTACAAATTTATCTGTCTGCTCATCTACTGTCTTTCCTACAGTCTTAGGTGTCTTTTTAGCTTTTAATGTAGCGTCTTTTAAACCAGTTGCAGCGCCTGTATCAGTATCAAATCCAACATAGGCAAGCATTGGATTATATTCAAATCCTGTTTCTGTTCCATTGATTAAATACAATCCAGGTTCAGTAACTGTCTTTGGATTAGTGAACTCTTCACTTGTCGATACATTTGCAGCTTTAATCGCAGCTGCTCTTGCTGATTCACTTGCTGCAATATATCCTTCAATCTGTGACTGTTCGTCATCACCAAAGCTTGCAAACAGTCTCTCGTATCCAGGAACGATTGCCCAACCAGTCTCTGTGCTGGTGTCTGCCTCTATTACCTGTGCATATGTAAATGTAGCTCCTTCACCTGCACCGGTAATGGTAATAACAGCATTCTTATCTGCTGCTGATGAGATGATTGACATCGAAAATACCATCATCATCGCAAGCATCAGGGTAATAATTCTTTTTATTTTTTTCATATTTAACCCTCCTTGTTATCCCCTTTTGTACATACCTTTTGTTTTTCTACTTCTATACAAGATGAAGGCTGAAATCATTATTAATGTGAATCCGAAGGCTCTTCCCTTTGTAGTTCCCTTGCCACCTGTGTTTGGCATGTTCGCTATCTTTCTAATATTCTTATAATAGAATTTATAAGTTATCAGGTTCTTTTCTCTTACAACCTCAGATTCATATTCAGTTGCAACACCCTGTTTTGCTATTGCTGTAACAGTAGGTATATTGTTTTCATCTAAAGTAAGCTCCCAATGGTCATCACATTTTGCGTAGCCTGTTGGTGCAGCTTCCTCTGTTATGATGTAGGTCTTGTTTACTGGAATAGCTTTATCGTTCTTCAAATCCCAGATAACCTTACCTGCATTGTTATCAGCTATACTACTTGTTCCTAAGTAAGCAATCTCTGGTTCGTCTCCTGCTTCCTTAAGTAAGAACTGTGCTCCCTCAAGTCTTTCACCTGATTTTCCATCTGCATCTGTCTTGTAGATTTCCCATTGATATTTAAATCTAACCTGGATAACTGGATGTGGTAATTTATCTTTTATTGTATTTCCACAGAAGTCGTATGTTACCTTTGCATCTCCATTTGAATTGAAACCAGGCTTTCCAGATGATGTCCAGTTCTCTTCTGGAACTGATACATGATCTGTAAATGGATCACCTACTGCATTGTAAAGCTCTTCGCCGCTCTGTTGATGCTGATAATATTCTTCATAAGCTTTATCACTTGGTACTACATTGAATGAAACTACAAATGAATAATTAGCTGGAAGCTGATATCCTTCTGGATAAATCATCTTAATGCTTCTTGAATCCTTATCATAGTATGCGGAAACTGTATATGTAACAGTATTTCCACTTTCGTCAGTTTCATAAATATCGTACTCTGCAATATTTATTGATGTATCATCATGATTATTTACCACTTCACTAGTGGAATCGATAATACCATTTCTCCAGTTACCTCTTCCTAACTTCTGGAGCTCGTTGGCATTAGGATCATCTGCTGTAACAGGAATATTATTATCTCTGATACCTATGTAAAGTGTAGATCCATCTTCTATATCTACATAATCACTTAATGGGTCGTTTATTAATACATCCTCTGCGTGATATGCAACTGTGTTTTCAATAGTTCCGCCAGTTTCTGTTGATGAAATAACACCTGCAAGGTCCTTAAATAATGAAACAAGCTTATCGCCCTTAACTGTTGATGTCTTCTTAGTTTTAGCTTTACTACTATTTGTTAAGTTTGTTAAGAACCATTCGGCATTTCTGGCAACTCCATCATAGGTTTTATAGGTATCATTACCAAAATCTACACCAATTGAATAGAATGCATCTGGCTTAAGATTTTTGACAACTGCTAAAGCCTCTCTATATGCCTTTGGTTCAAAGGAAGTTCCAGTTGAGTTATACCAGGTTGGTACTCCATTATCATTAAGCCAAACTGTTGAAAGACCATCTGTAAGGAATATGACTATCTTTTGAGCATCGCTATTATCATTATCTAAAATATTCTTCACATGAAGAAGTGCAGCTTCGTAGTTAGTTCCTCCTTCATTGTCTGTATAATACCAAGCGAAATCGCTTCCTTTTACTTCATCATAGAAGGCATCTGTACTCATCCAGTTTGGCGATGAAACAGCGTTAGAACCAAAATCTACAATCTTCCAACTAGCATTAACATTCTTTTTCGTCTTCATTATTTCAGCCAGAGTCTTGGAAGCCTGCTGCATATGAGACGCTCTAGAATTAGTACGCATCGAGAATGATCTATCAACAACATATGTGATATGAACATCCTTAGCTGTCATAACATCCTGAGCTTCTGTTTCATAGCTGGTTTCTTTCTTTACAATTTCAGGTCCAGTAAACTTAATCTGAATCTGATAATCGTCCGTCTCCTCGTTGTATCTAAGATATTTTGAAGAAACAGCTTCTTTTTGTGATTCAATCAGCTTGGTGTAATAGTAATTCTTTATCTTAACCTCAGTAAGCTTTCCTTCCTCTACTGTGAAACTGTTAGATTGTCTTACCGCTTCACTTTCAGGAGCGTACTCTTTATCCTGCACACCATTTATAAAAATCTTTGTTTTAAAATTATGTATGGTGTAATCGGCCTCTGTAGATATGCCAAGCTCTGTGATTGTATATGTTCCAGGAGTGAAGGTTGCAAAATCTGCACTTTCTCCTGCCTTTAATGTAAATTTACCTTCGCTATCAGTACTATATGTATTTTCTCCATTTTTGTATTGCTTGTTCTTAACACCATCCCCGCCAGATAACTGGAACTGGTACTCTGTGTCTGTATCAGCAGCAGGTGGACCTGTAACTATTTTCGAAACACTAAATGCAACATCCTTTTCATAGAACATGTAGATGATAATCTGTTGATTCTCAAATTTTATATTCCCTGCAACCCTCACATTTCCTAAATATAACTGTAGAGATGGATCATAATAATACACGCCCCAACCCATATACCGTTCAGTAAAGGTATATCTGAAATTATCAAATTTAACCATCTCACCGTTTACCATGTAACCGGCTTCAACAAATCGATATCCCGCAATATCGTCTTTAAAATTCTCTACATAATCAGAATGATTTTCATCTGTAGATATAGAAAATGTCTTTGTTGTTTCATCCTGAATATTTACCAGGTTGTCACCATCTTTTGTAATACTATCAAAGTAAAGATTTATTTTTTCTTCCTGATAAGATGTTTTGTAAACGAATACATAAGGTGAGAAAGAATCATTAGTAAATTCTGCTTTTGTAAGAAGCTTATCACCGTCAACTTCTAATGTAGCTTTATCTGTTCCTGTTAAGGTTTCAACTGACTGTGATTCTTCATCGATATGCAATAAGCTAATATCGATATTCTCAACCTTATCCTTTTTATCATCGATAACTGGATTAACCTGTTTTTTGTATTCCATGGAAACTGTTACATCGCCATCAGGTTCTATAACTTCATTAGTCTCGATAGATACAAATCCAATATCATAAGCTACAAATGCTAATGATTCTGAGTAGTTAATCTTAGTAGTTTCATCAACCTTTTCCTTAACCTGTTTGAAGGCTTCAGCAGTTTCTTCCACATCGGCCTTGATTGGTGTAACCTTAAGGTCTGCATTTTGTGGAACTGCGCCGCTTACCTTTACTATAATTTCATCATCTTCATAGGTAAGGATTGGATCTGGAAGTCTTTTATATCCACATTTAGTACAAACACCTTCTTCGTCGAAGTCACAGCTTTCTGTGTATTCCTCTAACTCTTCGCATTTGCTACAAGTAACATTGTGAGTTCCATCATTATTAGAAGAATATTGTAATTCGTGTTCACACTCTATATTCTCTTCTTCAGGCTCTTCTGCATCATCTACAGGCTCTTCATCATCTGTTTCTTCTGCTTCTGCATCATCTGCAGACTCTTCATCATCTGTTTCTTCTGCTTCTTCAGAATCACCTGCTACAACATCGCCGATAGTTTCTTTTATAGTTTCAACTATTTCCCCAACGATGTTTGTAGAAGCAGTAGCATCAGAAGGCTCTTCTGCTGGCTGTGGCTCAGTGGTTTCTTCCACTTCAGCAACAGGTTCTGCAGGAACATCCTGAGCATTATTAACTTCTTCAACTACAGCATTAGATTCCACTGCAGGAACTTCAGTCTCCAATTCTGCATATGCACTTGCTGACATTGAAAGATATAATGCAATAACAAGAGATAAAGATATGATTTTATTGAATAAGCGATTTCTTCTCATATAATTCTTCCTCACTTTGCACGACCTAACGGATAAAAATGTTATATTGAATAACTTGTAAGGACAGTATAGCATGAATTGTGTGTTAAATCTGTGAACTGGCAAAAAATGTCAGAAATTGGCAAGAATTATTTGATTTCGCTATAGAACTCCCGCTTGCAGAAAAAATATATATTATATATAACCCCATTTATTCACAAATATTAAAAAAAGAGAACTGTAATTACAGTCCTCTTTTTGCTTCTTTGTTTTTCGCTATGCGACTTATAATAACTATGATGATTATCGCTAATATAAAGCCTATTATTGAAATCACCATATAATAGTTTTTGACAGTTTCAACAACTGCATCGGCTCCCTTAGGAGGTTCATCTTCACCTAGATATTCAACTCTGGTACCTCTTACCAAAAGCCTGTGTGTGTTAACTCCGTATGGTGTACAAGTGAATAATGTAACATAATCCTTACCACTTTCCACCCTAAGAGCTACTTCTAATGTATCCATATCATCCGCTTCAATCATCGGATAAATCTTATCAACTTCGTATGCATGAACTTCATCAAGTACGTGCACATAAAACTTATCTCCCTTTTGAAGCTGATCAATATTTGTAAACAGCTCAGCACTAGGCAGACCTCTGTGGCCTACTATAACCGAATGGGTGCCCTCTCCTCCTATTGGAAGTGCAGTTCCATTCATATGACCTAAAGCAGTTTGAATATATTCATCATATGTTCCATGCATGATAGGTAACTTAAGATTAATCTTTGGAACGGATAAATATCCCATTATGCCATCGCCATTAACATTTAAAACCGAATAATACTTTGAATCAAAGAAATCAGGACCTGGTGTGCTTTCTTCTTCACCATTCATGCCAAATGCATCTGTTCCTATGGCATTCTCAGTAATATTACTATTAAACTCTTTAGCGGCATTCCACTCAAGAGTGTACTCATTTGAGTTCATATCAGTTAATTTATTCTGATAATCACCAATAAGCTTACTTTGAACATAATTATTCCATTCATTAGATAGTATTGGATACGCAAGGAGGCATCCACCTATCAGGAAAAGTACAACTACCAAGAATCTGATAACAGCCTGTTTCAAACCAACTCTCTCCTTTAGATTAAATATGTAATAATTTCTTATAATGAATTTACCACATTTTAAGACTTAAATGTTGATTAGTTTTGATTTTGATTCTGCATCTGCTTTTGCTTAAGCATTCTTCTTTGACGTATTCTTTTCTTCTTTTCAGCAATGTACAATGCAACTAATATAACCAAAATAGCTAATAGTGCAATTATAAATGCTATAATCATGTTTCTGGTAAAATCAGATTTTTCGCCACCGGCCTTAGCTGTAGCTTCATCATCGATTTCAATTAAATCATCTGATGCAGTATCATCTGACTCATCATTTTCCACAGCTAGCTCATCATCTTCAGCTGCTCCATTACCATTTCCATTACCGTCAGCTTCATCACTATCACCATGGCCATGTCCACTGCCACCATTTCTTCTAGTTCTGTTTGCCGTTTTAGATGCATTTTGAGCAGATGATTTATTTGCTAAAAATGTATAGCTTACCTCACCAATAGATGTGGTTATCTCTGTGATTTCTACCTCATTAGTAATTACATTTGTTTCGCCACCCTTTGAATACATAAATGTATATTCAGCAGGCTTACCATCTTTATCTAATTTAGGTAAATGCTTTACAGGAATGTTATAAGCATTAGGATATGCAAATGTAAGCTTGTCATCATAATTACAGCTTGCTTTTAAAGGAGCATAACCATCAATATGCTTATATGGAATGTATACTGCTTCACCAGATGCAGAATAATAAGTTGTATCTTCTAATAGCTTATTGCCATTCTTATCAACGTAATGAACAATATAAGGAACGATATCTCCCACTCCATATGCTATAACATATGTCTGATCTTCAAAAACATCAAAGGCACCAGCAGCCAAAACATTGTTAGTTCCAGCAATTCGCATACCTTTAACATAGTATTTAGAATCCTCTTTAAGCTTAATGGCTGCCTGTGGATTAAAGGAAACCTTATCACCATAGTTAAGCCCTGTAAGCTTCAATGTATTTCCCTGAATATCAGCCTTACCATTAGAAAGACTAAGGGTCTTGCTTGAAATCATTTCTGAAAGAGGAATGTATTCAGCTCCTTCATCACCACTGCATGCAAGCATAATATTAATAGTGTAATTATATGCCTTTGCAGTAATTGGTTGTACTGTAAAAGTAGTTAGTACAAATACGAATGTAAGGAACGCACCTAGTAATCTTTTGTATAGCTTCATTCTAGGCCACCTCCTCATCTGATTCATTTGAAAAGATAAAATAAAGTCCAATCAGAACTAATCCTGCCAAAAAAGCAATACCACATATTACAAGTGGTAAAATGGAATCTCCTGTCTTAGGATTAAAGCCCTCGTCTAAAGGTACTTGGCCATCGTCTATGTTTACAACCTCAGAACCTCCAGGGATAGTATAAACAACTGGCTTTACCTTATTAACTTTTTTTACAACTGTCTTATCAATTGGGTCAATATCAGTTGGCTCTGTTACAGCAAACTGAACATTTAACTGGGCAAGCTTTGTCATATAGCTATTGTCCTGTGAATTGCCATCAAGCTTAATAGTAATTGTTACTACACCATCCTGCTTCTTATTCAATCGTCCAACGCTAACAAATGCATTATTATTCTTTACCTGATTCAAACCCTTTTGAACATCATTATCACCACCAACAGTTTCACTGTCATAGATGTTCTTCTCGCCATCGCCTGAATCATAGGTAAGTTTATATGTATATGCTCCACCTGCTGCTGTTTTGCCTGTTTTATCATCTTCTAAGGAAGACAACACATCCGCTGATAAGTAAAAGTCCATTGTCTTCTCAGAATCGTTTTTATAATTTGCTTTATAAACTAATGTATCACCAGGCATTGCACTAGAAATCTTATCTTTTAAATCTTCGGTATAGTTTGAAGAAAATCCTGTAGAGCCTTCGCCTGTATAATTAACAGTCCATTCAACAGTCTCAGTTTTAGCAGATACTGTATTTGTCATTCCCATAAAGCTTGCAACTGTAACTGCCAGAGCAAGTGTATATCTTATATATGATTTTTTCATTTCTTACTCCTTTAGTTACTAGCTGAAACTCCATTTATTGAAATGATGTTTCCATCGTCTTCTGCATCACATTTAGCATCAACGCCCCATGCTCCGCACATTGCCTTCGCACCATTATGTGACTGAACGGCATCAACCTTTACATCTACATAGAAAGATCCGCCATCATAGATGTATGTATCTTCTATTGTTCCTGAAATAGCATTACCATCATTATCTGTAGCATTCTTTGTTTCCACAGCTGTAACAACCTTATTACTGATTGTTACACCTTTTATTAAAGGAACTACTTCTTGGCATTCAACAGGTGATGGTAAATAATAAACCTCTTCCTCTGCTGTTTCAGCTGTTGTATCCTCAAACCATTTACCATTAGTTTTATCGATATCAAGCTTGATAAGTGAAGGATCAAGCGATGTATCCTTCTCAAGCTGTCCATCCTCATCAGTCTTAACCCAGAATTTTTTAACTGTCACACGGATGTATTCCTTATATTGATTAGAAGTATTCTTAACACTAACAACTTCAGGATACTCCTGACCAATCTTCACATCTTCTTCAGGGATGCCTGGAAATGAAAGAACCGCTTCATCGGAGACATCCTTTACATCAGATTCTTTTGTTCCTTCTAGCAATGCGACCTTAACATTAGATGTGTGGAAATCAACTTCTTCAGCTGCACTTTTATATACGAAAGCTGCTCTCGTAGCTCCGATAGAGCTTCCTAATACAACAAGGCATCCTGCTGCTAATACAAAAAGGGGATTTTTTACAATCTTTCTCATTAGTCCGCTACCTCCCCATTAATCTTTAGCTTCCAGTCTGCAAAGGTTTGACCATTCTGATGATACAGAACCTTTGTAGCTTCCTGAACTATTACCACATTGAAGTTATGTCCTTTAAGATTCTTATCTGTAGGCTCTACAATATCAAGCTTTAATGGTTCAGTTGATTTGCCAACAGGAAGGACCAAGCCATCATTTTCAACATCATTTGAATCTTTAGATGAAAGATAATAGTAATAATCTCCTACTAAAACCCAATTAGATGAGCTATCCTTATTAAGCTTTACTCCTACTCCCTCTGGAGCTATAGCCTTCACTCTTACAAAAACATCGTAATCACCAGTGTTAGTAATTGACACTGTTTTTACCATGTCTGAAACACTATCCTCAGGTGGAGTCAGCTCAGAATCTCCTAACTTAATTGTTCTGTAGCCTGTAGCAACCTGATAATCTGTAAAATATGCCATCGCAGGCTTTATTGATGCTGTAGCAACTAATACTGCAGCTGCGGCAACTAATAAATACTTCTTATACTTCATAATTAGTTACCTCCTACTGATTTATTCCAATTGATTTGACCATTTTTGTCATATTCAAACCTGTTCTCAACGCTAATTCCGCCAAGCTCAAGTCTTTCATCATAATCATTTGTAAAATCAACTGTCTGAACCTTATTTGCATCTACAACAACTTCTTTAGATGCTTCGTCAGATTCCATGCTGTAGCTTGCGCCTGAGTAAACTTCCTTTACTGTAACCTTTGCTGTAGCTGGAATGTTATCAACCTTTACGCTCTGTGTTGTAGCAGAATTAAAATTCATTGTATATACATTGTTAAATACTGTTTCATCATCAACTGTAGCTGTTACCTCAAAAACAAAGGCTGCACTGCCAAGGGACTTGTTGAAGGTTTTAAGTGTTTTGTTAATCTGAATGCTTCCAAATCTAGGCTCTGCCTCTGACTTCAAAGCAACATCAACATTGTAAAGCCACTTATCACTTGTAGGCGCCTCTACAATATTTCCGTTTTCATCAAGCTTTGTAGCACCCTGTACAAGGTAGCTTGATGGAACAGATATCATAGATTTTGTAAATGTATACTTGTAAGCATCACCTAAAATATCATCGCAAACGTATAGATAAAGACCTCTATCAACGTTAATTGTTTTTTCAGTTTCGTTTGAAGGATTAATTGTCAATGTGTAAGCTGGATCTGAATCCTTAACAGCCTCGTAAGCCTGATTTGTTAAATCTTCCCACTGTTTTGCTGTTACATTTTCATTTTTAAGAACAGACAAATCTATATCTGCAAGGGAAATACCGTAAGAACCATTAAGCTCAACATCTGCTATCTTATAAAACTTAACAGTAACATCCTCATCGTACATAATGATTCCGTCAGAAATCTTACTGTGCTCATTTTCATCATATTGAGATGCCGTTGGAATTTGCACAGTAATCTTGCATTGCTCATCCTTATCAATTAAAGATGCCGCATTTGCTTTGTAAAAACCGAATCCAGACAACAATAAAGTAGCTGAAAGTGCTAATGCAATATAATGTTTTCTTTTAATTGCTAACTTTTTCACTGAAATCACCCTTAAGTTTATTTATTTCTATGCTTATCATATAAATACAATACGAAGATAAATGCTCCTACGATAGAAAGACCTACGATTACCCATAACAGATAATTTGTTCTAAGACTAACGACACCAAATGTTGGAGTCTTTGCCTCCTCCAAAAGAGTAGGTGTATATTCAACCCTATGCCCTCTAACCATAAGACGCTGTGTATTAACGCCATAAGGTGTACATGTTATAAGTGTACAATAATCCTTTCCTTCCTCTACCTGAAGAAGTGATGTATCATCTGGCTCAACAACTTCTATCTGATCTACTTCGTAAGCTAAGTATTCATCCATAATGATAAGGAAAAAATCATCTCCTATTTTTACCTTATCCAAATCTGTAAATAGAGTAGCGCTTGGTAAACCTCTATGAGCAGACAAGACCGAATGTGTGCTTTCCCCTCCTACAGGAAGTGAAGAACCCTCCAAATGACCTACGCCAGTTTGAAGAACCTCCTCGGATGTTGTATGGAAAATTGGAAGCTTTACATTAATAGAAGGAATCTGAATATAACCCATGATTCCATCCTTGTTTGCATTCAATATGCCCATATATGTTGCATCCTCACCATTTGCCTCTGCTTCTGCAAATGAGTCAGGAAGTATGCTTGGTAATAATTCTTCGTTGTATGCATAAGCCTTGTTCATCTCAGCTTCAACGTCAAGCTTTCCTTCGTTAATAGCTGTTTCTACGGATTCAGTATAGTTACTTACAAGAGTTGCCTGTACATGATTATTCCATGTGTTAGCCACGAGTGGGTACACCAGCAAGGACAATCCAGCAAGCATTAAGGCACCTATTGCTATTAGTTTGTAATTATTCTTTAAAAATGCCTTCATTTAAGTTGCTGTCCTCTCCTTGATGTTGTACCTCCCGGTGGGTTTTCCCACCAGGAAGACATCATCATAATTTATTAGTTCTTAGCTGTTCTCTTTGAAACAAAGAAAAGTACAGCTGCAAGTGCCATAATAGCTACACCAAGTACTGTAAAGATTGTTGTACCCATACCACCAGTGAATGGAAGTGTTGTTAATCTTGTATCTGTAACAGGAACTGGATCATCTGCACCAACGTTTTTGTGTGCTGTAGCTTCCTTTACTGAAAGTCTAGTTGTCTCAGCATAGTCTGGCTTAATTTCAACTGGAGAAATGTTTTCATGGATTGAGTATCCTTCTGGAGCCTGTGTCTCGATGATGTTATAAACACCCTCAGAAAGACCCTGGACCTTAAGAGTTCCATCTTCAGCTACTTCAAGTTCTGTTAAAGAGCCATTCTTATCAAATGTGTAAACACCAGCTTTTTCTGTTGCTACAAACTTAAGTGTCTCGTCGTTCTTTACAAAGCTGAACTTTGCACCAGCAAGTGTTTTTTCTGTTGTTGCATCAATCTTCTTAAGTGTGATTGAACCTGTAAAGCCTTTAACTGTGTTTGTCTTATAATCAACATTTGAATCAGACTTGTTTGACCAAGCTGTATTCTCATATCCATTAACACCATCAACAACTGCTGTGATAGTAACAACTACCTTCTTACCAGCATTAGCATTGTTATCAGCAACTAAATCAGAAAGATTTAATTCATACTTAGCTGTTGTGCTTTCAACAAGATTATATGTATTACCAGCCTTCTTCTCAGCATCTGCAAGCTTAACGCTTGTAACTGTAAGATTCTTTAAGTTTGTTGGATTCTCATATAATGTGAATGACTTATCTGTTGCACCCTCTTCAATATAAGGAACTTCTGTTGTAATTGTGAATGTTACTGTATCGCCAGCTGCAACGAATGTATCATCTGTATCCTTTACTACTACAGTACCTGTAGACTTAGCAATAACCTCTGCAGGCTTTGCTACGAACTTGCCATTATCATCATACTTATATGTTGCAACACCCATAACATTGTAAGTTGTCTTCTCACCAGCAGCTAATACAAGATAAGCACCAGCCTTTACATCTGTGAATGTAAGTGAAGTAGTTCCTACAGTTGTTGTAAGAGTCTGATCTGGAGTTTCATTAGCAACTGCTTCTGCCATTTTAGCGAATTCAAAATCATACTTTTCACCATTGACCTTGTACATGTCAGCTTTTACCCATGGTGAGAAATTCCATTTACCACTTCCGATTTCAGCGATTTTGTAAATGCTAACCTGAGTAGGTTCATTTGCTGAAAGATTCTTAACTGTGATTGTTGTTGTGTCTGCGGCAAATGCTGTTACGCTCATTGCCATCATCATTACCATCATTAAAGCAAAGGCAATGACTTTCTTAATTTTGTTCATTTCTTTTCTCCTTTTGTATTTATTTTTTATTTCTTTTATTTTTATATAACAACAGCGCCCCCACTAGCATTAGCAAGATTCCGCCGATTGTATAGAGATAGGTACCTCTTCCACCTGTTTCAGGAAGAGTGTAAGCAACTTCGTTTTCAAAAGTCACTTCAATAATTGGGTTGTTTTTGTCAGTCTTGGCAACTGTATTTTTACCATTCTTAACTGAAACTGATTTGTATTTCTTTATTTCAACAGTCCACTTTTCAGTACTAATTGCATATCCTGCAGGAGCTTCTATCTCCGTAAGGATATATTTTCCATCTTCGATTTCATTAACCAAAGAATCATCTGAAAAGCTATTGGATGTATACCAACCTACATATCCATCCTCACCGCTGATACCATAATATGTATGATTTTTACCAGTTAAAGTGAACTTAGCACCTGGCAAAGTCTTTGTATTTAATGTGGCACTAACTTTCTTAAGCTTCCATCCATAGGTCTGCTTTAGTTTATTATGTATTTCTACATATTTATCTCCGTTACCACATTCAATATCTGCTTTAACGTCTTTAATAGTCTTATCATCATATTGGATGGAAACATCAAACTGATTAAGTTCGACTCCGCCATAAGCTCCAACCTCTGATATTCTATAAACACCTACTGGCAAACCAGTAATAGAAACTGTCTGATCAGCCCAGATATTATAAATACCATCTTGGCATCCAATACCAAGGATTACGCCATTTTGTTCACTTGTTAATTTTGCATTTAATATTTCGTTATTACCTATATAAACCTTACCGTTCTTGTAATCAACAAGCTCAGTCTTCTCTTTACCATTATCAGTTGAAACTTTCTCCACCTTGATGCGGTAAAGACTATCAGGATTTACGTTTTCGCCTTCAACCACTTTCTTAAATGTTAAATTAACTTTTGACTTTACTGTGTTTTTAAATTTGAAGTGCTCATCACCAGTAGCTTCTATAGAAACGCTCTCTATAGTTTTTGGTGAAAGAACTAAATCAATTCCTGGGTCTTGGTAACCATAGTGATCATTATTTATATTTCCATATCCATTTGATACTGTAACAGGACATTCAATCATGGCTGTGGTAAATAAGTTCTTTCCACTTAAATCAACATATCCCCACCAAGGATTATCAGTTCCTGTATAGTACAAAGCCAAATTTCTGTATGGCTCATGCTGATCATTAAACTCTGTTGAATGCTTAAAGTATTTAGCACCTTCTGGATAATAAGAATTCTTGTCTATGATTACTAACTTATAATCATTTCTTCCTGAATACTTAACATAGAATGTAATTACTGTGTTTTTACCAATTGCTTGATGATCAGCTCTCCATTCGTAGTTATTGTGCTTATACATAGGAACAGATTTTTCATAAGGTCTCCATGTATAATTATCATAATAACCAAGTACTGATACACAGTTTTCGTTACCGTTCAAATCACGGATGCTTTCAATTGTTCTTGCTCCAACAGAATTGTCATCTGAAACAGCATTCATTTCGATATCAAAATGACTGTATCTTTCTCCGCCTTCTGAAGCAGGTTCAGGAATCAAATCTTCTTTAGTAATATCTGTAGTCTCTGAATACCACTTTTCATAACCTGTCTGTTCGTAATCCTCTGGAACCACTTCCTCAACAGACCATGTTATTTTTTTTCTTGCATCATTCTGAAAGAATACTGGAAGACCATTAATTGTCTTTTGCCAATTTTCATCAGCTGAAACAACGACCTCTGTTATAGCTGATTCTTTGTCGTCATGACTGTTTCCAGCTAAATCTACATATTTAACATTGCCCTCTTCTGAATAAGAACCGCAAACGTTAAATGTTAACTGTTCTGGACGAAGCTCTGCATTATTAGCATCATCCCATTCTTTTTCTATAGTAATGCTCTTCTTGAATACCTTTTTATTGTTAAGAGGAACGAAATTGTACTTAATCATACAATTTGATTCATTAGCGCCTCTTTCAAAGTAAACAACATGCATTGTATGAGCACTCTTACTAAATGCTTCACGTGACATTCCAATCTTATCGTAGAAATTGAAATCCTTGTCTCTAAGATTCATACGATTACCATTACCGATATAATCATCACCTTCTACGTGAACCATACCAGTTGCAAAATTGATGGAACCTGCAACCCTACCATGTATACCACCTAAATCAAGAGCTAAATTCTCATCGATATAGACGAATACATCATCATCACCAGAAAACTCAAAAACAGTATCTCTTTCTTGTCCATTCACTACTGTTTTTCCATTTGGTGAAATTGCGAAATCCAGTGGAATCTGCATTCCGAAATGATATCCAGATAATGCAAATGGCCAAAAGCCATTTTCTGGTTCATTCTTAACTTTCAATGTTGCATGATTTGAAACTGTTCCAATTGCTGAATCACCATTATCCTGAACTAAATCATAACCATACTTGCCACTATCCATTACATAGTATCCATCATCTGTCTTAACAAACTGAACACTTACATTGTAAGCAGCAGCATCATAATTCTCGTTTAACATATCAGGACTTGGGAATAATTCCTGAGTCATATATATAGAATCAGCAAGATTAAACTTATCGTAATACTTCTGGTTTGCTAATCCCTGATATACTGTAGCATTTTCATGGAAATTGTTTCCTTCAAATACGTTGCCTGCTGTGTTATTTATTCCACCATTTCTAGCAAAGTTAAACGCATCAACGATTTGATTATCTTGATTAGTTACGGCAGCCTTAAAGCAATCCTTATAATCAATAAGTGCTGCCTTCTGAACTGAGTAAACATTTAAATTGCTATCTTTTAGATATATATCAATATAGTTGATATTTCTCTGTGGATTTACTGGGTAAACTATGTCGTAAACGCCGTTCTTATATAAGTCATTCTGAGGTATCTTTTGATCAGTATGCATATAGTCAGCAAATCCAAAACCGTATGTACCTGTACCGTCCTGTCTTTGCATATTGTATTTATTGTAACTAGGACCTACACCAAAATTCACTGAATCAATAACATAATCCTCAGCGTTAATTTTGAAAGCATCTCGAGCATAAGCATCATTGCTTGCGAAATAAGCATGGCTAAATGTTTCTACTGGTTCATCACTTCCATTAAGATATACTCTTAACTCCAATGGATAATAATATCTATAATTTATGCCATTGATGTTTGTGTAGAAATATGAATTCTCGTATGTACCTTCATGAGCATACATCTCTGGGAAAGTGTTACTATATTTCCAATCACGCTGTTCAGCACGAACAGTTACATATTTGCTATCAAAAATGTTTCCATTTCTGTATCCCTTAATAGCAATAATATATGTAGAGAAATGATCAGTAATCATTTCAACTGAATCACTATCTGATGCAACTTCGCCCATCTTATTAAGAGATTTATCTAAGTAGTGATAAACTTCAGTTGAAAGTGAATCATCATTAAGACCATCTACTGAAGGATTGTTAAATTCGACCTTAACCTCTCCTGTAGGTTCAACCACTTCACCATTCTCATTTATAAGTGAAATATCATAAGCAACAAAATCTACTACAGAAGTATCAGCAGCATTTTCACTATTAAGAACGCTAGCCATCTGATTGTACTGACCTTCATCAGACTCCTGTGTGATTTCTTTAACAGAAACCTTAACTGCTCCGTTTAATACATTCTTCTTAGCAACTATTCTTACAAGATTTGCATCATCTACTATTTCTACTTCTTCATCATCTTCTGTTTCTTCTAATTCTAATTCAGTATCTTCTTCATCTAATTCTGTATCTTCAATCTCATCTGTTTCTTCTGTTTCTTCTGTTTCTTCTGTTTTGTCATCGTCTTCTGTTTTTATTTCTTCAGTAACAACAACTTCTCCTGTAGGTGTTTCCTCCGAGTCATTTTCAGCTACATCCGAAGATGCAGCTGTTGACTCAGATTCTCCCTTTGCTGCAGTGGCTAAATCCTGTTCTGATACTGTCTCCCTTTCAGCATCAGCCTCATTAACCTGTAACTTATCATCAATAACCGTCTCAACTGGCACTGGATTTACATCATCTGCCCACGCATTAGCTGGTGTCGATATAAACAATGCCATGGCAAGACCAAAGGACATTATTCTTTTTAAGATGAGATTGTTTTTCATGTTAAAAATGCTCCTTAAAATCTAGGCCACAATCGTTTTGTGAAATAAATGTGAACTAAGTGTATATTAAATATTATCAAATTGTAAACAATATGTGAACATTATGTGTCCACGGTCTAATATAGCCCAAATAATCAACAAAATAAAGGGGTTTGGCAAGAAGTGCCAAAATTTGGCAAAAACGTCAAAAAAAGCACAGTTTTTTGAGCAAATGTACTAATCAGCATAAAAAAAGACTTTCCCATATTTTGCGAATACGGGAAAGTACGCTGTTTTTCTTTTTTATTATATCCTGTTTTAATTTATAATCACGCTAAATCTACATTTAACTTTTGGTTATTTTACCTCTTAGTATTTTTGAATTTCAAAATTAAATCTCTTTAAAACAAAACAGCACTTTTTTCGTTAAAAAGTGCTGTTTAATAATTAGTTAAACCCTGGGGTTAAACTGCTGCCAAGGAAAGCAGCAGTTTAATTTTGCTAAAGCAAAACATCACTTTTGTTTCCAAAAGTGATGCCATATACGGATTTAACTAATCTGATGATTAGTTAAATCCTACTACCTTCTGTGCAATCTTGTATGCTGTAATTGAAATAGCACGTCCGCCATGACCAGGAAGGTTGGTTGTTGCACACATGAATCCGTAGCGGAGCTTACGATATAGATAATAATCCTGCTCCTTGATGTATTTCCATAAATCTCTACGCTTCTGCTGGTGTTCCTTTGTACCACTCTTCATGAGAAGCACTGTAGAAATAACTGTAATCATCTCCAGATAGTTGAACATGTATTTCTTAACGTGTTCATCCTTAATATTCTTATAATCATAAGCTTCTAACATAAGCTTATTAACTTTAATCTGCTGATCGATACGGCTAATCATAACCTTTTCGTTAACAGACTGGTCATTTCTACCGATGAAGTAACGATAGAAATCCACATCCAAATAATAAATGTTCTTAACATAAGGTAGTGGATAGAATACATAAAGGTTATCTACATAGAATGTGTGCTTTGGAAGCTCTAATCCACAATCACGAAGAAGCTTTGTACGATAGATAACAGAATGCATCAATATGTACTGGCCTTTTCTGAAATGTCTGGTTTCATCCCATGTAAAATATCTATTAACAGGGAGATTTGAATATGACATTACCTTTTTGTGATGTGCGCCTTCCTTTTCATATACGAAATTAGAAATGAGCATATCAAGCTGCTTGCTATGTTCTACTGAATTGCGTAAAACCTTAAGAATTTTATCATAAGCTTCTGGATCAACCCAGTCATCTGAATCTACGACCTTGAAGAATAAACCTGTTGCATTCTTAAGACCTGTATTAACAGCCTGACCGTGGCCACCGTTTTCCTGATGAACAGCCTTAATGATTGTAGGATGCTCAGCTGCTAATCTATCAGCGATTTCTGCTGTGTTATCCTTTTGACTTCCGTCATCAACAATTATGATTTCAACATCCTCACCGCCGTGAAGTAAGGTCTCAACGCAATGTTCCATATAATCTGCAGAATTATAACATGGTACTGCAAAACTTAATAATTTCATAATATATCTCCTATAAAAATTGGGGACGGTTGCCCGTCCCCTTGTTAAGTAACCTTTATGATTTTATCAAATATGATGAATATCATCAACCGATTATTCTGCCTCAACAGTTGGTGCCATTTCTTTTCTCTTTGCAAGATACTTCTTAACTGCGAAGTACTCAAGGCAAACGATAAGTAATCCAAGGATTACATCGATAAGGATGAGAACCTTCTCCCATGCTGGAAGACCGCCCTGGATATCCTTGTCATAAGCACGGCTGTTTACTACTGTGTAAAGAATGTTCTTAGATGCCTGTCTCATAGCAATCACAGATGTTGCAGATGTCTGATCTGTAACTGTTGACTGTGGTGTAGAGTATGTTGCAAGCATAAGGTCACAACCATTTCTAATCATTCTATCTGAATCCTGGTATCCGTATCCACCGAAGTAATCTGTTTCAGCGAATCCACGGAATCCCCACTCGCCTCTAAGTACGTCGTTAAGAAGTTCTGGGCAAGCCTCTGCAGGTACTGTACCAATGTTGTTGAATGCAACCATTGTTGCACCTGGGTTAGAATTCTTAAATGTAATTTCGAATGACTTTAAGTAAATCTCACGCATTGACTGCTCGTTGAGCCATGTGCAAAGAAGTCCTGTACGGTTTGTTTCCTGATCATTTGTTGCGAAGTGCTTAACGTATGCATATACGCCCCACTCTCTTGCTCCGTTAACAGCGTTTGCACACATCCAACCTGCAAGTACGCCATCCTCTGAGTAGTACTCGAAGTTACGTCCTGCGAATGCTGAACGATGTGTGTTTGTAGCTGGAGCATACCAACCAGATACATCCATGTCGTTAGCCATACGGCCGATTGACTGACCAAATGCAAGAGCCATATCCTTGTTCCATGTGCAAGCAATCATAACTGCTGCTGGGAATCCGATAGAACCCTGGCCTGTAAAGTTATTGTTGATTGAAGCAGGACCATCACAATCGTATGTCATAACCTTGCCGATAGAATCAACTGCTGATGTCTCATATCCACCAAGCTCGATAAGTGTGTTCATGTCAGCTACTGACATTTCGTCAAGAAGCTCTTCCCACTTAGGATCATCATAGTCAAGACCACGAAGTTCCTTTAACTCGACACCGTTCTTAGCTCCAGTTGTTGGCATTTCGTCAGCGTCGTTGTTGTAATCTGTAGGATCATAGTTTGTCTCATTGAAATATGTCTTCTTGTACTCATCTGACATCTCTGTAGATGCAGGAGCTGCAGTAGCCTCTGCGTAGTTAGCAAATCCATCTGCACGTGAAAGGTAAGTTACATCACCTTCTGCAAACTGGAACTCGTTCTTAGCTGCAACTACTTCGCTATCACGCTTGTTTGAATCGTCATATACGATATCTGATGCTACGTTAACTGTATCTGTAGCAATCTTGTTGTGTGCATCTGAATTAATAGAAATCTCATAATCACCAGCCTCAAGTACATAGCAGCCCTTGCCGTATGTATCATAAGAAGCCATATCCTCAAGTGCGAATGAGATTGAAACTGTCTCAGAAGCACCTGGCTCGAGTGTCTGTGTCTTTGCAAACTGAATTAAGTTTGCTGCAGACTTTTCAATACCACCGTTTGTGTAAGGTGGGTTGTAGTAAACCTCTACTACATCCTTACCAGCAACATCGCCAGTATTTGTAACTGTTACATCAAAGGAAACTGTCTTACCATCGTTTGTGATAGGTCCCATTTCCTGCTTGAAGTTTGTGTAAGATAATCCATAACCGAATGGATATACAACTGTTGAATCGTAATCGAATTCAAAGTTGCCTGCCTCTGCCTCAGCAGCTGCTGTCTCGTAGAACTTGTATCCAACATAGATACCTTCTACGTAGTTTACAAATGTAGGATAAGCCTTGCCGCCTTCAGCGAACATGTTATCTACACCGTAAGCTTCCATGTTTGTATAATCAAAATCACCAAAGTTGTTAACTGTTGGTGTAGCAAATAAATCTGCTACGAATGTGTCAGCTGTCTTACCTGATGGGTTAACCTGACCTGCTAAGATTTCACCAAGTCCATCAAAACCTGTCTGGCCAGTACCTGGGCAGTAAAGAACTGACTTAATCTGTGAGTAATCGTTAACAAAGCCAAGCTCCATAGCGTTTGCTGAGTTAACAACAACGATAACCTTGTCAAAGTTTGCTGTTACTTCATCAAGAAGTGCCTGCTCTCTATTTGAAAGCTCAAGGTAAGACTTAGAAGCATCTAAATCGTCCTTCTGATCAGAGTAACGAACACCTGATGCACCGAACATACCCTCTGTTGAGAATGTGTCCTCTCCATCATAAGACTGTGGAAGATCTGCACCTTCACCACCTGAACGAGCGATGAAGAAAACAGCTGTGTCTGAATAGTTCTTTGCATCTGAAATAAGGTCGCCATACTCAGAAACCTTTGGCTCAGGAATTGTCCAATCCTGTCCCATCATACCTACTGTAGGTCTGGCATCTCTCCAACCCTTGTAGAAATCTACAAGATCCTGGTTGTACTCGATACCTGCATCTGTAAGACCTGTTAAGAAGTCTACTGTTGGGTATGCATCTGAAAGTGCACCTGAACCTGTACCACCATAGATAGGGTTAGTTGAAGACCAACCAAATACATTAACCTTTGCACCCTCAGCAAGTGGAAGAGCCTTCTCATCATTCTTTAAAAGAACGATACCTTCCTCTGCAATATCTGTACAAAGCTCCTTAGCCTCTGCGATGGCATCATCTGAAATCTTGCCACCACCCATAGCCATGTTAATCATGGAGAACATAGGGCCAAGTACGATAGTGTTTGCAACTACAACCACTACTAATAAGAAAGCAATCCAAGCTTCCTTTCTGATGAAGCCTTTAAGAGGCTTCTTAGCCTTCATCGCACAAACAGTAACGATGATAGCTGCAACGAGTGCCACGCCTAAAATGATAAGCTGTGGAATCATTGTTTGTAGGACGGCAATGACGTCCGCAATGTTGATTGATAACATTCTCTCTTCTCCTTCCTATTAACTCTTCATTAATAGTAAATTTATCTCAAGAATCTAGTCCGCCTGTTACGTTAACAAGCATTATATTTCTACGCTCAGCTAAGAATGCTTCGCTTAAGAAATATAATAGCTTGCTAACTACAGGCTCATCTAAATTCCTAAGTGCAAATAAAAGTCGGCGTTTGAATTACGCTTCTGTGGACTTTGGGGTTTCTGGGAAGATAATCTTGTTCACGAAGAAGAAGACTACCATAGAAACTCCGCCGTTGAGTACTGTTGTTCCGATGTTGTAAACAAATGCAGGAACGAACTTACCAGCTACTGCAACCCAAATACAGTTGATTGAGTTTACGATGCAAGTGATTACGATGAATGCAAGGATGTACCATGCAATCTGCTTGCCAGCTTTGTCGTGGTTACGGAATACTACAAGCTTCTGAATTGGGAAGTTGATAACCTCGCCGATTACCATGGCAATCATGTATGCTGTGAAGTAAGCAAGACCACCGTGTGCCTGGTCGTAACCTAAGATGTTCCACTGGAATGTTTCACCAGCGATTGTAAGTGGAATACCTGGCCAGCCAAAAGTTCTGTCTCCTAAGAATGCAAAAGCTGCAGGTAAAAATGTAAGTAACAAATACTTAAATACTGTGATTAAGTTACTTACGATTACGAATAAGCCACCCTCGCGAACCCACTTAGCAACTGCAGGGTGCTTCTCTACAAAATTATTCCAAATATTCATTTTCATTCTCCTTTAGTTAGTCTCTCGCTTGTTACGCTCACAATCATTTATATTTCCTTCGTCGACTAGGATGTCTCCTGCAGAAATATAAATAATTGTTAGCTACAAGCTATCTTTAGGTTTGGATTTATAACTGTTTATTCCCTATGGTTAAGACGAGCTTCGTATTTTTTGTTTGCGCGGGCGTTTTTGAAGAAGCCACCGATTACGCCGCCAAGGCCACGGAAGAAGTGTCCGTTGGCAATCTTTACAATGCTTTCTACCATTTCACGGCTTACCATTCCGCCTGACATCTTACAGATTGCTCTGAAAGGCATGTTGTAGATGAACATTGTGTTAAGATCAGGTACGCCCTTTTCATAAGATTTATCAAGGTTGTTCTTAAGTACCTTGTAAACTAATCTGCAAATTCCGCTCTTAGCATCCTTCATCTGGCAGAGGGCATCGTTGATATCAAGTGGTCCAACCTTTTCCTCTGGAAGTGGAGCTGCATAAAGCTTTTCAAACTCTTCGTAGTGAACGTTTCTAACCTTTCCTGTTTTGTAGCTTGGAAGGCTTTCGATATTGTAAGGCAATTCTGTGATTGTGCCCTTCTTTGTGATTCGGCCTGTAAGCTCGATATCACGAACGTTTCTACCTACGTAAATCTGATACTCGCCATCTTCGATTTCCCAGTTGCTGCTTACAGTTGAGAAATACCGGAATGACTTGTCATCAAATGGAATCTCTACATCTACTGATTCGTCAGCCTTAATCCATACCTTCTTGAAGCCCTTAAGCTCCTTCTTAGGACGGATAAGACCTGATTCAGACTTACCAATGTACATCTGAGCGATTTCAGCGCCGTCGCGATTTCCTGTATTTTTAATAGTAAATTTAATACCCTCTTCTGATACTGAAAGTGCTGAGTATTCGAATGTTGTGTAGCTAAGTCCGTATCCGAATGGGAACTGAACTGCCACATCAGCTGTATCGTAATAACGATATCCGATAAATGGTCCCTCGCGGTACTGGAGGTTTCTCTTATCTGTGTTTGCATAGTTCACGATTGAGCAATCTGTATATGCAAATGGATAAGACTCTGAAAGCTTACCTGTTGGGATTTCCTTTCCAACGATGATATCAAGAACTGCTGATGCTCCAGCCTGTCCTGTTAAATATCCGTGAAGTAAAGCCTGTAAGTTGCCAAGCCATGGCATCTTTACTGATGAACCAGCACTCATAACACCAATGATGTGCTTGTTGTAAACTGTAAGCTCCTCAAGCTCCTTTATCTGATACTCAGGCACATCGATTGACATTCTGTCTGCGCCTTCGCTTTCAGCGATTTCATCTAATCCGAAGAAGAATAAAACAACATCTGCCTTCTCTGGATCATCTGTTACGTTTAAGTCATAGTTTGCAATCTGCTCTCTTATTGTCTCAACCTTTGTTGAGTTAACCTGTGAACTACCAGAACCCTGGTAACGTGGCTTATCAACAAATGGTCCGCGTAAGCAAACTGTTGTACCTGCCTTAAGTGGAAGGATATCTTCATCATTCTTAAGAAGCACTGCTGAATTAACAGCTGCCTTTTTAGCAATCGCGTGGTGTGCTTCCTTATCGAATCCCTTAGTATGGTCATTCTCCTTGAAGTAAATAGCTGCTTCTATAATAGGAAGAATTGCCTTATCGATTTCCTCTTCTGTGATGCGTCCTTCGCCTTCTGTAGCTGCCTTGATAAGCTCTCTAGCAGAATCAAGACCAGGATTTGGCATCTCAACGTTTGACTGGCACTTAACACCTGCAACGTGGTCGTTACTAGCACCCCAGTCTGTAACAACGATACCGTCAAATCCCCACTCTTCTCTAAGGATATCTACAAGAAGATGCTTGTTCTCGTTTGCATACTGACCGTTAACCTCGTTGTAAGCAGACATGATTGTCTTTGCCCCACCTTCCTTAACAGCGATTTCGAATGCTGTAAGGTAAATCTCACGAAGTGTACGCTCATCAACAACAGCGTTCATAGCCATTCTGCGGTACTCACGAGAGTTAACTGCAAAATGCTTTGGGCAAGAATAAACATGCTTGCTCTGAATACCTCTTACATAAGCTGCTGCCATCTTACCTGCAAGGATTGGATCTTCGCTGAAATACTCAAAGTTACGACCACAAAGTGGAGAGCGTTTCATATTAAGACCAGGTCCAAGTAACACATCTACGTTCTGTGCCACTGCTTCTTCACCAAGAGCTGCACCGATTTCTTCGCCAAGGCTAGGATCCCAGCTGTTAGCAACTGTTGCTGCTGTTGGAAAGCATGTAGCTGGAAGTGATGCGTTAAGTCCTAAGTGATCACCAGCGCCTTCCTGACGGCGTAACCCGTGAGGGCCATCAGAAAAAGTAATTGACTGTATCCCCAAGCGTGGAATATCACGCGACTCCCACTCATTCTTACCGCTTAAAAGTGCGGCCTTCTCCATCAATGTAAGCTTTGAAATTATTTCTTTAGCGTCCATCTATATCCTCCATTTATTGGCTAGTCTTTAGTCCGTCTGTTACGCTAACAAGCATTATATTTCTACGGTCGACAGCACGTCTCCCTTAAGAAATATAAGAGCTTGTTAGCTACAGACTCATTGGCTTACCATCTTCATTTAACTCTGATATTAATCTACCACGATATAAAAAAAACAAGTTGCCCCGAAGGACAACTTGTCAAAAATCCGTGATAACTTGCAATAACCCTCATCAGTCACCTGCGGTGACAGCTTCCCCCAGAGGGGGAAGCCTACTTCTTATTACTGAGAAGGACCTTTACCTTAAACCAACCATCTTCGTAGCTTACGTTCATGGCACCGCCGTATTTCTCGGCTACCTGGCCAATAGATTTAAGGCCAAAGCCGTGCTTTACGTTATCTTTTTTAGTTGTGCGAGGCAGATTATCGTTTTTGAAGATTCGCCTCTTTTCGCTTTTTCTAAGTCTTACATTATCGCTTTCAGAATAGTTTTCGCATTCGACTATAATGAATTGATTACGGGAACGAACTGACAGGGTGATTAATCTTTTGTCTTTATCTTCTACCTGCTGGGTTGCCTCGATGGCATTGTCAAGGACATTACCAAATAATGAGCAGATATCCTTAACGTGAATGCCAGAAAGCAAATCTCCATCTACCATGGCGTTAAGAGTGATGTCCTTTTTCTCACACTGAAGACTTTTGGTAGTAAGGATAACATCCAAAACCTTATTTCCGGTGTTCATAAATGATTCCTGTATGGCGATGGCCTGCTCCATGTCCTCTAACACTTCAGCACGTCTTGCTGGATCATCCTCTTCCTTTAACGCCATTACGTAATGCTTCATATCATGCATTTCCTTGCGCAAGGCCTCAGAATTATCGACCGCCAGCTTGTACTGTTCGTACTGCTTTTGGAACAACTGATTGATGGCATCGTTTTCGTTTTTAGCTGCCATTTCGTTACGGCGGCCCATTTCTGTCATCAACATCAGCATGCCTCCGAAATCAACCAATGTTCTAACATACAGCATATTTTCAGTAGCTGAAAAAGGCGTCTTTTGTGTAACAAAGCTCAGGTTAGACATAATAAAAGCACCAATACCTGTAACAATAACGCTTATAAGTTCATTTGTCTTTACATTAAGATTTTTATTTGGAGGGATGTTATCTTTTTCAAAATTATAATAAGCAATAAATGTTATCGTATATACGATACCCATCACCACCAGTGATTCAACAAAATCATCTACGTTAGAAAAATATACACACCACACATAAAGCTGTATGTAAAGTGATGCTGCAAATTCTGCCAAAACAAATGCGTGGGTGGTGATGACGCCGCAATCCTTTGGTTTGATATCAAGCACATAATATAAGGAAAGGTACATCAGCACAACGGCACCAATCATACTTGGAATCCAAAATTCCAAAGGAAGAATTCCTGCAATGAACTGATATAAAACCTGTATAAGAAGTGTTCCTATGCACTGAAAAACATAAACCTTGTCGTGGCGTCTTCTTTTATAAATATTGAAATAAACAAAAACCGCTAGCCATTCAGCAATAGCGGTAAAAAGTCGCGGTGTATCCTGTAATTTAACTGGGTCTAAAAAAGCATGTAAATCCATTTTAATCTCCTAGCTTATAAAATGTCTTCTGTAAGGGCTGCCATAAATTCCTTTTTTCTGGCTCTACTAATAGGAAGCGCTACTCCGTTTGTAAGTAACACCTCTTCCTTCTGCACTGCCTCAACCCTTGAAAGATTAACGATGTATGCGTTATGGCATTTGCTAAAACCATGCTCCATAAGCATTTCATCAAATCTTTTAAGAGGACCAATGGTAGTATAGTCCATGTCATCAGTATGAATGATAACATTGTTACGCTGACTTTCGATATAAGAAATGGTATCGCAATCAAGCTTAAGCTGTTTATCATCCACTGAAACCTTTACATACACATGCTGCTTTTTAGCATTTACTCTGGTGATGGCCTTATCAAAAAGCTGCTCAAACTGAGTGTAAGGAACAGGCTTAAGTACATATCCCAAGGCATCAACAGCATATCCCTGAACAGCATACTGTACGGTGGAGGTGATAAAAATAATAATAACATCAGAATCCACCTTGCGAATCTTCTCCGCAGCTGCCATTCCATCCAAATGCTTCATCTGAATGTCAAGCAATATAATATCAAACTGCCCCTTATAATCATCTACAAGGTCTATTCCATCACTAAGATGTGTGATGTTAAAGGGCTGCTTTGTGGAATTTCCATATTTACTTATATATTGTTTGAGGAGCTCTGCCTGAGCCAGCTCATCTTCTACGATACATACATTAATCATGACTATAAAATAATACAAAAATAGATTGTGTGCAAGTGGTGAAGCTTCTATTCAAAAAAATGGCTAGAGCGAAATGCTCTAGCCTTAAAATAATCATTATTACTCTGTAAAAAGTGGTGTTGAATAGTAGCGGTCTCCTGAATCTGGAAGAAGTGCTACGATTGTCTTACCCTTGTTTTCTGGGCGCTTTGCAAGTTCTATTGCACCATGAAGTGCTGCGCCAGATGAAATACCAACTGAGATGCCTTCCTTCTTGGCAAGAAGCTTAGCTGCTGCAAATGCATCTTCACTGTCTGCCTGGTATACTTCATCATAAATCTTTGTATTAAGAACGTCTGGCACGAAGCCTGCACCAATACCCTGAATCTTATGAGCACCTGCACGTCCCTCTGAAAGAACTGGAGAATCCTTTGGCTCAAGTGCAACTACCTTTACTTTTGGATTCTGGCTCTTGAGATATTCGCCAACACCTGTAACTGTTCCACCTGTACCTACACCAGCGATGAAGATATCCACTTTTCCATCAGTATCTCTCCAAATTTCTGGGCCTGTTGTTGAGCGATGTGCTGCTGAATTTGCTGGATTTACAAACTGTCCTGGGATAAAGCTTCCATCGATTTCTTTAGCAAGCTCCTCAGCCTTAGCAATTGCGCCCTTCATGCCCTGTGCACCTTCAGTAAGAACGATTTCTGCGCCGTATGCCTTAAGAATATTTCTACGTTCTACTGACATTGTTTCTGGCATTGTAAGAATTGCACGATAGCCCTTTGCTGCTGCAATAGCTGCAAGGCCAATACCTGTATTACCACTTGTTGGCTCAATGATTACAGAACCTTCCTTTAATAATCCCTTTTCTTCTGCATCTTCAATCATAGCTAGAGCAACTCTATCCTTTACAGAACCAGCTGGATTGAAATATTCAAGCTTAACTAACACTGTAGCCTCTAAGCCAAGTTCCTTTTCAATATTTGTAACCTCAACAAGTGGAGTATTTCCGATTAATTCACTTGCTCCCTTATATATCTTTGACATATCAATATCCTCCCAGTTTTTCTAATAATATAGTCCGCCTGTTACGCTCACAAGCATTATATTTCTACGGTCGACAGCACGTCTCCCTTAAGAAATATAATAGCTTGTTAGCTACAGGCTCATTTAAAATCTCATTAAAACTTATTATACCGCATTTGCGTTTTTCTCTGCATTAAAAATCTCATCTATTTTCTCATCGTCGATTGCTGCAAAGCCTTTTTCCAAATCCTCGATGATATCATCAATGTGCTCTGTTCCAATTGATAGACGAATTGTGCTTTGAGTAATTCCCTGGTCGATAAGCTCTTCTTCGGTGAGCTGTGAATGTGTTGTTGTGGCTGGGTGAATTACAAGACTCTTTACATCTGCTACATTTGCAAGGATTGAAAAGATTTCAAGGTTGTCGATAAACTTATAAGCCTCTTCTTTGCCCCCTTTAATTTCAAATGTAAATATGCTTCCGCCATCCTTAGGGAAATATTTCTTGTATAGCTCATGGTCTGGATGATCCTCGAGTGATGGATGATTAACATGAGCTACCTTTGGATGGTTCTTTAAGAACTCTACTACCTTCTTTGTGTTTTCTGCATGTCTGTCGAGACGTAGAGGCAATGTCTCTATTCCTTGCAAAAGGAGGAATGCATTAAATGGAGAGATTGTTGCCCCTGTGTCTCTAAGAAGAATTGCCCTAATATAAGTCACAAATGCTGCAGGTCCGGCCACCTCAGCAAATGAAACACCATGATAGCTAGGGTTAGCTTCTGCAATATTTGGATATTTTCCTGATGATTTCCAATCGTATTTTCCAGCTTCAACAATGACACCGCCAAGTGTTGTACCATGTCCACCGAAGAACTTTGTAGCTGAATGAACAACAATATCTGCACCATGCTCAATTGGACGAACCCAATAAGCTGCACCAAATGTGTTATCAACAACGAGTGGAAGATTTGCCTCGTGAGCAATTTGTGCGATTGCATCAATATCTGGAATATCACTGTTTGGATTTCCAAGTGTCTCTAAGTAAATAGCTCTTGTATTATCCTGGATGGCATTTCTTACTTCGTCAAGGTTGTGCGCATCTACAAATGTTGTAGAAACACCATACTGTGTAAGTGTGTGAGCAAGCAGATTGTAGCTGCCGCCATAGATGGTCTTCTGGGCTACGATATGTCCACCGTTTGCTGCAAGTGCCTGAATAGTATATGTGATAGCTGCTGCACCAGATGCAACTGCAAGTGCTGCTGAACCACCTTCAAGGGCTGCCACTCTTGCCTCCAAAACTCCCTGTGTAGAGTTTGTAAGTCTACCATATATATTACCTGCATCTGCAAGACCGAATCTGTCTGCCGCATGCTGAGAATCTCTAAACACATAAGATGTTGTCTGGTAAATAGGTACTGCTCTTGCATCAGATGCTGGGTCTGGATTTTCCTGTCCTACATGAAGTGCCAATGTTTCAAATCGATAGTTGCTCATATATATTTCCTCCTTTTATTTCCTTGTTTTTACTTAAGAATATTCTCGTTTGTTTTGTTGTGTTAATAATATAAGTTATTACCTACTAGGTCAATAGGTTTTATAATTGCCAAAAATTATAGCTGGCTATAAATTTGATTTATAACCAGCTATATATTTATATTTCTCTATTCATATGCAAACGTTTTTAAGAATTTACGTGCTCTTTCAGTGGTAGGTTGGATGAAAAAGCTTTTTGCATCGTTGCTTTCCTCCACTATCTCTCCCTTATCTAAAAATAGAATTCTGTCAGCAATAGCTCTTGCAAACGACATCTCATGAGTAACTATAAGCATAGTTGAACCTGATTTTGCAAGGGCCAGCATTGTCTCTAACACCTCGTGCACCATCTCCGGATCAAGTGCAGCTGTCACCTCATCAAATAATAGAATCTCAGGGTGCATCAGTAGTGCACGAACAATTGCCACTCTTTGCTTTTGTCCGCCAGAAAGCTGTCTTGGATAATAATCCTTTTTATCTACAAGCCCAACCTTATCTAATAGCTCTAAAGCTTCCTTTGTAGCTTCATCCTTAGAACGCTTCTGTACCTTCATTGGCGCAAGGATTATGTTTTCAAGCACCGTTTTGTGTGGAAACAACTCGTAGGATTGAAATACCATTCCGATTTTTTGCCTTAGCTTTGTAATTTCTCTTTTACCAGCTTCAACAGGAAGACCGTCCACCACTATGACTCCGTCTTGGATTTCCTCCAGTCCATTAAGGCACCTTAGAAAAGTACTTTTTCCGCAGCCAGATGGACCTATGATAACCACAACCTCTCCCTTTTTCACAGATAGGTTAATATCTTTTAATACAACATTATCTCCAAATTTCTTTTGTAAATGTGTAACTTTTAATAATTCGCTCATTACGCCCACCTTTTCTCTAAATAAACTGCAAGTCTGCTGATAGGCCAGCAAACTATAAAATATAGTAAGAACACCACAGCAAATACTCCAAAGGCTGCGTTAGGTGATGCCTTTCTGTTTGCCTCGATTATCTGCTGTGCCACCTTTAAAACTTCCACTATTCCAATCATCATTACAAGAGATGTGGTTTTAATCATTCTTGTAATCAGATTTATAGAAAGTGGAATCAGTCTTCTAATTGTCTGTGGCAATATGATGTAAAAGTAAGTCTGCTTTTTATCCATGCCTAGCGCATATGCAGATTCAAACTGAATCTTAGGAATGCTTTTTATGGAACCTCTTACTAAATCTCCCATTTCAGCAACGCCCCAAAAGCTAAATACAAATATAGCAGCAGCCTCCGCTGTAATGTCCCAACCAAATACTCTGGTGGTTCCGAAATATACAATGAATAGCAGTACCATTTGTGGCATGATTCTGACAATCTCAAGATAGATTTTAAGAATGGCCTTAAGCCATAGCTTATTAAGTGTCATCAAAACACCTACAAGCAATCCTAATATAATGCTGATTGCAACTGATACAAGGCTGATTTCTACTGATACCCACAAGCCTTGCAAAAGTCTTAAAAAGTTTGTGCCCTTAAATAAAACATCAATCCCCAAATTGGCCATAGCGCATCCTCCTTTCTACAAATGCCCCCAGTATTGAAACTGGAAGAAGCATTATCAAATAGAACAATACAAGAAGGAATAAGCACTCTATAGTCTTTGCGTACATTCCAATTAAATCTTTTGCTGTAAACATCAAATCCATAAGGCTTATTGTGGAAAATACTGATGTTTCCTTCAAAAGGAAAATAACATTTGCAAGAAGACCTGGCACACTCATGGAAATTGCCTGAGGCAATATTACATGTATAAAAGTCTGCTCCTTTGTCATGCCAAGGCTTAATGCGCTTTCTGTTTGTATTACTGGGATTGATTCCAATCCACTTCTGATAGTTTCTATCATGTAGGCGCCGCCAAGCATTCCTAAGCCAAGCACGCCGCAAGTTTCTGCTGTAATCTTTACCCCCACCTTTGGCAATGCAAAATAAATAAAAAATAACTGTACCAAAAGTGGTGTGTTTCTAAAAATTTCAATGTATATTCCAGTGATAACTTTAAGGACCGGAACTTTAAAATGAAGAACGGCAGCGCCAACTAGTCCAAGAATCAAACTAAGAAGTATGCCCTGCCATCCTATCTTCATTGTAAGAAAAAGTGCGTCCTTATATAGTGGAATATAACTTTTAAGAATATCTATATCCATCACTAAATAAATAGCCTTTCAATTACTGTACTTTTCCACCTTCTACTACAAGAGTATCCTCATAGTCAGCTCCGTATGTATCAAGAAGTGTTGCCTCATAATCAGCGTGGAAGAACTGCTCGTCGCCAAGTGATGTAATTTCATCATTGAGCCATGTAAGAAGTGTTTCATTACCCTTTGTTACTGCAGGTGCAATAGTATCATTGTCACCAAGTGAAGGGATGCCTACTGTGTAGCCCTCATTTTCTATCGAAAATGCGATAACTTCTGTGTTGTCATTTGCCCATGCCACACCATTACCATTTTCAAAAGCTGTCTTTGCTTCTGCATATGCATCGTATTTCTGAAGCTTAATATCTGGATAATTCTTTGTAAGATATGTTTCTGCTGTTGTTCCAGAAATAACAATAACCTGATCATCAGCACCGATATCATCAAGACTTTCTACTACTGCATCTGATGGTGATACAACACCAAGAGCTACATTCATATATGGAAGTGCAAAATCAACCTCTTGTGCACGCTCCTCTGTAACAGTAAAGTTTGCAAGGATGATATCTACCTTTCCTGTCTGAAGATATTCGATTCTGTTAGCTGCCTCTGTAGACACATAGTTGATTTCAACTCCAAGGTCCTTGCCAATTCTTTCTGCAAAATAAACATCATATCCTGCATATTCGCCGTTCTCATCTACATAACCAAATGGGCTCTTATCTGAAAATACTCCAATATTGATTGTTCCACTTTCTTTGATTTCATCTAATGTTCTAAATCCTGCTGCTGAACCTGTTTCCTTTGATGAATCAGTTGTACCTGCATCTAAAGTAGCTGCTGAGTTATCACTAGAGCCGCATGCTGTAAATGTAGCAGCTGTAAGTGCTGTAATAAGTAATCCGCTTGTTAATCTTTTTAATAATTTGTTTCTCATTTTAATAATCCTCTTTCATTTATATTTTTATCAATTTTTCAATTGCCCCCGCAAGATTCGCATGGCTTCTATCGTCCATGTGCTCCTGATCCAATTCTGAAGGCTCCGCCACATCAGATGCTGCCAAAAACTTACAATCATATTCCTCCGCAAGCTTTTTAAATACTGCCTTCAACTCCTTGGAGGTAACCACTGAATTTTCATTAAACTCTGGATCGTACTTTTTCATCCATACTTTTTCGCCTAGATGAATAGGTGATATTAAGATGATGTCCATGTCTTTTTTATACGCTCTAATTTGTTTAAGAAGGATTTCTATTCCTCTGCCAATCACTGTAGAGGAAGCATTATAAATTGATTTACAATCGTTAGTTCCAAGCATCAGTACTACTGTATCAATTGGATAATGTGACTCCAAAAAAACCGGCAAGTAAAGAGAGCCATTCCTACCAATACGTGTGCTATCTTCAAAAACAGTAGTTCTTCCACATAAGCCTTCTTCAACGATTCTGTAATCTTTATCGCCAAGCCTCTTGGAAAGAATCCCTGTCCATCTGACATCTCTGGCATATCTATCACCATTATCTGGACGTAGCCCGTATGTATTTGAATCCCCAAAACATAAGATGTTTTTCATGTGGTACCTCCTTTCTTGTTATTATGTGACATATATTAATTCTTATTACCTACTAGGTCAATAGGCTTTATAATTGTAAAAAATAATAGCCAGCTATCAAATTGATTTATAGCTGGCTATTGTTACTTGAAATTTTAATAGTTTTCTTTGTCACTTTATTTAAGATTTAAACTCTATGAAGCTTTGGTTTTCTAAAAATTACATAAGTTTTATATAATCTTAGGATATTTCCGTAGGCTTTACAAGGAGTGTGGCATAACTTCTACTCACTCATGCAATACATGGGTATTACACTATGAAGGCACATTGAATAATTACCATATAATATGCAATATCACAATTATTCATGTAATCATCTTCTATTTAATACGGAAATAATCTATTTTCTTTAGTATTTAATGTAATCCTCCGATAATAAACACCACATGAACCAATTTATTAGATGCCTTTGGTTGCCTGGGAGTTTTAAAGCTTAATCTTCTACTGCCAAAGTCTCGCCCAACGCAAGCACTGCATTACGTACACACTCAGGGCATTCGCAAAGTACCTGGCCTGTGGAGATTCCTTTTAAATCCTTGCAGATTGTGGCGCCACATCTGTCATTGAACTTGCTTACCATTTCCTTTGAGTATCTAGGGGTGCCTTTTCCTTCTGTAATCATACCGGCTGTCATTACAGCGCCGATAAGGGCACCGCAGGTGCTTTCCATACAACCCATGCCTGCTGCGAAGCCAGCTGCAAGCTTTGAAAGCTCCTCTGGAGCAATATCAATCTTATCTTCAAATGCCTTTAGTACAGACTGTGTGCAGTTGCACTGGCCTGTTGCCTTTAAATTAGCTGCCAAGTCAGCTCTTTCTTCTATTGTCATTTCCTTATATCTCCTTTTGCTAAGTTATTTTTTCTATATTACCATTAATATTAAAAAAACTGTAGAGTCTTGCAATTACCTACTTACCTATCGTAAAATATGGTAATAGGAGGTTACGATTATGTTTAGTACAAAAGGAAGATACGCACTACGCGTTATGATAGATTTGGCGCAGCAGCATTCTGAGGCTTATATTCCTCTTAAGGATATTGCAGAGCGTCAGGATATTTCAAAGAAGTATTTAGAGATTATTGTTAAGGAACTTGTTAAAGGCGGCCTAGTTGCTGGTGTCAGCGGTAAGGGCGGCGGCTACAAGCTTACAAGAAAGCCGGAAGAGTATTCCGTTGGAGAGATTATAGAGTTATTAGAGGGCAGCCTCGCACCTGTAGCATGTCTGGCTGACGGTGCGAAAGACTGCCCTCGCGAGGGAGTATGCAAGACACTCCCAATGTGGACTGAATTTTATCTACTTGAAAGAGACTTCTTCTATGGCAAGAAGCTCAGCGATTTAGTTAACAGTTAGTTATCATAATCATCTAAGAAATGATGCTTTACACCATCCTGTTTGTAAGCAATTACTGTGGCAAGATTTACATTTTCAACACTGCGGAAAATGTTTGATTCCACATAAGGATTTACCTTCTTAAGCTCTGCAATTAAGTTTCTTGTTTCGAGACGCTTTGATGCACTGGTTCCATCTACAGAACAGCTGTCACAGGTCTCGGTGAAATGACAGGCACACTGTAGGAAGTGTAAGCCGTTGTATCTTTGCCATGCAATGATATCATCCTGTCTGATAAGATACAGTGGTCTGATTAGCTCCATGCCTTCAAAATTAGTAGAATGAAGCTTAGGCATCATTGTCTGTATCTGGGCGCCATAAAGCATGCCCATCAGAATAGTTTCTATAACATCATCATAGTGGTGGCCAAGTGCTATCTTGTTGCAGCCAAGCTCCTTAGCCTTGAAATAAAGATGACCACGGCGCATTCTGGCACACAAGTAGCAAGGATTCTTATCTACTGTATCCACAGCATCAAAAATATCGCTTTCATATATTACAATTGGGATACCCATTAGCTTGGCATTACTTTCAATAAGCTTGCGGTTAACCTCACTGTAGCCAGGATCCATTACAAGAAAAGTAAGATCAAAATTAACCTTCTGATGTCTCTTAATCTCCTGAAATAGCTTAGCCATCAGCATGGAATCCTTACCACCTGAAATACATACGGCGATATGGTCACCTTCCTTTATAAGCTCGTACTGCTTGCAAGCTCTTGCAAATGGAGAAAACAATGTCTTATGGAATTTCTTTCTGATGCTCTTTTCTATCTCAGCAGTCTTTTCTCTAAGCTCATCTTCTGCCTCATTATCCTGAGCCTCCATCATAGCTGAAAGATAACTATTATAACCGCCCTTAAGGCTTACCGCATCAAATCCCTGCTCTGATAAAACAGCAGCATCCTCAACCGAAACCACACCTCTGGTGCAATAAAGTATTATCTGCTTTGATTTGTCCAGACGATTGCAGACACCCTCTAAATCTGTCTCAAACAGTTCATGAGTGATGCTAACTGCCCCTGGAATCATTCCATATTTAAGGCTTCCCTCATTTCTGGTATCAACTAATATATATGAATCTTTACTGAGCTCCATAAGCTCTTTATATGATATTTCCTTCATAAACTCCTCATTTTTTAACAAAAAACAGCTCATCCTTTTACACCCATCTAAATAATAGGCTATAACATATTATTTTCTTTTTTGTATTTTGTCAAATACCTATTGTACTTCGTTGCTTTTAAGTAAAAAAATACATATAATATTGCCGATAAAGGAGAAATGTATATGACTAACAAAGCTTTTGTAAAATCTATTATGGCTGGTTTCACTATCGGCCTTGGTGGACTCATTTATTTATCGTTAGATAATAAGGTGATTGGTTCCGCACTGTTTTCTGTTGGACTTTTCGTAGTACTTACCTTCGGCTTTAATCTTTTCACTGGTAAGGTTTGCTACACTATTGATAAGGGCGGCCCTACTATACTTGATATGATATCTATTTGGGTTGGAAATTTTATCGGAACATTGATACTTGCTCTTATGATAAGAGGTACTAGAGTTGGAGCAGCCGTTGCTGAAAAGGCCACAGCTCTTTGTGAAGTTAAAAATGGAGACTCATACTTGAGCCTGTTCTTACTTGGAATCTTATGCAACATTTTTATTTTTATTGCAGTAGATGAATTTAAGAATAACAGCCATGAGCTTGGCAAATACTTAGGAATATTCCTTGGTGTTATGGGATTTATTCTTGCAGGCACAGAGCACTGTGTTGCAGATATGTTCTATTACAACATGGCATTTAATTATTCCGTAAATGCGATAATTAAGCTACTGGTTATCACTGCTGGAAATTCAGTTGGTGGTATCTGCATTAATTATGTATGTAAGAAGATTAAATAAAAATACAGCTTATACGGCCTTAGGCCACCTTCCCCTCATGGGGAAGGCTTTTTTTATATCATATTAACTATAATAAATCCTTTACGTCACATTTCAAGACCTTACATAAAGATTCAAGTGTAGCCACCGAGGCTTTGCCTATATCCTTGGCCCCTATTTCATACTGCTGCAATGTGCGCAAATTAACATCTGCTTCCTTGGCAAGCTCACTTTGAGACATTTCAAAGTATTTTCGATACATCTGAAGCCTGCTTACCGCTCTTGCTTTGTCGACTTTGGAATTAATATATTCTACTATCTGCATTTCATCCATTTCATGATATGGATTGTACTTCTCCATTAATTCCTCTGGGGTAATAATGCTTTGTATTTCCTTGAAGCTCTTGGCCGAGTACCACTGATAATATGCTAACACCCAACCTGTCCAATAATCCGCTTTAGGTGCTTTAAATGATGTATCAATCTGCCTTAGTTCTGTAGCATTTGTTCTAAGGACTATCTCCTGAGTAAGCTCCGCCCCAGATTTTCCAACTATGTATTTGGGATTTCCCACTTCAAACTGTGCTGCTATTCCTGAAACGATGAACAGGCTCATAAAAAAATCTAGACTGAACTTGTAATCATGAGCTGCAGTCTGAAATGCTTCTGCTAAATTTGCCATAGCATCACTAAGATAAATTTCTTTATAAGGATGAACCATTCTACTGCTCCTTTCTTACAAGATCAATAAGATATGTTCCTTTTTTATCCATTGCATCAGCAATAGTATTATAGCTTTCCCTGGCTTTGTTGTCCCTAGCAGACTTCTTAGGATAATACTCCGCGCAATCCACTTGTTTTGCCTCTATAAACTTAAGCTTTGAAAAAGCCTTTTCACTCTTTATAAAGAACTGTTGTCCCAATTCACCAAGGTGCATAGCTTCTTCCAACTGTTCAATGCTAATAGTATTTGCCAAAAAGGCTCTGGCAAATGAAAAATATGAATCATCTGCCCTATAACCTATTATTGCATCATATTCATCTATATCTATATGATAGTTTCGCTGCAAAAAGCCAATACCATCCCTTGCCAGTGGGCTGTTGATACTAAAGGTTCTATGCTCAATCAGCAGTGTAATCCAATGCAAAATTGAATACTTTTCATCATTAAGATTTAGAATCTTAAGCCCCTTATCATCTATTTCATATACATTAACAAAACCGTCTCTCTCAGCTTCTACTGCCCATTCCTTGGCCAGGTCTATATGCTTAGTGCAATAAAAGCCCTGCCCATAATCATTGAAGGGCTTTCCATACCCAAACTTAGGGGAACTTATTATTTTGTCCGAGCCATGATATAAAACTAATTTGCTCAATTAAATCACCTTGCTTTCAAAAAATAAAGCTATACTTCTGTAGAAGTATAGCTTTATTATAACTCTGTAGAAGTATAGCTGCAAGTGGTTTAATATAATAGCCAGCTATTAAATCTATTAATAACTGGCTAATTTTTATTTCTCTCTGAAAATCGAAATTCCCACAAATATTATCAAAACAAATGGATATATCAACCAAGGAATAAGTGAAAAACTGGCTATTTTTGCAATGTTGGCTGCCACAAGAAGCTGTGCACCATAAGGGATGATTCCTTGCATTATGCATGAGCATGTATCAAGCAGTGACGCTGTCTTCTTCGGCTCCACGCTGTATTCTTCACTTATTTGTTTAGCGATTGGTGCTGCAATTACAATTGCAACAGTGTTATTAGCAGTGGCAAGATCCATAAACATGGTCAGGAAGGCGATGCCAAGCATTCCACCTCTTTTATTGCCTGCCTTATTTCTAATCAACTGTAATATCGCTTCAAATCCACCATGTTCTCTAATAAGAGATGCAACAGATGCCACAAGGATTGTTACTATCATTGTCTCAAACATACCTGCAATTCCTGTTCCCATCGAAGATAGCCCAGAAACATAGGTAAGCGAGCCGGTAAGCATTCCAACAACTATAAACATGAAACAGCCCAAAAGCAGTACCTTGAAGACGTTTATGCTAAGTACTGATAGTACAAGTACAATGAAATAAGGGAGTGCCTGAAGGATATTATAATCAAAATTTCCTATTGCTGTTACTTCTGTTTTAAAGGAACAGACTATCAGGATTGCTAAAGTAATAATCGCCGACGGAAGAGCCAGCTTTAAATTAGCCTGAAATTTATCCTTCATGGCGATGCCCTGAGTCTTTGTGGCTGCAATAGTGGTGTCTGAAATAAATGAAAGATTATCTCCAAACATAGCACCACCTACGACAACTCCAACACAAAATGCCAAGCTGATGTGTCCGTTTTTAGCTACAGCACATGCTATTGGCGCAAGCACAGATATGGTACCTACGCTTGTTCCCATTGCCATTGAAATAAGACATGAGATTATAAACAAGCCTGGGATTGCAAATCGGCCTGGAATAACACTAAGCAGTAGATTTGCTGTAGAGGATGCACCGCCTGCTTCTCCTGCTACACCGCTAAAGGCACCTGCTAAAATAAATATGAAGAGCATAGTGACAATATTGTCATCTCCTATGCCCTCCGCACATATATGAATCTTTTCCTCAAAGCTCTTACCCCTGTTTTGCATGAACGCCAGAATAAGGGCAAAAGTGAAGGACAGAACTACTGAGACTACGTAAAATCCCATCTGCCCCTCAATCGGTGATATGTACTGGAAATAAATTCCATTACCTAAATACAATATTAAAAACAATGCTATAGGAAGAAGTGCCTTAGCATTTGGTTTTGGTTGCTGGTTTGTGTTACTCATTAAATAGTTTCCCTTCAATTTCCTCTAAAGAAACTATTGTAAACCATGGCTCTGCTTTTGGCAAATTAATGTGTGTGGCAGGCTTCGCAGTCGTGCTCCTCTGGGAAATCGGCTGGGTCGTATTCGATACCGTTATTGTCATAATAGTTTTTAACAGCAGATTTGATTGCCTCCTCTGCAAGCACTGAACAATGAAGCTTGTGTGGTGGAAGTCCATCAAGTGCCTCTGTTACAGCCTTATTTGTAAGCTGAAGTGCCTCATCTAGTGGCTTACCCTTAATAAGCTCTGTTGCCATTGAAGATGATGCGATGGCACTGCCGCAACCAAAGGTTTCAAATTTAACATCATCAATTATCTGCTCATCATTTATCTTAAGATAGATTTTCATGATATCGCCGCACACTGGGTTACCTACTTCGCCCACTCCATCTGCGTCTTCTATAACTCCTACATTTCTAGGGTTTCTAAAATGGTCCATGACCTTTTCGCTATATAATGCCATTTTTGTATTCCTCCAATTACTCTCATTAATTAGGCTACACTGTGTTCCTCAAATACGTGTGGGCGCTTTCCACTTACAAGATCACCCCAGAAAGGTGAAAAACTACGAAGATACTCCACAACCTCTGTTACCGCATTTACGATATAATCAACCTGCTCCTCAGTAGCGTCCTCTCCAAGAGATATTCTGAGTGAGCCGTGAGCTACCTCGTGAGGTCTGCCAATTGCAAGAAGCACATGGCTAGGATCAAGTGAACCTGATGTACAGGCCGAACCTGATGACACAGCCACGCCCTTGTCATCTAATAATAAAAGAAGGGATTCTCCCTCGATACCCTCAAAGCAGAAGTTTACATTAGATGTAACTCTTGCATGTCTATCTCCATTCAATTCAGAATAAGGAATCTTTGAAAGACCTTCAATTAATCTATCCTGAAGCTTAGAAAGCTTTTCATTATTTTCATCGATGTGGGCTACCGCATCCTCAAGAGCAACCGTAAGGCCTACGATACCTGCAAGATTTTCTGTACCTGCACGCTTGCCTCTTTCCTGGGCACCACCGTTAATTATGTTTGTAAGTGAGATACCTCCCTTGGCATAGAGCACACCGACACCCTTAGGACCATGGAATTTGTGAGCAGATATTGAAAGCATATCTATATTCTGCTCCTCCACATTGATGTGCACATGGCTGATTGCCTGAACTGCATCTGTGTGGAACCATACATTCTTCTCACGACAAATCTTACCTATCTCAGCGATTGGCTGGATAGTTCCGATTTCGTTATTTGCATACATAATTGTTACGAGCGCTGTATCCTCACGGATGGCATCCTCAATCTCCTTAGGATCAACCACACCATTAGAATGAACATCAACAAGTGTAATCTCAAAGCCTTCCTTCTCAAGAGCCTCAAGTGTATGAAGCACTGCGTGATGCTCGAACTTAGAAGATATGATATGCTTTTTACCCTTTTTAGCTCCCGCTCTTGCTGCAGAAATGATGGCCTGATTATCAGCCTCACTACCACCTGATGTGAAATATATTTCTCTAGGCTTTGCACCTAACACCTTTGCAACTCTTTCTCGGGCCTCTTCTAAAACTTCTTTTGCCTTCTGGCCAACTGAATATAAACTAGATGGATTACCATATACTTCTGTAAAATATGGAAGCATTGCATCCACTACCTTTTGACTAACGGCTGTTGTTGCCGCATTATCTGCATATACAAACATTCTTATTCCTTCCTTTCACATTATCGTTGGTTTCACCTACCAACTGACTATGTAAAAGAAAATATCACCTATAACCTACTTAGTCAATAGGTTATAGGTGATATTTTGTCTTGTTGATATTTATTCTCAATTTGTTAGATGGATTCGAACTCTTCTACTATCTCCTTCTCTGGAGCAGGTGTCAAAAGGCTTACCACTACGCATAGCAATAATCCAACAATGAAGCCTGGAAGAAGCTCGTAGATTCCAAATATTCCACCAAGTGGTTTAATCATGAACTTCCATAAAAAAATCATAATGCCTCCGCCAAGCATACCTACAATTGCTCCATAGCGATTAGCTCTCTTCCAAAACAAAGCAAGCAGCATAATCGGACCAAAAGCTGCACCAAAGCCTGCCCAGGCAAATGATACGATACCAAACACTGAACTGTTAGGGTCTCTTGCAATAATGATTCCGATTGCAGCAATAACGATAAGGACAATTCTTGCCATTACCATCTGCATATGCTCTGAAAGCTCAATTCCAAGTGTCTCATGCAAGATATTTTCAGATACAGATGAAGATGCTGCTAGCATCTGCGAATCACAGGTAGACATGGTACATGCCAAAATACCTGCAAGTATTACACCCGCTAGTAGTGACGCTGCAAAGCTGTGCTCTGCAAGAGTCTGAGCGATGATTACGATTGCTCTTTCTGAATCTGCAAGCTCATCAAGAACGCCTACATTTACCATGGTATGAGCCATTACACCGATGAAGATTGCAACGCCCATTGCGATAAATACCCAAACAGTTGATATTCTACGGCTAAGCTTAATCTTTTCTGGGTCTTCGATAGCCATGAATCTAAGGAGGATATGTGGCATACCAAAATATCCAAGACCCCATGCCATTGTCGAAATGATGGTGATTATTCCACCGTAGGATACACGGCTTCCTGTAGCAAAATCATGGGTAGCTAACAGGCTGATATATCCGTCTATGGATGTGGCAAAGTTGCTAACTACATCTATTCCACCAACACTGGAAAGTCCGAAGCAAACTACTGCAATAAGTGCTATTGTCATAATGATTGACTGAACAAAATCCGTAACTGATGCAGCCATAAATCCGCCTGTAGCGGTATAGCCGATGATAACAGCTGCAGATGCAATCATTGCAACTGTGTAATCTAATCCAAAAAGAGAAGAAAACAGCTTACCACATGCGGCAAAACCAGAGCCAACATAAGGTATGAAAAATACCACGATAATCAGTGATGATATTAAAAGTAGTGCGTGGCTTTTGTCTCTAAATCTGTGCTCAAAGAAATCCGGAATGGTAACTGAATTATTCTTTTCCGAATATCTTCTAAGCCTTTTTGCTACTATCAACCAGTTCATATAGGTTCCGATTCCAAGGCCTAAGGCTGTCCAAAAAACATCGCAAATTCCACTGGCATATGCGATACCAGGCAGCCCCATCAAAAGCCACGAAGACATATCTGATGCCTCTGCACTCATTGCTGTAACAAATGGTCCAAGCTTTCTTCCACCTAAGTAATAGTCACCAACTGTATGATTTTCTTTAGCAAAGGTAGCACCCATAATAAGCAAGCCTGCTAAATAAACCACAATTGCAATTACGATTCCTAGTGTTGCCATTTCAATCTCCCTTCATTATGCTATTTAAGATAGTTTGCCAAAAACTGCTTTGTCCTCTCATTTGAAGGATTATCTATCACCTGAGATGGTGTCCCCTGTTCTGCGATTACTCCTCCATCCATAAATATAATTTCATCTGAAACATCTCTGGCAAAGCTGATTTCGTGAGTTACTATAATCATTGTTGTCTTCTGATCGGCCAACTCCTTTATTACCTTAAGTACTTCGCCTGTAAGCTCTGGGTCCAAGGCCGATGTTGGCTCATCAAAGCAAAGTATGTCAGGCTTTAACGCCAGTGCTCTTGCAATAGCCACTCTTTGCTGCTGGCCTCCTGATAGCTGATGTGGATAGTTTGTCATTCTATCCTCAAGTCCCATCTTTCTGAGCAGCTCTTTACCATTTTCTGTAATTTCATCTATTTCATCCTTGGATTTGGCTGCAAGCTTAGGTGCAAGGATGACATTTTCCAAAGCAGTATACTGTGGAAACAGATTAAACTGCTGAAAAACCATTCCAAAATGATGACGGTTCTTTCTAATCTCCTCTTCCTTCAGACTGGAATAGTTTGCAAAAAATAGTACGTCACCATTTACTGTGATACTTCCTTCGTCAGGTACCTCCAGGAAATTCAAGCATCTAAGCAAGGTGGTCTTACCTGAACCAGAACTTCCAATTATGGAAAGAGTCTGTCCCCTTTCCATACTAAATGATATGCCCTTTAGTATCTCTTCTTTATCAAATTTTTTTCTAATCTCATGTACTTCTAAAATTGACATAATGTTCTCACTCAAAATTCATTAATCGATTATCTGAAATACTCCAGTTTCTTTTCGATATAACCAAATAACAATGTAAGCAATCCGCTAAATAATAAATAGAAAGCTCCTGTATAAAACAATGGCCAAATTATTCCTGCACTTTTAATAAATCTTTCACCTTCCCAAATTATTTCATAGAAGGCAATAACTCTGGCAAGAGAAGTATCCTTTACCAGTGTTATTACCTCGTTTGAAATAGGAGGAACGATTTTTTTGACTACCTGTAAAAGTACAATTTTGAAGAAGGTTTGGCTCTTTGATAATCCAAGAACCGCAGCCGCTTCATATTGACCCTTTGGTATTGATTGAATTCCACCCCTATAAATTTCGCTGAAATAGCAGGCATAATTAATTACAAAAGCAACAAGCGCTGCTGTAAATCGCCCACTATCTCCTGCACCCCAAAGATTTACTCCCAAAAAGATTCCAGGTCCGTAAAATATTATTAATAGCTGTAGCATCAGTGGCGTCCCTCTAACCACCCATATGATAAATCTGATTGGTAATCTAACCACCAGATTTTTATTCATAGAGCCAAAGCTAATAATAAGCCCAAGTGGTAATGAAAATAATAAAGTTAATGAAAACAATTTGAGGGTTCCTAAGAAACCCTCTAAAAGTGATAATGTTACATTCGCAAACATAATATTTCCTTAATTGTTATTTTATAGTTTTACGATTGCATCCTGCACACCATAGGTGTTTGCAATTTCTTCCATTGTGCCATCATCATAAAGAGCCTTAAGCTCCTTATTGATGTATTCAGCTAAGTCGGAACCCTTTCTACATCCGATTCCATATTCTTCTGTTGTAAGCTCAACAGTGTGTGTAAGATTCTCGTAGCTGGTTCCCTCGCCTACCATTGCACCTGCCATAAGAAGGTCGATTATGCAAGCATCTGATGTGCCAGCTGAAACCTCCATTACTGCATCTGCCTGAGATTTTACAGCTACATAATTGAAACCATTTTCTTCTGCGGCTGCCTCACCGGCTGAACCAGATTCAACTGCAAAGCTAAGTTCCTTAGCGGAATCAACATCTGTTACCGAATCAGCCATATCCTTATTTACTACTACAACCTGAGCGTTGTTAAGATATGCATTTGTGCATGCCATTGCGTTTGTAACCTCAGGTGTAAGTGTCATGCCGTTCCAAACCACATCAATTGATTTGTTCTGAAGTTCTAAGATTTTGTTGTCCCAATCGATTTCAACAAATTCAACCTCTACACCGAGAGATTCAGCTACCTTCTTAGCTAAATCAGCATCATAGCCAATCCAATCGCCGTTATCATCCTTGTAATCCATTGGTGCAAAATCTGTAATACCAACTGTAAGTGTGCCCTTATTTTTGATGTATTCCAAATCGCTTTCTTCAGAACCACAAGCAACCATTGAAAGCATCATAATTCCTGTGAGCATTACTGCTAATATTCTTTTTTTCATAGTAGAATCTCCTTTAAATCATTGTTTACAGTTCTAAAAACACTTTAGCGTGATAATGTACTAAATTGTCATACGTATACTTTAGCATACTAAAGCGTTATTGTAAACCATAATTTAATTTATCTATTGCAAGGCTTATATCATCTATGTCAATCCTACTACATGAAACCAAAAACAAGGCCGTATCTGACCCGGAATCTACTATGTTTACACGCACATCACTTTTCTTTAATTTGTCTGCCAAATGTTTTCCTGAAAGCTTCACCCCGATTTCCATTCCGCTCTCACCCATAAAAATACTGGCATCCTTATCAAAAGCTCTTTTTAGTCCGTTGTACATCAGCTTACGTTTTTCTTCATATAAGCGTCTCATCTTTTTAATATGCCTGTTAAGATGACCGTCACGTAAGAAGGAGGCTAATGCAATCTGCTCTGCAATGGATGCAGTCTGATTATATAGATGCTTTATTCCATCGTATTCTTTTCGCACACCCTTAGGCAAAATCAAAAAGCTTATTCTAACACTTGGCAATAGGACTCTTGAAAATGATCCTAAGAAGGCAATATTCTCCCCTCCTGTCATGGCATACAGACTTGGAGTCGCTTTATTTGAAAATACAAATTCATTCTGATAATCATCCTCAATGATAAGATGATTGTTAACCCTGGCATGGTCTATTAGCTCATGACGTCGTTTCATGGTCATGACCTCGCCCCATTTTGTCATATAAGAAGGTGTAACATAAATAACGTGACATTCTTTATTTCTGTAGTTTACTTCATAACCCGCGTTCTTAAATATGGTGGCGCCATCAGCAAAATTCTTTGTTGGAAATGATATGGTTTTCTCACCTGGAATAAGGGAAATAAGAAGTGATAATAGACTTTGAAAGCCCGCCCCAATAACAATATCATCTGCACTACAAATGATATTTCTTGTTTTTCTAACATATGCTGCTATCTCTTGGCGCAAATCCTCCTCACCTTGATTATTAGGATAATTAAGCAGTCTTTCCTCCTGCCTAAGTGCAGATTTCATATAGCGTCTCCACAGCTGTAGACAAGACACAGTTTTATCCTCGCCGATAACTGCCAGGTCATAGGTGTATTCTTTTTTTGATTCTCGAGCATTTCCTATTGCGACCTGAGTTTTTTTATCTTCCAATCTGGCAACCATGTCAGATACGAAATATCCAACCTTCTCCACTGAATAAATGTATCCATCTGCTGCCAGCTGTAGATACGCTGTTTCTATGGAGGTTCTGCTTACATTTAAAGTACGTTCCGACTCCCTGATGGATGGCATCCTGTCCCCTGCCTTCAGACTACTATCCTCTATTTGCTTTACATAAAAACTATAAACCTGTTCATATACCTTCATATCTGTCCCCTTTTTTATTGCAACATTTGCGCATTTTTTTAGTTACAGCTTAGTGCTATTATAGCTTCAACATATAAAAAAAGAAATAGCGCTTTTTCAAATTCCACTTAACGAGGAGGACCAGCTAATGAATGATACTACTTTAACTGCAAACAGATTAAAAACGGACACCACCCGAAAAACAATTATAGCTGCATTGTTTGCTGCACTTACTTGCGTCGGTACAATGATTATCAAAATACCAACACCTACCAACGGCTACATACATCCTGGGGATGGATTTGTATTACTATCAGGCTTACTACTCGGGCCATTATGGGGAGCCTTGGCTGCTGGGTTTGGTTCAGCTCTTTCGGATTTGATTGGTGGGTATTTTATTTATGTTCCAGCCACATTTATTATTAAGGCACTTACAGCCATTACAGCCTATTTCATTTGCAAGCCTATTGCAAAACATATACATACAAAAACAGCCCTACCAGCACTAATCATTAGTGGAGTAGCTGGTGAGGCTGTCATGGTTTTTGGTTATTTTGTTTTTGAAATATTTATGCTTTCGGTTTTAAATGATGTTACCCTTTCTGCAGGTGTTATTGCATCCCTTGCTGGAATCATTCCAAACATCATTCAGGGTATATTCGGAGTGATTATATCCTCTGTTTTGTACCCCTTACTGCGCAGGTGCCTGCGCAGTAACAACACCGGTTTCGTTTGTCTGATATAACATGTTTCCAACCTGTACTACCTGATTCTTAACAAGCTTTCCGTCTGCGCCAAATAAATACTGCTGAGCGCCTACCTGCATAACCTGATTTCGGATTATGATACCTGTCTTATCATCTGCGTAGTAGATGTTTCCGTCCTTAGCCTGGAATACACCCTTTACCATTGCACCGTTGTCTGCAAAGTAGAATGGGTTATTTCCAACCTGCTGGAAGCCTGTCTGCATCTTTCCATCTGGTCCGAAGAAATATGTATTGCCGTTAACAACGTATGCACCAATCTGCATCTGTCCTGCTTCGTTGAAGTAATAAACGTTTCCGTCGATTGCTGCAAGTCCTGTTGTCTTATGAGCATCCTTAGGGTCTAAGTAGTATGTGCCAGTAGCATCTGTCCACCAACCCTTGTAAAGCTTACCATTGTCTGTTGGGTTAAATAAGTATGTGATTCCATTTACATCAACCCAACCTGTCTGTAAGTAGCCCTGGTCGTTGAAGTAGTAGATATCCTTGTCGATAACAACAAGTCCCTTAACCATGTGACCATCTGTTGTATCTAAGTAACGTGTACCTGTTGCTGGATCAGCAAACCATCCTGTATAAAGCTTGCCGTTTTCTGCTGGATTAAATAAGAATGTGTTACCACCTAATTCAATCCATCCTGTCTGAAGCTGTGCAGCCTCATTGAAGTAATAGATACCCTTATCGATTGTGTTAAGTCCTACTACAGCATTTGCTGTCTTTGGAGCAAAATAATATGTTCCTGTAGGATCAGCGAACCAACCATAAGTAACAATACCAGTAGCTGGATCTGTGTGATACTTAGTACCTGCAATATCTATCCAACCAAACTGTCTACGGAAATTGTTAAAGAAGAATATGTTTCCTGCGCCAAGATCAAGTAAACCAAGCTGTGGAATGTAAGCTGTGTAATCCTTAGCTGCAATGTTCATATCAACTCTTCCGTTTACACCTGCTACTGCTCCACCTGAAGAATACTGCCAGATAGCCCAGCCTGGAATGTCGTTATGATCTGCATACTGTGCAATCCATTTATCATAAGCAAGTGCTGATGTGAAATGTGTTTTATAAAAGTTTGTATATGTGTAAAGAATTGGAGTGTAACCAGCCTGTGAAATAATGCTACAGAATGTGTTAGCCATTGCTGTACATGTATTTGGATCCAATCCCTTCTGTGTTTTATCCTCAATATCAAATGCAACTGGGAAGTTAATGTTATATGGCTCAATCCACTGAAGAACTAATGCTGCTTCCTGTGCTGCTGCCTCTACGCTTGTTGCATAAGAATAAATATAGACACCTGTACGAATACCTGCAGCCTGTGCTCCCTGAACGTTAGCTGCGAAGTATGGATCAATACCACTCTTTGTGCTTCCTACTTTAATAAATGTATAGGAAACACCTGACTGAGCAACTGCTGCCCAATTAATAGCTCCCTGATACTTTGAAACATCAATTCCTTGCGCTCCCGCAGCATTTGCAGTAGCTGGAACTGACAATGTCATACATACAGCAAGAAATACTGCTGCAAGTGTTTTGCATACCCTTGATGCTTTTTTCTTAATCACCCTTTTTTCCTCCTACTTTTTTCTAACATAAATATACTACCACAAATTGTTATAAATAATCTATAAATTTCGAATTTTTTTCGTTTTTTAATTTTGGTGGCGTACTACCTTGTATTCATCGCCATCTACAAAGTATGGACATTCCTTATAATGTCCTGTTACCAGCCTAACGTAATCGTCTTCATCCATGTCCATCTCGCAATAATACTGTTCGTCTTCTTCATCCCAAACGAAGTTATTACAGTACTCGCAGGCTGTTCCACTAGATTTTTTTACCTTACTACTATTAGCCATCTAATAAAACCTCCTATTAAGACTGCCAAAAGAATCGCACCAAGCATTATGGCATACTGATATTGTTGATGATCCTTACCCCATTTGGTATTGCTAATGCCAATATAAATAGTAAGACCAGCCATTATGGCTATTACGTTAATTATCATATTAACTGTATCCATATTCAACACCTTTTAAAATAAGCTAGCGATAAACATAATGATTTTTGTTCCAGCGCCCATAATAACACCAGCAAGTACAATACCTGCCATTGTAGCCTTAACACTCTTTTTGAAATCCATATCAAGGATAGATGCAGCAAGTGTACCTGTCCATGCACCTGTTCCAGGAACTGGAATACCTACAAATAAGAATAATGCAACGTAAAGTCCATTACCAGCCTTTTCCTTAAGTTTCTCACCACCCTTGTGTCCTTTTTCGAGACAGAATGTAAAGAATCCTCCGATAACTGGCTTATCCTTTCCCCACTCAAGAACTCTTCTTGCGAAGAAGAAAATGATTGGCATAGGAATCATGTTACCTATAATTGCAATGATATAGCTCTGAAGAAGTGGCATGTTGTTAGCAACTGCATAAGGAATTGCACCTCTAAGCTCAATCAACGGTACCATGGAAATAAAAAATACTATTAAATAATTAATCATTAAAACTAAACTCCTTTTATTATCTTACTTAATTCATCTATAAACACCTGCATCTCTTCATCTGTTCCAATGCTGATACGCAGATAGTTTGAAATACGTTCAGGCTTTGAAAAATATCTTACATATATTCCCGCCTTTTTAAGCTCCTCAAAAATATAAGAAGCTTCAACTGATTCGTGTTTTGCAAAAATAAAATTGCTCTTTGAATCTGGGTAAGTAAAGCCCAGTGTGGAAAGCTGTTTCTTAGTCCATTCTCTTGTGTTGATAACTGCTTCAAGTTTTTCCTTAAAATAGCTATCATCCTGGATTGATGCAACTCCTGCCGCAAGTGTAATGGTATCCATAGTATAGGAATTAAAAGAAAACTTGCAATCAGACAGATATTTGATGAGCTCTTTATCACCAATGGCATATCCTATACGATTACCAGCCATGGCTCTTGATTTTGAAAATGTACGAACCACTAACAGATTATCGTATTTACGAACCAAATCTATGCATGACATTGAGCCAAAATCAACATATGCCTCATCAATGATAACGATGCATTCTGGATGCTTTTTTACAATGTTTTCAAAAAATGAAACAGGTTCTGCAATTCCAGTAGGAGCATTAGGATTTGGAATAACTATGCCGCCACAAGGTTCATCATAATCCTCTGGTTTGATTTTAAACGTCTCATCCAAACTCTTTTTTTCGTATGGAATTCGAAATAAATCTGCCCATACATCATAAAATGAATATGTAATATCTGGAAAAAATACTGGCTTATTAGAATTGAAAAATGTAAGAAAGCTCATTGCCAAAACATCATCTGAGCCAACTCCTACAAAAACATTTTCTTTATCAACGCCATGATAATCTGCGATTGCAGAAATAAGATTACTGCAATTAGGATCTGGATATTTCCTAAGGGCATCAAGCTTTACATCAGAAATAGCTTTACCCACCAAAGGACTTGGTGGGTATGGATTTTCATTAGTATTAAGCTTTATTACTTTTGTTTTAGGCTGCTCGCCTGGTGTGTAAGGTACTACTTCTCGAACGTTTTCTTTCCAACTAGTCATATTTGCCTCACATTTAAAAAGAAACTATGGTGTCACAACTGTTCCATCTGCAGGTGCTACTTCACCTGCTGCAGCTCCTGCATCAACAGCCTGCTGCTTTAATACCTGAAGTGTAAGTTCTGCGTTAACAAGATCCTGATAGTTTGTAACTAACGCTTTTTGTTCTTCTGTAAGTGCCTCGTACTGAGCTCTTGCCTCTGCAATAGAAGCCTCCTGCTCAAGTGCTGTTACAGGTCCAATCTTTGTGATTAAATCTATTACATTAAGCTGAGGATTCTGAAGCTTATAATTTTCTGCCTCAGTATCACCTGTGTAGAATACAATAACTGGCCATCCAGCTTCAACAATATTATATATCTTTTCAGCTGATGATAATGGTAAGTTAACACAGCCATGGCTTCCGCTTGTTCTATAAATATTTCCGCCGAACTTTGAGCGCCATGTAGCATCATGTAAACCTTCGCCCATGTTAAATGGCATCCAGAAATGAACGTGAGATTCATAATTGTCACCCTTAAGGGTTGCCTCTGTCTGCTTGTAAGCTATAGGGTACACACCTGTATGTGTGCCATGATTTCCTACGATCTTACCTGATACGCAGTCTGTATCAAAGACCATTTCTCCGTCCTTGTATACATAAACATGCTGCTTTGAAAGATTAACTTCTACATAGGAATTGCCATAATCATGTTCACCGTGGCTTGTTCCATAATATAAATATGTAAAATCACGAGTAACATCTTTACCGGCTTTAAAATCTGCGATAATGGCATCTATTTCACCATCGTATGCAATTCTCCAACCAAAAGAACCTGCAGGAACTGTGATTTCTTCTCCATCAGTTGTAGTGAATTCCTTTTTCTTACCATAGGTGTTGTACTTATCACCCATAGCGTTGACATATTCACCAATAGAATCTCTCTCAAAGAATACTTTGTATTTATCATCCCAGTTAAAGAATGAAGCTTTTACTTCCTTTGGAATATCTTCTGTGATGCCCTCGCCTAAATCATAATGGATATCTATATCCATGTAATCATTAAGCTTAGCAACAGCTTTCTTGATGTTATCATCATCAGCCTTAACATCAGGCTTGTTGTAGCAAGAACCATCAGCAATGTTGATAACTCTCTGAAGGTTTTCTACCGCATAAACGATAGCTTCCTCTACACCCTCTGTGTCGATTCTGTCACCGTAAACTTCATCAACTATAACGAATTTATCACCATCAAATTTGATATAAGCATCCTCAGATTCCTTAGTAGATTTCTGATTGCTGAAGTCAAGACTCTCAGCAACAGCTCTTACCTTAGCTTCATCGTATGCATTTCCTGTAGCTGTATAATATTCAGCTGGAATAATTAAACGACCAATCCAGTTGAAACCTGTCTGCTTATCAAGAATATCCTGAACCTGTGAGGCATCGTAATTAACGGCTACTCCTAAATCGCTGGAGTTTACTTCGTTAACTACCTTACCGTCAGCATCCTTGAAGGAAATAGTATATTTATCTGCATTTTTAACGATTTTATTGTATGTACTTTCGGCATTAAGGAATGATGCTCCAACACCATTTACCTTACTTCTCATGTAAAAATGATTACTAAAGAACAAACTACCTGCAAGATATACAATTAAAACTGCGGCGCAGATAATGCCGCCTTTAAGAACCGTAGACCTGTTTAGTCTATATGATTTAAACTTATTCTTTTTACGCTTTTTCATTAAGGTTACCTTCTATATATTTGTATATACAATAACTCCGTTTCCTAGTTTACAAGATAATTAAAATTAAAAACAACTAAACTTTTTTGCTATAAACGGAGTTTATTTGACTATTTCCTCCTAAAAGTCTTTAAATCCTCGATGGAAAATTCGTATGCCTCATTACAGAACTGGCATTTTACCTCTACTGGCTTGCCATCAGCAATGATTTCATCCATATCTTCTTTGCCAAGAGATGCAAGGCTCTTAACAACTCTATCTCTAGAACAGTCACACTTAAATCCTACAGGATATGTTTCCATGAACTGCAAATCAAGACCAGCAAGAACTGTCTCAAGCATCTGCTCTGGTGTCTTACCGCTTGAAAGCATCTCCGTAACAGATGGAAGTGTCTTAAGGTTTTCTTCAATCTTTTCGATTACTTTCTCTGGAGTAAATGGCATAAGCTGGATAATGAATCCACCTGCACAATTAACAGTGTTATCCTTATTCATAAGAACACCCAGTCCTACTGATGATGGAATCTGCTCTGAAACAGCATAGTAATATGTTAAATCCTCAGCGATTTCACCTGTCTGAAGCTCTACTGTTCCAACATAAGGCTCCTTTAAGCCCATATCCTTGATAACTCTCATGATACCAAGATCTATAGCGCCGCCTACGTCAAGCTTACCATTCTTTGGTGGTAAATCTACCACTGCTACATTAGGAAATCCCTTAACTTCACCCTTGCTATTGGCTGTAACTGTAATTCCCTTTAGTGGGCCACTTCCCTGGATCTGGAGAGTTACAAGGTCATCGTCACCCTTTAACATTACGCCCATCATGGAACCTGCTGAAAGCATTCTTCCAAGTGCTGCTGTAACAATAGGTGATGTATTATGACGCTGTCTTGCCTCTTCTACCATGTCATGGCTAGTGATTGCAAAAGCTCTGATTGAATCGTTTGCGGCTGTTCCTCTAACAATATAATCACTCATTACTTAATTACCTCTCTTGCTATAAAATACAATCTATCACTGTCTTCTGTTGGTGGTTTCATGGTAGAAACATCAAGCACCTCTAGAAGCTGTAACCCACTTTTTTCTATGGAAGCTTTAATTTCATCAGCTGTGAATGCATGCTGAAGATGCTCCTCTTCGTATCTATCGAAGGTTCCTTCTTCGTTCATATCATAGATGGTTAGATAATAATAATTATCACGTGCAGCTTCGTTGTAATCATTTTCCCATATAAAGCTACCCTCTTCACGATTTTCTGCAATCGTGCTGTTTCCAAGCTTCTTATAATAATGCTCTGTTTTAACATCAAAAACAAACAAGCCCTTTGGGTCAAGGTAGTTGTTTACAAGCTTACAAACTGTAAGGAGCTCATCAGTATCCTTAAGATAATTGATGCTATCACATACACTAACTACTGCGCCTACAGTACCGTATAGTTCAAACTCCTTCATATCCTGACATAGATAAAGGATTCCATCGGAATCCTCCATAGTCATTGCCTCCATCAGCATGTCATATGATATATCTATACCAATCATATCATAGCCCATTTTCTTAAGACGTCTGGTCATCTGACCAGTACCGCAGCCTAAGTCGCAGACTATTTCCATTGGCATATTATATTTTTGAAAAATATTTTTTATGTTGTCTGCCCAGTCGTCATATGGAATGTTGTCCATATACATATCATAGACTGGAGCAAAGCCTGTATAAGCTTCCATTTAAACCCTCTTAGATAAAAAGCCTGTTATCTTTCTAACTATATCAAAATCGTTCTGAATCTCTTCCACCTTTAGACGATTCTCCTCTGAGAACCCTACTAATATATCATGATTTGCTTCAGATAGGTAGTCCATAATACCATCAATATCACTCTTTATATTCTTAGGGCATTTAATGTAATGACGTTTGCCTGCTGTAATATAAAGTGTGTATGTAATTGAAAAATGATGCCATAGAAATGTGTGCATGGTGGAATACTTATAAATCCAAATTATAGCATCAATTGGTACAATAGCAACACCATAACTACTGGTTTCGATGAAATAATGCTCAGTGATGAACATATCCTCTGTTGCAAGCTGTGGAAGTGTTGCAAGCTCTTCTTCTGCCTCCGCCAATATGGCTGATGGCTTTCCGTACGCCCTTGTCTTTTGAACAGGCAATGATAATACTGGAAATGCAATATACAAACCATAAATGATAATTGATACTATGCTATATAATCCCAATAAAAGATAGAAAAATTCAAAAGTCTCAGCTGCTGCTCCAGTTGCATCTGGTTCTGAAATAGAATATGAAGATACTGTAGAAAGTATTCCATTTTCATTCCAGTTTAGATCGTTAGCCAGATTAGTAAGCAGTGTTCTGGTAGCGGCTGAATCATAAATGATTTCTCCTTTAATGGAGATTTTATCAATGATTGGTGTACCCTGTTCACATGATTCAGGATCAAGCAAAACCACTACACATTCTGAATTTATCATTGTGTAGTAGTAATAGCCCCTGGTTCTATCCAGCCATTTGTTGGTGTAGCCTGTGAAATAAAGATTGTGCAGATTAAATCTTGCGAAATTTTCCTTGGAATTATACATATCGTAAAGACTTACCTGCTCCGGCTCGTACATCTTTGGAAGGATTAGCTCCTTTACCGGGAATATGATTCCAAGGACAAGCAAAATCACTAAGAAGATAATAGGAGCATATAGCTTGCTTTTATAATATGTCTTTATTGACCTTGTAATTAAATGCTCCAAAGAATCCATAATTGCTCCATTACTTATGTGCTTCAATCCACTGATAGATATCCTGGAAAACCTGTTCTCTATCTAACTCATTTAAAATTTCGTGTCTGTCACCCTTGTAAAGCTTAAGGGATACATCCTTGATTCCAGCAGCCTTAAATGAATCGTATGCTGCTGTAGTGCCTTCACCAAGGTTACCTACTGGATCTGCATCACCTGATACAAATAATACTGGTAAGCTCTTTCTTACCTTGCCAACGCAAACCTTTGAGCATGCATATTTTGTACCCTCGGCAAGTGCCTTATATGCATTTAAAGTAAACAAGAATGTACAGTAAGGATCGTGATAATACTTTTCAACGCTTCTAGTGTTTTTTGATAACCATGAGTTACCATAATCCTTACCATAGCAATCATATCTCTTGTATGGCTTGCTGTAAGACATGCTCTGTACAAAAGTGCTACGATACTTCTTTCCTCTGAAAAGAGAAAGGATTGCAATTACTGCAAGACCTGCATTACATGTGGCAGCAGATTCCTGACCAGTACCCATAATAATAGCACCTGTGAGTTCATCTAAGTAAGCTGTCTTATCAGCTAAGAACTTACGAAGCATGTATGAGCCCATTGAATGACCAAGAATGAAATATGGTAAATTAGGATATGACTTCTTAGTAAGTGCATAGTGAGTGTAAATATCCTCTACCATAAAATCTGCTGGATGCTTTCCTGTCATAACGCCTAATTCTTCAAGGCTTGTGACTGACTGACCATGACCGATGTGATCGTGACCAACTACAACAAATCCCTTAGATGTAAGGAATCTTGCAAACTCATCATATCTTTCTATATATTCAACCATTCCGTGTACAAGCTGTACTACTGCAACAGGCGCTCCTTCCGGCAACCATTTTCTGCAGTGAATTAAAGAATGTCCATCTTTCGAATTAAAGGTGTAAACCTCTTGATTTTCCATATTTCTGCCCCTCTTTCTACATAAATATACTAGTTTATTTTATATGATTTATCGGGTATATTCAATTAAAATACTTTACTATTTAAAGTTCTCAATAAATATTTGAACACTGCGATTTCCTCTAAATTCATTTATAGATGGTTCGTACACAATGTCCATCTTAACACCTCTTGAGTTTCCAGAAAACAGGGCTTGCCAAGCTGCTTCACCATATTTTTCTATTACAGTTTTCTCAAACTCTTCCACCCCTCTAAACATCAGGGCTGTCATAGTGCCGCCATTTTCAGTCTGCACTGTCATTCTAAGATACTGACCTTCCTTTCCCATGTATGCCATTTTAAGAATAGGAATATTTTTCAGTGCAAACAACGGCTTGTTATTTCCTGTGCCAAAAGGCGCCAGCAAATCTATACTATCTATCAATTCATCTGTTATATAAGAAAGCGGCATATCGCAGTCGATTTTGATAATCTCCTGCATGTCATCTTCTGTAAGAGTGCAGTTTTGATTAAGTCTGGTTCTTAATTCATCTATCTTTTCCTTTGGAAGAGAAACGCCTGCAGCCATAGGATGACCACCAAATTTAGTAAACACATCCTTTACAGCTGTAAGCTCTTCGAACATGTTGTATGCAGGGATGGAACGTCCGCTGCCCTTGGCACCTTCTTCCGCGTCAGTGATTACAAGAACTGGCTTGTTGTAGGTTTCTCTGATTCGGCCTGCAACTATTCCAGCCAAGCTTTCGTGTAATTCTGGAATGTAGATCACAAGCACTCTATCATTTATTAAATCTGTTGTTTCTATCTGTTCCATAGCCTTATCTATGCCGGTTTGAGTCATATTCTTGCGCTGACTGTTAAGCTCTACCAGCTCGTTAGCCATAGCAAGTGCCTTTGCCTTATCCTCTTCCATCAATAGTTCGATTGCTCTTCCTGCTGTATCAAGTCGTCCACTGGCATTAAGACATGGTCCAATGATAAAGCCTAAGTGATAACAGCTTAAAGGCTTATCCTTTAATTCTGTTCTTGCAAGGATAGCATTTAAACCGATATTATCTGTTCTTTCGATTGCCTTTATTCCGTGATAAACGGTGGTTCTGTTTTCGCCCTTCAGCTCCATTACATCACAAACAGTGGCAATGCTGGCAAACTGCAAAAATGCATCTGCCTTTTCCTTTTCTATTCCAAGGAATTCATAAAGGACATCTACAAGCTTCCATGCAACCTGGGCACCGCAGATACCTTTGAATGGATAATTACAATCATCTCTTTTTGGATCAACTACTGCATCAGCATTTGGAAGCATCTGGATTTTGGTAACACCATCCTCTGCTAATTCAAATGGGACCTCGTGATGGTCTGTTACCACAAAGGTCATGCCAAGCTCCTTCGCAAGGTCAATTGCTGGTGATGCAGCTATACCATTATCGCAGGTGATAATAAAATTAACACCCTCATCATATGCAGCCTGAACCATGTCAGGATTGATGCCGTAGCCATCTATCATTCTGTGTGGAACAGCGTAGTCCACATCTGCCCCAACCTCTCTTAGGGCTGTTGTAAGGATGTAGGTAGACATAATTCCATCCACATCATAATCTCCAACTACGCGAATCTTTTGCCCCTCATCAATTGCTTCCATCAAAAGCTCGCAGGCTTCGTCCATATCTGCAAACAAATGTGGGTCAGGTAGATTATTCAATGTAGGATGAAGATATTCCTCCATCTCCTCATATGTTGTAAGCCCGCGGTTAACCATAAGGCGCACAATAACTGGGTCCACCTTAAGCTTTGCGCTAAGTGTAGCGTAATCCGCGGCTTTGCGTTGTAACATCCATTTACTCATAAATTATCTCCAAAATCTAAAATAACCTCCCCCTTTCGGGGAAGGTTTCTCATTTATGCATATTAAGCAAGAGCGGCTGTAATAATAGCCATTGAGTATACTTCCTGTGCATTGCAACCACGAGATAAGTCGTTGATTGGTGCGTTAAGTCCAAGAAGGATTGGGCCATAAGCATCAAAACCACCAAGACGCTGTGCAATCTTATATCCGATGTTACCAGCATTGATATCTGGGAAGATGAATGTGTTAGCATGTCCAGCTACTGTTGAATCTGGGCACTTTGTCTTTGCAACACGTGGAGAAACAGCTGCATCGAACTGAAGCTCGCCTTCGATATCAAGTGTAGGATACTTCTCCTTAGCCTTTGCTGTAGCTTCACGCATCTTATCAACATCCTCGCCCTTTCCAGAACCAAGTGTTGAGTAAGAAAGCATAGCGATCTTAGGATCAATGCCAAAAATCTTAGCACACTCTGCTGTCTCGCCTGCGATTTCAGCAAGCTCATCAGCGTTTGGCTTAATGTTAATAGCGCAGTCACCCATTGCAAGTACTTCTCTATCACCTGTAGCTGAGTTACGAACCATGATGAAGCATGAAGATACGATGCTGTTGCCTGGCTTTGTCTTAATAACCTGAAGAGCTGGACGAACTGTATCAGCTGTTGAGTATGTAGCACCACCTAAAAGTGCATCTGCAACGCCCATCTTTACAAGCATTGTACCGAAGTAGTTAGCCTGCTTACATGTAGCCTTTGCCTGCTCCATTGTAACGCCCTTTGACTTTCTAAGCTCACAGAAAAGCTCGCACATCTCGTCGAATCTATCGTAGTTATCTGGATCAATAATAACTGCACCACGAATGTTAAAACCAGCATCCTCGGCTGCTGCCTTTACTTCCTCTTCCTTACCAATAAGAATTGGCTGTAAGAAATCAGAACCAAGAAGACGGCTAGATGCCTCGATAATTCTGTGATCTGTACCCTCTGTGAATACGATTTTCTTAGGATCCTTCTTTAGGATGTCGATTAATGCTCCAAATCCTGCCATTTTTAATTCCTCTTTTCTTTCTTTAAAAGTAATATTTTAACCTCAAGTAAAACCAAGGTGTTAGTTTTTCAAAACCACTTGATATGATACTACTTTTTTATGAAAAAATAGTGGTTTTCTGCAATGTTTTTAATTTTGTACCTTTTTGTATTTTTGTTAATTATTTGTCAATTATTACACACCCAAAATTCGTGTTATAATGCCTTTTAGAAAATAGATTGAAGAGGTTATTATGCTTTATAGAAAACAAACGGGATACGATGAGTTTAAGTGCATAGCTGATAAATGTCCGAAGAGCTGCTGCATTGGCTGGCAGATTGTGATTGATGAGGACAGTATTAATAAATACACGAATACTTCCGGGAATTTTTCGGATAGACTGAAGGCTTCCATAGATTACAATGAGGAATGCTTCAAGCAAAATAACACTCGATGCGCCATGTTAAATGAAACTGGTCTATGCGATTTACAGTCTACTATTGGTGAAGATTATCTTTGTAATACATGCAAAATGTTTCCTAGACATATTGAGGAGTTCCTAGATATCAGGGAATATTCACTTTCCCTTTCATGCCCAGAGGTTACAAGAATGATTATGGAGCCTGATTTCGTATTTACGATATCAGAGACTGAGGATGATATTGAAGATAATCCAGATGAGTTCGATGATTTTGACTTCATGCTTTATGACAAACTAGAATATGCAAGAGATAAAATGTTTGCGCTTGCAAAGGAAACTACTCTTCCACTGCAGGAGCGAATGAATATTATTGCCTGCATGGCCTTAGAATTGCAGGAGCTTTATGATGAGGGCGATATTTTTGAGATGGATGATGTAACTGCTGATGACACCTTTGAAACTACAGGCACCAGCGCTATGCTATCTTTAGATAATTGCATCAAGGGCTTTGATGCCCTAATCGAAATGGAAGTTTTAGAGGAATCATGGCGAGATTCTATTAAAGAAGCCAAAGCTTTTTGGATTGCCCGTAAAGAAAGCTTCACCACCTGGAAGGCTACCATGTATCCAGCAGCTGAAAAAGAATTCCTATTTGAAAAGCTTCTAGAATGCCTGCTTTATACCTACTTCTGTGGTGCAGTCTACGATGGTCAAATCTACGCCCGCACCATGATTGCAGTTCAAAGCACCCGCTGGCTGATGATGTTAGATGCCGCAAGTAGCCAGGAGCTTGCAAAAACCATCTACCTATATTCACGAGAGGTAGAGCATTCTGATTTGAATGTAAATGCACTTATAGAGTATTTTGAAGATGAATTATAAAAATAGCACTCAGGTTGCCCTGAGTGCATTTTTATTTTTGACTGATAACTCCGTTTGCATCCACTGATACATTGCTAGAAATGCTTTCAACATAGCTGTAGCCGCTTGGGTCTACTGAAGTGCATGCATTACTTGCAGTTATTGGAATGATGCGGTAGGTTACGGCGCCGTTTTCATCAACACTAAACTGCACTGCTCCGCCGCCACCTGATTTGATGGACTGATTAAAGATGAAGTTGCCAAGGCTGTAAAAAATAGGCTTGCCGTTGTACATCTCCACTGGTTGCAGGCAGTGGCTATGCATGCCGATAACTGCATCAGCGCCAGCATCTATCATCTTGTGGCCGTCATTTGCCTGGTAGTCAGTAAGCTCTGTTGTATGCTCCACACCCCAGTGAACCATAACGAATAGATAATCCACCTGTGAACGGGCTGCTGTAATAGCATTTAACAAATCTGTTTCATCATAAAAACAGAATTCTCCCGGCTGGGAATTAAGTACATTCCAACTTCCAACAGGAATAACATGGCTGGCAGCAAGGAAACCATAGGTGCGACCCATATCATCAGTCTTAACAATCAGCTTGCTGGCGTCCTCTAAGCTGTTTCCTGCACCAGTATAATCAATACCTGCACCCTCTAAGGTGGTGAAGGTATCTGTAAGGGCATCGTGACCAAAATCAAGCACATGATTGTTAGCAAGACCTGCAATATCTACACCCAAATCCCCTAAAATACTTACATAGCTTGGATTCACCCTAAATGTATACTGCTTATCAGGAGCCTTCTGCCCTCTTTCAGAATAGCAGAATTCATTATTTATCATTGTAAATGTAGAATCCCGAAGCAGCGACTGAACATCTGCAGATGCCACGCCGTCTATCCCTTTTGCATTATAAGCAGATTGGACATACTCACTGATTTCAACGTCACCTGTAAATACGATATTTGTAGTGGTCTGGGCTGGTGCTGGTTCCACTGCAGGCTCAGATTCTGCAACCACTTCCTTTTCTACGATAGTATCCTGTGGCTGGGCTGCAACCTGCTTCTTGTTGCCAAGAGCTTTTTCAAAAATGTCATCCCCTACAAAATACCACCCCGCAGCGCACACTAGCACTGCGATTAACATAGTATTTATCAGTACTTTAAAAAACTTTTTCATATTCCCCCTCTACTTAAATTTATTCTTTTCTGGATCGTAGTGGTAATCAATCATTGCAAGCTTTGCAATTATCTCATCACCATCTACTTCATTATCCTCAACCAATGCATCAAAGCTGCTGTAGTAATCACGAAGTGCGGTATTTACAACAGACAAAAGCATCACTGGGTCCTTAGGAAAATTCATATTGCCTCCTATCATTACATAAATCGGCCAATTAATCTTTTGCGGCACGATTAAATCAATTATAATACATTTGTTATCAACTATAAAAGGAGAAGATGTATGAAAGAATTTTTAAAGAAAAAAAACATCGAAATTTCAGTGAAGCGTTATCTCATTGATGCCCTTGGCGCCATGGCGCAAGGATTATTCTGCTCACTTCTTATTGGAACAATCATTAATACAATAGGAACTCAATTTGGAATTGGATTTTTGACAGTACCTGTAGCTACTGTAGCAGGTGTTGATTACACAGTTGGAGGTCTTGCTACTGCAATGAGTGGCCCAGCCATGGCAGTTGCCATCGGCTATGCTCTTCAGGCCCCACCACTTGTACTGTTTTCACTTATCACTGTAGGCTTTGCGTCTAATGCACTTGGCGGCGCAGGTGGCCCTCTTGCCGTTCTTTTTGTAGCAATCATTTCTGCAGAAGTTGGCAAAGCTGTTTCTAAGGAGACAAAGATTGATATTCTTGTTACTCCACTTGTTACAATCGGCGTTGGTATTGCCCTTTCCGCTTGGTGGGCTCCAGCACTTGGAAAAGCTGCAAGCTCTGTAGGAACACTTATCATGTGGGCTACAACAAAGCAGCCATTTATCATGGGTATCCTTGTTTCAGTTATCGTAGGAATCGCTCTTACTCTTCCTATTTCTTCTGCCGCAATTTGCGCAGCCCTTTCACTTACCGGGCTTGCCGGTGGCGCTGCTGTAGCAGGCTGTTGCGCACAGATGGTAGGATTTGCCGTGATGAGCTTTAAGGAAAATAAATGGGGCGGACTAGTTTCACAGGGCATTGGAACTTCAATGCTTCAAATGCCAAACATTATCAAGAATCCTCGAATCTGGATTTCTCCTATCCTTTGTTCTGCAATAACAGGTCCTATTGCCACCTGCATATTTAAGATGGAAATGAACGGCGCTGCTGTTTCATCAGGCATGGGTACCTGCGGACTTGTTGGTCAGATTGGTGTTTACACTGGCTGGGTAAATGATATTGCAGCCGGCACAAAATCAGCAATCACTGCAATGGATTGGCTGGGACTTATCCTTATTTGCTTCGTACTTCCAGCAGTGCTATGCCCACTATTCAATATGGTGGCTGTAAAGCTTGGTTGGGTAAAAGATGGCGATATACGCCTAGAATAAAAACAGCTTCCCCCTTATTGGGGGAAGCCTATTTTTTAGAGATTTGTTAATGGATCAATCTGTTCAAGTACGTTGTTCATATCCTCAAACATGAATCCCTTCTTGGTAATCTTAACCTTAATATCCTCAATATCATTTGTTACATTATCGAAGTATCCACGGGAATCCTCAATATTATCAGAAATGCTGTTGATAGAGCTCTCACAGTTTCTAAATACCTCACCCATCTGAACGCTCTGATCAGTAACCTCATCAGCAACAGTCTTAATCTGGCCTACAACCTCCTGTGTCTCAACAACCTTTTCGTGAGAAGCCTCGATAGCTTCCTTGGTATGGTCAACGGATTCAACCAGACGATTATTGTTTTCATCCAAAGCCTGCATGCTTTCAAAAATAGATGTTACAACGCTCTGAATCTCTGTTGAAAGATTTGTTACTTCGTCAGCAACAACCGCGAAGCCTCGACCTGCCTCACCAGCACGAGCAGCCTCGATAGATGCATTTAATGCAAGAAGGTTAGTCTGCTTTGCGAAGCCACCAATCTGTTCAACCTTATCTCTGATTTCATCAAAGCTTGCCTGGAAGGCTTCGAAAACCTTTTCAACCTCTGCAATAGTATCTGAAACTGCACTAGAGCTTCGGTCAACGTTTTCCATTCCGTTATGAGAATCGTCAGCGGTCTGAACCAGCTTTTTAACAATTTCATCAAAGGCCTGTGTAATTTCCTCGATGGTCTTAAACTCATTTTGGAAATTTGCTACCGACTCAGAGATTGATCCGTATTTATCCTCAACAACTGCAAAGGATTCTCTGATAGTTTCGATACCATTAATAGTATTGGCCTCCTCTTCCTGAAGCTTATCCTTCTGTTCGATGGAGAATCGACCAACCTCCTTAATAGCTTTCATGCGAGATTTAATATCCACCATCTTCTCAGGCGTATTCTTAACCTCAACAACCTCTTCCTCTTTTTTCTTTCTACTAAAAAGTCCCATACTGACCTCCTGCAATTCTATTCAAAAACGGCGCAAACCATTGTCTGATTTACATGCTGTTTCTTGTACTGCTCACCACCACCAACAATTCCTACATGAGGACCAACGCTCTTCATGGCTGTAAGGAAGTCAGTCATGTAGTTTCTCTGGTTAAATAACAAATGTCTATAAATACAATTTACAGAGAATATGAAAGAAATCTTTCCGTTTTCGTCTCGAATCTGACGTCTGGTTTCATCGCCGATAGCCTCGTAATCCTTAAGCTCAAGAATCTCAATAGTGTCATTCTCATTAATCTTCTTGTAGCTGATAAGCGAACCATTGTTACCAATGGCATAAGGGCTACTGATGAAGATTTCATCACCAATTACACGACCAAGTGGGCTGACTAAGACGTTATCAACAAGCTCTGAACGGCTAACACCTGCATCTTCACAATAAACATCAGCTGCAGGTCTTCCATCCAATGAAATTAGCTCCTTATTTGCAAGATTAACCTTAGTTGCAATATGTGTCCTACCGCATTCCATTGGTCCAAAGATATTCTCTGAATATGTTCTAATCTTTCCGGATTTATTTTTGATAAGAGCATAACAACATGCGTCTGGATAAAGAACACCATCAAGCATTGCATAGCCTGTAGCTCCTGCTGGGTAACCAAAAATAGTTCCACCAACAACAGGAATTCTTGCACGCTCTAATGCTACGTTCATGGTTGTTACCAAACGCTCCTCATCATTTGTACAAAATTCCAAGCAGATTGTATTGCTGTCACCAGCCTGAATTTTGGAAACCTTTTCTTCCATAGAAGCAATGTCAGCAATTGGTGCAGTTGAAAGATTACGAATGATGCCAACCTCTGCAGCAACATCACTTCCAAAGCACATTACAAGCATTCTTCTATCTGATGATTCCGATTCGTAATATGAAGTTGTGCTGGTGCCAATAAGTGGAACGCCCTTGAACTTTTCTGAAATAATTTCAGATGCTTCCTTTAGATGTTCGTAAGCGCATAATAAGACTAATAGATTTGGGTTATTTACTTTAGCGATTGCTTCTGCTACTGCCTGAGCGCAATCAGCTTTCATTGAAGTTCCTATTGATATTTGCATGCTGACTCCTTCCCAACTATAAACAGTTTCATATATATTGAAATTTATCACATTTTTAGGTCAAAAGAAGATATTTCACATATAATTCATCAAATTATCAGATTTTGAGAAGAAATCAACATACTTTATGTTAACAATTCACTATAATTCCTATTCTTCAAACAGTTTGCAGATATCCATCAAGCAATCCAGTCTTGCATATAATATCTTTTTGAGCTCCTCATCTGGCTCGGTTAAATCAGGAATCATAATTACATTACAGCCGGCGCCGTAGGCACTCATACAGCCATTTGGAGAATCTTCTACTGCGTAGGTTTCATCTGGAGCTATTCCAAGAGTCTCACAGGCGTAGGCGTAGATGTCTGGTGCAGGCTTGCCCTTTTCAACCATATCAGCACAAACAACTGCATTAAAATATTCAAATAGACCTATCTTTTTAAGATATCTGTTGGCACGTTCTCTATCGTTAGCTGTAACAAGAGAAATGAAAACATCATGGTCTCTAAGCCATTTCAATGTTTCTTTAGCACCTGGCTTAAGGGGAATCCCAGTTTCCTTAAGGATTTCCTCTACCATCGCCTTGCGATACTCTCTGACTGCCCAATAATCAAAATCTTCGCCGTACCATTCCTTAAACTTTTCCACAGCAAATGGGCGGCCGAGGGAGCGAAGCTCTAAGGGCTTTTCAGGAGTCATTTCGTAGCCGAAGTGAGCCAAAGTCTCAGGCCAGGCCTTCTGATAGAATTTTTCTGTATCTGTAAGCGTGCCATCCATGTCAAATAGCACTGCTTTTATGTTTTTCTTTTCCATATTTCGCATCCTCTTTTAGTATTTACGTTATGACTTTATCATTTACAGCTGTCTCAGACAAGTGACTCGGTTGTTTTAAGCATAATATGAGGACTAAATTCACATTATTTATGATGTGGTGAATTGGTAGTTAAGTTTAAAATGGGAATTTATTATTTTCACTTAAAATCGTAAGATGCTGTTAAGTGAATATGAGAAAAAAATAAATAAACTTAATTTTCATTAAATATTTTTAGGTTAATTTAAGTTTATTTTAGTTTTACAAATATTCACTTAACTACTCTTTACGATAGTATAAGTTTTTTTCTGCAAATTCATATTTCACTTAAGTCATTAAAAATTTAGAAGTATAAAGTTAAGTTTTTTCTAAAAAATCTTTATGCCACTTAACACGATTATCCAATTTTAAGTGAAAATCATTTTTTCCTAGATTCACTTAACAATCTGGCCATTTACAGTTAAGTGTAATTTCAAAACCGCTAAATAAAACTTAACAAGGCCATTTAAAACTAAAAAGACCACCTTCGCTACCTAATACCGATAGCGAAAGTGATCTTTTCGGGTTAAATCTATTATAGTTAGAAACGTTTACGCTTAATAAATAATCTTGCGCCTACTGCTGCAACGATTACAACAACCACTACTGCAACTGGTGCTACTGGGAATGCAGAATTCTCGGCAGCCTTTGGTGCTTCCTCTTCTGCGATTTCTGCAGGAGCCTCATCCTCAGAAGCTGTTTCCTCAGTTGTCTGCTCTTCTGTTGTCTCATCGTCAGCAGCTTCCTCAGTTGTCTCTGCTGTATCTTCAGTAGTATCTTCTACAGTCTCCTCTTTATCCTCTGCTGCAACCTTCTTTGTAGATTTAGCAACCTTCTTTATAGTTGCATCTGCAGATTTTACTGCGCCTGCAAGTGGTACCTGTGGTTCTACTACAGCTACTTCTGTCTTTGGAGTCACAACATTCTGAGCCCCACTCTGTGATGGGCTAGCTGAAGGTGTAGAGCCGGAAGCGCTAGGCTGTGAAGGTGTTACTGAAGGCGCTGGAGCTGGTGCTGGTGCTGGAGCTGGTGCAACTGCCTTGCCAAGCTCCTCATCGCTAGGGCGAACTGTTGTAACTACAGGTGCTTCATTCTGCTGACCATTGTTATTATGAACAATATACTGAATCTCTACTGGGATTCTTACTGTTTCCTTAGCACTAGCTGTTATTGGCTTGAATGCACTTGTAAGAACATCAATTACATTAGTGATAACTGAAATAACATCTGTTTCCTCAGCGCTGGCTGCCTCATCCTCAACAGCTTCGTCTGTGACTAACTCGTCTGTAACTAACTCTTCTGTAACTACTTCCTCTGAACCAGCCGCATTGTCCTCAACGATAGCATCAACATCAGCATTATCCTTAACGATATCCTCAACCTCTGCATCAACATATCCTGTAAGATACTTGTTTTCGATATCGATTGCATGCCAGCCGTTTCCGATATGCATCATCTTCTTACCTGGCCATCCCTCAAATGGTTCGCCACCTGATGTGCCATCATCCTTTTTAAGCCATGCGTACATGTACACATCATCTGTATTAGTTGCATCAACCTTTGTGTAAAGTCTTGTGTATCCGTCAGCTACTGCAGGCTCTTCATCAATAGGCTTCGCCTCTGGCTCTGTTGGTTCTTCTGGCTGCGAAGGCTTTTCCTTTCCAAGATATTCCTCTACAGCACTCTTTGAGTCAAAACCAGCTGTTGTACCAGATGTGAAGAAAAGCTTGCTTCTGCCTTCCATTACATTGTCAGGAAGCTGTGTGCCGTTACCATCATTAAAGATTAAATGTAAATCAGTGTTGTCAATCGCTTCGTTAGGTACGTTTGCTGCATACCAGCCGCCACCAAGGCGTGTCATCTTTGTTCCAGGCCAATCGCCGATGCAGTTGTTATAGTTACCGCCCCATGCATATACATACACATCAGACCATGCATTTTCATCATAGAAATAAACTAATGTGTTTCCGTCTTTTTCTTCAATAGTCTCACCCTCTGAATGCTCAAAGTCGTAGGCAGCCTTTTCTGCCTCTGCCTTAGATGAGTATTTGTTGTTGCCCCAGAAATAAACCTTTGAGATGCTATCTACTAAAAGATTTCCTGTCTGAGAGCCACCGCCAAAATCATTGAAGATGATATTGAAGTCTGAACCTGGTGCACTGTCGATGGTTAATTTCCACCAGTTGTTACCAATGTTTTCAGCTTCTTTTCCAGGCCATTCTCCAAGGTCTGCTGCACCCCATGTGTACACACCAACCTTTTCCCAGCCACGTGTGTTGTAGAAATAAACTGTAGTCTTGTCACCGTAAATACCAAGTGCCTCTGATGCCTCGTCCTTTGATGCAAATCTTTCTACCTTAAGGTTTCCACCTGGCTGCTCCTCGCTTAATGCGATGTAGTTCTTAGACATATCGCTCATGTCGATATTTTCTGTCTGTGTGCCGTTACCGTTGTTGAAGATGATGCTAAATGACTTGTCTGTCATCATCTTTACGTCTGCTCTGTACCAGTAGCCGCCTTCGTTTTTAGCTGCAAGTCCTGGCCAGCCGCCATATACCTGCTTGCCATCCTCATACCAGGCGTAGGCATATACTGTCTTCCATTCCTTTGTGTTGAAGAAGTAAACCGATTTTGTGATTACTCCTAAATCGTCCTCTGCTTCCTTCTTAGAGGAATAGATTTTTCCGTTTTCGCCAGTAACATATTTTCCTGTTTCTGGTGTGATGCTAAATTCATTTGATGTTTCATTTCCGTCTGTAAATGTTATTTTGAAGCTTGCTTGTGGGATTGTAACCTTCCACCAACCATCGCCAGTATTATCGCAAGGATAATTAACACCATCGCAAATAGCGCTGACATTGTCCCATTCTCTTGAGTTGAAGAAGGATAGCGTGGAATAGTCTCCCTCAGCCTGCTTGTCCAAAACAACCACTGACTGAGCTGGCACCTTACCAGTTATAACTCCATCTGATACGATAAATAATCCATCACGACCCTCTACAGAATCAAGATAATTGCCATCTGCAAGATTTGTTTTCTCCTCAAGGTTAAACTGTGCATCTGATGCATTTACAATAACAACGCCCTTTGTTCCTCTTTCAATCATAAGAACTGAGTTGTCCCCTGCTGGGTTAACAAGGTTCTCTGATTCTCCTGCCATTGCAGTTCTGAATTTGTTTACTGCAACAACCTGTGGATCCTTGTAGATGTCACTACCTGCTGCACCAAGAACATTCTCGCCCCATGGGTTGTCCTTAGAGCTTCCCATTGGTCTGCTGAAGAATAATGGTGTACCATCCTTTCTTGCAGCGATGATAGACCATGCAAGGATAACATCTGTGTCATCTACTGAATTATAAGATTTGTCATTGATGTAATTGTCGTGAGATTCTACCCAGGTAACCAGCTTGTTAGGATCTGCTGTATAGGTTACATCACCCTTTACATCATCAGAAATCTTGTAGCCTTCAAGCTTCTTTGTTGCAACGTTACCGCTTGAAATTGCAGTTCTAAGAGCTGAACCGTAGTCGCTGGCTGTTGTGCCGCCAAGCATATCTTGGTAGGCTGCAAGGCGGGCTGTATCACCCTGGAGTACCTCGCCGTACACAAACAAATCTGCATAATCCTTAGATGCATACTCATCTATGTAGCTCTTCATGTTTGGATAGAAATCATTTCTATCCTCCTGTCCTGCATATTCTGCTGGAACACCGTCATCTGGAAGTGCAATATGCTTTGCAGTATCGATTCTGAATCCATCAGCACCACAAGCTATACAGTCCTGTAAGAACTCGTAGAAATACTTCTGGAAAGCATCACTTTCTGTATCAACATCTGGAAGACCACCCATTGGGTCGTAGGTTGTTGATACACGGTCTGAATAATTCATAGCTCTTGATGTATCAGCACCGTTGATGTGATAAAGATTATCCTTACCGCCAACAGCGTTAAGCAATCCATCACTAATCTCGTCAAATACAGGTGTTGTATGGTTAGGGTCGATATCAACGATAATACCGATGCCATACTTTTCAGCCTCATCACACATAGCCTTGAATTCATCTCTGGTTCCAAGCTGATAGTTGCCGATTACCCAGTCTGTAGGCTGATAGTGGTAATACCATTTTCCTGTGTCGCTAAACAATGTAAGGCCTGGTTCTGTAGACAAGCACTCATTGATAGGTGATGTCTGAACAGCTGTGTAGCCTGCTGCTGCAATATCAGGAATGTTCTCTTTAATTGTGTTAAAGTTCCATGCAAAAGCATGTAAGATTGTTCCATCATGGATTGACTCTCTGCTGACTGCAGAAGCCGCATGAACTGTGTTTAAATCTTTGACATTAGCCGCTGCCAATCCTAGGTTGGTTGAACCTAAGAGTAATGCGAGACTAAGTCCGACCGAAGCTACGCGCTTCGCCCACTCTCCCATTTTCTTCATTTAATTTAACCTCCCATTTCCCAGGTACAGAAGCCTGGTTGAAATTAATAATGCGCAATTAGTTGCGCACAGCATATTTATTGATATTTTACATACCAACAATTCAAATATAAGCAAAAATAATGCTAGAGTCAATAAAAAACTCTAGCATTATTTTGTCATATTTTGAATGTTCGCGATTTATCCAGTGCGCAACCCTGCGCAACAGTTTCTAATCAAAAGCAATAATATATTATTTTTTTCTTATTCAATCACGTACCCCACATTTCTTACTGTACGGATTCTTCCACCAAATTCTCCTAGCTTATGACGCAACGTTTTGATATGCATATCCAATGTTCTGGATTCACCTTCGTAATCTATGCCCCAGATTCGCTCCATTATCTGGTCACGTCTAAGAACGATACCTTTATTGATTGTCAGGTAATACAATAGCTCATATTCCTTGAAGGTGAGCTCGATCAGATTATCATCAATCTTTACCTCGTGACGTTCTTTATCAATAACAAGACCATCTAATTCCAGCTTTTTCACATCATCATCTAAGGTTCTTCGAAGTAATGCCTTAACTCGTGATATAAGCTCCATTACTGAAAAAGGCTTTTTCACGTAATCATCTGCCCCGTTTTCAAGCCCCTTAACTAAATCAAGTTCGCTTGTTTTTGCAGTCACCATTATGACAGGGATGTCTCTTGTAAAACTGCTGTTTCGTAGCTGTTTTACTATATCAATTCCATTTTCATCAGGAAGCATCACGTCTAATATAATCAAATCAGGCAAGATTTCTTCAAGCTTATCAAAAAATGGTGTTGCCTTTTCGAAGGCTTTTACTTCAAAGCCCGCATTCTTCAATGCATATTCTTCTATTTCTCTGATGCTTGCATCATCTTCAATTACATAAATTAAAGCCATGTATTCCTCCTTTTTAATAATATTAACATAACTTCTTGCTGACTCAACAATGAAATTGTCAGCAAGAATCCTGCTTTGCAGGACATGAAAATAGATAAATCTATTTTCATGGTATTTACGATTCATGTTTTTCTGATGAAAAACAAGAATCTATACCTTTTACGGAAGAATACATGGCTTATGTAAAATCTATGTAATTAAACTTGGAAGATATTAATCAAATCTTCAATCTTAACAGAAGATTCAGATACAACTGTAGCACTGTTATCAACACCACGAGAGTTTTCAGCAACCTGCTCTGCGCCCTCGGCAAGGCTAGCCGCTGTAGCACTAACCTCTTCTGTGCTAGCTGATTGCTGTTGAGAAATAGCAGCCATAGATGTTGCAATTTCATCTACACTACCAATCTTATCAATCATATCAGCAACTGTTGTTAAATCTAAAGATGGTGGTCCAAGAACAATCGCTGTTTGTCCATCACCATTTTGATACCAGCCTCTTGTAGTAGCATCATATTCATTTAAATCTGGAAACCATCCACTACCATCATAAAACTTATCACAGGTAAATCAATAAAATAAAGCGACTTTAGTGACTATTCTGTGAATTTTCTGTTTATTATGGTTTTATTTTTATTTTGTAGTATTATTTTTGACTATTTTCTACTAAAATAGGAATATAAAAATAGGAATCTATTTTAAGATGACTAATCAAGAAAGGGGTTTATCATGTTAAAAGACTATACTAAAATTCCTGCACCGCTGAATTCTGACGTCGCTTTAAAAATCATCCCTGGCCATTTTGCAACAAATCATTCCCATATCACAAACTATATGGAAATCGGCACAATGAAAACCAGATGTAATGAAGCTCAAGGCGTAGCGCAGTTGCTTGCAATGCACTATTCAGTTCAGACGCCTGTAGACACAATTGTATGTGCAGATGGAATGGAGGTTGTAGGCACATTTTTAGCACAGGAGCTTACAAAAGCTGGTGTTGCCAATTACAATCAGCACAAAACTATTTATGTAACTGCTCCAGAGCTTGCATCCAGCGGCCAGAATATTTTCCGCGACAACATGCAGCTTACTGTAAGAGACAAGAATGTGCTTCTTCTATTTGGTTCATTAAGTACTGGTCGTACTGTTGAAAGTCTTGCAGAATGTGTAAGATATTATGGTGCCAAGATAAGTGGAGCTTGCGCAATCTTCTCTGCTGTCAGAGAAATAGATGGCATTCCAATTACAGCAGTTTTCCACGAGGATGACATTCCAAACTACCAGTCATACCCATTACATGAATGTCCTTTGTGCAAAGCGGGTACACCAATTGATGCCATTGTAAATTCCTTCGGATATTCGGAATTAAGATAACCAATATAAACAAGAAAACTAGCCGTTACGCTCTCAAGCCTACGACTAGTTTTTATTTTTCGTATTTGATTTTACTTACCATTTCTTTCCGTTAACGGAAATAGAACCTAATGAAACGTCTAAGTCCATGTTGTCATAATCTGGGTTAGGGGTTGTGATATTGATACTTCCAAGGTCACAGCATGCTTCCAATCTGTTGAAAGCACCATCAATAGAAATATCTCCCATATCAGCAGTTATTTTGCCATAATCGAAATCAGTTTTGTCTGCATCAATATCACCTAGATCTGCTTCGATTTTAAGCTTACCTAGCTTGCTATCCTTAGTTTCAATATCACCTGCATCTGCATCCACAGTTGTTGATTCAAACTCAACATTTTTCAAATCAATATCACCTGCATCTGCAGAAATAGAAATGCTCTTGCCCTTAATTGTTTCGATATCAATATCACCAGCATCAACTACGATATCAACATCTTCAAGCTTGGTTCCTGTTGGAATGGTAATTTCTATACTACATTCTTCTTTTAATGATTTGAAGGAATTAATTGAATGATTCAATTTCTTCTGCTGAATTTCCAATTTACCATCTTTTACATTAATAACAGGCTGATACTTCTTAGGAATGTTAGTTGATACCATATATGTATCGCCATATCTAATATCCAGGTCTGCCGCATCAACATTTACTTCGATGGATGAAAACTCTTCACCAGAATAATCAAAATCCTCGTATTCTCCTACATTGGTTGCAGATAGATAATGAAAACCAAATCCACCCAGATTATATGCCAGGCCACATACGATAACCACAAGAGTGATTGTCCAAAGGACCAGCATGTATTTCTTTCCCCAGTTTTTATTTTCCATAGCTCTAATCCTCCTTTGCAAGTGCAATCTTAAGAATATGATGAATAATAGCGCCTATAATCCATATAATCCAGGTTCTTCCCCAGTCAAATGTCACAAAGCTTACCATAAGGTAGATGCATGTAACTGTAGTCCAATAAACTTCCATTATTATTGTAGCTGTTTTGTTTACATACACGATATCATCCTCCTTGCCATAGCTGCCGCTGATGGTCTTTTCATCGTTAAGCTTAAGGATTGTATCGAAGCTGCCCATAACTGAGCTGCTATATATAAATAGAAATACGCCGATTCCAACAAAAAGGAAAATGAAGGCTGCAACAAAATCAATTTCGATGATGGCACATGGTAACCAGCAAAGAACACATAAAACTACGCCGATAGTCATAAGCAAAGCATGTGTTGATTTGTAGCTACGCTTTCTATCCTTTACCATCTGAGCTGTAGCCATATCCACCTGACAAAGCTCCTTCTTAAGGAATTTCCAATCGTTGCTGTTAATACCTGTGAAAACGAATAAGGCAATTGCTATTGCAAGCATAGAGAACATTCCAATGACACTGATGCTTTCAGCCGAGTGGCTTAAAAGCATTCCAGGAATTCCATTTGCTAAAATAGGTGGTATCACGCACATTATGCAAAGCATTACGCCAATTCCTATAAGTAATCCACTTTTGCGTTCTTCGTTCAGATAGTTTTTAACTTCATCCATGCTTACGAAACGACGTGGCTTTTCGCTAACTCTTTCTTTAGTTTCTTCCACTTCCTTTGTAAGACCTAAATCATCAGCAATCTCATCTAAATTACCAAACTCAGAAATGACTGTTCCTACTGCACTGTTCTCTGTCTCACCTTCTGCAATAAGTTCGTTGTATTTATCCTCCATCATTGTAAGAAGCTCAGCCTTTGCCTTCTTAACCTCAGGAGTGTTTGGCATATTTGCAAACATTGCATCCAGATAATTCTTAATTGTTTCCATAGTTTTCTCCTCTTTGCTAAAAGCTATTTAGTAATAAATTTTTCAACTACATCTTTGGTTAGCTCCCATTCAGCGCATTTGTCTTTGTAAAAATCCCTTCCGGCATCTGTAATGCGATAATAGGTACGCTTTTTACCGTTTCCCTCTAAATCCTGACTGGCTACGAATGATTCAATGTATCCGTTCTTTTCCATTCTGGTAAAGGCTGAATAAAGTGTGGTTTCCTTTATTACATATTTCCCATCGGTGATAGTTTTGATTTCCTTTGAAATCTCATATCCATATGAAGGTTCCTTTCGAAGAATGCTAAGAATCATGGTGTCGTTGTAGCCGCGGATTACATCACTACTAATCTCACCCATATTTCCTCCTTATTTACATTGTCTGTCGTACTATGTCTGTCATACTATGTCTGTCGTAGTACTTCATCTGATGAAGTAAATATACTACGACTGTCGTAGGAAGTCAACACTTATATTAAAAAAAATCATTTTTTATCGTAATTTTATCTGAAACTACATTCTTTTTTCACACAATTATCCGATAATATAATTATCAAAATAACATAGAAGGGAGTGTGATTTACAAATGAAAAACAACATAATCAAGAACCTGAGTAAAAGCATTGTATTAATACTCCTGTTTGCTATGATAAGTCCTAACATCACCGTTCAGGCTAAACAAGCAGAAAAAAACGACAACGCTTCAAAGGTGATAGTAATAGATCCAAGTGGGCAGGAAAAGGCCAACAATAGAAAAGAGCCTATCGGCCCTGGGGCATTTAAAACGGTTCCTGAGGTTTCAGAGGAAACAGACTATGCTTCCAACCTGCAGATAGCCCAAAAGGTAGGGGTAATCCTTGCAGACCGAGGCTATACAGTTATACTTACAAGAGATAAAAACAATGTAGATATTAGCAACAGCGAAAGGGCAATGATTGCCAATACTTCTGATGCGGATATTATGGTTGTGATTTCAGGAAGGGAAAAGGACGGATTAAATGTTGTATGTCAGTCAGAAGATAATCCATACAACTACGGAAATTATAAAAACGGACGCCTTCTCTCCGATGCAATCCTTGGTTCTGTAACACAGAATGCAAAAATCGAAAAAAGCAAGGTTGTAGAATCTGATGATGAAGCTGTAATAAACTGGTGTGGAATTCCTACAACAAAGATTGAAATAGCCGATGAGGATGCAGATGATGACAACGATACTGTATTAGCAAAAGGCATCGCTGATGGAATCGAAAGTTATTTCTCACAAAAATAAATCACAAAAATAAAATTAACCCATAGGATTTTGAGTACATATCATTCATCATAATCCTATGGGTATTTTTTATTTACAGTACATCATTTCGCTTGATGTAGGCTGGGGTTACGGAGTCAGATACAATCTTCTTCACATTCTTCACCTTCACCCACTTATCAATTACCGCATTTTCGATATAGGTTCCATCGGAGATGTCTGCATAAGAAAGAATAATCGAATTCTTTACTATCGCTCCCTTTCCTATATGAACGTGGCGGCCGATGATTGAATTTTCAACTATACCTTCTATTGAAGCGGCATTACATACCATGGAATTTGTAACCTTTCCACCTGGATGATAATGTGTAGGGCAGGCATCTGTAGTCTTTGTGTAGAATGGCCAGTCCTGCTTAAAGAAATCCATTGCAGTACCATAATCCAAAAGCTCCATATTTGCTCTATAGAAATCATCCAGACTGGTAATTGCTGCAAAAAATCCCTTATGCTGATAGCCACGAATGTCCAAAGTATCGCAGGATAATGATACGATATCTGCAAATGAATAGGCACTGGATTCTCTCTTAGCCTTCTTAATCAAAGCAATGAATAAATCCTTTTTCATAACATAGGTATCCATGCTTATATTTTTTTCTTTGGCTGTGCCCATATTTCTTGCAAGGCTTTCAACACCCTTTTGCTTGTTTAGCTCCACCACATTGCAGCCTCTATAATATTCCTTGGCCTGATCAACCTTGTGATAAAGAAGTGTAATGTCATTTCCTGCAGCCACGTGATCATCCAAAAGCTGCTGATAATTTTGCTTGTAGACCATATAGCTTGGTGCTACTATCACATAATCCTGAGGCATACGTTCAATCTGCTCCAGGTTTTCCATATACGCTGTAATGTCAGTATTATAAATGGAATTTGCTCCATTTTGTTGTGTGAAAAGCAGTTGCAGATTGCCACGTTTTGAATTGATATTGTAATGACGACCTGAACCAATATGCTCTACAAGTGAGCGTGGTCTACTATTCAAATATACGTGTATACGATTTATACCACTGTTACTCATATTAGAAAGTGGAAAATCGATAACGCGAAATCTACCAATAAATGTGAAGGCGCCTATAGGACGATAATCGTGAAGGCCTTCAACTCTAATATAATTAGGTGCCGAATTGATTACACCAAATGCTTTATTTGCCATAGCTTAATCCTCCCCCTTTACATTTTTTGCAACAAGAAGGATTTCTTCACTCTTCTTTTCTCCTACCTTGGCATTCTTTCCGATACGAACATTTTCCGCCACAAGAGCTCGTGTAACAACTGCCCCCTCTTCAACAATTGCACCTGGCATCAAAACAGAATCGATAACCTTTGCTCCCGGAGCAATTTTGCAATTGGTAAATATAACAGAACGTTGTACCGTTCCACCTACTGCTGCACCCTGATTAATATATGCGCCATCAATCTTTGCAGTGCTTGCAATATACTGTGGTGTTATTCCTGTATCCTCTGTGTAAATCTTCCATGATGTGTCATCAAGATCCAGCTCATTATCACTGTCCAAAAGATCCATATTAGCTTCCCAAAGGGAATCTATGGTTCCTACATCCTTCCAATAGCCAGAGAACTCATAAGCGCAAAGCTTCTTGCCACCATCAAGCATAGTAGGAATTATATCCTTACCAAAATCGTGGTCAGAATCTGGATTTTTCATATCATCTACAAGAAGCTTTCTAAGTGTCTTCCATGTAAATATATAAATTCCCATTGATGCCAAATTGCTCTTTGGCTTTGCAGGTTTTTCTTCAAACTCAATAATACGGCCATTTCCATCAGTATTCATAATACCGAATCTGCTTGCCTCCTTCATAGGCACACCACGAACAGCAATTGTCGCATCGGCTCCCTGCTCCTTATGATAGGTCAGCATTTTGTCGTAATTCATTTTGTAAATGTGATCACCAGAAAGAATCAAAATATACTCTGGGTCATAGGCATCTACAAAATCGATGTTTTGGGAAATAGCATCAGCTGTTCCTCTATAAACATCCAGTCCTGAATCTGCCTTCTCACGAGGTGTTAATACGAATACGCCACTGTCCTTTGTATCAAGTCCCCATCTACCTCCAGCAGCAACATAGCTGTTCAAAAGAACAGACTCGTACTGTGTAAGAACACCTACAATATCTACGCCTGAATTGGCGCAATTACTAAGTGGAAAATCAATGATGCGGTATTTTCCGCCGTAAGAAACTGCAGGCTTAGCCACTTTATTGGTCAAGTCATGTAGACGACTGCCACGGCCACCTGCCAAAATCATAGCAAGCATACTGGTCTGAGCCATATATTATTCCTCCCTCATCAGAATATAACATTACTTTCTCTTACTTATTATTCTAATAGTTTTGCACAAAAGTATCAACGAAAATTATATATTTGTTGTGTATATTTACCACCAGTGCTGAATTAATCTAGTAACCCTATCTTTTTTAACGCTCGAAAAACACCTTCTTCATCATTGCTTGAAGTCATGTTAAAATCCGCTTTCATATCTTCTGGTGCATTTTCCATAAGAAATGGTATTCCAACAGTTTTTAACATCTCAGCATCGTTATAATGGTCTCCAAAGGCAACTGCATCCTTTTTATCAATTTCTAATCGATTACAGAATAACTCTACTGCCATGCCTTTATTTACGCCCCTCTCCATCACCTCAAGAAGAATATCTGATGATTTAACAATGGAAAGTGATGGATACTTTTTCTTCAGCACTGCTTCGATTTCATCAATCTCCTCCGGGTTGCACATACAAAGGAACTTACCAATTTCCATACCATTTGGAATATCATCCACGGTGCCTTTTGTAGACTGAACCTCAACGATATTTTCCTCATTGATGACTCTTTCATCAGATTTGTCATTTACAATCCAATCATTCATGGTATACACATTCCAAGTGCAATCCCAGCCCTCTTCCGTGATAACCTTTATCAGGCTTGAAACAGTAGATTTGCTGATACCTTTCGAAAAAATAATTTTCCCATCCTCACCCAAAATCAGTGCGCCACTGTAGCAAATGATAGGAGCCACAAAATTATATCTTCGAAAAATAGGATAAACTCCAGATGGTCCTCTTGCCGTCACTATGACAAAAGGAATGCCATGACGCTTCAAATGCTTAATAGCATTTTCAGTGTTTTCCGACATCCTGTGTTTGCTGTTTAAAAGTGTTCCATCAATATCACTAAATACTATTTTGTAATTCATGCCATCTCCATTTTCTGCCGTAAAAGATAAAGGGCAGGACTATAGAAATCCTGCCCATAAATGATAACCTAAAATATATTATTTCAAAAGCTCTAATCTTGAAGGGTCGTTAGCAAATACTTCCTTTGCGTTGTCTTTTGTAACAACTACAGGTGGTAATTCGTATACACGAACATTCTTAACACCGTTGTCTACTTCTACATCTGTTGCAGGCATACCATTGCCAGCCTTAAGAGAATCGATGATTTCGATTGTCTTAGCTACAAGATCCTGAGTTGGCTTTGCAACTGTAGAATACTGACGACCTGACCATACCCACTCAACTGACTCGTTCTCAGCATCAAGACCAGATACTACAGGAATATCCTGGCCAGCGTTCTCGCAAGATGTGATGATTGCACGAGCGATACCATCGTTAGGTGAAAGAACACCATCGATTTCCTTGTCTGAGTAGTTACCTGCAAGAAGTGAATCCATTCTTGACTGTGCCTTAGCATTGTCCCAATCAACAGTTGCACACTGTGTGAAATCTGTCTGACCAGAAACAACTACAAGTGTTCCGTCATCAATCTTTGGCTGTAATACTGACATAGCACCTGTGAAGAAGTTTGGAGCGTTAGGATCAGCAGGGCCACCACCGAAAAGTTCGATGTTGTATGGAGGCTCACCCTTCTTCTCCTCAAGACCCTGTAAAAGAGCCTGAGCCTGAAGCTCACCAGTCTTAACAGAACCAAATTGTACTACACCATCAACACCTGATGTGTTTTCAAGAAGACGATCATAGCCGATTACGTATACGCCAGCTTCCTTAGCCTGCTCAAGTACTGCACCAAGCTGTGAACCATCAACAGGTCCTACAACGATAACCTTTGCGCCGTTTTCAATCATAGACTCAATCTGCTGCTGCTGCTGAGTAACCTTCTGATCTGCCGCCTGAACGATTGGCTTATAGCCTGCCTCCTCAAGCTGAGCTGTAAACATTTCCTCAGCCTCTTTCCAGTTCTGAGTACCAAGCCATGGAAGAGAAACACCGATTGTTGCTCCATCATCAAAGCCTGGGAAAGACTCCTCTGCTGTAGCCTCTGTTGTTTCAGCTGTTTCTGTAGTCTCGGTTGCTGTATCTGATGCAGCCCCCTCTCTACTTCCCCCACATCCGGTGAATGTAGCAAGCGCCATTGTTGCTACCATTGCCATAGATAAAAGTGTTCTCCTTTTCATAAAATACATCCTCCTAATTTTTTTATTTTGAAAGAATTCTACCTATGATAGAACTCTTCCCAGTCTTTTTGTTATATACATCAAATGCTACTGCTGCAAGAAGTACGAAGCCCTTAATAACCTGTGTCTTATCGGCACCAACACCCATAAGCATAAGTCCGTTGTTAAGTACTGCCATTACCATACCACCAACGATAGTAGCAAGAATTGTACCTACACCACCTGATACTGCTGCACCACCGATGAATACAGAAGCGATAGCATCCATCTCCCATGAAGTACCATCTGCAGGGCCTGCTGCTGTTGAACGTCCTACGAAAAGGATACCTGCAACTGCTGCAAGGAATGACATGTTCATCATTGTAAGGAAATATGTTCTCTTTACATTTACACCAGATAAAGCTGCTGCAGCCTTGTTACCTCCAACCGCATATACGTGTCGACCAAACTTTGTACGCTGTGTAATGATGTGGTAAATAATTGTTAATAGTAAAAGGATAAGTCCTGGTACAGGGAATGATGTTCCTACTCTTCCTGAACCAAAAAGGTATGTAAAATATCCGATAAGTACTGTCATAAGAACGATTCTTGTGACTACTGCCCAAAGTGGGGTTGCACCTACGGCACTATTCTTTGAGCTATTGTATTTACGAATCTGTGCTACTGCATAGCATACAATGCCAATAATTCCAAGAAGGAGTGTAGAATTGTTCATTCCTGTAAATGTAGGTCCCCATTCTGGTAAGTAACCAGCGCCGAACCATTTAAGCTCTTCTGGAGCTGGAACTGAGATTGAACGTGAAATCCAAATAACTCCGCCGCGGAAAATCATCATGCCACCAAGTGTTGTGATGAAGCCTGGTATTCCAAGCTGTGACAGGAAGAAACCATGCCAAGCACCAGCTAAAATACCAATAGCAAGAGCAATAAGAACCGCTACCCACCAAGGTACATTATAGTTTTTTGCCACCAGTGCCATTACCATTCCGGCGAAGCCCGCCACAGAACCAACTGACAAATCAATTTGACCAATTACGATTACCATAAGCATTCCAAGTGCAAGCACAAGGACGTATGCGTTACCAGATAAAAGATTCTGGAAGTTTGATGATGTAAGCATTCTTCCATCTGATATTACATTAAAAATAAGTATCAATAAGCCTAACGCAACTACCATTGTGTATTGGCGAAGATCTCCGCCTAATACCTGTTTTATATATTTCATAAATCTATCCTTCCTTTCAAAATATCAAACTATCGTGTCTTTTGTACGTAGTTATGTGTTTGATGTGATTGTCATTTTCTTCATCAAGCTTTCCTGATTTGCTTCATAGCTCATCATCTCACCTGTGATTGCTCCCTCGAAAAGTGTGTAAATTCTATCTGCCATTCCAAGTAGCTCTGGAAGCTCTGAAGATACTAGAATTACCGCTTTTCCCTGATCAGCCAGCTGATGAATAAGCTTGTAGATTTCGTATTTTGCTCCTACGTCAATTCCTCGTGTAGGCTCATCCAAAATCAGAATATCAGGCTCGGTAAACATCCATTTTGAAAGGACTACCTTCTGCTGATTTCCACCTGAAAGAGTGGTTACTCCAACATCAATACTTGAAGTCTTTATCTTAAGTGATTGTCTATATTCCTCCGCTGCTGACTGCTCCATATCCAGGCTTAAAAGACCACTTCTTGTAATCTTGTCTAAGTCAGCTGAAACAACAGTTTTTCGGATGGAATCCAGCAGATTAAGACCTAGATTTTTTCTATCCTCAGGAACATATGCAATTCCGTTTTTTATTGCCTGCTCAACAGAGGTAAGCTTCACCTTACGTCCCTTTATTTTTACATCTCCGCTTTTATAAATCCCATAATTTCTTCCAAAAATAGAACGCATTAGCTCGGTTCTGCCTGCACCCATAAGGCCTGCAAATCCAACGATTTCACCAGCTCTTACGTTAAAGCTTGCATTCTTGCAAACCATTCTGCCAGCCACCTCAGGGTCCTCGATACACCAGTTATCTACTTCAAAAATAACATCACCAATCTTTGGTGTGTGTTCTGGATATCTATTTTCGATTGAACGACCAACCATGGATTTTATGATTTGATCCTCGTCAACCTTGCCGGCTTCCACATCATAGCTTTCCACTGTGTGTCCGTCACGAATAACTGTTACCGCATCAGATACCTCTGCTATTTCGTTTAATTTGTGGGAAATCATAATACATGTGATTCCCTTATCTCTTAGCCCCTTCATCAACTCTAATAGATTTGCTGAATCTGCTTCATTCAATGCTGATGTTGGCTCATCCAAAATCAAAAGCTTTACGTTTTTTGATAAGGCCTTTGCAATTTCTACCAACTGCTGTTGCCCTACACCAAGGTGCTTGATTAATGTATCCGGGTTAATTGTAAGTCCAACTTTTTTGAGGATTTCACTTGTTCTAGATCTCTCCTCTGCCCAGTCAATCAATCCCTTATGAGTAATTTCATTTCCCATAAAAATGTTCTCAGTAATTGAGAGCTCAGGAATCATTGTCAATTCCTGATGAATGATTGCAATGCCTGCATTTTCGGATTCTTTGATGTTTTTGAATTTCATTTCCTGGCCCATATATATGATTTGCCCATCGTAGGTACCATATGGGTAAACACCTGACAGAACCTTCATCAGCGTGGATTTTCCTGCTCCGTTTTCTCCGCATATCGCGTGAATGGAGCCTGTGTGAACATTGAGATTTACATCATCCAACGCTCGTACACCTGGAAATTCTTTTGTAATCCCCTGCATCTGAAGGATATAAGAATTGCCTTCCATAGTTAATACTTCCTCCCTTTTATTACCTAAAACAAGCTCTATTTTCTAACTAGATACTCGCTTGGTTTCCTAAGCATTTTGTCAGTTGCTATTGCAGCTGCACCGTAAAGTGTAGGGTCGATTGTAAGCTCTGATATTTTTATCTGCACCCTACTGCTGATTTCTGGTAAAATCCTCTCCTTCACAATCCTGTTTATTGTTGGAAGTAGAAGACTTCCCCCCTGTGAAATGCTGTCACCAATGACAATAATTTCTGGATCATAACTATTAATTAAAGTTACACATCCGTAGCCTATGTACTCAGCTATTTCATCTACCAATTTGAGAGCTTTTTCATTACCCTCCTTTGCAGCAATAAAAACTTTATTGCATGCTTCCCATCTATTTGTGATTTCCTCCTGAAAAATTTCAGGAAGAAGCTTTTTGGCTTTCTTCAGCATGGCTGTGGCTGAACAATACAGCTCCAAACAGCCTCTGTTACCACACTCACAGGCTGGTCCCTTTACATCTATACTGACGTGTCCTATCTCACTTGCTATGCCTAAATTTCCAAGCAACAATCTGTCGTGATCAACTATCCCTGAACCAACCCCCTCTCCCACAAGGAAGTAGGTAAGTGAATTTAATGGTCTTCCATGATTTCCAAACCACCATTCAGCAAGTGCACCCGCATTAGCATCCTGCTCGATAAAAAATGGCTTATCAAATTCGTTTTGGAACTCATCGATAAAATTTACATCATGCCAGCTTGGCATCCTTGTAACCATGGCTATTCGACCTTCTTTTCTTAAATAAGGCCCAGGTACTGCCATTCCAATTGCAACAATGTTTTTGTATTTATTAAGCAGTTCATGAATTTGTTTTTTCATTTCAGCTAAAACATCTTCTGCAAATTCATCTAAACCAAATTCTGTTTCCTGCTTCGTGTAATTTTTTCCACAAATATCAAAAACCCCTATTGAAAAAACGTGCCTTGAAAACTTTACCCCAATAACCAGATTCTCTTCTGCATTTAGTCTAAGCCCAATGGACCGACGATTGCCATTGCCCCTGACAAATCCCACTTCAGAAACAATTCCCATTTCAATGAGAACTGCAACAATTTTTGTGACGGATGCTTGCGTAAGACCGGTCATTTTTGCTATATCTGCCCTCGAACAACCATCAGTCTGTTGGAGTATTCTAACAATAGCTGAACGATTCATTTCCACTAAATCGTTTGTATTGTTCCCCGCTACCTCTTTTATTTTGTCCATACCTTCTCTCCAGAAATTGTATTTCAAGAGTTAATTACTTAACGTTGTTAACACATTAATTCATGAGTGGGCTTCGGTCAATATAATTGACAAAATTATTTGATTTTTGTGAATCTTAGTGATTTTCCTTCGAATATTTTGTAAAAAGCAGACAATTATCAATATTTTGCGACATTATATGAGTATTTTCATGTAACCTAATCATCATTTGGGGAGTTTAAAGGTTTTAGTAAATGATTATTTGAGCATTTCGGGGGAGGATAATCACCAAAATGCTCAATTAGTATATTTTTGCTATTGCTATAACAAAAATATGCTATTGACTTTTTCACTCAGATACTTTAGAAAAAAAGATTCTGTGGCCAATTATTTCTGGTCACAGAACCTTTTTATTTTAGAATTCTATTTTAATTTACACTTTAAAAATTAGAATAAGCTCTTTACTGTAGGGTAAAGCTTCTTGAACTCCTGATATCTCTCTTCGTATTTACGAATTAATTCTGGATCAGGCTCAACTGTAGTCTTAACCTTTACAAGCTTTTCGCAAGCCTCTTCTACTGATGCATACTCTCCGCATCCTACTGCTGCAAGAATAGCACCACCAAGTCCTGGTCCTTCCTCATTTTCAAGGATATCAAGCTTAAGGTTCATAACTGAAGCGATAATCTGCTGCCATAATGGGCTCTTTGCACCACCGCCGCAAATCTTAGAACGCTCAATCTTAATTCCCTGGCTTCTAGCAACTTCAAGTGAATCACGAAGACCGAAAGCAACACCTTCAAGAACAGCCTGTGTCATATCCTCACGAGTTGTGTCCATAGACATACCAATGAACATAGCACGTGCATCTGGATTGTTGTGTGGGCTACGCTCTCCCATAAGGTATGGAAGGTAGAATACACGGTTCTCACCAAGATTCTTGATGCCTGCCTGCTCTGCTGGGTAATCCTTAGTCTTAAGGATTTCATCCATCCACCACTTGTTGCAAGATGCAGCTGAAAGCATACATCCCATAAGGTGATAGCCACCATCAGCGTGGTCAAATGAGTGAAGTGCGTTTGCAGGGTCTACTGTAAAGTTCTTGCTAGAGATGAAGATTGTACCAGATGTACCGATTGAAAGGTTGCACTTGCCCTCTCCTACTGTACCAGTACCAACAGCTGCTGCAGCATTGTCGCCAGCACCTGCGATAATCTTAACATCATTTGTAAAGCCGAGCTCTGAAGCTACTTCTGGCTTGATTGTTCCTACTACTTCGTAGCTTTCATAAAGCTTTGGAAGCTGAGCCGCTGAAACGTGGCAGATGTCCATCATTTCCTTGCTCCAGCAACGGTTCTTAACATCTAAAAGAAGCATACCGCTGGCATCTGAATAATCTGTACAGAAGCTTCCAGAAAGTTTGTAAGCAATGTAATCCTTAGGAAGCATAATCTTTGCAACCTTTGCCCAAAGTTCTGGCTCGTTCTCCTGCATCCAAAGAATCTTTGGAGCTGTGAAACCAGCGAATGCGATGTTTGCTGTGTACTGAGAAAGCTTATCCTTTCCAATTACGTTGTTAAGATATTCAGTCTCTTTCCCTGTACGTCCGTCATTCCAAAGGATAGCTGGACGGATAACATTATCATCAGCATCAAGTGTTACAAGACCGTGCATCTGTCCACCGAATGAAATACCGGCAACCTGTGCCTTATCAACCTCTGAAGTAAGCTCCTTAATACCAGCTACTACCTGAGTCCACCAGTCCTCTGGCTTCTGCTCAGACCAACCTGGATGTGGGAAGCTTAGCGCGTATTCTTTTGAAACGATTTTCTTGATATCGCCGTTGCCTTCCATAAGAAGAAGCTTTACGGCTGATGTACCAAGATCTACACCAATATAATACATAATATTTTCTCCTTTATAAAAAAGCCTTCCCCCTAAGGGGGAAGGGAGACCGCGCTAGCGGTGGATGAGGGGCGCCTATAGTTACAACACCTCATCAGTCACCTGCGGTGACAGCTTCCCCTCAAGGGGAAGCCATAAATTATCTCCAAGGATTCTCTGTAGGGTAACGTACGCCTGCAGGCTGGTTGTATCCGATTTCATCAACCTCTACTCCAATGTACTTGAATACCTCAAAGAGAGCCTTTCCAAAGTGTCCGAATGCAACAGCTCCGTGATGTGGGAATCCCTTCTCGATTAACCAGTGACGATAGAAGCGTCCCATTTCAGGAATAGCGAATACACCGATTGAACCGAATGACTTAGTTGCAACTGGAAGAACCTCGCCCTGTGCAATATAAGCACGAAGGATGTTGTCAGCTGTAGACTGAAGTCTGTAGAATGTGATTTCACCTGGAGCGATATCGCCTTCAAGTGTTCCGTTTGTAACTTCTACTGGAAGTGAACGAGCCATAATCTTCTGGTTTCTCATCTCGCAGAATGCAAGCTTCTTAGAGCATGTATTTCCGCAGTGGAATCCCATGAATGTATCCTCAAGTGTGTAGTTTGTCTTACCCTTGATTTCCTCGTTGTACATATCCTTTGGTACTGAGTTGTTGATATCAAGAAGTGTAACAACATCCTCTGATACAACTGTACCGATGAACTCTGAAAGACATCCGTAGATATCAACCTCGCAAGATACAGGGATTCCTTCACCTGTAAGACGAGAGTTTACATAGCAAGGAACAAAACCAAACTGTGTCTGGAATGCAGGCCAGCACTTGCCAGCGATTGCTACGTATTTACGATATCCCTTGTGATCTCTTACCCAATCCTTAAGTGTAAGCTCGTACTGAGCAAGCTTAGCAAGAACCTCTGGCTTCTTGTTACCAGCGCCAAGCTCCTTCTCCATGTCTGCAACAACCTCTGGAATACGGCTATCACCTTCATGCTTGTTGAATGCTTCGAAAAGATCAAGTTCTGAGTTCTCCTCGATTTCAACACCAAGGTTGTAAAGCTGCTTGATTGGTGCGTTGCAAGCAAGGAAGTTAAGTGGACGTGGTCCAAAGCTGATAATCTTAAGGTCTGAAAGTGCGATTACGGCACGAGCAATTGGCTCGAAATCGTGAATCATATCTGCACAATCCTCAGCATCTCCTACTGGATACTCTGGTATGTAAGCCTTGATGTTACGAAGCTGTAAGTTGTAGCTTGCGTTAAGCATACCGCAGTAAGCATCTCCTCTGCCATCTAATAAGCTGTTGCCTGACTCCTCAGCTGCTGCACAGAACATCTTAGGTCCATCAAAGTGCTTAGCAAGAAGTGTCTCAGAGATTTCTGGACCAAAGTTTCCAAGGTATACGCAAAGTGCGTTACATCCAGCTTTCTTGATATCCTCAAGAGCCTGTACCATGTGGATTTCGCTCTCTACGATACATACTGGGCACTCATAGATGTGCTCTGAACCGTACTTCTTTGTATAAGCCTCGATAAGTGCCTTTCTTCTATTTACTGATAAGCTTTCTGGAAAGCAGTCACGAGAAACTGCTACTACACCAATTTTTACATTTGGCATGTTTGTCATTTTAATTACCCTCCTTAAAATACCGGCTCCTTTTACAAAAAATAAAGCCTCATAAACGTTTTATTTGATAATGTCATAATATCAAACAAAATATTTATGAGACTTTTAAATCTTTACTATGTGATGTCAATTTTTTGTCTTTATTATTTATCCACCCCGATTGCCCCTTAGTGCACTCAACGCCTTTGTTGACTGTGAATAATAATAAGTTTTCCATTGAGTATTTCAATCTTTCACTTATAATATCTTTAAAAGGAGGATTTCATATGAAGGAAATCATTTTAGGAAGTACTGGCATAAAGGTTCCTCAGAACGGATTTGGCGCTCTTCCAATTCAGCGCGTATCTGTTGATGAGGCGGTTAAGATTCTTAGAAAAGCATACGACGGTGGTATGCGATTTTTTGATACTGCAAGAGCATATTCTGACAGTGAAATAAAGCTTGGAGAGGCCTTCGGCACAGGCTATGTTAAGCGTGAAGATATTATCATCGCCACAAAGACTGCTGCAAAAACACCAGAGGATTTTTGGAAGGATTTAGACACCTCTCTTACCAATCTAAAAACTGATTACATCGACATATATCAGTTCCACATGATGCCTGAATGCTTTAAGCCTGGAGATGGCACTGGATTGTACGAGTGCATGCTTGAAGCCAAAGCCCAGGGCAAGATTCGTCACATTGCAGGCACTGCTCATAAGCTGGGTGTTGCAAGAGACATTATCGAATCAGGTCTTTACGAGACCTTACAATATCCTATGAGCTACATTGCAACTGACAAGGAAATAGAGCTTATCAAGCTTTGTAACGAACACAACATGGGATTTATCGGCATGAAGGGCTTAGCCGGAGGACTTATTACTAATTCAAAGGCTGCTATGGCTTTCGTCTCTCAGTTTGATGGAGTTGTTCCTATCTGGGGAATTCAGCGCGAATCTGAATTAGATGAGTGGTTAGAATTCATGGATAGCACTCCAGAAATGGATGATGAAATAAAGGCATTCATCGATAAAGAACGCTCAGAGCTTATGGGCGAATTCTGTCGAGGCTGCGGATATTGCATGCCATGTACAGTTGGTATACAAATCAACCAGTGTAACCGCATGTCTCTAATGCTTCGCCGCGCCCCTAGTGCTTCATGGTTAAGCGACTACTGGCAGGCCGAAATGGAAAAAATCAACGACTGCGTTGACTGTGGCAAGTGCATGACTCACTGCCCATACGAGCTCCAAATCCCAACCCTTCTTAGAAAGAACCTTGAGGATTATCACGAGGTATTGGCAGGAAATAGAACTGTACAATAAAAACCAGGCTTACTGGCGGTAATCCGCCAGTCTGTCTGATACTCCGTTTAGGAATTCTGCCATTTCAAAAGGAACCTTAGGGATGTCCTGAGATTCGTAGACGCTTCTGCCTTTTGCTGCCTTTGCTTTGTCCTTGTAGGCAGCATGCTCAGAAGGAACATACAAGAAATTAATATCCATGCCCTGCTTTAAATACTGAATGCTGGCGTTGATGAAAATCTGAAGCATGTAATCATCCAGCTTGTGGATTTTCTTGAATGCGCCAGAATAGTATTTGGCAGGAAGATTGTTGTCCTGATAGATATGAAGCTGCTTTAAGCCTAATCTGTTTGCGATATAGATGGCAAACAATGCAGCCAACTCTTCTCCAGCTACGTTGCTGGCTCTAAACAGCCAGTCAAAATCTGTGCCACGTTCCAAGGCGTAGCGATACATAGATAATTGATTTTTGCTAGCGTCATAAAAAACAACTCCAAAAAGAATACGGGTGCTTTCAAAATTAGCGCCCACCTTATCTCCGCCTCCATCAACGAAGACGATATTTTCACTTGTATTTATATCTGAAAAATCATATCCATAACGCGACTTAAGAGTCTGTACATCCTCGTTACTGTTTATTAATTCCACATCAACTGGGTTTGCGAAGGCTGTCTTGAAGGCCTTTGATACAAGAGTCACCTTATCAAGGCACTGCTCCTTGATAGTGTCGTCCATAATATTGAACTTGCCCCCATCTTCAACAGTAACCTTCTGAAGATTCTCATAGGCTACCTTGGATGAAACTATATCATTTTTAACAGCTGTGGATTTAGCGGCGCCACTAGCAGAAGTGGTGGCGCCTTCCATAAAAGCCTTAGCTTCTTCCATAGAAGTAAAGCCCTTGTAGATAGCCCCTTTAAAGCCATCTACCTGAGCCTTTGCCTCGTCCCATGTGTTATATATTCCAGGCTTTCTGCCTGCCTTTATTGCATAAACCTTTTTGGCCATTAACTCTCTTTGCTCCTTCTGTATTCGCTAGGTAAAACCCCATACTTATCCCTGAAGGCATTGGAAAAAGCCTTGGAATTTGGGAATCCATTTCCAAGCGCAATATCCACAATCTGGTTACTCGTTTCCTCTAATTCTCTTACAGCATGCTCCAGTCTGATGCCCAGCAAGTAATCCTTAAAATTAATTCCTGCATGCTTCTGGAACATTCTTGAAAGATATGATGGGGAATAATTAAACTGAGCCGCCATGGATTCAAGTGTAAGGCTGTCAGCGTAATGGTCCTTCATATATCTTGTAATATTTGAAAGCTTTTTTAGCTGCTTACTGTTCTTGAGGATTTCCTCGTTTACGTTAAACTTACGATATTTAGTTACAAGGATGTAAAGCATTTCGTAATAAAGGGAAAGAACCTGAAGCTTATTAGCCTCCTCCCCATTTGTATAAATGAGGTACATTTCCTGTAACAAAGTAAATACTCTATGGTCTGTTTCCCTATCTCCATGGGAAAACCAGATGAACTGATCATCTGTAAAATAATCTGCAAATGTTTCGTGAGGTATCTGTAAAACTACAGTCCTATTTGGTTCTGGTGCCAAAATACTGTGCACCTCGTTGCTGTTAACAATAACAAACTCACCATTTGTAAGAGGAAATCTTTTGTCATGCAAAGTGAATTCCAGCTTTCCTTCCCAAACAGCAAAAATCTCGATAGAGCGATGCCAATGCTTATCTCTAATATAGCCGCCATCCTGCCCTTCAAAGGCAAATAGCTTAAATGGCAGCCCCTCATCAGTCACTATAACTTCATGCTGATAATCTTTTAAATCCATTCTTAAATCTCCCTAAAAAACCTACAATCTCCGTCAGCTTCAAAGCCAACCTGTGTGAACCCCAGCTTTGCCAAAAGTCCCTTGCTGGCTTCGTTATCAGGATCACATCTTGCAATAAGACTGCTCAGGCCATATTCCTCCTTTGCTAGTTCCACTATCTTTGAACAAACCTCAAATGCAAGCCCCTGCCTCCATCTGTCTGGACTGATAGCAAATCCTAGCTCCGCCTGATTTTCTTTATCGCAGGTGTCACGAACTTCGATTCCTGCTCTACCTATTAATTTACCTGTGAATCTGTCGAAAATCAACCACATTCCGAAACCATATAGCTTATAAATGTATTCTATATAGTTTTTTTCATAGGTTCGTTCCTCTTCATATTCAAAAAGAGGCTCCATATAATCAGTCATGTGAGGCATGGCATATAATTCAAACAAATCATCCAAATCATTCTCGCAGTATTCTCTTATAAGGCATCGATTCGTATATGCGATAGTCCAAGGTATGCCAGCACACCTTCTGTAGATTCTCTCCATATCCTCATCTTCTATTTCATCTACATCTATCAACAGCTGGCTGCAATTAAGGCCTGTTCCATCCACAGTATCAATGCCTGCCACAGGGAGATTTCGTAAATTGCACTCATCAACAACAGCCTGACTTTCAGTAAGCACCAAAGTGCCCTCTGCATAGTCAGGCTGTAAATCCTTTACATTATTTATAATTATAGTTTTACGTAGATAATTGTCAGTTGTCACAAATTACTCCTAGGTCACGTCGATTCGGCAAGACATAGTATAAACCTTGCCATTTGATTTTTTCATGCGCACAGTAACATTAGCTGTACCTGATGCTACTGCTGTTATTACTCCGCTGGAATCTACAGTAAAAACATTTGCATCGGAAGATTTGTAAGTAACATTATACTGCTTGTCAGTGCTATTTAAATATTCCATATCCAAAGCCACCTGAGCTGTTGCCCCTGGCTTTAATGAATATGAAGCATCATCTGGCAAAGTAATGTTTCCTATGTTTGTTCCATTGTTAGCAAAGCTTTTTGTTGTAGACTTTTTGGTAGTTGTAGCTGCTGCTGTTTTTGTTGTTTTTTCAGTATTTGAAGCAGTTGTTGAACTACTCTTTGACGCTGATATCTTAGCAGAACTAGAGTTTTCATTTTTTGAAGCTGTTGAATTCTTATCACTACTAGAATCTTCTGTATCCTGCTCAGGCTCTCCCAGCTTTACGTACATTGCTGGTCGGATTGAATCTCCACCATAATAATAGTTTCTTTCAATCAGTTTAGTTGTCTCATTAACAAACAGTCCCTGACCAGGATCATCATAAGCATTAGTTCTAAGAGGCCAATAAGCATGCTCATATTTTATAGTATCCTTATAGGTTGTATATTCATCTGTGGACAAGAAGAAAAGATAATCTGCGCTTGTAGTCTGCGAATCATAAATATCCATAAACATAGGATTCTTCTTACCGTTTGCGATGTAATATGCATCTAAGGTATTGTCGTGATAAAAGTTCTGCAAGCTACTCTTTGCTGCTTCTGCTGTAAGTGTAGTTTTTACAATCTTTGCTCTTTCGTTTTCATTAAAACAATTCTTATAGAAGGTTTGATTAAGCCAGCCTCTCCAATAGTTTTCTGACCATCTAACGTAAGCAGGTGGTTTTCCTGCTATTTTGTATACATTCTCAATTGCCTTTCTATAATCTACGATAGACTTTGAGCTTAGCCCCTTTTTGGATATAACAAGAGCTGTCTTAGTAGTGTCATCATAAGATAACAATGTCCAGCTTAAAATTGAGCCATCAAGATGTCCAAAAGCTATATCATCACCAACTGCATAAGTTGAGCCTGATGATTTCTTTTTTGCTGCTTCTGCCTCAAGTGTTGGCACAGCTGCACTAATCACTGTAACAGCAACTAGCGCCAAAGCTAAAAGCTTTTTTATCCCACCAAAATTTTTCTTCATAGCTTAACTCCTCTTAACTAATGTCACACTCCCCTTTATATTTTTATACTAATATTCGGCATTTTCAAAGTCAAACTTATCAAGAAAAATTAACAAAATTATCACCTTTAATTGTAAAAATCAAATTCAGTTGATATACTATTTTTTTGTAAGTTATATCGATTTTTAAGGAGACACAATGACTAAGCAACAAATGTTCAAAATGTTACACGATGAGGAACCAGTGCTTAGAGCAGAAATCACTGCACTTTACTCCGTATTAGACCACAAGCTTGGTTTACACGGTGCTGAGGTTCCTATCACCTTTGGAATGGATGAAAAGGCATTAGGCTCTTATCTTCCACCATCTTATGATGATGAAGAACAGTTCCAGTTCTCATTATTCTTTATCGGCTTTTGCTTAAATGAGCAATTATCAAAAACAGACCGCATTAATCTCTACAAGCACGAATACGCACACTACATGACACGACACATCAGCATACCTAATGAATATACCTGGCAGCCAGGTGTTCACGGTAGCGCTTGGAAATATTGCTGCAGTTTAATTGGCGCCATCCCTTCAGACTATTATGTAGAAGGCCAGAGCCTCAAGAAGGTTGACTATGATTCAGTATTAAAGCGTCCTAGCGTTAATCACGCACAGGTACAGATGCTTGATACATACCGTACTCAGCGTGCTTATAAGAACATGGAAAACGCAAAGGTTAAATACGAAATCGGAGATACAGTATCTCATCCAAAGTTTGGCGAAGGCACTGTAAAAGAAATAGAAAAACAGCCATCATCTGTAAGACTTCACATCGCATTTGGCGATGAAATCAAAGTCATTGACCAGAAGTGGCTGGTAAAGACTGGATACAAGAAAGTATCTGAAAGATAATAAACTAAAGCCATCTAGTTACGGTAACAAGCCAAATTATTTCTTCGCTCAGCATAGAAAGCTTCGCTTAAGAAATATTTGAGCTTGTTACCTACTAGATGGCTTTTATAATGGCCTTTTATAGTTGCTTTAAAACCTGGGTCAAGGTTTGTTCCAGGTCCAGACCACCCTCGTCTACAATCACATCGGCATATTTCTCGTAGAGAGGAATTCTTTCATTATATAAATCCTTAAGTGTCTGGCCGTCCTTTAAAACTACGCCACGTCCCTTAAGATTCCCCAATCGGCTATCAAGAGTTTCATAATCAAGCTTAAGATAAACCACTGTTCCAATTTCCTTCAAATGCTCCATAGCATCACTTCCGTAAATGACGCTTCCTCCAGTAGCAATTACCGTCTTTTCGGCTATTATTGAGGCATTAACGTCGTTTTCAATCTTAAGGAAGCCTTCTACTCCATCTTCGGCTATTATCTCCTTTAAAAGACGATTTTCACGTTCCTGAATAAGCAAATCAGCATCAACAAACTGAAATCCTAATTCCTTTGCAAGTACAACTCCCAGTGTGCTTTTTCCAACCCCTGGCATTCCAATCAAAACAATGTTTTCTTTCATAATATTCTCCTCATGCCTAATAAATTGGAAATATTATGCCATAACAGACTGCAAAAAGAAAGGCCTAGCTTGAGCCAGGCCAAATAATTTTAATTATTCTGCTTTCCAAAGACCATGCAGGTTGCAATATGCATATACGCCAACCACTGAATCGCCATCAGTAAGCAAGAACTCTGCACATGGCTTATCCCCAGGATTAAGCACCTTGCGCTGAGCCCCCTGTGCAGTCTCAATAGCAATCCACTCAATGTAATGCTCTGGTGCCATTGGATGCTCTACAGAACCAACTGTAACTGTAACTTTGTTGCCTTCAACTTTGAATACAGGTACATGCTTCTCTACCGCTCCATCAGATGTTCCAGGAACTAATTCCTTCATCTTCTGTCCACAGCATGTCATAGGAGCCCCCGATTCCTTAATCATGCTAACAAAGTTGCCACATACGCTACATACATAAAATTTCATCCCCGACCTCCTTTTACTTTTACGCCAGTAATGGTAAAAATACCTATAAATACCTTATACCATATTTCTGAGCAGAAAACATCACATTTCACTGTTTATTGACATATTCCTTCAAAAACATTTCAACAGTGATTGCTGCTATGGTGGATATTATAATTGAAGTAGTTATAACTCCTATTGATTGCACTGCATAATCTATGGTTAATACTGAGCCCATCAACTCTCTGTAAGAGATGCATAGAAATACATTAGCTAAACTAACGAAAGCCATTATTAAAGATACCGTCCTGGTATTTTTTATCTTAAGCCACTCATACTCAAATAATCCTATATTAAGTAATGCAATAATTCCAAACACCCTAGAGAGTGTCGGACCTAGATTTTCTGGTTTAACAAAAGTAACTATATGCTCCCAATAAATAAAGCCTGTATACATAACAACTATGCTAACTATGGATATTAGCAATATAATTATATTTAAAATAAAAAATTGTTTATATCTTAAATAGCTACAAATGATTCTGCCCTTCACAATCCTTAATGCCACTCCCACGAAACAGATTATCAAGAGTGCCATATCCAGCTTAAAATCCCAGTTATACCCCCTTCTCGAAAGAAATGAAAAATAAAATCTCATTATCAATATAAGCATGATAACAATATTAGCTATTAATTCTTGTTTTCTTATGATAGAATCCTTTGCCTGTATTATTACTATTCTTAAAAGTGCTGTAAGACTTTTATCTTTATCAATATCAGGCTCACCACTGACAAGCTCTTCAATACTGATATCAAGACAATTAGATAAATCTTCAAGAATACCAACATCTGGAAAACTGTCCCCATTTTCCCAACGTGATATTGCTTTATTTGATACCCCTAAAATATCCCCTAATTCTGTTTGCGTATATCCCTTTTGCAGACGTGCAGATTTTATAAGTAATCCTGTCTTTTCCTTATTCATGGATATCCCCTCCTAAGATAAGGATGCAATATTAAGGACATTTATGCAATCTATTTTAGCGAGATGATACAAAATAGCCTTAAAATTTAAGGCGATTTAAACAATATAGATATAAAACAAAAAGCACCCCGCAGGGTGCTAAACTGTCGCAGTTGTTCAGGCTGCTTTCCTAGAAAGGTTTTATCCTTTGCTATGAATTCGTTACAGATATAATAGCACATCTTAGTTTTTTGTCAAATAATGCAGCTCCACTCTCTTCTGTGGTGCCTGACTTGCCGGTTGCATAAGATTCTAGTAGTCTCAATTGAACGGTTTGAGCTTGCAAGCTACACTGTCACTTCCAAGAGCTTCTGCTGCATCTTTAGTCTAGATCAACTAGCGGTCACTTTCGTGATGGTCGTGCCAGATTTCATAAAGCAAGCGAATAATATTCACTGCTAGCTGAGCGACCTGAATTAACGAATTCATAACATAGTTCCTTCCTAAACTCACGCAACCAGGCAAAGCCCATTATATATAGTCAAACATAATAACACAAGATATTTTTCCACTTAGAAGACTCTTCATCTAGTTACTGATTGTAGCCATTTGAATATATAAAGAAAAAGCCTTCAGACATAAGTCTGAAGGCTCAGACTGTAGACAAAGAGGATGCTGCAAAACACCGTTTTGCAGCATCCTTTTCTTTTTTCTAAGATTAATTTTTGGTTTTTAGTTCAAAAGACCTATTTCTAGGCCATTTTCAATTCCCATTCTTGCTGTATTTTTGCAAGCTTCTTTAAATTCATACATGCAAAAGTAAGCGCAACCTTCATTCTCATGCGCGCCTTGCCATACATCTGTGTATATCTGAAACCATGATTCTCTTTAGCTGTTCCAAATATTCTTTCTATGGTTTCTTTTCTATGGGAATATAATTCTTTCATTCCCTCAGTGTGTCTTATGTCTTCACATGCTTCCATGTATTCT
>NZ_AUJQ01000004.1 GCF_000424305.1 Pseudobutyrivibrio ruminis AD2017 | reverse complement strand
GAAGGCAGACTTTCAAGCATTGTAGGAAATGGCGAAGAGACCAAGTATACATACGATGAGCTTGGACGTCTTGTAAATAAGAGCTTTGCAAATGGAGTAACACAGGGCTATTCATACCTTCCTGGTGGAAATCTCTTGAGCATGGAAAGCTCTGATAAGGACGGACAGCTTGATAAGTACTTCTATAGCTATAACAATAGCGGATTAATCAGTGGAATCCAAAGAGACAGACGTGATTTAGATGCTGTATCAGGTCAGTATGAATATAAGTATGATGCTATCGGAAGATTAACCCATTCAAGCTTAAATGGACAGGTTAAGGCAGCATACGAGTACGATGCTTTTGGAAACAGAACAAGCCTTACAGAAAAGGATACAAAGACAGCTTATAAGTATGATGTTCTTGACAGACTTGTAGAAGCAAAAGAGCTTAATAACAGCCAGGCTATCATAAAGACGTATGATTACGATAAGCGTGGAAACCAGACAAAAGAATTTGTAGATGGCCTTTTACAAAAGACCTTCACTTTTGATGCAACAAGCATGCTTTCAAAGGTAACTGATGTTTCTAAGGGAGAATTAGAAAACCAGTATAACGGACTTGGCTTTAGAGTGGCATCTACTAGACCAGAAGAAAAAATTGAATACTTATGTGACCTTTCAAGAGATTACTATAACCTTTTGGAGAGAACAGTTAACGGTGAAACAGAAAGCTTCATCTATGACAACAATGTAATTTCAATGTCAAAGGCAGGAAGCAACTACTACTACCTTCAGGATGAACTTGGTTCTCCAATGTACATGACAGGAACAGATGGTGTTGCAGTATCCGCATATGCATTTGATGACTTTGGAAGAAACATTGACCCAAGAACTGGAAAGCAAAGAAAGCATGAATATACAACAAATGGAAACATCATACAGCCATTTGCATTTACAGGTTATCAGGAAGATGAGGTTTCAGGCCTTAAGTTTGCACAGGCGAGATTCTATGATGCAAGCACAGGTAGATTCCAGAGTGAGGATAATGTAAAGGGTTTTATAGATAGTCCATTTACATTGAATCATTATGGTTACTGTTGGGGAAATCCGGTTGGTATAGTTGATAATGATGGAAATATACCTAAGTGGATGTCCAAAGGAATAGATGCTGTAAAGAAGGGCGCTTCAGCTGTGGCTGAATTTGCATATGATCACCCAACAGCAACAAAAATAGTTGCAGGTGCTGTTGTTGCAGCTGCATGTGTTGCAGCTGCACCAGTTGTCTTGACAGCGGTAACAACGACATTTGCGGCAGGTTCCATTTCAGCAGCCGCAGCTACGATTGCTACAACGACAATTGTTGGAGCTGGAGTCTCAGGTGTAACATCCGTAATTAATCAAGCGGTAGATAATAGAGGAGCTGTTAATTGGAAAAAAGTTGGAATAGACACTCTTAAAGGAGGACTGAAGGGATTTGCTGCAGGTGGACTAGCTGTTTTGGGAGCAGGTGGAGGAATTTTAGCAAATTCTGCAGTGCAATTTTTAGGTAAAACAGTGTCAAATATGGCAATTGACACTGCAGGAGATTTTGCTACAGCCAAATTAGTTGATAAAAAAGACTATGGTTGGTGGGATGCTGCTAAATCGGCTGGCAGTTCAGCATTTTCAACTGTTGCTGGACATTTTATAGGAAAAGGTATCTCAAAACTTCCATGGCCAGATAAAATACTTGGGCGTTTAACAAACATTGATGTTAACAACAGTACAGCAAAAGCGTTATATGAAGGATACTCGGGTATGCAGTCCAATCGAAATCTATTTGGAATGTTTAAGTCTGGAATGGATTATTATGATAGAGAGACTTATGATGCTTTGGTAGGGTATATAACAAGTAATTTTGTAAATTATGATAGAGGAGTAATAAAGAAAGAGGTTAAAAAACTTTTTGGAGCGGGTTATGATTATTTAGTTGACATTATATGTAATGATGTCAAAGCATCTGAGAATTGTAATGAATCATAAACAATATAAAAGGAGTTTTAGAAATGAATCAAGAAATAACAGCTAGACATTTTTCGCACATCAACTTTTTAGAAGTTTTAACTACGTTATTTATAGTAGGAGTTGGTGTATTGTTACTCTTTTTGGATTTTTCACAGAATGCAATCATAGAATTTTTATATAAACTCGATGGAGTAATCTTCATAGGCGCAGGTTTAATAGGAGTATATGGATCACTATATGTAAATAAAAATATTCCAGATGGAAACAGTTTTTGCTGGGCAAATGGTCGTGGACCATTTACTTTATTTAACAATATAGTACTGGGATTATTAGCATTTTTATTAGTGTTCATTATGATTGCATATGAATTCAATGCAGTAGGAGGTGTTATATCATTCTCTATAGGAGCATCTGTTTTAATTATCGATTCTATGTATGGTGTATTTTATAGAAACACTAAGTGTGTAATTGTTAATCAAGATAAAATCATTGTATTTAGCCGGGGAAAAATAAAAGAATTAGATAGTAGAGATATGGCATTATACACTAATTCAATAAGATTTGCTGGTTTCAAGCTTATTAGTAGAGATAATGAAATACTAGTGAAGTGGTCGGCTTATTGGGATGGTAGTGAGCAATTAACAAAAAAACTGGATGAGAAACATGTGAAGTATACGCTAAAAAAAGAATTATAAAACAATGGTTGCTTATAGTGAAACTATAAAAAGGAAATTATGGTTAAATGTTTAGTTATATCAGGAGTAGTGCTCTTGTTATTCATCTTAAAAGTAATTCTATAAAAGAATTACAGAAATACCAATTGGTACAAAAACATTGATAAATTTGGTTCATTCATAACATGGATGATTTTTCTAATAATGCTGTTAGGTGTAACAGGTGTAGCAATATATGATGGTGCACCTAAAGCAGTGTTAGGAATTTTATTATTCTTTACAATGATATGCTTTTTATTTTGTATTATTGGATTTCTAAAGGATAGAAGGAAATAAATATTGCTTTTTAGGCTGTCAGCTATTATTCATAGAAACTGATGGCAACATCATCCAGCCATTTGCATTCACAGGATACCAGGAGGATGAAGTATCTGGCCTTAAGTTTGCACAGGCGAGATTCTATGATGCAAGCACAGGAATATTCCAGTCCGAGGATAATGTAAAAGGATTTATAAATGCACCATTTACATTGAATCATTATGGTTATTGCTGGAATATGCCGCATGAGTTGGTAGATTTAGATGGAAATTGGCCTAAGTGGGTTTCTAATGCTGCAGATTGGTGCAAAGATAATAAAAAGAATTTGGTAAAAATAGGAATAGGTGTTGGGGTAGCCGCTATTGGAGTTGTAGCTACGGTTGCAACAGGAGGAGCGGCTCTTCCAGCAGTAGTTGCAGCTGGTGAGGCTATGCTTACTGCAGGTGCCACAAGTGCTGCGATTAGTGGAGGAATAACAACTGCCAAATTGGCTATGGAAGGCAATTTAGACAGAGCGCATATTAGTGAGATAAAAGATTCAGCATGGGATGGTTTTGCAGATGGCGTTATGGCTGGCGGTATAATGTCAGTGTTATCGCAATTATCAAGTGTCGGCATGAAGCTTGCTGCGCAATCTAAAATTCTTAAAACTGGAAGAAAAGGGGGAATAGAAATTGCAAAAAACATCAAGATTTTATCTCCTGATAACTTACGATATGCAAACAGTACGCCAGGTGGTACTTTAATAAAATTTGGAAACAAGTTCAGAATCGATGTTAGAACAGGAGATGCTAAGAATCTCTTATTAGGTGCAGGGCAACTATTGCATGCTCATATAGGAATTAGTGAAGCAACACATATCCCATTAGGTTTACTTGTTACATCTATATTTCCAGGAATAAAAAATGGGTTAAAAGATAGAAATAAAGAATTGGATGAAACGGAGGAAAACTGCGATGAGTAATATTGAAAAAAAAGAGATGGAGAATGTGTATAACTACTATAAGGATAAGTATAGAGTGGACTGGATACCAAATGAGGATTTTGATTATGAAGGAGATCCGAAATATTACGAGGAATGTCCTCGTTTAATTATTTATTTTTCTAAGGCAAAAGAATATGCGATTCTAGCGGATGTTGATGAGGTGGATTTATTAAAAAAGATAGTTAGATTTAAAAAGGAAAAATGGGTTTCAATGACACATAGTCATCCAGATGGAGAGTTTACAGAAGATGGTAAGGAGATAATCAGAATAATTGATTCCTTTATTTCAAAAGCTATTTAAATAATATAACTTGATATATTTGTAAAAAAAGGTTTATTAATAGGCTGGCAACCAGACAAAAGAATTTGTGGAAGGACTTTTACTTTTGATGCTACAAACATGCTTGCCAAAGTAACAGATGGAGCAAAGGGTGAGTTAGAGAACCAGTATAACGGACTTGGTTTTAGAGTGGCATCTACAAGACCAGAGACAAGGAAAAAATGACAATAATAAAATATTTAATAATAGTCACAATAGTGCCTTTTATAGTGGACATATTCAATTATAAAAATGAACCTAGAAATTATACTAAATCTATTGAAAAATTTACGATAAGAACAGGAAAATCAATTATTACAATTGGAATTGGATGGTTTATTTTTACAAATGCACTTATGGCATTATGTTTATATCAGAATGAAAAAATACCAGAATTAGCAATAGCAATATTTGTAATATTTTATTTTTTTCTCTTATATCGTTTTTATATGCGACACCAAGATTCTGGGATATTGTAGTGGACGGAGATAACATAACTATTATCAAACTTTTCATATTTACGAAACGAGTACAGTTTTCAAATATAGTTAGAGTAGAAATTGGCCAGAATAATTACATAAAAGTGTATAAAGATGGTAAAAAAAAGCATTCTTTTTAATAGATCCAATGATGAAGGGGAAGAATAATTTTCTTAAAAGAGTTGAGAAAGAAGGTATATCTGTTATTGATACAAGAAATTTAGACAAGTAGTTTGAATTGTGAGGATTAATTCTGAAAAGTTAGAACAAGTAATAAAGAATAAAAACATAGAGATAAGATAGCATGTTAGGTCAAATAGTATTGGTAGGAGCGGCTTCTCTTGCGGCAAGTTTTGTTGTTGCAAGACTGAATGCTAGCTCAATGAAAGTTGGAGATAATACATATTCGCTAAAAAAATATTCATATATAGCTTTAGCAATAGCAATTGCTTTAGCTATAGTTGATATTTGTATACTTATTCTTCCGAGTAATGCATCTACTTTGGTTTGTATAGTTATAGCAATATTAATGGGTTTGTCATATTTTCTTGCTGTAGGTTTATCTAGATGCAAAGTTTCTTTTCATAATGAAGAGGTGGAAATATCAGGATTTATAAAAAAAAGTAGAATTAAGTATGGTGATATTTCTAAATGCATGCATATGGATGATGGTTCTATAAGAATAATTACAAAAACTAAAGAATATAAAATTTCTGATGTATATCCTGAACTTGCAATTGTTATAAGCTTTAAGGAACACAATGTTATTGTTGAAGAACAATCAGATGATGAGAATTTTAGTATGTATATGGATAAAAGTATAAAAATTCTGTTGATAGTTTTTAATTGCATTGCGCTTGCTTTTTTTGTTGGCTTAGGTATATACGGATATAATGATGGACAGGTAATTATATTCTTAGTAATTTTCGCAGCCATGGTAAGTTTATTGGGTATATATATAATACTTGTCTATATGACTTGGAATATTCACATTGAAAACGAACATATAACATGTGTATATAATTTTAGAAAAAAAGAGATAAATCTCAAAGACATAAAGTATGTTACACACGAAGTGGATAATAGAAACCAAAAGGTATGGAGAATTTATGATGAAAATGATAAAAAAGTAGCAGAAGTATTTGATGCTTTAAATAATAGTAGTAAGTTTCCAGCATACTTAAAAAGTCACGGTGTAAAAATAGAGAAGTAGTTTGGATTGAGAGGATTGATAATGATTAGTTGTTCTGGGAGATGTAAATGGTATCTTACTGCTGGAATAGTTTGGCTTATAGCATGTGCTGGCATTGTGATTGGGTTACCATTTATGGAATTAGCTGGAAGAGTTGTTTTTTTACCAATATTAGCAGTTGGATTGATAAGAGGGCTGTATTTTTTGCTTTCTTATAAGAATAAAAGAATATATATTTCCGAAAAGGAAATTTTGTATTTTTCACTATTCAACAAACAGTATATATATTCAATAGATGATATAAAAAAAGTAAATTATTATTTAGGAGGAAGGGGACAAGTTGGGGGCTTAACTCTTAAGTTCGACACAATCAAGATAAAAATACCTAGAGAAATGATTGGATTTCTGGAAGTAGAAGGAGAATTGAAGCGATTTGGATTATTATAGAAAGGATACAGCAGAGGCTAAAGTTTGTTACGCTAGAGGAAAATTACAGTATTTTTTTACAGTTTTATTTGGAATGATTTTCATTCTTGAAATGACTCTACCATTATGGGGGAAAATAGAAATAGAAGAAGGTGATGTTTGGCTATTTCTCTTTATAAATATCTTGCTAGGACTATTCTTTATCTATTTTGTTTTGCTTTGCTTATTTTTTAAAGTGTCGGTGTCGGAGAATAAAATTATCTATACAAATATCTTCAATAGAACAGTAAAAATTGATGCTTCTGAAATAAAAAAAATTGATCCTATTGCAGGAAGAGGCTTACAGCTTAGAATGAGGGGCAAACGGATAACAATGTATGTATTCTATCAAAATTATAAAGAAGTTAGAGATGAAATATTGAAAGCGTTGGCAAAAACTCAAGAAAGTAATCAATAATGTATGGATTGTAATATTTTAAATCAATTTCAATAGAATCAAATAAGAGCAGTTGAGTATATCTCGTTGTCATAAAAGACGGCGAGATATATTTAGTTAATAAAGTAGGGAGGGAAAGATGTTATGTAAACGGTAAACCGCTTACGCATAGTCAAGTAAATGGACACGCTTTTTAAATATATTTTTATGGAAAGACAGTCTTATGCCTGCCTCTCCAATTTACATGACAGGAACAGATGGTGTAGCAGTATCATCATATGCATTTGCTGTGAATGGAATTGGCTTATATTATTTTAATGCACTTTTTTATCATTGTATTTTCACAACATCTTGTTATACTATTAAATATATTAATCCTATATTTAGTATTGAGTTATGTAATGGGAGGTACCGGTATGAAAGAGCAGGATGTTAGGGCTGTTGAAGCTATGTGCAGTTGTGGAATGGATTTTGATACATTATGTGTTTGTTTCCCTAGCTTCACTACTGCTGATCTGAAAAAGATTTATGATAATTATAAAGGAGTTACACCCCCTGTGAAGCAAGTCGCAGTAAGTGTTAACTGTTCGTAATGATGTTTATTCCAAAGTCGAGGTTAAAAACCTCGGCTTTTTTTTGTTAATATTTTTCATATCTCATCCGAAATATTTAGTGTAAACGAAAAATACCCTGGAGGAACTATATGCAAATAGACGCACTCAAGGTAACGGATTACATCAAAACAGAAGGTACAGACAATCATGGATTTGGCGTAGGTACCAGCGGTATCAAGGATGATAGCAAAGCAAACATTAACATAGAACTTAGAACATTATCAGTAGATAATGCCTTTTATGATAATAAAGGAAAAATGACTGATGAAGATTTCATGGATGACGTGAATGAAGCATCAGCTCTTGGCATGTCTACAGTTGAAAAGGTAAAAAACATTGAAAATGCCTGGGATGAAGAGGCCACTGCAAAGGTACGTGAGGATGGTCATAATCCTATGGAGATGGAAGATGACACTCTCATTACGGTTGTGGATGAGATTAAAATGAATCTTGCCAAGGCGGGAGCGGATATTAGCAAAATGGGTGGCCTTTCTTCAGATGAAATCGCAGCCATGACAGGTTCAGTAGCTCAGGCGGTGGAAATGACTAGAGGTTTGGCTGAAAAATTGCCAGTGGAAACCCAAGCCTATCTTGTAAAAAATGATTTAAAGCCAACAATCACAAACATATATAATGCGACCTATGCAGCGCCTGTAAATGAAAAGGCTACAGGTGTTCCTACTGATGCTGAAATAGCAGATTTAATTGAAAATCTAGGGGATAAGCTGGATACATTTATAGACAGTGTTGAAAGTGAACATACAGAGGATGCACTGAAGGCCACAGTGGCCACCATGATAAAGCAGGACGTTCCTATTACTAAGGACAACCTTGATTACATGGTTCAGCTTCAGGATTATGAGAAGCCAAATGAAGCTAATATCGTAAATGCGATAGGAGATATCATGGCAGAAGGTAAGGAGCCTACTGATGCATATCTCATCCCTGGATATTCTCTTATGGATCAGGCCAAGAAGACATTTGAAGAAGTGATGGCGATGGATGTAAATGACCTGCCAACCATAACAGCTAAACGTCAGCTTACAGAAATTCAGCTCACCATGACAGTGGAAGCTACATTTACCATGATGAAAAATGGTGTAGATGTGGATACAAAGAATTTGTCTGATTTGCTTGATAAGCTAAAGCTTCAGGAGACAAATCTTTTACAGATATTGATGAAGGCTGATAACAAGCAGGCCACCAATGACAATGTGAATTTGTTCAAGCAGGTTATGAACAAGATGGCCGATATCGAGGCTTCACCTGCAGCAGGCCTTGCCAGATTTTCTAATATCAATGCAGAAACATTTTCTTATGTACATGAAGTAAGCGTATCTGTAACCGCAGAATACAGCCGCATGGAAATGACCTATGAGGCTGTTGGAACAGAAGTAAGACGTGACCTAGGCGATAGCATCAACAAGGCATTCCAGAATGTGGATGATATCTTAGCAGACCTGGATATGGAGGCCACAGAATCCAGCCAGAAGGCAGTGCGCGCTCTTGCTTATAATCAGATGGAAATCACTGCAGAATCTGTAACAACTGTAAAGGCTACTACAGAAATGGTAAGCCGCACCTTTAAGAGCATGACACCTGCAGTTGTAGCAGAAATGATTAAGCGTGGGGATAATCCACTTGATATGACTATGGGGGATTTGAAGGCAAAGGCTGAAGAAATTAAGGCAGAATTGGGAAGCACATCTGACGAAGAAAGCTTTGCAAAGTTCCTGTGGAAGGCAGAAAGAAGCGCAGATATTTCCGAGTCTGAGCGTGATGCTTATATTGGTGTTTACAGACTTTTGCATCAGGTGGAAAAGTCTGATGGCGCAGCTATCGGTGCGTTGATAAGTCAGGGTACAGAGGTAACCCTTAGAAATCTTATGACAGCAGTAAGAAGCGCAAAGCACACTGGTCGCGAATACGAAGTAAATGACAAATTCGGACAGCTTGACGAGATGGTAGTTACGGATTTGTCTATTACAGAACAAATAGAAAAGGTATTTTTGACAGACAGATGCCGCGATGCCAAGGAGGCAATGACTCCTGCAAAGATGAAGTCGTTTGGTGAGGATGCAATCCTTTCAATGAATCCAGACGAGTTTGCAACAGCAATGGAACAGACTGCAGATGAGCAATCCGAGGTAGCCTACAATCAGTATGTTACCGAGCAGCTAAAGACAGCCATTAGGGCAGAGGAAGCTGTAACATCAGTACTGGATGAATATAATGTGCCTCATTCAGCAAACATGATTGCAGCAGTGGAAGCACTTATGGAAAACAATGGAATGGTTATTAAGGATCTTTATGGCCGTGCTTCTAAACAGCAGGATATGGACATAGAGGATTTGATAAACATGGCATACCAGCGTTTCTCTGACGCTTGCCACAATTCTGATGACATGCTTGAAGCCCAGGAGGCTTTGGGAGATTTGGCAGAAAACGTAATGAAGACCATGTTAGAGTCTGAGAACGTGCGCACCATCGATATGGATGGAATGAAGCTTGTAGTGCAGCAGGCAAAGGCAATGGAGCAGATGGCTGCAACAGGTGAAACCTACCATATTCCAATGATGGTGGGAGAAGAGGCTGGCACTATGAGCCTTAGAGTAGTAAGAGGCAGTGCCCAAACAGGCCTTATTAAGATGGCTATTTACATGCAGTCTACAGGAACTATATCCACCACCTTCAAATACGAATCAAATCAGGTGGAGGCAACGGTAGAGTGCGAAACTGCCCAGATGAGAGAGATGTTTGCTGAACAGGCACCTCGTATATCTGGAATCATGCAGGAGATGACTGGCTTTGGCTACAGCTTCAACTTTGTACAGAAGGTAGGCCTTAGCGCATCAGATATTTACAATCTAAATATGGGAAATTTTGCTGTGGCAGAAGATGTTACAAAGGCTAGAGAAGACAGCATTCAGACAGAGGCTTTGTACAAAATTGCTAGAGGTTACATAGATGTTATAGCAGAAATTTTCTAATATGTTTGGGTTAATTTTGTAACCTCAGAACCGATATTATTGTTGTAAGGACATGGAAGACCTATCAACTAAAATACACCGCAAGGATGCTTGACTAGCTTTTACAGGAGGCAGCATATGAGAATTAACAACAACATGGCAGCGGTGATTACCAACAACCAACTTCTAGGTACTGAAAGTACTCTCGGAGATGTAATGGAGAAGTTAAGCTCCGGCTTCAAAATCAATCATGCATCTGACGACCCATCTGGCATCGCCATAGCCGGAAAGATGCAGGCACAGATTGATTGCTTGGCACAGGCTTCAACAAATGGCTCCGACGGAATTTCCGTACTTCAAACAGCAGAAGGTGCTCTCAACGAAGTAACAGAAATGATTCAAAGAATGAGAGAGCTTTCTGTTCAGGCCGCAAACGGCACCAATTCAATTTCTGAAAGAAAGACAATTCAAAAGGAAATTGATTCCTTATTGGAAGAAATCGACCGAGTAGCCCAAACTACAGAATTTAATAATATCAATCTGTTAAATGGTGCTTTGGACAACAGAACCTATGCAGAGCATGCAACTAGAATGCAGACCTCTAATTCTGTTCCAGCAGGTATTTATGAGCTTACAATTAATAAGGCAGCAACTAGAGGTTCGACTGGAAGTAACAGCTTGAAAGGAGATACTTTTAAAAGCAGCACAACAAATAGTTACTTCAATACAAGAACAGATACATCAGTAGAGACACCTACAGGTGTGACAGATTTTAAGGACTTTATAAATCAAACAACCTGGCAGGTAGATAAAGTAGATTTGGGCGATGGCTCTACTATTACATCAGAATCTGGTAGAGGCCTTGGAATGTCTGGCACCATAACAATTAATGGACATGGTGTGGAATTGACACAGGGCACATCTGGCGAAGGTGTATACGAGCTTTTAAGAAATGTTTGCGAGGAAGCAGGCGCTATCATTTCAAATCCAGGGGATGGCACAGCTTTTTCAATCCAATCTTATAAGTTTGGCGCACATGCCAATTTAAAGATTGATTTTTCTAGCATGGATTTTGCAAAAGCATTAGGTTTTGATACTAGTGACACAGACCTTTTCCCAGATGCAAACACACCAGTGATTGAAAAGGTTGGTAAAGATCCAAAGATTACATTAGTAAAAAAAGGCACTGGAGATTCAAAGTCTTTATTTGGTGCGCAGGCCACAGCAAGCGCTGATGGAAATCATATTACAATCACAGATGTAGGCGGGTTTGAATTATCATTTTTAGCTGAGGCTGGATTTGATAGTGAAACAGATACAGCAGATGATAATAAGGGCAAAATCACATTTAATGTTACAGATATCGGTTCAATGACACTTCACGTAGGTGCTAACAAGAACCAGAATATGGAAGTAAGAATTGCAGCAGTAACAACAGAGTTCATGTACATAGATGATCTTAATGTTACAAGAGTAAACGGACCAGAGGATGCAATGAATTCATTGGATGTGGCATTAAGCTATGTTACATCGGTTCGTTCCCAGTTAGGTGCATACGAAAACAGATTGGACCATACAACAAAATCTCTTGATACTACAGGAGAAAACATGACATCAGCTATCTCTCGAGTTGAGGATGCTGATATGGCCACAACAATGGTTGAGTACACCAAGCTAAACGTATTAGAGCAGGCAGGAACATCAGCGCTTGCACAGGCAAATGAGTTGCCACAGCTTGCATTACAGTTACTTCAGTAAATTTCGCAGCGTTCAGTTGCCTTAATAGGAGTGAAACAAGATGAACAGAGATAAGATTTCAGCTTTTACCTTAAAAATAGCCTCTAGCAACGGGTTAGGTTTAATATCCATACTATATGATATATATGAGGAATACGAATGCGATGCTATGGGCAGTTTTGAAGCTGGCCAAGTGGACGAAGCTATCGCGGCATTGAAAAAGTGCTCCGAGGTTGTAAGCCACCTCCAGAAGGATTTGAATTTTAATTACAAGGTAAGTGAAAATCTGTACGCGCTTTACGATTATGTACAGCGAAATGTGTCAAAGTCCATATATAAGGCAAATTCGGAAGGCTTAATAGAAGCAAAAAGAGTAATGGATGAATTGGGAGAAGCATTTGAGCAGATAGCAAAGGAGGATGATTCAGCTCCTATAATGCAAAACACCCAGGCAGTAGTAGCGGGAATGACTTATGGAAAGGGGACTTTAAACGAAAGTATATTAGGCAATGGAAGCAGTAGAGGCTTTTTTGCTTAATAGTTTGTAAAAATTGCAGTATAAATAATTGGAAAAAATTATAGAAAAGAGATTCTAGGAAACTGGAATCTCTTTTTTAATGTATGAAAAAAATTTTATTGTAGGAATTAGATATAGTGAGTTTGTTTTTTTAACATCCTGTTGTTAGGTTGTAACGAATAATAAATTTGCCATAATACACAACTAAAAATTTAGCCCGAAAAGTAATGGTGAAGGTAAGCGTGCTGACCATATACTTGTCCATCGGAAAGCGAGGTGAAAAACACGCAGACATTTTTGATCTGGAGCATTTTGACCGTTGCTGTTTTGTTTGACGCAAGGTCCTACAGGATTCCAAATCAACTAATCATCCTGGGTTATCTGGCAGGAATATTTGTAAATCTGCAGGCACAGGGGATGATAGGAATTACATATTTCATGATGCAGGCTGCCTGGCCAATTCTTTTGATACTTCCACTTTATATATGTGGCAAGCAGATTGGATCAGGTGACATCAAGCTGTTTTCTGTTATGTCTACCATGGTGGGTTTTAACATAACATTTAGCGTGATGGTTGGTTCCGTAATAGTTGCTGCTGCTGTGGTAGCACTTGTCAGCATATATGAAAAGCAATTGTTTAGAAGAAAGCTTCATTATTCCTTCTATATTGCAGCTGCGTTTTTTATCTCGCAGCTACGAAGTTGAAAATGGAGGTTAATAAATGAACAATTTGGAAATTGCATTATGTGATTTTGATGAGGATTACATACTTAGATTTGCTTCATATTTGATGAGTGAGCTTGAAGTTGGTGTTCATATCTTTACAACTCCAGAGAGCTTTTTTGCAGATGATGGTGATTACGATATCACTATTATGACAGAGGAGTTTGATGAGATATCCACTTTCAGGCCTAATAAAAATGTGGGTCAAAGATTCATTCTATGTGAGTCAAATAACTGTGATATGGAAAACGGCATTTATAAATACCAAGCTGTAGGTAGCATTTTAGATGAGATTAAACCACTCAGAAAAAAATGCCTAAATGGTAATAAATCCTTTTCTGCTGCTAAGTTAGTCGGCGTCTATTCTCCAGTCGCCCATGAACTCCAGTTACCATTTGCCATGGCCTTAGGACAGGCATTCAAAGCGAATGGTTCAGTTCTCTTTTTGGATCTAGAAGAGATTTCAATAATGCCAAGTCTTATCGGCAAACAAAGTGAAAAAAATCTTATGGATCTTCTTTATGAAATCGACACCACAGAATTAGATATGGCTGAATACACTCATAGTTTTATGGGATTTGATTACATCGAATCATTCCTAAACCCAACAGAAATATCGGAAATAGACGAAATGACATGGGAAAAATTTTTCAAGCTATTAGCTGCTGCTGAATATGATGTAATCGTAATTCTGTTTGGAAGAGCCATCAATGGCTTTAACAAAATATTAGGCAATCTGGATAGATTATATGTGTTAGGCAAGCCCGGCGATTATTTCAAAAAGAGTCAGGATTTGTTCAATGACTATTTGGAAAAGATAGGAACAAGCCCACATTGCGAGGACGTGATTCTTCCAATGTCTGCCAAAAATCTATCGGATAACTCATATCAAATAGAGGAGCTATTACAAGGTAATCTTGGAATGTTTGCAAAGAAATTAATAAATGCTAACGGACAAAGTGCATAGTGAATATGAAAAATATTGAAAATGAAATTCGACAGGAGGTAATGAATACAATCGACCTGTCGGTGGATGTTTCTGACGATGAGATTTTAAAGCTGATACGTAACAAAATCATCGAAAAAAGCAGGACATGTCCTATGAATCTTTCTGATAGAAAGAGGGTGGAAGGTCATGTGTTTAATTCTCTTAGAAAGTTAGATGTGCTGGAGGATTTGCTGAAAGATGAGGATATTACGGAAATCATGATAAATGGCCCTGACAACATCTTTATAGAAAGAAATGGAAGGGTGGAAAAATGGACCGAGAAGTTTTCATCAGAGGAAAAGCTGAACGATGTGATTCAAAGCATTGTTGCTAACAGCAACAAGATTGTAAATGAGTCCAACCCAATAGTTGATACAAGATTAGAAGACGGTTCTAGAGTAAATATCGTGTTGCCGCCAGCGGCTGTAGATTACAGCATTCTATCTATCAGAAAGTTTCCAAAGGAGCAGATGACTATGGAAAGACTTAAATCCTTTGGGTCCATCGATGAGGAGCAAATTGAGTTTATGAAAAAGCTGGTAATAAGCGGCTACAACATATTCGTGTCGGGGGGAACCGGCAGTGGTAAAACATCTTTTTTGAATGCCTTGGGAGAATTTATTCCTAAGGATGAAAGGGTGATTACCATAGAAGATTCCGCTGAGCTTCAGCTAAAGAATGTTGAAAACATAGTAAGGCTGGAAGCCAGAAACGCAAACTTAGAGGGCAATAACGAAATCACCATAAGAGATTTGTTAAAGTCCTCCCTTAGAATGCGTCCCGACAGAATCATCGTGGGTGAGTGCCGTGGAGCGGAGGCATTGGAAATGCTTCAGGCCTTCAACACAGGACACGACGGCAGTTTGTCCACAGGCCACAGTAATTCCTGCAAGGATATGCTATCAAGACTGGAAACCATGGTGCTAATGGGAGCAGAAATTCCACTTGGTGCCATAAGACAGCAGATAGCATCAGGAATCGACATCATAGTTCAGCTAGGAAGGCTAAGGGACAAAAGCCGCAAGCTTATAGAAATCGCAGAGGTGGTGGATTTTGCAGATGATGAAATCAGGCTTAATCCGCTGTACAGATTTAAAGAATTAGAAGAAATAAATGGAAGGATAAATGGCCAATGGGAAAAGGTAGGAGACCTAGAAAACAAAGAAAAGCTGTTAGCAAGTGGTCTTTCGATTGGGTAAGTGTGTTTCAGGGCGCATGCCTGTCGGCTGTTATTGCATTTTTGTTTTATAAATCTTTCCTGGGAGTATTTGTTGCAGCAGGGGTGATTCCATTTTGGCTGAAGCTTAGGGCAGATGAAAAGGCAAAAAAGCATAGGGCTGATATGCTCATGGAATTCAAGGAATACATGATGCTTATCGTGGCATCCCTGCAAACAGGCTACTCCTTGGAAAAAGCCCTCCGTCAATCTGAGTCAGAGCTAAAAAGATTGTACCCGTCAGAATCGGTGTTACTGCCTTTCGTTCATGTGATGAATCAAAGAATTGGCATGAATGTGCAGCTTGAAAAAGCCTTTTTTGAATTTGCAAAGGAGGTGGATTTAGAGGAGGCCATAAGCCTTGCAGAAATCATATCCTTTGCCAAAAGAAGTGGTGGTAACTACGGGAAGAACATAAGGGATACAGCCTTTAAGATAGAGGAAAACTTATCTGTTAAGCAGGAGATTGAAACTATTACAACTGAAAAACGCTTAGAGCTTAAGGTAATGTGCGTGATGCCATTAGCGATTCTTGCTTACATCACCATCACATCCAGTTCTTTTATAGCGCCGCTGTATGGAAATGCCTTAGGCATCCTGATAATGACCGCATGCCTTATTGCCTACGGTTTATTAATCATGCTAGGAAGGAGAATCATTGAAATCAACATATAAAAAAATACTGATTGCCTGCCTGGTGATGGGCCTTGGACTGCTTGTCTACGATTACGTGGATTCCAAGATATTGTTTGATGGAAAGCTTCTTAGAAATGAAACTGCCACAGGACCTAAATCGGAGGAATTACAGCTTAGATTCAAAGGAAATGATAAGGATTACACAGTTGAAATTTCAGACAGAGGTCTAACCCAAAAGCAGCTGAAGGCGCTGTTTAGGCAGGCCACAGAAGAAATCGACAAAAGCTATCTTGGCAAAAACAAATCTGCCGACCAGGTTATGTATGACCTGAATTTTAAGAAAAGCTATTGCGACGGATTGATTAATGCAGATTTTAAGTTTGATAAATACGGTCTGATAAATACTGATGGCACCCTGGTGAAGGAATATATCCCTGATGAGGGGGAGGTTGTAAATGTGATTGCAGAGCTAAGCTACGAGGACCAGGTGGAGCTTTATAGCTTTTCTGTGATAGTGGTTAAGCCAGGGCTTGATACTGTGGAAGGGCAGTTAAATGCTATTGATGAAGCTGTCAAAAAAGCTGATGAAAGCACCAGAACAAAATCCTATATGAAGCTTCCAAAAAAGGTGGAGGACATGTCCCTTACCTGGAAGAAGAAAATGAATTTCAGAGGATTGCAGATAATATTGCTGGGGTTTGCAGCAGTGGCAGGCTTGATAGCGGGGGCCAAGCGTGATGAGAAGCAGGCTGTGCAAAAGCGCATCGAAGAAAAGGAACGAGACTACCCTATGATAGTTAGCGAGCTATCCATATTGCTGGGTGCGGGAATGAGCTTTAGAAAAGCCTTAGAGCGAATAATCGCAAAATACAATGCCAAGAAAAGTGAGGGCAACATACGCCCAGGCTATGAGGATATGGCCATAACCTATCGAAAGATGGTTGATGGCATGGGTGAAATAGCAGCACTTGAAGACTTGGGATTGAATAGCGAAAGCAAGGAATACAGAAAGCTTGCCAGCATGCTATCCCAAAATCTTAGAAAGGGTTCCAAGGATTTGTTGGAATGCCTTGAAAAGGAGGAGCATTATTCCTTCGAAATGAGAAAACAAAGAGCCATCAGGGCAGGCGAGGAAGCATCAACAAAGCTTTTAGTGCCTATGACCGGCATGTTGTTTATCGTCATCATCATATTGGTGGTGCCGGCAGTAATGCAAATGAATATATAGAAAGAGGTATAAAAATGTTAGGAATGAAATATTTAATGTTAAAGCAGAAGGTTATGAATTTTATTGAGGAAGAGGATGGAATTGGAACTGTTGAAATGATCCTTATTTTGGTTGTTTTAATTGGCCTTGTCTTAATCTTTAAAACCCAGCTTACAAATCTGGTAAACAGTATATTTAGAAAAATCAACGAGCAGGCAGGAAGAATATAGTGCAGGCAAAGCTAAAGGGAAGTATGACAGTGTTTTTGTCCCTCATCCTGGTGTCGGTGATGACATTGTTGTTTACCATGAGCGAGTGCATCAGACTGTATGCCCTCCATGACAATGCCAGTGAGTTCACAGATATGGCCTTGGAAAGTGCTTTTTCAGAGTACAACCCATATCTGTGGGCCAACTACAAAATACTTGCCATTGATTTAGGCTACGGTAGCGATGTCACAGGCCCAACCATTTTTCAGCAGAAGCTAATAGATTACTGCAGATTCAATGCAGATATAGAATATGGCAACAATTTCGCCAGACTTAATCCTGCTGGTGCCACCATAAATCAGTACTCCTTATTAACAGATGGTGGCGGCCAGGCAATGGTGGTGCAGGGCGTAAAGGGTGCCAAGGATGATTTGGCAGCTCAGGTAATTGATGGCATTCAGGGGCACATGGACAGCATAAATGGAGTGGAAAAGGTTCCAGTGGAAACGAAAGTCAACGACGGCAAATCTGCCTTGGAGGATGCCAAAAGACAGCAGTCTGAAAAGATAGCAAATGCAGAAGAAGGAGAAGCTTATCCCGAGCCTGAGGAAGTGGAGGATGACCCTTTAGATGCATTCAAGCTTATGAAGGAGGCCATGTCAAAGGGGGTGCTATCTACTGTTATGGATGCCAAAGAGATTTCAGATGTTAGCTTTGATTTGGCTGCGCTGCCATCTCACAGGTCACTAATGGAAGGGACGGCGGCTATCCAGTCGGGAAATGCCATCACAGATAAGGCCTTGTTCATGGATTATATTTTGGCCAACTACAGTAGGTTTGATTTGGATAAGCATCATGAGGGCATGCAGTACGAAGTGGAATATCTTATAGCAGGTCAGGAATCTGATGCTGAAAACTTAGCGGTAGTAGTAGGAGAAATAATGCTAATCCGTGAGGCAGCAAACTTTAGCACCATTATGAATAGCGGTGTTCTAAAGAATCAGGCAAAATCGGTTGCTGCGGTACTGACTAGCTTCGACCCTGCGCTAGAGCCTGTGGTGGAACTGGCCGTTATAGGGGCATGGGCCTATATAGAAAGCGTTTTGGATGTAAGGCTGATGCTGTCTGGTGGTGAGGTTGCAGTTGTAAAATCTGCAGACCAATGGACATCGGATGTGTTGCACTTGTCATCGTTTTTCAATGTAAACGCAAAGGCAAGACCATGCAAAGACGGTATTACCTACGACAAATATCTCATCGGCTTGCTGGCACTTAAGGGTAACAAGACCTTAGGACTTAGAGCCTGTGATGTAATGGAAAATGCCTTGAATTCCACAGAAGATTACAGGAATGTAAAGGTTGATAACATGCTGTTTTCTGCGGATGTAACAATGGATTATACAGGTCAGGAAATGTTCTTATCACTGTTTTCAAAGGATGACTCTATGGGCTATAGAATCTCCAAATCGAAATATCTGACTTATTGATGAAAGGAGGTATAAATAGGTGTCTCAATTACGAAAAAGTTTTCCCCCATTTGGCCTACTTGCACTAGGCAACTTTTTCGGTGGTGTTAATAAATTGTTTAGTAGTGAAGGAGTAAAGTCCAACTTACCAAAAGTGATTCAATATAAGGAGATGCCTATTTATGCCTCCTTTAAAAGAAAAGGCGTGAAGGCCAGCTACACAATTGAAGCGGCTATTATCATGCCGCTGTTTATCACCCTTATGGTGTTTGGAATGTTTACCTTTAGGTTGATTCAGGTGGAATCGGGAATGCAAAAATCCCTAAACACTGCAGCCAGAACTATGGCTGTGACTTTGGGAAATGTTGCAAATAAAGGTGAATCAGATGCAGATGTGGATACCTCAGAGGATGAGCCCTCAGTGAAGTTTGAGCTATCAGAGGCTGGCCTAGAGGCTGCAACCATCGCACTTGCAGGAGTGGAAATCTACAAAAATAAGGTTCCCTTAGAATTTATTGATTTTGGTGTAGCAGGAATCAATCTGTATGAAACAAACGTAGAGGGAAACTATATAGATTTAAAGGCAAGCTACAGGATGACATTTCCTGTGGGCCTGCTGGGAAATATAGGATTTGATGTAAGCCAAAGGGCCAGAACAAGAAAGTGGGTAGGCTACGATAAGGCGGAAAACACCACTGACGGTACCTACGTTTACATTACGGAGCATGGGGAAGCGTACCATACTAATTACTATTGCACATATCTGAATCCCAGTGTTCATCCCATATCTGCAGGGGATGTATCTGCTGCCCGAAACAACGGTGGAGGTACCTATTCCCCTTGCGAAAAATGTAAGCCACCTAAGAACCCATCAGGTGGAATGCTTTACATTACTGATTATGGCAGGGCGTATCACAGTGATATCAACTGCAAAGAAATTAAGCATAATATCAAAAAGGTATTGTATGAAGATGTTAAGGATAAGATGCGACCTTGCAGCAAATGTGCGGCAGGGAAGCATTAGTGTTTGTGAATTTTAAGGAGGAACCGTGGAAGCATTTGGTTTAGTTTGCATGTACAGTATTACAGCTTTTGATGATTATAGGACGAGAAGTATTAGGCTGGTAGAAATTATCGTATTTACGATAATGGGAATCGTTATAAATATAGTTGCCCCTAGATACACAGTTTTAAGCGTTGCAGGTGGTGTGGGAGTAGGCGTTGTTATGCTTGCTTTTAGCATCCTTTCAAAGGAAAAGCTAGGAAAAGGCGATGCGCTTATTGTGATGGTTTCAGGGCTTTATCTTGGATTTATGAATACTTTAGTTTTGGTCTGGTTCAGCTCTATTTTGGCTGCAATCTTTGGACTGATTACACTTCGTAAATACGATAATTACCGAGAGGCGGAGCTGCCCTTTGTGCCATTTATTTTTATTGGCTATATGATTTTGTTCACCATTAAAAGCTTTGGAGGAATTTTAGGATGAGACTAAAGGGAAGCTACACAGTGGAAGCTGCAGTGATAATCAGCTTTTGCTTTATCATATTTGGAATGGCAATCGCCGTGGCCTATGAGCTTTTTCAGCTGGTGCTTGAATACGTGCAGTATCAGGATTCGGCCTTTGATGCGGTGTCTATGTTTAGATTAAAGGAAGGAGCAATGGGCGTATATCATGCCCTGATAGATTAATTATGGAAGTTACATACGAAAGAAAGCACAACGAAAGCTTCATGGTTGTTTTAGGGGAGCTTGATACAAAATCCTATGAATACAAAATGATTAGGGATAATGATATTAAATCACTGCTGGATATAAAGTGCTACGAGATAGATGGGGTGAAGCGAATCAGCTACAAAATCAGCCGAAAGGAAACCCTAAGTGATTACGTGGAATCAAATGATTTGTCGGTAGAGCTTATTGCAAGATTCGTTACAAATCTTCAAATGGCACTAGATGAGGCGGCCAAATATCTGATTGATGAAAATCATTTTTGGCTAGATAAGGATTCTATATTCGTGGAAAAAAGTGGCGATAACTGCAAAGTCAGCCTATGCTACATTCAGTCAGACAACGGTACAGTTCAAACCCAGTTCAGGGCCATCATGGAGTTTTTCTTATCAAAGCTTTCCACCAGCGATAGGGATTCATCTAAAAAGATATATGATGCCTATGAAATTTGCCTGAAGGAGGATTACACCTTAGCGGAGGTGATTGAATGCCTGCAAATGGATGCGTATGTTCCTTCGGAAATCTACGTGGAAAAGGTGTCTTTAGATGACGAGGAAGTTGAGACTACTGCTGATTTTGAGGATGCTATAGGGGCAGAATATATATCTGATTATTATGATGTAGAGGATGGCAAAAGAAACGGTATCGTAAATACGATAATAGATAAGACGAAAGCAATCTTTGGGCGATTGCAGTTTGAGGACAAGCTAGAGCCTGTGGAATCCGAGAATTTCGTTATCGAGCCAGATTATGAAATGGATGAAAAGACAGTGCTTTTATCAGAAAGCAAGCCCGTTGGAAGGCTGGTATATGATGGTAACAGCAACGAGGACGACTTTATCATCAACAAGGATGTTTTTAGAATCGGAACGGGCAAAGCCAATGATGCAATCATCCATGCCAGAACAGTCAGCGGAAATCACGCCAAAATCACAAAGGAGGGCAATGACTATTATCTTACGGATTCAAACAGCACAAATGGAAGCTTTCTAAACAGCCTTCCTTTGGTGTATCGCAAGCCATATAAGCTTAAACCCATGGATGTAATTAGATTTGCCACAGAAAGTTATATTTTCCTTTAGTTTGTCGGGGGACAATTCAGCCTAATTTGGTTGTGAACCATGTACTTTTCTGTTAAAATAGTAGGAGTTTGTGGGGTAACCCTAGAGTTAGGAGAATTAATAAAATGAGTATTATCGACAAAGTATTTGGAACACATTCCGATAGAGAGCTTAAGAGAATTAAGCCTATCGTTGATAAAATCGAATCGCTCAGACCTGAGATGCAGGCACTTACAGATGAGCAGCTTCGTGCAAAAACTACAGAATTTAAAGAGCGTCTTTCAAAGGGAGAGACACTTGATGATATTTTACCAGAGGCATACGCAGTTGTCCGTGAGGCAGGTAAGCGTGCCCTTGGAATGGAGCACTTCCGTGTTCAGTTAATCGGTGGTATCATCCTCCATCAGGGACGTATCGCAGAGATGCGTACTGGTGAAGGTAAGACACTTGTTTCTACACTTCCAGCATACTTAAACGCACTTGAAGGTAAGGGCGTTCACATCGTTACAGTTAATGATTACCTTGCTAAGCGTGATGCTGAGTGGATGGGTGAGGTTCACCGTTTCTTAGGCCTTACAGTAGGCGTTGTTCTTAACGATATGACAAAGGAGGAGCGCCAGGCAGCTTACAACTGTGATATCACATACATCACTAACAACGAGCTTGGTTTTGATTACCTCCGTGACAATATGTGCGTATATGAGAAGGACCTTGTACAGCGTGGCCTTCACTACTGCATCATCGATGAGGTTGACTCAGTTCTTATCGATGAGGCTCGTACACCACTTATCATTTCTGGTCAGTCAGGAAAGTCTACTAAGCTTTACGAGCTTTGCGATGTTCTTGCTCGTCAGCTTAAGCGAGGCGAGGACCTTCCAGAATTCACAAAGATGGATGCCATCATGGGCGTTGAGCGTAACGAGACTGGCGATTTCATCGTAGACGAAAAGGACAAGGTTGTTAACCTTACAGCAGAAGGTGTTGCAAAGGTTGAGCAGTTCTTCCACATTGAGAACCTTGCTGATCCTGAGAACCTTGAAATCCAGCACAACATCATCCTTGCACTTCGTGCTCACAACCTTATGTTTAAGGATCAGGATTATGTTGTAAGTGATGGTCAGGTTATGATTGTTGATTCCTTCACAGGTCGTATCATGCCAGGTCGTCGTTACTCAGACGGTTTACATCAGGCTATCGAGGCAAAGGAGCATGTTGAGGTTAAGCGCGAGTCTATGACTCTTGCAAGCATCACATTCCAGAGCTTCTTCAATAAATACGATAAGAAGGCAGGTATGACTGGTACAGCCCTCACAGAGGAGCAGGAATTCCGTGACATCTATGGAATGGACGTAGTAGTTGTTCCTACTAACAAGCCAGTTCAGCGTATCGACCATGATGATGCCGTATACAAGACAAAGGCTGAAAAGTACAAGGCAGTTGTTGAGGAAGTTAAGAAGGCTCACGAAAAAGGACAGCCAGTACTTGTTGGTACAATCGATATTGATATTTCAGAGCTCGTTTCTAAGATGCTTCGTAAGGAAGGCATTGAGCACAACGTACTTAATGCTAAGTACCATGAGAAGGAAGCTGAAATCGTTGCTGAGGCAGGTAAGCACGGTGCCGTTACTATCGCTACTAACATGGCAGGTCGTGGTACTGATATTAAGCTTGATGAGGAAGCACGTGCAGCCGGTGGTCTTAAGATTATCGGTACAGAACGTCATGAATCTCGTCGTATTGACAATCAGCTCCGTGGACGTTCAGGACGTCAGGGTGATGTGGGTGAGTCACAGTTCTTCATCTCACTTGAGGATGATCTTATGAGACTCTTCGGTTCAGACCGTCTCATCACAATGTTCAACTCTCTTGGCGTTCCAGAGGGAGAACAGATTAAGCACAAGATGCTTTCTGATGCCATCGAAAAGGCACAGAAGAAGATAGAGGAAAACAACTTCTCAGCTCGTAAGAACTTGCTTGATTATGATGCAGTTATGAATGAGCAGAGAGAGCTTATTTACAAGCAGCGTCGCCGTGTACTTATGGGCGAGGATATGCACGAGCAAATCCTTAGCATGATCAGAGACAAGGTTGACGAGTGCATCGAAAAGACTATTCCAGACGATGTAGAAAAAGAGCTTTGGGAGCTTCAGGAGCTTAACCACCTCCTTTGCCCAGTAATCCCAGTTCCAGTTATGACTCAGCTTTCAATCGGCAACATCAAGAGCAAGAAGGAACTTAAGGAAAAGCTTACAGATATCGCACTTGATATGTACGACAAGAAGGAAAAGGAATTCGACCAGCCAGAGCAGTTTAGAGAGGTTGAGCGTGTAATTCTTCTTAGAGTTATCGACCGAAAGTGGATGGAAGAGCTTGATGATATGGAACAGCTTCGTCAGGGTATCCGCCTCCAGGCTTACGGTAACCGTAACCCAGTAGACGAATACAAGGCAGCCAGCTACGACATGCTTGATGCCATGAACGCAGCAATCATCAACGATACACTTACAATGCTTTACCGCATCCGCATTGAAAAGAAGGTAGAGCGTGAAGAAGTTGCCAAGGTAACAGGCACAAACAAAGATGACACAGCATCCTCAGGACCAAAGGTTCGCAAGGAAAAGAAAATCTTCCCTAACGATCCATGTCCATGTGGTTCAGGATTGAAGTATAAGCAGTGTTGCGGAAGAGCAAAATAATACAATGATTAGGGGCCTCATACAAAGTATGAGGCCCTTTTAAAAAGTGATGAGGGTTAAAATGACAAACTTAGAAGAATACTACAACAAATTCAACGAAGACAAACGCCTTAAATCGCGCCATGGCATCATGGAATTCACAGTAACCATGAAATACGTTCACAAATATTTGGATATTCTAGAGCGTGGCAAAGAAATGCCAGATGCAGAACCTAAGGCCAAGTCAGATATAAAGATTTTAGATATAGGCGCCGCCACCGGCGGCTACAGCATCCCCCTTTGGAACGAGGGCTACGATGTTACTGCTGTTGAGCTGGTAAAGCACAACCTTGGCATGCTTAAAGCCAAAGGCACTGGCGTGAAGGCCTTCCAGGGAAATGCTTTAAAGCTAAAGCGATTTGATGATAATAGTTTTGATCTTACACTTTTGTTTGGGCCAATGTATCACCTAAAGACTAGAGAAGAACAGCTTCAGGCACTGCGCGAGGCCAAGCGTGTCACAAGACCTGGCGGATATATTCTTGTAGCATACGTTATGAATGAATACGCCTTCCTTACTTATGGAATCAAGGAGGGCCACGTCTTAGAGAACATTGCTGAAGGAAAGCTGGACGAAGCCTACCACGTTCGGCCGGGCGCTGATGATTTGTACGCGTTCATGAGAACTGAGGACATTGAGTCGCTGAATTCGGACGCTGAGCTAGCCCGCGTACAAATCATATCGCCAGACGGCCCTGCGAATCACATGCGCCGCGAGGTCAACGCTCTTTCTGAGGAGCAGTTTGCGGCCTTCATACAGTATCAGATGGCCGTCTGCGAGCGCGCCGACTTGCTCGGCGCCAGCGCCCACACAGTCGACATTTTACAGAAACACTAGCATCACAGTAATATCACTTAAACTCTTAACCAGCGAAGCCGCTCTCGCGGCTCCGCTGCACATTTCCCCAATTATTGAACGACTAGAATACGATAAAAAGATTAAATAATCTGCCGAATACAGTGCTATTGGAAAAATCCTAGTTTGCACTGTAATGGACAGGCTACAAATACAGTGCAAAGCAAAGGTTTGAAGAAAGCACTGTATGGAGTATTGGCTTAATGCAGCGGAAATAGAAAAAAAGATGCTAGCGCTGTAAAGATAGAAATGTGATTACAGTGTAAATAGTAAAAAAAATAAAGACGCTGTAAAAAATTATGAATCATTACAGCGCTATATAAAAAAATAACGAGAACACTGTAATGCCAGACTAATCATTACAGTCAGAAATGAAAAAATGTCATCGGCACTGTAATGGGACAGTAATCATTACAGTTATTTTTTATAAAAGAGTAGTTACACTGTAGTGCGGTCGCAATGAGTACAGCGCCTAGAGTAAAAAAATACAATAACACTGTAATTCACATTTGTTAAAAGGAAAGACATTATTTATAAAGATTTAAAAGGAGTTCTAATGAAAGAAATAATAAGAAAAATAGATATCAAATTGGAAGAAGTAAATAATCTGCTTCGTATATCAAATAAGCAGATAGCACAATATAATAATATAACAGATATTCATATTCAATCATCAATGAATCGAGGATATGAACAATTCTATTGTGTTGATAGAGCAAGGAATACAAGGAAATATTTGAGGATATCAGATTTGGTAAAGTATTCTAGCCTTATACAACGAGATTATGATATTAAAGTAAATAAAAAGTTAGTTAAAATGCAAAAGAAGCTCACTAGAATTGCTAAGAATCTTAGAGAAATCGATTTATCTGAAATCAAGGCAGTATATAATAAGCAACCATCTGCCAAGAAACCCTACATCACCCCAATAATTCCAAGTGACGAGGATTTTATCGCCAGATGGTATGAAGAAAACAAAGGAGCACAGAACACATTTCCAATAGAAGGTAACATATACACAGAGCGAGGTGAGCATGTACGTTCCAAATCAGAAAAGATACTTGCAGATTTATTTTATAAATATGATATTCCATACGTATACGAGCCGAAGATAAAAATGAATAATGGACACATGGCATGTCCGGATTTTGCGTTATTAAATAAAGAAACAAGACAGACTATTTACTGGGAGCATCTGGGACTTATAAACCAAGATGAATACGCAGTAAGAAATCTGGAAAAGTTACATGAGTATGAAGAAAGCAGCCTGATATTGGGAGAAAATCTGTTGATATCCATGGAATCAACCAAGAAAGGCCTAAATACAAAAATAGTAGAAATGCAGATAAAGAAAAAAATAAGTAAAACCTTATAAAATCCTTATAATTTGATTCTATCCTATTAATCAGGAGGTAGGAAACAATGAATATTATAAGAAAAGGTTTAACAGGATTTGATTTAAAATATCTAGCATTAATTTTTATGGTAATGGACCATATCCATTATTTTTTTGAATTTACAGGGAAGGTGCCAATTTGGTTTTCGTGGGTTGGTAGACTGGCAGCACCGCTGTTCCTATTTTGCTTCATCGAAGGATTCTTTCACACACATGATAGAAAAAAATATTTCCTGAAGATATATGTTATCGCAGTAATCATGGGCTTGATAAGGTTTGGATTTTACAATGTGCTTAGTTTTGCGCGACGTGGAGATGGATTCATCCCAGAAAATGCTATGTTATCAAGCTTTGCCATATTGTTTGTAGTGTTACAGGGAATAGAGTGGATAAAATCTAAGAAGTATTTTATAGGAATAACAGCAGTAGTTATGCCTATTATATTACCTTTCATTTTTGCATTAGCTGTATATCAGCCAGATACGAACGCAGAAAACAGCACAATATCATTCTTTGCCAACATGATAAACTTTTCCATATTACCGCTTCATACATGGATAGTAGATGGTGGAACCGCAACATTGCTGGAAGGACTAGCGTTATATGCATTAAGCCATTTTAAAAACAAAAACATCCGTGTATATGGGTATGGCGCATTCATCCTGCTAAGAAACTTTGGGCTGATGATGTTATTTCACATACCATTTACAGCCTATAATATATTTTTCTACGCATATGAGTGGATGAGTGTCTTTTCAATAACATTTATGTTATTGTACAATGGTAAAAGAGGCCAGGGTAATGGAAAATTCTTTTACTACTTTTATCCATTGCATGTGTATGTATTGTACGGACTATCGATTCTAATTTACGCGGTGACCAGATGAAATTACTAGTTGTTGATGACGAAAAAGAAATACTAACATTGATTAAAAAAGCATTAAGTGGGCAGTATCAGGTTGATACTGTCCATTTTCCAATAGAAAAAATACCAGAGGATTTATCCTGCTATAGTTTGATATTGATGGATGTAATGATGCCAAATGAAAACGGATATACGATAGTTGAAAAGATAAGAAATCAAGTGGATTGCCCGATTATTTTCCTAAGCGCCAAGGCATTGGAGGATGATATTATATATGGTCTGGCCATTGGGGCTGATGATTATATTTGTAAGCCATTTGCGATTGGGGAATTAAGGGCCAGGGTGTCGGCTCATATTCGAAGAGAAAATCGAAGTGCAGTAGGTAACATCATTCGTAAGGGAGATGTGAGTGTAAACCTCACCGAAAAAAGAATTTCGGTGAAGGAAAAAGATATAAAGCTGACTAAAAGTGAATATGAGATTGTAGAGTTACTTATCAAAAACATTGGCCAAATCTATTCCAAATCTCAACTATATGAATATCTATATGGATATGAGAAAGACGGGAATGATTCCGCAATTGCAGAACATATAAAAAACATAAGAAGAAAATTCCAGGTTGAAGGCAATGATCCAATAGACACAGTGTGGGGGATAGGATATAGATGGAAAAAAGAAGTGATGGATTAAGTATAATAATAATTAAATATATAATTATCGTAATTACGATGATACTAGTTTCGCTAGGGATTATGGCGTTGGTGTTTTTGTGTATACTCACAAAGAAGGATTTAAAACCAGCAGATTACGCTGAACAGAAGGTAGAAGCGTGGATAGAAAATTGTAAGGAAAAGGAACGCATCGAAATAGAGTCTTTCCCAGAAAATGCAGATTATGTTTGGAAAGATAATGATGGCAAGCTTTTAAGAAGTTCACAGGACGCAGAGAACAACAAAGGATTAAAAAAGTTTATAGAAAGATATGAAAAATATGAAATAGGGCAAGATATCAAAGGCCATAATGTATATACTATATTAAAAGATGATAATAGTGTGGTATTCATACACTATATTATAGGTTATAGATATGAATATATATTTTTAATTATAGTGGTGTTAGTATTGATGTTAGATGTACTGATACCAACACTGTTGTTGATAAAAAGAATAAAAAAGGCAATACTACAGGTAAGTGAATACACAATAGCCATAGGTAATGATGATTTAAGTACTAATATTGAAAAAACAGATATAAAAGAGCTAAATAATATAATAGCTGCGGTAGATGAAATGAAAGCCGGCCTGGTAACAAATCTTAATGAGAGGTGGAAGGAGCAGCAGGAGCAGAAACGCCAGATGGCAATGATTGCCCACGATTTAAAAACACCTCTTACAATAATTAGGGGAAATGCGGACTTGCTTTTGGAAAATGAAAGTGATGAAGAAAAAAGAGAATCTGCTCAGGCAATAATTAATAATTCAGAACGAATTGTACGAAGTATTTTGGAAATATTAGAGAAGGAAAAACAATAGGGAGGTGTACATGAATAAGATTAAATTATTAGCACTGGGGATAACATTGATATTATCTATAACGGCTTGTGGAAAAGCACAGGATTCTGATGAGGCACAGGACAGCGAGACAGTGGGGGAAGCAATAACAGAAAAAGCAGATGATTTAGAATCATCAGATAAGGATACCTCAGAGGAGAAAGTGAAAGATAGCAAAGACGAATCAGACGACGAAAAAACTAAAACAGATGAAAGCGAGTCCGAAAAAGTGGAATTTGAAAAGGTAGAATCAGACAAGGGAACAGCAGCAGATAGATTAAAAGATAGAGACCTGACAGTCCCTGAAATAGATGATTCCGCCAGAGAATACAGTCATAACACAGTGATTGTGATGGTAAAAGAAGGAACAGCAGAAAGCCAGGTTCAGCAGATTTGCGATTCCTACAACCTTGAAATAAAGTATAGCTACAACACAATTTCCGGTTATTCCCTTTCATCCAAAAAGGAATTGACGGACAAAGAATTAAATGAACTTATAAAATCTATAGAGGAATACAACTTTGTTCTGAGCGTTGAAAAGGACTATGTAGTTGAATTAGATGGAGATGTAGCCAAGTAAAATCGCGGAAAACTGCGAAAAATATAATCAAGAATAAAGTTCCATAATTTTAAACAAAACTATTGCATGGCCAGTAGGCTTATGCTACAATCAAGAAAAATTGCGAAGAAAGGAGGGCGTGTCATGATGAATAATTATGGCAGAGAATTAAAAATTGTAACTAATTACTTTAAGAATGATGCGCTCTTTTTGCAGAGATAATTTGGACTAGCAGCTAGTCGATTTATTATCGTATATACGAATCAGCATCCCCTTGAGGTAATAAACTTCAAGGGGATTTTTTTGTATAATTGCAAAAAGAGCGTCAACGGGAGGAAGCATGACAGATATAACAACGACAACAAACACAAACACCCCGCGACAAACAGACACTCTATGGACTAGAGATTTTACAATCATAACAATTGGCAGTGTGATATCTATGCTGGGCAATTCACTTACCAGCTTTGCCATGAGCCTGATGGTACTAGATTACACTAATTCATCAATGCTGTATGCAATATATATGGTGCTATACACATTGCCACAACTTGTAACTCCAATTATTTCAGGTGCTATCCTGGATAGATTTTCAAGAAAGAAAATGATTTACACATTAGACTTTGTAAGTGCAGGAATCTATCTCATAATGGCAATTACCCTGTTAAATGGAGTATTCAACTTCCCAATGTTTGCAGCAGTAATTTTTATCCTGGGAATAATCCAAAGCACCTACTACATAGCATACGATAGCCTGTATCCAATGCTAATCACTGAAGGCTATTACCAAAAAGCCTACTCAATCTCCAGCATGCTAGAGACCATGACTGTGGTGATGGTTCCGGTATCAACCTTTGTATATAAGCTGGTGGGAATCGGACCGCTTATGATAATAAATGCAGTATCATTTGCTATAGCAGCGGTATTTGAAATGCAGATTGGGCATGAGGAAAAGTACGTTGAAAAACGTAAAAACGAAGTTGATAACAGCAGTAGTAAAATCAACCAGATGTTGATAGACATCAAAGAGGGCGTAAAGTATATGCGCTCCGAACCGGCACTACTTGCAATAGTTTCATATTTCGGACTTAACATGTTAGCCTGTGGTGCAATGGATGTGCTGTGCCTGCCTTATTACAAGCAGAATTTTAAAAACGGCGAGTACCTGTATGCCTTAGTATTTGGTATGAGCTTTATTGGTAGGGCAGTAGGTGGAGGAATACATTACAAATTTAAGATTCCAACCAAGCTTAAGTTTATGTTTGCAATGACTATTTACATTATAATTGCAATCGGCGAAGGCACGTATATGTTTATGCCAATCGGCTTAGCTGTAGTGGTGTGCTTCATCACAGGTATCTCTGGAGTTACCAGCTACACCATCCGCATCTCATCAACACAATCTTACGTACCAGATGAGAAGAAAGGCCGCTACAATGGTGCATTTCAATTGATAACCACAATCGGCTTGCTTATTGGTCAAATGGCTGGAGGCGCCCTGGCACAGAAGATGGATGCAAGATTCGTAGTATTTGCTGGTAACATAATTGCACTTATAGCAGCCATCATCATCATCGGAGGTAACAGAAAAGCAGTGGCAAAGATTTACAACACTGACAACTAAAATCAAATCAGCTATCATAATATCAATATAAAACAAGGGAGAAGAACAATGGCAGAGACACTTAAGAAAAGAAGCGAAATCCCAGAGAATCTAAAGTGGGATACATCAAGAATCTTTAAAACAAAGGAAGATTTGAAAAAGGCGTTAGAGGAATTCAAAAACCTTACAGAAGAAATTGAAAAAACATACAAGGGCAAGCTTACAGATGCCGCAACTATCAACGCTTGCATGGAAAAATACAACGAATGGGTACGTCAGATTGATCTGCTTTACAACTACGTGAGCCTTAACGTTTCCGTAGATTACACAGATGCTGAGGCTCAGAAGGAGCAGTCAATCGTCCTTTCAGAATTTGCAAAGGCTGACAGCGCCCTTTCCTTCATCGATAGTGAGCTTGCAGATGCGCCAGTTGAGCTAATCGAAGAAGCTATTAAGACAGCAACAGTAGGCAAGTGCCACTTGAAAGATATTGAAAGAGAAAAGCCACACCGCTTGTCGCCAGAGACAGAAAAGGCCATGGCTTCTATGCGAGAGACTATCGAGGCGCCATACAACATCTACGAAACCAGCAAGCTTGCAGACATGAGCTTCCCTGATTTTGAAGCAAAGGGCGAAAAGCATCCTTTAGGCTACAGCCTTTTTGAGGACAACTATGAATACGAGCGCGACACTGATGTTAGACGCGCAGCCTTCAGCGCATTCTCAAGCAAGCTTAGAGATTACATGTACACAACAGCTACAGTCTACGGCGCTCACGTTCGCACGGAAAAGATTATCGCTGCCCTTCGTAAATACGATAGTGTAATCGATATGCTTCTGTTCCAGCAAAAGGTTACACGTGAAATGTACGATAGACAAATCGATGTCATCATGGAGAAGCTTGCCCCTCACATGAGAAAGTACGCACGTCTTCTTAAAGAGGCACACGGTCTTGATAAGATGACTTACGCAGATTTGAAAATCACTCTCGACCCAGATTACGACCCACACGTTACAATCGATGAGTCAAAGAAGTACATTCTTGATGGCCTTAAAATCATGGGCCCAGAATATGTGAAGATGCTTGAGACAGCCTACGACGAAAGATGGATTGACTTCGCCCAAAACATTGGAAAGTCAACAGGTGGCTTCTGCGCCAGCCCATATCAGAAAGGCTCTTACATCCTGCTTTCATGGAACGAGAGAATGAGCGATGTATTCACACTTGCCCATGAGCTTGGCCATGCAGGACACTTCTACACCTGTAACCAGACACAGAGTGCTCTTGATGCAGAGGTGTCAAACTACGTGGTGGAGGCTCCATCAACAATCAACGAGCTTCTCATGGCAGAGTACCTAAAGGAAAAGAGCGGGGATGACAAGCGATTTAGAAGATGGGTGCTTGCATCCCAGATCTCAAACACCTACTACCACAATTTCGTAACACACCTGCTAGAGGCTGCTTACCAGCGTGAGGTTTACAAGCTTGTAGATAAGGGTGAGGCTGTGCCAGCAGAGACCTTGAATGAAATCTACAAGAACGTCCTTAAGAAATTCTGGGGCGACGAGGTAGAGCTTACAGAAGGCTGCGAGCTAACATGGATGCGCCAGCCACATTACTACATGGGACTTTATTCTTACAGTTACAGCGCCAGCCTTACAATCGCCACCCAGGTGATGAAGCGAATCCGTAAGGAGGGCCAGCCAGCTGTCGATGATTGGAAGAAGACCCTTGCAGCAGGCGGTACCGTAGCTCCAGTAGAGTTTGCCAAGATGGCAGGTGTTGACGTAACCACAGACGCAGCGTTATTAGATACAATCGATTATATCGGTGGAATCATTGATGAGATTGAAGAATTAAATAAAGAGCTTAACTAAAAAAGTAATAAATTTTAAAATATGTGAAACTTTTTCATTTCCTACACGTCTAATGTATGTAAGAACAATTGAAGGACGCTTTGATTATTCTTAATACTGTGTGCACAACAGGAGGCTGCATCAAATGCAGAAACGAGACATAAATGAACTTATAGTAAGAGCGAAGAGGCGTGATAAGGATGCTTTTACTGAACTGATTAACAGACACATGCAGGATATGTACAAGGTGGCACTGGCAATTCTTATGAATGATGAGGATGTGGCAGATGCCATCCAAGAGACTATCCTTAATTGTTGGGAGAAAATCGATACACTTAAGTTTAACAAGTATTTTAAGACCTGGCTTACAAAGATTCTCATGAATAATTGTTATGACATCATCAGAAAGAAACAGGCTCAGGTTGAGTTAAACGAATGGGAAGAACCTACCTATGAGGATAACTGTAATTTAGAACTCAAAGAGGCTTTAGGCAAGCTTGAGGAAAAATACAGAGTAACCATAATTATGTTTTATTGGCAGGGATATTCCTTGGATGAAATTTCTAGGGTGCTAGATATTCCAACAAATACCGTCAAAACAAGATTGAAACGTGGCCGAGAGCGATTGGCCAGATATTACGAGATAGTTGAGTAGAAAGGAAGACAGTAAAATGGATAAAAAGAAATTGATAATATCTGATGCTGAGATTCCTACAATAGTTCAGGAGAAAGTAGACCTTGCCTTTACTCAGATTTATGAGGAAGAGGAGAGGACAATGAAAAAAAGAAGTTTCAGACTAATAAAAACAATCATAGCAACAGCTGCAGCACTTGGTGTGGTAGTTTTCTCAGGAGTATGCATTACAAATCCTACTTTTGCTGAGGAGGTTCCTGTTGTAGGAAATGTATTTTCTAGCTTGGGTCACAAGCTCGGGTTTGGCGGAGATTATGAAAAATACGCAAAGCCTATAGCATCAGACTCATTGAACGAGGCAGTAGCGCTCACACAAACAGTAGATGGCAACACAGTTACTCTTCAAGATATTTACTGCGACGAAAAGGCTATGTACATCAGTATGATAGTGGAAAGTAAAGAGTCGTTCCCTATCAGCCAGATGTATCCTGATTTGGATAATAAAGATATGTATATGTTCTATCTCTTCGATTCTAAGCTAAAATATAGTTTTGAAACAGAAGATAGTAGTTTGAATAACAATTCTTTAGAGTACCTGAATGGTGAATTTATTGATGATAATACCTTCCAGGGTGTGGTTAAGGTTGATTTATCATACGTGCTTAATTACTATTCAAAAGATGTTTTAGAGTCTAATGAGTATAGTACAGATGCGGACACACCAGTTTCTCATTATGATTTACCAGACTCATTTACTGTAGACTTCGACCTAAATTCTATTGTGACAGATATTAATAATCCAGCCGCTTCAGAGCTGACTGTAGACGAGCGAGATGCACTGGGCTGGAAAAACGAATATGAGAATTGGTGGATTGATGGACCTTGGCATTTTAACTTTGAAGTAAATGTGGATAGACAAAATACCACAACAAGAGCAATTGATGTTGAAGGAGTTTCAGGACTTAACAAGATTACCGTCAGCAAAACACCATTTGAATTAGAGCTAGATTATGATGATCCTAATGCTGATTATATAGTTGTTGCTTTGGATAAGGATGGAAAACATATGTCTGCAGTAAATAATATGGATATGCTCCCAGTTGAAGGACATGATGTTTCAGAAATTACGCTATATGTATGCGATTACAATGAATACATGGATGAAATCAAGGGACAGCAATTAGAGACAGATAAAGCTAAGGATATCCTTGATGAAAAAGCATTGTGGAGTGGAGTCCTTTCATTCTAACAATACACAAAAACAGATGGCCCAGTTTGAGCCATCTGTTTTTTATAAGATGTATTCCATAATACGTTCTTTAGTTTTGAAACCGATTCTATCATAGAATCTTTCGGCCCCATCATTTCCAGCCCAAACAGCAAGAGTGATTTCGTAGCAGCCTAGGCGCTTTGCTTCAGCTTTAACATATTCGAAAAGCTGCTCGCCGATGTGCTGACCGCGGCATTTGCTGTCTACACACAAATCATCAATGTATAATGATTTGAAAGGAACCATGTTGGTAGAGAAAGGCTGCTGCTTAAGGGCGCAAAATGCGTAACCCATTACTTCATCATTTTCATCTACGGCCACGTAGATTGGCTCTTCATCGTTAGCAAGCTTCTCAAGCAGATCACTTCGTGTATATTTGGTAGTCCCTGAAATAAAAATATCAGGCCTGATATTGGCATGTATTTCCAACACTTCCTGTAATAGCTTAATTAAGCTGTCGATATCTTTTCCACTAGCTCTTCGAATATTCATTTTGAACCTCCTATGTGATTATTGGTTTCAATGTTAACATATTAATATAAATAAACAAGCTTAGCTTACGTGGTTTACGTAAAAATCGAAAGATAATATTAAAATATCCGTAGTGGGATTGAATTAATGATGAAAATAGGATAACATGTAAAATAATATTGCACGCTATCGAATAGTGCGAAACCTATGTACTACGGGAGGACCTAAATATGTTTATTGATGACGTAAAAAACAGACGAAGTGTAAGAACCTTTGACGGCAAAGGTGTAAGTAATGAAGTAATAGATGATTTGAAGGAATACGCAGGAAGCATTGTAAATCCTTACAATATCCCTGTTGAATTCGTATTCTTAAATAAGGATGAACATGGTCTTTCTAGCCCGGTTCTCTATGGTGAAAAGGAATACATCGCAGCCAAGGTGAAGAAGGGAACAAACTCAGATGTTGCATACGGCTACAGCTTTGAAGAGCTATTGATGTATGCAGTAAGCAAGAATCTTGGAACAGTTTGGATTGGTGGCACCATGCCAAGAGATAAGTTTGAAAAAGCTTCTAATCTTAAGGAAGATGAAATCATGCCATGCATGAGTCCTATAGGATATGTTGCTAGTAAAATGGGCATGAAGGAAGTCCTTATGCGAAAGGGCGTAAAGGCTGATAGCAGATATGATTTTTCAGAATTATTTTTTGCAAACAGCTTTGAAACACCACTTACAGAAGCTAAGGCGGATGAACTTGGAATTAAGACAGCTCTCGAAGCAGTTCGCCTTGCGCCATCAGCTGTAAACAAGCAGCCATGGAGAGTAGTTGTTACTGATAATGGAGTTCATTTCTACGAGAAGAAGGATAAGGGCTACGACAATGGAACTTATGATTTACAGAAGGTAGACCTTGGAATTGCTCTTTATCATTTTGAAAACCAGTGTCGAGAAGAGGGTAAGAAGGTTACATTCAAGATAGCCGACCCTGGTATTGCAACCCCAGAGAAAACTGAATACATAGCAAGCTACGTATGGTAAGAATAGTAAGAGTCGACGAATTGAACCGTCGACTCTTTTTTTATGGTATTTAGCTTAAAATTTTAATTCCACCAAGAATAGGAACTGGACGTTCTTCACCGTTGCATGCACCAACTAAAGCAATAATCCAAAGTACAACCATAATGATTGACCAAATCCATCCAAGAACAGGAATCCATCCAAGGAAGAAGAAAAGATTAATAACAAGTGCCTGATTGATATGGAACATTGCATGTTCTCTGTCACCTATAAGAATAGCGATTATGAAGCCAATCCAAGTAAGATAAGCTACGATGCCAGTAGTCTGAGCTGACATGCTTGGAGTGCTGCCAGAAGTGGCTGGCTGAGATCTTAAAAGCTCTGATTTCTTCTGCTCGAATTCTTCCTGGGTAATAACACCCTGGTCTAACAAATCTTTGTATTTCTTGATTTCATCTGCAACTGAAAAATTACTCATGATTTTTCCTCCCTATAAATAATATAAAAATATAATATCATTCCTGAATTCTCAAGTCATTAAAATTGTTGAATTTTGACCTGAAATTACTATGTTACAGGCAGATGATATGATAATCTTTTAAAAGAAAATAAAAAAGTTTGTAACGAAATTCTACATAATCGGACTAATGTATTGAAAGCAAATAAAAAGGGAGAAGAAAGCTTGAACATCAAGAATATGTGCGAAGAATACTATCAGCTTGTGCTGGGCTTTCTTCTGACACTTACTAACGGAGATAGGGACTTGGCCGAGGACCTAACTCAGGAGACTTTCCTTCGTGCAATCAGACGAAGTGATGATTTCAGGGGAGATGCCAAGGTCTCCACCTGGCTGTGCCAGATAGCAAAATATACCTTCTGGCAATACTTGGAAAAGAATAATAAATTCAAGCAGATTCCAATGGAAGAAGCCATGGAGATATCCACTGGAGAACTGGTTGAAGAGATGTACATCAAAAATGAAACAAACAAGGCTTTGTATGCAGCAATCGAAAAGCTGGATAGCGCTACGAAGGATGTGATGCTCTATAGACTACGCGGTGAGCTTTCCTTCAAAGAAATTGGAGAGCTAAAGGGCAAGACGGAAAACTGGGCAAGAGTAACCTTCTATCGTGGAAAGGCAAAAATAGGAAAGGAGATGTGCGAATATGAGTAATATTGAATGCGATTTAGTAGCAGATCTTCTTCCAGTTTATATCGATGGAAAAGCAAGCGCAGCATCGAAAAAATTCATAGAAGAGCATATCAAAACCTGCCAGGATTGTAGGGATATCTATGAAGCCATGACGGCAGATATGCAGCTGCCAAAGCCAGAAAAGAGGAAGAGGAGATTTAAAATCCCTTCACTTCTTAAAATACTCTTAGGAGTGCTGGGGTACCTTGTTTTTGTGATAGTACTTATAGTGATAATAAATTACATCTTGATGAATGGAGTATTTTGATGGAAAAAATATCATGCGAAATAATAGAAGATTTGCTGCCATCATACAGGGATGAGGTGTTAACTGATTCGGTGAAGCTCATGGTAGAAAACCATCTTGAATCTTGTAACCACTGTAAAGGTAAGCTAAAACAACTGGAACAGGAAATCGAAATAAATGAACTAGAACAGAAAAGCAAAGGGCACAAATTTATAGCATCATTGCAAAGAAGAAAATATTACCTCATTGGAATGATGATAGGTGCGATGATACCGATAGGAGCATTTGTTGCCTTGATAGTGTATTTTGTATTTTTTTGTGAATAGAGGCAGGAGAAAGACATGTTAGAGAAAAAAGGTTTTAAGATAGCTATAGGAATATTGGCTGGGCTTGTAGTAGGGGCGATTACTGTAATTGCAGCCATTTATATATTAATATTAGTAATCTTCTTTGGAGGTCCTCCTAAGGTTACAAAGGGTATAGAAAAGTATGAGCAGACAATGAAGGAAAACACGACTCGTGAATATGGAAAAGCCAGAACTGAGTTTTTGACTTTCCCAAAGAAGGTGCCGGAAAGCGCATTTGAGCAGGAGAGCAAGCCTGTATTTTATAATTCATTTCAGGATACCTGGGACGACCCAACATATGAAGTGTATCTTAAGTGTCAGTATAGTGATGAGGATTACCAGGCTGAAATTGAGAGACTTAAATCTGTAGAAAAAACATATTCTGATTATGATGGTAGAAAGCAGAGCTTACGATATGATGATTCAGATAGATTCAAATATCCTGCATATATTGCAATAGACCATCACGATAATGCTTATGAATATGCTTTGGACTTAGGAGATGATAGCATTGCCTATATTTATACCGCTTATAAAAATTCAGAAAAAAATTTAAAAAAGATTCCAAGCGAGTATCTCCCTAACGATTATGATGAAAGTTTATCCGGTGATAACTCTTTCTATTTTAACATATGGGACGAGAATACTACCTGCTATAACATATACATGCAGCCAAAGTATGAAGGCCATAGTGCGACCCATGGATTAAGTGCTTATGATATAGAAGAATTAGATAATGCCCTTCCAATAGGTGGATTAATATTATTTCCTGATGACACAAGCAAGCTTATAGATGGTTCTTTTGATTATAGAAGAGATGATGATTTTGGATACGTTTTCCTAGAAGCGAAATATTCAGCTGAAGATTACAAGGCAGAAGAGGCTAGGTTCAAGGATGAAGACCAATGCTATGCTACCTATGATGCAAGCACCTATCAATATCCTGCTTATGTGGTGTTTAGTGGCGAGCAGGATGAAAGATACGATAACACAGATGGAGTGTGCTATAAAAAATACGAATATGCTCTAATGGATAAAGAAAACAACAGGATAATTTACGTATTTCTTCTAAATCCAACCATTAGCAAGCTGCAGCAGTATGATGAATACCTGGCTGTAAACAAATCTATATATTAAAACGACAGCGAGGCCTGTGACTCAGCCTTTTACAAGGGATGAGGGCACAGGTCTTTTTTGTATGGATAATAATTAAAATATTAAAATAGTAATAAACAGTAATAGGAACTTCAAAACAGTAATAAGTTGTAATAACTTGTAATAAGTTGTAATATAAAATAAAACCTGTAATAAGTTGTAAGATGATTATAAACATGTAATAAGTTGTAATATAAGGAGGTCAGCTATGAATAATCCCTTTAGCTTAGATTTTGGAACAGAACCAAATTTATACATTCCTAGAACAGAAGAACAGAACAAAATAATAAATACATTTAATTCGGAAATACCGTCTACACATATGTATTTGTTACTTGGTGCAAGAGGATCAGGAAAAACTGTACTGATGACAGCTGTTTCGCATAGACTTGCAGAAGATAAAAAATGGCTTCATATCGATCTAAATGTAGAGACAGATATGTTAAATTCGCTTGCGGCAAATTTATATAAGAAAACACAAAGGAAATTTCCAAAGGTTAAATTCGATGTCTCGATAAAAGGAGTATCTATCTCACTTGATAAAGATGAAAAATATTCAGATATACAGCTTGATATAGATTCTATGCTAAAAACATTGGCAAAGCATGATATCAAAGTATTAATAACAATAGATGAAGTGATTAATTCACAGAATGTAAGGGAGTTTACAAATTATTATCAGCATTGCTTACGTGAAAAATTACCTGTGTTTGTATTAATGACAGGCTTATATAAGAATGTTAGAGCCTTGCAGAATAATCGCTCACAAACATTTTTAAAGAGAGCCCCTAAGGTATCACTCAGTGCGTTAAATATGAGGCGAATGGCAAAGCAATATGAAGAGATTTTTGGAATAGGTGAGGCAGAATCGTTTGAGATGGCGAAGCTAACTGATGGATATTCATATGGATTTCAGATACTAGGCTATTATTTATTTGAATCAAAAAAGAAAGCAGTTGATGATAAAATTCTTTTTGAGTATAAGACCAGCCTTGAAGAAAGTTCTTATGAGAAGATATGGGAAGAATTATCCCCTGCAGAACAAAAGGTAACAGAAGCAATTTCAGGTTTTGAGGATAATGTATCTGTTAAGACAGTAAGAGAGAGCATCCAGATGGATTCAAATAATTTTTCATCATATCAAAGTACGTTGGAAAACTCTGGGATTCTTAAGTCAGATGGAGCCTATGGAAGATTATGTTTTGCTCTTCCATTTTTCAAGGAGTTTGTTCAGCATCAGACTATATAAATTAAAATGATAGTGAGGCCTGTGACGCCGCCTTCTTTTTAGGGCTGGTGCCATAGGTCTTTTTGTATGCACGAAGGAAAGTGGAATAGGTACCAAAGCCAGATTGCTCTGCAGCATCAGCGATTGGCTTGCCAGCATCGATTAATGACTGAGCTAGGGCCAGGCGCTTGATGGTGATGTAGTTGCCTATAGTGTAGCCAGTCTCATCCTTGAAGGTGTGCATGAGATAATAGCGAGAGAGATAGAACTTTCCCGCAATAGCATCCACAGATAAATCTTCTTTTAAATGTTCATTAATATAATGAATGATTTCGCTTACCTTTGAATCGGCATAATTTGTAGATATGTATTTAATCTCGTCGCTGATGGCAGCACGATTAAGCTCTACCATAAATTCTAGGAAAAGCACCTGCATCAATAGTTCGTTAGCATAGGCATCTATACCTAGGTTTGCAGTAAGCTTGGCTACCGTGGCAGCCACCCTGGAATTCTTAAAAGAATGAAGACGCAAAACATGGGAACCATTTTCCATGGCATTTCTAAAGCAATAGGATAAACCATTGTCAGCTTGACTATACTCAGCCAGAAAATCCTTGGAAATATAGATGATGATACGCTCATAAGGGGAATCATCATGGAAAATAGGACGGTGCACTTCCCCTGCATTTACAAATACAATATCATCAGCCTGCAAATCAAAGGTTTGCCCCTCTATTGAATATGAAGTATTCCCTGACAGGTGAATAAGCACCTTGTGGAAATCATGATAGTGAAAATCAATTTCCCCTAGATTAGTATCTATCAGGTGGAAAATCTTGAAATTGTCGTATAAATATCCTTTTTTAGAATAAGATTCCATGGCATCCTCCTAAGTAGAATTATATCACCAGGAGCACTATTTGCAATATTTTGCGCACAAATATGACTATGTAAAACAAAAAGTGCGGAGTATACTAAAATTAAGATTGAGGGAACTACGTAAATGATTCGAAAGGACATCCTATGAGATTTACTAAAATGCATGGCTGTGGTAATGACTATGTATATGTAAACCTTTTTGAAGAGAAGGTTGAAAACCCAGCAGAAGTTTCTATTAAAGTAAGTGACAGACATTTTGGAATCGGCTCAGATGGCCTCATCACCATAGGCCCATCTGATAAGGCGGATTTCAGAATGCACATATATAATGCAGATGGCTCAGAGGCAGAGATGTGCGGAAATGGTATCCGCTGCGTTGCCAAATACGTGTATGACCACCATCTCACAGACAAGACTGAAATCACAGTGGAGACAGGCGCTGGCATCCTTACACTGATTCTTTTTCCTAAGGATGGTAAGGTTGAGCAGGTTCGTGTAGATATGGGAGAGCCAATCCTTGAGCCTTCACAGATTCCAGTAGTTGCCAAGGGAGATAAGGTTATTGATGAGCCAATCGAAGTAGGCGGCAAGACCTGGAACATGACTTGTGTTTCTATGGGCAACCCACATGCAGTTGTGTTTGTAGATGATACAGCAAGCTTCCCACTTGAGACCTACGGTCCGCTTTTTGAGAACCATGAAAGATTTCCAAAGCGTACCAATACAGAATTTGTTCAGATTATTAGCAGAACAGAAGCAAATATGCGAGTTTGGGAGCGCGGTAGCGCCGAGACATGGGCATGCGGAACAGGCACTTGCGCATGTGTGATGGCTTGTATCCTAAATGGAAAGACTGAGGATAAGGTGCTGGTGCATCTTCGTGGTGGTGATCTTACTATTGAGTATGACCGTGAGAGTAATCATGTGTTTATGACGGGGCCGGCTACGGAGGTGTTTATGGGAGAGATTGATGTATAGAGGGCGCTAGGTATGACCCTCATCAGTCAGCTGCGCTGACAGCTTCCCCCTAGAAGGGGGAAGCCTTTGGAAAGGATAATTATGAAGTTAAGAGATTTATTAGAAGAATTAGATTATGAATTATATGCAGGAGAGCTTGATAAAGAAATCTCCACACTTGTGTATGACTCTAGAAAGGTAGAGAAGGATAGTGTGTTTGTGTGTATCTCGGGTACAGTTAGGGATGCACATGATTTTATCCCTGATGTAATCGAAAAGGGCGCTACTGCAATCATCATAGAAAAGGACGTAGAGCCAGTAGATGGCGTCACATACATCAAGGTTGCAAACAGCCGCCAGGCACTGGCTATTCTTTCAGCTGCTTACTTTGGTCATCCAGCAAAGGAGCTTAAGACCATCGGTATCACAGGTACAAAGGGAAAGACAACTACCACATACATGGTTAAGTCAATCCTTGAAAAGGCTGGTATCAAGACTGGCCTTATCGGAACAATAGAGTCTATCGTAGGCGAGGAGCGTATTCCAGCTGTTAACACAACACCTGAATCTTATCGTGTTCAGGAGCTTTTCAGACAGATGGTAGATGCTGGCCTTGATGCTGTTGTTATGGAGGTTAGCTCACAGGCACTTATGCTTCACAGAGTTTCAGGCTTCACTTTTGATATTGGCGTATTTACTAACCTTGAGCCAGATCACATCGGTGAGAACGAACACAAGGATTTCGCAGATTATATGCACTGCAAGAGCCTTCTCTTCCAGCAGTGTAAGGTAGGTATCTTCAACGGAGACAGCGAGCACATCGATGGCATCCTTGAAGGACATACCTGCGATGTTATCAAATACGGTTACGGCAAGGACAACGACCTTGTTGCTGAAAACGTAGAGCTTCTTAAGGAGCACGGCGCACTTGGAGTTAAGTACCACATCGCTGGCAAGGAAAACATGGATGTTGAGGTAAATGTGCCAGGTACATTCTCTGTTTACAATTCACTTACAGCAGTTGCTATCTGCAAGCAGTTTGATGTTGCAGAGGATAAAATCAAGGCAGCTCTTAAGGATGTTCATGTAAAGGGCCGTATCGAGCTTGTACCAGTTTCAAAGAAGTTCACAGTTATGATTGACTATGCACATAATGCCATGGCGCTTGAGAGCCTTCTTACAACACTTAAGGCTTACGAGCCAGGCAGATTGGTTTGCCTCTTTGGCTGCGGTGGTAACCGTGCAAAGAGCCGTCGTTACGAGATGGGTGAGGTAAGCTCTAGATTAGCTGATCTTACAGTTGTCACATCAGACAACCCACGTAACGAAGAGCCAATGGACATCATTAACGACATCTTAATCGGCGTAAAGAAAGCCGATGGCGAATATGTAACTATCCCTGACCGCAAGGAAGCAATCCGCTATTGCCTTGTAAATGCAAAGGAAGGGGATATTGTGGTGCTTGCAGGTAAGGGCCACGAGGATTATCAGGAAATTAAGGGTGTTAAGCACCACATGGACGAGCGCGAGCTTATCGCGGATATTGTAAAGGAGGACGGCAATGACATTATTTAAGGGCGCAGGAGTAGCATTAATCACTCCATTCAATGAAGACGAGACCGTAAATTATGACATGCTAGGAATTCTTATTGATAGACAGATTGAAGGACACACAGACGCTATCGTTGTGTGCGGCACTACAGGTGAGAATGCCACAATGAGCGAGGAAGAAAAGCTTTCTGTCATCGACTTTACAGTAAAAAGAGTTAACCATCGCATCCCAGTTATCGCAGGCAGCGGCGGAAACTCAACAAAGCTTGTAATCGATTTTTCAAAGAAGATTGAAAAGCTTGGTGTAGATGGATTTCTTATCGTTACACCTTTCTATAACAAGGCTACACAGGAGGGCTTGTACCAGCATTATTCTACAATTGCAAAGGCTGTCGACCTCCCAATCATCATGTACAATGTGCCAAGCCGCACAGGCTGTAACATCCTTCCAGAAACAGCCTTAAAGCTTGCACTTGAGTTCAAAAATATCGTAGGTATCAAAGAAGCCAGCGGCAACATTTCACAGATAACAAAGCTTGCCAGCCTTTGCAGAGGCTGCCTGGATATCTATTCAGGTAACGATGATCAGATTGTGCCAATACTTTCTCTTGGCGGAGTTGGTGTTATATCGGTGCTTTCAAACGTAGCACCTCAGGGCACTCACGATATGGTTATGGAATACCTTAACGGCAACGAGAAAAAGGCAAGACAGCTTCAGCTTGATTACCTTGAATTAGTTGATGCACTTTTCTGTGAAGTAAATCCAATCCCTGTTAAATCCACTATGAATATGTTAGGATTTAATGTAGGAAGCCTAAGACTTCCACTTACAGAGATGGAGGAAGAGCATAAGGTGGCCATGAGCAATCTTTTGCATAGAATGCCACAGGAAATGCTTGCATAAGTTTGAAACAGGAAACTAACGAATATTTAAATCCAAAGAACGGACCAATCACTTTTATTTTGGTGGCAATTAATATAATTGTCTTTCTTGTGATGGAATTTTTAGGAGATACGGAGGATAGCGCCTTTATGCTAAATAATGGCGCCATGAATCCGTATCTTATTTTATATGAGGGACAGTGGTATAGGCTTTTTACAGCCACCTTCATGCATTTTGGGATACAGCATTTGGCTAACAACATGCTGCTACTGTTTTTATTAGGGCAGATTTTTGAAAGGGCAGTAGGACCAGTGCGCTACCTTGGAATCTATTTAGGTTCAGGATTAGCTGGCTCATTTTTATCATTCTTTTATCTGTGTCTTATGAACAAAAATGATATTGTTGCCGGTGCTTCCGGGGCAATCTTTGGAATAGTAGGCGGAATGATAATAGTGGTGCTTTGTAATAGAGGTTCCTACAGTGGGATTAGTGCTAAGAGAATGTTATTCATGGCGGCTTTGACTTTATATTTTGGCTTTGCCACAGCAGGCACAGATAATGTAGGCCATCTAGGAGGTTTGCTTGCAGGGCTCATCCTTACATTCCTATGTTATGGAATTGAGACCTTGATTCAAAACAGGAAAAAATCTATACTTTTAAGTAACAAACAGGATGAAGAGGGGCAATAAATGAAGGTAAACATTTACTATGGAGGGCGTGGTCTATTAGAGGACCCAACACTATACGTAATTAACAAAATGGAGCAGGTGCTGACAGAGCTTCAGGTAGAGGTTAAGCTTTACAACATCTACGAGCAGAAGAACACCATATCTATGCTTCCACAGACACTTAAGGATGCTGATGGAATCATCCTTGCCACCACAGTTGAGTGGCTTGGCATAGGCGGATACATGAATCAATTCTTGGATGCGTGCTGGCTATATGCGGACAAGACTGCACTTGCCACCACCTATATGCAGCCAGTGGTCATGTCCACCACCTACGGTGAGCGCGAGGCCATGGTAACACTGGAAAATGCTTGGGAAATCCTGGGTGGATTGCCATGCTCAGGCTTTTGCGGCTATGTAGAGGATGTTAAGGAATTCCGCGAAAACACAGAGTATGCCCACATCATCGAAAAGAAAGTGGAGACCTTGTATCGCACCATTTCTCAGCATACAAAGGGCTTGCCTACCAGCAATCAGGCTGTCACAAGAAGCATCTTGCGTACTACTCAGCTGGAGCTTTCTCCACAGGAATCAGAGCAGCTTTCTAAGTTCGTATCTGACGATGAATATGTTCAGACTCAGAAGGCAGATATTGCCGATCTTACCAGCATGTTTAGAACTATGATGGGTGAGAAAAAGGAAGATAGCGGCGGCGAATATATTAATGATTTCAAGGTACATTTTAGGGGAAATCCTGAATTTACTGCCAAGTACCTGTTTATGATAGATGGAAAGGAGTTACCTCTTTTCATCAACGTATCTGGCGAGCAGATGGACTGCCATTACGGCAAGGAAGATAACATCGATGTTTACATGAAGCTGAATTCCAACATTATGGACAACATTGTTGCAGGACGTGAGACTTTCCAGCGAGCATTTTCGGTAGGAGATATGACTGCCAAAGGCAATTTCAGAACCCTTAGAATGCTTGATGAAATATTTACTTTTAGCTAATCAATAGGAGGATAATGAAATGAAGGACAATAATTGCATTTTTTGCAAGTTAGCAAATGGAGATATTCCTACAAACTCAATCTACGAGGATGATGAATTTAAGGTTATTTTAGATGCATCCCCAGCAACAAAGGGACATGCTCTTATCTTACCAAAGAATCATTTTGCTAATCTTTTAGAGGCAGATGACGATGTGCTTGCAAAGGCACTTCCACTTGCCAAGAAGATTGGAAACAAAATGATGAAGGAATTAGGCTGCGACGGAATTAACATCATACAAAATAATGGTGAAGCTGCCGGACAGACAGTTCACCATCTTCATGTACATGTTATTCCAAGATTTGCTGGCGACGGCGCCATCAAAGAATGGGAGCATCAGAGCTTCAGCGACGCTGAAACTGCTGAGGTTGTAAAGAAGTTAAGCTTCTAAAATAAGATTAAGAATAGTATTATTGGCGTCCAGTAACTTGCTGGATGCCATTTTTTCTTTAATCTCATCGCGGCGTGCATATACATCTTCTACAGAGCTAACAAGCAATTCCCCAGTAAGCTCCTCTTCCTGAAGTACAGTTGAAAATCCCTGCTTCTTGTAGCTTTCTGCGTTGAGGATTTGGTCGCCTCGGCTTGCAGCAGCTGAAAGTGGAATTAAGATGTTAGGAATCTTAAGAGCCAAAATTTCGCTGATAGAATTTGCACCAGCACGGCTAATCATAAGGTCAGTCATTGCAAAAATATCATTAAGCTGTTCACTGATGAATTCATATTGTTGATAACCAGTGCGACCAACTAAATCATTGTTGATATTTCCCTTACCAACCAAATGAACAATCTGGAATTTTTCAAGTAAAGTATCAAGTGATGACCAAACAGCATTATTAATAAATCTAGAACCAATGCTTCCGCCCATAATAAGGATTACAGGCTTGTCAGCAGAAAATCCTGTAAATGCAAGACCTGCCTCGCGGTTTCCAGAGAAAAGCTCCTTTCTAATAGGAGAGCCTGTGTGTACTGCCTTGCCATCAGGAAGATATTGCATAGTCTCAGGGAAGTTGCAGCACACCTTTGATGCGAAAGGAATAGCAAGCTTGTTGGCAAGTCCTGGAGTCATATCAGACTCGTGGATGATTGCAGGAATGTGCTGTCTTGCAGCAGCCATAACAACAGGAACTGAAACGAATCCTCCCTTAGAAAATACAACATCAGGCTGGATGTGCTTAAGTAACTGATTAGCCTCAGAAAATCCCTTGATTACTCTAAATGGATCAGTGAAATTCTTCCAATCATGGTAGCGGCGAAGCTTACCAGATGAGATACCATAATAGGTAATGCCTGCATCTTCCACCAGCTTTTTCTCGATGCCAGTGTAGGAGCCGATGTAAAAAATCTCGTATCCCTTTTCCTTAAGAAGAGGAACAAGGGCAAGATTAGGTGTAACGTGACCGGCAGTACCGCCGCCAGTCATAACTATTTTTTTCATAAGAAGATTTACCTCTTTCATCAATACTTTTTAACCAATTTTATGATACCTATATGAAAATAAAAGTCAAATAAATAGTGCGAATAGGCTAAAGCCATGATAAAATCAAGATATACGAAACACAAACGGGGATGAGGGACTGAAGATGAAAGTACTAATAGTAGATGACGAAATATTTGCCCTTAAAACGCTTGAAAGATTACTTAAAGCGGAAGATGGCGTCGAAATATTGCAGGCAGGGGATTGCTATGATGCCTACATGATTTATGAGGAAATGCACCCTGATATAGTCATTACCGATATCCTGATGAAGGGGGGTATTGGTGGCGAATGGTTAATAGAAAAAATACTGTCCTTAGATAGCAAGGCAAACATCATTGTTTGTTCAGGCAGACCAAAGGCAGATTTGCTCAAATATAAGCTTATGGGAGCCAAGCATTGCCTGCAAAAACCTATCAAATATCAGGAACTGTGGGACTGCATTGACAGCCTGATTTGACAAAAAAATGTAAGAATGTTATAGTAGCCTTCGTAACAAAGTTGTAATAAATAAAAAACTTTTGTAAAAAGTGACGGAGGCTTATGAGTAAATTCAACGAAACCTTAACTGCTATTTATGCTAAGAACAAAAAAATCTTAAACAAGCGTAATATGCAGGGCGGAGCTCTTGCTTTATCATTGATGCTTTTATTTACAGGCGCATACGTTAATGCACCACAGGAAGTTACAAAGACAAATGTAGATGTTACTCCAGCTAGAACAGCCGGTGTTTTCGCAGCAGTATCATCTATGGACCTTACAGCAGGAGATTCAAGCTTAGTTTATGCATCAGCAGATGTTACAGTAGTTGCGGCTACTACAGATCAGGTAGAGCCAGATTTAGATAATGAATATGATGAGTGGGCAGACAAGGCTATGGCTAATGTAGAAGATTATCTCTATATTCGTTCAGAAGCTAACGAATCTTCCGAAGCTATTGCTAAGCTTCGCAAGGGCGATGTCGCAACACTAGTTGATGTATTTGATGGTTGGTACGAAGTAGAATCAGGTAATGCACACGGTTTCGTATCAGCTGATTATTGTGTTACAGGTATTGAAGCTTACGAGCTTGCAATGGATGTATGCAACACATACGCTACAACAGATGTAGCAGGTCTTCGCATTCGTAGCGAAGCATCAGAGGATTCTAAGATCCTCAAGGTTGTTCCACAGGGAACAAAGCTTTCTGTTAATTCAGATGCAGAAGCAATTGATGGCTGGGTAGCTGTTACAAGCGGTGACACAACAGGCTATGTTAAGTCTGATTATGTTAACGTTGATATGGTAACAGGCGAAGCTATCACATTAGAAGAGGAAGCTGAGGCTAAGGCCGCTGCAGAAGAAGCAGCACGTAAGGCTAAGGAACAGGCAGCCGCTGCCGCTGCAGCAAATCAGGCTGTTATTGATTCAGCAACAGACGTATCTCTTATCGCAGCAATCATACAGATTGAAGCTGGTAACGAGCCATACGAAGGACAGGTAGCAGTAGGTGCTGTAGTTATGAACAGAGTTCGTAGTGGCGCGTATGCTAATTCTGTTAGTGGTGTTATTTTCGCAAGAGGTCAGTTCGCAACATCACGTATGTCTTCAGTTCTTGCAAAGGGACCAAAGGCATCTTGCGTACAGGCAGCACAGGAAGCTATCGCAGGTAGCGACCCAACAGGCGGTTTAACACACTTTAGACGTGCAGGTTCTAAAGAAGGACTTATCATCGGTAACCACGTATTCTATTAATTAAAAATGATGTTTTTTAGAGTCTTTAGGGGTTTTCCTAAAGACTCTTTTGTTTTATACTTAAATAAATTTTTGTTTAGGAGGGTACGTTATGGATTTAAAAGGAAAGCACTTTTTAAAGATGTTAGATTTTACACCAGAGGAAATTAATGGTCTCATTGATTTATCCATTCGCCTTAAAAAGGAGAAGAAGAGTGGAAAGTCTCAGGCTAGTTATTTGGCAGGCAAGAACATTGCCTTGATTTTCGAGAAAACATCTACACGTACCCGTTGTTCTTTTGAAGTGGCTGCTCATGATATGGGCGCACACGTTACATATCTTGACCCATCAGGCTCGCAGATAGGTAAGAAGGAATCCATCGCTGATACAGCAAGAGTTTTGGGCCGTATGTATGATGGAATCGAATACCGCGGCTTTGAACAGGACAAGGTGGAGGCTCTTGCAAAATACGCTGGGGTGCCAGTATGGAATGGTCTTACAAATGAATCTCATCCTACACAGATGATTGCAGATATGATGACTATCAAGGAGCATTTTGGAAAGCTTGAGGGACTCAAGTTCGTATACATGGGCGATGCCAGATATAACATGGGCAATTCCCTTATGGTTACCTGCGCTAAGCTTGGCCTGGATTTCGTAGCATGCACCAGCGAAAAGTATTTCCCTGAAAGCTGGCTTGTAGAAAAGTGTCAGGATATTGCTAAACAAACCGGGGCAAGCGTGACGTTGACTGATGATGTTGCAGCAGGATGTAAGGATGCAGATGTTATCTACACTGATGTGTGGGTATCAATGGGCGAGCCAGATGCAGTATGGGAAGAGCGAATCAAGGAGCTTAGCCCATATCAGGTTAACGCTAAGGCATTCTCTTATGCGAAGCCAGGTGCTAAATTTATGCACTGCCTTCCAGCGTTCCATGATTTAAATACAACAATCGGTGTTCAGATTCATGAGAAGTTTGGAATCGACTGTATGGAAGTTACAGACGAAATTTTTGAAAGCGAGCGTTCAATCGTCTTTGACGAGGCAGAAAACAGAATGCACTCTATCAAGGCAGTTATGTACGCAACATTAGGCGATGTTAGATAATATTAATTTTGAGTATTATGATTCGGTGGATTCCACCAACGACAGAATAAAAGAAAGAGCACACTCAGGCGAAAAGCAAGGCCTTGTAATATCAGCTGGAACACAGACAGCAGGCAAGGGCAGAATAGGACGCAAATGGGAATCGCCAAAACACGATTCTATTGCCACATCAATGTTGCTTACGCCTCAGGAGATATCTTTAGAAGCAGTCCCTACCATCACAGTGGTAGCAGCCATGGCAGTGCGTGATGCCTTAAGCAGGCAGTACGGCTTAGAGGGCAAAATCAAATGGCCTAACGACATAGTTTTAGATGGCAAAAAGATATGCGGAATCCTCACCGAAATGGAAATGAAGGACGGAGCCGTTTGGTTTGTGGTTGTTGGCATCGGTGTCAATGTTCACAACAAAAACTTTGACGAGGAGATTGCGTATAAAGCAACATCTGTGGACCTGGAGTTGATAAAAGAAAATCGTATCGGTGAAACCGGCCACAGAGCAGAGCTTACAAAGGCTATTTGGGAGAGCTTTAAAAGGTATTACAACATCTTTATAAAAACTCAGGACATGTCAGGTTTAAAAGAAGAATACGAAAGAAACCTTGCGAACTTTGGAGAACGTGTTAGAATAGAAGCTCAGGAAAATTCATACGAAGCTATCGCCAAAGGCATCACCGCCAAAGGAGAACTGATAGTGGAAGTGGATAAAAAAGAACAAATAATAAGAACCGGCGAAGTCTCAGTTCGCGGTATTTACGGGTATGTATAAATGGAAGAGAAAGTACTTTGTGGCGCAAGCTGCTACACCAAAAAGTTTTATTTAAATCCTGAATTTGAGGGACTCCCTCCTATGATTAAGGATGAATTAAAAATATTGTGCGTTATGTACACAGAACAGGTCAGTGGTACAATCCAGATAGTCTATGAGGAGGACGGCTCCCTTAGAATCGATGTAGACCACAACGATAATGATTTCATGTATGATGAAATCGGTTCAGTTCTGGAAGTAAAGAGAATCCAGCGTGAACGCAGAGAGCTTTTCGAAGCACTAGAAACATATTATAAAGTAGTATTCTTAGGGGAGGGCATATAATGCTTCTTACAATTGATGTTGGAAATACAAATATAACAATGGGTGTGTTTGAAGGACAGGAGCTTCGCGGTAATTTCCGTGTCACCACCAAAATCAACAGAACATCAGATGAATTTGGAATCGTATTCAAGGAGATTCTTCGTTCAAACGATTTGGATGCAAACAAAATAGATGATGTAATTATCGCTTCAGTAGTGCCAAATGTAATGCACTCACTTACAAGCTCAATCATCAAATACTTCGATATTCAGCCTATCATCGTTGAGGCTGGTATCAAAACAGGAATCAGAATTGCAACAGAAAATCCAAAGCAGATTGGTGCAGACAGAATCGTAGATGCAGCAGGTGCTTACGAGCTTTACGGTGGTCCTGTACTTGTACTTGATTTTGGTACAGCTACTACATACGATTTAGTAGATGCAAACGGCGCATTTGTTTCAGGTGTTACAGCACCAGGTATCAGAATCAGCGCACGTGCCCTTTGGGAAGATGCTGCTAAGCTTCCTGAAATCGAAATCAAGAAGCCTGAAAAGATTCTTGCTAAGGAAACAATTTCTTCTATGCAGGCTGGTCTTGTTTACGGACAGATTGGTCAGACAGAATACATTGTTAAACACATGATAGAGGAGAGTGGCTACGAGAACGTAAAGGTTGTTGCTACAGGCGGACTTGGAAACCTTATTTCAAGCGAGACAAAGTGCATCGATATTTACAATCCAAACCTTACTCTCTATGGTATGAAATTTATTTACGATAAGCAAAAGAGATAATGATAAATAAGTTAAAAATCGGAAACGTAGAATTAGAAAACAATTTGATTTTGGCACCAATGGCAGGCGTAACTGACCTGCCATTTCGTCTTTTATGTAAGGAACAGGGTGCTGCACTTTGCTGCATGGAAATGGTCAGCGCCAAGGGTATTTATTACAACAACAAAAATACCGAAAGCCTTCTTACAGTAGATGAAAGGGAACGTCCAGTTAGCCTTCAGCTGTTTGGCTCTGACCCAGAAATCATGGCAGCCATGGCAGCTAGAATCGAGCATCGCAACTTTGATATTTTAGATATCAATATGGGCTGCCCAGTGCCAAAGGTAGTTAATAATGGTGATGGCTCAGCTCTTATGAAAAATCCAGTGTTGGCTGGAAAGATAATCGAGGGCATGGTAAAGGCGATAGATAAGCCGGTCACTGTAAAAATCCGCAAGGGCTTTGACGACGAGCATATCAATGCAGTTGAGATGGCTCATGTAGCACAAGAATCTGGCGCAGCTGCAGTAGCAGTTCACGGTCGTACCAGAGAACAGTACTATTCAGGCAAGGCAGATTGGAGCATCATAGCAGATGTAAAGGCTGCAGTATCAATACCTGTTATTGGAAACGGCGACATTCTTGATGCAAAGGATGTTATCGCTATGTCGGAGCAGACAGGCTGCGACGGCTTCATGATAGGCCGTGGCGCCCAGGGTAATCCTTGGATATTCCACCAGATTCTTCATTATTTTGAAACTGGAGAAATGATTGGAAAGCCACCTATGGAGGAGATGGTCAAGACCATGCTTCGCCACGCAAAACTCCAAATCGAATTCAAGGGTGACTACCTTGGAATAAGAGAAATGCGCAAGCATGCTGCCTGGTACACTGCAGGATATAAGGGTGCCAGCAAGCTTCGCGGCAGAATAAATGATGTGGAATCTTATGATGAGTTAGAGCAACTTTTTGAAGATTTTATGAAAGAATATGCTTGTTCTTGACATCAAAATCTGTGTGGCTTATAATTCACTAAGCTATTGATATATACTGATTCTAAACGGAATCATTCAAAAATAAATCCGAAGGGGAAAGGAACCAAAACATGGAAGCTAAAAAGAATTTACTTACAGCTGAAGGACTTAAGATATTAGAGGACGAATTAGAAGATTTAAAGGTAAACAGACGTAAAGAAGTTTCTCAGAAGATTAAGGAAGCCAGAGAGCAGGGTGACCTTTCAGAGAACGCTGAGTACGATGCAGCTAAGGATGAGCAGCGTGATATCGAAGCACGTATCGAAGAAATCGAGAAAATCCTTAAGAATGCTGAGGTCGTTACAGACGAGCACGATACAAAGAATATTAACATCGGTTGGACAGTTACACTTCTTGACCTTGAATTTGATGAGGAGACAGAATACAAAATCGTTGGTTCTACAGAGGCTAACAGCCTTAAGGGTAAGATTTCAAACGAGTCTCCAGTTGGTAAGGCAATCCTTGGACACAAAAAGGGTGATACAGTTACTGTTGAAACAGAAGCTGGCGAGTTCAAGTACAAGATTTTAGCTGCAAGCAAGACAAAGTAATTAATGCAATGTAAAGGTCGCAACCGTTTTTTGGTTGCGACCTTTTTTTATAAGGTATTAGGAGGACATCATGTTAACATCACTAAAGAAAAAATACATCGGAGACAAAGCCTTCTACAAGCGCTATATCTTCCTTGCAACTCCAATGATTATTCAAAACGCAATTACAAACTTCGTAAGCTTCCTCGACAACATCATGGTCGGTCAGCTTGGTCAGGAAGCAATATCTGCGGTAGCCACAGTCAACCAGCTTAACTTCGTATTTTCGCTAGCTGTGTTTGGTGCTGCATCAGCAGGTAGTATTTACGGCGCACAGTATTTTGGCAAGGGCGACCACAAGGGTCACATGTACACCTTCCGTTTCAAGCTCTATGCCACACTTTTAGCTACATTAATAGGTATATTGATTTTCCTTGGATTTGGAAAAGAATTAATATCCCTGTTTTTAACAGAAAGTGCCGGAGCATCTCCTGAGATTGCACTGCAGCTTGGCTTACAGTATCTAAGTATCATTTTGGTGGGCTTAGTTCCATTTGCTGTTAATCAGGCATACGCTACTAACATAAAAGAAACAGGTCAGACGGTGGTTCCTATGGTTGCAGGTATGATTGCCGTTGCAACAAATGCCATTTTAGATTATTGCTTAATTTTTGGCTTCGGCCCATTCCCAAAGCTTGGTGTAGCAGGCGCAGCCATCGCAACAGTTATTGCCAGATATATTGAGGCAGCCATTGTTATATTCTGGGCGCACAGCCACAGAAGCCTCAACAGATATCTTGAAGGTGCTTACTTAGGCTTTGGTATTCCAAAGGATATACTTGGACCTATCATTATAAAGGGCGCACCGCTTATGTTTAACGAGGTCCTTTGGGCAGCAGGCATGAGCGCGGTAACTCAAAGCTATTCAATCAGAGGCATGAACGTACTTACAGCCCTCAGCATTTCAAACACAGTTGGAAATCTTTTCAATATTGTATTTATCCAGCTAGGCGCATGTATCAGCATTGTTGTAGGACAGCACCTGGGGGCAGGTGACCTTGAAGAGGCAAAGGATGCTGATAACAAGATGATAGTTTTTAGCGTATTCTGCTGTACTATTATGGCCATCATTATGTTTGCATTTGGCGGATTGTTCCCACACATCTACAATGTATCTGACGATATAAGAGCACTTGCAACAAAGTTCATCGCCGTTGCGGCAATATGGATGCCATTCTGTTCATTCAGCCATTGCTCATACTTTACACTTCGATCAGGTGGTAAGACATTAGTTACCTTCCTGTTTGATTCAGTATTTACATGGGTTGTTATGGCACCACTTGCATTTGTACTTGCTCATTTCACAGGACTTGGAATCGTATGGATTTACTTCTTCGTATGTGGAACAGAGCTTATCAAAAACATCATGGGTTATTTCATGGTGAAATCAAACGTATGGCTTCAGCAGATTGTCTAGCACTAGCAGTGGCATGCCTTGACAGATTTAAGAAAACTAGACTATAATCAAATAGTTTATGACAAGAAAAATATAGTTTAAAAATAGATAAGGAGATATTATGGCAGAACAGGATATTAACCAGTTATTAAAGGTTCGCCGTGAAAAGCTTTCTGCACTCCAGGAGGCTGGCAAGGATCCATTTCAGATTACAAAGTTCGACCAGACTCATCACAGTGATGAAGTTCGCGCACTTTACGAGGAGCATGAGGCTAAGCTTTTAGCAGGTCGTGCAGCAGTTAACACAGACGGTATGGATGAGGAAGCTGCAAAGCAGGCAATCAACGATGATTACAACGAGCGTCGTGCAATCATGGATGCAGATCCAATCCACGTTAACATTGCAGGTCGTATGATGTTCAAGCGTGTTATGGGTAAGGCTAGCTTCTGTAACATTCAGGATTTACAGAACAGCATCCAGGTATATGTAGCACGTGATGCAATCGGTGAGGATTCATACGCAGATTTCAAAAAGTCTGATATCGGTGATATTTACGGCGTAAAGGGTTACGCTTTTAGAACAAAGACTGGTGAGATTTCTATCCATGCTGAGGAAATGACTCTTCTTTCAAAGTCACTTCAGATTCTTCCAGAGAAGTTCCATGGTCTTACAGATACAGATACACGTTACAGACAGCGTTACGTTGACCTTATCATGAACAAAGATTCAAAGGATGTTTTCATTAAGCGTTCACTTATGATGCGCGAAATCCGTAACTTCCTTGCAGGTCGTGATTTCATGGAAGTTGAGACACCTATGCTTGTTGAAAACGCAGGTGGCGCAGCAGCTCGTCCATTCCTTACACATTACAACGCACTCGGTGAGGAGCGTAAGCTTCGTATTTCTCTTGAGCTTTACCTTAAACGTCTTATCGTTGGTGGTCTTGAGAGAGTATTCGAAATCGGTCGTGTATTCCGTAACGAGGGTGTTGATGCTAGACACAATCCTGAGTTTACTCTTATGGAGCTTTACCAGGCATACACAGATTACGAAGGTATGATGGAGCTCACAGAGAGCATGTTTAGATATCTTGCTGAAAAGGTTGTTGGTTCTACAAAGATTTCTTATAACGGAGTAGAAATCGACCTTGGTAAGCCATTCGAAAGACTTACAATGACAGATGCTGTTAAGAAGTACGCAGGCATCGATTTTGATACAGTAGCAGATGATGAAGCTGCTAAGGCACTTGCTCGTGAGAAGGGCATCGAGTTTGAGGAGCGCCACAAGAAGGGTGATATCCTTAACCTCTTCTTCGAGGAGTTCTGTGAGGAGAATTTGGTTCAGCCTACATTCATTATGGACCACCCAATCGAAATCTCTCCACTTACAAAGAAGAAGCCATCTGACCCTACTAAGGTAGAGCGTTTCGAGCTCTTCATCAACGGATGGGAAATGTGTAACGCATACTCAGAGCTTAACGACCCAATCGACCAGCGTGAGCGTTTCGCAGCACAGGATGCTAACGCAGAAGCTGGTGACGAAGAGGCAGAGCACACAGATGAGGACTTCCTTAACGCACTTGAAATCGGTATGCCACCTACAGGCGGTATCGGTTATGGACTTGATAGACTTTGCATGTTACTTACAGATAGCGCAGCTATCCGTGACGTATTATTGTTCCCAACTATGAAGTCACTTAATCCAGCTAAGGTTTCACAGTCTGCTGGTGATAACAATGGATTCTTTGCTCCTAACTCAAGCATCGATTTCTCAAACGTAAAGATTGAGCCATTGTTCGAAGAGACAGTTGATTTTGATACATTCTCAAAGAGCGATTTCAGAGCAGTAAAGGTAAAGGCTTGCCAGGCAGTACCTAAGTCAAAGAAGCTTCTTCAGTTCACACTTGACGATGGTACAGGTACAGACCGTACAATCCTTTCAGGCATTCACGCATTCTACGAGCCAGAGGAGCTTGTTGGAAAGACTCTTGTAGCTATTACAAACCTTCCACCAAGACCAATGATGGGAATCGAATCATGCGGTATGTTACTCTCAGCAGTTAACAACCTTAAGGACAGCGAGGACGAGGAGCTTCACCTTCTCATGATTGACAACCACATTCCAGCTGGTGCGAAGTTGTATTAATAATAATTGCGAATTAAAAGACCTTCTTGGATTTGAGTATCCAAGAAGGTCTTCTTTTTTATGAAACATAATATAACAAGACTAATTCATGGGTTGAACAACATATGGTGTTGTAAATATTCACTCTTGCTGATTAACAAAATCAGATGTATAATTTACCTAAATATACGCAAAAAATATATAAATGAGGAGGTTTAGGGAATGCTATATACATATGAGGATGCTGTTACCAAGTTTGGCAGTAAATATCTTTTAAAAAAGGCTGTTGGAGAAGGCGACTTCTTTCAGCAGGAAAAAGGTGTTTATTCTGATACAAAGTATGTTCCTGCATTACAAATTATATCTATGAAGTATCCGAAAGCTGTATTTGCAATGGACAGTGCTTTTTACTATCATGGCTTGACCGACGTAATTCCTGAAAAATATTGTATAGCCACGGACAGGGATGCTGCAAAAATTCGCAAAAAAAATATAATTCAGATTTTCGAAAATAAGAATTTGTTACATCTCGGAGTTGAACAAATGGAAAGGGAAGGATGTGTGATTAACATATACAGCAAGGAAAGAATGCTTGTTGAATTGTTAAGACACAAAAGTAAATTGCCTTTTGATTATTATAAAGAGATACTTCTTAATTACCGAGACATGATACATGATCTGGATATCCCGCTTATACAAGACTATGCATATGAGGTTCCCAAAACCTCAATGATAATGGAATTATTACAGTTGGAGGTTTTGTGATTGTAAACTCGATCTTGGAGTCCATACGCAGTTTGACATAGATCAGGAAGAGTTTTGCTTTGACATTGCATATGATGATGAAGGAGCCAGTCTGCTCATTAATTCGAACGAGCAGATGTTTGCTGAAAAACTGAGATCGTTACTTCGATTTGGAGCATTATCCAGTCGTTATAAGGATATCTTTGATATGTATTTTCTGAGTAGCCATGTTGATGCGGATAAGTTCAAAAAGTGTCTTGGAATATATGTATATAATGATCCTAAAATGCGTGAGAAAGATATAACCGGTATCATCAAAAGAGTTAATATGGTATTTAAGGATAAATCTTATACGAGCAGACTTAGAACTAAGGATGCTAATTGGCTTGGAGTTGATTCAGAAGTTGTTACCAAGGGATTGATTGACTTTTTAAAGCAATTGTAGTTTACTAATTATCCGCAAAAACAAATATATTGCGGATGTATAGTTAGAAAGTGGGATGGCATTCGCCAGACCACACAATCCTTTCAGGCATTCACGCTTTCTACGAGCCAGAGGAGCTTGTTGGAAAGACACTTGTAGCTATTACAAACCTTCCACCAAGATCTATGATGGGCATCGAATCTTGCGGTATGTTACTCTCAGCAGTTAACAACTTTAAAGATTCTGATGAGGAAGAATTGCATCTTATTATGGTTGATAATCATATCCCAGCAGGGGCAAAATTGTATTAAAACAAAAAAGAGAACATGCGATAGTGTGATAAAAGCATTGAATCTACAATGATTCAGTGCTTTTTTGTTTGTATAAATGAAGCGCCATACAAAGAACGTTATAAAAGTATTGACAATTTGCAGATAGGGGGGGGTAGAATAACGATGTTGGATTTATGTTTGAAATCTCCGCGAGGGGATGAAAGGTAGGTAACAATTTTATGAAAAAGTTTTTATCAAAAGTATTAACACTTGCTCTCGTATGTGCAATTGTTGTGACAGGTACATCAATCACATCTGAAGCAAAGGGTAAATCACCAGCTAAAACATTTATTGACACTGTTGTAGCGTCTGATGGTTTGACAGTTAATGGACAGAAGCTCACAACAAATCAGATTGAAGCAATGCTTAAAACTAACGACCCATCATTGAAGACAGTATCTGGTTATGTTGATACAGCTTCTGGTGTTCAAGAATTCTATGATGAATATTTTGACCCAGAATCTTATTACAGACATTCGCAGATTTCTGGTTATGTCGATGGTATGTATTATCAGGAAGATATTTACAATGATAATCCATATTCAGAAGACTTTTTACAGGCTTTGCAGAATAATTCTATTCATATGGATAGCGCTGATGGCTTAGATATGTATACTGCTACACTTGACAATGTTGGTAATTGCAATACAATGGCTAATATTTGGGATAGTGCAAAAGGTTATTACACGGCTGATTTAGTAGCTAACAATGTAAACGCAAGTACATTGGCAACATATATGCAGTCAAATAATATGATGTCAGCTTTAGATATTTATAATTATTTGGTAGCTAATGGTGTTAAATTTACAGATGATTCTTGGAATACATATTCTAACGGTGACCAGACACAAGTAGGTGTTATAGCAACAGTGAATGGTTACAATATTAGATTCAAGACAATGGTTCAGACAGCTTATGCAATGGATGGCGTAGTCACAACTGGTGGTGAATACGTCAATGGTGACAGAGTTACTGTTTATGAAGACGGTGGTAGTAAATTTGTTGAACAGCATAACACATATATTCCAGAAACAGTTGTTGGTTATCTTAATGAAAGACAGGCTAAGGTCACAAATACAGACATCTCGATTCAGAATGCAAAGACATATGAATGGCTTGGTGCTGTACAAACAATTACAGATGTTGATGGAAAGGTCACAACATATCTATCTGAATTTTAACGTTTAACACCAAAAAAAATTCAAATTACAGGCCCGATACGAAGTGTATCGGGCTTTTTTCTTTTAAAAACAAATAAATTCACAAGATATGTGAGTTTACGTGGGTCGTTTATATGCGGTTGGAACACACGCGTCGATGAATCTTTTTGTTAGTTAATCAGTTCGAGAAAGTCGCAGTTACGAAGAAGATTTTGACAGTAGCACTGCCAACAAGAATCCTACTGCATATGATATCAAGTAGATGAATCAAGTATCTGCATATATAATAGAGAATTATATGCAGATACTGCTTGAGTATCTGCATATTTTTTTGTATATTATATGCAGATACTTGAGGAGGTACAGTATGCATAAATTTGATTATTCATTTTTAGATGAAGGAATGTTGCCTGCTGAAATGGTTAATTTGACAGCATCAATTGCTGCATTTGATGCAATATCATCTGAGCGCAAGGATGGAAATCAAAGTATATATACAGAACTTGAAAAAATTGCTAGAGTGCAGTCTGTAAAGGGTTCTAATGCTATTGAAGGAATCATTACTACTGATGCAAGGATTAAGGAAATTGTAGATGGTGATAGTGCACCATTAAATCATAGTGAATGTGAAATTGCAGGATACAGAGACGCATTAGATGAGATTCATAAGAATCATCAATCTATGAGCTTTAGTGAAAATACAATTTTACACATGCATCATATGATGACAAATCTAGCTGGTTATGAATTATCCGGAAAATATAAGGAAGAGGATAATTTGATTCTACAAGTTGATGAGAATGGAAGACGAAAAGTACGTTTTACTCCAATTCCAGCAAATGAGACTAATGAAGCAATGGAACAGCTTATATTAGCCTATATAGATGCTAGAGATAATCCTAAAATTAATAGGTTGCTCTTAATTCCTTGTGTAATTTTAGATTTTTTATGTATACATCCATTTTCAGATGGTAATGGACGAATTTCCAGGTTGCTATCTATTTTATTACTGTATAAGAGTGGATATGATGTTTGTAAATACGTTTCATTTGAGGAGCAAATTAATAATTCGAAGGATTTTTATTATGAAGCGTTACATGATTCTTCACAAGGATGGCATGAGAATGAAAATTCCTATTTTGAGTTTATGAAGAATTTTTTATCAACTTTATACAGATGCTATAAAGAACTAGATAAAAGATTCTCGACAGTTAATGGAAAGAAAATTCCTAAAAGCGAAAGAATAGAACAAACAGTTTTAAATAGTGTACTACCAGTGTCTAAATCTGAAATATGTGAATTGCTGATAGATGTTAGTCCAACAACAGTAGAAGCTGTTCTTGGTAAAATGGTAAAGGAGGGCTCTGTAAAAAAGATTGGACAAGCAAGAGCTACAAAGTATGTTAATGCAAAGTATTTAAAGAAAAAATAGCTGTAGTACTGCCAAAATGAGACAGCAAGGGAGAATACAAATGATTATTAAAAACGAAATACCAATACTTGAATATGATGACAGCTCAGTAGAGGTTATAACACCAAATCATGACATGGAGGATTTAAAGCTACCAGAGAAGTGCCTATTTGCTTTCCTAGGGGATGTTATTCATGAATATGCCAAGAAAAACAATGCTGATGTGGCAAAGGAACTGATAACAGTCTCCCATAATATAGAGATATATGTTCTTCATGATGAGAAAGAAGATATATGTCTAGTGCAGTCACCAATTGGAGCTGCAGCGGCAGCCCAGGTACTTGATACACTTGTCAGCTGTGGATGTAAGAAGATTATTGCTACAGGTTCATGTGGTGTACTTGCAGATATTCCAGAGAATGCTTTTCTTGTTCCTACAAAAGCACTTAGAGCAGAGGGAACATCTTATCATTATCTTCCAGCAACCCGCTTTATTGAACTGGATGAAGAACCTGTAAAAGTAATAGAAAGCTGCTTTAAAAAGCACGAACTGCCATTTGTTACCTGTACAACATGGACTACAGATGGATTTTTCCGTGAAACAAAGGATATGGTTAAGTATAGGCTGGAAGAGGGCTGTAGTGTGGTTGAAATGGAGTGCTCTGCCCTTGCTGCCTGCGCGAGAAAGCGAGGCGCATCATTTGGGCAGTTTTTATTTACTGCCGATTCTCTTGCGAATGTTCATGATTATGATACAAGGGATTTTGGCACCGGTTCTCATGAAAAAGCATTGTTATTAGGATTGGATGTGTTAATAGATTGGAAATAAAGGAGAGAATCAACAAGTAGCAATTATATAACTAGAGTTTGACAAGACTAACCTAAAGATTTAAGATAACAGTGTTATGTGAATAACGCTGTTATCTTTTTTTAGTTAAGGGCTAGTTGGAATGTATATTGATGGAATTATAGAGGTTAAGGAGGAGACAGGTGAATAAAGTATCATTAAGAAATGTATCTAAGGTTTATAACGTGGGCGAGAAGGAATATCGCGCACTAGATCATGTAGATTTGGATATCGAGGAAGGCAAGCTTGTAGTAATACTTGGACCTTCAGGTGCGGGAAAATCTACATTACTAAATCTCATTGGTGGTATGGATGTACCAACAGAGGGAGAAGTAATTGTAAATGGGGAAAACATAACTGGCTACTCTGAGAATAAGCTCAGCGATTTTAGAGCAGAATCAGTTGGTTTTATATTCCAGTTTTACAACATTCTTCCTTCACTTACAGTAAAAGAAAATGTGGAGTTGATTAATGAAATCGTAAAGAATCCTTTGGATGCCACAGAAGCACTTGAGGATGTAGGCTTGCTGGAGCACATAAATAAGTTCCCTAATCAGCTTTCAGGTGGAGAACAGCAGCGTGTTTCAATTGCCCGCGCTATTGCTAAAAATCCAGCGTTACTATTATGTGATGAGCCAACAGGAGCCCTTGACTCTCAGACTGGTGTAATGATTTTAAAGATTTTGAAGAAGCAGACTACGAAGGAAAGAGGTAATAACACAGTTATTATCGTTACACATAATGCACTCATTGCGGACATTGCAGATGTTGTTATCCGCGTAAAAAACGGAAAGATTAAGAGTGTTGAAGAGAACGCAAACCCAGCAAACATAGATGAGGTTCAATGGTAAAATGTTTAGAAAAAAATTATTCAGAGAAATAAAGGGAAATTTTGGACAGTTCTTTACTATATTTGCCATGATATTTTTGGCGATTATGGCTTTTTCAGGAATCAGTGCTTTTTCTGATGGATTGAAATTCTCATCCGTTGAATTTTACGAAAAGAATAATCTGCAGGATCTATGGCTGTATGGTGAGAACTTTACAGACGATGAATTAGAAAAAATAAAAGCATTAGACAATGTGGCAGATGTGGAAAGATATCTGTCCATGCAGGGTTCAGTTGATGTAGAAGAAAAAGAGGGTTCTGGAATCGAAAATGTGCAGGCAGAGCTTAATTTTCTAGATACTAAGGATGCCAAAAAGAATATTTCCACCATGACATTAAGAGCTGGAGAAGAGTATAGCCCGGATAAAGATGGCGTCTGGGTAGGAAATTATTTTGCAAAGGCCAGAGATATCCAGGTTGGAGATGAACTCACATTTTATGTGGAAGGCTATGGGTTTACAGAGCCAGTCAGAGGTATTGTATCTGTACCTGATCACGTATATACAGTATCTGATTCTACTGTTATCTTTCAGGATGCAGCAGATTATGGCTGGGCATACTTGTCCATGAATGAATTCCCTGTGGAATATCTTTATGACGAGATTCTTAAGGAAGATGAAATTGTAGAATATCTTGATTCAGTAGATGATATAGAGAAGGCTGTAGAGGCATACACAGCCATGGGAGCTGATATAGATTTTATCAAGCAGCAGCTAGAAATTGATGAGGATGTGGACCTTGAGACAGCTTTGGAAAAAGCCAGACTGATAAAGGATAAAAAAGCTACTGTATCCGATAAAGAAGAATTTATAAAAGCCTTAGATTCAGACTTTGATTTAGAGGAATGCTTCATCTATCCAAATGCTATAGTGGATGTAGAGGGTGTGGCACCAAATCCATATATTAATTCAAAAGAGCTTGATGAATTTGAAAATAAAGTAAAGACAGTTAAAAACGAATTATATGAAAGTGAGGGCGCATCAATAAGTGCAATTACAGCCAGAGATGTGTGGACATCTTATGCAACCTTGAAATCTGAGTCAGAAGAAGGTGACACATATTCTGGAATGTTTACAGTATTGTTTGTGTTTATTGCAGGGCTTTCAGTAGTAACCACAATGAGCCGATTTGTAAAGAAGCAGCGAGTACAGATTGGTACGCTAAAAGCTTTAGGATTTAGAAATAGAAGAGTAACATTTCATTACATTGCTTATGGCTTTTGGGTAAGTGTTATAGCAGCAGTTTTAGGACTGGTAATAGGGGGACCACTGCTTGGACAGCCATTTTTAAATATGGAATTATCCATGTTTGATTTGCCAAATGCTCATAAAAGTATTCTCAGTAAAAACTATATTCTTGCAGTAGTAATTATTATCGTAATTACGATAATTACTTATCTATCAATTAAGAGCATTTTAAAAGAATCACCAGCACAGACACTTAGACTTGAGGTGCCTCATATAAAGATAAAGGCTAAAGAAGGCGGTAAAGGAATTAGCGCAAAGCTTCCATTTTCTGTAAAGTGGAATCTACGTGATATTCTTAGAAGTAAATCAAGAAGCATCATGGCTATAGTTGGTATCATGGGCTCTACACTTCTTATAGTAATGGCATTTGGTATGCAGGATTCTTTGAATCATTATCTTGAATGGGAGTTTGACAAGATAAATGCATATAACTACAAGCTTACACTGTCTGAAAATGTATCAGATGAAAGATTAGATGAATTGTTTGATGCCTATGGAGACGCAACCAGTCAGTCTGTTGCCATTGAATACAAGAATTTGGATGGGGACATTATCACATCTGCTATCATAGTAAATGATTCAGATGGGTATTTAAGAGTTTCTGATCATGATACAAATACCTACGATATAAACAATGGAATTCCAGGAAGCACAGATGGAGATATAAATAAGGAAGGCGCCTTATTTGCAACAGAAAAGCTTCTAAAGAATAATGGATTTTCATTAGGAGATACAGTTAAATGGCGAATCATGGGAGAGAATGATTGGTATGAAACTAAGATTGTAGTTTCATACAGAGACCCTCAAAGCCAACAGTTTGCCATGACAAGGAAAGCCTTTGAGGCATTAGGAGAGGATTACGTCTGCGATACCATATACACCAATGAGGATCTAAGTGAGCTGACAGATTCAGATATAGATGGCGTATCTACCATTTCATCTATCGAATCTTTGAAGGAGCAGATGAATGTAATGCTTGAAATGATAAGCAGCATGATAGTACTGTTAATTGCTATATCAGCCTTACTTGGATTTATCATCATCTACAACATGGGTATCCTTGCTCTTACAGAGAAGATGTACCAGTTTGCCACATTGAAGGTATTAGGCTTTAAGTTTAAAAAGCTGGCACTTGTTTATACGCAGCAGAATCTATGGCTTACCATAGTGGGAATCATATTCGGTCTTCCTTTGGGGTTTGAATTTACAGATATCATGTTTAAATATGCTATAGGCGATAATTATGACTTCTTTGCAAACATAGATTTATCATCTTACTTAATTGCCATAATAGGTACCCTTATAATTATGTTTGTAACAAGTATTGCATTGTCTCGCAATCTTAAAAAGATAGATATGGTTGCAAGCTTAAAGGCAAATGAGTAAATCAGTGTATTAATCTTTCACGCTTTATAGTTTAAAAGTTTAAAGTGCTAACACATTGTATTTTCTTTGGATAATACCGCCTATTTATAACATAATCATGATATAATTCTTTACATTGCGCTTATTAAATTAAACGTAGAATAAATTATTAAGGTAAGGAATTTAGTAATGAAAGAAAAGAAACTTGGACTTATGTCCCTCATACTGATGATATTCACATCAGTTTATGGATTTAATAATATTCCTCGTTCTTATTATCTTATGGGATATGCAGCTATTCCATGGTTTGTAATTTCAGGAATATTATTCTTTATACCATTTGCATTTATGGTAGCAGAATTTGGTTCTGCATTCCGTGAGGAAACAGGCGGTATGTACTCATGGATGGAAAAATCAGTTGGTCCTAAGTACGCATTTATCGGAACATTTATGTGGTACACATCTTATGTACTTTGGATGGTAAATGTTTCATCAGGTATTTGGGTTCCTGTATCAAACCTTATCTTCGGTGAGGATTGTACAGCAAACTGGTCATTCTTTGGATCAGAGCTTTTATCAGGCTCCAGATTACTTGGTCTTATGGCCATCGTATTCTTTATTTTTATCACATACTTTGATTCAAAGGGTATCGATAAAATCAGTAAGGTAACATCAATCGGTGGTACAGCAGTACTTGCTATCAACATCATGGTTGTTATTGGTTCAATCGTTATGATTATTGCTCGTCACGGTAGATTAGAGCAGCCATTCGCAGGAATGGAATCTCTTACAGTTCCACTTAATGTGGCATACCAAGGCAGCCCAATTATGATTCTCTCATTCATCGTATATGCACTTTTCGCTTACGGCGGAATCGAAGCTGTTGGTGGTCTTGTTGATAAGACAGAGAATCCTAAGAAGAACTTCCCTAAGGGAATCGTTATGGCAGCATTTGTTATCGTTATCGGTTATGCATTCCTTATCATGCTTGTAGGTTCATTCACAAACTATAATCAGATTCTTGGTGCAGATAACATCACACTTGGCAATGTTTCATACGTAATCATGTCAAACTTTGCTGCAGCATTCGGTAGAGCATTCGGTGCTACAGAGGCTACTCAGATTGCACTTGCTCACGGCTTCGCTAGAGTTTACGCTCTTATCATGCTTCTTGCACTTATGGGAGCTATGTTTACATTAGTATATTCACCACTTAAGCAGATTATCGATGGTACACCAGCTGAATTATGGCCAGGTAAGATGGGCGTAATAGAAAAGGACGGTATGCCAAAGAACGCTATGTGGATTCAGTGTGCAATTGTTTGTATTATGATTTTCCTCGTTTCATTTGGTGGAGATACAATGCAGCAGTTCTTCTTAATCCTTACTGCAATGGTTAACGTTGGTATGACAGTACCTTACACATTCATATCAATGGCATTCCCTAAGTTTAAGAAGATGGAGAATGTTGATAGAAGCTTCGTAGTATTCAAGACTCAGAAGTCAGCAAATATCTGGAGTGTAATCGTCACATTACTTCTCATCTTTGCTAACGCATTTGCAATTATTCAGCCAGCATTAGATGGCGATATCAAGACTACAATCTGGTCACTTAGTGGTCCTGTAATCTTTGGTTTAGTTGCATATATTATTTACACACGCTACGAGAAAAAGCAGGCTGCAAAGTCTAAAGATTCTGTGAAATCCGTTGCGTAAAATTTAGAATGATTATATTCTGTCTTCAAAGGGACACAGGAGGCGGAATATGAGTTTAAAAGATAAACATATTTTTGAAAGTAACAAATTAGCCTTTTGGTTCGCGGTAATTGTCCAAGTATTTCAACTGATGGCAACAATCCTTTATGCGGATCAAAGAGTTGGATTCGTTAACACTGCATTTATGGCTACATGCCAGGCGATTGTTTTTGTCATCAGTATTTACGGATTTGCCCGATATAGACGAAGGACTAGGGGCAGATATATATTGATGGGATGCCTGGTGTGTAGCTATTTTGTTACCATGATAGGCTCTGTTCATATCACTTATATGTGGGCCTTTGGTCCAGTAATTCTTATGAATTCTCTATTGTTTACAGATACTACAGTAACTATCATTGCGTCAGTGGCAACAATAGTTATTAATATTTTGTACGTCCCACTTTTTTATAGATATTCAGTAGAAGTGGCAGACCGCCACTGGGCAGTTCTTACAGATGCTGTATTTATGATTTTAGTTTCTTTCATGAGTATCGTGTACGTGAGACTTAATGAAAGACAAAATCATGAGACAATAGAAGAGATAGAGGCCGCAGCAGAAAAGCAGGAGGAAAGTGCTAAGATTATGACTTCCACTGGAAATCAGATCGCAGCTAAGTTGGAAGATGCTAATGATGCAATGGAGGCTTTGGCTGAAAAGGTTAATTCCAGTGCTGAATCCGCTGAACAGATTAGTCAGTCTATCACTTTGACAGCAGAGGCTATTCAGACTCAGACTGAAATGAATTCAAACATTACTGAATCCCTGGATCAGATTGCTCATCAAACCAGAGCAATGCGCAAGAATTCGGAAGAGGTTACAGAAAATATCAGCGAGGGTAATGCCCTCATTAAAGAGCTTAGAGAAAAATCAAACGAAGCATCCACAATCAATGCTGAGACAGCTACCATGACAGAGGAGCTTCAGGGTTCTGCCGCCACCGTTAAGGATATTGTAGGGACCATCCTTGATATTTCAGGCCAGACCAATCTGCTTGCATTAAATGCTTCAATAGAAGCGGCCAGAGCTGGTGAGGCAGGTAAAGGCTTTGCTGTTGTTGCTGATGAAATCAGAGCTCTTTCTGAGCACACAAAGGAATCTGCAGAGGAAATCGAATCCACAATTGATGAGCTTATCAACCGTGTAAATACAGCATCTACCAACATGCAGCGAAGTGTTGACTCTGCAACTAAGCAGGGTGAAATGATTGTTGAAACAGGTGAAAAGTTCGAAATTATTTTGGAAAAGGTTACAGACCTTGGACGCCGTGTTGCAGCTATTTCTGATAATGTAGAAGGCTGCGTAGATGCAAATAGTAAGGTTATGGATGCCATCAGCAATCTTTCGGCTACATCTGAGGAGGTTGCAGCATCATCTGAATCAAGCATTAACATTAATAAGGAATGCGAAAATGATATGGAGATTACCAAAAATATTCTCCATGAGATACTACAGATTTCAAGAAAAAGCATAAGCAAAATATAAAGTTTCCGGCGAATCATCCGATAACTAAGATATAAAACAAAAAGAATTGTCCATACGCTTTCGGACCAATTCTCCATCATACGATTTGGCACAGGCCTTACCGTTTGATGCGAAGGGAAGTAACGGAAGGATGATTCAGGAAGGAAACTTGAACATGAAAATAACAGTCATTGGATAGGGGCTGCTTTCTGATTTTAATAATTGGAAGGCAGCTCATTTTTTGATATAATCAGTTTAATGATTTAAAGCGACAGAGAGGATGATGATTATGGTTATTTCAAAGAACATGGAAGGACTAGTAGCAGGAAGTTCTGTAATTAGAAAGCTTTTCGAGGAAGGGCTTCAGATGGCCCAGGTGGTAGGAAAGGAAAACGTGTATGATTTCAGCTTGGGAAATCCAGCCTCACCAGTACCTTTACAGGTTACAAAGGCAATTCAGGATATATTATCAGAAGAACCTGATTCCTATGTTCACGGATATATGAAAAACGCAGGCTTTGACGAAACCAGAGAAGCTGTGGCAAATCATCTTAACAAATCCTTTGCTATGGATTACACAAAGGAAGATATCATAATGACAGTTGGTGCAGCAGGCGCCATGAACTGCATATTCCGCGCCATGCTAAATCCAGAGGATGAGGTGATTGCATTTGCTCCATTTTTTGGTGAATACAAAAACTATGCAGCAAACTACGCTGGAAAGCTTGTTGTTGTGCCAGCTAAGCTGCCAGAATTCAATCTTAATTTAGATGAATTAGAATCAAGAATTACCGAGCGTACAAAGTGCATCATCGTAAACAATCCTAACAATCCATCGGGTCGAATCTATCCAAAAGAGACCATAGAAAAGTTAAATGAAATCCTCATTAAGGCAGAGCAGAAAATAGGTCATCCAATTTACGTTCTGTGCGATGAGCCATATAGAGAGCTGGCCTACGATAATACACAGGTTCCATATATACCATCAATCATCAAAAACAGTATTTATATCTATTCCTACAGCAAGACGCTGTCCCTGCCAGGTGAGCGTATTGGCTATCTTGCACTTTCAAGCAAGGCAGATGGCTACAGCGAATTAATCGGCGCACTTGTTGTTGCCAACAGATGCTTAGGCTATGTTAACGCTCCATCACTTTTCCAGCTGGTAATCGGAAGATGTCAGGATGTTGGGGTAGATTTGGAATTTTATGACAGAAATAGAAGATTATTATATGAAAAGCTTACAGAATTAGGCTTTGAGGTGGTTAAACCAGAGGGAGCCTTTTATCTTTTGGTAAAATCTCCATTTGAGGATGAAAACAAATTTGTTGATTTAGGCAAAAAGCAGCATATTATCATGGTTTCTACAACAACCTTTGGCTGTCCGGGTTATGTAAGAATAGCCTATTGCGTAGACTATGAAATGATTAAGCGCTCCATTGCGGCCTTTGAAAGATTGGCGGAGGAGTGCAATATTAAATAAATTTGAGAAAATGACTAATAAGCAACATAGTTTATCTAAAAATTGTTCACAATTGAGTGTTATCATGTACATATTAGTATCTAGATTACATCCACGGGGAGTGGGACATGGATAAAACGGAGTTGTTGAAGGATCATAAGGATGAACTGACAGGCCTTTTGGAAAAACAGGCCTTCTACGTATGGTCCCAGGAACTGATAGACACCACCGATGAACCAGAAAAATATGCCTTTATATTTTTCGACGTAAATAATTTCAAGCTATATAATGCAAATTATGGCTTTGAAAAGGGTGATGAGCTATTAGTCAAAATCGCGAATATAATACGTGAGGTATTTGATGGACAGTTGGTCGCAAGATTTTCTGGCGACCATTTTGTTGTGTGCGCAAATACTAGCCAGCTCATCCCAGCGATTTCCGAAATAAAAAATAGAGTTAAATGCATTCAGCAAAACATAAATCTAGAGATTAAGGCAGGCGTTTATGTTTTAGACGGTGAAACCATTGATGTAGGACGATGCGCAGACAGAGCCAGAATGGCCTGTGTCAGCATCAAGAAAAAATATGATGTTGATTATAAGTTCTATGATGAGGAGTTAGGCGGCGCATTAATCCGTAAACAGTTTATATTGGATAACTTGGATGATGCCATGAAAAAAGGTTTCATTCAGGTTTATTACCAGCCAATAGTTCGTTCTCTCACAGGAGAAGTGTGCGGCTGGGAAGCTCTGGTTCGCTGGGTTGATCCAGAACGAGGCGTAGTATATCCAAACGAATTCATACCTGTACTTGAAGAATACAGATTGATTCACAAACTGGATAGCTTCGTTATGGAGCAGGTTTTTTCTAACATTTCTACAATTACAAAGCAGGGAAGACGAGAGGCAGTCCCTGTTTCTATCAATCTGTCCAGATTGGATTTCGAGGCACTGGAAATTATCCCATTAATCGATGAGCTATCAGAAAGGTACGAGGCTGATAAAAGCTTATTTAAATTTGAAATTACAGAAAGCGTTTTAATGGAAAACCCAAGATTTATCCAGGAGCAGATTAAAAGGCTAAGAGATAAAGGCTATAGCGTTTGGATGGATGATTTTGGTAGCGGCTATTCATCTCTTAATGTCCTTAAGAATTTTGATTTTGACCTTGTAAAAATCGACATGGAATTCTTACGAGGTATTGATTCATCGGACGATGGAAAAATCATTATCAAACATATGGTTTCCATGCTTAAGAATCTAGGCTTCCATACACTGGCTGAAGGTGTAGAAACCAAAGAACAGATGGACTTCTTAAGAGGACTTGGTTGCGAAATGATGCAAGGCTATTACATCGGCAGACCAATGCCTTTTGAAGAGGGAATAAAATCCTTGCAGAAGGTAGGACAAAAATATGAACCGATGATTGATAGAGAATTCCTAAATCAAGTTGGCCGAGTAGATTTGTTAAAGCAAAACCCACTGGAGGGTGAAGGAAAGATTACAGATGATAGTCATGATCTTCCATTGGTTCTTGCAATCGTAAGAGAAGGTGAGTGGAGCTTCTTATATTACAACGAGGCACTCAAGCGCGAGCTTAAAATATATGGTGTAGAGTCTATGACCGTACTTGAAGAAATGGTTAATGATGAGTCTTGGAATTGGGTTCTGCGAGACGGTTTTTTTGAGTTGTGTGAAGCTAGTAAGGCAAGCAAAAATGCTGAAAGCATGGAGTTTGTAGAATTAGGACGAATTATAAATATAAGCGTTCGTCACTTGGTAACTAACAAGCTTACCAATGATGAAGCGTTCCTGATTTCATTAAGAACCTTGTCTAAACATATACATGAAAGCTACGATAATAAAAGCTCAATTATCAGTAATTATTTATTCACATTTTACGAGTGCATCGATTTATTTGGCATACAGGATAAGTATTATGAAAACCTGTATTTGACTAATAGCAGACTTCATGTTGATACCAAAAACAAAAGACCAAAGGAAATCATTAAAGCAATAGCAGAGGAAATCGTGCATCCAGATGATAGGGATATATTCCTAAAAATCATGGATATAGATACAGCAAAGGAAAGACTATCTGCAGAGAAGAATAAAACGAAGCTAAATTTCTTTAGAATACTGGATAAAAACAATAATTATGTTTGGAAGTCAGTGACCATAAGCGTTCTATATTTTATAGATAGAGAAGTCATGATGGCCTGTGTTTCTGAGGCTACAAAAGAGATTAAGTACTTCATGGATAAATGTGTGGAAGGCGGAAATGAAAAGATACTTAATTTACTAGAGCATAGGAATCCTGTAGTTAGCGAGCATGCCTTTGAGAATATTATAAAGCTGGTACCAGCAGGTGTTTTTTGGAAGGATAGAGAAAGAAAGTTCCTAGGTGCTAACCAAATGTTTTTGGACTATTACGGATTAGCTAGTGCTGACAGCATCATCGGAAGGACTGATGAGGATATGGGATGGCATATCAATCCAGAACCATTTAAGAAGGATGAGTTAGCTGTAATAAATGAGGGAAAGATAATCAAAGACGTGCAAGGCGAATGTATCGTAAAGGGTGAAATAAGAAAGATCGTTGTAAGTAAGCAGCCATTTTTGGTAGATGGTGAAATCATTGGACTTATAGGCTTCTTTAATGATATTACTGCTCAATACGAGGAAAATAAGCAGCTTAAGTATCTATCTAATACCGACCAGCTGACAGGAATGAGTAACCGAAGAGCTTTTGATGATATTGCTGCAAAATATATACAGCAATATGAGCGGGATAACACAGACTTTGTACTGTTTTTGATTGATATTGATAAGTTCAAGACAATCAACGACATGTATGGTCATGATTATGGCGATGAAGTGCTAAGAACTTCAAGTGAAATTATCAGGAATGTGACGGCAAATAATAGTGTGGCCTTTAGAATAGGCGGTGATGAATTTGCAATATTGCATCAACATAAGTCAGATGCAGAAGTAAAGAGCATAATTCAGGAGCTTATAATCAAGTTTTCAGAAATAACCAGAATTAACGGAATGGATATTAAAGTGAGGGTATCCATTGGTTCTGCTGAGTATTCTGAAGTGAATGATATTCACAAGCTGTTCAACCTAGCTGATAAGCGAATGTACAAAGATAAAAATAAGCATAAGTAAATCTAACAAAAAAATCACCCCAACCTTGGTTAAAATGACAAAATTTGATTACTTGTGAGTGTTTGTGATTGAGTTTGATTGCATAATAAATCGAATGATGTTATTCTCTTTTTAGAACAATCAAAAGTAATCGAAATTGTTCAAGGGGTGGATGGGATGCTTACAGAAGAGCGTAGAACTAGAATAGTTGAAATAGTGAATGAAAGAAAGGCAGTTTCTGTTAATGAACTTGTTGATTTGCTAGACACATCAGCAGCTACTATTCGTAGGGATATTAACGAGCTTAACAGGGCACAGCTACTAGTTAAGGTTTTCGGTGGCGCCACTGCTAAATCATCCTTGGATGTTAACACCAAAGAGGATGCAGTTGGTCAGAAGGCTAAAAAGCATGTAGCTGAAAAGGACTTAATCAGTCGTTATGCCGCTAGCCTCATTCAGGACAACGATTTTGTCTACATCGATGCAGGTACCACAACACTCAGTTTGATAGATTATATCGACAATCGAAATGCTAAATACATCACAAACGGTATCGTCCATGCTAAAAAGCTTATGGACAAGGGATTGGAAACAATCATGATAGGCGGTCGCCTAAAGGGCTCCACTGAAGCAGTGGTTGGACCCGACTGTGTGGAATTCATACGAAAGTATCATTTCACAAAGGCCTTTATGGGAACCAATGGAATCTCCATTATGGCTGGCTATACTACACCGGATGTTGATGAGGCCATGATTAAGACAGAAGCCATCAGGCACACATACAAGTCTTACATCCTGGCAGACCATAGTAAATTCGACCAAATAAATTCCGTTACTTTCGCAGCGATTAACGAATGTATCATTATCACAGACAAATCTGCTGCTAAAGATTATATGAATCACACTGTTGTGAAGGTATGCGAAGAGTAATATTTAGGAGGAAAGCTAATGATTTACACAGTTACTTTTAACCCAGCACTTGATTATGTTGTGCGAATGGATGGAGATTTGCTCCCTGGCATGACAAATCGTTCCTCAAGTGAAGAATACTATTTCGGAGGAAAGGGAATCAATGTTTCAATGGTTCTTTCGGAACTTGGTTTAAAAAGTACAGCATTAGGATTTATCGCCGGATTTACAGGGCATGCTATTGATGAAGGCGTTAAAGCAGCTGGTATTGAGACAGATTTCATCGAATTAAAGGATGGAATTTCCAGAATCAATGTTAAGCTCAAAGCAACAGAGGAAACAGAAATCAATGCGCAGGGACCTAAGATTGACGAGGAATCGCAGATTGCTCTTTACAACAAGCTTTCAAAGCTGGTTGCAGGAGATGTACTTATCCTTGCAGGTTCTATTCCAAAGACATTACCAGATGATGTTTACGAGAAAATCCTTTCAATGCTTGATGGAAAGGGAATCGAATTTGTAGTTGATGCAACTAAGGATCTTCTTACAAACGTATTAAAATATCATCCATTCTTAATCAAGCCAAACAATTTTGAACTTGGTGAAATCGTTGGAAAGGTTTTAACCACTGACGATGAAATATATGAAGGAGCTAAGAAGCTCCAGGAAATGGGCGCAAGAAACGTGCTTATTTCAATGGCCGGCAATGGTGCAATGCTTGTTGATGAAAACGGCGAGCGTTACCGCATCGGCGTACCAAAGGGTAAGGTAAGAAATTCAGTTGGAGCAGGTGATTCCATGGTAGCAGGCTTTGTAGCAGGTTACATGAAATCCAAGAATTATGATACGGCTCTTAAAATGGGGACAGCAGCCGGATCTGCAACAGCTTTCTCAGACGGTTTAGCAAAAGCCGCTGATATAGAAGAATTATATAAAACATTGTAGGAGGGAATATGATGAGAATCTCAGAGTTTATTGATCCTAGAGGGATCAAGCTTCAGGTTGCGTTATCATCTCAGGATGAAGCAATCGACAAACTTATTGCTCTTCATGAAGAAGTAGGCAATTTAAAAGACGCAGCTACATTTAAGGAGGCAATCCTTGCACGTGAAGCAAAGGGTAGCACAGCTATCGGAAATGGTATTGCAGTTCCTCATGGAAAGTCTTCAGCAGTTGCTAAGGCAGGTCTTGTAGCAATCACATGTCCACAGGGTGTTGATTACAAGGCAATGGATGGTAAGCCATCTAACTTATTATTTATGATCGCTGCTCCAGATGGTGGAGCCGATACACATCTTGAGGTTTTATCAAAGCTTATGCAGCTTCTTATGGATCCTGCATTTTGCAAGACTCTTGTAGAAGCTAAAACAGTTGATGAGTTCCTAGCTCTTATCGATGCTAAGGAAGCAGAGAAGGATGCAGCATCTAAGAATGATGCTCCTGTTGCAGCCGGCACTACAAAGATTGTTGCAGTTACAGCATGCCCTACAGGTATTGCTCATACATTTATGGCAGCAGAGTCTCTTGAGCAGAAGGCAAAGGAGCTTGGCATTGCATTTAGAGTAGAAAAAGACGGTTCTGGCGGAGCTAAGGATCCACTTACAGCAAAGGAAATTGAAGAGGCTGACGCAGTTATCGTTGCTGTAGATAAGAACATTGATATGGGACAGTTCGATGGCAAGAAGGTAGTACTTGCTTCTACAAAGGAAGCTATCCACGAGCCAGAGAAGTTATTTGAAAAGGCAAAGACAGCTTCTGTTTATCATCACACAGGCGCTGTTTCAAAGAAGTCTGATGATGCAAATGAATCTATCGGAAGACAGCTTTACAAGCATTTGATGAATGGTGTATCACACATGCTTCCATTCGTTATTGGTGGTGGTATCCTTATCGCTATCGCATTCTTGCTTGATGATTATTCAATCGATCCTAGCAACTTCGGTTCTAACACACCTGTAGCTGCTTGGTTCAAGACAATTGGTGGTGCAGCATTTGGATTCATGCTTCCAATCTTAGCCGGATTCATTGCACAGTCAATCGCTGACAGACCTGGTCTTGCAGTTGGTTTCGTAGGTGGTGCACTTGCAGCTAGTGGTGCTACATTTGCTAACCCAGGTGGAGCTATTCCATCGGCATTCCTTGGCGCTTTAGTTGCTGGTTTCGCAGCTGGTTACTTTATGAAGTGGCTCGAGAAGGTTTGCGACAAACTTCCACAGTCACTTGAGGGTATCAAGCCAGTACTTATTTATCCACTTGTTGGTATCACAGTAATTGGTATCGTTATGTGCGCAATCAACCCAATCGTTGGTGCACTTAATGCTTGGATTTCTGGTGTACTTTCTAGCATGGGAACAACATCACTTGTACCACTTGGAATTATCCTTGGTGCTATGATGGCTACAGATATGGGTGGTCCTCTTAACAAGGCCGCATACGTATTTGGTACTGCAGCACTTGCAGAGCAGAATGAAGTAGGTTGGATGATTATGGCAGCTGTTATGGTTGGTGGTATGGTTCCTCCAATCGCAATCGCTCTTGCAACACTTGTATTCCCTAAGAAGTTTACAGTTGCTGAGAGAAAGGCTGGTCCAGTTAACTTTATCATGGGCTTCTGCTTCATCACAGAGGGTGCTATCCCTTATGCAGCAGCAGATCCACTTCACGTAATTCCATCACTTATGGTTGGTTCAGGTGTTGCTGGTGCTCTTTCAATGGCATTTAGATGTACACTTATGGCTCCACACGGTGGTATCTTCGTATTCCCTGTAGTTGGAAACTGGGCACTTTACCTTGTTGCACTTGCTATTGGTTCAGTAGTTAGCTGCTTACTTTTAGGATTGCTCAAAAAAACAGTGGAAGAATAGTTCAGAATATTATATAATTCCATTCCGAGAGGTTTATCTCTCGGAATGGGTTTTTATGTTTTTGTACTCTGTAGAACTGGGAAGCTATGGAGTATAGAGATATAAAATCTTTTTTTTATTAATTAGTTAATTTGTTGAAACGAAAGGAGTTATTTTTATGGTTTCAAAGATGGTTAAAGTTACAAATGAGCAGGGTATGCACATGCGTCCAGCTACAGTTTTTTCAGCTGCAGTTACTCCATTTGATGCTGATGTAAAGATTAATTTCAACGGCAATTCATACGATGGAAAGAGCGTTATGATGCTTATGGCAGCTTGCATTAAGTGCGGAGCTGAAATCGAAATCGTTTGTGATGGTGCTGATGAAGAGGCTGCACTTGCAAAGGCTGTTGAACTTGTTGAGAGCGGACTTGGAGACTAAGAAGGAGTAGGAATATGTATAAAGGCATAGAAGCATCTAGGGGAATAGGAATAGGTAGTATCTGTTTAATAGTAGAGCACGACCTTTCATTTGAGTCAAAGCATATTGAAGACACTGAGGCTGAAAAGGCTAGATTTAATTCAGCAATCGATAAGTTCAAAACCGAGACAGCTGCTATGGCTGAAAACATCAGAAAGAACATCGGTCCTAAGGAAGCTGAAATCATGGAAGGTCATCTTGCAATGATTTCTGACCCAACAATGGCTGGAGAAATGACAAAGATGATCGAGGCTGGTCAGTGCGCAGAAGCTGCAGTTACAGCAGTTTGCGACATGTTCATTGGTATGTTCTCTAAGATGGAGGACGACATGATGCGTCAGCGTGCATCAGATATTTCTGATATCAAAATCAGCTTACTTAAGCTTTTACTTGGCATCGAAGATGTTGATATTAGCAAGGTTGCTCCTGGAACAGTTATCGTAGCACACGACCTTACACCATCAATGACTTCACAGATTGTGAAGGATAATGTTGTAGGTATCATTACAGAGGTAGGTGGAAAGACATCTCACTCTGCAATCTTAGCACGTGCCCTTGAAATTCCAGCAGTTCTTTCTGTTCCTAACATTACAGAACTCGTTAAGGATAAGGATACAGCAATCGTAGATGGTACTGAGGGTGATGTTCACATCAATCCTGATGGAGAAGTAATTTCTCAGTATATTATTAAGCGTGAGGAGTTCATCAAGGCTCAGGCTGAGCTTAAGAACTTCCTTGGTAAGAAGACACTTACAGCTGATGGTACAGAGGTAGAGCTTTTCTGTAACATCGGTACACCAAAGGATGCAAAAAAGGCAGTAGAATGCGACGGTGAAGGTATTGGCCTTTTCCGTTCAGAATTCTTATTCATGGATAGACCACATCTTCCAACAGAAGATGAACAGTTCGAAGCATACAAAGAGGCTGTTGAGACTATGGGTGGTAGAACAGTCATTATTCGTACACTTGATATCGGTGGCGATAAGGACATCCCATATCTTGGCCTTGAGAAGGAAGAAAACCCATTCTTAGGATACAGAGCTGTTAGATATTGCTTAAGCAATACAGATACATACAAGATGCAGCTTAGAGGTATCTTAAGAGCCAGCGCATTTGGTAAGGTTAAAATCATGGTACCACTCGTTACATGTGTAGAAGAGGTACGCAGTGTAAAGGCACTTGTTGAAGAATGCAAGTCAGAGCTTAAGGCTGAGGGCGTAGCATTTGATGAAAACATTGAAGTTGGTTGCATGGTTGAGACTGCAGCAGCATCTCTTATTGCAGATATTCTTGCTACAGAGGCTGATTTCTTCTCAATTGGAACTAATGATTTAACTCAGTATACAATGAGTGTTGATAGAGGAAATGCAAACGTTGCTTACCTTTATTCAGCATTCCAGCCAGCAGTTCTTCGTTCTATTAAGAACATTATCGAAGCTGGAAACAAGGCAGGAATCCCAGTTGGTATGTGTGGTGAGGCAGCAGCAGATCCACTTATGATCCCACTTTTGATTTCTTTCGGTCTTAACGAATACAGCGTTAACCCAGTACTTGTTCTTACAGCTCGTTCAATCATTTCTAAGTGGTCTAAGGAAGAGGCTGATGCTCTTGCAGCAAAGGTACTTAGCCTTACTACTGAAAAGGAAATCGTTGAGCTTTTAAAGGCTGAGGCTAAATAAATATATAGTGATTTGTCATTTTTATGGGACTGCCAGTTGTTGCAGTCCCTATTTTTAATGGTATAATATCCATATTACGGAGGGATATTCATGGAAATACAGACTATGCCTATTGAAGATATAATAGAGCAAGTCACAAAGATTGCACATAAGTACAACGTAAAAAGACTTGATTTATTTGGCTCATTTGCAAATGGCACAGCAACTGAATATAGCGATATTGATTTCATAATACATGGCTGTGACGATATCGATTCATTTGAAGAAGAGGTACAAAGTATTCCTACATTACGCAAAATAGATATTTTTAATTATGACGAGGTATGTAGCGAAGAACTAAGAGAGGATATGGATAAATATGGAAAGCAAATATTTTAATAGATATAAAAGCTTATGTAAGAGTCTTGCAAATCTTAAAGAATCAAGAGATGCAAATATTGATGATAAATTTGTACTTCCTGCAACAGTTCAAAATTACAATTTAACTTTCGATCTTGCATGGAAGGTTTTAAAAGAATTAGTGACAAATGAATTCGGTTTGACAGATTTTGCTGCAGGTTCCCCAAGAGAAACTTTAAAATCAGCATATTCTGTGGGGCTTATTAAAGATGATAGATGGATGGATATGCTTAGAGTAAGAAATACTCTTGCACATGATTATGATGGTCAGGTTGCTCTAAGATATTTTAAAGATATAGTTGGAGATTATTACGTTCTATTAGAAACCATGGTTCGCGATGTGGAGCAGTATTACACCAAGGAGTAAAGCATTAATGAATAAAATTTACCTGGCGCCACTTGAAGGCGTGACAGATAGCATATATAGAAATACATTTGAAAGATATTACGGGGGCGTGGATAAATATTTCACGCCCTTTATTTCGCCAAACTCTACTTTTAAATTTACAACTAGAGAGTTTAAGGATATTGACCCTGAAAAGAATGATGTGACTACAACTGTTCCACAGATTCTCACAAACAAAAGTGAGCACTTCCTATGGGCAGTAAAGGAAATTGCTGCATTAGGCTATAAGGAGATTAATTATAATCTAGGCTGTCCTAGTGGAACAGTAGTGGCTAAGAAGAAGGGCTCTGGCCTTTTATATTACCCAGAGGAATTAGATAAGCTATTGTACGAGGTGTTTGAAGCCCTGCCTTCTAACATAGAAATTTCTATTAAAACAAGACTTGGAAAAATTGAGCCTGAAGAGTTTTATGAGATATTGGATATCTATAATAAATATCAGATAAGTGAGCTTACAATACATCCACGTATCCAATCTGATTTCTATAAAGAACCAATCAGGCCAGAATTCTTTGAGTACGCCGTAGAACACAGCAAGGCACCACTAGTGTTTAACGGAGATGTTATTACTATCGAAGGTATCAAAGATAAATATCGTAAATACGATAATCTAAATGCTGTGATGATAGGCAGAGGTTTAATAGCAAACCCAGGACTTGCAACTGGATACAAAAAAGGCCTAGCCGATGATGACATCAAGCTAGACCCTGTTTTATTTAAAAAGTTCCATGATGATTTGCTTTCAAGATATACTGAAGTCCTTTCCGGCGAAAAGCCTGTACTTCATCGTATGAAGGAATTTCTAAGCTTCTGGCAAGCTAACTTCCCTGCGGAAGAAAAGCTTATCAAAAAGCTAAGAAAATCAAATCGCATCAGCGAATATCGTGATTATATGAATCAATTAATCTCTTCTACGATTTCCGCTAACTAACAACACTAATCTAAGAAGCTGTAGGATAGTTGCAAACAATGCTGCTACATAGGTCATGGCTGCTGCCTTAAGTACCTTTGTAGCGCCTACATGCTCATCCCCTTCTAGGATGTGGTCCTGATCAAGAATCCTGAGGGCTCTGGCGCTGGCATCAAACTCTACTGGAAGAGTTATTAACTGGAATGCCACAACAAATGTGAATAAGAACACGCCAATCTGAGCAAGTGGTGTATAACCAATTAACAATCCAATAAGGATAACTGGCCAAGAGACCCATGAGCCAATATTAGCAAGTGGAACTGATGCTGAACGAAGCTTAAGTGGCGCATATCCCTGCTGATGCTGGATAGCATGTCCGCATTCGTGAGCTGCAACACCTAAAGCTGCAACACTAGTCTGTCCGTAAACTGCATCTGATAAACGTAACACCTTTTCATTAGGTGAATAATGATCTGTAAGATTTCCCCTGATTCTTTCTATTCTAACATCATAAATCCCCGCAGCATGAAGAATATGTTCTGCTACCTGGTTAGATGTGATTCCTCTGGAATTTCTGATTCTGCTGTACTTGTTATAAGTGCGCTGAACATTCATAGAAGCAATACCACTTATAAGAGCACCGATTAGCACTAAGATAATTGTTGGGTCATATCCAAAACCGTAACCATAGTACATATTTTTATCCTCCTATTACTATAACCTTTGATAATAGTATAGTATTTGTACCTTATTATTACTAATAAAAAATTATAAAATCTTTCTTAACAAAGGCTCTAATGTGGTTTTTATTGCCATCCGATAAAATAGATGATAGAATGTTAGTGCTGTTAAAAATTTAACGCTTACGCATAGTGTACTAGGAGGAGACCGCTAGACGGCTTCTACCAAAAGGAGGAAATTTATGCAAAGCAACAATTCTAAAACCTATGAGCTTGTGCTCACAGCGTTATTCGTAGCCATTATTGTAGTAATGGCATCAACACCACTCGGATTTATTCCACTTGTAGTTATTAACGCAACCACACTTCATATTCCAGTAATCATTGGTTCATTATTCTTAGGACCAAAGAAGGGCGGATTCCTTGGAGGCGTGTTTGGTCTTACTAGCTTAATAAAGAGTTCACTTGGAGCAGCATCGCTTTCAGCATTCGTATTCTCACCAGTGGCAGCAGTTTCAATGCTTCCACATGATACAGTTGCAGCTGCAATCTTACTAGTTTTAAAGAGCACATTCATCGCAGTAGTACCAAGAATTCTTATCGGTGTCGTTCCTTACTTCGTATACGTTGGTATAAAGAAGGCAATCGGCTCTGAAAAGAAAGCAGTTTATGGTTCAATCATCAACGCTGTTATCTCATTCATCTTAGGCTTCGGTGTTTTCGCATTCTTTAACAGAATGATTTCACAGGAAGTTCTTGGAATGTCAGTTACAGTAGCAAGAGTACTCGGTATTGTTGTTGGTATCGCAGCTTTTGCAGGTATTGAATACTTATTCATGAACAAGGATGCTAAGGCCCTTGGCTTTATCACAGCAGGTATCGCTGGTGCCATGACAAACACACTTCTTGTTATGGGAAGCATTTACGTGTTCTACAAATATCCATATGCCGAGGCAGTTGGAGTAGACCCAGACGCACTTATGGCTATGATTGGTGGAGTAATCAGCTTCAATGGTGTTATCGAGGCTGTTGTAGGTGCAATCATCGTTTATCTTGTAGGTGTTGTACTTGACAAGATTAAGCCAGCAGGCGTATATGCAGGCAAGGATGTTAAAATCAAAGCAGTTGCATCTGAAACAAACAAAAGCCAGATGGCACAATAGAGAATAAAGTTTTAAAATAAATGGTAAGCGTACAAACAGCAATATTAGTTTAGGATATATAACTCGGAGGTATTTATGTTAAAAGGTAAATGCGTAGTTCTTGGAGTAACAGGCTCCATCGCAGCATACAAAATTGCAAATCTTGCATCAGCGCTTGTAAAATTGCACGCGGATGTTAATGTCATCATGACAAAGAATGCAACGAATTTCATTAACCCAATAACCTTCGAGACACTTACTTCAAATAAATGTCTTGTAGATACTTTTGATAGGAACTTTCAGTTCAATGTAGAGCATGTGGCTCTTGCTAAGCGTGCTGATATTTTCATGGTGGCTCCAGCCAGTGCTAATGTTATTGGAAAGATAGCACATGGCATAGCAGATGATATGCTGACAACCACCATCATGGCAGCTAAATGCAAGAAGCTTATCAGCCCTGCCATGAACACTAACATGTTTGAAAATCCTATCCTTCAGGACAACCTTAATATACTTCGTAAATACGGATATGAGATAATAGAACCTGCCAGTGGGTATCTTGCATGCGGGGACACAGGAGCGGGGAAGATGCCTGAACCAGATGTACTTCTTCAGTACATATTAAGGGAGCTTGCACATGAGCATGACCTTACAGGCAAAAAAGTAATGATTACAGCAGGTCCTACTGAGGAGGCTATTGACCCAGTTCGATATATTACGAACCACAGTACAGGCAAGATGGGATATGCCATCGCCAAGGCCGCTATGGAAAGAGGCGCCGATGTTACACTTGTATCAGGTCCAGTGGCTATCGAACCACCTATGTTTGTTGATGTGGTCAAAATTAGAAGCGCGGCGGAGATGGCCGAGGCTGTAAAAGCCAGAGCCGATGAGTGCGATATAATTATTAAGAGTGCAGCAGTAGCTGATTACAGACCAGCCACCGTTGCCAAGGAGAAGATAAAGAAAAAGGATGGAGAAGCTTCTAGCATCGAGCTAGAGCGTACCGAGGATATACTTTCTTATCTTGGAGCCAACAAAAAGGAAGGCCAGTTTATCTGCGGTTTTTCTATGGAGACGGAGAACATGTTGGAAAACTCCAAGACAAAGCTTAAAAAGAAAAATGTGGATATGATTGTAGCTAACAACCTCCGCACCGAAGGAGCAGGATTTGGCACAGACACCAACGTAGTGACTATCATAATGGCTGACGAAACCTGGCAGCTGCCAATAATGTCAAAGGCGGAAGTTGCAAACGCAATCTTTGATACTATCCTTGGAAAATAAGCAAATTAAAGCATATTTAACACCTGACACTCACTTAGAGGTCAGGTGTTTTTTTGTTAAAAGATTGACATGAAAAATCATGCGTGCTATAACTGTATTAGAACAGATAATACAGCATAAAGATATAACCTAGTAGGGGAGGTATTAGATGATTCAATTGAACTACAGAGATTCTAAGCCTATCTATGAGCAGATAAAGGATGGCCTAAGGCGGTTGGTGGTGTCAGGAGCCGTTAAAACCGACGAGAAGCTGCCTAGTGTGAGAGAGCTGGCAACTAGCCTGTCTATCAACCCAAACACTATCCAGAAGGCTTATAGAGAGCTTGAGCAGGAAGGTTACATTTACACAATTGCTGGCAAGGGAAGCTATGCTGCTAAGCGAGCCGACGTTGCAACAGGGAGGAATGAAGAATTGATGAAAGAATTCGATGAAATTGTAAAGGAACTTCTGTATCTATGCGAGGATAAGGACATTCTTATCAAAAGAATTGAAGAGCTTGCGAAGGGAGGGACTGTAGATGATAGAAGTAAATAACGTCACTAAGAAATTTGGCGATTTTACTGCTCTTGATGGTTTAAACATGCATGTTGAGCGCGGAGCTATATATGGCCTGGTAGGACCTAACGGAGCAGGCAAATCTACCATTATTAGACACTTAAGCGGAGTGTACAAACAGGACGCAGGAGAAATCAGAATAGACGGACAGCCTGTTTATGAAAATGAAAAGCTTAAACAGCGCTTCACTGTAATTCCTGATGAGATTTTCTTCTTCACTCAGGCCAACACAATGGATATGATGAAATTTTACAAAAATCTCTATCCTACCTTTGATGAAGCCTTATTTAAAAAGATTTTAAACTGCTTCCCAGAAGTTAACCCAAAGAAAATGGTTAGAACACTTTCAAAGGGTATGCAAAAGCAAGTAGCTTTCATGCTTTCTATTGCTGCACGTCCTGAGCTTATGATTTTGGATGAGCCTGTAGATGGACTTGATCCTGTTATGCGCCGTCAGATTTGGAGCCTTATCATGTCAGATGTGGCAGAGCACGGCTTAACTGTTCTTGTAAGCTCACATAACCTTAGAGAGCTTGAGGATGTTTGTGACCATGTAGGAATCATGAATCACGGCAAGATTCTTATCGAGCGCTCATTAGACGAGCTACAAACATCAATCACTAAAATACAGCTTGCCTTTGAGGATGAACTACCAACTATTCCACCTGAGGTTCAGGTGCTGAAGAGGGTATCAACAGGCAGAGTACATACACTTATTGTAAAGGGAGAACCACGTCAGGCACAGCAGCTTATTGCAGGTCTGAATCCATTGCTTATGGATGTGCTTCCTCTTACACTTGAAGAAATATTTATTTACGAGTTGGGAGGTGAGAATTATGCAGTCAAAGAAATCATTTTTTAATCTAGCACTGTTTAAGAAAAACATAAGTAGAACATGGATTGTTGGACTGCTATATTTCATCATTCTTCTTATTGTTATGCCAATACAATTTATTATTAATTTGGCTAATTTCGATGAAATAAATTATGAAGAGGGCTACACAAAAACGCTCAACTTAATAGACGACGTTTCATATGTTCCTATAGGCATATGGGGTATATTTATTGCAATAGCGGTAACAGGAATTACATTTTGGTATTTATTCTTCAAAAGAGATAATTACATGATGCATTCCTTCCCTGTCAGCAGACGTAGCCTTTATTTTACTGGCTTAATTTCAAGTATTGTTGTATCTATCTTGCCTGTCATACTTACAGCACTTGTTACAACTATAGTTGCAGCCGCTGAAAAGATTTACGCCTTCGACGTTATTTGGTTTTGGGCACTTGGCGTCATCGCAACCACACTGCTATTTATTGGTATTGCAATGATCTCCCTTATGGCTTCAGGGCAGATTGTAACCAGTATTATATTTTATGGTATCTTCAATTTCCTATATTTAATGATGGAAGTTGCGTTTAGAATTACAGCAGGCATATTGATGTTTGGTATGACAAATTCAACCCGTAACATTAGTTTTAATGCCCTTACTCCAGTGTTATTTGTAGATGATGCCTGCAGGATTAAAGTATATAAAATGTACGATGGTCTTGGAAATATAAAAACCTATACTTACACTTTAGGCGGAACTAAATATTTACTTATTTATATCGCTGTTGCAATTGCTTTGATGATAGCTTCTTACATACTGTATGAATACAAAAAGCTTGAAACCGTACAGGATTTCATTGCAATTCCATTCTTAAAGCCTGTATTTACAATTGGAATGTCTTTCTTTATTTCAATGGTTGCAGGTGCTTTAGTGGCTGGAATGATTGAAGCGCTAAAGCCTATGTACTATAACACAAGATTTATTGTTGCAATTATATCTGCACTAGTTATAGGTTGTATTGTTTTCTATGCCACACAGATGTTAATCGAAAAGACATTTAGAGTCTTTTCAACAAAGAAGTTCTTCTTCTTGGCCGGTTATTCACTTGCATCACTTGCTATGTTGATATGTCTACGTTTGGATGTATTCAAGGTTGAAAACAAGGTACCTGATGCTGCTGATATTCAGTGGGTAGGAATCGATTCCAACTATGTAATGGTATTCTCTACACCTGAGGACATTTCAGCCGTAAGAGATTTACATAAGAATTTCTTAAGTGACAAGAAGGAACTTAGAGATGTAAATAGAATTTATAATGATGTGGACGGCGGCTACTTTACAATCAAGTATAAGCTTAAAAACGGAGATTTCATTGAACGTACATACTCAGTAGTAAATACTGAATCTGATCAAGTTTCTGCTAACTACTTAGCTGCAACACAACCAATCCTTGATTATCTTAACGACCCAACACGAATCAAGGAACACGTAATTGGTAATATTTGGGACGATTGCACTATCCCTGAGTTGAGCTTTACTCAATATGTGTATAATGAAGAGGCTGATGATTATTGGCCTGAATATGCCGATTTTGAAACCTTATCCGACAAAGAACTGACGGATAAAAACGAAAAAATATATCAAGCCTTCCTTAAGGATATTGACGAAGGTAATGCGTTTGTGACTACATTCGGTGATAGATATAACAATAATGAACTTGCTAAAATCACACTTTATAATGATTTCAATTTCACAGTAGCAAATAATAAAAAAGAATATATCTCTGATGAGATGACTTTCTGGGATTGGTATGGTGATGACGATTATTATAGAACTCCAGAATATGATAGAAGCATCTATGCTCAGCTAACCACAAACTGCACTAACACCCTAAAAGCCCTAAAGGATGAGGGATTCTACACAGACGACTCTCAAATAATAACATCCTATGAGTACAACAAGGCGATGGGTTACTTGGAAGAAGAATAAGTAAATATAAAAAGCCCCCCTGGTTACGGTCACAAGCCAAATTATTTCTACGCTCAGCATAGAAAGCTTCGCTTAAGAAATATTTGAGCTTGTTACCTACTAGGGGGGCTCATTTTTACGATTACGAATCCAATACGTCAGCCTTTACACGTTCAATGTGCATCGCCAAATATCCAATCTCCATTTCGTCTGTAGGGGAGCCCAGACTCTTACTAAGGTCATGGCATATTTCCGATGCTATACTGAAGGACTCAGGGAATCGGGTTGAAACATAATCGTTCATGTTTATTTTCAAATCCTCGTGCTTCTGGATTCTAGCAACCATGTATCTAATATGATTCATCATACGGTTATAAGAAAATGAATCGGTTGGAATAGTACGACCGGTGATTTCTTCAATCTTTGTAATGCAATTACGTACCGCATGAGCTGTCTCAAGTGTTTGAGAAAGCTTATCCTGGGAAGTAGCGGAGTGAATGTGCATTGCAACATATCCGATTTCATCGTCCATAATATCTAGACCAAGGCTGTTTTTTAGCAAATCCCTAACAATTTCTGCTGCCTTATACTCTTGATAAAAAAGCAGCTTAATATCATTTAGAAGAGGGTTTATGATTTGGTCATTGTTTTGAATTCGCTTAGCTGCGTACTCCAAGTGATCAGCCATTGGAAATACAATATTATGATCAACACTATCAAAGTACTCTTCAGCATGCTGCAAAACTGCTTCAGCAATTTCTAAGTAAACAGGATCTACATGCTTGACGATATCCTTAGCATCGCCACGCTCTGAAGATTCAGCCAAAGAAAATACTTTGCAGTCTGAGCCTACTGTGAGCTCCTGAGTAGGCTTCATACCGAAGCCCACTCCCTTGCCCATAATTAAGTACTCCACTAATTCATTTGTTTCTACGGCAATAACCGAATTATGATTTAAAACTTTTTTTACTTTATACATAGTCAAATATTATAACTTCTTATTCAAAGAAATCAACTTCAAACAATGGTTCGCCAGCCTTAATATCGCCAGCCTTTACAAGACGCACGTCAATCTTGTCTTCATCAACATCTGTGCAAAGTACAGGTGTTGCAATTGATGGTGCATTTGCCTTTAAGTAATCAAGGTCGATTTTAAGAAGTGGATCACCCTTCTTAACCTTCTGTCCCATAGTTACAAGAGTCTCAAATCCCTGACCACCAAGCTTAACAGTATCGATACCAACATGAACAAGAAGGTTAAGTCCGTCGTCGCCAATGAAACCAATTGCATGCTTTGTATCGAATATAAAACCGATTGTACCATCAAATGGTGCATATATTGTGTCGCCAACTGGAGTAACAACAGCACCGCTACCCATCATTCCGCTTGCGAAAGCTTCATCAGGAGTAGTAGATAAATCATCAGCCTTACCATCAGCAGGGCTGTAGATTGTAACTGTCTTTACAACTTTTTTAGGAGCTGCCTCTACAGGGGTTTCATTAGAAGCAGTAGTGTTTGCATCATCAGATGCGTTATCAGAAACATAAAGCTCGTTTGGAGCTGTCTCAAGGTAATCCTCAAGGTGAGCCTTTACAACAGTAACGTTTGGTCCGTAAATAACCTGAACGCTGTTACCACGAAGAACAACACCTGAAGCACCAGTAGATGTAAGCATAGCCTTGTTTACAAGGTTTCCATCATTTACTGTAACACGAAGTCTTGTTGCACAGCAATCTACATCAGAAATATTCTTCTTGCCGCCAAGACCGTTTGCAATCTGCTCGCTAACAGCATCTTTATTAGAAGCGCCAGCCTGCTTTGCCTTGTAATCAGCCTTTGTGTAAAGCTTTGTTTCTTCATCATCATCTTCACGCCCAGGGGTTTTAAGGTCAAGCTTCTTAATTAAGAATGTGAAAATGAAATAATATAAGAAGAAATAAATAATACCAACTGGGATTACACGTATCCAGCTTGTCTTTTCGTTACCCTGAAGGATACCGAATAAGAAGAAGTCAATTAAACCACCGGAGAATGTAAGACCTACAGCGATATTAAGCATATGTGCAATCATGTATGCACTACCAGCTAAGATAACCTGAACACCGAAAAGGATAGGAGCTACGAATAAGAATGAGAATTCGATTGGCTCTGTGATTCCAGTGAACATTGAAGCAAGTGCAGCAGAAAGAAGAAGACCTCCAACCTGCTTTTTCTTCTCAGGACGAGCTGTGCGGTACATAGCAAGTGCAGCACCTGGAAGACCGAAGATCATGAAGATAAACTCACCAGAGAAGTATCTTGTAGCATCGGCGCTGAAGTGTGCAATATCGCCAGAATTAGCAAGCTGTGCGAAGAAGATGTTCTGACCACCTTCAACCACCTGGCCAGCAACCTCTGCTGTACCACCAACTGCTGTCTGCCAGAATGGCATGTAGAATACGTGGTGAAGACCAAATGGGATAAGTGAACGCTTAATTAAACCGAAGATAAGTGTTCCTGCATAGCCTGAACCAGTAACTAAATCACCAAGGGCGTAGATACCGTTCTGAACAACTGGCCATACATAGAAAAGTAGGATACCAACAAATAAGTAAACAACTGTTGATATGATTGGAACGAAACGTGTACCTGCAAAGAATGAGATAGCGCTTGGAAGCTCAATGTTGTAGAACTTGTTATGAAGAGCTGCAACACCAAGACCTACGATGATACCACCGAAAACACCCATCTGAAGTGTTGTGATACCACAAGCCTGTGTGATAGTACCGCTTAAAGCTCTAGCTTCATAGTTTGTGATACTAATCATAGCGCTGATTGCTGAGTTCATTACGAAGAATGAAATCATAGCTGCTAAGGCTGCAACAGCCTTTTCCTTCTTTGCCATACCGATGGCAACACCTACAGCAAACATAATATGAAGGTTTGCAAAAATGATGTTTGCAACTTCATTCATTACTGTAAGAAGAATGTTGAGAATAGTTCCAGGTCCGAGAACTGATTCAAGATGATAAGTAGCGATTGTAGTCTCGTTAGTGAAGGATGCACCTAAACCAAGGAGAAGACCTGCTACTGGGAGTATGGCGATTGGAAGCATGAAGCTTCGGCCAACTCGTTGTAAAACATTAAAAATTTTGTCTTTCACGATAAAGACCTCCTAATAATTATTTCTTAGAGGCGAATTTTATGCATAAAAAAATAGGCATAAAAACAAAAAACGCCTCTAGCGTCTTGTGTCGTTTATGCCTACTTAAAGTTACATACTTCACAAAATTTAAAATTTTACTTGCCTAAGTTATCATGATAAGGTGAATTTGTCAATACTTAATCGATTAAGAATAAAATTTGAAAAAAATTCAAATTTACTATAAAGTTTTCTTAAGTAGTACCGATAAATGAAGTGTAAAGAAAAATGTAGCTCGAGATTTGATTACAAAAATCGGCATAATAAGGGAGGAAAGGAGTGTGGCGATATGCGTATAGAGGCTTACAATCAGGTAGCTCAGCTCTATCAAACATCAAACACTAAAAATGTATCACAGGCATCAAAGGCAAATGGAATGGGTCGTGATGAGGTTCAGATTTCATCAACAGGCCGTGATTACCATGTTGCAAAGGCCGCTGTATCTGAGGCTGCGGACATCAGAGAAGATTTAGTTGCTGATATCAAAGCCAGAATCAAAGATGGCACTTATGATGTTAGCCCAGATGATTTCGCAGAGAAGTTATTGGCTCAGTATGGATCAATTCTTTAGTTTTGTGAGGGTTAAAGCGTGGCTAGTTTAATGGATGAATTGCTCTTAACTATGGATGGTGAAACGGAGCAGTATGAAAAGTTAATCGGTCTTAGTGATAAGAAGAAGGATTCTATTATCTATAAGAAGCTTGACGTACTGGAAGATATTACCGTCAGGGAGCAGGCCATTGCTGACACCTTGCGTTCACTGGAAAAGAAACGACTGAACATACTTAATAGTATAGCAGCAGTGATGGGCCATGAAGGTGAGCAGGTTACTGTGTCATGGATGATTGATAACTTGGCGAACCAACCTGTACAGCAAAAACAGCTTACCTTAGCAAAGGATAAGCTTGTAAAAGCCGCTGATGATGTTCAGGTTTTGAATTTTCAAACCCAGAACCTACTTAGGCAGGCTATAGAGATGGTGGAGTTTGACATTACACTTATCAAAAGTGCAAAGCAGGCACCACAGACCTCCAATTACGGAAGAAATGCTGAAACTACAGGAGATATTTTAGGAAATAGAGGATTCGATGCTAAACAGTAGGAAAAGGATGTCCTTAGAGTTTTAGTATAACTTGGAGGGCAGACTTATGGCTAATAGTTTTGGAAGCTTATACGTTGGGGCATCAGGCCTACAGTCAGCATCACATGGATTAAATACAACAGCAAACAACCTTACTAACGTAAATACAGAAGGTTACGTTCGTGAGCAGGTTGTTTACGAAGATAGAACATATAGAAAAATAGGTAACGCAGCGATCAGCACTCAGTATGCTGGTCTTGGCGTGCAGGTAGGAACAATCGTCCACAACCGCGATATCTTTTTAGACAAAGCATATCGACAGGAACATGGGCGATATTCTTTTTATAGTGCTAGCTCTGAAGCGGTACAAGAGGTTTATACCCACTTGCAGGAAACAGAGGGCGTGGCATTCAAAGAGGCTATCAAGGATTTTGAGGTAGCCTTTGAGGAATTTGCCAAGGAGCCATCTGATACTGTTAAGCAGAACCTTGTATTGCAGAAGGCTAGTCTTTTTTTAGCTAGAGGCAAAGCCGTTCAGCAAGGATTTGAAGATTATCAGACTATTATCAATTCCAAAATCAAGGAAGACCTAAACAGAATAAATGAAATTGGAAAAGAGATAGTTGAATACAATAAACGCATCCAGGCAATCGAAGCAGCAGGCGTAGAAAAGGCCATGGACCTTAGAGATAAAAGAGATTTGCTTTTGGATGAGCTGGCAGGAAAGGCAAAAATTTCCTACAGCGAGGACCATACAGGTGTTGTTAAGGTAGAAATCGAGGGCGTGGAATTTATTGATGACATCAGATACTACCCAGTTGGTACATTGGAAGATAAGAGAACTCATTTCGTAACACCATATTGGCCACAGCTTTCAGAAATCGTAAGCGAGGATGATGAATCCCTAAATACATATTATCCAATGTTTGATACAAGCAATGCATCTGCAGATAAAAATACAGATATTGGTGAAATCAAGGCCTTGCTTTTAGCAAGAGGTACAGGCTGGTCAACATACTTTGATTTTTATGATGAGAATGGTGAAGCCCTTACATCAGAGGTTTACGAGAAGGGCATAGCAAATTCAATCATGATGAATTCAGAGGCAGAGCTGGATACACTGTTTCATCAGCTGGCAACAACCATCAATAACATCTATAGTCCAATAACCACTATAGATAATGCATACGCTGGTTCAACAATCACTTCCTATACATATTTGGATAAGGATGGAAATGAGGTAACTGTTTCAGGGGCAGATATTTCAGATAGCCTTAGAGTTTTGGACAAGAACAATTGCTCCGTTGGTTCTGATGGCAAGCTTCCTCCAAGAGAGCTTTTCGTCAGAGTTGGTTGTGATAGATATACTGAAGCTACTATAAATTACGTGGATAAGGATGGAAATGCTCAGACCGAAACACTTTACATTTATAACGAAGAGACTCCAGATGATTTGGGTGTGTGCTATACATTAAAATCTACCTTTATAAACGAAGATTTGATTAAGCAGGAATCTTATCTGCCACATCTTAAATACGGTGTTAACAGTGGTGCTGTAGATTACGACTTAGGAATTAGGTTAAGCGCCATCTGGAATGAGCAGGATTTCAATTTAAATCCAAGCGATACCACACCATGTGGTTACAACGGATTCTACGTAAAATGGATTGGCGAGATTGCCAACACAGGTAACGTATACCAAACAACAGAGCGTTCATTGGAAGGAACAAAGGAAGAAATCGAATTCAGCCGCCAAGGCGTTATCGGTGTATCTTCCGATGAAGAACTTACAATAATGATTAAATATCAGTCAGCTTATAACGCAGCTAGCCGATATATAAATGTAGTAAATGAAATGATTGAGCATTTACTTACATCACTTGGTTCATAGCAGTTATTGAAAGACGAGGAATAGCTTATGGCTTCTACATTTTTTGGCTTAACAATCGCATATTCAGGACTGAATACTTCTCAGGCACAGATTAATACCACTGCCAACAACATTTCCAATGTTAATACCAATGGCTACAGTAAGCAGGTGGTTAATACTGTTGCGTCATCAGCTTTGCGATGCTACCAGAAATGGGGCACAACAGGAACTGGTGTTGAGGCGGAATCTGTAACCCAAAGACGTGATTTGTATTACGATGAGAAATTCTGGAACAACCAGACAGCTTTAGGTTATTTCGACAAAAAGCAGTATTACATGAATCAGATTCAGGATTACTACAACGAAAACACATCAAACACAGGCTTCACAACCATCTACACAAAGATGTTTAACGCCATGAGTACAATGCAGGGAAGTCCTGGTGATGACACAGTTAGAAAGCAGTTTATTTCAAATGCAAAGCAGTTGACAGAATACTTCAATCAGTTATCAACAAAGATGAAGGATTTGCAGAATTCTATCAACGATGAAATTAAAACAGCTGTTGATGATATTAATGCCATATCTGAAAAGGTGGCTATTCTTACAAAGCAGATAAATGTTATTGAGCAGGGTGGTGGTCATGCTAACGAGCTTAGAGATCAGCGAGCACTTCTAATTGATGACCTTTCAGAAATCTGTGATGTAAGTGTAAAGGAGACAGAGGTTCTTAACTCTAACGACCCTGATATGTATACAGGTGCAACATATTTCATGGTTTATATCAACGGCCAGCAGCTGGTTGATACTTATGAATACAATACCCTAGCTGTAAAATCCAGAGCCACAGAGCAGATGTACAATCAGTCCGATATCGACGGACTTTACGACATCGTATGGGCTAAGGACGGAGATAAATTTAACGCGGTTCCAAGCTCAAGCGGTGGCCAGCTTAAGTCTATGTTTGAGGTACGTGATGGTAATAACAACGAGAACATGCACGCTGTTGTTGCATCAGCAACAGAAACAACCATCACCATCAAAGACCTTAGTATTACAGATATAAATGAATTCAACATGCCAACAAAGGGACAGATTAGCACAAACAACATGCTGTTCACCTATGATGGATTTTCATTCACAACAGGTGATGATGGAAAGGTTGAAACAGTAACCTTCAATCTTACAAATAATATCAACAAGGATTTGGCCAAGGCTTTGGAGAACAAGACCTTCCAGGTTGGTGATGATGTGGATTACATGGGAATTCCATATTATCAGAACCAGATGAATCTTTTCTTACGTAACTTCTGCGAGCACTTCAACCTGATTGAAGAAAGCGGAGTAGATTTAAATGGGGACGACATGGGAGCATTCTTCATCGCTAAGGATAAGGTTGATTCCATGAGAGAACATGGCATGACAGAGAAGCTTATAGGCAGAGACGACCTTAACTATGACAGCGAGACTTATTACTGGCTTACAGCAGAAAATGTTTCAATCGCAAAAAAGACTGATAAGGATTCAAGAATCTTTGCAACCACAACAAAAGCTAATTATACCGATGGTGTTGATTCGGCAGATTTGGTTGTTGAGCTGCAGCAGCTTCAAAGAAAAGTAAAGCTGTTTAGAGGTGGCGGTGGCGATGAATTCCTTCAGTGTATATACGCCGATGTTACTATCGACGCCCAGGAGTGCATTATCTTCAAAGACAATTTTACAAATATCAAAAAATCAATCTCAGAGCAGCGCATGAGCGTATCTGGTGTTGATGAAGATGAAGAGGCTTTGGATTTAATGAAGTTCCAAAATGCATACAACCTGGCATCTAAATGTATTTCAGTTTTCTCCGAAATATATGATAGATTGATACTTAATACTGGAGTCTAACTTGCAATAAGGATATGAGGTAGAGCTATGAGAGTTACAAACAAAATGATAATGAACAACGCGTCATCAAACATTAATACCACAAAGGAATTCGTTAACAAACGAAATACCCAGATGACATCACAGAAGAAGATTGACAAGCCATCCGATGACCCAGTTATCGCTGTGCGTTCACTTCGTCTTTCTACAACACTTGCTCAGGTAACTCAGTATAAGGAAAAGAACATTCCTGATGCATCTCAGTGGATAAGCGTAACTGAAACAGCTCTTGTAAACATGCGTGCCATTGGTAAAGATTGTAAGGAAATCGCTGTTAAAGGCTCTACAGATACAGTTAATTCTCAGGATGATAGAAATACAATGCTAAAGGAATTGCAGCAGCTTCAAAAACAGCTCTTTGCCGAGGGTAATGCAGATTATGCAAACCGTACAGTATTCACTGGCTACAGAACAAACAGCAATCTTACATTTACAGAGGATGAGCCAGGAACAATATACAATATCACTCAGGAATTCACCATTGAAGAGCACATGGAAGAAAAGCGCTATTATGACTGCAACCTGAAGATTCCTACAACAGAGGACGAGCTTTTAGCTCCTGCCATTAAAGCGGGGGACCCAGGGTACGACCCTAATGTAAATAAACCTATTTCAGATATGGTTCAAACTGATTACTATAGAATCAGATTGGCTTACGATAAGATTGAAAATCTTGAGGATGAAATCCATATCAAATTAAATGATAACGGAACAGGAATGACTCCACCAAGCGTTGTTACCTACAAAAATGAATCAGATTGGAGCAAGCTCCAGGGCGGCAAGAATGTTCCAGATGGAACCATCGTGGTAATCAAGAGTACTGGTGATATGGTTCTTGCTAATGATGTGGCTGCGAATCTTAAAAAATTTGATGCCAAGCTAAAAATCACATATAGCAGAGCGGGCTTTAGCGAAGGCGAGCTAAGACCAGAATATTATTATAATTGTGTGAAAACCGAAGATTCTCTTGATGTTCACGTTCCAGTAACTTACACTAAGTATATAGAAGATGCTGATGGTTGGAACAGTGAGCGCAAGCATTTTGATATTGAATATACTGTGGCAGCCAGCCAGACAATCAACATCAACACTGAGGCAGCAGATGTATTTGATAGCTCAATCTACCGCGACGTTACGGAAATGATTGATGCCGTTGAACGAACCATCGAAGCCTATAACAAGCTTGATGCACTTGATGATATGGCTACAGAAACACAGTTTGCTTCCGACGAAGACCAGGAATGGATTAAGACCTGGAGAGCGGCAGCACAGAAGGAATTTGACTTCTACAATAACAACATGCGCAAACTTTTTGACACAGATATCGGCAGAATTGATAAGTATTATGCTAAAATAAGTTTAGCAATAACTGATTTGGGGTGTAAAAAGCAGTCTCTTAACTTAACAGAGACTAGAGTGGGGGACCAGCAGCAGACAGTTCAAAGTTTGCAATCGCTAAATGATGATATAGATTTATCCCAGATCATCATTGATTATACAGCAGCCTACACCGCATATCAGGCATCGCTTACAGCAGCTGGAAAGCTGGGCGATTCAACGTTACTTAACTACATTTAACATTTCAGTGGTTTTTAGGTTTTTCAGCTGAATTGTTATAAACAGAAAAGGAGAAGGGATAATGCAAGTAAAAACTAGATTATTCGGCGAAATTGAGATTTCCGATGAAAAAATTATCAATTTACTTCATGGGCTTATAGGTTTTCCAGACATGAAGAGATATACTCTCATTTTCGACGAAGAAAAAAAGGACAAGGGCAATATCATGTGGCTCCAGTCACTGGACGAGACAGATTTTGCTATGCCAGTCATGTTGCCACACGTGGTTAAACCGGATTATTCACCAGCTTTGAATGTAGATTCATTATCACAGCTTGGTGAGCTTACAGCAGATAATACTTACGTACTTGTCACTGTAAGAGTTCCAAAGAATCCAAAGGAGGCATCTATCAATTTAAAGGCTCCTATTATCATCAATACCGACACAAACGTAGGCGATCAGATAATCATAGATGGGGATGAGCCAGTTCGATTCCTTATTCATGATGCAATACATGGAAAGGATGGTGAGTAGCGATGTTGGCATTAACAAGAAAAACAGGCGACGCGATTATGATCAACAACAACATCGAGATTACAGTCCTTGAAGTTCGTGGTGATCAGGTCAAAATCGGTATTTCGGCTCCAAAGGAAGTGTCTATCTACCGCAAAGAAGTATACCTTGAAATCCAGAAAGAAAACGAAGCAGCCAAGGGAATCAGCATGGACGACCTTGAAGCTCTTAAGAATTTGCTATAGTGGCGCGGCCTCGGAGGTTTCCGTGCTCCCGCAGGGCACCCTCCATACTTTCGCGAGGGTCCTCCCGCCGGCGTAGGTCCTCCCTCGCTCGGTATGGTGCCTCCCTGCTCGCGCTTGCGTAGGTTGTGTGGCCGCTTGGTATATAAGAACGATATATAATAGAAAGCTTACAGTAAAAATGCTGTAGGCTTTCTTTTTTTGTTATCAAGATACGGCTTCATAACCTAGGCAAGCGCGAGCAGGGGGGCGCCATGCCTGACCATGGGTGGGGGCCCACGCCGGCGGGCTCCCATGGTTAGGTATGGAGGGTACCCTGCGGGAGCACGGAAAACTACGAGCCGTATCGTAATATTTAGAAAAATTTCACTGTAGCTATAAACTTTCGATAACGTGGTGACGATAATAAGATTAGAAAACTAAAAATTTCCCATATTACAAGGATGTATATTGCCTTACGGATTGAGGAGTGGGACCTGATTCGTTTAGGCGTAAGGAGGAAAGAAATGAAAATAGGCGAAGTAAGTAGCGCAGTTAGCTACCAGGGACAGGGAAGTTCAGTAAAAGCGGCGCCAGCACCAGCAGTTCAAAAGGATAGTGCAATAGTTGATTTTACAGCTGCTGCTAAAGAGGCAAAGGCTGATTCTGAAAATAGAAGTTTTTCAGCAAACCCTGAGAAAGAAGAAGCTGAAAAGAATCCTGCACAGCAGGCTACATCTTCATTAAAGGAAGCTGTAGAAAAAATCAATTCTGCAAATGGAAATGCAGAAGCAGTTTTTGGTATCCATGAAGGCACTAATCGTGTCACCATCAAAATGGTTGATAAGGAAACCAAAGAGGTTATTAAGGAATTCCCAGCAGATAAAACCCTCGACCTTATTGCAAAGGCTTGGGAGCTTGCAGGAATTATGGTAGATGAGAAACGATAGGAGGTAGCTTATGCCTATTAGATTATCAGGCTTGGCATCAGGCTTGGATACAGAGGCCATCGTAGGCGCCCTCGTATCAGCTTATAGCTTTAAGAAGGATAAATATATCAAGGCTCAGACTAAGCTATCTTGGAAGCAGGATGCTTGGAAGACCTTGAATAGTAAGGTGTATGGCTTCTACACAAATGTAGGCTCCATGCGTCTATCATCAAATTATCAGGTTAAAAAGACAACTGTAAGTGATACCACAAAGGCCAAGGCAACAGCCACCGGCTCTGCTATCACTGGTACACAAACTCTTGAAATTAAGCAGCTTGCAAAGACAGCTTATATTACAGGTGCAAAGCTTAACGGAAGCATTACTGGCTCAACAACACTTGGCACACTTGGAATCAAAAGCACAAGTGCAATGGAAAAGGCTAGCATCTCTATCAGAACTGGTACAAAGGCTACAAACATCGAGCTTGATAGCGATATGACAGTTAACCAGTTTGTCAATAAGCTGGCAGAAGCAGGAGTCGATGCTAATTTTGATGAAAAGAACCAAAGATTCTACATCAGCTCAAAAACATCTGGCGCAGCTGGTGATTTTACTATATCTGCAAATAGTGCCCAGGGCTTGAATGCCCTTAAGAATATGGGTCTATTGTCAGATTCAGAAGTTAGTAATATCAACAATGCAACAGGTGGAAGCCTTGCAAAGAAGCTATTTTCTACTGGAGAAGGCGGATATGATTATCTGCTTGATTCCGTTGAAATGAAGCAGCTTCTTACAGACCTTAAGAATTATAAACAAGGAACAGCTACATTCGATGATGAAAAGGTTGCACAGCTTACAGATTTGGAAACATATCTAAATAAGTATGCTGACAAGGAATATACAGTTACAACAAAGGGCGAGGATGGCAAGGATGTAGTAAACACCTATAAGTACGGAACAGATGGAGCCATCGACTGGACCACAATCAGCGATGACGCTCTGGATAATCTTGCGGCCTTAGCCTACAAGGATTCTGTATACGATACTACAGGTACAAAATCTACAGTCATGAGCCGCTCACTTTACTTCACAGTAGGAGAGGGCGACGACGCAAAGAACTATTCCTTCGCCGAAAATGCAGAAGGCTTTGCAAATTTGATTAAACAAATCCAATCTGGTTCAACAGATGAGAACATTGTTGCTCTCAAGGATTATCTTAACAAGACCTATGCAGGTGAAGTATACAAAACCACAACAACTAACGATGGAATCACGGTAGAAAAATATGGTACAGATGGAAACATCGATTGGGATGCGCTAGTTGCTGACGAGGACAAGCTGAATGCTTTAGCAGCTAAGATATATTCAAATGCTACTTATGATATGGCATCTGATGAAACCTACAAAGAAATGTCTAAAGCATTGAATGCAGTTCGTGATGGATATGTTGCGATTGCATCTGCTAAGGCTCTTCCACAGAAAACATCTGAGGAAATCGCTATTAGAGCACAAGCAATAGCAGATGCAGAAGCAAAGCTTAAGGAAGCCTTAGATGATCCTACTAATAAAAAGTGGGCAGATTATATCGAGCAGAATTTTGGCGCACAGAATTCTGAATACGACAAGAGCTACAGCAATTTCTGGATTCAGTCAGATAACATCGAGCTTGCAAACAGCGTATTTTATAGAATTGATTTGGCTGCTAACGTAGCTTCAGGCAACATCACTATCGAAAACACAGACCGAGCAATCAAAATCGATGGCCAGGATGCAATTATTAATCTTAATGGTGTTGAATATTCAAACGGTTCAAATGCTGTTACAGTTAATGGCCTTACTATTGAGGCGCTGGCAGTAACTACAGATGCAATCACTGTAAACGTATCAAATGATACAGATGCTCTTTATGACAAGATTAAAGACTATCTGACAACCTACAATAGTCTTATGAATGAAATGCAAAAATTATACAATGCAGATTCAGCCAAGGACTATGAGCCTCTTACAGATGATGAAAAGGCAGAAATGTCAGAGTCAGAAATTGAGAAATGGGAACAGAAGATTAAGGATTCTCTCCTTAGAAGAGATGGAACCTTATCAAGCATCATTTCCTCAATGACCATGTCTATGATGAGCACCTACGAAATAAATGGTAAAACATATTCCTGGTCTACATTTGGTGTCCACACTCTAGGCTCACTTAATGCAGAAAAGAACGAAGGATATGCTTATCATATTGATGGGGATGCTGAAGATAACTACACAGCTAATAATAAAGAAAAATTACGTGCAGCTTTAGCAGAGGACCCAGAGGTTGTTATTGAATTTTTGAAGAAGGTGACAAGTGGTCTTTACACAGCATTAGATGGAAAGATGAAGTCATCTGCAATCAAATCCGTATATACGGTATACAATGACAAGGAAATGGCATCTGAATATTCTGATTACAGCAGAACCATTAAAACATGGACTGACAGAGTAACAGACATGGAGGATGCATACTATAAGAAATTTGCAGCAATGGAAAAAGCCTTGGCTACATTACAAGGCAATTCTTCGTCAATATCATCGCTACTGGGCGGTTGATAAGTAAGTATTAAATGCGAAACGAAAAGGATTTACAAGGGGGCGGTACTATGACACCAATGAATGGTTACGATGCTTACGCAAAAAACAGAATTTTAACAGCTAGTCCAGCAGAGTTGACATTGATGCTGTATGAAGGAGCCATCAAGTTTTGTAATATTGCAATTGTGGCATGTGAAAATCATGATATTGAAAAGGCACACAACAATATTCGCAAGACTGACAGAATAATAGAAGAGTTTGAAATTACTCTTGATGATAAATATCCAGTGGCAAAAGACTTCCATGCAGTGTATAGTTATCTTAGGAGCTGCTTAAGACATGCCATGATAACTAAGGAACCTGATGAGCTTGAGGAAGTGCTAAAGCACTTGCGCACCATGAGGGACACTTGGAAGGACGTAATGAAGCTCACCGCCAACGGCAAAAAGGTGGATGGGCAAACAAACATAGCAGGTTAAATCGTAGCCCCTCATCCGAGGGGCTACAGTTATGTAGGCTGTGTGCGCTGGTTACGGTAACAATCATTTATATACACCGTCGCGAGATTGGCTCCTTGTGTATATAAATAATTGTTACCTACCAGCGTTCGGAGCATACTAAGGTTGCTGACAATGAGTATTCGTAGTAGACAATAATTGTTTTATTTAAGCGAAGCATTTCTAGCTGAGCGTAATGAAATAATTATTGTCTGCATAACGAATACGGACTAGGTAATGGAGGAGACAGGTATGGAAAATATGGATTATGTTGTTATGCTTAGGGAGTCGTTAGAGAAAAAGGCTGATGTACTTAGAATCCTTGATATAAGAAACAAGGAGCAGGAAGCCATTCTTAAAGACCCTAATTCTACTCCAGATGATCTGGAGAAGAACATGAACTTGAAGTCAGAGCTGATTGAGAGAATTGTAATGTTAGATGATGGCTTTGAACAGCTATTCAAAAGAGTAAAAGCTATTATCGAAGCAGACCGGGATTCCTATGCAGATGAAATCAAGCTAATGCAGGAGCTTATTAAAAAAGTCACAGCACTTACAGCAGATGTTGAAGCTGGAGAATATCGCAATAAAGAATATGCCAAAACCAGATTCGCCAACGTTAAAAAGGAAGCCCGCGAAATCAAAAAATCATCAGATGTAGTTTCTACATATTACAAGCACATGATGAGCCCACAGACAACCGCGGACCCAGCTTTCCTAGATAAAAAGAAATGATATAGTACCTTCAGGCCTTGCGTGTTCGCAAGGCCTGTTTTATTTAGGGGTATTTTAACTGAATAAGTTAAGTTTATATCAAGAATTTCTATTCTCACTTAAAATTCCGGAATGCTGTTAAGTTTATATAAGAAAAAAATTTTTTCACTTAAAAAAGCTTAAAGATATTTAGGTTAAGTTAAGTGGATATGGAAGAATTCATTTGTCACTTAACAGATGCTAAAGAACAGGTAAGTTTATCTGAAGTTATGTTGAAAAAACTTAACAATCTAAAAGATTAAAAGGAAAAAGTTAAGTTTTTTCAAAAATATCGCTGCCACACTTAACAGCAATTTCGCTTTTTAAGTGAAAAATGATTTTTGCGAAATCCACTTAACTGTCCCTGGATTTTAAGTTAAGTGTATTTTACAGAAGGCGAAATTTCACTTAAGTCCCCCTAAAATAGAGCAATTTAGTCCTAAAAATAGCATATTTAACAAAAAAATTGTTATAAATTTTAACAAAAATTAAAGTCGCGAAAAGCCAGTAAAATCAGGGCTTTAGCAGCTTTTTGCTTATGCCCCAAAAGTGGCCAAAATGGAATAAAAATAAAAAATTTTCTAAAAAAGGCTAAAGTTTTCAGAATGCGTCTCGATAAATAAGGTGTAAGGAACAATTGAACTAATCAGCAGCACCTTACAAATCGAATTCGAATCTTATTTTAAATTTAATAACCAGGCCAGACACGGATGTTGGGCTATCAAACAAAAACGGATTTAAATGCTAAAAGGAATTAGCAGAATCTCATGGAGGAATTAACTATGGTAGTACAACATAACATGCAGGCAGCTAATGCTTCAAGAACATTGAACATTACAACTGATTCTCAGTCTAAGTCTACAGAGAAGCTTTCATCTGGATATAAAATCAACAGAGCAGCAGATGATGCAGCTGGACTTTCAATTTCTGAGAAGATGAGAAGACAGATTCGTGGTTTGACCCAGGCTTCTACAAACGCATCTGACGGTGTTTCTTCAGTACAGACAGCTGAAGGTGCCCTCACAGAAGTTCACGACATGCTTCAGAGAATGAACGAGTTAGCAGTACAGGCAGCTAACGGTACAAACTCAGAATCAGATCGTGATGATATCCAGAACGAAATTGATCAGCTTTCACAGGAAATCGACAGAATCGCTTCAACAACAAAGTTCAATGAGACATTCTTACTTAAAGGCGACATCGGATTAAAGAAGATGTATATCGCAGCTCACGATGCAGGTCTTGAGGGAACATTGGTACAGAACTCTACAAGAGCAACATTTACAATGGAGTCTCTAGAAGCTGGTGAGAGATATAGAATCGGTGGAACTCAGTATACTATCGGTGCTCAGACAAACGAAGAAGTAGCAAGAGCCCTTAAGTTCTCTGAGGGAATGTATGATAAGACAAAGGCCAATACAGTAGAAGATGGTTGGAATCTTACAGCTGGTGATACAATTTCTATCGATGGAAAGACATACACAATCATCTCAGGTAAAGCAAGTGATGTTGCAAATGCTAAAGTTACAAATGGTTATCTTCATAATCTTATCGTTGAAGGTTCAACTCTTAAATACAATGGTAACGAAGTAACAAGATTTGCTAAGCTTGATCACACAACTGGTATTGATAAGTCTAATGCAACACTTATTACAGCAACAGCAGCATACAACATGGTTGCAATCGAACTTAAGGCAGCATCTTCAGTAGGTGCAACAGACGGTGCAGCAGATGTTGATAAATTTGAAGAGACAGATGCTACTAAGAAAGGTGTTATCAAAGGAAATTATGCATGGAAGACAACAGAGATTGAGCAGACAGTTGGTGGTGAAACACAGAAGACAACTACAATTAGCTTCTCAATCGACAAAGGCCATGTAAATGTACAGAATGCACTTACACTTAACCTTCATGTTGGTGCTGACGCAGCAATGTCAAATAAGATTAACGTAGCAATCGAAGCTATGAACTCTAAGTCAATCGGTATTAACGGTATCAACGTATCCGATGCAACTGGTAAGGCAGCTACATACGCAATCGATGCTATCGCAGATGCAATCCAGAGAGTTTCAGCACAGCGTGCGGAACTTGGTGCTATCCAGAACAGATTAGAGCACTCTATTAGAAACCTCGACAACGTAGTTGAGAACACAGAATCAGCTGAGTCTCGTATCCGTGATACAGATATGGCAGACACAATGGTTGAGTACTCTAAGAATAACATCCTCCAGCAGGCAGGTCAGTCAATGCTTGCTCAGGCAAATCAGGCTACACAGGGTGTTATGAACTTACTCCAGTAACCTAAGATTGATACCATAAATTAATCTCCCCACCTCAACCAAGAGGTGGGGAAATTACTAAAGAGAACTAATAATTAAATAATTAACAATGAAAACAATGCTTACATACCTAGCCTTCTCTTTGAGGAGAAGGGGGACCACGAAGTGGTGGATGAGGTGGTAAGATTCATATAAGATAGAGAGGTAAGGCTTATGGCATATTTTACAAGAAACAAGATGTTGACAATGGTTTTAGAGCTCTACACAGCCAACCACAGATTCGCTCAGGGAGGAACGGGTGATGATGCAGCTGACCTTCAAGTCCTAATCGGATGTCAGCAGAAAGCCTTAGTATTAGGAGAATACTTAGAATCCATGGGAATGGATTATTCGGACATCGTAGAAAAGTTTGAAAATTACTGCAATTTGATTTACGATATAAGTGAGAACTTAAGAGACACAAAAATGATAATGGATCATAAGGTTTCAATCGAAATGGTCTTAAGTGATATCTTAAGAGAGATTGAAAATAGAATAATAGAAATAAAGAGTATTGATATTTACGACTTTAGAGGACTAGTTGATGCACCTGGTGAGAAGGCCATTGTAGCAAACGAAATCAACCGATTGATTGATAGCTGCTTAGGAAAGGTGGAAGGTCTCACAGAAGGAGAAGAGATGTACAGACCACTAGTTGTTGGAACATATTAATATTAGAATTGCAAGGCTCGTCAGATGACGAGCCTTCTTCAGATTATGGGGTTATGGGGGAAGAGCATGAATAACAAGCCAAAAACAAAGCTACTTACAATTTCACTTCTTTGCTGCGGACGACCTGACACAACGGAACGATGCTTAAAATCGCTGATGCCAATTCGCGAGGCAATCGATTCGGAGATTCAGGTTGTTGATACTGGATGCTCTAAGGAAACCAGGGCTATTATCGAAAAATATGCCGATGAAGTTTTTGAATTTACCTGGTGTAACGATTTTGGAAAGGCTAGAAACTTCCAGCTTGATCAAGCCAACGGTAAGATGTTTTTGTACATAGATGATGACGAGTGGTTTTTGGATTGTAAATATATTATCGAATTTTTTAAGGAGCCAGATTGCACCAGCTACAATATCGGCGGCTATTTCCAGCGCAATTACTTGGATTTTGATGGTAGAGAGTATCAGGATATTGAGGTTTGTAGAATGTGTGCTGTTACTCCGGAAACCAGATTTATGGGAAAGATTCATGAGTATATTGAACCAGCTTACGGTAATGCTATGTTCATGGATGCCAGAGCGGGGCATTTCGGGTATGTTCATGTATCTGACGAAGAAAATATCAAACATTCTATGCGAAATATCCCTCTATTAGAGGAGATGATGGCTGAGGAGCCTGACAATTTGCGTTGGCCTTATCAGCTTGCCCAGGAGTGGAAATCTATCAAGAAATTCGAGGAGATGCTTCAGGTGTGCAACGACGCATACGAGAAGACGTTAAATGTGGATGACAATGAAATTTTGCGTTATAGAGGCAGCTTTGTTTGTGGAATCGCCGTCGCCTATCATCAGATGTCAAGGAATGATGAGCTGATTGCCCTCTATGAAAGAGAAGCCAAAAAGCCAGATATTATGGAGATTCCTCTTACATGCCTGGCATTTTACGTATCAACCGTTTATTTCAAAACACACGAAAATCAAAAGTGTAAGGACAGCTGCAATTATTACCTGAAGATGTACGAGAAATACAAAGGCGACCAGGGGGCCATGTTTATTCAAGGCGGCCTGTTTTCAAATGATACCTTTGATGAAACCAAGGCAAATCTAATATATTGCTTCATCATGGCCATCGGCATGGAGGAAGATGATTATGGCCCACTGACCCATTATTACAGACGCATCAACTGGAATTCGCAGATAGTAAGATTGAACCGTGGCTTCGTATATACGCTTTTGAAAAAATCTTCAGAGTTTGGGTACAAGCGAGAAATCAACGATGTGTTGAGCAAGTTTTTTATTACAGCTGGATTTAGAGATATGATAGAGTACCAGATTGATAAAATTGCTGAGGATTTGACTATCGAAGAGCTGCAAAAGCTGTCTGAGGCTTTCAAAAAAACACCCGGTGGTAAGGAAATTAAGCTTTACATAGATGTGTTGATTATGGAGCGTAAGTTCATGCAGCAGGAAGCATGGGAAGATTACGCTGAGCTTTCTGCAGCCTTGCAGGATTACGCAACTACAGCACTTAACTGGCAAAAGGTGCATGATTCGTGGTTGATAGGAAAAGAAGATGAAAAGCACATGGAGCGAACAGCCATGCTAGGACAAGGTTTGCAGGAGTTCTTTGAATTCGCAGATAAGGATGTTGCCACAAGCCTAAAGACACTGAAAAATCTTTTTGGAATTCGCCCTGCCATGACAACAGCCCTAAGTGAACTGTCTCGCTTATACGGAGAGAGGGCTAAAGTAATCACAGCCCGCAAACAAAATCCAGAAAAATTCAACGAAATGTATAATCTGGAGGAAGCCCTCCTAAAACAAATCGCCGACCTGGATTCCACCGGCCACACCGAAGAGGCCATCTCCACCTACCGCCAACTGGTGGACGTACTACAAGGAACTTTCGGTGTCGACACATTACACATTTAGATGAGCTTGCATAACAGCATCATATCCTTGGTAAGCGCGAGCAGGAGGGCCCCATGTAGTTAAGGAGGGACCCCGAAGGGGAGGTTCCCTTGACTGCAATGGGAGGTGGCCTGCGGGAGCACGGAGTACTTGGCTACTGTTATGAAAGCGGAGTAACGCTATGAGAAAGATTTTAATGTATCGCTGGAAGGCGTACAACTACAAGGATATAAAGTATAGCTTTGAGAAGCTAGGCTATGAGGTTAAGGAGGTCTATCAGGACCTTCTTAATTATGATGTGGATGAACAGTTCGCTGGCAGGCTGAAGGCTCTGATAAAAGCGGAGACTTTTGACTTCGTATTTACGGTAAATTATTTTCCGCTGATTTCCAATGTGTGCCAGGAGTGCGGCATTTTGTATGTATGCTGGAGCTGCGATAATCCACTTATTTCCATGTATCATCAGTCGGTGTTTAATGATGTAAATCGTATATTCCTGTTTGATCTTACAAATGTGGAGGAGTTCAAGGGCATGGGAGTGGAGCATGTGTATCACCTGCCCCTGGCTGTCAATTGCGAAAGATTAGATTATCTGTTTGCAAATTCCAAAGACGAAGAGCTATATCATAACGACATTAGCTTCGTAGGCTCACTATATGAGAAAAATTCATACGACAAAATGGAGTACACTTTACCAGATTATTTGCGAGGATATTTCGAAGCCCTGATGGAAGCCCAGCGAGACCTGCAGGGCGTTAACATCATAGATAGAATGCTGACTCCAGAGATATTAATGGAGCTAGAAAACTATTTTAATCTGGAAAAATCCGAGGATTCCCTGTCCGATTTAAATTTAATATTTTCAGTAACAACACTGGGATTTAAGATTGCAGAAAAGCAAAGAAGGCGCATACTGATAGACCTTTCAAAGCACCATGATGTAAGCGTTTACACCAATTCCAGAACATCAGATTTAATAAGAGTTAATGCAAAGGGAAGCGTAGATTATTGGAGCGAGATGCCCCTGGTATTCAAAAACTCCAAAATCAATCTAAACATAACCATCCCAAATATAAAAAGCGGAGTCCCACTTCGTGTTTACGATATCTTAGGAGCAGGCGGCTTCTGCCTCACCAACTTCCAGGCCGAACTCCCAATGCAATTCGAAAACGCAAACCACCTAGTCTGGTACTATTCCAACGAGGATCTGTACGAAAAGGCTGCTTATTACCTAAAGCATGACAGCGAGCGCGCTGCTATCGCTGCTGCTGGAAGGGAATACGTAGCTACACAGTGTACCTATGAACGTAGATTGGAGGAAATAATAAAAAAGGCTTCTCCATTCTAGGGAGAAGCTGTCACCGCAGGTGACTGATGAGGGTATTAACATGAGTAGCCCTCATCCGTCTGCTGCGCAGCCACCTTCTTCTCCGCTGCCGCTCCGGTCGGCTCAGAGCAGAGGTCCACTGGACCTCTTGAGCCCCATAGGGGGAAGGCTAAGTTATTTTATTTACAAGCCATAATTCACCATCATTCCGGAGTACGCACTGGTCGCATAAGGTGCCGACAGTGACTTCCCCGGATTCTTGTATTCCACAATGGCCTTGTCCACATAAGCCATCGGGTTAATTGAAGCCTTAGATGCAGCCTTTCCGATAGAGTTCTTAAGCTCGTTAAGGGTATCAAAAGCGCTGCGGCTGTCTCCATTATTAATTGATTCAGCTAACGTATCTCTGTCCAAACTAAGGTGTCCCAAAGAATCTGCCGTGATACCAACTGCCTCAAGAACCTCAGCCTGGTTTCTCGCAATGGAAGAAATCTCGTTAAATAAGGTGCGGTTCTGGTGAGCACCGTTGTATTTAAGTCCGATATCAATCATGCCGTTGTAGCTATCGAGCAGCTGATTAATTCCGTTTGAAAGAGCTTCCGTGTCGTTCATCAAACCGATGTTAACTTCCCCATCAGAAGGTGCCTTCAGAACTAATTCGTAGATCTTGTTAACCGTGAAGGTGTTTGATAATGACTGGTGCTCAGTGCCATTTAGCTTAAAGCTAGAATTAGCTGGCTGCTGAGTAACTCTGTTAATTCCAAGTGTGTTAAGCTCTCGCCAAGAAATAGTAGATGAGATGCCAAACAAAAGGTTTTCATCACTTTCATGGCCGGTGGATTTGGAAACAACCTGAATAGCCTTTGAACCTGTTTTATCTTCAGATATAAGTGATGCACTAAGGCCTACATCTGACGTATTAAGAAGACGAACAATCTTGTTTTGTACGTTAAGATTGGTCTCGCCCTTGTTTACGTTAAACTGGAATTCGTAAGAGTGATTCTTAATATCCAAATCAAATGAATACTGACCCTCTGCAAAATCATGGCCGTCGCTCAGCAGGAAGTTACCAGTGTTAACCTGAGGTGTTGCCAGTGAATCCACTTCGATAGTAAATGGTTCAGCCTCAGAATTGGCATCTCCTACGTAGATAGCATCAACTGAATCCTGTTGAGAAGATGATGCAATACGTTTATCCATGATAGAGGAAATATCCTCACCAGCGGAAGAAAGATTGGATACTGAAAGAGCCATAGAATTAGCATGCTCTTTAATATCGATGGCAAACTGACCCATGTCCTCGGTGTCCTTAATCTTATACAGAGGAGAATCTTTGTTGGCTTTGACTATTCTGTTGTATGTGTCGCGTAATTCGCTCTTTTTGTGAGATTCGTAACGATTGCCTATGTTATCGCCATAGGTAGTCATGAAATAATTATACGCAGCATCTATGCGTGCCATCAGACGCCCCTCCTTTCTTCCTTGAAATTTTGAGCCTTCGACAATCCTTTGTCTATGCCAGGGCCTAGATATCTATACTTATAGTTACTATCATAATACCATAAGTCAAGTATTTTGAAAACCCCCTAGATTTAGTGACGTTGTCAGACAACTTGCCAAAATCTAGGGGGTTATTTTAATTAAATGAAAATCTTGTTGTATTACTTCCGTATGTGTAGCTTGATAAGAATTCCGTGAATTCACTAAATGATTTAGGGAATGTCATGTCAAACTTTTCAGCGATTTCGCCGTTGTAGAGCTTAACGCATTCATCTGTATCACCATAACCGATTTTGATTGTGGTTATGTCATCGCCGTTGAATACTCTAACGGCCTTCTTTCCAGCAGCATATCCTAAAGAATATGGATCCATGAAAAGAGTTACAAGTGAGTTCTGACCGATATTTGTATCACCGGCAACTACTACAACATCCTGCTCCTGGGCAACAGAACCGATAACATCCATCTGATCTGTAAGCATGCTTTCAAATGGAACATAGATGGCTGAGCATTCGCTGCAGGCTTCGGTAATTCTGTCCTCAAGAGAAATCTCTGATTCGATATCGTTAGCATCTGATTTGCCTGAATCAGATTTTTCATCTGAATCTGTCTTTGAATCTTCATCAGCTTCCTCAGCAGGTGTTGGCTTTGCAACAACCTTAGGTCCTGTCCAGAAATCTGAAACAAGAGCAACTCGTGTAGATGAAGGTGAGTTAAGTCCAAATAAAGGATTATCTCCAAGGCTTATAACATCGTTATCCATGCCGTCCTTTGCGGAGAAGGCAACGTATTTGCTAGGTGTTAAAGCTGTAGAATCCTTTTCCTTATCATCGCTTAGTTTAGTGCTAGTGGCAGGAATCAAATATTCCTTCCAAGGAATACCAGCCTGATCCAAATAAGCTTCGAAGATTTCGTTCTGGTAGATGGCATCTGTATCTTCAGGTGAGAAGAGGATGCCCACTGTCTGTAAATCCTTGGTAGATTCGATCATGAGCGAAACCTGGTCAACGATGCTAGGCTTGCTGCTGACACCAGTGATGTTGCGGCCTGTAGTTTTGTCCCAGGATTTACCACCCAAGCTTGCGATGCGAAGTGTTCCCTTGAAATCCACAATGTCAGTGGCAATGATAGGGATTGTTTCTGTAGCATCTGCAGCAGCTACTAAGGTTGATTTACCAGTGGTAAAAATCATATCAGAAGAATTCTTAACGGCCTCTGAAGCGATGGTATCACTAGGAGTTTCCTCTGATGCATAGGATGTGGTGATGGTGAAATGGTCATCGCCGATATAATCACTAAGTGCATCAGAAAAGCCCTTAAGAAGAATTTCATCCATGCTATTGTCTTTGGATAAAAGTGCTGATATATTATATGAAAATGAATCTTCGTTAGATTCGTCGGTTACATCGTTTGCTGGTTCAGACTTGTCCTTGCCACCACATGCGCTAAGAGATAAGCACATCGATGCAATCATTAATATACTTAATAATCTTTTTTTCATAGGTGTTCCTTTCAAGATTCAATTACTAAATAATAGTTTGTTATCCCAAATTAGTCAATTAGGAGTATTAATAATGAACCATATTATAAAAGGTATTATAGACTCTTCCATAGATTTATTATATCCAAAACATTGCGTGTCTTGTGATAAAGTTTTATTAAAAATAGAAAAAGAAATGGGGTTTTGTAAGGCTTGCGCCAAGAAAATCAAGCTGGTAGGCCCCAATTACTGTATGACCTGTGGCGTTCCCGTGAACGAGAATGAGGAATATTGCAGTACCTGCCAAAACACGAAACATTATTTTGATCAGACGAAGGCCATCTTCAGATACACTGGTGATATGAAGGACGCAATGTATCGATTCAAGTATGCCAATAGGCGCTGCTACGGAAAGACCTTTGCATGGCACGCCATGAAGATATACGGTAATTGGATTAAGGGTATGGATTTTGATGTAATCATACCTGTTCCAATGTACGAAAAGAAGAAAAGAAAACGTGGTTATAATCAGGCGGAAGTTTTTGCAAAAAGACTGAGTGAGGTCAGCGGTATTCCAGTAGATAATGAAGTTGTTAGACGAAAAATAGATACTGTGGCTATGAAACAGTTAAATAGGCTGAAAAGAAAGAAAAATCTGTTAAAAGCTTTCACAATGGTAAAAAATGATGTACAATTTAGAAAAGTACTTATAGTTGATGATATTTATACAACTGGTTCAACTTTAGATGAGGTGGCCAGAGTTTTAAAGGACGGGGGAGTTAAAGAAGTTTATGGCCTGTGTATCTGCACAGGACAGCTTAAATAGCTAGTCAGGAGGTATTACCTATGGATGTGCGCAATTGCAGAACTTGTGGTAGATTATTCAACTATATTGGTGGACCGCCTAATATGTGTCCAGCTTGCCGAGATGAATTGGAAAAGAAATTCCAAAAGGTAAAGGAATATATCAGAGAGAATCCTAAAGCTTCTATACAGCAGATTGCTGATGATAATGAAGTAACAACAAATCAGATTCGTCAGTGGATTAGAGAGGAAAGGCTACAGTTTACAGATGATTCTGACATTGGAATCGAGTGCGAAAATTGTGGTGCGACTATAAAAACAGGCCGTTTCTGCGAGAACTGTAAGAATACTATGGCTAGCAATTTGAGCTCAGCTATAGAAAAACCAAAGGAACCAGAACCACCAAAGAAGAAGCCTGAGAACAAGAATAAGATGCGTTTCTTAGAAAAATAAAAATGTACAAATTCAAATACCTGCTAGCAAAAGCTAGTAGGTATTTCTTTTTATAGTTATTTTATGCTATACTCATTCTGTATGATTAGGTAGATTTTAAATAATAGCTCTAACTATACACAAATACCTATTAAAGAGGTCAATAGATGATAAACGAAGAACGCGTCAAACACATGACGTCCATGGCTATATTTGAAAAAGAATTTGGCCCTGATTATCAGCCTATGCTTCGCTATTCTAAAAAGGAGTACATTGCGCTTCATGGATGGGGTGGCTTTATAGCTGGTACAATCTTCTTTGGGCTTATATATGTTGCAATTGTTTTGTACATTGCAGGAAATATCCTTGATAATATCACCACCATGTACATACTTCTGATGATATTGGCCGGGCTTTTAGCTTACGCTTTGTACATCATCGTACATGTACACAACACCAGGCTTAGAGCTGCAAAACAGTATCGCCGAGGCAAAAGGCTCATCAAAGAGCTTGCCAGTAAATATTCAAAGCTGAACCTTATGTACGAGGATGAGGCACAACAAACCAGACCGTTACTTGCTAGAAATAGTGAAGATATACTAGAGGATTAATTAATGAACGCATTTATAAGAATAAGAGACGACATACGTAAATACATTCTCTCGAGAGAGATGCTTTTTATTAAAATATGGAACGGACTTATTGCACTTGTAGGTTTAATATGCATTAAGAACAATTTTGGATACAACAAAACAATTAGCCAGACATGGCTTCTTATCATAATGGCAATCGTCTGTGGATTTTTTCCAATCCAGGGTGTATCCATTGTCTTGACAATTGTACTTTTAGTAGATTTATTGTCATTGAGCACCGAAGCAGCTGTTGTTGCTCTCGGTTTTGTAGTGGCATCTTACTTAGTATGCGCTTATTTTAGAAGCAAGAACACTTATAATATAGCGACAGTTCCAATCTGTTATTCATTCCATTCACCATACGTGATTTCATTAGGAGCAGGTCTCCTTTCCAATATTAACGAGCTTTGCAGTGTTGTCTGTGGTTCCGTTACAGCTTACTACCTTCACATTGTTAAAGATAACGCTGCCGCAATCATAGATGAAACATCAGCTGTTTCAGTAGTATCCCTTCTAAACGAACAGATGCTTAAGGGCAGAATGTTTTATTTTTATCTTGTTGCAATGATTGCAATGTTTCTTATTGTATATATGTTACGTCAGTCCAATATCAATATGTCTTGGATTATCGCAAACCTGGCCGGTGTTGCTGTGGAATTCATCATCATGCTCACAGGCTTTTTGCTCACCAGTCAAAAGACTGAAATCTTAGGACTTATTTTTGGAAATATATTAGTAATTGTAGTTGGTATCATTCTTAATTATTTCATCTTAGATTTGGATTATTCCCGTATCGAAAAGGTGCAGTTTGAGGATGATGATTATTACTACTATGTAACTGCAGTTCCTAAAATAAGAATTGTAGAAGAAGAAAAAGAAGTAAAGAAAATATAACCCCCAGGCAGGGTAGTTAGGAAGTGAATCTGTGGTTGATTTCGTGAATGCTGTTGATGCCTTCATCGATGATTATTTCAACGTAAATATTCCAGATGTTTCCATCACAGATATTATTGAGATTATCATAATTACATATTTTATGTATCACCTGTTGATATGGGTGAAAAACAGCAGAGTTTGGATGCTTATTCGAGGCGTCCTTATCATCATGCTGTTTTTTGTGATTGCGGCAATCTTCCAAATGAACACAATCCTGTGGTTAGGCGAGAGACTGATTTCCGTCGGCGTCACAGTTTTAATCGTTGTATTCCAGCCCGAATTAAGACGTGCCCTTGAGCAAATCGGTCGTAGAAAAATCACATCAATGTTCTCATGGAACATTCTTAAAACTGGCGCCAAAAGATTCGATGATTCCACCATCACTGGCATGGTAACAGCCTGCTACGAAATGGGTGCAGTTAAAACTGGCGCACTTATTGTTGTTGAAAACGACATGCAGCTGACTGAATTCGAAAGAACTGGTATTAGCCTGGATGCACTTGTTACAAGACAGCTGTTAATTAACATATTCGAGAAAAACACTCCATTACATGATGGCGCAGTTATCGTGCGAGGAGACCGAGTAGTTTCGGCTACCTGCTATTTACCTCTTTCTGATAACATGGCACTTTCAAAGGATTTGGGAACAAGACACAGAGCTGCTGTTGGTATCAGCGAGGTTTCTGATTCTCTCACTATCGTAGTTTCCGAGGAAACAGGTACTGTTTCCTACGCAAGAGAAGGTCGAATAGTCAGAGACGTCAAGGAAGACGAGCTGATTGCAGAGCTTAAACGAATCCAAAATTCTGATATAGAAGTTGACGGTGTTAATGCGACAGGAAAGGAGGGTTAAATGAAACAGAAGATTATTGCAGCCCTCACAAAGGACGTCGGATTAAAGATACTTGCTTTTATATTTGCATTTTTGCTATGGCTTGTTGTGGTCAACATTGATGATCCAACCCAGACCAGAACCTTCACCGCAGTAGTTACAGTTACAAATGGTGATGTTCTTAAAAGCTCTGGTAAGCTATACGAAATAAAGGATGGCATCAACACTGTAAGCTTCAGGGTTACAGCGAAGCGTTCCATCATTGAAAAGCTCTCGCCTTCAGATTTTTCAGCTGTTGCTGATATGAACAATCTGGAAAATGAAGAGCGAATTCCAGTTACCATAGCGGCTAAATCCTATGCTAACTATATAACAATATCAAGCAAGCAGAATTACTTGTATGTGGTATTGGAAGATGAGAAGACACAAAGATTTGTTATTAGTGCTCAGACTACTGGACAGGTAGAAGAGGGATTAGCGGTAGGCACAGTTACCTGTAGCCCTACAGTCCTTACAGTTACAGGACCAGAAGAAGTGGTATCTAGTATCAGCTCAGTAGTTGCAACAGCTAACATCACAGGTGTTACCAGCAACTTCACTGAAAGCGTAATACCTAAGTTCTACACAGAACGAGGAGAAGAAGTGGACGCTAAAGAGCTTACTCTTTCAGTGTCGACGGTTTCAGTCAGCGTTACCTTCTCTAATACAAAGGCAGTTGACGTAGTGGTTAAAACAAGTGGAACTCTTTCATCAGATTTAACACTTGAATCCATAAAGACTGACCCATCGTCAGTAATGATTATTGGCGAGGCCAGCGCACTTAACGATGTTACTAGCATCACCATTCCAGAGTCAGTTATCAACCTTTCAGATTTAACAGGCTCATTTATTACAACAGTTGATATCAGCTCATACTTGCCAGAGGGAGTATCTCTTGCGGATACATCTAGCTCTAAGGTTACTATCACGGTGCTTATGGCAGGTGAAACATCTTCAACAGTGGATGTTGCGGCTGATAACATAGAATTTAAAAATGTCCCACCGGGCATGAAGGTTACACTGAATAGTAGTGATGTCAAGGTTAACGTCTTTGGAACAGAGACGGCCTTGAGTGGAATCAGTGCTAAGAATCTCAAGGGATTTGTAGATTGTTCAGGGCTTACTGCTGGTGAAGCACAAAATGCTGTTTTGCAGTTTGAAAATATTGAAGGAGTCACCATTCAAAATACTTCGGTGACAGTTAATGTTGTAGAAGATAACTAAATCTTCGCAAAGGAAATAAGGAGTAATATGGGAAGATTATTTGGAACAGACGGAGTCAGAGGAGTTGCTGGCTCAGAACTTACAATTGAACTTGCTAAGCAATTAGGACAGGCAGGCGCTTACGTTCTTACTAAGGAGGCAAGCCACCAGCCAACAATCATCGTTGGATGTGATACAAGAATTTCAGGAACAATGCTTGCTTCTGCGCTTATGAGTGGTATCTGCTCAGTTGGTGCTAACGCAGTCTACGTAGGAGTACTTCCTACACCTGCAATTGCTTACCTTACTCGCAAGCATAAGGTAGATGCTGGTGTTGTTATTTCAGCCAGCCACAACCCAATGGAATTTAACGGAATCAAATTCTTCAATGGCGAAGGTTTCAAGCTTTCAGATGCTTTAGAGGATGAGATTCAGGCTCTTATCGAAAGCAACATGGCAGGTGTTAACCTTCCAACAGGTGCAGAAATCGGTAAGATTGAATATAGATTTGACCTTGGAAGAGAGTATGTAGACTTCCTTAAGAATACAGTACCTATGGATTTATCAGGACTTAAGATTGTTATCGATTGCGCTGAGGGCGCATCTTACAGAACTTCTGTAGCTTGCCTTTCAGAGATGGGTGCTGAGCTTATCACAATCCACAACAATCCTGATGGAACAAACATCAATGCAAACTGCGGAAGCACACATATGGATGAGCTTAAGGCACGTGTAGTCGCTGAGAACGCTCAGGTTGGTCTTGCTTTCGATGGCGATGCCGACAGAATGCTTGCTGTAGATGAAAAGGGACATCTTGTCGATGGTGATCAGGTTATGGCCATCTGTGCTAAGCACATGAAGGACAAGGGTACACTTAAGAAGAACACATGCGTTGTTACAGTAATGACAAACCTTGGCTTCACACTTATGGCTAAGGAACAGGGTATCAATGTTGAGTCAACAAAGGTTGGCGATAGATACGTTTTAGAGAACATGCTTGAGCATGGTTACAATATCGGTGGTGAGCAGAGTGGACACGTTATCTTCCTTGATGATAACACTACTGGTGATGGACTTTTATCAGCACTCCACCTTCTTCGCGTAATGGTAGAAACTGGCAAGTCACTTTCAGAGCTTGCATCTATCATGGAAGTATTACCACAGGCACTTGTGAACGCAAAGGTTCCAAATCACAAGAAGGAAAGCTACATGGAATACCCAGAAATCGCAAAGGCTATCGAAGCTCTTGGCGAGAAGTTCGCTGGCGAAGGTCGTGTACTTATCCGCCCATCAGGAACAGAGCCACTTGTTCGTGTCATGATTGAAGGCAAGAACCAGGAGGAAATCGAGGCCGACGCCCACGCACTCGCCGACTTGATTACTAAGACAATTTTATAAAGTATATTCAAATCCAGTTAACAATCTTTTTTGTTCTGTAAGGAACATCTAGTGACTGAAAGAACAAAATAGATTGTGAACGTAGGATTTGTCTCAGACTAGGATAGGTTATGGTTTCAAAGAAAGTTAAAATAGTAAATGCAACTGGCTTGCATCTAAGACCTGCAGGGGTTTTATGCGAGACAGCCATGAAATACAAAAGTAAGATTTGCTTTAACACAGACAACAACTATGAGGCCAATGCGAAGTCAGTATTAAGCGTCCTTGGTGCATGTGTAAAGTCTGGTGAAGAAATAGTCATCACCTGCGAAGGCGACGACGAAGAGGAAGCTCTTGCTAAGTTGGTAGAGACAATAGAATCAGGCTTAGGTGAGTAGCTAAATGTTATAGGGATAAACCTAGTTTCTAGGTTAATTCATAGACTACAATTAGCTTAATCACGGAGATGATAAGTAGGTTGTAGTTAACAAGCTATTATAATTCTTAAGCGAGACGTGTTGTCGAGCGTAGAATTCATAATGCTTGTTAGCGTAACAACCGAGAGAACAACTTCGGGATTTAAGCGAGATACAAGACTAGGAGGAAGAATAATGTTGAACTACAAGCGTTACAAAGCGAACCCAGTGTTACAGTTTCCCGAGCGTACTTGGCCTAACAAGACGATCACCAAAGCTCCATTGTGGTGTTCAGTAGACCTACGCGATGGTAATCAAGCCCTCGTCGAGCCAATGAATGTCGACGAGAAAATGGAACTATTCGACCTCCTACTAAAATTAGGATTCAAGGAAATCGAAATTGGATTTCCAGCAGCAAGTCAGATTGAGTACGACTTCTTAAGAAAGCTTGTCAAAGAAAATAAGATTCCTTCAGATGTAAAGGTTCAGGTACTTTCACAGTGCCGTGAGGAATTAATCGACCGCACATTTGAAGCAATCCAGGGCATTCCAAATGTCATTTTTCATATTTACAATTCAACGTCTACATTACAGCGTGATGTAGTATTTAACGCCGACAAGGACGAAATCATTGAGATCGCCAAGGCCGGCACACAGATGGTAAAGGATAGATTAGATAAATATGATGGCAATCTTCAGCTTGAATATTCGCCAGAATCCTTTACAGGAACAGAAGTAGAATTTGCTTTAGATATTTGTACAGCAGTGCAGGATACATGGGACCATGCAACAGATGCCCCAATTATATTTAATCTTCCTGCAACTGTTGAAATGAATACACCTAATGTTTACGCAGACCAGATAGAATGGATGAGCACACATTTCAAGGATAGAGATAACATCATCCTTTCAATTCATCCACATAACGATAGAGGAACAGGCGTAGCTATCACAGAGCTTGGACTTCTTGCTGGCGCAGACCGTGTTGAGGGAACACTTCTTGGTAACGGTGAGCGTACAGGTAATGTTGATATCCTTACAATCGCATACAACATGTTCTCACAGGGTGTTAATCCTGAGCTTAACTTAGAGGACATCAAGGAAATCGTTGAAGTCTGCGAAAGAGTTACAAAAATGCCAACAGACGCAAGACATCCTTATGCAGGAGAGCTTGTGTTTACTGCATTCTCTGGTTCACACCAGGATGCTATAAATAAGGGTGTGGCGGCTATGAAGGATCGCCAGAACATCTATTGGGAGGTTCCATATCTCCCAATCGACCCAGCAGATATTGGTAGAAAGTACGAGCCAGTGGTTCGTATCAACAGCCAGTCTGGAAAGGGCGGCGTTGCATTCGTTATGGATTCTGTATATGGATACAAGCTTCCAAAGAAGATGCAGCGTGAATTTGCTGATATTATTCAGCGTATATCAGAAAAGGACGGCGGCGAGGTTACTCCACAGCGCATTATGGAAGCCTTCAAGAACGCATATCTTGAGAATAAGCAGCCACTTACTCTTGAGTACGTGGTTATCAAGGATGATAAGGAAACTGATGATACAGTTGCAGTTCTTGATTTCAGCTACAATGGAGAACACTTCCATTCAGAGGCTGAAGGTAATGGACCTATCGACGCTGTTAAGCTTGCTATCAAGCAGTGTGTTCCATGTCTTGACTTTACACTTATCGATTACAGTGAGCACACACTTGCACAAAGTCAGGGTTCAGGTGCAAAGGCTGCCGCATATATCGAAATGCGTGATGAGCGCCATGGTAACACAACCTTCGGCGTTGGCGTAAGCTCAAGTATTACAAGAGCTTCTATCCGCGGTATGTTTAGCGCATACAATCGTCTGATTGCAAAAGCTAAGGATTATATATAGAAGGAAGTATCAAAATGAGAAAAATTTTAGTTACAGGCTGCAACGGTCAGCTTGGCAGAGCCATCCAGAAGGAATATGGCAATGAAGTAGAATTTATTCTGACTGATGTTGTAGAGGGCGAAAAGATTTCACCTCTTAACATTATGGATTTGGATGAGGTTTTGAAGTTCGTTGAGGACAAAAAGCCAGATGTAATCATCAACTGCGCAGCAGCTACAAACGTAGACGGCTGTGAAAAGGACTGGGATTTTGCTTATAAGCTTAACGCACTTGGTCCTAGAAACTTGGCTATTGCAGCGACAAAGGTTGGTGCAAAGCTAGTTCACGTCAGCACAGATTACGTTTTCCCTGGCAACGCATCAAAGCCTATCACAGAATTTGATCAGCCAGCACCAATCAGTGCTTATGGCAAAACAAAATACGAAGGCGAGAAATTCGTTCAGCAGTTTGCTGACAAGTGGTTTATCGTTCGTACAGCATGGCTTTACGGAGATGGCAAGAACTTTGTTAAGACAATGCTTAGCCTTGCAGAAACTCATGATGAGCTTTCTGTAGTATGTGACCAGCTTGGTTCACCTACATCAGCAGCTGAGCTTGCAAGAATGATTCACCATCTTGAGCCTACAGAAAACTATGGAATCTTCCATGGCACATGTGAAGGTGATACAAACTGGGCAGATTTCACAGAAGAAATCTTCCGCATTAAGGGAATCAATGTAAAGGTTAATCACGTAACCAGCGAGGAATACAAGCGTATGAATCCTGCCAGCGCTGACAGACCACACTACAGCATCCTTGATAACTACATGCTTCGTCTCACAACAGACTACCGCATGGCCGACTGGCACGACGCCCTTCGCGAATACCTCGCGTAAGATGCGTATAGCCGCGTAATAGTTCCGTGGCTTAATCATTTTCATCGTTAACTTTAATAATTCTTAAGAATTATTATTGAATAAATAGTTTATATTATTAATTGGACTTTTCTTAGAAGAACTTAAAATAGGTTGTAGCTATCAAGCATAAATATTGCTGAAGGAGACATCCAGTCGACGAAAGCATTATTTATGCTTGAGAGCGTAACAACCGAGAGAAAAAGTAAATTAGAAAAGTCCTCACATAAAGGAGAAAAATATGAGAACATATTTAGTAACTGGTGGAGCAGGCTTCATCGGAAGTAACTACATCCACTACATGTTTAAGAAGTATGACAACGAAATCAGAATTATCAACGTAGATAAGCTTACATATGCCGGAAATCTTGAGAACCTTAAGGATATCGAGAACCGCGATAACTATACATTTGTAAAGGCAGACATCTGCGATAAGGAAGCCATCCGCAAGATTTTTGCTGAGAACGATATTGATAGAGTTGTTCATTTCGCAGCGGAGTCTCACGTTGACCGTTCTATTAAGGATCCTGAGGTTTTCGTTCAGACAAACGTACTTGGTACAGCTGTAATGCTTAACTGTGCTAAGGAAGCATGGGAGCTTCCAGACGGTACATTCAAGGAAGGCAAGAAGTTCCTTCACGTATCTACAGACGAAGTTTACGGTTCTCTTCCAGATGATGAGAATGCCTTCTTCTATGAGACAACTCCATACGATCCACATTCACCATACTCAGCTTCAAAGGCTAGTTCAGACATGCTTGTAAAGGCTTACATGGATACTTATAAGTTCCCTGCAAACATTACAAACTGCTCTAACAACTATGGACCTTACCAGTTCCCTGAGAAGCTTATTCCACTTATCATCAACAACGCACTTCACGGCAAGGATCTTCCTGTATACGGAGATGGTAAGAATGTTCGTGACTGGTTATTCGTAGAAGATCACGCTAAGGGAATCGATATGGTTCAGGAAAAGGGACGTCTTTTCGAGACATACAACATCGGTGGACACAACGAAAAGCAGAACATCGAAATCATCCACATCATCCTTGATACACTTCAGGATATGCTTCCTGAGGATGACGAGCGTCAGAAGCTTGTATCAGAGGACCTTATTAAGTATGTAGCAGATAGAAAGGGACATGACCGTCGCTATGCTATCGCTCCAGATAAGATTAAGGCCGAGGTAGGCTGGGAGCCAGAGACATGCTTCGAGGAAGGTATCAAGAAGACAATCGAGTGGTTCTTCGAGCACGAAGACTGGATGAATAACGTAACATCTGGCGACTACCAGAAATACTACAACGACATGTACAAAGATAAATAAAAAAGGCTTCTCCCTCTGGGAGAAGCTGTCAGCGTAGCTGACTGATGAGGGTAAAATGAAAAACTATGACTACTTAGTGGTAGGCTCCGGCCTTTTCGGCGCAGTATTTACCTACGAAGCAATGAAGCGTGGTAAATCCGTTCTTGTAATCGACCGTCGCGACCACATTGCAGGAAATATTTATACAAAAGAAGAAGATGGAATAAACGTACACGTATACGGTGCCCACATCTTCCACACAAGTGACAAGAAAATCTGGGAGTACATGAATCAGTTCGCTGAATTCAACAACTACATCAACTCACCAGTTGCAGTATATGGCGATGAGCTCTACAATCTTCCATTCAACATGAATACCTTCTCAAAAATGTGGGGTATCAAAACACCTGCAGAGGCTAAGGCTAAGATTGCAGACCAGATTAAAGAGCTTAACATCACAGAGCCAAAGAATTTGGAAGAGCAGGCTCTTTCATTAGTTGGTACTGATGTTTACGAAAAGCTTATCAAGGGCTACACACAGAAGCAGTGGGGCCGCCCATGTGATGAGCTTCCAGCATTCATCATCAAGAGATTGCCACTTAGATTTACATACGACAACAACTACTTTAACGATAGATTTCAGGGCATCCCAATGGGTGGTTATACTCAGATTGTTGAAAAGATGCTTAAGGGAGCAGATGTTGTACTTAATCAGGATTATTTCGAGCTTGCAAAATCAGGAAAGCTTTCTGATGGAACAGAGGTTGCTTGGAATAAGCTTGTATTTACAGGTCAGATTGATGAGTATTACGATAGCTGCTACGGCCCACTAGAATATCGTTCAGTTCGCTTTGAAACAGAAAAGCTTGACTGCGATAACTATCAGGGTAACGCAGTTGTTAACTACACTGCAGCAGATGTGCCTTACACTCGTATCATCGAGCACAAGCACTTTGAATTTGGCACACAGCCTACAACAATTATTTCAAAGGAATATTCATCTGAATGGCAGCCAGGCGTTGAACCTTACTACCCAGTAAACAACGACAAGAATAACGCTGTTTATGAGCAGTACGCAAAACGTGCATCAGAAGAAAAGAACGTAATCTTCGGAGGCCGCCTAGGCCAATACAAATACTACGACATGGACAAAGTCGTAATGGCAGCACTCGACTGCGTTAATGAAGAATTATAATTAAGCAGCTACACAACCAAATCAGGAGGAAAATATGAAAGGTATTATTTTAGCAGGTGGTTCAGGTACAAGACTTTACCCACTTACAAAGGCAATAAGCAAGCAGATCATGCCAGTATATGATAAGCCAATGATTTATTATCCATTGTCTACACTTATGCTTGCAGGTATCCGCGAAGTACTTATCATTTCTACACCAAGAGATCTTCCAGTATTTAAGGAGCTTCTTGGAGACGGAAGCCAGCTTGGCATGGACATTCAGTATGCAGTTCAGGAAGCTCCAAACGGACTTGCTGAGGCATTTATCATCGGTGCAGATTTCATCGGAAACGATGCTGTAGCACTCGTACTTGGCGATAACATTTTCTATGGCCAGTCATTCTCAAAGGTTCTTCTTTCAGCTGCAAACCGCACTGAAAACGAGCCAGGCGCTACAATCTTCGGTTACTATGTACGTGACCCAAGAGAGTATGGAGTAGTAGAATTCGATGAAAACGGCGTAGCTATTTCTATCGAAGAAAAGCCAGCTCAGCCAAAGAGCAATTACGCTGTTCCAGGTCTTTACTTCTATGACAACTCAGTTGTAGAAATCGCAAAGACAATCAAGCCATCAGCACGTGGTGAGCTTGAAATCACAGCTGTTAACAACGCATATTTAGAGAAGGGCAACCTTCACGTTGAAACACTTGGCCGTGGATTCGCATGGCTTGATACAGGAAACCACGACATGCTTCTTGCAGCTGCCGAATTCGTCAGCACATTCCAGAAGCGCCAGGGCATGTACGTATCATGCATCGAGGAAATCGCCTACAAGCGTGGCTTCATCGACAAGGACCAGCTTTTAAAGCTCGCCGAGCCACTCATGAAAACTGACTACGGCAAATATCTCGTAGACGTAGCAAATGGACTATAAAGGCTTCCCCTTGAGGGTTGCTAGGCTCCAGTGGAGCCTGTTTAGCAACGACCGAGCTGTGAGGCGAGACAAGCTGTCACCGCAGGTGACTGATGAGGTGGAAAATTAAAGTAAGGAAGTAATTAAAATGGCAATTACAGTTGAAAAAAATGTAAACGGTATTGAAGGACTTTGCGTCATCACTCCAAAGGTTTTTGGCGATGACAGAGGCTACTTCATGGAAACTTATAACGAAAACGATATGAAGGCAGAAGGCCTTGACTATGAATTTGTACAGGATAATCAGTCAGCTTCAAAGAAGGGTGTACTTCGTGGATTACACTTCCAGAAGAACTTCCCACAGGATAAGCTCGTTCGTGTAATCTCAGGTGAGGTTTATGACGTAGCTGTAGATTTACGTGAGGGCTCAAAGACATTTGGTCAGCATTACGGAATCCTTCTTTCAGCAGAAAACAAGAAGCAGTTCATGATTCCAAAGGGATTTGCACATGGTTTCTTAGTTGTTTCTGATTATGCAGAATTCTGCTACAAGGTAACAGATTTCTATCATCCAAATGATGAGGGCGGTCTTATGTTCAACGACCCTGATATCAATGTACAGTGGCCTATTCCAGAGGGAATGACTGAGGCAGATTTAATCCTTTCAGACAAGGATAAGGTTAATGCTTCTTTCAAGGATTACTGTAAAGAACATAACATGACAGTATAATTTTTAGCTTGTTAAGGGAGATGTAATTAAAATGAACGAAATTTGGGAGACAATAAGATTCTTCATTGCCAGCCATAAGGTCGCTAGCATTGCAGTGGCCAGTGTGTTAGGTGCAACAGCTGTCGGAGCTGGTGGATATGGAGTCTATAATCTTATTACAGCCGATGACGTGGCAGAAGTGGTAGATGTCGAAGACGATTATCAAGCCGAGGACGTCTATATCCCAGAATTTAAAAATGTAGTTATCACCAGCGAATCATTGGAAAAGGATTTGACCGTTTATATTTCGGATGAGAATGACAATCCTATTTCAGGAGTTCCATTCCAGGTAAAGCTTCTTACAAAGGAAGCAGCTGAGGGACTTCAGTCTTATGTAGATGCAATCAAGGACTTAGATGCTCAGATTGCAGAATACACAAAAGACTATGCTGATTTAGATGTTTCTGCAGATACACAGGCAGCTGATGATTCTTCGGCCGAAAGTGTTGAAAGCAATGATAGCGATGCACTTCCAGTAGATGGAAATGGAATCGATTTTGAAAAGCTTAAGGAACAGCAGGCAAAGAAGCGTGCTGCCGCAGAAGCTGAAGATAAGGCAAAGTCAGGTGAGAAGGAAGAAGCAAAAACTGAGGAATCAGAAAGCTCAGAGGGTGATGAATCAGCTGAACATCCTTCAATAGATGCATCTGAACTACCTAGTGATTCTGCAAAGATTACAAGAATCCTTCAGGATAGAAACGTTGATGTTACTGTTACTGATAAGGATGGAAATGTAATTGAAACACAGCATGGTGATATCAGTTCAGATCCTTTATACATGCTATATCTTGATAAGGAGACAGCTCTTCAATCTTACGCTGTAGCCCTTAAGGAAGCTGAAGGAACTGTTTATACAGATGATGACGAAGATGGTGTTATCTCAGAAAAGGACATGGAACCAGGCGATTACGTGCTTGCCCTTTTGAATGATACAGATTCAGAAGTAAGCTACGAGCCAACAGAATATGCTACTGAGGCTGAGGTAAAGGATAAGGTAGAATTTAAGGTTCAGAAGGAAATCACAAAGCAGATTAAGAAAGATAATGCTGCTGAAGATGGACAGAAGAAGGAAAAGGTTCCTGTAGAAGAAACACTTAAAGATACAGTTGAATTTGTTGAATCAAGAAAAGTTGAGAACGGCCATTCAGCTAAGGGTACTACAGATGTAGTAGCACCAAAGATGACAGCAAAGGCCAGCAAGGCAACTCTTAAGACTGACAAGGGCTTACTTACAAGAAAGCACACATTAAAGGCTGCCGAAGCTGCTAAGTTCAAAATCACTATCAACTTCGAGCTAAAGACAGCAGATGATAAGGATGTAAAGACAGTAACAATTGAAAAGGCTAAGGAATACGCAAAGGATTCAGCTATTTCATACACAGCACCAGACACATACAAGGATGGCGATGTAACATACAAGAAGGTTTCAGGACCATCTCCAGCATTCGAAAAGGTTACAAAGGATGCTACTTACACATTTGTGTACAAGGCAGAAGAGACTACGCCCGTTGCAAAGCCTAAGCATACTGTAAAGGTATATTATAAATTAGGTGAATCTAAGACTGAAATCAGTTCTAAAGAAGTTACTAAGGAAGAAGGCGAAGAGGTAACAATTACTGCTGATTCTACTTATAAATCAGGTGATGATGAATACAAACTTGATTCAGATAGTTCTCAGAAAGTAACAATAGGAACTGCTGATTCTGAAGTAGTATTTAATTATAAAAAGATTGAAAAAGCTCAAGAGCCAGTAGTTGACGAACCTCAGCCAGAGAATCCTACAGGTTATCGTGCACATGGTGCGGTAGCAGCTTCATTCAGAATAAAGGATAAGCTTATTGCCGCTAAGATTAGAAGAATTATCGCAGTAAACGCTTCAACAGGCGTAAAGGAAGAAACAGCTACTATAGAAATCTCTTACAAAGAGGGTGTATTTACAGTAAACGCAACAGCAGGTGCTCTTGCAAAGGTTACTGTAAACGGTGCAGATGTAGCAGTTAAGGATTCAAAGACAGCCACATTTGCAGCAACAAAGGATGGAGATTACGCATTTGTTGCAACTCCAAAGTGGACCGATAATGTACCAGCAACAGATGCTGAATTACTAAAGGCTACATATACAGTATCAGGTTTTGGTACAGCAACAACAGAGCAGTTAAAGGATAAAGCAGGAAACGCCTTATTCCTTGATGAAGGCTTATCAAAGCCAGCAACTGCAGCAGATTACGTAGCAGGTAAAACATACTATTACAAGGCTGCAACATACACATACTATGGATGGCAGTCAATTGATGGTAATACATTCTACTTTGACAAGAATGGTAACAAGGTAACAGGCTCTCAGGTAATCCAGGGAGTTAAATACGATTTCGGTGCAGATGGAGTTCTCATCGTAAAGGGCAACGGAATCGATGTTAGTAAGCACCAGGGCAACATCGATTGGAAGGCAGCAAAATCTGCAATCAACTTCGCAATCATCAGATGTGGTTACCGTGGTATGCATGATGGTCAGTTGCATGAGGACCCATTCTTCTACAAGAACATGTCAGGTGCAAAGGCAGCTGGAATCAATGTAGGTGTTTACATCTACTCTACAGCTCTTAACGAAGCTGAAGCTGTTCAGGAGGCTTCAATGGCAGTAGCTATGGCAGGTCGTGCAGGCGGATGTTCTTATCCAATCTATTTGGATATGGAAGATACAGTCAGAGGTCAGAGCAGTCTTTCAGTAGAACAGAGAATGGCTATCGTTAACGCATTCGTTAATACAGTTCAGTCATCAGGCTACAAGGCAGGTTTATACTGCAGCAAGAACTGGATGACAGCTAGAATGAATCCAAATGGTATACCAGGTTCATGCAGCGTATGGATTGCACAATACAATACTTCTTGTACATATTCTGGAAGAAAGAATATGTGGCAGTACTCTAGCAAGGGTTCTGTTCCTGGAATTAAGGGCCATGTAGATATGAATAAGAGTTTCTAACCAAAGGTTGAAATATTTAAAAGCTTATGAATAATACAAATACAAATATTGAAACACAAAAAAGAGTATTTCGCTTTATAAGTAGCGTGGTGTTGGTCACAGTACTAGCCACGCTCTTTGGCGTTATGTGGTACATGCAATTTAGAATGATGATGCCACTGTTTTTCTTAACTATAGGTAACTATTTGATGATAGGCCTATATACAGTCCTTAGTATTTTAGTAATCAATACATTCAAAGGATTCAGTATCGGAAGCGGAAGAATATCGATTTTATGCATGTCTCAGGCTATAGCTATGGGACTTGTAAACATGCTTGAATTCGTAATTTTGCTTTTGATGACACGTATCAAATCACTTTTATGGATAATGCTTGCATATATGATTTTGCTTACAGTAATTGACGCAGTTGCAGTATTTCTTGTCACTTACTTCAGCACAAAGGTATATAGAGCAATTTTCCCACCATTCTCACTTTTGAATATCTATGGTGAGTATGAAAATGATTTGGTATTCAAAATGAATCGCCGAGCAGATAAGTATCGTATTACGGGTGAAATGAGCTGCCAGGAGCCACTTGAGAAGATAACAAATGAGCTTCAGTATTACGATGCAGTTCTTATCAACGATGTACCATCGGAGATTCGTAATGACATAATTAAGGCTTGTTTTGCAACAGATAAGCGTGTGTACTTTACTCCTAAGATTTCTGACATACTTATTAAGGGTTCAGATGAGGTAAATCTTTTTGATACACCACTTTATCTTTGCAAGAATGTTGGAATGGATGCCATTTCAGCAACTATCAAGAGACTTGGTGATATCTTTATTTCTGGAATCGGAATAATCCTTACATCACCAATCATGATAGTTACAGCTATACTTATCCACGCTTACGACGGTGGCCCTGTATTTTATAAACAGACCAGATGCACCATCGGTGGAAAAGAATACAAAATCATGAAGTTTCGTTCTATGATTACTGACGCTGAAAAGGACGGCAAAGCCCGCCTTGCAAGTGTTAATGATGATAGAATCACACCAATCGGACACTTCATCCGTGCAACACGTATTGATGAGCTTCCACAGTTCTTCAATATTCTTAAGGGTGAAATGTCATTTGTAGGACCTCGCCCAGAGCGTCCAGAAATTATTGCCGAATATGTTAAGGAAGTGCCTGAGTTTGCATTCCGTACTCACGTAAAAGCTGGTCTTACAGGCTATGCTCAGGTTTACGGCAAATACAACACTACAAGCTATGATAAGCTTAAGCTTGATATGATTTATTGCGAGAAATGTTCAGTGCTTCTCGATATCCAGCTTATCCTTATGACTCTTCGTGTTATCTTCACAAAGGATGCAACAGAGGGCGTAGCCGAAGGTGAAACAAACGCAAACGTACATAAATAATGACGGTGGCCTGTCGTCTGTTACCTACAGACTTGGGGTACTCGTAACATCCGGGAGAATGACTACGACTATGAAAAAAGCGCTTATGCACGCCCATACGGCGTATATGGTGACACAATTTAATATAGACAACATAAAGATTTTGCAGGACTTGGGGTATACCGTGGACGTGGCTTGCTGCTGGAAGGATGATGACAGTGCACTCAGTCCAGAGGCTATGGTAGAGCGTAGAAAACGACTTGACGATTTAGGTTGTAGAGTTATCGAAACAGCCAGTCTAAGGAAGATTTTCAACATCTCAGAATTGAGAAAGGCTTACAAGCAGATAAAGACAGAGGTGGAAGCTAACAAATACGAAATTGTCCACACCCAGTCCCCAATCGGCGGTGTTATTTGTCGATTAGCTTGTAGAAAAGCAAGAAGGCTTTACGGTACAAAGGTAATATATGCCGCCCACGGTTTTCATTTCTTCAAGGGAGCGTCACTTGTAAACTGGTTAGTATATTACAATGTGGAAAAATGGTGCGCCCGCTTTACCGACCTGTTGATAACTATCAATCAGGAGGATTATGAAAACGCTAAGAAGTTCAAGGCTAAGGAAGTTGTTTATGTACCAGGTGCTGGCGTAGATACTCACAAATTTGTAGCAAGCGAAGGCGCCAGAAATAAAATCCGTACTGAGCTTGGTATAAAGGATGACGAAATAGTACTTCTATCTGTTGGCGAGCTAATCCCAAGAAAGAATCATGCAGAAGTTTTACGAGCCCTTAAAATCATGAAGGATAAAGGGGTGCTTATGCATGAGGATAGTGATGAGCGTGTTCAGCCTAAGTACAACATTAAATACTTAATCGCTGGCCGTGGAAAAATCAAAACAGAATTAGAAGAGCAGATTAAGAATCTTGGGCTTGAAGATAATGTAAAAATGCTTGGCTTCAGAACGGATGTGGCTGATGTTTTTGCAGCTAGTGATATCTACGTGTTCCCTTCACATCAGGAAGGTCTTCCAGTAGCTTTAATGGAAGCTATGAGTGTGGGAATGCCGGTAGTATGTAGCAAGATTCGAGGTAACACAGATCTTATTAAGGATGGCGAAGGTGGATATCTTTTCGATTCAAAGGATGCCAAATCCTTAGTAGCTGCCTTGAACAAGGCATTGGTTGATAACGAAACAAGACGAGCCGAAATGGGACAAATCAACGTAGAAACCATGAAGTCCTTCGACAAAACCCGCGTAAATAATGTTATGAAAGATTTATATAGTAACCTATAAAATTTAAGTGAACAAATTGTAATTAACAAGCTATTATTTTTCTGAAAGGAACATTTAGTGACTGGAAGAAAACATAATGCTTGTTAATGTAACAATTTGTGGACCAGGGAGTTATTATGAAGGTATTGCATATTTCGAAGTCAAATACTTATAGTGGCATGGAAAATGTCGCTATAAACATCATTAATTCTATGCCAGATAGTGTGGAGTCTGTATATCTTACAGCAACAGGTTCTGTAGAAACCAAATTGCTAGAGGCAGATATTTCATACATCGGTGTGGAAAAGGTTGATGAGGAGGCCATTAAGAAAGCTATAGATGAGGTCCATCCAGACATCATCCATGCATACGAATATGAATGCAGCCTAATGTGCACAAAGGTAACAGACACAATTCCAATCATCAGCCATCTGTATTCTGTACCTAAGTGGGTTCAGAAGATTGGTCCAAAGTCCGTAATATACGGAAGCGCCTGCAAGAACTTTACCAAGATAATCATCCCAAACCAAAGGGTGGAGGATAAGGCCTGGTTCAAGGACAAAATGGAAGGTAAGACAGTAGTTCTTGGCACTCCATTTAACGCAGTTGCTACCTTTGAAAAAGGCTATGTGGCAGGCACAGAAATGTCAAAGGAAAAGCTCGAAGGCTTCAAGTCTGATTTGCTTTTCGTTGGATATCTTACAGATAATAAGAACCCTTACGAATTCGTAAGGATAGTAAATGAGGTTAAAAAAACTCATCCTGATATAAAGGCTGTCATTGTTGGCGGTGGCGATTTAGGCAGTGAATGCCTGGAGCTAATCGGCAGGATGGGTCTTACAGATAATATCAAAATGGTTGGTCTGCAGCACAATCCTTATGTGTACATGAACCAGACCAAAATATTAGTAGCCCCATCTAAGTTTGAAGGCTTCGGCATGGCGGCAGCAGAGGCAATGGCCTTTGGCAAACCTGTTCTTGCCAGCAAGGTAGGAGGATTTGTCATTACAGTTGATGACGATTGTGGAAAAATATGCGGCACAGACAAGAAGCCTGTGGATAGAGAAGCATTCGTCAGCAACATTAACGAGCTCTTAGATAACAGCGAAATCTATCGCATGAAATCCGAAGGAGCCAGAAAGCGTGCAAAGGATTTAAACAACTTTGACACATACATGGAAGAAGTTTTAAAGATTTATGAAGATGCTTACAAAACTGCTAGAAAAGCTTAAAAGTGCAGATTTTATATTGGTGACACTTTCCACAGTGGCTTGCTCAGCAATGTCCTTTGTGTTTAGTGTTTACAACAAAAGAATAGTAGCAACATATCCTTTGGGAATCTACAGCACATGCTTGTTGGCCCAGACTTATATGAACTACGCACAGTTTGGCGTACTTAATGCATATAACAGGGATTATCCACAGGCCTTAGGTCGTAAGGATTATGATGAAGCAAATCGTCTTAAGAACACAGCTATGACTTTCATGCTAATGATATATGCGCTGATTTTTGTTGTGTTTGAAATATGGGTGGCAGTTCATTATAGGAAAGCTATAGGAAATGATACCTACGGAACCTACTATGCATTTGGATATGCTATGTGCCCTATCATGATTCTTTTAAAGAGCTTTGATGATATGTCCAATTCAACAGTAAGAATGAATGGACATTACAATAAGTCAGCAGTTATAGGTTTTGTTCGTACAATCATTGCACTTGCAATCGGTGTGATTGCAATAAACGTTGCAGGATACTACGGCTTATATGCCATGACTCTTTCATCAGCAGTACTTGGAATCATTTTGTTCAGAAGCGAAGCTTTTAAGGGCGCTAAGCTCTCATTTGATTTTTCATATATGAAGCTAATGATAATCGGAGGATTGCCTCTACTTATCAACAGCTTGATATGGACAGTTGTCCAGTCGGTGGACAAATTTGTAATACTTGGATTTTTATCAACTGAAGCATTGGGCGTGTATTCAGTACCACTTATGGGGTTCACCACAATGGTGCTTGTACCACAAACAATTTCTCAGGTGTTCTATATAAAGATTAGCCATTTGTACGGAGCTAATCATGATGAGCAACAGCTCCTTGAAAAGGCAGCATATTTCAGTAGGGTTACATCATTTATATCTGGTGCAGCCTGCCTGTTCGTATATTTTGTAATGCCAATATTTGTTCACTTCTTTATGCCTATGTATACAGAAGGAACTGACGCAACACAGATACTTGTAATCGGCGTTGCTATATATTCAACAACCATGCTTTATGGAAATATATTTTCCGTACTAAAGCTTAATAAATCGCTTATAGCAAATTCAGTTGCTCTTTGCATTTTCAATGCAATCTTTTCAAGCGCACTTGTACTTTTTGTAGAGCGAAGCATTAACATGGTAGCAATTGGAACAGGTCTTTCTTACGGCTTGTATTCATTGTTACTTGTAATCAAGCTTTCTAAGAGATTCAAATTCTCAATCTGGAAGCTGCTTGTAAACAGCTGGGGTCCAGCGGTTGGGATAATCGTTCCTGGATTACTTATTTACAGATTGATTTTTTAGAGAAACCTGGCGTGGTTAAATTTGACAATATAGACACTTCTATTTAAAATTAATAGAATGTTTTAATATGGGATAAGAGGTTTTATTTTGAAGAAAACTTTATTTATAGGATGTGTGGAAAGTTCATACGTGCTACTTGAGGCTATGCTTGAAGCAGGCTATAAAGTGGCAGGAATAGTTACTATGGAGCAGTCAGCCATCAATGCTGATTTCAAATCCTTAGTTCCACTAGCTGAAAAATACGGTGTGCCATGCATCTGCACTAAGAACGTTAATGATGAAGAGACAGTGGGCTTTATCAGAAACATCGCCCCTGAGGTTATATATTGCTTTGGCTGGTCAAGATTAATCGGTAAAGAAATCTTGTCTATACCAAAATTCGGAGTAGTTGGATTTCATCCAGCTGCTTTGCCATGTAATAAGGGCCGTCATCCACTTATCTGGGCTCTTGTACTTGGTCTTAAGGAAACAGCTTCTACATTCTTTATTATGGATGAGGGAGCCGACACTGGAGATATAATCAGCCAGAAGCCTGTTGCAATATCAGCCAGTGATGATGCAGCAGATTTATATGCTCACGTTTTAGACGTGGCAAAGGAACAGGTCTTGGAATTTACTAAAGAATTTGCCGAAGACAGAATTAAGCCTGTGCCACAGGATAAGAATGCTGGAAACGCATGGAGAAAGCGTGGCAGAATGGATGGCCAGATAGATTGGCGCATGTCAGCTACAGCTATCTATAATCTTGTAAGAGGCCTTACACATCCTTATGTAGGCGCTCATTTCATGAAGGGCGATGCTGAGGTAAAGGTATGGAAGTGCCAGCCTGTTGCTACAGATGATTATCTGAACATCGAACCTGGCAAGATTATAAAGGTTAATTCAAAAACAGATTATGTAATAAAAGCCTACGACGGTCTTGTTCATATTATGGATTCAGACCCAGTGGATTTAATTGAAGGAGAATATCTTTAATGAAAGTACTTGTTATTTCGCCACATCCTGATGATGAGACTCTTGGAGCAGGTGGAACATTACTTAAGCTTAAAAACGAAGGTCACGAAATCTATTGGCTGAACGTGACCAACATGAAGACAGAATATGGCTATACTAAAGAGCGCGTGGCAGAGCGTAATGCTGAAATCAAATCTGTTGCAGACGCTTATCAGGTAGATGGCTTTTATAACTTAGAGCTTCAGCCTGCTGGCGTGGACGGCTACGATTTAGGAGAGCTTGTTCCAAAGTTCAAATCCGTATTCGAAGAAGTAAAGCCAGATATGCTTTTCATGCCATATCAGTATGATGTTCATTCTGATCACAGAGTTATTTTTGATGCGGTATATTCATGTACTAAATCCTTCAGAGCACCATATCTTAAGACAGTGCTTTGTATGGAAATTTTATCAGAAACAGATCAGGCAGAACGTTCACATGGATTTATTCCAAACGTGTTTGTTGATGTGACAGATTATCTTGATAAAAAGATAGAAATTATGAAGACATATAAAAGCGAAATTGACGCAAGCCCATTCCCTCGCAATGAGGATGCAATCAGAGGCTTGGCTTCATATCGCGGAGCAACAGCTCATTATAAATATAGCGAGGCTTTTTATCTTGTAAGAAGTCGCGTGGATAATTTTTAGGAGAATAGAAGTGTACACTATATGTTTTATGGCGCGTCGTCCTTTTGAGGATTTCTCGCCAGCCGTATACAAGAAATTAAAAGCAGCACATCCAGATGTTAAGGGTGTATTCATCACCTGCGATAAGCAGGAATCTGCATATGTACTTGCTAAATTTAACGAAGAAGAAAAGAAGGATATCGTAGTTTGCGAAATCTCAGAATTCATGAACAAGCACTGGGATGAATTCACAGTAGAAAAGCTTGCTGAAATGGAAGCAAAATATGATGCTAAGCCAATCTGGAAATACATCTATACAGACAGATATTTAATCTATAGAGATTATGATTATTGCGTGCATACAGCTGCAGGTCTTTTTGCGTTTTGGGAGTATGTGTTCAACACCTATCATGTAGATTTCTACTATGATGAGGTTATAGCAACACTTCTTACATATGCAGGATATTTAGTAGGAAAGAAGACAGGCACAGGCTATTATTCACTTATGTTTATGAGAGCCTGCGGTATGGACTTAACACATCACTACATCTTAAATGACCCATTTGAGAAGATGTACGATATGCCAGAGGATTACGCTAACATTCCTGTTACTGAGGAGCAGCGTGCAGCGGCAGATGCCTACCTTACTAAATTTGAGGAACAGCATTCTAAGCCTGCATTCATGCAGTTTTCAGGAAAGAAGCCAAAGTGGAAGTCAATCTTTTTCGTGCTACCATTCTTCTATTTAAGACAGAGATTTTTCAACCCACTCACAAGAGATAAGGGTTCATACATATATTACAAGTGCTACGAGCACACAATGGATCAGTTGGTGTTCTACCTTAGATATTCTAAGGGTAAGAAGTATTTCAAGAAGGCTGATTACAGCAAGAAGTTCGTATACTTCCCACTTCACATGCAGCCAGAGGCAACAACAATCGTTTGTGCCCAGAAGTATGAGAAGCAGCTTTATTTTATCGATAATTTAGTTAAATCATTGCCAGCGGATACAATGCTTTACGTTAAGGAGCATTATTCATTCCTTGGCATTAGAGATAATAGCTTTTATGAGCAGCTTCAGGTTTATCCAAACGTGGTTCTTATCGATCCATGGGAGGATTCAATCAAGCTCATTGAAAAGAGTGAATGCGTAGCCACTCTTACAGGTACTGCAGGACAGGAAGCTATGATGCTTCGCCATCCAGTATTCATGAGTGGAGACATTATTTATAAGGGCGCACCAGGTGTTATGTATTTGGAAGAAGTCTTCGGAAACTATGAGAAGATGATGGCTGAATACAAGCGTCCAACAAGAGAAGAAATTGTTCAGTACATGGCAGTTTACATGAGCCATGCAAGACGCGGTAACACCTACGTAATGAGCGAAGCACGTCTTTCTGACGACAATCTTCAGCTCGTAGCCGAGTCAATGTATTCTTATTTTAAGGAGATGAAACATGAGTAAAGTATTAGTAACAGGATCTGATGGATTTATCGGTTCTCATTTGGTAGAGGAATTAGTTAAGAAGGGATACGAGGTTCGCGCTTTCGTATACTACAATTCATTCAATAACTGGGGATGGCTTGATACACTCCCTAAGGATATTATGGATCATGTTGAGGTATTCGCTGGTGATGTTCGCGACCCTAACGGTGTTCGTGAGTCTATGAAGGGTGTAGATGCTGTATTCCATTTAGCAGCACTTATCGCTATCCCATTTTCATATCACAGCCCAGATGCTTATGTAGACACTAACATCAAGGGTACTTTAAATGTACTTCAGGCAGCTAGAGACCAAGGCATCCGTGTACTTGTTACATCTACATCAGAGGTTTATGGTACAGCTCAGTACGTACCAATCGACGAAAAGCACCCATACCAGGGCCAGTCACCATATTCAGCTACAAAGATTGGTGCAGACAGATTAGCAGAGTCATTCTATCGTTCATTCGATTTACCTGTAACAATCGTGCGTCCATTTAACACATTTGGACCACGTCAGTCAGCTCGTGCGGTAATTCCTACAATAATCACACAGCTTCTTGCAGGTAAGGAAGAAATCAAGCTTGGTTCACTTACACCAACACGTGATTTCAACTACGTAAAAGATACAGCCCACGGTTTCATCGCTATGTATGAAAGTGATAAGACAATCGGCCAGGAAATCAACATTGCAACACAGAAGGAAATCTCAATCGGGCAGCTCGCAGAAGAGCTTATCCGTCAGATTAATCCAAATGCTCGCATCATCTGCGACGAAGACCGTCTTCGCCCAGAAAAGAGTGAGGTAAACCGCCTCCTCGGAAGCAACGAAAAAATCCTTCAGCTCACAGACTGGAAGCCTCAGTACACCTTCGAACAAGGCCTCGCCGAGACAATAGAGTTTTTACGTCACAACCTAGACAAGTACAAAGTAGATATCTATAACATTTAATTAACTATAAAATTTAAGTGAGATGGAGCATAAGACATATACACATGCATAAGACCTTCTTGCCCCGTCGTTACTTAGATGGTCCTGAAAGGAGCATCTTACGTAACGCAACGAGGGCAAGCAGAGCGAAAGCGTGTCGTTGCATGTGTATATGGCTTATGGTTCATCGGATTAGAGGTAGAGAAATGGCGGATGAATTTATTGCACTTTCAGTGCCAAATTTAAAGGGAAATGAATTGAAGTACGTTACTGATGCAGTAGAGACTGAGTGGGTATCCACAGCAGGCCCTTACGTATCAGATTTTGAAAAGAAGGTAGCCGAGTACGTTCATACTCCAGCTGCAGTTAGCACACAGAACGGTACATCAGCACTTCACATCAGTTTGATGCTTTGTGGTGTAAAGCCAGGTGATGCAGTAATCGTTCCTACACTTACTTTTATTGCAGCAGTAAACCCTACAAAGTACGCTGGCGCCGAGCCAATCTTCATGGATTGTGACGACAGTCTTTGCATGGACCCTGTAAAGCTTAAGAAGTTCTGCGAAGAAGAGTGTGATTTCACTGACGGTAAGCTTGTTGATAGAGCAACAGGCCGTCAGATTAAGGCAATGGTTGTTGTTCATGTATTTGGTAACATGGCAGATATGGAAGCCATCATGCCTATAGCTGAAAAGTATAACCTCAAGGTTGTCGAGGATGCCACAGAGGCTCTTGGAACATATTATACAGAGGGTAAGTATGCAGGGAAGTTTGCCGGTACAATCGGTACATTAGGCTGCTATTCATTCAACGGAAATAAGATTATCACTACTGGTGGTGGCGGTATGATTGTTTCTAATGACGAAGCACTTCTTGCTCATGCTAAGCATTTAACAACACAGGCAAAGGCAGATCAGGCTAATTTCATCCATGATGAAATCGGCTATAACTATAGACTTACAAATCTTCAGGCAGCACTTGGACTTGCTCAGATGGAACAGCTTGAAGATTTCATCAAGGTTAAGACTAAGAATTATCACCTTTACAAGGAAGCTATCGATAAGATGCCAGGACTTCACGTTCAGGATTTCAGACCAGGAATCCGTAGCAACTACTGGTTCTATTCAGTAGTATTTGAAAACGACGAAGAGGGTCGTGATAAGCTTATCGAAGCACTTAAGGAAGCACATATTCAGTCACGTCCAATTTGGGGACTTATCTCTGATCAGCTTCCATACGAGGGTGCTCGCACTTACGACTTAACCTGCGCACCATGGTATTGGCACCGCGTAGTAAACGTACCATGCTCAACCAACCTCGACGAAGCCGGCGTAAACCGCGTTATAGACGTAATTAAAAATTTTGCGGAGTAAATTATTATGGAAAATGTATTCATAAAGGAAGATGACACAATTTTACATGCGATGCGAACATTTGATGCTAGCAGCCGCCGCACAGTTTTTATTGTTGATGATGACAATAAGCTGTTGGCAGCTCTTTCAGAGGGAGATGTTCGTAGATACATTTTATCAGGTGGAGATTTAAACGAACCTGTAAAATCTATAGCAAATTACAAGCCTAGAAGCTTGAAGGAAGAAGAAAAAGAAGATGCACGTAACTTCCTCTATCGTCACAACATAGAAGGACTTCCAATTGTAGATGACGAAGGCCATGTAATTGATACAGTCTTCTGGAGTGAGAATCATTATAAAAAGCATTCTACCCTTAGTACCCCTGTTGTTATGATGGCAGGTGGCAAGGGTACAAGGCTTTATCCATACACAAGAATTCTTCCAAAGCCACTTATTCCAGTAGGCGAGAAGCCTATCGCAGAGCTTATCATGGATAGCTTTGCAGATTATGGAATTGATAGAATGATAATGATTGTTAATCATAAGAAGAATATGATTAAGTCTTATTTTGGCGAGGCTGAGAGACCTTATAGTATTGATTTTGTGGATGAGGATAAGCCTCTTGGTACAGGAGGCGGCCTTGCCCTTTTAAGAGGCAAGATTGATGAGACATTTATCCTTACTAATTGCGATATCTTAATTGAAGAGGATTACTCAAAGATTTATGAACATCATAAAAAAGAGGGTAATCTGATTACTATGGTATGCTCCCTTAGAAACTTCCAGGTGGCTTATGGCGTGGTAGAGTTTGGAGAGCATGGAAATATCTTAGACATGAAAGAAAAACCAGAGTTTAGCTTCTTCACAAACACTGGTATTTATATAGTTGAACCAGAGGTTATTGATTATATCAAGGACGGCGAATTCATCGGCTTCCCAGATATCATTAACAGACTTAAGGACGACGGCAAAAAAGTTGGCGTTTATCCAATCAACGAAAACACATGGATGGACATGGGCCAGCTGGATGAGCTTAGCAAGATGGAACGTAGACTTGCAGGCAGATAAGATTGCTTGAAAGGGATTAATAGTGGAAAAAATTAAGTCATATTTTTCAGACATGAATAAAGAAAAGGGATTTCAAATAGGAGCTGTGGCAGTTGCTGCAGTAAGCATCGTTGCAGCGCTTGTTTTTTTCTTTACAAATTGTGTTAATTTGACATCAACAAAAAGATATAATGCATATTTTGCAATCATCTTCATCGTAATGATTGCACTTACAGTTTATCTTACAAGGATGCTTGTAAAGAACAAGGACTGGTCTTATCCAAGATTATTCGTAATCATGGCTATCGGCTGGACATTCTGTATGCAGCTTGTTATGCCACCTATTTCAGGACCAGATGAAGTTCAGCATTATTACAGTGCTTATCATTGTTCTAACATAATGCTTGGAATGAAGGATCACAACCTTAGCATGGATACCAGTAAGCTTGGTAGCTGGGTGCAGGATGAATCGTTCTTTTACATGCGTGCAGAAGATTATTACATGATGCCATATCTGGATGTTACATTCCCTTATCAATACGCAATATTGGCGCAGGGCAATTACTTTAAGCATGCAGATGATATGCAGGGCAATGTTGAATGTAAAATAGCACCATCAAAGGCATCCAGATATTTGGTATCTGGTGCAGGTATTACTTTGGCAAGACTTTTAGGTTTTGGTTTTGCCGGTGTAATATTCATGGGAAGATTTTTTAACTCCCTATCACTTATAATTGCAGGCTATATTGCTCTTAAGCTTTTGCCTGTTGGAAAACAGCAGTTTTTCACTTTTGCTTTGTTCCCAGGAGTGTTACATATATGTAGCTCATACTCGTACGATAACATGAGTATCCTGTTTTCATTAGCTTTATTTACACTTGTTTTGTATTATAGTCAGCCACAGGTTAAGCTTCATGCTTGGGATATTATCATCCTTGCAGGCTGCGTAGTTATACTTATTCCAAACAAAATCGTATATGCACTTTTTGCAGTATGGTTCTTCGCTATCCCACTTAAGAAATGGTGGACAGACGTAGTGCTTTCTAAAAAGTGGTACGAATATGTGATTCTTGGAGTACTTGGTCTTGGCGTTGTAGTTGTTGCCAAGAAGGTTATTACTAAGTATTACTATTTCATTATGGTAAATGTGTTCTGGAAGTGGAGTGGAAATACCATCGAAACTGATACTTCAAGAGAAGCACTTAGCTGGGAATATTTTGTAGACCATAAGCTTGAGGTGCTTAAGTTTACATGGGACGGAATTAAGGTAGATTTTTGGTACAACATCAACCACATTATTGGTCGCGAGCTTGGTCATATTAAGCTTAACGCTGAAGTGCCATGGGTTTGCATTATCGTTATGCTTATCTGTTTACTCGCAGGTATGGTATTCATCAAGGGTAACCGTATTAAAAAGTGGCAGATGGTTGTTTTAGGCTTAGGTCTTGTGCTGTGTGTAGTAGCAATCTTCATTGGATGCATGACACGATTTACTCCAGCAGAAGGAAGTCAGAGAATTCAGATTTCATTTAGATATTTGATACCTGTATACATGTGCATGTGTATAGGACTTGGAACAGATGCCAAGGAAAACAAGCTGGCGTTGGCTCTGATTTATATTCAAAACATTATGCTTATTTTCTCAATGTGTGGATTGTTACATTTCCTTTTCCACTTGAGAGATGGAATGCCAGCACCATTCGTAATGTAAATAAATATCGCCCAAAGTATATGGGCGATATTTGTGCGTTTAAAAATATAGATAGATTCGAGAACATAAATGGACAAACATATATTGATAGTATGCCAGTATTTTTATCCTGAGCAGTTCAGAATAAATGATATGGCATTTGAGTGGGTAAAAAGAGGCTACAAGGTTTCTGTTTTAACTGGCCTCCCTAATTATCCTGAGGGGAAAATATACGAAGGCTACGGCCTTTTTAAGAAGAGACATGAAATAATAAATGGTGTAGAAATTCATCGTATTCCGCTGATACCAAGAGGTAATGGCAAGCTTGGATTGGTACTAAATTATCTTAGCTTCCCATTTTTTGGATTTTTCTGGAACATGTTTACACGTATTAAGGCTGATGAAGTTTACATGTTTGAAACATCACCAATGAATCAATGTAAGGTAGGCGTGGCCTACGCTAAAAAACACCATGTACCATGTTACTTATACGTACAGGACTTATGGCCAGAAAACGTAGAAATGATTACAGGCATTCATTCGCCACTTATGGTTAAGCCAATAGAGCGAATGGTGAGAAAGATATATAAGGGTTGCGACCACATCTGGGGAACCAGCCCAAGCTTTGTAGATTCAATTCGTAAATACGTAGATGAGGACGAGCAGGATAAGGTAAGCTTCTGGCCTCAGTACGCTGAAGAATTCTACGAGCCAAAGGAAAAGGTTGAGCATAAAGGCTTTAATGTAATATTCACAGGAAACATAGGTCAGGCACAGGGACTAGAGATATTACCAAAGGCAGCAGCCATCATCAGAAACGAAGGTGTTAAGGATATCCGATTCACCATAGTTGGAGATGGAAGAGCCAGAGAAAGCTTCAAGGAAAGTATCACAGCCGAAGGCGTTTGGGATCTTTTCGAGTTCGCAGGAAGAGTAAAACCAACAGAGGTTCCTGCACTTTTAGCCAAAGGTGATGCAGCATTTATTTCATTTGCAGATGATGAATTGTTCGCAAAGACAATCCCTGCCAAGCTTCAGTCATACATGGCATGTGCAATGCCAATTATTGCCTCAGCCAAGGGCGAAACAGAAAGAGTTATTGTAGAAGCAAAATGCGGTATGTGCTCAGATATTGGAGATGCCAGAGCATTAGCTATGAACATCATAGCCATGCGTAATCTCCCTGAAGTATTTCGCCTACAAATGGGAGAAAACGCCTTAGCCTACAACAAGGAACACTTCTCCAAGAAAAAACTAATGGACTACATGGACACCTACTTGGCTTCTCCCTAAGTAGGGAGAAGCTGTCAGCGCAGCTGACTGATGAGGGTATGATTATGAAGACAGCATTATCCACAGTAATCTACAAACAAGCCCACCCCTATCTACAGGCCCTACTAACATCCGTGGATAACCAATCCAATAAGGACTTCGACCTGTTGATAATTAACGACAATTACACAAAGGATGAGCTTGTAGAAGTAGAAAAACAAATACAAAATACCGTTCATGGCATCAATATCCACATTGAGGATATTAGCGATAAGAAGCTAAGCATTGCCGGAACTCGCATCGAAATGCTGAAAACTGCTAAGAACCTAGGCTATGAAAGCATAGTTCTTGTTGATGCCGATGACACTATTGCGCCATCCAGAATGGCCAGCTACAAGCAGGCTTTTGAATTAGACAAAGACAAAGTATTCTTTTATAATAAGTTCGTTACTGAAAAGGGTGAGGACGTGTTTAAAACCTTACCTAAGACAGTGGAAAACATTAAGGATATTTCTCAGGGAAACTTCCTTGGATTGTCTAATACAGGCATCAGGCTTACAAGCCTTAGCGAGGAATTTATAGACAGCCTTAATGAAGGTGCAGTAGCAGTTTTTGACTGGTATTTGTTTAGCAGAATAATTCTTGATATTGGTAAGGGCGCTTGCGTTGATAACGCAGACACCATTTATCGCATATATGAAGATAACACCGCAGGCACTACCAGAGATTTATCAAAGGAGTATGCTGTAAAAGCTACTCACTACAGTAATCTTGCTAAAAGGTATGATTACTTTAAATATTTAGAGGCTAAGCTGGGTGAGGTTGATAAGACTGATCTTAAGCTTTCAAATAATCACCAGGGATACTGGTGGAGTGATATTCAAATGGAGGATTCATATGAGATTTAATTATGCAGATTTAGTTGCTGGAAATCAAAGACCATACATCATAGCAGAGCTTGGTGCTAACCACAATGGTGATATGGATTTAGCTAAAACACTTATAAAGACAGCAAAGGAGTGCGGTGCTGACGCTGTTAAGCTTCAGTCTTGGACAGTAGATGACCTCTTCTCTAAGAAGAAGTACGAAGATAACTATTTCCTTGGAGATGATTATCGTAACCGTACAGATTACACTCTTAAGTCTATTATGGAAAAATATGCTGTATCTAAGGAACAGCACATCGAGCTTAAGAAGTACTGCGATGAGTTAGACATCGACTTCTGTTCTACACCATTTTCTATGGCAGGAGCAGATATGCTTGTTGATGAGCTTCATGTACCATTCCTTAAGATTGCATCTCTTGATGTTGAGAACATTCCATTCTTAAAGCACGTAGGTAGCAAGGGTGTTCCTGTTGTTATCTCTACAGGTCTTACAGGCATGGATGATGTATGCGCAGCTATCCAGGCACTTGAGGAAGGTGGATGCCACGAAATCGCAATCCTTCACTGCGTATCTATGTACCCACCAACAGATGAAATCGTTAACCTTAACAACATGGATATGTACAACATGGTATTTGATTACCCAGTTGGATATTCTGATCATACAATCGGCACTGTTGCACCAATCATGAGTATTGCAAAGAATGCTTGCATCATTGAAAAGCATTTCACAATGGATAAGAACATGGAAGGCTGGGATCACAAGGTTAGTGCAGACCCAGCAGAGCTTAAGGCTATCTGTGACGCTGCAAGAAGTGGTTACAACATGCTCGGAAGCTATCGCAAGGTAGTAGTTGAGGACGAGAAGCGCCGCGAGGAATTCAAGCGTTCTATCGTTGCTAAGCACGACATGCCAGCAGGCCACGTACTTACAATGGATGATCTTGACTACAAGCGCCCAGGCATAGGAATCTCACCAAAGTACTACGAAATGGTTCTTGGCCGCACATTAAATCATGATGTAAAGTATGATGATATTCTTCAGTGGACAGATTTATAAATAAAAGGCTTCCCCTTGAGGGGAAGCTGTCAGCGTAGCTGACTGATGAGGTGGAAAATGATAGCATTTATACCAGCCAGAGGCGGCTCAAAAGGCGTCCCAGGCAAAAACATAAAAGAAATCTGCGGCAAGCCTCTGATTGCTCACACAATCCAGGCTGCCTTAAAAGCAGATAAAATAGACAGAGTCATCGTTACAACAGATGACGAAGACATAGCACGTGTTGCACGTGAAGCTGGCGCAGAGGTTCCATTCATGCGTCCAGCTGAGCTTGCCAGCGATACAGCATCAGCTGTAGATGTATATCTTCACGCAGCAGAATTTGTAGCAAACGAAACAGGCAAGCCTGTTGAGAAGTTCATGGTACTTCTTCCAACAGCTCCACTTCGTGATGAGAATAACATCAACGAAGCTATCGAGCAGTTTGAGCATGACGGTGCCACAACACTTATCTCGTTTACAGAGGCAGAATGTCCAGTAGGTTGGTATCACACCATGGACGAACAGGGCCGTATCAAAAATGCAGGCTTTGGCGCTAAGGGCTCTAACGTAGCTAACCGCCAGACAAACGCTACATACTATATCCCAAACGGTGCAATCTATATTTTGGATTACAAGCTTCTTAAGGAGCAGCGCACTTACTACTGCGATAACACTTATGCTTACATTATGAGCAGAGCAGACTCAATCGATATTGATTATCCAATCGATTTCGAAATCGCAGAATTTATGATGAAAAAGAAATTAGGAATTAACTAATGATATTAATTAGAGCATTGGCCTTCCTATTGCACTTTACATTGTTGCCAATAGCCGTGGGCAGACTAATTACATATAGGGCAAGGACTAATTGGATTGCCGATTATCTGGTAGGTTTCTTCGGTAATCTGGCAATCTTTTACATTTTATACACCATAATTGAGTGGATTCAAAATTGGTGTACATTAAATGATCCACTGCATGGTGCTTATACAATGCTACTAAAGGCCTATGCTGTAGTAATGGTTATCCTTGTGCTTGGCTGGATATGGGTCGATAGAAATAAGCTCAAAAGACCTTTTAACAAGATGCGCTTTAAAATAGCATCAGTCAAGGAACAGACCAAAGAGGATAAGTTTACTATCGTATATGCGATACTTTTTGCAGGCTTGCTTGCCTTGCAGTTATACATGGCATTTGGTTACGAAATCAATGAATGGTCTTATGATGATTATGATTACGTAGTTACCAGCAAGGATACAATAGAAACAGATACACTTTCCTGCGTTAATTATATTGACGGCACAATTCCTAATGTTCAGGAGAAAAGAGCAGTTGCTTCTTGGGGAACCTATGTGGCAATGCTGTCTTCAACATCAGGATTTGAAGTAACAACTGTGTATCATACTATTTTGCCAGTGCTATTATTATTGATTGCCTATTTTAATTTTTATTATATGGCAAGCTTTCTGTTTAATAAGCTTGAGGACAGATTGATTTTTCTTATAGTTCTTTCTGTCGGATATATTTTTGGATTGTACTCACATTATTCATCTACATTCAGATTGCTAGGTGCTATCTGGCAGGGGAAGGCAGTACTTTCCGTAATCGCAGTTCCATTCTTTATGCTTTATTTGACAAGGCTATATAGAAAGGATATTAAGACTGCATACATGCTTCCTATTGCAGCAGTATCAATAGGCGTTAGCTCACTTACATCTTTAGCAGTATTATTTATCCCAATACTTACAGTGTTGATATGGGCAATGATGTGTGTATATCACAGAAGAATCTACGGAATCCGTTATTTACTTGCTAGCCTTATCGGACCAGTATATGTAAGTATATTCTATGTGTTTATTTGGATGTTGCAGCAGGATATGCAGAGCTACGATTTCAAATACTTTAAAAACAGAAGAAGAAATGAATGGTGGCTTCAATGGTTTCACTAAACTATTTCTTTAGTATGACAAAGGCATACTGGGGAAGCTTCGGTTTTGCTTTCCTGTTTACAGTAGCACTTATTGCCATACTATTTTTGGAAAAAGAAAAAATAAAACGATATACCTTCCTATGGTTTTCCGTGGTGGTATTAGTTTTCATATATAATCCTATTACTTTGTTCGTATGTAGGAAGTTTTTAGAGCCTACAACCTTCGACCAGTATTATCTCAGGTTTTATAGCCTGATTCCTATAATGGCTGTTATAGCCTATATGTTTACACTTGTATTGAAAAGGTTTACAGGTGTTAAAAAGCTAGCAGGTGTAATTGGCGTTTGCGCATTGATAGCAGTGCTTGGCAAATGCATCTACACTGAAGATTGGTTCACTAAAGCAGAAAATCGTAATAAGGTACCACAGGATGTAATTACTATATGTGACTTGTTTGCGGATGATGATAGCGATGTTATCAGAATCATGGCGCCACAAGATATCGCAGTTTATCTAAGACAGATGGATAGCCGATTTTCAATGCCATACTCAAGATCACTACCTGATGAAGCATATGAGCTTACCAACGAAAAGCCTGATCCATCTGAGATAGTCAGATACGCTAAGGAAAATAACGTAAGCTATGTGGTTGTATCCGCAGTTGATAATGTATTAAACACATATCTTAACTACGGCTTTAAGCTATATGGACGCACTGCACATTATGCTGTACTTGAGCCTTATGAGCCTACATGGATTATGACAGAATATGCAATGGCTTCTGGAGACCAGGGCATCTGCTATACAGTGGAAAATGTTTCTGATGGCACTTTTATCGTTATAGATGGCGGTGATGCTGCCAATGAACAGACAGTAAGAGATGCTATTAACGCTCATGGTGGAGTTGTAGATGCATGGATTCTTACCCATTATCATCAGGACCATATAGATTCATTTAACGCAATATATGCTGACCCACAGGGGATTGAAATAAAAGAGATTTACGTTACTCCGCTTGATGCTGATAAGTTCTATCAGGTGGCACAGGAGTGGGATGATGTAGATTCCTTTGATACATTCATGGAAATCACAAAGGACGCTGATAACATCAATTATGTAGCCAGAAATGATGTGCTCGCATTTGATGATTTAAAAATCACATTCTTTAACAGCTACGATCAGGTTGTAGTGGATTGTGGTGAGGATATTCCAAACAACGATTCACTTGTTTTCAAAATGGAAACAGCAGGTCGAAGCGCACTAATATGTGCTGATTGTCATAGTAAATACATGGCCGATTATCTGGTAAAGACTTATGGAGAAAGCTTAAAGGCTGACATACTTCAGTGTGGTCATCACGGCAACAACAGTATGCCAGAGGATACAGGATTTTACGAAACTGTAAGTCCTCAAATAGCAATATTTGATACACCAGATAAAATCATGACAAGTGCTAATTATACAGCAGGAGCATTGGGTGCTTATCTTCAGCAATTGAATATAAGAGTAGTCTGGTACAATACAGCCCCAAATGCATTTGGTCTATAAGCTAAGAATAGAGAATAATTATGGAATTAATTACAAAGAACAAAAAGATCATATCAACAATAATCATAGCAGCAATATTTTTTGCAAGATGTAACTTAGGTGTTACCTACAATAAGGGATTCATGCTTACAAATGCAGCCTTCACTGGTTTGGCAATTCTTTTCATTGGTGTGCTTATGCTTAAGGATAAGGCCCTTGCAAAAGCATCCACTTTGAACCTTGCCTCACTTTGGCTTGTTGCTTTTTCAGTGTTAGTGTTCATCTATGGACATTACAACATAGGAACACCACTTGATTTTTACAGCAGACAGTACGCATTGCTTACTATAGTTCCATCGCTATGTATTATGGTTATTTTGTATTATAATCATAAGGATTTGCTTGGTATCTTATCAGCCGCAGGTTCATGCTTGATTGTAACATCACTTATCACAAGCCTGATTTTCGATCCAGTTTGGTCTGAATGGGTGGATGGAACAATATCAGAATCACGTGTTGGTGCAACACCAGCTGGTACTTGTGTGGATACAGCAAATATTATATTGGTATGTCTTGTTCCAATTCTATATAATATATATGCTAATAAAAAGCTGAAATACTATGGATGGGCAGTTGTGCTTGGAATATTCCAGATATTTGCATCTGGCTCCAAGTCATCTATGATTCCATTAGTGTTCGTATTTATTATAATGATTGTTGGTTCATCAAAGGACAAACAGATTTTAAAGCGAAACCTCATTATCTTGGCTGTCGCTATGGTAGTAGGGGTGATTCTTGTTATGACTGTTCCGCTTCTGTATAGAATAATTGGAAGCAGATTCGTGGAATTATTTACAGGTGTAAATGATGCAGATTACGATTTGCACACAAGCACTGGCCAGCGAATGGCTGTTGCAGCAGCCTTCAAGGAACATTTCTGGGAGGCTCCACTTTTCGGTCATGGCTTCTATGCGTTTAAGGCTATGCCATATTCTAACTTAGAAGAATACCGTGAAAACGGCGTGACTATGTACAAGCATTTGCAGATTCATAACAACTTTATGGAAGTATTATTCTCTTACGGTATTGTAGGATTTGTACTTTATTATTGGTTCCCAGTTTATCTGCTAATCAAAACATTTATTTCTAAAAACAGACAGGTATGCATACTGGTTCTATCCCTTTTAGTTTCAGTATTCTTTATGGATATAGGACTTGATATGTATTACAAATATATAACATCATACTTAGTATATTTTATTGCCTTTGTTTTAATCAAAACAGCAGGCAAAAATCAGGAGGATTAAACAATGAAGTATGCAATTATTGGATGTGGTAGAATCTCTCCAAACCATGTAGTAGCATCACAGAAGACAGGACTTGATTTAGTTGCACTTTGTGATTTGGACCTAAAAAACACTCTCGACAAGATCAGAAAATTTGATTTGGACGAGAATTATGTTAAGCAATATACAGATTATAAGCAGATGCTTGCTGAGCAGAAGCCAGAATTAGTAGCCATTGCTACAGAATCTGGTAAGCACGCAGCTATCGCTCTTGATTGTATCGAGGCAGGCTGTAATGTAATCATTGAAAAGCCAATCGCTCTTTCACTCGAGGATGCAGATAAGATTATCGAAGCTGGTCACCGCAAGGGCGTTAAGGTTTGTGCATGTCACCAGAACAGATTTAACAAATCTATCCAGATGATTCGTGAAGCTTTAGAGAAGGGTAGATTCGGAAAGCTTCTTTACGGTACAGCTCACATCCGCTGGGCTAGAGACCACGAATATTATGATCGTGCAAGCTGGAGAGGCACATGGGAGCAGGATGGTGGCGCACTTATGAATCAGTGTATCCACGATATCGATTTGCTTCGTTGGATGATGGGTGATGATGTTGTACGTGTTATCGGTATGACAGACAGATTAAAGCATCCATACATTCAGGCAGAGGATTTAGGTATTGCCTTAGTGCAGTTTGCTAACGGAAGCTATGGTATTATCGAAGGAACAACAGATGTCTTCCCTAAGAACCTTGAGGAGACACTTTACATATTTGGTGATAAGGGAACTGTAAAAGCTGGTGGCGATGCAGTTAACCTTCTTGAGGAGTGGAACTTCTCAGATTACATCGATGAGCCAGAAGAAGTTAAGAAGGAATGCTCAGAGCTTCCTCCAAACGTATATGGTTTTGGTCACACAAAGCTTTACAAGGATGTTATCGATGCAATCGAAAACGACAGAGAGCCATACGTAAATGGTGAGGCAGGACGTCGTGCACTTGAAATGGTTCTTGCTATTTATAAGTCAGCCGCAACAGGCGAACCTGTAGACCTTCCAATGAAGGAATGCAGCACAATGGATTTTGTAGGACGATTTGATAAATAATGAAAAAAGAATACGGAGGCTGCCTCCCATTAGAATTAAACAAACTAAACATTGATTTATTCAAAGGCTTTGATAGCGTTGCCCTTAATTCAGGGCGCAATGCTATCGCCTATGCCTGTTTAGAAGGCGGTTTTACACACTGTTACATCCCTTATTATACCTGCAAGACAGTCGAAGCTGGTTTGAAGGAAGTAGGGGTGACACCACTTTATTACAACATTGATGAAAGCTTTATGCCAGTTACACCAAAGGAAGGGTTTAACGATAAGGCTTTATTCGTATATACGAATTACTTTGGAATAATGACTCATGTGATGCAGCAGGATATCATTGCTGAACATTCACATGTTTTATTTGATAACACACAGGGTTTTTACACAAAGCCAATGCGTGGAACCTACAGTGCATACAGCTGTCGTAAGTTTTTCGGTGTTCCTGATGGAGCATATCTTGTCAGCGATTCATTAAAGAAGCTGGATATCCCACAGGGAAGCAGTGCAGACAATGCCACATTTTTACTTAAGGCTATAGAAGACGGCCCAAATGCAGCTTACGGAATGTCCAAGGACAACGAAGAGCATATTAACGAAGAGGGAATGGCTTACATGTCACCTCTTACAAAGGCGCTTATGTCCACTGTTAATGTGGAATCCGTAGAAAAACAAAGACTATCTAATTTCGAAAGATTACACAGTAAGCTTGCAGCTTATAACAAGCTAAACATTAATTTAGAAAATGGTGCCCCAATGGTTTACCCTCTTTTAGTTGAAAAGGAAGGTGTCCGCGAGGCATTAGTTGATAACAACATATTCGTACCTCGTTGGTGGAGATGGATTGTAGAATCACCTGATACTAACGATTTCGAAAAGAAGTTATCAAGATTTTTGGTGCCACTTCCAGTGACACAGATTTATGACACTACTGATATGGATTATATTGCAAACAAAGTATTGGAGATAATCGCGTGAAAAATAAAAACACAGTTAGAAAGATAGAAAGTGTTATCGAGCTTGCTATCATGGCAATTGCATATTATTTCGTGTGGAAGTATCAGATTTTCGACCGTGAATATTTTTACCCATTCTTAGGCCGTGGTAAATACGTACTGATGGGAATATATTTCGTGCTGATGCTTGTTATCATACATCTATGTGAAGGATTCAAATACGGAATCCTGAAGATTGCAGATGTTCTGTTTTCTCAGTGGATAGCAATATTTATCGTAAATGCGGTAACATATTTCCAGCTGTGCCTTATGGCTAACTTAATGATTCCTATGGCGCCAATGCTTTGGCTTACATTAGGAGATTTCATTATTTCTGGAATCAGCGTATATATTTTCTTTGCAATATATCAAAGCCATTCAAAGGCCAGCAAGCTTTTGATGGTTTACGGAAACAAAGAATCTGTTAGTCTTAAGCTCAAAATGGATACAAGAGCTGATAGCTACAATATCAGACGAATTGTTAGTATCGACGAAGGCATCGATAACATTGTGAAGATGCTGGCTGATTACGATGGATTAGTTATTTCCGATGTTAGTGCCGAGCAGCGTAACGATTTGTTGAAGTACTGCTACATGCACGAAATCGAAACATATATCACACCAAAGATTTCCGATGTAATTATTTCAGGTGGCGAGGGTATCCATCAGTTTGATACACCACTTGTAATGATAAACACAACAGGCCTTACACCTGAACAGAGAATAATCAAGAGATTCTTTGATGTAGTGCTTTGCTCTATAGCTTCGGTGGTTCTTTCACCACTTATGCTTATTATTGCAATTGCAATCAAGCTTGAAGACCACGGCCCTGTATTTTACAAGCAGGCCAGAGTCACTAGAGATGGTAAGGTATTTGATATCCTTAAGTTCAGAAGTATGGTTGAGGATGCTGAACAGCGTCCAGCCACAGATGACGATGACAGAATCACAAAGGTTGGCCATGTAATCAGAGCCACCCGTGTGGATGAGCTTCCACAGCTTTTCAATATCATTAAGGGTGATATGTCCATCGTAGGACCACGTCCAGAACGTATTGAACATGTACAGAAGTACACAGAAGCTATTCCAGAATTCGAATTCCGTAGCAAGGTAAAAGGCGGCCTCACAGGCTACGCTCAAATCTATGGTAAATACAATACATCAGCATACGATAAGATCAAGCTTGATCTTATGTATATAGAAAACTATAGCTTCCTACTTGACCTTAAGCTCATCCTGATGACCATCAGAATCGTGTTTAAGAAGGAAAGCACCGAAGGATTCGACAAAGTAGTAACCGCCGACGAAATCCTAGAAACATTAAATCAAAATAAATAAAAGCCTTCCCCCTCTGGGGTTGCTAGGCTCCAGTGGAGCCTGTTTAGCAACGACCGAGCCGGGAGGCGAGACAAGGTGCCCCGCAGGGGCGGATGAGGGTTAACATGCCAATATACACACCAAAAATAAAAAGAGAATACCAACGTTGCACCCAGTGCGTTATGGACACAACAGATTCCATGATTGAATTTGACGAAGAAGGTGTCTGTGACCACTGCCGTAACTTTGAAAAAAATATAAAGCCATACTGGGACCCTACAAAGGAAAATCGTGAGGAGCTAGAGCGAGTTGCTGCTCAGATTAGAAAGGATGGCGAGGGCAAGGATTATGATTGTATTCTTGGTATGTCAGGTGGAGCAGATAGCTCATATCTTGCATATATAGCTAAGGAAATCATGCATCTTCGTCCACTTATCTACGTTGTAGATACAGGCTGGAACCTTAATGTTGCAGTTGAAAATATCGAAAAGATTGTCAAGGGCATGGACCTTGATATGTATACTGATGTCATTAATTGGAAGGAGATGAGCGACTTCCAATTATCTATGTTTAAATCAGGAATCAGTAGCTGTGATGCACCTCAGGATCATGCTATTTTTGCATCCCTCTACAACTATGCTGTAAAGCATAAGATTAAGTGGGTACTCACTGGTTCCAACAACAGTACAGAATTTGTACGTCCACCAGTAGAATGGATATACATGAACGACCTTAGAATGTATAAGGACATTCATAAGAAATTCGGTAAGCGCCCAATGAAGACATATCCTACATGTGGAATCCTTAAATACAGATTATTGTACAAATATGTTTATGGAATGAAGCGTTTCTATCCTTTGGATTATGTAGTATATGATAAGGCTAAGGCCGAAGAATTCCTACATGAAAAATACGGCTGGACTAAATACGAAAATAAGCATTATGAAAACGTATTTACCAGATTTTTCGAAGGATATTATTTGCCATATAAGTTTGGATTTGATACCAGAAAGAACGTATTCTCAACACAAATCCTTGCAGGCACAATGACTAGAGAAGAGGCACTTGAAAAGCTAAAGACTAATCCATATGATACAGACCAGATGGAGCAGGATAAGGAATACATCGCTAAAAAGCTTGGTGTAACAACAGAGGAATTTGATGAAATCATCAACTCCCCAGCCCACACTCCTGAGGACTACAAAAACTCTATGTGGATGATTCGCCTCGGTGTCAAAATAAGCCAGATGCTCGGCATCGAAAAACGTAACATGCGATTTTAGGAAAACAGGCTTCCCCCTTAGGGGGAAGCTGTCAGCGCAGCTGACTGATGAGGGTAATAATAAATGGTAGCAATTATAAATTATGGTCTAGGTAACTTAGGCTCAATCGCCAACATGCTTAAAGTTATTGGTGAAAAGAGCGTAATCACTGCAGACCCAGAAAAGATTAAAGCCGCAGACAGAATCATCCTGCCAGGCGTAGGTGCATTCGATGCAGGCATGAGCAAACTTAACGAATCAGGCGTTGTGGACGTCATTAAGGAACAGGCCAAGGCTGGCAAGCCTATCCTTGGAATCTGCCTTGGTATGCAGCTTCTAGGAAACGCATCTGAGGAAGGAGAACTTCCAGGATTAGGCCTTATAGATTTCAGCTGTAAGAGATTCAATATCCCAGCAGAAATGAATCTTAAGGTTCCACACATGGGATGGGATATCGTAGAATTTAAAAAGGATGTTCCACTTCTTGATGGCATTGAGGGACGTCAAAGATATTACTTCGTTCACACATATCATGCAGTCTGCAACAATCCAGAGGATGTAATGATGACCTGCGATTATGGTTATGAATTTGCATGTGCTGTTAACAAGGGTAATGTTTACGGTGTGCAGTTCCATCCAGAAAAGAGCCATGATTTTGGAATGAGACTATTCGAAAATTTCTGCAAAAAATGCTAAGAGGTAGCTATGTTTAATAGACCAAGAATCATCCCAGTTCTTCTTATTGATGACAGGGATTTAATAAAAACAATTAATTTTAAAAAGCCAACATATCTGGGAGACCCAGTAAATGCTCTTAAGATTTTTAATCGTAAGGGTATCGATGAGATGGCAGTATTAGATATATCTGCCAGCAAAAAGGGAATCGAGCCAGATTTTGAGCTGCTTACAGATATGGCATCTGAAGCATTCATGCCATTATCTTATGGCGGTGGAATCAAGACACTTGAGCAGGTTCGTAAGCTTCTTGCAATCGGCTATGAGAAGGTTGTTTTGAATACAAGCCTTGTTGAGGATGAACAGCTTGTTAAGGATGCAGTAGCACTTGCAGGTTCTCAGTCAGTTGTGGCATCTATTGATGCAAAGCTTGTTAAGGGCCAGTATAAATGTGTTATCTGCGATGGCACTAAGGTTATCGACATGACTCCTGTAGAGCTTGCAAAGCATGCAGCTGAGCTTGGTGTTGGTGAAATCTTCCTTAACAGCATCGACAGAGATGGAATGATGACAGGCTATGATACAGAACTAATCAACCAGGTTGTTAATGCCGTAGATATTCCTGTTACAGCTTGCGGTGGCGCAGGTTCAATATCAGACCTTAAGGATGCACTTCAAAACGGACATGCTCATGCAGCAGCAGGCGGTAGCATGTTTGTATATTACGGCAGATTAAAGGCTGTACTTATCACAGCACCTACAGAGCAGGAGCTTACAGAAGCGGGAATATACACAGAATGAAAATATTACTTATAGATGTAAACTGCAAATACAGCTCCACTGGCAAGATAGTATACGATTTATACAATAGGCTTAATGCTGATGGGCATGAAGCCAGAATCGCCTACGGCCGTGGAGATGTTATAGATGAACTAGGTATTTACAAATTCGGAATAGATTCCGAAACAAAAAAGCATGCATTGCTTGCAAGAATCACAGGAAAGAATGGTTATTATTCGCCAAAGTCTACCAAGCGTTTGATTCAGTATATAGAAGAGTTCAAGCCTGACCTTATTCATATACATGAATTGCATGCGTATTTTGTAAACCATTTGGAGCTGCTTGATTATCTTAGACAAAAGCAGATTCCAATTGTGTGGACCTTCCATTGTGAATATATGTACACAGGAAAATGTGGATTTGCATATGAATGCCAGGGCTACAAAACAGGATGTGGCAACTGCCCATATCTGCGTGAATATGTAAGTTCATTTGGAATAGATAAAACTGCCCAGATGCTTTCAGACAAAAAGGCAGCTATGGCTGGGCTTAATATAAAATCAATCGTCACACCATCTAAATGGTTGGCTGATAAAACAAAAGAAACCTATTTAGGTCATTATCGTATAAACGTTATTAATAACGGAATAGATACATCAGGAATCTTTTATCCTAGACCAAAGGATGTGGAGCTTCGCAAAACATTTGGTATAGGTGAGGATGACAGATTGGTTCTTGCTGTAGCCCCTAATATCATGGATGTAAGAAAGGGCGGTCAAATGGTTTTGGATTTGGCCAAGACTATGCCTGATACCCAGTTTGTTTTAGTGGGAGCTGACGAAACCAAAAGAATAGATAGTAACGTACAGCTTATTAGTAGAACCAAAAATCAGGACGAACTTGCTAAGTGGTACTCCGAGGCAAATGTATTTATCATTTGCAGCAAGGCAGAAAACTTCCCTACCACATGTGTGGAAGCAGTGTGCTGTGGTACCCCTGTAGTTGGACTTGATGAATGTGGTACAAAGGAAACAGCGCCACAGCCTTATGGTACATTTGTTGCAAACGATGATAACGCCCTTATCTCTTTAAAAGCTGCAATCGATGCTCAGCTTGCTAAGGGGCTTACCAGTGATGAAATTCGCAAGTTTGCAGTAGAGCATTATGATAATAGTGTAATGTACAAAGGCTATTTAGATATTTACAATTCAAGGAGTTAAGTATGAAAATACTACACATAGGAATGCCATCTCATTTTACTGAGGGCATGCTATATCAAGAAAATATGCTTATCGCTATGAATAGAGCAGATGGTCATGATGTAACAATCATCACCGATGTCTACCATTACGAGGGTAGCAACCTGGTGGAAGGACCAGAGGAAGACCGTATCATGGATAACGGTGCCAGACTCATTCGTCTTAAGTACGACAGAGTTTTCCATAGCGATTTGTGGACAGAAAAGATTCAAAAATGCCGTAAGCTTAAGCAGTATCTTGAGGAGATTCAACCAGATTCAATCCTCTACCACGGTGTTTGCGGATACGAAATGATGGACGTGGCAGAATACTGCAAGAAGCATACTGAGTGCCATTTCTACATGGACAGTCATGAGGATTATACAAATTCAGCCATGACACCTGCCAGCAAGGCATTTTACAAATTCATCCATGGCTACTTCGTACACAAGGCACTTCCAGAGGTTGATAAGATACTTTATCTGGGAGTTCAGATGCGTGATTGGTTAAAGGATATATACGCAATCCCTGATAGTATGATGGAATTCATGGCTATCGGTGGTATTATATACACACCTGATCAGCAGTCAGCAGCAAGACAGGACATCATCAACAGATACGCCCTCCCACAGGATGCCATCATCATGGCTCATTCTGGTAAGCTTTCTGCAGGTAAGCGTACAGCAGAGCTCCTTAGGGCTTTCTCAAAGGTTCAGGACCCACGTATGGCACTTTTTGTGTTTGGCTCTATACCTGAGGATATGGAATCTACCATCCGTCCTCTTATTGATGCGGACAGCCGTATTCATTTTATGGGCTGGAAGGTTAACAAGGAGATTGAACAGTTCCTTGCAGGCGTGGATTTATATTGCCAGCCAGGTGGTCAGTCTTCTACATTTGAAACAGCCATGTGTTGTGGATGTGCTAACATGACATATCCACATGAAACATACAAGGATGAGACATATTCAGATTGCAATGGAGAAAACTATTTCTTCGTTGAAACAGAAGACGACATGACAGATGTGTTCAAGAGAATTCTGGACAATCCATTAGTGTTAGAACAGACAAAGGCAAAATCATTTGCATTTGCAAAGCTTCAGTTTGACTATGAAACTATTGCAAGAAGAATTTATACCTAGAGGATTATTATGACAAACAAAGAACTATTTGATAAATTTTGTGAAGATAATTATGTGTGTATATATTCAAAGCCATGGTGGCTGGATGCCATTGTAGGTCCAGAAAACTGGGACGTTTGGATATATGAAAAGGGCGGTCGAGTATGGGCTGCTATGCCATATTATCTTGAAGAGAAAAACGGAATAAGAAGAATTACAAAGCCACCTCTTACTCAGACAAACGGCCTTATTGTAAGCTATCCAAAGGACCCACAGTCTCTTGCAAAGCGTGCAAGCTATGAGGAAGAAATCTGTGATGCTGCAATTGAGTTCATCGAGTCTTTGGGGCTGGATTTATACGAGCAGCAGTTCCAGTATAAATATAATAACTTCCTTCCATTCTTCTGGCATTTTTACAATGTCATTCCTAGATACACTTATGTTATCGAGGATACATCAGATATGGAAAAGGTTGATGCTGGTATCAGCAGTAAATATAAAAACATGATTAGAAAGGGCGAAAAGAACGTTCATCATTTTGGAACAATCGATGCAGATACTTTCTATACGGAGCATGAGAAGATTTTTGCAAGACAGGGGCTTCCAGTTCCTTTCACAAGAGAACAGTGGCACAGAGTGTATAATGCTGCTTATGAGCATGGTGCAGGAGAGGTTTTTGCAGCTCTTTCAGAGAATAATGAGGTGCTTTCACTTAGCTTTTTGATTTGGGATGAAGAAAGCCTTTATCTTGATGCAGGTGGTCCTATCCCAGAACACAGCCGCTTACAGACATATGATGCCCTTGTTCATAAATCAATCGAAAAGGCCCATGAAAAGGGACTTAAGTTTGATTTTGAGGGTAGTGTTGTAAAGCAGATTAACCATAGCTTTAGAGAATATGGTGGTCGCCCAGTTGAATACTATCGTTTCAGAAAAGTATTTAATCCAGATATCATTCGTAAAGAAGCAGAGGATACAATTAAAAGATGCAGCCAGAATTCGAATACACAGTAGACTTAAAATATAAAAATATATTGATTATAATGCCTAAGTTCTATGGCTATCAGGCTAAGATTCACGATGACCTGATTGCCAGAGGAGCCAACGTAGCTTTTTACGATGAAGAGCCAGAAAAAGCTAAGTTTTTGATATTAAAGAACTTAGAAAAGATTTTCAAGAAGGATAATATCTTCAAGAAATTTAACGAAGGACTGAGAGATAGAATCATCGCAGAAATGCCTGCAGGCGGTTACGATTACTTCCTAGTAATCCGCGGTAACGTGCTTACAGAAGATATCGTAAATGAAATCAAAGAAAAGGCATTAAAGCCAAATGCTAAGACAATCTTTTACGCTTGGGATTCATTTGAAAACATGCGTCACAAGGGTGAGCTTGGAAGACTTTTTGACAGGCGTTCAACATTTGATTCCGTAGATGCTAAGAATAACAGCGACTACGAACTGCTACCATTGTTCTACACAGATGAATTTGATGCAAATCAGGTTACTAATCCAGTAGAAAACAAATACGATTACGTCAGTGTAGCAGCATTCTATCCATTCAGATACAGATATTTCAAGGCATTAAAGGAAGCTAATCCAGACAAGAAACTGGCCCTCAAGCTTTATCTTGCACCAAGCGTGTACAGGGGCAAAAAGCTGAAGGATCCAAAGCTTGTTAAGAACCTTGATATGGACATCGTAAGCTTTGCACCATTTGAAGCAGAATACATCAGAAACCTGTGCTTATCATCTAAGGCAGTGGTGGATTTTGCACAGGAAAACCAGCAAGGTTTGACAATGCGTACAATGGAAACCCTTGGAATCAAGAGAAAGTTGGTAACAAACAACATTTATTTAAAGGACTACGAGTTCTATAATGAAGACAATGCAATGGTAATGGAGGATTTGCCAGCCAAGGCCGACAATGCCGAAGCCACAGGTGATTATTCCGCTTTCGTATTACCAGATGCTACATGGCTGGATAAGCCTTACGTAGAAAACGAAGAAACCCGCAAAAAATACAGCGTCCACGCATGGTTAGATAACCTCTTCAAATAAGGCTTCCCCCTCTGGGGGAAGCTGTCACCGAAGGTGACTGATGAGGGGCAAAGGAGATTAAATAATGAAATACTTAATTACAGGCGCCAACGGCTACATCGGCCAAGGCGTAGTAAAGACAATGCTAGACCTAGGAGCCGAAGTCATCGCTACAGATTTCCACACAGATGATGTAGATGCCCGCGCTAAAAGAATCGATGCGAATATATTTGATTTAGAAGACCCATACAGCTATTTTGAAAAGCCAGATGTAGTAATCCATCTTGCATGGCGCGATGGTTTCAGACACGCTTCTGAAAACCACATGAAGGATTTACCACATCATTATGAGTTCCTTGAAAAGATGTGCCAGGCAGGCATCAGAAAGCTTTGCGTAATGGGAACTATGCATGAGGTTGGATTCATGGAAGGCTGTATCAAAGCAGATACACCATGTGCTCCTCAGTCATTATATGGCATAGCTAAGAATGCACTTCGCCAAGCTACAATCCTTCTTTGCAAAGAAACAGGGGTTAAGCTACAGTGGCTCAGAGGCTACTACATCGTAGGTAATGCTCATAAGGGCTGCAGCATCTTCTCTAAGCTTACAGCAGCAGCTGAAGCTGGTGATGATACATTCCCATTCACAACAGGTCAGAACCAGTTCGATTTTACAGATTACGATTTATTCTGCGAGCAGGTTGCCAAAGCCAGCATGCAGGATGAAGTGTTAGGTATCATAGAATGTTGTACAGGCAAGCCAATGAAGCTTGCAGACCGTGTTGAACAGTTCATCAAAGACAATGGCTTCGACATCAGTCTTGCTTACGGCACCTTCCCAGACCGCCCATACGACAGCAAAGCCGTCTGGGGCGACAACACCAAAATAGATTCGATACTAAAGGCTTCCCCCTCTGGGGGAAGCTGTCAGCGCAGCTGACTGATGAGGGCATAATAATAACAAATTTAAGGAGACTAAAAAATGAAGCCAGTACTTTACATAGTTATCCCATGCTACAACGAAGAAGAGGTCCTTCCCATCACAGCCCCTCTCTTCCTAGACAAAATCAACGAATTAGTAAAACTTGATAAAATCGACGATAAGTCCCGCATAATGTTCGTAAACGATGGTTCAAAAGACAAAACCTGGGAAATCATCAAAGAACTTGCAATGAAAGATGAGCATTTTGTTGGAATCACACAGAGCCGTAACCGCGGTCATCAGAATGCTGTTCTTGCAGGTCTCATGGAAGCAAAGGAACTTTGCGATATCACTATTTCTATCGACTGCGATGGTCAGGACGATATCAATGCCATGAACGAAATGGTAGATGCTTACGCAGATGGTTGTGAGATTGTATATGGTGTACGTAGCAAGCGTGACACAGATACATTCTTCAAAAGATTCACAGCAGAAAGCTTCTACAAGCTTCTTAACAGCATGGGTGCAGAGGTTGTTTACAACCACGCAGATTACAGATTGGTTTCAAGTCGCGTGCTTAATGAATTCGCTAACTATAAAGAGGTTAATATCTTCCTTAGAGGTATGTTCCCATTAGTAGGCTTCAAGAGCACAAGCGTATATTACGAGCGTAACGAACGTATCGCAGGCGAAAGTCACTACCCACTTTCAAAGATGCTTTCACTTGCTTTTGACGGCATCACATCACTCAGCATCAAGCCTATCCGTATGATTACAGGCTTCGGTGTTTTTGTGGCATTCATCAGCCTTATACTTTTAATATATTCAATTGTCCAGCACATCCTTGGCAACACCCTTGGTGGCTGGTCTAGTATCATGGTAGCTGTATGCTTCCTTGGTGGAATCCAGCTCATCTCCCTTGGCGTCATCGGAGAATATGTAGGCAAAACCTACATGGAAACAAAACAGCGTCCACGCTACATCATCAGTGAGAAAACCTATGAATAAAGAACCAACAATACAAAACTTCCTGGCCTTCGAGCAGGAACATAAATGTAACCAGATAATAGTAGAGGGCATGCACGTGTGGGCCCTCTATCGTTATGAAATCCATAATGCAATAAAAAAGAAATATTATGGCACTAAAGGCGGCAGTGGTAACGGAGAAGCCCCATTCACAAAAAAGGAACTCTTCACCATGGCATTAAATGCCCTTAAGCCATTCACATATAAGAATGTAGATGTACTTTTTGTAGGAAACGGCAGAAGAACCAAAAACATAGATACAGGTATCTATGAAGATATCTATTGTGATGAGGTAGCCAAAAAGTACAACAGTGTTATCCTAGAACACCCAGAAAACCACGGACATATGCAGCCAAATGGCATGGATAACGTGTATTTCACAGATAGGGTGGCATTCAAGACTAACCTTGCAGTAAAGCTTTCTAAGAAGTTTAACACAAAAACAAGACAGCGCAGAACAGCTCAGGTTACAGAAGCGCTGATACCTATATTTGAGGCTGTAAAGGCTGAATTTGGTACAGATATAGCAGCAGATATGATTTCTGAAGTGGTAGATAGAATGTACTACATCGACATCACTAAAAAGTTCTGCGGCAAGATTTTGGATAAGGCTAAGCCAAAGCTTATTATCGAAATCTGTTACTATGCTATGGAAAGCTATGCTATGAGCATGTTAGCTCATGAAAGAGGCATTCCAGTGGCAGAATATAGCCACGGGTTTGCATTTCCAACTCATACACCGATGCAGTATAACCCTGAGGATCATTTGAATGAGCTGCCTGATTATGAACTGATTTACAGCAAGACACAGCTTCCAATAGTTCATCTTCCGGATAACATACAGATGCTTACAGTGGGATTTCCGTTTTTTGAAAAGCAGCGCGATCATTATCAGAGCCTTTATCCTAAGCAGGAAAAGACCATTTGCTTCATTTCTACACTAAACGAAGGTGAAGAAATAAGTAAGGTGGCAGCAAAGGTTGCGGAACTTATCGGAGATGAATATAGAGTAATCTATAAGTTGCATCCTTTTGAATTTGCAAGCTACAAGGAAAAATATCCTTGGACAAATACAGACAAGCTTGAGGTTATCGCAAACAACGGCGAGCACATCTTTAGATATCTTGCTGAAAGTGCTATAGTAGTAAGCGCCCGTACAGCATCTGTTTGGGAAGGCATAGGTTTTGGTTGCGACACCATTTTGTTGAATTTTGGTGACACAGCGATAAATATGGAGTATTTTATAAAAGAAAAACATGTACCGCTTGTAGATACAGCTGAGCAGGTAATAGAACTTATTCGTTCTGGCGGTGCCGGTCATGTAGACCCAGACGGCATGTTTGAACCAGATGCTATGCGTAACATAACATCGTTTATAAATCAGTTTTTATAAAATTTAAATGAGCTAGTAGGTAACAAGCTATTATATTTCTTAAGCGAATCATTCTTAGATGAGTGTAGAAATATAATGCTTGTTGCCGTAACTGGCGGATTAGGAGTTTATATGAAGACAGTAGCTTTTGTTCCTATTAAGTTGAATAATGAGAGATTGCCAGGCAAAAACATTAAGCAGTTTGGCGATGGCACTCCACTTATTAATGTGGTTTTAAAGAAGCTTGTACAGCTTAAGGAAGATAAGACAGTAGATGAGATTTATGTATATTGCTCAGATGAGGCAATCATCCCATATCTTCCAGAGGGCGTGCAGTTTTTACAGCGTCCTAAGTTTTTGGATGAGAAGACTACAAAGGGACGCCTTATTTATGAGGAGTTTGTAAAGACTATTGAGGCTGATGTATATTTGCTTGAGCATGTTACTACACCTCTTGTTACAGTAGAACATATTAAGGATTGTGTAGACCATGTAAAGAGCGGTGAGTACGAATCTGCATTTACTGCAAAGAAGATGCAGACATTCTTTTGGAAGGGTGGCAAGCCACTTAACTTTGATTTGTATAACCCACCACGTACACAGGATATGGAGCCATTCTATATCGAAACAACATCAACATTTGTTTTCAATAGAGAGTCATTTATGAGAAATCATTCTCGTACATCTGAGAATCCTTACATGTGCGAGGTTGAGGAAATAGAAGCAGTAGATATTGATTATGCTGAGGATTTTGAGATTGCAAACGCTATCTACATGAATCAGTTAAAGAAAGGTAATTAAAATGAACAACCAATACCGTTTATTAGACTGTACACTTAGAGATGGTGGTCACATCACTGGGGGTAATTATGGTGAAAAGACTATCACAGGTACAATCGAAAAATTAGTTGAGGCGAAGGTAGATATTATTGAAGTGGGATTTATGTGGGATACACCACTTTCAACAGATTACACAAGATTCTATTCTATGGAGGATGTTAAGCGTATCCTTCCAAAGGATTTAGGAAATTCAACTATTTCTGTAATGGTAGAAAAGCAAAATCTTTTAGACCATATTGAAGAGTGTGATGGCACTATCAAATATGTACGTGTTATCTTCAAGAGACATTTGCTTGACTGGGCTTGCGATACAGCAAGAGAGCTTCTTAAGAAGGGCTATCAGGTTTCTATGAACCCAGTTAACTGTACCGTATATACGGATGAAGAATATATCAACGTAATCAAGCGCGTTAACGAAGTACATCCTACAGTATTTTCTATGGTAGATACTTTCGGAAACATGCGTCTTGAGGATTTTGAAAAGAGATTTATTCTCGTAAATGAGCACCTTGATAAGGATATCCAGATTGGTATTCACTTACACGAGAACCTTGGACTTGCTTTTGCTATGGCACAGCGTGCTATCGAAAAGAGCTATCCAGAACGTAAATACGTTATTGATGGTTCCCTCATCGGAATGGGCCGTGATCCAGGAAACCTTAAGATGGAGCAGATTGCTGAATACATGAACTACAAGTTCGACCAGGGATATAACATTCCTGCAATCTATGATGCAATCAGCGAATACATTGAACCACTTCATAAGAAGTACGGTTGGGGCTTCAAGCTTCCATACGCCATGAGTGCATACTACGATTTACATCGTACATACCCTGAGTTCCTCATGAACAAGGGTGACCTTACAATGCGTGACATCGATGTCATCCTCTCCCGCGTAGACCACAGCGAAGCTGAATACTACAACGAAGAATACATCGAAAAACTTTATAAGGAATATAAAAATGAACATAATTAAAGAAGCAAAACGCGTTTTCGACATCGAAATAGCAGCCTTAGAAAAAACACGTGATTCCCTCGATGGTGAATTCGAAGCTATCTTACGTGAAGTAATCAGCTGCACAGGTAAAGTCATCATCACAGGTATGGGTAAGCCAGGACACATAGGAGAAAAGCTTGCAGCCACATTCTCAAGCCTTGGCACACCTTCATTCTTCCTGCATCCAGCAGAGGCAATGCACGGTGACCTTGGAATGGTTTCAAAGGATGATGTGGTAATCGCTATTTCCTTCAGTGGAGAAAGCGATGAAATCGTTAAGATTCTTCCTACTATCAAGCTAATCGGCGCAAAGCTTATTGGTATCACAGGAAATGGTGAGTCTACACTTGCAGAGGCATCGGATATAGTTCAGGTTCTTCCTGATTTTGAGGAGGCTTGTTACTTAGGTCTTGCACCAACATCCAGCACAACAGTAGCGCTTTGCTATGGCGATGCGCTTGCAGTTGTAGCCAGCGGTGTTTATGGATTTAAGGATGCTGATTTTGGTAAGTTCCATCCAGCCGGAGCACTTGGAAAGAAGCTTATTTATCGTGTTAACGATCTTATGGATGAGGGTGAAAAGAACGCAGTTATTTCTGTAGATGTATCTTTGAAGGAAGCTATCATCGAACTTAGCAACAAGGGCTTAGGCCTTGTTTCACTTGTAGATGATGAAGGAAATCTTAAGGGTGTAATTACAGAAGGTGACCTTCGTAGAATGCTTAGAAACGAAGCAAAGGTTTACGAAATGTCTGCTAAGGAAGCTATGACTTCTAGCCCTAAGACAATAGAGAGCGGCAAGCTTGCATACGAAGCTCTTTCAATCATGAAGGAAAAGAATATTGCATGTCTTCCTGTCATGAAGGACGGCAAGGTAGTAGGTACTATCAGAATGCAGGCAATACTTGGTGCGGGTATTGTTTAATATTTATGAAAAGTTTTTGAAATCTAGCATTTAATCATTGAAAACCTGCAGTTTATAGATTAAACTCAAAATAGAAGAAAAGCGAAAAAAAATAATAATTATAATCTATAATTAAAGAAAGGTGAATGGTATGAAAAGAGTTACAAAATTTTTATCACTTGCTATTGCAGTAGTTCTTTCAGTTTCAGTATTTACTGTTAATGCAAACGCAATGTCAGCAGCAGGAGAGGCTCACAGAAGAGTACTTACAGCAGAAGAAGTTACTACAATCTACAAGACATTCAATGCTAAGGTTTATGCAAAGATGTATCCAGATGTAGTAAAGGAACTCGGTGAGGATGAAATGGCATTATATACTCACTTTGTAACATTTGGTATCTGGGAGCAGAGACAGCCATCAGAAGCATTCAATGTCAACGCATACGCAACACTTAATCCTGATTTATCAGAGAAGTTTGGTGATGATATTGTAGCTTACTATATGTACTATGCTAACCATATGGCTGAGTCAGGTACAACAAGATCAATGCCTACATACAACTACGCTATCTGGCATGACACAAACGTATACAGCGTATACGATTTCACAGCTGGACAGAAGGGCCCTAACAAGGGTGCAGTTGCAGTATGTACAAGAAACTATCATCCAGGTATTGTTATCCGCAATGCAGATGGCAAAGAGATTTGGCCATCAGTTGGTATTAAGCCAGCAGACGAATAAAATTAATTTTAATAGGGTCGAGCAAAAGCTCGGCCCTATATTTTTGCCCTAAAAACTAGCATATTATAGCGGAATGGTATAAAATAGTTCTGACTGTAAATTAATAAACTAGGGGTAGAATATGTTTGAGAAAGATAACAAAAATCATATCGTTTTCAAAATCATTTTTGCATTAATAATATTAGTTTGGTCTTTTGGGGTGGCTAGATACGGATATCCAGTGGATGAGAATGGTTTGCTCACTATCTACAAGGGTGTTTTTCAGGGACAGCGTATGTTTATTGACAGCTGGGAGTCTTTACAGACTGGTGGCTTGTTAGCTTATCCTTTATTGGCACTTTATTACTATGTGCTATCACCACTTTTTGCATCAGCATCTATCAATGTTGGTTTGGTGCTGTATATGAGATACTGTTATTTGACTGTCCGCGCATTGGTAGCCATTTACCTGTTTATCGCCATCAAAAACAGTAAATACGAATCAGGTGCATATCCTGCAGCCTTGTTTTATTTTATGTTTGTAATAGGCTGGAAGGATTTTTCATACAAATCATACTGCGATATTGCCATTATGCTTATCGTATGCTTTATGTTCAGGTTTTATCAGGAAAGAAAGGCAGTATATGCAGCGCTCACCGGTGTTGCAGTATGCATAGCAGTGCTTGCATATCCTACCATGATAATCATGGCTGTGCTTTTAGGCATATTCTGGTTATGCATTGCTGTTAAGGATGAAGGACCATGGGCTTGCTTTATTTCCTACCTGGCAGTGTGCTTTATTATTGGCATTGCAGTGGTTTCTTATCTGCAGTTTACCAGCGGATGGGGTAATATCATTGCAGAGCTAGTTAACTTTGGTGATCAGGATTACGATGATCCTATATACATTAGACTTGGCAAGCTGCTTGCTTCTTACGGTGCATTTGCAGTTGTAGCATACTTCCCAATTCTTGTCATCAATCTTATTGGAAAGCTTAACGGCATTGCTGAAGAGACAGAAAGATTTATTCTCACTCTTTACTTCATAATAGTCATGGGTGGAATATTTGCATTAAGAATAGAAAGTATTAGTGATTCCAGATTCGTTTACGGAATGCTGATTTTATTCTTTTGGTTCCCATATTTCATGCGCGATAAGGAAGAACACGCTTATATTAAGATAGGCTCATACAGCAACATAGACAAAGAAGGCAAGAATGTTCTTTGGGTTGTATTTGGCATATCTATAGCAGCTCAGTTGATTTGGTCACTGTCTACTAACCAGGGCATTTCTGTGCCAGGTTACATGACATTGTATACGGTGATTGCGCTTATTCTTTTATTCGCGGATGAAGATGTAGATTATAAGGGCATGAACGTTGTTCTTATTTTGCTTGCAATGTTCTTCAATGGCATTTGGGTTTCTGATAGCAATGGTGGCTTCTGTAATGTATTTGAACCTATGATATATACCGCCGAAGGAGAACTTAAGGGTGTTGCATTGCCACTTGATGAATATGAAATGAACGAAGCAGTGCTTGGTCTTTTGGATGGTAATGTTACAGCAGATGATAAGCTTCTTGTAGCATTCGGCGCTAACAGTACAGGTTATATTAACAGTGAAGCTACGCAGGGTACATATTCTGTATATGCCAGAACACAGGTGAATACAAAGCTTATGGATTATTATGAGCTTCATCCTGAAAACATGGCAGATTATATGTTGCTTGATAAAGGACATGTAAAATATGAACGATTCTTAGAAAACGAAACAGGCAAGTACCTGCTTTCAATATATACAAACGAAGTAGCAAGTGATGGTAACTTCGTGTTACTTTCAAGATAGATATTAGAGGATTAAAAAATGAGTAAAAAACTACTTACAATAATAGTGCCTTGTTACAACGAGGAAGAGGCTATACCACATTTTTACAGGGCAATACAGGAGATAGAGCCTAAGCTTAGCCAGGTGGATATAGAAATGCTGTTTATTGATGATGGCTCTCGTGACAGGACTCTTGATGTATGCAAGGAGCTTAGAAAAACAGATAAGAGGGTGCGCTATGTTTCTTTCTCAAGGAACTTTGGCAAGGAGTCTGGGATTTACGCAGGGCTTAAGCATTCCAAGGGTGATTATGTAGTAATCATGGATGTGGATTTGCAGGACCCACCAGCGCTGCTTCCAGAGATGTTAGGATACATTGAAAGTGGTGAGTATCAGTGCGTAGCTACCAGACGTGTAGACCGCAAGGGAGAACCACCAATTCGTTCATGGTTTGCTAGAAAATTCTACAGGATTATGAACAAGATAAGTGATGCTGATATCGTAGATGGCGCAAGAGATTACCAGATGATGACTAGACGTGTGGTAAATGCCATATTAGATATGGGTGAATATAACAGATTCAGCAAAGGTATTTTTGGCTGGGTTGGCTTCAAACGTAAATGGCTTGAATTCGAAAATGTAGAGCGTGTAGCAGGAGAAACTAAGTGGTCCTTCTGGAAACTGTTTATCTATGCATTGGATGGCATAGAGGCCTTTAGTACAGCACCACTTATGCTGGCATCCATTCTTGGTACAATCATGTGCATTGTAGCATTTGTATTTATTTTGATAATTATTGTACGTACGCTAGTATTTGGAGACCCTACCAGTGGTTGGCCATCAATGGTATGTATTATTCTGCTTGTGTCTGGTGTGCAGATGTTATGCTTGGGAATCCAAGGACAATACATGGCCAAGACATATCTAGAAACAAAGAATAGACCAATATATTTAGTGCAGGAAGAATCTGATGAAGATGAATAAAGCTTCTAAGCTAAGGAAAATAATAGATAACAGAATAGTTATAGCAGTGTTTCTGATAACACTTATAGTGCTATCATCAGTTCCAGCATTTAGAAGCGCTGTGTATGATGGGCATGATCTAAAGTTTCACTTTGGCAGGATACAAGCTATTGCTGAAGGTTTGCAGGCTGGACAGTTTCCTGTAAGGTACGAGGCTAATGCCTGGTATGGTCATGGATATGTGAGTTCATTATTTTATGGCAATGTTTTTTTGTATATTCCAGCCTTGTTATACATGGCGGGGCTTCCTGTTTTCAGAGCTTACAATATCTATTTGATATTAGTAAATGTAGCTACTATTCTGGTAGGCTATTATAGCTTTAAGGGGCTATTCAAGGACAATGTATTGGCACTGCTATCAACTGGCATCTACACATTGTATGGATATAGACTTACTAATCTGTATGTACGTACTGCATTAGGTGAGTACACAGCGATGATTTTTATTCCGCTGTGTATTTATGGATTATATAGAATATATACAACTGAGAAGCCAGGCTTTAAGGGATGCTTACCACTTATAATAGCAGCCACTGGTCTTATAGAAAGCCATGTGCTTACCACCGAATTTGTTGCTATGTTTTGCGCATTGTTTGTGGTGGTAAACTACAAGGACACCATGAGAATTATTAAGCAACTATTATTATCGGTGGCGTTGATAATAGGCATTAATGCATTTTATATTGTTCCATTTGTAATGTCTTACACAGGGATGAAGTTGAACATCAACTCTACGTTGTTTGCAGAAAGCATTAGGGGTGAAGGGCTTTACATAAGCCAATTATTTCATCCATTTACATTAGGCTATGGTTACAATACCACATGGTCTACTGAGCATGAGGAATGCTACAGAGTAGGGTTACTAATATTACTATGCTTTGTTGCAATGATTGTATATGTGATAGCTGCAATAGCTAAAAAGCAAAAGATTAATAAGTACTTCATCCAGTTGACAGTATTTGGACTGATAGCGGGCTGGATGTCTACAGTTTATTTCCCATGGGATGTTATGCTAAAGCTTGGTGGCTTGGGCAGGATAATGTCTTCAGTGCAGTATCCATGGAGATTTTTGTCAATAATTGCAGTTTGCTTTATAATAGCAGGGGTTTATGGCCTGTCCCAGATAACAAAAGCTGACCATATTAGGATAGCAACACTAGTGATAGTTGCAGCAGTAGCTATAATAACAACAGGCGTGTTTGACTATACATTATCGTTTGGTAAGAATGTGACTAACCAAACTGCTATTACAGAATGGGCAGATAAGCTGTATTTGCCAGCAGGCACCGATGCAGAGGCGCTAAAGAATACAGATGTAAAGCTGGAAAATGGAGTACAAGTACTACCAGTGCTGGCGTATGATAATGTAAAGGTGTTTGATAAAACCGGCAATGAAATCTCCACAGGAGTTTCAGCTAACAATTGCCTGACAGTAGATACAGATGTGGATGCGTCGTATTTAACAGTAAAGTATGTGGAACCTATTGCATGGCGTATAGCAGAGCTAATTAGCATTGGTTTTATAGTTGGTATGAGTGGTTATTACTTGATGAATAGAAAAGTAATTGGAGAATAATGGTGAAAGAATTTAATCTAAGAAAAATAGCGCATATAATAATATATTCAATTTTGATTATTCCAATGTGTTTGAGCATGTTTTATGCTGTTCCGGCTAGTGATGATTTTGCATTTGGTGCAAATACATGTTCTGATAATCTTATAGCAAATGCATTTGGATATAGTATATGGAATTGGAAGTATCACAGTGGAAGATGGTTAATTTTTATTATTCAAAAGATTATTAATCCACTTAATCTCCATAAGCATCTTGGTCATGCTTATGGGTTATATATGATAGTATTGTTTTTACTACTATTTATACTTCTGAGATATACATTAAAGGTCATATTTGAAAAGATTATACAAACAGGCTCTAAAACAGATACAGCTGTTTTAATTACAATAGCAGTATTGTTTAGCACATATTACTATTCAGAAGCTTATAATTGGTATGTAGGTGCCACAGCTTATGCATTGCCACTAATGCTAATATTGCTTAGTATAGCGTTTACAATCAAATATATAGATACAAACGATAATAAATATTATGTGGGTTTGTTACTTGCTGGGATTATTCCAGCTACAAATGAATTCTGTGATATTCCATTAGCGGTTTTATATATTTATTTAATGCTTTTCCGTGGCAGATACATGAAAAGTGCTAAGAATAAGAAGATTAAGGATGCTATACCTTTAGCTGGATATATAGTTTTAGGAATTACAGTTGTATTTGCGCCGGGTAATTTTGCGAGACAGTCTGTATACGGAGTTCAAAGTAGTTTCGTTGGAGCATTCAAGCAGTCTATAATAGATGTTGTCGCAAGAGTACAGGATATTATTGTTGATCATCCTCTTGCAGTGACACTTATGTTGGGAATGTTACTGCTAGGAATGGCAACAGTTGAAAACGAAGCTCATAGAACGATTCATTGTATTATTCTTACCGGAGTAATTACAGTAGGAACTATATTTCCATATTTATATGGAAGGGCTTTTACCGGTACATATCTTGATAACAGAATGCAATATGCCTTGGATTATTTCTTGGAAATAGGTATGTGCATTATTTGCTTAAATATAGGTCGATTGGTTGCGCAGAAGACAGGCTTCAAGTTTGATAGTAATAATAGATTAATAATATCTATTGTATTAGTAATGTTTGTATACGTTTCATTACTTCAGAATTATGCTTACTTAAATATTGTGCAATTGGATATTTTAAAGAGCAAGGGACTTATGGCTCAGAGCTATGAATTATGGGATGGTATCATAACAGAAATAGAAACTTCTGATGAAGAGGATGTGGTTATTACAAGAGAATCAGATGTAGAGTGGTCACCATACTTTTTATTCATGGGACTTACAGATGGCGAAAAATTCGCCGTAGATTTTGACACTGTTTATGATTCAAAGTTTATTATGCCAAATGTTTATTATGGCAAGAAGTCAATAACACTACATTTTGAAAATAATCAGGTGGAAGAGTAATTGGAAACTATAAAAAAGACCATAAAAGAAAAATACATTATTTTACTTGCAATAGGCTATATATTATTATTTGCACCATTTGTTTATTCGGTATTTTATTCAATGCCAGCAAATGATGATTTTGCATTAGGCATTAATTGGTGGGGCAAAGGTATAATTGGTGAAGCTTTGATGCGTGCCGGTTGGAATTATATGCATTGGTTTGGACAGTCAGGGATATTTGCTGTTATTATACAGGTACTGTTTAATCCTTTATATTGGTTAGGGGATAATGGACATAGTTTTGGCATATATATGATAGTAGTATTTCTGCTGGTTACAATTGCTACTCTTTGGGCAATAAGAAGGTTAATAAAGAATGTATCATATGTAGAAGATGCTAAAGTACTGAATATTGCTACATTCTTATTTGCATTGCTTTTATTTACAGGATATTACTACAGTGACGTTTATAATTGGTGGTCAGGAGTACCAGGCTATTCATTTATGATGTTTCTAAACATATGGAATCTTTCTAATATAGCCGCTTATACAAATACAAAGGCAAGTAAAGATTATTGGAAAATGGTAATAATCGGTATTATTACCTGTACCAGTTTGATGAATTGCGTTGCTACAGGTGTGTTTTATCTGTTGTTTGTGTTTATTGTCAGGAATAAACAGATGGCAGATGTTAAGCTTGTAAAAAAAGGAATTCCGCTTGCACTATATATAATCAGTGGTTTGTTAATGGCTGCGGCACCAGGTAATTTTGAAAGACAAAGAGACGATACAAAGCCAGAATATATAAAGGCGCTGTTTGTTACAGTTTATCGTATAATTACAAGATTAATTGTCGGCATCAAAACTAGGCCGTGGTTAGTATTAATCGTGTTATTTATAGTTGTATTAGGTATGGCGTATAAAGATGCCAGAATTAAAGCTTGGCATCTAGTACTTGGTATTGTTTGCACGGTCATTTCTGCTGTTGGAGCTATTTATCCCTATGTATTAGGTAATGGTAAGGATTTACAGGCTGAGTTTTCTCCAAGAGCATATTTTATTGAAGATTATTTGATACTAATTGGATTCGGTGTAATTGCATTTTGCTTAGGACAACTTATAGCAAATAGAATAGCTTTTGAAGGAAAAGCTAAACCGATAATAGGAATTGGGTGTTTGATATCAGTAGTATATATGTTGTCTTTTCATTCAGGTATGGCACCATTTATACCAGCAGATATTGTTAAGAGTGCAGGTGTAATAAAGGAAAGTTATTATTACTGGGAAGATATTCGTAATGAAGCTAAAAATAGCCCAGAGGATGATGTAATAATATATAGAGACCAGTTAACATGGAGCCAGTATGTTTATTACACCAGCTTCGATGATGGATCTGATAGTGATTGGCCAGTAGGCCCTGACATTTACTACGCAGGATGCAATCAAGCTGCAGCTAAATTATATGGAAAAAACAGTATTACATTACATGTTGAATAGGAAATATATTAATGCAAGATAAGTTATTAAAAGTAAAACCTATAGTGTGCCTTGTAGGAGCATTCATGGCATCATTGATGCTGACCATGAGCTTTGGGATACATTCGTCAGGCAAAGAATATTCGACAGCAATAGCGGCTGTATTCGATGATTTGTTTTCTAGCATGGATAACAAATCTTTTGAGGCTACTATCTTATTTATAGTGTTTTACTATATTGGAACAAGAAAATATATTAGTGATGTGCCATGTAAGATAGCTGTAGGTATATTTAGCTTTATAGTATCTTCAGTATGGTTATTAGGACAATCATTTGTCATTGATGATTCGTTTGTAAATCTTACTGCTTCTTATGGACAAATGATAAAATCATTAATATTTTTGGCAGGAGGGTTTTATTTAGTCTATATTTTAATAGCATTATTCTATTATTTTATAAATAAACCAGTATTAGCAGATGAAAATTTCTTAGATAAGTTATTAAAAAAGAACTACTACTTAACAATTGCCTTAATACTAGTTATGGCATGGATTGTTCCTGCTGTTATATGCTACCCAGCATTTATGAATTCTGATACATGGGCACAGTTATTTCAGTATTATGGATATGGCGATTTGACAGCACATCATCCTGCAGTAACAACACTTACAGTTGGAATATTAACCCGAATATGCGGTGCATTAGGTAATGCAAGTGCAGGATTATATATAATAGTGTTATTTCAATTTGCGGTATATGTATCAGTAATCACATATTCGTTTTCACTAATCAAAAAGCTTGATGTGCAGAAATGGATAACATACTTGTATTTAATTATGTGTGTTCTGTCCCCATATTATGCAAACAGAGTTAATGTGCCATTGAAAGATGGATTATTTGCATTGGCAAATCTTTTGCTGATTGTGGAAATAATATATGGTTTATTGGATATAGATGAATATATCAAAAGTAGAAGACATATAGTATTGACTGTAATTGCAATAGCAGGAACTTTATTACTTAGACATAATGGGGCATACGTACTTTATCCAACTATTCTTATATTTACTATAGTGGCATTTATAAAAAGAAAGAGGATAAACAAGGCTTACGCGACCAGGATCATTGCAATCGTGCTTATTACAATAGTGTGTAGCAATTGCCTGGAATCGGGATTAAAAGCAGCTACAGGAATGAAAAATGGTCCATTTACAGAAGCTTTATCCCTTCCTGCACAACAGATTGCACGTACTGTTAAGAAGTATGATGCTGTTATGACTGATGAAGAAAAGGAAGCCATCAACAATGTGATAGAGTATGATGAGCTTGTTCATTTTTATGAGCCATATATTGCGGATCCTGTAAAGGGATTGTATTACGAGGATATTTCAAAAGCTGATTTAAAGAAATATTTAATTACATGGATGAAGATGTTCTTTAAATATCCAGACACATACATTGCTGCATTCCTTAACCAAAACTTTTACCTCATATATCCTTTTGAAGAAAACAATGTGGTTTATAATCAGTTCTTTATAGGACATGAAGATAGAATGGCTCCGCTTAAGGATAACCATGGATTTAAAGATTCAGCTGCTTTTGATGGAGCTCAGGAGTTTGCATATTTTTGGAATAATTTCTGGTATTCATCGCCAGTAGTGGGAATGATGGCGCATCCAGCTGTTCCGACATTATTATTACTTGCTATGGTAGTATTAGCATTCAAGAATAGAAAAACCAGAAGATTCTTAATCGTGGCAACACCATTAATATTTAGTATATTTATTATATTGTTAGCACCTGTTATTCAGTATGCATCTAGATATGCATTCCCTATTATTTATTCATTGCCAGTATGTGTGGCGTATTTTTCATATCTTAATAGGTGTGGGGAGCGTAAATGAGTAAGAGAAAGGTTCATTTAGATTTACTTAGGGTAATAGCGATTATATTAGTGCTGTATAACCATTTGCACGGTTATACAGCATATATGCGTGAGGAAGGAGTTACCAGATGGATATACATGGCTGGTAGTGCTGTTACACGTGCTAATGTACCTATTTTTTTGATGATATCAGGTGCATTATTGTTAAAAAAGAATTATGAATACACCAATAAAGATTATTGGAAGAAGATATTTAGATTTATAGCAGTTTTATTGTTGTTTGAAATAATAGTATATTTAGAGTATTGTAAATTAGATTTGTTTTATGACCCTAGTTATGAAGCAAATTTTAAGGATTTTATATATGGCCTGGCAGCAAATTCCATAGAAGAAACATATTCATATTGGTATATATATACTTATATTTGCTTTTTGTTTATGTTGCCGTTGTTACAAAGAATAGCTATTCATATGAAAAGGGCGGATTTTTATGTGATACTTACCCTTCACTTTTTATTGGTATCATTTGTGCCATGTTTTAATGTTTTTTTAGCTCATTACAATTTGGCACCTATTACACTTGCAGATAGTATTACAGTGCCATTAGCCGTCACAAATGCCATATTTTTCCCATTAATGGGACATTATTTGGATAATTGTTTAGATATAAAACAGGTTAAAATAGTAGAGCTGTTAAACTTGACACTGATAACAGTTATGTCGATACTTGTAACCTGTGTTCTGACATACAGAGAAGGTAGGGTGGATGGATATGGTAACGACATAATACAGCATTATGATTTTGATTATGTGGTTGCTATCTATGCGTTTATATTAGTCAAATATCTAGTAACACAGAGACAGGAAAGACAAAATCATAAAGAAACATTAGATTATGTTATAGTATCATTTGGTAAGCTTACATTTGGAGTGTATTTGTTGGATCCAGTATTAAAGGGATTGCTGTATTATAATAGATACCTTAATATTCATTTCAGCACAGCGATAATGGAATCTATTGGATGGGTTATTATTAGTGTCACTTTAGGTTCAATTATTACATGGATATTGAAAAAAACATATTTACTAGGGAAAATACTATAAATAATAATCAGGAATTTAGATTATGAACAAAAATATAAAAAAATGGGCGAAGCTTTTTTCAAAATGCATTATGGTGCTAATACCTGTTTGGATCATGTGTATTTATTGTAAGCTATCAATACTTAATTTTGTTAATGAAGATAGTTTGGGCTTGTTATGGAATAATGATTTTACGCATAATGAAAACAGGAAATATTATAGCACTGTAATATTAGGAGATTCTATTGCAAATTCTGCATATTTGCCAGAACTATTATCAGACTCAACAATAGATTTGGCTTTGGCAGGTACAGGTGTAGTTGAAAATTACTACACTTTAGAAAATTATCTTAATAATAATAAAGCTCCAAAAGATGTCTTTATTAGTTTCGCAGATTATCATTTAGCACAGGACGATTTTACGTGGAAAAATAGCAATTATGTTCATAAATTATCATTAAAACAAAATTACGAAATATATAAAGCAATACTGGAGTATGCAGATGCCTCTTTAGCTGAACTTACATCTGAAAGCTATTGGTCGGATGTGATAATGTATAAATTATGGATGCCTAGCAAATATATGTATTCCGTAATAAAGGGTCTAGAGGAAAACAGAAAAGTAGTAAATACTAAAACATATAATGAGACTACTGCAAGAATAGGTAGACATTGTAGTATATCAAATGAGGTCTATGTTCCCGAAGGAGACATTGGATATAAAGAGTATACAGTTAGTAAGTTACAGGAACAGTATTATATAAGATTGATACAGCTTTGTGCTAAAAACAGTATACAGCTTCATATTGTAAAAATGCCTACACCATCAAACACGTTTTATACAGATGAGTATATTAGGCAGATTAATGATTACTATGCCAATTTAGCCAGTGGCTATTCAAATGTGGATTTTAGTTGGCCAGTACAACTATATGATATAGACCAGTTTAAGGATTCTAACCATATGAATAATCATGGAGCACTTTTATTTACAAGAAAGATTAAGGAAATGTATCCTGATGTTTTTTCGGATAATACACTTTCACTTGCGAGATATTTGGCTGTTGATCAAGATATCAAAACAGAATATGATTTGGATTATATAAATGAGTGGATAGAGGGGTTTGACTACACATTAGAAAAAACTGATAACTATTATATGGTGACAAATAACTACACAGAACAAATTGTAGAAGAGGGATATTTTGAAAACCAGGGGGAGGAGCAAAAGATAATAACAGGGAAAGATTGATGAAGGTTATATTTAAATTAGTATGTAAATGCATATTGGTAACAGTTCCTTTATGGGGAATGTCAATATTCTTTTATTCATATAGGATGTATTACAGTAATATCGATTTTGCTTATAGTTTTTGGAACAAGGATTTTGCTCATGCAGAAAAAGATAAATATTATAATGTTGTTATAATAGGCGATTCATCTTCTAATTCAGCATACATACCAGAAATCCTTTCTGACAATACAATTAATTTATCAGTTGGAGGTAGTTCTACAGTAGAGGGCTATCTTGTGCTGAAGGATTATTTGGAAAATAATGAGGCGCCAACAGATGTATTTCTTTCGTATCATGATTCTCATTTTAAAAATACGGAAGCATTTTGGAATATGATTGTTCCATCGCACAGGTTTAAATTAATGGATAATCTGGAGATTGTTAATAGAGGAAGAACAGATGAAACAGATATGTTTTATCATAAGAATGCTATAAGTGATTTATTGTTAAATCAGATATATTTTCCAAGCAAATATATTACATTCTTCACAAATTCAATTGGGCAAAACAGATATGAAGCGAATGTTAAGGGATATGATGAGGCCGAGTTGCATAGAGGGCGAGTAGTAGGAGTAGGCAAAACAGAATTCCAGACAACGCAAAATCGAGTATACGATGATTTTTTGATAGAGCCAATGTATGGAGAGTATTTTGAGAAGACTATAAAACTGTGTGTAGATAATAATATAGCTGTACATATAGTAAAGCCACCATTACCAGGTAATACTATAATGACAGATAAATACAAAAAAGCTGTATATGATTATTATAATCAGTTTATAACAAGATATGATAATGTATCATTTGACTGGATTGATAAGAAATACTTAAATAGTAAATTTGCAGATGAAATACACTTAAATAATGATGGAGCTCTTGTATTTACTACAACTATAAAAAATAGATATGTTAATCTCTTTAACGAGAAATATACAAAAAATCAAATGCTTGGGGTTGATGACTATCTGACAACAGAAAATGCACCCCAGTATTTGTTCCAGTTTATGAAAAATAAGAATTATACAATATTGCTGCATGATTCTGTGGGACAAATAGATAAGTTTAATATGCAGTTCCTAAAGCCTAATGATATTCTATTGAAGTCAATGGTAGATGATAGCGGTATAAGTAATAATTTGTATGATGCTAGCCCTTCTATTCATGATGATGAAATAGAGTATGAAATAAAAGATGAAGGCACAAGTGCTATGGTAACCTTCAATGGTAAAAAATATAGATGGAATTATCTTGCAGAAGGTGTAAGTGCATTTATAATAGATAATTCAAATCAACAGTTGGTAGGAATAAAAGACATTGCATATGTCAAAGATATAGATGAATTTTCAGATTACATAACTGTTGAGTAAAGAAAGAGGATATATATGTTATTTAATTCGGCACAATTTTTGATATTCTTTCCGGTAGTTACATTAGTGTATTTTGCTATTCCAAAGAAAATCAGAAATTATTGGCTCTTAATAATAAGTTATTATTTCTATATGTGTTGGAATCCTAAATATATTTTGTTATTGATGGCTTCCACATTAATTACATATACTAGCGGTCTTTTAATGGAGAACATCAAAGGAAAGAAATATGATGCAATAAAAGAGCGTAAACTTAAAAACTGGGTTGTAGCAGGTAGTTTTATATTAAACGTTGGCATGCTCTTCTATTACAAATATACTAATTTTGCAATAGATACATTAGATAGAATATTTGCGAAGCTACATGTTGCGGTTACTATACCTACTGTAGATATTGTATTACCTGTTGGTATTTCATTCTTTGTATTTCAGTCTCTTAGTTATACAATGGATGTTTATAGAGACGAAATATATGCAGAGAAAAATTTTTTTAGATATGCACTGTTCGTATCTTTCTTTCCACAGCTTGTGGCAGGGCCTATTGAACGTTCAAAGAATCTTCTAAAACAGCTTTCTACACCAGGAGAGTTTGAATATGAACGTGTTAGATCAGGACTTCTCACAATGCTTTGGGGATTTTTCTTAAAGCTTGTTATAGCCGATAGAGCAGCAGTTTTGGTTAACGTGGTTTATAACAATGTGTATGGATATTTTGGATATCAGCTTGTGCTTGCCAGTGTGCTGTTTGCACTTCAGATATATTGTGATTTTATGAGCTATTCTATCATTGCAAAAGGTTCTGCCAGGGTATTAGGATATAATTTGATGGATAATTTTGATTGCCCATATTTTGCTACATCTATAAAAGACTTCTGGAGAAGATGGCATATATCACTTAGTAGCTGGTTAAGAGACTACCTATATATACCTCTTGGTGGTAATAGAAAAGGCAGAGTTAGAAAGTATATTAATATTATGATAACCTTTTTTGTAAGTGGATTATGGCATGGTGCGGCGTTTACTTACATAGCCTGGGGACTGATTCACGGTATGTATCAGATAATAGGCGAAATATTAATGCCTGTTAGAAATAAGGTTAGAACTACATTACATATATCGGAAGATAGTAAAGTACTGTATATACTTAAGATTATAGTTACTTTTGTTTTGGCTGATATTGCTTGGGTATTCTTTAGAGCAAATAGTATAACAGAGGCATTTGTAGTACTTAAAAATTCGTTTTATCTAAAGAATCTTGCCACATTAAAAGTGGATATCTGGGCGTTAGGTCTTGATATGAGAAATGCATTTATGCTTGTAGGAGCAACAGCTGTATTAGTTATATCAAGCATTATAAAGACAAAAAACAACGTATTGGTAGAATGGGTATCAAACAAACACTTTGTAGTTCGATATGTGCTATATTGGGGCTGTTTGTTATTTATAATTTTTTCAATGGATATTGGTGGACAAGAATTTATCTATTTCCAATTCTAATATAGAGGAATCATGTTGAATGAATAAGACAATTATTAACAGAGAATCCTTAGCAAAAATATGGCAGGTGGTGCTTGCATCCCTGCTATTCATTCTGGGATTTTACTACACAGGAATTCAATACACACAGCTGAAAGCTCTTGGAATAATCATTTCTATTATGGCCATCACAGGTTTGTTTATATATGGTCATGTAGAAATAGATTTGAAGATGCTTTTGATTTTTACAGCCTTTTTCTTGATAGGATTTCATAATAGCCGTAACTGGATAGATTATGAAGTACCATATGCGTGGATATTAGTATGGCCATACATTATCGGTAAACTTGCTGTTGGTAAAGACAAAGCTATGGCAGATAATAATTTCTATAGAAATTATTTTTGTATGTCTGCAGGAATGATAACGTTAGGCATTGGAGAGGTTGTGAGAGGAAAAATCTTACATTTATACGAGACAGAATATCTCTTCAATCTGTGGAATGGAGAATTTTATTCCAGAACAACCCATGAATATAATTATGTATTTATAATCAGCTCGCTAGTATTTGCCTTAATGTTGATTATGAAGAATAATAAAAAGGCTTGGATAATAGTTGCATTAGATGCATATATAGTTTTTGCTATGGTTATGAATGAGGGTAGATATAGTCTTACATATACAATCATTCAGATACCTATGTTTATATTTGTCTTATTAATTGGAAGATGGAAATCATTTGATAAAACACAGAAATCCAAAGTTATCAAGGCTTTGCTAACAGCAATTGTAACTATAATAGTATTATTGATATTATTTAGGCTTAACATTTTTGGTCTGTATAAAATGTATAAGAACTCATATTTAGTAGGTGGTGGAAGTGTATTCCATAATCAACGATATGATTTCTTGGTGGCGGTAATAAAAGCAATACCAGATAATCTGCTTGGAGGATTTGATTACGCCAGCCCTGAAGGGTCACATAATATGTGGTTGGAATATGGTGATAAATATGGTGTGTTTATATTAGTATTATTACTAATGTTTAAGCTGCTTACATTTATAGATGCGTTTTTGTTGATGATAAAATCAAAAACTAATCTTAAGTATTTGGTAATACCGTCTTTCTTGTATCTGCATTTATATTACACATTAGAGCCTAATGGTTTTGCCCATAGAGAATTCCTTATTTTTGGATTGTTCTATTGGGGAATGATAAGAGCACGTGTGGAACTTGAAGATAAAGGTGATTATGAATTAGCATTATTAAAAGATAAAGCGAATCTTGGAAGGGATTTAGCATAATGAATGAAAAAAAGGTTAGTATTATAGTTCCCACATATAACCATGAGGAATATATTATTGATTGTCTTGAGAGTATAAAAGACCAAGATTATGAAAATATAGAACTTATTATAGGGGATGATGTTTCGTCAGATAAAACATATGAAAAAGCTCAGAAATGGGTCAAAGAAAATGAAGATCGTTTTAATGCTTGTGTTATCTATAGGAATGAGAATAACTTAGGTATATCTCGTAACATGAACGAGTTGGTAAAAAAAACAACGGGAGATTATATAAAGTCAATAGCTTCGGATGATTTGCTATTGCCCAATGCAATAAGCTCACTAGTCGAATATTTGGAGCAAAATAACGATGAAATTGTATTCGCAAATGCCTATAGAATAAACGAGCAATCAAAATGGCCATTAAATAATAATTATGAATTGTTTTACAGAAAGATACCCCCAAGTGGGAACGATATTCTAAATTATTTATATGATTCATCTTATATTGCTGCACCAACTGTTTTATTTAGAAAAGGAACGTTTGATAAATATGGTCTATTCCGAGAGGATTTGTGTTTTGAAGACTGGGAATATTGGTTACGTCTAGCGGCTAAGGGAGCAAGTATAGGGTATCTTGACAAACCTCTTGTAGGCTATAGATTTTTAGATGAGTCGGCAAGCCATTTTTCCGCAGGACAAGAGGAAGAAGCTAGATTTTTGAGATTTGCTCAAAGCGAAAAGAAAATGCTAGAAGAATATAAAGAGTATGTAGATAATGGTATGATCAATTACTGGAATCGAAATTTTATAGCTTGTATGGATAATAAATACGATTTGGCTCTTGAACAATTATTAGCTTCAGAGGATTGTTGTGTATCGGCAGGAATTAGAGTGCGTTTATTCTTTTATAGAATACATATGTATTCTATAATAAAAAAAATAATTCATTATATGAAAAGCGGAGGTAGTAAATGCAAGTAGTAAAATATATGTTTCAGCCACATGGTGATGAAAGAGGACAACTTGTAGCATTGGAAGAGTTCAAAGATATTCCGTTTAAGATAAAAAGAGTGTATTACATGTATGATACGGGAGAAGGTGTAGTGCGAGGTCATCACGCACACAAGAGTTTAGAACAGATTTTAATTTGTATACATGGTAGTTGCAAGATAAGGTTAGATAATGGTATTGAAAAGAAAGTAGTTCCATTAGAGAAACCATACGAGGGACTTTATGTCGCAAATAACATGTGGAGGGAAATGTTTGATTTTTCCCCAGATGCTGTCTTGATGGTTTTGGCCTCAGAGCTATATGATGAAAAGGATTATATAAGAGATTATGATGAATTCCTTAAATTTATCAAAAAAATCGATTAAAGTAATATTATTTATCCTAGGAATTATATTATTGGGGATATTTGCGATAGTATTTAAGTATAGAATAAAAACAAAATTGTATGGAAGCTGGACGAATTTCATTATTGAATGTAAATATGATGACGAGCCAACTTTTAATAAAATAGAATATGACAATAGGAATAGTAATGATAAATATTTAGCTATTGGGTTTGATGATTTTAGAGATAGCGATTTTATGATGGTAGTGCCTATATTTGCTTCGCATAATGCGTATGATACCTATAACACAATTCCTAAAGAAGAAATATTTGATATTAAATATATTTCTAAAATAGATTATCTTATTGAACAGGAAATGAGATAGGTAATCATTGTTGGAAGCATGAAAATTATATATTTATGGACCCTATGATAAATGGACAGGATCCTTATAAAATCGAAGGAAATCAGCGTGTTTTTCCATCTAATGATGAAATGCGTGCTGATAGAGGCGATGGTAGAAATGTTTTTGGTTATAGAATTGATGACGTGGTAGCTGTTACTTATAAGGATTATCCTTTTCCTAATGAGGTTGAGGAGGATTTTAATTGTAGTTTTTCTAATGTGGGGCAAAAAATAGTGTGAGCTTACAGATGCCGAATGTCAAGAACTTAGAAATAGATATAGTATATATAGAGATAATACAGGTCTTCTGGATACATTAGATTACTTATCTAATAGGTATTTAGGTACCAAAGGTAAATCATTTGGAAGATATAATGAAAAGAAGGAATGTTATACCGGGGGTATATTTACAGGAGCTAAAACATCTGCGAACCACGAAATATGGGAAAGATATATTGCAATAACGGATGCATGTTTTAAAGATAATTATAATAAGGATTTTTCTTTTTGTACATGGTCTTATCCTGGTAATCCGCACAGTCCTTTTGTCTATGAAAAAGATAGACGGTATTACTATAATCTAGAGAATAAAGTTTTATATAATTATTTAGCAAGATTTAAGTCCTCAATAACGGGGGAAAATAGAAGTTGGACGGACTGTCTTCGGAATAATGGTTATTTGTTTACACATGATACATTTTATCCGTCGAGACAAGATGGACAAAAAATGTGTATGATGATAACTCTAATTTGACGAATCCTGAGCAAATGTATGAGGCTGAACCAGAATTCTATGATTTTATAGAATAGCTGCGTCATGATAATTCTAATGGCATTATACACAGTGAAGTAATAGATTCTCTCGATACTTACTCTGAAAGAGTGTTCTTGAATGAAATATTGAATTTTTGTGATAGAGCAGGAATCAGCGTGATTACAAAAAAGAGGCCTATGGTCTTTGTTTTGATAAGATAATTGAGGATGGAAATTTAGTATATAATCCAAATTTTGAGAATTCGATTAGTGAATATTTGCCTGATGTAAAGAATATGCCAAAGAATTCTGATGGATACCAAGGAAACTGTGAGGTCCTAGATGAAAAAACACCAACATTAAAAATTGAAGGAGAGGCTTTTTACTTGCACTGTGGTATTCCTACTGGTGGCTTGGAATATAAAGCAAATGTGAAAGGAAAAGGTATAATATCTATTTATTCAGTAAAAAATAATGATACATATGAACTAAATGACAAAGAGTTGGAATTACTTGAGCATATAAAAGTTGATGATGAGGAATTATGTGGCGGTTGGGGTGAAAAGATAATGGGTATTAAAATTGTGTATAATGGAAATATTGAAATAAAAGATATTGAACTTAGAAAGGTGAAATAAAATGAAAATACCATTTGTAAGCTTTAAACCAATGGAAAAAGAATTAGATAAAGATTTAAGAGCTGCTTTTGAGCGTGTATATACTAGAAGTTGGTATATAGAAGGCGTCGAGGATGAACAATTTGAAAAAGCTTTTGCAGAATATTGTGGAACAAAATATTGTATAGGCGTTGGAAATGGTTTAGATGCTTTAATGCTGGCACTTAAGGCGTTAGGAATAGGTGTAGGTGATGAAGTAATAGTTCCTGCTAATACATTTATTGCAACGGCATTAGCAGTTACATATACTGGGGCAACACCAGTACTAGTAGATCCAGATTTAAAAACATTTAATATTAATCCAGTTTTGATAGAAAATGCTATTACAGATAGAACTAAGGCGATTATGCCAGTACATTTATATGGGCAACCATGCGATATGGATCCTATAGTAGAAATTGCAAAAAAGCACAACTTGTTTATTATAGAGGATTGTGCACAGGCTCATGGAGCAACTTATAAAGGAAAAAAGATAGGTTCATTTGGGAATGTAGCAGGGTTCAGCTTTTATCCAGGAAAAAATTTAGGTGCACTTGGTGATGCCGGTGCAACTGTTTGCTCTAACGAAGAAACAGCAAAAAAAGTTAGAGCGTTTGGCAATTATGGTTCGGATTATAAATACCATCATATATATGTAGGAAATAACTCAAGACTTGATGAAATGCAGGCAGCATTTTTATTAGTTAAGCTCAACCATTTAGATAGAATGAACGAAGCACGTAGAAATATAGCGAATAAATATTTGGAAGGTATTACTAATCCTAAAGTAATAAAACCTTTTATTCCAGACTATGCAAATCCAGTATGGCATATATTCGGTATTAGAACTGAGGATAGAAAAGGGTTAGAACGATATCTTAACAATAAGGGGATAGGAACAAATAAACATTATCCTATTCCGGTACATTTACAGGAATGTTATAAGAATTTGGGATATCATAAAGGGGATTTCCCTAATGCGGAAATTATAAGTGAAACTGAGCTTAGCTTACCTATGTACTATGGTATGACAGATGAAGAAATAAATTATGTGATAGATGCTATAAATACGTGGGTATAGTAATCAGAGAGGTTAGAATGATAAGTATAGTAAGATATTCGGCAGAGAAAAAAGAAGAGTGGAACGATTTTAATAACAATAGCAAAAATAGCCTATTTATGTTTAATCGCAATTATATGGAGTATCATTCAGATAGATTTCAAGACCATTCATTAATGTTTTATGATGATGAGACTTTAGTGGCACTCTTACCGATGTCACAGAGAGAAAATGAATTAATATCTCATGGCGGATTAACATATGGCGGTTTTATTACAAATGATAAAATGAAGCAGCATACTATGTTAGATTGTTTTGATGCTTTAAAGGAATATTCAAAAAAAGAAGAAATAAAAAAAATAATTTATAAAACTATTCCACATTTTTATCATAGTCAGCCTGCAGAAGAAGATAAATATGCGCTTTATATAAATAATGCCACTATATTTAAAATAGAAGCCTCTACTGTCGTGAATTTAAAAGCTCCTTTGAAGATGCCAAAAGGTAGAAAAGCTCAAATTTCTAGAGCAAAACGTGAAGGAGTAGATGTCGAGATATTAACAGATGTTGATGCATATGCAAAATTTATTGATTTAGAAAATGCTGTGTTACAAGAACATCACAATACTAATGCGGTTCATTCGGCTAATGAGATTAACTATTTGCATGATTTATTTCCAAATAATATACATTTGTTTGCAGCATTAAAAGATGGAGAAATGATAGCGGGTACTATTATTTTTGAGTATGAGAATGTTGTCCATACACAGTATATGGCTGCCAATGAAGAAGCAAGACAAATTGGCGCATTAGACCTAGTAATTAAAACAGTAATTGATAAATACTCTGGAAATAAAGAGTGGCTTGATTTTGGTATATCCACAGAAGATAATGGTAGGATATTGAACTATGGATTAATATCACAGAAAGAAGGGTTTGGTGGACGAACAAATATATATACCACATGGGAAATAAATAATGAAGAATAGTCGAACAATTAACAGTATTAGAAATACCTCGGTGGGAATAGCTGTCACAGTGGGAACAGTATTGTTGTCATTTGTGACAAGAGTATTTTTCCTTAGGACTTTAGGTGAAGATTATTTAGGTTTAAATGGTTTATTCACCGAAATAATAACAGTATTATCGTTAGCTGAGTTAGGCGTAGGTATGGCTATAATATATCATTTGTATTTGCCTATTGAGCAGAACGATAAAAAACGTATTAATCAGCTGATGACATTGTACAAAAAAACATATAATACAATTGGAATGGTTGTACTAGTAGTCGGAATTTGTATTACCCCTTTTGTAGAGTTATTGGTTACAGATGTAGATTTTCCTGTATCGTATATACGAAAGATTTTTTTACTGTTTGTTTTTAATTCAGCAGTTTCTTATTTTTTTTCATACAGAACATCTTTACTAACAGCTGATCAAAAGCAGTATATATTATCAATAATAACATTAGTTGTAAAAGTTATTTGCACAGTCACAATTATTATAGCCTTGTTATTGACTCATAATTATATATTGTACCTGTGCTTATTAATTGCACAGTCAATGCTTATCAATATTGTTGCTAGTATATATGTGAGTCGCGCATATCCTTTTTTAGATTATAGAGATACAATGTCTAAGGAAGAAATGAGTGTAATATTTAAAGATATCAAGGATATTTTTTTAAAGAAACTATCTGGTGTTGTAACAAGCTCAACAGATAACATTCTTATTTCTAAATTAGTTAGTACAATTAAAGTTGGTCTATATAGTAATTACACCATGTTATTTACGGGTGTAAGAATGTTTACTGGACAAATTTCCAATGGAATTAGAGGTAGTGTTGGAAATTTAATGGTGACAGAAGATGGAGAACACTGTTCAGATGTTTTGAAGAAAACAACTTTTATTTATTATATGTATGCTATTGTGGTTTCAGCTGGTTTACTTGCAATTTCGAGTGACTTTGTTGCAATCGTTTTTGGCGAAAAATATATCTTAGAATATTATGTCATCATAATAGCAATAGCTAATATATATTTAGAGATTTGTTGTGATCCATTGTGGCAATATATGGAGGTGTCAGGGCTATTTAGTTTTGATAAGTATATAGGGATAATTGGAAGTATAGTAAATTTGATAATTTCAATTGTGCTTGGTAGAATTGTCGGAATGGCTGGAATTTTTTTGGGAACAATTTCGACACAACTAATTCAGATAACATTAAAATCTATTTTATTATACGATAAAAAACTCATGGTAAGCAAAAAAGGATATTTCATTCTTTGGGTGAAAATGTTACTAAGTTTTTTGATTGCTGTATTGCTTAGTGTTGTACTTATAAATAAAATATTTTTTGTGAATATTTTTATCACATTTATAATAAAAGGAATGTGTGCTGTTTTATTCTCTATAGTTATAATATTGATTATGTTTGGTATGACGGATGAATTTAAATATTCAATTGGGATAATAAACAGGATATTGAGGAGAAATCATGATTAAGGTTTGTGTATGCATCACAACATATAATTTAAAGGATTATATAAGACAGGCATTGGATAGTGTGCTAGCGCAAAAAACGGAATATGAATATAAGATTATTGTTGCAGATGATTGTTCGACTGATGGAACTATAGATATTTTAAAGGAATATAAAGAAAAGTATCCAGAAAAATTTGAGCTTGCGCTAGCTGAGAAGAATAGTGGTTCTCTTAGCAATTCAAATAGAATATTTGATGGCCTGCAGTGCGAATATTTTACATTTCTAGATGGAGATGATTATTGGTGTGATGATAATAGAATTCAAAAACAAGTAGATTTTTTGGATTCACATCGTGAATACATGCTTTGTGCAGGAAATACAAGATTTCTTCGCAATGGAGAGCTGGCAGATTATGTTGTAGAAAAGAAGTACATGAATAATAGCTACGATTTTGATAGTTATGTTAATGCAACAATGCCATTCATACATACATCAGCAATAATGGTTAGAAATACCATTTTTATTAATGGCTTGCCGGATTGCTATAAAAATGCTGTAGGTACATTTGAAGAATGTGCACTCCGTGGAGAAGATTTCAGACGAATTCTTCATTTGGAAAAGGGGCCTTTATATGCCTTTGATGATGTTGTATCTGTTTATAGAATACATGAAAAAGGTATGTGGCAGGGCGGCTCTGAAATAAGACACCTTATTGAAAATGCAATAGGATATAATTTTTATCGTAAGTATTTTAAGGATAAGGATACATATTTTTTTACAGAACAAACAATACATAGCTACCAAGCACTAATGAGATACTTGTTTTTGAAAAAGGGTATAATGTCATCATATAGCATGACTGCTAAAGATAATTATCTATTTACAAGTTATCTTAATGAAATATCAACTGCTGATTTAGATTTTACCAATGATAAAGCCCAAAGCTTTATTAATAAACTAAGACTAATAAAAAGTATACTCAAGCAATAGAAAGGTCGCAGATTTATATATGCACACTGAACATAGTTTTTTAAATAATATCAGTTATATAGTAATCACATTGTTAGGGATTTATTGCCTAATAGCCGAGATTATACCAATTAGCATGTTCTGTTTGGTAGGAGCGGTTATTGTTATTTATTTAGCCTATAAATGCGGTAAAGTACAATTTGATTTTGCAGTGTTTTTTTTAGCATTGGGACTTGTTGTTGGAATTTACTATGGATTTTACTTCATAGGTAATTCTGATACTGTTGATGTTAGTAAGATTTTGTCACCTGTTGTAGCCTATTTGCTAGGAGTGCTATTGGTAAATACTTTTGAAACCTATGAAAAGTCGGTAAAGCTTGTATATGCCTCTATGAGTATCCCCATGGCAGTGTATGCGCTATCTAGTGCTATTTACTGTGTTATGAATACTAGAGAAGGTACTATTTTAGGGAATATTATAGATAATCCCGATTTGATGAATAGACGTTTAGTAGAAGTTATGTTTTTTATGATAACGGCTTCGTTAATATGGGCAGTGATGACTTTTAAGAATAACAAGTTTGTATCTTGCCTAATAATAATAGCAAATGTTTTGGTGCAAATAGCAAGTATTAGAATACATACTCGTTACAATACTTATTTTTTTGTATTGGAAATTTTCGCATTATTAATTATATGGACATACACGGTTATTAAAACAAAATGTAATACAATAATTAGCACTATCGTAACCATAGTATTGTCTGTAATGCTTATACTGATTTTGACTATGGTGTATCGTGTAAATTTAGGAGGTCTCAGAAACATTTATTATAATTCTTTCTGGGGTGCAGATGGTGGAATCTTACATAGTTACAAATACCAAAATATTGGTGAAGCTGTAAGAAATTTATTTACAGAAAACAATCGAAAAGGGTTTTATATTAATGCAAATGGCATAAATACTAGCTATAATCTTTGGTTGGATTATGCAAGAGATTATGGAATGTATTCATTTGGTCTTATATATATTTTTAAAATCCTTACGGTAATCTATACATTCAGAATGATTATTAATAAAAATGTAAGTAGTGAAATTAAGTATTTGTTGGTACCTGCTTTTTTAGCATTTAATATTTTTTATTCAACAGAGGCTATATCGAAAGTACAAATATACACATGGATATGGGGACTTATCATTAGTGGTATGATTAGAACATGTTGCTTACAAAAGAAAGTGAAAGAGTGATTGTAATTTGATTTATTGATTTTGACAATAATTATTGACTATAATATGCACATGTCCAGTGTTGTATTATTTAGAAAGTTATATAATATCTTATAGTGCATAATAAAATTGCTAACACTATATTTTTATAATTATATATTTAATCAATTAGCTTAGGAATCTTGATTTTACGGATATTTACATTTATTTATAGATAAGGAGGGGATTATTTGATAAAGCAAATAAAAAAGAATATAAGTACATTGGTTATTACTTTAATTATAATATTACCATTGCTGAATACGATTATTTTTAGTGTTCCATCAGCGGATGATTTTTCGATGGCATCAGATTTGTCTATCAATGGTAATTATTTTATTAAGGTAATTAAAGCTACTATAGATTTTTATAATACATGGGGAGGGCAATGGCCATTAATTTTCATCGAGTATTTACTAAACCCTCTTATGTATGCAAAAGCATATAGCTATGCTATAGGTATTTTTTTAATAGTATCTTTTGGGGGATTTATATGGCTGTTAAAAAGATATGTAGATAAAATATGTGTTTATATATTAGGGGATGAAAAAAATGAATATGTATTTATATTTCTTGTATTTTGTTTAAGCTTGTTTAACCAAAGATTATATAGTGAGATTTTCTATTGGTTTATCGGTAATTCTTATTTATGGGCAGTGATGTTATTAATGCTCGATCAGATTGTTATTATTAATTTTTTTTCAAGAGAATCTACAAAGCTAAGTATAATAACCACATCATTGGTTGGCTTTATTGCATGCTCTGTATATGAATTTGATATTTTTTTAGGGCTGTTTTTTTTAATAATACTCGTTATTTCAGACGAAAAAAAAATATATAAAAGATATGTACCCTTCGTATCTATGATAATAGGAGGATGCGTGTCAGTCTTCGCTCCAGGAAATTTTGCACGAAAAGAATCGTTGGATAGAGAAATTTCTTTATTCAAAGTTATATACTACACAGAAAAAAATATAATTGAAGGATTAATGGAGGTATTAGCTAATCCATTTACAATAATATTATTAATAGTAACGTTTTGTGTTGGCGTTATGAATTCAAAGTTGAAAAGAAAATATAATCCCCTTTGGGTTGTGGTATTTGGTGTGATATCGCTGGTAGGTGTTGTTTTTCCTGTGACCTTTGGTTATATGTCGGATTATACGCCTAATAGGGTTCATTTTTTTATAGACTTTACTATTTTGACTTATGTGCTAGTTGGAGGCTTGTATTTAGGGGCATATGTATCAGAAATAGAATTATTAAGCAAAGAAATTGTAAAAAGAAATATATTGAGCGTAGTAATTGTTACATTGGTTTTTTGCGTAACAAATATAAAATTTTACATTAACGACAATGATTTAGATGTGAAAATGCCATATATATATTTAATAAAAAGTGCAGAGATGGTAAGAGAAGAATCTGAGTTTTATAAAAATATATTTAAAGCGATAGAAACTTCCGCTGAGGAAAATGTAGTGGTTAGCGTAAACTCGAATGATTATGAGAGAAGTTGGATTCTTCAAAATCCGGATATTAGAGATGATGAAACATACTGGGTCAATGAAAGCGTTGCAAAGTTTTTTGGTAAAAATAGTATTAGAGTAGTGGAACAGACGGAGTAAAATACAATATGTTGAATATATTGGACTATCCATTCGATTCAGAATTGATATTAAGAAAAAAGGTAAAAATTAAGAAGGAATTGTTAAGTGATTCATCTAGGGTTTTTATTGAGAAAAGAATAGCAATTTTAGGTGGCTCTACAACTGATGAAATAAAAAACATATTGGAAATATTTCTGTTAAATTTCGGAATAAAACCAGTTTTTTATGAATCTGAATATAATAAATATTTTGAAGATGGATTATTTGATAATCCTCAACTTGTTCAGTTTGAGCCAGAGATAATATATATACATACTTCATCAAGGAATATCAGTAAATGGCCTCAAGTTATTGATTCAGATAAACAAGTAGAAGACAAACTTGAAGCTGAATATAATAGAATGAAAATGCTATGGGATCATTTAATAGATAAATATGGGTGTATTATTATTCAAAATAATAATGAACTGCCATTTTACAGAAATTTTGGAAATCAAGACGCATGTCATTTCCAGGGGAGAATAAATTTTGTTAATCGATTAAATGAGCATTTTTATCAATATAGTCGTGAGCATGAAAATTTTTATATTCATGATATAAATTATGAATCATCAAATTATGGATTAAAGGAATGGTCAAATCCATTTTATTGGGATATGTATAAGTATGCTTTGTGCATTAATGCAATACCGTATACATCGTATGGCGTAGCTTTAATCGTAAAATCCTTATTAGGAAAGAATAAAAAAGTTTTAGCACTAGATTTAGACAATACATTATGGGGCGGGGTTATTGGTGATGATGGCGCAGAAAATATAGAAATAGGTCAAGAGACTTCGCTCGGTCAAGCTTATGCAGAATTTCAAAAATATGTGAAGGAACAGAGAGATAAGGGGATACTTTTGACGGTTATATCAAAGAATGATGAATCTGTTGCAAGAGGAGGATTTGAAAGACCAGATTCTGTGCTGAAATATGATGATTTTGCATCTTTTAGGGCAAATTGGGATACTAAAGACAGAAATTTGGTAGAAGAAGCTAATGAATTGAATTTGTTAACAGAGTCATTTGTTTTTGTAGATGATAATCCGGCAGAGCGTGAGATTATTCGACAAAGTTTGGTGGGAGTTTCAGTCCCTGAAATTGGTGAAATTGAATCATACATAAAAACTTTAGATGAAGCTGGATATTTTGAAACAACAAAACTATCTGATGATGATTTTAAAAGAAATGACATGTATATTGCCAATATTAAGCGAAACAAACAAAGGGAGTGTTTTGCAGATTATGGTGATTATTTGAAGTCATTAGATATGGTCGCAGAGATAGGTCATTTTGTAGATATTTACTATTCAAGAATAGCACAGTTAACAAATAAAAGTAATCAATTTAATTTAACGACAAAACGTTGTTCACAGATTGAAATTCAAAAAATGGCAGAAAATGAAAATTACATCACTTTATATGGCAAATTGAGTGACAAATTCGGTGATAATGGCGTTGTAAGTGTGGTTGCTGGACATATTGATGATAAAGTACTCCATATAGAATTGTGGTTAATGAGCTGTAGAGTATTAAAGCGTGATATGGAAATAGCCATGATGGACGAATTAATTGCTACATGTATGGATAAAGGGATAGAATATATTTATGGATATTATTATCCTACATCGAAAAATGGTATGGTGCGTGACTTTTATTTGCAGCAAGGATTTGAAAAAAAATCTGAAGATGATAGTGGAAACACTGTTTGGGAAAAAAGAGTATCCGATGATAATAGAAAAACAAAGTATATTAAAATTATAAGAAAATAAGAGGTATAGGGTGTGAATAGAAATGAAGTTTTAAACAAAATACAGGAACTTGTAAGAGAAATATTAGATGATGAAGAAATAGAATTATCGGAGAAGACAATGGCTAGCGATATAGATGGTTGGGATAGCTTGATGCATATAACTATAATATCAGCTATTGAAGATGAATTTAATGTGAAATTTGCAATGAGAGATATTATGAATATGAAAAATGTAGGTGCGATGATTGATTTAATATTAAGTAAATCTTGATAGTGGAAAATTTTATATGGGATTATATGTTTGCATACATTAATAAGGTGAAATTATTATTTCTTTAGAAAATAGTGTGATTTAAAGTATTGTATTAGGGGATAGCTATAATATAAATTGAATATAGTCGCTGGAGGATAGAAAATGATTAGAGTAGAGATGCCTTGGGAACGACAGAATATTGGTGTGACAGCGGTTGAATATCGCTTAGATTCATGTGATAGAGCTGAAACTGTACTAGAAAATATTAGAAATGATATTTTTCAGTATAAAGTTTGTAGAGTCCCAGTAAATTCGATGAAGATGTGTTATGCTCTTCAGAATGAAGGCTTTTTATATGCTGAAAGTCAATTTGAGCTAGAGGCTAATTTGAAACAATTGTCGCTTGACCCAATACTTGAAAGATTTATTACTAGCATGGATTGTCATCCTGCTAGTGATAAAGAAATACATGAGATAGAACAAATGATACGTAAAGGGATTTTTATAACTGATAAAATAGCCTTAGATCCGTTTTTCTCAGTAGAAAAATCTGCAAACAGATATGCAAATTGGTTTTTGCAAGAGGTGAATACAAAAAATGCATCACCTTATATTGTTTCTTTGGATGGTGAAAAAATAGGTTTTTTTGCTATTTCTTTTGACACCAATAATGGACGTGACGCGGATTCATTTCTAGCAGGGTTATTTGATGCAAACAATAAAGGCTTTGGAGTGGCTACTATATATTTCCCTATGGCAGTAGCCAAAAATTCTAATAAAAAGAAAATACAAGCTAGAGTTTCATCGAATAATATCGATTCATTAAAGACTCATTTGGAACTAGGATATAAGATAAAAAATATAAATTATATATATATTAAACACGAGGAAAATGTTCTATGATACCTTTTAATATTCCGCCTTATATAGGGGTGGAGGAAAAATTTATTTTTGAAGCAATATCGAAACATAAAATTTGTGGAGATGGAGAATTTACTAAAAAATGTAATAATTGGTTAGAAGAAAAAACTGGTGCAGAAAAAGTATTGTTAACAACTTCATGTACTCATGCAACAGAGATGGCAGCATTATTGTGCGAAATACAACCTGGAGATGAAGTTATAATGCCTTCTTACACGTTTGTTTCTACGGCTGACGCATTTGTGCTCAGAGGTGCCAAAGTAGTATTTGTTGATATACGACCAGACACAATGAATATTGATGAAACAAAAATTGAGGCAGCTATTACAGAACGGACTAAAGCGATAGTTCCTGTACATTATGCAGGTGTTTCATGCGAGATGGATGTTATTATGCATTTGGCTAATAAATATAATTTAAAGGTTGTAGAAGACGCTGCTCAAGCTATTTTTAGTACATATCATGGGCAAATGCTTGGAACTATTGGTGATTTTGGTGCATATTCATTCCATGAAACTAAGAATTATTCGATGGGCGAAGGTGGAGCTTTGCTTATAAAGAATGCAGATGATATAGAAAAGGCTGAGATAATTAGAGAAAAAGGAACTAATCGATCAAAATTTTTTAGAGGACAGATTGATAAATACACCTGGGTCGAGGCAGGTTCGTCTTATCTGCCATCAGAATTAAATGCAGCCTATTTATATGCTCAACTAGAACAGTATAAAAAGATTTTTGATGATAGAATGAAATCTTGGAACAAATATTTTGAGTCGTTTGAAGAGCTTGAAAAAGCTGGCTATGTGGAACGTCCTACTATACCAGATGGATGTACACATAATGCTCATATGTTTTATCTGAAATGCAAAGATTTAACTGAAAGAACAGAATTGATAAGTTATGCAAAAGAAAATGATGTACTAATGGTATTTCATTATATTCCGTTACATTCTGCGCCAGCAGGAAAAAAGTATGGTAGATTTAACGGGGACGATGTATATACTACAAAGGAAAGCGAGAGGCTTGTTAGACTACCTCTATACTATGGCCTTAAAGAAGTAGACCAAGAGAAAGTAATTAAGGTAGTAAAAGACTTTTATCAACACAATAATTAGTATAGGAGTGTGCGGAAATGAAAATATCATTTGTTATCCCATGCTATAGATCGGAAAAAACAATAGAAAAAGTAGTTGAAGAGATAACTCTGAAAATGGTTGATATGGCTCAAGACGATTATGAAATAATCTTGGTAAATGATTGTAGTCCGGATGATACTTTTGCTGTAATAAGAAAATTATGTAAAGATAACGATAGAATTATTGGAATTAATCATGCAAAAAATTTCGGTCAACATGCAGCATTAATGGCAGGTTTTTCTGTGGTGTCAGGTGATGTTGTTGTTTGTTTGGATGATGATGGGCAAACTCCTGGAAATGAAGTTGACAAGCTTTTAAATAAAATTTATGAAGGATATGATGTTGTATATGCAGAGTATTCACATAAGAGGCATTCTAGATTTAGAAATTGGGGAAGTCATGTTAACAAAATCATGACAGAAGTGATGTTAGGCAAACCAAAAGAGCTATACATATCTAGTTATTTTGCCGCTAAGCGTTTTGTTATCGATGAAGTAGTAAAATATAAAGGTGCTTATCCATATGTTGTAGGTTTGGTGTTAAGAACTACTAAAAATATATGTAATGTTTCAGTCCATCATAGAGATAGAATGGAAGGAGAAAGTGGGTATACTTTGAGGTCGTTGTTTGGGTTGTGGATGAATGGTTTTACATCCTTTTCAATTATACCTTTAAGAATAGCTTCTTATAGTGGCTGCATTATAGCAGGATTAGGCTTTATTTATGCGATTTATGTAATTATTAGTAAGCTAGTTAATCCAGTTAAAATGATTGGATGGAGTTCTACCATTTCTGTTCTATTAATACTAGGGGGATTAATTCTTTTGGTACTTGGAATGATAGGTGAATATGTTGGAAGAATCTATATAACAATTAATCAGTCACCACAGTATGTTATAAAAGAGATGGTTAATGCAAAGGAGAGCTATTATACACCCTCTGATGTAGGGTAGTTGTCACCCATCTCCCATTTTGGTATGGGAGTTACCAAAGGGACAGGTGACGAGTATGAGCTATAACAGATATCCAAAGGAGATGAAAGAAGCTATAGTGACTAGACTTCTCGAAGAAGATGTGGTCGTTATGGATATTCAAAAAGAGACTGGGGTAGGAATTAATACCTTATACAGATGGTGAGATGAAGCCATGAACAAGCGAGGTTTATCAGCTACATCAAAGTATAAGAATGCTGATAAATGGAGTAGCCAGGATAAGTTTACAGTTGTTTTAGAAACAGCAAACTTATCAGAAATAGAATTTTCTGAGTATTGCAGAGAAAAGGGTATCTATCCAGAGCAAGTCAAAGAATGGCGAGATGCCTGTATAGATGCAAATGATTCTACAAAAGAATTTAATTTAAAATCAAGCAAGGAACTTCGAGAAAAACGTAAGAAAAATGAACGTTTAGAAAAAGAACTTGCCAGAAAAGAAAAAGCTTTAGAAGAAACAGCAGCACTTTTAGTGCTAAGAAAAAAAGCAAATGCGATTTCGAGGTCGAATGATTAGCGCTTCAGATTGCAAAACAGCAGTACTGCTAATCAGTGAGGCTGTTGATTCAGGAGCAGCACTACACAAAGCTTGTGCTGAACTTGGAATCAGTAAAAGAACTTATAATCGTTGGAAGAATACTAACAACGAATATATAGATAAACGCACCACATGTGTGCGTCCGGAACCATCAAATAAGCTGAAACCGGAAGAAAGACAGTTGATACTGAACACGGTGAATTCAGAAGAATTCGTTTCTGAGACACCATGTGAGGTTGATTCAATACTAGCGGATAGAGGAATCTATATCGCTAGCAAAAGTAGCTTTTTTAAGATGCTAAAAGAAGTAAATGAGTTGTCACACAGAGGGCGTGATCATGCTAAGACAAAACGTGTAGTATCAACACATAAAGCAACTGGACCGAATCGGGTTTGGATGTGGGATATCACATATCTAAATGGACCAATCAAAGGAAAATATTACTATTTATATTTGTTTTCAGATTTATTTAGTAGAAAGATTGTTGGTTGGGAAGTTTACGATTGTGAATCTGCAGATTTGGCTGGAAAGCTAATATCGCGTATATACAGAAATGAAAAGGTATTTTTGAATAAGCGCCCTTTGGTGCTACATTCAGATAATGGTAGTCAAATGAAGGGGGCAACTATGTTGGAAACACTTTATGCACTTGGAGTTACTCCTTCAAGAAGTAGAACTAGAGTAAGTAATGACAATTCATACGCAGAAAGCCTTTTCAAGACATTAAAATATATGCCTAATTATCAGCCAATAGGATTCAATGACATCATAGAAGCACGTCTCCGGGTAAAGAATTATGTGAAGTGGTACAATACGGAACACCGTCACAGTGGTATACAATTTGTGACACCAGCAGAACGTGGATTAGATAAAGAGATTCTTAGGAAAAGAACTAAAGTCTATGAAGCGGAAAGGCAAGCACATCCAGAAAGATGGAGTGGAGATATCAGAAACTGGAAATATTCAGAGATTGAGTGGTTGAATCCAAGACAAGTAACTGGAGATAAGCAGGAGGCGAAAGTCTCCTAAGAATAAACGAAGGGAAAAAGAGGAGGGGAACAGATTTTGAAAATAATCAATAAGTTTATTAAAAGTAAATATGAAATTATAGTGCCTATTATACATTTTTTGCTTTCGTTTGCATGGCAGGGAAAGATATTTATTGGGTTCGGAAATTGGGATATGTATGCTACGGCTGTAAGAAATCAAAATGTTATATCAGCATCAGGTGAACTTCATTTGGTGTATTTGTTGTCAAGATTATTTTGCTTCTTTATTATATTGGGATGGTGGAAAATCATTTTTTTTATATTGCATGGAAATGTAAATAAATCGGACATGTTTATTCTTGGAAGCATACTTTTATTAGGTATAGTGTGTGGGGTTATTCTATATCCTCAATTTTGGGGAATTGAGATAGATAATTATACGAATTATTTGATGGCTATAAGATTTCAACCAACGTATTGGCAAAGTGTCTATACTGGTGCATTATATGGTGGTTGTCTAATGGTAGTGCCACACCCGATTGCTGTATTTATTGTTCAATGGTTCTTTTTTTGGTCTGTAGTTAGCTATATATATTTAGGAATTGAAAAAACATGTAATAATGAAGATTTTAAGTATATATCGTTGCTATTTTTTTTATTACCAGAGTCATACCATTTAACATTTAATGCATATAGAAATAATTTTTATACGGTATTAATTTTATTATATATATCTTTTATATATTTTTCTGTAAAAAAAGGAGAATGGTTACGAGGAATAAAACAGACAATCCTATTTTCACTAATGGCAACATTCGTGATGGTTTGGAGAAGTGAAGGTATATTAGTTGGCTTGGCAGGTATAGTGGTATATTTTTTTGCCGCATTAAGTAATAAGACAAAATCACAGGTAAAACTGTATTTGCTTGTGCCCATTTGTATTTCTTTTGTTGTATTAAGTCAAATACAAGAGCTTGGTTCAAAAAAATATTATGGTCAAGATTATATGATGTTAAATACAACTAACGTATTATATAGCGTGTTTAATAATCCTAATGCAAACTTATCCTATGAAGACGCAGAAGGTGATATTAAATCGATAGAAAATATAATCCCTATAGAAGTACTAAAGGAATATGGTATGGGTGGCTATAGGAGTTTTAACTGGAATCAAGGAAGACAGGATTTTAATCAGACCATGGCGACTGATGAGCAGGCGTCTTCGTATATGTCTGCCTATTATAATATTATAATCCATAATCTTGCAACATATTTGGATGTTCAGATAAATAATTTTTATAAAGCATTGCAGCTGCCTGCTAATCGGACAACATATGTATACGATGGCGATAATACAGTAGAATTAGAGTCGTTCGTATATGATAAATGGCAAATAGGACAAAATGAAATTAACAAAACATGGAATACAGAAGCTTGGGAGAAAAATCAAACAAGGATAGCATTAAGTGTGATTATAAATGAGGTCATAAGTGTTTGGCAAGAACTTATAATAAAATCTGGGCTTAATATTATTATTCATGTAGTTGCAATCCTTTCAGTCATAGTTTTTTTTCTGAAAGAATTGTTATATTGTATAGATAAAAAAAGAAAATGGAAAAAAGGAATACCGTTCATCATATCATTTATAGTTATTTTTGTTGAATTTTTAGCGGTAATGTTGTTTATGCCAGAAGGGAGAGCTGCATATTTGTATCCGATGTTGTATGCAAGTTATTTTGTATTATTTCTTTATTATATTGAAAATTATCAAAAAGCATAGGGCTGACAGCATAAATAAAAGTTAAAGTCAGCTGGATTTTTAATCTTGTACGCTGCTTCGCCATCTTTTGTCTGAACCTTCCGAGGTTCTTGAGCTGAATAAGACTTATGTCATAGAGCGTAACGAACCTATGCGGATGCATCATTAATACTTTACAAAGGATAATAGTATCAACCTTATAAGTCTTAGTTTTGCGAATGTTGTTTTTCTCATTTGCGCAGTCTGAATAGGATTGATGAGGCAAACATTATAGCCTTTTGGTGTTAGGAACATCAAAAGGTTATTGTCATAGTGAGCCGTAGATTCAAGACCAATGATGAGCTGGTCCTACTCAAAAGAATTGAGTTTGGAAGCCAGTAGACAGAAGCCGTCGACAGTGTCATTGGTAAATTTAAAAGGCTCTAGTAGCACTTAGCCATCAGAAGATATGGCTGTTGCAAAGTGATTAAGTTTTGTACTATCAATACCGACGAAAATAATAACGTTCTCCTTTCAATTAAGTATTGATACTGTGATATCCACCAACGATTATCCTTGTACACTTGATTGAAATAAGTGCTCAGATATAAATAGCACATCTAGCTTATTAACGATTCAGATAAGGGTAATGGCAATACACTTTATCGAGTAGTCAAAGCTTCAGGAAAAATTAAAAGTCCACTGTATCTGAATGTTTTATGACATAGTTATTAAAAAGAAAGGAAAGTAGATTAATTTGCTTCTGAACTGTTCATACAAGGAAAAAATGATTGGTAAAAAAATAAATAATTATCTAAAGCTATTAAGAGTAAAACATTATATAAAAAATCTCTTGGTCTTCATTCCCTTGTTCTTTTCAAGAGATATATTTAACAAGGAAAAGTTATACATTGCTTTACTTGGATTTGTTGCATTTTCATTAATGTCGTCTGCTATATATATAATTAATGATTATAGGGATATTGAAAAAGATAGGCTACATCCAGTAAAGAAGAATAGACCTTTAGCAAGTGGTTCTATAGATAAGACGCAGGCATTAATAGTTATGTCTTTATGTGGAATAATGTCAATAACTATCGTTGGAGGATGTATTAATGAAAAGAGTTTAATAGCGATTATCGTATATTTCCTTTTAAATATTTTATATAGTTTTGGTTTAAAAAAGAAGCCAATAGTAGATGTTGTAATACTAGCATCAGGCTTTGTCATAAGAGTAGTATTCGGTGGTTTGATAAATGATATAAAAATATCTTCTTTTTTGTTTTTAGTAATTGTTGTAGGTAGTTTATTTATGGGGCTTGGTAAACGTAGAAACGAATATCGTAAACAAACAGATACAAGAGATGTTTTGAAATATTATAGCGAATCATTTCTAGATAAGAATATGTATGTTTGCATGTCACTTGCCGATGTTTTTTATGCTATGTGGGCAATTGAAATGGATTATAGGGGACTTCTTTGGAGTATACCATATTTTATAATTATACTTATGACATATAGTCGAAATATAGAAGGGGAATCTGATGGAGATCCAGTTGAAGTTATTTTAAATGATAAATTATTAGTTGTTTTATTAATAGGGTATATAGTATTTGTTTTTATATGTGTTTATTTGTTATAAGATGGAGAATTTAAAATGAAAAAAAAAGATACTGCTAGTTTGCTAATGTTTGATGTTGCAAGTGTATTAATATATATATTTATGATGTTGTTATTGGAAACGTCGGTTTTGTTTTGTTTTAAGATTAATATATTCTGGGGAACTATGCCTTTGGCGTGTATTGGCGCAGGCATAGTGTTTTTTGCGTTAAGAGAAAATAGTTTTAAAAGAACGGTATACGTTATTACTTTTAGTATAATAATAATAATTTTAGCTTCAGCGATATCAAATACTTATTATGATAGATCATGGGATGGAAATGCATATCATAAGTTGGCTGTGGGACTGCTTAAAAATGGTTGGAATCCTCTTTGGGAAAAACCTAGTTTGGAAATATCTGAAGGAATAGGACATACTGATGGTAATGTTATTTGGTGTGAAGGATACTGCAAAGGAACTTGGATATATGCAGCTTCTATATATGCTTTAGTGCATAATATTGAAGCAGGAAAGTCCTATACATTGATTGGTATGATTACTGTAGGTTCATTGGCTTACTATTATCTAAACAAAAAGAAATATGCAAATAAAGTGATTATAGGAGGTACGCTATTGTTAGCCATAAATCCTATAGCAATGCAACAAATGGATTCGTTTTATTTGGATGGGTTTTTACATTGCATGATAATATGTTTGGTTATTTCTCTCATGATGATGCAAGACAATGATTTGTTTGATAAAAAAATATCAAAAAGCTTAGTGTTTTCGACAATGATAGTTTGTGGAAATATAAAATTTACAGGATTGCTATACGGTGGAATATTTTGTATAGCTTTTTATATTTATGCTTGTGTAAATAATTTTAGATTAATTGGAAAGATAGATAGTGCAATCATTGAGAGAACTATATTTTATTTGATTTTGGCAGTAACTACAGTTTTATGGGCCGGGAATCTAACATACTTGACAAATGTGATTCGTCATAAGACATTACTTTATCCATTACTTGGTAGTGATAGTAAGGACATCATGTCTGGAAACTCACCATTTCTAGAAGAAAATCATATTAAAAATTTATTGGTATCATTGTTTTCGTACACAGACAACATGCAAAGAGAGGCAGATGGAACTATTGATTTAAAGATTCCGTTTACTTTTAGTATTAAGCGTGAGTTGTATTCAATCATTTTGCCTGATACGAGAATTGGAGGATTTGGTATTTTTTTTAGTGGTATTTTTTGCTTTGCAATAATAGGATTGTTTATATATATACTAAAATTAAAAAAAGATAAAGACTTTTGGTTAATATTAACGGTATTTAGTTGCTGTATTTTGTTGACATTTGGAATAAAAGAAAGTTGGTGGGCTAGGTATGCTCCATATATTTATATAATATCTGTAGTAGGGGTACTAGTTCTAGTTGGAAGTAATTATAAGTTTATTAATAAAATAGGTTTTATAATAATGTTAATATTGCTTTTAAATAATTTGTTGCCCCTAATATCACTTCCTATAGATATAAAAAAAAGTATGACAATTAGAAGTGAGTTAGTTGAAATAAAAGCTGAAATGCCAATTGAAGTTTATAATGATGATTTTCCAGGTGTTTACTATAATTTTAAAGATTCAAATATAAAGTATGTAATTAATGAGAAATTAGCTGAAGAAGAAAATAAACAAATGAACTATTGTGAAACATTATGGAGAACAAATGTTAATGAATGATAAAATTAGTGTTATAGTACCTGTATATAATGTCAAAGATTGCCTTGGAAGATGTATTGAGAGCGTAATAAGTCAAACATACCAAAATTGGGAGTTGTTGTTAATAGATGACGGAGCAACTGATGGTTCTGGTGAGTTATGCGACCAATATGAGCAGATAGATTATCGAATAAAGGTATATCACCAAAAGAATCAAGGCGTATCTGTTGCTAGAAATCGCGGAATAGATTTAGCGAGAGGGGAGTATATTTGTTTTATTGATTCAGATGACTCTATTGAAACTGAAATGTTTGAGAAATTAAAAAACGCAATCGTTCATGATTCATGTGATTTTGTAATGTGTGGATTTAAGCGCATTTATGATGAACGAATCGAAAATCAAATTTATCCAGAAAGTATATTACATGGTAGTAAAGAAATTGGCATGTTTATACAGAATAATTATCTCAAATGGTTGATTTCATCTCCTTGTGGAAGGCTATATAAAAGATCTTTGATTGATAAATTAAGATATGATGAATCAATGAAATTAGGTGAGGATTTACACTTTAATATTAGATATTTTCAGAAGTGTAATACTGTAACGGTAATAGAATCCCCTCTTTACTTGTATTATGATTACGGTAATTCTTTAACTCATAGATATATAAAAGGTAATTATGAAGCAATATGTGTTATTTATGTTGATACAATAAACTATCTAATATCGATATCTGATTTAGATAGCGTAGACTTTAAGAATATAAATTATAAGCTGTTTTCGTTTTGCGTTTCATTTATGTCTCAGAATATTGGTTGTGATAGCTTTGTTAATGAAATTAAATTTATAAAACAAGTGTGCGAAAATGAAAATCTAAATATTGCTATTAGTGATTTGCCAGATGTAGGAGTTATATACAGAATATATATATGGGCATTGAAACATAAGTTAGTTGCAATATTATGGGTACTGTCAATGATAAAGTATTATTTTAATGATAAGCGATAAAAAGTGGGGTGTGTTATGAACGTTTATGATTTTGATGGAACTATATATGATGGTGACAGTACTTTAGATTTTTATTTTACTATGTGTAGAAAATATCCTAACGTACTACTGTGTCTGCCAAGGCAAGCAATTGCTTTTCTTAAGTATAAATGGGGAAAAATAGATAAAACAACTTTTAAGCAGGAATTCTACAGCTTTCTTAGAAATGTTGAAGATGTTGGACATGAAGTAGATTTGTTTTGGGAAGAAAATAAGAAAAAGATTAAATTATGGTATTATGATGAAAAACGAAATGACGATATCATTATTTCTGCTTCTCCAGAATTTTTACTAAAACCTGTTTGTAATTCATATTTAGGGATAGAGGTGATTGCTTCTAAAGTAAATCCAAGTACAGGTAAATATGTTGGAAAGAATTGTTATGGCAAAGAAAAAGTGAATAGATTTATGGAATTACATAAAGGTGATTCGATTGAGTCATTTTATAGTGATTCGGATAGTGATTATCCACTTGCTGTCCTTGCAAAACAAGCTTTTTTTGTCGAGAAAAATACAATTGTAAGGTGGGATAAAAACACATTTAATAAAAAATTTAAAGGATTACTGATATGAAAAACAAAATCTTACTATTTATACCAATGTACAACTGTGAAAAGCAGATTGTTAGAGTATTGGGACAGCTTACAGATGAGGTATGTGAATATCTATCTGAGGTTATCATAATTAATAACAGAAGCACAGATAACGGCGAGCAGGCAGTACAGGATTATTTAAAAGAAAGAAACCTTCCTATCAAGGCTACACTCTTTAGAAATGATGATAACTATGGCCTTGGTGGTTCGCATAAGGTGGCATTCAAATACGCCATGGATAATGGATTTGATTACGTAATCCTTCTTCACGGTGATGACCAGGGTGATATATCTAATATTCTGCCTTACCTTAAGACTGGCGAATACGAAAACTATGATTGCTTCCTAGGTGCCAGATTCATCAAAGGGTCTAAACTTCAGGGCTACTCTAAGTTTAGAACATTTGGAAACGTTGTATACAACACACTGTTTTCTATTGGATGTGGTTACAAAGTATACGACCTTGGCTCAGGTCTGAACATGTACAATACTAACATTCTTAAGAATCAATTCTATTATAAATACAAAGATAATCTTGTATTCAATTACTGCATGGTTATGGGACAGGCTTATTACAAACACAAGGTAAAGTTTTTCCCTATTATCTGGCGTGAGGATGATCAGGTTTCCAACGTAAAGATGGTAAATCAGGCCATGGTTGTGTTAAAATTATTAGGTTCGTTTATTGTAAATAAAAAGAAGTTTATCGAAGGCGAACATAGAGATAGAATAATTGATAACTATACTGCACAGGTAGTATATACAAATCAGCAGTAGTGGAGCAGTCATGAAACAAAAATCATTTATATATAATTTGATAAACATATTAGTGTTGCTAGCGGCAGCACTAATTTTTGTTTTTAATTATATTAATAATCAGGTCTTTGATGGAATGGGAATGCTGCCAATAATTATTACTATTTTGGCAGTTGTGCTAGTCCATTCTCTAAAGGCCATTCGTTTATATATAGCCTTGTATGGCGCTGATATTACAGGCCCTGATTATATTAAAACCTATTGTAAGGTTACACCAATCAGCATTCTGTTCCCTTTCAAATTAGGCGAACTATTCAGAATGTACTGTTACGGTGCCACCATTAACAATATGCTGAAGGGCGTAGTCACAGTTATCCTTGATAGATTTATGGATACGGTAGCACTTGTCACTATGATTTTCCTGGTATGGGTAGTTAACGGTGGGGTCATAATGCCTATAGTTTACTTCCTACTAATCTTTATAGTAGCCGCAGGTGTATTATTTATGGCGTTGCCAGGTATATATAAATATTGGAAAAAATATTTACTACAGGCAGATGCATCACCTAGAAAGCTGAAGGCTCTTAAATTCCTAGATAACCTTAACAAAGTATATGTAGAAATAGTAAATGTATCTAGAGGCCGTGGCATTATTTTGTACGTACTATCATTACTAGCATGGGCTATCGAAATAGGCAGTGTTGCAGCTATTGCCAGTCTTACTAAAGACAGATATATTAACGCAACAATCTCAGAATACTTACTATCAGCACTAAGCAAAGCTCAGTCAGTAGAGCTAAAGCATTTTATATTTATAAGCGTAGTACTTATGATTATATTGTATTTGGTTGTAAAGATTCGTGATTCCATAATTGAGAGGAAATAATATGAAGACATTAATAGTATATGATGATACAGGACGCAAAAGTGAAGTAATTGCAGATATTATCGGTGACAAAGGCTTCGCAGATGTAGTGGTTAAAAAGCGTTGCTTAGAAGAATACTATCATGATGAAATGAACAATATTTTTTCAGATGTAGTTTGGAAAAAGGTTCATTCTGTTTTCGAATACGCTGATTTGTTAAAGCAGCTGGACGTATACAATTCTCAAGATGTATGGGTACTTCATTGCTTTTCAAACTATATCGTTTCTGATGCAGAAGCAGCCAGATTATCATTTGAAAAATTATCATATATAGATGAACCTTATGCTGCCTTTGATGGAAACAGAGCTGTTGCTGCTATGTTCCCAAATTTAGACAGCTATGTATCATTCTGCAAGAATATTATCTCTGGTCGCAAGGCTTGGGATTTAGTTAAAGAAATAGATGCCAACTTCCAAATCGTTGGCATGGTAGATATTGGTCTTATTTCCAATTTCATCCAGTGTGTAACAGGCAATTTTGATTCCAGATATTTTAACAGCCTAAAAGGAAATGAATACACCTTGGTTAAATCTTCTACTAACAAAAAGAAGATAAAGGCTGAATACGATTTCTATCATCTTCTTCCAGATGATATGAAATACTGGTTTGTAATGCCATTTGATTACAAAGAGGACGATGACAAAGCTAGCTACACCATGGAAAGATTGCACATGACCGATTTGGCTATCAAATGGGTTCATGGTTCCATGGACAAATCAGAATTTGAAGCATTGATGGACAAATATTTCTTCTTCTTTAAATGCAGACATACAAAGGAATGCACTAAGGAAGAATATCAAAAAACTGCAGATACATTGTATGTGGATAAGGTTCAAAGCCGTATCAATGATTTAAAGCAGCTTCCACAGTACAAAAATATCGAAGCATTGTTATCATCTATTGGAGATGTAAATATTGATAGCATAGTTTCAAGATATTTATCATTAAAAGATAAGATAGAAGCTAAAAACAATTACAGGCCAGAAATGGTAATAGGTCACGGTGACCCATGCTTTGCCAATGCTTTATATAATAAATCTACACAGATGTTAAAGTTCATCGATCCTAAGGGAGCTAGTGTAGAATCAGACTTATGGACTAACCCATATTATGATGTAGCAAAGCTTAGCCATTCGGTTTGTGGCAAATACGATTTCTTCAACAACGGATTGTTTGATATAAGAATCGCTGAAGATTTCACTTATGATTTGGAAATACCATTTGATAATTCCGAATATATGCAGATATTCAAATCTAAGGTAGAGGAAAATGGATTTGATTATCTGACAGTTAGAATCTACGAGGCTTCATTGTTTATATCAATGTTGCCATTACACATAGATAATCCTCACAAAGTGCTAGGATTTATATTGAATGCAGATAGGATTTTAAAGGAGATAGAGTTAGATGTTTAAGGATTACTCTTTTGTTTTTGATATTGATGGAACACTGTGTCCTATAAAGAAAAAGGATGAGCGTTATGAGGATTTGGTTCCATATCCAGATATGGTAGAAAAGCTTAAGTATTATAAGGATAATGGCGCTAAAATCGTTCTTTATACATCACGTAACATGAAAACCTACAATGGAAATCTTGGCCTTATAAACAAATACACAGCGGCTGTATTGAATGAATGGCTTGCTAAATGGGACATTCCTTACGATGAAATAGTATTTGGAAAGGTTTGGCCAGGACCAAAGGGATTTTATGTAGATGATAGGTCAGTTAGACCAGATGAATTCTTAAATCACACACCAGAAGAATTAGCTGAGATATGTGAAAAGTCACGCTTACACAATGGGGAGGAATAAAGCTATGGGGAAGATAGATGTAGTTATCACAATGGGGGGACTTGGCTCTCGTTTTAGAAAAATGGGTTACAACTTGCCTAAATACATGATAGAGGCCAAAGGAAAGACCTTATTTGAATGGTCTTTAATCAGCCTTGAGGGCTATAAGGCTGATGTAAATCAGTATGTGTTCATAGCTATGAAGGATGATAATGCTGATGTGGAAGCTTTCATTAGTAAAAAGTGCGAAGAGCTTGGCATTAATAATTATCATGTAATCGTTTTGGATTATCTTACAGATGGACAGGCCACTACAGCCATGAAGGCTGCTCAGTTCTGGGATAGAAACAACGCATTGCTTATCTACAATATTGATACATACGTTGAAGCAGGAGAGATGAATTCTGCAGAGCTTAAGGGAGATGGTTTCATTCCTTGCTTCCAAGCTGAAGGAGACCACTGGAGCTTCGTTCGTTTGGATGAAACAGGCAAGGTTGTAGAAATAAAGGAAAAGAAGCGTATATCTAATTATTGCACACTTGGCGCTTATTATTTTAAAACCTGTGGTTTATACGAGGATTTGTATAACGAATATTACAGCAAGGATATAGAGCTTGTTAATGGTGAGAAATATGTTGCTCCTCTCTATGATTATTTGTTATCAAAGGGAGGCGAGATATACATTTCGGATATAGCACCTGAGAGAGTGCATGTGTTAGGAACACCTGAGGAGCTTCAGGCTTTTCTTAATGAATAAAGGAGAATTTGTTTATAAATGAGGAAATTATTAATTCAGGCCATTAAATTTGTGGGTCTGAGTGGCATAGGCTGGGTATTAGATTTTTGTATATTCATTTTACTGGGATTTGTCTCTGCGAATCACAGCATTAATAATTTTATCAGCTCATGGGTTGGCGTAACATTTGTTTTCATCTTTGCTACCAGGAAGGTATTTAAAAGTAATAGCAATATACCACTATGGGCCAAATATGTAATATACATAGTTTATCAGTTTTTACTAATATCATTAGCATCTAAGGTTTTAGGCTTTGTTGATGGCATTATAGTTGCTAATATCACATGGCCGCTTGTTGTAAAGTTTTCAGGTATAATTGCAAAAATATTTATTACACCATTTACTATGGTGTTGAATTTCTTTGTAATGAAGGGAGTAATAGAGAAGATTGACTGACACCACTCAGTAACATTGAGTGAACTAGCTTGTTGCTCACGAATGGTGTTAGCCCAGTCGTTGAGTTTTGCTTGATGAATAACTTTAGATGTGTTCATGAGAAGTCCTCCCTAAAATGTATTTGGGGTAATCATCTCATGAGTGTGGTAGAATTGTAAGTTACGAGTGATTGAGGGCTTACTTTGGTACCAGTTGATGCAGCAATAAAATCTAGTTTACAAAGTTTTGTTGTATTTTCATTTATTCTTATAGTTTTTGGGGTATTTGTTGCTGTTGTGATAGAGGACAAAGTGAACTGATTTGTATTAGATACAATTACAACAAGGAAATTGTAAGATTATAGTTGTTTGTGCAGAAGACGATAGTTGATAAATATAAAATGGGGAGTTAAATGAAAAAAATAAATAGTAGCTTTACTTCTGGCATAAAATTATTAAAAAATTTAACAATGCAGAAAACGTTAAGTATTATGGTGATAGTAGTTGTTATATTTATAATAGCTACATACGTTTATGATGTAAAACATTCATCGGTTGTTTTGCAAGGAGAACCAAATATATTAACGATTACAAATTACCGGGGTGATGCAGCATTCAGCTGTAATGGCTTATTTATCAATCAGGGAACAATAGTAAATAGAGAAAAAATAAAAGTCTTGATTGATTCGAAAGAATATTGTGCTAATCCAGGAAAAATGCGTATTGTATTTAATAGCGGTAATGGAAGCGGTTTATTAAATAATAGTATTTTATGTAAAGGAAAAGGGCTATATTATGACATGAATATTTCATCAGAGTATTCTTTTGCTGCAGACACTATTGAGATTACCAATCATGGTGATAGCGAGTCATTCCTTCATAAAATGACGTCTGGAAAAAATGAGGATATTGTTTGGATTAAGCTATATAATCCAATTTTTAATAGTATATTTCAAGTGCAAAAAAATGAAAAGTTTAAATTAACAGGGAATTTTTTAATTATTATTGGAGATGATGTGATACAGTCAAATAATTCTGAAATCGAGATTGTTAATCCGAGCATGTCTGCATCATTTTATATAAACTCGATGAATTACGCAATGATACCATTGCAAAATTCGGCAAGCCTTACATTGGATGGCAATATATCAGAGTTAAGTGTTGAAATGATACCAGGCAAAGATCGACTAGTTCTTACTAGGTCTTCAAAGCAAATGGATTATGTTGTTGGTGCTCAAACTGTTGTAATAGATGACCACAATAATGATTTGATTTTTAAATATGATTCTGAAGCATCTATACCACTAAATGTAGCAGGCAAATACCCAACGGTTAAAATAGACAATATTAATGTTTCTAATGGGTTGGCGTCATTTCTATTTACAAATATAGATGGAGTAATCATGACAATCTTTTCGATATTTTTTTCAGGTATAATTGGAAAGGTCATTGGAGAAAAAAGACGCGAATGAGGACAGAGAATTAATCAAAATAAGCATGAAAGTTTAAATTGGAAAATTCAATTATTATATGAGGTATAAAACATTAGGAAGGTGGATTTGTAAATATGGTCGAAAATAATATGGAGTTTATAGATGAAGAATATTTAAGTGAAGAAAATGAAGAAGTCTTTTCAAATATAACCATACAAAGCTATAAAACAGATATGGGATTTAAGACGCTTATGCAAGGAGTGGAGCAAGGTATTTTTTTGGTACCTAAATTTCAGAGAGCTTATAGGTGGAAAACCAATCAGGTGGAAGAATTAGCAGCTTCATTGGTTCGTGGTATGCCCATCCCACCAATTTATACTTATAAAAATGAAGATGGAAAATTTCAGATACTTGATGGACAGCAAAGAATAATAAGTTTGCTATTATATTATCATGATAAAAAGCTAAGAAATACATATAATGCGCATCTTAATCTAAAAAATCAAAGCATTATGGATGTATTGAATGACCCTAAAATAACAGTTGAGCATAAGTATAAGATGAAATACATGAGAAATGTAGAAGGAAAACTAAGGGAGGAAGTAAAAGATATTACTTATTCAACATTGGAAGAGTCATTAAAGACAAAAGTTGATTTTACAACTATCACAGTAGTTGAAATTGTATTTGGAGATTTGGATAATAAGCTACAGAATATATATAAGATTTTTGCTAATTTAAATTCGGGAGGTGCACCTCTATCACCACAGGAATTAAGAAATGGAATATTTGTTTCACCATTTTATGAGATGCTTGATCAAATGAATAAAAATTCAAAGTGGAGACGGATGTTTGGAGCAGAAAATAAAGAGGCTAAAGATATTGAATTTTTGTTGCGTCTATGTGCTATGGAACATCAAATGAATCATGCTGATGGTAAAGTTGAAATAAGACCTTTTAAAAACTATACGCGCCTATTAAACGAGTTTTCAAAGGAATCAATAAATTTTAATGAGCAAACAGTTGAAAGATATAAAAGTCAGCTGATAAAGTTTATAGATTATATGCCAGATAGAATCGAAAAAAGTTTTGTTCTATGGGAAGCGTTGTATCTGGCAGAGGTGCTTTTAAACTTTGATTGTAATGTCAATGTTAATAATATTAATGAGGCTATATCTAAGGATAATTATATAAAAAGTCTTGATAGAGCAGTTTCAAAGACTAAAGCAATTGAACAAAGGATAGAAATAATAACAGATGCAATACGAAAAGAAAATAGATAAGATAATTGAATTTATTACAGATACTTTACCAAAGAATAAAAATATAATAATTATTGGTGAAAATTTTAGTGGTAAAACAGATTTATTTATTCATTTAATAAATAACTTTTCTTCAAATGTGTATTTCATCGATACACCTAATAGGTATATAGAGGTGAAAGAAATATCTTTAGAGCCAGATAATATTCAGGTGGACATTATAGATATACTTCAGAATAGAAAACATACAAAAAATATAAATGCAATAGACACGTTTGGTAGTTATACTGGAAATATAGGACGGCAATTTTTGAATTATAGACAAGATTTAGAATTGTTATTTAAAGATGTGACTGGAAAAACGCTATCAATTCAACAACGTAATATTGATAATATCAATGAAGAGATAGTCTTAGTAATAGATGGGCTAGAAATAAATGACATTGTTCGATTATCTAATGGACTACAAGCTATAATGCGAATATTGTTGGAATTATTAATATTGAAGAATAATACTAACGAAGAGATAATTGTTTTAATTGATGAAATAGACTTGCATCTTTCTGCTGAAATATGTATTAACTTTTTGAATTATCTTGTGGAGAAATTTGATAGTTTTAAATTTATCATAACTACTCATTCCAAAGATATTGTTGTTGGCACAAATAATGCGATGATTGTTGCTATTTCAGAAGACAATTATTATACATATGATGCTGATGATATTGACAATTTAGGTAAAGCAGAAAATATTTGGAAAAAAGTTGCGATGCAAGGTAATGAAGATGATACTGAAGGAGATTTAAATTTACTAAAATTATTATATAACCACATGATGTCGAATTGCTTTAGCGATGATGACATTGAAGCATTTTGTAATCTTGATATAGCAAAAATGACAAGGTTGGAGGTGTTTATATATGGGGAAATTGAAAAAGGATTATCTCCATCTAAAAATAGATAACTATCTTGTAAATTACAAATCAATGGATGGAGCTGGATATACGACACCTAAATCAAAGATGTTAATGAGACAAAAATTATTAGAAGCAAGTAGAGGGTATTGCATGTATTGCTTTATTAGAATAAAAGTAGATACAAAAACTTTTTCTAATTTGGAGCATAGCATTGAAAAATCTAAAAATGGCACTAAACTTGCAATGTGTCGTATGAACATATCAATAACCTGTCCAGTATGTAATACAAAATATAAAAAGAAATATGAGTCTTTAAGAATAAAAAGTATTGTTAATACTATCGAGTATAAAGATTATTTGGCTGCAAACTGCAATTATGATAGTTGCACAAGTATGTGTCCTGCATATATGAGATTGAGGGACAGATATTACAGAGGTGAATATGGGCACATTATACTTCAACCTTACGATTCTGTTGTCAAAGAATGTAAGGTTGACTCTATAGGAGGTAACCCATTAAATATTGAATATGATCTGATTGATGGTTTGTTTTATCCTGATTCCTCTATACAATATACAAATGAAGAAAGAAAATTTATTGTTGATCATATTAATTATTTTCATCTTAATGACGTTGGAGAGCGCACTAATGAAATTTACCGCTTTTGTAAGGATATGATAAATGATTATTCGAGTCGAAATATGAAAGATAAGTATGATAATTATATAGTGCCATTATTTATAGAAAAAACTAAGGAACTGACAGATGACAAATTAGTAATGTTATGTGAATTTATTTATAAATGTGGATTGATTACAGGTAGAATATAAATATATGAAGTAATCATGACAATCTTTTCGATATTTTTCTTCAGGTATAATTGGAAATGTCATTGGAGAAAACACACAGGATTGTCAAAAAAAGAAAATAAATAAATTTAGGTTGGATTGAAGTGGAAAAACGTGAAATAAATCAATTTGAGGGAGATTAAGAAATGTTAAAAGGTAATGAAAATAAATATAATATTGCAGTTGCAGGAACGGGCTATGTTGGATTGAGCCTTGCTGTTCTGCTTGCACAAAACAACTGCGTCACAGCTGTGGATATCATACCAGAGAAAGTAGATCTTATAAATAAAAAGAAATCACCTATTCAGGACGATTATATTGAAAAATATTTAGCGGAGAAAGAATTGGATTTGGTGGCTACATGTGATGGCGACAGTGCATATAAAAATGCAGATTTTGTTATCATTGCTGCTCCAACAAATTACGACAGCAAGTTGAATCATTTCGATACATCTGCAGTAGAAAGTGTAATAGAACAGGTCTTAAGAAACAATGCCGATGCTATCATGATTATTAAGAGCACTATTCCTGTTGGTTATACCAAATATGTTCGTGAGAAATATAATACTGAGAATATCATCTTTAGTCCGGAATTCTTAAGAGAATCTAAGGCCCTATATGACAATCTTTATCCTTCACGTATTATTGTAGGTACGGATAAGCGCAATAAAAAACTGGTTGCTGCAGCTCATACATTTGCAAGTCTACTAGAGGAAGGCGCTATTAAAGAAGATATTGACGTATTGTTTATGGGATTTACTGAAGCCGAAGCTGTAAAGCTTTTTGCTAATACATATCTTGCACTTAGAGTTTCTTACTTTAATGAATTAGATACGTATGCTGAAATGAAGGGATTGAGTACTCAGGATATAATCAGTGGCGTTTGTCTAGATCCTAGAATAGGAAGTCATTATAATAACCCATCGTTTGGCTACGGAGGATATTGTTTGCCAAAGGATACTAAGCAGCTGTTGGCTAATTATAACGATGTACCACAGGAAATGATGTCTGCTATAGTGCAATCCAATAGGACACGTAAGGATTTCATCGCAGATAGAGTGTTGGAAATGGCTGGGGCCTACGGTCCAAATTCATCTTGGGACGAAACCAAAGAAAAAGAAGTAGTCATTGGAGTATATCGTCTTACAATGAAGAGTAATTCTGACAACTTCCGCCAAAGTTCTATTCAGGGAATAATGAAACGCATCAAAGCCAAAGGAGCAACTGTAATAGTTTATGAGCCAACTCTTAATGATGGAGATACTTTCTTTGGTAGCAAGATAGTTAATGATTTAGATGAGTTCAAGAAGTTGAGTAAGTGTATCGTTGCTAATAGATACGATGATTGTCTTGAGGATGTAAAGGATAAGGTATATACGAGGGATATTTATTGTAGGGATTAGTGCTTTTTTATGCTTAGTTTGATATAATCGTATTCGTTAAATACAGTAGAAATATAAGGTAATGATTATGGAATTAACAAATCTTAACAATAAAACAATCCTAGTAACAGGTGCTGCTGGTTTTATCGGCAGCAATCTTGTTATGCAGTTATTAGGTAACAATGAACAAATAAAAATAATAGGTATTGATAATCTTAATGACTACTATGACGTATCCATCAAGGAATGGCGTTTGCAGGAAATAGAAAAGACTATTGCAAAGCATAACGATTCTTCGTGGACGTTTGTTAAGGGTGATATATCAGATAAGGATACAATCACCGGTCTTTTCGCTGAATACAAGCCTGATATTGTTGTGAATCTTGCAGCCCAGGCAGGTGTTAGGTATTCTATCATCAATCCAGATGCTTATATTAAGAGCAATCTTATTGGTTTTTATAACATCATAGAGGCTTGTAGACATTCATACGATGATGGCGCAAAGGGCGTAGAACATTTGGTATATGCATCATCTTCATCTGTATATGGCACCAATAAAAAGGTCCCATATAGCACTGATGACAAGGTAGACAATCCTGTTTCATTGTATGCTGCTACCAAAAAGAGCGATGAGCTTATGGCTCATGCCTATGCTAAGCTTTATAATATCCCATGTACAGGATTAAGATTTTTCACGGTTTATGGTCCAGCAGGCAGACCAGATATGGCATATTTTGGTTTTACCAACAAGCTTCTGAATGGTGAGACTATCAAGATTTTCAATTATGGTAATTGCAAGCGTGATTTTACCTATATTGATGATATTGTAGATGGTATTGAACGCGTGATGAAAAAGGCGCCAGAGCGTGTTACTGGTGAAGATGGCCTTCCAGTACCACCTTATGCAATCTACAATATTGGAAATAACAATCCAGAAAATCTTTTGGATTTTGTTACAATTCTTCAAGAAGAGCTGGTAAGAGCGCATGTACTTCCAGAAGACTATGATTTTGAAAGTCACAAGGAATTAGTTCCGATGCAACCTGGTGATGTTCCTATCACTTATGCTGATACATCAGCACTTGAAAGAGATTTTGGTTTCAAGCCTGATACACCACTTCGCGATGGATTACGTAAGTTCGCTCAGTGGTACAAAGATTTTTATAATATCGAGGAAAAATAATTGCAATATTCAGTTTTAATGACAGTTTATAAAAATGATAATCCAGATTATTTTGATTTGAGCTTAGGCAGTATGGTCAATCAAACTGTTAAGCCAAATGAGATAGTTATCGTTAAAGATGGACCAGTGCCAGATGCTTTGGAGCAGGTTATCAACAAGTATGCTGCCAAGGCAAACATCGTTCAAGTTCAGCTTGAAGTGAATCAGGGGTTGGGCAAGGCTCTTAATGAGGGCATTAAATACTGCAGCAACGAGCTGATTGCTAGAATGGATTCTGATGATTTCTCTATGCCAAATCGTTGTGAACTTGAACTGAAGGAATTTGAGGCTAATCCATCATTGGATATCATTGGCTGCCCAGTTGATGAATTCGTGGGTGATATTGATAATATTGTAGGTGTTAGGGATGTGCCATACACTAATGAAGACATCTACACTTTTGCAAGAAGGCGTGATCCATTTAATCATCCGACAGTTATGTATCGCAAATCTAAAGTAGAATCTGTTGGTTGCTATTCCGATTATCGAAAGAATCAGGATACGGATCTGTGGATTAAGCTGCTTAGCGCAGGTGCAGTATGTGCTAACCTAAAGGAGCATGTGTTTAGATTCAGATTTGACGAAGGTACATATCGCAAGAGAAAATCTTGGATTAACACAAAGATTTTAATCGAAATCAGATATAAGGCTTGGAAGTCAGGCTTTAATTCGTTTGGCGATTTTTTGATGGTTTTTATTGCACAGATGGGTATGTATATCATGCCAGAATCAGTGCAGAAGTTTGTTTATAAAAAGATTTTGCGATAAAGGGTATGTTATGAAGATAATACATTTATGCGATATCACAAACAGAAAGAATAGTGGGGTATCTGTAATAGTACCTAAGTATGTGGAACATCAGTCCAAATGGGCGGATGTTCTTTTGCTGAATGTGAATAGTGAAGTGGTAGTGCCAACGGCAGGAAGCTACAGGAATATAGGATTGGATGAAGCTATCAGCGATTTAGAGGGTGGATTTGATAAGCCAGATATCATTGTCATTCATGATGTTTATTCAGTACGATTACTAAGATATTATTTGAAGCATGTAAAGGGAAAGTATAAATATGTGACAATTCCTCACGGTGGCCTCATGAGGGTTAGTCAAAAGAAGTCGCATATCAAAAAAACTATTGCCAACATGCTGTTTTATCGTGGGTATTTTGCTGGTGCAGAAGCTGTTCAGTATCTGTCTGCAGCTGAATACAATGGTTCGATTCATTACAATAAAAAGCATTTAATTATACCAAATGGTATTTCAGTGCCTGACACAAAGCCTTACACGGTAAATAGTGGTGAGGATTTTTCAATCATTTACATCGGACGAATCACACCAATGCAAAAGGGATTGGATTTGTTGATTGAGGCAGTTGCTCTTGATAAGGAATTCTTTGCGTCGAATAATATCAGGATTGATTTGTACGGCGCAGATTACAAAGGCGGCGCCGCTGCTGTGAGTGAGCTTATTTCTACTAGTGGGGTGGAAGACATTATTTCTCTTAATGCTGAAGGAATCTATGGACATGACAAGACTGAAGCACTGCTAGCTTCCGATATGTTTATTCAGGTCTCTCGTTGGGAAGGCATGCCATCCGGTATTCTCGAAGCCTTCTCACTAGGCCTCCCTGTCATTGTATCTAAAGAAACCGGCCTAGCCGAGGATGTGCTGGCAGCTGATTGTGGCTATGTCCCAGAGCTAAATGCAGAATCTATTCTAAATTGCTTGAAGGAAGCATACTGCAATAGGAATAACTTGGGCTTGTTATCAGATAATGCCTATCAGCTCAGCAAGAAATATGATTGGGGTGTTGTGGCTAAGAGGACTGTGGAAGAGTATGAAGGGATTGTGTATGGGACAAATTAGATTTAGATAAAAAAGCTGTTTTATTAAATAGCTTTTTGAATGCAAAAAATACTATAATGTTACGGAGAAGACAATAATTATACGTAAAAAAATGGGGGGGGGTTATGGAGAAGAGAAATTCTTCAATAGAATTATTAAGAATAGTGATGATGTTTTTGATTATAGCGCATCATTATTGTTACCATGGGGTAGAAGCGTGCTTTTCAGAAAAACAACAGATGCTAGCGGTAGATATGTGGATAAATGTATATTTAATACAGATATTGCATTTTGTAGGTATAATTGGAAATGGAACATTTGCAGTTATTTCGGGATACTTTTTGATAAATAAGACAGCTAGTAATGTAAAAAAGATAAAAAGAATACTCATAGAGTATATAGGGTATATTTTGGTTTTTATAATTTTGGCATTGCTTTTCATGGCAAGAAATGGCTGGGATATAGAAATTGGAAAGAGAATTACTGATATATGGACTAGTGGTAATTGGTTTATAACCTGCTATATTATACTTTTACTTATTATACCTAATGTTAATAAAGGGATAAGTATTATAAGCGAAAAAGAGTATCGAAATCTATTAATAATCCTTTCTACCTTTGGATTTATATTACCGGGATTTAGATTTTATACAGGTATGAATATACAATGTTCAGTGGAAGGCTTATTTATAATGTATCTGTGGGGAGGGTACTTAAAAAAATATGGAACTAACAACTGGTGGAGTAAGAAAAATATTTTTACCATTGTAGTTATACTTTCTATTCTAGTTATGGGGTTCTTGGTTTTGGGAAATCAGATAAGCATGATACATTCATCAGATACAAATAGTACTATAATGAATTTTTTATTTCCTTTGGTTGGCTTTTTTTATCCTTTATTAATATTTTTATATGCCAATAAATTCGAATTTTATAGTAGAACAGTTAATAAGATTTCACAATCCGTCTTGGCAATATATATTATCCATGATAATCCAATAGTCCGAGAAATAATATGGAAGAGATTTTCGCCAAATATTAACTATTATTCTAAAACTATGTTTACTGTTCACTTGTTATGTAAGGTGATATTAGTTTTTTGCGGAGCATTATTGATAGATCAATCTAGATTATATATATGTAGTAAAATTCGATGTTTAGATGCTCAAAAAAGTGAATAATGTAAATTTCAATATTTAAATGCTCCAAAGAGGGTGCGGACGTTTCCAGGACTTAAAAGAAGGAGTTCGCACAATGTATACACTAGAACGTAAACGTTAAATAGTGGGTACCTCGTACCAGTTTATATAGTTGAGATAATCCTATATATAAACTATGGGTTATTTACATAGTATGTAGACTATGTATAGTGCCCGACATATAGGAGGTATCTTTATGAATAAGTCAGCTCAACTGAAGAAAGAGCTTCGTTATCAACAATGGTTTGCTGAGGTTCAAGAATACAATTCAAGACCAGAGGGAATGACCGTTAGGGAATGGTGCTCCCTGAAAGGTATAAAGGCACCTACATTTTATGATCATCTCCATAAGGTACAAGAGTATTACATGGATGAACTTCAACAAACAAATAGTCAAGAATTAATAAAACAGCAGCAACCTCAGTTACCAGTTCAAACATTTGTTGAATTACCATCACCTGCAGAGGCGCTTAAGCCGGCAACTCATGGCGTAGCCTCAATCGTCTGTGGTAATGCCAGAATTGAAATATCCGAAGATATTTCAGAAACCTTTTTATTAAAACTGATAGGAGCAATAAGCGTAAACGGTACCTATTGTAAGGTAATTACGAAGAACAAGAAAATATCAATGCTTTAAATGGTAAATGGCGTTCAAAAATGGATTGTTAAAAAGGGATAAGAAAAAAATGATAGCTGAATCAATTATTACATCTGTTGTTGCGTCAATTATTTTTACTTATACGACGTGGCTAATAAAATTTTTATTAACAAGAAAAAATGCATTAGAGAATATGAATAAGATATCACAGGAATTGTTATTTTATTTAGAGTGCCCATTTCTGCACAATAAGTTTTGTAGTTCTTCATATCAGGAATTAATATATGATAATAGTCTTTCGAGTTATGATTACAGAATGGCTTTATCCACAAAATGTATGAATGAAGTTAATGAGATACCTGATACAAAAAATGTTTTGATGCCTATAGGAGATAACTTAATTAAGCACAAGGATGAAATAATTAGTCGGATATCTGATGCCTATAGATATTCTGATGGTATGTTTTATAAGGAATATAAGTTTCTAAGTGAAATAGAAGAGTCTTTGAAAAAATATGATTATAAGCTTTCAGTTGATGAAATATTACCTGGAAAGATTGCTATACCGGTCAATCCAAGCATAGGATATATGGCGGATACATTTAAGCAATTAAATGGATATTATGTAAAATTGTCAAAAATTACTAATAATATTTTTACTTATAAAGATAATAAAGAAAGATATTTTTTGGGAATTATTAAGACGTTATAGGACTTCTAGAGTGCCGTGGAGGCGATATTTCTTTTTGAATAAAGAAAAACGAGTATTTGTAAAATTAAAAAATAGTATTAATAGAGGTGATATAAAAGCATCTCATGGATTATTTGACAGGTATTTATCATTAAACAATATAAATATTGCATATTTGTATTTGATTTTAGACGATGTTCTAAATGATGACTATATGTTGTGTGCATGGATATACAAAAGGGGGATAAAAGAAGTAAGTCAATTTGTGGATAATAAAGAATATACAACGTATTGGAGAAAAGCTATTAAGGATTCAGGAAAAACGAACTATGAAAGATATAATAAAGTATAATTATTATGGGGAGTGACTAATTACAGTGTATGATTTGATGTTTACGGTGTTAGATTTTTAGACATGTAAAATTGGGGGATTATTATGTCAGAAATGAACACAAAAGCTATGTACAAATTATCTTATGGTTTATTTGTATGCACTGCAGTGCGTGATGGTAGAGCTAATGGTTGTATCATTAACACAGCCATACAGGTGGCATCTGAACCAAACCGTATTTCCGTAGCGATTAACAAGGCTAACTTCACTCATGATATGGTAAAGGAGACTGGTGAGTGCAATATTTCTGTCATCAGCCAGGATGCGTCATTTGATTTGTTTAAGCATTTCGGATTTCAGTCAGGTCGAGATGTAGACAAGTTTGCTGATTATTCAAAGGAGAATTATAAGCAGGCGGATAATGGAATTACTTATATTGTGGCTGGGACAAATGCATACTTCTCGCTGAAGGTTGTTGAAACGGTTGATTTGGGTTCCCATACACTATTTATTTGTGAGCCTACAGCTATGACTGTTCTTTCAGAAGTGCCATCAATGACATACGAGTATTATCAGAATAATATCAAGCCAAAGCCTGAGGCTGTTGGAACAACACCTAAGGGTGAGACAGCATGGAGGTGCCGCATATGCGGATATGAGTATGTGGGTGAGGAGTTGTCCGATGATTTTGTATGTCCGATTTGTAAGCATCCGAAGGCGGATTTTGAGAAAGTGGAGAGATGAGAAATAATAAAAGACAACATTTATCAGTGTTGTCTTTTTTAAAATGCTCCATATATTTAATAAGTCTGGCATCCGAAAGGATGCCATTTGTTTCCCCTTACGGGTGAACACTAAGCGCTTACTTTTATTCTTATAGTTGTCAAAAGTTATAGAAAGTTATAGAAAGTTATAGAAGAAATATGAGAAGGAGTTCAAAATGACTAACCCATTTACATTATCATTTGGAAAGTAACCATTAACATATATTTCAAGATTGGAGCAGACCAATGAGGTTGTTGATAATTTTTCATCAGAGCCAGCAAACTGCATGATGTACATGATTACAGGCGTCAGAGGAGCAGGAAAAACAGTTTTGATGACTAGTATTGCAAAGGAATTGACAGAAGATAAAAAATGGGTTGTTGTGGAATTGAATCCTGAACTGGATTTATTAGAGCAGCTTGCAGCAAAATTATATAATTTACCAGAAACACACGTTTTATTTGCAAAAGCTAAAATAGATTTATCGTTCTTTGGAATTGGTTTGAGTGTAGAAGGTGGACAGCAGTTTACAAGTATTGATACTGCAATTGAGACTATGCTATCTCTTCTAAAAAAGGAGGGAAAAAAGTGTTGGTTTTGCTTGACGGGGTGACAAATAATAAATCTATGAGAATCCTTGCACATTCTTTCCAGATATATATTAGGAAAGAATTAGATATATTCATTCTTATGACAGGTCTTTATGAAAATATATACCAGTTACAAAATGAAAAATCATTAACTTTTTTGTATCGCGCTCCTAAAATTCATATGCTTCCATTAAACAGTGGAGCTATTATAGATAGTTACAAATCAATTTTTGATATTGATCAAAAATCAGCTAAGGAAATGGCTGATGAAACCAAGGGGTATGCGTTTGCTTATCAGGTTTTGGGATATGTTAAGTGGAGAAATCCAGAAAAATCTTTAAAACAGATTCTGCTGGAATATGAACAATACTTGGAAGAGTACATATACCAAAAGATATGGTCGGAACTCTTAGATACTGATTACAATGTATTATTTGCTCTCGAAGGTAAAGAGAAAATGAAAATAAAGCGTTTGAGAGATAAAATAAATATGTCTTCCAGCTTATTTTCAACATATAGGGATCGTCTAGATAAAAAGGGATTAATTGATACATCCAAGTATGGATTCATTGGATTGCTACTGCCAAGGTTTTCGAACTTTGTGGAGAAGCAGAGGTAGTATAAAGTTATTGTGGAAAGTGTAAAATTGAGAAGGACATAAGTATGGGGGAATCTATAAAAGAACTAAAACAGAAAATAGAACAGCTAGAGCAAGAGAATCTCTGCCTCAGACAATTATTGTATGAGGCAGGGATTTCTTATAATGTGAAGATAAATGCGGATAGCCAGGATGAGTCAAAACAAGAAAAATATGCCCCAAACCAAGGAGATAGAATTGAGCCAATTGAGATAAATGATAAGAATGCTAACAATTTCTTCATGCTCTTCTGCAGAGGTAGACAGTATGTTTATGATCTTCGTTATTGTAATCCTAAAACTGGAAAAACTGGCTACTACACTCAATGCTTCAATAGATGGGAGAGAGATTGCCATATAAATAAGCACGACGGAGTTAGATGCAAAGATTGCGAGATTAAGGCATATAAGCCGGTCACTCTGGATTTGATAAAAGCACATTTAAGAGGAGCAGACCCAAATGGTAATGATGTAGTGGCAATCTATCCCATGCTTGAGGATAATATGTGTCAGTTGCTGGTGTTTGATTTTGACAATCATGCTCAGGGAGCGCAGCAGGGAGATTTTGCAAATGAAAACCAGGAGTGGATGGAAGAAGTTGATGTGCTAATGGCTATTTGTAAGGAATTGGGGGTTCCTGCTATAGTGGAGCGTTCACGTTCAGGAAATGGTGCTCATGTGTGGATTTTCTTCAAAGAACAGATTCCTGCAAAACTGGCAAGAAGATTTGGATTTGCATTGCTTGAAAAAGGCGCACAGTCTGTAGATTTAAAATCATTTAGATATTACGACAGAATGATACCTACACAAGATACATTACCAGCAGGTGGGTTAGGCAACGTAATTGCGCTCCCGTTACAGGGACGCGCATTGCTAGAAGGGAATAGTGCCTTTGTTGATGAGAATTGGAATGCATATCCTAAGCAGTTGCAGGCGTTAGGTACAGTTAGAAGATTAACTAAGTCAGAGGTTGAAGATTGTCTGTTACAGTGGAGCAAGGTAACTATAAATGAAGAAGATAATGAGAACTACATTCCATGGAAAGATTCGGACAACATTTCCGGGGCAGATGTGGATGGTTCTATTGATATCACATTATCTGACAATCTTTATATTAAAAAGAATAATCTTTCTAATGGGTTAAAGCGAAAACTACGACAACTCGCTGCATATACAAATAGAGATTATTTTAGAAATCAAGCTATGAGTATGCCTAATTATGATACGCCAAGGTTTATATATCTTGGCGAGGATGTCGGGAATTATATAGCACTGCCAAGGGGGCTACAAGAAAAGGTAGAGGAACTACTGAAGGCTGCAGATATTAAATATGAGATTAGAGACGAACGTGAAAATGGTAGAAGAATTAATGTGTCTTTTAAAGGTAAATTAAAAGAATCTCAGCAAGAAGCGCTGGAAGAAATTATGAAGTATGATGATGGAATTCTTCATGCGGCCACAGCATTTGGAAAGACAGTAGTATGTTGTGATTTGATTGCGAAACATCAGGTTAACACGTTGATACTGGTAGATAAAGCAGAGTTGATGAATCAGTGGATAGAACGATTAAAAGAATTTTTAGTAATCGATGAGGAGCTACCAGAATATAAGACTAAATCTGGACGCATAAAGAAGCGAAAAGAATTAATAGGAAACCTACAAGGTGCACATGACTCCATGACTGGAATTGTTGATGTAGCTATGATTAGATCTTTGAATAAGAAAGATGGACTGCATCCACTTTTGAAAAAGTATGGTCAAGTAATATTGGATGAATGTCATCATGGTGCTTCGGATTCTGCTATAGAGGTTCTGAAAAAAGTACCTGCAAAATATTTATATGGTGTGACTGCAACGCCAAAAAGAGGAGATGGAAAAGAGAAGACTAATGAATTCTTAATCGGTCCAATAAGGTATAGATTTACTGCGAAGGACAGAGCAAAGGAGCAAGGGATTCCCCACTTAGTGTATCCAAGATTTACACGAACTGTTGCCACACATCATTTGAGCAAAACTCCTTATGGCAATGCGGCATATGAGCTGATTAGAAATAATGATGTTAGGGATGCGCAGATTGTTAATGATGTAGTGTTATGTGTAGAAGCAGGGAGAACTCCTGTTATACTCACAAAATTTGTGGATCATGCAGAGCGATTATTTGAATTGTTGCGGGATAAGGCAGATAGAGTAATTCTTCTGACTGGTAAAGATGGCACTAAGGCAAGACGTGCCCAGGTGGCCGAGCTAAATTCAGTTAGTGAATGCGAGAGTTTAATACTAGTTGGTACGGGCTCTTTGCTTGGTGAAGGATTCGATTATCCTAGATTGGATACATTATTTATGGCTACGCCAATTAGGGGTGAAAATGTAGTGGAACAGTATGTGGGAAGACTGAACCGGGACTATCCAAGCAAGGAGAATGTCATTGTATATGATTATGTAGATATTCATGTTCCGAAGTTTGATAAGATGTATATGTCTCGATTAAAAGCTTATAAGAAGATTGGATATGATATATGTGCTGGAATAGAGGGTGAGAAGCAGGAGGCAAATGCAATCTATGATATTGAAAGTTATGCAGAAGTTTACAATCGAGACTTGATTGAGGCAAAGGAATCAGTTGTAATCTCAAGCCCACGTATTAACACGAAGAAGGTTGAAAAGCTTGTAGAGATGCTGTCACCTAAGTATGAGCTTGGGGTGAATGTAACGATAGTAACCTGGCATCCAGACGCTTATGTATATGGCAAGGACTATGTAAGAATGGAACTGTTGGAGAGGTTGAGACGTGCAGGATTCGAAGTGAGACTTAGGACAGAGGATTGCGAACGTTTTGCTGTGATTGATAATGATATTGTCTGGTACGGAAGCATTAATCTGTTATCAAAGGAAGATGCTGAGGATAATATCATGAGAGTGTGTGATGCTGAGATAGCGGCAGAGGTGCTGGAGTTGATGTGAGGCAGAACAAGTTGTTTGTAAGTTGACTTTTATAGTGTACGGCAATATAATAAAATTACCTATCAGGTAATTAATAATAGCGGAGGATAAGCTTTGAAAATTGAATATGCTTCAACAAAAGTCGAAGCACAGTGTACTTCATTGAAAGAGGCAAGAAAGCTTTTTGGTGGAGATAATGGATTGGCGGTTAGTTTAATGTCTAGAATCAATTCAATTAATTCTGCTGAGACAATAAAAGATATAGTGCTACTACCTCCTTTACATTTTCATGCTTTGAAGAATAAGGACGGTAAAAATTTGGATGGATATTTTGCGATTGATGTGAAATCTCGTAGAGAACCCTGGAGAATAATATTACAGCCTTTAGATGATAATGGAGAACCATTTGCGCCATGTAATATTGATGAAATTGCTTCGAGCGTTAAGATTGTTGAGATATTGGAGGTAAGTAAACATTATGAGTAATTATATAGAATATAAAGATTCAATCGCATTTCACCCTGGATATTATATAAAAGAATTAATAGATGAAAGCGGATTAACACAAGAAGATTTTGCAAAAAGACTAGACACTACACCTAAGAATTTAAGTCTTCTCATTCGTGGTGAACAGAGTTTATCTACTGATATGGCTATAAAACTATCTAGAATGTTGGGCACAAGTATCAGTTATTGGCAGAATCTACAGGATTCATATGATGCTGTTGCTGTTCAGCTCGATTTAGAAGCAGATTATGAAGAAGAGAAAAAAATATTTGCATTACTAGATTATAAATATTTTAGAGAATACTGCGGATTACCAGATTTGCCTAGAAAAATTGATGAGCAAATAAAAGTGACAAGAGAGTATTTGGGGGTGTCGTCTCTTAATGTATTGGCAAGAAAAGATATGGCTGTGAGCTTTAGAAGTGCAGAAGCAAATCTTAGTGAGTCTAATATTGTTAAGGCGAACGCAATGGTTCAAATTGCTATTAAGAAGGCAAGAGAAAATGAAAATATAAGATACGACAAGAAGAAGTTTAAGTCTGCAGTAGATTATGCGCTGACTCAAACCGAAAATCATAGAGGCTTCTATCTTAATGTGAAAGAAAAATTTCAGGAAGCAGGTGTTTCATTCGTAATAATGCCAAATATGACAGGTTCAAAGATTAATGGTGCAACAAAGAAAATAGGTGACAATGTCATGTTAATGGTAAGCGATAGAAACCTTAATTCAGATACGTTTTGGTTTACACTGTTTCATGAAATTGGACATATTATGAATGGGGATTTTGGTATTTCGTTTGAAAAAGAAACAGGTAAATCGGAGGAGATTGCGGATAGATTTGCAGCAGATAGCTTGATTTCGCCTGAAAAGTACGAAAGTTTTAAAAATAAGCGAGACTTCAGTTCATATGCCATAAAGTCGTTTGCAAAAGAAATTAATAGGGATCCTGGTATTGTTCTAGGAAGATTGCAAAATGATGGGTTCGTTGGATATGATGACTGGAGTATGAAATCATTAAGACATAAATATAAGGTCATTAGTAAGAAATAAGAAAATGATGAGGGGTAAATTAAGCATTTCAATAATATCCATTTCATGGAAGATAAGGTAAATGAGATAGATGAAATTTTTTTGAGAAGATACAGGCTGATGGACGGGAGCCTATTACATCAATATAAAAAAGATACGGAATAATAAAAAGAATCAGGATTGACAATGCGTATTGAATGCGTATAATAATAGATGAAAATACATTTTCGAGGTAACTGAAATGAAAAGACAAATTTTAATTAAAAACCTTGAAAATGCTGGCTATTATCTGTTGAGAAATGGCGGAAGTCATGATATTTATACCAACGGTACAACACAGGTCGTGATACCGCGACACAGAGAACTTAACGAGATAACAGCCAAGCAGATTATCAAGAAGGCGGGGATTTAATCCCTACCTGGCTTGATTTTTCTGTAGGGGAAGAGTGGAAAGGTGCTATTATGAAGGTTGCATATCCGGTATTAATTAAACAATCTGGCGATGATTTTTTGGTTTATATTCCTGATTTAGATGGCTACACTGAGGGGACAGATTTAGCAGATGCTATAGAAATGGCTAGAGATTATATTGGCTTAGCTTGCATGGGGCAGGAAAATGATTTACCTGAAGCTTCTACATATAAAGAGGCTGTAAAAAAGGCTAAAAAAAATAATGATATTTTTGACTATTCCGATGGTTTGCAAACAATGGTAGATGTCGATTTGGCTGAATACCGTAGACAATATGATAATCGTGCAGTTAGAAAGAATTGCACTGTTCCATATTGGATGACAGTAAAGGCTGATGAAGCGGGGCTAAATTACTCCAGAGTTCTTCAGGACGCTATTGCAAACATATTGAATTTAAACTATAATTTAGGAAATTAAAATTTGTCTTTTTAAAGGGGCTAGCTGTTATTTATGCAGCTGGCCCTTTTGTATAGAAGGGAATACTATAATGTACTAATTAATTTGTAAACGGTAAAGTAAGCGGTACCCATAGTTTACCGCTTACGCCTAATGTTTTGGAATATACAATTGTAGTCCCAAAGGAGTTTGTTAGGCTTATATAATATAGGTATGAGCTATACAAGAATAATTTGCGATTTTAAAATCTGCAAAAAAATACTTCATATATGCAAATATACTTAATAATTGGATGTGAATATTGACGAAAATATCACTGAATGATAATATTATACTATAATATATTAGAACAGAATATTATAAGAAAAACAAGAGCTATCAAGAAAAGCTACGACTAAAAGAGAATAGAAAAATCGTGTACATTATTAAAAGAAAAGGGTGGATGTAATGAGCAAATTTACAGAAAATGTTAGTGCTTACATGTCCGCAAAAAAAATCAAGAAAAATTACATATCATTGAAGACAGGTTTTGACACTAGCAAATTATCCCGTGTTTTAAATGATAAACAGCCAGCTACAGAAGATGAAATGACATTAATATCAAATGCTTTAGGGCATGACTGTGCATATTTTTTGCAAGATGATTTTAGTGCGCCTACTGACCAACTTAAAAGTGGTAAAGTTGCATTGTGTTACATTGGTAATCCAACAGAATCGCAAAAGGCTACATTTAATAAGCTGGTAGAGTTGGCTGAAAATATGGAGAATATCGTTAGTGCTAAGGCTAACTTCTATGAGGCTATAGGAGTCACCCATTATGAGAGCAACTAAATTTGAGGACATTGTAAAACATAATACTGAAAATATTAAAGAGGCATCAGCTTGTGTGGAAAAATTCTATGAGCTACTAGGAATGGAAAATGGTAGTGAAATAAAGAATATAGCACAAGTAGTGGAGCCTCTTTTTTTTGAAAAGAATTTTATAATAATACGATTACCATTGAAGGATAAAGAAATAGGTGCATTTTGTTACAGGGGGAGCAATGATAATGGATATGTAATATTGAACTCCTCATTGCCATCATATAATGTGCTTTTTGCACTTATGCATGAGACATGTCATATATGTATAAATAATGATATCGCTTCAAACAATGTAGAAATGTTTTTAGAGGACACTTATCTAGAACATGAAGAGGAACGTATTGCAAACCAGTTCGCAGGAATGGTTTTGATGCCAGAAAAACACTTGAGAAGAATGTATGAAAAATTTATGGCTGAAACTATTCGAGATATTGAAAAACAAGAGCCCCAATTGCCAGTAGTAGTCTGTAAATTGATGAGCTATTTTGAAGCACCATACATGGCTGTTTTGATTAGATTAAGGGAAACGGGCTTAATAAAGCATGATGAAAATTTGATTAAATGCCTTGAATATACAAGTGAGGATATAGAGCGAATATATAATAAATATTGGCTTGATTTAACTGCATTAAGGCCTACCTATAGAGATGATTATCCAAGATTGGAGACCCTTCTGACAAGAATAGCCAAAGATAATCTCGCAGCGGATATTATGTATAAGTCCGAAGTAGATGAAACATTAGATAACATTTCTAAAATATACCAGCAAATAAGGGAGGGACAGTAAAATGTCATATACTACTAGCCCTTCCAACTATAATGAGATAGCTGGTTATATTTATGAATATAGCGAGGAATCACTTAGAAATATCCTTGTAGCAAAGCGTTGTTATATTATAGATACATGCTCAATTGAATTTTATAAAAAAGAAAATAGAATAAATGCTTTTGTTGAATTAATAAAAAATACAACAGGTAGCCTGATCGTATTTCGCACGATTCTTATGGAAATGTGCGGTGATAGAGGTCTATTTGATGAGTTACAAATAGAGTTTTTCAAGAGATTATCTGATGCTAATATAAAAGTATATATTCTATATGAGGAAGATGTATATCGTATACTTGCAGCTTATACAAACAAGCAGCAGATTGGGGGATTTTTTAAAAATGCTATTAAATGCGTAAAGGGACCAGCGGGTTTATTAAACAATTTTCTGACCGAAAATGCGCAGCTACTTCGTCCAATCGTATCTAGCAGTGCAACAATTGATGAAGCGTTTATAGTTAATTTTTGGAGTGAACTAAGACAATATAAGCAGCATAAAGATAATTTGGGAGAAGTAGCCTGCGCTATTTGTATCCACATGCTGGCTAACATGGATGATATAAATAAATATAAATATATATTTACCACAGAGGACAGGCCGGCAATTAGTATTTTGGCGAGGGTCATAAAGAATCAAAGAGACAAAGGCACTTCATCAAATAAAGAATTAATCGGAGTTGCCACATCACCAAAACTAGTTGAAGAGATGTATAAGCAAAAGATATTAACCTCTAAGGAAGACATCGAAACCTTCTACATGCCGTTGGGAGAAGCTGCTAGAATAAAAGCTTTTGTTATGGATAAATTCGATGTTGCGCCAAGAGAAAGAAATTTTACTGTGTCTGAATTTGCAGAGTTTGTTGTGAGGGATGAAGGTGTGGTAGCATGTTGATTGCCAATATGCTGTTCTATCGTGGATATTTTGCTGGTGCAGCAGTAAGTGAGTTGATATGATGGGAAAATCGTTTAGGGTTTACTCAATCGTTTCGACTCCCGTTTTACCCACTTTTTACATCCCATCCCCATAATACAACAGCAAATACCAAAGAAAGGAAACGCCATGAACAAAAACATATTAGAACGAGCACATCAATTAATACTGAGAATGCCTAGCCTCTTAGAAAAAGTAGTAGCAGCCATTCTGCTTATCGGGGTAGTGTACAGCTGCATTCAGTTAGGCTTGCATGTTGGTTCGTTGACGGAGCTTACCTTTGAAGCGTATATCGAAGACATATTATTGACAGCTTTTAATGCAGTGCTTGTAATAGAGTTTATTAGGATGCTTATCAAACATTCCATGAATACAATTGTCGAGGTTCTGATATTTGCTATTGCAAGGGGATTGGTTGTAGGGCATGAAGCCCCTATTGAGACATTAGTTAGAATTGCTTGTATTGCAATATTGTTGGCATGTCGCAAATACCTCTTTTACGAAAAAGACTTTGAAGAAGAATTATAAAAAGTTCCGGAACAATATCAAGAAATATTGATAAAGTTCCGGAACTTTGTCATTTGTAACTAGCCTAGTTCAATATTGCAATCATCAAATTCAAATAAGCAGCAAAGGTACACCACAACAGATAAGGAATAAACATTAACATGGCTTTCCAGCACACCTTAGAAGTTTTCCATATCATCACGATTATCATTACCCAAAGAATCATCAGCCAAACGAATGCAAAAGTATATTGTTTTGCATCGAAGAATATTAGCGACCATACAAAGTTAAAACAAAGCTGAATGAAATATACTATCATTGCAATGCATTTGGCTCTTTTCTTTTCTATTGATTCAGCAGGTGCCAGTAGTAAAAAATAACTACCTAAACCCATCAGAATATATAGAATTGTCCAGGCTACAGGAAACAGCCAAGCTGGGGGTGCCAGCGGCGGTTGATTCATCACTTGGTATGAATTCATAGCATTTCCTGTAAGTAACGCGCTGATTGCCCCAACTATCAGCGGCAAAGCAACCATAGGTATAAATCGTAATAGTTTTTGTGGGCATGTTAATTCCTCGTTCATAAAAACCTCCTTAATAAAAACATTAATAGATACAAATTAACTATGAACCAGTCAGGTATAGATTATGTAAAGAAAAAATGCATTAAGTAGTTTTATTAATGATTTGAAATAGAATATACTATATAACATAGTAACTATTGATGGAGGGACCGATATTATCGAAAGGACAAACAAATGAAATTAATAGACTACAAAAACTCACTAGTGGACAGCTATAAGAAAAATAAGAGAACCTTTACCTTTTATCTTATACTTAGAGGCTTGGTAATACTCACTCTTATCAGATGCATAATTACCAGAAATTATGAGAGTGCAGCAATCTGCATCCTATCATTATTGCTATTCTTAATGCCGGCATTCTTGCAGGATAAAATGAAGATAGAATTTCCAGCTGTATTCCAGGCCATAATATTCGGATTTATATACGCTGCAGAAATATTAGGTGAGGTAAATCATTATTATGTAATGATTCCTGGATGGGACACGATGCTGCATACCATGAACGGCTTCCTGTGCGCAGCCATCGGGTTTTCGCTCATCTATCTGTTAAACAGAAGTAGCAAACACATTAATTTATCTCCATTCTATTTGACCCTAGTGGCTTTTTGCTTTTCTATGACAGTTGGGGTTATTTGGGAGTTCTTTGAATTTACCATGGACCAGCTATTCTATCTGGACATGCAAAAGGATTTCATAGTAAAAGAAATCGGTTCAGTTACACTGGACCCAGCAAATAGCGGAATGCCATTCGTTATCAACAACATTTCAGAGACAATTATAAAAACAGTAGATGGAAAATCATACGTAGTGCCAGGTGGCTACCTTGATATTGGCATCATTGATACCATGAAGGATTTGCTAGTGAATTTGGTGGGAGCAGTTGCATTCAGCATCATCGGTTACACCACCTTGAGATTTTCAAAGAAATCCGTGATTGCAGATAACCTTATGATTAAGCCAAAGGAAACTGACGAGGAATAAAAAGGGGGAGAGTTTATGTGTACAGCAGCAACATACTACAGTAAGGACCATTACTTTGGACGAAACTTAGATTTAGAGTTTTCATATAACGAAACAGTGACAATCATGCCCAGAAATTATCAGCTACATATACGACATGCGGCCGATTTAGATAGCCATTACGCATTGCTCGGAATGGCGTATGTGGTTGATAATTATCCACTGTTTTATGATGCTATAAATGAAAAGGGCCTTGGCATGGCTGGCCTGAACTTTCCTGATAATGCCGATTACAAAGATATTGCAGAGGGGAAGGACAATATCACTCCTTTTGAATTTATTCCTTGGATATTAGGACAGTGTGCTTCTGTGACAGAGGCCAGATTGTTATTGGATAAAATCAATCTGATTAACGAAAACTTCAGCGACCAATTGCCTTTGTCACCACTTCACTGGATGATTTCAGATAAAACAGAATCCATAGTTGTGGAGCAGACAAAAACTGGACTTCGCATTTACGATAATCCTGTAGGTGTAATGACCAACAACCCTACCTTTGACATACAGCTTTTCGAATTGAATAAATATATGGCAGTTACGGCTGAACCTGCCCAGAACACATTTGCAGAAGGAATATTATTGAACCAGTACAGCCGTGGAATGGGAGCAATAGGTTTGCCGGGAGATTTATCATCCACATCCCGTTTCGTAAAAGCTGCTTTCACCAGGATGAATTCAATCTCAGGAGAATCAGAACTAGAAAGCGTAAGCCAATTCTTCCATGTCCTAGGTTCTGTGGACCAACAGCGCGGTTGCGTTCATTTAGGCGGTGAAGCATATGAAATAACTATCTATACTTCATGCTGTAATTTGGATAAGGGAATCTATTATTACAACACATACGAGAATCATCAGATTACAGCTGTAGATATGCACAAGACCAATCTGGACGGAACAGAGTTATCAACATATCCGCTGAGACATGGTGAGAATATATATTATGAGAATTAGTATAGAAGTTTTAACAAGGGAGGATTTTTTATGAGACGCAGAGAACGAGAAATCACAGATCCAAATCAAATACAAGAAATTTTAGACACCTGTAGTTATCTGCATTTAGGCTTGGTGGATGATGGCATGCCTTATGTGGTTCCACTTAACTATGGGGTTACTAAGGATGAATCCGATGGACATTATGTATTATACCTTCACGGAGCTCACGAAGGCCGTAAGCTGGACATCATCAGAAAGAATCCTAATTGCTGCTTCACAATGGAACGTAATGTGGAATTATTCGAAGGCCGCATGGCCTGCCAATACGGAATGGTTTACGAATGTGTAATGGGCTTTGGAACAGTCACTATAGTAGATGATGTGGATGAAAAAATTAATTCACTGAAGATTCTTATGAAGACTCAAACAGGTCGTGATGATTTTGAGTTTGATGAGCGAATGGTGTCTATTGTTACGGTCATGAGAATAGATGTTAACGAGCTTACTGCTAAGAGAAGACCTTTGCCAGGAAGCGAAGGTTAATATACAAGGGGGAGAATACAAATAGGTAATGTGGTTATTATTTTCGATTAAATGAATTTAGGGAAGGAAAAGTATTAATGTTATGGAGAAAATAATACTTGATAAAGACATAGTGAAAGCGCTTTGCAATAATGATGTTGAAGTTATGGCACAAAATAAAATGTTTGGATTACAGCAACAGTCAGCTAAGGTATTTATTCGAAATATGATTGCAAATGAGATACCTCTTAGAGTATTAGTATCTGGTTTTAGGGGGACTGGCAAATCGTGTTTTGTAAATTATGTTTTTGACAAAGAATTAAGTAAAAACCGGGAAAAGCGTAAAGCCGAAGAAGACTCTATTGGAAAATTAGTAGTGGTTAGATTTAATACTGCAAAATATACGGAATATAAATACTTTTTAAGAAAGATTATTCGAGAACTTTATCTAGCTACAAAAGATGCGGGGTATTTAGAAAATAACAATGCATCACTTGAAAGATTATATTTATCAACATTTTATGATGTAAAAGAAGTATCAGAAGAAATTCTATCAAACACACGAACAGATGCCTTGGAGAAATATTTAGAAAAATCTAATGAAGGACAGTTCAAACTTGAGGATTTTGTTGATATTGCTTTTATAATAGGATTTGTTAGAGATTTTCACCTTAGACTTGTGGCATTATTCCTTATAATCATTTCTAAATTTACGTTAAAGGTTCAGGCAGGTAGAAATCTTAGGCAATCACTTGAATCGAAAAAACAAAATAGTTTATCACTAAAAAAAGAAACTTTATATGATGATGAAATAGCAGAGTACCTTTTGTTTGATGAGCTTGAAAAATTAAAAAAACAAGAGGTAAAAGTAGTTTTTGTAATTGATGAGTTGGATAAATTGGATGAAGAAACATCAGCAAAGATTGTTAAGGATATAAAACCATTAATCCTTAATGAAAATAGTAATAGTATCCTTGTGGCTGGGGTGAATTTTGAAAAGCAAATCTTACTTGAAGACTCTCATATGGATGAATATGGTTCTTCGCTTTTTAATTACAGAGTATATATACGTTTTGCACAGCCCCATGAAATGCTTGAAATAACAAAGGCTATGGTCTGTAACAAAGAGAATAAGACGGCATTAGAATATATGAAGTCTCAGGTTATAGAGGCTAGAGGAGTTAAGAGAGCACTAATAAATAATATACTTGCGGATGCATCTTTTATTGATGGTGAGTTAACCATTCAAGTAGATGATATTAGTAAGGAGAATATCGAACAATTTGAAATATACGATTCTCAGATGTCAGATTACTTTTATAAAGAATTTCGTAATATTAATGATATTATTATGGATGTTCTTTTCCAATATTGTTTTTGGGTATTTAGATACTATGAGCAAAATGGAGCAAGCAATGTAGAATATGATGAAAACGCCATAGTTACTTTAATACCTGAATCAGATAAGGACCTTGTAGAAAAATTATTAGATACTGATAAAAGGCTTAAAATAATAAAACGTATAGTGCAGAAAAAGATAGAATACCAAAACAGAAAATTATCAAATTATGATAGCGAAGAAGATGAAAAAATTACTGAAGAGTTTAATCAGTTAGGTAAATCTTCTTCATTGTCATTGGATAAAACAGCGGATGATTTTAAAGATTTTGAGGATACATACTGGCTTGTGGCATCTTTTGCAATGGAACTTGGTCTAAGTGTGGATGAATTGAAAACACAATTAATGCAGAGATTCTATAAAACAGAAGAGTTAAACACATTTGATAAAGATGAGGGATTTTTATATTTTTACAATACTTATCTCAACGATAAAAAAATTTATGCATTAGTTGAGCAATTAGTACTCTTGTGGTACGAGCAAAAATTAAATAACAAAGTTTATTGTAATTTCCCAATAGGTGGTGTCGGTAATTGGCGTGCAGATATTTTTGATGCGGACAATCAGATAATAATCGAAATCAAGTATTACAAGTCAATTGGATATATTAGCAATAGTCTTGTAAGAACAAAAGAAAGAATATTAGGCGGTATACAGACAAAGCAACCTACAAATTCTAAAAGAAAGATTGCAATCATTGTGTTATCGCCAGAAAAGATAGATAATCGTATAAAAGACCATAATCTTGAGGAAGATGAGATTGGAAACTGTATGATAAAAACATTCCTAGTATGCACAAGAAATTACAAAATGTTTCACTCAATGATGCAGGAATTAGAGAATTACTTAAAGGAATAAAGATAAAGAAATATAAAAAATAACCACTATAAACAAATACTATGTTATAATACAGTATTGAGTAATTTGCTTTTTTACTCAATACTGTTTTTGGTTTACGCCAAATCTAAAAAATAAATTTTTAGGATGAACATATATGGATAAAATAGCGGTATTAATACCATGCTTCAACGAAGCGGTAACAATAGAAAAGGTGGTAAAAGACTTCAAGGCAGTTTTGCCAGAAGCCACCATTTATGTTTATGATAACAATTCCACAGATGGCACAGATGAAATCGCCAAGAGGGCTGGGGCCATTGTTCGTTACGAACGCCAGCAAGGCAAAGGAAATGTTATCAGACGCATGTTCTCAGAAATAGATGCCCAGTGTTATTTGATGGTAGATGGAGATGATACATATCCAGCCGAAGCGGCACGGGAAATGGTTGATAAGATTTTTGATGACCATGCAGATATGATTGTAGGTGACAGACTTTCTTCCACATACTTTGAAGAAAACAAAAGACCTTTCCACAATTTTGGTAATTCAATTGTGCGTTGGAGCATCAATAAGCTCTTCAAAAACGATATCAAAGATATTATGACAGGCTACAGAGCCTTTTCATATCGTTTTGTTAAGACATTCCCAATCCTTTCAAAGGGATTTGAAATTGAAACAGAAATGAGCATCCACGCTGTTGATAAAAACATGTTTGTGGAAAATGTTATTATTGAATACAGGGACAGACCAGAAGGCAGCGAATCAAAGCTTAACACCTACGGCGATGGTATGAAGGTATTATGCACAATCTTACGCTTGTTCAGATTCTACCGCCCTAACATATTCTTTGGAACTACAGCGGTAGTTCTTGCATTGCTTTCAGTTATTTTCTTTATACCAGTGTTAATCACTTATGCTGAAACTGGCTTGGTGCCACAGTTTCCTACTCTTATAGTATGCGGATTTGTTATGATTGCGGCCATCCAGTCCTTCTTCGCAGGTGTTGTACTTAAGACAATCTATCAGAAGAACAGACAGGACTTTGAAATGGATTTGTACCGAGTAACAGACGATTTTAAAAGAAAACTATCTAAAGACGAATAAAGGAATTAGTTAAATGGAACTTTTAAATAAAATGAAGCATTGGCAGAAGGTAGCTTATGTTCTTGCAGCCTACGATTTTATTACTGTAGCCCTTTCATATTTCTTAGCTTTATGGCTAAGATTTGACTGCCAGTTTTCTCATATCGAGGAACCATACTTAGATAAATATTATTTAATCATCATCCCATACACAGCCTTTGTTTTGCTTGTGTACTATTTCTTGGGACTGTACAGAAGTATATGGCGCTTCGCCAGCTTCTACGAGCTTAAAAAGCTTGTTATAGCAACTGTTATCACATTTGTAGCTAACGGAGTTGTGGTTACTGCATTGGTTTACCGTATGCCTATATCGTACTATGTTTTTGGTATAGCGTTTCAGTTTTTCTTTGCAGTAAGCATTCGTTTTTCATACCGATTCATTTTGTTGCTTCGCGAGAATCGTGAGAACTCAGGAATAGAAAACAATGTCCTATTAATTGGCGCTGGTGCAGCAGGTCGTATGATCCTTCGTGATGTTAATTTCGTTAACGGGCGCGGGAATACTGGCACCAAGGTGGTATGTATTATTGATGACAATCCTAATAAATGGGGCCGATATATTGATGGCGTAGAAGTAATTGGCGGCAGAGACAAGATACTTGCTGCTGTAGAAAAATACGAAATAAAAGAAATCTATATCGCAATTGCGAATATCACTCCTAGCGATAAGCGTAACCTTATCAACATCTGTAAGGAAACAGATTGCAAGATTAAGCAGTTACCTAACATGTATGCTGAAAAGGCAGGTGTTATCAGCGCTGGTAATCTTCAGAACATCACTATCGAGGATGTTCTTGGACGTGACCCAATCAGCCTTCATCAGGAAGATGTTGCTGCTCAGCTTAAGGATAAGGTCGTTCTTGTTACAGGCGGTGGTGGATCTATCGGTTCGGAGCTTTGCCGACAGATTGCAAAATACGGTCCAAAGCAGCTTATCATTTTTGATGTATATGAAAACAACGCATACGACATTCAGTTAGAATTAAAGCGCAGATATCCAAATCTTGATTTGGTAACTCTTATTGGTTCAGTGCGTGATGCCAGAAGAATTAATTCTGTATTCGAAACATACAGACCAAACATCTGCTATCATGCAGCAGCACACAAGCATGTACCTCTTATGGAGGACAGCCCTTGCGAGGCTATCAAAAACAACGCAGTAGGTACTTACAAGACAGCATATGCTGCCATGAAATACGGTTGCGACCGATTCGTTCTTATCAGCACAGATAAGGCTGTTAACCCTACAAATGTTATGGGTGCGACAAAGCGTATCTGCGAAATGATTATCCAGACATTTGATAACATGGTTCGCAACAATCAGGAGGACAAGCTTCCTGTACTTATCACACATCAGCTTGATATTGATATGGAAGATGTGGATAAGGTTTCTGCAGGTAGTGGCCACACAGAATACGTTGCTGTACGTTTTGGTAATGTACTTGGTTCTAACGGTTCGGTAGTGCCTCTGTTCAAAAAACAGATTGCAGAAGGTGGCCCAGTTACACTTACACACAAGGATATCATTCGTTATTTCATGACCATCCCTGAGGCAGTCAGCCTTGTACTTAAGGCCGGCGCTAATGCCAGCGGTGGTGAGATATTTGTATTAGATATGGGTGAGCCTGTCAAGATTCTTGACCTTGCTCGTAACATGATAGAGCTTGCTGGTCTTCGACCAGACATTGATATCGAAATCGAATACATAGGTCTTCGTCCAGGCGAAAAGCTATACGAAGAAAAGCTCATGAGTGAGGAAGGCTTGAAGGAGACAGAAAATCATCTTATTCATGTAGCTGAGCCTATTAAGTTTGATTCGGCAGAGTTTATTAACAATCTTAAGGAACTCATGTCGTTAGCATATTCAAATGAGGCACCAGAAGTGGTTCAGAAAATCCGCGAAACAGTGCCTACATTTAAAGGTTAGAAAGGGGTATAGGAAATGTCTTTACCTAAGAGAAACATACCATTTAGCCCACCAGATATTAGTGAGCTAGAAATTTCAGAAGTGTGTGATGCACTTCGCTCAGGATGGATCACAACTGGTCCTAGAACAAAAGAATTAGAAAAAAGATTGGCCGAGTACTGTGGCACATCAAAGGTAGTTTGCCTTAATTCAGCCACCGCTGCAGAAGAGCTTAACTTCAGAATTTGTGGAATCGGCGAAGGTGACGAAGTTATCGTGCCAGCTTACACATACACCGCATCTGCATCAGCAGCTATTCATTGCGGTGCCAAGGTTATTTTTGTTGATAGCCAAAAGGATTCAACAGAAATGGATTACGATAAGGTTGCTGCTGCTATCACACCTAAAACAAAGGCTATTGTAGCCGTAGATTTAGGCGGAATCATGGTAGATTATGACAAGCTATTTGCTGCAGTAGAATCTAAAAAGGATTTATTTGTACCTGGCGGTAACACAGATTTAGGTCAGCGTATCCAGAAGGCCATTGGCCGTGTTTTAGTTTTCGCTGACGATGCACACGCCCTTGGCGCATCTAGAAAGGGTGTTATGGCAGGTGCCATTGCAGACTTTACAGATTTTTCATTCCATGCAGTTAAGAACTTTACTACAGCAGAAGGTGGCGCTTCTACATGGAAGGATATTCCTGGTGTAGATAATGATGAAATCTATCATCAGTATCAGCTCTACAGCTTACATGGACAGAGTAAGGATGCTTTAGCCAAGACTCAGGTAGGTGCTTGGGAATACGATATTATTGGCCCTTGGTACAAGTGCAACATGACAGACATTATGGCTGCCATCGGTTTGCGTCAGCTTGACAGATATCAGGGAATGCTTGATAGAAGAAAAGAAATGATTGCTAGATATGATGCTATGTGTGATGAATTAGGTGTTATGCATCTTCATCATTACACAGATGAATGCACATCATCTGGTCATTTGTATTTAGTTAGAATCCCAGGCATTGATGATGCTACAAGACGTGAAATCATAATTAAGCTTGCAGAACAGGGCGTTAACACTAATGTTCATTACAAGCCACTTCCAATGATGACAGCCTATAAGGCATTAGGTTGGGATATTAAGGATTTCCCTAATGCATATGCATATTATGAGAATCTTATCACATTGCCACTTCATACACTTCTTTCTGATGAAGATTTGGATTACATTATCCAGATATTCAAAGAAACAGTAAGCCAGTATATCAAATAGAAAGGTGCATTTGATGAGACTTAGAAAATGGGAAGACATTCCTGAATTTATGCGTTGCGAAGAAGTAAAGCCATACTATGACGCTTTATCTCATAAACGTATTCAGCTTTTTGGCAAAAGACTTTTTGATATCGTAATTGCGATAATACTGTTAGTACTTCTCGCAATTCCAATGCTTATAATTGCTATTATGATTAAGCTTGATAGCAAAGGACCAGTATTTTACAGACAGGAAAGAGTTACAACATACGGCAGACATTTCAGGATTCACAAGTTCCGTACCATGGTAAATGACGCTGATAAAATCGGAACAGCAGTTACTGTTGGTGGGGATGCCAGAATTACAAAGGTTGGTAGCAAGCTTCGCAATCTTAGATTAGATGAAATGCCACAGCTGATAGATGTTTTGATTGGTGATATGAGCTTTGTTGGAACACGTCCAGAGGCAGTAAAATATGTGGATGCATACACAAAAGAAATGAATGCAACACTTCTACTTCCCGCTGGAATCACATCTGAAGCAAGCATTCGCTATAAGGACGAAGCCAAGCTTTTGGATGCGGCAGATGATGTAGATAAGGTCTACATCGAAGATATCCTACCAGCAAAAATGAAGTACAATTTAGATAGTATTAAGTATTTTAGTTTTGGAGGCGATATTGTCACCATGTTCAGAACAGTGGCGGCAGTCCTAGGAAAAGAATATTAATTGAATGAGGAATAGCACATGTCAAACTTGAAAAAAGAATTCCAGGAGAATAAACTTTACGGACTATTTTTAATCATGCTAGGAGCATGTGCTATTTGCCAACTCATACTTACTTTTTATTTCACAGCATTTCAGGGCCAGGAGCACATGGGTATAGATGCATCCTGGGAATATCTTAAAGGGATAGTGGCTGCCAAAGAAGGTAGCTTATATCCTGCATCTGTCATGCACGGTACCACTCATCCTGAATTTGAAAGAATGATTTTGGTACTGCCTTTCTATAAGCTGATCGGAAACATTTTTGTAGCCTACAGTTTATCAAATCTTATATTTACACTGATTTCAATTTTATTGATTTTCATAATCTCTGAGAATTTTAAATTTAATATGTCAGTAAAGTTGCTGCTGATTAACATGTTTCTTTGCCCTTATCTTGCCAACGGATATAAGGTGGCTAATGAATTGGGGTATCATGAATCAGTTAATGGATTTGCAGCTTATTACAATGTCTTGATAATCGCATTCTTTTTGATATTGCTTTATTTTACAGGAGATGAATGTAATAAAAAAATATCATGGCTTGGAATCTTAACATGTTTTGTTATCGCTTATGTGGCTATGTGTAAGGGCATGGGAATCTTTATCTGGGTTGGACTGCCTATTATCTTATTCTTGCTGATTCAGATGTTTGTGAAAAACGATATTAAAATATTTACGCAAACTAAATCAATTTATCTGATTTTGTTTGTAGCTGCAATGTTTGTTGGAAGAATGATTGGCGGCATCTTAGGATTTGAATATTTGGATTCAGATTCCATGTGGGTAAATGCCGGCGAGTTCATGAAGAACTTAGGCAATCTACTTCTAGGCTTTCCACTTATGCTGGGTGGAATTCCTGATGCCGGAATCACCAGAAATCCAGCATCTTTATTTGGCTTTGTTTATTGCTTCGGCATTGTAATATCATTTGTTTTATATTTAGCTGTTATTTACTGGCTGGTTATGACAGTTAAAAAGGCCAAAGAATCAGAGGCTATGGATGAAAATATCCTATTTTTACTTGTGATTTTCTTCACTGCTATTTTTATGTTTGCTTTTTTAGCACCATACATTATTGGCGATTCATTCAGCGTTCGTTATTTAATCATTGCTACACTGGCAGGCTTTTTCATGATTGGATTGTTCATTCAGTCTCTTGACGAAAAGCTTTTGTTTAGAAAGTTTGGAGTAGTTGCATTATTTGTTTCTATAGCGTGCATGGATCTTTATTCTGATTATTTTTTAGCAATCTCAGATAACAGTGCATGGCGTGTGGATGAGCTTTTATCTGCGGTAGAAAAGACCGATGCAGGTTTGGTTTATTTCTGGGATAATGGCAAGACACTGGTTCAGCCAGAACGAGTAATCAGGGTTATAGATGATAGCAGGGTTTATAAGTGTGTATCAAATGGTGATACTCTTGAAAACTTTGGCGATTATAAATACTACGATGATAGCACTCAGTATGAAGGTGCCACAGTGATGGTAGTTCTTCAGGATGATATTGCAGCTCCAGAATCTGTTATGGAGCAATATGAACTTATAGATACCATTGGGGATTACGGCATTTATTATTGCAATAATAACCCAGTTGATTTTAAGAACATGGTTTCAAATTGGAAGGAATAAAACATGAATTTTACAGATGATATTGAAAGATTTATAGCACGATGCAAGGATAGGCTTTCTACTCAGCAAATCTACAGTTTGTGTGCGGTATTAATAGCAGGCCTTCTTGCTCATGGATACATTATATTTAATCGTATTTCATATCATGATAATGCAGCTTGTCTGTTTAACTTAGGTGGCACATACGAATCAGGACGATGGATGCTTGGAATCATATACGATTTACAAATGATGACTACTAAGCTTTTTGCAGTACCTGTTTTTAACGGAATATTATCTATAGTATTCGTTGGAATTGCAGCAATGTTGCTGGTTGATTTATTCAAGGTTAATAGCAAATTCATTGCAGCAGCCATTGGTGCAGTAATGGTGGTATATCCTGTTGTAACAAGCATATTTTCTTTTATGTTTACATCATGGGAATACCATTTGGCACTTCTTTTATCAGTGCTTGCTGCAAAGATTTTTATCGAAAATAAAACCGTGGGTTCTTTTATATTATCAGTAATAGTATCGGCAGTAGGCCTTGGCTTATATCAGGCTTTTTTCGCTGTAACCATAGTAATGTTTTTGGTGGCGTTGTTGCTTAGCTCCATTGATGATGAATTTGATAGTGTTCTTGCTTATGTCAAAACAGGAATCCTTTATCTTGTAAACTTAGGTTGTGGCATGGTTTTATGGGCTGTTATTCGTAAATTGACAATGGCGTTAAAGCACATTGAAGTTGTTGAGTATAAGGGAATGAATGAGGGCTATTCAATAGCTAAATTCCCTGCCCTTATTGTAGACTCTATCAAAGCCTTCGTTGGATTTGGTCAGGCAGGAATTAATGCAGTTTTATATCAAAGAGCTTTCACGGCAATAATCGTGGTAGTTACAATTCTTCAGATTATTTATCTGATAAGCTGTATGAAATCAAATATTGGCTTAAAGCTTATTAGCATTGTTGGAGTTATACTTTTACCAATTGGTATGAACCTTGTGTATCTGCTTTCTACCAGCAGTGAATATCATGTAGATACATTGATGGTTTACGGTGACATATTTGTATATATCTTACCTTTATTATTGATTGAAAAGATGCAGGCTAACTGCAAATCTAATACTAAGATGAGTGGTGTTGTATCCGCTGTTACATGGGTTCAGATCATAAGCTTGTTTGTTATGACATTTGGTTACATCTATATGGACAATGCAGCTTATATGAAGGCTGAAATAGCCGAAGAACAGGCAACATCATACTTTAATCAGCTTATTACAGCTATTAAAACCTGCGACGGTTTTTCAGAGGATATGGATATCATATTGGTTGGCTGGGACAAGCTTGATGATGGAACCTTTGTTGATGTTGATAATAACGAACAGCTGGAGGCTGTTAAGCTTGAAAAGTTCCCTCGTTACACTGATATTGTTCGTTACGGTGGCTCAATATATTTCATCCGTGAGCATATTGGTTTTGGAAATGAGCATGTTATCGAAGACGATGGAACAGTTGCCAAAGAATCTGTAGTAAAGAAAATGCCAACATATCCAAATGATGGCAGCATCGTTGTTTCAGATGGAAGAGTAATTGTAAAATTAGGAGAATAAAAAAGGTTGTTCCGAATCATATCGGAACAACCTTTTTGTTTAGCTTCTTTTATCTACCAATCTTGCTTAACACTTTTTCCTTAATAATATCTACTTCTTCAATCTTCATTGCCATAAGAATCAATCCATATCCGCCTAATCCGATAACGGCTGAGATAATAAATGTAAGAAGACTGCTTGCTACAAAGTGCTTTACAACCAAAACAGTTGCGATGGTAAATGCAGCACTTGGAAGCTGTTTAAGTAATACTGGCAGATGCACTCTGAATTTATAATCAGGTATATGCTTCTTAAGCATCTGTGAGTTAATCAAAAAGTTTACAGTCAAGCTGATGGAGCTGGCAATTGAAATGCCAAGTATGCCAATAAAATGTGACAGGATGATACTGAACATTATGTTGGCACCAACAGCGAAGAAACCAGTGATCATAGGGCCCTTTGTATTCTTGAACGAATACAGACCTCTTAAAATAATGTCACGGACACCTGAACTTGCGAAGCCCAAAGCGTAACCAATAAGGGCAGCGCTTGTCATTGCAACGGAATTAGCATTGAACTCGCCACGGGCGTAAGCGATAGTAACAATTTCCTTTGAACACATGCAGGTAACTATTGTGATAGGAAGCATGATACAAATCATTGTGTTGATTGCTTTTCTCATTGTATCAATAAGCTTTTCAAAATTACCTTCAGTGGTGTATGTGGAGAAGTTTACATATAAAACATCTACAACGTTATTAACTAAGATAACGCAAACAAAATCCTCTAATACAACTGCGTTATTAAGGGCAGATGCGTTACCGGCGCCAAGCCCTGTAGATAGTGAATTATCTACAATCTTATTTACCTGCGATACGGAATTTCCAATAAAAAGTGGAAGGGCTGTAAGAAGTACTGTTCGTATTTCAGGCACATTCTTAAATTTTACAAAACTGAATTTAAAATACTGACGGCCTCTAATCAGCAAAAGAGAACCAAAAACGATATAGCTGATATACTGCGCAACAACCAATGATGATACTGCAAGTACGTTGTACAAAAGCACGCAACAAAGGATTGTTGTGATACTTGTGATGGCTGATTCTGTACGGCTTACAACGAAATCCTTATTGGCATCCATCATGGAAGTCCATACCAGTGTAACTACCGCAAATAAAAAGAATGGATAGCATATTCTAAGGTAAGATTGCAAAATCATTGAACGTTCTGGTGAATAAGAAGGAGCCAGTATTCCAGCAATCTGTGGTGTAAGCATATAAGCTAAAAGTAAAACCACAAGAACGATAGGAACTAAAAGCTCCAAACAGGCGCTTAAAAGCTTGCTTGCCTCATCACGTCCTTTTTGCACAAGGCAATGAGTGTAAATGCTTACCAGTGATATGGTGATGGCTCTGATAAATGCTGATGAAAGGGAGCCAACAAAATTAAAAGCTACATAATATATATCTGTTTCAAATGTGGTTCCAAAATAGTAGGCAACAACGGCCTGCTTAACAAAACCTAAAGCTTTGAAACACAGTGTAAGTATGGTTATAAGCAGGGTGGTCCCCACGATTCCTTTTGTTTGTTTAGACATAATTTCCTTTCAGCCAAAAATGGCACTTCATAATAAACATATCGATTATAAGCTATGTTTTAACAAATGTAAAATAATGTGATATACTGTTAGGGATTGAGTTTAATGGAGGAAACAGATATGATTCCAGTAATGAATGTACAAAGACAATATGCTTCTCTTCAGGAGGAGTTAGATACAGCAGCCCTTGAGGTATTACACTCAGGTGGCTACATCTTAGGACCAAAGGTTGCAGATTTCGAGCAGCAGTTTGCAACATACTGCGGTGCTAAATATGCAGTAGGTGTAGGTAACGGAACAGATGCTCTTGTTATTTCACTTCTTGCAGCAGGCATTGGCGCAGGTGATGAGGTCATTACTACAGCTATGACATTCGTATCAACAGCTGAGGCTATTGCCCAGGTTGGCGCTACACCAGTATTTGTTGATATTGATGCAGATACATACACAATGGATCCTGCCAAGCTTGAGGCAGCATTCACATCAAAGACAAAGGCAGTTATTCCTGTTCATATCTACGGACAGGCAGCTGATATGGACGAAATCGTTCGTATCGCTCACGCACATAATGCACTTGTTATTGAGGATTGCGCACAGGCAGCAGGCGCTAAATATAAGGGACGCCGCACATGCTCACTTGGTGACATGGCATGCGTTAGCTTCTTCCCTACTAAGAACCTTGGCGCAGCAGGAGATGCTGGTATCATCGTTACAGATGACGAAGCTCTTTACAAGGGCTGCATGGCTTACCGTGTTCACGGTTCAGGTCTTAACGGTGCATACACATATGCCAGATTAAACGGTCAGGACTTCGATGAATCTAAAATCGATTTCCACGGTAACTTACCTAAATATTACAATTACCTTGTAGGCTTCAATTCACGTTTGGATGCTCTTCAGGCAGCAATGCTTTCAGTTAAGCTTCCACATTTGGATGCTTGGAACGAGCGCCGCAGACAGATTGCAGCTACATATAATGAAAAGATTACTAATCCACTTTTCACAAAGCCAGTAGTTGGTGAGCATAATGAACACATCTTCTATGTATATCCAATGAAGGTTGAAAATCGCAGCGCTTTCAGAGCATACATGGAAGAAAAGGGAATTGCTACAGGAGTTTACTTCCCAGTTCCAATGCATGAGCAGGAATGCTTCAAGGGACTTGGCTACAAGCATGGTGATTTCCCTGTTGCAGAAGATTTGGCAGAGCACGGAGTAACAATTCCAATGTTCCCAGAACTTACATCAGAAGAAATTGAAGCTGTTATTAATGCAGTTAATGAATTCAAAGGTTAATATAAATATAGAGGAGAAACGCAATGAATTGCGAATTATTCAAAGATAAAACACTTATGATTACAGGTGGTACAGGCTCATTCGGAAGCACTGTACTTAAGCATTTCTTAGATTCAGATTTAAAGGAGATCCGTATTTTCTCACGTGATGAGAAGAAGCAGGATGATATGAGACATCAGCTTCAGGCTGAGCACCCAGACCTTGCAGGTAAGGTTAAGTTCTACATTGGCGATGTTCGTAACATGCGTTCAGTTCAGGACGCTATGCCAGGAGTAGATTTCATCTTCCACGCAGCAGCACTTAAGCAGGTTCCTTCATGCGAATTCTTCCCAATGGAAGCTGTTCGTACAAACGTAGAAGGTACTGACAACGTTCTTCACGCAGCAGTAGAAGCTGGCGTACAGCGTGTTGTTTGTCTTTCAACAGATAAGGCAGCTTACCCTATCAATGCTATGGGTATTTCAAAGGCCATGATGGAAAAGGTTATCGGCGCAAACGCTCGTGTTGCAGCCGGTAAGACTACTATCTGTACTACACGTTACGGTAACGTTATGTGCTCACGTGGTTCAGTTATCCCTCTTTTCATCGACCAGATTAAGGCAGGTAACCCAATCACAATCACAGACCCTAACATGACTCGTTTCCTTATGAATCTTGACGAGGCAGTTGCTCTTGTTATGTTTGCTTTTGAGCACGGCGAGCCAGGTGATTTATTCGTTCAGAAGTCTGATGCCAGCACAATTGGCGACCTTGCAAAGGCTGTTCAGCAGCTCTTTGGCGACACAGGTACAAAAATCATCGGTACACGCCACGGCGAGAAATTATTCGAAACTCTTATGACTAACGAAGAGTGCGTTCGTTCCGTAGATATGGGTAACTACTACCGCGTTCTTCCTGACGGACGTGACCTTAACTATGATAAGTTCTTCGTAGACGGACAGGTTCACACTATGGCAGCAGATGCTTACACATCACACAACACAAAGCGTCTTGATGTTCAGGGCACTGTTGATAAGATTATGACTACTGACTATGTTAGAGAAATGTTAGAGAATTGGAATAAATAATGAAGATACTAGTTACTGGCGCAGCCGGATTTGTGGGTAAAAATTTAGTAGAGACACTCAAATGTGCCGCCGATGGCAGGGACAAGTTCCATAGCCTTGACGAAGAGATTGTTATCTACGAATACGACAGAGCTTCCACCTTAGAGGAGCTTGATAAATACTGTAGCGATTGCGATTTCGTATTTAATCTTGCAGGTGTTAATCGTCCTAAAGATACAGCTGAATTCATGGAAGGAAATTTTGGGTTTGCCAGCACACTTTTAGACACACTTAAAAAGCATGGCAACACATGTCCTGTAATGATTTCATCATCTATCCAGGCTACACTTTTAGGCAGATATGCAGGTAGCGATTACGGCAAAAGCAAGCTTGCTGGTGAGGAACTTATTTTTAAATATGGACAGGAGACAGGCTCTAAGGTATTAGTTTACCGTTTCCCAAATCTCTTTGGTAAATGGTGCCGTCCTAACTACAACTCAGCTGTTGCTACATTCTGCAACAACAAGGCTAACGGTCTTGAAATTACAGTTAATGATCCAACTACAGAGCTTGAGCTTGTATACATAGATGATTTAGTTAACGAAATGATAAACGCCCTTCGTGGCGATGAGCACAGATGTGATTATGATGAGGATGGTCAGGTGATACCTGATACAGCAGGACGCTATTGTTATGTTCCTGTTTCTCATCGTGTGACATTAGGCGAAATAGTAGAGCTTCTTGATAGCTTTGTAGCCGAGCCTTCCACACTTATGATGCCAGCCATCCCAAATGGCAGCTTTGCTAAAAAGCTATACAGCACATATCTTAGCTACCTTCCAAAGGATAAGGCATGCTTTGATTTAAAGATGAACGTAGACAACCGTGGTTCATTTACAGAGCTTCTTAAGACAGCAGACCACGGCCAGTTTTCAGTAAATATCAGTAAGCCAGGTATCACAAAGGGACAGCATTGGCACCATACTAAATGGGAATTCTTTATCGTTGTATCAGGCCACGGTCTCATCCAACAGCGCCGCGTAGGTGTAGATGAAAATGGCCAGCCATTTCCAATGATAGAATACGAAGTAAGTGGTGAGAAAATCCAGGCAGTTCACATGTTGCCCGGTTATGCACATAATATTGTTAATCTATCGAATAGTGAAGATCTAATAACATTCATGTGGGCCAACGAACTCCTGGAGCAGGACAGACCAGATACATATTTCGAAAAAGTATAAAAGGCTTCTCAACTTGGGAGAAGCTGTCAGCGAAGCTGACTGATGAGGGTAAAATTATGTTCAAAAACAACGGAAAACTAAAATTATTAATCATAGTAGGCACAAGACCCGAAATTATCCGTCTTGCCGCCGTAATCAAAAAGTGCCGCAAGTACTTCGACTGCGTCTTAGCACACACAGGTCAGAACTACGACTACAATCTTAATGGCGTATTCTTCAAGGACCTTCAGCTAGACGACCCAGACGTATACATGGATGCTGTAGGCGACAACTTAGGCCAGACAGTAGGCAACATTATTGCCAGATCTTACGAGCTCATGGTAGAAATTCAGCCAGACGCTCTTCTTATCTTAGGCGATACAAACTCATGTCTTTCTGCTATTGCAGCAAAGAGATTACACATCCCAATCTTCCATATGGAAGCTGGAAACAGATGTAAGGACGAGTGCCTCCCAGAGGAGACCAACCGTCGTATCGTAGATATCATTTCAGATGTAAACATGGCATACTCAGAGCACGCCAGACGTTACCTTGCAGAATGCGGTCTTCCAAAGGAGCGTACTTATGTTACAGGCTCTCCTATGGCAGAAGTATTACATGAGAACTTAGATGCGATTAAGTCATCAGATGTTCTTGATAAGCTTGGCCTTGAGCCAAAGAAGTACATCCTTCTTTCCGCTCACCGCGAGGAAAACATCGATACAGAAAAGAACTTCACATCACTTTTTACAGCAATCAACAAGCTTGCTGAAAAGTATGATATGCCAATCCTTTACAGCTGCCATCCACGTAGCCGTAAGAGATTAGAATCAACAGGCTTCAAGCTTGACCCACGTGTTCGCATGCACGAGCCACTTGGCTTCCACGATTACAATCATCTGCAGATGAATGCCTTTGCAGTAGTTTCAGATTCAGGTACACTTCCTGAAGAATCAAGCTTCTTTACAAGCATTGGCAACCCATTCCCAGCAGTATGTATCCGTACATCTACAGAGCGTCCAGAGGCTCTTGATAAGGCTTGCTTCGTGCTTGCAGGTATTGACGAGCATTCACTTCTTCAGGCCGTTACAACAGCCATCGATATGAACGAAGAGGGTGACTATGGTATACCAGTACCTGATTACATCGAAGAAAATGTTTCAACAAAGGTTGTAAAGATTATCCAGTCTTACACAGGTGTTGTTAACAAGATGGTTTGGCGAAAAGATATATAGTAAATAATAATTGTAGTCGCGTATACGGCTACAATTATTTTATGAAAGGATAAGTTATGAAGATTTTACACATCCTAAGTTCTCATATATATTCAGGAGCTGAGAATGTTGTATGCCAGATTATTAACATGTTCAAGTCTGACGATGATGTAGAGATGGCATATTGTAGTCCTGATGGCACAGTTAGAAAAGCGTTAGAAGAGCGTGAAATTAATTTCTATCCAGTAGAAAAAATGAACACTTCAGAATTAAAACGTGTAATTGTCGCATATCAGCCTGATGTAATCCATGCTCATGACATGCGTGCAGGATTTCTTGCAGCAAAAGCATGTGGTTCCATCCCACTTATTTCTCATATACATAATAATGCCTATAATAGCAGGGGTATTTCTCCAAAGTCTATTGCATATTTTTATGCAGCCATGAAGGCTAGAAATATTATATGGGTTTCCCAGAGTTCATTTGAAGGCTATGCCTTCCATGGCCCTTTAAAGAAAAAGAGTGTTATCCTATACAATGCCATCGACACTAATGAACTTCATAACAGAATGGAATTAGATCCTAACACCTATGATTACGATATGGTTTTTGTAGGTAGAATGGTTTACCAAAAGAATCTCCATAGATTACTGCAAATCACACGTCTTATAGCGGACGAATATCCTAATATAAAAGTAGGAATAGCAGGAACAGGCGAAGATGAGGAGGAATTAAAACAGCTATGCACTGAGCTTAAACTTGATAATAATGTGAGCTTCCTGGGATATCAAAGCAATCCACTTAAGCTGTTACATGATTCTAAGCTGATGGTTCTTACTTCCAGATGGGAAGGCACACCTATGGTTGCCCTTGAATCAATGGCTCTTGGTACACCAATCATCAGCACACCATCAGATGGAATGATAGATTTGATTACTGATGGATATAACGGATATTTATCAGATGATGATAAGGATTTTGCACATAAGATAGTTAATGTACTTTCAGATGAAAAGCTATACAACACCCTGAAGGAGAATCAGCTTAAGCGTTCTGCCGAAGTAAATGATATTGAAAAATATAAAGCAGTACTTTGTAAACTATATGGAATAAAGCAATAGAAAAGGAAGTCATAATGAAAAAGATTAAAGATTTATATTTTGCTCATGAAGAAATCATCAACTATTTAGTGGTAGGAGTACTTACTACAATTGTCAGTTGGATTGCTTACGGATTATGTCGATTCGTATTAGATGTTAATGGGAACCAGCTGCATATGCAACTAGCTGTTTTAATTCGCTGGATTGCAGGTGTGTTATTTGCATACTTTACAAACCGTAAGTTCGTTTTCAAAAGCACTAATCCTAATAAGATAAAAGAATTTGCTAGCTTCACGTCTTCAAGAGTAGTTACTTATTTCTTAGACGCATTAATTATGGCATTTCTTCCAGGATTTTTGCCAGCAGTAATCTGTGGATTATCAAGAGACTGGGTGGCAACATTGGTATCTGCAGTTGTAGTAACAGTTACAAATTATATTCTCAGCAAGTTTCTTGTTTTTGCAAAAACGAAAAAGTTATAGAAATTCACACATTTTTTATAAATTTATGATATTATAACTCCTGTAATTTTTGAGCATCAAAATTAAAGGAGTTATTTTTGTATGAAAGTTTTTAATCGTATTGCGAGTTTAGTGATGGCGTTTGCTTTTGTAGTAACTACATTTTTATCAACACCAGCACTTACAGCAGAGGCTGCTAGCCAGGTAACAATTGCGGCTGTAGTCATTCAGGATGGTAACGTAGTAGTTACATCTCAGGGTGCAGTTTCATCTGACGATGGGGTGTATCATTTGATTGCTTCTGATGTAAATCAGGCAGCACCTACAGGTATTGATGTGGCTCAGGCACCAGTATCAGCTGCAGCTTCATTTACAGCACCATTAGGATATAATACTGAAGCATCTTTATTATTTAAGAAGTTTACAGTTTGCGTTATGAAGGGTGGCGCATTAAAGCCAGCTTCAAACAGCATGTTTATTCTTAATCCAGATTCAATTGGTAGTCATAAGATTGCAAGAGTTGAAAGCGGCAAGAAGGGCTTATTAGCAGAAGGAAGCTCTTCAAACATGGGTATGCGTACATTCGCTCAGCTTGGTGCAAAACAGGCTACAGTAACACTTGAACTTCAGAGAATTTCAAACGGACGTGGCACACCTTACGTATACAACGGAAAATCTTATAGCTTTAACACAGCTTATATCTCAGCATATGATAACTTTATCGCAAGATTATATGCCCAGGGAGTACAGGTTTCATTAGTTCTTGTTTGCGATAAAAATGCAATGACAAACTTCATCAGCCCTTACGCATATGATGGTTTAGGCAAGCATTCTTATTATGGTCTCAATGCTACAACAACTGAAGGTGCAGAGACACTTGCAGCTGCATGTACATTCTTAGCACAAAGATACAGCGGTTTACCATTCTTCGGTATGACTGCAAAGGTTGATAACTTCATCATCGGTAATGAGGTTAACGCTTGGAGACAGTGGAACTACATGAACTGTGGTAATAATCTTCCACAGTACACAGCAGAATATGCTAACGCATTCCGTGTTTGCTACAACGCAATCAAATCAGTAAATGCTAATGCAAATGTTTACACATGTGTTGATCATGCTTGGAACGCTTCAAGCAAGGGCGCTCACAGCTCAAGAGCATTCCTTACTCAATTCAACAACTATATCGCAAGCCAGGGTAACATTGATTGGAGACTTGCTTTCCATGCATACAATTATCCTTTAACTAATAATATGGCTTGGGTACCAACAGAGAAGGTACAGAGAAACCAGAACACAAAATATATTTCAGTTTACAATATCGATGTTCTTACAGACTTCTTAAGTCAGCCAGCATTCTTATCACCATCTGGCGCAGTAAGATCAGTTAAGCTTTCTGAGCAGGGATACACATCTTCTGGCGGACAGGAAGCACAGGCAGTATCTATTGTTTATGCAATCATGGTTGCAAACAACAACAGCCACATCGATGGAATCATACTTTCAAGAGAGAAGGACGACCCAATCATCGAAATGCCACAGGGACTTGCAAATGGCCTTCTTGATACAACAAATCATGCAAAGGTTTCATATGAAATGTACAGGGATGCTGAAAACCCAGCAACTATCGCTAAGGCAAGCGGTATGGCTGGTGTGGATTTAAACACACTTTTGGCACCTAGATAAATAAAAATACTTTGCCATCATAAGATATGGTATAATACAAGCGTCGGGGCTGATGATGTCAGCTTCGGCGCTAAATTTTTTATTAAAGGGAAAATTATGGCAAAGAAAATTTCGATAGTTGTTTCAGTATATAATGAGGAGCTTGGTCTTAAACAGTTTTACGACCACACCAGTCCCATCCTTAAGGAAGCCTGTGGTAATGCTGGGTGGGACTATGAGCTTATATTCGTTAATGATGGAAGCCGTGATGCAAGCCTTGATTTGCTTAAGGAATTTGCTGCAGCAGATGACCATGTAATCGTTGTTAATTTTGCAGCCAACAGAGGTCACGAGGCTGCTATGATTGCAGGCATTGATGTGGCCACAGGTGATGGAATCGTATGCATGGACGCCGATTTACAGCATCCACCAGAATCTATCCCAGCCATCATCGCCAAATTTGACGAGGGATATGATGTAATATCCATGGTCCGCACCGAAAGAGAGGATGCAGGCCTTTTCAAAAAGGTAACATCTGCAGCCTTCTATAAGGTTATGAATCAGATGTCCAAGGCCAATTTTGAAAACAATTCTTCTGATTTCTTCGGAATATCCCGTAGGGTAGCACTTGTGCTTAAGAAGGATTATCGCGAGCGTGTTAGATTCTTACGCGGCTATGTGCAGAATGTTGGCTTCAAAAAAACTACATTAGAATTCAAGGCCAGTGCCAGAGTAGCAGGAGAAAGCAACTACAACCTTAAGGCACTTGTAAAGCTTTCACTTAACGCTATCTGCAATTTCTCAGATGCGCCACTTAAAATGGGAATCTATGCTGGTATGGTATCACTTGCATTTTCATTTATTTTGATAATCTATTCTATCGTGCAGTTCTTCCTTGGAAATGCACCAGATGGATATTCAACACTTGTAGTTCTTATCAGCTTTATGTTTGGAGTACTGTTTATCATACTTGGTTTTATTTCAGAATATTTGGCGATTATTTTTGCGGAAGTGAAAAATCGTCCAATATATATAGTTGATAGTATTATCACTAAAAACGGGGAAGAGAGGAACGAGTAATGAAAAGTATAGCTATTATGGGCGCTAGTGGCCACTGCAAGGTTATTGCAGAAATTGCACTTGAAGAGGGATATGACAATATCGTATTTGTAGATTTAAATCCTACTATCGATATGCTTGGCGAATATCCTGTTGCGGATGAAGATACTGATTTAGATAATTTCATCAATGAAAAATACGATTTTATCGTTGGAATTGGTGATGCTAAAATCCGCCGTAAGGTGCAGGAAAAGCTTATAAGCAAAGGGGCAAATGTTGTTACTTTGGTTCACCCTAGCGCAGTTATCGCCTATGACGCCAAAATCGGCGTTGGTACAGTAGTAATGGCAGGGGCAGTGGTTAATCCTGGCACCACTGTTGGAGATGGAGTTATCATCAACACCTGTGCATCGGTGGATCATGACAACATGATTGGAGATTACGCACACATTTCAGTTGGAGCACACACTGCAGGAACAGTTGCCATCGGTGACAACACATGGATTGGCATAGGTGCAGTGGTTAGCAATAATCTATCCATCTGTTCTAACTGTACTATCGGTGCAGGCGCTGTAGTTGTGAAAAACATCATTAAAGAAGGAACTTATGTGGGAGTTCCCGCAAAAAAGATTGACTAATGGATACTAAGACTAGAAATAACAATATAGATATTATTAAGGGCATTGCGATAATACTGATGGTTTACGGGCACACCTTTGGTGTGGCTCGTGACTTCATCTATTTATTTCACATGCCCGTTTTTATTTTTGTAAGTGGATATTGCTTTAATAAGGCACATGGCGCCAGCCTGCAGCAGGCGGAGGGATATTTCTTTTCCCGCGTTCGCAGATTGTTGCTTCCTTATATGGGATTTAATATCGTTTATGCGATACTTAACAATCTGTTTATCAGCCTGAATTTCTACACTGATAATGGAGCCTTCAAGGAGGATGTTATCTTCATCCAAAAGGCGGCTCAGACACTGATGCACCGCAAGGGTATTAAGGAGCTGATAGTGGATGTTTATAATGTGCTCACTCTTAAGGACATCCCACAGATGGGCAGCGCCAGCTGGTTTTTAATCGTGCTGTTTTTGGTTTGCGTTATTCATTGTTTTGTGGAGTATGTGATTAGAGGATTAGGCCAGAAGGCCAGAGTTTTAGTGCTTGTGGCTTTGATGGCCTGCAATTTGATAGTGACTTATGCTATTTCTATAGGCTTTGCTTCTGAGGCACCTATTGCCGACAGACACTTGCAGTTCTTTGGAGTGTACAGCTGTTATCTGATGGGCGTGGTTACACGTGCTTTTGTAGATGGTGGCTTTTTGGCTAAATTGTCTGGTAAGAAGTGGGTAGTGATCTGCTTAGCACCAGTGGCATTTGCATTGTTACTTGCATTACTTCCTTTCGGAACCTTAGAGCTTTCCAAATCAGCCATCGTAAATCCACTATTTTTAATAGCCACTACCTTCCTTGGTATGGCAATGCTTGCATCTCTTGCATCGGATTTAGAAAATAATATTGTAGGCGGCTGGCTTACCTTCATCGGCAAGCACACCATGTCCATCCTGTTTATGCACATCCTTGCGTTCAAGCTGGTTTCAGTTTGCTACTGCCTGGCAGTTGGCAAGCCGTTGTACATGGTTGCTTCCTGGCCAGTAATCTTCGACGCACCAGAATACGTGCTTCTTATTTACACCATCGTCGGCGTGGCCCTGCCACTGCTGGTGGATGTGGCTATCGAAGCCTTTTTACTATCTAAGAGAAGATTTTTTAAATAGATAGTAGTGATTTTGAAGAGGTCTACTATCTGAGGAATAAAAAAGCTTGCTAGGTAGTAGGGCTGTATGACAAGGCTACTATCTGTAGGAAAAAATAGCTTCTAGATAGTAAGAAGGATTGTGGCGGTTACTATCTGAAGAAGAAAAAATGTATATAGATAGTAGTGAGCAAATAACAGACTACTATCTGAGAAAGAAAAATTAAAATAGATAGTAATGTTGTTCAAAAGGACTACTATCTAAAATGAAAAAAACTACAACAGATAGTAAAAAATTGATTGCCCAATATATTTTATATAGATTTAACATGGATTAGACATAGACTGTACTTTCGGTATCTAAAATGTGAAAACATTTAATGTTTGAGTATCAATGGTTTATTTGAAAGGAGAGTATGCACATGTACGAACAGATTAAATTACCTTATGCTACAGATGCCCTGGAGCCTTACATTGATAAGGAGACAGTGGAGACACACCATGGCAAACATCACGCTACCTATACTAAGAATTTCAATGATCTGGCTGAAAAAGCGGGAATGGCTAATCTATCAGCAGGGGAGCTGTTGGCAAGCTTAGATAAAGTCAGTGATGAAACCTTGAGAAAAGGCTTAAGAAATCAGGGTGGTGGTTACTACAATCACAATCTGTATTTTGAAATGTTCTCCCCTAATCCTGCGAAGGAGCCTACAGGTGAATTGGCAGCAGCCATCGATAAAACTTTTGGTAGCCTGGATGCTTTGAAGGAGCAGATGTCTGCAGCTGCAGCAGGACAGTTTGGTTCTGGCTGGGCCTGGCTTTCAGCGGATAAATCAGGAAAGCTGGCGGTGTCTACATCTTTAAATCAGGACAATCCTATTTCCGAGGGCAAGGGCATGATTCCACTGATTGCGTTAGATGTGTGGGAGCATGCATATTATCTTAAATATAAAAATTTAAGACCTGACTATATTAAGGCATTTTGGGAAATTCTGGATTGGAGCAAGGTTTCTGCCAGATATAAAGAAATCTGCTGTTAACAATTTATTTAAATTAGTCCTTTAATGTGTTAAAGTGTAAGGAGCGTATTTGATTACGCTCCTTATTTAATTGTAAATATACAGGAGGATATGTTTAATGACTAATCAAGGCATCGGAACTAAATGTGTACAGGCTGGATACACTCCAGGAAACGGCGAGCCACGCCAGATTCCAATCGTGCAATCCACCACTTTTAAATATGACACCAGTGAGGATATGGGAAAGCTTTTTGATTTAGAGGCTTCCGGATATTTCTACACAAGATTACAGAACCCTACTAACGATTATGTTGCTGCAAAGATTGCGGCTCTTGAGGGTGGTACAGCTGCAATGCTTACATCCAGCGGCCAGGCTGCAAACTTCTTTGCACTTTTCAATATCTGCGAATGCGGTAGCCACATCGTTGCATCATCATCTATCTACGGTGGTACCTTCAACCTTATCGAAGTTACTATGAGAAAGATGGGCGTAGATGTGACCTTCGTATCTCCAAAGGCATCAGAGGAAGAGCTTAACGCTGCATTCAAGGATAACACCAGAGCAGTATTTGGTGAGACTATTGCTAATCCAGCTCTTACAGTGCTTGATATTGAAAAGTTTGCCAAGGTTGCACATGAACACGGTGTACCTCTTATTGTTGATAACACATTTCCAACACCTGTAAACTGCCGACCAATTGAATGGGGAGCAGATATCGTTACACATTCAACTACAAAATACATGGACGGTCACGGCGCTGCAGTAGGTGGATGTATTGTAGATTCAGGCAACTTCGACTGGATGGCTCATGCTGACAAATTCCCAGGACTTTGCACTCCAGACGAAAGCTACCACGGAATCACTTATGCTGAGAAATTCGGTAAGGAAGGTGCATTCATTACAAAATGTACATCACAGCTTATGCGTGATTTTGGATGCATCCAGTCACCACAGAATGCATTCCTTTTAAATCTTGGTCTGGAATCACTTCACGTGCGCATGCCTCGCCATGTAGAAAACGGACTTGCAGTTGCTAAATTCTTAAGCGAGCAGCCACAGGTTAAGAAGGTTACATACCCAGGTCTTGAAGGAGATGAGTACTATGAAATCGCTCAGAAGTACCTTCCAAATGGCGGCTGCGGCGTAGTATCCTTCGAGCTTGAAGGCGGTCGTGCAGCTGCAGAAAGCTTTATGAAGAAGCTTAAGCTTATCGCAATCGAAACACACGTAGCTGACGCAAGAAGCTGCTGCCTAAACCCAGCCACATCAACACATCGCCAGATGTCAGATGAACAGCTAGAAGCAGCCGGCATCCCAGCAGGCCTCATCCGTGTATCATGCGGCCTAGAAGACTCCGCCGACCTCGTAGCCGATATCGCCCAGGCATTAAAATAACGTAGCGAACAATCTGTAGGTAACAAGAAAAATTATTCTTAAGCGAGGCATCCTAGCCGAGTGTAGAATAATTTTGCTTGTTGCCGTAACAGATTGCCCACAACCTAAATTCTTTGCATTTTTCCCAAAGAAGCAGTATAGTATTTCTTGCACAACGTATTTAGGGGAGCAAGAATCATGGGAGCAGATAATAAGAAAAATAGTATTAGTATTCAAAAATTACTTAGTCAGGCATTGTTCAAGCAGTATCCACTGATGATACTGGGCAACTTGACTAAGAACACCTATAGCTTTTTGACCTACAAGGATTTTACATCCACCAAATGTGATGTGGCTGGCAGCTTTGACGAGCTCATTGAATCGGGAGCCAGCACCATGCACGAAATGGACAGAGAGCTTTTTAAAAATACATTTTCAAGGGAAAATCTTCTGAAGGAATACGAAAACGGAACAGACAAGGTGGAAATCCGCGTTATCCAAAAAGGGGACGACGGCATTCTTCGCCGTGTGGAAATCACCGACTACCTGGTAGCCGACGAAGATAGCGACGACGTGCTCGTGGTGTCACTCAACCGTAATATGTAGATTATAAGATAAAGAAAGCCATCTAGTAGGCATCAAGCTCTAATAATTCTTTAGCTTCACATTAGTGAAGCGGAGAATTAATTAGGCTTGTAGCCGTAACTAGGTGGCTTTTATTTTATCTTCGTATTACAGCTATCTGGTAGCCCTTGAGCGACAGCGAGCCGGCCAGTTTATCTTTTGTAATAAGGTCAGTACCAGTTACGTTAGGCACAACAATTTCCTCGGTTGTGCAGTTGAGGTAGAAGTCGTACGCACAGTCTTCAGCGTAGCGAGTGTGCTTCTCGATTCCCGCAGGTAACTTCGTATATGCGATATGTGCATGCTCCAACATCTCACGATAAATGAATTCAATATCTTCCTGCTTTGTGCGGCATGCCACATAGTAAGCACGTCCATCACCGTAGTTGTTGCGTGTAATGGCAGGCTTGCCAGCAACGTAATCACCATTGTATCTAGCCAAAACATCGGCAGTGACATCTCTAAGCAATTCCTGATAATCCCTAACCTCAATTGAATGAGAAGGCTTTCCGGCTCTGTCGATGATGCTGATACTGTTCCTGTCTTCAGGATAGAGTGTATCGATTTCTTCAGAGCGAAGACCGAATACTTCGGACAATCCATCACCAGGGAATCCGCCAAGGTTTGCAAGCAAATCCTTGTTAACATATCCGGTGAAATATGTGCTCATAAACTGACCGCCGTTTTTTACAAAATCTGCAATCTTTTCACCAACGCCGTCGTGAAGCACATATAACATAGGAGCGCAGATGATTTTGTAGCCGCTCCAATCCATGTCAGATGAAATGATATCTGGCTCGACGCCAAGCTTCATGAACACGTTGTAGATATTCATGCAGGTCTCATCAAATTTCTTGGTTTCCTTTGCAAGAGCCCAGGCATCATCAATGGCCCAACGGTTATCCCAGTCAAAAATAATGGCAACCTTGTTGTCGGAAAGTGTGCCGGCTACTTCAGAGATAGATTCTAAATCCTCGCCAAGCTTTGCAACCTCTTTGAAAACGCGAGTGTCGTTTGTGCCGATATGGTCGATGACAGCGCCGTGCCACTGTTCAGAAGAACCGCGGCTCTTTCTAATCTGGAAGTATTGAACAGTATCAGAACCTGTTGCAACTGCCTGCATGGAAATCAGCTCATGCATATCAGGTCTTCTGTATTTGTTGAATGGACGCCAGTTCACAAGTCCAGGAGCCGACTCCATCATCATAAATGGTTTATCCCTTTTCATGCTTCTAAAAAGTGCATGGTTAAAGCTACGCTCCAACAGATGGTCAGCATCTGTCTGCCAGTTGTTGTGCATTTCTGGATAGTTGTCCCAGCTGATTACATCGATGAAATCCTTCATGTAATGGTAATCGTAGTCGTAGAACATCTCCATGAAATTAGTTGTGGTAGGTTCTTTAGCGCCTGCACTGCGAAGTGTATCAATTTCAAATCTCATGAAATCTGTTGCAGACCAGGTAGAAAATCTCTTCCAATCAAGATTCAATCCAAGGACGCAGTTTTCACCGTTTGCGTAAGGTGGGTCAATCTGGTCGAAGCTATTGAATTTGTGAGACCAAAATGTAGTCCACCAAGCCTTATTTAATTTTTCGATGTCGTGGTCGTATCTATCAGCAAGCCACTCCTGGAATTTTTTACGACAAGTATCGCAGTAGCAATATCCTCCAAGTTCGTTGGAAATGTGCCACATCAAAAGCCCTGGATGTCCCGCAAATCTTTCAGCCAGTTTAGAGTCCATAATGCGGACCTTCTCACGGAATTCAGGTGATTGCATACAGTGATTGTGGCGAACTCCATGGTGATTTCTCACGCCCATTTCATTGCAACGCATTGCAGATGGATATTTTTCATCCAACCAGGCAGGGCGGGCACCAGTAGGTGTTGCCAGCACTGTGTAAATCCCATTCTCATAAAGTCTATCCATGATTTCAGCCAGCCAGTCGAAGTTGATGTTGCCCTCAGTTGGCTCATGCACAGCCCAGGAAAACACACCCATTGTGACTGTGTTGATGTGGGCATCCTTCATGTATTTAATATCTTTTTCCAAAATGTCAGGTCTATCCAACCACTGCTCAGGGTTATAATCCCCTCCATGCAGCAGCCCATCTACCTGAGTAAACAATTTTTTTCTTTCCATAATCTTCTCCTATCTTAAGCCTTCCTCCTCTGGGGAAAGGTGACCGCAGGGCGGATGAGGGCAAATCCCCATTCGCATCTATAAAAATCCTACCACATAAAAAGTGCGAAAACGACTAAAAAAAGAAGAAATAATTTATATTTTCGACCATCATCATTACATTGATTATCTCCCCCGCATACCTTATAATTAAGTAAGATTTTTGCAGCAACGCTGCGCCGCTCCTTTGGAGCTTAGAATGGAGAATTTTATGAAATACATTAACACACTTAAAGAGGGAGACAGAGGAACAGAAACTTATCTTTGCAAGAAAAAAACTGCAGGCATTTCTAAGACTGGTAAGGCATTCGAATCGCTTACATTATGCGATAAAACAGGCACTATCGACGCCAAAATCTGGGATGTTGATTCTGAGGGAATCAGCGATTACGATGAGCTGGATTTCATCACTGTTACAGGTGATATCACCAGCTGGAACGGTGCATTGCAGTTCAATATAAAAAGACTTCGCAAGGCTAACGCTGGCGAATTCGAAATCACAGATTACATCCCTTCTAGTAAGAAGGACATCGGCGTTATGTGGAACGATTTGATGGCGCTTATTAATTCCATCAAAGCACCATACATGAAGGCGCTCCTTAGAAAATACTTTGTTGAGGACAAGGATTTCATCGAAGCCTTCAAGGCACATTCTGCTGCTAAGTCAGTGCATCATGGATTTACTGGCGGCTTGCTTGAGCACACACTTTCAGTTGCAACCAACTGCGATTATTTCAGCAAGCAGTACCCATTTTTAGATAGAGATTTACTTATCACAGCAGCCATCTTCCACGACATCGGAAAGGTTAGGGAGCTTTCAGACTTCCCTCGCAACGATTATACAGATGAGGGCCAGCTTTTAGGTCACATCTACGTGGGCGCTAACATGGTAGACCGCGCCATCGATGATATCCCAGGCTTCCCTGAGGTAAAGCGTAAGGAGCTTATCCACTGCATCTTATCTCACCACGGCGAACTGGAATTTGGCTCACCTAAGAAGCCAGCTATTGCCGAAGCTATCGCACTTTCTTTTGCAGATAACATCGATGCAAAGCTTGAGACTATCTACGAGGCACTTGAGAATGTTGATGAGAACAATCTTGCATGGCAGGGCTTTAACCGTCTGCTTGATTCAAACATCCGTAGAACAGGAAAGAATTAATGAATAAGAATGATATTGTAAGACTTACAATTGAAGATATGTCCCTTGAAGGCGCAGGAATTGGTCACACAGATGGTGTGACCATTTTTGTCAAAGATGCAGTAGTAGGGGATGAGTGTGACGTCATTATCACCAAGGTGAAAAAGACATACTGCTTCGCCGCTTTGAAGGAGGTCGTGACACCTAGCCCATACCGTGTTCAGCCTGCCTGCCCTAATGCTAAACAGTGCGGCGGCTGCCAGATTATGCAGGTAGCTTATGAGAAGCAGCTGGAGATTAAGGACAACATCGTTGCTAACAATCTTGTAAAGATTGGTGGCTATGATCGTGCCTTTGTAGACAACATCCGTGAGCCTATTCTTGGCATGGCAGACCCACTTCGTTACCGTAACAAGGCCCAGGTGCCTATCGGCGTGGACAAGGATGGAAACATCATCGCAGGATTTTACGGCGCCAGAAGCCATCGCATCGTACCAGCTGATGATTGTAAGATTTGCTCTGAGAAGAGTATGGATATCGTATATGCGATAATTGATTATATGAAGGAATGTGGCGTAGCTCCTTATGATGAAGTGAGTGGTAAGGGGTTGATTCGTCACGTCCTAGTTCGCGAGGGTAAGGCTACAGGCGAGACTATGGTTTGTGTGGTAGTAAATGGAGAATCACTGCCGAAAGTGGATTCACTTGTTTCTCACGTGAAAACCGTTGAGCCTTCTCTAGCATCACTGGTGCTCAACATCAACACTCGTCGTGATAATGTCATCATGGGCTATGAGACTAAGGTGCTTTATGGCAAGGAAACCATCCGCGACAGCATCACACTTACAAACGGTGATACTATTTCCTTTGACATCAGCGCCAATTCCTTTTATCAGGTCAACCATGACCAGATGGAAAGATTATATAGTAAGGCTTTAGAATATGCTGATTTGCATGGAAGTGAGGATGTGTGGGATTTATATTGCGGAATCGGAACCATTTCCCTTTCCATGGCAAAGCACGCAGGCCGCGTCATCGGTATCGAGGTTGTGCCACAGGCCATCGAAAACGCCAAGGCCAACGCCAAGCTTAACGGCTTAGATAATGCAGAATTCTATTGCGGCGAGGCAGAAGTAGTCCTTCCAGAAATCTACGAAAAGATGTCTCACCCAGACGTCATCATGGTAGACCCACCACGTAAAGGCTGCGATGTAGTTGCCCTAGATACCATGATTGCCATGGCGCCATCCCGCATCGTCTACGTCAGCTGCGACAGCGCCACTTTGGCCCGCGACCTGAAGCATTTGGAAGAAAACGGCTATCATCTGCAGAAGTATACCGTCTGCGATCAGTTCGGGCATACAATGCATACAGAAACGTGTGCACTTTTGTCCAAAAATTATATTTAAAGATAATCAAAGATCTTGAGGGGTTAACTTGAGAGGGCTAGTAGAGGGTCTGGCGATTGCCAGACCCTTTAATAATGCTATCCTAAAAGTTATCATCTTCAAAATAGGCTACAAGATTGGAAATGCGAGAGATATTTGTGTCACAAATCATATTGACACACAAGCGGAGTGGAATTATAATTGTGCCATAAAGCGAGGAGGCACAAAATGAAGATTACAACACTTGATGAAGCTCTTAAGAGAATAAAAGAATTAGAAAAAGAGGTTGCCGAGCTAAAGGCGGAAAATGAAACGCTCCGTAATCGTAACTTCGGTGGACGTAAAAAACATGATGAAGCATGGATGTCTGCATACAATGATTTTATTTTTAAATATGAGAATGGCATGACTCTTTCAGAGATTGTAGCAGAGGGTGATGTAAGCAGGAGGACTGCTTATCGTTATCTGGCATATTATAAAGAATTGCAGAAAATTGCAGGGACTTCAAAAAGTGTTCAGAAGTGAACACTTTAAATATTAAGGTTAAGACATAGAATCTTGAGGTCGAAAAATTTGACCTCAAGATTTTGAAAGGAAAATATGGACGATAAAAAGAAGGAAGTGGTCGAAAATACTGAAATAGTTCCAGTAGAAATCACGGAAGAACTTTTGAAAGAAAAACTATATGAAGTACGTGGTGTAAAGGTGATGCTTGATTCAGATTTGGCAGAAATATATGGATATGAAACCAAGAACTTTAACCGCCAGGTGAAGAATAATGCTAAAAAATTTGAGGGTGACGAGTTTATGTTTCGCCTTACAAAAACAGAATTTGATGATATTTTGAGGTGCAAAAATTTCACCTCAAGTTGGGGCGGCTCGCGCTATACGCCTTATGCATTTACAGAGCAAGGCGTATATATGCTGATGACTGTTTTAAGAGGTGACCTTGCAATTAAGCAAAGTAGAGCGTTAGTAAGAACATTTAAAAAGATGAAAGATTACATTGTTTCTAATGAAATGCTTCCATCTAACAGACAGATGCTACAGTTATCTATGCAAGTGACAAATACGACTCAAAGTATAGCCGAAATAAAGAAAAGTCTAAATCAAGTTGAAGATGATATTGCTATTGCTATGGGAGAATTATCAGATGTCGTCCGTAAATCTGAGCTAGCAGAAATCTTTGAGAATTTTAGTGAAGCCAATGCATGTCGTGGATATTTATTTTATAATGGACAAATATTTGATTCAGATGTGGCATACGCAGAAATATATTCACAAGCAAGTAGTTCAATTTATGTAGTTGATAATTATATTAGTACAAAGACCTTACAACTACTTGCACATGCAAAAGATGGAGTCAAAATAAGAGTATACAGCGATAATTTGATGAAGGGACTAACTGCTATTGAATATACAGATTTTAGAAAACAGTATACAGGACTAGATATTGAGCTATATGAATCTGGTGGTGTATTTCACGATAGATATATTATTCTTGATTATGGATTGGATAGTGAAAAGATTTACCTATGTGGAGCATCCTCTAAAGATTCTGGGGCAAGAATAACAACTATTCTGGAAGATCGAGACAAGGATAAGTACAAAGACATTATAGAGCTATTACTTAGTAATAATAAATTAAAGTTGTAAAGTGGTCGAATTCGACCACTTTAAAAAGCAAACAGGATTGCCACTGATACCACGGTGGAACTGAACCGCTTATGTGGGTTCGTATTATGGGAAAGTTGGAAGTAGCAGGAGGAGAAAGACTTCTTGTGAAAACAATGGGATAACTGTAACGGATCATTTTGCTGACGTCAGCAAAATGATAAAAATCGGTAAAGGCGGTAATCGAGAAGTTGATGATTATATGCTCATTCGATATGCGTGCTATCTGATTGCAGAAAACTCAGGCAAGCTTTCTACTGATACAGAATAGGGAGCGCATGAATAAGCTATATGAGGAAATTGGTGCAATAGAAGATGAAAAAACATAAAGGACATTGAGGTATGGAAATAAGAGTTGAGAGACTAACTGAAGATAACTTTAATTCCCATTCACTGGATAACTTTATTAGGCATCAGGTTGTCACGGAGTGCTGGAGAAATGTGGATGGAAACTGGATTCTTCTGCCTATTTCATTTGTGGAAGAATGGAGTCTTGATAAGTGCAGAGAAGAAGCGTCGGCAATAGCAAATAATCTATATGGGGACATGATAGATTATGGGGCATTTGAAGAGACGTATTTGATAGGATATATCACGGTTGGTACAAAAAGATTAGGAACAAATGGACAGTATGTCCAGCTTGTTACATTTCAAGTATCAGAACCATTCAGGGGTATGGGAGTTGGAAGAAAGCTTTTTGAGAAAGCAGCGGGGGCGGCAAAGGAACATGGTGCAAAAAAGCTATACATTTCCGCTCATTCATCAAAAGAATCTCAGGCTGCGTATAAGGCATTGGGATGCGTGCATGCCGAGGAGATAATACCCTGGATTGCAGATGAGGAGCCATTTGATGTACAGATGGAATATGTGTTATAAGCACTTCGGGCTGGGGCAGGCACTGAAAAAGATAGAGAGACTTGAAGAAATGTAGAATATGAAAACTAAGGAGCAGAACATTATGGATAATTATGGAGAAATCATTATATATCAGACAGAGGATGGATTGACTAAGCTGGATGTCTGAATGGAGGATGAAACTGTATGGCTGACACAGCAACAGATGGCAGAGCTGTTTCAAACATCCAGAACAAACGTAGTTGATCACATTAAGAATATTTACGACGAGGGTGAATTAGATGATAATTCAACCTGTCGGAAATTCCGACAGGTTCGGATGGAAGGAAACAGACAGGTCACAAGAGAACTCCCATTTTATAACCTTGATATGATAATTTCTTTGGGTTATCGAGTTAAATCTTCAACAGCGACGCATTTCCGTAAGTGGGCTACGCAACGTTTGAAAGAATATATAATCAAGGGATTTACAATTGACGATGAGCGTCTAAAAGGAAATGGCGGTGGTAATTACTGGAAAGAACTTCTTGACAGGATTCGAGATATCCGTTCTTCAGAAAAGGTTCTTTATCGTCAGGTTCTGGATTTGTATGCAACCAGTGTTGATTACAATCCAAAGAGTGATGAGTCTATACAGTTTTTTAAGATTGTTCAGAACAAGCTTCATTACGCGGCACACGGTCATACTGCGGCAGAAGTGATCTATGAAAGAGCAGATGCTAATAAGCCTTTTATGGGATTAACTTCCTTTTCAGGAGAACTGCCGGCATTGAACATAAGCCAATGTATATGATTGATTATGTTGAACAGTTGGATTCTATTCTTACATCTGGGAACAGAAAGCTCCTTGAAGATTCTGGCAAAGTAAGCCATGATGAGGCTATAAAGAAGGCAAAGGCGGAATATCGAAAGTATCAGGAGAATACATTATCTCCGGTGGAAGAAGAGTATCTTAAAAGTGTCAAAGGTCTGGAAAAAGAAGTGAAGAAGAGAAAAAGAGCAACTAAGAAATAAAAATCGGTAAAGGCGGCCCGAGAGGAACAAAAGTTATATATGGAAGCAGTATGGAAACAAAAGATAGAAATATAACAATATATACTTGTAAAAATACATTGTGTGACAAATCGCAATAATCACAAAAACTACTCCATTTATTGAATTAATTTTGGCTTGCATTAGGACAATATTGCTGATATATTATTTCCGCAATAGAAAAGGAGTAAAAATAATTATGAGTAAAAGAGTTTTTAGAATGTTAGCTGCTGCTCTTGTGGCTACTACTATTTTGGTTAATCCAATGGTTGCAGAGGCTGGTTCAATTCTTCCAGCAGGTGGAGATACAAATTATGTTCTTCACACAGAAACAGATTTTAAGATCATGGATATGGTTTATAAAATCCAGAATGGTGAGACTGTAAATATTGAGAATGCTGCTCAGATGGCAACACTTACAAAGGTTGGCTATGCAGATTATCAGTCAGCTGGTCCTATTTCTATCACAGAAGGTAGAATGACTTATAATACTTATTGGGGCGCTGAGGACAAGGAAGTATACGTAGTTGCACTTTCAGGAACAGAGACAATTGTTGAAAATCAGACTACAACTGTTAAGGAAGACCTTCAGGCAGGTTTTGAATTAAGTAATGAATACGTATTAAATGTAAAGAATGCTATTATCGATAGAATTCCTGCAGGCAGCAACATTATTCTTGCCGGTCACAGCCTTGGTGGAATGGTTGCGCAGCAGGTTGCTGCTGATAAGTACATCAAGGACAATTATGAAGTACTTAACACAGTTACATTTGGTTCACCTCTTATCAAGGGCTTTAGTCGTGAAGGCATGGTAAAGAGACTTGGTGATAGCAGTGATAAGAACACATTCTACAGCATTTCTTCAGTGCTTAATATTGTATGGCAGTACGCAGGTGTTAACCATGAAGATGGTGGTTACAACGGAGATTCATCTGCTGCTCACTGCGATAGCTACTTACGTGAAGACGTTTGGGGCAACTACGATTGCGCTGGTGAGAAGAGAGGAAGTGTTTTAGGCGTAGAAACAGGTAGCAGAATGCTTACATTAAACTTCGCTACTACATCATTCTATACATCATTCTATGGAACAACATCAGTAGTTAGATCATCAATCGCTCCTAAGAAGACACCAGCTGAGTGCTATGACTTAGCTAAGCAGGCAGTTGCTGATGGATACATGTCAGAGGATGCTTTAAATCAGTTTACAACATTTGCTATGGTAACTGAAATTGCTCCTGTTGAAACAGAAGTTCCTGAAGTAATTGAAGCTGATGCTGAAGTAGTTGAAGCTGAAACAGTAGAAGAGTCTGTTGAAACAGAATCTGTAGAAACAGAGACAGAAGAAACAGAAGTTGTTGAGACTGAAGCTGTAGCAGAATAAGCTGCAATTATACATAAAACATTCATAAAAGAGATCAGGGTGTAGCCCTGGTCTTTTTTAGTTAAGGGGAAACTTGATATCTAAATGTGGTATAGTATATAAAAAAGAGACATCACACTACAAAAGGGGATTATTATGAACATAGGGCAGTACATATTATCAGCGCAGGAAATGCAAGAATGTGACAACAAAACAATGACTGAGCACAGGATGCCTTCTCTGGTACTGATGGAGCGCGCCGCCATGAAGGTGGTGGAGGCCATCACTCAGGAATTCCCTGAAGCCAACAAGTTTGCAGTGGTGTGTGGTCCTGGAAACAATGGTGGGGATGGAGTGGCAGTGGCACGCCTGCTTCATTTAAAGGGCATGACCGTCAGATGCTTTGTTATGGGAAATCCTGACAAGTTCACTGACCAGCTAAAACAGGAAATCGCCATAGCAGAAAGCTACGGCATAACAATAGAAAACAAATTTGATGAAACAGCCATAGAACAATCAAGCGTGACCATCGATGCCATGTTTGGAATCGGCCTAAGCCGTGGGCTTGGAGGAGATTTTGAAAAAGCAGCAGTTATCATCAATGAAAAGGCAAACAAGGTTGTAGCTGTGGATATCCCATCAGGCTATGATGCTACATGTGGAAATCTGCTAGGTGATGCAGGCATCAGGGCAGATTTAACCGTGACCTTTGCCTACATGAAAAAGGGCTTGACCCTTGCCGATTGCAAGGTGGCTGCAGGAAAATTAATAGTAGCTGATGTGGGCATATACTTAAACGAAGCTGACACTAACTATGACACTATCATAGATGATGCCATCGTAAATCATATCAAGCCACGCCCAGTGGATGCCAACAAAGGCAGCTGCGGCAAGCTTTTGATTATCGCAGGAAGCGAAAATATCTATGGTGCCTGCTACCTGTCTGCTAGATCAGCACTATCGTCAGGAGCTGGCCTGGTAAAGATTTATACTCACAATAATAACACAGAATCCATCAGGCAAAATCTACCTGAAGCAATGTATTTGGGTTATAATGAATACAATGAAACCGAGCTTCAATCTGAACTTAACGGGGCAGATGTGATACTAATTGGCCCAGGCCTTGGCATGGATGAAACATCGGAAAACATCCTAAAGAAGACCTTAGAATCTGCCACAAAGCCTGTGGTAATAGATGCAGATGGAATCAATCTTGCAGCTAAAAATCGTGAACTGCTAATTCAGGCAGCAAAAAGAATCCCAGTGATTCTAACACCACATCTTAAGGAAATGGAGCGCCTGACTAATATTAAGGTATCAGATATAAATATCAATCAGGAGCAGGTGGCAAAGGATTTTGCCAGAGAAACTGGCTGCATCCTAGTGCTTAAAAATCACACCACCATTGTGACTGACGGCAAAAAGACCCACTTCATCACCAGTGGAAATGAAGGCCTGGCAACCCCAGGGTCAGGTGATGTGCTGGCAGGACTTATGGCTTCACTAATTGGTCAAAATGCTACGGAAAGCACATTAATCACAGCCTGTGCAGCAGCATATCTACACGGCAAAGCAGGTGCGAAGGCATCCAAAATCTACGGAACAAAAGGCGTTTTAGCCAGCCATATAATAGATAATTTTGAAAAACTATAACTATCAAATATATATACGGAGGCAATTATGAAAGGATTATTGAAAAAAGGAATCAGCTTAATGCTTGGTTTAACAATGGTTGTAGCACTTTTTACAGCTACATCATTTGAGTCTGAGGCAAAAGCAAAAAAGGCTTCAGCAAAAAAGAATATAGTAGTTGTTCTTGATGCAGGTCATGACACCACACATTTGGGTTGCCATTATGAAAACTTCGAAGAGGGAATTGCCAATCTTTACATCGCTTACTACTGCAAGCAGGAGCTTGAAAAGTATGCAGGTGTTACAGTTTACATGACAAGATACACATTAGAATGCCCATACGGGGCTGACCCTAATTCAGCAACAAAATGTCTTGCAGCAAGAGTTAATTGCGCAAAGAATGCAAAAGCAGATGTGCTTATCAGCCTTCACAACGATTACGACCCAGATTTAGACAAATCACAGAACGGATCAAAGGTAATCATCCCAAATCCAAACTACAGACCACAGCTTTGCGTTCAGGGCTCCCAGCTTGGACAGTCTATTCTTACACAGCTTGTAGGAACAGGCCTTACAGTTAACAATTGGAAGCTTTGCCCTAACGGAACAGGTATCGTTACTAGAGATTCTACATCTGGTAAATATCCAGACGGTAGCGTTAAGGATTATTATGCACTCATCAACCAGTCTAAGAGCGCAGGCATCCCTTGCATCATAGTTGAGCATGCCTTCTGCACAAACGAATCAGATAGATTAAATCACCTTAGCACACCTGAGCAGTACCAGCAGCTTGGTATCGCAGATGCAACTGGTATCGCAAATTACTACGGACTCAAGTTAAAACAGTAGGACAAATGGGAGGACATGTTTTGACTAAACAGCGGGTTTTTAACATCATCCAAATTGGAAACAAGGACGATATCATAAGCAGATTTTTCGACATTTTCATTACCATAACCATCACCTTAAACATACTGGTTATGGTGCTAGAAACCTTCAGTCAGCTATCTGCATATTTTCCAATAATGGATGTGATTGCATTTGTTACAATCCTCATATTTTGCATTGAATATGGCCTTAGGATTTGGACGGCAGATTTGCTTTATCCAAATGTAAGTAGACCAAAAGCGATTTTGAAATTTTTGCTTTCCTACGATGGAATTGTAGATTTGTTTACCATACTGCCATTCTTTTTCCTGTCTGGCTTTGTGGCATTTCGAATACTTCGAATCGTACGAATCTTTCATCTGTTTAGAATCAACGGCCAATACGATTCCTTTGCGGTGATATTTTCAGTCCTAAAGGAAAAGAAGAATCAGATTGCATCTTCCATGATAATCGTGCTGATTCTTATGCTAGCCAGTTCCATTGGAGTTTATTACGCTGAACACAACGCTCAGCCTGATGTTTTTGAAAACGCCTTTTCAGGAATATGGTGGTCTGTATCCACACTGCTAACTGTAGGCTACGGCGACATTTATCCAATTACTGTCATGGGCAGGCTGATGGCCATACTTACCGCCTTCTTCGGAGTGGGAGTGGTTGCCATCCCAACTGGTATCATCAGCGCTGGCTTCGTGGAGCAGTACACCCGTGTGAAGCAGCAGGAGAATTTTGCAAAAGACGAACATATTGATATGCTGACAGTACATATCAACGACGCCCATTGCTGGAAGGGTTTGAACATCAATCAAATCAGTCCACCACAGCATTTTCTTCCATCAGTGGTACTGCGTGACAACGAAGCACTGATTCCTGTGGCGGAACTAAAGCTTAAAGAAGGAGATACAGTGGTGCTCGCCGCTGAGGGATATTTTGCCAAAGATTTTTAATGAAAAATTTTATTGACATATAGTATGTGAAGATGTACTATGGGGACAACTTAATAAGAGATAGAGGTTGCGAGAAACATTAGTAATCTCATTGATGGGACAGGCCCAAGTGATATGAGATAAAAGGGAATTTCGCCGAAGGAGAGCAGTGACTGTAGTTGCTTGTCCTGGGCATACGGATAACATTCGTATGACTGTCATCAATTGTATTTGTGCAAAAGATGGGGAGCTATCATAAAATGGATTTTAAAGCTACTCATTTTTGGTGAGGAGCTTTTTTTTATTAGGAGGAGAAAAATGAGTATATTTACTGGCGCAGCAGTAGCAATCGTTACACCATTCAACGAAGACACAACAGTTAATTACGAGAAGCTTGATGAGCTAATCGAATACCAAATCAAAAACAGCACTGATGCCATTGTAATCTGTGGCACAACAGGCGAAGCATCCACACTCTCTCACGAAGAGCACATCGATGTAATCGCTCATTGTGTGAAAACTGTAAATGGCCGCGTACCAGTAATTGCTGGCACTGGTTCAAACAGCACAGAAACAGCCATCTACCTGTCAAAGGAAGCTGAGGCTGCTGGCGCAGATGCAGTGCTTCTTGTAACACCTTATTACAACAAAGCAACTCAGGGTGGATTGTACGAGCATTTCAAAGATACAGCAGATGCAATCAACATCCCATGCATCCTCTACAATGTCCCAAGCCGTACAGGCTGCAACATCCTTCCAGAAACAGCAGTTAAGCTTGCCAAGGATGTTAAAAATATCGTTGCCATTAAGGAAGCATCAGGAAATATCAGCCAGATTGCAAAGCTTATGCATTTAGCAGATGGCTGCATGGATGTTTATTCCGGCAATGATGATCAAATTGTGCCAATCATGTCTTTAGGTGGCATCGGAGTCATATCCGTTCTTTCAAATGTGGCACCTAAGCAGACTCATGATATATGTCAGGCATGTCTTGATGGAGATTTCAAAAAGGCTGCAGAAATGCAGTTTGACGCACTTCCATTAATCGACAGCCTGTTTTCAGAGGTAAATCCAATCCCTGTTAAAAAGGCGCTAAACCTTATGGGATATGAGGTTGGTCCTCTAAGAAAACCTCTTACAGAAATGGAAGAGGCTAACGCAAATGTTTTAAAGGAGAATTTGAAGCTTTATGGAATTTACTAACACTATATGGTCTTTACTTCCACCATTTATCGCTATTTTGTTAGCGCTGATTACAAAGGAAGTTTATTCATCACTTTTCATCGGAATCGTTTCAGGCGGATTGTTGTACGCTAGCTTCAACATCACTGCCGCAATGGAGCACATCTTTGTAGATGGAATGATTGCTCAGCTTTCAGACAGCTGGAACGTAGGTATCCTTACATTCCTTGTTGTTTTGGGAAGCATGGTTATGCTTATGAACAGAGCCGGTGGTTCCGCCGCATTTGGAAAATGGGCAGTTACTCACGTGAAGACAAAGGCAGGCGCCCAGGTCGCAACAATCATCCTTGGTATACTTATCTTCATCGATGATTATTTCAACTGTCTTACAGTTGGTTCGGTTATGAGACCTGTTACTGACAAGCATGGCATTTCAAGAGAAAAGCTGGCTTACCTTATCGATGCAACGGCAGCTCCTGTCTGCATCATCGCCCCTATTTCATCATGGGCAGCTGCAGTAACTGGCTTCGTTGATGGGGCAAATGGCCTTACACTTTTCATCAGAGCCATCCCTTACAACTTCTACGCATTGCTTACACTTGTAATGATGTTCACCATCACTTACATGAATTTTGATTACGGCTCAATGAACCTTGCCGAGCTCAAGCACATGGCAGAGGTTAAACAGAGAAAGAAGAAGGATGCAGCCAGCCTTACAGGTGCTGAGGACCAGCCACATCCACCTATCTCTGAAAGAGGTAAAGTTATTCACCTTGTACTTCCAATCGCAGCCCTTATCATCTGCTGCGTTATCGGAATGATTTACACAGGCGGATTCTTCGAAGGCACAAGCTTTATCGATGCATTCTCTAATTCTGATGCATCAGTTGGACTTGTTTATGGTTCAGTAGTTGCACTTATTATCACAATCGTATTCTTCCTTGCGACTTCGGTTCTTAGCTTCAATGAATGTATGAATGCTATCCCTGAGGGCTTCAAGAGTATGGTGCCTGCAATCCTTGTTCTTACATTTGCATGGACACTTAAGTCTATGACTGATTCTCTTGGCGCTGCAGAATATGTAGCTGGAATCGTTGCAAACATTGCAGACAATGCAGCACTTATGAACCTTATTCCAGCAATTGTTTTCGTTGTAGGTATCTTCCTTGCATTTGCAACTGGAACTTCATGGGGAACATTTGGTATCCTCATTCCTATCGTTGTAAATGTATTCGGCGGTGACATTAACAACGAGCTTATGATTATTGCTATTTCGGCATGTATGGCAGGAGCCGTTTGTGGCGATCACTGCTCACCAATTTCAGATACAACTATCATGGCATCAGCCGGTGCTGAGTGTGAACATATCAAACACGTAAGCACACAGCTTCCATACGCCATCACAGTTGCAGCAGTATCCCTTGTTTCTTACATCATTTCAGGTTTCATTAGAAACTGGGCCATCTGCTTAATCATCGGTATCGCCCTCATGATTGGAACACTTCTTGCAATTAAAAGTATTTCACAGAGGAAAGTTACTGCATAATATGTTAAAATCTCCTTAGAGTTTTTCTAAGGAGTTTTTTTATGAAGAATATTAAATATTTAGTGCTTGATGTTGATGGCACTCTTACAGACGGACACATATATATGGGACAGGACGGTGAGGCTATGAAGGCCTTCTCTGCAAAGGACGGCTACGGAATTTGCCATATCGGCATGCCAAATGGCATCATCCCAGTTATCATCACTGGTCGCACCAGCAGAATCGTCGAAAACAGAGCTAAGGAGCTTGGTATTACAGAAATCTACCAGGGTGTTGGTGACAAGTTTGCAAAGCTTACAGAGATTTTGGATAAATCTGGCGTAGCTCTTTCACAGTGCGCGTACTGTGGAGATGATATGAATGATTACGATTGTATGAAGCGCATTCAGGAAGCCGGCGGATTAGTAGGCTGCCCAGCAGATGCTTGTGATGAGGTAATCGATTTAGCAGATTTTGTATCTAAAAAGGACGGTGGAAGAGGGGCTGTCAGAGAATTTATTGAATGGTTGGTAAAATAATGGGCACAAAGCAGACGGGGTTTGAAATTACAGGAACAGATTTAAAATTAATAGCAGTCATCACTATGCTGATAGATCACATGGGTGTAACGCTGGTGGCAAACATGATTAGTCAGGGCATTGAGCCATTTTCATTTATCAATGCCATCGATTTATACCATGTGATGAGATATATAGGCCGTATGGCATTTCCAATCTACTGCTACATGCTGGTGGAAGGCTTTTTACACACCCGCAATGTCAAAAAATATGGCCTTAGATTATTACTTGTTGCACTGATTTCAGAGATCCCATTTAACCTTGTGAGCAGAAACACATTATTTACATTCGAAAAAAATAATGTTTTATGGGAGCTGTTGGTTGGACTAATCGTTTTATATGTGATTTCAGAAATCGAAAAAAAGCCAATCGATACTAAGCTTATTTATGTATCGAAAATTTTGGTACTGCTTGCAGGAATGCTTTTTGCATATCTTACTAACCTTGATTATGGTCCAGGTGGCATTTGCTGTATTGCAGTTATGTATGCTTGGCGAGGAAACGGCACTAAGATGGACCGACTGATATCATTTGCTACAGGTGTAGCTGTACTTGCTGTTTGTGATGGCTCAATAGAAGTGTGGGCATTTCTTATGCTTATTCCTATGTATTTTTACGAAGGAAACAGAGGATTGGATAACAAAGCACTTAGGCTTTTCTTTTACTTATTCTACCCAGTACATCTTTTGATTTTAGGACTAATCGCAAATCTTTTTATTTTGTAGTAGACTTATAAAAAGATTTGTGATAGGATATTGAAAGTTTGAGTATATTTAAGGAGGAAATGTATGAGAGAACATGCACCAATCAAAGATGCCTCGACACTAGGCAGACCAAAAATGTTGATTTTAGGGCTTCAGCACTTATTCGCGATGTTTGGAGCGACTATTTTAGTCCCTATTTTAGTCAACAATTATTTCGAAGGGCAAGGCCTTTCAATTCAAGTCACTTTATTTTTCGCCGGTATCGGTACTTTATTTTTCCATCTTTGTTCAAAGTTCAAAGTTCCCGCTTTTCTTGGTTCATCATTTGCTTTTCTTGGCGGATTTCACACAGTTGCTAATTTAAATACAGGAATTTTCAAAAACATGACAATGGGCGAAAAGCTTCCATATGCATGTGGTGGTATCGTAATTGCAGGTCTTCTTTATCTTGTACTTGCAGTAGTTATCAAAATGGTTGGTATTAAGAAGGTTATGAAGTTCTTACCACCTGTTGTTACAGGCCCAATCATCATTTGTATCGGACTTTCACTTGCGCCATCTGCTATCACAAACGCTTCGCAGAACTGGCTTCTTGCTATTATAGCTCTTGCAGTAGTTATTATCTTCAATATCTGGGGTAAGGGCATTTTCAGAATCATTCCAATTCTTATGGGTGTTACAATTTCATATGTTTGCGCACTTATCTTCAATGCATTTGGTATGACAAATGCTGACGGCAGTGCAATATTTGACTTCGCATCAGTTAACCAGGCTGCATGGGTAGGTTTGCCAGATTTCTTCATCTGCAAATTCGACATCTCAGCAATCCTTGTTATGGCACCAATCGCTATCGCTACTATGATGGAGCACATCGGTGATATGTCAGCAATCTCTGCAACAGTTGGAGAGGATTTAGTTTCTGACCCAGGTCTTCACCGCACACTTATCGGTGACGGACTTGCAACATCACTTTCAGCAATGTTCGGTGGCCCTGCAAACACTACATACGGTGAGAACACAGGCGTACTTGAGCTTTCAAAGGTTCACGATCCAAAGGTAATCAGAATCGCTGCTGTTTATGCAATCGTTCTTTCATTCATCCCTAAGATGGCTGGTATCATCGGTACAATGCCTAGCGCAATTGTAGGTGGAATAAGCTTCATGCTTTATGGTATGATAAGTGCAATAGGAGTAAGAAATGTTGTAGAAAACAAGGTAGATTTCACACAGTCTAGAAACCTTATCATTGCAGCAGTTATCCTTGTTTCAGGCCTTGGATTTTCTGATGGTCTTACATTCACAGTAGCAGGCACAGACATCACACTTACTAGCCTCGCTATTGCTGCAATCGCAGGAATCTTACTTAACGCGATAATCCCTGGCAGAGATTACGAGTATGGCGCAATGGATACTGTAATCCCAGCTGGTGATAAATTTAAAGCTGCAGAAAATAATGCAAGCTCAAATAAATAATTATGATATATTAGGAGGAATCTAATGGAAAAGTTAGATAATGTAGTAGAGTTAACACATCCTTTACTTCAGCACAAAATTACAATGCTCAGAGACAAGAACACTGGAACAGCAGAGTTCAGAGCTCTTGTAGAAGAAATAGCTATGCTTGAGGCTTTTGAAGCCCTTAACGATTTACAGACAGTAGACATCGAATGTGAGACACCTATCGAGAAGTGCATGGCACCAGTTATCGCTGGTCGTAAGATGGCAATCGTGCCAATCCTTCGTGCAGGTCTTGGTATGGTTAACGGTATCCAGCAGCTCGTTCCTACAGCAAAGATTGGTCACATCGGTATGTACCGTGATGAGGAGACACACATCCCACACGAATACTACTGCAAGCTTCCTAGCCCAATCGAAGAGCGTCTTATCGTTGTAACAGATCCTATGCTTGCAACTGGTGGTTCAGCTATCGACGCTATCAGCCTTATCAAGCAGCACGGTGGTAAGCGCATCAAATTCATGGCTATCATCGCTGCTCCAGAAGGAGTTCGTGCTCTTCACGAGGCACATCCAGACGTTCAGATTTATGTAGGTCACATCGACCGCGAGCTTAACAGCGACGCATACATCTGCCCAGGTCTTGGCGATGCTGGAGACAGAATCTTCGGTACAAAATAATTTAAAAACACTTGGAACATCCAGGCGGGCTATCAAGAACGATAGCTACTGGATGTTCTTTTTTTATGCTGGAATATTTGCGCAACAACTGCGCAAAAATGTGGGGTTTTAACAAAGAATTTTCTTGGAAATCGTTTGTAATGTCAATGGAATTTACGGGATTTAAAGTGCTATATTATCACTTGCAATCGGTTGCGACCAGAAGAAAACTTAAGGGAGGGTATAGAATGAAGAGAAGAAGTGTGTTTGTGCGTGCACTTAGCGCATTTTCTATGGTGTCTGTTGTTCTTGCACAGATGCCAATAGTAGCAAATGCAGAAGAAGAAAAAGAAGAAAAGACTTGGAAGAAAACAGATTATATTGAAAATGGTGATTTTGAGAAAGGTGATTTATCTGGCTGGTCAGTGTCTATGCCAGATGATGATGGCGAAAATGTCGGCTCAAAAATAAAGGTAGATGAATGGGCCAGCAATAATAAAACTAACATCTTTAATTACTGGAATAACAATGCTGATGGGGCAGAGCTTTCTTTGTCTCAAACAATTAAGAGTCTACCTGCGGGCTCCTACAAGCTGTCCTTTGAGGCTGATGGTGCAACCAGCCAGTCTGGAATGACAGTCAGCATCGCAGGAGAAAAAATCGATGTAGAAACTACAGGCTGGGATTCATGGAGTACATTTACAACAGAGGAATTCACAGTTACGGATAAAGAGGATATTACAGTTAGCTTCAGTGGAAAAGTTGAAAGTGGCTATTGGGGAGATGTGGACAATTTTGTATTGTACGCATTAGAGGACTCTTCAGCAGAGGAACCTGGTCAGGAAGAAACAGAGGAAACTGAACCAGTTGACTCAGAGATAAATGTAGAAAAGGTAGCAGGCTGTGATGACAATTTTATTACAGGTGTGGATGTAAGCTCATATCTATCTGAGAAAAATAGTGGTGTAAAATACTATGATTTCGACGGCAATGAGCTTAGCAATCAGGGCTTCTTTGATTTCTTGCATGATTGTGGAGTCAACTATGTGAGAATCAGAGTTTGGAACGACCCAACAGATGGCAACGGCAATGGCTACGGTGGCGGAAACTGCGACATCGACACTGCTGTTAAAATCGGTAAATGGGTTACAAACGCAGGCATGAAGGTACTTATCGATTTCCATTATTCTGATTTCTGGGCAGACCCTGGCAAGCAGACTGCACCAAAGGCTTGGAAATCTATGTCTATAGATGAAAAGACTGAGGCTGTAGAAGCTTACACCAAAGATAGTCTTGATAAGCTTATTGATGCTGGTGTAAATGTAGGCATGGTGCAGATAGGTAATGAGACCAACAATGGCGTGGCAGGCGAAAAGACTTGGGAGAATATGTCTAAGATTTTTTCAGCAGGTAGCAAAGCAGTAAGAGAGGTTTCAGAGAATCTTGACCATGATATCTTGGTAGCCGTTCATTTTACAAATCCTGAGACTAGCGGAAGATATGCAGGCTATGCTAAGAAGTTAGATGACTATGGCGTGGACTATGATGTGTTCGCATCATCATATTATCCTTATTGGCATGGCACTTTAAGCAATCTTAAAAGTGTTCTTTCTAATATAGCAGACACCTATGACAAGAAGGTCATGGTTGCAGAAACATCTTACGTTCACACACTTAAGGATGGAGATGGTCATACAAATACTGAATACGAAGGCAAGTCCGGAGATGCCCTAAACTTCGACATCTCTGTTCAGGGCCAGGCAGATTCAGTTCGTTCAGTAATTGACACAGTTGTATCAATCGATGATGGTATCGGCGTGTTCTACTGGGAGCCAGCATGGATTCCAGTAAAGGCTTATGATGCAGATGCCGAGGATGCAGCAGATGTGCTTGCTGGCAATAAGAAAGCCTGGGAAAAATACGGCAGTGGCTGGGCATCATCTTATGCCGGTGCTTATGATAAGGATGCTAAGGATTGGTACGGCGGTTCCGCAGTAGACAACGAAGCATGGTTCGACTTCGAGGGCCATGCCCTTGCATCAGCAAAGATTTACAGCTACGTTCGCTCAGGCGCCAAGGCTCCTCTTTCTGTCATCCGAATCGATGTGGAAGCAGTGACAGTAGAGCTTGGTGATGATGTGGTTCTTCCTGAAAATGCATCAGTAGTTTATAACGACGGCTCAAAGGTTGATGCTAAGGTTAACTGGGATGAGGCAAAGCTTGCAGAAGCTAAGGAAGCTGGGGCTGGCGAATACGAAATCCCTGGAACTGTAGTAGTTAATGATGAAACAAAGGATGTAACTTGTAAGCTTACCATCAACCCTAAGAATCTTCTTGTGAATGGAAGCTTCGAGGATGGCAATAAGGCCTGGACTATCAGCGACATCAAAAATGCCGATGGCAACAACGGTGTCTCAATCCAGGCAGATTCTTCAAATGTAAGAACAGGCCAGATGAGCCTTAAGTTCTGGGATAACGAGGAAATCTACTACACAGTAGAACAGAAGGTTACTGTAGATAAGGGCGTTTACAAGCTTGGTGCCTTCGTTGAAGGTGGAGATTGTGGTGACGAAGCTGAGTTCAAGCTTTATGCAGTTGTTGGTGATAATAATTTTTCTACAGATACAGGCGTAACAGGCTGGCAGAACTGGGCCAACCCAGAGGTCACAGATATTATCGTAAATACGGATTCAACAGAAATCACTGTTGGCGTAAGTGTCAAAGCTGTAGCAGGCGGCTGGGGCGCATGGGATGACTTCTATCTCTACAAAACAGCCGAGGCTTCATCAGAGGAAATCGGCGGTGGCGACGATCCAACACCTACACCTGGTGATGATCCGGTAATCGATGACCCAGGTTCAGGCAACCAGGATGATCCAGCAATCGACGACCCTGCTGAGGATGATAACAAGGATTCTGACCACAAGCAGGAAATTGAAAAAGCTGTACAGCAAATCGTTAAGGCTGTAGATACATTCGTAAAGCAGGTTGTCGTTCCAGTTATCAAGGAAATTACAAAGGTTGTGAAGAAAATCTTTGGATGGTTTAGATGGTAATCCCCTCAGCCGTTAAATTTTTGTGAATTTATTCCTGTGGAATTGCAATAATATTCAGACAATTCTATAATTATAGTAACTTGTAGTATCCTGCTGGAAAGTGTGCCGGCAGGCCAGTGGGAATAATTGACATTGTGGTATATGCAACTATTGGGGGAAAACTTTGGAACCAATCACCATTGAAAAGGGCAAAAAGTTAATAAACGCAGGGGATGCGGTGGAGTGCGTGTATGTAGTTATGAGTGGCGCTGTGCGTCAGGACTGGAAAGGGAAGCAGTTACTCCTTGGACCTGGTACGGTGGCAGGGCTTTCTGATGCGCTGAATCATGAGTACGATGCTGATTACACTGCAGCAGAGGATTGCACTGTTATCAAATGTCCGTACAAGTGCATGGCAGACTTTGAAGGAATCTTTAAGGCACAGCCAGTGTATATCTTTGGTTTTGCTAAGGGTGCCTTTAGACAGTGCCGTGATGTATTTAAGATTTACGATGACCTCAAGAAAAAGGTAGATGATTTCACTGATTACTGCCGCGGAATAAATGGTGAATACAGAAAGCAGTGCAGGGCTGTGGGCCTGACTCCTGGGGAGATTCCAATGTTAGAGGAGATGGAGCCTCTTGAGCTTAAAGATGGAATCTTAGATTGGGAGCACGACTACATCGACAGCCTTAATTCTGTAGATAATAAAGAGATAGAAAGTATTTATGGCAAGCGAACAGAAATAGTAAATGGCGTGATTGGAATCAGCTGTGGCTACATGGCTCGTGCTATGGAATGCGCCGAAACCATGGGCTTTTATCTGGATGAATTCGCTCCGGTACTTCTATCAACAGATGGAAATGATTTGTTTGATCAGATTTTCAGGCTGAGAATCTATGCTGCCGAGCGCGCAGCTGATCAGACTAACGTTATTAAGCTGATGAAGATGCTGTACAAGTTCATATCCACATCGGGCCTGTATGATAAGACTCTTATCAAGCAGCGCTGGAGTGAATATGACAGCCATGACTTCGAGGCCACTGCAGCAGCCTTCGATGAGGCGAAGATGCAAAAGCAGGCCGAGTTCACTCAGACCTTCGAGCACATCTGTGAGTTTGCAGAAATCGACGAAGATAAGACAGCAGAATACAAGGCACAGATTGCAGAATACCTTGCCCTTTCAGATAGAGAGGGTAAGGAAGATAACGAAAGAAAGGTTAGAAAGAAGGCAGTTGATATATTCTATGAGATTTATCAGAAGACCTTCTTTAGAGCACTGGAGTTTGAAGCATACGGCGGTGAGCTTGATACAATCATCAACATGTTTTTGAATTTCGGCTACATAGATTACGATGCCGTAGGTGAGGAATACACAAACGAGCTTGCTGATATTATGGACAGATTGCCTAGCATCTGCGAAGGCGAGCACATGTTTACAATCTACACCTGGCTTAGGGCGGTGTATGCCGGCAAGCGTGAACCAAGCCGAAACGAGCTGGACCTTGATTACAGAGGCTTCGTTTTGGAGGAGCGTAAATCAGGAAATATTTCCGAGGCAGATATGCCTAAATGGATGGCGGACCAGGAGCAGAAGGTTAAGTTTGAAATGAACAACTTCTTCGTTTCAGCAAACCGAACCACATCTGGTAAGATGACATCCTTCTGTCCAGTTTTGACAAAGGAAGATTTTGGCATGGAACCATCCAGAATGCTTCTGACTCATTCTAAGCTTATGGAAGCCATGGAAAAGGTCGAAAGCGTGGATTATCAGATTTTCCTGCGAGAAGGATTTTACACAGATATGGACGCCAACGTAAAAAGCGAGCCATATCTTAAGCGCGTGGAGCCAGATATCATCCTGCTTCCAAACTGTGGTATGCGTGCCATGATGTGGCAGGAGTGCGGCGGTATCAAGGTAGATTCTCCAGGCCGATTCGTATTTCCGATGTTCACATTCGATGATTTGGATAAGATGATGATTTACTGCTGCGGCGCCTTCCGTTGGGAGATTTGCCGTAAGGAGCAGGGCTCTAGATGGAATGATATTGGAAGTGATTGCCTAACATCTGATTTCTACGATTATTTCACATTCTATCGAAAGAACAAGGAGCTGTCGGCAGAAAATAAGGAAAAGGTAAAGACTCTGCTTAAGTCTTCCCGCAACAACATGCGAGAGGCCTTCACAAAGCAGTACACTATTTGGATTAATTTCGAGGCTCAGGGAAGTATCCGACTAAACAAGCCAGAGCGAAATATATTAAACAAGCATTGTACCTTCGCCAAGGCATATCGTACCAAGGTGGCAAACCATCCTATGTACGAGCAGATGATATCACGCCACGAAATAAAATGCTCCCAGGCTCTTAACCACCTGAAGACCATAATCGACAGAGTGGAAAAGAACGAGGGAGTAGTACCCGACGAGGTAAAACAAGGTATGGAATACCTGAAGATGTAACATATTTGTGGGAAAAAAACACTCTGTTACGGTAACAAGCATTATGAATTCTACGCTCAGCTAATATGCTTCGCTTTAGAATTATAATAGCTTGTTATCTACAGAGTGTTTTTTATTTCACATCATAATATATCCTAGATTCAGGTGGCACCGATTCAGTAATAAATGTAGAACCTCCAATAATTGAATCGTGTCCGATAACTGTGTCTCCACCAAGCACTGAAGCATTTGAATAAATAGTTACATTGTCTTCAATGGTAGGATGGCGGCGAACTCCTCTAAGGTTTTGGCCGCCTCTTGTTGAGAGGGCACCAAGAGTAACACCCTGGTAAACCTTAACATTTTTGCCGATGACTGTAGTTTCGCCGATTACAATACCTGTGCCGTGATCGATGAAGAAATATTCGCCGATAGTGGCACCAGGATGAATATCGATACCTGTGTTAGAGTGTGCATATTCTGTCATGATACGTGGAATGATTGGCACCCCAAGTAGGTACAACTCATGGGCAAGTCGATATATTGTGATTGCCATAATACCAGGATATGCAAAAATGATTTCATCTATGCTGGTTGCAGCAGGATCTCCATCAAATGCAGCCTGCAAATCTGTATCAAGAAGTGCTCTAACGTGAGGAATGCGTTTAAGGAATGCAAGTGATAATTCCTCTGCCTTTGTAGAGCAGATTTCTTCGCAGCAACCATCAAAATCAGGTCTGTAGCAAAGAATGAGAGCAATCTGCTTGTTTAAGTTGTAAACAACATCCTCCATTAGAGTGTTAAGATTTGTTTCTACATTGTAAACCTTGTAAACATGGTCGCGATAATAGCCAGGGTAAACGATTCTAAGGAGCTTCTTAGTTATGTCGATGATGCTGTCCTTGTTAGGCTGATGGTAGGTGTCCATCTTGTCGATTGCCCTGTCGGATTTGTAATCTTTAATTAATTCTTCTGTAATTTCAAGTATTTCCTGTTCAATCTTTTTTCCGTCCATAGTAATCTCCTATTTGATTGCGTCACAAATTTCTGCTGTCATTTTAGGCTTGTTCATACAGTAGATGTGGATGTGCCCCATGCCGCAACGTTTTAAATCATTGATTTGATTAACGGCGTATTCGATGCCGGCGGCTCTCATGTCTTCTGGTGAATCACCATATTTAGCACAAATATCTGCAAGTGCCTTTGGAACAGATGAGCCTGCTAATGTAACAGTTGAGCCAATCTGCTTGGCAGATGTTATTGGCATGATACCAGCAACGATTGGAACTGTGATTTCGGCATTCTTGGCACGTTCTACGAATCTGTAAAAATCAGTATTGTCAAAGAAAAGCTGAGATATAAACATCTTTGCACCCATGTCCTGCTTCATCTTCATGAAGGCGATGTCGCTGTCCATGGAAATGGCCTCAGGATGCTTTTCAGGATAACATGATGCTGAAATATCTAAATCAGTTTTTTTATTAAGAAACTGAATCAAATCAGTTGCATGTGGAAAGATTCTTTGTTCAAATTGTTCGTCGGACATGTTCTTAGGCTTGTCTCCTCTGAGGGCAAGCACATGATTAACGCCAACTTTTTTTAGTTCATCAGTAACATTTAAAATATCTTCCTCAGTGGAACCAACACAAGTGAGATGCGCCATGGCATCAGTGTGAAGGTTGTTTTGGATATAAGATGCAATTTCTACAGTTTTTTTGGAGTTGCTTCCGCCGGCGCCATATGTAACACTGATAAAGTCAGGATTAAGTGTGGCCAGCGAATCCAAAATGTTGTAGCAATTGGAAAAATCCGCTTCCTTTTTTGGAGGGAACACCTCAAATGATAGGGATGAATCTCGGTCAAACATGTCTTTAAGCATAAAAAATCCTCCTGTACGTTTAAGTTTAACAATTCTATCACAGATTTTAAATAGAAAAATAGTATCATATTCAATTATAAAATAAAATAGTATAATAGAATTTAAAGAAGGAATTACTAGTTTTTTGGGAGTTATTATTGGTATGAAGTTAGATGACATCAAAAATATTCTGTCGCGCTCGGGAAAGATGCAGTTTCCTGAGAATAGAAGTGCAGTTAGGGCTTTAGGCGCTGATAGTATGGTTTTGCTTAAAAATAATGGTATTCTTCCTATGAATAAAGGAAAAATAGCATTATTTGGTGCAGGGGCAGTTGACACCATTTACACTGGTTTATTTTTTAATTACGTATATACGGATGGAAATGTAAGCGTAAAAGATGGTTTATTAGGAAACGGATTTACGTTTTCTACAGATACATGGCTTGAAAAGATGGAAAAGGCAGTCAAGCCAGAAGATAAAAAAGTAAGAGCATTATCTAAGAAGAATTCTTTTGCCGGAAAAAAATATGAGACCCCTGAGGTTCTAATCACAAAGGCTGATATCGCAGAAGCTGTCCTTGGAACTGATACCTGTATTTATGTCATCAGACACAATTTGGTTGGGGCAGGTCCTCTGCTTGAGAGGGAATATCGTATTTCCGATATTGAACAGGCAAATCTTAAGCTGGTGCTTGAGGCATTTGAAAATGTTATTCTTGTGCTTAACACAAACATGATTGAAATGGGGCAGCTTGCCAGAGCAAAGAATGTTAAGGCTATTGTTTTAATGGGAATTCCAGGTATGGAAGCTGGTAATTCTTTAGCCGATGTGCTAACTGGTGCTGTTAATCCATGTGGTCGATTGACTGCAACATGGGCAAAGAAGTACAAGGATTATTCAACCTGCTACAGCTCAGCTGTCACAAATAAAAATTCAAAGAACAATGAGATTGATTATAAGGAAGGTGTTTACGTAGGGTATCGATATTTTGATACCTTTGATGTTGCGCCTTTATATCCTTTTGGGTATGGACTTAGCTATACCACCTTCGATATAAAGCTTGAATATTTCGAGGCTAGCTGGATATCAATCATGCTTCGTGTAAAGGTTACAAACACAGGAAGCCATGCAGGTCGCCAGGTAGTACAGGTTTATTGCTCTCAGCCTAAGGGTAATATCGACAAGCCTTATCAGATACTGGTAGGCTTCGCCAAAACAGGCAAGCTAAAGCCAGGCGAGTCAGAAGAAATCACATTAAAGATTCCAATAATGGCATTGTGCTCATTCGATGAAGAATCCACAGGCTGGGTAATGGAAGCTGGTGATTATCTATTCAGATTAGGTGTTAATTCAAGAGATACTGAACTTTGCGCAAAGGTTGTGCTAGATAAATTCACAACAATAAAAAGCGTTTCAAATGTAATAGAACTGAAAAAGCCATTGGAATTTATCCAGGCGCCTGAAAGAAAGCAGGAAAATACAGGCTTTATAATGTCAGCGTCTCTAAAAGGTGACGATTATAATTCTGAGAACAAATTCGTTCCACAGTCTACAGAATTTACCACCTATGTCCAAGAGGGCAGTAAGTATGTGTCATATATCAACGAAAATTCGTATGCTATGCCATTTGCAGCCCATGAGAGTATAAAGTATGTTAAGCCATGCGGCGTTGCAACATTTTTTGATGTGGTGAGAGGTAAGTTCACCATTGAAGAATTTGTATCTTCACTATCTCCAGAGATTATGGCCAGAATAGTTGCAGGTGCAACCGGGGAGACTAAGATAGATAGCGAGTCCAGACTGAAGGTTGATGTTAACGTTGATAAATATAAATATAAGATATCAAGTCGTACAACATCCCAGTTTACTTCAACACTGGGCATTCCTGCTGTTAATATTGCAGATGGTCCATCAGGCCTTAGAATCGATGAGGTGCCTTGTACCAATTTCCCATCGCCAATGAATATGGCCCAGACATGGGATATGGGGGCTATGGTTAGAATGGGTAGAGCCATGGGCCGCGAGATGGAATATTACGACATCGATTTTTGCCTTGCGCCAGCTCTTAATATCCACAGAAATCCTATGAGAAGTCGTGCCTACGAATTCTATTCAGAGGACCCAACTCTTGCAGGTACAATGGGTGGCGGACTTGTTATGGGAATAAAAAGATATGAAGGCCGAAACGTAATATTAAAGAATCTAGCCACATATAATCAGGAAACTGGCACAGCAGATGTAAACATTAATGTTTCAAGACGTGCATTTGGCGAAATCTATTTAAGAGCCTTTTCAGTTTGCAACTTCATGTCCTCACCTGCTGGAATTCTTAATTCTGGCAACAGGATTAACGGAGTTTATTCTTCATCTGACAGAGGACTTAACACCCAGATCCTTAGAAAGGACTGGGGCTTTACAGGCTTTGTACTGTCTGACTGGGGCTCTCTATCAGAGAAGCCTTACGATATCCACGCAGGCTGCGATTTGATAATGCCAGGCTTTGATCCAGATGAATTGCTTCAGGCTATGATGGAGACAACACCTGAATTTGCAGAGGATGGCTTCGTCAAAAAGGTAGAAAAGGCATATAAATACGGTGACCCTATGATTCAGTACTATAAATGGGGCTCATTCTTACCAGACAAGGATGGTACGGATTACGTTAGAACCACTGTTGCAGCAGATGTTCCATTAAATGAAAATGTCCTTAGATATCAGGAACTTGGCCTATGTAAGGTGGAGGATTTCACAGATGGAGGCAAGGCTGTTGTATATAAAGGAATCAACAGAGGCGCTTATCTTGCTTTAGGAGATTTGCAGCAGGCTGTTATTAATGTCCTTTCAAATATTAAGAACTCTGCATCAATGAAAAAACTCATGGATAGCGCTGAGATTTAATTAAATATTGCTTTAAAAATCTGCTCCCCTCGTATACAATATATGAAGAAATATTGGTATATGAAGGGAGTAATTTATGTTAGCAGAAATTATGGCTATAGTCATTTTTGTGGCTATGTTTGTGCTTATTGTATGGGACAGATTCCCAAAGCACTATGTCACTTTAGGCTGTGGCGCGCTTACCAGCATTTTCGTTTTTGGTATCGGAATGCGTAGCATGGAGGCATTTTTAAACACACTGGCAGTGAAAGGGATTTTTACACGTAACTTTTGGCATACAGCAGGCGAGTCAGCAGAACAGACCTCTGGTGTCAACTGGGCTACTATCATATTCTTATGGGGCATGATGGTAATGGTCGAAGGCATGGCAGAAGCCGGCTTCTTCGATTGGTTATGTCTTAAAATCGCTAAGCTTGCAAAGTTTGAACCAGTTAGAATCTTTGTATCATTCATGATTCTTTCATCGTTTCTTGCTATGTTTATCGATTCCATTACAGTTATTTTGTTCTTGGCAGCAGTTACAATTCGACTTGCCAGAACTCTTAAGTTCAATCCAGTACCTGTAATTATGGCAGAAATCTTCTGCGCAAACTTAGGCGGAAGTGCAACTATGTGTGGTGATCCACCAAACATCATCATCGGAACATCACTTGGATATTCCTTTGCAGATTTCGTAGAAAACACTGGTGCAATCGGTGCTATTTCACTTGTTGTAATCATTTTGTATTTCTATTTAACAATGAGAAACAGATTGCAGGATCCTGCCGATAAGGTAGACCCAAGCACAATCAATGTTGAAGTTAAAATTGATAACATGAAGGAATTTTTAACTAGCACAATTATCTTCCTTGTTGCAATTGCGCTTCTCATTACACATTCAATGACTGGTCTTACAGTTGCATTTATCGGTACATTTATTGCATTTATCACTCTTGCAACAGCAGGACGTAAGGCCCTTACTCTTCTTAAGAGAGTAGATTATCATACATTGTTATTCTTCATCGGTCTTTTCATCGTAGTCGGTGGACTTGAGGAGACAGGTGTATTAGTAGTTATTGCAGAATTCATTGCTAAGGTATCAGGTGGTAATGCTCATCTTATGATTGCAATCATCCTTTGGGTAAGTGCATTTGCATCAGCATTTATTGATAACATTCCATTCTCAGCTACAATGATTCCAGTTATCAGAACACTTGCAGCTACTACAGGTGTAGACCTTTCCACAATGGCTTGGACACTTGCTATCGGTACAGATATCGGCGGCAGCATGACTCCAATCGGTGCCAGCGCTAACGTTGTAGGTATTTCTACAGCAGGTAAGGAAGGTTATCCTATCAGTTGGGCAACATACTGCAAGGAACTTGTGCCAGGTACAATTATTGTGCTTGTTATCTCAATGATAAACATCTTTTTCAGATATTTGTAGATTTATAACTGAATATAGAAGACAATTATCTCGACTTATGTTCAACAATCATTTAAAATAATAATATAGATAATACTGAAGAGGGGGTAGTTTATGGGGCAATTTATCATTTCAGTTGGTAGAGAATATGGTAGCGGCGGTCATGAAATTGCCAGCCGCCTTGCAGAACAATTTAACATTCCAATGTATGATCGCAATATGCTTGATCAAATGGCGGAAAGAAATGGAATAGACGCAGAGGATTTGCACAAGCATGAGGAAATGAAGCGTCAGGGACTTGTTCGTACAGTACGCGGTCATTCTTCTAGTGTGCAGGATACAATAGCAAAGCTGCAGTTCGATTTTATCAGAGAGAAGGCTGAAAGCGGAGAAAGCTTTGTGGTGGTAGGAAGATGTGCGGAAAATGTCCTTAGAGACAACCCAGCACTTATATCTCTTTTTATCAGGGGTGATGAGGCAGCTAAGACTGAGCGAATTTGCCGACTTTACAAGCTTAATAAAATCGAAGCTAAGGCAAAAATGTATCGTCACGACAAAAAGCGAAAGGCTTACCACAACTATTATTCGAAAATGAAATGGGGAGATAGCAGGGGTTATGATTTCTGTATTAACAGCTCCCTGATGGGCGTTGAAGCTACTGCAGATGCTCTATTTAAAATGCTATCTGAGTTCTTAAAAACACAAGAGTAATTTTGAAGAGTAGGCTTTATCGCCTACTCTTTTTTGCTTTGAAAAGGAGAGGGGTATGGCAGATAGTGGGTTAAAAAACAGTCTTAAAAAGCAGATGCTGAAGATGACACTGATTCCGTTAACACTTATGACAGTTGCCATTGTGGCAGTTTCTGCCAGCATCGTCAGAAAATCCATCACAGATCATATTCAAAAAGAGCTGATAAATGATGCGGATTTAGTAAGCCTTATTTTTGATAAATTTTATAATGGCGATTTTCATATCGAAAGAGATGAAACCAAAGGAGAGCTGGTAATATACAAAGGGGACCAGCTACTGAATGGTGAAAACACTCTTATGTCGATGCTTTCGAAAAGACGAAATATTGATGTGTCTATATTCTATGAGGACGTAAGAGTTCTCACTACACTTGTGGATTCAGAAGGCAACAGTGCCATGGGGACTAAGGCTGCGGCCGTTGTTAAGAACGAAGTGTATGACACGGGCGAAAGCAAATTTTATGATAATGTAATGGTATATGATAGAAAAAGCTTCGCATACTATATGCCAGTTTTTGGCGAAAACGGTGAAAAGCTTGGTATGATTGCAGTTTGCCGTTCAGCGGAGGATGTTCAAAGCTCTGTTTTCAAATACGTTTTGCCGATTATTGGAATCTGCTTAATTGTAGCAATCTTCTTTGGCATTATCATGGTGTGCTTCAATAAAAAGTTAGCGGAGCGAATCCATAAGATGGACAGATACATGAACAAGCTGGCAAATGGTGATTTCGATTACGAAATGCCTCGCGAGCTGATGGCAGAGGATGACGAAATCAAGAGTCTGGCCAATGATGGTAAAAAGATGGCCAGAGCACTTAAGAATCTCGTTGAATTTGATGCCTTAACTGAGTTAAACAATCGACGTTCTGCAGACAAGAAGTTAGAAGAAATAAGGGTTCGCATAGTAGAAATGGGAATGAAATACTGTGTATGTATTGCGGATATCGATTTCTTTAAAAAGGTTAACGACACCTACGGACATGAAATGGGTGATGAGGTCCTTAGAATGGTGGCGGCTAAACTAAAAAAGGGAATGGTCGGCAAAGGCTTTGCGGCTAGATGGGGCGGCGAGGAATTCCTGCTTATTTTTGATAATCGTGAGCTTGATATAGCCAAGCGAGAACTATCAATAATAATGGATGATATTCGAACCATCTATGTGCCAGATACCGACAGACAAATAACAATGAGCTTTGGCTTAACGGCAATGATTCCAGGAGAATCAAGCGATGAGGCTTTAAGCAGAGCTGATGCCAATCTGTACGAGGCTAAGGAGGGCGGTCGTAACCAGATTGTTTGTAAGTAGTTGTTTTATTGGGGGAATTTATGTTAAAGGTTTTTTTAGTTGAGGACGAGTATTTTGTCCGCGAATCAATCAAGAACAACATTGATTGGAAGGGTCACGGCTTCGAATTCTGCGGTGAAGCTGGTGACGGCGAGGTGGCACTTCCTATGATTAGAAAGGAGCTTCCTGATATCGTAATTACGGATATCAAAATGCCATTTATGGATGGACTAACTTTGTCCAAAATGATTAAGGAGGAGCATTCTTCTACAGAAATCATCCTGCTCACAGGCTACGAGGAGTTTGCCTATGCCCAGGAGGCGTTGAACATCGGCGTTGCCAAATATTTAGGCAAGCCTATTAGCGGTGAAAAATTAGTAGAAGAATTGGAAAGCCTTGGTCAAAAAATAAAAGATAAAAAAGAAGAATTGGCCATTGTAGAAAAGTACGAAAGAGAAATGGAGGAAAAGAATCTGGCTGAAAAGCTTAGGTTCTTCGACTCATTGGTAACTGGCGGAAGAGACACAGTTAGTCTCATGGGCGAGGCAAGAGATTTGTCCTTAGATCTTTCTGCAGTTTGCTACAACATACTTTTGTTGAAGGTCTGGTCTGATAGACACGATATGGAGGAATACTCTGGAACCGTTGTTTCTATGGAAGACAGATTAAAACAGATGGCCGAGGAGAAAAATGCTTTGCTTTTCGATCGTCATCTGGAAGGCAAGGCATTTTTATTTAAGGCAGATTCAAATGAGCAGATGGATGCTCTTTTAAAGGAATGCATAAACAAGATGGAGTCCATGTTTGAGGAGAATCGTCACATAAGATTCTTCGCAGGTGTAGGCAAAACCGTTACCCATATCACTGAGATCCCAGAGTCATTTGATAGCGCAGGACGTGGATTTGCCCATCGTCATTTAGGCGAGACCAATAAATTCATCTGGGGTAACGAGCACTTAGCTCAGGAAAATGATGACCTGTCTTTGTCAGATCTTAATCCTAAGCAGATGGCACATGAACGTGTTATAGAGTTCCTTCGCAGAGGTGACTGCAACGAGGTAACCTTCTTCGTTGAGGAATTTATTAGAGAGCTTGGTGCCAGTGTCATGAATTCCACCATGTTCCGCCAGTATCTGACAATGGATACCTATCTTACTGTAGTTGATTTTGTGGAAAATGAAATCGGTGCATCCCGCAACCTTATTGAATCCTTTGATTCCGACAAGGGCATAATGTTTAATAAGGAAAATGCGGTAGGCTACATGAAGCGAATAATTGATGCGGCAATTAATCTTCGGGAGGAAAAATCTAAGAGCAGATATCATGATGTGGTTAGAGATGCCATCGAATTTATAGAGGAAAACTATGCAGATGAGGAGTTCTCCCTTAATACATTGGCGGCATACGTAAACTTTTCGCCAAATCATTTGAGCGCAGTTTTCCGCCAGCAGACAGGCCAGCCTTTCATAAAATATCTTACAGACTATCGTATTACTAAGGCTAAGGAGCTGTTGCGCTGCACTAGCAAAAAGAGTAGCGAAATAGCAACTATGGTAGGCTACAAGGATTCTCATTATTTCTCTTATGCTTTTAAGAAGGCACAGGGGATGACACCTACACAGTATCGTGGAACAGCTAAAGAGGAAGTGAAATGAGAAGCAAAAATAGCGAAAAAGAGCAGGGAAAGCTTGCACTTCAAATAAGAATGTCGTATTTGTTTTTGCTGATTCCAATCCTGTTTTTCTTGGGCTACGTTTTTTACAATCTTTGGGAAACAAATTCCAGATACGACAAAATGCTTAACTCCGTTGTGACGGCCAGCGAGTTCTCATTGGATTTTAAAAATGATTACGACTATGAAACATATCTTTTGATTGTTGGTAACAAGACCCCAGAGCAGTCGCTGCTTCCGGGGCTTCTTACTGATGCCAGACGTGTAGTTGAAAATCTTGAGCAGTACACCGATACCGATGACAATAGAAAACGTTTGGAGAGTGCTGAAAAATATCTGGACAATCTGGAAACCTACAACAAAAGAATTGTTTCTAATCTTGAGACTGAAGGTCGATACGAAGAAAATATGGTCATCTGGGAAAACGATGTGCAAATTGTAACGGGCCTAGTGCAAAATACCATCAACGAATACATCTACTACGAAAACAGGGAACTGCAAACTGCCCAGGAAAATAACAGGGCTCATGTAATTAATTTCATGAGAATTGCAGTGTGCTTTTTCATGGTTATTATTTCTATATTGGTTGTGTATTCCATCTTTGTACCAATCCAAATCACAGAGCCTATCGAAAAACAGGTTAGAGCGGAACAGCGCCAGCTTCGAAAGGCGGAGTTTGAATTGCTGCAGGCTCAGATTAATCCACACTTTTTGTACAACACATTGGATGCCATTGTCTGGTCCGCAGAGGCGGGCAATCAAAAGCAGGTAATTGCCATGGTAGGCAGTCTTTCAGATTTCTTCAGAACATCTCTTAATAAGGGTAAAGAAATCGTAACCGTTAAGGAAGATTTGCAGCATGTTACCAGTTATCTGGAAATTCAGCAGATTAGATATTTGGATATTTTGCGATATGAAATAGATGTGCCGGAGGAGCTGTTTTCTAACAGGCTTCCTAAAATTACACTTCAGCCACTTGTGGAAAATGCCCTTTATCATGGTATAAAAAATAAACGTGGCGGTGGAAAAATCACTATAAAAGGATGGGAGACTGTGGATTCCTACTATATAGAAGTAGCAGATGATGGAATCGGCATGACTGAGGAACGCCTTGCAGCAGTAAACAATGGCTTGCTGGAAAGTGTTCCAGAGGAAAACATTCTTTATGGTCTTTACAATGTAAATGAACGTATTCGCCTTAATCTTGGAGAGGATTACGGTTTGGTTGTGGACAGTAAATACCAGGAAGGCACTAAGGTGACTGTCCATCTCCCTAAAAATTCTACCGAAATCGTAGAAAATCAAACTTTACAAAAAACGGAATAAAAAATCAAACAAGAAACTTTTTTTTATCAATGTAAAATCCCAACCTTCTGGGCTAAGATAATCTCAACAAGGGGGAAATCCCATAAATCAATTAGACCTAATAAGGAGGGGAAAAATGAAGAGAAAAGTTTTAGCAATGATGATGGTTGCTGCAATGACAATGGGTCTTGTAGCATGCGGCGGCAGCGACAGCGGCGATGCAGCAGCAACAGGTGACACAAGTAGCGATACAGCAGCTACTACAGAGGAGACAACAGAAGCTTCTGGTGATTTAATCAAGGTTGGTATCATCAACAACGATCCTAACGAGTCTGGTTATCGTACAGCTAACGATGCTGACTTAAAGGCAATGTTCACAAAGGAGAATGGCTATGATGCATCATTCGCATACAGCTTAAAGAACGATGAGCAGATTCAGGCAGCTCAGCAGTTCATCCAGGATGATGTTGATTACTTACTTCTTTCTGCAGCTGATACAGCTGGTTGGGACAGCGTACTTCAGGATGCTAAGGATGCTGGTATCCACGTAATCTTATTTGACCGTACAATCGATGCTGATGAGAGCCTCTATGATGCTTCTATCGTATCTGATATGGACAAAGAAGGTGAGACAGCAGTTAAGTGGCTTGAGGGTCAGGGCTTAGACAGCTACAAGGTTATCCACATTCAGGGTGTTATGGGTTCTGCAGCACAGCAGGGTCGTTCAGGCGCTCTTGATGACAAGGTAGCAGCAGAAAGCAACTGGGAAATCGTAGCACAGCAGACAGCTGAGTGGAACGCAGAGAAGGCACAGCAGATCGTTCAGTCACAGATCGATGCTGGTAAGGACTTCAACGTAATCTACGCTGAGAACGATGATATGGCTAAGGGTGCTGTAGCAGCTCTTGATGCAGCTGGTATCTCACACGGTGTTGGCAAAGACGTAATCGTTATGGGCTTTGACTGCAACAAGTGGGCACTTGAAGAGCTTCTTGCTCAGAACTGGAACTATGATGGACAGTGCAACCCATTCCAGGCTTCATACATTGATGAAATCATCAAGACAATCGAAAGTGGAAGCGCTCCAGCAGAGAAGGTTGTAATCATGGAAGAGAAGGGCTTCGATGCTGAGACAATTACACAGGAAGACGTTGATACATACGGAATCTAATTGTCATTGTAACTATAGTAATTCATGAGGCGCGGATTTCCGCGCCTCTTTCAAAAAAGAGATTAGGGAGATAAGCCGGTGAAAGACAACAGAGTACTTGAAATGCGTGGCATTTGCAAAAGTTTTCCTGGTGTTCGAGCCTTAGCAAATGTGGATTTTTCCTTGAATGAAGGTGAGATTCACGCTTTGATGGGGGAAAATGGTGCGGGAAAATCTACATTAATTAAGGTCCTTACCGGAGTTTACACAAAGGACGAAGGAACTATTAGCTTGAAAGGATTGGGTGAAGTTCAGATTCACTCACCACAGGACGCACAGCGTAGCGGTATCAGTACCGTATATCAGGAAATTACATTGTGTCCAAACCTTACGGTTGCAGAAAATATGTATATTGGACGTACCGAAGGTGCTTTTACAAATTGGAAAAAAATGAATGAGGATGCAGACCGTATATTAAAATCACTTGATATTCCAGCGTCTGCAACACAGCAGTTAGCAAGCTGCTCTATCGCAGTTCAGCAGATGGTTGCCATCGCAAGAGCGGTAGACATGGATTGTAAGGTATTAATCCTTGATGAGCCAACATCATCACTTGATGCACAGGAAGTTGAAAAGCTATTCGGATTAATGCGTGACCTAAAGGCAAGAGGAGTTGGAATCATCTTCGTTACACATTTCCTTGACCAGGTGTATGAGGTATGTGACAAGATTACAGTTCTTCGCGACGGTCAGTTAGTGGGAGAGTATGAAATAAAAGATTTACCTCGCGTTCAGCTGGTAGCAAAGATGCTTGGAAAGGAAATGGATGACCTTTCAGACATTAAGGGCGAGCATGAAACTTACAGCGGAAGTGACGCAGGTGAAACTATTTTTGAGGCAGAGGGCTTGCAGAGTGATGCAGGCATCGAGCCATTTGATTTCTACATTAAAAAGGGTGAAGTTAACGGCTTTATCGGATTGCTTGGATCTGGTAGATCAGAAAGCGTCCGTGCTATCTTTGGTGCCGACAGAGTTCTATCTGGAAAGGTTAAGGTTCACGGCAAGGATGTTAAAATCCAAAAGCCTCTTGATGCAATGAAAAACGGCATTGCATATCTTCCAGAGGATAGAAAGGTTGACGGTATCATTGGAGATTTGTCAGTTAGGGAGAATATTATCTTAGCACTTCAGGTTCTAACTGGATTCTTCAAGCCATTCTCAAAGGCCGAGCAATATAAATTTGCAGATGAATATATTAAAAAACTGAATATCAAGACTGCTTCAGCTGATACACCAATCAAATCATTATCAGGTGGAAATCAGCAGAAGGTAATCTTAGCTCGTTGGTTGCTTATGCACCCAGAATATCTCATCCTTGACGAGCCAACACGTGGTATCGACGTTGGTACAAAGGTAGATATTCAGAAGCTTGTATTGGAGCTTGCTTCAGAGGGTATGAGTGTTACATTCATTTCTTCAGAAACAGACGAAATGCTCCGTACTTGTTCAAGACTTATCGTTCTTCGTGATCGCAAAATCGTTGGCGAGTTAACAGAGGATGATTTGAGCCAGAACAAGATTATGAAAACCATAGCCGGAGGTGAAAGCGAAAATGAGTAAAACAAACAAAGACAACAACTTTTGGCGAAGGCTGATTTCTAATCAGATGTTTATTCCGCTTTTAGCATTAGTGTTACTTGCACTTATAAACCTGTTCCATGATCCAACCTTCTTCAAGGTTACAATGGGACTTAACAACGCAGGCAACCCAGTTTTATCTGGTTACCTTATTACTATTTTGGATTACGGCTCAGAGCTTGCAATCCTTGCAATTGGTATGACACTTGTTACAGCGGCATCTGGTGGACAGGATATTTCCGTTGGTGCAACAATTGCCATCGCAGGCTCTGCAATGCTTAGGGTACTTTGCGGCGGTGTTGCAAGACCTACAGAATTAGCTGCCCCTGTAATCGTAGCATTTTTGGTAGCATGTGTAGTTGGAATGCTTTGCGGATTGTTCAACGGTGTATTGGTAGCCATATTTAAGATTCAGCCAATGATTGCAACATTGATTTTGTTCACAGCTGGACGTTCAATCGCAGCTTGGATTAACAACAATGAGCTTCCAATCGTTCCAGATCCAAAGTTTGCATATTTTGGTGGATTCATTCCAGGAATCCCAATTCCAACAACAGTATTTATTGCAATTGCATGCATTATCATCATTGCATTAGTTCTTAAGTTCACAAACTTAGGACTTTATACACAGGCTGTTGGTATCAACGAAAAGTCTTCAAGACTTAACGGTATCAATCCAACAGTAATCAAGGTTCTAGCGTTTGTTATTTTAGGATTGTGTGTTGCTGTAGCAGCATTAATCAAGGTAAGCCGTCTTTCAACAATTAACTATTCAGTAATTGCAAAGGATATCGAAATGGATGCCATCCTTGCAGTTGCCCTTGGTGGTAACTCACTTTCAGGTGGTAAGTTCAATATCTGGGCTTCAATTTTAGCTGCATACGTCATCCAGTTCTTGACAACAACTCTTTACAAGTTTGAGGTAAGCTCTGATGCACTTGCTGCATACAAGGCAGTTGTAGTTATTATCCTTGTTGTATTCTCAGCTCCAACTGTACGTGATTATCTTGGACAGCTTAGCAAAAAGTTTGTAAACAAGAAGGAGGTGGCATAATGGAAAAGGCAAATAAGGAAAGTATCTTCAAACGTGTTAGCGATACAAATCTCCTTCTTTCAATCACAATAGTAGTATTTGTTCTTATGTATATTGGAGCTGCATTAATTCTTGGTGGAGCCTTCACTAAGCCACAGGCATTCTTCAATATTTTGAACGCAAATGCAGCGCTTATCATTACATCCTGCGGCATGAGCCTTGTAATGATAACAGGTGGAATCGATATTTCAATCGGTGGTGTTGTAGCCCTTGTATCAATGTGCTGCGCAGTTTATTTGGATTATCATGATGGTTCAATCTTTGGCTCAGTACTTATTGCCCTTGGAATTGGACTTGCTTATGGAATCGTTCAGGGTGTTTTAGTAGCATACTTAGATATCCAGCCATTTATCGTATCTCTTGCAGGTATGTTCTTTGCCAGAGGTATGACAACAATAGTTAACACAGCACCATTCAACGTTTCAAACGAAAAGTTCGTAGCATTAAAGCTTACACGTATCAACGTTCCAGGAATGGGTTCAACAAACAAGCTTGGTGCATATGTTCCTGCTTATGTTGAAATCGGAGTTGTTGTTGCAATTATCATTGTGCTTGTACTTTTTGTAGTGTTACGTTGGACAAAGCTTGGTCGCAGCTTCTACGCTGTTGGTGGTAACAAGCAAAGCGCTTTGATGCTTGGTATCAATGTAAAACGTACAAAGTTCTTATCACACCTTATCTGCTCAGTATTAGCTGGCATCGGTGGATATGTATATTTCCTCCACGTAGGTTCTGGTGCAGCATCTCATGCCATGGGTATGGAAATGAACGCAATCGCTTCATCAATCATCGGTGGCACAATGCTTACAGGTGGTGTTGGAAATATTATCGGAACATTATTTGGTGTTCTTTCACTTAGCACCATCCAAAACATCGTTTCATCAGCAGGTTTCGACCAGGCTTGGTGGACAGGAATTACAATTGCTGCAATGCTATGCTTGTTCCTTTTGATTCAGTCTGTTATCATGGCTAATAAGAAGAAGGCATTAAAGGCAGTATAATACTTATGAAAAATAAAAAGACTTTTATGTGGCTTCTGCTCTCGTTGCTGGTTTTGGCTGGCTGCGGGAGCAGTCGTCCTGTTAACACGGAACAAGATGTTCTGACAGAGCAAACTGAAAATGAGGATGATGGAAGGATAGTTGTTGGATTTTCCCAGCTTGGTGCAGAATCTGATTGGCGTAGCGCCAACACTGCATCCATGAAGGAAGCTTTTTCTATAAACAATGGCTATAATCTAGTATTCAACGATGGCCAGCAGAAGCAGACTAATCAAATAACTGCAATCCGTACATTTATCCAGCAGGATGTTGATTACATCGTCCTTGCCCCTGTTATGGAAACAGGTTGGGATTCAGTTCTTGAGGAGGCGAAGGAGGCTAAGATTCCTGTTATACTTGTTGACCGTATGGTTGATGTGGCAGACAGGTCCTTATATCAGTGCTGGATTGGTTCAGATTTCGAGCTTGAAGGGAAAAAGGTTTGCGAATGGCTATACCAATACACCTTAGCTAACGATATTCCTTCAGAAGATCTTCATATAGTTGATTTGCAGGGAACCCTCGGTTCCACAGCGCAGCTAGGTCGCTCCCGCGGATTAAACGAGGCAGCCATAGAACACGGCTGGGATATTGTGGCCCTAAAGGACGCAGATTTCACCCAGGAAAAGGGCCGCGAGGTAATGAGCGAATTACTTCGTGAATACGATAATATAAACGTTGTATACTGTGAAAACGACAACGAAGCAATCGGCGCCATTAAGGCAATCGAGTCAGCAGGCTTAACTGCTGGTGCAGATATTAAAAACGGAGAGATAATGGTTCTTTCCTTTGATGGAATCAATAGAGAGGCCTTGGCATATGCTAAGGAAGGTAAGATTGCATGCATCGGCGAATGTAATCCACTTCATGGCCCTAGAGTCGCAGCCTTAATACAAAGCCTTGAGCGTGGCCGCGAGCCTGAGAAATTCAATTATGTTGAAGAGAGCATTTTCAGTACCCTTGATGATGTTGAAACTATTAAGGTAGACGGCATTGAATATGTCGTTGCATCTCCTAAATAAAATCACCCCAGTCCTATTAGCTTATATAGGAAACTGGGGTGATTCTTTTTATATTTATTTTGTTGTTTTGAATTCAGGGTGATTGAACTCTCGTCTTACAAGAGTGAAGCATACGATGAATGAAAGTACATCTGCAATAGGTCCTGCGAAAAGTACACCGTTGAAGCCAAAGATAAGTGGCAAGCAAATGATAAGTGGTGTAAGGAAAAGAACCTGTCTTGTAAGTGACATGAAAATTCCTTTGTATGGCTTTCCAATTGATGTAAAGAAGTTTGATGAAAGTGGCTGTAGGAAAGCAGTACAAATACCAAATAGGAATATTCTAAAGTATTTAGTACAAAAATCGAAGTAAAGGTCACTTCCTGAACCGAAGATTGAAACAATCTGGCGTGGGAAGAGCTGGAAGCAAAGCCAGCTGATTGTTGTTATGCAAAAAGCTAATTTAATAGCTAAGTGGTAAGCATCCTTAACTCGCTTGTAATTCTTGGCACCGTAGTTAAAGCTGATGATTGGCTGCAATCCCTGTGAGATACCAATTACAAACGAGAAGCATATACCGTTTACCTTGGAAATGATTCCTGCACAAGTGATAGGAATATCTGAACCGTAAATTGACTGTGCACCGTAGTGACCCATAACGTGGTTCATTACAATCTGCACAAGCATCATAGCAATCTGGTTAATGAATGGTGCAGCTCCAAGTGATGTTACAGCTGCAATAATATGTATGTTAGGAACAAAGTGCTTCTTTTCAAGCTTAACAGTCTTAAACTTTGTAAGATAAACAAGCACCATGATACCTGCTATGTATTGTCCGATGATGGTAGCAACAGCAGCGCCTTTCATTCCCCATCCAAATACTGCTACAAATAAAAAGTCTAATACTGTATTGATGATGGCACCAGTCAGGTTGATGGCCATTGTCATATTAGGACTTCCGTCTGCTCTAACGATGTGGGCCCCACCAGCTGATAAGATAAAAAGTGGATAGCCTAAAGCACAGACTCTTGAATATTCCATGGCATAAGGCAGAATATTTTCTGTAGCGCCACAGCCTAAAAGAATAGGCTCAAGGAATATTTCTGTAATAGCTGTAAGGAGAAGACCTCCAATCAGCATAACTGATACAGCATTACCTATATAATAACCAGCTCGTTTGGTCTCGCCTCTACCCATTGCAAGGTTGAAAGTAGAAGCAGAACCGATACCGCATAAAAGCGCAATAGATACGTTAAGTATTGATAATGGAAACTGAATGTTTGTGGCACCATTACCTAAAGGCCCTACAAAGTTTCCAATGAAAAGCTGATCCACCATGTTGTACAGAGAACCTACAAGCATGGCGATAATGCTTGGTATCGCAAATTTTCTAAGAAGTGTTCCAACTGGCTCAGTGCCCAGTGGATTAATTTTAGTTGTTTCTTCCATTGTGCTCGTTCCTTCTATATTATAGTAATTTCTATTATGCTCTAATCCAACGTCCACTAGCTCCGCATGGAAGTACAAGACCTGTATCTGTTACAGGCAAACCAATTTCATCAGCTGTAACTGTACCAGGGTGCTTCTTTAATAAAGCAGTGCTAATCATGTAGTTAAGTACTGCGGGCTGAAGGCCAGTAGTGTATGAGTTAACTAAGAAGAATAATGCATCATCTGATAAAACCTGCTCGCAAAGCTCGATGAATGGGAAGATATCATCCTCAATCTTCCAAATCTCATTCTTAGCACCTCTTCCATATGAAGGAGGATCCATAATGATACCGTCGTATTTGTTTCCGCGTCTGATTTCTCTTTCAACAAACTTACGGCAATCATCTACAAGCCATCTGATAGGTGCGTCACCGAGGCCAGATGAGATGGCGTTTTCTTTAGCCCATCCAACCATACCCTTTGAAGCATCTACATGAGTAACCTGTGCACCAGCAGCTGCAGCAGCAAGTGTAGCACCGCCTGTGTATGCGAAAAGGTTAAGGACCTTAACAGGACGATTCTTTTCTTTTATTTCCTTATTAATAATAGAAGAGAACCAATCCCAGTTTACAGCCTGCTCAGGAAAGATTCCTGTATGCTTAAATGCAAATGGCTTAATATTAAATGTAAGATTGTGTTCACAAATAGGGTAGCTGATGGTCCACTGCTCAGGTAAATCAAAGAATTCCCATTCACCGCCACCTTTGTTAGATCGATGATAGTGACCGTTTAGCTTCTTATAATAAGGAGAGCTTTTTTTAGTGTTCCAGATTACCTGTGGATCTGGACGAAGTAAAATGTAGTCTCCCCAGCGTTCTAGCTTTTCTCCTGAGGAGCAATCTATAATTTCATAATCTTTCCAATTATTTGCTACTTGCATTTCGTTACCTCTTATCTATATAATATGTTGACTTAGTAATTATACGAAAACTTTATTATTCTTCAATGGCTTTTTGTGGTCGTTTCTTATTTTGACCACAATATATAGTTGAAATATGGATTGTTCTTAATAAAATACAATTATTTCTTACTTTTTCTTGCAGATACCCCCTTTCTCGTGTATATTATTACTTGCTGTGACATGATAGCGATGAAGCGTGAGGTTGCAACCCAGCTTGCTGTGGTTGGTTTTCCGTGGAGCGAATGTCAAGTTAGGAAACTGACGACAAGTCACTGTACAACAGAAAACCGTCCGCTTTGCGGAGACGACGTGTGAGAACTTGATTCGATTTTTAAAAATTGAAGCATGAAACACACGGGTAAGTGTACAGTCGCCACTTGTTCGCTTTTTCAGAAAGAAGAAAAACGAAAAAGGAGGAGACTTTTTTTATGGCAAATCAAGTTATGAGAATCACACTCAAGGCTTATGACCACGAGTTAGTAGATTCATCTGCCAAGAAAATCATCGAGACTGTTAAGAAGAACGGAGCACAGGTTAGTGGTCCAGTACCTCTTCCAACAAAGAAGGAAGTTGTTACAATTCTTAGAGCTGTACATAAGTACAAAGACTCTCGTGAGCAGTTCGAGCAGAGAACTCATAAGAGATTGATTGATGTCATCGATCCAACACAGAAGACTGTTGAAGCACTTTCTAAGTTAGAGATGCCAGCAGGTGTTGAAATCAGCATCAAAAACAAGTAATTGAGTTCGAAACAAATTTTGTAAACATCCAAGATGGTTTTATATAGAAGCAACTTAGATTTCTTATCTAGTTCCACTTATATGACACTGTTCTAGGATGAACGGTTCCGCTACCCCAGTTATTAAGTTGGGCAAGAAGCGTTCCGCTGTAGAAAATGGAGGTAAGAAACATGAAGAAAGCTATTTTAGCTACAAAGGTCGGAATGACTCAGGTCTTCAGTGAAGGCGGCGAGCTTATTCCTGTAACTGTTCTTTCTGCTGGTCCTTGTGTTGTTACACAGATCAAAACAGTAGAAAACGACGGTTACGATGCAGTTCAGGTAGGCTTTATCGACAAGAAGGTTAAGCTTGTTAATAAGGATGCTAACGGACGCAAAGAAATCATTCATCGTAATGGCGTAAACAAGCCTGAGAAGGGTCACTTCGATAAGGCTGGTGTTGAGCCAAAGAGATTTGTTAGAGAGTTCAGATTTGATAATTGTGCAGATTATGCACTCGCTCAGGAAATCAAGGCTGATATCTTTGAGGCTGGTGACAAGGTAGATGCAACAGCTACATCAAAGGGCAAGGGATTCCAGGGTGCTATCAAGAGATTAGGTCAGCACAGAGGACCTATGGCTCACGGTTCTAAGTTCCACAGACATCAGGGTTCAAACGGTGCATGTTCATCACCTAGCCGTGTATTCAAGGGCAAGGGAATGCCTGGTCAGATGGGCGGAACAAGAGTTACAATCCAGAATCTTGAGATTGTACGTGTTGACGTTGAAAACAATCTGCTTTTAGTAAAGGGTGCTGTTCCAGGACCAAAGAAGTCTCTTGTAACAATCAAAGAGTCAGTTAAAGCAGGAAAGTAATCTTACGATAGGAAAGGAGGAACTTAGCGATGGCTAAAGTATCCGTATACAATATGGAAGGCAAAGAAGTTGGCACCATGGATCTTAACGACAGCATCTTCGCAGTTGAGATCAACGAACATTTAGTTCACATGGCAGTTGTCCAGCAGCTTGCAAATAACCGTCAGGGAACACAGAAAGCTAAGACACGTTCTGAGGTTTCTGGTGGTGGTAGAAAACCTTGGAGACAGAAGGGAACAGGTCATGCAAGACAGGGTTCTACAAGATCTCCACAGTGGACAGGTGGTGGCGTAGTATTCGCTCCAACACCAAGAGATTATACATTTAAGCTCAACAAGAAGGAAAAGAGAGCAGCTCTTAAGTCAGTTCTCACTTCTGCAGTTAACGAGAACAAGTTCATCGTTGTTGACGAGCTTAAGTTAAACGAGATTAAGACAAAGGATTTTGCAAAGGTTCTTACAAACCTTAACGTTGAAAAGGCTCTTGTAGTTCTTGATACAAACGACAAGAACGTAGTTATGTCTGCAAAGAACATTCCTACAGTAAAGACAGCTCTTACAAACACAATCAACGTTTATGACATCCTTAAGTACAACACAGTAGTTGTAACAAAGGCTGCTGTAGATCAGATTCAGGAGGTATATGCATAATGGCAAATGTACAATATTATGACGTAATCCTAAAGCCTGTAATCACAGAAAAGTCAATGAACGCTATGGCTGAGAAGAAGTACACATTCTTAGTTCATCCAGAAGCTAACAAGACAATGATTAAGGACGCTGTTGAGAAGATGTTCGACGGAGTAAAGGTTGCTTCAGTTAACACAATGAACGCTGATGGCAAGACAAAGAGACGTGGAATGACTTACGGAAAGACAGCAAAGACAAAGAAGGCTATCGTACAGCTTACAGCTGATAGCAAAGATATCGAAATTTTCTCAGGTCTTTAAGATTTAGCCTAAAGGCAAGAGTAAATTAATGTATGCGCAGTCGAGCGCGATAATAAACGAGTACATGAAAGGAGAACTAAAATGGGAATTAAGACATATAACCCATATACACCTTCTAGAAGAAATATGACTGGTTCAGATTTCGCTGAGATCACAAAGGCATCTCCAGAGAAGTCACTTGTTGTTTCATTAAAGAAGCACGCTGGTCGTAATAATCAGGGTAAGATTACCGTTAGACATCACGGTGGCGGTAACAGACAGAAATATAGACTTATCGATTTCAAGAGAAATAAGGATGGAATTCCTGCAAAGGTAATTGGTATCGAGTACGATCCAAACAGAACAGCTAACATCGCTCTTATCTGCTACGCAGATGGTGAGAAGGCTTACATCCTTGCTCCAGCTGGTCTTACAGACGGCATGACAGTTATGAACGGTGCTGACGCTGAAGTTAGAGTTGGTAACTGCTTACCACTTGAGAAGATTCCAGTTGGTACACTTATTCACAATATCGAGCTTTATCCAGGTCGTGGCGGACAGCTTGTTCGTTCAGCTGGTAACTCAGCTCAGCTCATGGCTAAGGAAGGAAAGTATGCAACACTTCGTCTTCCTTCAGGCGAAATGAGAATGGTACCTCTTAACTGCCGTGCATCTATCGGTGTTATCGGTAACGGTGATCACAACCTTGTTAAGATTGGTAAAGCTGGTCGTAAGAGACACATGGGTATCAGACCTACAGTTCGTGGTTCTGTTATGAACCCTAATGACCATCCACATGGTGGTGGTGAGGGCCGCGCTCCTATCGGACGTCCAGGTCCATGTACACCTTGGGGCAAGCCTGCTCTTGGTCTCAAGACTAGAAAGAAACATAAGCAGTCTAACAAGCTCATCGTAAGAAGACGCGATGGTAGAGCAATCAAGTAAGGAGGATACACATGGCACGTTCATTAAAAAAAGGACCATTTGCTGATGCAAGCTTATTAAAGAAGGTTGACGCTATGAACGCAAACGGCGACAAGTCAGTTATCAAGACATGGTCACGTCGTTCTACAATCTTCCCACAGATGGTTGGACATACAATTGCAGTACATGACGGAAGAAAGCATGTCCCAGTATACGTAACAGAAGATATGGTTGGACACAAGCTTGGTGAGTTCGTTGCTACTAGAACCTACAGAGGTCACGGCAAGGACGAAAAGAAGTCAAAGGTACGCTAATTAACAGAAAGGAGTTTTAATCATGGCTAAGGGACATAGATCTCAAATTAAACGTGAGAGAAACGATGTAAAGGATACAAGACCTTCAGCAAAGTTATCTTATGCTAGAATGTCAGTTCAGAAGGCTTGTTTCGTACTTGATGCCATTCGTGGTAAGGATGTTGATACAGCACTTGCTATCGTAATGTACAATCCAAGATACGCTTCAAGCGTTATAGAAAAATTACTTAAGTCTGCTATTGCAAACGCTGAGAACAATAACGGCTTAGATCGTAAGGACCTCGTAGTAGCTGAGTGCTATGCAAACAAGGGACCTACAATGAAGAGAATCAGACCAAGAGCACAGGGTAGAGCTTACAGAATCGAAAAGAGAATGAGCCACATCACAGTAGTGCTTGATCAGAAAAATTAAGGAGGCAAAACATGGGACAGAAAGTTAATCCTCATGGCTTAAGAGTCGGTGTTATTAAGGACTGGGATTCTAAGTGGTATGCTGAGGGCGAGAACTTCTCAGACTACTTAGTTGAAGACTATAATATCAGAAAATTTCTTAAGAAGAAGCTTTATGCTGCAGGCGTTTCTAAGATTGAAATCGAGCGTGCTGCTGGTAGAGTTAAGGTTACAGTTTATACAGCAAAGCCTGGCGTAGTTATCGGTAAGGGCGGCGCTGAAATCGACAAGATTAAGACAGAGCTCCAGAAGCAGACAAGCGATAAGCTTGTTGTAGATATTAAGGAAATCAAGAGACCAGATCGTGATGCACAGCTTGTTGCTGAGAACATTGCAGGTCAGCTTGAGAACCGTGTATCTTTCCGTAGAGCTATGAAGTCTTGCATGTCAAGAGCAATGAAGACTGGCATCAAGGGTATCAAGACAAGCTGTTCAGGTCGTCTTGGTGGTGCTGATATGGCACGTAGCGAGTCTTACAACGAAGGTACTATTCCACTTCAGACACTCCGTGCTGATATTGATTATGGATTCGCTGAGGCTGACACTACTTATGGTAAGGTTGGCGTAAAGGTATGGATCTATAAGGGTGAAGTACTTCCAAAGAAGAAGAATGTGGAAGGAGGAGCCGAATAATATGTTAATGCCAAAGAGAGCGAAGCATAGAAAACAGTTCCGTGGAAACATGGCTGGTAAAGCTTCAAGAGGAAATAAGATTTCATACGGTGAGTATGGTATCGTTGCAATGGAGCCAGCTTGGATTAAGTCAAACCAAATCGAAGCAGCTCGTATCGCTATGACACGTTACATTAAGCGTGGTGGTAAAGTTTGGATCAAGATTTTCCCAGACAAGCCAGTTACTGCAAAACCTGCTGAAACTCGAATGGGTTCAGGTAAGGGTACACTTGAATATTGGGTAGCTGTTGTTAAGCCGGGCCGTGTATTATTCGAGATCTCAGGAGTATCTGAGGAAGTTGCTAGAGAAGCACTTCGTCTCGCTACACATAAACTTCCTTGCAAGTGCAAGATAGTTTCCCGTGAGGATTTAGAAGGCGGTGAAGCATAATGAAGAATACAAAGTACGTAGAAGATTTAAAGAACACTTCAGTAGCAGAGCTTAACGCTCAGCTCGTAGAAGCTAAGAAAGAACTTTTCAACTTAAGATTCCAGAATGCTACAAATCAGTTAGACAATACAGCAAGAATCCGTGAGGTTCGTCGTAACATCGCTCGTATTCAGACTGTTATCACAGAAGCTGAGAAGAACGCATAATTAGTTTTGGATCTTAACTATTTGAAAGGAGAACAAAGACGTGGAAAGAAACTTAAGAAAAACACGTACAGGTGTTGTTGTAAGCGACAAGATGGATAAGACAATCGTTGTTGCAATCCGTGACAATGTAAAGCATCCACTTTACAACAAGATCGTTAAGAAGACATATAAGCTTAAGGCTCACGATGAGAACGGCGATGCTCACATCGGAGATACTGTAAAGGTTATGGAGACAAGACCACTCTCTAAGGATAAGAGATGGAGACTTGTAGAAGTAATCGAAAGAGCAAAATAATTAAAGGAGGCTACTATAATGGTACAACAGGAAAGTAGATTAAAGGTAGCCGATAATACAGGAGCAAAGGAAATCCTTGTTATCCGTGTTATGGGTGGATCTACAAGAAGATATGCCAATATCGGCGACGTAATTACTGCTACCGTTAAAGATGCAACACCAGGTGGCGTTGTAAAGAAGGGTGACGTTGTTAAGGCAGTAGTTGTTCGTTCAGTTAAAGGTGCCCGTCGTAAAGATGGTTCTTATATCAAGTTTGATGAAAATGCTGCAGTCATCATCAAAGATGACAAGACTCCAAGAGGAACTCGTATTTTTGGACCTGTAGCTAGAGAGCTTCGTGAGAAGCAGTTCATGAAGATTGTTTCTCTCGCTCCAGAAGTATTGTAGGAGGAAGAGTAGAATGGCAACTATGAAAATTAAAAAGGGCGATACAGTTCGTGTCATTGCTGGTGGCGATGTTAACAACGAAGGTAAGGTTATCGCAGTAGATAAGAAGAATAACACCGTTACAGTTGAAGGTGTTAACATGGTTAAGCGTCATGTTAAGCCTAGCATGGCTAACCAGGCAGGCGGTATCATCGAGCAGGAAGCTCCTATCGATGCTTCAAATGTTATGTTACTTCATAACGGTCAGCCTACACGCGTTGGCTTCAAGATGGACGGAGATAAGAAAGTCCGTTTCGCTAAGAAGACTGGCGAAGTGATTGACTAATTGAAGAAAGGAGAACAGTTCGTTGAGTAGATTAAAAGATCAGTATCTTAATGAGATCGTACCAGCAATGGTAGAGAAGTTCGGATACAAGAATATTATGGAAGTTCCTAAGATCGACAAGATCGTTGTCAACATGGGTGTTGGCGAAGCAAAGGACAATGCAAAGCTTCTTGAGTCTGCAGTCAAGGATATGGAAATGATTACAGGCCAGAAGGCAGTTACAACAAAGGCTAAGAACTCAGTTGCTAACTTCAAGATTCGTGAAGGTATGGCAATTGGTTGCAAGACTACACTTCGTGGAGAAAAGATGTATGAGTTCGCAGATCGTCTCATCAATCTTGCACTCCCTCGTGTACGTGACTTTAGAGGTGTAAATCCTAATTCCTTCGATGGTAGAGGTAACTATGCACTTGGTATCAAGGAGCAGATTATCTTCCCTGAGATCGAGTACGATAAGATCGACAAGACTCGTGGTATGGATATCATCTTTGTAACTACAGCTAAGACAGATGAAGAGGCTAGAGAATTACTTCGTTTATTCAACATGCCTTTCGCTAAGGAAGCATAGGAGGAAAGTTATGGCAAAGAAGTCAATGAAAGTTAAGCAGCAGCGCAAAGCAAAGTTCTCTACACAAGAGTACAGTCGTTGCAAAATCTGCGGTCGTCCACATGCATACCTTAGAAAGTATGGTATTTGTAGAGTATGTTTCCGTGAGTTAGCTTACAAGGGTCAGATTCCTGGCGTTAAGAAAGCTTCATGGTAATTTAAGCGAGCACAGATTGAAAATTAGGAGGAAATTGCATCATGACAATGAGTGATCCAATAGCAGATATGCTTACAAGAATCCGTAATGCAAATACTGCAAAACATGATACAGTAGATGTTCCTGCATCTAAGATGAAGGTTGCAATTGCAGACATTCTTGTAGATGAAGGATTTATCACAAAGTATGACATCGTTGATAATGGTAACTTCAAGGATATCCGTGTTACATTAAAGTACGGTGCAAACAAGAACGAGAAGATTATTTCTGGTATTAAGAGAATTTCTAAGCCAGGTCTTCGTATTTATGCTGGTAAGGACGATATCCCATACGTTTTAGGTGGACTTGGTATCGCTATCCTTTCAACAAACAAGGGCATCATCACAGATAAGGAAGCTCGTAAGCTTCAGGTTGGTGGCGAAGTTCTTGCATACGTTTGGTAATCATATCCAAACAAGTAACTAATTACCTAAAAGTATAACCCGGTTATAGAAGCCGGACATACATCATATTTTTAAGGAGGTACGGGCATGTCACGTATAGGAAGAATGCCAATCGCAGTTCCAGCTGGTGTTACAGTTGAAATTGCAGAAAATAATCATGTGACTGTAAAAGGTCCTAAGGGTACTCTTGAGAGAACTCTTCCATCTGAGATGGATATTAAGCTCGAGGGTGCAGAAGTTGTTGTTACAAGACCTAATGATTTAAAGAAAATGAAGTCTTTACACGGTCTTACTAGAACACTTATCAACAACATGGTTGTTGGTGTTACAACAGGCTATGAGAAGACTCTTGAAGTTAACGGTGTAGGTTACAGAGCATCAAAGGCTGGTAAGAAGCTTACTCTTAACCTTGGTTACTCTCACCCAGTTGAGATGGAAGATCCAGAGGGTATCGAGTCAACAGTTGACGGAAATAAAATTATCATCAAGGGTATCGACAAGGAAAAGGTTGGTCAGTACGCTGCCAACATCAGAGATAAGAGAAGACCTGAACCATACAAGGGTAAGGGTATTAAGTACTCTGATGAAGTTATTAGACGTAAAGTCGGTAAGACCGGTAAGAAATAGTAAAGGAGTGAATGTAAAATGGTAAGTAAGAAATCTAGATCAGTAATTCGCCAGACAAAGCATAGAAGACTTCGTAACACTCTAGCCGGTACAGCAGAAAGACCACGTCTTGCAGTGTTCAGAAGCAACAATCACATGTATGTTCAGGTTATTGATGATACATGTGGAAATACACTCGTTTCAGCATCTACTCTTGACGCTGACGTTAAAGCAGATCTTGCAAAGACAAATAACGTAGAAGCTGCTTCAAAGCTTGGTACAGTTATTGCTAAGAAGGCACAGGAAAAGGGAATCAAGGAAGTCGTATTCGACAGAGGTGGTTACATTTATGCCGGCAAGGTTGCAGCTTTAGCAGATGCAGCTAGAGAAGCTGGATTAGAATTCTAGGAGGAGAACACATGAAACGTGAAATCATTGACGCTAGCCAGTTAGAATTAACTGAGCAGGTTGTAGAAATTAAGCGTGTAACTAAGGTTGTTAAGGGTGGACGTAACATGCGTTTCACAGCTCTTGTAGTAGTAGGCGATAAGAACGGACACGTTGGCGCTGGACTTGGCAAGGCAGCTGAAATTCCTGAAGCTATCCGCAAGGGTAAGGAAGATGCTATGAAGAAGCTCATCACAGTTAAGCTTGATGACAACCACAGTATTACACACGATATTCAAGGAAAGCACACAGGTGCTTCTGTACTTCTTAAGAAGGCTCCAGAAGGTACTGGTATCATCGCTGGTGGTCCAGCACGTGCCGTATGTGAGCTTGCAGGTATCGGAAACATCCGTACAAAGTCACTTGGATCATCAAATAAGCAGAACGTTGTACTTGCTACAATCGAAGGACTTAAGCTTCTTAAGTCACCTGAAGAGGTAGCAAAGGCTCGTGGCAAGAAGGTTGAAGACATTCTTGCTTAAGGAGGAAAGATAAATGGCAGAGAAGAAGTTAAGAGTAACACTCGTAAAGTCTACAATCGGTGCTGTTCCTAAGAACAAGAAGACTGTAGAAGCACTTGGCCTTAGAAAGGTCAATAAGACTGTTGAGCTTCCTGACAACGACAGCGTTCGCGGAATGCTTAGAATGGTCAATCACTTAGTAAAAGTTGAAGAAATTTAATAGAAGGAGGTGCCATAATGGATTTATCTAACTTACAGCCAGCTGAAGGCTCAAAGCATAGTGATAATTTCAGAAGAGGCCGTGGACACGGTTCAGGTAATGGCAAGACTGCTGGTAAGGGTCATAAGGGACAGAAGGCTCGTTCAGGCGGAAGCATTAGACTTGGATTCGAAGGTGGACAGATGCCTTTATACAGACGTCTTCCTAAACGTGGTTTCAAGAATAGAAATACAAAGGAAATCGTTGGTATCAATGTTTCTTATTTAGAGAGATTTGATAATGGTGCTACTGTAACAGTTGATACACTCGTTGAGAGCGGTATCATCAAGAACCCTCGCGATGGCGTTAAGATTCTTGGCGGTGGCGAGCTTACAAAGAAGCTCAATGTTCAGGCAAACGCTTTTAGTGCTAGTGCAAAGGAAAAGATCGAGGCTCTAGGCGGAACAGTAGAGGTGATCTAATGTTTCAGACACTACGCGATGCTTTCAAAATAAAAGATTTAAGAAGACGAATTGGTTTTACTTTTTTAATGCTTATTGTTGTTAGGCTAGGAAGCTTGCTTCCTGTGCCTGGCATCAATGGTAGTGCATTTTCTAGCTTATTCGAGAATTCTGACAATGCATTGAATTTCTTCGATTCAATCACTGGTGGTTCATTCTCAAATATGTCTGTATTTGCGCTTAATATCACACCATACATTACATCTTCTATTATCATGCAGTTGCTTACAATTGCATTTCCTAAGTTGGAAGAGATGCAGCGTGATGGTGAGCAAGGCAGAAAAAAGATGACGCAGATTACTCGTTATCTTACAATAGCGTTAGCGTTAGGTGAATCAATTGCAATGGCAATTGGATTTGGAAGAAGCGGATACTTAGTATCTTATTCTATTCCATACATTAATTATGTGCTTGTAGTAGCAGCTCTCACTGCCGGTTCAGCAGTATTAATGTGGATTGGTGAGAGAATCACTGAGAAGGGTATTGGGAATGGTATATCTATAGTACTTACTATTAATATTATTAGCCGTATCCCATCTGATTTGACAAAGCTCTATGAGCAGTATATGGCTGGAAAGACAATTCCAAAGGCAACACTTGCAGCAATTATTATTGCAGCAATTATCGTTGCACTAGTTGTATTTGTAGTTATTCTTCAAAGCGCAGAAAGACGTATTCCAGTTCAGTATTCAAATAAGATTCAGGGAAGAAGACAGGTGGGTGGAAATTCATCAGTTATTCCTATGAAGGTAAATACAGCTGGTGTTATTCCAGTTATTTTTGCTCAGTCTCTTTTACAGACACCTATCATGCTTGTGCAGTTATTTGCAAAGAATGGTGTTCAGGGATTCTGGGGTAAAGTACTTAACGGTATGAATCAGTCTAACTGGTTCAGCCCATCCAACTGGATTTATACAATCGGCGCTCTTGTATACGTATTGCTAATCATTGGATTCGCATATTTCTATACAGAGATTACATTTAATCCTTTGGAGATTGCAGAGAACTTAAAGCGTTCCGGAGGATTTATTCCAGGTATTAGGCCTGGAAAGCCTACATCCGATTATCTTACAGCTATATTAAGACATGTAATATTTATTGGAGCAATAGGTCTTTCAATAGTGGCTTTACTTCCAATCATCTTTAATGGTTTACTTGGTGCTAGTGTTTCATTTGGTGGTACATCAATCATCATTATTGTTGGTGTTATCGTTGAGACACTTAAGCAGGTAGAATCACAGATGATGGTTCGTAATTACAAAGGCTTTTTAAATGATTAATAATCATTAACACTTTAGAGAGATACGCATATTGCGTATCTCTTAATGTGTTAAATAGACAAACACGCAGGAGGGTTTGATTATGAAGATTATTATGTTAGGTGCACCTGGTGCAGGCAAAGGTACACAGGCAAAGCAGATTGCCTCAAAGTATTCTATCCCTCACATTTCGACAGGTGATATATTCCGCGCTAACATTAAAAATGGTACAGATCTTGGCAAGAAAGCAAAGGAATACATGGATCAAGGTTTGCTTGTTCCAGATGAACTTACATGTGATCTTGTAATGGACCGCATTGCACAGGATGATGCTAAAAATGGATTTGTATTAGATGGATTCCCAAGAACAATTCCACAGGCTGAAGCACTTGATGCTGCTCTTACAAAGATTGGCCAGGCTATGGACTATGCTATCGATGTTGATGTTCCAGATGAGAATATCATCAACAGAATGTCAGGTCGTAGAGCATGTTTAAATTGTGGCGCAACATATCACATCGTATCTATTCCACCTAAAAAAGAAGGTGTATGTGATACATGTGGTAGTCAGCTTGTTCTCAGAGATGATGATAAGCCAGAAACAGTTAAGAAGAGACTTGATGTTTACCATGACCAGACTCAACCATTAATTGAGTATTATCAGGGTAAAGGCATCCTTAAATCTGTAGATGGTACACAGCCAATGGAAAAAGTATTTGAGGATATCACTTCTATATTAGGAGCTTAAGATGAGTGAGCCTATAACTATTAAAACTGAAGAAGAAATTCAATTAATGAGAGAAGCTGGTAAAATACTTGCCCAGGTTCACGAAACATTAGCTAAAGAGATTCACGAAGGAATGTCTACATTAGATGTAGATAAGCTTGGTGAAGAAGTCATCAGAAGTTATGGTTGTGAACCAAATTTCAAAGGGTTATACGGATATCCAGCAAGTGTATGTGTTTCTGTTAATGATGAAGTCGTTCACGGTATACCTACAGATGATAGAATTTTGGTTAATGGCGATATCGTAAGCTTAGATACAGGCGTTCTATATAAGGGGTATCATTCAGATGCTGCCAGAACAGTACCTGTTGGAGAAATCAGTGAAGAAGCGAGACTTCTTATAGAAAGAACTCGTCAATCATTTTTCCAAGGTATGAAATATGCGAAGGCAGGAAATCATTTGTATGATATATCCGGTGCCATAGGAAATTATGCTGAAAGCTTTGGTTATGGAGTGGTTAGAGATTTGGTTGGTCATGGAATTGGTACTAGCCTTCACGAAGCTCCAGAAATTCCAAATTTCAAAAGACCTTTTAGAAAAGGTCCAAAGCTTATGGCAGGTATGACATTGGCCGTAGAGCCTATGATAAATGCTGGTAGCCCAGATGTGGCGTGGATGGATGATGAATGGACTGTTGTTACAATGGATGAATCATTATCAGCACATTATGAAAACACAATTGTGATTACTAATGGTGCTCCTGAAATCCTGACACTCACACCTACAGAACTTGCAAATCCGGAGGGAAATAAATGGATTTAATGCTTGCTACTTCAAAAGCTGGACATGACAAGAAACAGGTTTACGTTGTAGTTAACGAAGATGAAAATTATTTTTATCTTGCAAATGGAACTACAAAGCTTATGTCAAAGCCTAAGAAGAAAAAGAAAATTCATTTACAGCTTATTAAAAATATTCCATCTAATGTTTTTGAAGACATAAATGATGTTGAGACTTTAGATGATGTGAAAATTAAAAGAATTCTTAAAAGTTATAATAGGAGGAACGAAGATGTCTAAAGCAGATGTTATTGAAGTTGAAGGAGTAGTTGTTGAAAAACTTCCTAACGCTATGTTTAAGGTAGAGCTTGAAAATGGTCATCAGATTCTTGCTCACATCAGTGGAAAGTTAAGACAGAACTACATCCGAATCTTACCTGGTGATAAGGTAACAATCGAGATGAGTCCATATGATCTTTCTAAGGGAAGAATTATTTGGAGAGATAAGTAAAAAAGTTATTGACATACTATTAAACGGTCGCTATACTATTAAGCGGACGTTTTTAGAATGTTCAAATTATAGATTGACCACAACCTTTGAATAAAAGGGCATGGAAAGGAGGAACATCGTGAAAGTAAGATCTTCTGTAAAGCCTATGTGCGAGAAGTGCAAGGTCATCAAAAGAAAGGGTAGCATTCGTATTATCTGCGAAAACCCTAAGCATAAGCAGCGTCAGGGTTAATCTGACTAGTTTATGATGCATTTTATTATGTGCGGCTGCAGTCTAAAGTGTATCTAATTTAGGCTGTTCATAATAAATAGGCCTATCATACCGAGGCCAACGTTCCAGATATGGGGATACACACATTTCAGGCCGATTTTTCGGAGCTGTATCACTTATATCAATAATGTTAATTAAAGTAGAATTTTTATGGAGGTGTAAACACACATGGCTCGTATTGCAGGTGTAGATTTACCAAGAGACAAGAGAATTGAAATTGGTTTAACTTACATATACGGAATTGGTAGAGTAAGCTCAAACAAGATTCTTGAGGCAGCTGGCGTTGATCCTAGCACACGTGTTAAGGATTTAACTGATGATGAAGTAAAGAAAATCAGCACAGTTATCGATGAGACAATGACTGTAGAAGGTGATCTTAGAAGAGAAGTTGCCCTTGATATCAAGAGACTTCAGGAAATCGGATGCTATAGAGGAATCCGTCATAGAAAGGGTCTTCCTGTTCGTGGACAGAAGACTAAGACAAACGCTCGTACTCGTAAGGGTCCAAAGCGTACAGTAGCAAATAAGAAGAAGTAAATCATTTTATAGAAAGAAAGTAGGTTAGTTTAATTATGGCTAAAGTTGCAAAGAAGACAACAAAAAAGCGTGTAAAGAAAAACGTTGAACACGGACAGGTACATGTTCAGGCATCTTTCAATAACACTATCGTTACAATTACTGATGCTCAGGGTAATGCTCTTTCATGGGCAAGTGCTGGTGGTCTAGGATTTAGAGGTTCAAGAAAATCTACTCCATACGCTGCACAGATGGCAGCAGAGACAGCAGTTAAGGCTGCATTAGTTCACGGTTTAAAGAGTGTAGATGTATTCGTAAAGGGACCAGGTTCAGGACGTGAAGCTGCAATCAGAGCAATCGATGCAAACGGCGTTCAGGTTCTTACAATCAAGGATGTTACTCCAGTTCCACATAACGGATGTCGTCCACCAAAGCGTAGAAGAGTCTAATTAGGAGGGAAATCTAATGGCAGTTAATAAGACACCAGTTCTTAAAAGATGTAGATCTCTTGATTTAGATCCTACATTTTTAGGATATGATAAGAAGTCACACAGACAAAAAAATAGAGGAAGAGGAAAGAAGTCAGAGTACGCACTTCAGCTTCAGGAGAAGCAGAAGGCTAAGTTTATCTATGGCGTACTTGAGAAGCCTTTCCGTAATTATTATGAGAAGGCAGACCGTATGAAGGGCATGACAGGTGAAAACCTTATGACAATGCTTGAGAGCCGTCTTGATAACGTAGTATTCCGTATGGGATTCGCTCGTACAAGAAGAGAAGCTCGTCAGGTAGTTGATCACAAGATGTTCCTTGTAAATGGTAAGCCAGTAAACGTTCCTTCATATCTTGTAAAGGCTGGAGACGTTATCGAAGTTCGCGAGAAGTCTAAGAGCCTTCAGAGATTTAAGGATATCACAGAGGTTACAGCTGGTAGAACAACTCCAGAGTGGGTTGATGTTGATGCTGAGAGCCTTAAGGGTACAGTTAAAGAGCTTCCTAACAGAGAGCAGATCGATGTTCCTGTAGACGAGATGCTTATCGTCGAGTTATATTCAAAATAATAATTTTTAGTGAATGTTTACAAAAAGCACTTATACAAGCTTGCTTGTATAAGTGCGATTTGTTACAATTTTACTATGCGGCAGTAAGCAAAGATGCAGAATATTATTTAATATTCTGTTTTTTAGAGTCTAGTAAATATTTTAAGGAGGCAATGTAGTGTTAAATTTTGAAAACCCAAATATTGAAATCGCAGAGATTTCTGAGGACAAAAAATACGGCAGATTCGTTGTTGAACCTCTTGAGAGAGGATACGGTATAACACTTGGTAATTCACTTCGTAGAATTATGCTTTCGTCTCTGCCAGGTGCTGCAGTTAGCCAGATAAAGATTGAAGGCGTCCTTCATGAGTTCAGTGCTATTCCTGGAGTAAAGGAAGACGTTACTGAAATCGTTATGAACATTAAGGAATTAGCCATCAGAAATAACAGCAGTTCTGATGAGCCTAAGACAGCCTATATTGAGTTCGAGGGTGAAGGCGTTGTTACAGCAGCTGATATCCAGGTTGATTCTGATATTGAAATCATCAATCCAGATCTCGTTATCGCTCATCTTAATGGTGGTAATGACTGCAAGCTTTACATGGAGCTTACAATCACAAAGAATCGTGGATATATTTCTGCTGATAAGAACAAGACACCTGATACACCAATCGGAAAGATTGCTGTAGATTCAATCTACACACCAGTAGAGCGTGTAAACATGACAGTAGAAGATACTCGTGTGGGTCAGGTAACTGATTACGATAAGCTTACACTTGATGTATATACAAACGGCACAATGGGTCCTGATGAAGCTGTTTCTATGGCTGCAAAGGTACTCAGCGAGCATTTAAATCTTTTTGTAAATCTTTCAGATGCTGCACAGGATCTTAGCGTTATCGCTGACAAGCCTGATGATACAACAGGTAAGACTCTTGAAATGAGCATTGATGAACTTGAGCTTTCAGTTCGTTCATACAACTGCTTAAAGAGAGCTGGTATCAATACAGTAGCAGAACTTTGCGACAAGTCCCCTGAGGACATGATGAAGGTTCGTAACCTTGGTCGCAAGTCTATGGAAGAAGTAGAACAGAAACTTAGTGAACTTGGTCTTTCACTCAGAATGCTTGAAGACTAGTTTTTAAGTTATAACCAGGAAATAATGCATGGAAGATAAGACCGATGAGCACATCCGTGTATACTTTCCATCACCAAAGTTGCGGGGTAAGACCGATGAGCACCTGCGGCACGTTTTAAGGAGGAAAGCAAAATGGCAAAGTACAGAAAATTAAGCAGAACATCATCACAGAGAAAAGCTCTTTTAAGAAACCAGGTAACTGAGCTTCTTTATCATGGCAAGATCGTTACAACTGAAGCTAAGGCTAAGGAAGTAAGAAAGCTTGCTGAGCACATCATTACTCTTGGCGTTAAGGAAAAGGATAACTTCGAAGAAGTTACAGTTCAGGCTAAGGTAGCTCGTAAGGATAAAGATGGTAAGAGAGTTAAGGAAGTTGTAGATGGTAAGAAGGTTACTGTTTATGATACAGTAGACAAGAAGATCAAGAAGGATGCTCCTTCAAGACTTCACGCTCGTCGTCAGATGATGCAGGTTCTTTACACACCTACAGCAAAGGGTACAAAGAAGTCTGAGACTCACAAGGTTGACATGGCTAACTTCGTATTCGATGAGATCGCTCCAAAGTATGTTGATCGCAAGGGTGGTTACACACGTATCGTTAAGATCGGACCACGTAAGGGCGATGCAGCTATGGAAGTTGTTCTTGAGTTAGTTTAATCAGAACTAATTAGAGCTAAGACGTATGTCTTAGCTCTTTTTTTATACACATTTCACATATTATCCTAAAATATTTTATAGTAATCTAAAAATATAATACTATCTTTATGATAAAAACTGATGTAATATTAGGGTAAGAGTTAAAAGAAAATGAGGATATAATATGGCAGCTGATACAACAAAGAAAATGACTGAGGGAAACCCTCTAGGTTTAATTCTAGGATTTTCTATCCCAATGCTTGCAGGTTTATTGTTTCAGCAGATGTATAATCTGGTTGATACAATAATTGTAGGCCAAACGTTAGGCGATAGTGCTTTAGCGGCTGTAGGTTCTACTGGCTCTATAAACTTTCTTATAAACGGATTTTGCATGGGAATATGCTCAGGATTTGCAATACCAGTAGCTCAGAGATTCGGTGCAGAATCTTATGATTCCATGCGTAAATTTGTGGGTAATTCGATAATAATGTCTGGTATATTTGCAGTGGTAATCACAACACTTGTAAGTATTTTCTGTTACCAGATTCTTGTAATTATGCAAACTCCTGATGATATTATCGATTTAGCATATTCATATATTTCCATCATCTTTTTTGGAATTCCTGTAACATTTTTATATAACCTAACGGCAGGTATTATGCGTTCATTAGGGGATAGTAAAACACCTACCTACTTCCTGATAATGGCCGCAGGCATAAATGTGGTACTCGATATAGTTTTCATCATAGTTCTTGGAATGAGTGTTGATGGCCCAGCTCTTGCAACTGTAATGTCACAGTTTATTGCTGGAATTAGCTGTCTAATATATATGAAAAAGAAATTTCCTATTCTTAAATTAAGTAAGGGAGATTTAAAGTTAGGCAAACATCATAGCCAGGTCCTTATATCCATGGGTATACCATTTGGATTACAGTATTCCATTACAGCCATTGGCTCTGTTATATTACAGACAGCCGTTAATGGACTTGGAACAATAGCCGTAGCATCCATGACTGCAGGTTCAAAGGTTTCTATGTTTGTAGTATGTCCTTTTGATGCGTTAGGTGGCACAATGGCAACATACGCAGGTCAAAATGTAGGAGCAAAGAATATTCCAAGAGTTAAAAAGGGTGTATGGACGGCCCAGCTAATTGGAACTATATATGCAGTCTTCATTTTCATAGTGCTGATTTTTGCGGGAAGATATATTTTACGTCTATTCACAGCTACAGATATCGTAATAGAACAAGCTATGATGTTTTTACTGGCAAATGGTGTAACTTACACATTACTTGCTGCTGTAAATATCTTTAGATTTGCAATCCAAGGCATGGGCTTTTCGACCTTCGCAATCTATTCAGGTGTAATGGAAATGATTGCAAGAATCTTAGTGGCCTTTACATTTGTTCCAATGATAGGCTTTTCAGGAGCGATTTGGGCTAGCCCAGTAGCATGGCTGTTTGCAGTAATCTTCTTAGTACCAGGATTGTATTATTGCTGTAGAAAGTTAGACAAACAATTTAATGGGGAATATATCCATCATCTATAAGTAAAAGGAGTCGAAAGACTCCTTTTATAATATCAATTGACTTTAGCAGATAAAAGTGCTAAAGTGAACTCATTAAATATTCAACAAGGAGGAGGCAGCTATGAAAAAAATAGTTAGTTCATTAATAGCGCTGTCACTTGCAATGTCTTTGGTGGCATGTGGAACAGATGCCGCAAAAGAGAAGGAAGCTGCAACAACTAAGACAGAAGAAACAGCAACAACTGATGATTCAAAAACATATAATGTTGGGGTTATCCAGCTTGTTCAGCATCCAGCCCTTGATACAGCAACTCAGGGATTTACAGATGCTCTTAAGGAAAAGCTTGGGGATAATGTGAATATCACAGTAGAAAATGCATCAGGCGATAATGCTACTTGTGCAACAATTGCCAATACATTCGTTTCAGATAACGTTGATTTGATTATGGCAAATGCCACACCAGCACTTCAGGCATGCGAAACAGCAACAAGCACTATTCCAATCGTTGCCACATCTATCACAGATTACGCATCAGCACTTGATATTGAGGATTGGAGCGGAGCAACAGGCGTCAACGTAACAGGTACTTCTGATTTAGCACCACTTGATGGCCAGGCTGAAATGCTTCATTCACTTTTCCCTGATGCAAAAGAGGTTGGTTTAATCTACTGCTCAGGCGAGAAAAACTCTTTATATCAGGCTAAGGAAATGACAAAGTATCTTGAAGATTACGGATACAATGTAACGGATTACACTTTTGCTGATTCCGCAGATGTAGGTACAGTAGTTCAGTCAGCATGCGGAGCAAGCGATGTTATCTATGTGCCAACAGATAATGTAGCCGCTAACGCAGCTGAAACAATCAACAACATTGCTCTTACTGCTAAGGTGCCAATTATTGCAGGTGAAGAGGGAATCTGCAAAGGTTGTGGAATCGCAACACTTTCAATTTCATATTACGATATAGGATATAATGCAGGTCTTATGGCTTATGAAATCCTTGCAAACGGAAAAGACCCAGCTACCTACGAAATCGAATATGCAACAGAATTCACAAAGGAATACAATCCAAAGATTGCTGAAGCATTAGGAATTACATTACCTGATGACTATGTAGCAATAGAAATGGATTAAAAATAAGAAAAATAAAGTAGAGCAAGGCACCTACGCCTTGCTCTTTGGAGTTTAAGTATGGGAATTGAAACATTAATTGCAGGAATGCCAGGTACTGTAGCACAAGGCATAATATACGGAATAATGGCTCTTGGCATTTACATTACATTTAAATTACTTAATTTTGCAGATCTGTCAGTAGATGGCTCATTTGCGACAGGTGGAGCTGTAGCCGCGATGGTGATTATATCAGGCCATTCTTGGGGCTTGGCTTTAGTGCTTGCCTTTATAGCAGGCGCATTGGCCGGACTTATCACAGGTGTTTTACACACTGTGTTTGGAATCCCTGATATTTTAGCGGGAATTCTTACTCAGCTTGCACTGTATTCTATAAATCTTCGAATTGCAAATAATCAGCCAAATACACCAATTTCAGTTGATAAATATAATCTTGCAATATCACTTAGATATAAGAATGATGCTCTTATTACAGTTCTTGTATTTGCAGCTATCATTATTGCAATCATGTATTGGTATTTCGGAACAGAAATGGGTTCTGCTCTTCGTGCCACTGGAACAAATCCAGCCATGGCTAAGGCACAGGGAATCAGCGTCAATGTAATGAAGGCCTTTGGTCTTGTTATTTCAAATGCCATTGTGGCTTTTGCAGGCGCATTATTTGCACAGTTTAATGGTAATGCGGATGTGAATATGGGAAGAGGTGCAATCGTAATCGGACTTGCATCCATCATCATAGGAGATGTGCTTTGCCAGGCATTATTCAAAAAGAAATCGAACTTTGCATTATCACTTAGCTTCGTAGTTATAGGCGGTATTCTTTATTACATTTTCATTGCTATAGTTCTTTGGTTAAAGATGCCAGCAAACGATATGAAGCTATTTACAGCTATTATAGTAGCTATATTCCTTGCAGTTCCTTATCTAAAGAATAAAGCAAACAGTTCATTTTCAAAGGCTGCAAAGAGAGGAGGTCAGCACAATGCTTAATGCTTTTAACCTACAAAAGACCTTCAACCCAGGTACAATCAACGAAAAGGTAGCACTTAATGGCGCAACTCTTCACCTTGAAGAAGGAGAGTTTTGCACTGTCATCGGTGGTAATGGTGCAGGTAAATCCACATTCCTTAACGCTGTTGCAGGAGTTTGGCCAGTAGATGGTGGGAAAATAGAAATCGATGGAATCGATGTAACAGGTCTTCCTGAGCACAAGCGTGCAAAATATTTAGGAAGAGTTTTCCAGGATCCTATGACAGGAACAGCCGCAAACATGCAGATAGACGAAAACATGGCTTTGGCTGCAAGACGTGGAAAGCTAAGAGGACTTAGCTGGGGTGTAACCAAAAAGGAAAGAGATAGATATCATGAAATGTTAAAGGAGCTGGACCTTGGCTTGGAGGATAGACTTACAGCGAAGGTAGGATTGCTTTCTGGCGGACAGAGACAGGCCTTGACACTTCTTATGGCAACTATCCAAAAGCCAAAGCTGTTGCTTTTAGATGAGCACACAGCAGCCCTTGATCCAAAGACAGCCGCTAAGGTTCTTGAAATAACAGATATGCTGATTAAGGAGCATAATCTTACAGCTATGATGGTTACTCACAACATGCGTGATGCAATCACCTACGGTAACAGACTTATCATGATGAACGAAGGTCGAGTAATTCTTAATATCAGCGGAGAAGAAAAGAAAAATCTTTCTATCGAGGATCTCTTACATAAGTTTGAAGAGGTTTCAGGAACAGAATTCACAAACGATACAGAAATTTTATCTAAATAATAACAGGCCATCTGGAGTATTAAAATCATCCAGATGGCTTTTTTATTTATATGTATTAAAATTTTATTAAAACCATTACTTTTTTTTTCATTTATGATAAATTAGAATATGTAAATTTAGATAAATGGAGGCAGATGTGAACGAAAATAATAATAACCAAAATGGTGGAGACAAGAAGAATAATCGTCAGCCTTTTTATACATTAGGAATATTAATACTTGTAGCGTTGTTCTTTACTAGTATGATGTATAAGGGCGCCAACACTTCTCCAAATCAGGAAATCACTTACACTGAATTCTTGAATTTGGTTGAAGAGGACAAGGTTGAAGAGGTTAAGTTTAAGGATGATGTTATTAACATCACTCTTAAAGAAGGTGAAACCTACGGCCTTTCCGAGGAGAAGGCAGAAAAGCTTAATCAGCTCTATGAAAGCGCTGGACAGCCACAGCAGACAAAGCTTTATACTGCTTATATCAGAGATGATGAATTACTACCTCTCCTTAAAAAGCACAATATAGATATTGATGGAACAATAGCTGATTCAACAGCTGCTATCGTCTACAATATTCTTTCATTTGTATTGCCATTAGTTCTTTTATGGGTGCTTTTAGGCTTCTTTATGAAGAAGATGGGCGGCGGTCCAATGGGCGTTGGCAAATCAAATGCCAAGCTTTACAACATGGAGCGCGCTACAGGCATTACATTTAAGGATGTAGCTGGACAGGATGAGGCTAAGGAATCAGTTCAGGAAATGGTTGATTTCCTTCACAATCCTAAGAAATATACAGATATCGGTGCTAAGCTTCCTAAGGGCGCACTTTTAGTAGGCCCTCCAGGAACAGGTAAAACACTTCTTGCAAAGGCAGTTGCTGGTGAGGCAGGAGTTCCATTCTTCTCACTTGCAGGTTCTGACTTCGTAGAAATGTTCGTTGGTGTTGGTGCATCTCGTGTACGTGACCTTTTCAAGGAGGCACAGAAGGTAGCACCATGTATCGTATTCATCGATGAGATTGATGCCATCGGTAAGAGCCGAGACGCTCATTACGGCGGTGGAAACGACGAGCGTGAGCAGACACTTAACCAGCTCCTTTCAGAGATGGACGGATTTGATTCTAACAAGGGTCTTCTTATTCTTGCAGCCACAAACAGACCAGAGGTACTTGATAAGGCGCTTCTTAGACCAGGTCGTTTCGATAGACGTATCATCGTTGATAAGCCAGATCAGAAGGGACGTCTTGAAATCCTTAAGGTTCATTCTAAGGATGTTAAGATGGATGAATCTGTTGATTTGGATGCACTTGCACTTGCATCAGTTGGTCTTGTAGGTTCAGACCTTGCTAATATTATTAACGAAGCAGCCATCCTTGCAGTTAAGGCAAAGAGAAAATACGTTACACAGAAGGATTTATTCGAAGCCTTCGAGCTTGTTGCCGTAGGTGGCAAGGAAAAGAAGGACAGAGCCATGAGCGAGAAGGAACGCAAAATCGTTTCTTATCACGAGGTTGGTCACGCTCTTGTATCAGCGCTTCAGAAGGATGCTGAGCCAGTTCAGAAGATTACAATCGTTCCACGTACTATGGGTGCCCTTGGTTACACACTTCAGACTCCTGAGGAGGAGAAGTTCCTTGAAACAAAGGACGAGCTTATTGCCAAGATTGTTACTTACATGGGTGGACGTGCTGCTGAGGATATCAAATTCGGCACATACACATCAGGTGCTGCAAACGATATTGAACAGGCAACGAAGATTGCCAGGGCAATGGTAACTCGCTTTGGTATGTCAGATAAATTTGGAATGATGGGACTTGCTACTGTTGAAAGCCAGTATTTGGACGGCAGAGCTTCACTTATCTGCGGCGAAAATACAGCAGCCCAGATAGATGACGAAGTCCTTCAGATGATAACCGATGCATATGCAAAGGCAAAGGAACTCCTTACAGATAACATGGAATGCTTAGATAAGATTTCCGATTATCTGTTTGAACACGAAACAATTACAGGTAAGGAATTCATGAAAATCTTTAGAGAGATTAAGGGAATCCCTGAGCCTGAAGAAAAGAAGGAATCAACAAGCACATTCTTTGATACAGATAATGATCCAATGAATGTGGTAACAGACAACATTTTTGATGAGTAATTTATGGTAACTGAAGAAGACCTTAGTAAACTCCCGGACCAACCGGGAGTTTATCTAATGCACGGGAAAAACGACGAAATTATATATGTTGGAAAAGCACTGTCTCTGAAACACAGAGTGCGACAGTATTTCCAGCCAAGCCATGATGAGGGGCTCAAGAAAAAACAGATGGTGGCAAATATCGATTACTTCGAATTCATTGTCACAGATTCTGAGCTTGAGGCTCTTATTTTAGAATGCAATTTAATTAAAGAATATCGTCCAAAGTACAACACCATGCTTCGCGATGATAAGACCTATCCTTACATTGAGGTCACAGTCACAGAAGCCTATCCTAGGGTATTGTTTTCTAGAAGGATGAAAAAGAACGGCAGCAAATTCTTCGGACCATTCACATCGGCAGGAGCTGTTCACGATACCATCGATTTAGTACGAAAACTTTATAAAATCCGCACATGTAATCAAAAGCTTCCAGAGAATTTTGGAAAGACAAGACCATGTCTTAATTATCATATAGACCAGTGCCTTGGCCCTTGTCAGGGAAATGTTCCACAAGAGGAATATCGTAAAAACGTAGATAAGGTAATCGACTTTTTGAATGGAGATTACTTCGATACCATCAAAGACCTTAAGGCAAAGATGCAAAAGGCATCTGAGGACATGGATTTTGAAAAAGCAGCCATCTACAGAGATTTGATAGAATCTGTAAAGGCTTGTGCAGGCCGACAGAAGGCTACTCAGCTGGATGGCGAGGACAGAGATATTATCGCCATGGCTAAGGGCAAGGAGGATGCCGTAGTACAGGTATTCTTTATCCGTGGTGGCAAGATGATAGGACGCGAGCATTTCTTCATTAATGTTAGAGTAGATGACACAGATGAGGATTTACTGGAATATTTCTTAAAGGATTATTACACTGGAACACCTTTCATTCCAAGGGAGGTATTCGTTCAGTTTGATATGCAAGAGGCCAATCTAATAGAAACTTGGCTTACAAACAAAAAGGGCGCAAGAGTATATCTTAAGGCTCCAAAGGCAGGCACTAAGCACAAGCTTGTTGAGCTTGCGGCTAAGAATGCTCAGATGGTCCTTGATCAGGATAGAGAAAAAATTAAAAAGGAAGAGGGCAGAACTATCGGCGCCATGAAAGAAATCGCCGACCTTCTTAATCTTCCAGGGGCAAGCAGAATGGAGGCTTATGATATATCAAATATTTCTGGCTTCCAGTCAGTAGGCTCAATGGTTGTATTTGAAAAAGGTAAGCCTAAACGCTCAGATTACCGCAAATTCAAGATTAAAACAGTTGAAGGTCCAAATGATTACGCATCAATGCATGAGGTCCTTACAAGACGTTTTTCACACGGTATTGAGGAATTAGAGGAAAATGGTGGTGTAATAGAAGATAGCTTCACCAAATTTCCAGATGTAATCATGATGGATGGTGGTAAAGGTCAGGTCCATATAGCAGAACAGGTCATGGCCGAATTAGGACTTCACATACCAATCGCAGGCATGGTAAAGGATGACCATCATAGAACAAGAGGCCTTTATTATAAGGATATGGAGCTGCCTATAGATACTCATTCTGAGGGCTTCCAACTTATCACCAGACTTCAGGACGAGGCACATAGATTTGCTATTGAATATCATAGAAGCTTGCGTAGCAAGGGGCAGGTTCACAGCTTCTTGGATGACATTGCAGGAATAGGGCCAAAACGAAGAAAAGCCCTTATGAAAAAATACATTTCTGCCGAAAAAATGGCGGCCGCTTCCCTAGAAGATTTAATGGACACAGAATCCATGTCAAAAGAGGCGGCAGAAAATGTATACAATTACTTTCACACTGTTAATTCAGAAGAAAATACGCTACAATAGTTAAAGATTTCAATACTGATCGGAGGTTTTTATGGCAACTAACAAATTTGTTACTGTAGCTACAGTTAAGGAAAGATTTAATCTTAAAAACTATACACCAGATTTAAATCTTGAGGATTCACAGGTCACAGTCGCTGATGTCAACAGACCAGCTCTTCAGCTTCACGGTTTTTACGAGCATTTCGAGCCAAGTCGTATCCAGGTAATCGGAAACGTAGAAACAGCATATTTAGCAAAGAAGAGTGATAAAGAAAAGGCAGAAAGCTTCGCAAAGCTTTTTTCATATGACATCCCTTGTGTTATTTATTGTAGAGATGAAAAGCCAGAGGATGTAATTTTGGAGGAGGCCAATAAGGCAAAGATTCCTGTACTTGGTACAGATCGTGCTACATCAGAATTCATGTCAGCACTTATCTATTCACTTAACATGGATTTTGCACCATACACTACAATCCACGGTGTACTTGTTGATGTTTATGGTGAAGGTCTTCTTATTACAGGTGAATCAGGAATTGGTAAGTCAGAGGCAGCACTTGAACTTATTAGAAGAGGACACAGACTTGTATCTGATGATGTAGTTGAAATCCGTCGTCCTAATAACGAAAGATTATACGGACGCGCACCTTCAATCACTCAGTACTTAATTGAGCTTAGAGGAATCGGTATCATCGATGTTAAATCTCTTTATGGTGTTGAGGCTGTTAAGGATGAGCAGCGTATCGATTTAGTTATCAAGCTTGAGGATTGGTCAAAGGAAAAGGAATACGACCGTCTTGGAATGACAGATGAATACATGAATATCTTAGGAATTGATGTTACATGTCACTCACTTCCAATCAGACCAGGTAGAAATCTCGCTATTATTTGTGAGGCTGCAGCAGTTAACCATCGTCAAAAGAAGATGGGATATAACGCCGCAGAGGAGCTATATAGACGAGTTCAAAATAATATTAATGGTTAACAGGAGAGTTTTAGATTTATGGAACGCAAAAACGCATGGAGTAAGTATACATCTGAAAAAGATGTAAAAAAGGTTATGAAATTTGGTGAGGAATACAGACAGTTCCTTTCTCAGTGTAAGACTGAAAGAGAATGTGTTGATTTCTTCGTTGAAAAGGCTAAGAAGGCTGGTTATTTAGATTTAAACGATGTAATCGCTAACGGCACAAAGCTTAAGGCTGGTGATAAAGTATTCGCTGCTAATAAGGGCAAGATGCTTGCTATGTTCAACATTGGTTCTGAGCCACTTGAAAACGGTTTAAACATCCTTGGTGCACATATCGATAGCCCAAGAATGGACTTAAAGCAGAATCCACTCTATGAAGATACAGATATGGCACTTCTTGATACACATTACTATGGTGGAATTAAGAAGTATCAGTGGGTTACTATTCCACTTGCACTCCATGGTGTTCTTGTAAAGAAAACAGGTGAAGTTGTAAAGGTAAACGTTGGTGAAGACGAGTCAGATCCAGTATTTGGTATTTCAGATCTTCTTATCCACCTTGCAGCTGACCAGATGGATAAAAAGGGTGCTAAGGTTGTTGAAGGTGAAGACCTTAACGTAATCGTAGGAAGCATCCCAGGCTTCGATAAAAAGGGCGAGAAGGAAAAGGAATCTGTTAAGAAGAACATTCTTAAGCTCCTCAAGGATAAGTACGATATCGAGGAAGAGGATTTCATTTCAGCAGAAATCGAAGTAGTTCCAGCAGGTCCTGCTCGTGACTTTGGTTTTGACCGTTCTATGATTTTAGGCTATGGTCATGACGATAGAGTATGTGCATACCCTTCATTCATGGCACTTGTTAACACAACAAAGACACTTACAAGAACAGCATGTGCTCTTCTTGTAGATAAGGAAGAAATCGGCTCAGTTGGTGCAACAGGTATGCAGTCCAAGTTCTTCGAGAACACTTTAGCTGAACTTTACAATTGTGTAGGAGATTATTCAGAGCTTAAGGTTCGCCGTGCTCTTACAAACTCAAAGGTTCTTTCATCAGATGTTTCTGCAGCACTTGATCCAAACTATGCTTCAGCATTTGAAAAGAACAATGCAGCTTATCTTGGACGTGGTCTTGTATTTAACAAATACACAGGCGCTAGAGGAAAGAGCGGTTCTAACGATGCTTCAGCAGAGTACGTTGGAGAGGTTCGTGCTATCATGGATAAGGATAGCGTTTGCTGGCAGACAGCAGAACTTGGTAAGGTAGACCAGGGTGGCGGCGGAACAATCGCTTACATCATGGGTAACTATAACATGCAGGTTATTGACTCAGGTGTAGCAGTTCTTTCAATGCATGCACCATGTGAAATCATTTCAAAGGTTGATTTATACGAAGCACTATTAGGATACGAGGCGTTTATTAAGTATGCTTAATGATAAATATCAAAAGCTTGCAGAAGCTTTAAATGAGCAATTTAAGGATGCGTTAATTCTTACAGAGGAACCAATGAAGGGCCACACCACTTTTAGAATAGGTGGCCCTGCGGATATTTATGTTGAACCTGATTATCCTTCTATCATTTCGCTTATTCAGTTCCTTAAAGAACAGGATGTGCCTTTTACTATGATTGGTAATGGTAGCAACCTGTTAGTATCTGATAAGGGAATAGAAGGTGTAGTAATATCTCTTGGAAAGAAATCAGCAGGTATTACTATAGATGGTGAAAAAATGATTGTTGAGGCTGGAGCTATGTTGTCAACTGTTGCAAATACAGCAGCTGATAACGGGCTTACAGGCCTTGAATTTGCGTCTGGAATCCCAGGTACTATAGGCGGAGCAGTCTATATGAATGCAGGCGCCTATGGCGGGGAAATGAAGGATGTATTAGAATCTGTTTTAGTTTTAACAGAGAATTTTGAACAGAAGACAATGACACCTGAGGAGCTTGAGCTTTCTTATCGTCATTCTTCACTTATGGAAAAAGGCGGCTATGTGCTTTCAGCGGTAATCAAGCTTCAGCCAGGAGATAAATCCGAAATCAAGGCAAAGATTGACGACATCAGAGCACAGCGTACTGCAAAGCAGCCACTTAATTATCCTAGCGCTGGTTCTACATTCAAAAGACCAGAGGGATATTTTGCCGGAAAGCTTATTGACGATGCGGGCCTTAGAGGCTATAGTGTAGGCGGAGCACAAGTATCTGAAAAGCATTGCGGATTTGTTATTAACAAGGACAAAGCAACAGCGGCAGATGTGCTTAAGCTCATGCACGACGTAGACGATATTGTTTTTGAAATGTTTGGAGTTCATCTTACTCCGGAAGTCAGAATTATAGGGAGGGACATCAATTGAAGTTACTAATTCTCACAGGAATGTCAGGAGCAGGAAAAAATACTGCGTTTAAAATGCTTGAAGATATGGGATATTACTGTGTGGATAATTTGCCTATACAATTACTTAAGAGCGTAGTGGAATTGGCAGAAAACGGCGCATTTGACGAGAAAATTGTAGTTGGTATTGATGTTCGTAACGGCAGGGCTATGAAGCTGTTGCCGGACATTCTGCAGGAGCTAGATAACGATAAGAAGCTATTTTCTATACTTTTCCTTGATGCTGAGGATGATGTTCTTATAAAACGATACAAAGAAACAAGACGAAATCACCCTCTTTCAGGAAGAGAAAGAATTGCTGCAGGTATTGTAAAAGAAAGAGAATCAATCGGCTTCTTGCGTGATGAAGCAGATTACGTTATTGACACAACACATCTTCTAACAAGAGAGCTTAAGGCTGAGCTTGAAAAAATATTTGTTGATGATGTAGACTATAAAAGCTTATTTATTACAATCATTTCCTTTGGTTTCAAATATGGAATTCCAGAGGATGCGGATCTTGTATTTGATGTAAGATTCCTTCCAAATCCATACTATGATACAGACCTTAGACCTTTTACAGGAAATGATCAGCCTATCAAGGATTTCGTATTAAAATACGACGAGGCCCAGACCTTCCTTGAAAAGACTACAGATTTAATCAAGTTTTTGATTCCTAATTATATAAAAGAAGGAAAGAATCAGCTTGTCATTGCAGTGGGATGCACTGGCGGTAAACACAGAAGTGTTTGCTTAGCTGATGAAATATTTAATGCACTTAATGGTGACGAGTCCTATGGACTTAAAATAGAGCATCGTGATATAGGAAAAGATGCCTTGAGAGGAAAGTAATTGTCGTTTTCAAAAGACGTAAAAGAAGAGCTTTTTTCGATAATCCCAAAGAGCAGACATTGCATTATTGCTGAGCTTGCTGGGATTTTTCTAATGCATGGCGTAAATATACACAAAAGTATTTCGGATGATGCATTACAAAGAAAAGTCTTTACTTTATTAAATAAAACACGTAATATAGGAAAAGATGTCACAGCACTTACTGAAGCTGTTTATTTAGAGACTATAAAAATGATTAAGCTAGATGAAGACAGCTCTAAAGTGAACGATTTAATAATTCAGCAGCCATGCTGTAAACGTTCATTTATTAGAGGCGCATTCTTAGCAGCAGGTTCGATATCTGACCCTAACAAGGGATATCATTTCGAAATCGTTTGCTCAGAAGAATCACAGGCCATTCAGTTGGTTTATGCGATGAACGCTTTTGATGTAGATGCGAAACATGTCGAACGAAACGGCAAATACGTTGTATACATTAAAGAAGGCGCTCAAATCGTAGAAATCCTTAGAGTGATGGAAGCAGCTCATTCAGTTATGGAGCTTGAAAACATTCGTGTAGTTAAGGAAGTGCGAGGCACAATAAATCGCAAAGTAAATTGCGAGACTGCCAATATAGGTAAGACTGTTAGTACAGCTGTCAGACAGATAGAAGATATTAATCTTATAGACCAAAGATTAGGCCTTGAGAATCTACCTGTTCAGCTTCAGGAAATTGCAGCAGTCAGATTAGAATATCCAGATACACCGCTAGGTTCATTAGGACAGTATTTGGATCCACCTATTGGTAAATCGGGAGTAAATCATCGATTGAAAAAGCTGGCTAAAATAGCAGAAGAATACAGATAAGTCAGCTAAGGTTTTTAGTTTTTCAGGAGGACGTCATGCAAAAAGAAGTTACAATTCAGATGTCAAATTCAATGGAAGCCACACCTATTGCTCATCTAGTACAGTTGGCAAACCAGTTTGCAAGTTCAATCTATTTTGAGATGGATGAAAAGAAGGTAAATGCTAAGAGTATTATGGGAATGATGAGTTTGGTACTAGCTTCAGGACAGACAGTAGTTATAGATGCAAGTGGTGATGATGAAGAAAAGGCAGTAGCTGAACTTTCTGATTTCCTTACAAAATAAATTTAAAGAGGATTATATGTCAAAGAGATTATTATTTATAGTAAATCCCCGTTCTGGTAAGGGGCAAATAAAGGAGCATCTTGCTGACATCCTAGACATTATGATTAAGGCTGGCTACCAGGTTAGTGTGCATATTACACAGGCTGGTTCAGATGCCACCAAACAGACAATTGAAAGAGCTAAGGAATTTGATAGAATCGTTTGCTCTGGAGGAGATGGCACCTTGGATGAGGTTGTCACAGGAATGATGCAGCTACCAGTAGCTGAAAGAAAGCCTATTGGCTACATTCCAGCAGGCTCTACAAACGATTTCGGAAATTCTCTTGGCATAGATAAGAATATGTTGAATGCAGCGCGTATCAGTGTATCCGATAATCTATTCCCATGTGACATAGGTAACTTTAATTCGGATTCATTTGTTTATGTAGCTGCATTTGGTATTTTTACAGAAGTTTCATATGCCACACCGCAGGATATGAAAAATGTTCTAGGACACGCAGCGTACATTATCGAAGGCGCTAAACAGCTTAGAGATATTCCATCATTTAGAATGCAGGTGGAATATGATGGAAATGTTGTATACGATGAATTCATCTATGGAATGATTACTAACTCTAAATCAGTTGGCGGTTTCCAGGGAATCATAAGAGGTGATATAGGCTTAAATGATGGAGTATTTGAAGCTACTCTTATCAAAATGCCACGTAACCCAATGGAGCTTAATGAAATAATAGGTTTCATGACAGGAATTATCCCAGATTCAGATATGGTATATTCTTTCCAAACCTCATCAATTCGTTTCACATGTAGTGAAGAGGTTCCATGGACTTTAGATGGTGAATTTGGAGGAAATCATAAGGTGGTTTCCGTCGTAGATGAAAAAGGTGCATTGGAAATAGCTATTGAATAGAAATTTCCATTATGTTAAAATTTCCGTTAGATAGGGTTCTATTTAAGAATCCAAAAACGCATATATGGAGGAATAATTTATGTTAGTTTCTGCAAAAGAAATGCTTGATAAAGCAAAAGCAGGCCACTATGCAGTAGGCCAGTTTAACATTAACAACCTTGAGTGGACAAAGGCCATTCTTCTTACAGCTCAGGAGCTTAACTCACCTGTAATCCTTGGTGTATCTGAGGGTGCTGGTAAGTACATGACAGGCTTCGGTACAGTTGCAGCTATGGTTCGCGCTATGGACGAGGAGCTCGGAATTACAGTTCCTGTAGCACTTCACCTTGATCATGGTACATACGAAGGATGCTACAAGTGCATTAAGGCTGGTTTCACATCTATCATGTTTGATGGTTCACACTATCCATTCGAGGAGAACCTTGCAAAGTCTACAGAGCTTGTTAACGTAGCTCACGGACTTGGCCTTTCAATCGAGTGCGAAGTTGGTTCAATCGGTGGTGAAGAAGATGGCGTTGTAGGTATGGGCGAATGTGCTGATCCTAACGAGTGCAAGACAATCGCTGATCTTGGTGTTGATATGCTTGCAGCTGGTATCGGTAACATCCACGGAAAGTATCCAGCAAACTGGCAGGGACTTTCATTTGAGACACTTGATGCTATCCAGCAGAAGACAGGTGCTATGCCACTCGTACTTCACGGTGGTACAGGTATCCCAGCTGATATGATCAAGAAAGCTATCGAGCTTGGTGTTTCTAAGATCAACGTTAATACAGAGTGCCAGCTTTCATTTGCTGATGCAACACGTAAGTACATCGAAGCAGGTAAGGATCTTGAAGGTAAGGGATTTGATCCACGTAAGCTTCTTGCTCCTGGTACAGAAGCTATCAAGGCTACAGTTAAAGAAAAGATGGAACTTTTTGGTTCAGTTGGAAAGGCTTAAACCTTTTACCGGTTTAGCTTTTAGTTGAACTATGGAAAGACAATCGGTATATTGTGCTGATTGTCTTTCTTTATATATGTTATGGGAAAGGATACTTTATACATGGAAGAATATTTTAATGTGGCAGACATCTTTGGTGAGAATGTTTTTAACGACAGTGTTATGCAGGAACGTCTCCCAAAGAAGACTTATCAGAAGTTAAAGCAGACTATTCTTGCGGGAGAAGAGTTAGATTTGGAAACTGCTGATGTTATCGCACATGAGATGAAGGAGTGGGCTATTGAAAAGGGAGCAACCCACTATACACACTGGTTCCAGCCACTTACAGGAATCACTGCTGAAAAGCATGATTCATTTATTTCGGCACCACTTCCTAGCGGAAAGGTTCTTATGAGCTTTTCTGGTAAGGAGCTTATCAAGGGTGAACCAGATGCTTCTTCATTCCCTTCAGGAGGTCTTAGAGCCACATTTGAGGCTAGAGGCTATACAGCATGGGACCCAACATCCCCTGCCTTTGTTAGACAGGATGCTGCAGGTGCCACACTTTGCATACCAACAGCCTTCTGTTCATACACTGGCGAAGCACTTGACCAGAAAACACCATTACTTCGTTCTATGGAGGTTTTATCTGAGCAGGCTATTCGTTTACTTAGATTATTTGGAAACACCACATCGCAGCGTGTAACACCTTCAGTTGGTGCAGAACAGGAATACTTCCTTATTGACCGCGAAATGTATCTTGCCAGAAAAGATTTGATGTACACAGGACGCACCTTATTTGGCGCTATGCCTCCTAAGGGACAGGAGATGGACGACCATTACTTCGGTGCTATTCCAGAGCGTATTGAGGCCTATATGCGTGACGTAAACATTGAGCTTTGGAAGCTTGGTGTATCATCAAAGACACAGCATAACGAGGTAGCACCAGCTCAGCACGAGCTCGCACCTATCTATGCACAGTGTAACGTGGCAGTTGACCATAACCAAATCATTATGGAGACTCTCAGAAAGGTAGCTAACCGTCATGGTCTACAGTGTCTTCTCCATGAGAAGCCATTTAATGGTGTTAACGGCTCTGGAAAGCATGATAACTGGTCTCTTGTAACAGATGATGGTATCAATCTTTTTGAGCCAGGTAAATCACCACACGAAAATATTCAGTTCTTATTAATCCTTTGCCTTGTACTTAAGGCAGTAGATTTACATGCTGACCTTCTTAGAGAATCAGCATCAGATGTTGGTAACGACCAAAGATTAGGCGGAAATGAAGCACCTCCAGTTATTATTTCAGTATATCTTGGAGAGCAGCTTCAGGACGTTTTAACACAGCTCATTTCTACTGGTACAGCTACTAAATCTAAAAAGGGTGAAAAGCTTGAAACAGGTGTTAGAACACTTCCTGATTTCAGAAAGGATGCTACAGATAGAAACCGTACATCACCATTCGCTTTCACTGGAAACAAATTCGAATTCAGAATGGTTGGTTCACAGGATTCTGTTGGTGAGCCAAATGTAGTTCTTAACACAATCATGGCAGAGGCACTTTGCGATGCTTGTGATGAGCTTGAGAAAGCTAAGGATTTTGATGGCGCAGTTCACGATATGATTAAGAAGCTTGCTACAGACCATCAGCGTATCGTATTCAATGGAAACGGCTACGGAGATGAATGGATTGAAGAAGCTAAGAGAAGAGGCTTACCAAGCATTAATTCATTTGTTGATGCCATTCCTGCTCTTACAACAGATGCTACAGTTTCTATGTTTGAGAAGTTTAAGGTATTCTCAAAGGTAGAGCTTGAATCTCGTGCAGAAATCGAATATGAGCAGTATATTAAGTCAATTAATATCGAAGCTCGTACAATGATAGATATGGCTTCTAAGCAGATTATTCCAGCTGTAATCAGCTATGCTACAGAGCTTGGACTTTCAATTGGAACAATATCAGATGCTTGCCCTGAGGCCGATGTAAGCACTCAGAAGGAGCTTTTAATCAAGGTATCTAATTACCTTAGGGAAGCAAAAGAAGCTCTCGTAAATCTCAAGCAGGTGAACGAGAAGGCATATGCTATGAAGACTTCTAGCTGTGAAAAGGCTAACTATTATCATGATGAGGTTGTAAAGGCTATGGATGAGCTTCGTGCTCCTGTAGATGCCTTAGAGATGATTGTAGACAAGGAATCTTGGCCAATGCCAAGCTACGGCGATATGATTTTCGAGGTATAATGAAATAAAAAAACACCCCGTTACGGTCACAAGCATAATTAAAACCCTGCATCACTAATATGTGAAGCAGGGTTTTATTATAGCTTGTTACCTACGGGGTGTTTTTTTATATTTAATTCTATTCACCACCAACAACTTCAATCTTGCCTTCGCCTTCAACGGATTCGCCGCCTCCAAGCTGTCCTGAGTTAGGAAGTGGTTCACCTGGATGTAGAGGACAATACTGTCCGAAGGTTGCTGCATTAACTGCAAATGGTTCGTCCTCTGAACCAGGGGCGCCATCAACAATAAATACGCCGCCATAGTTAGGACAGGTAGAATTTGCAAACATGTGTGATTGTGTACATACATATCCTAAATAATGCTTATCGCAAGTTACTGTAGGTTCAGTGCCACGCTCGAAGTATTCAGTGTAAACCATTGAACCACGTGGGTCATGGTCACATACTCCAGGAATCGCAAGCTTTCCAGATTTTCTACAAACCTGAACTGCTACAATGTCGTTTGGCATTGTGAAATCCTTGTTGGCCAAGCCTTGGTGAATTCGGCTCATTACGGCCTTCCAAATAACCTTAGAGTATGTTGTATAGCTTTGAGGTGTATTATCGTCATATCCACCCCAAATGACGCCTGTATAGTATGGTGTGAAGCCAGCAAATACAGTATCTTTGTTCTTTGTTGTTGTACCAGATTTTCCGGCAACAGTCATTCCTTCAAAATTAGCAGCTGTACCAGTTCCAGATGTCATAACATCCTTCATGGCACTTGTAAGAAGCCATGCTGTAGTAGGCTTTAAAACGCGTCTAGAGGCGTTCTCTCTGTTATCCAGGATAATGTTACCCTGATGGTCTACAACGGTTGTATAGAACACTGGAGTGTTGTATTCACCGCCGTTTGCTATGGTAGCGTATGCGGCAGTCAAATCAAGATTAGTAACACCCTTTGTGATACCACCAAGAGCAAGGGCTGCATTGTTATCTTTATCAGATAATGTAGTGATTCCTAAATCTTTAGCGTACTGATAACCAAGACCTGTACCGATATCTTGAATAACCTCTACTGTAACAACGTTAATAGAATTAGTAATGGCTGTTCTTATGTTAGTCCAGCCAAGATATTTGTTGTTGTAGTTCTTAAGTGATGTACCATCTGCGTATGTAGTTGGCATATCGTTTTCAACTGAAGCAAGTGTCATTCCGCCAGCATCAAGAGCAGCGGCATAACAAGCAATAATCTTAAATGTAGAACCAGGCTGTCTGGTAATACCTGTTGCACGGTTAAGTGTCTTAGCGGCTGTCTTATCGCCACGTCCACCTATCATTGCTACCACATGGCCTGTAGACTGATCCATGATAGTCATTGCAGCCTGAGGCTGAAGTGTGTAGGTGACAGATTCGCCGGCAACCTCGTCGCCTTCTTCCATAACAGCTGCTTTGTATTCTTCAATTGCAGCAGCGGCTTCTTCTTCAGAATCATATTCAAGATTGCTTCTTGAACTGCTTGCCTTGATGTAGTTCAGCATTGTGATATCTGAATAGTTGGCAGTAGTGCCATCGGCCTTGTTAATGGTCAATCTGTAAGAGAAGGAAACCTTCTCAATGTTTTTGTAGTTTGCTGTGTTGTTTATTTCTTCCTGAACAATGTTCTGGATGGCAGTGTCCTGTGTAGAATAAATAGACAATCCGCCTGAATACAATAATGAATAAGCTTCAGATTCGCTGTAGCCTAATCTTTCCTGCAAATCATTTACGATTTCATCTGTAAGTGCATCAACAAAATAAGAAGTAGATGTTGTTGCGTTCTCAGTATTCAACACTTGAATTCTGTCGTATACATCATCTGCCAAAGCTTCTTCATATTGGCTTTGAGTGATGTAGTTTTGCTTAAGCATATCGCCTAAAACCTTCTTGCGACGCTTTGCGTTTTCCTCTGGATGAGTAATAGGATTATACTTTGATGGGTTTTGAGTAATACCAGCGATTACTGCACTTTCCGAAAGAGTTAAATCTGAAACAGATTTATTAAAATATCTTTCAGCTGCAGCCTCAACACCAAGTGTATTCTGACCTAAGTTAATACTGTTTAGATAGTTTTCCAAAATCACTGATTTCTTAGTGATTTTTTCAAGCTGAACGGCTAAGTATTGTTCCTGTATCTTTCTATTGATACTGTCAAGCTTAGTACGTTCAGAAGTCCATGTGGTGAAATAGTTATTTTTCAATAACTGCTGAGTAAGAGTACTAGCACCCTGTGAAAAATGAAAACCATTTAAAACGCCATCAACGGCTGCTCTTATAATACCCTGTGGATCGATACCGTTATGTTCATAAAAACGTGAATCCTCGATAGCAACAAAAGCATGCTGCAAATCAATAGGTATTTCGTCTAAAGTTACATAGGTTCTATTTGCACCTGTAGAAGCCAGTGTTTCAATCTCATTTCCATCTGAATCAAAAACTGTACTCATGTAACCAGTAGGGGATATATCTATAGTAGATACGTCTGGTAACTGGTCTATTAAATCTTTTGCATAGAGGTAAGCAAAAATACCACCAGCTAAAACAACAGAAACGATGCATATAAGTGATAAGCGAATAATGGCAAGACCTGCACTATGTCGCTTACGTTTCTTACGTCCTGTAAGTTTGGCGGTTTGCTTAGCTGCATTTTCTTTTCCGTAATTCATAATAACCTCCAATTTAGACTTCATTATACCAAAATTATCAATTATAATAAACCTATGGAAAATAAGAGCTATAAAATAATATATGAAGGCGGAGTGGGAGAGATAGAGGAAAAGAAGTCCAGATTCATTGCTCACATCTGTCCAGTTAAAACAGAACAGGAAGCTACAGATTTTATCGCAGCTAAGAAAAAGGAATTTTGGGATGCAAGACACAATTGCTCTGCCTTTGTGATTGGTCCTAATAATGAAATAACCAGATGTAATGATGATGGGGAACCAGCGCAGACTGCTGGAAGACCAATGTTAGACGTTTTACTTAGAGAGAACATTCATAATTGCGTTGTGGTCGTCACCAGATATTTTGGTGGCGTTCTTCTTGGTACAGGCGGACTTGTAAGAGCATATCAGGGTGCAGTGCAGGAAGGACTTAAGGCGTGCCAGATTCTTGAGCCTCAGGATGGTAAGCCATGTACAATTTCTACCGACTATAATGGCTACGGAAAAATAGAATATGTTCTTCGCGAAGGAGATCTTCCGATTTTGAATACAGATTTTGGTGCTGACGTAAAAATTTTTTCGGTGGTTCCAACAGAAAAAATTGAAGAAATTGAAAAAAAGATCGCAGACAAGACTGCTGGAGCAGCAAAAATCGAATGGGAAAATGCCGTAAAATACGCGATTTTAGAGGGCTCGCTAATAAAATTTTAAAAAAGTGAAAAAAATATGAAAAAAATGCTTGCGTTTTTCAAAAGTAGGCCTTATAATAACATTCGTTGACGCGGCAAAGCGGCAAAAAAACAAAAGACATTGGCCCATCGCCAAATGGTAAGGCAACGGACTCTGACTCCGTCATTTCAAGGTTCGAATCCTTGTGGGCCAGCTAGACCTAAGCAGCTATTTGCTTAGGTCTTTTTTTTACAATTTTTCATTAGATGATAAAGGAGCACATATGTATAAATACAGAGACAGAGTTAGCTATAGTGAAGTGGATTCAAATCTTAACCTTACATATTTCAGTCTTGTTAATTATATGCAGGATTGTAGTTGCTTTCATTCTGACGATGTAGGCGTTGGTGTTAATTATCTTGCACCTTTAGATAGAGGCTGGTTTGTTACCAGTTACGAAATTCATATCAATAGGTTGCCTAAGTATTTAGAAAAGATTACCATTGCTACATACCCATATCAGGTTAGGGGAATGATGGCTCGCCGTATTTACACTATATGTGATGAAGCAGGAGAAGTATTAATATACGCTGATTCCCTCTGGGTATTGATGGATATCAAAAATCTTAGACCTGCCAGAATAAACGAACAAATTGCAGCAGCTTATCCGGAGGATCCAGATAGACCTCAATTTGATTTCAAGAGACCTAAGCTTCACTATAACAATGAAGGCGAAAAGGTCGGTACATTTACTGTAGGGGAAACACACATTGATACTAACGGCCATATGAATAACTCCTTCTATATAGATGTCACCAGAAGATTCCTTCCAAGCCAGGAATTTTCTAATATCAATATCAGCTATAAAAAAGCTGCATTATTATTTGATGAACTAGATGTATATTTGGTAAAATTAGAAACAGGTTATCAAGTCGTTCTTAAAAAGGATGACGAAGTATTTACAATTGTGGAGTACAAATAATGAAATTAGGTGAAATTCAAAAACTTAAAATACAAAAGAAGGTAGAATTCGGAGTATATCTATCTGATGGAGAGGAGAGAGTACTGCTTCCAAAAAAGCAGGTACCAGAGAACTTTTCTATTGGAGATGAAATCCAGGTATTTGTCTACAAGGATTCAAAGGACAGACTCATAGCTACAACATCTACACCAAAGCTTACATTGGGGCAGATGGGGGTGCTTACTGTCAGCCAACTTAATAAGGTAGGCGCCTTCTTAGACTGGGGATTGGAAAAGGACTTATTCCTTCCATTCAAGGAAATGACCAGACAGCCATCAGAGGGCGATGAAATCTTAGTCAGAGTTTACATCGATAAAAGCGAAAGATTATGCGCAAGCATGAAGGGCTTATACGAAATGCTTTCTAAGAAGCCACCATATCAGGTTGGAGATGAGGTAGAAGCAAGAATCTATGAGTTCGGTCATGATTTTGGAACCTTCGTAGCCTTAGAGGATAAATATTCAGCTATGATTCCACGTCACGAGGATGTTAGCAAATACAGAATCGGCGATGTAATCATGGTCAGAATCACTGGCATTAAAGAAGATGGTAAGTGCGATGTTACTATTCGCGATAAGGCATATATTCAGATGGAAGATGATGCAGATGCCCTTTTAGATTTAATTGATAGCTATGCTGGAGTATTGCCATTTACAGAAAAGGCTTCTCCAGAGGTTATAAAAAGAGAAACAGGTCTTTCAAAGGCTGCTTTCAAGCGTGCAATAGGAAGACTCTATAAGGAACGTAAAATCACTTTAGAGGGTGGTAAAATACGTAAAGCAGACAATTAGATTTGGCGTAAAGCAGGAGGAAAATGTAATGAAAAATGTGATTTCTACAACATCAGCACCAGCAGCAATCGGCCCATACTCACAGGCTATTGAGGTAAATGGAATGGTTTATACATCAGGAATTATTCCAGTTGATCCAGCCACAGGAGAAATACCTGAAGGTGCAGCAGCACAGGCAGACAGAGTATTCAAGAGCATGAGCGCACTTCTTGAGGCAGCTGGCACATCTATGTCAAACGTAGTTAAGACTACAGTTTTCATCAAAAACATGAATGATTTTGCAGCTATTAACGAAGTATATGCAAAATATTTTCCAGAGCCATTTCCTGCACGTTCTTGCATCGAAGTTGCACGTATTCCAAAGGACGTTTTGCTAGAGGCAGAAGCTATAGCAATAAAGTAATAAAATCGGAGAAGAATAATGATTTATGATGTGATAGTTATAGGGGCAGGCCCAGCAGGGCTTGCTGCTGGTATTTATGGGAAAAGAGCGGGGTTTGATATATTAGTTCTTGATACCAGCTCAATCAGCGGTGGACAGATTCTTAATACTTACGAAATCGATAATTATCCAGGTTTTCCAGGAGCATCAGGAACAGAGCTTGCTGACGCCATGAAAAATCACTGTGAAAAGCTTGGGGTAGAGTTCGCAAGAGGAAAAGTTACTTCTATTGTAGATAAGGGTGAAACAAAAGAGCTTATCACTAAGAAGCAGACTTTCGAAGCGAAAACAATAATAATTGCAACAGGAGCTTCAAATAAGAAGCTGGGCTGTCCAGGAGAAGAAGAGTTTTCTGGAATGGGCGTTTCTTATTGTGCTACTTGTGACGGGGCATTCTTCAAGGATAAGACAGTAGCTGTTGTAGGTGGCGGCGATGTTGCTTTAGAAGATGCCATTTATCTATCAAGATTCTGTACCAAGGTATACCTTATTCATAGAAGAGATGAATTCAGAGGTGCTAAGGTTCTACAGGACAAAGTTAATTCTATAAATAATATAGAAATAATATATGATACTGTAGTTGAATCTATAGAGGGAGCAACCGCTGTTTCTGCAATTAATCTTCATAATAAAAAGACTGAAGAAAACAGTAAGCTTGAAGTCGATGGAATATTTATAGCTGTTGGAACTGTTCCAAATACAGGCTTCCTATCTGATTTAGTAGACATGGATTCTAAGGGATATATAGTCGCTGATGAAACCTGTAAAACATCTAAGGAAGGTATATATGTCGCTGGTGATGTGAGAACAAAACAGCTTAGACAGGTTATTACAGCCACTGCAGATGGAGCTAATGCTATTACATCTATTCAAAACTTTTTTCAAAATAATTAGTTTACCAAATTATTACAAATCTTAATAAGCTGTTTTTATATATAAAGTCTAGGTAAAGTAAAACTTGACATATATACATTTAACCTATATAATTTAAAACAGTTGTAATAAGTTTGTAACAAATTCGGAGGTTTTTTACAAAATGAATTCTAAGATTACAAAGTCTGTAAGCTATGCACTTGCTGCATGTGTTGTCGCATCAAGCATTTCACTTTGCTCTGATGCTGCTAGCGCTACATCAGGTGTCAGCGCTCTTTCAAGTGCTACTGGTGTTCTTGAGACCACCAACTTCACAGCATTTGCTGGCGCACAGCTTTCAGTTAATGATATGCTTGCTAACGCAACTAATATCTCTACCGAAACTCAGCTTGCTGAGAATGAGTCAGAGTGGGTTGCCACAGCAGAAAATCCATACGCTAACATAGCAATCGCTCAGGTTGATAATTATGTATATATTCGTGAAAGCGCTTCAGCTGATAGCGAATATGTCGGAAAGCTTTATAACAAATCTGCAGGTACAGTTTCAGAAACAGTTGAAGCTGAAGATGGTACTTGGGTTTGCATCACATCTGGTGATGTAACAGGATATGTTAAGAGCGAATTCGTAGTACAGGGTAACGAAGAACTTGCTAAGGAAATGTCACGAAGAGTTGCTACAGTTAATACTCAGACATTATATGTTAGAGAGCAGGCTAGCACAGATTCAGCCGTTATAGATTTACTTCCATTAGGTGATGATCTTACAATCATCGATGAGTCAATGGAAGATTCAGGCTGGGTTAAGGTTTCCTGTGATGCAGGTGATGGTTACATCAGTACAGATTATGTTGATATTTCAACAGAATTTACAGTAGCTGAGTCTAAGGCACACGAGGAAGCTCGTCTTGCTAAGGAAGAGGCTGATAAGAAGGCAGCTAAGGAAGCAGCAGAAAAGGCTACAGCATCTGCAGCAAAGTCTTCTAAGTCTTCATCATCAGAAGGAAAGCATTATTCAGCTCCATCTGGTTCAAACGGAAGCTCAGTTGTTAATTATGGTGCACAGTTCGTTGGTAACCCATATGTTTACGGTGGCTCTTCACTTACAGGTGGTACAGATTGTTCTGGTTTCGTAATGAGCGTTTACTCAGCATTCGGTGTTGGTCTTCCTCATTCATCTAGCGCAATGCGTAGCGTAGGTTATGGTGTATCTTATGATCAGATGCAGCCAGGTGATATCGTATGTTACTCAGGTCACGTTGGTATCTATGCTGGTAACGGAACATTACTTCATGCTTCAAATGCAAGAACTGGTATCACATACTCAAATGTTAACTACAAGCAGATTCTTGCAATCAGAAGAATCTTCTAATAAACGAATTATTAGGCGTCGCAGAAGCGGCGCCTTTTTTTAACATAATAAAGTTACGAAAACCTTTAAGTTGTAGCAAATACGTATTATAATAATATCTGATATAAAGTATGAACAATTGTCTGAAAATAATATAAAATAGTTTAATAGCATTTCTTTAAAAAGTGCACAAAAAAGTTACAAGTTAAAAAGAGATATAATTTATAAAAGTGTGGAAATGTAATTATTTTTCAACAATAGTTTATAAAAATAATGCGAAAAAACGGACTTGTAAACCTTTTATCCACTTTATCCACAGAAAATGTGAAAAATTAGGAAAAGTTATCCACAATTTATAGAAACGTATGTTTTGGACTAAATCGACAAAACTGAGCAAATTGCTAAAAAAGCTTGACTTTAAAAGCGCGATACACCTATCAGAAAATAGTGTCTATTATCAGACAATAATCTGATTTAAATATCTTTTCACAAAAGCTTCACGGATATGTAAATATATTGAGACTTGTGAATTTGCATAAATAAATCTCAGTTTGCTATTCCCTTTTTTGGTTATTTATATTAAAATGGGCATAGGTTATGTGAATTTGTATGCAAAAAACAGTTTTGGCATTGTTAATATTGCATATATAATCGGGAGGTAATCCATATGATTTCTAATCAAATCATGCAAAATACAATCGAAGGCTTACATCAGCTTACAAAAATAGATTTGGCGGTTACTGATGCAGATGGAGTTGTATGTGCATCCACATTTAATGACACGGCGCAGTTGTCAGATGCAGTTGCTGTATTTGCGGCATCTGAAGCTGATAGTCAGGTAGCATTAGGCTATCATTTTTTCAAAGTATTTGATGATACTCAGCTTGAATTTGTAATTCTTGCACATGGGGATAGTGAGGAGGCATCTACTGTTGGTAAGATAGCAGCATTCCATGTCCAGGAATTAATGATTGCTTACAAGGAAAGATTCGATAAGGATAACTTTATTAAGAATCTTCTTTTAGACAATCTGCTTCTTGTTGATATTTACAATCGTTCTAAGAAGCTTCATGTGGATATTAACGCACGAAGAGTTGTTATGATTGTAGAAGTAGGTCCTGACAAGGACGGGGATGAATTAGATAGAGTACGTTCTGTCTTCGGTGGCAAAACAAAGGATTTTGTTACTGCTGTTGATGAGCACAATATAATCGTAGTAAAGGAACTTGGGGAAAACGATACTTACGAAGATGTAGAAAAGATTGCAGCAGTTATTATTGATGCATTCCACGATAAGGACTCTAAGAATATTCGTGTTTCATATGGTACAGTTGTTGGTGAAATAAAGGAAGTATCTCGTTCATACAAAGAAGCTAATATGGCAATGGATGTCGGAAAGATATTCTTTAGTGATAAGCGTATCATTGCATATTCAGCACTTGGAATTGGCCGTCTTATTTATCAGCTTCCTATACCACTTTGCAAAATGTTTATTTCAGAGATATTTGATAACAAGTCTCCAGATGATTTCGATGAGGAGACACTTACTACTATTGCCAAATTCTTCGAAAACAGTCTTAACGTTTCTGAGACATCAAGACAGCTATACATACATCGTAATACTTTAGTATATCGTCTTGATAAGTTAGAGAAGAGTACAGGCCTTGATTTAAGAGTATTTGAAGATGCTATCACATTCAAGATTGCTCTTATGGTAGTTAAGTACATGAAGTATATGGAGGATGAGAAGTTTTAATGATACGATTAGATCACGTTAGTAAGTCATATGAGGTTGGCAAGCCAGCCCTAGAAGATGTGACTATTCATATTGATCCCGGCGAATTTGTTTTTATAGTAGGAGATAGTGGTTCGGGCAAATCTACCCTTATCAGATTGCTCCTTAAAGAATTAGAACCTACTAAAGGTAAGATTTATATAAATGGACAGGATTTAAAGAAGGTAACTCATAAAAAGATTCCAATGTACAGAAGAAACGTTGGAGTTGTGTTCCAGAACTTTAGACTTCTTCCAGACCGTAATGTTTATGAAAATGTTGCATTTGCAATGAAGGTAGTTGAGTCATCCAACAGAGATATTAAAAAGAAGGTTCCTAATATTCTTTCAATGGTTGGCTTGGCAGCTAAATACAGATCTCGTCCTAGCCAGTTATCTGGTGGAGAACAGCAGCGTGTAGCTATTGCCCGCGCTCTCGTAAACGAGCCCAAAATCATTTTGGCAGACGAGCCTACAGGAAACCTTGACAGTGACAACACATGGGAAATTATGAAGCTCCTTGAGGAAATCAATCAAAGGGGTACAACGGTTCTTGTTGTTACTCACAATATGGAAATCGTAAGAACAATGAATAAAAGGGTTATCACCATCAAAAAGGGCGTGGTAGTCAGCGACGTTGGAGGTGATGACTATGAAGATTAGTACTCATATTTATAATGTAGGTCAAGGCCTAAAGAATGTTTGGCGTAATAAAATGTTCTCCCTTGCTTCTATAGCAACTATGACAGCCTGTATTTTCTTATTTGGTATCTTCTATTCTTTGGGAACTAATTTCCAGGCTATGGTTAAGACAGCTGAAGAGGGTGTTGCAGTTACTGTTTTCTTTAAAGAAGGAACATCTCAGGCACGTATTGAAGAAATTGGAAAGGAAATTTCCAAAAGACCTGAGGTAGCACGTTACGACTTCATATCTGCTGAACAGGCTTGGGCTGATTATCAGGAAGAATATTTCGGAGATAATCCACAGCTTGCAGCTGGTTTTACTGATGATAATCCATTAGCAAACTCAGCAAACTACGAAATCTACCTTTCAGATGTAGCAATGCAATCTACACTTGTTTCTTATTTGGAAGGATTAGACGGAGTTAGACAGGTTAATAAATCTGAAGTGGCTGCAAAGACACTTACTGATATAAATAAAGCTATTACAATAGTTTCGATGGCTATAGTTATCATACTTCTTGCTGTATCAGTATTCTTGATTAGCAACACAGTTATGGTAGGTATTTCCGTTCGAAGAGAAGAAATCGCAATTATGAAACTGATTGGAGCAAAGGATGCCTTCGTTAGACAACCATTCGTTGTCGAAGGTATTTTCATTGGATTGATTGGTTCTGCTATACCACTTATTCTTCTATATTTTATATATGGAAGAGTAATTAAATATGCAGCCTCTGAATTCAATTTCCTTAGCAACATGGTTACATTCATTCCAGTTGAAACTATATTCAAAACATTGGTACCAATATCACTTTTACTTGGTATAGGAATCGGCTGGATTGGTTCAAGGGTGACATTGCATAAGCACCTTAGAGTTTAGTATACTGTTTATGATTTAAAGTGCCTTGGCGTATGCTTTGGCACTTTGTCAATATTATGAGATAAGAAAGGCATTAAGATGAATACAGAATTCGACTCAGAAATCATACCAGAAGTTCAGCAGAAGCCAAAGAAGTGGCCAGTAGTTGTAAGTCTTATTATTGGCGTAATGCTTGGCGCTGCTTTAGCATTTGTAGGATTGTTGTGCATTGTTTCATCAAGAACCTCAACAATTAATGAATCATCAACAGATGTTATTGAAAAAATCAACAATGATAAGCTCACTGAAGCATCAGGGGCTCTTCAGAATGGTTCAGCAACAAAGCTTGAGACGCTTATCTACATTCTTCAAAACTATTACTATAAAGATATTAATAATGAAGATCTTGTAAATGGTGTTTACAAAGGCCTTTTAGAGGGCTTGGATGATCCATATTCTGCATATTATACAGCAGAAGAATACGAGGATTTAATGCAGACTCTTACTGGTAATTACGCTGGTATCGGTGCTCTTCTTCAAAAGGATATAAAGACCGGAGAGGTTACCATTACAAAGGTATATGCTAATACTCCAGCAGAAAAGGCCGGCCTTAAGGAAGGGGATTTAATCGTTTCTGCAGATGGGAAAATGGCAGTTGATTTGGATTTAGATGTGTTTGTACAGCACATCCGAGGCGAAGAAGGTACAGACGTTAAGCTTGTAATCAACAGAGATGGAGAAGAAAAGGATGTAACCTGTACAAGAGCATCTATTTCAACACCTACTGTTGAGCATCAAATGTTAGATAGCAATGTTGGATATATTGCAGTATCGCAGTTCACAGAACATACCTATGATGATTTCGTAGCAGCATACGAGGATTTGGAAAAGCAGGGTATGACATCTGTTATTTATGATATGCGAAATAACGGCGGTGGTCTTGTAGATTCAGTAGTAGATATGTTAGACTACATTCTTCCAGAGGGCACTGTAGTATATACAATGGATAAAGCAGGAAACAGAGAAGATTACACATCTGACGACAAGAGTCAAAAGAACATTCCTGTAGTTGTGTTGGTAAATGGTAACACAGCCTCAGCTGCAGAAATCTTTACTGGTGCTATCCGTGATTTTAACTACGGTACAGTCATTGGCACTAATACATTTGGAAAGGGAATTGTTCAATCAACAATTCCACTCAGTGATGGTTCGGCTGTAAAGCTTACAACACAAACCTATTACACTCCAAGTGGAGATAGCATCCACGGCAAAGGCATCGCCCCAGACATCGAATTAGAATACGAATTCCAGGGCACCCCAGACGACAAATACGACGTAACCCTCGACAACCAAATCCAAAAGGCATTAGAGGTATTGTCAAAGTAAGTCGCACGGCAAATATGTAAGGTAGCCTGTAGCTATCAAGCATCTAAACATGTATAAATAGCCTGTAGCTATCAAGCATCTAAGTATTATAAGTAGCCCGTAGCTATCAAGCATTAGTATTACTAAGCGAGACATCTAGTCGAGCGTGTAATACTAAGGCTTGAGAGCGTAACGGGCGAGCCAAAGACTGGGGCTGCTTGAGAACGTAACGGGCGAGCCAAAGACTAGGGTTGCTTGAGAGCATAACAGGCGAGAAAAGAGGTGATTTCGTGATAGAACTAGATCAGTTCAAACAGCGACTATTGTCGCAAAAAAATTCTATGACGGAAGTGAGGGATTCACTTTGACGTCGCAGCCAAAAAAGCTCGTATAGAGGAACTGGAGCGAGAAATGGAAGCTCCTGACTTTTGGCTAGATGCAGCAGTATCTACAACTAAGATGAAAGAACTAAAGTCCATGAAGGATGATGTATCTGTAATGGATAAGATAGAAGAGCTGTATCAGGAAGTAGAAGATTATATTGAATTAGGAAATGAAGAAGAAGACCAGGAAATAGTAGATACAGTAGCAGTATTAATTGAGGAATTCGAAGATTCCCTTGATAAGCTACGCATGAAGACATTACTTTCTGGTGAATATGATGGAGATAACGCTATCGTAACACTGCATTCAGGTGCCGGTGGCGTAGAGGCCTGCGATTGGGTACAGATGCTTTATAGAATGTATTCAAGATGGGCCGCTGACGAAGGCTTCGAGGTAGAAGAATTAGATTATCTTGAAGGTGATGAAGCTGGAATAAAATCCGTTACCTTCCAGGTAAATGGTGAAAATGCCTACGGATTTTTGAAATCTGAAAAGGGTATCCACCGATTGGTTCGTATTTCGCCATTCAATGCTCAGGGCAAACGTCAAACATCCTTTGCGTCATGCGATGTAATGCCAGATATTGAGGAGGATGTAGATGTAGAAATAAAGGATGACGATATCCGAATTGATACATATCGTTCATCAGGTGCAGGTGGTCAGCATATCAACAAGACCAGCTCGGCTATCCGTATTACACATTTCCCTACAGGAATTGTTGTTACTTGCCAGAATGAACGAAGTCAACATCAGAATAAAGATAAAGCTATGCAGATGTTGAAAACTAAGCTCCTTCTTTTGAAGCAGGAGGAAAACGCTCAGATTGCCAGTGGAATCCGAGGCGAAGTATCGGAAATAGGCTGGGGAAATCAAATTAGATCTTATGTACTACAACCATATAAAATGGTTAAGGATTTGCGAACAGGTGAGGAATCAGGAAATGCCGATGCAGTTCTTGATGGAAAGCTCACACCGTTCATGAATGCGTATCTAAAGTGGCTCTCTTTGGGTTGTCCAGATAGAGGAACAATGGATACAGATTAACTTGCTTTATATATTGATAAATGTTATTATCTTCTGAACAAGGACAAATGTGCTTGTCAGACAGACACACCGGAGGGATTATGGCAGACAAAACAACCTATTATGTTTTGAAAGAGAAGGCTGTACCCGATGTATTGCTTAGAGTGGTTGCAGCAAAAAAACTTATAGAAGAAAAGAAATGTTCTGTTCAGGAAGCTACTGAATTAGTAGGAATTAGTCGTAGCTCCTTCTATAAGTATAAGGACGATATTACCCCTTTCCATGAAGATACAAAAGGAAAGACGGTCAATGTTGTTATTCAATTAACTGATGAACCGGGTATCCTGTCTAGAGTTTTGGACGAGATCGCAGAGTTTAAAGTTAATATACTCACCATACATCAAAGTGTACCTGTTGGCGGTTCAGCATCACTTACATTATCTGTAAAGATTCCTGAAACAGGAGTGGACTATGCAGATTTGGTAAGTGCCATTGAAAATGTTGAAGGTGTTCATTATGTAAAAATTTTAGCAAGGGAGTGACAGCATGAAAGTAGCAATTATGGGATATGGAACAATCGGTTCTGGTGTAGCGAAAGTTTTAGACACTAACAGAGACATCATCAAGGAACGACTAGGAGAATCATTGGATTTAAAATATATCCTGGATTTAAGAGATTTCCCTGATGACCCACACGCAGATTGTTTTGTGAAGGACTACAAGGATATTGTTAAGGACAAAGAAGTAAAGCTTGTTGTTGAAACTATGGGCGGCGTTGAGCCAGCATTTTCATTTGTTAAGGCGATGTTAGAATCCGGCAAATCAGTAACCACTTCTAACAAAGCGCTTGTAGCTGATAAAGGCGCTGAGCTTATGAAAATTGCCAAAGACCATGGCACCAACTTCGTGTTCGAAGCAGCTGTAGGCGGTGGAATCCCAATAATTCGTACACTTACAGCATGTCTTACAGGCGACGTAATCGAAGAAATCGCAGCTATATGCAACGGAACAACTAACTACATGCTTACAAACATGGAGCAGTTTGGCAGTGACTATGATGAAATCCTTTCTGAAGCTCAGTCATTAGGCTATGCTGAAAAGGACCCTACAGCCGATGTTGAGGGACACGACAGCTGCCGTAAGCTTGCGATTCTTACATCTATAATTGCTAGCAAAAATGTTGATTATAAAGAAATTCCTACAGAGGGGATCAGTAAGATTTCCGCTACTGATTTTAAATATGCTAAATCTATGGGCTACAGCATCAAGCTTGTGGCGCGTTCAGTCAAAAAGGGTGACACCTATTCTTGTAGAGTAGCACCGTTTTTGGTTAAGCCAGAGCAGATGCTTTATCATGTATCAGGGGTTATGAATGCAGTTGCTGTAATCGGTAATATGCTTGGCGAATCTCTTTATTATGGTGCTGGAGCAGGGGCGCTCCCTACAGCATCAGCAGTAGTAGGCGATCTTGTATTCTTAGCAAGAAATACAGACAAGCATGTACGAATTGGATGGGCTAATGAACATCTTGAATTAGCAAATCCAAACGAACAGCGCTTTAAATATTTCGTTCGTACATCAGCTCTTCAGTCTAATATCGAAAACGAATTTGAAAACGTACATTATACAGATTTAGATTTAGATGACGAAACAGCATTCGTTACTGAAGAAATGACTGAATCTGAATTCAACGAACGTAAGGCAGCCCTTGGCGGCGTCAAAAGCGTTATCCGTTTCTTCTAGGAAGTATATTTTTGTAACTGTAAAATTTAAATGAGCATTTTTGATATGTAAGGCGCAACATAGTATTGGCAAGCGCGAGGAGGAAGGCTCCATACCGAGTGAGGACCTACTGGACCGGAACGAAAGTGTGGAAGGTGGCCTCCGGGAGCATGTAGTACTTATGTGCGCCGTATAATATATAAGGAGATGTTATGTATATTACTTGTTTGGATTTAGAGGGAGTTTTAGTTCCAGAAATCTGGATTGAATTTGCGGATGCCGCAGGCATTCCAGAGCTTAAGAAGACTACAAGAGATGAGCCTGATTACGATAAGCTTATGAAGTATCGTATAGATATTTTGAATGAGCATGGCCTAGGCTTAAAGGAAATTCAGGAAACAATCGAAAAGATTGACCCATTGCCTGGTGCAAAGGATTTCTTAGACAAGCTTAGAGCAAATGGTCAGGTCATAATTATTAGTGATACATTTTCACAGTTTGCTATGCCTCTTATGAAGAAGCTTGGCTACCCAACCATATTCTGCAACGAGCTTACAGTTTCAGATGATGACAAAATCACAGGCTATAAAATGCGTTGTGATAAAACAAAGCTTACAACCGTAAAGGCACTTCAGTCATGCGGATTCCAGACTATTGCCAGCGGCGATAGCTATAACGATTTGGGAATGATTGAAAATTCAAAGGCAGGATTTTTGTTTAGAACAACAGATGAAATTAAAGCAAAATATCCAAATCTACAGGCTTTTGAAGAATACACAGATCTTTATGACACTATAATTTCAGCACAGAAATAATGATTAAAATAGAAGCTCTGATGTGGTATATACCATGTCAGAGCTTTTTTGTGCATTGTGCATTTAATCTTGACTCCGGAATTATTGAAAGTGACAAAAATGGTAAATATGTACAGAAAATGTGCAATTTGTGAAAAATATATGTTGAAATTCACCTACATGTGCGTTATTATTTATTTACAAAAGTTAATAAATGCCCGTGAGAGATGAGAATGTGGCTGTGAAAAAGAGATGAGCTCTTTGGTCTATAGGCATGTTCTTTTTTTGTGCCTTAAGGCAGGAGATAGGGGTATCCAAAGGAGTATAAATAATGCATAGAGCTTTCATCGAAAAACTGGAAGCTAATCCAGTTATTGCAGCCATAAAGGACGACAAGGGATTAGAAAAAGCCATTGAAACAGATTGTGAAATAATCTTTATATTATATGGGGACGTTTGTACGATAGAGGGAATCGTAAAACGTATAAAGGATTCAGGAAAAATCGCAATGGTTCACATAGACCTTATAACAGGCCTTAATAATTCCAAGGAAATTTCAGTCGATTTCATAAAAAATAATACCAAGGCGGATGGTATTATCACCACCAAGGGGAATCTCATCGGAAGGGCAAAGGAGTTAGGCTTATACACAGTGCTTAGATACTTTGTTATTGACAGCATGGCGCTAGTTAATATCGAAAAGCAGGATAAGCATGGTGTTACACAGCCGGACGTCATCGAAATACTACCTGGAATTCTTCTTCCAAAGGTAATAAAGAAGGTAAATGCAGCCAGCCGAGTTCCAGTTCTTGCTGGAGGGCTTGTAAGCGACCGTGATGATGTTATGAATGCACTAAATAATGGGGTGCTTGCCGTATCAACCACTAACGAGGCAGTATGGCAGCTTTAGATGCAATTCGTAACTCCTATAACTTAACTATAGCCATAAGGCAAAAGAAGGAGGAGAAATAATGGCAAAATACGTAATGGCATTAGATGCCGGAACAACAAGTAACAGATGTATCCTTTTCAACGAAAAAGGTGAGATGTGCTCTGTTGCACAAAAGGAGTTTACACAGTATTTCCCACAGCCAGGTTGGGTTGAGCATGACGCTAACGAAATTTGGCAGACACAGCTTTCTGTAGCTCGTGCAGCTATGCAGAAGGTAGGCGCTTCAGCTGAAGATATCGCAGCAATCGGTATCACAAACCAGCGCGAGACTGTTATTGTTTGGGATAGAGCAACAGGACAGCCAATACATCACGCTATTGTTTGGCAGTGCCGTCGTACAGCAGATTTTGCTGAGCAGATGAAGGGAAAGATCCCAGGAATCGTTGAGAAATTCCAGCAGAAGACTGGTCTTAAATTTGACCCATACTTCTCAGGTACAAAGATTCGCTGGATACTTGACAACGTTGAAGGTGCTAGAGAAAGAGCGGAAAAAGGCGAGCTTTGCTTCGGTACTGTAGATTCATGGTTAATTTACAAGCTTACAAAGGGCAAGGTACACGTTACAGATTACTCTAACGCTTCAAGAACATTATTATTCAACATCAACACACTTGAGTGGGATGATGAGCTTTGCCAGATTCTTGAGATTCCAAAGAGCATGCTTCCAGAAGCTAAGCCTTCTAGCTGCATCTATGGTGAGTCTGACCCAGAGTTCTTCGGTGGTCCTATCCGTATCGCTGGTGCTGCTGGTGATCAGCAGGCGGCTCTTTTCGGACAGACATGCTACAACGAAGGCGAAGCAAAGAACACATACGGAACAGGTTGCTTCATGCTTATGAACACAGGTGAGAAGCCTATCTTCTCTAAGAATGACCTTCTTACAACCATCGCATGGGGATTAGATGGTAAGGTTACATACGCACTTGAAGGTTCTGTATACGTTGCTGGTGCTGCTATCCAGTGGCTCCGTGATGAATTAAAGATTGTTGATTCTTCACCAGATTCAGAATACTTCGCAACTCGTGTTAAGGATACAAACGGATGCTACGTTGTACCTGCATTTACAGGTCTTGGTGCTCCATATTGGGATCCATACGCACGTGGAGCAATCACAGGTCTTACTCGTGGTGTTAACAAATATCACATCATCCGAGCAACACTTGAATCACTTGCATATCAAACATATGATGTACTTCATGCTATGGAGCTTGACTCAGGAAAGCATCTTACATCACTTAAGGTTGACGGTGGTGCATCAAACAATAACTTCTTGATGCAGTTCCAGTCAGATATTATCAACACTAACGTACTTCGCCCAAGCTGTGTAGAAACAACAGCTATGGGAGCAGCATACTTGGCAGGTCTTGCAGTAGGCTACTGGAAGAGCAAAGAAGACGTTATCAAGAACTGGGCCGTTGATAAAGAATTCAAGCCAGAAATGTCAGATGAGACACGTAACAAGTGCATCAAAGGCTGGTCACAAGCCGTAGCCGCAACCCGCGGATGGGCTAAGGAATAATAGGCTTCCCCCTTCGGGGGAAGCTGTCACCGAAGGTGACTGATGAGGGCGCGTAGTTAATAAAAAACTAAATATTAGGGGGTAAATGTATATGTCAGTATATTTGGGAGAATTTATTGGTACAATTATTCTAGTATTACTTGGTGATGGCGTTTGCTGTAATGTGAATTTGGAGAAGTCAGGCTTTAAGGGCGGCGGAGCAGTCCATATCCTTATCGGTTGGGGAATGGCAGTTATGGTTCCTGCATTTGCAATGAGCAGATTCACAGGATGCCCTTCAGCATTCAACCCAGCAGTTACAATTGGAATCGCACTTAGAACAGGTGACTGGAGTACAGTTCCAGGACAGATTGTTGCACAGCTTCTTGGCGGTTTTGTTGGAGCAGCTATTCTTATCCTTCTCTATCATGACCACATCAATGCTACAGGCAACGATGATACAGTTAGAGGATGCTTCTGTACAGCACCTTCAATTCCAAACCCAACACTTAACTTCCTTTCAGAGTTTGTAGCTACATTTGTACTTGTATTTACACTTGCTCTTATTCCAGGAGCAGCTGGCGAGTCTAACGTATCTTGGATACTTGTATATGGCGTAATCGTAGCTTGTGGTGCTTCATTTGGTGGCCTTACAGGATACGCAATGAACGCAGCAAGAGATTCTGCTCCACGTTTAGCATATCAGCTTCTTGCTCCAAACTTTGGTAAGAAGAACGCTAACTGGGGATATGGTTGGATTCCACTAGTAGCACCTATCTGCGGCGGTGTTGTTGCATCACTTCTTTACAATGCACTTGCAGCAGCTCAGATGTTTGGCTAAGAGATTAGCTTAATCAATTTAACCATGTTTGTTTTTCAGTATTCAATACTGGAACCATTTTAAAACTAAACTATTGTATACACTGAGGATTGGAGTCGGTATTGAACGCATGATGAGATGCGTCTAATTGCCGACTCCTTTTTTTATAAAATTTTTAAAGTTAGGAGATTAAATTATGTTGTATGATGTCATAATCATAGGCGCAGGCGTTTCTGGCAGCGCAATTGCAAGAGAGCTTTCTAGATATGAAGCAAACGTCTGTGTTCTAGAAAAATGTGAGGATGTTTGCGAAGGAACATCAAAGGCTAATTCAGCAATTGTACATGCAGGCTTTGACGCAGCTGCAGGATCTTTGATGGCAAAATTAAATGTACGTGGAAACGAAATGATGGATGACCTCTGCCGTGATTTGGACATCCCGTTCAAAAGAAATGGTTCCATGGTTGTATGCATTCACAAGGAAGCATTATCAGGACTTCAGGACCTTTACGACAGAGGAATCAAAAACGGCGTTAAGGATATGAAAATCCTAACTCGCGAGGAGGCTTTGGAGCTTGAGCCAAACCTTTCTGATAATGTTGAAGGAGCTTTACTTGCACCGACAGGTGGCATAATCTGCCCATTCAAGCTAAACATTGCAATGGCTGAGAATGCTAACGTGAACGGTGTTGATTTCAGATTTAATACTAAGGTCGAAGACGTTAAAAAAGATGAAGAAGGTTTATGGCATATTCGCACCAACAATGGCGAGTATGTGACAAGATATGTTGTTAATGCAGCAGGTGTTTATTCAGGCGTAATCCACAATATGGTAAGCAAGGATGATGACAAAATCGAAATCATTCCAAGACGAGGTGATTACTGCTTACTTGATAAAGAGGTCGGCAATCATGTATCCCACACAATCTTCCCACAGCCAACAAATCTTGGTAAGGGCGTACTTGTATCACCTACTGTTCATGGCAACCTTATTGTTGGACCAACTGCTATTGATATTGATGACAAAGAAGGAACAAATACAACAGCAGAGGGTATTGGAGATTTAATTGCAAAGGCAAATGATCACGTAAAGAATCTTCCTATGAGAAAGGTTATCACATCATTTGCAGGACTTCGTGCTCACGAGGCAAGACACGAATTCATCATTGGCGAGGTTGATGGTGCACCACACTTTATCGACTGCGCAGCTATCGAATCTCCAGGCCTAACATCTTCTCCAGCAATCGGTGAGATGGTAGGAAATATGTTAAAGGATATGATGGGGCTTTCAAAGAAGGCTAATTGGATTAGCACTAGAAAGGATATATTAAATCCAGCAGATTTATCAATTGAAGAAAGAAATGAACTAATAAAGAAAAATCCAGCTTATGGAAATATTATTTGTAGATGTGAATCAATTTCAGAGGGAGAAATTTTAGACGCCATCCACAGACCACTTGGCGCTCGTTCTCTAGATGGTGTTAAGAGAAGAACACGTGCTGGTATGGGAAGATGTCAGGCAGGCTTCTGCTCACCAAAGACAATGGAAATTCTCCACAGAGAATTAGGTCTTCCTTATGAGGAGATTACAAAGAGTGGTGGACGTTCAAATATCGTAATGGAACGCACCAAGAATCAGAAGGGAGGCAACAACTAATGACTAATTATGATATCGTAATCGTAGGCGGTGGCCCAGCAGGTCTCGCAGCCGCAATATCAGCAAGAAATGCTGGTGTTGAAAAGATTCTTATTTTAGAAAGAGATAAGGAATTAGGAGGAATCCTAAATCAGTGCATTCATAACGGATTTGGTCTTCATACCTTCAAGGAGGAGCTTACAGGTCCAGAATATGCATATCGTTTCATTGAAAAAGTACTTGATGCAAAAATCGAATATAAATTAAACACAATGGTAATGGACATCTCTGAGGATAGAGTTGTCACAGCCATGAGCCGTGAAGATGGAATGTATCAGATTAAGGCTGGTGCAGTAATCCTTGCAATGGGATGCAGAGAGCGTCCAAGAGGAGCTTTAAACATTCCAGGCTACAGACCAGCAGGAATCTTCTCCGCAGGTACAGCACAGCGCCTTGTTAATATCGAAGGCTATATGCCAGGCCGTGAGGTAGTTATTCTGGGTTCTGGTGATATCGGACTTATCATGGCTCGTCGTATGACACTTGAGGGGGCAAAGGTAAAGGTTGTTGCCGAGCTTATGCCATACTCAGGTGGGTTAAAGAGAAATATCGTACAGTGCCTGGATGACTTTGGTATTCCACTTAAGCTTAGCCACACTGTTGTAGATATTGAGGGCAAGGAGCACCTTACCGCTGTAACTATTGCAGAGGTTGATAATCACGGAAAGCCAATTTCGGGAACAGAAGAAAGATACACCTGTGATACTTTACTTCTTTCTTGCGGACTCATTCCAGAAAACGAGCTTTCAAGAAATGCAGGGGTAGAGATGAGCCCAATCACAAGCGGCCCAGTTGTAAACGAATCCCTTGAAACTAATATTCCAGGCGTGTTTGCCTGCGGCAACGTACTTCACGTACATGACCTTGTTGATTACGTTTCAGAGGAAGCAGACAGAGCAGGCAAGAATGCTGCCAAATTTATCAAGGGTGAGCTTTCAGAAGGCTCTTCAAATGAAATCGAAATCGTTGCAACAGAAGGTGCCCGCTACACAGTTCCATCTACAATCGATGTAGATAGAATGGACGACAAGCTCACAGTAAGATTCAGAGTAGGGGCAGTCTTCAAGGATTCTTATGTAAGTGTTTACTTTGACGATGAAAGAGTAATGCATAACAAAAAACGAATCATGGCACCAGGCGAAATGGAGCAGGTAATCCTTCTTAAGGACAAGCTTGCCGAAAAGCCAGGATTAAAGAAAATCACAGTAAAGATTGAGAACGAGTAAAAGGAGGGCGAAGATAATGGAAAAGAGAGAGTTAACCTGTATCGGCTGCCCAATGGGATGTCAGATAACAGTAGAATTAGAAAACGGTGAGGTAGTTTCTGTAACAGGAAACACTTGTGGTATTGGTGACAAATACGCAAGGAACGAGGTAACTCATCCAGAGCGAACAGTTACTTCAACAGCAATTATACTTGGTGGAGATAAACCACGTGTATCAGTAAAAACTGCAAGCAATATCCCAAAGGATAAAATCGATGCAGTAATGAAAGAAATCGATGCAGCAGTAATGCATGCACCAATCCACATCGGTGATGTAGTAGTAAAAGATGTCTGCGGCACTGGCGTAGACGTAGTAGCAACTCGAAACGTAGAAGCAGTATAAACAAAAAAAGCCTTCCCCTTGAGGGGAAGGTGCCCCGCAGGGGCGGATGAGGTGTCTTTACAAAGTTGCTAACAAATTAAATTTTATATATACTTATCTAGAATAATTATTCTAGGAGTGTAATGATGAAAAAACGAATCATCGGATTAGATATTTTAAGAGATATAGGAGTGGTATTTATTTTTATATACCACTTTTTTGTAGAGTATATTGTAACTGCTCAAGGCACTGACGGTGCTATTTTGGGCTATAATTTTTTCTTTAATATTTTGGCTCGTCCAGCCAGCTTGTTTTTATTTATCATTTCTGGTTATGCTCTTATGTATAACAAAGAGGACGAAATTCCCGTTAAAAAATACTATATCAGAAGATTTAAGAGCTTGTTTATTCCATTTTATGTAACCTATACCTTAATGTTTGTTGCACATTTCTTAGTTAACAATGAAGTCATTGGAAGACATACACCACTTAAGCTGTTCATATGGACCTTACTTGGTATGGATGGAATAAAGCAGCTAATTATGCCAAACTTTTACCTTATCGGTGAATGGTTTATGTCATGTATAGTAATTTGCTATTTACTATTCCCTGTTTTAGCATGGCTACTTAAGAAATTTAGATATATCACATTGGCTGTATTAACTATTTGGTACATCATTTTTATGTTCTTCTACAATCCATTTGCATATACACAGTTGATGAATCCTCTTTTGATCATTGTGTATTTTTATGTGGGCATGCTTCTTCATGAAGAACTAAAAGATAAAGCGATATCAAAACCAGTAAGAATAGTATGCGCAATACTTTCTGTATTGGTGTTTGTCTATCATTGCCTATACGGCTATGTTGAATCATTGGCATTCATCAGAGTAGCGGAAGCACCAATGGAAGTTATATATTTTCTGTGGAGCGTAGTTATGTTTATTGCACTAAAAGATGTAAATCTTAAAGAGGGCAGTAGATTTTATAATGCCGTTACATATCTGTCTGGTATCAGCTGGTATGTAATACTTACTCATCACAGAATCATGATTTTGTTCTACTCACAATTAGATGTAAGCGAATATAATCATAGAGATATTGCTGCATTGTTTATTGCCTGTGTCATTATCACATGGCTTGCATCTTTAGCAGCTAGATTTATATCAAATAAAACAAAAGCTTTTTTGTTTAATAAATAAAATACAGGAGTTACAACATGGATATTACTAAACAGATTGCATCAGAACTTCAGGTTCGAGTTGCGCAGGTTGATGCTGCGATTAAATTGCTTGATGAGGGAAACACAGTTCCATTTATTTCTCGATACAGAAAGGAAGCTACAGGAGGTCTTAATGACGAACAGCTTCGTACTCTTTCAGAAAGATTATCGTATTTACGTAATCTCGAAGAGAAGAAGGCTACATGTCTTGCTTCAATCGAGGAACAGGGACTTTTAACAGAAGAATTAAAGAAGGCTATTTTAGAGGCAACAACACAGGTTGCAGTAGACGATTTATATCGTCCATATCGTCCAAAGAGACGTACCCGTGCAACCATCGCAAAGGAAAAGGGGTTAGAGCCTCTTGCAAATATAATTATGTTACAGATGACAGACAAGTCTCTTGAAGAAGAGGCTAAGGCTTTCATCAATCCTGAAAAGGATGTTAATACTCCAGAAGATGCTATAGCCGGAGCCTGCGATATCATCGCAGAAGCTATTTCTGATGATGCGGATTATCGTACATGGATTAGAGAAAAGACTTTCAAAAACGGCCGAATCGTATCTAAGGCAAAGGATGCAGAAGCTGAATCAGTTTACGAAAATTACTACGATTATGATGAAGCCATTGCTAAGCTTCCAGGCCATCGTATCCTTGCCCTTAGCCGTGGCGAAAAGGAAAAGATTCTTAAGGTCTCTATCGAAGCACCAGTAGATGATATCTTACGCTATCTTGAAAAGAAGGTTATCAGCCGTGATAACGTAAATACGAATCAGGCATTAACAGCAACAATCGAAGATGCATATACAAGACTTATCGCACCATCTATTGAAAACGAAATCCGTAACAATCTTACAGAGATGGCAGAGGATGGCGCAATCAAGGTATTCGGAAAGAACCTAACTCAGTTACTTATGCAGCCTCCAATCGCTGGCCGTAATGTACTTGGCTGGGATCCAGCTTTCAGAACAGGCTGTAAGATTGCTGTTGTAGATGCAACAGGAAAGGTACTTGATACAACAGTAGTTTACCCAACAGCTCCACAGAATAAGGTCGAGGAAACTAAAAAGGTAATCAAGGCGCTTATTAAAAAGTACAACGTTTCGCTCATTTCACTTGGTAACGGTACAGCCAGCCGTGAATCAGAGCAAATCATCGTTGATATGCTAAAGGAGATTCCAGAGAAGGTAGAATACGTTATCGTTAACGAAGCAGGTGCATCAGTTTATTCTGCCAGCAAGCTTGCTACAGAGGAGTTCCCTAACTTTGATGTAGGACAGCGTTCAGCTACTTCAATGGCTCGTCGACTTCAGGATCCACTTGCTGAGCTTGTAAAGATTGACCCTAAGTCTGTTGGTGTTGGTCAGTACCAGCACGATATGAATCAAAAGAAGCTTGATGAAACATTAGCAGGAGTAGTAGAAACATGCGTTAACGCTGTAGGTGTAGATTTAAATACAGCATCAGCATCTCTATTAGAATACGTTTCAGGAATCAACAAAACACTTGCAAAGAACATTGTTGAATACCGTGAAACAAACGGACGCTTCAATTCCAGAGCAGAGCTTAAGAAGGTTCCTAAGCTTGGACCAAAAGCTTTCGAGCAGTGCGCTGGTTTCATGCGTATCACAGGCGGAAGAAATCCTCTTGATGCAACTGCAGTTCATCCAGAAAGCTACGATGCTGCAAAAGCACTTCTTGAAAAGCTTGGATTTGATACAAAGGATATTGCAGCAGGCACATTAAAGGATATCCACAAGAGCATCCAAAATATCAAGGCGTTATCAACAGAACTTGGCATTGGTGAGATGACTTTGGAGGATATCATCAAAGAATTAGAAAAGCCAGGACGTGATCCACGTGAAGATATGCCACGTCCAATCTTAAAGAGTGATGTTCTTGAAATGAAGGACCTTAAGCCTGGCATGCAGCTTAAGGGAACAGTTAGAAATGTAATCGATTTTGGTGCCTTCGTAGATATAGGCGTTCACCAGGATGGACTTGTACACATCTCACAGATGACAGACCGTTACATCAAGCATCCACTTGAGGTTGTATCCGTTGGAGATATCGTAGATGTAGAGGTTATTTCTGTAGATGAAAAGAAGGGTCGCATCGCCCTCACTATGAAGCTTAATAAAAAATAGCCTTCTCCCTCTGGGAGAAGGTGTCTGCGCAGCAGACGGATGAGGGTGTATCCTTATTGTAATCATATACATAAATAATATGTTGAAATTGTTACAATTCAACAAAATGTGTATGCAAACAGTCTTTTTGATTGACAATTATCACCAATACTCCTATACTGTATATCAGTTAGAGAAAGTTACAGCCAATGTGCTTTTTAGGAGAAATGGGATAAGAGCGAGTCGTTAGGGGTTTCGACTCGCTCTATTTTTATTTTCTTCAAAAATATGATAAAATAAAAAATAATTGGGAGATTAATGGAATATGGGACAGAATATTAAATTCAGTGTAAAAATAAAAGAGGAAGACTTATATAGGTTCAATCTACACCATTCCTACAGCGGTTCGCAGGGAATCCTATCAGTAGTTTTATTCGTTCTGCTGATTGTAGTTTGGATACTTAGATTTTCAGTTTTATCACCATTATATAAGGTGTTTTATCCTCTTTTAGCTATCATCTTTTTGATGTATATACCTCTTTCTTTAAAGCTTCGAGTAAAGGCTCAGATGCAGCAGGAGGTCTTTTCATATCCTATTACATACGAACTCAAAGATGATGGAATCTACATTTCTTCTCCATCGGCTGACGAACCAGCGGTTCTGCCATGGGAATATGTTTACAAGATTTCCACCTGGAAGGGATATCTCTTAATTTACAGTAACAGAGTTAATGCATACATCATCCCTATAACAGACATCCAGTCTCAATACGATGAAACAGTTAACTTTATCAAATCACATGTAGAGGATTATAAATTACAAATAAAATGACTAAAATAATCGAAACCAATTCACCAGAAGAAACAGAAGCACTTGGCATTAAGCTTGCTGAACAGTCAGTACCTGGTCAGGTGTTCACTCTCATAGGAGATTTAGGCGTTGGCAAAACAGTCTTCACCCAGGGCTTTGCTAAAGGTCTTCAGATTGACGAACCAATCTGCAGCCCTACATTTACAATAGTTCAGGTGTATGACACAGGCAGATTGCCATTTTATCATTTCGACGTATATCGTATAGGCGATATCGAAGAGATGGATGAAATCGGATATGAGGATTACATCTATGGTGACGGCGTATCTCTTATCGAATGGGCTAACCTCATTGAAGATATTTTGCCAGAAAGCTATACACGTGTTACCATAGAGAAAAATTTAGAAAAAGGATTTGACTATCGCAAGATTACGATAGAGAGCATTTAAAATGAAGATATTAGGAATAGACGGTTCAGGCTTAGTTGCATCAGTTGCAGTTGTAGAGGATGATAATTTAGTAGGAGAATACACTACTGGCTACAAAAAGACTCATTCTCAGACATTGCTTCCAATGCTAGATGAGCTTTCTAAAATGATTGAATTAGACTTAAACCAGATAGATGCAATAGCAGTTGCAGCAGGCCCTGGTTCATTCACAGGACTTCGTATAGCATCAGCTACTGCAAAGGGAATAGGATTATCCTTAGGACTTCCTATCGTTTCCGTTCCAACAGTTGATGCCATAGCATTTAACATGTGGGGAAACAGTGGAATAATCTGCCCTATCATGGATGCCAGAAGGGGCCAGGTCTACACAGGCTTATATTCCTTTGCAGAGGATGGAAGCTTTAAGGTTGAGCGCCCTCAGTGTGCAGTAGATTTCCATGAAATAGCTGCAGATATTAACGAAAGAGGTAAGGCGGTTACTTTTCTTGGCGATGGAGTTCCTGTATTCAAGGATCTCATCGCAGAATTAATTACTGTTCCATACAGATTTGCACCAGCACATCTTAACAGACAGCACGCTTCATCAGTTGCTTCACTTGGTATGATTTATTACAAGAACGGCGAATGCGATACAGCAGCTGAACACCGCCCTGAATACCTTAGATTATCTCAGGCAGAAAGAGAGCGTCTTGAAAAGGAAGGAAAAGCCTAATGGCTCTTACATATAGATACGCTACCGATTCCGATGTAGATGCAATCGTTGCTATAGAAGAATCAGCCATGTCAAACCCATGGCACAAGGATAATTACTTAGAAGCGATTCACTCAGACCACGCATTTGTAGTCGTGGCCTCTGAGGATGATGCTATAGCAGGCTTTGCAGTGTTTTACCTAACACCACCAGAATCGGAACTTCCAGATATTGTAGTGGCCGAAGCCTATCGCAAAAGGGGAATAGCTAAAGCTCTCTTGCACTACGCCTTTGACCAACTACAATCCCAAAAAGTAGACACAGTATTTTTAGAAGTCCGAGTTTCCAACACCCCAGCCCGCACCCTATACGATAGTCTAGGCTTCGAAGAAATCGGCAAACGCAAATACTTCTATTCCAACCCCATCGAGGATGCAATCTGCATGTCATACCGTATGGAGGAATAAAGCGTAAACAAAATTTGTGCCTGCATAAGAAGTGTAAAAGTAGCTTGTAGCTAACAATGTAATATACTCTGCAAGGAGCATCTTAGCGACTGAGCGTATATTAAATTCTGCCTACATTAGAAGAGTAAAAATAGCTTGTAGTTCACAATATTATATACTCTGTAAGGAGCATCTTAGCGACTGAAAGAGTATATAATATTGTGAGCGTAACAAGCGAGAGAAAGACTAATTATTTGAGTAACTTGAAAGGATTTATAGATGTTAGATGTTTGTTTGTTGGGAACAGCAGGCATGATGCCTCTTCCTAATAGATGGCTGACCTCATGCTTATTAAGATTTAATGGCGAAGGCTTACTTATAGATTGTGGCGAGGGAACACAGGTAGCACTGCGAGAAGCAGGCTTCTCCCCAAATCCAATCTCGTTGATTTGTCTCACCCATTATCATGCAGACCACGTCAGCGGCTTACCAGGCTTTTTACTTTCTATGGGTAACTCCGATAGAACAGAGCCGGTAACAATTGTCGGTCCAAAAGGGCTAGAGCGAGTAGTCAACTCCTTAAGAGTGATTGCCCCAGAGCTACCCTTTGAGATAAAGTTTCATGAATTGCAGCAGGATGAAGAATATTTCGAAATCCTAGGCTATCATATTCATGCATTTAAGGTTAACCATAATGTTTTATGTTATGGTTATTCAGTCGATATTCCTAGAAAGGGAAGATTCGATGTAGAAACAGCTAGAGACCTTGGCCTTCCAGTAACTCTCTGGAATCCACTTCAAAAAGGAAACACAGTTGAGTTTGAAGGCAAAACCTATACACCGGATATGGTTATGGGCAGCGCCAGAAAGGGCCTTAAGGTTACATATTGCACAGACACCAGACCAACTAAATCGCTGGTGGAAGCAGCTAAGAAATCGGATTTATTTATCTGCGAAGGCATGTATGCCGAAGAAGATAAGCTTGCAAAGGCTCGTCAGAACAAGCACATGACTTTCTACGAGGCAGCTAAAGTTGCAAAGGATGCAGATGTAAAAGAGCTTTGGCTTACACATTTTTCGCCATCAATGACGGGGCATAAAAGATACATGAAAGCAGTCTGTGATATTTTTCCACAGGCTTATTTGGGGGAAGACGGCAAGTTCTTAGAACTTGATTTTGCGGAGGAGTAATATGAAAAAGGCGATACGAATAGGAATTGCAATAATCTGTATGGTGACACTTATTGTGGGGTACTATGCGTATTTGTCACGCCGAAACGATTCTGCTTCATCAGAATCAAACGTTGAACTTTCAGAAGTTCAAGCTATTACATCAAAGAATTTTACTAAGGAATATCCTGCCACACCAAGGGCAGTGGTAAAATGGTACAACCGAATAATTTCAGCCTATTATGCAGAGGATTATACTCAAGAGGAACTTGAAAAAATGGCCGAACAGGCTAGAATGCTTATGGATGATGAGCTCCTTAAATACAATCCAAAGGATACTTATCTCGCATCACTTTCTCTTGAGATAGAGGATTATAAAAATCGTAACAGAGTCATCGTTTCTAGCACAGTAAGTGATTCAAACGAGGTTCAATACAAAAAGGTTAATGGATACGACTGCGCTTTCCTTTCTACTTACTATTTCATCAGGGAAGGCAGCACTTACGATAGAACCTACGAAGATTTTTGCCTTAGAAAGGATTCCAACGGTAATTGGAAAATCCTTACATGGAGGCTGTCTACAGAGGACGAAGTAAATGGATACTAAAGAAATAAAAATACTTGCAATAGAAAGCTCCTGCGATGAAACCGCAGCAGCAGTTGTTGTTAACGGAAGAGATGTTAGAAGTAACGTCATATCTACTCAGATACCGCTCCACACTCTATACGGTGGAGTTGTTCCAGAAATCGCATCAAGAAAGCATATAGAAAGAATTAATCAGGTTATAGAACAGGCTCTTGAAGATGCAGACATGGGCTTAGAAGACATGGATGCTATAGCTGTTACCTATGGCCCTGGTTTGGTTGGTGCACTCTTAGTAGGTGTAGCTGAAGCGAAGGCTATTGCTTTTGCACAGGGATTACCACTTATTGGTGTACATCATATCGAAGGACACATTAGTGCTAACTATATCGAAAACAAAGATTTAGAGCCACCTTTCTTATGTCTTGTAGTATCAGGTGGTCATACTCATCTTGTAAGAGTAGTAGATTATGGTAAATACGAAATCTTAGGACGTACAAGAGACGATGCAGCAGGTGAGGCTTTTGATAAGGTGGCACGTGCAATAGGCTTGGGATATCCAGGTGGTCCAAAGATTGAAAAGGCTGCCCACGAAGGCAATCCACAGGCTATCACCTTCACAAGACCTAAGGTATCAGATGGAGTCTATGATTTTTCATTTAGTGGACTTAAATCACAGGTACTCAACTACATCAACGGCGCTCAAATGAAGGGCGAAACAATAAACGATAAAGATATTGCAGCTTCATTCCAGCAGACTGTAATCGATACATTATGTGACCATGCAGCTTTAGCTATTGATGAGTTTGGCATGGACAAATTTGCCATTGCAGGTGGCGTTGCATCTAACCAAACTTTACGTCAGGCAATGGAAAAGATGTGTGAAGAAAAGGGCGTTAAATTCTACCACCCATCTCCAATACTATGTACAGATAATGCAGCTATGATTGGTGCAGCAGCATACTATGAATTTTTAGCTGGCAAACGTGATGGCTGGGATCTAAACGCAATACCAAATTTAAAATTAGGCGAAAGATAAAATGAACAAATTCACAGCAATAGTTTTAGCAGCCGGTAGTGGCAAGCGTATGGAACAGGATATTCCAAAACAATACATGAATATGGGAGGGGCTCCTCTGATGGTGCATTGTCTAAGAACCTTTCAGGAAAGTAAGGTTACTCAGATAGTGTTAGTTGTTGCCCCTGGAGATGTAGAAAAATGTCGAAAGGAAATCATTGAGCGCTATCACATAGATAAATGTATAGCCATAGTTGAGGGCGGAGAAGAACGTTACAACTCAGTATACGCAGGCCTACAGGCTATAAATGACGGTTATGTTTTGATTCATGATTGTGCAAGAGCTTTTGTATCTATAGACATCATCCATAGATGCATGTCTGCTGTAGCACTTTATGAATCTTGTGTTGTTGGTATGCCATCGAAGGATACAGTTAAGATAACTGATAGCCACAGAAAGGTATTAGATACACCTGATAGAAGCAACGTGTGGATTGTTCAAACTCCACAGTGCTTTGAATATAATCTTATTCGTGGTGCATACGATAAAGTTATTGCTGATGCAGATACTTCAATTACTGATGATGCAATGGTTGTAGAAAAGGCTACTAACCATGATGTACACATGATTGAAGGCTCTTATCTTAACATAAAAGTCACTACTCCAGAGGATGTTGCTTTTGGTGAGGCAATACTTCGTAACAAACGATAAATGAAGAAGCGATAACGCTAGTAAAACCCTAGTGTTGTCGCAATTTTCTGAATATATATTTTTTCGAAAAAACTTCCCGTTTTTTATTGACATCCAAGGTGTGGGATGATATTATACTATTCGTGTTCGAGAGATACACATGCAGAGGTATCGAAGTGGTCATAACGAGGCGGTCTTGAAAACCGTTTGTCCGCAAGGGCGCGTGGGTTCGAATCCCACCCTCTGCGTTACATAAGGCAATCGCGAAAGCGGTTGCCTATTTTTGTATATATGTATATTTGAGGAGGTTTTGTTATGTTGTATTTTTCGTGTGATTATGCAGAAGGCTGCCACCCTAAGGTGCTAGAAGCGCTTACATTAACTAACATGGAATCCACACCTGGCTATGGCGAGGACGATTATTGTGATAGAGCGAAAGAAAAGATAAGACAATATATCAATTGCCCTAATGCAGATATTTACTTTTTGGTAGGAGGAACCCAAACTAACCAAACTGTAATTGATTCTATACTATCAAACTGTGATGGTGTAGTTGCAGCTGCTACAGGTCATGTTGCAGTCCATGAAGCAGGTGCAATCGAATATAGCGGGCATAAGGTTATTACTATACCAGGCCACGATGGCAAAATAGCTCCATTAGAATTAAAGCAGATGCTTATAGATCATTATGCTGACGAGAGCGCAGAGCACATGGTTAATCCTGGAATGGTATACATATCATACCCAACAGAATACGGTACTTTATATTCTAAACAAGAGCTTGAGGATATTTCTTCTATATGTAGAGAATATGAAATACCATTATTCATAGATGGAGCCAGACTCGCCTATGGGCTTGCAGCAGCTGATGATATAACCATGAAAGATATAGCAGCTTTGTCTGACGTGTTTTACATTGGAGGCACAAAGGTTGGAGCTCTTTTTGGAGAAGCGGTAGTTTTCACAAAAGGAAATACACCTAAGCATATGATCACTCAAATAAAACAGCACGGTGCACTGCTTGCTAAGGGCAGATTGCTTGGAATACAGTTTGCAGCTTTGTTTACAGATGACTTATACATGAAGATGGGAAAGCATGCTGTAGAATGTGCTTCTTCTATTAGAAAAGCATTGGTTGAAAAAGGCTATCAACTATATGTACCAAACCCTACTAACCAAATCTTTGTTGTAATGGATAATTCGAAGTTAAAAGCCTTTGGTAAAGAGGTGGCTTATGGCTTCTGGGAGAAGTATGATGACACTCATACAGTCATCAGAATTGCAACTAGTTGGGCCACTCAAAATGACGCTGTTGAAGCTCTGAAAAAAATCTTGTAAAAATTGCAAAAAGATGTTGACAGGTTATGGTCCGTTTGATATTATAAACAAGCTGTCGTAAGGGCATAGCAAGCGGTCAACAAGACTGTGAATATGACCAAAAAGCGACAACAAAAATAGTAAAAAGTGCTTGACAAACAGTCATCCAGATGTTACTATTTACAAGCTGACTCACAAGAGCTCAGCACTTGAGTTTTCTGAGAAATTCAAGAAAAATAAATAAAAAAGTTGTTGACAAAAAGCTTCAATCGTGATAATATAAACGAGTTGCTGCTGAGGGCAACAACAAAGAGAAGATTGATAACTGAACAGTGAAACAAACCTTGAATTAATACAAGTTTTTAAAACATGTATCCTTGAAATTCATTTAAGTTTCTTAATGAAACGAAACCTTTATTAGTAAACAAGTCAGTTTTATACTGATTCGGAATTAAACTTTTTAACATGAGAGTTTGATCCTGGCTCAGGATGAACGCTGGCGGCGTGCTTAACACATGCAAGTCGAACGAAGCAACTTATTACGATCCCTTCGGGGTGACGATTTGTTGACTGAGTGGCGGACGGGTGAGTAACGCGTGGGTAACCTGCCTTGTACAGGGGGACAACAGTTG
>NZ_AUJQ01000003.1 GCF_000424305.1 Pseudobutyrivibrio ruminis AD2017 | reverse complement strand
GCTCATGCCAAAGGTCTTCTTTTATTTTATATTCAATTAATACTGGATAACAGAATTTGCCCCCGAAGGGATAATTTCCGTTGCCCGTTAACATAATATTCTATTCCATCTCCACAGTTCCTGGTGGCTTAGAAGTAAGATCGTACATTACGCGGTTAACACCCTTAACCTCGTTGATGATACGGCTCATTACACGCTGAAGTACTTCGAATGGGATTTCGGAAGCTTCGGCTGTCATGAAGTCTACTGTTTCAACGGCACGGAGGACTACTGCGTAGTCGTATGTACGCTCGTCGCCCATAACACCTACGGAGCGCATGTTTGAAAGAGCTGCAAAATACTGATCTGGAAGCTTCTCAAGGCCAGCCTCAGCAAGCTCAGTGCGATAAATATAGTCAGCATCCTGTACGATGCGAACCTTTTCTTCTGTAACTTCACCAATGATACGGATTCCAAGGCCTGGGCCTGGGAATGGCTGACGGAATACAAGGTATTCAGGAAGCCCAAGCTCTAAACCAACCTTACGAACTTCGTCCTTGAAAAGATTGCGAAGTGGTTCGATGATTTCCTTGAAATCAACATAGTCAGGAAGACCGCCTACGTTGTGGTGAGACTTGATAACTACTGATTCGCCACCAAGACCTGATTCAACAACGTCTGGGTAGATAGTTCCCTGTGCGAGAAAGTCTACAGTACCAATCTTCTTAGCCTCTTCCTCAAATACACGGATGAATTCCTCACCGATAATCTTACGCTTCTGCTCTGGCTCTGTAACGCCAGCAAGCTTAGCGTAGTAACGCTGTGCTGCATTTACACGAACAAAATTAATATCAAAAGAACCAGCAGGGCCAAATACTGACTCTACCTCGTCACCTTCGTTTTTACGAAGAAGGCCGTGGTCTACGAATACGCAAGTAAGCTGCTTTCCAATAGCCTTAGCTAAAAGTGCTGCAAGTACTGATGAATCAACACCACCAGAAAGCGCAAGAAGCACTTTACCTGAACCTACACGCTGACGAATCTCTTCTATAGTATGCTCAACAAAGGAGTCCATGCGCCAGCTGCCTTCAGTTCCACAGATGTTACGAACAAAGTTGAATAAGATTTCCTTACCCTGTACAGTGTGAAGTACTTCTGGATGGAACTGGATTGCATAAAGCTTTTTGTCCTCACAGCCTGCTGCTGCAACAGGGCAATCTGCTGTGTGAGCAAGGATGTCAAATCCAGGAGCTACCTTAGAAATATAATCAAAGTGGCTCATCCATACGATTGTTGACTTATCCACGCCTGCGAATAAAGAATCATAAGCTCCGTCAATAAAGGTTTCTGTTTTACCATACTCACGAACTGGTGCCTTTTCAACCTTACCACCAAGCACATGCATCATAAGCTGTGCGCCGTAGCAAAGACCAAGTACTGGTACGCCAAGTTCAAACAGTTCCTTAGTATAAGTAGGTGCTCCATCCTCATAGCAAGAGTTTGGTCCACCAGTCAAAATAATGCCTGCAGGATTCATCTTTTTAATTTCATCAAGCGGGGTACGATAAGAATAGATTTCACAGTAGACATTACATTCTCTGACGCGACGAGCGACAAGCTGATTGTACTGTCCGCCAAAATCGATAACAATGACTTTCTCCTGGTTCATAGATACTCCTTATTAATTTGTTGTAATTTTTCTAAAGTATAGATTAAATTTTTAAATTCTTCAACTAAAAACATTAATATAAATAGGATTTCATTCGATACAATATATAGCAATATATCTAAAGGAGTATCTATGAGCATAAGTGTAACTAATTCGTTAAGCTTAAGATTGTTTTATAATAGCTATTCATCAGTGTCTCACGGTACAGCTAGAAACAGTAGTCCTACAGGCACTCTTTCAATGGCTGATGCAAGTGCGCTTCGCATTGCTATTAGAAAGCTGCAGGATTACGACTTTGAAGGCTCAACTGATGCAATGACCCAGGAAAAGCTGAAGGCATTTACCGACACTATGAATAACGCTATCACATCTGCGACTACTTACGGTAAAAATGACACCGCTGTCAAAAATGCTGTTAATAAACTTAAAAACATTAATAGTGAATATGCTTCCGAGTTACAGAAAATAGGAATTACTGTAAATAAGGATGGAACCATGTCCCTATATGAGAATGCCGCTAAAAACTATTCTGCTAAAAAGTTTGATAACTTCTTTACTGAGGACTCAAAATACTTAAAGGATGTTTATGAAGTTGCTAAAAGAATAACTCGTAAGGTAGATGTAAGAATTTAGCTTGCACTTTTGCCTCTTTTGGACTAGAGTATGAGTGGGTATTTTTGTATACCATAAAATAATTGGAGGCAAGATAATGTTTTTTGATAAATCCTCAAAAAGAGGTCTTAAAATTATTATCGTTGGTTGTGGTAAGGTAGGTCGTACATTAGTAGACCGCCTTTCAAAGGAAGGCCACGATATAGTTGTTATAGATAAAGATCAAGACAGAATTGATAATCTCACAAATCTATACGATATCATGGGTATTCAGGGTAACGGTGCCAGCTACAGCATTCAGGTAGAGGCTGGTATCAAGGACGCTGACCTTATTATCGCTGTTACTAACTCTGACGAGCTTAATCTCCTCTGCTGTACTATCGCAAAGCAGGTAGGTGATTGTGCTTCTATCGCACGAGTTAGAAATCCAGACTATTCAAAGGAAATTTCATATCTTCAGGAAAAGCTTGGCCTTGTAATGGTTATTAACCCTGAGTTTGAGGCTGCAAGAGAAATATCATCAATCCTTTCTCTTCCATCTACTCTAGAGGTTTCATCATTCGCACATGGTCAGGCTGAACTTGTTGAGTTCAAAATTGAAGAAGGTAACATATTAGATGGCCTTACAATTAAGGACTTATCATCTGCAACTACCAGCAAGGTGCTTATCTCTGCAGTTAAACGAGGAAACGATGTAGTTATTCCTACTGGTGATTTTGTATTGCAGGCAAATGATATCGTATCAGCTGTAGGCGCCAGAAGATTCGCCCGTACCTTCCTTAATGAAATTGGTTTCAAGACAAGACAGGTTAAGGATTGTCTGATTGTTGGTGGTGGTAAAGCTTCCTTCTATTTAGCTAAGCTTCTACTTCAGGCAAAAATCAACGTACGTATTATAGAAAGAAGCAAGGAACGTTGCGAGGAGCTTTCTATTGCACTTCCAAAGGCCACTATCATTAACGGTGACGGTGGCGATGAAGCATTACTTCGCGAGGAAGGCATCGAATACGTAGAAAGCTTTGTTCCTCTTACAGGAATTGATGAAGAAAACATTCTTCTTACTTTATATGCTAATCAGGTTAGCAATGCCAAGGTTATCACAAAGGTTAATCGAATCAATTTTGATAATGTACTCTCACAGTTGAATTTAGGTTCAGTGATTTACCCACGTCATATCACTGCCGAATCAATCATCGCTTATGTACGTGCTAAGAGCGCATCTGGTGATGGAGATGATATACTCACTTTATATCACTTATTTGATCAGAAGGTTGAGGCTATTGAATTCAATATTAGTGAGAAGTCAAAGGCTGTAGGCGTACCATTCTCGGTACTTCAGTTTAAGGACAATGTACTTATCGCATTCATCAACCGTAATGGTACAATCATTATTCCAAGCGGTTCAGATACAATTGAAGTTGGTGACACAGTTATGGTTGTTACCACACACACAGGCTTTGCCACAATACTTGATACTTTGAGGTAGTCGGATATGAATCATTCCGTAATTCGTTTTATATTAGGATATGTAATTGGATTTATGGGAATCTTTTTGATGCTCCCTATAATCGTTGCTATAATTTACCACGAAGGTGTATGGATAGATTACGCTGTAGTCGCTGTTCCATGCCTTATTATTGGATTTTTAAATAGCTATTTTAAACCAAGGCAATCTTCATTCTACTTAAAGGAAGGCTTCTTCTGCACTGGTGCTTCATGGGTTGCTCTTTCTGCAATCGGAGCTCTTCCATTATATTTAAGTGATGAGATACCACATTACATCGATGCGTTATTTGAAACTGTTTCTGGTTTTACCACAACTGGTGCATCCATCTTGGATAATGTTGAGCTTCTTAGCCATGCATCACTGTTTTGGCGAAGCTTTACACACCTTGTCGGTGGTATGGGAGTTTTGGTGTTCCTGCTTACAGTTATTCCACTGGCCGGTGGCGATGGTTCTCAGTTCAATCTGATGAAAGCCGAATCACCTGGTCCATCTGTTGGAAAGCTGGTTCCAAAGCTTAAGAACACAGCTCAGATGCTTTACCTTATCTACTTAGGACTTTGTGCCCTTGAAATCATTTTACTTTTGATAGCGGGCATGACTCCATTTGAAGCAATCAACACAGGTATTGCTACAGCAGGTACAGGAGGATTTGGAATATACGCCAACAGCTGCGCAGGCTTTAACGTAGCATGTCAGTGGATTATCGCTTGCTTCATGTTTATCTTTGGTGTTAACTTTAACTTTTACTATTACATGCTCTTCCATCACGCAAGAGATGCTTTCAGAATGGAAGAAGTAAGAATGTATTCATTCCTTACTGCATTATCAATAGGTATCATTACCGTCAACACACTTAGTAGTAGCGCAGGACTTTTTGATGCATTGACAAAGGCCGCATTCCAGGTTACATCTATTCAGTCATCTACAGGATTTTCTACAGCAGATTTTGCTGTATGGCCACAGACTAGCCGCTGCGTACTTGTACTTCTGATGTTTATCGGTGCTTGTGCAGGTTCTACAGGTGGTGGTATTAAGGTATCTCGTTTCGTTCTTATGGGAAAGGCTGTACACAAGGAATTAATCAGCTACATCCATCCTCGTAGCGTTAGAAAGACACTGATGGATGGAAAACCAGTTAACCACGAAACAATCCGTTCCAACAACGTTTTCTTTGGAACCTTTATGTTGATTTTCTTCATCAGCGTATTTATCTTGTCCTTTGAAAACCTTGATTTTTCAACTATATTTACTGCAGTTATTGCTACAATGAGTAACATCGGTCCTGGATTAAGCATGGTTGGACCAGCTTCAAACTTTGCTTTCTTCTCAGACCTTTCAAAGATTGTGTTGATATTTGACATGTTAGCAGGAAGACTTGAATTATTCCCAATACTAATGCTCTTCCACCCTAACATTTGGACAGATTTATTCTCAACACACAAACATAAAGAATTAAAAAATGCAGGTAAAGTATTAAAATGCAAACCACAATAATCAAAATGACTGATGCTTACGAGCATCAGTCATTCTACAATTCAAATGAAAATCTTAGTATTATAGACTGTCGTGACCTTGAGGGTACACGCTGTTATTTGGATGACTATGCGAAGGAGCAGCTTCTAGAAAGAATGGAGGCTGCTTCTTTAAATGGCATTCATTTCATCGATTCAGGAAACTATCACTACCTTAGCCTACTTTGGCTGATGCAGATTAAAACACCTTTTAATCTTATTCTATTCGACCATCATCCTGATGATCAGCCACCTAGCTTTGGGCAGATTACCTCCTGCGGAGGATGGGTGCTAGAGGCCAAAGAAACACTTGGCAATCTTATGAATGTATACACATTTGGCGTAGGCGAAATGCCTGATATCAACACTATAGATAAAGATATCCCCCTTTACATATCCATTGATAAGGACGTGTTGTCTGAGGACTATGCCATCACTGACTGGGACCAGGGCGATATGACAATAGATGAAATGATTGATTTGCTAAAAGATATTGCAAAAGACCGTCAAATAATCGGCGTTGATATATGTGGAGACAGTGGAGAATATGCAGAAAATGGGGCCTGCGTTAATAATCAGATAAATCAGACTCTTTTTGACTTTTTATCTAGTTTTCTATAAACTATAGATAAGAATAATGATTGGAGGGAACCCACTATGTATCCAGTAATTACTATTTCGAGAGAATTTGGCAGCGGCGGTCATAGCATTGGAGAAGCTGTTGCAAAACAGTTAAACATCCCATTTTATGACGGTGAAATTGTTAATCGTGTGGCTGTTGAAAGCGGCTACGCAAAGGAACTTATAGAAACTCAGGGCGAATACACATCTTCCACTGCTATGTGGTTTGACATTTCAGCAGCTGGAACAATGTATTTCCAAAGCCCACAGGATGAAATCTTTATAGCTCAAAAGAAAGTAATCCTTGATTGTGCAGCTAAGGGACCTTGCGTTATCGTAGGTAGATGTGCCGACTACATCCTTAGAAAAGAAGGCATCCGCTGCATGAATGTAATGATTCATGCTGATATGGAGCACAGAAAAAAACGTGTGTTAGAGCGCTATGAAAACATTGAAAATGTAAGCATTGAAAAGCGACTTGCAAAGAAGGACAAGCAGCGTAAAACTTACTACAAATATTACACAGATAAAAACTGGGGTGATTTCAGAGAATATGATGTTATCCTAGATAGCGGAACTCTTGGTGAAGAGATGTGCGTAAAAACTATATGTGAATTAGCCGGTGCATTTCCAGAATAAAAAATAGTGAAAAAAGACAGCTACTTGGTTGTTACGCTCTCAATAATTTGTTATACTCCGTCGCGAGATTGGCTCCTTGAGTATAACAAATCATTGATAGCTACAACCAAGTAGCTGTCTTTTTATTATTTATACCTGCGATAACATATTGACGCAATCGTCGCAGATTAAATCTCCATGCTCTAGCAAGAATGCTCCGTCGAAGCTTTCTGTAAACATCTGGGTAGCAAATTCTGCTAAAACTAAGATTACTGCTGATATCTGACGACGTGTAAGCTCGAAGTTAAGCTTGATGTAATAATCGTCACCATAACGGTACAATGCGCTTTGCATTCCATCGTACTTTGGTAAATGCTTGCAAAGTAATATTGCGGCATCCAAATCTGGTAAGATTGCCCAAAGTGGTGTTTCAAGGTACTGAGCTGTTACTTCATCAGTATCGTCGCTAATTGCCCTGGCTGGCTGCACTGGTACATCAGATGTGCCTGGTGCTGATGCTGTTGCCGGTGCTGGCATAATATTTGTGCTAGGTTGATTCTTTGTCGTAGACAAAGTCTCCTGTAAACCAGTTAAATGCTTCTTTAATTCCTCAATTGCAGTTGCCAATCCGCTGCTTGAATCTGGGGATATAAGTAATGCAACATCGCCCTGTGGCATAACTGTCATTTGGACACTATACGCCTTTGCATGAGTCTCTATTCCAAGTGTTTCACACGCCTCTGCTAGAATATCCCTAATAAAGCTCTGGGTCTTTTCCTGGTCACTGACGAAATCACCAAGCTCCATGCCGCTCATTTCCATTTCTTCTTTAGTGATGACGCATCTAATCTTGTCCTCACCTATCTTCTTGAACTTCATCAGCTCCCCTCCTTTCAATGTATGGACGTAAAATAAGTTTAGCAAATCGACTTAAAAGTGTCACGGAATTTTCTGTATATATTGTGTGAAAAAATAAAGTCTGTGAGTATTATTATTTAACTATTCCAACAATATCACGAATGTCCTCAATATTTTTTCTTTCCATGTAATCCATAACGCCTTGAAGAATATCCAGCGTAGCTGTTGGATTAAAGAAATTTGCAGTTCCTACAGATACAGCCGTTGCGCCTGCCAACATCATTTCCACTGCATCTTCCCATGTACAAATACCGCCCATTCCGATGATTGGAATATTAACTGCATTGGCACACTCGTATACCATTCTAACTGCTATTGGATGAACTGCTGGCCCTGACATGCCACCTGTTTTGTTTGCCAGAACAAAACTCTGACGCTCAACATCGATTTTCATTCCTGTTAAGGTATTGATAAGAGAAATTGCATCTGCACCGCCTGCTTCAGCTGCCTTTGCCATTACCTTGATGTCGGTAACGTTTGGCGAAAGCTTCATAACGATTGGCTGCTTAGCATGCTTCTTTACTAGTCTTGTGATTTCTTCAACTGCCTTAGGGTCCTGTCCAAAGGCGATTCCGCCTTCTTTAACGTTCGGACATGAAATGTTGATTTCCAACATATCTACCCTTTTTTCATCTGCTAATCTATCAACCACCTCAATATATTCTTCGGCTGAATGTCCACAAACATTAACCAGAACACGAGTATTCTTGTAATCTTCTAAAAATTTCAAATCTCGTTCACAAAATACTTCCACACCAGGGTTCTGTAAACCGATTGCATTAAGCATTCCAGAGCTAACTTCCGCAATACGAGGAGTAGGATTGCCAGGCCATGGCACACCTGCTACACCCTTTGTGACAACTGCTCCCAGCTTATTTAAATCTACGAACTCTGAATATTCCATTCCTGAACCAAAGGTTCCAGAAGCCTCCATGATTGGATTTTGAAATTCAACACCTGCAATTGTTACCTTTGTATTCATTATAGGACTACCTCCGTTGATAGGAAAACTGGACCATCTTTACATACTCTTTTATTTTTAACGTGGCTGTGGTCGTCCACATCCTTCGACTGGCACACACATCCAAGACATGCCCCTACGCCGCAGGCCATACGCTCTTCCATTGATACGTAGCATTTTGCACCAATTGAATCTGCATACTCAGCTACTCCTCTAAGCATTGGCTTTGGGCCGCAGGCATAGATTACATCTGCCTTTAAATCATTTTCCTTCATGGCATCCACTACTGTTCCGTGAACACCTACCGTTCCATCATCTGTTGCAAATACAACCTCGTCAGCTGCGTCGATGAAATTATCCTCCAAGAACAAATCGTCTGTGCGATATCCTAAGACTGCAGTTACATGGCCACTAAGCTGCTTTGCGAGCTCTAGCATTGGAGGCACACCAATTCCACCACCAACAACTATGGCTTTGCCTTCCTCCAGAGGGAAGCCATTTCCTAATGGTCCTAAAACTTCTACAGTATCTCCTGCCTGAAGCTTTGAGAACTCTTCTGTTCCCTTACCTACTACACGGTAGACAACTCTGAGAGTGCCCTGTGCCTTATCAATCTCACAGATGCTGATTGGGCGTGGCAGCAGCTTGCTTCCATCGTTTGAAAAGATGTTGATGAATTGGCCTGGGATGGAGTATTGGCTGGCAGCTGTTTTAAGGACTAGGCTGTAGATGCCTTCGGCTAGGTTTGCGGCTGAAACTATTTTAGCTGTTTCTTTAACTTTCATTTATTTGACTCCTTTTAGTTTTTAACCCTCATCAGTCACCTTCGGTGACAGCTTCTCCCAGGGGGAGAAGCCTTTTATGCTAATGCACCGCGGATGTCGGCGAGCATGTCTTCTACAGCGGCGCGGCTGGCTTCGGCGAAGTTTGCTTCACCGTAGCTTGCGTATTTTTCCTGCTGGTATGCTGCGATGATACCGCGGCTGGAATTTACGATGGCGCCAAGGCCATCTTTGTTGAAGAAGTTTACAAGGTCTGCACCCTTACCGCCCTGTGCACCATAGCCTGGTACAAGGATGTATGTATGAGGCATGAGCTTACGAAGCTTTGCACCCATTTCTGGGTATGTAGCACCTACAACTGCACCTACGTTAGAGTATTCGCCGTCCATAGAAGCTGAGCCCCACTCTTCAATCTTTTCAGCCATGTGTTCGTACAATGGTCTGCCATCGATTAATCTATCCTGGAACTCGCCAGATGAAGGATTAGATGTTTTGCAAAGTACGAAGATTCCCTTATCCTCTTCATTACATACATCTACGAAAGGCTTTACACCATCAGTACCAAGATATGGGTTAACTGTTGCCATATCTGCATCGAAGCCCTGATATTTATAATCCCCAACCTGAACTGAGCCAAGATGACCAAGAGCGTATGCTGTAGATGTTGAACCGATATCTCCACGCTTGATATCTGCGATAACCACAAGGCCAAGCTCCTTAGCGTAATCAACTGTCTTCTTATATGCAATCATGCCTGGAATGCCGTAGCTTTCGTACATGGCAATCTGTGGCTTTACAGCTGGAATTAAATCTGCACAAGCATCCATAATCTGCTTGTTATAATCAAACATAGCCTCGCCAACTGCCTCTAGGGTCTGGCCATGCTCTGCGATGTGCTTATCCACAAGAGTCTTTGGCATAAGCTTCATGGTAGGGTCAAGGCCCACAACTATAGGGGCGTTCTTCTCAGTAATCTGATTAATTAATCTTGAAATCATATTCTATCCTCCACTTGTTTTCTCGCCTGTTACGCTATCAAATCTAAGTATTACACACTCGACTAAGAATGTCTCGCTTAGTAATACTTAGTTTTGACAGCTACAGGCTACTTCTACACTTTCAATTCTAACTACTGCACACTCTCAACTAAGGATGTCTCGCTTAGTAATATTTATATTTGACAGCTACAGGCTACTTCTACATAGTAGCGACTACTATCAGCTACGGTACACTACCTTACCACCGAAGATGGTGGTTACCACTTTACCATTTACCTTGCGGCCTTCGTATGGCATGTTTTTGGATTTGCCTACGAAGTCGGCGGCGTGAATTTCGTATTCTGCGTTTGGGTCGAAGATGGTGATGTCGGCTGTTTTGCCAACTGATATATCTCCTAAATCATTTAAGCCAAGTATTCTTGCAGGATTGCTGCTCATGTAGGCAGCCATCTGCATAGGGCTGATTATTCCCCCAAGAACAAGCTCTGTATATGTAAGAGATGCGCTTGTCTCTAATCCTACTATACCAAATGGCGATGCGAAGCCTTGGGCTTTTTCTTCTGCTGTATGAGGAGCATGGTCTGTAGATATTACTTCGAATACTCCCTCGGCAAGACCTCGTCTTAAGGCCTCTCTATCCTCCTTGGTTCTTACAGGTGGATTCATCTTATAGTTGCCATCTCCTGGCACAATATCATCCTCTGTAAGAGTGAAATGATGTGGGCAAACCTCGCCTGAGACCTTGATGCCTCTGGCCTTTGCCTCCTTAAGGATGTCATAGCTTTCCTTTGTAGAGCAATGGCACAAATGAAGTGTTGCACCTGTTTCCTCAGCAAGCATAATATCACGAGCTTCGATGATATTTTCTACAGCGTTGCTAATTCCCTTTTCTCCCATGGAATCTGATTTTGCTCCCATGTTCATTACGCCCCCCTGGACAAGATTAATGTCCTCACAATGGGCAAGCACTGGAATGTCTGCCTTGGCAGCAAGCTTCATAGCCTCACGATATAGACCGGAATCCATAACAGATTTGCCATCCTCTGAAATGGCAGGAATGCCTTCCTTTATCATGCCCTCTAAATCTGAAAGCTCCTTGCCTTCCATTCCCTTAGTAACTGAGCCAACCTGAAGAACCCTTGTCAGTCCTACAGCCTTACCTTTGTCGTGAACATATTTTACAAGTTCAGGATTGTCCACTACCGGCTTTGTATTAGGCATGGCGCATACTGTTGTTACACCGCCTCTTGCAGCTGCTTTAGAACCTGTTTCGATGTCTTCCTTTGCTGTCTGTCCTGGGTCTCTAAAGTGTACGTGCATATCAATAAAACCTGGAAATACCATACACCCCTTCGCATCAATTACTTCATCAGAAAAAACGGGAACAATTTCAGCCGAAATAGCTGAAATACTGTTCCCGTCTATCTTGATATCTAATAATTCATCTGTGTTAGTTGGTGGATTAATAACCCTACCGTTTTTGATAATTAGGCTCATGCTATACCTCTTTTCTCTAAACTTTCAATAGTATAGCATAAACACCTAAAAGATGAAACAAATATACCCTAATTTAGGTGGCAAAATCAACGTGCTGTATACCTCCTGCATGACCATCACTTTCGTGTAAAAATATACCCGATTCCCTTATGGCTGCCCTGGCTATATTCTCATCATCATGGTTGAGAAATTCCGTTGATACCCTGCCTAAAAAAATTGCCCCAACATCTGACTGTTTAAGCGTATATAGCTCCATCTCACCCTTTTCATTCATGGACCATACACGCAGCTTTTCAAATATAGGATCATTCTCATCAATCCATCCACTGCAGTCCTCATCAAATACCGCAAGTTCGCCAAAGCCATCTCCAGTCATAGCTCCAAACAGCTCTGAGCCATCATTTATTTTTCCATCCTCATTTCTGTCTAGTGCCAAGAATCCATGCCCTTCAGCCAGCTTATTTATCTCATCTTCCTTTCCATCTCCATCTAAATCAAAATAAAATGTTTGATTAGATATAGATGTAGGTGAATCACTAAGATTAATTACAAGCGGATCTATAAAATTTGAAAAGGTGGACTGAATCCTGGTATATTCCTCGTGGAATGATTCAGACATTTCAAAGCCATAATCAAAGCTTAGCCTACGACCATCTGCTGTAACCGCTGTTCCCTTTGACATATAGGATACAGACTGTGTTTCAGTACGTTCATAGCAAATAGCTGTTGATGTTAGCTGGCCAGAATTCTCCTGGAAAAACTCACTAAGCATATCTGAAAAGCTTGTTTTTTCTCCAAAAATTCTGCTTAAAAGCAACACCCTTAGCAAATAGCTCATTGCCTGCATTCTGGTTTCCCTGTTTGCTATCTGTGACAGCCCATTTTCATCTTCTACCATATTCAGTTCATTTACATCTTTGACATCCGTCACATCTTCACTGCCCTCCGGCAGCTTAAATGTAATGTCACCGATTTTGATTGCAGGATTTTGGCTGACCTGAACCTTAGCCTTTGTAGTAACTGAATAGTTACTTTTTGAGGTCATTTGAACCTCAGAGTTTTGAATTACCATACGCTTCCCTCCTATAAATGATGGTTCATATTTATAAAGGGAAAATCCATTTTCCGTATCACAGTTTCTGAAACGAAAAAACCAGGAAAGCTTATCGCCTTCCTGGTCCTGTGATTATCGTCCGTGTAATTATATATCGGTATAATCTGCCTCATTCTTAACTGATGCAGCTCCATTTTTTAAGAAAACCAAGCTGCCATAAGTAACAATAAGTGCAAATAAAATGCTAAAGAATAGTGTATATACTGTATCTGATGCAAGTGGAAGCAATTCGGTAAAGAAAGTTCCTACAATATTGTAAACAATATGAACGAATATTGTTAAGAAGATATTGTCGTAAAGATACATTATATATCCTAAACCTAAGCCTAAAACAAATGCATAGCATCCCTGAATAGGATTAAGATGGAATGCTCCAAACAACAATGCCTGTACAAAAATTGCAAGGTAATAAGGCATTAGCTTTTTAGCTGCTGAATATGTAATACCTCTGAATATGAACTCTTCTACTACTGGTCCTAAGAACACTGCATATACAGCCATCAAAACTGATATTTCATCATCTAAACCTGCTGATTCAATAATGTTTTCGTATTCTTCCAGCCATGATGGAAATGCTACACCAAGAGCATTCATTAAAAACATGCTAATGTACTGCATTCCTATGCAAAACAAAATCAGTCCTACTATTGTTAGCGGAATATTTTTAGATATTCCCTTGATGCTATAGCTCTTGCCCTTCATAAACATTTTGTTATAGCAGGTGACAAATATTGCAACACCAACAACAGCGTATAAAACATAGATGCTACCATCAGTGGCGGTTGATAGTATAATATCAAACATATAGTCCATTAATTCATCAACCGTAGAGCCCTTGAAGGTTCCCATCGCGTATACAGCTCCACCTTCCATTACCACGATAGTAGCAATGTACTGTAAAATGAATGCTAATATACATGGAAGAAATATCCAAGCCATATACTTTATTCTGTTATTATTATTTTGGTTCATATCAATTTCCTTACTGTGCATTTAGTGTAAATCTAGTTTGTCTAAATGCCAAATGTCGTCTACATATTCTTGAATGGTTCTGTCAGATGAGAACTTGCCCACATGTGCTACATTTTCAAGTGCCATCTGTCCCCATTTAAATCTATCCTTGTAAGCCTCCTGAATCTTTTCATGGGCTTCACAATAAGATGCAAAATCCTTTAATACAAAATATGTATCAGCCTTTGCTGTACACTGTGTATTCAAAAGCGAATTGTAAATAGGTCTAAACAATTCTGGATTTTCGATGCTATAATATCCGTTAACCAACTGCTGTAGTACCTTCTGAATACGATGGTCATTGTTCATTACGTCTACAGGGTTGTAATCATTATTCTTCTCATGAGCAATAACCTCGTCAGAGCTCATACCGAAGATAAAAATATTCTTACCACCAAGCTCCTGGTACATTTCCACGTTAGCACCGTCCATAGTACCAATTGTAACTGCACCATTAAGCATGAACTTCATGTTACCTGTTCCTGATGCCTCCTTAGATGCTGTAGAAATCTGCTCTGAAACATCTGCTGCGGCAAAAATCCATTCAGCATTTGATACTCTATAATCTTCAATGAATACAACCTTAAGCTTGCCTTCGATTGACCTATCATTATTGATTACAGCTGCCACGTTATTAATTAGCTTGATAATAAGCTTTGCATTCTCATATCCTGCTGATGCCTTTGCTCCGAAGATAAAGGTTGTAGGATAGAAATCCATATCAGGATTCTCTTTAATCTGGTTGTACAGATACATAACATGAAGAATATTAAGAAGCTGACGCTTGTATTCATGCAATCTCTTAACCTGTACATCGAAGATTGAATTAGGGTCAACATCTACCCCATTATGATCAAAGATATATTTAGCAAGACGTCTCTTGTTCTCGTGCTTAATGTTAATAAACTCTTCGATTGAACGCTTGTCATCTATATATCTTTCAAGCTTTTCCATTTGGGACAAATCTGTAATCCAGCCACGACCAATCTTTGAAATTACCCAATCTGACAGCTTATAGTTACCATGCATAAGGAATCTTCTTTGAGTAATTCCGTTTGTCTTGTTGTTGAACTTCTCTGGATACATCTCATAGAAATCATGCAGAGATACGTTCTTCAAAATCTCTGTATGAAGAGCTGCAACACCATTTACTGAAAAGCTTGCAGCTATGGCCATATGAGCCATCTTTACCTGACCGTCTGCAAGAATTGCCATACGGCCCACCCTTGCCTCATCACCAGGGAACTTAGCCCTGATATCATCACAAAATCTACGATTAATCTCTTCTACTATCATATAGATACGTGGAAGCAGATTCTTAAAGATATCCTGTGGCCATTTTTCAAGAGCCTCGGACATGATGGTGTGGTTTGTGTATGCAACACAGTGTGTTGTAATCTCCCACGCATCATCCCAGCCAAGACCATGCTCATCCATAAGAAGTCGCATAAGCTCCGCAACTGTAAGGGTTGGATGAGTATCATTCATCTGGATTACAACCTTCTCAGGAAGTCTCTTAATATCGCTGTGATGACGGAAATATTTATCAAGGGCGCGCTGTAATGATGCAGATACAAAGAAGTACTGCTGCTTTAAACGTAGCTCCTTACCTTGAATATGATTGTCATTTGGATAAAGAACCTCTGTAAGGTTGCGGGCCAGATTCATATCCTCAACGGCCTTATTGTAATCGCCTCGCTCAAAGGAATCTAATCTGAAGACCTCCTTGGGCTTAGCGTCCCAAATCATAAGTGTATTAACCATACCATTATCAAAGCCAGTAACTGGCATATCATAAGGTGTGGCAATTACTGAATTATAACCCTCATGGATGTATTTTGTGGTGCCATCTGGCTGATTCTCATAACGAACCCAACCGCCAAATTTTACCTCGAACTCATACTCTGGGCGCTCCAATTCAAATGGGTATCGGGTCTGAAGCCAGTTGTCAGGGACTTCCTCCTGATAGCCATCCACAATCTTCTGCTTGAACATACCGTAATGGTATCTAATACCGCAGCCATAAGCCGGATACTGAAGTGTAGCAAGCGAATCCAAGAAGCATGCTGCAAGTCTTCCCAAACCACCATTACCTAAGGCTGGGTCTGGCTCCTGGTCCTCAATAGCATTAATATCAACTCCAAGTTCATCTAACGCATCCATGACCTCGGTATAACCACGCATATTAATCATGTTATTACCTAATAGTCGTCCAATTAGGAACTCCATAGACATGTAATATACGCACTTAGGATCCTGCTTGTTGAACTCCTTTTGAGTGTTCAACCAATTGTCGATAACTACCTCATTAACTACCTCGGAGCAGGCTCTGTATATCTCCTCCTCGGTAGCCTCATCAAAGTCCTTCCTAAACATGATTTTCACACGATTAACAATTTCGCGTTCAATCTCTTTAGTACTTGGCATCTGTCTCTTCATACCTCAAAACCCCTCCTATATACGTATTATGTGCGTAGGACGTATAAGCTGTTCCTAGTACTTCGTGCTCCCGCAGGGCACCCCTCATACTGCGCTAGGCAACCTCCCGCTACGCTATCGCTTCGCGGTTCCTTCCTAGCTTGCATGATACTTCCCTGCTCGCGCTTGCCCAGGTTATGTTCAGCTTATACTGATTTACTAACAATACACTTTAAGTAGCCTGTAGTGCACAAGCTATAATATTTCTTAAGCGAAGCGTGCTGCTGAGCGTAGAAATATTATGCTTGTGTGCGTAACAGGCGAGCCATAACGTAGTGGCTAGCCACGGCGTGTTACAGCAAGTGTTACCTTCTCGCCGTTGATGTTCCACTCTTTTACGTGGTCGCCGGCGTTACCTTCTTCGATAGAATCTGCAAGAACTTCGCCTGCGATAAGATCCTTGTTCTTTGCAAAGATTGCTGCAGCTTTCTCAGAGCCTGAGTATGCTACGCTGATGCGGTCCATAACCTCGAAATCAGCTTCCTTACGCATTGTCTGAATCTTAGAAACGATTTCTCTTACGAAGCCTTCCTCAAGAAGCTCTTCTGTAAGATTTGTATCGAGAACTACTGTTACGTAGTTGTCTCCGTCTGCTACGAAGCCTTCTGTCTGGGCCATAGAGATAAGTAAGTCTTCCTCTGCAAGCTCGATAGATGCATCAACCTCTGGCAATCTTAATACCCCATTTGCCTTAAGCTCTGCATAAGCTGCGTTTCCATCTAAGCTAGCGAGAGCCTTCTGGATACCGCCAAGGAACTTACCATACTTAGGTCCTACTGTACGAAGCTGTGGCTTGAATGAGTATGATGTGAATGAAGATACATCCTCTGTAAATGTAGCCTTCTTAACGTTAAGCTCATCCTCGATGATAGATACATACATTTCATCAAGCTCATGCTCAGCCTTGATGTACATCTGGCCGATTGGCTGTCTATTCTTAATCTGTGCTGTGTTACGGCAAGCACGTCCGTGAACTACTATCTTAAGGAGCTCATCCATATCTTCCTCAAGCTTCTTGTCAATGAATGCTTCATTAACAACTGGGAAGTCACAAAGATGGATTGACTCTGGTGCTGTCTTATCTACTGAGCGAACCATGTTCTGGTAGATTTCCTCTGTCATGAAAGGAATCATTGGTGCTGCTGCAAGCGAGATATCCTTAAGGCATGTGTAAAGAGTCATGTAAGCATTAACCTTATCCTGCTCCATTCCCTTTGCCCAGAATCTGTCACGGCAACGACGAACGTACCAGTTTGACATGTCATCTACGAACTCATCTAAAGCACGTGCTGCTTCTGGAATCTTGTAGTTTGAAAGATTATCATCAACAGCCTTAATTGCTGAGTTAAGACGTGAAAGAATCCACTTGTCCATAACTGCAAGCTTGCTAAAGTCAAGCTCGTACTTTGTAGGATCAAACTCATCAATGTTTGCATATAAAATATAGAAAGCGTATGTATTCCAAAGTGTTCCAAGGAACTTTCTCTGGCCTTCCATAACTGCGTTCTCACCAAATCTCTTTGGAATCCATGGTGCTGAAGATGTGTAGAAGTACCATCTAATTGCATCTGCACCCATCTTTTCAAGTGCATCGAATGGGTCAACAGCGTTGCCCTTAGACTTAGACATCTTCTGACCGTTCTCATCCTGAACGTGACCTAAAACGATAACGTTCTCATAAGGAGCCTTGTTGAAAAGTAAAGTTGATTCAGCCATCAACGAATAGAACCAACCACGTGTCTGGTCAACAGCCTCTGAAATAAACTTAGCAGGGAACTGCTGCTCAAAGACTTCCTTATTTTCGAATGGATAGTGATGCTGAGCGAATGGCATTGCACCTGAATCGAACCAGCAGTCAATAACCTCTGGTACACGCTTCATTGTGCCCTTACATTCTGGACATGTGCATGTAACCTCATCGATGTATGGACGGTGAAGCTCGATAGTCTCTGCTTCAGGTCTGCCTGAAAGCTCTGCAAGCTCCTTGCGGCTACCGATAGAAATCTGCTTACCGCAATCAGGACATTCCCAAATGTTAAGTGGAGTTCCCCAATAACGGTTACGAGAAATACCCCAGTCCTGAACGTTCTCAAGCCAATCGCCGAAACGTCCCTTACCGATGTTCTCTGGAATCCAGTTAACTGTATTGTTATTTCTAATCAGGTCATCCTTAACCTCTGTCATCTTGATGAACCATGATTCTCTAGCGTAGTAGATAAGTGGAGTATCGCATCTCCAGCAGTGTGGATATTCGTGCTCGAACTTAGGAGCATCGAAAAGCTTACCTTCCTTATCAAGGTCCTTAAGAACCTCTGGGTCTGCCTTCTTAACGAAGAGACCTGCATAAGGAGTCTCCTCGGTCATCTCACCCTTGCCATCTACGAACTGAACGAATGGAAGGTCATACTTACGACCTACCTTAGCATCGTCCTCACCAAATGCAGGAGCGATATGTACGATACCAGTACCATCTGACATAGTAACATATGAGTCACATGTAACGAAGTGAGCCTTCTTGTGCTGCTTTTCAGCTGCAACGCCTGCGCACTCAAAAAGTGGCTCATATTCCTTGTACTCTAAATCTGTACCCTTGTATGTCTCAAGTACTTCGTAAGGCTTAGCGCCTTCTTCTGTAGCAACCTTTGAAAGCACCTTATCTGCAAGTGCCTCTGCAAGGATGTATGTATATCCATCAACAGCCTTAACCTTGATGTATGTCTCATCAGGGTTTACACAAAGTGCAAGGTTAGATGGAAGTGTCCATGGTGTTGTTGTCCATGCAAGGAAGTAAGCATCCTCACCCTTGATTTTGAAACGAACAACTGCTGAACGCTCTTTAACTGTCTTATATCCCTGTGCAACCTCCTGTGCTGAAAGAGGTGTACCACAACGTGGGCAATATGGAACGATTTTGAATCCCTTATAAAGGAGCTTCTTATCCCAGATAGTCTTAAGTGCCCACCACTCAGACTCAATAAAGTTGTTATCGTATGTGATGTAAGGATTATCCATGTCAGCCCAGAAACCTACAGTTCCAGAGAAATCCTCCCACATACCTTTGTATTTCCATACAGATTCCTTACATTTTTTAATGAAAGGCTCCATACCATATTCTTCGATTTGTTCCTTACCATTAAGACCAAGAAGCTTTTCTACTTCTAGCTCTACAGGAAGACCATGAGTATCCCAACCAGCTTTTCTAGGCACGAATTTGCCTTTCATTGTCTGGAATCTGGGAATCATGTCCTTGATAGCACGTGTTTCTACGTGACCGATGTGTGGCTTACCATTTGCTGTTGGTGGTCCATCATAAAATGTGTAAGTCTCTCCCTTTTTTCTTGAATCCATTGATTTCTGGAAGATATCATTCTCCTCCCAGAACTTCTGTACCTGCTTCTCCCTTTCAACGAAGTTCAGGCTTGCGTCTACCTTGTTGTACATATTAGTAATTCCTTTCTATGAGGATATCCTTTCTCGTCAGATATCCCTTCTCTTACTATTAAAAATGCCGTAGGCACATTTAACCTAAATTAAAGTGTATCATCTATATCGAATTCCTGGTCGTTAAATGGGAGCTCATCCTCTTCTCCGATACCGTAGAATTCGTATAATTCCTGCATGCCATCAGTGTCATCGTAAATCTTTTCGATGTTGGCTGCGTTGTGCATAATAAATACCCATGAAACAATGCAGGCAATAATACTTATTATTGATGTAACTATTCCAATTACAGAAAATATCTTTCCAAGCTGATTGCCATTTCTGACAAGAACAATAATGCCAAGTACTATAGAAATAATAGCGGCAATGACATTGATTCCAAGCATAAAAAGCACCAGTGAGATAACTCCAAGAACCATAGATGCTACTGCTGTTCCCATACCATCTGATGCAGGAACATAGCCTGGTTCCATATAGCTATATTTAGGGCCATTATAGCTTCCGAAATTTGGATCATAGGAATTATTTTGGGTTTCTTCCTGCTTTAAATCCTGGTCATCTTCATCTTCAAACATATAATCGTTATTCATAATTCACCTACTAAACCTAATATTAACCTAATCTTAATTATGATAACTGTTTACGCCCTTTTTTACAACCCTGCTAAATAAAAAAACACCCCGAGGTTACGGCTCGCTTGTTACGCTCTCAATCCTGAGACATTTCCTTCGTCAACTAATGTTTCCTTCGGAAACGCTCAGAGATTGATAGCTACAAGCTATCGTCACACTACAGGGTGTCAATATTATACGATATTAGAAATCTGTGAGGTTAGCTGCGCGTCTTTCAAGGAATGCGCCCATACCTTCAGCCTTATCATGTGTAGAACATGTGATACCGAAAAGGTTAGCTTCCATCTCAACAGCGTTCTTGATATCCATATCATATCCGTTGTTGATAGCAGCCTTTGCGATAGATACTGCATAGCTTCCCTTTGAAGCAATCTTAGCAGCCATAGCCTTAGCTGTAGACATAAGCTCTTCTGTAGTTGTTACCTTGTTTACAAGACCGATTCTGTATGCTTCGTTAGCATCGATAGAATCGCATGTGAAGATAAGCTCCTTAGCACGTCCCATACCTACAAGACGAGCAAGTCTCTGTGTACCACCGAAACCTGGGATAATTCCAAGGCCTGTCTCTGGCTGACCAAATGTAGCGTTCTCTGAAGCGATACGAATATCACAAGCCATAGCGATTTCGCATCCACCGCCGAGTGCGAAACCATTAACTGCAGCGATTGTAACCTGTCTCATGTTCATAAGCTTAAAGAATGGAACTGATGCTCTCATACCAAATGCACGAGCCTCAGCTGCTGTAAAGTTAACCATCTCAGAGATGTCTGCACCAGCAACGAATGACTTGAATGCATTATCCTTCTTATCAGGACCACCTGTAAGAATAAGTACCTTAACATCATCTCTTGCCTCGATTTCTGTTAAAGCTACGTTAAGCTCATCAAGTGTCTCTGAATTAAGTGCATTAAGTGCTGCTGGACGTGAAATTGTAAGAACTGCAATCTCATCAGCAACTTCAAGCTTTAAGTTGTTAAATTCGCTCATAGTAATCCTCCTCTTTAAGGGTCTGGCCCTTTTTTCTCATGTAAACTATATTAGTCCATTGTTAAACTTTTGTCAATCCCGTTAAACGTTTTTATCTGCTACTTTCATTTTCTTTTTGTTAGCATACATTAAGGAGTCCGCTCTCTCGAAAACATCTGAAACGAATTTATCCTTTTTATCATAAACGGAATAGCCAATTGCAATTGTTACCTTGCCGTTCTTTTTATTTTTATCATTTGCTTTGTTAATTCGCTCAATTCTTGATTCAAGGTAGTCGTAATCCTTACCCTGTACCACAGCCACAAATTCATCACCGCCAATTCTGAATACAGGGCTTCTTGAAAATGCGTCGCAGACCATCTCGCAGCCCTCTTTAATATAGGCATCGCCTGCTGCATGTCCCATGTTATCGTTAACCTGTTTCAGACCATTGATATCGCATACCACAATAGCAAACTGAATATCGTTTCCAACGCTTATCTGAACATTTAAATATTCCTCTTCATCAACATAAGCACGTTTATTCTTTACGCCAGTAAGCGGATCCTTTGTAGCCTTATCCTCTGCCTCTTTAAGATTAGCAGCATATTCCTGTTCCATAAGAACCTGATTTTCAACATCAATAATACCAACTATAAGCTTATCTCCCGTTTTTTCCTTTACAAGAGTTGCTTTAAGGCATACATGTGTTATTACCCCATTAATCAGAAATCTATAATTGTAAATAAACACACCATGCTTACTAATGCTGTTTAAAATATTCTCCTTAGTGAATACCTTCAGATAATCCTTCAAATCCTTTGGATGAACTACTTTTCTAGAATTATCTCTGGATATTCCAAAGAATTCATCTCCTTCATTTGGTATGTTTAACTTTTCAAATTCCTGTGTAGCTGTAAAGCATACATAGTGTTCGGTTTCAGGGTCAACAGAATAGAAACAGATAAAATCACCTGAAAGAGCCATTACACGACTGTACATAAGTCTTTCTTCGTTAGCTCTTTCAATAATCTCCTGCTGTTTAACCTGCGAATCTACGTTATTGATTCCAATAATGATATGTTTGTTATCTGTTCTTATTCTTACAGCCTTCAAATTAACATAAATAGGCTTACCATTCATCATAAGACGATATGTCAATGTATAAGAACCCTGTTCTTCGATGGTCTTCTTGATATTTCTTTTCGTAAAGGATTTCAACATAATATCTACATCCTCAGCATAAATCCTTTTCTTTATCTCGGATTCAGCCGCTCTGAAGAAGTCTGTTCCCCTTCTTTCAACAGCAACATCACGATTGTAACCGTCAGGGTTGAATTCGATAAAATCTCCAGATTCCATATCAACAAAATACATATCGATATAGTCTTCCGACAAAGCTCTTGCTATATAATTGTAGGTTAAAGAATCTGTGTTGCTTTGTGTTTCATTAACCTGAAGGATTGCAATAACTACAGCAGAAAGCTTTGTAACAGGATTAACAGCAATTCTCTGAAGTAGAATCTGAACTATATTTCCATCAGGCATTCTATCGTCGATAATAGCTCGCTTACCTGTTTTAGCACAATTTCTAATACAGTTTAATGTGTATATACCAACAGTTTTTACATCTTCCTTGTCTTCGTTAGCTTTTTTAGAATCATCAAATCGGTAGATACCGCTGGTGTTCGCCCCCGGTATATTTTGGGACACGAATATCCTGAATACATTGTTATCTCTGATAATTCTCAGCGTCTTACCATCTGTTTCAACTATAGCAATTGGGAATGAGTCAAAATAATTTGCAAGCTCGTTATTATTGCTTCTCGCAAAAGACAAATCGTAAAGACCGATTCTGCCTACAGCTGAATAATAAGACGATTCATCTGGATTCTCAAATCCAATGGCCATGCCTTTTTCATATCTTTCAAAGACTTGGCTTGATGGGAGTGGTTTACAATAATAGAATCCCTGAAGCTTTGTACATCCAATCTCCTGTAGAAATTCTACCTGATTTTCAAACTCAACACCTTCAATAACAGTCTCCATTCCAAGTAACATGGCAAGCCTTACCAGCTCGGTAAGGATAATCCTAGCTCGTTCACTTTTGCTTATTTGCTGCACATAGAACATATTGATTTTCAGCGCATCAAAATGCATCTTCTGCAAGATAGCAAGGGCAGCATCGCCACTTCCATAATCATCCATCCACACCTGGAAGCCTAAATCTCTAAACTGCTCCAGCTGAGAAATGACAAAATCGTTACCTATGGTTAAAGACCTTTCTGACACCTCGATTGCAATAAGTCTTCTGGAAGTCTTTGATTCCTCAACTCTTCTAGTAACCTCTTCAACGATATCGCAGGTATAGAAATCTACCTGTGACAGATTTATAGATGTTGGAACAACGTAGAGTCCTCGTTTTCTCTGGTCCTCCATCTTCTGCAAGGCCTTTTCTAATACATACAAATCTAACCTATGAACTGCATTAACCGCCTCAAGTGCAGGCACGAAGTCCATAGGATTTAACATACCAAGAACAGGGTCTTCCCATCTAATGAGAGCTTCTTCCCCACATACTCTGCCATTAGATGTTCTGATGATTGGCTGATAATAAACCTCCAGCCATTCTTCCTCTATAGCCCTGTCTAAGTTATCAATTATGTACTTGCTTTTGTTAAAAGTTCCCCCAATGTCGCTCATTAAACGTTTAGTCTCCTTTGAATCTCGCTTACTACTTCACGTCCTTTGAAAATGATTGCTCCTACAAACAGGATAACGCTTATCATCAAGCAAACTATCCATGCAACAGGACAATCTCTATCAGCAAAGAAATAAAAAACTATGTATGGCAAAATGCCAACTACAAGATTTGTCAGAAGATATACCATTGCGTTGCCATTCTTATCTATCATGGCAAGAACAAAGTTGGCAATAAGTGTCCCCATTATCACTATTGGCGCAACCCATTCTGTAATAAATGGTAGCTTTCCAATATAATAAGCTGTAACACCCGTCATCACCAAAACAATAAACACAAACAGCGTCATTATTCTGGCTGAGCTTATTCCTTTTTTGAAAAGCCTCATAATTCCAAATTCAAAAACAATCAGCCACATGGAAACAATCAGGCTCCAGTGGAATTTAACGAAATGCCACATATCGAAGCCAAACAGAAAATCCAGTCCTAGGCTGGATATTACAACAGTCCAAACAATAAAAAGCTGTAGCTTATAAAAGAAAGATTGCAGCTTAAGTGTTGTCTGCTGTGGAAAATAAGGTTTCTCTGATTCTCCATTTAATTTACTTTGACATAAAGGGCATTTTTTAAGATTGCCCCCTACTTCTATTTTACAATAAGGACAGTTCTTCATTATCGAATCACCTCCGTTGCATAAACTCTAATGTTAATTCCATCCTCTGCCAGGCTTCTCACAAGGGATTTGATTACTCTTGTGTTGGCGTAAGGTGAAGTGATTCCAAGAGATAACTCTCCGTTGTAGCTATACATTGTTGAAAACAGATTAGCCGAACTGCAAAAAGCACTGTAGTTTTGAATCATGTCCCCTACTTCCTTAGGTGGCTTTTGCACTCCTAGGTTGGATAAAACTACTGACACCTTCTTGTCTGTTACCCTTGAACCATATTTAACAACCCATTGTTTGATGAACAGTGGGACTGCTCTAACTGGAGCAACATATTCCATGGTCTCAAAATTATCCATCTGCTTTTTAATGTTATCCACAGTAAGATTGGTTTTGAGTTTTTCGTCAAACTCCTTTGCCAAATCCTCAAGGGAAATGTCCTCATCAAACACATGTGATACGTTAACATTGTTAAAGAAGTTTCTTGATGTCTGACTTGGATAGTAATTTCTAAGGTTTACAGGCATTGAAACATTGATTGGCGTTTTACGCTTTCTAGGTGGCATATCCTCCATAATAGCCATCATGAATCTGGCACCTATATAGCTTGTAAGGGAAACCCCTATTTCCTTTGCCTTTGGAAGTATCTGTTCTGTTGGCATATGAACCTCGAAGAACTGAAGCTGGTCATATGGCAGCTTTAGTCCGCTTGGATGATATGCATATTTCAAGGATGACCCCTTCAAGCCCATGCTTCCGAAGAACTGCTTATAGCTATCCTGATTCAAATCATCCTCTGATGCACCTGAATGGATAGTTGTATCTTCGAAACGCCCAGGATATTTTAGCTTTAAATAATCCAGCACTATAATATTTAAAAACTCTAATGCTCCTGTTCCATCTGATATGGCATGGAACAAATCTAAGTTAATTCTGTTGCCGTAGTAAGTAACCTTGTAATGTAGCATCGCTCTGCCCGGCACGTAAAGTATAGGACAAACTCGGCCATGCTCCTCAGTAACAACCGGTTGAATATCTGTATCTTCCATGTAATGCCAGAAGATTCCTCTTCTGATTCTTACCTGAAACTGTGGTCTAATCTGAATTGCAGATAAAACTGCTTCCTGTAGTAATTCTGGGTCTATCTCTTCCCAAAGAGTTGCGCTTACTCTAAGAGTTCGTGTATCTCTTTTAGATGCTGTTGCAAGAAAGACCTTTGCAACATTATCTACCTTATACCAATTATCTCTACTCATTTCTTTCCTCTAACTTACATATATTATATTAGATACATAATCGGCCACGCGCTTCATGGCACGGGTTGCAATAGGAAGAGGCATTTGCTGATAAACATGCCAGCCATCCTTTTCAATATCAATTATAGCTTCCCCACCAGCCTTTAGTATCTTCTTTTGCAGTTGAACACTGTCTTCTAATAAAATCTCATTTCTTCCAACCATGATGAATGTAGGTGGGAAGCTGGTGAAATCTCCGTATAACGGACTGTATTTAGGGTCCGCGAAATCAACATCTTCACCTACAAAGGCATTTCTGACACCTTCAACATATTCCTTAGTTAGAATTGGGTCCTTTTCCTTGTATTTTTCATAGGATTTAGAAGTGGCTGTCATATCAGTCCATGGGCTGAACAATATCAATCCCTTAGGTGATACCAGCTCCTCCTTAATAAGCTTCATGGTCATGCATAACACCAGATTGCCTCCGGCAGAATCCCCCGCAAGCAATACCTTATTAGGCTCATAGCCCTTTTCCATAAGATATTTCCATATCTTCATGCCATCCTCTAAAGGAGCAGGATATTTGTGCTCTGGTGCAAGTCTGTACTCAAATGACACTACTGAAAAACCTGTAGCAACCGCAAGCTTTGCCGCAAGTATTCTGGCATAGCCTAATCCTCCGCAGGTGTAGCCACCTCCGTGGGCATATAAAATTACATACTGTGGATTGTGAGCGAAATCAGGCTTCACCCACTCGCAGGCGATATTTTTAACCTTGAATTCTTCAACTGTGACATCTGATGTAGGGGCGGCCAGCTTCCCCGCTCTTTCCATAGCAGAGCGTTGCCTTTTTAAATCTTCTTCGGTTAAAGATTTGCCACCTATAGAATTGATAGCCTTAATTGCTATCATTAACGGATCATTAAGATTCAGTTTTAATAACGCCATACTAACCCTCTATTTTAATGTACTGTTTTAATTATAATAATTATAAGTCAAATTTTCCACAAAACCACACAATGTTCACTTTTATTACTCATTTTCATTACTAAGTTGTCGATTTCACAGTTTTTTCACATTTTAGTCACAGTTTGACACCAAATAACTATTGTCACATGATAGAATATCCGTGTACGAAAAAGCATTAGTCTTTTTTAGGGGAGGCGCAGCCATGGATATAGCTGAGATTTCTATGAATTTAAGTCAAAACCAGCTTCTTACCGCAGTGGGGACTGCTATGCTTGGCAAGACATTAGATGTCGTAGAAGGACAAGCCGATGCTTTAACAAAAAGCATGGATATGAATTCTCCATCATTGGAAAGCTTGGTTTATCCTACGTCAGGTACCATGATTGACATGCGCATATGAGTTATAAATGTATTTTGGTTTTTACGATAAAGAGCTTGCCCGTTGCAAGCTCTTTTTATTTCAGTTATATTGCCTAACCTACTGGAATCAGTTCACAAATAAGGTAAGCAATTCACAATAAAAAATTTTCTTTATATGTTTTATTCACATTTTTTACATTGTTAGTTCACCTATGGATAGTATTATAATTACATCGCAAGACAGAAGCGATGAACCATTTTTTTCATAACATTATTCTCCCTTTTGAAAAGCGATGCCCCGCCGGCATCGCTTTTTACTGTCTAAAAATATTAACTTTCAATATCCATTTTGATATTATATATTCATGGTTAATTCAAAACACGAACTAATAATTAAAGATATTAAAAGCGCTATAAATTCTGGCAAATATAACCCTAGCGATAAGATTCCATCGGAAAATCAGCTTGCCAGCAAATATAATGTCAGCAGACAAACTGTACGAAAGGCTCTTAGCAAGCTTATCGATGAAGGCTATCTATATCCTGTTCATGGAAGCGGCACCTTTGTTGCCGAAAGAAAAACCAAACAAAAACACAGCAAGAATATCGCTGTAGTTTCAACCTTCATGTCTGACTATATTTTCCCAAGAGTTATCCAGGGAATCAACCAGGTTTTAGACGAAAATGGCTACAGTATCCTTTTAAAAACCACCAACAACTCCCGCAAGGGTGAGGCCTGGTGCATGGAGGAGCTGCTTTCCAAAAACATCGATGGCATGATTATCGAGCCTAGCCAAAGTGCAATCAGCTGCCAGCATCAGGTACTTTACGACCAGATGGATGCCATGGGGATCCCATATGTATTCATCCAAGGCTGCTATGAAGCCATGATGGACAGACCTTTTGTAATGCTAGATGACGTTGAGGGTGGTCGACTTATCACAGAACATTTAATAAAGCTTGGCCATAAGAACATTGCAGGCATTTTCAAAGCGGACGACACTCAGGGAATACTACGCCACAAAGGCTATGTAAAGGCCCTTCAGGCTGCCGGCATTACCTACAATCCAGATTTAGTTATTTGGTATCATACAAAGGATAAAACTATGAAGCCTATGGAGGGGCTAATTAGAATATTAGAAAGCGGAACTTCATGTCATGCAGTGGTATGCTACAATGACGAAATCGCCGCTGATGTAATCAAAGGACTGCAGAATATTGGACGAAGCGTCCCACATGATATATCAGTAACAGGCTTTGATAATTCCCTGCTTGCCCACAGCAAAGGAATCACAACCATCGCCCACCCACAGGAAGAGCTTGGAAAAAAAGCTGCCACCACCCTGTTAGGGTTAATCGATGGCAGCATTTCCCGCAAAGAAGCTCATATTCTTCTAGAACCTAAATTAATCGAAAGAAAATCTTGTTTCTAAAGATTCTTGATACGCTCGATTGCTCGGGCAGTATTTTCAGCAGAACCGAAGGCTGTCAGGCGGAAGTATCCTTCACCTGATGGTCCGAAGCCTGCTCCTGGAGTTCCAACAATCTGAACATTTTCCAATAAATAATCAAAGAAATCCCAAGAAGTCATATTGTTAGGTGTCTTAAGCCAAATGTAAGGTGCGTTAACACCACCATAAACCTCAAATCCAGCATCCTTAAGGCCTGTGTAGATTGTCTTTGCATTGTTCATATAGTATCCAACCTGCGCCTTTATCTGAGCCTGACCCTCAGCTGAATAAACAGCCTCGCCAGCGCGCTGGATAATATAAGGAGCTCCGTTGAATTTGGTTCCGTGACGTCTTGCCCACATACCGTGTAATGACTGATTGTCATAAACCAAATCCTTAGGCACTACAGTGTAGCCAAGTCTTACACCTGTAAAGCCTGCATTCTTTGAGAATGAATGAATTTCGATAGCACATGTGCGTGCACCAGCACATTCATAGATAGAATGTGGTACATCATCCTCTGAAATATATGCCTCGTAAGCTGCATCAAAAATAATCAGACAGCCATTTTTGTTAGCATAATCAACCCATAGCTGAAGCTGGCTCTTTGTAAGAGTTGTTCCAGTTGGATTGTTTGGAAGACAAAGATAAATAACGTCTGGAGTCTCCTTAGGAAACTCTGGAACGAATTTATTCTCTGCTGTGGTTGGCATGTAAATAAGATCCGACCACTTTCCTGTAGCTTCATCGTATGAACCACATCTTCCAGCCATAACGTTTGAATCAACATATACTGGATAAACAGGATCGCATACTGCTATTTTAACATTAGAAGCGAACAGTTCCTGAATATCTGCCGAATCAGATTTTGCACCATCTGATACAAAAATCTCATCAGCGCTGATATCGCAGCCTCTGGACTGATAGTCGTTTTTGGCAATAGCCTCTCGTAAAAATGGATAACCTAAATCAGGTGCATAACCGTGAAATGTTGATGCGTTACCCATTTCATCAACTGCACTGTGAAGTGCATTTATCATAGCTGGAGCTATTGGCTGTGTAACATCACCAATTCCAAGTCTAATGATATCCGCATTAGGATTAGCCTCGGAATAAGCAGCAACCTTTTTCGCAATTGTTGAAAAAAGATAGCTTCCTGGAAGTTTTGCAAAATTAGAATTAACCTTAAACATGTTCGCCTCCCTTTGAATATTAAATTATCTGCTACTAACTATTCTTTTAACTATCTGTTCATAGGATAAATTTCCGCCGAATAAATCCAATGATGAACCAACAGTAAAATCCATATTATTATCGCTAAGATAGCTTATGAGTTCGATGTCGCCATAATCGGAAACACCGCCAGCATAGGTGATTGGCACTCTCTTATATCTGGATAAGAAGCCTACCAAATCTCTGTCTATGCCATTTTGTCTACCCTCTACATCTGCTGCATGAATCAAAAATTCGTCGCAGTAATAAGCTAATCTGTCAAGGAAATTGTAAGTAATAATTTCCTTTGAAACCTTTTGCCAACGGTCAGTAACGATAAAGTATTTATCGTCAATTCTGGTGCAGGACAAATCCAGGACCAAATGCTCTCTGCCAACAGCCTGTGAAATGCGTTCCAAAGCGTCATAATCAACTCTTCCATCGTTAAAAACATAAGATGTAACTATAACGTGGCTGGCGCCAGCATCTATAAAGGATTTGGCGTTTTTGTCATCAACGCCTCCGCCATACTGCAATCCCCCTGGAAAAGCACTAAGCGCTTTTATTGCCTCTTCCATTGATGCCTTGTATTCCTTAGTATTCTTCATGTTTAGATTGATGATGTGGCCACCCTTTAAATCGTCTTTCTTGTAGATGTTTGCATAATAAGCAGCATCCTTATCAGCTACGAAATTTTCCTGCGGCTGGTCCTTCTTCTTTCCTAAATCAGAAAGTGTACCTCCAACAATCTGTTTTACCTTTCCATTATGGATGTCGATGCATGGTCTAAATCTCATTTTGCCCTCCCCCTGATGTAGTTATGTCCTTTAGCAAGTAAATTATTGAACAGTATAATCGCTGCCCGAAATATTTTCAATTACACTTTCATAGAATTTTGTGGCAATTTTAAGTAAATATTCGGTATCTTTCACACCTGCTGTCTCGTAGCAAGAATGCATAGCAAGCTGAGCTAATCCTATATCTACACCATTGATAGATACGTGAGCGTTTGAAATGTTACCAAGTGTTGAACCACCAGCTACATCTGAACGGTTAACAAATGTCTGGTAAGGTACCTTTGCCTGGTTGCAAAGCTCTGCGAAAATACCATAAGCTAAGCCGTCTGTCATGTACTTCTGATTAGCGTTGAACTTGATTACTACACCCTCGTTCATAAATACCTTGTTTGTAGGGTCGCTCTTTTCTGGGTAGTTAGGGTGAAGAGCGTGTGCGTTATCTGCTGATACCATGAATGAGTTTGCAATAGCTGTAAGAAGTGTAGAGTTATTGCCATTCATTGCCTCGTTGATTCTTACAAGTGTGTCATAAAGGAATGTAGAATCAGCGCCCTGCTTTGTACCACTACCAACCTCTTCGTTATCAAATGTTACGTGAACCTGAACTGCTGTGTTTGAGTTCTTAGCTGCAAGAAGACCCATCATTGAGCTGTATGAGCACTGAAGATCATCTAATCTTCTGATAGAGATGAATTCATCATTAGCACCCCAAACCTTACCAGGCTCTCTGTTGTATAAGAATAAATCGCTACCTAAGATATCATCTTCCTTAACTGAAAGGCTATCAGCAACAAGCTTCTTAAGCTTGAAGTTTTCGTCCATAGATACAAGTGGAAGTAAATCCTTCTGTGGGTTGTACTTGTAACCATCGTTAGCTTCACGATTCATATGAATAGCAAGTGATGGAAGCATGCATAAATCCTTGTCAAGATTTACAAGCTTTGTCTCGATGCCATTCTTTGTCTTGATGATTGCACGACCAGCAATTGAAAGTGGTCTGTCAAACCAAGGAGCCATAAGCATTCCGCCGTACTTTTCTGTGTTAAGCTTAACATAGTGGCCTTCCTTCATTTCAGGCATTTCCTTGATACGGAAGCTTGGAGAATCGCTGTGTGATGCCATAATCATGAAGCTCTTGTATTCTTTATTTGGCATTCTGAAAGCAAGGATAGATGAACCGTTTCTTGTAACGAAATAGTTCTTACCAAGCTCGATGTTCCACTGCTTTGACTCTGAAAGCTCGATAAAGCCTTCCTTTAAGAAGCGCTGTCTCTCGTTTTCAACAACGTGAAACTGTGAAGGGCTCCCCTCTATAAATTCAAATAATCCTTTTACTGTTTTATTCATTTCTTTTTTCCTTCTTTCTTAATTGAATATCCAAAAGTCCCTTTAGGACTGGTTAGACCATAATAGGTGCCGTGAGAATAAGCAAGTAGATTTGCTTTTTCCAGTTCAAACTTTCCTGTCTCATTCATGTAAGCTTCATCTGCGTGAACAGATAAAACGTCAGCCACAAACATAGTATGACTACCATATTCATGAACTTCTTTAACTCGGCATTCGATGTTGACTGGTGATTCAACAATGAGAGGTACATTGATTTTATCAGCTTCTTCCTTATGAAGATTGCATTTTTCGAATTTATCAACATCTCTTCCGCTTTGCACTCCGCAAAAATCTGTAGCAAAGCTAAGCTCTTCTGTGGTTAAGTTGATTGCAAACTCACCTGTGTCCATAATCATGTCATAAGAGTATCTGCTAGGTCTTACAGAAATGTATGCCATAGGTGGATTAGTACAAACGGTACCTGTCCATGCTACAGTCAAAACATTGTCATTGCCATCCTTATCTCTGCAGGTAACTAAAACCGCAGGAAGTGGATAAATCATATTTCCCGGCTTCCAAGTTTGTTTTCCCATCATAACCTCCTTGATAAACTACCCTACTAATATACTCTAAAAAAAGCCTAAAGAAAAGGGAATTGCTAATGCAATCCCCTCATTTTAATTACTCTTTAGTCTTTTCTTCCATCATTTCTGAGAACGTTCCCATGTAAACATTGTCCTTACCAAGAATGAATTTTAGATCGTCCATAAACGCCTTTGTTTTTGGGTCATTTTCAAAGCCTCTGCTGATAATCTCTTCAAGGAATTGTTCACCCAAGGATGAATCAATAATATAATCCCTATCCTCTTCAAAATCATCAAAGCTTCTGTTTTTAACATATTCACCGCGGAACTTTTTGTATTCAGCTGCCTTCTTGCCATCGTATTGCATTTCATCCTGTTCGATAATACGAATACAATTAAGCATATCCTCCGCATCTGATAACGCGTTGTGTTCTACAACTCCACCTAAACCGCAGATTGTTTTCATGTCGGCCAAAGACAAATTAGCATCCAATCCGTCTGTCACATCCAGGCTGACTTCCTTTTGTATGTTTTCGATGGTGCTAATAAACTTAGCAACGCTTCTCTTTAATGGTTTTTCCAGATTTCTAGACTCGTAATCTCTTTGGAAGCTGTTCTTATCTCCGCCCCATACACAGATTTTACCAACCTGGTATTTGCGAATCATCGCTATAAGCTCTGTCATAACATCCTCGTAGGTTGGGGCAAATTCCAAATCCTCATCAGTAAGTCCGGTAAGCTCTGTAATAAGTGGTGGAAGCTTATGACCAGGACGAAGTCTCACCGTCGAATAAAATCTATCAAGCTCCTCGTGAGCAGGATTAGTAATGATAATACCAACTGAAATCACGTCCTCGATGGATGTCTTTTTGTAACGTGCACTAAGATATTCTGCATCCATGAAAGCCTGATTTTTACCTTTATAACCTGCAGGCGCTGTCTGACTAGGGCCTTTTACTTTTTTATTTTCATTATTAACTGTTGCCAAATTTCATCTCCGTATCAATTGTTTTACTTAATTTAAATCTTATCATGTTTTTAATGTACCAACAACCTTGTAAAATTTCATGTTAGTTATAAACGTCACATATATTTCATAATTAGAGTGTATAATAACTCTTACAAGTGGGAGTATGCATTCCGCTGAAAGGAGTCACTATGGCTGATATAGGTATTAAAAACAATGTTACTGTTGAAAAAACTACGCCTGCTCAGGCCCCTCAGGCAGCCCAGCAGTCTAGTTCACCTAAAGCTGCTCCGGAGGTAACCAGAAAATCCCCAGAAGCTTCGAAAGATATTTTAGCCGAAGAATATGGTCCTGTTATTTCTGAATCAAAGGATGGTGACACCGTTCGTGTAAAACGTAATGAGGATGAAGGCAATAATATCCACGAAATACTTCAAGAGGAAATCGCAAGACTTTCCGAGAAAAGCTCATTCGAAAAGCCTGATTACGAGGTGCATTCAACAGTAACCCAGTTACAAAAAAATAATTGGGACATTTCTTCTGAATCCCAGGACATAACTTCTTACGCAAGTTACAGTGATTCAGAACTAAAGCTGCTCTATCTAAAGGGCGATATTTCCCAGATTGATTACAATCAGGAAATGGATGCAAGATCTGCCCGCAGAGAAAGTGAAGTTATAGAAGCTCAAGACTTTAATAATGATGTAACCTCAAGCATTTCAAAGCTTTCCCAGGTTGATAGAGATGCAAACACTGTTGAATCAATAGAAAATGGCGAGACCTCTCCTACTATTCCAGATGAGGTTCGCATACAAGCTCTTCAGAATTTTGATATCGTTTAAATAAAATTTTAAAATGGCTAACAAGCTCTGTAATATCAGCTTGTTAGCCATTTTTTATGCTTTATTGCATTGTATTTTATTGTATTTAGATAAATACATTGAATTATGTTTTTATTTTCGTACATTGTTAATTTTTTATCAGTCTTATGCTATAGTTTTAATAGACTAGTATGTTAGTTATATCTAACTGTCCATGATATTGCTAGCACAACCCCACTAGTTAAATCATAATAACATTTGTTCAAAAAGAAAGGGAAAATCAAATGGCAAATCACGATTTCGCACAGTGGAACGGTTTCGTAGGCCGCGTTTGGAAAGACAACGTTGACGTACGTGACTTCATTCAGAACAACTACACTCCATATGATGGAGACGAGTCATTTTTAGCAGGTCCTACAGACGCTACTAACACTCTTTGGGGCAAGCTTCAGGAGCTTCAGGCAGCTGAGCGTGCTAAGGGTGGCGTTTTAGACATGGAAACAGAGGTTGTTTCTTCACTTACTTCTTACGGCCCTGGCTACATTTCAGACGAGACAAAGGATCTTGAGCAGATCGTTGGTCTTCAGACAGACAAGCCACTTAAGAGAGCATTCATGCCTTACGGTGGTATCAAGATGGCTGAGCAGTCTTGCAAAATGTACGGCTATGAGCCAAGCGAGAAGCTTCACGAAATCTTTACAAAATATCATAAGACACATAACCAGGGTGTATTCGATATCTACACTCCTGAGATTTTAAAGGCACGTCACAACAAGATCTTAACAGGTCTTCCTGATACATACGGACGTGGACGTATCGTAGGTGATTACAGAAGAGTTGCTCTTTACGGTATTGATTACCTTATCGAGAAGAAGCAGATCGACTTCGCTAACACAAACCGTCAGGGTATGAGACGTTACGACTTCCAGCTTCGTGAGGAAATCACAGACCAGATCAATGCTCTTAAGGGCATGAAGGAAATGGCTGCTTCTTACGGCTTCGATATTTCTAAGCCAGCTGCTAACGCTAAGGAAGCTGCTCAGTGGTTATACTTCGGTTACCTTGCAGCTATCAAGACTCAGAACGGTGCTGCTATGTCAGTTGGTCGTGTATCTACATTCCTTGATATCTACATGACACGTGACCTTGCTAACGGTGTTATCACAGAGTCTGAGGCACAGGAAATCATCGATCACTTCACAATGAAGTGCCGTATGGTTAAGTTCGCTCGTATCGAGTCTTACAACCAGTTATTCTCAGGTGATCCAGTTTGGGCTACTCTTGAGGTTGGTGGTATCGGTCTTGACGGACGTCACCAGGTTACAAAGACTTGCTACAGATTCCTTCACACACTTGAAAACATGGGACCTTCACCAGAGCCAAACCTTACAGTTATGTACTCTAGCCGTCTTCCTGAAAACTTCAAGAAGTACGCTGCAAAGATTTCTGTAAACACATCTTCTATCCAGTATGAGAACGATGATGTTATGAGAGTTACATGGGGCGATGATTACTCAATCTGCTGCTGTGTATCTGCTACAGAGACAGGTAAGGAGCTTCAGTTCTTCGGTGCTCGTGCAAACCTTGCTAAGTGTCTTCTTTACGCTATCAACGGTGGTGTTGATGAGAAGTCACATGATCAGGTTGGTCCTGAGTACACACCTATCACATCTGAGTACCTTGACTACGATGAGGTTATGCACAAGTTCGATCAGATGATGGATTGGTTAGCTCACATGTATGTTGGAGCACTTAACATGATTCACTACATGCACGATAAGTATTACTATGAAGTTTGCCAGATGGCCCTTATCGATACACACGTACGTCGTTCATTTGCTACAGGTATCGCTGGATTCTCACACTGTGTAGATTCACTTTCAGCTATCAAGTACGCAAAGGTTAAGGCTATCCGTGATGAGGACGGAATCACAAAGGATTTCGAAATCGAAGGTGACTTCCCACGTTACGGTAACGATGATGACAGAGCTGATGAGATTGCTGTATGGCTTCTTAGAACATTTATGACTAAGCTTCGTCACATCCACACATACAGAGATTCAGAGCCTACAACATCTATCCTTACAATTACTTCAAACGTAGTTTATGGTAAGGCTACAGGTGCTCTTCCAGACGGAAGACCAGCAGGCGAGCCACTTTCACCAGGTGCTAACCCAGCATACGGTGCTGAGAAGAGCGGTCTTATCGCTTCTCTTAACTCTGTTGCTAAGCTTCCATACGAAGAGGCACTTGATGGTATCTCAAATACACAGACAATCAACCCAGGTGCTCTTGGACACTCAGAGGAAGAGCGTGTTAACAACCTTGTTAACGTTCTTGACGGATACTTCGATCAGGGTGCTCATCACCTTAACGTTAACGTATTTGGTAAAGAAAAGCTTATCGATGCTATGGAGCATCCAGAGAAGCCAGAGTACGCTAACTTTACAATCCGTGTATCTGGATACGCTGTTAAGTTCATCGACTTAACAAAAGAGCAGCAGCTTGACGTTATCGCACGTACTTGCCACGAGGCTCTTTAATTAATACGGTTGCCCTTGTAGTTTAACAGCCTCCCGTAAGCCATCTCCTAACTCAGGACCCCTGACTAACATGTCAGGGAACCTGAGCCAGGGACCTCTTACTCGCGGCTTGAAATCAATGAGGGCAACCTTTTTTATATAAAGTGAGGTTACAATATGAGTGATGTAATTGGATACGTAAATAAATTTGAAAGCTTCGGTGCCGTAGATGGCCCTGGAATTAGATTTTTGATTTTCTTAAATGGATGTAAGATGCGCTGTGCATTCTGCCACAATCCTGAGACATGGGCTGAACACCAGGGTGAAGAATATACCGCAGACCAAGTGTTAGAAAAAGCACATCGTTTTAAGCCATACTGGAAAAAGGATGGAGGCATCACAGTTAGTGGTGGTGAGCCACTTCTTCAGATTGATTTTGTATTAGATTTATTTAAGAAAGCCAAAGCTAAGGGTATCACCACTTGTATTGATACCGCAGGTCAGCCTTTCACTCACGAAGAGCCTTTCTATAGCAAATGGAAGGAGCTTATGAGTGTGACAGACACTGTAATGCTTGATATCAAAAACATCGACCCTGAGGAGCACAAAAAGCTTACAGGTGTAGATAACGCCAACATCCTTGAAATGGCAAAAGAGATTTCTGATATGGGTATTACTCTTTGGATTCGCCACGTGCTTGTACCTGGTGGAAGCGACAATGATGATTTGTTACATCGTACTAGAGAGTTCATTGATACTCTTAAGACTGTAGAGCGTGTGGAAATCCTTCCTTACCACTCTCTCGGTGTTCCTAAATACGCAGAGCTTGGTATTCCATACCGCCTTGAAGGTGTTGAATCTCCAACAGCTGAACGTATTCAGAATGCAAAAGAAATACTTGGTTGTAAATAACCTTAAGATACTTTAAAGGGCTAGACATTATCGTCTAGCCCTTATTTATAAGATTAAAGAAGAAGAATGTGATTAATCTACATTGTAGATTTTATTGTTTTATATTTCTTCATTGTCTTCACTTCAAGAAGGATTAATAATCCTGCAAGAATAATATCCACAATGATGAATGCAATCTGCCATGGATATAAACCAGTCTTAAGGTTTTCTGGCTCGTATGCACGGCTGTTTACAACTGTGTACATGATGTTCTTTGAAGCCTGGCGCATTGCCTTGATTCCAGTTGCGCTTGTCTGGTCGTCTGGTGTGTTTGTTCCCATTTCGTAAGCAACAAGCATAAGGTCGTTACCATTTCTGATAGCGGCATCAGCATCCATGAAGTTTGCTCCAAGGAAGTAATCTGTGATTACCATTCCACGGAATCCCCACTCATCACGGAGTACCTTGTTAAGAAGGCTATCGTTTGCACCTGACCAGTGTGGTCCGATGTAGCTGTATGAGCTCATAACTGCCTGTGCGCCACCCTGCTTTACAGCAATTTCGAATGGCTTTAGGTAGATTTCTCTGATTGCCTGTTCTGGAGCCCAAACTGAAATCATGTTCCATCTGTTTGTCTCCTGGTCATTCATTGCAAAGTGCTTGATATAGCTGTATACACCAAATTCCTTAGCACCGATAACTTCCTGTGAAATCTGTGTACCTGAAAGAAGTCCATCCTCTGATACATACTCAAATTCACGTCCGCCAAGTGCTGCACGATGTGTGTTGATAGCTGGAGCATACCAACCTGAAGCATCCATCTCATCACACATCTTACCCATGATGCGGCCATAGCTTAATGCAAGTTCCTTATTGAATGTACATGCAAGTGTTACTGATGATGGCATACCGATTGAGAACTTGCCTGTAAAGTTGTTTGTGATTGAAGCAGGTCCATCGCAATCTGTTGTTCTAGCCTTTTCTACAGATGGAACCTCAAGTGTCTGATATCCGCCAAGTCCTACAAGTGAAGCCATTTCAGATACTGTAAGCTCGTCTAATAAATCTTCCCATCTTGGATCATCATACTCAGCGCCCCTAAGGTCCTCTAACTTAAGTCCGTTCTTTGCGCCTGTTGTAGGCATTTCGTCATTTGAATCGTTCAATGCGTTTGGATCATAGTTAAGATTGCAAACGTATTCAGCCTTAGCTTCATCTGTCATAGAGAAGTTAGTTGGTGCTGCTGTAGCTTCTTCATAGTTTGCAAAATGATCTGCACGTGATAAATATGTTGCGTTTCCGATAGCTGTATCAAAGTGATTTGTAGCTGCTACCTGGTCTGTCGAACGTTTATTATTTTCCCCGTAGACAATAGTCTTAGCAATGTTGAGAGTCTTCTCATCGATAACAGTATGGGCATCCTCTCTAAGAGAAATGACATAATCGCCTTCCTCTAATACATACGCCTTCTCAGCCTTGTCGTCGTATGAAGCAAGTGATTCCTCTGTAAAATCAAGTGTGATTGTCTGTGACTCTCCTGGTCCTAAGATGTCTGTCTTATCAAATGCGATAAGATTTACTGCAGACTTCTCAATTCCACCGTTTGTATAAGGTGGTGTGTCATAAAGCTCTACTGCAGACTTGCCTGCAACATCGCCTGTATTTGTAACAGTTACATCAACGGTAACATTACCGTCAGCATCTATGTTTAATTCTCCCATTTCCTGCTTGAAGGTTGTGTATGACAATCCGTAACCAAATGGGTACTGAACCTCTTTATCATAGTCGATTAAACCTTCAACAGCGGCTGTTTCGTAAAAACGATAGCCAACGTAAATACCTTCTACGTAATTTACAAAGTGTGGAGCTGAAACTCCAAGAATTGGATCACCTGAATCATAAGTGAACTCATCCACATTATCGAATGCATAATCACCGAAGTTATTGAACCAAGGCGCATTGTCGATGTGGCGTGCAAATGTGTCTGATGTTTTACCTGATGGGTTAACATCACCGTTTAAGATGCTTCCAAGAGCTGGGAAACCACCCTGTCCTAAGCCCTGGCACCAAATTAATCCCTTGATGCTTGGATATTCATCTACAAAGTTCATCTCAAATGTGTTTGCACCTGTGTAAGCAACGATTACATTGTCGTAATCTGAGCAAACTTCATCGAAAAGGTCGCGTTCTGACTTATCTAACTGAAGGATGTGCTGACCCTTTTCAAAGTCCTTGTAATCCTCTGAGTTTTCATTGTAAGTAACACCGCTTGTAACATCCTTTGGAAGGTCGGCTCCCTCGCCACCGCTTCGTGCGATTACAATAAGTGCTGTGTCAGAATACTCTTTTGCATTTTCCAAAAGCTCCTTTGGATATGTTGAAAGAGCTGGTTCTGGAAGTGTCCAGTCCTGTCCAAACAAACCGATTTCAGGTCTGTCTGTTCTGTAGCTTGTATAGAAATCTGAAAGTTCTTCATTTGTTTCAAAGCCAGCTTCATGAAGTCCATCTAAAAGAGATGTTGTTTCAAAATCAGCTGAAAATCCGCCGGAACCTGTTCCACCATAATATGGATTTGTTGAAGACCAACCGAATACGTTGAGCTTCTTACCTGACTCCATTGGAAGAGCACCCTTATTCTCAAGAAGTACGATTCCCTCACCCGCAACTTCCTTTGAAAGCTCTCTGGCTTCGTCGATTGTCTTGTCTGAAACCTCACCCTTGCCTGTTGCAAGTGTGATCATGTTAGACATTGGTCCGAAGCAAATCAAGTTGACGATAGTAATTATTGCAAGCAAAAATGCTGTAAGTGATTGTCTACGCATAAAAAAGCGTGTGTGCTTTTCCTTCTTGCCTGCAATAATCATGCAAACAATGAATGCTACAACAACAATCGCCAGTGCAATAAGATGTGGTGCAATCAATTTTAGGACATTGATTACATCAGTCATGTTGATTGATAACATAAATCATTCCTCCATTTTTTGTTTGATGAGTGCATTGTAGCCTTGCCAATTTTCAGTTTCAATCAAATGTCCTATCCTGTCATTTAGAGTCCCTTCTTTGTCATCCGAGGCGATTTTTTAGGCCTTTTTGTATGTTATAATATGAACTGCAAGTTATGTATTAACACTTTCTTGGAGGAATCTATGCTAAACATAGCTCTTATAGAAAATGATATAGAGGATGAAAAAGCTTTTTGTAATATAGCGGATATTTTTTTCAAGCAACGTGGGGAACAGTACGACATTGCTGTTTTTAACCGTGCTGAGGATTTTTTAGAAAGCTACAATCATCAATATCAAATAGTATTTATGGATATAGAATTAGACGGCATGAATGGAATGGATGCCGCGCACAAGCTTAGAGAGCTGGATTCAGATGTGCTACTCATCTTCCTTACCAATCTGGCCCACTACGCCATTGCAGGATATGAGGTAAATGCTTTGGATTACATCCTAAAGCCATTATCAGAAAATGCTTTTAGCCTGAAGATGCCAAAGGTTCTTGCGATTATTAAGCAGCAGTCTAAAAAGAATATTACTGTTGCATCAAAGGGAGAAATCCATACCTTTTCAACAGATAGAATCTACTACGTGGAGGTTTTGTCACACAGACTTTATTATCACACCATGGATGGTGTTTTCGATACCAGAGGTGCCATCAGCGAGGTGGAAGAAATACTCCATCCTTACCACTTTAGACGCTGCAACAACAGCTACCTTGTTAATCTGAAATATGTAACCAGTATCGAGGGGAATGACGTGAAGGTTGGACCAAATGTTTTGCCAATCAGCCGCCCTAAAAAAAAGATTTTTATAAATGAAGTAACAAATTATCTAGGAGGACAATTATGATAGCCTTTCATCTATCGCCTTTCGTAGTTTTAATAGAGCTTTTAGCATCCATAGGTATTCTGCTTTTATTGCAGGAAAAACGTTCACTCTTCGTTCTTAGAGTGCTGCTTTGCGGCAGTGTTCTTGTTGGAATGAACTTTATGTGGGATTTATTTGTTCTTGATAATCTGGCATATATGCTGCAGTTTGTTGTTATCGTATTTGCGGTATTGTTTTGCTACAAGCTTAATCCTATATCGGCCTTATACTGGAGTACCGCAGGCCTTGCAATACAGCATCTATCCTATTCACTGCTAACACTAGGAATCAATTATATTCCAGGGATTATGACATCCCTTGCATATACAATGGTGATTTACATAACCATTTTAGTATGTGAATATTTTTTAATAACCAGACGCTTTGGAAAGGATTTTGAACTGCGAGATAACCAGTTCAAGCTCACCATCGTGTCCTTGATTGCAATGTTTTCCTGCACGCTACTTAATTCCTACCGAATGAATTATTCCTCAGACTCGGATCTGATTTTTGTGACATCCATCTATTCTATCATCTGCTCCTTGCTTGCACTGGTGCTACAGCTTGGATTATTTGAAAAGACTCAGATAGAGATGGAGATGTCAGTGTTAGAGCAAATCATTGCAAATGATAAGCAGCACTATGACGATTCCATGCAGAACATGGAACTGCTGAACATGTACTGCCACGATTTAAAATATTTCCTTAGAAGAAACGCTGATGAGGTAGGCTCCTTCAAATCCCAGGCTGAAAAATTCCTTTCAACCTTCGATGCGGATATATCTACCTACAATCATGCGCTGGATACTATACTTACTGAAAAGTCATTATACTGCGCTAACAATGATATCGAACTTACCTGCATGGCTGATGGCCAGCTGCTTTCATACATGGACACAGCTGACATTTACGCTATGTTTGGAAATCTTTTATCAAATGCTATCGAAGCTGTATCAGCCCTTGAAAACAAGGATAAACGAATGATTTCTCTTACCGTGCGCCGCAGAAATGATTTTGTTCACATTCTTGTAGATAATTATTACGACAATACACTTTCCTTCCATAACGGGTTGCCTGAATCCACAAAGGACCAGCCTCATCTACATGGCTACGGTTTAAAGAGTATTAAATATCTGGCTGAAAAATACAATGGAAACCTTACTATTTCCGCCGATGATGATGTTTTTCATGTAAACATTTTAATGCCAATCAATCCTTAAAATCATATTGCCTACAATTTTCACAATTTTTACACTTACATTTTGGTAAATATTATGATACAATTGCGAAGCAATTTAAGAAATTATGGTTTTATTGGAAACGACACATCCTCCGGATGATAACGAACAACACATTTATTCTTATGTAGTTATTTATTATCAGAAGGAGGATTTTTTATGCCTAAAAACAAATTTCAGGACGTAATTTTTACAATTATTATGGCCACTATCATGGTTTACGGAATGGTGGTTTACAATGTAGCACTTAACATGGGTGGTGTTAGCGGTGCCACTTTCTTAGCAGCTTTACACGAGCTTCCAATCATGGTGCCTATCGCATTCGTATTAGAATTCTTTATCGTTGGTAAGATTGCCAGAGGGCTTGCATTTACAGTAATGGACCCTACTAAGGATCGCCCACAGTTCATCACTTATGCTATTTCAATCTGCATCTGCTGCATCATGTGCCCTATCATGAGCCTTGTTGCTACTATCCTTTTCAAGGACACTAAGACCTTCGGTACATGGGTACAGACATGGGCTATGAACTTCCCAATGGCTATTTTATATCAGCTTTTCTACTGCGGACCATTCGTACGACTTATCTTCCGTACAATCTTCCGTGAGAAGAAAGATACAAAATAAAAAAAAGCTAGCTGTTAAATTAACAGCTAGTTTTTTTTATCCCTTGACGGCGCCTTCTGCAATTCCGTCTACCATGTTTTTAACTAGGGCGAAATATAGAATTACGATAGGCACTGCGATAAATACGCTTCCTGCGGCGAATCTGGCGAATTCTGTTTCATCTAGACTCATCAGTCCAACAGCCACCGTATACAAATCCTTTTCCTTTAATAATAGCTTTGGCAAAATAAAATCTGACCATGGCCATGTAAAAGAAGTTAATGCCGTATATACGATAATTGGCTTTGATAGTGGTAGATTGATTTTCCAAAAAATCTGTGCAGAATTGGCACCGTCTATTTTGGCTGCTTCATCGATAGCCTTTGGTATGGTGTCGAAGAAGCCCTTTTGTGTAAGATATCCCATAGGCGCACCTGCTGCATAAATCAAAATCAATCCCCACAGTCGATTGATCAGTCCAAACTGAGTCATCAGAATATATACAGCAGTCATTCCCATGAAGGATGGAAACATGCCAAGAATCATGGTAGTTTTCATCATTGTTTTTCTGGCCCTAAACTCAAATCTAGACATTGTATAGGCAGTAAGAATTGTGAGAAAGGTGCCAAGTAAACAGCTGCCAACAGCAACAAACAATGTATTCAAAAACCATCTTGGATAGTTGTACATTGTGGTATCTGTAAATAATTTCTTAAAGGTGGCTACGCTGTAGCTTTTTGGGAAGAACCCATCAAATGAATATATACTTCCTGACTTTGAGAATGATGCAAGTACAATCCAAAGGCAAGGGAAGAAAAATATAAAGGCTACAATTAAAAGTAATGCATAGGTCCAGGTAGCATCAATGATTTTTCCAACGCTTAACTTTTTCATCATTGGAAGGTATCCTCCTCTCTGTAGGATGGTGATTTAACATATACTGCAAGCGAGATGGCTGATGTAATGATAAATATAATCAATGAAATAGCCGCGCCAATGCAGTAGTAATTGTTATCTATGGACAGATTATAGAGCCAATTGATAAGCAAATCTGTATCGCTGGCTAGGAAATATCCATCCATGTATAATCCTCCTCTGAGGAAGTAAAAGATACCGAAGTTGTTGAAATTACCGATAAACTGTCCTAATAAAACAGGTGTTGTTGCAAAAAGCATAAATGGCATTGTCAGCTTTCTAAACTGCTGAAATGGTGTTGCTCCATCGATTCTGGCTGCCTCGTATAAAGACATATCTCGGTTTGAAAGATGCCCTGTGGCAAGCAGCATAATTGATGGTACGCTAATCCAGCAATTTACAAGTATTCCTATTAATCTGGCCATCCATTTTGCATCCAAATCAAGGAAGCCGATTGGGGCTGCGCCAGTTGCCTTTATCATCTGATTGATTGGTCCACCATAGGAAAACATAAACTTAAAGGCAAGTAGTGTAATAAATCCTGGGATGGCATAGGCCAGAACTGGGAAGGCTCTAAAGAAGGCTTTGCCCTTTACGCAATCTTTGTTTAATAAAAGTGCAAGGCCTAGTCCTGCAAAATAATTAAGAGCTGTTGAAACTACTGCCCAAAGGATGTTCCAGCCTAAAATCCTTGCAAAGGTTGGAGCAAACTTTGAAAGGGTAAGAATCTTTTTGAAATTATCAATGCCTACCCAATCTACAAGCTCTGGTGGCACAATGCTTCCGCCGTAGTTAGTAAAAGAAATGAGTATCATAAATATAATTGGTAAGATATTGAAGATACACACTCCCACTACTGGTAGCACTAGCACAGTGATATAAAACTTTCTATCTAATAATTCCTTTAATTCGTCTATAAACCTCTTTGGCGCTCTCCCCGTGCTTACACGCTCTTCTATATCGCAAGCACTTTTGATATTTAATACATACAGGTAGATAAATGCTGCAACCACAATCCATGCAAGTATTCCCATCAAAAGCATTACTACGGAATTGTCTCCCACAGTTCCAAGCCAGGCATCTGCCTTTGTGGTTCCCAATGTGAAGAAGCCTGCTATATCAGAGAAGCCTCTTATCACCATGTATGCAATAAAACCTATTTCTATTAAAATATAAATAATTCCTTTAGCCACACAGCCATACATCAGCTGTCCGCTTCCCATAATTATGGCAGAAAGCTTAACGCGCCATGAGCTATCTAAAAACTTTCTCATAGTCTTTCCTCTTATTCCAAGGTATGTATTGCATCACTTATCTGATTGCACATATCCTCAAGTCCTGCTTTTAATGCATCTAAATCCTTGAATTTCTTTTCTGATTCAGGTCTGAAGCTATCCTTTGCCAAATCAGTAAAGAAGGTCTGGCCTGGTGTCCAAATCTGGCCCACCTCCTTGATAGATGGCATTAATACAACATTGCCCTTTTCAAGGTTTTCATACATCTGTTTAGATAATCCACCTAATTCTTCAGCTACATCCTCTCTTGCTGGAGCAATTCCAAGCTTTTCATTTCTAAGCTTTATCATTTCGTAGTTGGTTGCAAAATCAACAAAGGCAAGACAAGCGTTTGGACACTTGGTATAAGAGCTGATAGCATATCCATTTACTCCACCCATTGTCTTTGTATCAATCAATGATGGATTTTCCTCTGATAAATCTCCACTTTCAGGCAGCTTTGGAAGGGCTGTCATAACAAGATTTTCTGTGGCCTTTTCCTTTGCTTCATCCTCAGCCATTCCATCGTTTTCGTATTCTTCAACCAGGCTGTCATAGAAGGTTGTATAGGTATCTGGTGTAGAAAGTGTAGCAAAGTATGTACCATCTGCAAGCTTGCTGTATGCGTTTGTGGTGATAGTATCGTCGATGCAATCCTCGTTCATGTTGCTGGCAAGCTGGCTTAATACCCATGCACCCTTGTTGGCATCACCTGCTGCAAAGCCTATATCATTAGTGTCTGTGTTGTTATCTCCGAAGATATATCCGCCATAAGAGAATAAGAATCCGCTGGAGAAATACACATCATATAAGGATTTCATATAGCCATATTTATCTGGATTGGCTTCATGGATTTCCTTTGAATAGGCATACATGTCGTTCCAGTTTTCTACCATGTCCGGAACATCATTTTTGTTATCATCCCAATTGCTCTTCCAATCCTCTGGAAGTAAATCGGTTCTATAGTAAAGCATTGGTGCCTGAACATTTACAGGAACACCGCAGGTGTAGGTGTTACCCTCAACATCCACCTGATATGCTTTCCAGGCAGCCTCTGGTATCTGGCTGTAGCAATCCAACTGCTCCACTGGAAGTGGATAGATGTGCTTGCCCTCAGCGTACTGCATAATTACATCATTAGCCTGATACAAAACATCTGGGCCGTAGCCGTAAGGGCCATCGTTTGCCAAATCCAAATACTGATCCATGTTGGCATCTACCGCTGTGATGCCGTACTTTTCATATTCCTTGTTAAAAGCCTTTATAAGCTCATCAAAATATCCCTTAGAGATAGCTGTATCATTTTCCAAAACCTGGATGGTTACATTTTCCTCTAATTCTCCGGTGAAAATGGTATTAGTAGGAGAAGCAGCCTCCTTAGTGGCTTCCTTGGATTCACTCTTACAGCCTGCAAGGGTAGTGAGCGCCATCATCCCAATTAATGCCAAGGCAATTTTTCTTTTCATAATAGATATACCCCCTAGTTATTTTCAAAAGATATCGTATATACGGTAGGACTTTCGATTTTTAGTTTTGCAACATTTCCATTATAGCGTCTTTTTACAATTAATGAGCCATTTTCTTCAGTAATAGATACGTCGCCATATTGTAAAACCGGATTTTTCTTTAGGGCGATAAGCTCCTTCACCTTATTGAAAAATTTCATATCCCATTTACTTTCATCCCAATCAAAGCAGCGTCTGCAATCAGGATCGTATCCGCCCTCCATTGCATGCTCGGTACCATAGTAAATACATGGTGTTCCTGGCATAAACATGGTAAGGGCCAATGCCGCCTCAAGCTTTTTCTTATCCTTTTTACACATTGTAAAGAAGCGATCTGTGTCGTGTGAATCAAGTAGATTTAGCATCATGTAATTTACCTGCTTCATATTTCGCATCAAGATGCCGTTTAGGTGTTGTGCAGTCTTTCGGGCATCACAGCTTTCATTAGCGAAATAATCCAAGCAAATCTTCGTAAATGCGTAATTCATAATGCTATCCTGCTGGTCACCCTGAAGTGAAGGATATGCATCATGCCAGTTTTCTCCAATGATTACCGCATCACTTTTTTTGGCCTTCACTGCTCTTCTGAACATTCTCCAGAAGTCGTGAGATACCTCATCGGCAACATCTAATCGCCAACCATCAATATCTGCCACATCAATCCAGTAAGTGGCAATATCTAAAAGGAAGCTTTGAACCTCAGGATTTGCTGTATTTAATTTTGGCATGTAATCGCAGTAACCAAAGCATTCATAATTTCGTTTTTTGATATCAACCTTATCTCCGTCGATTATGAACCAGTCGAAATACTCAGAAGCTTTTCCATTTTTAATTACATCCTGAAATTGCTCCATCTTATAGCTACAATGATTGAATACTGCGTCAAGCACCACCCTGATACCCAAGCTGTGTGCCTTTTTTACCAGCTCCACAAAATCTTCATTAGTTCCAAACTGTGGGTCAATCTTTTTGTAGTCGATAATATCGTATTTATGATTTGAATCTGATAGGAAAATAGGATTAAGGTAAAGTGCCGAAATTCCTAAATCCTTCAGGTAATTCAAGCGCTTAATAATTCCTCGCAGATCCCCGCCTGCATGGCTTTTTGGAGTAGGCTTGCTGCCCCACTTCATATCGATGTAGGACATATCTTTGTTCTCGTCCCCAATGCAAAATCTGTCTATAAAAATCTGATAGAACACAGTGCCTGGCATCCAATCAACTAATGGCATAACATCATTTTCATTGATGTAAGGTAGCTGGAAGAAATTGTAATAGCTTTCTTCATAATTGTAGCTGTCTGTTAAGCCATCCTCACTGAAGTACTGCTTTTTTCCATTTTCCTCAAGCTCGAATATGTATACAAATCGTGTGTCCCTTATCTTTAACTGAATCTCGTAATATGCAAACAGCTCGTCATCATATTTGCGAGGAACCTCTACTGTAAAACGCTCTTTTTGGTAATCGTATTTAACCCCATAAATAAGCCTTACCTTAAGTCCTGCATCTGCATCTTCCTTTGCAGTTCTAAGTCTGATAACAACCTCTTCCTTTGATAATGGAAAGCAATATCTGGATTCGGGAATGTGTAGTAATGCGTGTTTATTCATATATCTCCTTTACTCGGTGTATGTCCATGTAATCTTGTCGTATGGATTAGAATTGAAATTTTCCTTTGTTTCTTCTGTGTAGTACTGATCTGCTTCATCATAAACATCCTCACCTGGGAAAGTTGTAAGAGTAAATGTGTATGTACCAGCTACTGCAACCTCTATGTTAGATTTTTCTGCTGGTGTATCTCCAAGACCGCCTGCATTTTTAAAGTATGTTTTGCCATCAAGCATGCCAGACTCTAGATAACCATAGCCTCTTTGATCTGCCCATGTTTCATCTACTGCAAACTGGAACTGATCCCCCTCCTGAAGTTCAACTGTGATTGTGTACTGGTTTGCCTCAGAGTTGTCCTCCTTTGTAAGTCTGTGGTCATCAGATATAACCTCACCCCAGTTAGATTCCTTTAAAAGCTCACTTTCGCCAGAGCCAACGATGGCGAAGCTTCGTGTATCCTCAACATAGCTTACAAAGCCTGCGTACAGTGGTGTGTCCTCTGTGATAGCTCTGCTAAAATCAAATTCTCTTGTAAGCTTTGGAGTTGCGAACCAGCCTACGAATGTATAGCCCTCCTTCTCAGGTGTGAAATCCTCGGCGTTAGCCTTGTGCTCTACCACCTTTGTGTCAAGGACTGTAGTTCCATCTGAATCATAGTAGGTTACAGTGTGCTGATTTGAAGTCTCATCAGATGTTGCTTCCACCTGTGCCTCAGCAGCAGAGCTTTCACTATTTCCACAGCCTGTCAAAGCCACTGCGTTAACTCCAATACATCCTACTAATAGCATTGTCACAATTCTTTTTTTCATAATAATACCCTCCTGTTATTTAACCGTTTAAATTGATTTGTAAAAATATAAGCAAGCCCGTTTTAATGCCTGCTTAACCGTTTAAATTAATTAGATACTACACTCTTTTTTCTACACTGTCAATAGGTTGTTATTGACAATTGGAGGAAAGATTCCCATAATTGATTTATCAACCGATTAAACGGTTAAATGGAGGCAAGAAATGGCAAACAAAAAAGTTACCATCAGGGATGTTGCAAAAGAGGCGGGAGTTTCTGTCGCTACAGTTTCATACGTGGTAAATGGAAGAACTGATTTAAAAATATCTGATGAAACAAGGAAGAGAGTTTTGCAAGTAATCAATCTACTAAACTACTCCCCTAATCAGGCTGCAAAGGCTCTGGCTTCAAAAAGAAAAAATCAGGTTGGCTTTGCTATTTCTGATACTGATTCTGTTTTAAAGGCTGCAGATGAAATGCAGGTAATGAAGACTGTCACAAAGTTCCTTGGAGATAAAAACTATGATGTGTTTTTGATTCCACCTTCACGCTTTGAAAACTACGGGCAGGCAGATGCACTTATCTGCTACGATTTAGATAAAAGCACTTTTTCTGCAATTGGCGATTGCAACTTTGCACCACTACTTGCCCTTGACTGCTACATTAACGACCCACTTTTCTTCCAGATAAACACTAATCTAGAGCGACTAAAAGCAGCCGCTAATAAGCAGTTTTCTGGGGAAAAGTATCAATATGTCCTACTGGATACAAACAATGCTGAGAAGAAAGAATTCATCACAGATTTCTTTGAAGATGTTTTATTTGTTTCATCACCTGATGATATCAAGAATATAAATTTAAAAAATGTTTTAGTATCAAGCGAAGCCCTATTACCATTTATACCAAAGAAATACAATATCTGCTTCGAACCAGATACCACCAAAGAAAAATTGGAACTCCTTTACACCGCCTATGAACAGGCCGCCAACAGAGTTCCAATTGAAAATCATAATCTATGTGTCTAAATATTTTATTAGTTAGTTTTAAAGCTTTTCAACCTTAATATCCTTATATTTCTCGTAGCCTTCGTGAAGCATGTCCACATCAAGCTTGCCGTCTTCGTAGGTGAAGCTGTACAGGTTGTACTGGCCATCCAGGTATTCAAAATCTTCACCGTTATCCTGGTAGTGTGAGCCCCAGGCGCTGTCGCCAGCTACAAGAAGATTTACTGTATCGTAAGGCTTTTCGCCAACGTACTGGACATCATCGTACATAGGGATGATGCTGCCTTCCTTGATGAAGATTGGGAGCACGTCGATTGGAGCATCTACGATGATGTGCTGGTTGCCCTGGTATTTCTTGCCGTCCCAGTAGCTAATCCAATTTCCATCAGGTAAATAAACCATGCGCTTAGTAGCGCCCTGCTCTACGACTGGTGCCACCAGCATGTTCTCACCAACAAGAAATTCATCATTGAGATTGAAGGTGTTTTCATCATCCTCGTAGTGCAAAACTAAAGGTCTCATTACTGGAAGACCTGTTATTTGGCTTTCGAATAGTAAATCATAGATGTAAGGCAAAAATCTATAGTGAAGCTTAACGTATTTTCTGTAGATGTCTACAACCTCCTGACCAAAGTGCCATGGCTCCTGGTCTCTGTGGCCCTTGGCACAGTGATTTCTGAAGAAGGTTGAGAATACGGCTGCTTCAATCCATCTGCATAAAAGCTCTGGCTTGGTATCTCCGCCGAATCCACCGATGTCAGTTCCTGCAATAGTAAATCCACTCATTCCAAGGTTGCAAAGCTGAGGGATAAGCATCTGTAAATGTGGCCATACAGATTGATTATCTCCAGTCCATACAGCAGAATACTTTTGTGTTCCAGCATAGCAGGCTCTAGTAATAACAAGTGGACGCTTGCCAGTAAGCTCCTTCATTCCCTCGTAGGTAGCCATGCTCATGTAGTGGCCGTATACATTGTGGGCCTCAGCATGATTGGTGAGTCTGTCATCCACTGAAAACTGTACATCAAGTGGAAGTGGGCCTCTAAAGCTTGCAGGCTCGTTCATATCATTCCAAATTCCCTGCATGCCGATATCTGTAAGGAACTTGTGATTGTCTGACCACCATTTACGCACATCAGCGCGTCCAAAATCTGGATAAACAGCGTCGCCTGGCCATACCTCGTTTACATAAACTTCCCCATCCTTATCGTGGGCGAAGTAATCCTTTTTGATTCCTTCGTCGTAAACGCTGTAGCCCTTGTCCACCTTTACGCCTGGATCAATAATGCAGACAGCCTTGAAGCCATCTTCGCTAAGCTCCTTTATAAGCTGACCGGCTGGCTCATATTCTTTATCATCCCAAGTGAATACGCGATAGCCGTCCATGTAATCAATGTCGTATTGAACCGTCTCGCAAGGGATTTGATTTTCTCTCATGCCCTTTGCAACACGTCTGATATCCTTAGCACTTTCGTAGCCCCATCTGCACTGATGATAGCCCAATGTCCAAAGCTGTGGAAGTGGTGCACGACCAGTAAGATATGTGTAGTGCTCTACAATATCAGTCATGCGCTCGCCTGCCATGAAATAGAAATCAAGATTACCACCGTCTGCTCCATACCAGAAGTATTCAGTGCTTTCTTTTCCAAGGTCTATATAGCTGTGGAATGTGTTATCAAAAAACAAACCATAGGTGTAGCCATTACCCTTGCCAATAACAAACGGAATAGATTTGTAAAGTGTTGGCATATTCTCATGGTGAAGCTGTGGAATATCTGAATTCCAGTTTTCGTAGCAGTAACCACGCTTGTTTAAAAAGCCTGTCTTGTCGCCCATTCCATAGAACTTTTCGCTGGCATTTAGCTTGAAAAGCTGCTCAACCTCGTGAGTTTTAAATTGGTCTGCATTAAAAAGATGCCCCTCAGCAATCAAAAGATTAAGCGCTTCCTCTGATATGCCGCCAAAAATCTTTCGCTCGCCGTTAAAGCTGGAAAGAATTTCATCGCCATATCTGTCTGAGAATTCAAACTTGAAATCATCACCGATTTCCAGAGTAACTTCCTTTGTCTTGATTCTTACTCCCGCATTACCTTCAAGCTCTTCCACATCAAAATCTGTTGGGACAGCCACGCTGCCTTCTACTGCAACAGATTTATAATCCTTCATACAAACGGGAACGTTAATCCTTATTATTTCATCTGTGATAATCTCCACATTTACAGTCTGCTTTTCAAACTGCAATGCCACACAATTATCAACAACATTTACTCCCGCAAACTTACCATATTCCATAAAAAAATTTTCCCTTCTTCCGCAGTATTTTTTCTTATTGTACACTATAAATTTATTTTTGGAAACGTTTCCAGTAAAATTCATAAAACAAGTGCCTACCATTTTTTCACTATGATAGGCACCTTTAATTAAAGCTTAGTTGTTACAAATATATCGTAGATGGCCTTTACAGCTACTTCGAAATCCTGGTTCTCAACACCGATGATGATGTTAAGCTCTGAAGAGCCCTGATCAATCATGCGGACATTTACGTGAGCATGGCTTAAGGCTGCAAAGATACGACCTGCAGTACCACGTGTGCTCTTCATACCACGTCCAACGACTGCGATAAGAGCAAGGTCAGATTCGATTTCGATAGAATCTGGTGAACAGTTTCTGTGGATAGCTGAAACAACTGCCTGCTCCTTGTTGATGAATTCATCCTCATGAACAACAACTGTCATGGTGTCGATACCTGATGGCATGTGCTCGATATTGATTCCGTTGTCCTCAAAGGCTGAAAGAGCCTTGCGGCAGAAACCAACCTCTGAGTTCATAAGTGACTTTGTGATAAGCACTGTGCAAAAGCCCTTCTTACCAGCGATACCTGTGATAACGTATTCGTTGCGCTGGCCTGTGCTTTCAACAATCCATGTTCCGTCATCATCTGGCTTGTTAGTGTTTTTGATGTTGATTGGAATACCTGCAGAACGAACTGGGAAGATGGCGTCCTCATGAAGCACTGATGCGCCCATGTATGAAAGCTCTCGAAGCTCGCGGTATGTGATAGTCTGCATACCAACTGGATTCTTTACGATTCTTGGGTCGCAAATTAAGAAGCCTGATACGTCAGTCCAGTTCTCGTATACATCTACCTTTGCAGCACCTGCAACGATAGAACCTGTAACATCTGATCCGCCTCTGGAAAATGTCTTTACTTTTCCGTCCTTACCACATCCGTAAAAGCCTGGGATGACAGCACGTGGGTGCTCTTCCAATGTCTTGGCCATTGCCTTTTCTGTTTTATATGAATTAAGCTGTCCTTCCTCGTTGAAGAAAATAACATCCTTTGCATCAATGAAATCGTAGCCTAAATATTCTGCCATGATTTTGCCGTTAAGATATTCGCCACGGCTTGCAAGATAATCTAATGATAGGTCTTCTTTTATATCAGCAGCAATCTGTTTAAAATCCTCATCCAAGCTAAAGTTCTTAAGCTCAAGTCCTTCTATTATTTCATCATATCTGGCTTTAATAGCTGCAAGATTAGTAGTAACATCCTTGCCCTTTGATGCATCCTCGTATGTGCCGATAAGCATATCTGTTACCTTTGTATCCTTGCTATTTCTCTTACCAGGAGCTGATGGAACTACGAAAACTCTGTTTTCATCTGCTCTGATAATGTCGCCCACCTTTTTAAACTGTTTTGCATCAGCAAGTGAGCTACCGCCAAATTTTACAACCTTTTTCATTACATTTCCTCCTGACTAACTTAAAAGTACTCTATCATTATCTAGTTCTTCACCAGATTTAATTTTAAATTTTTCTAATAAATCTGACACCGTAAGCTGGGCACGTTCTTCTCCTGCTGTATCAAAAACAATGCGTCCACCATTCATCATCAGTGTCCTGTTTCCAACCTCTAAAGCCTGATGCATATTGTGAGTAACCATAAGGCAGGTGATGCCACGTTCCTTAACGATTGATTTGGTAAGCTCTAAAACCTTTTCTGCTGTGGCAGGGTCAAGTGCTGCAGTGTGCTCATCCAAAAGCAAAAGCTTTGGTGTTACGAATGTGGCCATAAGAAGTGTCAGTGCCTGACGCTGGCCACCTGATAGTAAACCAACCGGCTGCTTCATTCTATCCTCTAATCCCATACCAAGTAAAGCTAACTGCTCCCTAAACTTAGCCTTATCCTTAGCGCTGATTCTTGAAAACAGCTTGCCGGTGGAATGAGATGCTCTAAGATAAGCAAGTGCCATGTTTTCTTCGATGGTCATGTGAGGTGCTGTGCCCTTTAATGGATCCTGGAAAAGATGACCGATGTCCTGGCTTCTCACATATTCCTTCTTAAAGGTGATGTCCTCTCCATCCAGATAAATGTTTCCCTCATCTACAATAAAGGTACCTGCGATGGCGTTAAACATGGTAGATTTGCCGGCACCGTTTGAACCTACGATAGTAGCAAAATCTCCATCTGCCAAATCCAGGCTAAGGTTTTCAAGTGCAACCTTTTCATTAACTGTACCAGGGTTGAAGGTTTTTGATATGTTATCAAGCTTAAGCATTATACACCTTCCTTTCTGGCATTTCCTCTATAGTTGGCAAACTCGCGCTTTTTGAGGGCGAGCTTTCTTTTTACATAAGGTGCTGCAATGGCAACAGCTACTATTATAGCAGAAACCAGCTTCAATGCCTCCGCTGGAACTGAAAGTCTTAAAGCAATTGCTACAATAAAACGATACAAAATGGAACCTAGGATTGTTCCAATGATACGTCTTGGAATGCTACCCTTGTTACCAATCAAGGTCTGGCCGATGATAAGAGATGCCAGGGCGATTGTTACCATACCTGTACCGATATTAATATCTGCAGATTTCTGGTACTGCGCAATAAGTGCACCAGAAAGACCTGTCAGTGAGTTTGCAATACAAAGTCCAACTGTGATTGTCAGTGTTGGGTTAATCGAAGATGATTTTACCATATCAGCGTTATCGCCTGTGGCTCTGATGGACATTCCAAGAGTTGTACCAAGGAACCACCAAAGGGCAATTGATATGATAGCAACGATTGCAATTACGATGGCAACCTTGTACCAATCTCCAATGAAGCCTGCGCCTAGTGTATCCTTTCCAAGAGAGAATACTGTGTCGCAGCCAAAAAGATTTGCAATGGAAGAAAATCCCATTACAGCAATATTAATTGTGTATAATCCTGTGTTTACGATGATACCTGCAAGAATAGATTCTACCCCAAGTCTGGTCTGAAGGAAAGCTGTTACAAAGCCTGCACAAACACCGGCAAGCATAGCAGCAAAAAGGGCTAAGAATGGATGGCCTGCAAGAGACACCATCGCTCCCACTGCACAGCCTAAGGTGAAGCATCCATCTGTAGTAAGATCTGCGATATTAAGAATTGTAAAAGAAATAAAAAGTGCCAATGCAACTAGGGCGTATATACACCCTAGCTCCAATGCACTCATGAAAATCGAAACTGTAAAAATACTAGACATTACTCAAACTCCTCCGCTGTCTGTACTTCAACGAAGCCGTCGCACATGTCCTTAAGCTTGGCATAATCTAGATTGAGGGCAGCTGCTGTTTCTGTGTTAACTGTAGCTGTACCATTATCAAGAAGCTTAACTGGAAGCTCTGCTGGAGATTTGCCATCTACCAATACTTCTGCAACCATGTTAGCTGTTTCCTTGCCAAGTGTAGCGTAATTTACGCCATATCCTAAGTAAGCACCGTTAAGTGCAAATGAATCAGCACCGCAATAGTGAGGGATACCTGCATCGATGAATTTCTCATAGATAGCAAGCTCACACTTCATGATTGTATTATCAGTAGGAGTGAACACTGCATCCACCTTCTCAGCTACCAAAGCATCTGCTGCAAGCATAACCTCATCGTTAGTTGTTCCTGTCTTTTCAACATATTCAACACCTGCTGCATCAAGAAGCTTCTTAGCTTCCTTGATAGGACCTGCAGATGCATCCTGGCTCTTATCATAAAGAAGACCAACCTTCTGGATGTCTCTGTCCTGCTCAAAGATTAAATCGAAAACTGCCTCTGTATTAAGACCGTCTGATGTACCAGTTACGTTAGCACCTGGCTTGTCGTTAGATGCAACAAGACCTGCTGCCTCTGGGTCAGATACTGCTGCAAAAACTACAGGTATCTGATTGTCCTCTGTTGCAGACTGGCAAATCATGGCTGTAGGTGTTGCTACTGGAACAAGCACATCAACCTCATCATTGATAAGCTCTGTCACTATCTGATTGATAGTAGTGGCATCAGCCTGGCCATTATAATAATAGTTACTGTAATCAAATGTGCAGCCCTTTTCCTTGCCGATTGCATCTAACTGGCTTTCCACATTTGCAACAATCTGATTTAACGATGCATCATCCACGTACTGAATAATGCCTACCTTATATGCCTTTCCATCTGCAGGTGTCTCTACTTTAGCAGCGTCATCTGTAGATGTAGCTTTATTTCCACAACCCACCATTGAAAGGGCAAAAGTCATAACCATCATTAATGATAATAATCTTTTTTTCATAATGTTCCTCCTGGCCTTCTCCGTTAATTTACAAATTATTCTATCACATCACTTTAACAAGTTAAAGTGTAAAATCGTTAAATAATAATTTTCCATAAAATAAGCTTCTCCCTAAACGAGAGAAGCTATTATTTATTCCATGACAGAATCCTTTATTGTAATGTAGGTTCCACCATCTTCTTCGTATGTTGTGAAGGTGCCCTTGATAACTAATAATATAAATGCTATTTTTCTTTTCACAGCTTACCCCCTGATTCTTCCAATCAAATAACAAATTCCAAATAATGCCACGTCACAGGCTACGATTGTTGAGCCAACCGGTGTACCTGCAAGGATGGAAATAAGAATTCCAAGTAGTGCGCATATCATAGAAGATACTGCCGAGAAAATTGTTACGCTCTTAAAATTCTTAAGAATGCTCATTGCAGAAAGTGCTGGGAAGATGACTAAGGCTGATATCAAAAGCGAGCCCACCAAATTCATTGCAAGGACAATGATTACAGCAATAACTGTAGCAATCAACAGATTGTAAAAATTAACCTTTGTGCCTACAGCATTAGCAAAATCCTCGTCGAAGGTTACTGCAAAGATTCGGTTATATAAAATTATGAACAGCACGGTTACAATGATAGCAAGTATTCCACAAACCCACACATCAGTCTTTGTAAGCATCAAAATAGACATTGAACCAAACAAAGTAGTGCACACATCTCCTGATACGTTTGAAGAGCTTGGAAACAGATTCATCAGCATATAACCAAATGCCAAAGCGCCAACAGAAAGCATGGCTATAGCTGCATCGCCCTTTATCTTTGCGTTCTGTCCCTTTCTAAGAAGTAATATTGCAAATACGATAGTGATTGGTAAAACAATTATCATTCTGTTGGTAAGATTAAATATTGTTGCAATAGCAAGGGCTCCAAAAGCCACATGTGAAAGACCATCTCCTATGAAGGAATATCTTTTAAGCACCAGTGTAACTCCAAGCAGTGATGAGCAAAGGGCTATAAGCACTCCCACTACAAGGGCATATCTTACAAATGGAAAGCTTAAATATTCTATTAATGTATCTAGCATGTCAAGCCTCCTTCATTTACGTCATAAACCTTATTGGCGTACTTGCTTACATTTGCAAGGTCATGACTAATCATTATAATTGTCATGCCATCATCATTCAGCTGCTTAATAAGCTCGTACATTTCCTCGGTAACGGTTGGGTCCAGGCCAGCCACTGGCTCATCCAAAAGGATGGCCTTTTTGGTTGCACACAATGCTCGCGCCAGCAATACACGCTGCTGCTGGCCACCTGAAAGCTCACGGTAGCATCTGTTTTTCAGCTTCTCTATTCCCATCTTTTTGATGTTAGAAAGTGCCAGCTTTTTCTGTTCCTTTGTATAGAAAAATCTTTTTCCAAGACTGTTCTGACAACCTGAAAGTACAATTTCAAACACAGATGCAGGGAAATCCTTTTGAGCTACAGACTGCTGAGGCAGATAGCCAATCTCATTTTTCATAAGGCCATCACCAAAATCTATGGAGCCTGCCACAGGTGACTGCAGGCCTAAAATAGTCTTCATAAGTGTGGTCTTTCCTGAGCCATTTTCACCTACTATGCAAAAGTAGTCTCCCGCTTCTATTTCAAAATTAATGTTATCTAGAACTGCCTGGTTTTCATAACCCACAGCAAGTCCCTTCGCTGTTAATACTGCCATAATGTCTCCTTAGTTTAACGCTTCAGTTAATACCTTTAGATTGTTTTTCATGATGCTTAAATATGTCACGCCGTTTTCGTAGTCTGCGGATGTGGATGACTGCATGGAATCCATGGCAAGAATCCTAGCATCCTTTGAATTCGTGTTTGAGATAATGGTGTCGGCAATTTTGTTATCTGAGTTTTCGATAGTGAGGACTGTCTTAAGGTTAAGCTCATCAACTTTTTCTGCTAAGAATTTGATAGTTTCAAAGCTTGCTTCTGTTTCTGCTGAGCAACCTACGAATGCTGCGAAATAATCAAGTCCGTAGTCGTCTACCATGTATCTAAATGGGAAACGGTCTCCGAACAATACTGTCTTTGTTGAAGCTGCATCTACCATATCTCTATATTCATTATCAAGATTTTTGATTTCAGTGATATAGGCATCTGCGTTAGCTGCGTAAGTATTGGCATTTGCTGTGTCTATTTCTGACATGGCCTCTTCAATAGCAGCTACACATACTGCTGCATTCTTAAGAGAAAGCCAAACGTGCTCATCATATTCAACCTCTTCTTCACCTTCGGACTCTTCCTCTTCCTCAGCCTGCATCCCCTCTACAACTTCCTCTTCTTTGATGCTGTCCTTAAGCACGTCCATAAGGTTGATTACCTTCTGATTTGGGTTAACAGATGTCTTAATGGCATCCTCTGCCCACTCATCAGACTCACCGCCAACATATATGAATAAATCGCATGTAGCAATTGTTTTGATGTCCTCTGCTGTAGGCTGGTAGTTGTGAAGATCCGCACCGTTATCAAGTAGATTAGTAACCTCTACTCCTGTGGCGTCTCCTACTATCTCCTTCACCCAATCGTACTCTGGGAAAATGGTAGTAACAACAGATATGCCATCCTTTGATGCAGCTGACGACGCTGATTCAGTGCTATTTGTGCCACAACCTGCAAAAGCTCCCATCATAAATACAGTAGCTGTCATTAAACCTATTAAATTTTTAATTTTCATCTTTAATTAATCCTTTCGTGTCTATAAAAAATTATACCAAAATAAAACCTTATAAAATATAGACCTTTTCAAGAATCAATTCTCACCTTTTGGGATACTAAACTAGCCTGAACAGGCTGGCTTTGAATAAAATCTTAAATCCCTTGTCATCATAATTACTTTGGTTTGATTTGTCAAACCCACAGGACTTATGAATAAAAAATGAAAAAATGGTGAATTGCCGCATGAATATTCTGAAATCTACTATAATAATCTTATATTGTGGTGTAATGTAAACATTATAACGAAACACTATTGAGAGGAGGCTCTTTTATGTACGAATATATTACTATTGAACGTAAATATGGTAGTGGTGGCCATAATATTGCCGAAGCATTGGCTAAGCGTCTTGGCTATCGCCTGTACGACCGTGGCGTTGTCGTTGAAACCTGTAAGCGCATGGGATTATCTTACGATCAGGTTTCCGGCATGGATGAGCAGACTCCTATCAAACCTATCTTCAAGGCCCCTGGTAATGAGCACCTTTCAATGGAAGAGCAGATTTACAATACAGAGGTTGATATTATCCGTGAAGCTGCTGAGAAGCCTGGTTGCGTATTCGTAGGAAGATGCGCAAGCGAGATTCTTAAAGATAAAAAATGCTTGAAGGTTTTCATTACAGCTGATGATGATTACAGACTGAATCGTTCTATCACTGTAGAAAAGAATGAAAAAGATAAAGCAGAAGATGTAATGAAGAAATTCGACAAGAAACGTGAGAAATTCTTCACCACACACTCCAGCGGAAAATGGGGCTCTCCTGATTCCTTCGACATTGTAATTAATTCTACTCACCTTAGTGAGGAAGATTGTGTAGCCCTCTTAGAAGCCCTAGCTAAATAATAAACTGTTTTTAATGACAATATAAAGGAACATTATCTTATTTAAACATCTAAGATAATGTTCCTTTTATCATTTGTCACTTATATCTATTGCAGTTAAGTGAAAAACAGATGAATTCATAATTCACTTATCTCGCAATCGCTTAAAAGTTAAGTGTATTAAACAAAATAAAAATTTCACTTAAAAATGCAAAATCCTGTTAAGTGTATTAAAAAATAAATATTATAAACTTAACTTTTTAGTTGTAACTTTTGAATTTCTTAAGTTTATTTCATTCATATTAGATTTAAACTTATAAAGCTCAATCACCTTATTAAGTGATAATATAGTTTTCCCATATAAACTTAATTATACCTAAATATTTTTATGCTTTTTGAAGTGAATTTTTATTTTTCTTATATTCACTTAACACACTTTCCATTTTTTAAGTGGGATATCAACTATTCCTATTTTCACTTAACAAAAAACTCTATTTATCAGTGTTATTGCATCCAATTCAAAAAATACTCACGCTCTGACTTAAATACAACATAGAAATTATCCTAATATATCAATATACTCTCCTGCTAAAGCCTTGTTCATGCTGCGGACTGCGCAGAACTTGCCACACATAGAGCATGTGTCATCAAATTCTGGTGAACGGTCGGCACGGATGGCCTGAGCAGTTTCTGGGTCCAATGAACATTCCCACTGCTTGTCCCAATCAAAGCACTGTCTAGCCTCGGCCATGGCATTATCCTGGTCCATTGCGTGAGGAATATGCTTTGCAATATCTGCTGCATGGGCCGCAATCTTAGAAGCGATAATTCCCTGCTTTACATCATCTACATTAGGAAGAGCTAAATGCTCTGCTGGTGTTACGTAGCAAAGGAAGGCTGCGCCGTTTTGAGCTGCGATGGCACCACCGATAGCTGATGTAATATGATCATAGCCTGGTGCAATATCTGTTACGATTGGCCCAAGTACATAGAATGGTGCTCCCATACAAATCTTCTGCTGAATTTTCATATTTGCAGCGATTTCATCCATTGGCATGTGGCCAGGGCCTTCAACCATAACCTGTACATCCTTTTCCCAAGCGCGCTTTGTAAGCTCACCAAGTCGAACCAATTCCTCTATCTGGCAAACATCTGACGCATCTGCAAGACAGCCTGGACGACATGCGTCACCAAGAGAAATTGTCACATCATACTCTCGACAGATATCTAAGATTTCATCGTAATATTCGTAGAAAGGATTTTCCTCACCTGTCATACACATCCATGCAAATACCAAAGAACCGCCACGTGATACGATGTTCATTTTTCTTTTGTGCTTTTTAATCTGCTCTATTGTCTTTCTTGTTATTCCACAATGAAGAGTAACGAAATCAACGCCATCCTCAGCGTGAAGACGTACAACATCAATGAAGTCCTTGGCTGTAAGTGTAGCCAAATCGCGCTGATAATGAATAACACTATCATAGATTGGAACTGTGCCAATCATAGCAGGACATTCCTCTACAAGCTTCTTTCTGAAAGGCTGGGTGTTTCCGTGGCTGGATAAATCCATAATAGCCTCAGCCCCCATATCTACTGCAGCCATAACCTTTTCCATTTCAATGTTGTAATCCTTGCAGTCGCGGCTTACGCCAAGATTTACATTTATCTTAGTGCGAAGCATGCTGCCAACGCCCTCTGGGTTAATGCATTTATGATTAACATTGGCTGGGATGACTACCTGTCCCTTTGCAACTAATTCCCTAATTTCCTCTGATGTGCGATATTCCTTTAATGCCACCTGCATCATTTCACTTGTTATTATTCCCTTACGGGCAGCATCCATCTGTGTTGTGTATTCTCTCATTTCTTCTCCTTTTCTTTCAAGATTGGGTAAACCCAATCTGCTCGCATTAATATATAGCGCATAATGAAGCCATATGATTCAGTGGGCCTGACCCCTGTCCCAAATCTAAGCCGGCTCCAATAGCAGTTTCGATATAGTGTTTAGACCTTGATATGGAATCCTTCAGATTGTACCCGAGGGCAAGATGTGAGGCTATGGCACTGGACAATGTACAGCCCGTACCATGGGTGTTTGGATTATCGATTCTTTTTCCATTGAACCAGGTAATCAGTCCATCATCAAAAAGCACATCGCTTGCATCAAAAATGCTGTGTCCGCCCTTAACTAATACTGCGCATCTATAGGCAGTTCCAATATCTATAGCGGCACATTCCATATCATCCTTTGTTCTTATTGTTCTTCCCGAAAGAGCCTCCGCCTCAGGGATATTTGGGGTGATAACCCTGGCAAGTGGAAACAGATACTTTGCCATTATTTCATGGGTCTCATCCTTCATAAGAACGCTGCCACTGGTGGCAACCATAACAGGATCTACTACCACGTTTTTTGCATCATATTCCTTCAGCTTTCTTGCCACCACCAACACCTGCTCTGCTGATGGAAGCATGCCGATTTTAACTCCATCTGCCTTTATATCTGACAGGCAGGAATCTATCTGTGCCTCCAGCATATCAAGGCTTGTTTCTACCACGGCATCAACACCCATTGTATTTTGGGCTGTTAAAGCGGTAATCGCAGTCATGCCATACACACCCAGGCTTGTCATTGTTTTTAAATCCGCCTGAATTCCTGCGCCCCCACTGCTGTCACTTCCAGCAATTGATAAAACTACCTTCATCCTTTAATCTCCCTAAACTTCTTAAGCATATTTTCTGCCGCAAGCTTTGGCGAATCAGCCTTCATGATAGCTGACACTGCGCATACGCCTGCGATATTTACTCCCTTTAATACATCCATGTTAGAAGGATTCAATCCGCCAATAGCATTAACTGGAATTGGTACCGCATTTACGATATCATTCAAGGTTTCAACTGATGTAATAATCGTCTTTACCTTTGTAGTTGTTGGATAGATTGCCCCAACCCCTAAGTAATCAGCCCCTGCTTCATAGGCCGCCTTTGCAACATCTACCTTTTTGGCGGTAGCCCCCAATATCTTATTGTCACCAATTATTTTTCTTGCTGTGGACCATTCCATGTCCTCTGCTCCAAGATGCACACCCTCTGCATCAACAGCTAACATTACATCCACTCTGTCATCAATAATCAGCGGCACATTATATTTCCTGCTGATTTCATGCACCTTTGTGGCTAGCTCAATATGCTCCCTAGTAGTTCTATTCTTTTCCCTAAGCTGCATCAAGGTAACGCCACCCCTTAGCGCCTCTTCTACACGGAATAGGAACTCATCTAATTCATAAGGTGTACTGTCCGTAATAAAATAAAGCTCGCTATTAAAATCCATTATTCCTCCTAATTTACGATAAAACAAAAAGCGGAAGCTACCTGATTTCTCAAATAGCTTCCGCGTAATATCATAATTAATCGGCGTCCCTACGTTGGCATTATCCAAATCAGGTTCTCGGTCGAAGGTCACACCTTCCTCTCAGCCTGTTTACAAGCTCCCGTTTCAATATAAAATTTCCTTCACTATAATGCTACAATCGTGGCAAAAATGCAACCCCTAAATTTACATCATAGCATTCTGCTTCCCGATTGGGTACTGCTGTAGTAATTTTTTATATTCCTTGTCGAAGGATTCTCTTTCTTCGGATGTAAAGCTCTTAAAATACTCATGAGTGCTGTAGTCATTATCGTAGATGGTTATCATCTCCACTGCTATGTTGGAGCAATGGTCAGATGCTCTTTCAAAGTCTGTCAGGATGGTTTCTAAAATAGCCCCCATCTCAATTGTACATTTTCCTTTTTTGAGTCTTTTGATGTGATTTTCTTTGATTTGTTTTGTTAATGTGTCGATTACTTCTTCTAAAGGCTCTACATGAGATGCCATTTCAATATCGTCATCTGAAAAGCTTTGTACTGTAAGATTGCAGATGTCATTTATTGCCATACTTAATGTTTCGATTTCCTTTTTCGCTTTTTTGCTAAAGGACAAATCCTTCTTATACATCTCCTTTGCAGTTTTTACAATGTTAGTAGCGTGGTCTGATATTCTTTCAAAATCACTGATGCTGTGAAGGATTAAAGACATGCTTTGGCTATCAGCTGTAGAAATATTACCACCGGCAAGCTTTACTAAATATGAGCCCAAAACATCTTCGTAATTATCCACAACACCTTCTAATCTTTTGACCTCTTTTGCCTTTTTGGAATCATAGCTTTGAAGAACTTCTAAGGCTAATCCCATGGAATCCTTTGAAAGCTCAGCCATTTCTCTTACCTTTTTCCTACAAAGCTCCATAGCAAATGCTGGATTGCCAAGAAATCTTTCATCGATAGCAACTACATTTGTAGCAGCTTCCAGCTCTTTACCATCTGGAATTGTTATTGTTGCAAGCTTGACCAGGTAATCCGCAAATGGAAACAGCAGGATGGTTGCGCCAATGTTAAACATACTGTGGATAAGTGCGATTCCTGCAGCATTTGCTGAATCATTCAAAAATGCAAAATCCACAAAAGTATGTAGGCCATAAAATACCATCATGAAAATACAGGTTCCAATAAGGTTGAAATACAAATGAATCATCGCTGCTCTTTTAGCATTCTTGCTCGCTCCAATTGATGAAATAATGGAGGTGACACAGGTTCCGATATTCTGCCCCATTATTATAGGCAGTGCTACCCCATAATGGACTGCCCCTGTTGCACATAGAGCCTGAAGGATACCAACCGATGCCGATGAGCTTTGAATAATAGCTGTAATAATTGCACCAACTGCCATACCTAGAATTGGATTACTAAAGGCTGTCATAAGTCCTGCAAAGGATGGATTGTCAGCAAGTCCTGATACGGCACCACTCATGGTTTCCATTCCAAACATCAGGATTGCAAACCCCAATAATATGCTTCCCACATCCTTCTTCTTCGATTCTGCATTGCCTCCTAGCACAAAGATTATACCGATAGCTGCAAGCACTGGAGAAAATGATGATGGCTTTAAAAGCTTAAGCCAAATTGTACTGCCCTCAATTCCAGTAAGTGACAACATCCAGGATGTGATTGTGGTTCCGATATTGGCACCCATGATAATTCCAACAGCCTGGGATAATTTCATTATCTCTGAATTTACAAAACCTACCACCATTACAGTTGTTGCAGATGATGATTGAATTACCGCTGTAACGCCAGCTCCTAAAAGCACAGCAAAAATTCTTTTGGTGGTCAGCTTCTCTAAAATGCTTTCAAGCTTTCCGCCAGCCATCTTGGAAAGACCATCTCCCATAATATGCATTCCATACAAAAACAACGATAAACCACCAACCATGTTTAAAAAACTAAAAAAGTCCATACACTTTCCTTTCTCATACCTATTCTTTACATTTGTAAAAATAGTATTTGAAAGTAAAATATATGGACATTTTTATGTAAAATCTATGTAAAATTAGATTCCGTTTTTTAGTCGATTAAGCCCGTCCTCAAGTGTCGCGCGGGTACAGGCTACGTTCATGCGTAGGAAGTAGCGACCGGCTTCGCCGTATTCGATGCCTTCAGTGATGTAAAGACCTGTTTTGGCTCGAATAGCTGCAGCCACATCTGCACTGTCTTTTCCAAGCTTGCTAATATCTATCCAAAGAAGATATGTGGCCTCGCCATGAACTATACTAAGCTTTGGAATTTCCTTTTCAATGAAATCCTCGGCGATTTTTCGATTCGTAAATACGTATTCACGCATTTCATCAAGCCACTGTCCGCCCTTATTAAAGGCTGCTTCTGTAACAACCTGAGCAAAGGAATTAGGCTCTGCCACTTCATCAGTGTTAAGGCCACGCCATACCTTGTGACGCAAGAATGGATTTGGCACTACAACGGCTGATGTCTGCATACCTGCAATGTTAAAGCATTTAGTAGGTGCGATGCAGGTGATGCTCACATCCTTGCAAGTTTCTGAAACTGAAGCAAACGGCACATAAGACTTGCCAGGGATAGTGATGTCGCAATGTATTTCATCTGAAATAACTGTAACACCATACTTCTTTGCAAGCTCGCCTACCTTTGCTAGCTCTTCCTTATTCCATATTCTTCCAACAGGGTTATGAGGATTGCAAAGAATCATAAGGCTAGCCTGTGGGTCTGCCATCTTTTCTTCCAAATCTGCAAGGTCCATTTCATAGTTGCCATCCTTGTAAATAAGAGGGCTTTCAAGTGGTCTGCAGCCGTTGTTTACAATACTGTTGAAGAAGATATTGTAAACAGGTGTCTGAATGATGACCTTTTCGTTTGGTGTGGTAAGCTTTCTAACAATTGATGAAATAGATGGGATTACGCCTGTTGAAAAGATAAGCCACTCCCTTTCGATTTCAAATCCATGTCTATTCTTCCACCAGTTCTGGTAAGCCTGATACCATTCATCTGTTATGTCCGAATAACCAAATACGCCGTGGGCAAGTCTATCTGCAATAGCTTCTCTGATTTCTGGGGCAGTCTGAAAATCCATATCTGCCACCCACATAGGAAGCTCATTTTCCTCCACATCCCACTTTAGTGAATCAGTGCCACGACGATTTACCGGTGTATCAAAATCATATTTTCCCATTAACGGTCTCTTCTCCATTCTACGATTTCTTCTGTCTTGCCAACTGCATTACAAACAATCTTTGTCTTAGATGGGTCTACCATATCCTTTTCCACAATCAGCTCCTCGATTTCCTCAGCTTGGATTGTTCCGCTTTCAGGATTAAATACGCTGTCGATCTTGTTTGTAATTTCAGCATCGATATTCTTAGCATACTCAAATGCAAGTGTAGTATTAATAAGCTTGCAGTTTTTCATTGTAAGATTGTCGATGTAGCAAAGTCCCTGAAGACTTTCGATAATACAATTTACAAATGTAAGATTCTTCGCATTCCAGCCAAGATATTCGCCGCAAATGTAAGAATCGTAAACTGTTACGTTTTCTGTATTCCAGAAAGCATCCTTTGATAAAAGCACTGAATTACGAATAGTAACGTTGCTTGCTCCATCAAATGAATAGTTTCCATCTAATCTTAGGTTATCGATTTCGATTCCCTGTGAATTCATAGCAAAATAATGTCCCTTTGCAGTTACATTGTTAAGCTTGATGTTTTTACACATCCAGAAGGTTTCCTCAGCGTTTGTTAAATCAACATTATCAAGTGTTACCCCATCACATCTGCGGAAATTCTTAGGTGCTGTAATAAGCGAATCCTTCACAGTGATGTTATTTGTGTACCAAACTCCAGAACGGGCCATCTCAAACCAGTTGCAGTTTGTTACGTTGATATTATTTGAATACCACATTGGATATTTCCATTTAAACTGTGAATTGTAAACCTCTATATTCTTGCTTTCCTTTAAAGGAGATTCTCCATCATCAAAAACAGAATCATAGATCTTTGCACCATCCTCTGCGAAAAGTGCTCTCTCCCCTTTAAAAAACTGCTGTCTATATTCTTTCATTCTATACCTCCGAACTATCTTTCATTAATACAAGAAAGATTGTATCACCTGGAGTTAACTCCAAGTCAAGTAATCTATTAACTTACATTTATATTCTATCACCAATATTCGATTTTGTAAAATTAAATAGTACGCTTCGAGTTCAGGTATCTGTTTATAATCATTCCAATGTTTACAATTCCATCAACAAACAGGACTATTCCCAAGAACACCATGTACCATGCTAATGTATCCTTAGGAGCTATCAGAATGAACCCTGCTAAAATTATCAAAAATACAATTTCTATCACAAGCTTAACCTTTTCAGGTCTTCGTTCTTTTTTGTCAGTGTCTGCGCAAAGATTCCTGAATGCAATGGCATTACGATAGGCCCAGGCCAAAAATGATACTCCAATTACCACGCTTCCTATCAAAAACAGGGCGTCCTCCTTTACTAAAAGCATGGCGTATATTCCTATCATAACAATGCAGATATAGACTCTGGCAGATTCCTCCTGCAGATTCCATTTAGCCTTTATCAAATGTCTGATGGTTACGCCTATTTCAAAAACGATTACTGCAAAAAGAATCAGACTGATAGCTGCCTGCATGATATATTCCGGAACAATAAACAACAGAATGCTTGTTAGTATCATTATGGCATAAGGAATCCATTCCTTTGCCTTTATGCCTTCCTTTACCTTTTTGGCCTTCTTGCCGTCTGGTGCTTTATCAAGGGCTGCTGTAATCGGCAGCTTCATAAAGGTTTTAACAGTGCTCTTATCCAATGATAGTAGCTCAATCAAAATCTTTTCTACAGCAAATGGGCCCTTTTGTACTACCTGAGTTGTTGTTTTAATTCCAGCCTTATCGATAGAATTAAAAAGATTGTTTACGAAGGTGGTACGCTTTTCATCGTTAACGCTTTCAATCCACTGATCTAACACCTGATTGATAAACACGCTGCCTGGATGATTGGTTTCCGAAACCACCGGTTTTCCATGGTCCACCGCCCATGTAAGGCAATCATGCTGCATAACACCTTCCTCGGTGCTTTTTAAAATCTTAACAGGAATATCCTTTTCCTCAAAAAGCTTTCCAAATATTGAATACTCTGGGATGAAGCGAAGTGATTTGTCCGCTATTTTCTGAACACAGGCCTTATCGCACACCTCTGGGCAAAGTCCAGGACCATCGTTCATATATACGTATTTTATCCAAGGCTGATATTCATCTTCTATGTGGGTAGATGCATAAAGAGCCAGATTTGCTCCCTTGCTGTGGCCTGCCACAATTATCTGATGTTTGCCATCCATACTGTCACGAAGATAGGCAAGAGCCTTCTTTTGAGCTTCCGTTTCTGTGAAGCTTATCATAAAATCTTCCTTCCAGCCTGCCATGGTGTCATCGGTGCCACGATACGCTACAAACCTTAAATCTTCCGTTAAATCAAAGGTCATGGCTGCAAACTGGGCGCTTAAGGATTCGTCCAAAATATCTGCATGACAGCTTAGATAGATGTCACCAAATCTTTTTGAATCGGCTGCCATATCCACCACAAAATCCCTGCCGTAAAATGTGCCATGAATACCTGTTGTTTTCTTTACCTCATCAATAACATCCCTAAACTTTCTGGGTTCACGGATTACCATATCTGGCATCAACAGATAAACCAGTCTGCACAATATAAAATTATCAATCTCTGTTAATTCCTTCTCCTCAAATGAAACATCCTTATACCACTTGAGGTAGTCCAATGTATTATCCATTTTTCACCTTAAAATTAAAAAAGTAATAGTCACTAATAAAATAGTAACTATTACTTTTACCAAATACAATAAACTAAATATTAAATTTCTAAGAACTAAACTTTTAATTCTTGAATGAATGGATAGGTGCTGGAATACGTCCTTCTCTGTTGATAAAGTCTGCGCAAGAGAACTGATTAACAGGCATGATAGGTGCATAACCGAATAATCCACCAAATTCTACTGTATCACCAACGCCCTTACCGATAACTGGGATAAGACGTGCAGCTGTTGTCTTCTGGTTAACCATACCAAGTGCCATCTCGTCTGCAATCATACCTGAGATTGTAGTAGCTGGAGTGTCACCAGGGATGGCAATCATATCAAGACCTACTGAGCATACGCAAGTCATAGCCTCAAGCTTTTCAAGAGTGATTGCACCAGCCTCAACAGAATTAATCATCCCCTGATCCTCTGATACAGGAATGAATGCACCTGAAAGTCCACCTACGTAAGAGCTAGCCATAACGCCGCCCTTCTTAACCTGATCGTTAAGCATTGCAAGAGCTGCTGTTGTACCTGGAGCACCTGCATATTCAAGTCCGATTTCGCATAAGATATCTGCAACTGAATCTCCAACTGCTGGAGTTGGTGCCAAAGATAAATCTATGATACCGAAAGGAATGTTAAGACGCTTTGAAGCCTCCTGTGCTACAAGCTGTCCCACACGAGTAACCTTGAACGCTGTTTTCTTAATAGTCTCGCAAAGAACCTCGAAGCTTTCACCTCTAACTGCTTCAAGAGCTTTTTTAACAACACCAGGACCAGAAACACCAACGTTGATGATTGCATCTGCTTCTGTCACACCGTGGAAAGCACCTGCCATGAATGGATTGTCATCTGGAGCGTTGCAGAATACTACAAGCTTCATACAATCTACTGAATCTCTGTCCTTTGAACGGTCTGCAACCTGAAGAAGAATATCTCCCATCAAACGAACAGCATCCATGTTGATACCTGTCTTTGTTGAAGCAAGGTTAACAGAGCTACATACTCTTTCTGTCTCACATAAAGCCTGTGGGATAGAGCGAATAAGCATTTCATCTGCAGTTGTCATACCCTTTGAAACTAGTGCTGAATAGCCACCAATAAGATTAGCTCCTACTGCTTCTGCTGCCTTATCAAGTGTGTGAGCAATGCTAACAAAATCCTCTGGAGTCTTGCAAGCTGCGCCACCTATAAGAGCTATAGGAGTTACTGAGATACGTCTATTTACAATAGGAATACCGTAGTCTCTTTCAATTTCCTTGGCTACCTTATCAAGGTCCTTGGCAACTGTAGTGATACGGTTATAAATCTTTTCATTTAATAGCTTTAAATCTGCATCAATGCATTCTAATAAGCTGATACCAATGGTGATTGTGCGGACATCAAGAGTCTGCTCCTCCACCATCTTATTTGTCTCGATGACTTCTTTTATATTTACCATGATTATTCTCCTATAAGCGGTGCATCTTTTCGAAAATCTCTTCCTTCTGTGCCTTTACCTGAACGCCAATTTCGTCCCCGAGCTTTTCCAATTCGCTTTGAAGATCACCGAAGCTTGTTGTGGCTGCGTTAATGTCCACAATCATCATCATGTTAAAGAAGCCCTTTACAATAGTTTGAGTAATGTCTAATACATTAACCCCATTGTCTGCCAAATATGTACAGATACGGGCGATAATTCCCACTGTATCTTTACCTACAACTGTAATAATAACCTTATTCTCCATTGATTCTCCTTCCTTTAATACAAGTCTAGTCCGCCTGTTAATAGGCAGCTTAGTTTTTCATGCTCCCGAAGGCCACCTCCCATTGCAGTCAAGGGAACCTCCCTAAAGGGTCCCTCCTTAACTACATGGGGCCCTCCTTCTCGCGCTTGCCTAGGTTGTGTAGCCTATTAACATGCTCATTGACAAACCTTACATAACCACTCGTTCGGATACCTCGCTACGTGAAGCTACGGTGATGTTGAAGTCGGCGCCGGTGTATGGGGTGCGTTCGTCCATTGTTACCTCCAGACGGACTGTTTCGTAAGCCAAATCAGGGTAATTGTTCTCATGGCTAAGATGTCCCAAAAAGACATGCTTCACATTATCATGAAGTACCTGACTAAGCAGCTTACCACTGGCTTCATTTGATAAATGTCCGTATTTTCCTAATATTCTTTGCTTAAGTGGATAAGGATATGCTCCCACCTCTAGCATGTGAATATCATGGTTTGCTTCAAGCAACATTGCATCAAGCCCTGTAAGGTTGTCAATTATATTGTTGTCATAATACCCTAAGTCAGTGCAGACTGCAACCTTTGATTTATCATTTTCTATACGATATGCAACTGGGTCAGCCGCGTCGTGGCTGATATGGAATGGGTGAATTTTAAGAGAACCTAGAGTGAAATCCTCATCAGGTTTAATCACATGAAAGAGGCTATCATCGATAGCCCCTAAACTTTTCATTGAACGTATAGCAGAAATAGTGCCAGCAGTAGCGTAGATTGGAATATGATATTTGCGAGAAATAACGCCTACACCTGACACATGGTCTGAATGCTCATGTGTTATTAAAAGTCCGTTCATATCAGCTGTTGTGTAATCGTATTTGTTCATACCAGCTTCAATGCGCTTTCCAGATATTCCCGCGTCAATCATAACGTGTGTATGGTCGTCACCTACACAAATACAATTTCCGCTACTACCGCTTGCAATACTAAAAAAATCCATTATAACTATAATCTTTCTATAAATAATTCTATCTACTCCCTTTTAACGGGAAGGCAAGGTCCATGCAAATTGCCTACGGCAATGGACCTGCCGTAAAAAACAGGTTCTTCCCAGCAAGCTGGGCCCCTCCTATTTTTAGCTCCAGAAACACTCCACCTCATCATTAGCATGCAGTTCATCAGAATAACCACATTTCTCACCGTTGATTCTGATGATAAGTGGTCGGCCGTTTCCTGCGTTAGGATCGAAGTCGATAAGATTGTAGATGTCTACAAAGATGTAGTCCTTCTTGCCAGACAGTACCATGTTCTTGCCGTTGATTTTAACTGGCAAATCCACTGTCTCAATCTTAATCTTAGTTCTTGCATCCTTAACAGGTGCATCATCTATTTCAGGAGCCTCGTAGTCCTCTGGCAATCCCTCGCCATCCTCTACAATATAATCTCCTTCATAAGCAACCTTGGAAGTGGTTGTCCAATCAATAACGAAGTTCTCATAAACTAATGAATCGTAGCCTGATGGACGATTGTTTACAAGAATCTCGTATCTGTCATCTATGGTAACATCCATGAATTCTGCCAGCTGACCTACTGTATAGAATGGGCGTGTTTCAATAACATCCCCTTCCTTAATAACGTAGGTAGGTGGTTCCATGGAACCGTTAACCTCTACAAACTTAGGACATTTTACTCTGTGACCACATACAGTGAAGTACAGATAATCTGTTGTGAATTCTGATAAATCAGCGATTGTACCAGTTCCGCCTTCACCAACTGTAGATGGCACTACTGTAACATCTGCGTTGAATTCCAAAGGTGTGTTGATACCAACAGACCTGCCGTTCATTGTAACAACAGCTGATTCACCTTCTTTACCGCGAATCATGCGGGATACGCCATTGACTGTGAAGTTGATTTCACGGCCACGTCTTGGGAAGAGCTGGTCAGCAGAAAAGCCGGCCTGCATAGCTGCATCCACAATAGTAAGCTGTCCATTATCGTATAATTTCATCATTTCACCGTTGAAGTGAATCATGATGAAGTTGTTCTTTGTCTCATAATAATTGAGGCAGATACCAATAGGTGTAACAAGAAGTGAATCCTTTTTAACATCCTCTTCCTCGAAGATGATGTTCTTCATAACCTCTTCTCCACGAAGGGCTACACGCTCTGGCACTATCTTTAAATCCTTGGCAAGTGCTTCTGTAAAGCTATGGATTTTGCCGCCTCCACCTACAACAAATGCTGCAGATACTGATTTGCCACCGTTAAGCTCCTGAATCTTTGTCGAAACTTCCTTGGCAATCTTTTCCATAACTGGGTCTGTCAGTTTCCATACATCCTCAGATTTGATGGTATGGCTGATTCCCATAATATCTTCGTAAGTAATATCGCCACCTTCTGTGGAAGCACGTTTGATGGTTTCTGCTGTGGCGAAATCAACTAAAAATTCGTGTACTAATACTTCTGTAAGCTCATCACCTGCCATAGGTATCATGCCGTAAGCGATGATGCTTCCGTCCTTTGTGACACAGATATCGGATGTACCTGCGCCTACATCTATAAGTGCTATATTAAGCATTCTGAAATTCTGAGGGATTGCTACATTGATAGCTGCGATAGGCTCCAATGTAAGATTAGCAACGGAAAGGTCGGCCTTTCCAACTGCCGAATAAAGTCCATCAACAACATCCTCTGGAAGGAATGTTACGATGATGTCCTCTCCTATCATATCAGCCTTGTGATCCTCAAGAGATGTAAAAACATCGCCATTTAAATAATACCTAACAGTAGAATAGCCAACGCAGAAGAATTTGTATTTTTTATCTTCGTCGCCTTTAAGCTCCTTGCCTGCCTGCTCAATACCCATCATGTCAAGTGTATGCAAATCTTCCCCAGTAACAACTGTTTCCTCTGGGAAGTCCATCTCCACATGAGTGGTGACTGTGCGAAGTACACGACCAGCGGCAGCTATACATACTTCTGTAAGATTAAGACCTGTTTTGGCCTCAAGCTCCTTTTTAACATCATCGCAGGTAGCACCAACACGGCCGATATCATGAATCTGACCATCAAGCATAGCGCGAGTATCATGCTCCTTTAAATCCTGCGCGATAACGTGAAATTCGTCCCCTTCAAGATAACCTACTGTTCCAATAACATTTCTAGTACCAATATCAAGCCCAAATACAATATCCTTCGTCTCCATAAACTACTCTCCTCGGAATTTTCTATCCTAATATATGGCGAAGCTGAAGCAGTGTCTGCTCCTTATCACCACTATTATCAATAACCCTGTCAGCATGCTCTCTAAAAGAGGCATCACTGCGCTGAGACATGATAGTATTTTTTATTCTTTCTACCCCATAACCGCGTGATTCCATAAGGCGCTTTGTCCTTACATTTTCATCGGCATATATATACCACATCTCATCAACAAGTTTACCATATCCACATTCTATGAGCAATGCAGCTTCAAAGAAAAAATACTCTATATTGTGCTTTTTTCGTTCTTCCTCTACTTGATTTAGTACTTCCTTTTCAACTGCAGGATGAACGATATTATTCACACTGACTCTAAGCTCATCATCGGCAAACATGAGCTTTGCCATCAATGGGCGATTAATTTGACCATCGGGTCCCACAATACTTTCAGGCCATGGCAGGGCCACCACTGCCTCAAAGCATTCCTTTCCTGCCCTCATTAAATTTGCTGCCACTTCATCTGCCAGCAAAACCTTACAATTAAAATTTTCCTTTAGTAAAGAGAGCACCGTGCTTTTGCCAGCGCCGATGCCCCCTGTAATTCCTATAAATTTCATTTATTACTCTAAAATTCTCCTTCAACTGCCTGCTCTGTTGCAGAAACACCGTCATCCATTCTTGTTCTCTTTAAATAATCATAAGCACCAGCAAGTGCAAGTGTTAAGTATGGTGTAACGAAGAAAAGATCTAAAATACCAAGTGTAAATACAGCAAGAATTGCCCATCCGATGAAGCTTAACTCAAGTACGAATAAGCTCCACTTGAAGCCTGATGTCATCTTTTTAGACATTGCGAAGCACTCCTTGATTGTAAGGTCTGGTCTATCAACAAGAAGATATGGCATCATTGAATACTGATATGCCTTAACAATACCAGGAATGATGAAAAGTAAAGACCAAAGGAATGTATAAATTCCTACTAAAATCATACCGCCTAATACTCTACCGAATCTTCCATCACGGAATGCAACAAATAAGTCTGCTACATCAGGAGCCTCACCGCTGTATACTCTGTAAGCAAACCATGCAATACCTACTTCAAATAGGATTGATAATAATCCACCAACAATTGATAACAATGAAGTGAATGCAGATGTTGTTGGCACATAATCTACTCCTGCTAGTGTTGCCTGAACAGTTGCTACTGTATTAGGTACCTGTGCAACACAAACGATCAATCCACTGAGAATTGATCCTAAAAACAGGATACCTACTACTGGCCAATAATTAGCCTTAAGTGCTGCTCTTGCGTTTGACTTAATTTCTTTTCTTGGAAACATAACTCTTAGTTCTCCTTTTCTTTTTTAATGAGCCTCAGCCCAGTTTTTTCCAGCATTCATATCTATTTCTAGTTTTACTGAAAGGGCTGCTGCATTTTCCATTTCATCACGGATAAGCTCCTCTACCTGAGAACGCTCTGATTCTAAGGTCTCAACCAAAAGCTCATCGTGTACCTGTAACAACAGTTTGGATTTCAGATGCTCATTAAGCAATCTATCATGCACCTTAACCATGGCTATTTTGATGATGTCTGCAGCTGTTCCCTGGATAGGTGAATTCATCGCTACTCTCTCACCAAACTGTCTGGTCATAAAGTTAGAAGATGAAAGCTCTGGAATTGGTCGACGTCTGCCATACATGGTAGTTACGTATCCCTTTTCTTTTGCCTCTGCCTTCAACCCTTCAAGAAATACATGCATCTTAGGATATGCAAGGAAATAATTGTCAATGTATTCCTGGGCTTCTCCTCTGCTTACATCTATATCCTTAGCAAGTCCAAAAGCACTGATACCATAAACGATACCAAAGTTAACCGCCTTTGCCCTGCGACGTTGCAAATCCGTAACTTCATCAAATGGTGTAGAAAACACTAGTGATGCTGTGGAACGATGAATGTCCTGTCCTGCCTTAAATGCACCTATCAGATTGTCGTCACCAGACATATGTGCCAACACCCTAAGCTCAATCTGAGAGTAATCCGCATCTAAGAAAACATAACCGTCCTTTGGATGGAATACCTTTCTAATCTCTCGTCCAAGTTCCATTCTGATTGGAATGTTCTGAAGATTAGGCTCGGTAGAACTGATTCGTCCTGTTGCAGTAACAGTCTGCATAAATGTAGAACGAACTCTGCCATCTGAATCTACGCAATTTGCAAGGCCATCAGCGTATGTGCTTTTAAGCTTTGCCAACTGTCTGTATTCTAATATATCACATATTATAGGATTTGTGGAGGAAAGTTCTTCCAAAACATCGGCAGCTGTTGAATAACCTGTCTTTGTTTTCTTTCCCCCCTGAATTCCAAGCTTCTCAAAAAGTACGATTCCAAGCTGCTTTGGAGAGTTGATATTAAACTCTTCACCGGCCTGTTCATAAATACTTTTTTCAAGCTCTGCGATTCTAACTGCAAGCTTATCACCAAATTCTGAAAGAGCTTTTACATCCATGGCGATACCTGCAATTTCCATATCAAAGAGTGTATATACTAAAGGAAGTTCGATATCATCATAGATATTAAGCATTCCTTCTTCTTTTATTTCTGCAATAAGCTTTTCAAAGGATGCGAAGGCAACGTATGCGTTGTAGCAAGCATAAGTTGTAACAGCATTGAGCAAGCTGTCATCCTCTAATGCAGCCTCTAACTTTTTCTTTCCAAATAAATCTGCTGCAGCTGGAATGATAATAGAAAGCACTTCGCCTGCTACATCATCTGCAGTGTAATCATTCTTTGTAGGATTAAGAAGATATGCTGCTACTCCTACATCACAGGCTGATGGGAAAATAACTGCCTTACCGCCATTGTTATAAACAGCAGCTTTTTCTTCATCATTAAGCAGTGCATAAATAATATGCATAGCGTTCTTTAAATCCCAGAAGCATAGCTTAACACCTGCTGCACTTACTTCCATAAGCTTGTGTGCAACGTAATCAGGTGTAATAAAGCCTGCGCAATCTACATATATAGTAGATTCTCCTACTGATAAGGCCACACCCTTGATAGTCTTATCAGCACCTGCCATGATGTTAGCACCGATGAAGTCTTTTCCACTCTTCTTTAAGTCTGTAAAGAAGTTTTCCACATCTGAAAGGTCAGATATCCTCTTAAAGGTTTCTGAAGTGGTGTCCTGAACCTTTGAAGTGGTAGTGCTTTCAAATCTAGGCAAAAGTTTTTTAAGCTCGTATCTCTTACAAAGAAGGTATGCCTCTTCCGTAAATATGTTATCCAGCTTTGTGCTGCCTTCATCTAGCTCAATAGGAGCCTCAAGGCTAATAGTTGCAAGCTCCTTTGAAAGGACAGCCTGATCCCACTGCTCAATAAACTTTTCAACCACCTTGGATTTTTTCATTTCATCCACATGCTCATGACATGCTTCAATAGAACCATATTCAGCTATCCACTTAAAGGCAGTTTTTTCTCCTATCTTTTCAACACCAGGAATATTATCAGAAGAATCTCCCATAAGAGCCTTAACATCGATATACTGCTTTGGTGTTACTCCATAGGCTTCCTCAAAGTCCTTAGCGTAATAGTTGATAACTTCTTTAGTCTTTACAAGAGCAATCTTTACTTTATCAGTAGCAAGCTGAAGTAAATCTCTATCTCCTGATACGATAGTGACATCAAAGCCACGCTCTTCACCCATACGAGACAGTGTGCCAAGGATGTCATCTGCTTCCCAGCCTTCCTTTGTAATAACAGGAATTCCCATAGCTTTAAGCATTTCCTGGATACGAGGAATCTGCTCCTTCAGCTCTGGAAGCATAGGCTTACGTGTGCCCTTATATGCATCAAACATCTTGTGACGGAAGGTTGGTGCATGTACGTCGAATGCAACAGCGAAATGGTCTGGCTGTTCATCCTCTATAAATTTGAACATCATATTCAAGAAACCAAAAATGGCGCCGGTGTGTTCTCCGGCGCTATTTGTAAGGTCTGGGACTCCATAGAAGGCCCTGTTTGCAATACTATGTCCATCCATTAATAATAATTTCATAACATTAGTCCTAGTCTTTCTAAATTTTACGCTTGTTACGTGAACAAGCCCTAAATATTTTTCACTCAGCTAGGATGCTTCGTTCAAAACATTTAGTGCTTGTTCACTACAAGCTAGTTTTTAGATTGCACGAGTTTCTTTTGCGAGCCATGCGTTTTCTTCGTCGGTGAGGTATGGCTTGAGTGTTTCGCGAACCATTGCGTGGTAGTCGTTAAGAGTCTTCTTTTCGTATTCTGTAAGCATCTCTGGAATAACTGCATCCAATTCGTATGGGCAGTATGTGATTGCCTCGAAATGACGGAACTCACCGTATTCTGTAGTCTCACCTGGTACGCAAAGAAGCTCGTTTTCGATACGGATACCGAAGCCATCTTCAATGTAAAGACCTGGCTCGTCTGTTGTAATCATGCCTGGCTGGATTTCTGCTGATGGTCCACCATTAACAGTTCTCCAACGGAAGTTGTTAGGTCCTTCGTGTACGTTAAGGATGTGACCAACACCGTGGCCTGTACCACATCTGTAATCAAGTCCCATATCCCAAACTGGTCCACGTGAAAGGATGTCAAGGTTTGCACCTGTAGCTCCCTTAGGGAAGTTTGCAGCCATAAGTCTTAAGTGGCAACGAAGAACTACTGTATAGTATTCCTTCATCTGCTGTGTAAGCTCGCCAAGTGCGATAGTTCTAGTGATATCTGTAGTACCTTCAAGGTAGTGGGCTCCTGAATCAACAAGCAAGAATCCCTCTGGTTTAAGGGTTGCTTCAGAACCTGGCTTAGCACTGTAATGCATCATTGCAGCGTTTGGTCCGTAAGCAGAAATAGTGCCAAATGAAAGGTCTACATAGTTTTCCTGCTCCTTACGTCTAGCCTCGTAGTAGTCAGAAGCTGTGATTTCTGTCATTGGAATCTTGCCAACGTTTTCCTTGATGTATTTGATAGCCTTTGTACAAGCTACGCCATCCTTAATGTGGGCAATGCGTGTGTTCTTGATTTCTGTTTCGTTCTTGATAGCACGCATAAGCTCTGATGGGTTCTTTCCATCGATAATCTTAGCTGAGCCCTTAAGAGCCTTAACAAGGTTGTAGTTAACAATGCTCTCATCAAGAAGTACTCTTCTATCTGCCATATCAGCGCTCTGCATGTAGTGATATACCATATCGTATGGATAAAGCTTAACGCCGTTTTCGTTGAGGTAGCTCATAGCTTCCTCTGGCCAGTTTGTTGTATCTGTAAATAAGATGATGCTGTCATCTGTAATAAGAAGGAATGAAAGGAAAACTGGTACGTTGTCGATATCATTTCCTCTAAGGTTCATGATGTAAGCAATATCGTAAAGGCATGTAATAAGATGTGCATCTGCCTTCTTCTTTTTCATTTCTTCTCTGATGCGGCTAACCTTTGACTGCATAGTCTCGCCAGAGAATTCATCTGCAAGTACCCATGTAGTAGCCTTTGGAAGTGCAGGTCTGTCCTCCCAAATCATATCTACTAAATCTTCTGTGGTAGCAAGCTCGCCGCCCTTTTCCTGAGCGATCTCAAAATATCTTGCAGCATTCTTAGCTGAAACGCATCTTCCGTCAAATCCAAGACAACCACCTGATGGAAAGTTGTTTTCGATAAATTCGTTAACCTCTGGAACGTTTGGCTCGCCCATGCGCTCTAAGATTACCTCTGAACCAGCAATCTGCTTTGCAGCCTGAACGAAATATCTACCATCTGCCCAAAGATGTGCTTCTGTAAGTGTGATTACAGCTGTACCAGCTGAACCTGTAAATCCTGTAATAAAGCTACGTGCTTTAAAATGCTCTCCTACATATTCTGATGAATGAAAATCGTCTGTTGGGATGAGGTACATATCGATACCTCTCTCTTTCATTAAATCTCGCAAAGCTGCGATTTTCTCATTAGTTGTCATTGCTAAATATCTCCTATCTATTATTATTCTCAGGTGTGATCCAATCCACACCTTCTTCTAAATCACTGTGCTTAAGCTGTGAAATTTGGTCAATCAACCACATTGCTGATTCAGAAAGGTCTTCTTCTGTAAAATCTGAAAGCTTATCGCAATCTGCATTAATCATGGCAGAACCTTCATCCTTGTTTGAAAGATTCCACATGCAAGAAGATACACCATATTCCTTGCGAATCATATCATACCAATAATCAGCCTCTTTCTCATTCAAGTCTCCATCTCCATCAGCATCTACCAAACCATATTCTGAAATGAAAACTGGAAGACCTTCATCCAACGCATCTCTAAGAGCGTTTCTTTCAGCCTTATGATGAGTGCCTGCATAGAAATGATATGTGTACATGATATTATCAAAATCAAGTGGTTTATCTAAAACTGAATCTAAATCGGTAGCCCACTTAGGTGTTCCCACTAAAATGATAGCATCCTTATCAACATTTCTGATGACCGGAATAACCTCGTTAGCATATTTTCTAACATCATCCCAAGTGGTATCTCCATTTGGCTCATTGCAAATCTCATAGATTACATTTTCGTTTGATTCGTATTTACGAACCATCTCTCCGAAGAACTGAATAGCATCAGCCTTGTATTCGTTAGGGTCTGCATCATTTAATGTATGCCAGTCAATAATGACATACATATCGTTTTCAGTTGCAGCCTCTACTGCATCATCAATAATGTCCTTAAGCTTTTCCTGGTTTTCCTTACCTGCAACACAATAACCATTATAGTCGCTTGTGTACATAGCAAGTCTGATGACATTGATACCCCAGGTATCTCTTAAGGATTTGATAGTCTCTGCTGAAGCATATTCTGGATACCAGTTAATTCCATGAGTGCTGACGCCCATAAGAAGAACCTCATGGCCATCTGCATCTACAAGATGAGAATCCTCAACAGCAAGCTTGCCATAATATTTAAGCTTTATATCGTTAAGAAGATTATCAGCAGGCTCTTCTTCAGTTTTTTCTGTTTCTTTTTCTGCTGCTGCCTCTGCCTCTTCTTTGGCTTTCTTAAGCTCTTGTTCCTTCTTAGCGGATTCGTCCTGTTTCTTTTCCTTTATAACAAGCTTAGGCTCTTCTTTTGCAGGCTCCTTCACCTGTTCAGTCTTAGCTTCGCCAGTTTGAAGCTGCCAAGGGAAAGTAACCTTACCCTTAACAAAGCTGATTCCAAAAACGCCACCTACTATAACTATTACTAGAACTATTACTAGTATGACTGTCCAAAACTTCTGCTTCTTACTAACCATTGTAATCCTCCCAATTAGTCAAATGATATAGTAGCCTCTCCATTGTGTGAGTACTGAATGTAGTCGTAAAGACGTGAGCTTGTAAGCAAATCAATGGCCTCTAAATCGAAGTCATAATCTGCAAAATCTACCTCGTCAATAAACTTATCTAATTCCTCGTTGCTGAGAGAATTAACATATTCTTTTATTTCTAATATTGTTTTTCCTGTTAAATCGTACATCTAAGACCTCTTTTCTAATCAATAATTAATTATTCTCTATGGGACATATTTTACTACAATCTATGGCTTTAAAAAAGATGATTTTATTGTGAATACTATTGCTATAAATAGTTATATTTGCTAACGTATTAGTGTAGGGATGAATCAACAAGCTTTTTTAGAAGCTAGTTAGGATAATGTATTATGAAAAAGAAACCAAAACTATCTAAAAACGTTTGTAAAGATGTTGTATTATGCCGTACAACTAACAGACAGGTATCTAATCGCACATCTGATTTGCTTTTAGAGCAATCAGTAGCGTTTTCTAAATCTTTCCAGCCCATTCCATTTTTCCTTCGTAGAAAATACAATGGTGCTCGTCAGTTTTATATTATTTCAATCAGCAGAATTCAATATTCCAAGGCTAGACACGCTCTCACTTTGCTGGAGGAACGCGATTTAAGCAGATTGTGGTTGAATGTAATATAATCTACTACCTAACAATAAAAAACAATTTCAGATAGTAGTGTAAATTCTTAAACTTACTATCTACAAAAAATATTCGCCAGTAGATAGTAGTATGATATAGCATAATTACTATCTGACATGAAAAACAAAAAATAGATAGTAACAAATTAATTAACAATTACTACCTGTATAATAAAACCTTTATAAAGATAGTAATAACACCATAATCATTTACTATCTGTAACAAAAAATACAATCCAGATAGTAAATATCCATTCAAGCACTACTATCTCGCATAAAAAACCTATGACTAGATAGTAATATCATTAAAAACCAACAACAAAATAGAAATTTTTAATTAGCATCAGCAATGATGCTTTCTTTATTTACTTATGAATGCATAGCGTGTACAATATAGTATATACATTGTATAACTATAGGAGGGTCGATATGCAAGTTGCCATTAAAAAATGGGGAAATAGTCAGGGGATTATTTTGCCAAAAGAAATCATGGAATTAATGAATGCTAAAATAGGTGATGCATTGGATGCCGTTATTGATAATGGTAAATTAACTCTACAACCTGCCAAAAAACAATTTACGCATAAGACACTTGAAGAAAGAATGGATGAAACAGGATTACAGCTTTCTTTTGGTCCTGAGATAGAGTGGGGCGAAAGCAGAGGTAGTGAATTGTGGTAAGCCAAGGAGAAATTATTAAAGTTGAAGGCATAAAAAACCATTTATTAGTTGTTAGCCGTGATATAATTAATGAAAATGAAGTTTGCATTGTGATTCCTTTAAGTAACAACTTTAGCGAATCTATCACTCATATTAAAAATTCATTTTCTAAAGATTTACTTATTACAGAACAGCTAAGATATATTGATTTAAATACACGTTTCTATAAAAAGCTTGGGACTTTACCACTAAATGAAATGCAAAATATAATAGATGTTATACAGGGATTATTCGATATTTTTTGATTCAGTACAAATAATAGCAAAGTAGGAGGTATTGACTAACATGAAAATCGGATTTATTGGAACAGGTAACATGGGTTCTGCCATGATGGGTGGAATTATTTCCGCTGGCATGGTAGATGCGGAAGCTGTAATGGCCAGTGATATTTTTCAGGCTGCTCTTGATAAGGTAAGTGATGAGTTTGGCGTAAAAACTAGCACTAACAACAGAGATGTTGTTGAATTTGCAGATATTGTTTTTCTTGCTGTTAAGCCACAGTATCTTCCTCATGCCATTGATGGTATTAAGGATATGGATTACAGTAACAAGCTTGTAGTAAGCATTGCTGCCGGCCAGTCACTAGAGAAGCTTTCAGAGCTTTTTGGCAAAGAGCTTAAGCTGATTAGAGTTATGCCAAACACTCCTGCTCTTGTTGGTGAGGCAATGAGCGCACTTAGCCCTAACAAGCTGGTTTCTGATGAGGAAGCCAAGGACGTTCTTAAGCTATTCGAATCATTTGGTAAGGCTGAAATTGTTCCTGAGAAATTACAGGATGCAGTTGTAGGAATCAGCGGTTCTTCACCTGCCTATGTATTTATGTTTATAGAGGCACTTGCAGATGGCGCCGTAGCAGAAGGCATGCCACGTGCACAGGCTTATAAATTTGCAGCACAGGCTGTACTTGGTTCTGCCAAAATGGTTCTTGAAACTGGGGAACATCCTGGCGTACTTAAGGATCAGGTTTGTTCTCCAGGTGGCACTACCATCGAAGCTGTAGCTACTCTTGAAGCACTTGGCTTTAGAAATGCAGTTATAGAAGCTGAAAGGGTTTGTATTGATAAATCTAGAGAATTGTAAAAAAATAACTGATGAGGAGCATTTGTAGATACAGCCCTCATCAGTCACCTTCGGTGACAGCTTCCCCCAAAGGGGGAAGCCTTTTTTTACATTGTCACATATACAGGTAATCCATCTTTATACTCAAGCTTTGGCTCCCCAAGAACTAAAGGCTTTAAGTATTCAATCATTTCATCAGTAACCCAGTTGTGAGTTGAATTAATCCACTCCTTAGGCACTTCCTTTGCTTCATTTGCAATATCATGAATCTTAGCGTAATCGTATTCAACAGTATATGGTGCGTTGCTTGTGCGCTTTAAGATAACCATTGCACCTGTAACTCCATCCTCAGCATACTTAACACCATGCTTACCAAGCTCTACCGCTTCTTCAATATCTGTAAGTGAGCTGATGTGAGCTGCTGCACGCTGAAGTACATTTACCTCGATAGAACGACACTTGCAACCAAGTCTGTCCTTAACAAGATATTCAAGAGTCTTTCCAGCACCTGAAAGCTGAGCATGCCCAAAGTTATCAAGTGTTCCTGTTGATGCTGAGATATATTCTCCTTCAGCATCACGAATACCCTCTGAAACTGCAACAACGATGTTTGTCTTTTCCTTGAGAAGACGAGACAAATCGTTAACAAAAATCTCTGTATTAAATGGCACCTCTGGTAAGTAGATTAAATCAGGGCCTGCACAGTATTCATTTCTGGCAAGTGATGTAGCTGCTGTAAGCCATCCTGCATCACGTCCCATTACCTCAATAATAGTTACACTAGGTGAATTATAAATCTTAGCGTCATATACTACTTCCATTGTAGTAGTAGCAATATATTTAGCTGCCGAACCAAAACCTGGTGTATGGTCTGTGACACAAAGGTCATTATCAATTGTTTTAGGGACTCCAATAAATCTGATGTGTGAATCGATTTGTTTTGCGTATGCAGAAAGCTTATCAACGGTATCCATAGAATCATTTCCGCCGATATAGAAAAATGCGTCGATATTGTACTTATCGAACTGTTCAAAGAGATGCTTGTAGATAGGGTCATTTGACTCAACGCTAGGAAGCTTAAAGCGGCATGAACCTAAAAACATAGCAGGTGTAGTTTTGAGTTGTTTAATAAAGTTTGGATCAGAATTTGCGATTTTTCCAAGGTCGATGACATTGTCATCTTTGATACCGAGAATTCCGTTTAAGGAACCGTAGATATTATCGTATTTTGAGGCGAGTGTTCCCTCAATGACACCAGCAAGACTGGCATTGATTGCAACAGTAGGACCACCTGACTGTGCGACGATTGCGTTACCCATGATATATCCTCCCATCAATTGCTCATATGAGCTTACTAATGGTTATTCTACCATAAGTAGATGGGAGGATGAATAGGTATTTTTATATTATTCCATCTTAGCTAAAATAAGCTTTTCAAGATATGCGATACGCGCACATACTGTAAATATCTTAGCTGCCTGCTCTAGCTCTTCGATTGGTGGAAGTGATGGAGCAAAGCGGATGATTGAATCAGCTGGATCCATGTGGTATGGGAATGGTGCTCCGGCTGGTGTAAGCTTAACACCTGCCTCTGATGCTAAATCTACGATACGAGTAGCTGTTCCCTTTGGAGCCTCAAATGTGATGAAATATCCACCCTTTGGTGAAATCCATGAACCGCATCCAGGACCTGTTAAATCCTCTTCCATTGTCTTAATAACAAGCTCAAACTTAGGACGAAGAATCTTTGCATGTCTCTCCATGTGCTTAGATACTGATTCCACATCCTGGAAGTATCTAGCATGGCGAAGCATGTTGATTTTATCAAATCCGATTGTCTGAACTGTAAGTGTCTTCTTAAGTTCTTCACGGTTGTTGTGATTGCAAGCGATTGCAGCGATACCGCCGCCTGCAAATGTAATCTTAGATGTAGATGCAAATTCAAATACAAGATTTGGATTGTCTGCTTCCTCACACTCGTGAAGGATATTTAAAATCTTGCTCTTTTCCTTGTAAAGGTGATGTACCGCATATGCGTTATCCCAGAATACTCTGAAGTCCTTAGCTGCTGGCTTAAGGTTTGCCATACGTCTGACAACCTCATCCGAATATACGATACCCTGTGGATTAGAATACTTTGGAACACACCAGATACCCTTAATGCTGTCATCTGCCGCAACTAAGCCTTCGATAACATCCATATCTGGACCGTCCTCGTTCATAGGAACGTTAATCATATCAAATCCAAAATGCTGTGTAATAGCAAAATGTCTGTCATAACCTGGAACTGGGCATAACCATCTTACTCTATCAAGCTTGCACCATGGTGTGCATCCATCGAAACCAAACATGTAACCACGAGCAACTGTATCAAACATGATATTAAGTGATGAGTTACCGCAGACAATAACCTGTTCTGGCTGGCAATCCATAATTTCTGCCATAAGATGCTGTGCCTCTACGATACCTTCAAGCTGGCCGTAGTTTCTAGTTTCTACACCATTCATACACTTCATAAGTGACTTTCCATCAAGGATATCGAATAGTGGCATAGAAAGGTTGAGCTGCTCAAGTGATGGCTTGCCGCGGCTCATATCAAGCTTAAGGCCCTTTGCCTGCCATGCAACATACTCTTTTCTGAGTAGCTCCTTCTCTGCTGCTAATTCTTCTGGGGTCATTTCAGTGTACTTTTTCATTTTGGTCCTCTCTCTTTCTTAGTGGGTTCTTATGTATTCTAAATAATCTTTAATTTGCTTTTCATAGCCCAAGTTCCCTGGCTTGTAGAAATCACCGATTTCAAGTCCCTCAGGCAGATACCTTTGGTGTGAAAAATGATTTGGGAAATCGTGTGCATATTCATAACCAATGCCATGTCCAAGCTTGCCTGCTGATTTGTAGTGGGCATCCTGGAGATGGGTTGGGATTGGTCTGGTAGTGTTGTTTTTTACCTCCTGCATCGCAAGGTCAATGGCTCCGTAGGCTGCATTTGACTTTGGTGCGCAGGCCACATAGGTGGCTGCATGAGATAAGATAATCTGGCATTCTGGCATGCCAATGCGTTCTGTTGCAAGGAATGCTGATGTGGCTACCACAAGAGCCTGTGGGTCTGCATTTCCAACATCCTCTGATGCGCATATACAGATACGTCTTGCTATGAATTTAGGATCTTCTCCTGCGTATAGCATTCTTGCCAGATAATATACTGCCGCATCTGGGTCGCTACCTCTCATACTTTTAATAAAAGCAGAGATGGTGTCATAATGATTATCGCCATCTTTATCGTATTTGATAACTCTTCTTTGGATACATTCGCTGGCAACATCGATGGTGATGTGAATCTTACCATCCTCAGATCTGTCTGTAGTAAGAACGCCTAGCTCTATAGCAGTAAGAGCGCTTCTGGCATCTCCGTTTGCAATATCTGCCAAGAATTCCAAAGCGTCATCATCTATGATGGCATCATAGCTGCCTAAGCCCTTTTCATTATCTGTAAGAGCTCTCATAATAAGAGTCTTTATATCGCTGGCATCCAGTGGCTTAAGCTCAAATATAATGGAACGGGAAAGAAGCGCGCCGTTTACCTCAAAGTAAGGATTCTCTGTGGTGGCTCCTATCAATATGATTGTGCCGTCCTCAACAAATGGTAGCAGGTAATCCTGTTGTCCTTTATTAAATCTGTGAATCTCGTCTATGAATAATATGGTTTTCTTGCCATAAGCTCCAAGAGTTTGCTTGGCACCCTCAACCACTGCTTCCATATCCTTTTTTCCAGATGTAGTGGCATTGATAGATGTGAATTCTGCTGATGTGGTGTGGGCTATAACCTGTGCAAGAGTAGTCTTTCCTGTACCTGGTGGCCCATAGAATATGATTGAAGAAAGCTTGTCGGCCTTTATGGCACGATATAAAAGCTTGTCCTTGCCAATAATGTGCTGCTGCCCAACCACCTCATCTAAAGTGGTAGGACGAAGTCTTGCTGCAAGAGGCGATTCTTTTTTCTTTGCTTCCTGTCGCATGTAATCAAAAAGATCCATGTGGATACCTTCCTTAATATCTTACTTTTTCCTAAATATAATAGCACATTTTCAGAGATTTATATAAAAGAAAAAGTATCAGAGATTTCACTTTACCCTACTAAAGTAACCATCTCTGATACTATACTATAAAACCTATTCACTTACAACAAAAAATTTGTCTGTGGCGGACATTTGTCCGTAGGGCAAGTAATTCATTTTCAAAAACAAACTATCTTGTTTTAATAAACTCCTTAATCTCGTCCTCTTTTGGCATTACCTTTAAGGCTCCGCGCTTTGTTGTGATAATAGAAGCTGCGGCGTTTGCTACTGTAAGCATTCCTAAAAGGCTGTCCTCATCATAATTGTCGATACCAACCTCAAGTACTGAGTTGAGTACTGAACCCATAAATGTATCGCCAGCGCCTGTTGTTTCGATTGTGTTTGGATTAAGGAATGGATCGCATTTAACAACCTTATCTCTGTAAAGTGCGTAGCTACCATCCTTACCAAGTGTTGCACAAACAAGCTTAATTCCGTATCTTTCCTTGATAAGCTGTGCACCCTTTAAGACGTCAGCCTCGCCTGTAAAGAATGTAATCTCATCATCAGAAATCTTTAATATATCGCATTTACTAAAACCGTAATCCATCTTTTCCTTTGCAACGCTTAAATCGCTCCAAAGTGGTGGACGCAAGTTAGGATCAAAGCTGACTAAGCAGTCGTTATCCTTTGCAAGCTGGATAGCCTTTATTGTTGCGTTTTCCACAGTTGAATGTGTCATTGAAAGTGTACCGAAATGGAAAATTTTAGCACTCTTAATAAGCTCTGGATTTATCTCCTCTGCGCTTAATCTAACATCAGCACCTGGGTTTCTGTAGAACGAGAAATCTCTATCTCCATCTTCGTAGGTGTGTACAAAAGCAAGTGTTGTGTGAATTTCGTCATCGAATTTCAAATTTGAAATATCAATGCCAAGTTCCTTAACTGTATCCGCTAATACATGTCCGAAATTGTCATTTCCTACCTTGCCAATGAATGCTGTGGACTTACCATAATTTTGAAGCATTGCAAGCACGTTACATGGGGCACCACCTGGGTTAGCCTCAAGAAGTGGGTTACCCTGCTCACTTAACCCGTTTTCAGTGAAATCAATTAATAGCTCGCCTAAAGCAACTACGTCTAATGTTTTACTCATAATCCCTCGCTCTAATTATTTTAATTTAAATCATATTTTGTGATGCTAACGATAGCATCTTCGTTAGTATTGAAATAGATTCCATCGCAGGATACATCTGTTGGAAGTGATGCTGTCATAACATACTTACCTTCCTCGAAGAATACCTCCATGCTGTATCTGTCCATGACAATTCTAACCTTAATTGTCTCGTCTGTCCATGGAATATGAGCACGTCTCTGATGCACTATTGCGCGTCTACTTCCAGAGAACTTTCTGTCAATCTTTGCAATATTTTCCTTTGGACGGAGTACAATATCTGTGTGGAACTTGTCGTCTGCAGCAATTGAAATGACAAATCTGTCAAACATTGCGTCAATATCCTTTGGCTTAACCTCAAGTTCCATATCAAGGCATCTACCCTTGATTCCATCAAATGAAACACCACCTTTGATAGATTCGCTATCACTATCTTTAAGGTCTTTTGTTGCTTCAACTAATGCATCTTTGTACTCTACCTTATTTGTACGCATCTCGTCAAGCTCTTTTATAGGCCATTGACATAATCTGCCTTCCTTGATTGTAACTTCTCTAGGAAGTGTCATCTGACCAAACCATGGCTCTCTGGCATCATGAGCACCTGCTGTGTCCCAGTTCTGCATCCAGCCGATCATTACGCGACGGCCATCCTTTGTAAGGATTGTCTGCATAGCGTAAAAATCGATACCGTAATCAACAGCCTGAACATTTTCCTCTGTAAAGGTATCTGTTTCATCATCGTATGAACCGATAATGCAAAGGTTACCATTACCATTGTGGAATTCAAAGCCTTCAGGAAGCATATCCTGTGGACTTGTAAGAAGAACACCCTTACCATCTAATGTAAAGAAATCTGGGCATTCCCACATGAGACCGTAACGTCCCTTGTTTTCAGCAAATACTTTTTCAAAATCCCAGTGGATGCAGTCGTCACTCTTGAATAAGAGTAACTGACCACTTCCATCTGCTGGACGGTTTGCTACAAGACATCTGTAAGTTCCATCAGCTTTTTCCCAAATCTTTGGATCTCTGAAATCTGTCTTGCTTGAACCTTCTGGAATCAAATCCGAATTAATTACTGGATTATTTTCGTATTTTTCATAATCTAGGCCATCACCTATTGCAACACACTGTGTCTGAAATTCCTTCATCTGTCCATTTTCCACAGTGCGTTTCATTACTCCCGTGTATATGAGCAAATGTCTTCCATCCTTTAATGTGATTGCGCTTCCTGAGAAAACGCCATCCTTGTCGTAGTATTCATCTGGTGCAAGTGCTACAGGAAGGAACTCCCAGTGGAGCAAATCCTTACTGACTGCATGACCCCAATGCATTGGTCCCCAATGTGCATCATATGGATGATACTGATAAAACAAATGATACTCATCATTATAGATGCAAAATCCGTTTGGATCGTTCATCCAACCTACTCGTGGAGACAAATGAAATTTTGGTCTTTGCTCCGCTGGAATTAACTTTTCAAAGGCCTCCTCGTATTTTCTGGCCTCTCTCAAAGTTTGACTGTTCATATATCTTCTCTTCCTTACTATTTAATATTATTTTCCTGAATAGAAATCATCGAAATACTTCTGATAGATTTCAAGGTACTGGTCTAAGCCGTAGCTATCAACCTGGTTAATGTATGCATTCCATGAATCATCTGTAATACCATCTCTGATGAACTCAGCCTTGCTTGAGTTTAAGTATGATACTAAATCTGTCTGGATTGCTGAAAGCTTTTCTGTGTCTTCTGCTGACATAAATACGCGTGGGTAAACATACTTGCAGTGCATATCATCTGTGTAGTAATCCTTGATCCAATCAAGACGATACTGTGCATCATCTGGGCATGTTACATACTTTCCATAGTACTCATCAAGTACTGCAAGAGGACCACCAACGCACTCAGCCTCACGAACTTCTACTGGAGAAGCATCGCCAAGTGGTGCATGCTTAAGCATCTTCTCGCCATCAGCGTTCTTGCTAAGCTCGAAGATATCGAAATCATCATCTTCACCGTATGTTCCCCAGTTGTTCTGTGGTGACTGGAATGGATCATACATCTTATCAAGCCATGCGCAAACGAAAGCTGGGTTCTTGCATACGCTTGTTACAACACAACGGCCTCTATCAAAACCTGATGTGAATGAACCGTTCTGTGGAGTTACGTTTACTGTATCAGCCTTAAGAGCCTTAAGTGGAACATAGTCCTGAATGTTATCGATGTTAGCTACGTCCCATGTGAAGCAAACGCCGTATCTGTGTGACTTACCCTTTGCAACGTATGTTGACCAATCCTGTGTAAAGCACTCTGGATCGATAAGTCCTTCAGCGTAGAGCTTGTGTAACCATTCAACACCCTTTCTGAAGCCATCTGTTGTTGCTGTACAAATAACCTTCTTGTCATCTGTAACTGCAATGTGCTGTCCCATATCAACATCACCGATACCATCGCCAAAACCGTTGATAAGAAGGTTTGGATCCTGGTCGTTTACGATACAAGACATTGGAATGATGTCACCATCAATACCGAATTCCTTCTGAAGCTCTGGAGCGTGCTCCTGGAAAGCAAGTAATACCTGCTCGAACTCATCTACTGTTGTAGGTGTCTCAAGTCCAAGGAAATCTAACCATTTCTGGTTGATGAATGTCATGTTGTTACCAACTGTCTGGATTGCAGTCTTCTCAGAACCAAGCTGCTCAATCCATGGAAGTGCCCAGATGTGTCCATCAGCATCCTCACACATTGTGCGGTACTCTGGGTACTTATCAAATACTGCCTTAAGGTTTGGCATGTAGTTATCAATGTATTCTTCAACTGGAACGATAACGCCCTGGTCAGCATATCTGATTAAGTCGTTGTCGCCGAAGCCTGCTGTAAATACGAAATCTGTAAGAGTGTTTGCATTAGCCATGTTAAGTGAAATCTTGTCACCCCACTGGTCTGATGAAATTGCTGTCCAATCGACGTGTACGTTTGTCTCTTCCTCTAATCTCTTGAAGATTGTACGCTTGTTTGGATCTTCTTCAGTTCCTACAGGATAGCTTGTTGTACCTGTAATAGTAACTGTCTCTGCAAGTGGGAACTTAAGGTTTTCCATATCAACCTTATCAGCGTTACTTGCATTGTTTCCCTTTGAACCGCAACCGGCAAACATTGTAGATGCCATTGTTACGGCTAGAGCTGCTGCAACAACTCTCTTTGCGCTTTTCATTTTCATTCTTTTCTCTCCTCCTATATATAGAACGGCTCTGTGCCGTTACTAGCAAAAACGATTTAACCCTTTACTGAACCCACCATAATTCCAGCATCGAAATACTTCTGGAAGAATGGATACATTACAAGAAGTGGTAAACTTGAAATAATAATTGTTGAATACTTAAGTAGCTCTGCAAGTCTTGCTCTTTCAGCTGTAGACTGCATATCTGCAATCATACCTGCATCTGGCTGGTTCTGAATAAGAATAGCTCTAAGTACAAGCTGAAGTGGCTGCTTGGATGCTGTGTTTAAGTAAATCATTGCATCGAAGTAGCTGTTCCACATTCCTACGAACTGCCATAAGCAAAGAACTGCGATAACTGGTGTACATACAGGAAGAAGAATTCTGAAGAATAATGTAAGCTCGTTAGCTCCATCAACCTCGGCAGCTTCTCTAAGCTCGCCTGGGATTCCTCTATAATATGTACGAGCGATAATCATGTTCCATACTGAGAAAGCTCCTGGAAGAACTACTGCCCACATGCTATCAAGTAGGCCTAAGTTACTGATGAGCAAATATGTAGGAATCAAACCACCGCCAAAGAACATTGTAATCATGAAGATTACGTTAAATATTTTTCTTCCCTTAAAGTCTTGTAATGACATTGGGTAGGCACAGAGCATTGTTACAGCTACTGATAGGAAGGTAAACACTAATGAATAAATCACTGCATTTTTAAAGCCTACCCAAATTTGTCCGTTTGAAATAACTCTTTCATAAGCTGTAAGAGTCCATTTATCTAAGTCAAAAGTAATACCTGTATTCTGTAATGTGATAGGATCCATGAAGGATGCTATTACGATGTATACCATAGGAACGATTATCGCAAATACGAATAATGCTAAAATTAAATATCCTACGATTAAGAATGCTTTGTCACCAGCTGAATATCTGGAAAACGCACTTTTTTTCTTTTTCTTTGTTTCCATTTCTTCCTCCTGATTACAGTCCCTGTCCATCGTTCATCTTCTCTACAATCTTATTAACTGAGATAAGTAAGATGAGATTGATTACTGTGTTGAACAAACCAACCGCTGTTGAATAACTGTAGTTTCCGTCAAGCAAACCTTTCTTATATACATAGGTTGCAATGATTTCTGAAGCACCAAGGTTAAGATCTGTCTGAAGTGCATATGCCTTTTCAAATCCGATACTCATGATGTTACCTGCCTGTAAAATGAACTGGATAACAACCATGTCCTTGATTGCTGGCCACTCAACTGCCTTAATCTGCTGGAAGATGTTAGCTCCATCGATCTGAGCTGCTTCCTTTAATTCCTGGCTGGCATTTGCAAGTGATGCTGTATACATGATTGATGCCCAACCAGCTCCCTGCCAGATACCACTTATAATGTAGATTGGTCTAAATGCTTCTGGTAATGTGAGGAAGTTAATTGTTGTATTAAACATCATATTAACTGGTCCTGTAACTGAAAGAAGAATTCTTACCATACCACAAAGTACGATAACTGAAATGAAGTTTGGCATGTATAAAACAAGCTGAATCTTCTGCTTTATCTTGCTGCTCTCTATTCTATTAAGAAGAAGAGCTAAAATGATTGGTACTGGGAAGCCCCATAATAACCCAAATACACTAAGCTTTAATGTATTAACAAGATAAGACATAAAGTCTGGTGAAGATAAGAACTGTTTAAAATATTCTAATCCTACCCACTCACTTCCAAAGAAGCCTTTAAAAGGGCTATACTTTTCAAATGCAATCAATATACCGCCCATTGGCAGGTACTTAAATATGATTGTAAGTAACAGTGCTGGTCCTAAAAAGAACACATATAATCTCCAGTGATGCATAACATATGTCAGGGTGTTATGCAATTTTCCTTCCTTTTCCATTCATCCTCCTAAATATGTCACATTTATTTGTGCGTTTGCACAAGTTGTTTATGCATAAACTATACCATGTTTTACATTTGTGTCAATGTATTTTTGTTTATTTGTAAAAATATAACAACTATTTCGGGGCGTTTTTGTAACAATTTTCACATACATTTTTACATTTGACAAATATATTTTTACATTTTATAATTATGCCGTAACAATTTACTTTTGAATTAATTATTTTTTTAGTTTTTACATTTCATTTTAATACAGGAGATTATAATGGCAAACAAAGTTACTATTCAAGATATTGCCGATGCATTAGGGGTTTCTAGAAACACTGTATCAAAGGCTATCAACAATACCGGTATCCTTGCTGACGCCACTAGGGAAAAGGTTTTGGCAAAAGCTGTCGAAATGGGATACAAGCAATTTTCATATGCTAATTCAGTTTCTGATATATTAGGAAGCGCTCCTGCAAAAGAGCCATTAAAAACTGGGGAATTTGCCCTTTTCATAGGAAACTTCCTTGATAACTCACACTTTGCATCTACTATGTTGGACAAGTTCCAGCACGAAATCACAGGCTTGGGCTACAGCATGACCATGCACAGAGTCACAAGTGACAACCTTAGAGACCTGACTTTTCCAGCCAGCTTTAATAAGGAGCGCACGGTTGGAATCATCTGCGTTGAAATGTTTAACCTTAAATACTGCGAGATGTTAGGGTGCCTTGATCTTCCACTTTTATTCGTAGATGGCCCTGTGGAAAGCCACGAAAAACAGCTTGCTGGTGACGTCCTTATGATGGACAACTCTTCTGGAATCTATCAGCTTATTTCTGACATGAAGGCTAGAGGCGTTAAAAAGATAGGGTTCGTAGGAGAGGCTAATCACTGTCGCTCATTCTTCGAAAGATACATGGCATTCAGAAATGCAATGTATTTAAACGGACTTTCTATAGATGAAAAATTCTGTTTGGTAGATATTCACAAGCACGGCCCAGATTACTTTTCTTGCTTGTACAACGTCTTCTCACAGCTTGACGAATATCCAGAGCTTCTAATCTGCGCCAACGATTTCGTTGCTATAGATATTGTAAATTGCCTAAAGATTATGGGTAAATCTTACCCAGATGATCTTATGATTTGTGGCTTCGACGATTCCGCCGAATCAAAGGTAATGACACCTGCTCTTACCACCTGCCACATACACTCACAGGCCATCGGCTACACAGCAGCAAACCTGCTGTTGTCACGTATCGAACAGCCTGATTTGAACTACAGAACTGTTTACACAGAGACAAATCTTATTTATAGAGCGTCTACTAGAAATTAATGCATATAGGAGTTTTTTATGCGTAATTTATTGAACTATGACGGACCAGTCCTTAGATTTTTGACAAAGGTTGTATACAGCGTTTGGCTTAACATTCTTTGGTTCGTTTGCTGCATACCTGTTTTTACAATTGGTGCTTCCACTACTGCCCTTTGCTATTGCACTGGAAAGATTGCTCGCGATGAGGAGGGCTATATTACTAAGGCCTTCTTTTCAAGCTTCAAGAATGAATTTTTGAAAAGCACTATCATCGGAATCATTATGACTGTACTTGGCGTAGTGCTTGCTGTTGATGCTTATGTAATGTACCATCTATGCTTTACATCAGCATTCTGGACACTTGTCAGCGCCATCCTTTTGGTAGCCTGCATCGCATACATCATCGTACTTTTATGGGTTTTTCCACTTAACGCCCGCTTCGAAAATACGATAATCAACATGTTCAAGAATTCCATCATGCTTGGAATGAGATTCATCTTCTGCACTGTTATAATGGCTGGCATATACGTAATCATGGCTTATCTCATCTACTACGTATGCACACCACTTATCATTTTTGGAGTTGGCACATGTGCATTGTTTTCTGCCATGCTTATGAAGAACATCTTAATCCAGTGTGAAGAACGAAACGAAGAATAATATTATGAAAGAAAGAAATACATCATTTAAAGAATTAAGCGCAAAACAAAAACTACAGTACATATGGGATTACTACAAAATCCACATAATCGTAACTGTAGTTTTGATTTGCGCTATTTTTTCTATTATCAAAACTATAAAAAACAGCAATTCAGCTGATTTATATGTAGCCTACGTAAATGTAGCCGTAGACGAAGGCATGACAGATGAATTAGAATCCCAAAGTGGTCTAATCATCAGCAGCTACCGTGATCTTCTCATTACAGAAGACCCATCCGGCGAGAATCTGCAATACGCCTACGCTTCTTCCATGAAGCTTATGTCTGCCATCAGCGCTGAAAAGCTAGACATCATCATAGGCGATTCCTTCGCCTTGGACAACGCAAATAGCTCCGACTACCTGTTAGACCCAGAGGAATTCATCAAGGCTAACAACCCATCGCTTTTAGATGAATTCGAGCCATTATTTATACGTGATGATGCCGGCAAGGCTTATGCCATCGACATCTCAGGCTTTTCGCCATTTTCAGAGGCAGGCTACACCGAACCCATCTACTTAGGCATCATCGCCTCCGACACCAACACCGAATCAAAGCTGTCGCTGCTGTCTACACTTTAGTAATCGCTGCCCAACGGGTGGCAGTGCCTGTGGGGCGGGGATTATTTGATGCCTACGTATTCGTAGCCGGCAGCTTCTACGGCAGCCTTGATATCTGCTTCGGCTACGTCGGCTGAAGTTTTAAGGGTTACAAGGTTGGCCTCGTGGTTTGCTGTAGCCTCTTCGATTCCTGAAATCTTTTCAAGAGCTTCCTTTACATGTGCTTCGCAGTGCTGGCACATCATTCCATTAACTGTAATTTCCATAGTATTGTTTTCCTCCTTGTTTGTTACATTGTTATTAATAAGCATGTGGTGGCCTAAAGTGTTTTTCATTGGTTTGTCATTTGAGCTGTCATGCATTTTAAACAGATTTAATCTTAGGGCGTTTGTTACAACACAAAAGCTTGAAAGGCTCATTGCAGCTGCTCCAAACATTGGGTTGAGAGTCCAGCCGAAGGCGTGGATGTAAGCACCTGCTGCAAGAGGTATTCCGATTACATTGTAGAAGAATGCCCAGAATAAATTTTCGTGGATGTTTCTAAGTGTGGCCTTGCTAAGCCTTATGGCTGCAGCCACATCGCTTAATCTACTTTTTACCACTACCACATCAGCAGCATCTATTGCCACATCAGTGCCTGCGCCGATGGCTATTCCAATATCAGCACGTGTTAGGGCTGGCGCATCATTTATTCCATCTCCTACCATGGCAACCTTGCCATATTCCTGAAGCTTTCTAATTATCTCTTCCTTGCCATCTGGCTTAACACCTGATATAACTTCATCAACTCCAGCTTCCTTGGCAATAGCCTGTGCAGTCTTTTCATTGTCACCTGTAAGCATTACTACATGAATGCCCAGATTCTTAAGGTGCTCTATTGCCTCTGCAGAATCATCCTTTATTACATCTGCAACAGAAATAATTCCAAGATAAGTACCGCCCTTTGCAAAGAATAAAGGTGTCTCTCCTTTTTCTGAAAGCCTGTCGGCTAGGCCTACTATCTCGTCACTTATATTTACGTATTTCTTTATAAGCTCCAGGTTACCGCCAACAGTTATCTCACCATCCAGTTCAGCCTTGATGCCATGACCTGACAATGCTTCAAAGCCTGTGACCTCTGCTGGCTCCATTCCATTTTCAAGACCATTTTCTACAATGGCTTTTGCAAGAGGATGCTCCGATTTGCTTTCAAGGGCAAATGCTACTCTAAGTAAATCCACATCATCAACGCCTTCAGCCTCGAATATTCCTACAACCTTTGGCTCGCCTTTTGTGATGGTTCCTGTTTTATCAAGTGCTATAATCTGAGTCTTTCCAGTTTCCTCTAGTGATACTGCAGTCTTAAACATGATGCCATTTTTAGCCCCCATGCCGTTGCCTACCATAATGGCAACCGGTGTTGCAAGTCCCAGCGCACATGGACAGCTGATTACAAGAACCGATATAGCCCTTGCGAGGGCGTAGCCTACAGGCTGTCCCACAAGAAGCCATATAATAAATGTGACAATAGCAATGGCTATAACAGCTGGTACAAATACCCCCGACACCCTGTCTGCAATCTTTGCAATAGGCGCCTTGGTAGCTGCTGCATCGCTAACCATCTGAATAATCTGAGAAAGTGTTGTGTCCTTTCCTATTCGGGTAGCCTCGCAGACCATGTAGCCACTTTCATTGCTGGTAGCTGCTGATACTGTATCGCCAACTGTCTTATCTACAGGAATGCTCTCGCCAGTAAGGGCTGCCTCATTAACAGCGCTGCTTCCCTCAACTACCACGCCGTCAACAGGTATGTTATCCCCTGGTCTAACTACAAATCTGTCTCCTATCTTTACCTGCTCAATAGGAACCTCTGTCTCTTGGCCGTTCTTTATGACAACAGCTGTTTTTGCCGCAAGCTTCATCAAATCCTTTAGAGCGTTTGTGGTTCTTCCCTTGGAAATAGCCTCAAGCAATTTTCCTACAGTAATAAGAGTAAGAATCATGGCTGCAGATTCGAAATAAAACTCATCCATCAGCTCTATTACTCTTGTTGATTCTCCATCCAACTGTGCTGTTGTCATTGCAAAAAGTGCATACACGCTATAAATAAAGGATGCAGCTGAACCTAAAGCAACCAGTGTATCCATATTCGGTGCACCGTGAATAAGTCCTCTAAATCCACTGATAAAGAACTTCTGATTGATGACCATGATTGTGGCAGCAAGAATCAACTGGTAGATTCCCATGCCAATGTGGTTACCATCTAAAAATCCTGGCAATGGCCATCCCCACATCATATGCCCCATGCTTACATACATAAGTGGGAGCAGCAGAATCACCGATGCTATCAGTCTATTTCTGATTTTTGGCGTTTCCGTATCCTTTAATTCGTTATCATAATTAGGAATTGAGTTGCCTGCATCCGAAGCCTGAGCTTTAACACTGGCTCCATAGCCTGCACCCTCAACTGCCTTTATGATAGCTGCCGCATCTGCACTACCCTCTACTCCCATGGAATTAGTAAGCAGGCTCACAGCACAACTGTCAACACCAGGCACAGCCGAAACTGCCTTTTCCACCCTGGCCTGGCAAGCAGCACAACTCATTCCTGTAACATTATATTGTTCCATAATATATCCTTTCTAACCGGATTACTTCATCAGCTTCTGTAAAACACCTACAAGCTCATCCACCACATCCTCGTTACCTTCGCGGATATTATCAGCAACGCAGGTCTTTACATGATTCGCCAGAAGCACCTTGTTAAAGCTGTTAAGTGCTGATGTTATAGCAGAAACCTGCATCAGAATATCAGTACAATATGCATCCTTTTCAAGCATATTCTCAACGCCCCTCACCTGGCCCTCGATACGCTTAAGACGATTCATTAAATCCTTATATTCCTTGTCATCACGGCTTTTGTGCTTACCTGAACAGCAGCATTCCCATGCTTCTACAGTAACTTCTTCCTTGATATCTTCTGTATTTTCCATAAATAGAACTCCTATTTCAATTCACATACCCCATAGGGGTATCTCTTACACCCTGATAATATACCCCCACAGGGTATTTGTCAAATCCTATTTATTAAGTGAATTTCGCCATTTTCCATTTACCACTTAAAAATTGAAAAGCGGGTTAAGTGGGAGAAAGAAAAAAATTTTTTCACTTAGCTTTGATTAAATAGTTTGAAGTATAGTTAAGTTTATTCACAAGATAGCATTTCACACTTAACTACCTGTTAAGTGAAAATCAAAAACACCTAATACACACTTAAATAATCCTAACAGCAGCCCAAAATCATCCCCAAAAGTTAAGTGAAAAAATTTTTCTTCTCAGAAAACTTAACAGGATTTTGCAATTTTAAGTGTAAAATCTAATTTCCTATTTTCACTTAACTTTTGCCCGATTTTTTGTTAAGTGAAAAATAGATTTTCAAACATACACTTAACATGCATTTAACACGCGCTAAAAAGGGCGGTTCCTGTAGAACCGCCCACGCATGTTAGTTTCTTTATAGATTTTATGTTAGTTTTTGCTCATATATATGGATTAGTTCTGTCCGTAGTAAGCGTTTGCGCCGTGCTTACGGTTGAAATGCTTATCACGGATACAATCTGGAGCTGGCTTAACCTGTGGGTTAACCTGCTCGGTGAAGAGTGCCATCTTAGCAACCTCTTCAAGTACAACTGCATTGTACACTGCCTGGTCTGCATCCTTGCCCCATGTGAATGGGCCGTGGTTCTTGCAGATAACACCTGGCACATACTTTGAGTTGATTCCTCTGTCTTCGAAGGTTTCGATGATTACTTTACCAGTGTTTACCTCGTATGCCTCATCGATTTCCTTTTCAGTAAGGTTTCTTGTACATGGAATTGTTCCGCAGAAATAATCTGCATGTGTTGTTCCATATAAAGGAATATCGCGGCCTGCCTGAGCCCATGCTACTGCATAAGTAGAATGAGTGTGGACAACGCCACCAATATTATCATACTTTTTGTAAAGCTCTAAGTGTGTAGCTGTATCAGAGCTTGGTCTATACTTGCCCTCAACAACTTCACCATCAAGATTTACAAGTACCATATCCTCTGGCTTCAAATCCTCATATTCTACACCAGATGGCTTAATAGCAAAGATTCCAGATTCTCTATCGATTCCGGAAACATTGCCCCATGTATAGGTTACAAGACCACGCTTTGGAAGCTCCATGTTGGCCTCGTAAACCTGCTTCTTCAACTCTTCTAACATCTTATCTCTCCTAGTCCGTCCGTTACGGTCACAAGCATTATATTTCTCCGTTCGGCAACACGCCTCTCTTGAGAAATATAATAGCTTGTTACCTACGGACTCATCTAATATCTGAGCGGCAACTCAACCTTGGCGAGCGCGAGCAGGGAAGTATCGTGCCGAGCTAGGAGGGAGCCGCGAAGCGGAAAGTTGCCTAGCTCGAGTACGAGGGGTGCCCTGCGGGAGCACGGAGTTCTTCAGTGCCGCGTAGCAATTAGTACACTATCGCCATTCCGCTACGGCGCATGCCTCGGCTTTAAGCGCCTTCTTGTATTCTGCAATCCACTCGTCGTAGCCCTTAACCATTTCTGGGTCTGGTTCCATTGTTGTAGATTCCTGTCCTGCGAATACCTTTTCATCAAGGTATGACTGAAGCTTCTGGCTCTTGTCGTCGCGGATGCAGTAGTTTGCAAGTACTGCCATACCCCAAGCGCCGCCTTCGCCAGCTGTTGCCATTACAGTGATTGGTGCATTAAGTGCAGCTGCAAGTACAGACTGGCCTACGCCCTTTGTCTTAAAGAATCCGCCGTGTCCTGTAATAGACTTGATAGAAACCTTCTCTTCCTTAAGAAGGATATCGTTACCAATCTTTAGAACACCGAGTGCTCCGTAAAGATTTGAACGCATAAAGTTTGCAAGTGTAAACTTTGCATCTGGCTTACGAACAACCATTGGGCGTCCTTCGTTTACGCCAACTACTGGCTCACCACCGAAGTAGTTAAATGAAACAACGCCGCCACAGTTAGCATCCTCTGTAAGAGCCTTGCGGTAAAGTGTTCCATAGATATCATTCATAGAAATATCTACGCCGAATGCATCTGCAAACTCCTTGAAAATTCCAATCCAAGAATTAAGGTCTGATGTACAGTTGTTGCAGTGAACCATTGCAACAGCCTCACCTGTTGGTGTTGTAACCATATCGATTTCTTCGTATGGCTTAGAAAGTGGCTTATCAAGTACAACCATTGAGAATACCGATGTACCAGCTGATACATTACCTGTTCCTGCCGAAACAGCGTTTGTAGCAACCATACCTGTACCTGCATCACCTTCTGGTGGAGCAAGTGGGCAGCCTGGCTCAAGTTCGCCTGTTGGATCAAGAAGCTTTGCGCCCTCAGCTGTAAGAGTACCTGCATCATCACCTGCTACAAGTACCTCTGGTAGTAAATCCTCTACCTTTGTAGTAATGCCGTGAGCATTTGCAAGCTTATTGAACTTTTCAAGCATTGCCTTATCGTACTGGCAAGTCTTTGAATCAATTGGGAACATACCTGATGCTTCACCAACGCCTGCAACCTTGCGGCCTGTCATCTTGTAGTGAACATATACTGCAAGTGTCATAAAGTAAGCTACATTTTTAACATGTGGCTCATTGTTTAAGATGCACTGGTAGTAATGTGAAATACTCCAGCGCTGAGGCATGTTAAAGTTAAGCTCCTTAGAAAGCTCAGCTGCAGCCTCACCTGTGATTGTATTTCTCCATGTTCTAAATGGAACCAAAAGATTATCATCCTTATCGAATGCAAGATATCCATGCATCATTGCTGAAAATCCGATGGCACCAATCTTTGTAAGCTTCACATCATATTTGTCATTAACATCCTTCTTAAGCTTTGCGTAGCAATCCTGCACGCCAGCCCATACCTCTTCAAGAGGATATGTCCAGATGCCATTATCTAAATGGTTCTCCCACTCATGGTCTCCCTGAGCAAGCACCTTATTCTCCGCATCAACCAAAACCGCCTTAATACGTGTTGATCCGAACTCAATACCAAGGGCAGTTTTCTTGCCCTCAGCAATCATCTCATTTATATTCATTCGCAAATTCCCCCTAGGTATTCTCTCGCCTGTTACGCTCTCAAGCCTGAGTATTTCCTTCGTCGACTACATGTCTCCTACGGAAACTCTCAGAGCTTGATAGCTACAGGCTATTTATACTTCGTATAATTATAAATGCGCGACCACATAACCTTGGCAAGCGCGAGGAAGAGGGCCCCATGGAAAGCAACAGAGGGGACCCACGCCGGCGGGGAGTTTCTGTTGCTTTCCAATGGGAGATGGCTTCCGGGAGCATGAAAAACTACGAGGTCGCGCTAAAACGATTACTCACCAAATACGGCGATGTAGTCCTTCTGGAACTTTTCGATACCAGCTGTTGTAAGTGGATGAACAGCCATCTGCTCGATTACCTTGTATGGTACAGTTGCAATATCAGCGCCTGCAAGTGCACAATCGTGAACGTGGATTGGGTTGCGGATTGATGCAGCGATGATTTCTGTCTCGTATCCGTAGATGTCGAAGATGTCAGCGATATCGCGGATAAGCTCGATACCTGGCTGGTTGATATCATCAAGACGTCCAAGGAATGGCGAAACGTATGTAGCACCAGCATTTGCAGCAAGAATAGCCTGGTTTGCTGAAAAGATAAGTGTTACGTTTGTCTTAATTCCCTCAGCTGAAAGAACCTTAACAGCCTTAAGACCTTCAAGTGTCATAGGAATCTTTACAATCATGTTTGGATGAAGAGCTGCGATTTCACGGCCTTCCTTAATCATGCCCTCAGCATCAACTGTTGTAGCCTTAACCTCACCTGAGATAGGGCCATCTACGATAGAAGCAATTTCCTTAAGGATTTCTTCCTGGCTACGTCCACCCTCTTTTGCAATAAGAGATGGGTTTGTTGTAACACCACAGATAACTCCTAATTCATTTGCCTTTCTAATGTCCTCGATTTTTCCAGTATCAACGAATAACTTCATTTTTTCTCCTTCTTTCTTTGGCCATGCCAATACATTAATTACTCATGAAAGCGTTACTGCTTCACACTAATTAAAGTGTATATGTTTTGCTTTGTGGCTTCAATCAAATAAATGACTTTGTAATGGCACAATTTTTACTTCAATAACTCAACGACCAGCAGGATTACTTTCTGTATACAAGATTTCCAAGTGCAAGGTCACGCTTGAAATCACGAATCTTTGTATCCTTATCAATAAATACAGCCTCGATGCCCATAGCAGCTGCCCAATCACCCATCTGCTCTGCAGTAAGGTCATAAGAGAATGCTGTATGATGTGCGCCACCTGCAAGGAGCCATGCCTCTGTTCCTGTGTAGAAATCTGGCTGTGGTGTCCAGAAGTTGATTGCTGTAGGAAGCTTTGGAAGTGGCTTTTCTACCTTCTTGCAATCTACATCCTGAATGATGAGACGGAATCTGTCGCCAAGATCGATGAGGGATGTTGCAATACCCTTGCCTTCCTTTGACTGGAATACAAGACGAGCTGGATCTTCTCTATCACCCATTGAAAGTGGCTGAACCTTAATCTGAGGCTTTTCTGCTGCAAGTGAAGGACAAACCTCAAGCATGTGAGCCTGGATAATACCTTCCTTACCCTTTACAAGGTTGTATGTGTAATCCTCAAGCATTGATGTGCCCTTAGCATCCTTGATGCCTGTTGTCATAATCTTCATGAGGCGAACCATAGCTGCAACCTTCCAGTCACCTTCAGCACCGAAGCCATAGCCCTTTTCCATTAATCTTTGGATTGCAAGACCTGGAAGCTGCTTAAGTGAACCAAGGTCACCAAAGTGTGTAACAATTGCCTGATAATTCTTCTCCTCTAAGAATCTCTCAAATCCAAGCTCGATCTGTGCCTGAACCGCAACATGCTTCTTGAACTCTTCTGGATCTCTACCCTCAAGGCAGATATCATATTTATCATAGTACTCATCAACAAGTACATTTACATCTGACTGAGATACAGCCTCAACAGCCTGTGCGATTTCATTTACTGGGTAAGCATCTACTTCCCAACCGAACTTAAGCTGAGCCTCTACCTTATCACCTTCTGTAACTGCAACGTTTCTCATGTTATCAGCTACACGCATAACGCGAATGTGGCTGGATTCTACAACACCTACTGCTGTACGCATCCAAGATGCAAGCTTCTCCTGAACCTCAGCATCCTGCCAGTAGCCTACGATTGTCTTTCTCTCGATACCCATTCGTGAAAGGATGTGAGCGTATTCTCTGTCGCCGTGTGCTGCCTGATTTTCATTCATGAAATCCATGTCCATTGTCTCGTATGGAATTTCACGGTTGTACTGTGTGTGAAGATGGCAAAGTGGCTTTCTGTACTCCTGATGTCCTAAAATCCATGACTTTGCTGGTGAGAATGTGTGCATCCATGTGATTACACCAGCACAAGTTGGGTCATTGTTTGCCTCGTTAAATGTGCGTCTGATTACTTCGTTTGTAATCATTGTTGGCTTCCAAACAACTTCAAAAGGAAGTCTGCCTGACTTGTTAAGGCAATCAACGATTTCCTTTGAATGTGCTGCAACGTGCTCTAAGCACTCGTCACCGTACAGGTCCTGAGAACCAGTACAGAACCAAAACTTGTAGTTTAACTGTGTCTTCATTCTATTACCCTCCGCTTTGAAAAACTTAACTGTTACAATAAAAATACAACTTGTTCACTAATATGCACAAGTTGTATTTATAAAAGCTTATATTCAGTTTTGTTGCGGTTTTAAGTAGTGTGTACATGTATGTTTCGAGGTGTACAAGTTTGCGTGATTATCTAATCATCGTCTTTTGTTCAGTGCTCCAATACATGTTTTTATACTCAGTTGGTGTACAACCTGTTTGTAGCTTGAACATTCTAATAAATGAAGATATGGACATGAAGCCGCAGTTAAGAGCAACATCTGTTACTGAGTTGCCAGGCTCTATCAAAAGCTCCTGCGCCCTTGCAATTCTTTTTTGATTAACATATTTATAAAAGCTTATTCCTGTGAACTGTTTAAACAATCTTTCAAAATAGAACTTGCTGAAGCCGCTCATGTCAGCCACATCATTAAGCTTCAAATCCTCTGTGCAATGTGCGTTAACGTAATCGCAAATCTGCAAAAACTTAGATGCGTAATCCTCTCTTGTGCCAGCCCCTATGTCATTTACCTTATTGCTTGGAGCTGTGTAATTTTTACCTATCAAAACAAGCATATTCAAAAACTTGCTGTAAATATCCACCTCTGCATAAGAATTACCAAGTAAGTATTCTTCTCTGATTTCAATTAATGTCTCCACCAATGTGCTATGAATCTCAGGATATTCCTCAGGCGTGATAACCGTATAAGGCGAAAGCAAGGATATAAGAACCTCTACCTCTTTCATATATCGTAAATACGTAGTGTTAGGTTGGAAAATAATACGTCGACCAGTAGTTGGGGCGCTGATTCCGTGAATGCAGCCTGGGCAGATAATGCAAATATCCTTTTCCCTAAGCTCCACAGTGGAGTTAGAAAACTTCATAACATAACCGTTCTGTACTGGCATAATTATCTCCAAAGCTGGATGCCAATGCATCGGATAATCCTCATATTGAACGTTGTCATAAAGCTTAAGATTCGTACTTTTTTTATAATTTACGGTCTCGAAAATACCATCAAGTGATTCTATCATAACATTATCCCTTCTCAGCAAAAAATAGCAATTATTGCTTTTATTAATTGTTGCTCTTATTCCAAAAAATTGCAAGATTTATTTTAGATTTAAGTTATCTCTCCTTTACTAATTTATTAACATTGCACTATTTTTGGCTTTTATTTTAGGTTATGTTAAACAACATGCCAATTTTGCAACAGTTTTTCGCAGCAAGAATTGATAATCAAAAAACAACAATTTAAAAGAACCACCACATTTCCTATGTTACATTTAAACCATAAGAAATTCATGATGGATTGGGGTTCATCAAATCTATTTGCAAAGGAGAACGGGAATGAAAAAAAAGATTTTAGCAACACTTCTGTCAACAATCATGGCTGCATCTTTATTCACTGGATGCGGTGGCGCTAGCGGTTCTGGAGACTCAGCTTCTTCAGGCGGCGATGGGGTTCAGGAAATCACATGGATGTTCTGGGATGACCTGGATGCAACACAGGATCTTATCTCTCTTGGTTACAAGGAGAACGTAGAAAGATTCAACAAAGATTACGAAGGTAAGTATCACGTAAATGTTGTTACTACAAACCTTGAAGAGTACTACGACAAGTTAAATGCATTAGTTGCTGCTGGGGAAACACCTGATGTATTTATTGTCAGCCCAGGACCACAGCTTACAGATTATGTAGCTCCTGGCATTGCTGCTCCACTTGATGATTATCTTGATGCAGACGGATGGAAAGATACATTTACAAGTGATGCAGTATTCACACAGCAAACATACGATGGCAAGATTTATGCAGTACCTCTTAACACAGCTGCAGCTTGCTGCTTCTACAACACAGAGATGTTTGAAGATGCAGGCGTTGACGTTCCTACAAACTGGGATGAAATGCTTACAGCTTGCGACAAGCTTCAGAAGGCTGGTTACACACCAATCACAATTTCAGCTGGTACAGCTTGGTGCTTATCAATGGTAGCTGGTTACCTTTGTGAGGAAGAAGGCGTTGACCTTGCTAAGCTTGCAGATGGAAGCGCTTCTTGGGAAGATGGAAAGCTTGAAGCAGCAGCTGACAAGCTCCTTGAGCTTTCAAAATACTTCCAGCCAACAGCAGCTGGTGACACAAACGATGTAGCTACAGCAAACTTCTACAACGAAGAAGCTGCTATCCTTATCCAGGGTTCATGGGCAATCGGCCAGATTAACGGTGAAAACCCAGATTTCGAATCTAAATGTGGTGTATTCCAGTTCCCAGGTTGTGAAAGACTTATCGCTAAGTCAGATTCACTTTGCATGAGCTCTTCTACAAAGTGCCCAGAGGCTTGCGCAGCTTTCATGAAGTACTTTACAGATGACACAGCTCAGAAGTACACAGCAGAGGTTGGTGGAAAGATTCCTGTAACAAAGGTTGAGTACGATGCTTCAAAAGCTCCTGCACAGCTTGCTTACGTTATGGACATCTTTGAGAACGCAAAGGGTACATTCGGATTCTACAACGAGTCAATGCCTACAACAGAGACAGGCTCACACTTCGATGACACAATGGTATCAGTATTCCTTGGTGATATGACACCAGCTGAGGCTGCTACCGATATGGAAGAATTCTACAACGCAAATTGCAGATAACTTTCTTTTTCTTTTAATACCTTTATTGTTTAAAGGGGCGCACTTGCCTGCGCCCCTATCTTATTACTAAAATCACAGCTTTTAAGGAAGATTAGTTATGGATAAATTATTACGAAATAAAAAAGCCATATTCATCTTTATGGCTCCAGCATTTATATTATTTACTTTTATTCTATTCATTCCAATTTGTCAGTCTGTGTATTATTCGTTCTGTGACTACAATGCACTGACTCCTGCAAAATTCGTTGGATTGAAAAATTATCAGGGATTGATTCAGGATAAGACACTGAAAATCGCATTAAAGAACTCAGTATTCTTTCTTATTTATTCCTGCGTAACTCAGCTTATTATGGGTCTGTTTTTAGCAGCCCTTCTAACCAATATAGATAAAGGAAGAAACCTTTTCAAAAACATCATCTATCTACCATGCGTACTTTCATCAGCAGCACTTGGTTTGCTATGGATGTTCATCTTCAGTCCAAAGCTTGGTATCAACCAGCTTTTACAGAAGTTTGGAATTGAAGGCCCATTATGGTTGATGGATACAAAAGGCACAATCATCCTTCCAATGTGGGTAATCGCCTTTGTTGCTTTGTGGCAATATGTTGGTCAGTCAATGATGCTTTACATGGCTCAGATATCAGGTATCAGCAAATCATTATACGAAGCAAGCTACATCGATGGCTGCAGCAAGGCAAAGAGCTTTAGATACATCACTCTTCCACTTGTTCGCCCTATGGTTGCAACAGCAATGTCACTTAACGCAATCGGTTCACTAAAGTTCTTCGATATGATTTTCAACATGACCGAAGGTGGTCCAAACCACAAGACAGAGGTTCTTGCAACACACCTTTATCAGCAGGGCTTTAAGTATTTCAAATATGGCTACGCCAGTGCAATTGGTGTACTTCTATTGATACTTTGCCTCCTCGTTACACTATTCATCAATAAGGTTGTAAAAACCGAGCAATACGAAATGTAGGAGGGCATAAAAATGAAAAAAGTATCAGTTTGGAAAATTATTATTTATATCTTTTTGGTGCTTATGGCAGTGCTATATTTAGCGCCACTACTTTGGACTTTTAACGTGGCATTCAAAACAAACAAGGAGATTTTCACAGCTCCATTTGCTTTACCACAGAATCCAACCTTTGAAAACTTCACCTTTGCCTGGACAGCCGGAAAGCTTGGCATCGCAACACTTAACTCATTCATTGTCTGCGTTATAACACTTATCCTCAGCATGATTATCGGCTCCATGGCAGCCTTCGGCATCGCTAGATTACGCTGGAAGTTTTCACATGCAGCACTTGTTTATTTCCTCACCGGAATGATGATTCCTGTACACTGCGTATTGATTCCACTTTTTACACGCTTTGCAAAGATCGGCTTATCAAACAGCCTTACAGGTTTGATTCTTCCATATTTGACCTTCTCTCTTCCAATCACAATCTTCATCATGGTTGGTTTCTTCGAGGGAATGCCAAACGAACTTATTGAAAGTGCCTGCATCGACGGCGCATCAATTTACCAGATTTTCTTTAAGGTATGTCTTCCACTTGGAAAGACAGGACTTTTCGTTACAGGCCTTATGACATTCGTAGGCAACTGGAACGAGCTATTACTTGCAATGGTATTTATATCTGACGATATGAAGAAAACACTTCCTGTTTCTCTTTCAAAATTCGTTGGACCTTATAATACAAACTACTCACAGATGTTTGCAGCCATCATCATCGCAATTATACCAACAATCGTGGTATACTGCGCATTCTCAAATCAGATTGTAGATGGTCTTACAGCAGGCGCTGTGAAAGGCTAAAATTTATTTTAAAACAGGAGATTTTACTAACAATGAAAGCACAAAACAAACCCCTTATCACCGAATTATTCACAGCAGATCCTTCTGCTCACGTGTACGAGGACAAGATTTACATCTATCCTTCACACGACATTCCTCACAACGGAGAGGACAACGACAACGGTGATGAATACCAGATGGAGGATTATCACATCTTCTCTATGGATGAAAACAGCGAAGAGGTTACAGACCACGGCATGGTATTACATCAGGATGATGTTCCATGGGTTAGCACACAGATGTGGGCTCCAGACTGTGTCTTCAAAAACGACACATACCACTTAGTATTCCCAGCAAGAGACAAAGATGGAATCTTCAGACTAGGTATCGCTGATGGCAAAAAGCCATACGGACCATTTACTCCAAGACCTGACTACATCAAAGGAAGTTTCAGTATTGACCCTTGCTCTTTCATCGATGATGACGGACAGGTTTACATCTACTTCGGAGGCCTTTGGGGCGGTCAGCTTGAAAAGTACCGCACAGGCACATTTGATCCAAACGGCACAGAGCCAGAAAAGAATGAGCACGCTGTATGGCCAAAGGTTGCTCCTATGAAGGATGACATGTCAGAATTTGCTAAGGCTCCTTCAGATGTAGTAATCCTTGATGAAAACGGCAACGAGCTTCTCGCTGGCGATGAGGACAGAAGATACTTCGAGGACCCTTGGATGCACAAGCACAACGGCAAGTACTACTTCTCTTACTCAACAGGTACAACACACTATATCGTATATGCGGTATCAGATAGTCCTTACGGACCTTTCACATATCAGGGCCGCATCCTTGAGCCAGTACTTGGTTGGACAACACACCACTCTATCGTGGAATATCATGGCAAGACATATTTGTTCTATCATGACTGTGAGATTTCTGGCGGAATTAACCACCGAAGAAACGTAAAGTATTGTGAACTTACCTACAATACCGATGGTACCATTAATACAATTACACCAGAATATAAATAAAAAGGCTTCTCCCTTTTAAGGGAGAAGCTGTCACCGCAGGTGACTGATGAGGGTCACCTTTATAAAACCCTCATCCGTCTGCTGCGCAGCCACCTTCCCCCTTAAAAAAGGGGAAGGCTTTTTTAGTTTTCAGTTTCTTTATTATCTGTTACTTCCTCGCCTTCAGCTTCATCAGTCTTAGCATCCTCTGACTCGTCCTCCTCAGGCTCAGTCTCATCAGAATCGTCGTCATCTTCATCCTCAGACTCATCCGAAATGTTAACCTCTAATCTACCGCCGTCCCAAGCATCGTTTCCGTCTGGGTCGATGGCGAATGTGATTTCGTCGTTCTTCTTAACATCATAGTGTTCGTCAAATGTGACTGTTCTTTCATCTGAGAAGTTGCCTTGTGTAACTCCACCAAGCCACTTCTTTTCAACTCCATTTAAGAAGATTCTCATGCAGGTTCCGTTTGCATTTGGGTCTGCACTATTAGCAAACTTAGTGTAGCTTCCCTGAACTCGGATGCGGCCATCTTCTGCAACTACCCATTTATAAGCTGCATTTCTGCCATTGCCTGGCTCTACGAAATCTGACTTAAGTTCTGGCTTACCACCATTGAAGTATCTATTGTTCTCAGCGTCAAATGGAAGCTTTTCAAAATTCTTGCCGTCCCAATCGCATACGCCGTAGAACCAACCGTTTTCACCTTGCTTACCGAAACCGCCTGCAAGTGATGTATCGTTAGTTCTGTCTTCATCTACTACAGGTTCTTCAGGTGTCTCAATTTCCTCGTCAGCGTCCTTGATTGTAACATCAAGCTTACCGCCATCGTAGCTGTCGTTACCGTCAGAATCGATAGCAAACATTACTACATCACCTTCGTGAACAAGATATGTCTCGTCAAATCCCTTTACAACATCTGCTGCAAAGTTGCCCTGGATATCTCCACCAATCCACTTCTTTTCTTCGCCATTGATAAAGATACGCATACATACGCCGTTTGCTGCTGGGTCTGCATTGTTAGCAAACTTGGTATAGCTTCCCTTTACATTGATTCGTCCAGTCTTTGCAACAACCCACTGGTATGCTGCATTTCTGCCATTGCCTGGCTCTACAAAATCAGCCTTAAGCTCTGGCTTACCGTTGTTGTAATATCTACCCATTTCCGCATCAAATGTAAGTCTTTCGAAGTTCTTGCCATCCCAGTCGCACATTCCATAGTACCAACCGTCAGAACCCTGCTCGCCAAATGCATTGAATAGATTTGTGTTGTTTTCTCTTGCTTCTTCCTCTGGTGACTTATCCTTTACCGCATAAATGCTTGCAGAAAGTCGACCTGCATCCCAGGCATTGTTAGCTTTTGCGTCGATAACAAATGAAATCTTGTCGCCTCTTGCAACCTCTAGCTTTGTAAGCATGATTTCAAGCTTGTTGTCATTGCCATCGCCTCTAAATGCCTCAACATCCTGCTCTAACAAAACGTCGTTATTCTTGTAAACGCTAACCTTTACTCCATCTGGAAGATTTGGGTTAGGGTCATTCTGACCAAACTTAACATAGTCAGCGATTATATCAATCTTGCCATCTTCGTATGCTACCCACTGATATATCGCAGCCTTGTCCTTGCCTGGATGAACGTAGTCCTTCTTCATTTCAAGGCCTTCATTCTTAGTAGACATGTAAGCTGTTCCATCAGCGTTAAGATATGTAAGAACCTTAGCATCTGCTGGTGTCTTACCATCTAAGAACCACCATCCGTCTGTGCCCTGAGCCATTGATGTAAGTGCACCAAGGACTGTATTATTTGTACGCTCTTCATCACCTACAACAACCTTAATTTCATTTGAATCTGCAATATCAATATTGAAACGTCCGCCGTCCCAAGCATTATTCTTGTTACAATTTACTTCGAATGTAAGGACATCTCCAGCACTAACATTTAACTTCTGAATGTTAATCTCTTTTGTGTTATGTCTATCTTCGCCTCTTGGGCAAGAAATAGTTTCATCGATAAGATTGTGTCCATTTATGTAGATGCCGAATCTTGTACCATCTGGCCAGCTGGCATTTGGATCCTCATGACCAAACTTTGTGTAATCTCCAGTAATATCAATCTGACCATTTGCTGCAACTACCCATTTGTACATTGCATTAGCATTAAGTCTAGGCTGAACAAAATCCTTCTTAATCTCAAGATTCTTTTGCTTTCTTGAAATATATCCATTACCGTCTTCGGTCTTATTCTGTAGCATTTCATATTTGTTAACGCTACGGCCTTCGCAGTAATACCATCCATTGCTTCCCTGTGCACCAAAATCAAGTGCAAGGTTTGCATAATTCTTACCGCTTCTGTTTACCATTGGCTCAGTCTTAAGCTCAGCATCCTCAACTACGAATTTGAAATTACCACCATCGTATGCTGTGTTTTCCTTGCCATCTACCATAAGTGTGATGCAATCGCCCGGCTTAACCATAAGTCCATTAACAGATAAATCCTTAGTAACCTCCCGGCCTACTACTGGAGCGAAGCTTTCCTTCTTAATCTGCTTATCATTCTTGAAGATGTAAACATCTACTCCATCTGGCCAGCTAGGATTCTTGTCCTCGTTCTTGTGCTTAGTGTAATCAGCCAAAACATCTACAGAACCTTCCCTGTTGGCAACCCATTTAACAATAGCTGAACGGCCTTTGTTACCTGGCATGATGTAATCGCGCTTAACTTCTACACCGTCGATTGTTGTATACTTATCGTCCTTTTTATATGTTTCAAGGTTAACTGCAAAGTTTGGATCAAGATAGTAGCCTGACTGATAGCAATAGCCGCCATTACCCTGCTTACCAAAATCATCTTGAACCGATGCATTGTTTGTACGCTGGCCACCAGTGTAGGTAACGTCCTTTTCGGTCTTTCCAACCATTGGTGTGATTCCCTTGATAGAGAATTCATACTTTCCTGCATCGTATGCATTGTTAGACTTAGGATCTACAACCATTGTAATGAAGTCACCCTTCTTAACGTCTACTGATGCAACATCAAGTCGCTTTGTAATTTCCCTTAATCTGTCTGGAGCAAAATCCTCAGTTACAAGGGGTTCATCGTTATGGAAGATTGTAACTGTTGTTCCATCTGGCCAGCTAGGATTCTTGTCCTCGTTTTTGAGCTTTGTGTAAGCTGCATCAACCTTAACCTTGCCGTCCTGAGCAACCTTCCATTTTATAACTGCGGATTTGCCCTTACCCGGATTAACGAAATCTCTCTTAATTTCTAAGTAGCTAGGATCGAAATATCTCTCCTCTTCCTTTTCGAAGTTCATAATGTTGTAAGAATTAGTAGCTTCGCTTGCGAATCCATCCTGATAGAACCAACCATTCTTACCCTGCTCTCCGAAATCGTATTTTGTATCTGCAAAATTCTGTCTTGTCTCTGTCTCATCGATAGCAACATCAGCCTCTGTCTGAGCTCCTGTTCTATCAACAATATCAATATCAAAGCAGCCACCATCGTAAGATGAATTACCACCTGCATCAACAACAAAATATAAATCGTCTGCTGTTGTTACTGCCAAATTCTTCTCTCTGAAGGAAATTTCGTTTTCGCCTTTTCTTGGTGCTGCCACCTTCTTGCTAAACAGCTTTTCATCGTTCTTGTAAACAGATACGATAACACCATCTGGCCAATCTGGATTTCCATCATTTTGCTCGAACTTCTTGTACTTTCCTCTTATTTCAATAGTGCCATCAACCGCTGGCTTCCAAGCAAGGATTGCATTATCATTGATAGCTGGATGAATGAAATAATGGCTAAGGACAAGGTTTGGAGAAGTCACATTCATGAATTCGCCATTGTTTTCTGTAGAAACAAGCTTTGAATCCTTACCTGTTTTTCCAAATCTGTAGGTCCAACCGTTCTGTCCCTGAGCACCAAAGTCCTCAATTGAATTAGCATTGTTATTAGTTCTTGCCACATCATTGATTGCTGATGGGCCCTTAGCATCTACATCATTTATTGCTACATACAATGAACCGCCATCATATGCATTGTTCATGTTTGGATCAACGATGAAGTAAAGGCTTTCAAGCTCATCTACTGATAAGTTGCTTAGTTCCTTTTCAACAACAGTTTCTCCATCTGTTTTAACATCCACCTCATATCTGCCGATGGCCTCGTCACCCTTGTATACATATATTGTGACACCATCTGGATATGAAGGATTCTTATCCATGTTTACATTCTTTACATAAGTAAGTTTTACATTTATGTCGCCCTTTTTGGCAGCTCGCCATTCAAGGATTGGCGCTGTACCTTCTGCGGTGTGAATGAAGTTTGATTTAATTTCCATTCCTGTCTTACCAAGCTGGAAATACTTTTCTCCATCAAAATTTTCCATTCTTTTTGATGCTGCAGGATTTGTAGCGGTGCCATATCTATAGAACCAACCATTATGTCCCTGCTCTCCAAAGTCAGCCACATTGAAAGCATTGTTTGTACGATTTTTGTCATCTACAAATTCTGGCTCAACATAATCATCCGCCATAAAAGACTGAGGCCAGCCTCCCGCTAAAGCTACGATTTCTTTGTCGATTGTTATCTCACCATTACCAGATGCTAAGGCAATGGCACCTGCAACTCCCGCTGCAGCGACAACTCCCACACCGCCAGCGGTAAGTAGTTTAACTTTACGGCTTGCTGCCATAAATTTCTTAAACATAATCTCCCTCCTCTGCAACTACTATTTATAAAGCTTTGTATCCTTGAATGTCACAGGTGATTTGATACTGAATAATCCCCAATCCATACCCTGTGAAAGATACATTCTTGTTGTAAACGCAACCTCATCATTTACATACATAACAACAACTCCATCAGCAATAACAACCTTTATGTTAAGCTCCCCTGCCTTAGATAAATCGTAGTCTAAACTAGACTGCGCTGCTACCTGCATGATGTCGCTGTTGTTGTAAAACTCAATCTTGTTTGTTGCTGCATTAAATACGATATTTAAATTGCCAACACTTTCTGTATTTGTATTGAAGCAAATTCCAAACATACCATTTTTGTCATAATCTGAAATAGTAGTTTCGAATAAATAGCTACCCATGATGTTCTTGAAGCCAACCATCTCATAATCGCTTCCGCTGAATGTGTAGCTATTGTCCTTCTGTTTAACAGATTCTGTCATCTTCGCTGGTGCAAGTGGACATTCATTTGTCATTGTATCTGCGATGCTTGGATTAAGTACTGGGTTAAGAGTTCCATCACTGTTTTGCTTAAGAAGATGAGTAACCATGTTTCCACCCCAGTCATACTCATCACCATCCTGGTGATTCTTCTTTGTTCCACACCAGCCTACAACGTAAAGATTATCTCCATCTGTCTCAAGACGACCTGCGTAGAATCCGTTGCAGTCAAACACATCATTAGCTGGCTTTTGAAAGGTTCCATTTAAACTATCGGATATACGATAATGAACCTGTCTGTTTGGCCACTGATCAGAGAATGAAAGATACCACTTATCCTTATACTGTAAAACTGTAGGACATTCCATGTTAGAATCGTTACCCATATCGTTTTCAAAGAAGATTCCCTCATCCTTCCATGTCTTTAAATCATTAGAAGAATACTTTGCTATTACACCATTGTTGTTAGCTCTTGTTGTGATAAACATGAAATAACATTTATCTTCCTTTGAATACATTACATATGGATCTCTGAAATCGTCCTGTGAATAATTTCCATTGCTGGTAAATGTATCCTCAGGAATCTTATCCCAATTCTCCATATCCTTACTAACTGCATGCATCACTGCTTCCTTTGGTGAGTAAGTATCATTATGTCCTGTATAGAATGCATGATATATTCCATTTTTATCCTTGATTACGCTTCCTGTACCAAGGGCAATATCTTGACTTTCTACTGTATCACCGTAATTTATTACAACTCCCTTATCATCAAAACTAGAAAAATTTTCTGTCTGAATTAGGCCCCAAGGATGATATCCCTGCTTACCATTTCTCTGGTCAGCCAAATAGAAAACATTGAATTTTCCATCATCGTAAAAGGGCATTGTGTCACCAACAAATCCTTCAATTGAAGCTGGGTAAAACACGTAATTGCTCCACTCCTCTCCTATGTACTTTTCTTCATCCGTGTCTTCTACATTAGAACCTGTGCCACAGCCTACCGCATTTACGCACATGGCAGCTAGTAGAAGCATCAAAACAACCTTCTTCATATTCCCTCCTGTAAGGTGCATTTGCACTACTTGTTGTTACATATAGTGTACATTCATGTTACATTTAAAGCAATATTCATATGCATTTGCACAATATTTTTGTGAAATATGCGATTATTCAAGGGTTTCCTTTTGGTGAAAATTAACATTTTCGAATAATGTTACATTTGACACATTGACCGATTTTCAGTATCATTATTATTAGATTTTACGCAGGAGAATAACATGGGAAATAGAGTTACTTTACAAGAAATTGCAGATGCCTTAGGACTCTCTAGAAACACTGTTTCAAGAGCACTTAACAACACAGGAAATGTCTCTGCAGAGACTAGAAATAAAATATGCCAGACAGCCATGTCCATGGGCTACAAGCAGTTTAATATGGCAGGGTTCACTCAGCCTGCTGCAATATCATCAGATGCACCTGCACCACTTAATAAAACAGAAATCGCTTTATTTACACAGGCCTTTCCTGGTAGCTCCCACTCTGGCAACAAGATTTTAGATGCCTTCCAGCACAAGATAGATGCACTGGGCTACAAGCTTTCTATAAACATCATTCGTGATTACGAAATCAACAACATGTGCTTTCCTACAAATATCGATATTGAAAATGTTGCCGCCATCCTTTGTATGGAGCTCTTTTCGGAAAGCTACTGTGAATTTCTGTGCAAGCAGAACATTCCACTACTATTTGTGGATACTCCACTTAGTCAAAGATGCCCTCTCAATGCAGATGTTATATACATGGAAAATCTTTCAAGCGTTCATCAGATGTTGGATACAATGATTGATAAGGGATGTAAAAATATTTCCTTTATCGGTGACCGATTCCACTGCCAGTCATTCTATGAAAGATGGCAAGCTTATGTATCAGTCCTTACTGATAGAGGCATGACCGTAGATATGGAAGGTTGCATTCTCGCAGACGACAGCAATCCTTACTCAGATACAAACTGGCTAAGTGAACAGATAGCATCTCTCAAACAGCTGCCAGATTTGTTTTTCTGTGCAAATGACTTTTTAGCTATGTCTACTATCAAAGCTTTGAAATCGCTAGGGAAGAAAGTCCCAAAAGATATTCGTATATGCGGATTCGATGATGCCCCTGAGGCAAGCCTAATGGAACCAAGCCTCACCACCATCAAAATCCATTCAAGCTCTATGGGCTATATAGCTGCAGATTTACTTCTTGCACGAATTGCAAATCCTGCCATGCCATATAAAAGAACTTATATCGAAACAGATATTATCTATAGAGAATCAACAGCTTCTGAGTAATTACTCAGAAGCTGTTTCTCTTTTATGTATCCCATCAAGTATTTCAATAGCATCACCTGACCAGGATTCCTTATGAAGTTCGTACTGTAGTGATTTCTTCGCACTACGTTTTACATATAAAAGAGCCTCGCCATAAATATGAATTGTGACATCATATTTTTTAGCAAACAATTCTGCTAACTGCTTTTTTTCTTTTGAATCTGTGGTATCAAATCTTGTGGCACCAGTAACAATAAAGCCGGTGTTAATATGGTAAAGCTTTAACAGGCGCTGAATGTATTCTCTTGAATATAAGCCTGTAGTGTAAACCCAAATATCGTAACCATCATTTGCAAGATGGTTGCACACTGCTGGAAGGCCCTTTATCAAATGCTCTTTGTAAACCTTCTTAAATGGGAAGCTTAGTTCCTTCTCCACACTCTCATTTCCCAGCTTTTTAAACATCACCTCATCCAGATTGATAGTTACGCGCTTATCGTATTTAGAATTATTTAACATCTGGAAAATATCATGGCTATTTGTAAGATTGATAATATGAACCGGAACCCTCTTTTTTCCAACCCTCATATATGCAGCCCAACGATGATGACCATTGAGAATCATATATCCGTCAGGATACATTTTTTCTACAGTAATGGATTTATCCTCTAGTCCAGAATACATTCCATCAAATTTATCCTCAACCATCCGCTGTACATATTCATTTATAATTCGATAGCTAGGTCCTACAGATGGCATACAAAATTCATCCTCTGGATTTGGATGAAGCTTTTTGTAGCTAACTCTACGAACCAAAGCACGCTCCAATAAACTTGCCTTTAGTGGGAACGCATTATCCTTATACTTTTCAACCTCTCCTGCTATAAACTTATCGAAATCGGTCATTTAGATTCCTTTCAACATATTTTTATTAATCCATTTTATACTAATTATAATTATTTTTGTGTTTTTTTTAGGAATTTTATATTAGAGTTCTATTTCCAGATAAAAAAGTCACTCTGCAAATCGCAGAGTGACCAATGAATATCTTATTTACTGAACATCAATGTAAAGATTTGTAGAAACATTTCCTGAACCGTTGAATCCGAATTCTACGCTTCCACCATTTGCAATTGATGAATTCCAATCTACTGGTGTAATTACATAGTAATCGCCTGATTCCTTTACGTTTACATTCCAGCTTGAGTCCATCTTTACTTCGCTCTTCTTGAGCTTAAGTGTCCAACCGTTTACGTTCTTACCAGTGTTGTTGGATACCTTGATGTTTGCTGTGTAACCGCTGCCCCAGCTGTTGATAGTAGCCTTAGCTGTAAGACCGCTTTCAGCTGTTGGCTGTGTAGGCTGTGGATTTGATGGCTGTGGGTTTGAAGGCTGTGGGTTTGAAGGCTGTGGATTGCTTGGCTGTGACTGATTCTGTACAGGCTCGAAGATCCACTCCTGGTTTGGATTGCCATAGTATAACCACTGGCATACGTTTGTGCCATCAGTCTTCTTGTGCTGATATACATCAATATATCTAACTTCCTTAGAAGCCTTTGTTGCGATTGTATAAACACCATTTGTCTTTGTGTTCTTTACAACAAACTGCTGTGGGTCATGTGCATAAGCATTGTAAATCTGGATGTTGATTCCATCGTCACCCTTGCCTTCTGCAACATCAAGCATGTAGTTTCCAAGACCTGACTTAAGTGAAATGTAGCCATTTCCTAAGTTTTCAACATACCACTTCTGGCCATCTACACCTGTGCCTGTGCTGATAATTACATTTGTAGCTGCTGCAGCCTTGTTGCCTTCAACTGTAAGGTACTTCTGAGAATTTGTATTCTTGAGGTAGTACCAACCGTTAGCAATGTTTGCTGTAGAATTTGTGTTTACATTCTGTCCACTTGGCTGTGTAGGCTGTGGCTGTGGCTCTGGATTTACAGTGCTTCCATTAGCATCTGTTGCCTTCCATCTATCAAATGCAAAGTTTCCGCGGAATACGAGGCAGATGTCCTTTGTTCCTGAAACGTTCTTTACATTTCCTGTGAAATCCTTGAATGAACCATTTGTTGCAGAGATACCTATTGTTCCAAGAAGTGTTCCATTCTGAGAACCTTCTCTTACTTCAATGCTTCCATTTCCGTTACTCTGAACTGTTGCAGTGATTGCTGATACGCCCTTTGTAAACTTAACGCCCTTAGTCTTTGTGAAGTCGCCATTGTTAATATCAGATACCCACGCACTTCCATCACTGTTACCGCGAACCTGGATACCAGCCTGAGTAAACATTGTCTCTGCCTGTACCCAATCGTATGGATTAACAGATGGGTTCATAGGAACACCATTTAATGTCTGCTTGATTGCATTGATTCTTCCATTTGAAACATTAACTCTGTCAATGTGAGTTGTTCTGTATCCAAGGTTTCTTCTAACTACCTGTGTCTCAACTGTGTGAGTATGATATGCCATATAGTACTGACCCTTGAACTCAAAAATCTGATGATGATTGTTACCACCAGAACCATTGAAGAATTGAGCTGGGTTTCCCATAATCTCACCCTGGTATGTGAAAGGTCCCATTGGATTACGGCTTGTCATCACCTGGATTGTTGCATTTCTGAAGCCATCGCGGCAGTTCCAGTTAGAGCAGTATGAATAGTAATATGTGTTACCAATCTTATTGATTCCTGAATCCTCAAAAAGGTAAGGAGCATCAATCATAGCTGCTGTACCAGAAGTGCTTATCATGTCGTTACCAAGCTTGATAACTCTGGCTGTTCTTGGATGCGCATCCTGTCCTCTTGGCACACCACCACCAAAGTAAAGATAGCCTGTTCCATCATTATCTACAAGGACAGCTGGATCAAAAAGCCATTCTACATTACAGTTTGGTGTTGATTTTGTAATGAAAGCTCTGCCAATTGGGTCACGCCATGGACCTGTTGGGCTATCAGCTGTTAATACTCCGATTGAGCTTGCATTGTTTGCAAAATAAAGGAAGAATTTATCCTTGCCATTAATTCTCTTCCAGCAAACTGTTGGTGCCCATGAGTTGCTAGCCCACTTTGCTGCACCATTTCTGCCTGCAATGTTGAATGCACCATGGTCAGTCCAGTTAACCATATCCTTTGATGAATAGCAGTTAAGCTGATTAATCTTTCCATATGTATTTTCGTTGTTTCCAGCGAATTCTTCACTATCGTTTGTAGTGTAAATATAAACTGTATCATTGTATACCATGACACCTGGGTCAGCGCCATAGCTTTGTGTAACTAACGGATTGTTTTCATTATCGCCCTTAACGTAGCTTCCATTGATAACTGTTGCAGCAAACACATCCTGTGTCATTCCTGCAAACATAGCTGCTGACAAAGCTAGTCCGAGTATTCTCTTAATAAATTTATTCATAAAAATCCCTCTTATTCTTGTTTTAGCAACATGGCTTGAGGGGTTGGAAGTTAAAAGTTATTAGTTACTAGTTACCTGACATACCTATTACTGAACATCCATGTAAAGGTTGCTTGAAACGCTGCCTGAACCATTAAATCCAAACTCAACGCTTCCACCGTTATTGATTGATGAGTTCCAATCTACTGGTGTGATTACGTAGTAGTCACCTGACTCCTTAACGTTTACATTCCAGCTTGAATCCATCTTTACTTCGCTCTTCTTAAGCTTAAGTGTCCAACCATTTACATTCTTTCCTGTGTTGTTAGAAATCTTGATGTTAGCTGTGTATCCACTTCCCCAGCTGTTGATTGTAGCTGTAGCCTTTAAGCCTGTAGTTGATGGCTGTGGAGCTGGGTTAGATGGCTGTGGGTTAGATGGCTGTGCAGAAGGCTGTGACTGATTCTGTACAGGCTCGAAAATCCACTCCTGATTTGGATTGCCGTAGTATAACCACTGGCATACGTTTGTGCCATCAGTCTTCTTGTGCTCATATACATCGATATATCTAACTTCCTTAGAAACCTTTGTAGCGATTGTGTATACACCGCTCTTCTTTGTGTTCTTTACGATAAACTGCTGTGGATCATGTGCATAAGCATTGTAGATGTGAATGTTTGCTCCATCCTCATCCTTACCATTTGCAACATCAAGCATGAAGTTGCCAAGACCTGACTTAAGTGAAATGTATCCATTTCCTAAGTTTTCAACATACCACTTCTGACCATCTACACCTGTACCTGTGCTGATGCATACATTTGTAGCTGCTGCAGCCTTGTTGCCTTCAACTGTAAGGTACTTCTGAGAATTTGTATTCTTAAGGTAGTACCAACCATTAGCAATGTTTGCTGTGGAATTTGTGTTTACATTCTGTCCACTTGGCTGTGTAGGCTGTGGATTTGAAGGCTGTGGTTGTGGCTGTGGAGCTGGGTTTGAACCTGGCTGACCAATAACCTCTGTGTAAGCCTGAATTACCTTGTTGTAAGACTGCTTTGGTGAACCTGGAGCAGAGAACAGTAATGGAGCCTGATTTCTAATCCATGTTGTTTTGTCTGAAAGTCCCCACCATGTAATGCTTGTAATCTTACCGCCATTCTTCTTAGCCTTGTTGATATTCTTGAAGAGATTATATGCATAATTAGCCATGTCATAATCACCCTTGTTAGAAATATCCATCTCAGTAATCTGAACTTCAAAGCCTGCTCTTAAGAATGAGTTAAGTGCATTTGTATAATAATCAACTGAAGGGAAGCCTGTTCCAAGGTGTGACTGCATACCAACACCTGCGCAAACCTTTCTTCCCTGGTTGATGTAATTAACAAGCTTAATTACATCGTTAACTTCCATGTATGTGTTGAAGTCGTTGTAGAAAAGCTTTACAGAATTTGTAAGCTTGAAATACTCAAGTGTATCGTAAGCATAGTTGAAAGCTTTTTTTACATAAGAAGCGTTTACCTTGTTGTTTCCATAAACTGCTTCCCAGCCAGAATTCTGTGCATGAAGTACTTCGTTTGCTACATCCCATGCATATACAACACTACCATACTGGTTTGTGTATACGTGGTTCATTACTGTCTTTACATACATTTCAAGACGAGCATCCATAACCTGTGGATTTACAAAGCCACCGTATCCAGCATAGTTACTTCTGAAGAACCATGAAGGTGTCTGTGAGTGCCATACTAAAGTATGCGCTCTCATCTTAAGACCATTGTTGTAGCAGATTTTCATAACTTCATCTACTGTGCTGAAGTTGATCTGTGGAACATAAGGCTCACGATAATTATCAGGAATATAGTATCCCTGACGCTTAGCCTGGTCTGTTGAGATAAGTCTAGCCGAACCTCCCAACAAAGCATCTGGCTTCATCTCATTTTCGAGAGTGATACTGTTGTAATGCTTCTTTAAAAATGCTAGCTGATTTGCATCACGAAGCTGATACAAATTGATACATGTTCCTGAATAACCATATGTAGAACCATATGTATTCAGAAGAGTTGTTTCTGCCGCCTGGGCATTGATTGATGGTGTTGATACGCACATTGTTACAGCGCATGCAACTACCAAGAGCTTGCTCATCAAGCTCTTTAAAAATTTCTTTTTCATCTTCATTTCTCCCTTAAAATGATTTAACTCATCTCCCCTCAAGCCAAAATTATTTTAACTTAATTTTACTTAACGCAATTGCTAAATCTTGCTATTTAGATACGAATTCTTGCTATATTTCAATATAATTACAAATTTGTTGCATAATGCACAAAAATGCCACAAACATCTTAGGATATTTGTGGCATTGATTTTGCGCATGCTATGCTATTTTGAAATGAGGCTTATGCCATCACTGTCTATTGTAATTGTTGAACCCTCATGGATATCACCACCAAGTATGATTTTGGCAGCCATGGTTTCAACATTCTTTTGAATATATCTTCTAAGTGGACGGGCACCGTAAACTGGGTCATAGCCCTGGTCGATTACAAACTGCTTTGCTGCAGGAGTAAGCTCGATGTGGAGCTGTCTATCAGCAAGTCTGTCGTTTAATTCCTTCATAATCAAATCTACGATTCCACCTATGTTAGCCTTTGTAAGAGGCTTGAACATAATGATTTCATCTAGTCTGTTTAAGAACTCTGGGCGGAAGGAATTTCTTAGCTCAGTCATGACTAGCTCATTTGTCGCGTGAGTGATTTCGCCTGTGTTCTCATCAATACCTTCTAGCAAATACTGAGAACCCAAGTTACTTGTCATGATTATAATTGTGTTTTTGAAATCCACTGTACGTCCCTGAGAATCGGTGATTCGTCCATCATCAAGAACCTGAAGCAGTACGTTAAATACATCTGGATGAGCCTTTTCAACCTCATCAAAAAGTACTACCGAATATGGCTTACGTCTTACTGCCTCTGTAAGCTGACCGCCCTCGTCATATCCTACATATCCTGGAGGCGCTCCGATAAGTCTAGACACGCTAAACTTTTCCATGTACTCGGACATATCAAGACGAACCATTGCATTTTCATCATCGAAAAGTGCCTGCGCAAGTGTCTTAGCAAGCTCTGTCTTACCTACACCAGTTGGTCCTAAGAATAGGAATGAACCAATTGGCTTTGTAGGGTCCTTGATGCCTGCCTTTGAACGGATGATAGCTTCTGATACAAGCTTTACTGCATCATCCTGTCCCATTACACGCTTGTGTAATTCCTCGTCCAAATGAAGTGTCTTGCTGCGTTCGCTTTCGTTAAGCTTTGCAACAGGAATGCCTGTCCATCTTGAAATGATTCTTGCGATTTCATCCTCTGATACATTTTCATGAACAAGGTTTGCATCCCTTGCCTTCAGCTTTTCTTCTGCTGCTGCAAGCTTGCTTTGAAGCTCTGGAAGTCTACCGTATTGAAGCTTTGCTGCTTCCTCAAGGTCATACTTTTGCTGTGCAATCTTTATCTGACCCTGAACATCATCAAGCTCTTCCTTGACCTTTGCAACATCTTCAACTAGCTTCTTTTCATTATCCCAAGCAGCCTTTTTGGTGTTGTACTCATCTCTTAATTCAGACAGTTCTTTCTGAAGGTCTGCAAGTCTATCCTTTGAAAGCTTATCAGTTTCCTTCTTAAGAGCAGCCTCTTCAATCTCTAGCTGCATTACTCGTCTGTTCATCTCATCTAGCTCTGCTGGCATTGAATCAAGCTCTGTCTTAATCAGTGCACATGCTTCATCCACAAGGTCGATGGCCTTATCTGGAAGGAATCTGTCTGAGATGTATCTATTTGAAAGAGTGGCAGCTGATACTAAAGCGCCATCTGTAATCTTTACGCCATGGAATACTTCGTAGCGTTCCTTAAGTCCACGTAGAATAGAGATAGTATCTTCAACTGTTGGCTCGTCTACCATAACAGGCTGGAAACGTCTCTCTAATGCTGCATCTTTTTCGATGTATTCTCTATATTCATCAAGTGTTGTTGCACCGATACAGTGAAGCTCACCACGTGCAAGCATTGGCTTAAGCATATTGCCTGCATCAAGTCCACCGTTGCCATTCTTACCAGCGCCGATAATGGTGTGAAGCTCATCGATGAATAGGATGATTTCACCGTCAGAATTTTTAATTTCATCAAGGACTGCTTTTAATCTTTCCTCAAATTCACCCTGATATTTGGCACCTGCTATCATAGAACCAATCTCAAGTGAGAATACCTTTTTATTCTTAAGTGCATCTGGCACATCTCCTCGTACGATACGCTGTGCCAATCCCTCTACTACCGCTGTTTTACCAACACCTGGTTCACCAATAAGCACTGGGTTGTTCTTAGTCTTACGGCTAAGGATTCTGATTACATTTCTGATTTCCTCATCACGGCCAATAACTGGGTCAAGCTTGTTTTCTCTAGCTCTTTCAACCAGGTCGTAACCATATTTTTCAAGTGTGTCGTAGGTAGCCTCTGGATTATCCGTATTTACGGTTTGGTTACCTCTAACTGTTGCAAGCACTGCAAGGAATGCGTCTCTTGTAATGCCAAAGCTCTTGAAAATGTTCTTAACAGGAGTGCTAGGCTTTTTAATCATGGCAAGCATCAGATGTTCTACTGAAACGTAGCTATCTCGCATTGCCTTGGCCTCATCCTCAGCATAGGTAAGCACATAATTTAAATGCTGCCCTATTCTAAGATCACCTCCCTGAACCTTGACTCTAGCCTGCAGCGCTGCATCTACAGCATTTGTGAACTGAGCCACATCTATATTCATCTTGCTAATCAATGAAGGAATCAATCCGTTTTCCTGACGAAGCAGTGCCATCAACAAATGCTCCTGCTCTATCTCCTGATTGCCATAATCCATAGCTATCTTCTCACAGGAATTGATTGCTTCAATTGATTTCTGTGTAAATTTCTGGATGTTCATAAATCTCACCTCCACCCTTTTGTCTGTAATTATGTTTTAACACAAAAATTAGCACTCGACAAGTGTGAGTGCTAATAATTTATAATTATTTAATATTAATTAAGACCAAATTCCAATTTCTTCAGCTACACCATTTTTAATAATGATATTTAAACCAAGTCCTGAGCCCATGCACTGCTCAATGTAGTCGTTGAACTCTGTAGCGCTCATGTACTGTGGCTCGCCTTCGCCGCCACCTGCTAAGAACTTTGTGTTACCATCGATGGCGATGTTGTAAACCTTCTTCTCAAATTTATCAAGCTCTGTAATACCATCATCAGCGATTTTGCTAAAAGATGCATCTACAGCTACATGATCAGACTCTAGCATAAAGCTTGTTGCATATTCTTCAGCATATTCAGCTGGCTCATTGCTTAATGTTGTGTAGTACACGCCATCTTCTAAATCTGAAGTACCCTGAACTGCAGCATCAGCATTATCCTTGTGGAAGTCTTCGTATTCTGTACCATTTTCCAAATTAGCCCATGAGCTTGATTCTACCTTAAGAGTATATGATTCATCATCTGCCTTGCAAAATGAAAGTGTCATAGGGCTGCCGCTTGGGTCGATTGTGTAAAAAGCTACTCCATTTTCAAATGGCATTACCTGTCCTTCATCCATATTTGCAAGGCCGTAAATAGTTACGCTCATAGCGTAGCTGTCGCCATCTTTGTTGATAGTAACCTCGCCTGTTTCTTCGTTTACGTAATCGCCTATGTATTCATCTAAGTTGATTGCGCTTTCAGTGGCATCATCAGACTTTTCAACTGCCTGGTTTTCTGTTGCCTCTTGTGTTGTAGCTTCTGCATTATTTACAGCCTCTTCCTTGTTTCCGCAAGCTGTTGCAGTAAGCGCAAGTGCACATAAAACTACTAATAACTTTTTCATAAACATTTACCTCTTTACTATAATTATGTCCATAAGTTTTGCACTGCCTATTTTAGCACCAACAATATATTTTGCAACCAACTGGACAGTAGTAAATTTACACATTTAGTATAGGTTTTTGTTTTTCATCAGAAAAACAAGAACCGGACATAGACCAATATTTTCTGAAAGAAAATATTGCTTGGCGAAGCCAAGTTCTTGTGGGCTTTTTCCTTAAGTAGCCCACAAGAAGTCATGAATTTTCCCCTATTTTTTACAACGGCGATATGAGCACTATGCCAAGTACTTTTTTAATTCATCCAGGTTTTCAATTGCTATGCGTCTGCCCACGTCATACACTCTTTGAAGCTCATCAGGGTTCTTTTCAGTGGCTCCGATGTGAAGTGGAGCATCTGGGCGGATGACAAAGACATCACCTGTGGCTTCCTTTGATTTAATATATGACTTTTGGCTGTTGTACATGTCATGGCGGCCAGCCATTGTAGCTATCATCTTAGGATATTTGCTTAGCATAAGCTTAATCAATCCCATGTATTTCTGAGGCTTTTTCACATAGTCCGCAGGCTGAGTTTCTATTACAAGTATCTTGTCGCATCCCTGAGACTCCATAAACTTAAGCGGAATGGAATCTGACATACCACCATCAAGATATACTCCACCGTCAATCTCCACTGGGCGTGAAACCACAGGCATAGATGCTGATGCTCTAATCCAGCTGATATCAGCTCCTTCCGGAGTGGCATCGTAATTATCACATTTGTGATACACTGCCTGGCCCGTTTTAATATCTGTTGCTACACAATAGAAATCCATAGGATTGCTATAAAATGTATCCACGTCCCATATATCTAATTCATAAGGAAGTGTGCCGTAGCAAAATGGCACATTGTAGATATCACCAGTTTTTATCAGTGACTCCATGCTGGCATATCTTTTATCCTTGCAATATTTTTTGTTGTATCTAAGTGGTCTACCAATCTGCTTTGATTTATAATTCAAACCAAAAGTGGCGCCGGCAGATACTCCCACCGCACTATCAAATTCAATTCCATTTTCCATGAGAACATCAATTACACCGCAGGTAAACATGCCTCTCATGGCACCACCTTCCATAACTAGGCCTTTTTTCATAAGCATTTCCTTCTCTCTAACATTTTTTAACAGTATAGTACATATTTTAGCTTTCAGTAAACATGTAGTATCACTGTTTAAATTGTCATTTAGATGTATGTGCTAAAGAAGTAAGTGAATATTCTAAAAAAGCTTTTTCACTTAACAAAAAATTCTGCTGGAGTTAAGTGAAAATGAGAAAAACATATTTTCACTTAAAATCACACTTTCCTGTTAAGTTTTATAGTGAAAAAATTTTTTTCACTTAATTTTTTTGCTTCATTTGGTATTAATTATTATGGGAGTTAAGTGTGAAACGGATATGTTTTAAAATCACTTAACATAAACATAAGTGAAAAAATTGAATTCGATATGAAACTTAACTTTAGCTCAAAAAATTTATGTAAAGTTAAGTGGAATTATTTTTTTGTTTTTCTCACTTAACTCAATTTCCAAGTTTTAAGTGGAATTCTAAAAGAGTATAAATTCACTTAACAATTTTAAGACAAGACATGGGGTATGCAGGAAAGTAGTTTTTGTGTTTTTGTAGTAAATGGAAATCGTAAATAAAAAGTCCCATGGCGCTTGCCATGGGACCTGTGATTTTCAAGTTATCCTTCAATAGCTATATATTTTGTTTCTTCTTTTTCAGGGATTGCTTCCTTCTTAGGAACTGTAAGGGTAAGAACGCCATCCTTGAAGGCTGCGTGGATATCATCCTGTGTTACTCCATCTCCTACATAGAAGCTTCTAGAGCATGAACCTGTGTAGCGTTCACGTCTGATGAAGTTGCCATCATCATCCTGCTCATCATTGCTGCTGTTTGACTCAGCATGGATTGTAAGATATCCATCCTTAAGCTCTGCTTTGATATCTTCCTTAGCAAATCCTGGAAGGTTCATATCTAGCTGATATGCATTATCAGTTTCTTTTACATCTGTTGTCATCATTCGTGAAAAATCACGATCGAATCTGGAACCACCAAAACCTGTTACACGTGGTACTGAGAAGAAATCATCCATAAAATCATTTGATAAAATACTAGGCATTAACATAATACTTACCTCCTTTTATTGACGCTAGGCTCTCGGTCTAGTGGATTGTGAATTAGTTCCAAGTGAGGATTTCTTTTGTTCCCCTCTTGTTGATTATGTTATATACCTAAAATTAGCACTCGTCAAGTACGAGTGCTAATAATTTATAATTATTTTATATTTTGTTAATAAATTATCTGACTTTTTACCAACTCAGTGAATCATCAAACTCCTCAAGGCTGGCGTCTACAGGCTCTTCCTTAAGGATTGTGCGCATGTAGCGGTTGACTTCGGTACGCATGTCACGTCTAGTGCCATCTAAAGGAACCATAAGATTGTGGTTTACCCAAATCCAGTGGATGCCACGCTTTCTGGCTTCGGCTTCAAAGAGACCGTGGTAGCCGGACATGGCTTTGCAGCCAATGTGGACATACATGATTACCATGTCTACATTCATTTGCTCGCAGAGTCTGAACAGGTCTTCAACGCCTGTTTCGTAACCTCCGTTAGAGCGGTTTCTCATAATCATGTTTTCATATAGATGCCCAAGATCTAAAAGTGCCTGATGCTTATCGGTGGTGCTAACCATTTCTGTGGAAACGCAGCAAAGCATATCGTTGATAGGTAGGATTCCCCAGCAGTTCATCAGCCAGTTAGGGAAGGCTGTATAATATGCAGCCTGCACGCCCCAAAGGATGGCACGATGTCTGTATTCCTTGCAGGCCATTTCCTTATTCTGGTATGCCTTTGTGGCAAGGGCTGTAATCTTTTTATCTGTGTCTAAGAATAGCTGGCTTCGGCCACCTGCTGCCATGTAAACACCGTAACGATAGAAACCAAGTGTTGCACCAAGAAGCTGTGGATATGGTGTCTTGTTAATTTCAAGCCACTCTAGAAACTCCTTTGTTTCTTCGTTAAAGCGGGCCATGTTGCTGAACAGATAATCCCAGTCGAACTTTTCTCCTGTATGCTCTTCGATAAATTTGATAGCGTTTAATACTTCCTCGCCTGCATATTCCTGTACGCTCTCCTGACGATGACGGATAGGTGCTGCCAGCTGGAATGTAGGAATGCCCATGGAACGAGCCATAAGGCCGCCACCCATAAGACTACCGTCACAGGTTGTGTTGCACTGAACGGCGCAGGCACCAATCATTGGAAAATCATCCTCTAAGGCTGCGCCAAATTCTGCTGCAGGCATAGGACATACATCGGTAGGCACGCCGTATTCATGTGTCTTATCGATGTAATGCATTACACCGTTTTGGCACATGAAGGAGCTGGAATAGATGGCTGGCACCTCGTAGCTTACCCATTTAAGATTAGGGAAGCCACCCATTAGTGTGCTCATCATGTTTTCATCAAAGATAACCATCTTTTTGGAAAGCTCAACATCATTTCCAATTTCAGGGTCTGCCTTGAACATGTCAGTCAAAGATTCTGTCATATCGATGACAATCAGGCCAATTCCCTCGTGGGCAAGACGAAGGGCTGTGCCGCGTAAGCCTTCTGTATGTCTGTCCATGAAATCTGGGACTGCCAGATAATTGCTCATCCAGCGATATCTAAAGAAGCCTTTGAAATTGTTAGGCTTCATCATAAATTTGCCGAGTGTAAATAAATAATATAGCCATCTGGTGTAATCGTACCAGGTGTCCTTAAGGCCGCGCCATTCCCTGCGGCGACGTGGGCGTCTGCCTGAATATAGTACCTTACCAAGAGGCTCACTTCCTAATGCTTTTCCCATTAATTCGCCCCTCCTTCGTTTCGATTATTTATAAGCTGTTTATGCTCTACTCGCTCAACAAAAGCCTGTATTCTGGTACGCAGCTGGCCTGATGATCTGACAGAATATGGCCTGTCTACTGAAAGAACAGGATAGCCGTATTCCTCTTCCATAATATGGAAGGCTGCTGCACGCTCGTAGCCCCAGTAATCACAGAACTTAATCTGCTCATAGATAAGTCCGTCAGCCTTGTATTCCTTTGCAAGATAATCCACGTACTCCCTGCGCTCCATTATCTTTTCCTGATTGAAGAAGCGTGGACATTTGCCCCACTGCAAATAAGTACGGCAAATCTGTGTAAGCACATCCTCATCATCGTTAAGCTCAATCACCTGTCTGCCAGGAAGTGAGCCAAAGCAGTATCTATCTGCCACAACAAGGGCACCACATTCTTCTGCAAGACGGATAAACTCTGGATCATCTATCTCAGAGCCAACCATCACAACCCTGATGCGATATTTATTCTTCTCATCAGGCTCTCTTGTTTTAAGCTCCTCTAAGGTGTCCTGTAATTTATCAATAATCATATCCTTTGGACTACAGTAGCTGGCCAGACATAGCACCGCAAACTCGTATCCGGTGATAACAGGATTATCGCATTTACGATAATCTCCAATAGCAGTAAGAAGCTCACTTACTTTATTTTGCTGCTCTACAGCTGCACGAAGTGCCTCATCTGAGATATCTACTCCAAGCTTTTCATGAAGCGGTTCAAGCACATGAATGCGCATCTGCTTAACATAATGCTTAAGTGCTGTCTCATCAGATTTCATAGGAACATCTGAATATGTAACAAAGAAATCCGGGTTTGGATTAGTTTTAAGATGCTCGATATTTTCCACGCAGCGATTCATCTGTGCACAGGCATCTGGTGCGATAATGCAATCCAGGAAATTAAAGCCCCCCTCTAAAGCTCTTTCCAAAAATGCACGGCAAGCCTCACACAAAGTGGAGCTCATATAATATGTTCCCATTTCAATTGAACCGGTACGAGGTGCACGGAGTCTGACAGAAAAACAACCCGGCAAATTAAGTAAAGGCTCAGGAATTTGAAAACAAACATGGCCAATAGCATGTCTTCCCTCGTCCTTTGCTACTCTTGCAAGGTCGTTGTAGCTATCCTCAAGAAGTTTTTCGAAATAATATAAATGTTTTAGGTCCTTCATTTATACCCCCTATTAAGTTATTCTTGTCTATTTTATCAGCAAAACGCCAGCTAAACAACAAATTTCGAAAAAATTCACAGAGTACAATCACAAAATGTAGTAATATTATTGTGCGAATACCACTATATGTGCTATTATAGGTATAAGTGGAGGATTAAATAATGTATAGAACTGATTTTTTATTCAGCTCACATTTGAATTATCACATTAATGTGGCTAAAACTGACAGTGATGACACCAACATCCCTGACAGGGATATTATGTCCATTAACCTTAAAAAGTGTGATTTTAAGGAGTTTTCCAAGGCTCTTTTATTCGAAAAAAATAAAAATCCAGATTTTAACTTTGTAGATTCCAGCTTAGAGGCTGTTAAGCCATCTAACTTTGAACCTGATAAAGAATACAACTTCATCGACCTTACTGATTACGCAAAACATACTGCCATCACCATTGGCAATATGGCTCTATTCAGTGAGCTTCAAAAGATTGTCAGTGCTATGGAGGCTTTTGTAGCTGATTCCCCAGCAACTGACACTACCGCCACTCACGTCATCAAATCCTTTGATGACTACAATACATTCGACGTTAAAACTCAGCCTAGCACTAACGAAGAGTTAGGCAGCTGCGTTATTTCTGGTGGAACTGAAGGTGCCATCAAAATCGCTGCCACCTTCCACCCTAGCAGCACCACTGACAATCCAATAATATCAGTGCGCTTTTATTCAATAAATAACAGGGTTTATCTTACAAACCGTGATATAATTGCTATTGATAACATATACAAGGCCAATGCCTCTATTATGGAGACCTTCGCTTACATGAGCTACAAGGATTTCCTCAGCAATCATTTCAACTATTCATTTGATAAAATACTAATCAGTAATTCCATCGAAATAGATAGCTTGGATGATATGTACAACAAGCATTATGACCTTCGTATATACGATAGACTTAATGCCTAAACACTAAATCAAAATTTCAAAAAGAGGCAAACAATGCAATCACTAGACACAAAAATCAATTTAACAGACGAAGATAAGGACGTTGTACATCGTCATCAAAATACAGAATTTTTATTTTATCAACAGGTAGCAAAGGGGGATGTAGAGGCCATCAAAAACAACTGCCAAAATCATGAGTTTCTCAACCAAGCAGGTGTTGGAACCCTTTCTAAGGATCCTGTTCAAAATCTTAAATATCATTTTGTCGTTTCCGTAGCCATCATCTCTCGTCTTTGTGTTGATAACGGTATGGAGATGGAAAAATCCTATCGCCTTAGCGACCATTACATCCAAGAGCTTGATAATATTAATTCAATAACAGATATGGAAAAGATTCATGACAAGATGGTACTGGATTACACTGAAAAAATGCGTGTAATCCGCCAGAATGCAGGATTGTCCCGTCCTATGACAGAATGCATGAACTTTATCTATTCTCATCTTAAAGAAAGAATCACTGTAAAGGATTTGGCTGAATACACCAGCAACTCAGCCAGCTACATTTCCAGACTTTTCAAAGAAGAATTGGGCGTTTCCACTAGTGATTATATTAGAAGTGCCAAGCTTGAGGCATCTAAGAATCTGCTTAGATTTAGCGATTATAGTCTTGCAGACATTGCAAACTATTATTCATTTACTTCCCAGAGTCATTTCAGCCAGCTGTTTTTAAAAGAAACTGGTCTGACACCAAAAAAGTACCGTGAGAAATACTACGGTACACAATGGAAGGGGACCGCAAACGATATAATGTCTTATACCGATGGGTCCCAGAATGAAGAAAATTTATCCTAATAACACGAGAATCTTATTGTTATTTTCAAGCCTCTCAATAACATCTCGATTAATTATTAGCTGTGATTGATTAACAGGTAGCTCGTTACCATTTAACTGAGCTGCCTTTATTTTATATGAACCAAAATCCTTTCTTTCAGGATTTTCTATGATGATTTCAAATCTCTTATCTGCAAAATTAAGTTCAATTGCTGCAGTATTATTGTCATCAAACTGTTCCTTCAAAAGGGCTGGTGCGATTTCCAGATTTCCTCTGTTTCCTCTAACACCAAACACCTCTGTTATCAGTGTAAGTAGATACCATGAAGCTGCCCCTGTAAGATATGGGTATTTGCCTCTTCCGTCTGCTGCAAAATATTCAGGTATGCCAGGATAAATTCGGCTTACCTTGAAATTCATTGATGCATCAAAAAGTGATTTAAGGGATTTGTAGCCTGCTTTAGCGAAGCCTCTTTGATACAATGCGTTTGCATACATTACAGACATGTGAGAAAATACTGCTCCATTCTCCTTTTCACCGTATGCAAATCCAAACATTCTACCAAGATCAGATTTTACTTCACCAAAATCAGTGTTTAATCTGTAACCACCAATTTCACCTCTGTATAAATATCTATCAGCAGCCCTTACAATCTTTTGGATACGGGCATCGTCTGCCACATTACCCATGATTGCAAACACCTGACCTGTAAGCATCATTCTAGTTTTTTCATCTATTTCATCAAAGAATTCTACTTTTTCTTTACTGTTATCATAATAGCTGTTAAACCAGCCCTCGCCGTCCTTGCCGTCAATCCATTCATTTGCATTTAGCTGGGCAGCAAAGTCCTCAGCCATTTCATTTATAGTATCAACCAGGCTTGTGACAGTAATGATGCTCTGCTTTCCAGAGATGTTTCCATCCACAAGCTTCAGATAGTTTTCCAGAATTTCTTTCTTAGCTGGGATAGTCTTATCGCTTCGTATATACGAATTAACAAGTGTCACAAGTTCTTCAGCGATTGATATAGTATCTATTCCCTGTTCCTTAGCATAATCTGAAATAAGCTTTGCTAATTCCTTTAGGTTTCCAACATAGGCGTAAGAGAATGCACAAGATTCACCATTTGCCTCTGCCATATCAAGGGCATCGTTCCAATCAGCACCGCGAAGTCTAAGCACGCCATGCTCCCCTACCTCGTAGAATGCTGCTAAGTTTTGCACCAATAAATGCTCGATAATTGAACCTAAGTACACCTCTTTATCAGCTGTAAGCTGCTTGTTTTCTTTGTTTTCGTATTTTTTATCAACAATGGCTCCACGATGAACGATGGAATCCTTAAAGTATGGAACCTGTTCCTTTAAAATATCGTAATCACCTGACTGATTAATGTATAAAAGCAATGTCTTAAGTGGCCAATAGGCATGATCCATCCAAACTCTGGCAATACCATTTCTATCAGCAATAAAGTTGCCAAGGCCGTCGCCTATTATTGTGGCGTTACTTCCATCCATTCGCACACCACCAAAATTTGCCACTATCATCTGGCGCACATTTGCTGGCTCCATAAAAAGAAGTGAAAGGCAATCCTGCCACAAATCTCTCCAGCCTCTGCCACCTCTTCCATAATCGTGATATGGAAGGAAGGAGCAGCCATAAACTCTTCTAAGGAATGGCTGGAATGCAATCCAGCGCATATATTCATCAAAGGCTTTGTCGCCTGTTTTAAAGCTGACATTTACTTTATCAAGCCAGTATTTCTTTGTAGCCTCAAGCTCCTTTGAAACGGCCTCAGATGTATTGAATCTTTTTACAATACCATCTATTTCTGACTCGTCCTCTGTGACGCCAAGGATTATCGTATATGCGATACTTTCTCCAGCGCCAAGGGAAACCTCTGGGAATCTAAGGCCACCAACAGCCTCCATACCAGCTACAGAAAATCCTGCTGTCACACCGCTTTCCTGACGATAAACGCTTCTAGGCTTTGCAAAGCTTCCGCCTTCCCCAATATAGCTTTCCACAGTTGGGAAAAATCCCTCTGGCTTGTTTCCACAATCACTAACGCCTACTACGTAATAAGTCTTGTGATTCATTCTATGTCCCTTTTCATCAAAGGACATTGTAGGTGTAACCAGTACTCCATCCTCTACTGTTTTGATGCGGTGCAGCATAGATGTTACATTTCGGTGGTCCCTAAGATTATCTGCTGATCTGCCGTAGATAGGAACCGCTGCAATATTTGTGATTGTCTTTGGCTCGTCACCTTCGTTTTTGATTCGAACCGACATTATTTCCACATTTGCATCCACTGGGATGAAGGATGTGATTTCTGAGCTAATCTTGTATTCATTGCTGTAGCGGTTAACCTTGTGCCACATAAATCCAGCTGTTACAGAGCTTTCATCCTGGGCCAATGTAAACTTTTTACTTTCCTGATCTGCAGAATTTCCCACTGCCGACCAGACCTTACCATTATCCATATAAACCCAGAAATTTCTTCCGTTTTTGTTATTATGTAAGTTTTCCACGCTGACAGGTTCTAACAAAAATGTTTCCTGGTCCACCATTGCATCTCCAGCAAGATTTGGTGCAACAGATGCTTTTAGTCCCTTCTCTCCAGCAATTGGAAAATATAAATAACTTGTATCTTCGGCCTTTTGAACCCTGAAGCTTCCATTTTTATCAATAAACTCTATCAACTCAAGTACTCCTTACTGCTCACCCATTCTGGCAAACATTAATCTAAATTCTTCTTCCTTTGACTTTGCCAAAGAAATGGTTATATCATCTATTTCCATTCCATCCTGAGCGAAATATAATCTCATAAAGAATGTCATAGCGCAGTTTTCAAATACAACTTCAACATTCTGCCAATCCTTGTCAGCACCTGTTAAAGTAACCATCTTTACAAGCTCCTTATCTCTGAAGATACTAAGTGGTATCTGCGCCAAATCGCTTGTGGCATTAGAGCGCACACGCATTGAAAGCTTGTAATCTCCTCTTTCCTTGAAGGAAACAGAAACTGTGTTACTGCTGTTTCTTGCAGTCTCAATCAAATCAGTAGAAATATGTGCACTACCGCTTTCATCGATTCTGCAATCTATAATATTGTCAAATTCTGTCTCATCATCCTCTGCCTCATTTGCAAGGTCTATATCTAATTCATTGTTTCTTTCAATGAATCTTGCAAATGTAGGTGTGTGTAATACAAACTGACAGATGTTTTTAGCACAAGTTTGAAGCTCACTTATATCTAAGCTTCCATCTGAAAGTGCATCCACAAGATTATCCTTGTTTGTGTTATCTTTCGCACTTTGTGTAACCATGTATAAATCATTTTGTGCTCTAACGATGGCTGCCATATCAGTAGAATCGCCACACTCAGCTTTTCCACCTTTTGCCCACCAGTCAGTCATTACAATACCTTCGAAGCCCCATTCGTTTCTAAGAATTCTTGTAACCAAATCGTAGCTTGAAGATGTGTAATAGCCATTTATTGAACCGTATGTTGTCATTACAGCAGTTGCCCCTGCTTCCTTAACAGCTATTTCAAAGCCCTTAAGATATAGCTCTCTGATGGCACGCTCACTGGCTACATGTTCTACAGTGTGGCGATATGCCTCCTGTGTATTCATGGCAAAATGCTTGATTGTTCCTGTCACACCCATCTTATGCATGCCCTTAAGCTGAGCTGCCGCATTCTTTCCTGTAACAAATGGGTCCTCACTGAAATACTCAAAGTTACGTCCATTAAGAGGATTTCTGTGAAGGTTCATACCAGGTCCAAGCAAAACATCAATCTTATTCTTTCTAAGCTCTAAGCCCTCGTAATTATAGAGCTTTTCTGTTAAATCCAAATTCCACATACATGCAAGCAATGTGCCGTTAGGCATAGCAAATGCCTTCTTGCCGGAATCCATTCTGATACCAGAAGGTCCATCTGTACAACAGCATGTAGGAATTCCTTTTGCAACAAGGGAATCTGTAACGCCTGCAAAAGCTCCACCACAGCCTGGTGTTACCTTAGGAGAGCTCATGCCCTCTCCTCTGACAATGGCGCAAAGCTCCTCTTCGCTAAGCTGTCCTATAAATTCATCCAATGTGCAGTTGTTATCTAAAACATCAACAAGCTTAAAGTCTGAATCTGTTTTAGCTATAGGTGCCTTAATATTAGCTTTTCTAATATCAGTAGCATCCACAGTGGCCTTTGGCACATCCTCGTATGAAATGCTAAAGCCGTCCTCACAAGCCTCTGGCTTAATACGTGTGAAATCAATCTGTGGCGCAAGAGCTTCTGTCAACTGCTCTACCACCTTAGTTCTTCCCACATTATATGTACCGATTCTTGTAAGATTTCTTATGTTTTCACCTACATAAAAGACATAGGTGCCTTCCTCTAATACGTATGCGTTCTTATGGCCGGTTACTCCGCTATCGTCGAAGCTTGCCATCTGATAATTCGTAAATACGATATCAACTATTTCGCTTTCGTCAGCCTTAAGCTCTTTTGTTTTGGCAAAGCCTACAAGCTCAAGAGCTGGTTTTCCAAGCTTACCTTGGGGTTTTGATACATAAGCCTGAACCACCTGCTTGCCCTTGTAGTCGCCAATGTTTGTTACTGTAACTGAAACCTTTACCTGGCCATCATCAACAATAAATCCGTTAGAAAAAATGTCAAAGGATGTATAAGACAAGCCATATCCAAATGGATACATAACCTTGTCCTTTGCAAAGGTTTCAAAATATCTATAGCCTACATAAATATCCTCCTGCTGGATATTACGCTTGCTATCACCAAAATTATTTGTAGATGGGTAGTCCTCTATGTTGTATGCGATTGTATCTGTCAATCTTCCCGAAGGTGAAACTGCGCCCTTTAGTACATCTAAAACACCGTTTCCGCCCTCCTGGCCACCCTGCCAGATATAAGCTACTGCAGATGGATTGTATTTATCCACCCACTTCATATCGATAATATTTCCAACGTTTAACAATACGATGGTTTTCTCAAATGCCTTTGTTACGTTCTCAAGCATCTGCTGTTCATCATCTGTAAGTAAATAGCTACCCTTAGCGTTGCTATTATCCTGATCTTCACCTGCTGTACGTCCAATCAGAACAATAGCAACATCTGAATCTTCTCTTGCTTCAAGTGCCAATTCCTTTGTTACTGGCATTTCCTTTTGGAACCAAGGCTCTGCAGCCCAACCAGCACCTGCATCAAATGGGTTATCCTTTACCCAGTCTTCGTAGGTATTTCTTAAGTTGCTATTAATTTCCAGGGTGCCATCCTGTTCTATGGCTTCATAAACTCCAACCACATATCTTGTGTTTACCATTCCACCAGAACCAGTTCCACTCTTGTAGTAGTTAAACTGACTTCTTCCAAAGATTGCAACCCTTGTGCCTTCCTTAAGTGGTAATACCTTGGCATCGTTTTTGAGTAATACAACGCCTTCTGCAACTGCCTGTCTTGCTACCTTAGCAAACTCTGTAATATCGAAAATCTTGTTTGCCATAATGCTCTTTGTTCCTCTCTTTTCTAAGAATTACGAGAAAAGCGATTTAAAGAATTCAATGATTGCCTTGAAGAAATTGATTATTGCACCAAAGAAGCCTACCTGCTCCTTCTTATCAGCTACTTTAGCTGGTTCTGGCTCTTCTATCTTTTCTATCTTTTCTTCTGAGGCCTTGTTGGAATCTACTGACTCCTCTTTTTCTGATTCTTTTGTCTCTTCTACTTCTGTTGTTATTTCTTCTGTGAACTTAGTCTGATTTTTTGTTGAATCAGCTTTAGCCTGATGCTTCTCGTTAACAGTATTATCTGTCTTTGTATTATTATTTACAACAGCCACATTTCCTGCTAATGGTGTATTATTATTAGCTATCTTTTTTGGAGCTGGCTGTGACTGTGATGGCTGTGACTGTGATGGTTGCGACTGTGATGGCTGTGACTTAGCTGGCTCAGCCTTTGGCTGCTGTTCATCAGTAAGCTCGATTAAGCTGATATCATCAATGTAGATGTCATGCTTATCTGTAATTCTGATACCATCAACAGAACCCATTGTGATGTTGAATCTTGTGTTAGGGTCCGTCTCACTTTCCATTACAAAATCATGAGTAAATGTCTTCCACTCATTTCCAATTTCAACAGAGCCTGTACCACTGTAGTTCGTCCAATTGCCTTCAAACTCCTGAAGTGAATATTTGATTATTCTATCAATAGAAGACTTAGCCTTAAATGAAACTCTATATTTCTTGCCCTTTTCAAGCTTGATTCCATCCTGGTTTAGCTGAATGTACCAGCAGTTGTCATCTGTATCTGCAACTGTGTCATCTATTGTAATTGCAAAAGCATTATCATTTCCATTCATGTTGTCGATGACATAGTTTGCCTTTACTGAATCGTAGATGTAAGGATTAAACCCAGCAAGTCCAGCATTAAATGAACCATTCTTAAGCAATGCTGCCTCAGCCAAAAATGCATTATCAATGTAATACTCACCTGGCTTCGTAAATACAAATTCAACATTTGAATCCTTACGCTCAACATTCTTATCTAACACAAACTTATGAGCGTAGCTTGCATTCTTATCTGAAAGCTCTGGGGTAAAAGTCTTATCTGCAACATTAACAGTAAGACCATCCTTTACATTAGCGTATCCATTGAAGCTGATTTCGTACTGACCAGCATTAAGTGGTGAAAGCTCTTTCTGTGAAACAACAACAGGATTAGCCTTCGATGTACCCTCAGGCGCTACCACTTTAAGTACTCGTAAGTTTTTCTTATTAGTAACAGAAACTGCCTTTTTATTATTGCAATCCCAATAGCCCAGTCGATTTTCACCTTGATCAAACCCTCCATTGTAAATATAGTTACCATCTGGACGAATTGTCTTCGCATCGTCCTCAACAACTTCATCTCCTGATTTGTGAACAAGCTTTACATTCGAAATTGTAACTGCTGCTGTCGAATCCTGTTTACCTAAATTAAATTCAAGTGATCCGTTTGGATCAGTTTTTTCATCCATTGTAAATGTATATTTGTAAGACTGCTTTTCAGTTGTAACCGGCACTGATGTGTCCTTCAAATATCTCATCCAGCCTCTGTCTGGACCTTCAACATCTATAATGATATCTCTATCTTCATCTGCCACTGCATCAAATGTCAGCTCATATTCCCACCCCTTATACATTGGGATGTTCTGCTGTTTAAGCTGCACACTGTGTGGCTGTGAACCTACTGCAGATGGGTTAATTTTAATTTTGTTATCATCTACCTTATAATCAGTTCCCTTAGCATCGCTTTCCAAATGAAGCTTCCAATTATTATCATCAGCATTCTCAGCACCTTCAAATGCAATGTCCTTGCTGAAGTCTCCGTTGATAACGTAGTTACCATCTTCATCTGCTTCTCTAAACTTTACTGGCTCCTTTTCAGGACGCTTTACCTTTGATTCTTCCTTTTCATATTCTTCTGCAGATTTCTGATAAACTCTTACGTAATCCACTGCAAAGGAATCATCATTCATGTGCTCATAAACACTGTCATCTGGATAGCCAACCCAGCTTCCACCAACAGCAAGATTTAGTATGATGTAAAAATCCTGGTCGAATGGTGCTGGATATGTAACCTGACTGTTGTCATCACTTCCTGTGTACCAATCGTTTGTGCTAAACACCTTTTCATCATCTACATACCATGTGATAAGTCCTGGCTCCCAGTCTACTCTGTAGGTATGATATTCATCAGCAAAGCTTCCATCTGAAAGTACCTTGCTTCCCTGATTTTCCTTATGACCATTTCCTGCACTGTAGCCATAGTGAATGGTGTGATATGACTTTGAAACGTCCTGTCCCATAACCTCCATGATGTCTATCTCGCCACACTTAGGCCACTGTCCGTAAAGACCTTCGTCTGTAGCCATCAGCCAGAATGCTGGAAGATATCCCTTACCCTCAGGCACCTTTGCTCTGGCTTCGAATCTACCATAGGTGAAATCATGTAAGCCCTGTGTTGTAATACGGCCTGATGTTATTTCTCTTTTTCCATTGCTTCCTGACTGGCCGGCCATTTCAGTTTTTTCGATAGTAGATTTTGTTCCGGCATACCAGTTGTAGCCGTTATCAGGATCAAGCAAACTGATTTCTACCATTCTGTCTGCGCTTGCTGATGCATCCATGGAAAACTTATATGAATGACCACTTTCAAGCTTAAGACCGTTTTGCTGCAACTGGTAATTCCAGTTAGCATCTCCCGAATTATCTATGGTAAGAACTGCCTTGCCATCTTCGTATTTATATGAGCCTGCAGCTGGCGATGTGATACCGCAGTACCAATCATCTCCGTTTGAAAAGCTTCCGTTTCTTACAAGCTCCTTATCCTCTGTTGTATCGATTAAAGATACATTTGAAAGCTTTACTGTAGCCTTTGCATTTCCAGCTTCCGAATCATCTATCTTTCCAAAATTAACCTGAAGAGCAATTGTATCAGATGTTTTTTTATCATCCCCTACTGTGAAATCAAAGCTTACATTTGTAATCTTTTCTTCTGCAGTTTTCTCTTCCCCTTCAGTTTCTTTTTCTTCCACATGAGGCTTGATGACCATCTTGCCATTTTTTACCTCGATGTTTCCTTCATCTATACCTGTATATCTTTGAAGCTCCGAATTAACCCAGCCTGGCTCATGCTTTTCAACATTCCAGTCCTTTAAATTCAAGCTATCCCCATCAAATTCATCGTTCCATACCAGGCTGTAGCCTTCATCTGAATACTTATCCTCAAGACCATCCGCACTGGTCTCTTTGGCTTGCACAGGAAAAGCTGTAGCAGCCATCATACTGGCCATCCCCAAAGCCAGTACGCACTTTCCGCGTCCCAATTTCATTACACATTCTCCTTTCATTTTAGAAATGATATGGTTATGATAAAAAATTTAATACTAGTTTTATATCGAAAATGAACTTTTTTTATCAAAATCATTCAATAAAAAAACGCCAGCCCTTTCGGACTGACGTTTAATCTGTTCTTCATTATTCTATAGTAAAGTAGCTAATCTTTTCATAAAGCTTTTTGGGTAAATCAGTAATGATTACTATTTTACTATTGACTTTTCATTCATCTCTGCTATTATAAATATAGTCACTATTAATTTTTCGGATTGGCGGTGTTATATGAATTATAGTAGGCAACGTGAATCAATAAAAGAATATTTAATGTCAACCCAGGAGCATCCTACGGCCGATGTTATATATCAGCATGTTAAGGAGAATTACCCTAAAATCAGCCTGGGCACAGTCTACAGAAATCTCACTCTTCTCGTTGATTTAGGGGAGGTTAGAAAGATTTCCACTGGTGACGGAACAGAGCATTATGATGCAGATACATCAGCTCATAGTCACTACTATTGTAGATGCTGTCACAGGGTAATGGATTTGGAGGTTACACCTAGTGTTGACCAGATTCTTTCTGCTTCTTCTGCGGGTCTTGGCACAGTTGAAATGGCAAGCTTGCTATTCACTGGCGTGTGCAAAGACTGTATTTTAGAGCAGGATAATAATTAATAGTGAAATCAGTAATGATTATTATATTTTACACAATGAAAGGAGTCTAGTTATGGCAAAGTATGTATGTTCAGTATGTGGTTACGTTTATGAGGGGGACAATCCTCCAGAAGAATGTCCTGTATGTCACGCAGACGCTGACAAATTCAAAGAGGTAGAGGGCGAACTTAAGCTTGCTGCAGAGCATGAATTTGGCATCTATGCAAAGACAGTTAAGAACAATCCAGATATCACAGATGAAGATAAGAAATATATATTAGATCAGTTAAAGTCTAACTTTACTGGCGAGTGCTCAGAGGTTGGTATGTACCTTTGCATGGCACGTGTAGCTCACAGAGAGGGCTATCCTGAAATTGGCTTATATTGGGAGAAGGCCGCTTTTGAAGAGGCTGAGCACGCTGCTAAGTTTGCAGAGCTTTTAGGCTCAGAGCTTGAAGTTAACATGACAGATTCTACAAAGAAGAATCTTGCATGGCGTGTTGATTGCGAATACGGTGCTACAGCAGGTAAGTTCGACCTTGCTGCTTGCGCTAAGAAGAACAACCTTGATGCAATCCATGATACAGTTCATGAGATGGCTCGTGACGAAGCAAGACATGGCAAGGCCCTTGAAGGTCTTTTAAACCGTTACTTTAAGTAAAATAAAAAGTCATAAAGAACTGCCCTCCCTTCTGGGAGGGCAATTATTATGGGGATTAAAAGGGAATTAATTCTTTTTTCTGAGTGTCACATACAGCATAATGCTAGCTGCTGCAATTGTGAGGATTATAATCCATACGAAATAACAAATACCAAATAATGTAGGGCACAGATGACATAACTGGCACTTTTCTGGAACTGTAAGATTAACATTTACAGCTACTGGCACTTCACTAACATCATCAAACATCAATGCATAGGTAGAGAACTGACCTGTTGAAATTGTGATAGTATCATCGTCATCATCCAAATCTTCAAGTAATGTGCTTACACCTTCGTGTGCACGCATGATGTAATATGTATCCGATAAGCCCTTATAGTTTTCTGGAATATCTACAATAATATCAATAGGGTCTGTATCAGTAATCTGATTCCAATCGCTATCATCTATTCTCATAAACATACTGATATCTATATAATCTGCCATTGCAAGATTTGGCTTTTCTTCTACAAGCGCTGCTACACCATCAGTGATAACCTGCTTGTCAAATTCAGGGATTGTCTCATCATCAAGAGGAATAACCTCAACCTTAATTTCAAGAATGCTTCCTGATGCAACCATTGCATACTGTTCCTCTGTAAGGATAGATTTTGCAACTGCCTTTGCATCTGCAAGACCTGCAGTATTTCTTGAATCTACAGGTGTCTCCAATTTGACAACTATAGCACCTTCACCCATAACAAGTGCTATTGGTTTTTCCTTTACAGGAACCTTTTCATTATCTTCTGCATCAGTTTCTGATGTCTCACCACTTAACATGGCTTCATCTGCCAACTTAACAATTTCGCCACCTGTTTCATTAAGCTTATCTAAAAGCTTACGCTTAGAATCATCTGTCATTTCACCCCAGATATCTCCGCGATCAATGATATTTCCTTTATCAATTGTTTCCTCTATTTTTTCTGACTCTAAATCACCTGTAACAAGCTTCTGTACGGCATTAGGAAGCTCAAGCTCTCTTTCCTCTGTCTGTGTATCAACTTCCAAAAGCTCTAAAGCTGCTGCTTTTGTTGTTTTTGTTGTTTCTTCTGTTGTGAAGTTAACAAATGATGGTGCTGGTGCAGCCTTTGTTGTAATAGGAATTGCTATCCAATATGGTTCATCATTTTTGCCCTGCACGTATAAGCGCAATACACCTGTAGTACCTGACTTACTCTCTGAAATATCGTATGCAACCTTTCCATCAATAATTTTTACATCATTAATATAGTTCTTTATATCACCTAAAGCTTCATACCTAATTAATTCAGGATCCTTGCAAAGCTCAGGAATATCAATTACGCCTTCTTTTGTAGACTCAGCTGGGATATTATAATTTTGCTCAAGCTCAACATAGTTTCTCTTCTGCTTATTTATAGTAACTGTATAAGAACCATAGGTAGTTCTGCAGCCATCCTTTATAGCCTTGTAATATACTGTGTATGTTCCGGCATCTGTGAATTTTGGCTCTGTAGCAGAGTATGGCATATCAGGGCTTGTACTATATGTAATCTTTACACCATCATCATCTGACTCAACTGCTGTTTCCTTTGCTGCGCCGTCATAATCTACAACTGTATTTTCATGAGGCTTTACTGTAGCTGTAGGCTTCAATGTAACAGTAATTCCCTTTGAAGGCAATGATGCTGGGGCTTTGTTTGTAGCCTTAACACGAGTCTTCAAAGTGTAATCGCCTGCGTCCAAGCCATCAAATGTGTGGCTCTGGTTTTCGTTCAAGCCAATCCATTCATCTACATTACTATCTTCACCTGCTATACCGTATTCCTGGCCGTTTGTACCAGCAGTGATTGTAATAGAATCATCTGTAGTAACGATCAAATCCTTACCTACTTCCTCTGGCTTTGATGCATCACCATCATCAAGAGTACCTGTAGAATCAATTTCTGTTGGTGTAGGTCTGTCATTAACATCTATATCCGTTGTGCTGGTTACATCTTCTTCAGTCAAAGAAATGTGCACAGTCTTTCCTAATAAGCTATATTCTTTATCAGATGTATCTTTTCCTTCGAACTTAATTTGGCCTTCGCTATTTGCCTTAACCTTGTAAACTGTGCTTGTCTCATCACCCTCGATAGTTACATCGTAAGTTGTATCTGGTTCAAAGCCTTCGATTACTTCCTTTGCATAGTTAACCTTTCCTGAAAGCTGTGAGAATGTTCTGCTTACGTCAGGATCAAGACTTGAGTAATATGATAAAGTTGTTGACTCTCCTGCCTTAAGAGTGCCGCAGGCAAATGTAATGGCGATACCTGTGTCACGCTTGTTAAATCCATCAATACCTGAGTATGAAGCTTCCACTGGTACTGTTGGGATACTGTCAGAATCCATCCATAATGATTCATCGTAAGCACTACTTACTGCAAGATCATTAATAATTGCTGCTCTTGCGCGCTCATCAAATGCTGCAAAGAAGAAGCCTTCCTGTGTTTCACCACCTTTTGCAACTACCATTGCACATTGATCTGGAGTATAAGCTATTTTGCTGTTTGGATTACTAATCACCTTATTATATGTGTCATATCTACCATTAAGATCTGCATCCTGGTCAGGGTCAAATGCTCTAACCCATCTAACATCAGTAATATCTTTTCCTGTATTATTTGTAATTACTACATCTGTGATAAAAAACATATCATTCTCATTGAATGATATAGTCATTTCCATATCAACACCATCTTTAGTTGTACCTGTTGTAACAGATTTAAGCAATCCTGCTGCAACATTGGATTTATCAACAGTTGTTGGAGCTACCTTTGGAGATTCCCACGAACCATCACATCTTTCAGCATTGTTATTACTTACTGCTTTTCCATCAATCTTATAACCTAAAATATATTGCTCTGCAGGGTTACCTGGTAAGAAGAAATCACCTGTAGTAGATGTATTTCCATTTTCAAAGCCGTCACCATCTACACTAAGACCAAGGGTAGTTCTTTCTATTGGATGGAACTTGCTTTTATTTTCTGCAGATGGTTCACCTGCTGTACCAAAGGAACCAGTCTTTGCAACACCTACTTCAATATAATTACCACCAAGGAATACATCACCTTTACTATTAGTATCACTGTGTGCACCTACAAGGCCTGGGTCATCTGTAACTACAATATCAAAACTTGTGCCATTATCCATAGTTACAACTAATGATTCTTCCGAGGTAAATGCCTTAAGTGAAACTATGTACCAGTCCCCTGCTTCACTTTCTACGAAGCCACCAATACCTGCGCCCTGGTTTTCTTCCTGTTTAACAAATCTTTTTGCGTAGAATAAACTTTCATCAGAGCTTTCTGCTGATACTACATTTCCTTCTATTCCTATGTAATCAAGAATTTCAGAAAGTAAAACAATAGTTCCGCCCTTCATTACATACTGCAAACCGTTGTATGTGAATTCTACTGTATAGAATGAAAAGCCTGTTGTCTCAGCTTCTACAATATTATCTGTATTTTCAGTTTCAAGCTTCTCAGCTACTGGTGCAGCTGGATTTGCATCACTAATATGATAGATATCTGCCTCAAGGTACTCAGCCCTTGCTTCCTCCATGGCAAACTCTACCTTAACTGTTCCTTTAGTTGTGTCTGGCTGAATTTCCACACCATCTGAATTAAGTACCTTAATATCAAATGTATAAGAAGAAGCAACGTTTGCTGACTCACGCTCTGCCTCTACAGCTACCTCTGCGACTTCTGTCTCCTCAGCTGTTGCTGCTCTTGCTGTGAGAAGTGCTCCCTCAGGAAATACTCCTTCATCTGCCTTAACTGTAATTACAACACCGTCAACAACTACGCTCTGTCTAAAGCTTGCAGATGTACCATTTGTTCCAATGATAACTTTAATTGTTGGAACAGGTGCAGATATTATATAGGAAGTAGGAATGTTTGCTACATACACATAGCTTGCGCCCTCAATACTAGAATCAAATGTAGGATTAGTGCTATTTAAAGCATCGATTGTCCAGGTCACACCTGTAAGTGTAATCTCTGAAGTTGATGTGATTGTCTCTATGCGCTGTACAGTCTGCATAACAGGCTCTTCTGGTTCTTCTATAATTGTTTCCTCAGCAGCTTTTACAACCATTGCTGGGAATATTTTATCTATAATAAATGCTACAGGATCCGCTGGAACATCTGTTGCTGGTGCTTCTGTTACTGGAGTTTCTGCTGGAATCTCCACTGGTGTTTCAACTGGTGCTTCTACTGGTGTTTCTACTGGTGTTTCTTCTGATGTAGGTTCAGTCTCAGCTGGAGTAGATGGCTCTGTTGGTGCTTCTGTTGGTTCTTCTATTAGTTCTTCTACAACCTCTGGTGCAGGAATTTCCAAATCTTCTGTTGGTTCAGTAGCTGGCTCTTCTTCAGGCATTTCAGCTGGTTCAGTTTCTGTAGCTTCAACTGGCTCTTCTTCAACTGTTTCTTCTTCTACTGGCACCTGCTCTTCTATGATGACTTCTTTAGTTGTTTCAACTGTAGCAGTAAAGGAATCTGGGAAAATAATATCTTCTTCCTTTGAACCAAGTTCCATGTACTGAACAGCTACGTTATCATCAATTGCAGTAATTGAAGTAATAGCTGATGCGCCATCTGTAGTAATTTCTTCAGCATATGCAATGGCAGGATTGAAACACATTGTTAATGACATTGAAGATGTTATAGCAAGCGCCAATGTTCTCTTTACTAAATTGTTTTTTAAAAAAATTGTCTCACCCTTCATAATTAATACCCCTGATTTTTTATACCCTTTTAAACCTCTAAATCTATATAAATAAAAAAGCTCAAATGTTCAACTTTGACTAATCCAAAGTTACACATCTGAGCTTATTTATTGCTATTAAAAAAATCCCAAATTCCCCCTGTGTACCGCCAGTTATTTTTGTAATTCGAGTTGGGGGAATTCTAACCATAGACGCATCTCCTTTTCGCGTTACGTTATAAATGGCTTGCATTTTTAATATCATATCATGTTTGTAACGTTACTTTGTGACTAATCTATGATTTAATTATTGAAATTTTGTGTAGTTGCTAGCTTTTCTTTTGTCTTATATACTCCGCTAATCCAAGAAATGATATCGTTGAAATAGATACTATAGCGCATACCTCTTCATAAATACTTTGTCCCAAATATACACAGCCTGCTCCCACAACTATGCTGACTGTACACAAAATCCTGTGCATTTTCCTTCTCTTTTTCGCTGCTTTATCCTCTGCTGCCTGCTTATCCTCGTCGGTTATATCAAAATTCAAGGCCTCATCCTTTTGCATCAGCCCGATTGTAAGTAGGGATAAAAGAAAAACAAATATAATGATTAGATAGTAATAATTATCTGGTTTCCTAAAAAAATATTTCCATGATATCTCATCCCTATCTGTTTTGACAGATTCTTCTACATTATCTTTATTGCTTTCATCTATATCTTCCTCAAAGCCTTGTTCCACCATCGCAATCCTGTCTAATCTTCCAACAACAGCACACCTGCCATCTGTCGTTGCATTCTCGCAGGTTGTTAAAGCGATTATCTTATCATCTGCAGTAATACCAATATCTCTATAATTGGTTGCATTTTCCCTTACCCATTTTTGAAAGTCCCCCATCTCTTCCATCTCTTTTGCAGCGTAAAATATATTTTCATCATATGCGCTGCATTCAACACAAGCGTATAGCTTAATAGAATAGGTAGCATCAGGCAGATAAAGTATTCCCGAAGTATTATTTTTGAAAAAATCTGCATCCTTATATTTCATAACGTCCCCAAACATTCCACCGTTATAAATGTGATGGCCAAATAACAGATTGTATGGGTCGCTATAATCCTTGGCGTTTCTGGCAGAAAGAAAGATTGAGCCTGAAAGTTCAAAATCTCCGTAAACATTCTTATTTACATATTCATAATCGTCTTCTCCCTGCATGACAGGGTAATCTATTTTAGTTCCATCAATTGTAATCCAGGAAGTAGTATCTTCATTTATTGCTAAAAGCTCCCTAAAGGTTAGTCTGTTATCAGTATCGCCCCCAGAAAATGTGGGATGCAAATCAATTATCTCAGAATCCAAATAAGAATCGTTGTATATCTGGTATGTATACAAAAGAGAATAAATAGAGTAGACAAAAATCACTATAACAATAAAGAACGCAATAAGGCTAAGGGCAGCATTTGCGCCCCTAGCCATTTTACCTGGGATTACATACCCAGCCCTATCATCTTTTTCGATTTCCTTTGCTACGCTACTCATAGGCTACACTTCTTTGTATTTTCTATTGCTGAAAATAGCTAACAATAAAAGAGCAAGTCCCATCAATATGATGAATGGTAAGACTGTGAGGTTGATTCCTGTTGGTGGTAAATCTACCACTGCAACGTTTATAAAGCTCACTTTATTTGTTGTGTTGGAATCTGTAGCAGCTACGGTAATCACCTGACTTGAAGCATGTTCATATCCCTGTGCACTGGCCTCATTTGCATCCCAGGTTGATTTATTATAACCACCAACTTCAATCTTTAGCTTAGGCGCTACGTACACAAGCAATTTTCCTGCTGCATCAGGAGGACTAATCTGTGTTACTGTAAGGTTAAGCCCTACAGGACAGTTCAAAATAGTGCAATCAAAATCACCATACTTTTCATCTATCGCATATTGCCTTGTGTTGTTTTCATATTTATATGTGGCAGTTCCATTTGAAAAATTAATAGTATCAAAGGCTGTTGCTCCGCCAACCAAATTATTTTCAAAGGTTGCCGTATAATGGAATGGTGAGTTTCTTCCATTCCTATCTATTATAGAGTTAGATATAGTCACATCGGCGACGTTGTATTTAATGGTAGTACCCGCTCCGATAGTTGGCTTTGTACTAGTAGATGTTATGGTACTATCAAGACTGGTATTATTGCTAACCAATTTATTATTATCTTTATCTACAAGAACAACGCCATTAACTGCCCCATTATCCACATAAAAATCCAGGAAAATCTTGTTAGAATCCTGAGTCATATCTGGTAATGTAAACATTCCACCAAAGGAATTGTCAGTGTCATCGTAAAGGAATATCTGATATCGGTACATTCCAGTTTTCCCATTAAACCAGCTATCATAATATCCAAAGGATGCAGAATTAAATTCATATATTTTATCCGAATCAAATTTGTCTGATGAATCCGTCAATTTAAAATTACCACTAATCCATTTTCCACCTCCTGGGAAATCGCCCGTTGCAAAATCATAAGGATGATATCGATCACTTGCATCAGTCAGTGGTTTAGCCACAATATATGCATCAAAAGCAGGAATGTGAGCGCTTTCACCATTTTCTGGTTTTGTAATATTGTTAACCTCTAATTTGGCAGGAATATTGATTGCATTAAATGTTTCACCAGTAGCCGAGAAACTGTTATCTGTTATGGTAGATGCATCCTCTGCCTCAACCTTTATAGGCTTAACCAACACACCTATAGTAATAAGTCCTACTACCAGTCCGCAGGTTAATATCATTGAAATTATGAGCTTCGAGACCTTCATGATTTCTCGCCTCCTTTCATCTGTTCTAATTCTTCCTTTAATTTTTCCAATTGTTTGTATGCCCAGTTATAATTTTTTCCAAGTCGGATTAGTTTACTAGTCAAAATCGTGTTTTTCTGTTCAAGTATGGCACACTGCCGATTGCATTCATCCTGTTGAAAGGCCAGTATCGTCCTGTACGCTTCATCTAATTTTTCAATTTGCTTCCACACATCTGCATCATCCACTCCACCTACAAGCACATGCTTGAACTTCATGTCTTTTAGGATGTCGGATATATCTTCCATTGTGGTAGGAATGTTATTTTCTACCTTCATAGCTTTCCCCTCCTTATGAGAGAAATCGCCTTTCCAACTATCTGGTTACCGGAAACTGGCCCATAATATCTGCTATCTAAGGCATTTTCTCTATTATCTCCTAATACGAAATATTGTCCTTCCTCTAACTTCACTGGATATTCCACACAATCCTCGTACGAATACGTCTTAGAATAGATTTCCTTCTCTATTTTATAATTATCATTTATATATAATCCGCCATCGGGCTTTATCTCTACTGAATCCCCTTCCTTTGCCACAACACGCCCTACGTGTTTTTCTCCTTCAACCTGGTAGATTATAATGTCGTCAGCAATGAATATGTTTCCTGGCCTGAATATCAACAGCAAATCTCCAGGGCTAATTCTTGGTGTCATTTCATCATTTGAAACTGCATATACCCCAAACAAACCATAAAAAACCAATACGATGAAGCCTATCAGCACTAATAATCGAGCCAAAAATATTTTCACCTCATGAATGTTTCTAATACGAGCTCTTATCCTTCTAATAGTCTTAAGAGTTGGCTCAGGCACTTTATTAACTTTGTCTGTTTGATATGCAACACTCTTATTCATCTTCCTCTACCTGTTTATTATGAAAAACAAAGGCAAGTCCTATGCATAAAATAATAAGAATAACAAACGGCACCACTACTACTTCTATTCCTGTAGGAACAGTGTCCTTCAACTCTTCCTCCAGCTCTTCATTGGTTTCTTCTTCTGCCAACTCTTCGTCTGTCTCTTCTTCATCTATAGCGTCTATATCATCAGCGCCATCTGTCTTGTCGGTGACATCATTAGCATTCGCTAATTCCTTTAATTCCTTTTCTTGCAGCAAATCTTCTTCATTTTGTAACTTATCATCTACGTTCAATTCTGTTGATGATTTATTATCTGATGGAGTCTGCGCTTCTCTTTCAAGCTCAGGCTGTGTTTTTGTATTGGTTTCATTAATCGTGTTTTCTATAGGTAGATTTGTATTTGTGTCTAAAGTATTTTCATCTATAGGATTCGGAGTTGTTTCTGTCTCATCCACAATTTCTTCCTGGTCAATTATTCCACCTAAATCATCCTGTTCTAAATTTCCTTCCACCCCAGCAGCTAAGGACAATGTACAAGTTTTTTCGATAGCAAAAACAATAACTAAAAGTGCTATTTTTGACCTCATATTGCCCTCCTTCCCCTAAAAAAATCGAAAAGCCCATAGAGCCGACTAATTTGCCAGCCCTATGAGCTCTAAAATCACTATTACATTTTTAATTAAATCACCCATAAACATTTACCACTTTCCCTTTAAAACAACGGGTTAACTTCATTTTATGGACTATCGGTTAAAAATATGTGAAGTTTTAGAATATTCACAATTTTTTGAGAATTCCTACACTAAATGTTCGTTAATACATCCCTATCTAATATAATTTGAATATGGGATGATTGCATTTTTTGAGCTATGCATCCCTATCTTAAAAAACAGGATATGGGATGATTAAATTTTTATACTGTGGCGTAACTACGCCGCCGATACGCTATGTTGTTGCATATCTCCTACAAATTAATATTTCACTTAAGGCTTCAGCAAAGATTCGCTTACAATACACTAATTTTCATAAAAATCATGCATCCCAAATGACCTTTTTTGCCAAATGGGATGCATACCTCAAAAATAAATTCCTAGAAAATAGATCAAAACTCTTCATTGAGATAAATTAGAGACCTTTTAAATACATAAAATAATCCTAGGTTGTCCCAATTTTTCTACTCTGTAAAATTAAAAAAAGAAAAAAGCTTGAGAATTCAACATTCTCAAGCTCTAATCATTAAAAATTATTATGCCGGCTGCGGGACTTGAACCTTAAACAGGGTTCACAAATACTATAAAATCAAGGAGGAAAAGCATGTCGGAAGTCTCGTTGCCCTTTTGGTTGCCCTTTTTTATATTCATATGAAGCTCATGAAAATATGAAAAATAATCTATTTGCCAATGGCTAAGGCCTGATATAAAATTTATGCTATAAGAATTTAGGAGGCATTTTTAATGACCGATAACAATATGAATAAACCAAGGGTTGTGAAATCACATGATCTTACTCTTGATAAAGATTATACAGAATGGATAATTGATCTTAAACAACGATATCGTAACTCTCAGGTTAAAGCTGCTGTTAAAGTAAATTCAGAGCAATTACTCTTTAATTGGCAGCTTGGCAGAGATTTAGTTATAAGAAAAGCTGAGGAAAAGTGGGGCACAGGTATCGTTGAGCAAATCAGTTTAGATTTGCAAGCAGAGTTTCCAAATGTAAAAGGTTTTTCTGCCCGCAACTTATGGAATATGAAAAAATGGTACACTTTCTATTCCACAAATGATTCTTTTGAATCTACAATCAGACAGTTAGATTCAATTCTTGATAATAATCAAAAACTGCAACAAGTTGCTGCAGAAATACACGAGACCTGTTCATCTGCAAAACTGCAACAGGCTGTTGCAGAAATTGAGTTTCCAACTGTTTTTAGTTTTGTTCCTTGGGGACATCACATCGAAATCATAACTAAATGTAAGGATGTAGATGAAGCTTTATTCTACATAAAACGAACTATAGAGCGTGGTCTTAGCCGATCGGCGCTGGATGATTGCATTAGAGCAGATTTATTTCATACTTCAGGTGCGGCTCTTACAAATTTCTCAGAGAAGCTTCCTGATGCTCAAGGAAAAATCGCTCAGGAGATTCTTAAAAGCAATTATGATTTAGGTTTTGTTACATTACCAGAGGGCTATGATGAAACTGATTTAGAAAATGTTATAGAAGCACGCATGACACGTTTCCTGCTGGAACTTGGAGAAGGCTGGGCCTTCATAGGAAGGCAAAAAGAAATAATTATAGCCGGGAAAACACGAAAAATTGATTTGCTTTTCTATCATATATACCTACGTTGTTATGTAGTTATAGAATTAAAAGTTACTTCTTTTGACCCAGAACATGCAGGCAAATTGAACTTTTACGTAAATGCGGTGAATGAATTTATACGAAAAGATAGTGATAATCCTACAATTGGCCTTTTAATCTGTAAAGATATGGATAAAACTGAGGTACAATTAGCATTTCAAGGTATAACTACTCCAATGGGTGTTGCTACATATGAGAATGTCAAAATTAAAGAGATACAGGAACACTTGCCTACAACTGAACAAATACAGCAGCAGATAGAAATAGCTGAAGAAGAATATAAGCAGAGGCAACAAAAGGATAAATGATTAACATAGAAATACAATACCAAAAATGACTCCCCGATAACTGGAAAGAAATGTACGACAGAATTAATTACTTGTAATTATGTATTTTTGAAATCAATTGATGTTTGCCTAACATAAAACAACGGTTTGTGCAGCTTTGATACTGAACAAACCGTTGTTATTTTATTATCAGTTTACTTGCTGACATATACTGTATTCTCATTAATCACTTCCTTAGATTCGCTTTCCTTCGCCTTAAAATAATTATCAAAGAGCGAATCCGCAGCATCCATGGTTTGTTGGCAAATAGAAGGTAGTTTTCTTCCCCAAGACTTACCTGCTAAACCAAATCCTTTATGCATTGCCTTTTGCATTTCATGCATTTTTTCTACATCATCACCAGCTAATGCGCTAGCAAAATCAAAAAGTCTCTGTGACGTTTGTTTTACGCCCCAATAACCATCTTCTCCAATATCAGCCTGAGCTTTGGCCTTTGTGGCAGCATCAACTTTGAAATTGCCGCCAGCTAACATTCGCCAAAAGCTGTCATCATTTGCTTTTCCAAATGTTCCAACTTGTCCTGAAATAGTCTTATTAACTAATTCAAGCATCTGCTGCTTCTGCTTTTCCATATTATCCTTTAATTGTTGTACTAGGGCAGCGCGGTCCTCTTTGCTCATCTTATTGATTTTGTATGAACCCGTTTCAGTTTTATCACCCTTTTCGTATGTAACCCCTTCATCATTCGATTTTTTATTTATACTGTTTATTCTTACTGGTGTTTCTGTATTCTCAATATTACTAGGTTCATTTGAAGTTAAAGCTGTAGGTGTTACATTCGAAATTCCATTTATATCTATACCCATAATAAATACCTCCATACAAAACTATTCTTTGAAGTCATACTTACTTTTTACTAAGTCATTTAGAGAATTAGAATAGCGTCCTTGTTTGTTATAAGAGCTTCTTACACCAGCAGCATTCGCAATTGAATTTCCCTTATTCATTAACTGCGAAGCATATGAATTATGGCCAGTGAATAGCGATTTAAGGGCTCCTATATCAGCCTTTTTTAACTGGTCCACATCTAACGAAAGCTTATTTCCCTTTCCAATATATATTCCTACTTTGTTAAGAGTTTTCTGATGTGCGGAAGTTGTTTTTGTCATCCACGCACCATTTCGTAAAACGCTTTTAGTGTTGGAATTACCTGCAGCTTCAACAGTACTGTTATAGTCTTCAATAAATGCATTTAAAGCCTTCTCAATATCCGACCAGTTATAATCTGATTTAGCTTTTTCTTCTCCTGTTAATTCATCTTTTTCTGTAATTGTTTTTTGTTCCCATAAGGATGCACTCATGAGCCTTTCAGAAGATTTGGATAAAGCACTTGCTGCTTCAGCCATTGCTGTTAACTTAGCCGAAGAGTCTTTTCCGGCATTGGCTTTCTGGGCTTTGTCCTGTGCATAATAAGCCTTCATTAGCTTTCCGTAAGTTCCACTTTTGATGAGTGAATAGTCGGATAGACTAAATGATCCACTGGAAACTTTAGGTGCTGATGCACTTAACCCATCTAAGAAATCATTTGAATAGTTTTGATTGTTCACGTTGTAGTTCTCGTCGAAATACTTGTGATTTGATACATAGTCGCTAATCCTTGCCATAATAATCGACCTCCTTGTCTATAACCCAATCCTTTTAAATACGATAATCAAATGGTATATAATTCACAGGAATCCTCTTTTCCTGTTCAAGTTTTTCTAACTCTTCTTCAGTCAGCATCATCTGATTCAACTCATCCTCGGATAGTATCTCTTCTGATGATTGCTGTAAGTCTTCAACCATTTCCTCAGTAACTTCTTCAACTGCATCTGTAAGATTATCCATTAATTCGTCAAGCAATCCGTCATTCTCAACGCCAGTTGCTTCTTCAATCATATCTTCACGACGCTCTTCAGGAGTCTTAGGTTCATTCTTTTCAGCAGCCTCAGCAATCTTTTCTGCGAGTTCCTGAGCCTCATCAAATACATGAAACATTTGAGCATTGTTGTATTCCATTTTTGCTGCCGCAATCTGATCCTCATATCCATGAAACATAGCAAGCTTTTTGGCGATTTCATCAATTGTGTCCGCTTTCATATTTTTCAGATTTTCTTTTTGCTGCTCAAAGAATGCTATTTTATTGTCCCTCTCTGCTTGTCTATTTAATCTATCTTGCGTACTTTTTAATCCAAGATTACCTAATAAATCTATGCCCTGTAACTTTATATTCATAGGCAAATCCTCCTAGAATGATTTACAACAACTCATCAATATTATTACCAACAGGGTTATCTGGATTAATCTCAACTCCCTCTGGAATTGAGTTGTCTACAGTAGCTTCAGGCTGTTCTTTATTTGAATTAGTTGATTTATCTGCAATTTCATCATTATTATTTTCAGCAGCCTTATCTAATTCTTTATCTGCTCGATTTAATACTTCCAGCTGAGCTGATTCTACATCCCTATTTCTAGATTCAATATCAACAAGTTGTTCCTGTTTCTTTTCTACATCTTTGCCTCTGGCAGAATCTAGTTTGATTTCTGTTTCAAGAATGCCTGCTTCGCCTTTCAGATTGGCCTTAACAGCGCCACCTGCTTCAACTTGATTTATAGCACTATCTGCTGATATAAGAGCTTTCATACTAGCTGTAGAAATTCCTTTTGCTGCTTTAGATGATTTAGCTGTTTGTTTGCCTCCAAGCATATCCTCCATAGACGAACCTTTGCTCTGTCTGTTTTCTTTCTTCTGTTCAATTTGATGTTGGCGTAATTGATTTTGCAAATCAGTTATTTGCTTTTGAATTTCTTGACGTTTTTTCATTTTTTCATCTATGGACATTTCTTTATCATCGCCAAGAGATTGAAGCTGTTCATTGGCATTATTTATCTGCTCTTGAAGGCTTTTACTATATGAATCCATCTGTTGATTCTGGTTTATCTGAAATGTTGTTCTGGATTTATGTAGTTCACTTATACTATTCATATTGATATTCATAGAAACTGTCCCCATACGTTAACCCTCCTTGGTATAGATTCGAAATCCTTTTCTTATAAAAACTGATACTTATAGCTTTCTATAATCGCTATCGACTATGAATTTTTCAATCTAAACCCATTTGATGTGGACTGCATCTAATATGATGTGAATAGCACTAAAAAAGCCTGCTGCATTTCTGCAGCAGGCACCATTCTATATTCTTATCCAACAAACATTATGTTGAGCACAAACCATAACCCATCATTTTCACTGAATTGCTTAATTTCAATATCACCATTGTATTTTCTGGCGATCTCCCTTATGTTACGTACACCAAATCCATGGCCATCGTCATTCTTTATTGAAATAGGAATACCTTCTTCATCAATCTGAGCCTTTTTATCAGACTTATTCTTAATGCTAATAATGTAAACATTTTCTCGTTCAACAGATGTTATCTCTACATATGGCTCATTAACACTAAGTGAGGCTTCATAGGCATTTTGTATGGCATTTGTAAGAACCACACACATTTCAAATGGATTAACGGCTACATTACTTGGATATTTTAAGGATGTCTTTAGTGTTATGCCATTATCAGCAAACCTATCTACAAACTCTGATATTGCAATATCAGTTACGGCATTTCCAGTTTTAGCTGATGGAACTATATTCTTATATGTCTCTTCCCAATTACCAAGATAATCCCTTAGTTCCTGATACTTTTCTGTCTCCAAAAGACCTTTCATTACAGCCATATGATTGCCTGTATCATGACGTAAGGCTCTCATCTGTTGATATACAGTCTCAATTTGACCTACATACTTTTTGCTATCTTCGATCTGTTTAGCCAACACACGATTAGCATATTCTATTTCCTTGTTAGCCTTTATGCTCTGATAAAAGTAAAGTGTAACACAAAGCGTCAAATAAGCCATTATGCAAAACAGTATGCGATACATATTGCCTGGAATATTAGCCTTGATGCTTCCGTTTTCAATGCCATCAAACCATAGCATATAGTACGAATAAATAATTCGTGTAGCAAGGAAGATGCTTATACATGGAATTAATAACATAATCAGTTCCTTCCAAGATAGGTCTTCTTGCTTATTTTTATATGTTTTTAGAAGCAGCTTGATAGAGAAGAAGAGTAGCAATAAAGCTAATCCATACTCGACAATCGTTGATACAACATATTCAGCTACAATTGCAGGGATGCTTTCTCTAAATAATTTAAAGTTAAAAACAAAATCCCTTTCATAAAAACCAAGCTCAGTGAATATTTCCAAGCTTAACCATCTAATGATAAAAAAGCTAACACATAGAAATATTTTCTGCATAAGATTTCTTTTTTCATCTAAATAGAAAAGAATCACGCCAACAAAAAACAATGAAAAAATCGAGATTGTCAGTCTTATTCCATTTTGGACATCAACATGCCTTAGTATACAGTCTGTAGTCCATTCGAAAACTACTGCATAATAAACTGACTTCATATTTTTTACAAACGGCCTGAGCCAATATATAAATAACACAGAAGTAATTATGCAATATATCTCAATTACAGTATTCATAAAATAATTAAAGAATGCATCAGACACCATCATCACAATCCTCTTGTATTAAATGATAAATAAGCTCTTACCAAATCTTGATACTTGCCTCGGGCAACAGGGATTTCTTCGCCAGCCACTTTTACGATTTTGGAATTATAAGATTGAATTGCTGAAAGATTAATCAGATATGCCCGATGAACCCTAAAAAAATCATTTCCAACAGTATTCTCTAAATCTGTCATTCGTCCATAGTATTCAATCTCATCATTATCCCTCATGTGAAGCACAATTCTACGGTTAAATACCTCAGCAAATGCAATTTCTGATATAGAAACACTTCGGCTTAATCCATTGGCTTTGATTATAAATGACTTATTATCAGGCACTACTGGCGTTACTCTAGTTTGTCTATGTTTTATTTCTTCAACGGCTGCATGCAACACCTCGTTTAACTTATTTTTATCAATGGGTTTAACAAGATAATTAAAAGCTCTCACATCGAAGGCATTAAAAACATATTCCTCCAAAGCAGTAACAAAGATAATCACTGCATCACTTCCATTAGCGCGGACTTGCTTAGCAAGCTCCATGCCATCAATTCCAGGCATCTGTATATCTAGAAACAGAATGTCAGGATTATATGCTGCTTCCAATAAGTCCTCAGCAGATTCATAGCATTTAACAATGGCATCTGTAATCTCATCAGAAATGCTTTTTGCTATGAAATCTCTTATATATTTTTCATCATCACATATTGCAATTTTCATTTCCACCCCCACCGTATATACGAATATTATAACTGATTTTACGATATATATACCTTGCCTATTGCGTGAAACGCAGTTTTTTTGTTGTGAAATGAATGTAAGTTGATGTGAATTGTATTTATCAAGCGAATAGAGAATAGTTATAGAGAATTTGTAAGATTGATGATATAATCGCTGACGTTGTCGCAACTCCATTCTGACAGCAGAAAGGAGGTGTACAATTTGGACATAATAATCACTTTTCTAATCTCTGTCGCAGCATCTGTAGTCGGCTACTACATTTGCAAATGGCTAGATGGAGATGGTAGCGACAATTAGCCTAGCGGATGCTCAACCGTTTAAAACGAGAAAAAACCCTAGAGAGCGGCAACTCCCTAGGGTTTTGTTTTTGTACAACTTGAAAATAATCACTTTTCTAGCTGGTTATAGATTAACATGTTTATGTGAAAATGTCAAAATAAAAGGAAATACCTCTAGCTCATGCTAGAGGTATTATTATGCCGGCTGCGGGACTTGAACCCGCACGATGTTGCCACCAACAGATTTTGAGTCTGCCTCGTCTGCCAATTCCGACAAGCCGGCGTCCGCAGACTAGTATACTAAATCTTGTCTGCGTTTTCAATACGATTTGGGATTATTTTTCCCAAAAAATTATTTATTTTAACAGTCCGTCGACGATACCTAAATTATCAAAAGTAGCAAGATAATCCTTGATTGTTTCTGGACGTCTGATTAGCTTAAATGAGCCGTCTTCCTTAAGTAAAACCTCGGCGCTTTTAAGCTTGCCGTTGTAGTTGTAGCCCATTGAATATCCGTGAGCACCGGTGTCGTGGATAAACAGGATATCACCATCTTCTATCTTAGGAAGCTGTCTGTCTACGGCGAACTTATCGCAGTTTTCGCAAAGAGAACCTACCACATCATATACGTGGTCTTCAGGTGCCCCTTCCTTGCCTAAAACTGTAACGTGATGATATGAACCATATACAGCTGGACGCATCAAATCAACAGCGCAGGCGTCAACACCGATGTATTCCTTGTAGGTGTGCTTTTCGTGGATGGCTGTTGTAACAAGTCCACCGTAAGGGCCAGTCATAAAGCGGCCCATTTCTGTAAGGATAGCAACATCACCAAGTCCTGCTGGAACTAAGATTTCATCGAATGCCTTATGAACTCCTTCGCCAATAACAGCGATATCGTTAGCCTTCTGATCAGGGCGATATGCAATACCAACACCACCCGAAAGATTAACGAATGAAATAGCAATTCCAGTCTTTTCCTTCAGCTCTACAATGAGCTCAAACAATGTCTTTGCAAGTGTTGGATAATAGTCGTTAGTAACTGTGTTTGAAACTAGGAATGCATGGATTCCGAATTCCTCCACGCCCTTGCTTTTAAGAACCTGATATGCCTCAAAAAGCTGGTCCTTAGTCATACCGTATTTGCTGTCTCCAGGATTGTCCATGATTCCGTTTGAAAGCTCATATACTCCACCTGGGTTAAAGCGACAGCACATCTTTTTAGGGAAATGTCCTACAGCCTTTTCATAAAAATCAATATGTGTGAAATCATCTAGATTTACGATTACACCTAAATCATCTGCATATTTGAATTCGCTTGCAGGTGTGTCATTAGATGAGAACATGATGTCATCCTTCTTGAACCCAAGCTCGTCTGATAATGCAAGCTCTACATAAGAAGCGCAGTCAACACCACAGCCCTCTTCCTGTAAGATTTTAAGTAAGAAGGGATTAGGATTAGCTTTTACTGCAAAATATTCCTTGAATCCTTTGTTCCAGCTGAAAGCCTTGTTTACAGCCCTTGCGTTTTCTCTGATTCCCTTCTCATCATAAATGTTAAATGGAGTTGGGATAGTTTTTGTAATTTCTTCGATTTGATTCTTTGTAACAAATGGGGTTTTCATAAATAATTAATCTCCGCTAGTGTGTTTCTAAGTTCAGCATACTCTTCTGTATCAGGCAAATCCTTAAGCAGCAGTTTCAAATCAGCTTCGATTTCTGCTTTGGAAGCGTTACGCGAAATGTAGTTAGTATAAGGTACATTTGCACCTCTTTGCATTATCGCTTTTACGTTTTCCACATAGCTTAATGTTTCACCGTAAGGTGGAACGCCGCCATACATATCTACAGCGTTGCTTCCAGCATTGTAAGCAGCCAAAGCCTTATCCAAATCGCCGTTATACTCCTTCAGCTTCTGAGAAATATAATTAGCTCCTGCCATTATGTTTTCATAGGCGTCAAATGGATGTGTAAGCTTAAGCTCGTTTGCTGTGGCTGGCATTATCTGCATGATTCCCATTGCGCCTGTGTGACTTACCGCATTAGGATTAAATCCAGATTCCTGCTCAGCTATGGCTGTCAGTAAATCATAGCTTACTCCATACTTCTCACTTGCTTCTATAAAGATATCTTTATAGGAGGTGGCAGTCTTGATATTATCAGCTACTGTTTTTTGGTTTAATGCCTTTACAAATGCCTCGCTAGTTGCATTTGTATTACTAGTAGAAGTCTCCTTTGCTGGACCCTCGATTATCTCTTCATAGGTTACCTTAGAGTCCGCAGTTGCAACCGAAATTTTCATACTCAATCCCTCACAAAATGACCTTCATCTATTGACATCGCTACCCAACTTTGATATGCTTTTTCTTGCTGAATAGCAAGCTGGTGTGGCTCAGAGGTAGAGCACTTCCTTGGTAAGGAAGGGGTCACGGGTTCAATTCCCGTCACCAGCTTTTTTTAGTACCTAAAAAGACTAAAAAGGGAATTGAATCTATTCTTGAGACAAGCTCAAGAATCAGCGCTTCGCTTAATTCCCGTCACCAGCTTTTTTTATTTAGGTATACTTTAGCATAATAAAGTGATGGTGTAAACCGATTTTGTGCAATTGATTTTAATTTTTAGGAGGCAGATATGAATACAGAAAACTATGTTGATTACATTGTAAAGCAGACAGAAGATATTCTAGCAATCGACAGCCCTACAGGTTTTACAGCAAACGCTGCAAAGCATCTTATTGCTGAATACGAAAAGCTTGGTTTCAAACCAGAGCTTACTACAAAGGGCGGCGTACTTGTTGATTTAGGCGGAAACAACGCCGATGACGCTATCCTTATTGAAGCACACATGGATACACTTGGTGGTATGGTTAGCAAAATCAAGGCTAACGGTAATCTTGAAATCACACCTCTTGGCGGTTTCAATCCTAACAATGGTGAATCAGAAAACTGCCGCATTTACACACGCGATGGACAGGTATACGAAGGAACACTTCAGCTTAACAACGCATCTGTACATGTAAACGACGATTACTCTTCTACAACCAGAGAGTTCAACTGCATGGAGGTTGTTATCGACGAGGAAGTTGCCACTGCAGATGATACTAAAAAGCTTGGCATTATGATTGGTGATATCGTTGCCTTCGAGCCTCGCACAAGAGTTACAAAATCAGGCTACATCAAGAGCCGTTTCTTAGATGATAAGCTTTCTGTAGGTATTCTTTTAGGACAGGCTAAATACATTGCCGACAACAAAATCACTACAGACAGAAAAATCTATCACCACATCACAGTATACGAAGAGGTTGGTCACGGTGCTTGCGGTACTGTTCCAGCTGGTGTTACCGAAATCCTTTCTGTAGATATGGGATGCATTGGTGAAGGTCTTGATTGTAAGGAAACTCAGGTTAGCATTTGTGCTAAGGATTCTGCTGGCCCTTACAACTATGATGTTGTTACTAACCTAATTAACACTGCAAAAGCTAACGACATCGACTTTGCTGTAGATGTTTATCCACATTACGGTTCTGATGCAGATGCTGCTCTTAGGGCAGGCTATGATGTAAAGCACGGCCTCATTGGTGCAGGTGTATACGCTAGCCACGGCTACGAGCGTTCTCACAAGAAGGGTGCCGAAAACACATTCCGCTTACTTATTAACTACGTAAAATAATATAAAAATAGAGCACAGTTACGTTTAACGTAATTGTGCTCCTTTTTATTTAACTCAATTTCAAATTATCAAAAAACAGTTCCTGAAATTCTGGCTTCTCGTTTAGAATTACTACTTTTGCATTGTCCTTTATTTCTTGTAGCTCTTCCTCGTTACCGTCTCGTACAAATTTGATTGCACCTCGAAGTGATGTGTTTCCCACTGCTTCGAATTTTGGCAACAGCTCCTTAGGGAAGATGCCTATTCCTGCTGCAGACCACACACCAATAGTTGCCCCTAGGCCGCCTGAAACAAATAGATGGTCTATATCATCAACCTGTATTCCTGCTTCCTTTATAAGAAGGGTTATAGCAGAATAAATAGCTGACTTTGCTAAGAGTACCTGCTGAATATCCTCACCACTTACAACTACGTTTTCAGTAATTGGATAGCCTGTTTCGGCATATTCCTCTACCAGCAATCCACCTTCATCTATAAGGTGATTTCGCCTTAATTCGTGAATCAAATCTATAACACCACTACCACATAATCCTATTGGAGCCTCGCCACCGATGGTGGTGTAAGTACATTTTCCATTATTAATGCTAAGATGATTAATAGCTCCTCGCACTGAGGCAACACCACATTTTAGATTAGCGCCTTCAAGTGCTGGGCCTGCAGATGCAGATGTACAATAATAAGTCTTTCCATCATATAATACAAGCTCCGCATTGGTTCCCATATCTACCAAAAGGAAGCTTCCTCTATCCTTCAGATAGTAAAGTCCTGAAACAATATCACCACCAACAAATGCACCGATAGCTGGCATAAAGAAGATATTTCTTCTGTCCTTTACAAACTTTACGCTATCAAGTGTATATGGAACAAATGGATATCTAGCAAAGCCATCTACCACCATACCAAGCAGCAGATGGGTCATGATTGTATTTCCACTAAACACCACTTTATGCATTAGATAATTCTCGCCAAGGATTTCTTCACCAAGCTTCATCAAATCCTTTCTAACGCAATCCATAAGCTCATCGCTGTGGCCTTCCATAGCCGCCTTAACACGGCTCATAACATCAGCTCCAAATCTAATTTGGGAATTGGTGCAATTGCGCTGACGTAACATCTTGCCAGTATCCATATCGATAACCGCTGTAGCCAATGTGGTAGTTCCAATATCAACAGCAATACCTATGTTTTCCTTATCGAAATCCTCATCCTCTGCCACCTCATCGGCAAGGACAGATGTGATTTCTGATGCAAGAGATGCTGGTACTAATATTTTGCAATCACGAGTGATGACACACTTGCAACCTAATCGATAGCCTGCACGCATTTCCGAGAAATCCAATCCTCGCTCATCAAAAGATGTCATAGGTGGCATACCATAAACAAATTTTATGGCGCAGCTTAGACACTTACCTATACCACCACATGGGCGGTAGAAGCTAAGTCCCAGCTGATTCATGGCCTCTATGAAGCTAATTGGCTCATCCGACACAAGCATATATTCCTTCTGCGGATCTGCACCTTCAATAACAATTCTAATTTCCATGTGTCCTATCGTATTCCTCTAACGAATGTAAATCCATTTTGAACTCACCTTCATTATCCACTAAAATTGTCATATAAGTGTGTTCACGACTATTTTGTCTTGGATAAGATATACTTCCTGGATTTGCAATAATCAAATCCTGGTAATGATCGATTATTGGGACATGTGTGTGACCATATAAAACTACGTCACAGCCTTTCTGATGTGCAGCCTCTGCAATTCTATCGTAGCCATAGTTTACACCGTATCCATGCCCATGAGTAAGCAGTATGACATGCTTTCCAACCTCAAGTACAATATCTCCCGGTAGATTAACGCCCCAGTCACAATTGCCACATACGCATTCCGCTGGTGCTTCTGACATCATCCAAAGATTATCCTCTACCCCTTGTCCATCTCCAAGATGATAGATTATATCTGGCTTTTCTATTTGAATGGCATCTCTCAGATTTTCTGCTTTGCCATGAGTATCACTAACAACCAATATTTTCATGATTAACAATTTCTTCCTTTATCATTCTAAGAGCCTTACCTCTATGACTTATGGCATTTTTGTCTTCTGGACTTAAGCTGGCTGTGCTAACATCCTTGTCCCACAAATAAAAGATTGGGTCGTAGCCAAAGCCGTTGGCACCCATTGGCTCATAGCCTATATAGCCTTCGATTGTTCCACGAACGCAGGCTTCCTTTCCATCAGGGAAAACTGCAGAAACGGCGCATACGAATCTGGCACTTCTGTCTTCCTTTTCAACACCCTCCAATCTTTCAATTAGATTAGCATTTTTGATATCGTAGGATGTGTCCTCACCCATATATCTGGCAGAATAAATACCAGGCTCCTTGTTAAGTGCATCTATTTCAAGTCCGCTGTCGTCCGCTAAAACAATGGCGTCCTTTGCAAACCCTGCAACAGCTCTTGCCTTAATAAGAGAATTCTCTTCAAATGTTGTTCCATCCTCTATAATATCCACGTCAATTCCTGCTTCCTTCATGGACTGGATATCGTATTTGTCTTCACCAAGAATCTCACGAATCTCTCGCATCTTGTTGGCATTTCCTGTTGCAAAAATAATCTTACTTTTCATTTAAATACTCTAGCACTGCATCATAAAGTGCCTGTGCTGCCTTTCTTTGATATTCTTTATCTTGAAGATTTTCAAGCTCCTTTTGATTTGTCATAAATCCAACTTCAACCAGTGCTACCGGTGACTTTGACATACGAATAATATAAACCTCGTCACCTACTATTGTACCTTTGGATTTTGATCCAAGCTGATCCAACAAATGAGCAAGGCACATGCTTGAAAACTTTTTAGATTCTCCAGTTGAATCGCCGCCCTTATACATTACTTCAGTTCCGTTGATTGATGACATACGGCCTGAAGCTGTAGAGTTATTATGAACTGATAAGAAAACATCAGCTTTAGAATCATTTGCCAGCCCCACTCTGTTTTCAAAGGAAGGATTGCTGTCGTCTGTTCTGGTGTAGTAAACTCCGATATTTTTATCGCATCTATCAAAAAGCTTTTTAAGCTCCAGAACAATATCTAAGTTAATGTCCTTCTCATTAACACCCATTTTAGATGCACCAGGAACATTTCCACCATGGCCTGCATCCACAACAACTATCTTGTCATATACTTCATGTGGCTCTACAAAATCGATGTAAATATATTCATCCTCAGATGTAAGTATAGCTTCCTTTACAGTATCCAATGTAAGCTCTATAACACCCACAAGATTTTCGCTGTCATAGGTTATATCTATAATGTTGTTGGATTCACCACGCATAGGATAGTTATCAAAATAATCCTTGCCTATACCATTTATAGATATTGTTATTGTCTTTTCAACATGGATATTATCAACTTTTACGCTGGCACTTGTTACATTTTGTGGTAACGTCAAACGTATCTGATGCCCCTTCAATATAGATTCTCTTGTCGCTTCTCCCTCGCCTTGCAGCTCTAAATCGCTGGCACGTAACATGTCCATTACAGACACTCTTCCCCCAGAAAGCTTGCTGTCTTCGATTCTCAGAGCGATGATATGCATGTTTGGCACGTATATCAAAATGCAGCTCATAATAATAACAACAGCAAGAATTATCGCTGTGAAGGCTCCCATTACCTTCTGTTCCATTACTGTCTTACCTTTTTAGCCTCATCCTCAAAAACTTCCATAACATTATTTGCGTAGGCTTTGATGCAAAGATTTGCCTGGATTGCATCTTCAACATTTTCCCAATCCAAACCATTATTGCTTATAAAGCCCTTTCCATCTGTGATATCAACAGCCTGAGTCATTTTATCTGTAGCGTATTCCACTGCAAGCGGACGCTTAGTCTCAGGTGTGTTCACATATAATACAATTGCAAAGCTTTCCCCCTTTGTGACAGTCTTTGCAGAATTGAATTTGATTGTATAGTAGCCCTTGTCACTAACTGTACCAGATGCTACAAGCTCCTTATCAGAAAGTGTACTTGTATTTTCATAGTTAGGTACGAAGAATATTTCGTAGCTGGTATCCTTGCCTAATGCATAAAAACCAGCTGCTTCTATTTGCTGATTAGCTGTAGCCTTAAAGGTGTTTGCACCGTAAGCCCATTCCTTGTTGTAGCCTATCTGACCTACCCAACCACACAAATCACTTTGGTAAATGTAGTTGTAGGTGTTATTTGTATCAACAGTCACATAAGAAACTGCTTGATTTCCAATATTAGAATCATAATAAGAAATATAAAAAACTCCGTCATCGCCAAAACCATTTCCCCAACTGTTTTGGCAAATAAAAGCTCCATCCTTAGGAACATTCTCACTGAAATTATCAGCAGGATATTTATCATCCCAGCCAATTATAACCACATCGTGATTAGGCTTTGAATTTCCTAAATAACAGTATGCATTTGTTCTTCTATTGTAGCTTTTAGAACGATTCAGGTTAGAAGTAGTAACGCTGGCATAGATTGAAGAAGAAACTCCACCGTACTGATATACTGCTCTTTTTATCTCATCAAGATTTTCCGAATCGTAAAAATGTGCTTCCTGTAAATGAATGTTAGGATTATCATCTTCATTTGTAGTTAGATTTGAAATAATGCTGTTAGTAGACACATTAGTTTCAATAGATGGCCCCTGCCATGACAAAAGATAAGCTAAAGCCATGGTGTATTTTCCACCTGCTGTTTCGTCCAATCCGAAGCTGTTTTCATTTATCATGGAATCTACAGAAAACAGATATGGCTTAGCTGGAAGTAAAGATGATTCCAGGGATTCTAACGATGCACATGCCCAGCATGTAGCTGTTGAGCCCTGGTTTCTGATTGTGCTGACTCTGTTAACACTTCTCAAATCATATTTTGATGGAAGTGATGGTGCCTTATCATAATCGATTGTTACTGTGTATGCTGTTTTGTCATAGCTGTAATCATAGCCAAAAACATTACACAAATCCTCAAGTCCAATGTACAGCTCACCTAAATGAAGTGATGGTTCAATGGCCAGCTCTATTTCGTCGCCATTTTCTGTGGCTGAAGGATTACCCTCTACGAATTCGTAGATGTCGTTTGTGATCTGAACTAAAGCGCTTGATTCATCCTCCATAAAAGCCGAGCCTTTAAGCTCAGCTCTGATAAATTCAAGTGAGCCAACTGGATTAAGCTTATCATCAAGCATGATATTAGGCTGATTTGATGTGTAGACTTCTCCGTTAATGTATACCTTTAACTGTCCCGCATCATTAAGATTTTTAGACATCAAAGGATACAACACATCTTCATTTAGTGTTGCTCCTCGGAATGTCTCAACTACTGCGTATCTATCATTCCAATTATTCAATTTCCATATCAATGCTACCGCAATGATAATAGTAAAAACCAAATATCTCTTGGAAAGTTTCATTATGTTTTAGTCCTTCTTTTTAGTAGGTTTAGGTCCCAAAAACTGATAAAAATATGTCTTTATCATGCCATTATATATTTTGCGGTTCTTATCCGCCTTGCGTCCTATTGATTTAGGGGCATCCTCATAGCTTGTAATTACGTACATAGACCAGCTATCTAATGATGCAAAAGCCTTGCCGAGGTTACCATAAAGCTCTGGCAAATCCTTCTTCTCCTCCAATCGTTCACCATAAGGTGGGTTGGTAAGTATGAATCCAAACTTCTTAGGATGATGTAAATCTGCTACATCTCTTGCCTGGAAGTGAATCATATGATCTACACCAGCCTGCTTGGCATTAAGACGTGCTATCTTTACCATTTCTGGATCAATATCGTAGCCCTGCAAATCGCATTCTACGGATGTATCAACATCTGCTCTGGCTTCATCAAAGCAATCCTTCCATGTCTTTTGGTCTATAAGATTATCCCAATCCATGGATGTAAATTCTCTATTCAAACCAGGTGCGATATTTGCAGCAATCATGGCCGCCTCAATAAGGAATGTTCCAGAACCACAGAACGGATCAACAAGGATTCTGTCTGCTCTCCAAGGTGTAAGCTGAATAAGTGCTGCCGCCATTGTCTCAGAAAGTGGGGCCTTACTTGTGTATGTTCTGTAGCCTCTTTTATGTAGAGGTGTTCCTGTCGAATCAAGTGTAACTACAACATCGTCCTTTAACAGGAAAATTCTAACTGGATATTCTGCGCCAGTCTCCTCAAACCAATTGATGTCATAGTAGGATTTCATGCGCTCTACCATGGCCTTTTTAACGATGGATTGAATATCAGTAAGAGAAAATAGCTTACTCTTTACTGATGTAGCTTTTGTAACCCAGAACTTACCATCCTTAGGGATGAAATCCTCCCAAGGTAATGCCTTGATTCCCTGGAAAAGCTCCTCGAAGGTAGTGGCATGGAATCGGCCTACCTCAACCAATACACGTTCTGCAACACGCAGATGTATATTAGCTCTACAGATAGCTTCTGCATCACCAGTAAATGTTACACGGCCATCAGTCACTTCTGTGATGTCATAGCCTAAATCATATATTTCTCTTTTAAGTGGTGCCTCTAATCCAAAATGGCATGGGCAACTGATTGTATAAATATCTCTTTTCATATTGCTCTTTCTATAACTTTATTTTGTATAAATATACTTTTACTTATCTATTATACCGATTTTGACCCTTCCATACCACAAAAAAGAGAAAGAATATGTGTAGTTTCCATCCTGATTTGATATAATAATAAAAATGCGAGATAGAGGGAGTTTAAATGAGACGTGTTATTTCTGCAATTACTATTGTATTACTAATTATTTTTTGTTTTATAGTATCTATTCAAAATCTTAATTCGACTATTGAAATTGCCAAAACCGATGTACCAACCAGTAGCCAGCCAGCGGCTTTTTCTTTAGAATCCTACAAAACCAATCATCCAAAAGTAAGAGGTATATATATTACAGGGCCTACTGCGGGCACTGAAAGAATGGATGATATTATCAATTTAATAAATGAAACGGAGCTTAACGCCATAGTTCTTGATGTTAAGGATGATGCAGGAAATATTTCCTTTAATATGGATAACGATTTAGTTAAAGCGACAGGTGCCTGCATTCCATACATTTCAGATATCAACGCTTTAATGAAAAAGCTTAAGGACAACAATATTTATGTAATCGCAAGAATCCCTTGCTTTAAGGACCCTACATTGGCAGCCGCTTATCCTGAGCTTGGCCTTCGCACACTTGAAGGTGACGCTGTAACTGATGCTGGTGGAAACGCCTGGGTAAACCCATGCAAGGAAAAGGTTTGGGATTATATTATAAGCATCGCTTCCAGCTGTGCCGATTTGGGCTTTGACGAAATACAACTGGATTATGTTAGATTCCCAGTTGGAACCAATGCTGAAAATGCCTACTATGGTGCTCCTAGCGATGATGAAAGCCGCCAAGCGTACATCAACTCATTTATTAAAAAGATAACAACTACCATGCACGATAAAAACATGCCTGTAACTGCAGATGTTTTTGGCACCATCATAAGGAGCGATATCGATTCCCATCATATAGGTCAAAGCTATACAAAACTTGCTGAATCCTTAGATTGCCTTTGTCCTATGATTTATCCTTCTCATTATGCAAGTGGTGAATTTGGATTAGAGACACCTGATGCCAACCCTCACGACACCATTTACTACGCACTTACAGGTTCAAAAGATGTACTTTCTGAGATACAAGATAACGACTGTGCTGTTATCAGGCCTTGGCTTCAGGCCTTCACCGCATCTTGGGTAGATGGTTATATAGAATACGATGGAACCGCCATCAGGAAAGAAATAGACGCTGTTTACGAGGCTGGATACGATGAATGGATTTTATGGAATTCTAAAAGCAACTACTCCTCAGACGGTCTAGTTTTACAATAAATTCATTCTTGGAATGCAACTATTTGAAATCTTCAGATAAAATTCAGATAAAATTTATTGCAATAATTAATACTATATATTATAATCTTTCTCGTAGTTAGGAGTTTCCTAGCTGCACCCTTATTAATTATTTATACTCCCCTCAAAAAGACCGAAATTTCGGTCTTTTTCTTTTGCCATAGTATTACACTATCTGCACATGGAAACCTATTTTATACAATCAGTTTCCAGTTAAGCCACATTTATTTCAATATGCGCACATCAAAAATTGCTCAAAAAAAGAGACCGCAGTGCGATCTCTTATAAACATTCGATTATCATTTAAAATGTCCCAGTGCCTCAGCAAATCTTACTTCGTCAAAAGGTTTGATGACAAAATCCTTTGCTCCAGCTTCGATTGCTTCGATAACATAACACTTTTGTCCCATGGCACTAACCACAAGTATCTTAGCGTCAGGATCAAATTCAATAATCTGCTTGATAGCATCAATACCGTTAGAGCTTCTTCCTACAGTATGACCATCAACAGTCATTGTAATATCCATCGTTACTATATCAGGCTTAAACTCTTTGTATTTTTCAACCGCTCCATCAGAACAATCGGCTTCAGCTACAACAGTACAGCCATTTTTTTCCACTTCGTTTCTAACGACAGCTCGCATAAATTTGGAGTCGTCGACTATCAGTACTGTTTTTCCCAAAGGTGTCATCCTCCTCACTTTTTAACATATGGATGATTTAAGGTTATTATAGCACAAGATATATCGAACTATGTATGAACTTTTGGTGACTTATGGCTTTTGCGTGGAATATTTTAACAGATTCTAGGCAATCCCTCGCCCTGAAGAATATCCAAAAATCTTCGTCCACCTATTTTTGTTTTCATAACAAGAGCGCCTTTTTCAGAATCATCAGCAGGATTCTTAACCTCACCAATGATGCAAGCGTTCTCACCATATTTGCTGCTCTTGATAAGCTCTACTGCCTTATCAGCGTATTCTCTAGGAACGATGGCTACCATTTTACCTTCATTTCCCATGTATAATGGATCAAGTCCTAACAATCCGCAGAATGACTGAACCTGAGGGTCCACTGGAAGGCTATCCTGAGCAATTTCAAATGTAAGGCTGCTAGATAATGCAAGCTCCTTTAAAACTGTTGCAAGACCACCTCTTGTAACATCTCTTAGTACATGCACAGGAATGTTGTTTGAAGTAAGCTTTCCTACCATCTCCTGAAGTGGTGCATTATCACTGACGATAGTGTTCTTGATGCCCATTCTCTGGCTAAGAACTGTAGCGTGATGGTCACCTACGTTACCAGATACGATGATTACATCATCTGCTGTGGCATTCTTTGCTTTAATATCAACGCCCTTTGGAACAAATCCTACACCAGCTGTATTAATATAGATTCCGCCGTTTCCTTCGATAACCTTTGTATCGCCTGCAACAATCTTAACGCCAGCTTCGTTTGCTGTTTCCGCCATGGATTTAACAAGTCTTCTAAGAGTTTCTACATCTGCGCCCTCTTCAAGGATAAATCCACAAGTAATATATTTAGGAACTGCTCCTCTCATGCACAAATCGTTAACTGTACCGCAGATACATAATCTTCCGATATCTCCACCTGGGAACTCCAATGGAGTTACGACAAAGCTATCTGTAGTCATAGCGATTGTTGCATCGCCTGGGACTACTGCAGCGTCCTCCATCTCTGAAAGTACATCACTATTAAACTGTGCCTCAAATATTTCTCTAATTAATTCTCCAGTTGCACGGCCACCTGAGCCATGCTCCATAATAATCTTATCCATCTTTTATATCTCCACTTTAGTCCGCTTCGTTACGCTAACAAGCATCATAATTCTTACGTCGACTAATGTCTCCTTCAGAATTATGATAGCTTGTTAACTACGAAGCTCACTTAAATTTGTTAAATATTCACGCGACTAATGTCTCGTTCGAAACAATAATAGCTTGTTAACGTTTCACCAAGTATGCATTGAAGCAGCTGCCTTCCTCGGATACCATGCATGCGCCTTCTGGTGACATTGGGGTGCATACTTTGCCAAAAAGTGGGCAGTCGGTAGGCTTTGCTTTGCCCATAAGGATGTCGCCGCAGCGGCATGCCTTGTTACGCTTGTTGTCTTCGTCTAGGCCTGCGCTTCCAGCATCGAAGCTAGCATATTCTTCCTTAAGCATTAAGCCTGAGCCTGGGATAACTCCCATGCCTCGCCATACTACATCAGCTGGCTCAAAGTATTTGTTTAACTGCGCTGTGATGATATCGTTCTGACCGGCATCTACAACTGATGTATAGTAATTCTTAACCTGTGGCTGATTCTTTATAATCATCTGAACCAAGCCGTAGATTGCAATAACAAGCTCCTGATCACCAAAGCCTGAAACTGCAAATGGTATCTGATATTTGTCAGCTAAAGCATTAAAATAATCTGCTCCAGTAACGGCACTTACGTGTCCTGGCGCAATAAAGCCATCGATGGCTGCGCCGTGGTCGCACAAATAAGAAATAGCACCTGGCATTGTTTTAAGTGCTGTAAGAATGCGAATGTTTGTAAGATTCATTGCCTGAGCATTATCTAAAAGTAATGTGTATACTGGCGCTGTTGTTTCGAAGCCAACGGCAGCGAACACATAATTTCTATCTGGATGTTCCTTAGCAAGTCCTAATACATCCATAGGTGAATAAACCATTTCAACAGAGCCGCCACGTCCCTTTGCCTCGTTAAGGCTTTCCTTGGAGCCTGGTACTCTAAGCAAATCTCCGAATGTGGCAACTGTTGTGCCCTCTTCAAGACTAAGTTCTATTAATTTATCAATGTAGGCTGTTGGAGTAACACAAACAGGACAACCAGGTCCTGACAACAGCTCTATGTTAGGTGATAGCAAATCCCTGATACCATGCTTTGCAATGGCATGAGTGTGACTGCCGCACACTTCCATAAGACGGATTTTTCTACCATCGTAATTTCGTAAAAAGTCAACGATTTCTGTAATTTCCATTAGCCCTCAAGGCCTCCCATGAGCTCTAATATTTCCTCGGCCTCGTCCTTCTTTAATGTCTGGATAACGCAACCTGCATGTACTAATGCGTAATCTCCTTCGTTGACATTAACAAGTCCTGCATATGCTTCAACCTCGTTACCGTTGAAATCTACAGTGACCTTTCCATCTTTTTTCTTTTTAACTAAACCTGGTATTGCTACACACATAATCATTACCTCTTATAACTAACTTACTGCTACTAGTTTAGCACAATTTAAACCTTTATATTGTACAAAATATTGAGCAGACTTACCTTGAAAGTAGGTAGGCCTGACCTAAACAAATGCCACCATCTCCAGGCGGGAGCTGTTCGGCAGTATATACATTAAATCCAGCCTTTTCAAGCTTTCCTATTACATCCTCCAAAAGGATGCGATTAAGGAAGGTTCCACCTGCTAAGACTATCTGTTTTTTATCATCTAATTTGTCTTTATTACTTTGGGCTATTTTTACAATATAATCTGATACTGCAATAATAAAGCCTCTTGCCAATTGACTCTTATCTACTCCATTTGATATCGCATATACGATATTCTCAAAGAGCTTTTTGGTATCCCCACCTTCATCTATTGTAAGTGGATATACCTCATCAGTTAATGTGGCTATGTTTTCAAGCTCTATAGGAGCCTGTCCCTCATAGGAATTATAGTGACAAATATCAAGGAGGGCAGACACTGCATCAAACAGTCTTCCCATGGATGTGGATGTAACTGTGTTTATGTTGTTATCTATAGCTGCCTTTATAAGCTGCTGCTCCATAGACTCCTCAGCTGACAGCTGCATACCATAGTTATGAAGCATTCCCTTTAATATGGTATCGCAGTTTTTAGCGCCTTCGTCTCCTCCAATAAGCTTCATAGGCTTTAGATGAGCAATTCTATTCATTTGAGAAACACCATCCCAAAGGAAGGTTTCACTTCCCCAAATGCTGCCGTCATCACCAAAGCCTGTTCCATCAAAAGCAAATCCAAGCACTGGCCCTTTAAGCTTATGTTCCGCAATAACCTCTGCCACATGAGCCTTGTGATGCTGAATCTCAGCAGCCTGTAGATTATTGTTTGCCGCAGCTTCTTCACCTACTCTTCTACTGAAATATCCAGGGTGCTTATCTACAGCCATAACCTCTGGTGCAAATCCAAATATACGCTCCATGGCTGCCTTTTCATTCTGATAGAAATGCTGGCAGCTAACTGATTCCATATCACCTAAATACTGGCTCACATAGGCTAATCCATTTTTTACATAGCAAAAGCTGGATTTAAGATCTCCACCTGCTGCAAACAAATCTCCTGAGATATCCACACTGATAGGGTTTGGAACATAACCTCTTGCACGTCTTATGAACTGCTGTCTACCACAAACCACCTTCATTACAGAATCGTCCATTGGACGAAGGATTCTTCTGTTGTGGCTAAGGATTCCTATCGAAATATCCCCTAACTCCTTTGATGCTGCTCTTTCCTTAAGCCAATTAAGCATCTTATCATCATCTGTTTCAAGCACATCACCACTGGCATTTCCACTGGTCATAATGATTGGTCCAAGTCTTTCAGCCAGCAAAATCTGCACTGGATTACATGGAAGCATGGCCCCTATCGATGGGCTTGTTAGGCATACGTTATCTGCAAGCTTCTTTTTATTATCGTATATACGTTTTAACAAAACGATTGGTCTGGCTGGCCCTTCCAAAAGCTTTTGCTCCTGGTCATTTACCTTGCAATAGTCCCTGATAGAATCCACATCAGGGAACATCACAGCAAATGCCTTAGCTTCCCTATGCTTTAATAATCTAAGGGCTGCCACAGCCTTTTCATCAAATGGATTGCAGCACAGATGGTATCCTCCGATATCCTTAACCGCCAGGATTCCACCTTCTGCAATAACATCTACTGCCTTATCAAATGTATCTTTAGCTTTTTCTACTCCTGCCACCTGCTCAAATGAAAGCTTTGGACCGCAAGCCTTGCAGGCAATAGTCTGAGCATGGCGTCTTCTATCTAGCTTTCCTGTATATTCCTTCTCACACTCTGGGCACATCTTAAAATCACCCATAGTGATAGTGTCTCTGTCGTATGGCAATCTTTCTATTATGGAATATCTAGGGCCACAGATAGTACAGCTAATAAATGGATGCAAATATCTTCTGTTGTTAGGGTCTAGCAATTCCGCCTTACATTTATCACAGGTACAAATATCCGCAGGTATCAGAGGTAGATTAGCCTTTACATCACTATCAGATTCCACAATCTTAAACTGATTAGCCTCAGGAAGTTTTACATCATCAAGCTCTTCCTCATCTATGGATGTGACAAATCCACCTGTTGGCACATCCTGACTAAGCCTGTTCTTTAGCTCATCAAGCTTTGACTCATCTCCTACTGCCACCACAGTTACAATGCCACCAGTATTTCTAACATATCCTTCTATATTAAGTTCATCAGCAAGCTTGGCCACCCAAGGTCTATACCCAATTCCCTGCACCAAGCCCTTAATTGTATATTTCCTAATCATCAAACTTTCCTTCAACAATAGTCTTTGCCTATTTTAACACTTTCTAACGGATATTTCACTTTGTATGACAGCTTAGTAAAATAAAAAGTGAGTTTCACATATAATATGTGAAACTCACTTTTTTAATTTTACTTAGCAAGTGTAGTGGCAAATAAGATAGGGCCTAGAGCCTTTCTCGACATGTCACTCAGCCTAAGGTATTAGCCGATTAAACCTGCGATGCCGCAGGCAAGGACAACGATACCAAGGATAATTCGGTACCATCCGAAGACCTTGAAGTCGTGCTTTTTGATATAGCTCATTAAGAACTTGATTACGAACATTGAAACTGCGAAAGCTACTACCATACCAACAATAAGGATGGCTGCCTCCATTCCTGTGAATGAAAATCCAAACTTGAGGATTTTAAGAAGGCTGGCGCCGAACATTACAGGGATTGCAAGGTAGAATGTGTACTCTGCCGCAACTGTACGTGATACTCCGATTAAAAGTGCACCTACGATTGTTGCTCCTGAACGTGATGTGCCAGGGAAAATAGCAGCGATAAGCTGGAACATACCAATTAAAAATGCTGTTGTGTATGTGATATCTGCTACTGCATTAATCTTAGCGCTGTGACCAGATTTCATGTTTTCAACAACGATAAATGCTACACCAAAGATGATAAGCATGATTGCTACAGTAGTGTAGTTGTAGAAAAGTGCTTCAAATAAATCATCCCAAAGAAGTCCAACAACTGCTGCTGGAACACAAGATACAAGAATGTGGAACCAAAGCACGAAGATGTCTGTCTTAATCCATGCGCCGATACCTGTTTTTGATAAAGGAGCCTTGTTGTTCTTTTTACCAAATGGCCAAATCTGATTCCAGAAGATAAGAACTACTGCAAGGATTGCGCCAAGCTGAATAACTACCTGGAACATGCTGTAGAATTCCTCTGAAACATCAAGCTTAATGATTTCGTCCAAAAGAATCATATGTCCTGTACTACTGATAGGAAGCCATTCTGTGATTCCTTCGACAATACCAAATAATATTGCTTTTAATATCTCTAACATAAAATTATCCTCCATAAAAAAATGAGCTGCCGTTACTCACGACAGCTCATATTATATTACATTAAATATTTTCTTTCCAGTTATTCTTATGCCTTCGTTGTGCCTTAAGCTTTTCTTCCTCCTGATGCTTTGTTTGCATGATAGCATCATTTAGCTGAAGCATCTTAGTATCCATCATCGACACGATTTCAGAACACTCACGTAAATCGCGGCTGATATAATCTGGAGCATTACCTTCGAATTTGTAGTAAATTTTGTGTTCCAAGCTTGCCCAGAAATCCATTCCGATGGTACGAATCTGTATTTCCACCTTTGTATCAACTGTCTTATCTGACAGATAGATAGGAATAGTAACAAGCATATGGTAGCTCTTGTATCCAGAAGCCTTTGGATTCTTAATGTAATCCTTGATAGAAATGACTGTTACGTCAGCCTGACGACCTATCATTTCTGCAATCTGATAAATATCAGATGTGAACGAGCAAACAATCCTAACACCTGCGATATCGTTACAATACTCAATCATGTTAGGGATAGAAATATCATACCCATGCTTCTTAAGCTTTTTAACGATACTTTCTGGAGTTTTTACTCTAGTTTTAATGTATTCAATAGGATTATATTGATGTACCTGCTGAAATTCATCATTTAAGATTTCAACCTTGGTACGAAATTTTTTAATAGCTGATTCGTACAACAACATGACGGTATTCCATGAATTAACACCATCATCAGGAAACATTGACGCATCCACTGTGAATCACCTCCCCAATATTATTTCAATTTAATAATACCATAAAATTCCCAAAATAATTATAAACTCTTTATAAATTTTGATGCCACACGTGCTGTGTGTCGTATGCGTGAGTCCAATCATGTGTTAAAAGCCATATCGTAAATACGATAGTTGAGCATGCCCAGGTGATTGGATAGCACCAACTGATAGTAGTAAATTTAGGAATGAAATGTACCGCTATAGTAACATAAACAATTCTAATTCCACACCAGAAGGTAAGCATTGTTACCATAGGAATAATTGATTTGCCAGCCCCTCTCATTACACCTGCTGCACAATGAGAATACGCCAATAGGCAATAGAAAAATGCGCATGTAGCAACCTGCATGTGGCCGTACAAAATATCCTGTGGATTTTTTATAAATATACTAAGGAGTGGATCAGCAAATAGATAGAATAATAATCCAATTACTTCAGCTAATACCACGCCAACTACTATACTAAATCTAGCTCCCTGCTTAGCTCTGTCGTACTTGCGAGCCCCTAAATTCTGGCTAATAAATGTAGGAACAGCCATGGATATACTGTTGATAGGAAGGAATACGAAGCCTTCTATCTTAGCGTAGGCTCCCATTCCGTTCATGGCATGAGCACCAAATGCATTTATGTTCTTTTGAACAACGATATTTCCAATAGAAATTACAGAATTCTGTAATCCCATAGGAAGTCCCTGAACAAGAATCTGATGAATAATTTTAGGATGCCAAATAAAAATCTTTGACAGCTTAACACCTGTGTAATCTGGAGTCTTAAGGAGTCTGATAAAGCAAAGTAATGCTGAGATTCCCTGGGATATTACTGTTGCAGCTGCTGCACCAACAACACCTGTATGTAAGTATGCAACAAACAATAAATCAAGCACTACATTAATAACAGATGACACTAACAAATAAATAAGAGGGTGGAAGCTGTCTCCCACGGATCTCATAATATTCATGAATGTGTTATACAAAACTATTGTAGCTATACCGCCAAAATATATTCTGAAATACTGTAAGCTATAAGGCAAAACTTCGGTTGGTGTATCGATTATATGAAGCATCAATGGCACAAATATAAGTCCCACTGCTGTTGCAACAACAGAACAAATAATAGCAAACAAAACATTGCTGTGAATAGAATTAACCACGTTTTCTCTGTCGTTTGCTCCGAAATATCTGCTGATTATTATTCCTCCACCAGCGCCCATTCCTCCGAAGAATCCTACAATAAAAAAGCTCAGAGCACCGCCAGAACTAATGGCAGCAAATGCATTGCTTTCGGCGAAATTTCCTACAACCCATGCGTCAGCAATATTATAGAGCTGCTGCAAAAGTTGACCAATAAAAAGGGGGATGCAAAACTGTATCATCCCCTTAACAATTGAACCATTCAACAAATCAACCGATTTTTTATTCATCTACTAGTCCTCTTCTATAACGTGTATCTCTAAGTAATCAAACGGAATATCATCTACAAAATTATCACTGCTAAATCTAGCTTTACCGTGACGCTTGAATTCTCTGATTGTAGAATCCAGCCAAACCGGCTTACTTGTATCAAACTCATAACACGCTTTCTCAACAGCGTTAAAAATCTTATGTGTACGAGTTTCCTCAGAATCATCCTCCACCATAAAGTCATGGAGCATGTGATTGTCTTTCCATGATTTAAACCATATACGCATAACATTAACCTCTAAGCAAATCAGCCACTATTATCTAGGCAAATTTTTAATGTGCTCTACTCTCTGTAATATTTTGTCCTTCCATTCATCATCCTGAGCATCAAGCTGATATGTCTTGTATCCATACTGTGCACCCATATTGCATACAACAGTTTCATCATCAATATGTAATGATATTCGATATCTGCTTGGTAACTTCTGTGGAAGTATGGTTTTGTTATCCCTTTGTACTTCCCTAAGATGACGTTGAGCGTTTATTATACCATCAAAATGGACTTTATAGTGACTAAATAGTCCTTTTATATATCTTTCTGTTCTATATGAAGATGTATAAACCCAAACTTCGTATCCTAGCTGTTGAAGCTTATTTATAAGCTCTGGTGTTCCTAACCTAAGTCTTTCTTTATATATTAAATTGAACGGAAAATGTAGAGGTTTCTCTGTTTTGTGTGTAAGAGGCGAAACAAACAATACCTCATCAAGATCAAATGAGACTCTCATTTTTTCTTCGCCTTTTTTCTGTCGAAACCTCGTTTTTGTCATACCCCAAACCATCCTATACAATTATCCCTTTATAATTTAACCCAAAAACCTATTTTCTTTGTCTGTGTGTTTCGTACATAAGCAAACTAGCTGCCACAGACGCATTAAGCGATTCAAGCTGTCCTTCCATCGGAATCTTAAGATAGCTTGTCGCAAGCTCAGCTGTTTCATCTGTAAGTCCGTTACCTTCGTTTCCTATCATAAAAGCTGTAGGGCCTGTAAAATCCATCTCATCATAAAAACGTTCCCCTTTTAGATGAGCGGCATATACTGAAACGCCGTGCTTTTCCTCTAATTCCTTAATGGTGCCCGCTAAATCCTGCACGCAAAGATGTGGGACCCTAAAAATGCTGCCCATTGTGGAACGAACTACCTTTGGTGAATATAAATCCACCGATGTGGAATTCATAATGATTCCTGTAGCGCCTGCTCCTTCGGCAGTACGAATGATTGTCCCCATGTTTCCAGGATCCTGTAATGTCTCAAGAATAACAATATGTGCGTTTGCATCCTTGCCTGTTCCTAACACATCATCTAATGTGAAGTCCTGCATTTTAACAACTGCAAGAACCCCCTGAGGTGTAACAGTGTCACACATGGACTTGAAAACGTTAGTGGCCACCTCTTCAACGGAAATATTATTAGCTTTGTTAGCGATTTCTTTAAGAAACGCCTTGCCCTCTTCGGTAGAGCCAAAGCCTTCAACGCAAAAAACAGCAGTAAGTAATTCTCCTGGAACCTCTGCTACTGCCCTAATACCCTCAACCACAAAAAGCCTTTGAGCTTTACGCTCTCTGGCTTTTTTGTTAAGTGCAATTATATTTTTGATTTGATTATTATTCGTACTTGTAATCATTGTTCAAAGATTTGCAAAGTGAGTACTGATACTCGTCAACGTCCTTCTTCATAGCAAGTGCCTCGTCGATATCGAAATCAACGAACTCACCATGTCTGTAACCAACTACGCGGTTTGTCTTTCCTTCACAAAGAAGGTCAACTGCCATAGCACCCATTGTAGATGCATATACACGGTCCTTACATGTAGGTGAACCACCACGCTGCATGTGACCAAGGATAGTAGCACGTGTTTCAATACCTGTAGCTGCTTCAATACGCTTAGCCATAGATGTTGAATGACCAATACCCTCAGCATTGATGATGATATGGTGCTGCTTACCCTTCTTACGTCCTTCGATGATATGGTTAACAAGCTTCTGCTCGTCGTAATCATAACGCTCTGGAAGAAGAACATCCTCTGCACCGTTAGCAATACCGCACCATAAAGCGATATAACCAGCGCCACGACCCATAACCTCGATGATTGAGCAACGCTCATGTGATGTAGATGTATCACGAACCTTATCGATAGCTTCCATAGCTGTGTTAACAGCTGTATCAAATCCGATAGTGTATTCTGTACATGCAATATCAAGATCGATTGTACCTGGAAGACCGATAGTGTTAATACCGAACTTAGAAATCTTCTGAGCTCCCTTGAAAGAACCATCACCACCGATAACTACAAGGCCATCGATACCTGCTGCGATAGCGTTCTTAGCTGCCTTTTCCTGATATTCAGGATCAAGCATTTCAAGACAACGAGCTGTCTGAAGAATAGTACCACCGCGCTGAATTGTCTCAGACACGCTGTGTGCATTCATATCTATAATTTCGCCAGAAAGAAGTCCAGCGTAACCTCTTCTAATACCTTTAACTGTCTTACCTCTAGCAATAGCCTGACGAACAACCGCACGAATTGCAGCATTCATACCAGGAGCATCGCCACCAGATGTAAGAACACCTATACAGTTTATCTTATCTGCCATTTCAATAAATCCTCCTAAATTGTATCCCTCTTCAAAATAAATCCATCTTATTTTATCCTCTTTTGGGAACGTTTTCAATATAAAACATATAAAAAAATCTAATATCTTCTTCTATTAGAAGCAAATTCCACCTTCTTATCAACAACCTTAACATTGTCGTTACCGAATAATCCACGAAGTGCTGTCAGATTATCCTCAGATGCTGATAAACTGCAGTTTGCTCCCATTCTCTTAACAGCTTTTTCTTCTGTAAGATATATTACAAGAGAATCATTTCCATCCATTTCGCGGATTGAATCTAAAAGCTTAGATTCTCCATTTGTATAGGCATCTTTATTGGCAAACTGAATCCAAACCTCTCGCTTACAATCATCGAAAGATTTAATATCATCGCAAATAAGCTTTGCTCCTCGCTCATCTTCATTCTGAACATGCCCCTTAACAAAGACCTTGTTTCCTTCAACAACAAATGAACGGGCTTTTTCGTAGCTATTTGGGAAAACGATGACCTCAAGGGAACCTGATAAGTCCTCTAATGTTATGAAGGCCATTGCTTTTCCGTTTTTAGTGTATTTAACAGTAGAATCCATGATGATACCACCAACTACAACCTCTGCTCCATCCTTGATAGATGCGAACTGAGAGGCTGAATCCATAGAAGCTGCTGCATCATCTGATTCCTCTGTGTCAGACATAAATTCGCTGGCATGAGCTGTAACGTTTTTCTCTAAAATAGAAATGTAATCATCCAAAGGATGGCCGCTAACGTACACGCCCATTAGTTCCTTCTCAAATGCTAATAGAACTTCCTTAGGAAATTCATCTACCTTAGGAAGAGATATTTTTAACTCCTCCTTTTGCTCATCATTGGCAAAATCAAACAGTGTCATCTGGCCTGCCATAGAATTCTTTTTATTTTGGTTAACAGAATCCATAATCTGCTGATATACAAGAATCTTCTGGTGACGATTTCCATCTAAGGTATCACAAGCACCTGCTTTAATAAGGTTTTCCACGGTACGCTTGTTAGCATCGTACTGACTAATACGGTTAATGAAATCCTCAAGATCACGATACAATCCGTTTTGCTCACGTTCCTTTATTATAGAAAGGACTGTGCTGCCACCTACTGATTTGATAGCGGAAAGTCCGTAACGGATTCGGCCATTATCAACAGAAAAATCTGCTTCACCATAATTAACATCTGGTGGAAGCAATTCGATTCCAGATTCTCTACATTCTGCAATGTATGCTGCTATCTTTGTACTGCTGTTAAGAACTGATGTCATCAACGCAGCCATGTATTCCAAAGGATAATATTTCTTAAGGTAAGCAGTCTGAACTGCAACATATGAATAAGCTGCAGCGTGGGATTTGTTAAATCCGTACTCAGCGAAAGGCATAAGCTGATCAAACAACCAACCTGCATCTTCGGCACTGATTTTATTTGTTTCATAGCAGCCCTGCACAAATGCTGGACGCTCTGCTGCAAGCTTGTCTCTCTTTTTCTTACTCATGAATCGTCTTACGTTATCAGCACGACCCATTGTAAAGCCGGCGCAGGTTGTCATAATCTGCATAACCTGCTCCTGATAAACAGGGAAGCCATATGTATCAGAAAGCACATCCTTAAGAATAGGAAATCTTTCGATAAATGGCGACTGTTTTCCTGTATTTTTACATTCGATGATGTTAGGAATGAAATCCATTGGGCCTGGTCGATAAACGGCGTTGGCCAAGATTAAATCTCCGATTTGGGTAGGGTTAAGCTGTTTCAGTAACCCCTTCATTCCTGCTGATTCAAACTGGAATACACCATCGGTTTTGCCTTCTGCGAAAAGCTCCATAACACCCTTATCATTGTAATCGATAGTGTGTAAATCAAGCTTTTTGCCGTAGTTCTTTTCAACCTGCTTTATAGTGTCATTAATAACTGTAAGGTTTCGAAGGCCTAAGAAGTCCATCTTAAGAAGACCGATGTCTTCGATAACCTCCTTTTCGTACTGAGTGATGATAACATCGCCCTTTCCAAGAGCAAGTGGCATGTATTCTACAGTAGGCTTTCCTGAAATAACAACGCCTGCTGCATGGACACCAGTGTTTCTTGGAAGACCTTCTAATGACATGGCATAATCAAGAAGCTCCTTAACCTGAGGGTCCTCATTGTATAAGGATTTAAGCTCAGGGCTATATGAAAGAGCGTTTTCGATGGTAACCTTCTTGTCAGGGATGGAATCTGGTATAAGCTTTTTGATGCTGTTTGTATATGGGATTGGAAGTCCCATGGCTCTACCAACATCCTGGATGGCACTCTTTGGCTTAAGTGTACCGAAGGTAACAATCTGAGTTACGCAATCATCTCCGTATTTCTTACGAACGTAATCGATAACCTCCTCACGGCCCTCAGGGTCAAAGTCGGTATCAATATCAGGCATGGATACACGCTCTGGATTTAAGAATCGCTCAAATACCAAATTGTATTTCATTGGATCGATATCTGTAATACCTGTGGTGTAACTGATAAGAGCTCCTGCTGCTGAACCACGTCCTGGGCCAACAGGGATATCGTGGGTTCTGGCATAGTTAATGAAATCCCATACGATAAGGAAGTATTCCACGTAACCCATTTCCTTGATGGTGTTAAGCTCGTAGGTAAGACGCTCCTCATACTTAACAGATTCCTCACCGTAGCGTTCCTTCAAACCATCAAAGCAAAGCTTGTTAAGATATGTCCAGGCATTATATCCTTCTGGCACCTCAAATGGAGGAAGGCCCGCGATATGATACTGAATCTCAACATTACATCTTTCTGCAATTTCTGCTGTGCGATACACAGCTTCCTTTGCATAAGGGAAAATTTCTAGCATTTCCTCTTCAGACTTAACGTAGAATTCCTCTGTCTCAAAGCGCATTCTATCAACATCGTCAAGTCTTGCTGCTGTCTGGATGCAAAGCAATACATCATGGCTGGCTGCATCCTCTTTATTTGTGTAGTGGCAATCGTTTGTTGCTACAAGAGGGATACCTGTTTCCTTAGAAAGACGAAGAAGACCCTGGTTAACATCCTTTTGTTCTGCGATACCATGATCCTGCATTTCAAGGAAATAGTTATTAGCTCCAAAGCAATCCCTGTATTTGATTGCTACTTTCTTTGCTTCATTATAATCACCTCTTGCCAAAGCTCTTGCTACTTCTCCTGCAAGACATGCTGACAAGCAGATGATTCCTTCGTGGTATTTTTCTATGGTTTCGAAATCTACACGTGGCTTATAGTAAAAGCCTTCCACAAATCCGATGGAAACGATTTTCATAAGATTGTGGTAACCCAAGTCATTTTCGGCAAGCAAAATAAGGTGATAGTATCTATCCTCACCCTTTACCATTTCTCTATCGAATCTAGACCCTGGAGCCACATAGACTTCGCAGCCTATGACTGGCTTAATACCCTGGGCCATACATTCATCATAGAATTTTGTTACGCCGTACATGTTGCCGTGGTCGGTGATGGCTGCTGCTGTCATGCCCATCTCCTTACACTTGGCAACATAAGACTTTATTTTGTTGGACCCATCAAGCAGTGAATACTCTGTATGGGTGTGTAAATGTACAAAACTCATTAAATACCTCTACTCATATAATTTTTATACTAATGACGCGAGTTCGTCGACGATGTCTCCCATCTTGCCGAGGGCGGCTTCGATTGGGGCTGGAGTGGTTAAGTCTACGCCAGCTATCTTAAGAAGCTCTACTGGTGCATCTGTGCAGCCAGATGAAAGGAACTTCTTGTAGCGTGCTACTGCAGGCTCACCCTCTTTAAGAATCATTTCTGCAATGGCTACTGCTGCGCAGAAGCTGGTTGCATACTGATATACATAAAAGTTGTAGTAGAAGTGAGGGATACGTGCCCACTCATATGCGATTTCATCGTCTGAAATCATATCTGGTCCATAATAACGCGCATTAATGTCCTTATATAAAGACGATAAGTTTTCAGCGTTAAGACTCTCGCCCTTTTCTACCATTTCGTTTGTGATTTTTTCAAATTCTGCAAACTGTGTCTGACGATATACTGTACCCTTGAAGCTATCAAGATAGTGATTAAGAAGATAAGCTCTCTCCTTTTTGTCAGTGCAGTTCTTAAGTAAGTACTCTAATAAGAGGATTTCATTACAAGTAGATGCTACCTCGGCAACGAAAATCTTGTAGTGTGAGTAGATAAATGGCTGTGCTTCATTTGAATAATGGCTGTGCATGCTGTGGCCCATTTCGTGAGCTGTTGTAAACATATCATCGAAGGTATCGTGATAGTTTAAAAGCATGTATGGATGAACGCCGTATGCTGTGTCAGAATAAGCTCCGCCACGCTTGCCCTTGTTCTCATATACATCAATCCATCTGTTAGCAAAGCCTTCCTTAAGAAGTGCTACATAATCGTCACCTAACACTGAAAGGGCCTTGCAGATTGTCTCCTGAGCCTCCTTGTATGTTACCTTCTTTGCAACATCTGCAAGCATAGGTGTGTAGATATCGTACATATGAAGCTCATCTACGCCTAAGCACTTCTTACGAAGAGATACATAAGCGTGAAGCTTATCCAAGTTAGCGTTTACAGTTTTAACTAAATTATCGTAAACCTCTGGTGATACGTTGTTTGCATCAACAGCTGCCTTAAGATTTGATTCGTAATTTCTAACGCGAGAATAGAACATACGCTGCTTAACTTCGCCGCTGTAAGCTGCAGCAAATGTATTTAAATAGCCCTTCATTGTGCCATAGTAAGTCTTGAAAACGTTCTCTCTAACTTTTCTGTCAGCTGACATCAAAAATGGAACGAAATTACCGTTTGTAAGAGCTGACTCTTCACCGTTTTCATCCTTTACATTAGGAAATGTAAGGTCGATGTTTGTGAATGCTTCATATACTTCTCCAGGTGTGTTTGACATTTCTGCTGTCATGGCAACAACCTTTTCAAGCTCTGCTGATAATGTGTGAGCCTTTAATCTAACGATTTCCTTAATCTCATTTTTGTAAAGCTCAAGTCCAGCCTCCTCGCTGTAGAACTGCTCAAGCTTTGCGCTGTCACAAGCTAATATTTCTGGAGTGATAAATGACAAATCTGATTCCATTTTTGCATACAAAGAAACCATTCTCTGGTTCATGCTTCTATGCTTAGAATTTCCCTGATCTTCATCAAAAAGTCTTGCTGAATAAAAATATGCCTTCTCTACTTTCTCCTCTACGAAAGCTGTCTCCTCTAATACCTTAAGAAGTGTCTTAGCACTTTCGCAAACCTTGCCTTCGAACTTTTTAAGGTCCTCAAGCTTATCATTAACAAGCTTTAAATCAGCTTCCCATAGTTCCTCTGTTTCATATACATCCTTAACATTCCAGGTATCTTCAACCTTTACCTGGTCTCTAGACATCAATTCCTTTGCCATTATTCTTCCTCCAATAATTAATTTTAATTAGTACAATCTTTCACTATTCTATCACAGTTTCTTCAAAGATACATTGTATTCTAATAATACTTAATATGAAAATTTTTGTTAATTAGGAGGGCGCCATGGCAGGTAGAGAGGATCTAATTAAGGGATTAAACGAAGCTATGAACGTAAACAAAGAGGACGAGCTTGGCCGTCAGTTTTTTGCTGATACAAACACTCTTAAAACCGGTGCTGCAGGTGGTAATGTTGAAGTAAGTGTTATTGTTTCCAAGGCTGAATTTGCACGAATCGCAAGTGGCGTCGTAAAGTATCACGTAACAGATCGACGCGGTATTGAAGATGGTAACGACATTACCTTTAATGAAGTGGAAGCAGATGGTTTCACCCAGACAGGCCACAAACTGACAAAGCGTGTTCTTGATGTAAAATCTTACTTGCAGATTGAAGGCCTGAAGGATGGATTTTGTATTGTGTCTTTCTAGTTAAATTGGATCAAACATTTTTTTGAAGATGTCACGTTCAAAGATAAATATTTCAGATGTGTCACCTTCTAATACGCCAATATAATCGCCAGGCTTACCAAGACAATAATTCTCTGGGTCATGCTTAGTGAATACCTTGGTTCTATTATTTATTTCTTTAGCAAACATGTAACTATTGCCCGCAGTTAAACAGCTGTGGGCATGTTTTGTTATTTCTACATTTCTTCCATCTATATCGCTTTTAATTGTAGGAATGTATTCACCTGGATAAACGTATTCAGATGAATCCTCAATGAAGTATTTATCAAACTGCTTCTTGGATATTGCAGTGACTTCTCCACGAATACCAATAACGATAATAGTATCTTTTTCAACTTCGAATTTAACATCACCCTGGATAGTACGAATAGTTGCATTTACTCCTATTGGTAATATATCAGTAGCAATTACATATCCTGCTTTAAGGGATTTTCTGGCGTAACGCTGCATGTCTGATGTATCGATGCTGTAATCACTGGCGTAAATAATATCGTTATCATAGAAATAATCCTGCATTCTACTTCTGAAAAACTGTTGGATAGCCGCAGGAGTGTATTCCAATTCCTGAAGCTCTAATAGTCTTCTTTGGATGGAGCCGCCTGCTTTAATTAAGTGGCCACCGCCATTTCCTACACCTTCACATATAAACTGCGCCAGCTCATCTGCCTTTACTTCCTTAACGCAACTTCTAACAGATATTTTGATTCCACCTTCGTGGATTGAATAAACTAAGCAGCATTCAACATCCTCAACCTCTAACAGCATATCTGAAATAATACCAAGAATGTTAGGGTCACAAGGATCTGTTTTAACTATAGCGTAATGGTTATCCTTGTAATATTCAGAGCCTAATAGTGCAATTCCTGCAATACGAAGCTCCTCTTGAGAAATGTTGGAATTCTTGAATTTGGTAATAATAGCTTGACTGAATTTGAGCTCATCACGCATATCCATGTCTATTGGATGATGTAGCTCAGAGAAATTATTACTGTCTGTTAAAAGTCCATAATAAAGGGCTGTGGATAGCTTAATATCCTCGTTAACATCTATGCCCTCTGCTCTAAGCAAATCCCACACTACAGTGGCGCAGCTGGCCTGATATGATCTAACCTCTGAAAGTGCTGGAAGGGGACCTTCCACCTGATGATGATCTATAATGGCAATATTTTTCGCTTCAAACTTCTGTATATTGCCTTCCTCATACTGGCCATCTACAGTAACCAGTAAATCTGGTATTTCACCCTCTGACAAGCCCAAAAGCTCAGCAAGGCCTTCCTGAGTTTTCACGAAGCTAACATTAATAGCTAAATCTGTAATCATGAGCTTAAGGTTACTTTTGGCAACCTCAAAATTCCCGCCATATACGAACTTAGCATTCTTTCCATTACGAACCAAATATTTTAACACAGCAAAACCTGATGCAAGAGCGTCAGCATCTGGATTATTGTGACATTGAACTATTATGTTGTCATACTCTAATAATTGGGAGAGTTTCATTAAAAGCTTTCCTCCAAACAAAACTTAAATCGTTATATATTATAACAATTATTAATGGTTTAATCTACCTATAAAAAAACAGGAGCACCATTAAAGGTACTCCTACACTGAATCGATTAATATATTTTATATTTTCCACTTAAAGCAAGCATTGCAAACATGTACAAGCAATTGTCGAAGTATCTGCGCTCCCCTGTTCTAAGTGGTGTGTTCCAAAATTCTTCGACGGCACGTAAGGCATACTCCCCATCCGCTGCTAAAGTCGCCTGAGCGATTGTAGCAGTCAAGCCTATAGGATGAAGAGCGTTGCCTTCAAGAACTGTGCCGTCTACTTCATATATACCTCTGTTTTTATCAGAGGGAAGAGTGAAGAAGAAGCGTTGTAAATTATTTGCAGCATTTCTACAAAATTTATCAAAATCGGGATCATTTGATTCCCACTCATAAGCTAATCCTATGTTTGCAATTGTACGATATGCGTCACTGTAGAACCAATCATGACGTCCACCAAAATGCTCGTGGTCTGGATATGGCTTTCCATCATAGTAGCTGTATTCTGGAGAAAGACCAGTTACTGGATGGCATGCCTTCTGTAAATAAGCTCTACTTGCAGCTGCAGCTTTTTTCCAGAAGTCCTTATCCTCTTCATAACAATTTTCTGCAAACAATTCATAGAAATGTGGTAGATGATATGAGGGGTCTGTGAATTCAAGTCCTGGTACGAACTTGATTAATCCATCATCTGTCCACATGTTGTGTCCACCATAAAGCTCCTCATGATGGATACATGTTTTAAGCAACTCTTTTGCCTGATGGCTGTAGTTATAAATACCTTCGCCATCGCCCCATCTGTGGCTGGCAAATATTAGTGCCATTGCAAAGAATTCTTCTCCGTCAGGAGCTGGTCCAAAAGCATTTTTATTTCCGTCAGTTGCCACTGACCAAGCAAAGTATCCCTTGTTTTCTCCCTCATCAAGATACATGTTTGTCATTGCCCAGTTCCATAACTGGTCGAATTCTTTTTTCTTATCAAGCTGGACACACATCATCATGCCATAGGAGATTCCCTCGGTACGGGTATCGTTGTTACCCGTATCGATGAGATATCCCATGGAACCATCTTCTGTGGTGCCATAAAAATTATTATCGCCATAAAAAATCTCATTAAATGTCTCTTCAACGCGAGCATCAATTTCCTCATGAGATTTTCCAATTTCTAAAAAGACGTTACGCATGTATTACTCCTTTACACCACCAAGTGTAAGTCCTGTTACGAAGTACTTCTGTAAGAATGGATAAATACAAATAATTGGAAGCATCGTTACAATAGTTGCTGCTGCTCTTACAGATGTTGGTGTTACAGAACCTTCGCCTGCGTTCTTCATAGCCTCGGCTGATGAGCTCTGGTTAGATACTGAAGAAAGGAGCTTCATTAACTCGTACTGTAATGTTGTATACTGTGATGCCATTCTGTTATAAAGCATTGCATCGAACCATGAGTTCCACTGTCCTACAGCAACGAAGAGTGCAACAGTTGCATAAACTGGCTTGCATAATGGAGAAATGATTTTTAGGAAGATTGTTGTGTAGCCAGCACCATCAAGCTGTGCAGACTCTTCCAAACTGTCAGGAATACCTCTCATATAGGTTCTAATAACTAACATGTTAAAGGCAGAAAGCATTCCAGGAATTACATATACAGCAAAGCTGTTTGTAAGACCGAGGGATTTAAATAGAAGAAAGGTAGGAATCAATCCACCATTAACATACATTGTAATTACCCAAAACAGTGATACCTGCTTAGCGAAGATAAAGTCCTTACGGCTAACGATAAATGCAAGTATGGCATTTGTTACAAGAGCAAGAGCTGTTCCTATTAAAGTTCTTGCTACAGTAACGACAGCACCTGTAATAAGGTTATCTTTAGACAAAACTGTCTCATAGTTTTTCCATGTAAACACTCTAGGCCAAAGGTAAATACCACCTCTAAGAGCATCAGTACCATCATTTAATGAAACTGCTAAAGTGTTGAGTACAGGATAAAGTGTAACAACAACAAATATAATCATGAATAAGCCGTTACAAATTCTAAATGCTAAATCAGCACCTGAAATTTTCTTACGCTTTTTAGCTTTTTGCATAGCGACCTCCTTGGTTTTGATTTTTCCAGTGGCACTTGCAATATTAATTGTCTGATCCATAATGTGCACCTCCTAGAATAGTCTTTCTTCGCCGTGTTTCTTAGCAATGTGGTTAAAGAACACAATAAGAATAATAGAAACCAGACTCTTGAAAATACCTGCTGCAGTACCGATTGAATAATCACCCTGGCTGATACCCCATTTAAGTACGTAGATATCAATTGTCTGTGATACGTTCTGTACTAGACCATTTCCAAGTAAGTACTGAATTTCAAATCCGGCATTAAGTACATTACCAACGTTCATAAGTAAAAGAATCATAATTGTTGGTTTGATACCAGGAAGTGTTACGTTCTTAATTTTTGCCCATCTACCTGCACCATCAATAGCTGCTGCTTCATAAAGAGATGGATCAATAGATGTAATAGCTGCTAGATATATAATTGCATTCCAGCCCGTTTCCTTCCAAACATTAGCGAAGGCTACGATTGGCCAGAAGTATTTTTCGTGAGCAAAGAAATTGATTGCTTGATCAATCACTCCAAAATGAAGTAAAAGTGTATTAATAATACCTGTTCCTGAAAGTGCATCATGAAGGATACCAGTAACGATAATCCAAGAAAGGAAGTGTGGAAGATAAGAAATAGTCTGAACTACTTTCTTTCCACCCTTGAATGCCATTTCATTTAACAGGATGGCGAATACGATTGCCATTATAAATGTAGAAACAAGATTGATAACTCCCATTGCAAGAGTATTTCGAATTACTCTTATGAATGTTGCGTCTGAAAATAATAATTTAAATTTGTCTAATCCAACAAACTCTGAATGTAAAAGACCTGTAACTGGTTTGTAGTTTTGGAATGCCATAAGCCATCCGCAAAGTGGTAGATAATGGAATATTACGCCATAAATAACAATTGCAACAGCCCAGACAATCAGCACTCTTTGGCGTTTAAAGTCGGCCATGGTTATTGATTTCTTAGTCATACTTTCCTCCCAATTTTGATAGAAATATAGCGAGCACCTCTCACAGTGTACCCTTTGATCAGTGCTCGCCAAGGGGTTTATACCTCTACCCGTTTTTCTTACTTATTTTTACTCGTATTTAGCTGCTTCTTCCATTCTTCTTTCAAGTTCAGCCTGCATCTCTGAAATAAAGTCTTCTGGCTTACACTCTTCATAAACCTTCATGTACTCATCCCAACCCTTTTCAAAGTCGTCAGCCATAACAACCTTTGGAAGATACTGGTGCTTAATTTCACCCATCTTTGTCCAAGCTGTACCACCTGGTGTAGCTGTTGTCATTGAGCTAGAGAATGTGTACATTGGATACCAAGGACCTGGCTTTTCTGATGTACCAATCATCTCTACGTATGTCTTAGCACCATAAGCTTCGAAGCACTTCTTGATTGGCTCTGAAAGTCCATCGAAGAATTCCTGCTCCTGTCCATCAGACTTCATAGCATTCTTGCCATCACGGCTTGTTCCAGAATACTGTGGGAAGTATGAGTATGAGCATGTGTGTGAAGCCTTGTAAGCTGTATCAGATGCCTGCTTTCTCATCTCAGGTGTTCTGTAGTACATACCGTCATCGTCAACTAAGTAATCTTCACCTTCAACACCCCAGAATCTTAAATCGTGGATGTCCTGATCAAGAAGATCATTTACAAACTGAAGTGCGCCCTCAACATCCTTACATGATGTTGTGATTGCAAGACCTGAAGATACATTAAGAACTCCGCCTGAGTTATGCCACTGGTTGTGCATTCCTTTTTCAATTGTGATTGGAAGTGGAACGTACTGGCAACCCTGCTCATCAAGACCTGCTGACTTGATTGCATCTTCACCTGTGTAAGCGAAATCCCACCACTGATCAATCATACCAAGTACACGACCAGAAGAAATCTTAGCGATGTACTCATCATATGTCTGTGTGAATGACTCAGGATCTACAATACCCTTCTTGTATTCCTCATTTAACTTCTGGAAGTATTTCTTAGCTGTTGGTGTTGTGTTGTAATCAATAACCTGAAGCTTCTCTGGATCTACGATAACTGATCCATCGTTTGGATAACCATCAAGGAACTCTGGTGCGTTCTCTAAGCAGAAGTATCTCCAATCATCACAAAGGATTGTGTATGGGATATTCTTTGTTGTACCATCAGCCATTGTTGGGTTAGCTTCGTTATATGCTTCGATTAAGTCGAAGTACTCATCCATTGTCTCAACCTTTGGATATCCAGCCCACTCAAGAACTCTTGCCTGAATCCAGAATGCTTCATCGTTGTGTGTACATACACGCTCTTCTCCATAGATGTTTGAGAACTGTGGAATCCAGTAAATGTGTCCGTCGCTCTGACGAAGCTGATCCCATTCCTGCTCTGTGAAATATTCTTTAATGTTTGGATACTTGTCGATATAGTCATCAAGTGGTACTAAAGCACCTGCTTCGTACATCTGAACTGAACCATTTCCAGCTTCTACGAAATCTGGATACTCGCCACCAGCGATAAGAGTACCAATTGCCTCTTCAGCTGTCTGACCTGTAAGCCATGTCTCCTTAACCTTGCAACCAGTCTTCTCAGCAATAATCTGCTGGATCTCGTTGTCATCATTGATTTCTGAGCCTGGTACTGCAAAGAATGCTGTGAATTCTTTGATACCATCCTCATTAACTGCTCCGCCGCTTCCTGCTTCTTTACCGCAGCCAGCAAGCATGCTTGAGAGCATCGCAGTGATAAGTAATGCACTTACGATTTTCTTCTTCATAAATTATAAACCCTCCTTTTATTTGTGGGACTTATTTGTCCCTCGTTCATAATGGTATTGTATGACAATTCTGTGAACTAAACACCCAAAAAAGTATAGATTAAAGGGGGAGAAAATTTAAACTTTTTCCCCGAAAAAATATACTATTCACGGACATGCAATTTTTATCTGCTGTGGTTTTGCCTACAGATGGCTTCCTAACTTGGGGCGGACTAGCTACATTATGATGCGCCTTTTGTGGCATCAGTATTTGCCCCTTTCCAACCCCACAGTCAAAGAATTACTGATTTTCTAAATGCCACACTCGCATCCCCTATTACACGTGTTCTTTCAAGGTTTGACAATTCTGTCGGCACTGTATGTATCTCGCAGACACCCTCAACCTAGAGTAATAGCAGTGGCGGCAATATTAGTATTAATTGCATGATTTTGGAATGAGCCTAGTAGAATCTTAAAGCAGTTTTTGGATGTTTTCATATGGGCTGCCACGGACGGCAGCCCAAGGCTGATAGCGAAACGGACTGAGCTTGAAGCCGGTAGGAAAACATCCAAAAACTGCTTTTAATTCTACTTGGCGAATGTAATATGAATGCAATTAATACTAATATTGCCGCCACTGCTATTAAGTAACCTAACAAGTGTCTGCGAGATACATACAGTCCCTTCGAATAGTCAAAGCCGTGAAAGGACACGTGATGTATGCTCGTTTGTGTCATTAAGAAAATCAGCAATTCTTCTCCAATGATGGGGTTGGAAAGGGGCAAATACTGATGCCATAAAAGGCGCCTTCTGAAACCTAGCAGCTAGTCCGCCCCAAGTTAGGCAGCCATCTGTAGGCAAAACCACACTTTTTAAGTTTATGCATGTCCGTGAATAGTAGCAGATAAAAGATAAGGGGTTTGCCAAACGGCTAAACCCCTAGGTTTTTCTTGTATTTTGTAGGTGTGCAGCCATTGGCCTCGATAAATTTATTGACGAAATAATCCACGTCTTTATAGCCAACTGCCTCTGCGACCTCATATATTTTCATATCGCTTTTACGAAGTAAGCGTGATGCTTCCTCGATACGTTTTTCATTAAGATAATCCTTAAATGAACAGCCATATTTCTTTCTAAATAACTGTCCTAAATAAGCGGAATTGATAAAGTATTTTTCGCTTAAGTCCTTAAGAGTAAGATTGCTTGCATAGTTGCGTTTTATTTCCTCTTCTATGTCCCCAAGCACGCCCTTAGATACGTTTTTACGTAGCTGGGCTAAATATTCTCCATAGGCGTATGCCATACGACAAAGGTGAGTTTTTCCGCCTCTGCGGATTCCTTCTTCTGATGTGCTTTCAGATATCATACGAAGGATTTCCTCCTGGTTAACCTCGCTATCAAGCTCACTAGCCAGGTGAATCAACTGAAACATCAAATAGTTGATGTTAAGATTCATGGTAGATTCTGTAACACCTGTATTTTTCATTTCTCCGTAGAAGGCATCTACCTTTTCACGGATTTCTATATGGCCACCCTTTTCGATGGCATCAATAAGGTCATCCAGCTGTTTCTTACAAATAAGAATGCCTGTATCAGTTATCTTATATTCTTCTTCGTAGTAGTAAAGACTTTTCTTTTCTCTAAATCCCTGAAGGGAACGAAGCATATTTGCTGTACCATAGGATTTAGAAATATTTCTAATTCCCGATACGGTTTTACCAACAAGAACAGTGGCTGATAAATCCGTATTTGCGATAATATAATCAAGAAAGGCTTCAATAAATTCCTTCATGGACATCTGACGTCGCTGTCCCATTGATTCTGCGTAAATAAATCCAAGGTCGTAAACCTTTTCACTATCAGATACATCCATCACACAAAAATCTGCATCTGATTTAAGGAATTCCGTAGCAGCTGCATATAGCTTTTTAAGCTGCTCCTTTTTATCATCATCAGAATAATCCTCTGAAAGGGTTTCATCCTCTAACTGGACCTCAAGATAACACATTTCCTCATCTAAATTTATTTTTCCAGAAAGATATTCGATATTCCCCTTATCAAACTTTCCACTAAGGAGGGCCATAAGATTTCTGTCCAAATACGCTCTTTCCTTTTTGGCTCTATCCTTGTCCAGTGTTTCCTTTTCTGAATTAAGCTCAGAAACCTTTCTAAGAATTCCAAGCAGCTGTTCCTTTTCAACAGGCTTTAAAATGTAGTCTGTACAATTGTATCTAAGTGCTTCCTGGGCATAATTAAATTCTGCGAAGCCGCTTAGAATAACAAAATAAATATCGCTGTGCTTAGATTCTCTAAGTTCCTTTAATAGCTCCAGTCCTGTCATCACTGGCATTTTAATATCAGCGATTACTAAATCCACTGGATTGTAATTAATAAAATCTAAAGCTTCCTTTCCATTGGTGGCAGTATAAATTTCATACCCTTCTGCCTTCCAATCTAATAATAGCTTTAACCCCTGTAAAATAAATGGCTCATCATCAACTAGTAATACTTTTAACATTAATTCACACCTTCTAATTTATCTACCGGAATACAGATTTGTACCAAAGTACCTGCACCCAGTTCTGAATCTAGATCAAATGTTACATTGTTATCTGTAATCATTTTTAATCTTAGACATGCGTTCACAATACCAACTCTGCCCTTTTCCTTGAGCATATCGATATTAGCGTCACGCATTTTACTTAATAATTCTTCTGCCTCCTCTTCTGGGATACCTGTTCCAGTATCCTCTATTTCAATTGTGACTTTAGATTCATCCCTTGATATTCTAACAAAAATCCAGCCCGGTGTAGTCTTACTTTCTATTCCGTGTACAACTGCGTTTTCCACAAAAGTTACCAGGGTGAGCTTAGGTATCAACAATTCTCTACACTCATCAGCCACATCTATCTCAAATGATAGTCTATCACCAAATCGATATTTTTGTAGATTTAAATATGCTTTTACGAAATCTAATTCTGTCTCAATATAAATATTATCCTGCTGCCACTCCGTGTACTGGCGCTGAAGCTTCGCAAGATGCTCTACCATTTTCGCCGTTTCATTTTCCTGCTTAAGCAAAGAATGCATTCTTATGCTCTCTAATGAATTGAATAGGAAATGTGGATTGATCTGACTGTGTAGTGCCAGAAGCTCTGCATTTTTTCTGGCAACAACAGTTTCCTGCTCCTTTAATTTATTCTTGTAAGTTGTATGCATCAAATCACTTACAAAAAGCGGCAAGGCAATGTTAATAAGAATCATAAAGCACAACTGATACCATCTATTTTTTATTATGTACCAGAAGCTGGTTGGCGCACCCACAATCTTTAGTTGAAGCTCCTTACCGTAAGCCTCAAAATTCTGAGTGTAAGATATATCATGAAGATTATCTACGGATGTGTAATCTTTAGCAACATTACTGTATTTGCCATTAGACATAAGTATATAGTCATCATCGCAAATGTACGCCTTAAACTCATAGTTTAGATTCTCAAGTTCCTCCACGAACTGAGCGTAATCAATCTCTATTAGCATAACATTTGGTGAATTATATTCATAGTAATTTAATCTCTGGAATAAATATATAGTTCTTAAAATAGATTTATTGGGTCCTATTTTTGTATCAAAATACAAGCCTTTTTTTAAGCCTGAATTCATTACATAGTTATACCAATCTGTTCCCTTAGCCTTATCGATATTTTGAAACTCTGCACCATTTATTATTGTGTCATTATCGGTGTAAATCTTAAAATCCATTCCTGACTGGCTTGTGACCAAATGCAACAGAGTATCATCAAAGAATTGTCTATATGAATTGTAATAATCTAACCCTGATTCGTAATTGTCATGTATAAACCGATCGACATACAGGCTGCTATAAATGGCACTACCCAGTTTAGCAGCCTGGTCAACCTGATTAAAAAAAGTATAGTGAATAGCATTAGCTTCGTTTTCTAAATGATGTCTGCGAACAGTTTGCTCGGTATTATAAATAGATGTCAAAATCAAACTATCCGAAAGGATAATTGGAATCACAACAAAAATAATATATAAAACTACAAGTCTTCTTCTATTTTCTGTTGGATTGAATCTTCCTTTAATTTTAGAAAAAAGCTTAAACATTTCCCCAATACCTTTACTCTAATTCTGTAACACTAAGCCAAGAGAAGTCGCAATTGTTGTTGCTCTCTTCGCCGTTAGATGAAGTGTACATTCCCACTGTACAGCCAACAAATCCGCCTGCCTCTTCAGTTGTATATGGAATTAAATCCACATCATCCTTTACTAGTATATAATTATTGCCGCGGATTAGCCATACACTAGCTGACTGATTTTTTGCTTTTATCTCAATTTCAGCTGATGGATTGTGTAGCAATGTTGATGCGATAACCTTTTCTTCCCCCTTAATTACAGTTCTAACCTGAAGATGAAGTGCTCCGTTACGCTTAACAATTTCTACTGCCAAATGATTTGCATGATTCTGGAATAATACCAAACCACCGCATTCATTTTCATTAGCAGGATTAAATTCCACTCTGGTGTTTACCTTAAATGCATAATCCTTCTGGCGTAATCCTAAATAAGAAGGATAGCATGTGTCCTCGATGCGTTCCTTTCTTGTGTGAAGTCTCATAAATCCAGGACGATCTGTAAGTGAATAAATCTCCTCATTTCTCTTTTCGATTCCAACTAATCTGTCATCAAGCTTGTCTGAATAGAAATGTAATGTATCACTCCAATCATTTTCCTGTGGGAATGGATGCTCATCAAATGGAACCTCAACATCATCTGTAAGCTTGCCAATACCTGGGTTAATTACTGGCCATCCATCTTCCCATTCAACCTTTGCAAGGAATGTCTCACGGCCGATACTGCAGTGCTTTTTGCAAGGACGTGATGCAAGCATAACGATATAGTAGTTACCGTTCTTATCATCTACCAAATCACCATGTCCAGCATAGATGATAGGATAATCCTTACCAAGATTTCTGTGTGAGAAAATTGGGTTTCTTGGGCAGCCCTCGAACCACTTAAATAATTCCTTTGAACGAGCTACAGAAATTGCATGCTCTGGGCCTGTACCGCCTTCTGCGTGGATAAGATAATAATATCCATCCTTCTTGTAAAGATGTGGACCTTCTGGCCAGATAACATCCTTAACTGCGCCCTTCCAGATAGCCATAGACTCACCTGTAAGCTTCATTGTATTTAAATCTAATTCCTGTACCCAAATCTCCCAGTCACCGTTATATCTAACGCCCTCTGGATTTGGTCTTGTTCCTACATAATAGCATTTTCCATTGTCATCAAAGAAAAGTGATGGGTCGATACCAGGTGCATCCTCCCCAAGATAATATGGTTCTGACCATGGGCCTGCTGGGTCCTTTGCAGTAACGATGAAGTTACCGCCATGGCTCACATTTGTTGTAATCATATAGAATGTGCCATTGTGCTCTCTAATTGTAGGAGCAAAGATTCCACGTGAAATCTCGCCGCTTACTGGAAGCTGGCTCTCCTTATGAAGTACATGACCGATCTGCTCCCAGTGAGCCAAGTCCTTACTATGAAAAATTGGAACCCCTGGTGCATATACAAAGCTTGAGCAAACAATATAAAAATCGTCGCCCACTCTGCATACACTTGGGTCTGGGTAAAAGCCCTTTAAAATTGGATTGTGTGCTGTTGTCATTATATTCTCTCCTTTTTCGTATACGTTAGTCCGCCTGTTAATAGCCGCCAAGTACTCCGTGCTCCCGGTTGTCCGCCTGTTAATGCTCCTAGATGCTCATGCTCCCGTAGGGCACCCCCCATACTTTCGCAAGGGAGCCCGCCGGCGTGGGCACCCACCCTTGCTCGGTATGGTACCTCCCTACTCGCGCTCACCAACTTTTATTTCCATTAACAGGCTCATCTAAGAACCAGCTAGCAGTACTCAACCTTGGCAAGCGCGAGCAAGAGGTTGCTAAAGGTCCGGTGGACCTTTGCTTAGCAACGACCGGAGTGGAACGGAGAACCCCATGTGGTTAAGGAGGGACCCTTTAGGGAGGTTCCCTTGGCCGCAATGGGAGATGGCTTGCGGGAGCACGGAACACTCGGGGCTGCTAGCGTAACTATTTAACTACCCCAAATCCTAGGATAGTGAATTTGTTGCGGGTGGTGTCCTTGTCCACGTGGATTTCTACGTGGTGGGTGCCTGATGTTTTTTCGTCGATGAGGATTAGTGGGTTGCAGTGGCACCAGCGGTTTACGTATGGGTCAAGGTCGCGGATGAACTTGCCGTCAACGTATGCCTTTGCTGTGGCTGCGTCTACTTCTCCTGAATCCTTCATGATAACTACAAGTGCCTTGCAGTCTATGTCCATGGCAAATACGTTGTTGTCGGACTTGCTTCCGTCGTACATCCAGTTGTATGGGAACTCTGGTGTAAGATGAAGGTCCATGTTCATTTCTACTGATTGAAGGACTGTGTCAGTTTCTGTGAAGCCGCCAGCATCGATTGTAGCTGCATCAGTGTTGTCCTTCTTATCAAGTAAAAATACATTATCGTATGTATTTCCAATGGCTGGTGCATCAGCAAGCTTTGGATCATATGAAGCATCTGCTCCCTTTTCGATAGCATTTTTCATAATGTTGATTAAGCAGTCTGCCATGATTGTGTGTCCCAAGTTTGTAGGATGGAACATATCATAGAAATACTGATGCTTTGTAAGGATGCGGTTGTCTCTGTCGTAGAACTGTGGTGTTACGGCATCCTTTACGCTGGCCATACCAAGGTCATATCTAAATCCAACAGGTGCTAATCTGTCCTGTAGGTTATAATCATCTGCAAATACAGAGAACATAAGAAGTACTGCTGGGTTGCTTGGAAGGCTAAGAGCACGTCTTACTAAGCTTTCGTAGCAATCACCCTTTGTCTCATCACCCTCGTCATTTACTGCAAATTCAACAACAAGAATATCTGGCATAACCTTACCATAGCATAATACATCTCTTTCGAAGCGGCACATACCAAGCTCAGAAGGTGTTCCGCCTACACCAGCCTTAAGATAGTGGATGTTATCGCCGTCACCCATAAGCTTCTTGAAGCCTAAGAATGATTTGTATGCGTAGCATTCTGTGTTGATTGGTGTAGCACCTGCGCCCTGTGTAATAGAACCACCGATATAGCAGATGTTTACATCCTCTCCTCTTTTTGCCTTTTCAACTACATCAAGGATGCGCTTTGTGTTTCCAAGGTTTACTAAGGAGCGGTCAATCATCTCTTTGTATTCTTTAGAATTTGTATCTACTGGCTTTTCCTCAAGCTGAGGTGGAGCTGTATATCCATCATTTAAGAAGAATCTTACTGAAAGATAGGCCTTCTCCTCTGGGGCATCTGTATGAATTCTAATCTGGCCTGGCACATCGTCATCATCTGTCCATTCTATATCACTCATGTAGATTCTTTCTTCTTTAGAATTCGTATTTACGGTAGCCTTTAGGTTAGCTCCGCCGCCATACAAATCCTTCTTTCCATACATCTGGAAAACAAATTCTGCTGTCTTATCCTTGTCTTCCATCTCAATTGAAACACCTACGGAATGTACAAGCTTTCTAAAGCCTTCCACTGTTTCCATAAGCTTAAGTGTAGCCTCATCAGTTACGTTTCCTGTGAAGGATGCGCTGCTGATTAAGCGGCCATCGCTCTGGTAAAGATATGAAACACCTTTGCCGTTTTCATCTTCTGCTGTGAAGATTTCTTTGTCCTTTATTACGTAAAAATATGGCCTATCCTTTTCCGGATCTGTTGGTGCTTTTACTATTTCCATTACATTATCCTCCTATATGGCTTCTCCCTATGGGAGAAGCTGTCACCGCAGGTGACTGATGAGGGTTGTAACTATATTTGACCCTCATCCGCCCCATGCGGGGCACCTTCCCCCAGAGGGGGAAGGCTATTAATACTCTACTTCAGTTACGTTGCCTTCTAGTTCTATATTAAAGAGGGCGATTTTAGTGCCTGTGAGTTCTTCAGTTCTTGCATCTGGCTGTGCACCGCCGATTGATACAGTAAAGAGTCCTGGTTCCACAATGCATCTTCCCTTTTCATCGATGATTGCAAAATCACGGGCTGAAAGCTCTATTTCAACCTTCTTTGTCTCACCTGTTGCAAGCTCTACCTTCTTAATCTTTCTAAGAGAACGGATTGGTACTCTTGTGCTGGCTTCAACATCCTTTACATATACCTGCACAGTTTCAATCTGGCTCATATCACCGGCGTTTGTGATATCACAAGTAAGCTTAAATGTATCGCCGATGTTGCCCTTAGCCTTGTCTACTGCTGCATTTTCGTATTTTACCTTTGAGTAGCTTAAGCCGTATCCAAATGGATAAAGTGGTGTGCCCTTGAAATATCTGTAGGTTCTATTATCCATTGAATAATCTTCAAAGGCTGGTAAATCTTTATCTGATGCATAGAAAGTAAGTGGTAATTTACCGCTTGGGCTTTCTTCGCCAAATAATACCTGTGCGATAGCCTTTCCACCTCTGGCTCCTGGATACCAGCAATGCATTATCGCATTTACGTTATCCTGTGCCCAAGACAAATCAAGTGCTGAACCTGCAAGAATTAAAAGTACAACTGGCTTTCCGATTGCTGTAATCTTCTCTAAAAGCTCCTGCTGCAAGCCTGGAAGCTTAAGTCCCTTCTTATCTCCACTACCAAATTCGTTTCCAGCATCTCCTTCCTCGCCTTCGATTGTTGCATCAAGACCTAAGCACATAACTACTAAATCAGAATGCTCTGCAACTGTCATGGCCTCAGCAAATGTATCTCTTGCCTCTGAAAGTACGTGAGTTCTATCCTTCCAAAGTGGAGTTCCGTCAGAATGGAAGATTCTAACATCATCCCCAACATATCTTTGAATTCCTTCAAGAACTGTAATGTATTCTGAAGACATTCCCTCGTAGTTTCCAACTAATGCTGCACGTGAGTTAGCGTTTGGTCCAATAACACCAATAGTCTTATGCTCGCCCTTCTTAAGTGGAAGGATTCCATCATTTTTAAGAAGCACAAGGCTCTTTCTTGCTGCTGAAAGTGCTAAGTCCACGTGTTCCTTGCACTCTACTACCTCGTATGGGATTTCATCATACTTTGTTGTCTGACCCTCAAGTGTGCCAAGACGAAGTCTGATTTCCATAAGTCTTGCTACTGATTCATCAATAGTTTTTTCTGTAACAAGTCCTGCCTTGTATGCGTAAAGAAGCTTCTCGTATACACATCCGCAGTTCAAATCGCAGCCATTATTAACAGCCAAAGCTGCTGATTCCACTTCACAGCCTGTTACCTTGTGATTTTCGTGGAAATCTCTGATTGCCCAGCAATCTGAAACTACATGGCCTTCAAAGCCCCAGTCGCCACGCAAAATATCCTTTAATAGTCTCTTGCTTCCGCAGGCTGGCTCGCCGTTTACTCTGTTGTAAGCACCCATGACAGCCTCTACCTTTGCATCCTTTACAAGACGCTTGAAAGCATATAGATATGTGTCATATAAATCCTGGTCAGAAACTCTTGCATCAAAATGATGTCTGTCTGCCTCTGGACCAGAGTGAACTGCAAAATGCTTTGCACAAGCAGCAGCCTTTGGATGGTCTGGGTCCTCACCCTGTAAGCCTTCTACAAAAGCCATACCAAGCTGACCTGTAAGATATGGGTCCTCACCGTATGTCTCATGGCCGCGTCCCCATCTAGGATCACGGAAGATATTTACGTTAGGTGCCCAGTATGTAAGTCCCTTGTAGATATCTCTGTCACCATGCTTTATAAATTCGTTGTATTTTGCACGGCCTTCTGTAGATGTAACATCTGCCGCACGTCTAACTAAATCCTCATCAAATGTAGCACCAAGGCCAATTGCCTGTGGGAACATTGTGGAATCTCCAGCTCTGGCAACGCCGTGAAGAGCCTCGTTCCACCAACAATATTTTGGAATGCCAAGTCTGTCAATAGCCTCGGCGTGATGTAACATTTGAGAGCATTTTTCCTCAATTGTCATCTTTGACACAAGCTCTTTAGCTTGCTTCAACGTCTCCTGATTCATTAACTTCTTCTCCTTTTGTAATCATTTCTAGTTGTTTATTAAATTCTTTGCTTATGTAGTATAGAGAAACTGTTGTTGCTAATATCCAAATCAAAAGTCCCCACTGTATATACCAGGCACAAATTATATATGGAAGGAATGTCACTATAAAAATAAGTACCATACGTGGGAAGTTTAACATCGCCATCACCATGGATGCCTTTACAAGTTCCTTAGACTCAACATCATATCTTGCTAAAAATGGGAACATGCAATAGGTTACAGACCATACAAGAAAAGTAAGTACACCTAAGGCCGCCTTTAAAATAAAAGGCATTCCAGTTGCCATACCATACAACACGTTATACCAGTCAAAAGCAAGTATCGCATATACGATAAGGAACATAGCCCATACTACTGTAACCTGCTTAAAGTTATCCTTGAAGGATTTAAAATAAGACTTAGTAGCACTAGGCTCCTCACCTCTTACGATTTTCATTGAAACATAATATTTAGCTGTAAAAGCTGCTCCTATGGTAAAAATTGGAATTGAACATAGAAAGCAAAGTAGATTTATGATTATGAAATCAGCCACCTTGCCTAGAAACTCCATTACTTCACTATCTGGGTTAAAAATTTCCATTACACATTACCTCCCGATATTATCTTGGATGGTAATATTTTATAAAAAAAATCCCACTAACATCTACTGACAAATTTTAGATGTTAGTGGGAGAAAATTAATGTCTAGTTTTTATTCAACTGATGTAGAAGAACCATACTTAGCTTCAAACTTTTCTGTTCTCTCATCCATGATTGCCTGTCCACCTGCTGAAAGGTAATCTGCAACACCCTGATCCCAAACCTTGTCGAAATCAGCTGGCTTTGCTGCAAGAGCTGTATCAAATACTACATCTCTCTTAGATGAAAGTGCCTCACCCATACCATTTTCAGCAACGATTTCTGGAACCTTTACGTTCTTTGCAATCTTGTTGTTTGTTGCTGCATAATCAAGTGCCTGCTGTACATCAGCTGGGTCACATGATGGGTAGCTGTGTGCCATAGAAAGAAGTGTAAGATCATCATCACCAAGTGAAAGACCGTTACATGTAATTGTGTAATCGATGTTGTTACCTGAGTTCATGATTGGGTCGCCTGTTGCAGCGATGCACTCGATAGCGCCATCGTCAAGTACGTTGTGTGTTACACCCTCATCACCAATCTGTAAGTACTTGATGTGCTCTGGAGCTGAGATCCAGTCAAGATAAAGAAGTGATGCAAGTGGCTCATCATTTGTTGTAGGGAAGAAGATTTTTCTATCGCCTGCTGTTGAATCTACATACTTAAGTGTCTCACCCTTTGAGTTTTCGAAGCAGTCAACTGCTACATACTTAGCATCATCGCCAACGATTCTCTTAAGGTTAGCCTGGATTGAATCATCTCCACCACGGAAAGGATAATCCCAGTTGTGCTGGAATGCACCAACATAACCGGCCTTCATCATATCATCCTCTGTTGAATCACCAGCTGTGTAAAGTGCGAAATCATTCCAAAGTAAGCCTTCGTTGTACCACTTGTTAAGTGTCTTCATAGCTTCCTTTGTGCCCTTCTGTGTAAGCTTTCTATCATCAAATCCGTTGATGTAGAATTCCTTATCTGTGATAGCTGGATCCATCTCTGACTCAATAAGAAGAGCTGCTCTCCAACCTACATCAAATGAAACTGAGAATGGAACCATCTTGTCTGCATCCTTGCCAAGGAGCTCCTTAGCGTTATCGCGGAATGCACAAATATCTTCGTAAAACTCTTCCTTTGTCTTTGGCTCTTCAAGACCAAGCTTATCAAGCCAGTCCTTTCTCATGAATGTGTTGATACGTCTGTTGTTAGCACGCTTTCCTTCGATTGCCCAAAGTGTACCCTTCTCATCATCTAAATCCCAGTAGATGTTTGTATCGCCAAGCCAATCCTGAAGATTTGTAAGCTCTGAACCGTACTGATCCATAAGTGGCTTTAAATCTGTAACACCGCCCATGTTAGCGTATGTCTGGATTGTTGGGTATGAATATGTTAAGCAGATGTCTGGCGCTCCGCCTGAAGCAAGAAGGTTGTTGATTTCTTCTGTCTCTGTCCAACGTGGAACTGAAACGAACTCAACCTCTACGTTGTGATCCTCAAGCATACCCTTTTTGATGTAATCTGTGTACATGTTGTCTGTAGGATCTGTACCGCCATCATTTCCTCTGTCATAAACCTCAACAGTGATGTGCTTTGTCTCAGCAAACTTTCCATCAACAAGCTCAGATGAACCTGCTGCTTCGCTGCTTTCTGACTTGCTAGCTGACTTATCGCTAGAGCCACCGCAGCCTACCATTCCTAGTGCCATTGTGCCGGCAAGCACTAATGCTACTAATCTTTTTTTCATTCATATACCTCCCAAGTATAATTAAAATAATATATAATATGAATTCATCACTCTTTCACAGCACCCAAGGTTACTCCATGGATGAAGTACTTCTGCAAGAATGGATAGATGCAGAGGATTGGAATCGTAGAGAACATTACGATTGCAGCCTTTAAGGACTCTGATAAACCAGGTGTTGAGAATCCTTCCTGTGTGGCAACCTCTACTGAATTCATATTGTTCAAAATGTTATAAAGTAAAAGCTGAAGAGGATAGAAATCCTTGTTCTTCATATACATCAAAGCATCTGAATAACCGTTCCATCTGCCTACCGCATAAAAGAGGGCTAATGTTGCAATAACAGGCTTTGACAGCGGTAGGTAGATAGACCAAAGGATACGGAAGAATGATGCTCCATCAATCTCTGCTGATTCTCTAAGAGAATCTGGTATTCCGTAGAAGAAGCTTCTCATGATAATCATGTTGTAAACACTCATACATCCTGGGATGATAAGTACTAATGGATTATCAAGAAGGTTTAACTCCTTCATCAATAAGTAGTTAGGAATTGTTCCTGCATTAAAGAACATTGTTATCGTAATTACGATATTGAAAAATGAACGTCCCTTAAGCTTATTAAATATAAGTGGGTATGCACAAAGTATTGTCATTGTTAATGAAATAAATGTACAAACCACTGTTAAAAATACTGTCCAAAAGAATGACTTAATATATTTGGGATCACCTAAAACTGTTGAGTAAGCGTCAATGTTAAGTCCCTTTGGAAGTAAGTAAACCTCTCTTCTTACCAAGAAATCTGTTCCTGATAATGAACGTGCTAAAAGGTTAATCATTGGAATCAAACAAACTAAACTGATTATCACGCAGATTGCTACGAATACTATATCGCCCACCTTTGTTCCGTCTGATCTAACCATTCGGCTTGATTCCATCTCATCGTCTTTATCTTTTTTTCTAGAAAGTGCAAAACTTTTCAAACCAAATTTTCCTCTCTTTAAAGCCATATCGTTTGCCATGTCGCACCTCCTTACCATATTCCTCTTTCGCCAAGCTTTCTAGAAAGCCAGTTTGCGAAGAGTAAGAAGAATACACCTACCACTGATTGGAACAAACCAACAGCTGTTGTCAGTGAGAACTGTAATCCCTTAATACCATTTTTGTAAACGAATGTTGAAATAACTTCTGCATTCTGCATTACTAAGTTGTTCTGTAAAGCAAATGGTCTATCAAATGCTGAACCTAAGATATTACCAAGTGCCATGATAAGAAGTACTACGATTGTGCTCTTAATTCCTGGCAATGTGATGTGCCACATCTTTCTGAATCGTCCTGCTCCATCAACTGATGCTGCCTCGTATAATTCAGGTGAAATACCTGCGATTGCAGCTAAGTAGATGATTGAGTTCCAACCGAAGCTCTGCCATATTCCAAGGAATATATATGTTCCTACCCATTTATGTGGATCGTTCAAAAATGGAACTGCATCTCCACCAAGGTTTGTAATTACCATGTTTACAAGACCGTTACCTGGTGCAAAAAGCTGAATTGCCAAACCATAAATGATAACCCATGAAAGGAAGTGTGGCATGTAAGCAATTGTCTGAACTGTCTTCTTAAACCACTTGATGTTCAACTCGTTCAGAATCAATGCAAATATGATTGGTATCGGAAATCCGATACATAAATCAAGCAAATTCAAACATACAGTGTTGCGTAATGCATTCAAGAAATCCTTATTGTGGAATGCCTGAATGAAATACTGAAAGCCATGATTATCAGCCCATGGCATTTCGCCAACCTTTTGCACAATACTGTATTTCTTAAATGCAATCAGTACATACTTCATTGGAATGTACTTGAAAATAAGTAAATACAACATTGGTAAAAAAAGTAGCGCGTACAGCTGCCAATATCTTTTTATGTAAGCTTTCCAGTTAAAACTGGCTGTTGATACTGCAGCATTTTTTGTTGCTAATACTTTCATAAATTTCCTCTCCTTCGAACTAGTATACAAGTATATTAGTTTTTCGTAAGAGTTTTGTCTATTCTAAAAAAACAACCAAAATGCCAAAAGCATTTTGGTTGTTTTACACATAATGGCTATATTGCCTATTAATTATTGCTATTCTTTTGCAAAATATTGCGGATATGTTCTTAAAAGCTCTTCCTGGTCCACTCTATAGCGGTCTAAGTGCTTCTCGACTATCTCCTTGGCCTTATTTTTGTCCTTGTTTTTTATTGCGCTAAGCATGATTCCATGGTCAGCTACAATCTTTGTATCTTTTACCGCAAGCATTGATAGAGTTCGCACTCTATCAAAATGAATCATTACATTTCTTCGCATGTTATGAATCATTTCTTTTTTAGCTGCTACATAAATCATTCTGTGAAACTCATTATCAAGCTCGAAAATCTTTTTAGTATTATTGCTCTTTAAATAAAATTCCTGCAACGCCACATTCTCTTCTAGTAATGCAATGTCATCTTCTGTAGCAAGATCACAGGCTTCCTCTATAACAGCAATATCTAAAACCTTACGAAGGAATACTGCCTCTTCCACATATTTTGAATCAATCAATGACACGTAGCTTCCCCTCTGAGGGTATATCTCTATCAATGCGGCCTTATTCAATTCCTGAATAGACTCTCTAACTGGAGTACGGCTAACCCCAAGGAAGCTGGCTATCTCATTTTCGCTAATCAACTGCCCCGGCTCCAGGTCTATGGATATAATATTCTCCGTGATTGCACGCATTGCATATTCTCTTGCTGTTTCAGAATTATATCTTTCTACCGCTTTCATGTATCATCTCCCGACTTATATTTAGCACATTGCCTATTTAATACATTTAATACAATCTTGTATACAAGTCAAGGGATTTAATTTTCTTCATGAAAAAATCAGGCCATTAATGACCTGATTTTATCTGCTGTTTTTTTTTTCTAATTATTAATTATTGCCTTTAAGAAGTGGTCTAAGTGGCTGGTAAATAAGGATCGTAATAATTGCTGATAGAAGTCCTTTTACAATGGTAAATGGGACATTGAAAAACAATAAGCATTTTGCAATTGAATCAATATTTGCAAATGGTACAAGTGCTTGGTATGCAGCAACAATTACTTCCTTTGGCATAAAATTATAATATACCGGATATACGATAAAGTAATTTGATGGGAAGCTTATAGCACCCATAATAACAGCACCTAATAATGCGCCTATAATAGCATTTTTCTTTGTTTTCTTATGATGATAAATAAGGCCTGCTGGAAGCACGAAGGCTGCGCCTAAAATAAAGTTTGAAAGCTCGCCTACACCGCCTGTTTGTGTCATCAAAAGATGTAACAGATTCTTAATCAAGCAAACAATTACGCCCCATACTGGTCCAAGTGCAAAAGCTGCCATAAGTGCTGGAAGCTCCGATAAATCAAGCTTGATAAATGATGGCATGATTGGCACAGCTGTGTCTAAAAACATAAGCACAAAAGCGATGGCTGATAGCATTGCTGTCACTGTCATCTTTCTTACATTTACCCTTGATTTCATTACTGCTCTCCCGTTTGTCATTTGTGTTGAATCCATTAATTCATCCTCCTAAAAATAAAATTATTATTTGTTAGGAATCTTCATTTGATTGTGCGCAATCAAAAAGCCCTGAGATACACTCAGGGCTGTAAATTCAATAAACATATTGCGCTTATCTTCTTCCATCCAGACTATACTGTCGGTACCAGAATCTCACTGGTTCGGCCCGAAGGCTCGCGGACTATACCGCCGGTCAGGAATTGAAAGCCTACGCTTTCGCACCTTGCCCTGAAGATTTCCTATTTAATTGAGTACAATATACTATAAGCTACATAAAAAAGCAAGCCCTTAATTGTTACGCTAACAATTAAGGGCTTGGATTTTAAGGGTGCTCTTTTAATGCGTATGCAATGTTAATTGCGTGGTCGGCGCATCGTTCTAAGTCTGTTACCATGTCAGAGAAGATAACACCTGCGATTGGCTCGCATTTGTTTTCCATAAGACGCTCAACATGGTGATTGATGAGCTGCTTCTCCTGCTTATCAACCTTCTTTTCAAGCTTTTCTATCTTGCCTAAGTTCTCATAATTCTCTGATGTGAAGATATCGATAGCAAGCTCTACCTCTTCCATGGAATTATCAGCCATATCCTTAAGCTCCTTGGCTGCCTTCTTAGAAAGCTTTGTCTTTTTGTTCTTCATACGGGTAGCGTATTCGATGATGTTTTCTGCATGGTCAGAAATACGCTCCATATCAGTAACTGCAATAGTGATTGCAGATATTCTTCTAAGCATTGCAGGTGTAAGGTTAAGAGTCTGAAGCTTAACCATAGCATCCTGAATAGAATGGTTGAGGATGTTAACTGTTTCCTCACGCTGTTCAACGTCCTCCACCTTTTCTGGTGAATAATCAAAGAAGCAATCAATAGCCTTTTCAAAGTTTTCTGCTGCAATAGCGCCCATTCTGGCTGCTTCAAGCTGTGCCTGGTGAATAGCCATGTTAGGTGGCACATTGTTAACCTGTGTCATAAATACAAGCTGTCTATCCTCAGCAGCACGTGTTTCTTCTGGAAGTTCTGGAATAAACATGTATGTAAGCTTAATGATGTAATCTGTAAATGGGAAGATGATAAGCACTGCAATAAAAGCAAATATTGTATGTGTGTTAGCTATCTGTCTGGCCGGATCAGATGATGTAGACTGAATCCATGTCAGAAGTGGTGTAACATTGATAATAATTACAATAACCATTGCTCTGATAACATTGAACAATAGATTAAGAATAGCTGAACGCTTACCATTTCTGTTAGCTGTAAGTGATGCTAAAAGGTTAGGTGCAACAGAACCAATAGCGGCACCAATTACCAAATAAACTGCAACATTGTAATCCAAGATTCCCTGAGCTACAAATGTCTGGAAGATAACTGTAGATGATGATGAACTCTGTAATAATGCAGTAAATGCAATACCAAATACAAGGGCAACAAATGGATTTGTAAGTCCTGCAAGGAAGTTCTTAAACATTACCGACTGTGCAAGTGGTGCAATGGCTGCCTTCATGATGGTGATACCCTGGAAGAGCATACCAAATCCCATAAAGAATGAACCTAAATGCTTCACTAAATCCTTTTTCATGAAAAGATACATAACAGCGCCAACAAACAATATAGCTGGTGTGAATGTAGCAATATTAAAAGCTGTAATCTGAGCTGTGATAGTAGTACCGATATTGGCACCTAAGATAACTCCTATAGCCTGTGCTAATGTCATCATGCCTGAATTAACAAAACCGATAACCATTACATCTGTAGCTGATGAGCTCTGCACAAGGACTGTCATAAGAAGTCCCACAAAGACTGCCACTGCTTTGTTAGTAGTAGCTTTCTCTAAGATAACCTGTAGATTGTCACCGCAACTATTTTTAAGACCTGTGGACATTATAGACATTCCGAATAAAAACAAGCCTACTCCACCTAGTAGCGATAATACTTCTGCAATTGTCATTATTTTCTCCTTTTATCTACCGTACTTTTCCTTCATGAAAAGTAAAAACCAAATCCTTCTCTTTTTGTCCTTAGATATGATAACACGTTAACCGGTCATTGTCTAAGTATTTTATGTAATAATGGTAAAGATTTGGTAAAATTAAATATATGCCTTAATAAAAATGCCGTCTTCGCGGTATTCTTCTGAAATAAGCTCTCCGTTTTCTCTTATTTTTGCAATACTTCCAGCTTCTGTGTATGGCACCAGCTTTTCGATATATTCCTTGTTGCCACGCATCATAGTAGCAAGGATTTCTCGTACCTTATCTAAGCCTTTTCCTGTTTTGATAGATGTATGAACTGTGTAATCTGCACGCAAATCATGATAATCCAGTTCGTCTGGTACCTTATCCACCTTGTTAAAGATTGTAAGGATAGGTTTTCCACTAACTCCCAGCTTATCTAATGTTTCATACACAATTTCCATCTGTCTATCCATCTGTGGATTGCTGACATCCACAACGTGAATGATATAATCTGCGTATTTAGCCTCTTCAAGGGTACTCTTAAACGCGTCAACCAGATGATGTGGAAGCTTTCTAATAAATCCTACTGTATCTGTAAGAAGAAGCTTTTGGTCGTTGTCTAAAAGCAATTCTCTAGTGGTAGGATCAAGTGTTGCAAACAATGCATCCCACTCTAATATATCTGCATCTGTAAGCTTATTTAGAAGTGAGGATTTGCCAGCGTTTGTGTAGCCTACTATTGCTGCTACTGGCACGCCATTCTTCTGTCTTCTGGAACGTGTAAGCTCACGATGATTTACTACATCATTTAATTCCTTTTTAAGCTGAGATATACGGCCAGCGATAAGACGCTTATCCATCTCCAGCTTCTTCTCACCAGGGCCACGTGTTCCGATGGCTCCGCCGCCACCTGCTGCAGTACCACCTACACGGGACATGTTCTTACCGAAGCCTGTAAGACGGGTCATTTCGTATCTAAGCTGAGCAAGCTCTACCTGAATCTTACCTTCTGCTGTGCCTGCTCTTGCGGCAAAGATATCAAGGATGATAAGTGTTCTATCCATGACCTTTGTGTCAAGGGCATCAGCAAGATTACGCATCTGTGCTGGTGTAAGCTCGTCGTCACATACGATACCTGTGGCTTCCTTTTCCCATATTAAATCTGCTATTTCTTCTACCTTACCAGTGCCTACATAGGTGCCTGGGTTGCGGCGCTCAAGATTCTGCATGACCTCGCCTACAACCTCTGCCCCGGCAGTCTTGCATAATTCTGCAAGCTCCTTAAGGGAATCCTTGGCTTCTGCCTCGTCTCCTTCGTTCACTGATACAAGTATTACTTTTTCTATTATCTTATCTGTGTTTATCATACTGTTAGTGTACCAAATTATTGGGACTCTTTCTATGCTAAGATGTGTTTTTGATTTGAACATTGACGAAAAGATTTTAACGTGGTATTTTTATTGAGAAATAAATAATGACGCTAGGGGCGCGCATATGCTGAGAGGTGTTATCACCGACCCTTATTACTTGAACTGGATAATACCAGCGGAAGGAAGCTTTTTACGATCTCCTAGCATGTATGTATGAAGGGAGATTTTTTCATGATTAATCACATCACAAATTCTAACTCAAAGATCAGCTTTACAGCTAAGAAGATTGCTTTTTGCGCAATGTCTATGGCGCTTGCATTTGTACTTTCAAACATTAAGGTTTTCAAATTCCCAACAGGTGGTTCAATTACATTACTTTCAATGCTTGTTGCCTGCCTTCCAGGATTTTGGTTTGGACCAATCGTAGGAATCATCACTGGTGTTGCTTACGGATTATTAAACCTTATCGTTGACCCATATATTCTTTTCCCTGCACAGGTTATTGTTGATTACATTTTAGCCTTCGGTGCACTTGGTTTATCTGGATTTTTCAAGAACGCAAAGCACGGGCTTATCAAAGGCTACATCGCAGCTGTTTTAGGTCGCTACATATTTGCGGTAATTTCTGGATGGATTTTCTTTGGCGAATGGGCTTGGGAAGGTTGGAATCCATTTGCATACTCACTTGCTTACAATGCAATCTACATCTTCGCAGAAGCTGCTATAACAATCGTTATCTTATGCTTACCACCAGTTAAGCAGCTTATGAACAATCTTAAGGATATGGCTACTAACTAAATATATAATCCCAAAACAGGATGAAAGCATTTGCTTTCATCCTGTTTATTTTACACATATTCAATTTCGATATTCATGGATATTCTGATGGCTTCCCCACCTGTAAGTAAATCATAATCTATAACAAGCTTGATTTTGTTTTCAAAATCTGACACCTGATATTCTCTCGTGAAAATAGAAAGATTCAGATTGCCCATTGGGGTGCTATAGATATATTCCGTTTTCTTACCTGGAAATACATTCATTTTGGAATTCATGGCACCTCTTTGGGTAAGTGACATGCTGCGTCTGTCAAAAGTAAGCAAGCAGCTGATATCGCCCTCTTCGCTTCCTCGTTTGTAGGTAAGATATCTTTTATCCTCTTTTTCAGCTAATTCACCAATGTATTCCTGATTTGTTGTCTCAACATCCTTGCCCATTTTTTGAATGGCCTTAAGACGGATTTTACAATTCTTTTTTTCCATAAATTATTTCTGCTCTCTAATAACCTCGCGCACTGCGTTTATTTGGTTGGTTAAATGGACGTGCATTATTCCTTTTAAAAATTCCTCGTCTCTTCTATCAAAGCCTTCGATGATTTGCTTGTGTTCTGCAATAAGCTGTGAGTAAACAGATGGATTTTTAACGTATTCGTAACGATATCTATACATCTGCTCTCTGGCTGAATTGATTATATTAACAAGCTTAGGATTTTTGGCTGATGCGTAGATCACATCATGGAAGGCTTCGTCAGTCTCCACAATTTTTCTCACATCCTCAGTTCTGGTAGCATCTTCAAAAGCCTTCATAGCTTCTTTTAGTTCTACAAACTGAGCATCTGTCATACGTCTACAAGCGCATACCACAGCAAGAGCGTCAAGAGCGTCTCTTACCTCTAAAACGTCCTGTAAATCCTTTTCTGTCATCTTGGCAACCTGGGCACCCTTGCGTGGGATTGTTACTGCCAATCCCTCATGCTCAAGCATTCTAATAGCTTCTCTAATTGGTGTGCGACTTACCCCCAGTTTTGTCGCAAGATGCATCTCCATAAGTCTTTCGCCTGGCTTAAGTTCCCCCTTAAGAATAGCCTCACGAAGGGTGTTAAAAACCACATCGCGAAGTGGCAAATAATCATCCATTTGTAATGTAAGGTTTTCAGTCATGAATTATATATCTCCTTCTCTTCATTAAATCTTATTATTGAAAATAGTAGTAAGGTATAGCTGTTTTACCATGCCAGAAGCTGTAAGGGCTTCCTTTGCAGCCTTTGCCTTCCTATTATCGTCAAAAAATCCAAATACTGTTGGGCCACTGCCACTCATCATTGAACCGACAGCACCATTATCCATCATGCACTTTTTGATATCTGCAATGACTGGGTGCAATGGGATAGTAACTTCCTCTAACACATTCCCCATATGTGAGCAAAGAGACTGTAAGTCCTCTGCTTTGATATCATCTATAAGTCCATCTATGTCAGGGTGAGTAACATTGTCAAAGCATGCGTCAAGCGAATCATATACCTGCTTAGTAGATACAGAAATACCTGGCTTTGCTATAAGCACTGAACATTTTATCATTGGAGGAAGTGGTGATAGTACTTCGCCAATACCCTCTGCAAGTGCTGTGCCACGCATGATGCAATAAGGCACATCAGCGCCTATCTTAACTCCTCTTTCCATTAAAGCTGTTTTGCTTAATTTGAGATTAAAGATTTTGTTAACGCCAAATAAAACAGCTGCTGCATCTGTGGAACCACCAGCCATACCAGCAGCTACTGGAATGTGCTTTTCCAAATCGATGTGCACGCCTTCCTTGATGCCAAATTCTTCTATCAAAAGCTTAGCAGCCTTTATGCATAAATTATCATCATTTACTGGTAAAAACTTAAGATTTGTAGACATAGTAATGCTACCATCAGTAGTTCTTGTAATGGTAACCTTATCAAAAAGATTGACTGTCTGCATAATCATTCTTACTTCATGATATCCGTCTTCTCTAATGCCTGTAACATCAAGTCCTATATTAATCTTGGCTAACGCCTTAAGTGAAATGCTATCCATATCTATACTCCAAATTTTGTACACTCGTGTACATTGTATTCAATCCTTATAAATTTTAACAAAGAACACACATATTGGCAAGGATTTTGTATTAAAATAAATACAATCTAATCGTTAATTTTTATCATTAAGCTACCGATATTAGAGATAGGAAAAGGATTTCCATATGGTTTTGTTGTTTTAAACCACATAACAAGGAGGTTATACTATGGAATTAAGTACACTCTCTAGCGTTTCTTCTAATATAGCAGGAACCTACACCAAGACTACTAATGCTGATGGTTCGGTTACTGAGTCATTAGAATTTAACGCTTCTAAAGAAGAAATCAAGGCTTCAAAGTTTTCTGATGAGGCAGCTGTTTACGAAAAATCATCAGATGACAAGGCTCTCACCACTGACAATTACAAAAAGGGCGACCGCACTGCTTTAATCCAGCAGTTAAAGGCTGACCAGGAGAAGATGTTAAACAATCTTCTTGATATTGTTATGAAGACAATCAATGGGCAGGGAAGTACATTCGCTATTGCTACTCAGGATGACATGTGGAAATTCTTAGCTGAGGGCAAATTCGATGCAGACCCTGAAACTATTGAAAAAGCAAAGGAAGACATTTCTGAAGATGGATATTGGGGTGTTAACAAAACATCTGATAGAATTGTAGATTTTGCAATTGCTCTTTCTGGTGGTGACACATCAAAGGCTGATATGCTGTTAGACGCCTTCAAGAAAGGCTACGAGCAGGCCACAGGCACCTGGGGCAAGGATTTGCCTGACATTTCTAAGAAGACCTACGACGCTGTAGAAGATAAATTTAGTCAGTGGAAGAACGGCACCTACAAGCCTGAGAACAACAGCTCTGCAGGCACTAATGCGGGCGCAGGATTCAGTATCCCAGCTGGAACTAATCTAACCTACATGGAAAACATCTCCACTGTAAGTTCATCCACAAGAATTGAGACCTAAAAAACCTGATAATTATTTAGCGGCTAGCCAGATTATCCTGACTAGCCGCTTTATTACTATCTAGCACATTTTTTATTTCTGAGATAGTAGGCATTTTTCATTGTATTACTATCTATGTTCTATTTTTGCTCTCAGATAGTAGTACTTGTCTTTTTCTCTACTACCTATCCTCTATTTTTTCTTTCAGGTAGTAGTTCATATCTTTTTCTCTACTACCTATCCTCTATTTTTTCTCTCAGGTAGTAGTACATGTATTTTTCTCTACTATCTATTTCAAATTTTTTTCTCTCAGGTAGTAATACATATTTTTTCCACTACTACCTATCCTCTATTTTTGCTCTCAGGTAGTAATACATAATATAAAACTAGTGCATTTTATGTAATCTGCCTTGGATTGGCATGAGTATAATTGAAATAAGCAGGCCATAGAACAGTGACAGTACTGCAACGGCAAGATTAGGTCCGAGAACATCGTAAGCTTCACGGAATACTATAGCAAATACTGTAACAAATCCCATTATGCTAGAAAGAATGCCTCCAAAGATTGCTGCCCTTCTGGCATACTTAATTGCATATTCACACTGCTCCACCTCTGACATCAAGTCTTCCTTATGCTTGCTAAAAATAAGCTTAAAGGCCGATATAAAGCTATGCATCTGTCCACCAGCCCCTAATAATATAAATTGAAATGCTATAACAATAATAAAGGATGGTGTATCCAAATAATAGACCAGGCTGCTTCCACTGACAAACGCAATAAACAGCAAGCCTACTATCAAAAATACAACACCTAGCAATAGCCCAATTATTACTGATTTTCTTTCATTTCTGTTCTTTTGTGCATCTCTTACTAAATCAACCATAAGCTTCTCCGCCTTTCCACTATAGGTATCTGCGTCCAGGCGCTCACCAGATAACAGTTCATTTATATTAATATCAAGGGCCTTGCATAATTCAGGCATGATGCTAGTGTCCGGCAATCCTTTGCCTGTTTCCCATCTGGATACGGCCTTATCGCTAACTCCTACAAGCTCTGCCAGCTGCTTTTGCGTTAAGCCCTGTTCCTTCCTGACATTAGATATAAACGAACCGATTTTGATTAAATCTAACATAGTGACCTCCTGTCGCTACAATTGTTACACCTTTAGGGTACAAGATGCAGGATGATATAGAAACCTATGTGTCGTAGAGTTGCGATTATGTGATACTAGAGTTAAATTCTAGGAAAGATAGAATTGGAGAAAACCCTCATCCGTCACCTGCGGTGACACCTTCTCCCAGAGGGAGAAGGCTTAGTTTGCTTCCCAAAATTCTACGGCGCGCTCTAGCCAGCCTTCAGCTTTGGTGTGGAGGCCGAGGCCGATGCCGTGTGGGACGCCGAAGTACTTTTCGTATACATGCTTTACACCGTGCTCAGTAAGGGCTGCGTCAAATACATCTGCATGGCGGCTGGCTGGGACTAATACATCCCAAGAGCCAGAATACATAAATGTAGGTGGGTAATCATCACCGATGTATTTTTGAACATCTAACATCTGACGACCTTTTCTGATGTGGCGTAAGCCGAACATATAAAAGCTTCCTCTGTTGCTAAGCCATATTCCAAGTAAACCAATCCAAATATTCCAATATGGATGATGTAGCCAATCGTTAACACATGTCCAAGGATAGCCCAGGATGACAGCTGCTGGCTTTGGAAGCTGGTAATCTAAATAACCAAATTTATGGCTTGAGAATATTCCGGCAAGGTTTCCTCCTGCGGAAAATCCCATAAGAGCATAGCCATCCATAACAACGTCAAACTTCTCTAAATTATCTTTTATCAGAACAAGCGCTGTACCTAAATCTATCATAGGTGAATAAGGCTCACAGTCTCTTCCTGCGCTATATTCTAATACAAATGCATTGATTCCCATTTTGTTAAGAGTTGCTGCAACAGGGTATCCCTCCTGCTTGGTGCAAAGATGCGCGTAGCCGCCACCTGGTAGAATCATAATAAATCGCTTGCTCTTTGGATTATCTGCTGGGAAATACATAAGCTTAACATCTCGCTTGTGTTTATCCGCTGCCATTTCTTCCATGGAATAAACAGGCATTTGTATGAATCGCCCTGTATATTGAAGATATTTAACTCTGGTCCTTCCTGTCTTCACATTATTTGATTTATGCTCAATGTAGTACATTCTTGCTATTGAATATACCGTAAATACGAATGTAAGAATTAGGTATGCGATAATCAGAGTTCTTACTGTCTCGCCAAATCCGTTTGCAAATAAATAAATGTTTCGCATATGTCCCTCCTATGCCTATATGATAGCATAAATTGTCCTTATTTTTGATGTTAAGTTTTATATATATATTTATCAAATTCACTTATATATAAACCAGCTGTTAATTAAGTGAATTTCAGATTTGAATATTTTCACTTAAAAATGCAAAATCCACTTAAGTGAAAAAGAATCATATCAAAATAAACTTAACTTTATAATTCCAATCTTTGAATTTGTTAAGTCTCTAATGAATTATCCAAAATAAACTTATAATCTCTCCATGATAAGTTAAGTGAATTTTTTAATCTCTTTAATAAACTTAAGTTTGCCTAAAAGTATTTAACCTATTTTAAGTTTATTTCTATTTTTTTTATATTCACTTAACTCATATTCCAATTTTTAAGTGAAATGCAGATTCTTAGTTTATAAACTTAACAAAATAACCATCTTATTCAAATGAACTAAGCAACCGACTAAAATCGTCAAAAAAAACAACCCGTAGGTAACAACGGGTTGTTTCTCAAATTACATTTTTAAATTATCTATGCTTGAAAGCAACTTTGATGCGCTGCTTTAAGCCGTTTGGAAGAACGTACTTAAGCTTGTCCTCAGATGGAGTCATCTTAGAGCACTCTGGGCGCTCACGGTAAAGCTTAATTGCGTCGAATTCGCACTTAGTTGTACATACACCACAACCGATACACTTATTCTCGTCAACAACTGAAGCACCGCACTTGAGACATCTAGCTGTCTCAACCTTAATCTGCTCTTCTGTAAGCTCTACTGTCTTATCTCGGAATGTAAGCTCTCCGTCCACTGTAGTCTTAGATACGCCTGGAATCTGACGTGGGCTGTGATCGTAATCACCAATCTTAAGGTTTTCCTTATCAAGCTCAATGAAGTCACGACGGTTACGTCCGATTGTAAGTGAGCTGTGTGGCTGTACGAAACGGTGGATAGAGATAGCACCCTCACGACCTGCTGCGATAGCATCGATAGCAAAACGTGGACCTGTGTACATATCACCACCAACGAAGATGTCTGGCTCGTCTGTCTGGTATGTAAGAGCGTCAGCCTTAGGGCCTCTCTCGATAACAACCTTAGAACCCTTGAAGAGGTCTCCGTATACGCTACGCTGTCCTACTGAGAAGATAACGTGCTTACACTCTACTGTGATTGTGTCGTTCTCATCGTACTGTGGGTTGAAACGTCCTGTCTCATCCTTTACACGTGTACACTTCTTAAGAACGATTCCCTTAACAGCTCCTGCCTCATCAACAAGAACTTCCTTAGGACCCCAACCGCAGTTAAGCTCAACGCCTTCAGCCTCTACGATTTCGATTTCCTCTGGTGAAGCTGGCATGATGTCTCTGCTCTCAAGACAGAACATAGAAACCTTTTCATTACCAACACGTCTTGCAGAACGAGCAACGTCGATAGCAACGTTACCACCACCGATAACAACAAGGTCACCCTTGATATCGTATGCTTCGTTCTCTGAGCACTCGTGAAGGAAATCAACAGCTGTTGCTGTACCGATAGCCTTATCACCTGGTACGTTTGGAAGGTTACCACCCTGGCAACCGATAGCTACGTAGAATGCCTTGTAGCCCTGGCTACGTAATTCATCAAGAGTGATGTCCTTACCAACCTCAACGCCACACTTAATCTCAACACCAAGTTCCTTGATGATTTCGATTTCAGCGTCGATAACGTTGTTCTCAAGTACGAATGAAGGAATACCATAACGAAGCATTCCACCTGGATGATTGCTCTTTTCGAAGATTGTAGGCTTGTAACCCTTAAGTGCTAAGTAGTAAGCACATGAAAGACCTGCAGGACCTGCACCAACGATAGCAACCTTCTCTGTAAATTCACCCTTCTGTGAAGGAACAATCTTCTTAGGGATGTAACGTGTCTCAGCCTTGAGATCCATCTCTGCTAAGAAACGCTTAACTTCATCAATTGCGATAGCCTCATCAACTGTACCTCTTGTACAAGCAGCCTCACAACGTCTGTTACATACACGACCGCAGATAGCTGGAAGTGGATTATCCTGCTTAATAAGAGCAAGAGCTTCCTTGTAACGCCCCTGAGCTGCCATACGAAGGTAACCCTGGATAGCGATGTGTGCTGGACAAGCTGTCTTACATGGAGCTGTACCTGTGTCATAGCAGTTGATTCTGTTAGTGTCACGGTAGTTATCATTCCACTCGTCTGTAGACCACTTGCGCTCTGTAGGAAGTACCTGCTTAGGATATGTAACCTGCTTTCCATCAGCTGTGCAAAGCTTCTGACCAAGCTTAACAGCACCTGCTGGACAGTTCTCAACACACTTACCACAAGCGACACAGTCCTCAGCTGTAACGTGAGCTACATATGCTGAACGTGACATGTTAGGTGTATTGAATAACTGTGATGTTCTGAGCGCATAACATACATTTACATTACAGTTACAGATAGCGAAGATTTTGTTCTCGCCATCGATATTTGTAATCTGGTGAACGAAGCCGTTGTCCTCAGCCTGCTTGAAGATATCAAGAGCCTCTTCCTTAGTGATGTAAACACCACCCTTGTTTGTCTCAACAACGTAGTCTGCCATATCACCAACTGCGATACACCATCCTTCTGGATCGTCAGCGCAGCCTTCGTCATATGTCTTTCTAGAAAGACGGCAAGAACATGGTGACTTAGCATACTTTCCTTCGTACTTATCGAGCCAGTAAGAAATCTTCTCAAGTCCGATTGCTTCCTGCTCCATAGAAATAGCATCCTCTACAGGGATAACATGCATACCGATACCAGCACCTCCTGGTGGTACCATGTGTGTAAGTCCCTCAAGTGGAAGACGGCTCATTCTCTCGAAGAAACGTCCCATTTCAGGATGCTCTGCAAGGAAATCCTGGTTCATGTTAGAGAACTCTGCAGAACCTGGTACGAACATTGGAAGTACCCACTGCTTCTCGTGAGCATCGTTCTCATAGTTCCACTCTAAAAGACCTGTCCAGCTAGCCTTCTCAAGACGCTCTGTTAATGTCTTCTCATCAAGACCTGTGATTTCAAGAAGCTGCTTGAATGTCTTTGGCTTTCTGATGCCACCCATAGAAAGTGCAAGCTCTGCAATTTCCTTTGTTGGTGCAAGATTAGCAACTGCCCAGTATTCTGGATCATACTTTGTAATCTTCTGAAGACCAAGCTTAATCTTAGCACGGTCTGTAATAAGTTTTCCAAGTTCAAGAATCTCAGGACGGATATCCTCATCCTTTAACTCGTTTACCCAATCAGGGTAGAAATCGCCCAAATTATCTGGTCCAATTCCCATAATTTCTTTCCTCCTTTTACAACCCTTAATTATTAACTCCAGTCAAAAAGACACTATGCATTCCACTCAGCTACCTGGCCCCTCAACCAGTCGACCCATTCGTCGAAGCCCTCGCCAGTCTTTGCCGAAACAAAAATAACCTTTGCGTTAGGGTTAAGCTTGTGGATGCGTTCAACAACTGTCTCTTTTGAAAATTCGCTAAACACTTCAAGTGTGTCGCATTTGTTGATAAGAACTACGTCACACACTGAAAACATCAGTGGGTATTTAGCAGGTTTGTCGTCTCCCTCAGGAACTGAGAGAATCATAACGTTCTTTGATGAACCGGTATCAAATTCCGCTGGACAAACTAAGTTACCAACATTTTCCAGGAAGACCAGATCTAAATCCTCTGTGCCAAATTCGTGTAAGCCTTGACGAGTCATATCTGCGTCAAGATGGCACATGCCTCCTGTATGTATCTGAATTGCACGAGCGCCTGCCGCTATGATAGTAGCAGCGTCTACATCAGAATCAATATCAGCCTCCATTACACCGATTTGCATTTCGTCCTTAAGACGAGCAATTGTCTGGCATAATGTGGTAGTTTTGCCTGAGCCTGGAGCCGACATCAAATTGACTAAGAATGTCTTCTGAGCCTTGATTTCTGCTCGAAGCTTTTCGGCGTCAGCATCGTTGTCTTCAAAGATGCTTTGCTTAACTTCAATTACCTTGTAATCTAGCATATTTGCTCCTACATTTATAAAGTGTGTTAGTAAACTCTAACTCAAAAAAAGAGTTTCCTGTATATATAATATACTCTAAATGATAATTTTTTGTCAATTACCAGATATTCTTCAAAGCGGCATAAATTCTAGTACAATGGCACTTTAATACACACGTGTGTATTATCTCTGTGAATTCTTTGTGAATCTCTTTATTGTTTGAAAATTGTTCATATTTATTTTCTATAATGAATAATACTTCAAATTGTTAAAACATCAATTAGGGGATTGCAGGTATGAAAAAAAAGAGAAATTCTTTGATGCTCTTTAAAACATTATACACGATTCTTATGATGTTAGCACTATCCGTCTCTACAACTGCGCGCGCTAAGGAGTACCCCCTTGACTATGCAGTATACAGAAATAGTCTCTCCCAAAACGAACTGACCGTATATAGCCAGATTTATGATAAAGCTATGTCCTTTGATGATTCTATGTTCTCTTTACAGGTACCTCTTTCTGCTTCAGAGCTGGATTACACAATGAACTGCTTCTTCTTTGATCATCCAGAGCTATTTTGGCTTAATACATCTTATAGATATGCATTAAACAGCAGCCAGACCGTTATTAAGCTTCAATTGAAATTCGGAATTAGTCCTTCAGATTTTCCAAATGCAAATACTTTATTTGAGACCAAGCTTAATCATCTGGTATATAATGCATCGCTTTTGTCTACTGATATTGAAAAAGAAAAATATATACATGATTATATCTGTTCTAACACAGCATATAACGTAGATTCGCCTTTAAATCAAAGCGCATATTCTGCCCTTACATCTTCTTACTCTGTATGCGCCGGCTATGCAAGAGCTTTCCAGCTGGCCTGCAACAAAGTGGGCATTCCTTGCTATTATGTGACAGGGACTTCAAAAGGCATAAATCATGCCTGGAACATCGTCTATATAGATGGTATGTACTACAACGTAGATTTAACCTGGGATGACGTAATCGCAGATAATTTTTCAAAGCCATCCTACATTTATTTTAATAAAAATGATGCAGCCTTCGCAGCAGACCACACTCGCTCTGATTTTGCAGTGTTATTGCCAGCTTGCAATTGAAGGTCTACTGAATGGCTGCATGTATTTTTTAGAATTCCTGACCACCTAAAAGTGGATATTTGTCTGTTAATGTTTTGATAATAGCGCGAGCCTTTTCGATGCCAGCTTCCTGTTCTTTGATGACAATGGAAATAGCTTCGGCTACCTTATCAAAATCTTCTTCCTTTAAGCCTCTTGTTGTGGCAGCTGGTGTTCCAAGACGGATACCAGATGTAACAAATGGAGACTTAGGATCATTAGGAATTGTGTTCTTGTTGGCAGTGATATGAGCCTCATCTAAAAGCTTTTCTACTACCTTTCCTGTAAGTTCAAATGGTGTTAAATCGATAAGCATAAGGTGATTATCTGTACCATCTGAAACGATTTTGATTCCTCTATCCTGCAATCCCTTGCAAAGAGCCTGTGCGTTCTTTACAATCTGCTTGCCATATTCCTTGAAGCTTGGATCAAGGGCTTCCTTGAAGCAAACAGCCTTGCCGGCAATTACGTGCATAAGTGGGCCTCCCTGGATACCTGGGAAGACAGCCTTGTTGAAGTTGTATTTTTCATTGGCCTCAGCAGTTGCCATAATCATACCACCTCTAGGTCCACGTAATGTCTTGTGTGTAGTAGTGGTAACAATATCAGCATAAGGAACTGGGCTTTCATGCACACCTGCTGCAACAAGACCAGCAATGTGAGCCATATCTACAAAAAGTACTGCATCAACCTTGTCACAGATTTCTCTGAATCTCTTGAAATCTATCTTGCGGCAGTATGCAGATGCTCCTGCGATAATCATCTTTGGCTTGCACTCAAGTGCAATTCTTTCAACCTCATCATAATCGATAAAGCCGTTATCATTTACGCCATAAGGAACAATGTTGAAATAGGTTCCGGAGAAGTTAGCCTTTGAGCCATGTGTAAGATGTCCGCCGTGGTCTAAGTTCATGCCCATTACAGTATCGCCTGGCTTTAAAACTGCAAACTGAACAGCCATGTTAGCCTGTGCTCCTGAATGTGGCTGCACGTTAACGTATTCAGCGCCAAACAACTCCTTAGCACGCTTGATAGCAAGCTCTTCAATAACATCTACCTCTTGGCATCCACCGTAGTATCTTTTGCCTGGATAGCCTTCAGCGTACTTGTTAGTAAGTACTGAACCCATGGCTGACATAACTGCTGGTGATACCCAGTTTTCTGATGCTATAAGCTCGATGTGCTGTGACTGACGGTTAAACTCTTTTACTATAGCCTCTGCTACTTCTGCATCTGTGTTTCTGATGTCTTCAAGTGTGTACATTATTCCCCTTACCTTTCTGTTATAAATATTTTTCTTCGAAATCTCCCTTTGTAAGTGGTTCATCGAAGTAGTAGCCCTGTGCCATTTTAGCCCCGTAGAGGCCTAACTTTTCTAACTGACTATCCTCTTCTATTCCCTCAACGCAAACATCTACATCGATTGAAGTTGCAAGTTCAGTAATAGTCTTTATGAAGGCTGCCGCGAACTTATCAGTGTTCATATCAGCGGCTAAGCTCTTATCAATCTTCAACAGGTTGATTGGCAGGTCTCTAATACTCATAAGAGAAGAATTTGCCTTGCCGAATCCGTCTAGGGCGACCTTACAACCAAGCTCCTTGATAGAAGATAGGATTCTTGTAACCCATTCCATATCCTCTAATGTTAACGCCTCGGTCACCTCAAAGATGATGTTAGCAGGATTGATGGATGTCTTTTTGATAACAGCCTTTATCTTTTCCAAAATATCCTTCTGAGATAACTGGTAAACAGATAGATTGATGTTGATTCTGTATTCTGGGCATCCGAAATCGTTCCAGTGCTTGCAGGCCTTGATGGCGCTTTCAATAACATGGTTTCCGATTGCATCCATAACCCTAAGCTTTTCAGCCTCTGGGATAAATTTGTCTGGTCTGACGATACCGTATTCCTTGGAATTCCATCTAACTAAAGCTTCTGCACCCTGGCAGATTGGAATACCATTTACAAATTCCATGATTGGCTGATAGTAAATATCAAATTCATTACAATCATCACTTGCAGCTTCCTTAAGATTCTGCTCTAGCTTTTTGCGTTCAGCGATAATTGCCTTTGACTTTTCGTTGTAATATTCTAATTTGTTTTTGCCCTTGTTTTTAGCGCTGTGTACGGCGATATTAAGATAAGTGAATATGTCTGATACACTGTCCTCATTATCCTTAAGCTTTACACAACCCATGCTCATAGAGCAGAAGTAATCCACACCTTCTAAAGTCCAAGGGTTCTTAAATAGGTTGGTTATTCGCTTAACTATGTAATCTAAATGTCCGTAGTTTTCGCAATTTACAATGATTACGAACTCATCGCCACCTACACGGTAGCATCTATCCTTAACCTGAGATATATCGTTGATACTGTGGGCAACATATTCAAGTAATTCGTCTCCCACCTTAAATCCCATGCCTTCATTAACATTTGCAAAATCGTCAATATCAAGCATAAGGACTGCAAATTCCTTATTAAGCTTTTTAGCCACATGCTGTTCAAGTGCAATATCTCTTTCGCAGATACCTCTGTTAAACAAGCCTGTAAGAGCATCCTGTGATGCACGCTTTTCAACCTTCTTCTGATATAGTCTTAAGTCAGTAGTGTCATAGAAGGTAATCATCCTAACATCTCTTTCATCTACCCACTTGATAGTACTTACAGAAATGTCGAACCATCTTCCTGAGCCTGGTACGGAAAATCCATTTAAATCAGGCTGCACGTACTTATCATCATAGATGATTTCCCTGACGGCTGCGCGGTCCGCCTCGTTGGCAAACATCTTGTTAAAGGTGTCGTTTCGATAAAGCACCTGTTTTGTTTCCATATCAGCAACGATAAGGCCGTATCCTGCATTTTTAAGAATTGCCTCAAGGGCGCTATAGGAGCTGGCAAGTGAATTGGTTGTAATCTTCTTCACAAGCACAGTCTGAACCATGCGCTTAATATCGTTGGCAAAGCGTAAATCCTCTACGCTCCATTTTCTCTCCTGATCTAATACGAAAAAGCACATGTACATTGCAGGAGATTCGTTAACATTGATAGGTAAAAAGATTGCAGCCTTTATTCCATATTTAAGGAAAAAGATTTCAAATGCCTCTGGGAGTGTTGCATCAGATGAAATGGTATATGGTTTGCCATTAGTAAAAGGAAGCTCCATTCTTGGGATATGAACGAACTGCTCCATAAGAGCGTCTTCCTCAGTCTTGCTCCACTCTGCAATCATATCAACACTATTGTTGTTTTCAAATATCTGCAAAAGTGCTGTGTTTGTGCAGTCTAAATATTTGCCTGCATCCTTCAAGATGTCCTTTGCAATCTTTGAAAATGAATTCTCAGACTCCATAAACCTCAGGATATCTGTCATGATTTCATTTTTCTTAAGCTTATATTTTATGTCCTGGCCTGTATCCTTTTCGTGGATAAGCTGAGCCTGAAGGGCAAGTGTTTTTAATTTTTCTGCGAAATAGTATTTTGTCAGAGTTTCAATTAGAAGAATTGATTTGTCAAATGCGCTACTTGTTGTGACTTTCATCTCAGTTGGCAGCTGCATTGTCTCTGGAAGCTTATCTTGATTGATACCAAAGCATAGCCATGCCCCTAATAATTCGCCATTTGTACCGCGAATTGCCACGCCTCGATACATGAAGTGTTCTTCTTTGCCAAATCTTTCAACGATGTTTTCAGCCATTCCATCAACAAATGAATCCATGATTTCTTGTCTGAGTGATGATGGAAATTCTCTTTCAACAAAATCCTCCTCAGACTGAGAGCCTGAGAAGGATGTGATTTGACCATGTTTTTTCCCAATACACATTAAATACAAGTCGTTAGATTTACAGAACACATCCTGTAACGACTGCATATCTTCAGTATTGATGTCTAATTCTAAATTTAGTCTACTACTTGTGTCCATCCATATTTATCCTCGAGTCTACCCCACTGGATACCTGTAAGTGTATCGTAAAGCTTCTGAGTAAGCTCGCCGGTTTTACCTCCATTTATTACAACAACATCATCCTTGAAGCGAAGCTCTCCAACAGGTGAGATGACTGCTGCTGTTCCTGTTCCGAATACCTCTTCAAGCTTTCCATCGTGGCCAGCCTTCATAAGGTCATCAATTGCAAGGCGCTCTTCTCTTACGTTGTATCCCCAGTCTCTAAGAAGATGGATCATAGAATCTCTGGTTACACCTGGAAGTACAGTACCTACTGTTGGTGCTGTCCAGATTTCTCCGTCTATTTTGAACATGATGTTCATTGTTCCTACTTCTTCAACGTACTTTCTCTCATTACCATCAAGCCAAAGAACCTGAGAATAACCAAGCTTCTCAGCCTTTACCTGACCTGCGATAGAACCAGCGTAGTTACCACCGCATTTTGTAAAGCCTGTACCGCCTGCAACTGCTCTTACCAATTCATTTTCTACTAAAATCTTAACTGGGTCAAGACCTGTTGCGTAATATGCTCCAACTGGACAGCATAAAATCATAAATTTGTATGATTTTGCCATATGAACCCCAAGTGCTGCCTCTGTAGCAAACATAAATGGTCTGATATAAAGAGATGTATCCTTTTCAGAAGGAACCCAAGCCTCTTCTGTTTTAACTAATGCCTTTACTGCTGCAACAAAATCCTCTACAGGAAATGCTGGCATGCAAAGTCTCTCATTAGAATTAATCATACGCTTTGCATTCATTTCTGGTCTGAAAAGCTGAATCTTTCCGTCTTCTCTACGATAAGCCTTCATTCCTTCGAATGTTTCCTGCGCATAGTGAAGTGTCATGCATGCTGGATCAAGCTCAATTGGTCCTTCTGGGACGATTCGTGCATCGTGCCATCCTATTTCTCTATCCCAATCACATACAAACATGTAATCTGTCATGTACTTTCCGAAACCAAGATTTTTCCAATCTGGCTTTTCTTTTAATTGCTCCCTTTTTTCAAATCTGATATCCATTTATCTGCCTCCGCCTAAAATCACTTATTTTCCCTATATTATCTAACTTTTGTATACCTGAGTCAACACTTCAATACACTAAATCGTTAAATTTTTAAATCCACTTTTTTGGTTCATTTTTGAACATTCTTTGAATTTTCTGAGTTTTAGAGTCATGGTGTGATAATCAATGTTATAATCAAGTAAATATCTGAAATAAGGAAATGATTATGAATATTTACACTCAACTTTGTGGTCTAGCCATCATTGCAGTGCTCCTTTTCTTCTATAAAAAAGAGCCTACCATGGGACTTAGTTCCGAACGCCGTTTTATAATAACTTTATATATGATTATAGGATGTGTCATTTTAGATATTGCGTCCTGCTATTTTATAGTAAATTCCGGAAGGTATAAGGAAACAGTTGTGCTGATATTTTGTAAGCTTTATTTGCTGAGCTTGCAATCTGTTTCTTTTGCAACTTTAGGCTATACTATTGCAGATTTATTTACATTCTACGGCACGTACCACGAGAAGATGATTGGACGATTCCTACAGTTCTTCTATATATTAGGAATGTTTATCACCATCTCTCTTCCAATTAGTTATTATTACGATGGCGTATCTCTTTATTCTTACGGTCCAGCTACATACGCCACCTATTTTTTGGTTGCCTTACATATATTAGCAATCATTGGTTCCACTATATTTTTCAAGGCTCATCTAAAACAACGAAAGATTAATGCAATACTGGTTTGGATGGCTATATGGAGCATGTGCGCTATTATCCAGTTCATCAAGCCTCAGTTTCTGATTGTCAGCTTCGCCGCTTGTATTGGCGCGTTAATAATGTATTTTGAAATGGAAAATCCTCAAAGTACCATTTCAAGAAAGACAGGCCATTTTAGTTCGGCCGTTATTCACGATTACTTTAATTATCTATATCAAAGTAAACAGCGATTTTCTGTAATGATGATTTCCTTCAAAACATTAGGTGATGCCGCTACAGAAAATAAAATGCTTAGAAAAACCATAAATATGCTATCTGATTTTCTATTTAATATTGAATCAGCAAAGGTATTTGATACAGCCGAAGGTTATTTCCTTCTTGTATTTGAAAGTAATGACTTCATGGAAAGCACCAAATTTAAGATTGCCACTTACTTCCAATCCATTGAAGATAACCCAGATATTGCGGATGCTGTCACACTGCTTCATCCTTTCTACACCATAGTTCCTGACAGCAGTATTGCTTTCGATGCCGATGAGCTTATGATGTTGCTGACGAATTTTCTTCCTAACAATCATGAGACCATCGCTAAAAACGAAATAATCATTGATAAGAGCACCATGGCTGACCTTCAGAAGCGTAAGCAGATTGAAAAGATGGTTGTAGCGGCTATGGAGGATAACCGATTAGAGATTCACTATCAGCCTATATATAACGTACAAACTAAAACCTATACCGGTGCTGAGGCACTTGTTCGTATTAAGCTTTTAGATGGCACTCTCGTATATCCTAACGACTTCATTCCTATCGTTGAAGAAACAGGTAGAATCGTTCCTTTATCTGATAGCATTTACAAGAATGTTTTTACCTTTATGAAATCTTACCGTATTGAAAAGCTTGGTATCCAGAAGATAGAGCTGAACCTTTCAGTAAAGCAAAGCGAGAATCCTGTTTTTGTTTCAAGAATATTAGAACTGATTAACAATAATACTATCGACCCTAAGCTTTTGAACTTTGAAATTACAGAGACAAATTCTATTCAAAGTAAGGAATCCGTTTTAGCAAATATGGAAAAGCTTATGGAACACGGCATCTCATTCTCTTTAGATGACTTTGGTGCTGGCTCTTCTAATTTGAATTATATTGTTGATATGCCTGTTGAAATCGTTAAATTGGACAAGCATTTGACCGAAGAATATTTTAACAACCCTAAGGCTCAGGCCATTGTAAAAACAGTTGTTCAAATGGCACATTCCATGGGGCTTAGAATTATATCTGAAGGTATTGAAACCGAGGAACAAAAGATTGCTATGGAAGATCTTGGTATCGATTACCTCCAGGGATATTATTTTTCATATCCATTGCCTGAACATGAATTTTTAAGATTTATACAACAATTCAATCTATAATATAGAAAGCGAGGAATAATATGCATACCTTTCAGCCTTATCCAATCGACATGCTAGAATGGAACCCAATTCAAAAGGTGGCAGACGAAGGAATTGCCATCGTTGCAGAAGCAGATGGCACCGTTAATGCCATGTCATCACACAATGGCGGTGTCGGGCATATGTGGGGAAAAAATGTAGTCTATGCATTTCTTAGAAATACACGCTACACCAAAGAGCTTTTAGACAAAAGCGAGTACTTCTCAGCATGCTTTTTTGATATGAGTGAGAAAAACAATGTTCAGCTTATGAAGGTTCTAGACCAGCTTAGCGGACGTAACGAAGACAAGCTTCACCTTTGTCATGTTAACATTGAGCATGCACTTAATGCACCTTATATTGATGAGGCTAATTTCATTATCCTTTGCAGAAAAATTGCTGCTGTTCCTATGACTGAAAACACTATATTGGATGAGAAGATTCTGAATGAAAACTACACTGCCAAGCATTTGGATGATTTCCATACGATGTATATTGGAGAAATTTTAGATATTAGGGCAAGATAAGCTTTAAATAAAGAAGGCTAACCCGTTTGGGTTAGCCTTAATTTTATGCCTGTGGTTTTGCAGCTGGCTTTGGTGGTTCATAAGGAACTTCTACTGAGTATGTAAACTTCTCAGGACCTGGCTCCTGATAACCTGCTGTGATAGATAAGCACTTCTTTGGGCACTTTTCTACACAGTAGCCACACTGGATACAATCAAAACGATTGATAGTCCAAGTCTTACCTGCTCTATCAACTTTGATTGCCCCTGGAGGGCAGCTACGCATGCACATTCCGCAAAGAATGCACTGGTCTTTATTAATATCTACATGACCTCTTGTACGCTCTGGGTACTCCTTTGGTACGAAAGGATACTGAGTTGTAGCTGGCTCAGAAAAGAGGTTCTTTAAAACTTGTTTAGTAAATGGTAAAAATTGTCCCATTCTATATCCTCCAATCCGCTTAGTATAGCCTAATCTTTCTCCCGCTGATTACGCCTACAAGCCTGAATAATTCTCTGCTCAGCTAAGAATGCTTCGCTGAGAATTATCAGAGCTTGCAGACTATCAGCTATTTATAATTTCTGTATACTAAGCTCATTTAATTATCGTTCAGTACAACTGATACAAGGGTCGATAGTTAATACCAAGAGTGGCACGTCACCGTACTGGCATCCCTGAAGTGTCTGTGTAAGAGCAGGGATGTTAGCGAATGTAGGTGTGCGGACTCTGAAGCGGTCTAAGAACTTAGTGCCGTTAGCACGTACATGATAGAAAGCCTCACCTCTTGGCTGCTCAACACGGATGATTGACTCACCGTTTGGCATACCAGTAACCTTTGTATTGATTTCTGTATCAGGAATCTTTGCTACACACTGTCTGATGATATCGATTGACTGGAAGATTTCTCCAATACGTACTTCACAACGAGCGTATGAATCGCAGTTGTTAGATGTAATTACATCGAAGTCGATATCGTTGTATGCTGCATAACCGTTCTTTCTCATATCTACGTTGATACCAGATGCTCTCATCATAGGACCTACTGCTCCACGACGAATCGCATCCTCACCTGTAAGGATACCAACGCCTACAAGACGGCTCTTAACTGTGTAATCGTTAAGGAAGATGCTTGTTGTCTCACGGATTTCTTTCTCCATGTCATCAAGCTTCTTAACGAATTCCTTAAGCATATCGTTAGGCATATCCTTAAGAACACCACCGATTGTGTTTACTGAGAAGATAACACGTCCACCTGTTGATGCTTCGAACATATCAAGAATGTTCTCACGAAGTCTCCATGAATGCATGAAGAGTGATTCAAATCCGAATCCATCAGCAAGAAGTCCAAGCCATAATAAGTGGCTGTGGAGACGGCTCATCTCTGCCCAGATTGTACGGAGGTAATCTGCACGACGAGGAACTTCAACGTTCATAATGTCCTCTACTGCCATACAGTAACCCATACCGTGCATGAATGAACAGATACCGCAGATACGCTCTGCAACGTATACCATTTCGTTAAAATCTTTCTTGCTTGTAAGGCTCTCAAGACCTCTGTGAATAAATCCAATAGAAGGAATAGCAGCTAAAACCTTCTCGTCCTCCAAAACTAAGTCAAGATGAATAGGCTCTGGAAGAACAGGATGCTGTGGGCCATAAGGTACTATACTTCTTTTTCCCATGCTACTTGTCCTCCTTTTCGATAAATGGTGTCTCTACATCGATACGATAAAGCTTATCGTGAAGATCAACCTTAATGTTTTCTACGTTAAGTCCCCAAAGCTCGTGCATCTCGTTCTCATAGTAGATAGCTGACTTGTATACACGAGAGATTGATGGAACATCCTCGTCCTTCTCAACGATAAGACGATAGTTAGCGAAGTCATATCCATTAGCGAATGAATATGTTACCTCGTAATGATTTTCTGCCTTTGGGAAAGAGCAGCAAATCTGGCAAAGTCTCCAAAGAGCATTCTTCTTCTCCATGATGACCTGGAGGAGCTCTGCCTTATCAATTAAATACATATCCTTTTTAATTTCCTGCATAATATCCTCCTACTAATTTGCATTCTCAGAAGCCTTAAGAGCTGCTGCCTTTTCCTTGAAAAGTGCTACACCCTTAACAACACCATCGATGATTGACTCTGGACGAGCTGCACATCCTGGAACATAAATATCTACAGGGATAACTGTATCTGCTCCGCCCTTGATGTTGTAGCATTCCTTGAAAATACCACCAGTACATGCGCATGTACCTACGGCGATAACTACCTTTGGCTGTGGCATCTGCTCATAAATCTGCTTAACAACAGCTTCGTTCTGAGAGTTGATACCACCAGTAATAAGGAAAATATCTGCATGCATTGGGTTACCTGTGTTGATTACGCCGAAACGCTCTACATCATAAACAGGTGTTGTACATGCTAGAACTTCTATATCACATCCATTACAGCTACTTCCATCATAGTGGAGTAACCATGGTGATTTATGTATTGTACTCATTTTAATTCCTCCTAATTATATACTCACCCATTAACCACGAATAATCTCTAATAATAAGAGGTTCATTCCGGCTGCTACAATTGTTACGCCCCAAGCAAGCTTGAGCATAAGCTGCCATTTAACTCTTGCTGATGTATTGTCGATGAGGATTTCAAGGAACCATACAACAAGGATTGCGATAATTGCAGCTACGATTGAAACTGGGTTGCTGTTAAGGAAGAACAATCCAACTATACCAAGAAGAATTGCATTCTCGTACCACTCAGCAAGTGTTACCATACCGTATTCCTTACCTACCATCTCAGATGTAACACCCTTGATAACTTCCTGGTGTGCGTGGTGAGATGTAGCAATATCGAATGGTGACTTTCTGAATTTGATTGTAAGGATAAATACGAATCCTACAAAGAATCCAGGAAGGTATGCGATTGGTGAAATCGATGTCTTGATGATTTCGTTTACATTAAATGTACCGATTGCAAGATAAAATCCAACTGCAACTAAAAGCTCCATTGGCTCACATGACATAATCTGAACAAGCTCTCTGTGAGTACCCTGTGCAGAGTATGGTGAATGAGTTGATGTTGAAGCAAGGATTAAGAACATTGCTGCTGTAGAAAGTGAAAATACAACAAGCAAAATATCAAATCCACCGAAGAAAAGCACGCCTGATAATACGATAAATACTAAGTATGAACGAATCATAAAAAGCTGTGCCTTGTTAGCTGTTAAAAATTCCTTTTCGAATAACTTCTTTAAATCGAAGAATGGCTGCAATACTGAAGGACCACGTCTGCCCTGCATACGAGCAGAAATCTTTCTGTCGAAACCATCTAATAAACCAATTACGAAAGGTGCAAGGAGTACATAAAGTACTGCAATAATAATACGTTCTGTCATTAGAATGCACCTCCTATCACGATAATCATGTAAACAATAATAATAACTGTTGATACCATGATTGCTGGTGTGAATAACTTCTTCTCACCCATGATGTCTTCCATGTAGAAGTTAGAGATGTGCATCTCCTTAGGGTCACCTGTTGAAGAAACAAAGTTGAAGTTGTCTCCGCAGTTAGCACCACCCATGTATGTGATAACCTGCTTAGCCTTTGTGTTCTTTGTTAATACATAGTTAATAGCTGGAATAACAAAAACGCCAACAAGTAATACAATCATGATAATAATGTTCTGGTATGAAATAACCTGTACATCTGTACCAAACATCTCGTTAGACATTGGCTTAAGCACGTGTGATGAAAGCCATGGGAATCCAAGGATAAGTGCAACCATCATAAATGCGTGGAAGAACATTGAGATGTACTCGTTCTTCTTTGTAAGGTCTCTTGACTTTTCCTTTCCAGAAGCGCCAAGAATCTTTGACATCCACTTTGTCCAGTAGAACATTGTTGTAGCTGAACCGAAGCAGATGAAAAGTACCATAAGTGTTGATACATATACTGAAGATGTATCGATGAATGCCTTAAGCGCTGCCCACTTAGAAATAAGCATACCAAATGGAGCAAGGAACATACCTGCGATACCAATCATAAGTACAACTGCAAGCTTAGGGAAGAGTGAAATCAATCCCTGCATGTCTTCTACGTCACGGCTACCTGTTGTGTTCTCAATAGCACCAACGCACTGGAAGAGCATTGACTTTGATACAGCATGGAAAATTACAAGGAATACTGCTGCCCAGATTGTTTCCTCATAACCACAGCCTGTACATGCAACGATAAGACCAAGGTTAGAGATTGTTGAGTAAGCAAGTACCTTCTTTCCATCAGATACTGAAATAGCAAGGCAAGATGCTGCAAGGAATGTGAAGCCGCCAACAAGGGCAACCATGTTTCCTACGTAATTGTCAGCCATTGCTACTGAAATACGGATAAGAAGATATACACCAGCCTTAACCATTGTTGCACTATGAAGAAGTGCAGATGAAGGTGTTGGTGCTACCATGGCTCCAAGTAACCATCCTGAGAATGGGAACTGAGCTGACTTTGTAAGAGCTGCAAATGCAAGGCAAGCGATTGGAAGTAAGCAAAGTGTATTTGGAACACCCATGTACTTGCTAAGAATTGCAATCTTAATCATGTCGTAAAGGTTAACGTTCTGGTAAAGAAGAACACCAACTGCGATAGCTGCTGCGATACCGCAACCACCAAGAAGGTTCATCCACAATGCCTTGAAAGAATTGTTGATAGCTTCTTCTGTACGTGTGTAACCAATGAGCAAGAATGATGTAACTGATGTAATTTCCCAGAAGAAATATAACCAGATAAGGCTCTGTGAAAATACAAGGCCGAACATTGCTCCGAAGAATACGAAGATCATTGCAAGGAAAAAGCTACGTCTGTCTGTAAGCTCCTTGTGATGATGAATGTGATAACCATGCATGTAACCTACAGCATAGATACCGATTAATGAACCTACTACACCGATGATAAGAATCATAACGAATGTAAGCCAGTCAAAGTGAAGGGCTGGGGCCTCCTGAACCTTTGGTCCAAAGAGCTCGAGTGCTGCAACAAGTACTGTCTGTACAATTGCGAGCAGTGAAATAACTCCCTTCTTATACTTGAATGAAAGATATGTGATGAGACACATCAAGAAGATATCGCCAACTAAGATAACATGATCAAATGCCTCTCTGTATGGCAAATCAAAATCTGTGGCCTGGCCGCCTGCCAAGTACCACTTAACAGCTGTAAAAACCGAAAGTGCAATAACGATTCCACAACCTAGATAGACGAAAAATGCTCTGCACTTAGAATTGTGAATAACTGCAGGCAAAATCGCCCAGAGAAATGGTAAACAGATTAAAGCTGTTACTAACATTTCCATTGTCATTTCCTCCTTTTTACTTTAGCTCCCTATATATAAATTCCCTAAATGGGAAATTAGAGCCTTTTTTGTTTATTATTTCACAAATTATACTATACCACAAAACAGGCATGATTGATTATCTTTTGACGCTTTTTTCAAATTTTTTTTCGGCACAAAAAAAGAGGATTGCACTAGGCAATCCCCTGAACATTTTATATACATGCTCGGATGAATAAATCCGTTCTTTCACGTAAATCTACGAAGGTTCCATCATCTAATTTGACCAGAGGACTAGATAAAGCTTTATCGTTAATCATTGTTATTATGCCCCTGCTGTTATCCGATAACAGCACGCCTGTACCAATGTATGATTGGGCTATATTTTTCAGGAACACCTGCAATACATTTTGATCATATTTGCTAGGATTTTGTCTCTGAAACTGGGCTATTACTTCAAACGGGCAAATACCAGCTCGATAACATCTGTCCGCTGTCATGGCATCGTACACATCCGTGATAGATACTATCTTGGAATAATAATTAATAAATTCCTTGGTAAGTCCATATGGATATCCACTTCCATCATTTCGTTCATGATGCTGAAGGGCTGCAAGCTTTATTCGCCTGTCGATTTCTGCATCTGTCAGTAGATGATATCCTAGAAGTGGATGCTCCGACATCCTGCCAAATTCATCCGGTGTTAAAGGGCCTTCCTTGGTTAAAATATGCTGTGGGATAAGTGACTTTCCTATATCGTGATATAAGCCACACATAGTAAGTACATCCAATTCCTTTTTATCTGTAATTCCAAGCCAACCACCACATACTCTGGATATAATAGCAACATTTACACAATGTCTATATGTGCTGGCATCAATTTCCTGGACATTTAACATCATCGCCATGATTCCAAGGCCTGTTGAATGTTCTTCAAAAACAGTGTGTATATCCTCTAGAAGCGCTTCGTCATTCAAACTGCCCTGATTATGAACAAAATCATTTACGATTTCTTCTAACTGATCTGCACATTTTATATATGCTCGTTTGAATTCCGCAAACTCTTTACTATTAATGATCCTCCAGGATTGCGTTTCACCAATAAACTCATCCGGAGCATCTAAATTATAAATCTCTACTACATCTTCTACATCCCTGATTGAAAGGAATCTTATACCGTAATAGCCTACATGCAAAAGCTGCTGAGCAGTAACAGGTGTACCAGCTTCAGCTAATAATTGGCCGCGAGGACTTATTATATCTTCTGCCAAAATCATCCCCGGTTTAATTTCTTCAATCTCAAGCCGTTTCATATAATCTTAAACCTCATACAAATCCATAATCTTGCAGGTTTTATTTTACAGCCTAATAGTTAATTTTTTGTGAAAAAAAGGCCTGAAGTTTTTCAACTTCAAGCCTTAATAAATGTCTTATATTATCTCTGTCCCTTATCGTATGGGATACCCTCGGCCTTAGGTGCACGAGAATTCTGTGATGTGAATGCAAGTACGATAAGTGAAACGATGTATGGGAACATGTTGTAAACAGTTCCTGAGATTGGAAGCGCATGTAAGAATCCAATACCCATGTATACGTTTGAAAGTGAGCGGAACAATGCGAAAAGCACTGCTGACCAAGCAATACGCTCTGGCTTCCACTGACCAAAAATCATAACGGCAAGAGCAAGGAAACCTGCACCAGCTACACCGTAATCAAAGTGCCATGTTGAGTTAGCAGCACAGATGTAAATAATACCACCGATACCACCTAGGAAACCTGACATAAGCACACCGATGTAACGCATAGCATATACGTTGATACCAACTGAATCTGCAGCCTGTGGATGCTCACCGCAAGCACGGATACGAAGTGCAAGCTTTGTCTTATAGAAGAATACGATTGCACAAACAAGTAAAATGGCTGCAACTACAATGAACCAGCTAATCTGAAGCTTGCCAATGTAGAATACAAATGCATCATGACCTTTTACGTAATCAAGCTTTGCAGAGAAATCTGCACCGTTTGAACGTGCTGTGTTGAATGCCTTGATGATAACTGTAGCAGCTGCTGTTGCAAGCATGTTAACAGCTGTACCAATAAGTGTTTGGTCTGCCTTAAAGTTAATACATGCAACTGCAATAAGAAGTGATGAAATCATTCCTGCTAAAGCAGATGCTAAAAGTGTAAGAATGATAACAGTTGCCTTTGGTGCATCACCTGGAAGAAGAACCATTACCATAGCACCAGCCATAGCGCCGAATACCATGATACCTTCAAGACCAAGGTTGATGATACCGCTTCGCTCTGAGAACATACCGCCCAAAGCTACGAGAATAAGTACTGCAGAGAAGATAAGTGTGTATTGAATAAGTAATAATAATCCTGACATTCCTTACACCTCCTTCTTTGTAGTTTTATCAGGCTCGGCATTAGCGTTAACCTTTACCTTACCTGGTCTGTTAAGTATTGTCTTGAAGAACAATACGAATCCGCATAAGTAAATGATGATTGCGATCATAAGGTCTGCAACCTGTGGATTGTAGTAGTTTGTGTTAAGGTACTGACCACCAAGTGTGATGTACTCAACAAATAATCCTGCAAAAATTGTTCCGATAGGGTTAAGACCACCAAGGAATGCAACAGCAATACCAGTGAAGCCCATGCCTGGAACAGATGAAGCGATCTTATAATGCTGAATACCAGTTAAGTAAAGAAGACCTGCTGCCATACCAGCGATTGCTCCTGAAATAAGGAGTGTAAGCATGATATTTCTCTTTGCATTCATACCTGCATATTTTGCAGCTTCTTTGTTATGACCTGTAGCCTTAAGCTCATAACCAAATGTTGTCTTATTAAGAACAACAAGAATTACGATAGCAACGATGATTGTAAGAGGAATGGCAATTGTCATGTACTGATTCTCGCCAAAGAAATCCTGCATAAATCCTGGTAAGATACCAGAAGGGTTAACCTCTGAAATCTCGTATGTTTCTGATTTAGACTGGTTCATACAAGCTTCACCACCAAGGATGATGTTACAAATGTAAAGACCAATCCAGTTAAGCATGATACCTGCGATTACTTCGTTTACGTTGAAGTAAGCCTTGAAGATACCTGCGATAAGTCCCCAGAGACCACCTGCAACGATAGCTGCAAGTAAGCAGAAGAACCAATTCCAACCAAGTGCAAGTGAAGTATAAAGGCTGGCAATAATACCAACTGTATACTGTCCTGCAGCTCCAATGTTGAAAAGACCTGCCTTGTAAGCAAATAAGATTGCTTCCGCACAAAGGATAACTGGTACTGAGTTTACAAGGAATGAACCCATGTACTTCATTAATGTTTTAGAGCTTGCAATTCTGTATTTGAAGAAGTTTGTAAGGATTGCTCCCATACCTTCTGCAGCATGCTCTGAATTCATAAACCAAAGGATGATAAATCCGATAATAATACCAAGTATTGCACATAATACTGAAGCTAGTAATGTTTGAACGCCTGGTCTTTTAATAAAGCTAACTTTTTCTTCCATTACTTAGCCTCCCTTCTATCGTCACGTTTTGCACCTGACATGTATAATCCTAATTCCTGAAGAGTAGTCTTCTTTGGATCAACCTCTCCGACGATTTCTCCTTCATACATAACAAGAATTCTGTCTGAAAGATTCATAACCTCGTCTAATTCAAGGGAAACTAAGAGGATTGCCTTACCAGCATCTCTTTCCTTAACGATTTCCTTATGAATATATTCGATAGCACCAACATCAAGTCCACGTGTAGGCTGAACAGCAATTAAAAGCTCGTGGTCTCTATCCATCTCACGGGCAACAATAGCTTTCTGCTGGTTACCACCTGACATTGAACGAACCTTTGATAAAGCTCCCTGTCCTGAACGAACGTCGAATGCTTTTGTTAATCTATCTGAGTAAGCACGCATCTCCTTCTTCTTGATGATGCCGCCCTTCTGGAATGCTGGCTCGAAGTATCTTTGAAGAATCATGTTTTCCTCAAGAGTATAATCAAGAACAAGACCATGCTTGTGTCTATCTTCTGGAATATGGCTCATTCCATGAGTATTCTTAAAACGGATTGATTTTTTAGTAATATCTTCGCCGCACAAAGTAATCTTTCCGCTAGAAATATCATCAAGTCCTGTGAGCGCCCCAACGAACTCTGTCTGACCATTTCCATCGATACCTGCTATACAAACGATTTCACCAGCGCGAACGTTGAATGAAACATTGTGTACTGAATCATTAGAATGAATCTTACTCTTAACGCAAACGTTCTCAACCTTAAGAACTTCATCAGTAGGCTTAGCTTCTTCCTTATCAACAGCGAACTTAACATTACGTCCAACCATCATTGAAGAAAGCTCTTCCTTTGTAGTGTTAGCAACATCTACAGTGCCGATATATTTACCCTTTCTAAGGATAGAACATCTATCAGCTACTTCCATGATTTCGTTTAACTTATGAGTAATAAATAAGATTGACTTTCCTTCTGCTGCCAATTCCTTCATGATTTTCATGAGTTCATCGATTTCCTGTGGAGTAAGAACTGCAGTAGGCTCATCAAAAATAAGGATATCGTTATCTCTGTAAAGCATCTTAAGAATCTCTACACGCTGCTGCATACCAACAGTGATATCTTCAATAAGAGCATCTGGATCAACCTTAAGATTGTACCTGTTAGACAAATCCATAACCTTTTTTCTAGCCTCTGCCTTAGTAAGGAAGCCAAACTTGCTAGGCTCTGAACCAAGGATGATGTTATCAAGTACACTGAAAATATCAACCAACATGAAGTGCTGGTGAACCATTCCAATACCTAAATCAGTAGCATCATTTGGATTGTTAATTTTTACTTCTTTGCCATCCTTTTTGATGACACCTTTTTCTGGAGTATATAGACCAAAAAGTACACTCATAAGAGTAGACTTACCGGCACCATTCTCCCCGAGAAGTGCATGAATTTCACCACGCTTCAACTGCAAAGTAATATCGTCATTTGCAATGATACCTGGGAATTCCTTTGTGATATGCAACATCTCAATTACATAATCTTCCATCGCATTTAAACCCTTTCTTTGATAGTAAACTATGGCGCTTATTAACTATCTATTTGCTGATATTGCTCTCCCCTATATGAACAGCAAAACCATAAAAAATAACACGCTATACGTATTAGATTTTAAAGCTTTGATTATTTCAAAAAAAAGGGAAGGAATTAAATCCCTCCCTTTTGTAAAAAGCCTTTCGGGAATATTAGTGAATATTATCATATTCCTTTACAGTGATTTCTGTTGCTGGCATCTTATCTGTTGAGTTATCAACTGTGATATCACCTGCGAACATCTTAGCTACAAGTTCCTTGTAATCATCAACTGTGAAGTTCTCCATTGACCATGTATCTGTAGGAAGCTGTACATAGTTAAGTGAAGGATCATCACCTGATACGATACCAAGGTTCTCGATCTTACCAGCATAGTTAGACCAGTTGCCTGCGAATAAATCTGTAAGTGTGCTATCAACTGTAGGAGCAAGACCCTTCATTGCTGATGTTACACAAAGCTTGTCATCACCATACTGCTGAGCAATTGTGCCTGACTGATCAGAGTCAACACCGATTACCTTACCGTCAACCTTCTGAGCTGCCTCGCAAGCTGATGTGTAGATACCACCACCACAAGCGAATACAATTTCTGTACCGTTTGAATACCATGTATCCATCTGAGCTGTAACAGCTTCATCACCGAAGAACTGGCCACCATATACATAGTTAACCTGAACATCTGAAGCATTACCAAGCTCTACAGCAGCATCGTTACATCCCTGTACGAAACCGTAACCGTAACGAATAACAGCTGGAACTGCCATACCGCCAAGGAAACCAAGCTTTGTGTAGCCTTCCTTAACAGCTGCATAACCTGCCATGTAACCAGCAAGTTCTTCCTGATATGTGAAAGAGCAAACGTTCTCAGGAAGCTTGTAATCACCGAAGTCACCCTCACCACAGTCAAGTGCGATGATTGTTACGTTAGGATAATCCTCAGCAACTTCCTTAATCATGTTTGCAAATAAATAACCTGGAACTACAATAACGTTGTAACCATCTGTTACAGCGTTTTCAAATGAAGCGATACGTGCATCATCTGAATCTTCTGTTGGCTTATAGTACTGGAATTCAGCACCATTCTTATCTGCAAATGCCTTTGCAGCCTCGTAAGTTGTCTGGTTGAAAGACATATCTGTGATGTCACCAGAGTCTGTAATCATAGCGATTCTGTAATCGCTAGTTGCTGCATCTGCAGCCCCCTCTTCTGTTGAAGCTGACTCTTTGCTTGCGCTATCGCTGCTTGAGCCGCATCCAACGAACATAGTAGCTACCATTGAAGCTACAAGAAGTACGCTTAATAACTTCTTTTTCATTCTTCTATTCCTCCTATATTTTGGTTTCTATTTAATTTAGAAACTCACAATATAGATTATAAAGATTTTCATTATTTTTTCAAGAACTATGATGATTTTGTGACTACTTTATGTCCAAATTTTTTGGACCAAAACCATATGGAAGCATTTCTTTCAGCGTTTGTTCTATAATTGTTACATCCTCAGGCTGAATTTTGTTTAAATTGTCCACATTCTTAACTTCAGCCAAAATAATTTTAAATGTATCTGGGTCTCCAAACTCGTTTAACACCTGACGACATACCCCACAAGGAGCACATAGTGGCAAATCTTTAAGGCTATCCATGCCACCTACAACTGCAATTGCATCAAAATCGTAATAACCCTCACTAACTGCTTTAAATACCGCCGTTCTTTCAGCACAGTTTGTTGGAGTGTAACCTGCATTTTCTATATTACATCCCTTGAAAACTGTTCCATCTTTACATAAAAGAGCAGCACCAACCTTATGGTGTGAGTATGGTGTGTACGCCATTTCTCTAGCCTCTAAGGCCATTTTTACTAACTCAAAGTTTGTCATTTTATTCACCTACCTCTTTAGCATCAAGCTTAGTATCATCTACAGCGATGTATACCTTAGCCTGTTTTCCCCACTTATTTGAAGGGTAAAGTTCAACTACCTTTTCAAAACATTCAAGAGCCAAATCATTTTGGTCGGTAAGTCTATAGCAATCACCAAGAAGGAACAATGCAGCCCCGTTATCGTAGTTTTCATCAATATCTACTACTGTTTTGAAATTTGTAATTGCACTTTCATAGTTTTCTTCTGAATAGAAGTTATTTCCATCATCATAATATCCCTGGATGATAGCTGGTGCCAACGATGTGTAAAGGTTATCGTAAGCCTGCTTTCCCTGCTCCCCGAGAACCTCCTTTGTAACAAGCTGAATGTACTGGCTGGCAGTAGCACTATCACCTGAATTGTAATAGTTTTGAGCTGCAAACAGATTATCATAAGATGTAGCAACATCTTGCTTGTCATCGTATGCGCTCAAATCATTCTTTAATCCATCTATCTCCTGCTGAAGAGCATCGTTCTTTGAATTTGCATCTGCCAACTGCTCGTTAAGTGCAAGTATAGTTTTAGAATTGCCATCTTTAACATTATCCCTGACTGTTGGCACAATTAAGAAGAAGCAAATCAAAAGGCCTACAACAAGTCCAAGTAATATGTTCATAAGACTTGATCTTGAATTATCCAGCATACTTCTGAAGGACTTTTCTGACATAACAACTGTATCGTTTCCATCCATGAAAGATACTGTGTCATTCTTCTTTTTCCTTCTACCAGTATTTTGTTCCTTTAATCTGGATTTTACCTCGTGGATATATTTGATTGTTGTAGTATTGTTGCTATCGATTTTAGCCGCCTGATTTAAAAGCTTTCTTGCGTCAGCAAACTTAGACTCTTCAATATAAAGAAGAGCCAATAACTGGTGTGCTTTAACAAAATTAGCGTTTTGACTGATAACCTTTTTCAATTGTATGATTGCAAGGTCTCTACTACCAGATTTGCAATAATCAATAGCCTGATTATATTTTTTGATAGTGGAATTGATTTTTGGTAAATAGCCTGGAGCACTTTCAATTTCTGCCAGGTATCTATCTGCATCAGGATTATCTTCCTGTAGGTTCTTTGAAATAACCCACTCGTTAATGGCAAGAACAAGCTCGCCAACCTGATAGTAGCATAGTCCCAATAAATTTCTTGCCCTTGTATTATATTTATAATATTGGAGCGAAGATTTTAAAGATTCTATTGCACCAGATAAATCACTGACCTTGGCTTTTTCCAGGCCTTGATTATAGAACACGTATGACGTGTATACGATTTGTTTGTATAGTAAAATATCGGCGCCGCAATTGTAACAAACATTTTTGTCACCAACATCGGCACCACACATAAAACACTGCATCTATTATTCTCCAGTATATCTAAAATCCAAAACTATTTTGTCCCGTTATTTTGAGCTGTCATGTTAAAAAGCAAGTCTGTAAGATCTGTAAGATCTCTTGCTTTAATATCAGCCTCGGCCTGTTCCACTTCAATGGCAGGCTCGTACTTCTTAAGTTCTTCTTCAAAATCTATCATAGTTTAACCACCAATTTTAACTAATTTAACGCCCTCTTCGCTCTTTTCAATTTCAACTCTTTCATGAGTATCCTGAATGGTCACATGATGATCGTCAATTGAAATGCTACTTCCTGCGTATAATCTTCTAAGTACTCTAATAGTTGCCCCTTCACCAGACTTAATAATCTCACGTAATCTGTTGAGCTTTTTGGTCTCCTCAAGAACAACCGCTTCATCTCTAATGCGAACTCTCAAAAGCTGCATTCTGCGAGGATCTTCCTTGTAGTTAATACCACGCTCCTCGCCTAATTTATCAAATTCTTCTATGCCTTTTTTAATCTTTTGAACATTGGATGTAATGGCCTGTATCTTCTTGGCTAATATTTCAAACTCCGCTGCTCGTTCAACATCAATACCTACTGCAACATTTGTGTTTGTTCCAAAGGAATTGCCTATATCATTAACTTCTATTCCCCGAACAGCCGAAACGTAGCCTCCTATTATGGAAGCGTTGTTGCCATTCAGTTCAATTCGTCCATCGCAAGATACCTTGCTTTTAAAGAAATAATCAGCCGAAATATCTCCACCACAGGTAATGATTGCATACTCTATAAACTGTGCAGTTACAGAGCCTCTACAATCTATGATAGTCTTCTCGTTTCCTTTGACGCCCGACAGTAAGAATAAATCCTTGCCTGCGCGGATATCGCAATCTTCGATAAGGCCGTGGATGATAACATTTCCCGCAGCATCAATAACAGCGCCATCATGAACGCCGCCATGAACTATAACATCACCGTTGAATTTGATGTTGCCTGTTTCGATTCCTACATCTCCCTTTACCTCATGAACTGGAGATATATTAATCTTTCCCTGATTAACTTCGATTTTACCAGTAATCTTAGCTGTGTATGTAAGATTATCGCTGGATCTGTCAAAACCTCTGCCTATTAATGGTGGAAGATCACGCACTGGCTTTGGCTCTAATATTTGTCCACGTACAGACATACCTCGACTTCCCTGTACAGCTGGATGATATGTTGCAATAACATCGCCTTCCTGTATAGTCTCGATAGTCTTAATACTCATGTAATCAGCTGTTCCATCTGGACGAATGGTTGGCTTACGATTAACAGTTGTATCAAAATGATATTCAAAATATCCTGGGGTTCCCTGCTGCTGTGCAGTGCCTTCAGCTACCTTGACTGGACGTCCATAAATTGGGCTGTTAGCCAGCCTTACCAGCATGTCCTGGTCAATACCAAAGGTAACATTTGCATTGTTCAAGAACCCAAGCAACTGCGCAGCAGTAAACTTGGGCACATCGCTGCTCCCATCAGGAATCTTAAAAGTCATAGTTGCTTCTAAGCCGTTTGATGAGACTTGAACTTTTGGTGCAAGTGCATTTATTGGCGTAGCCATAAGTCCCCCAAATAAAAATCTTGTTTAAAAAATTAATAAACTATATCAAATTAATTATAGATTTTTATTGGTAATTTGTCATGAAAATTTACCAATTTGCTTTAATTTTCATTAAATTTTCACAATAGTGTAATTTCGTGAATTAGTACTTACCGTCGTTTGGTAATCCCTTTACAGCCTTAACAACACGGCTTGTTCCAAGACGGCTTGCTCCAAGGTCGATAAACTTCTGTGCATCTTCAAGTGAAGCAATTCCGCCTGCAGCCTTGATAAGCTTGCCATTTGTCATGTGAGCAGCCATAAGCTTGATATCATCAAATGTAGCTCCGCCTGTTGAGAAGCCTGTTGAAGTCTTGATGTAATCTGCATCTGACTTAGAAACAACTTCGCACATCTTAATCTTCTCTTCATCTGTAAGTAAGCAGCACTCGATGATTACCTTAAGAAGCTTACCATTGCAAGCAGCCTTAATAGCGTTGATTTCAGAAAGAACATCATCGTAACGTCCTTCCTTAACCCAACCTACATTGATAACCATATCAACTTCATCAGCACCGTTATCTACAGCATCGCTTGCCATGAAGCACTTAGAAGCTGTTGTAGCATAACCGTTAGGGAAGCCAATTACTGTACAGATTGGAAGATGTCCGCCCTGCTCCTTAACGTACTCAGCAGCCTGCTTTACAAAGCTTGCTGGGATACAAACTGAAGCAGTTTCGTACTTCATTCCGTCATCTACAATCCCCTTAATGTCATTCCATGTTGCGTCAACACCAAGTAATGTGTGATCGCACTTGCTTAAAATGTTCTTAATATCCATAATGTACCTCCTCGCCTGTTACGCTCACAAGCATGATGATTTCTCCGCTCAGCTAAAATGCTTCGCTCAAGAAATATCATAGCTTGTTAGCTACAGGCTATCTTTAATTATTATATTATTTCATAGAAGCAAGACGTGCCTCAACCTGAGCCATCATTGCTTCGTATTTAGCTAATTTCTCACGCTCCTCAGCAACCTTTGCTTCTGGTGCCTTGCTCATGAACTTTTCATTTGAAAGCATACCGCGTGATCTTGCAAGCTCTTTTTCAAGCTTTTCTTTTTCTTTTGTAAGACGTTCCTTTTCCTTCTCAAAGTCTACAAGGTCTTCAAGTGGAACAAAAAGTGTTGCGTCTGGTATAACTGCAGAAACAGCGTCATCTGAGATGCCTGCCTTATCTGCCTGGATGAATACTTCTGTTGCGCCAGCAAGAGTCTTGAAGATTGGTGTAATCTCATCAAATGTTGCTCTTACATCTGCAGCATCAGCTACGATGTGGATAGCTGCCTTCTTTGAAGGTGGAACATCCATATCTGTACGAAGCTGTCTCATGCCACGAACTACGTCCTTAGCACGCTCTACCTTAGCTTCCTCTACCGGGAAGTTCATTGCCTCATCGAATTCAGGCCAAGCTGAAAGCATGATTGTTTCCTCTTCGCTCTGAAGTGTGCAGAAGATTTCTTCTGTGATGAATGGCATGAATGGGTGAAGCATCTTAAGGGCATTTGTAAGTGCAAACTTAGCTGTCCAAAGTGCTGCATTCTTGCTAGCTGTATATTCTTCTGAATACATTCTTGGCTTTACAATTTCGATGTACCAGTCACAGAACTCATCCCAAATGAAATCATAAACCTTCTGAACTGCAATACCAAGCTCGTATTTATCCATGTTCTCAGTAACATCCTTTGCAAGGCTGTTTACCTTAGAAATAATCCACTTATCTTCTGTTGCAAGCTCTGAATCAGCTGGCTTTGTAACCTCGTTATCAGCAAGGTTCATCATAATGAAACGTGAAGCGTTCCATACCTTGTTTGCAAAGTTACGGCTGTTCTCAACACGCTCGTTGTAGAAACGCATATCGTTACCAGGTGCATTACCTGTGATAAGTGTAAGACGAAGTGCATCAGCACCGTATTTATCAATAATCTCAAGTGGATCGATACCATTTCCTAACGACTTAGACATCTTGCGTCCCTGTGAATCACGTACAAGGCCGTGGATGAGTACTGTATGGAATGGACTCTTTCCTGTGTGAGCGTATCCTGAGAATACCATTCTGATTACCCAGAAGAAGATGATGTCGTATCCAGTAACAAGTACGTCTGTTGGATAGAAGTAATCAAGCTCCTCTGTTTTGTTTGGCCAACCAAGTGTTGAGAATGGCCAAAGTGCTGATGAGAACCATGTATCAAGTGTATCCTCATCCTGCTTCATGTGTGTGTGTCCGCACTTAGGGCAAACTGTTGGAGCGTCTTCTGATTTAGCAACAACTGTCTCACCACACTTTTCGCAGTAGTATGCTGGGATTCTGTGTCCCCACCATAACTGACGTGAAATACACCAGTCGCGGATGTTCTCAAGCCAGTGTAAATATGTCTTATCATAATTCTTAGGAACAAACTGAAGCTCGCCTGTCTTGATAGCCTCAATAGCAGGCTTTGCAAGCTCTTCCATTGCAACGAACCACTGTGGCTTAACCATAGGCTCTACAGTAGTCTTACATCTATCATGTGTTCCTACATTATGTGTATGCTCTTCAATCTTAACAAGAAGACCCATCTCATCCATCTTCTGAACAATGAGCTTACGAGCCTCATATCTATCCATACCCTCGAACTCGCCACCGTTTGCGTTGATAGTAGCATCATCGTTAAGGATATTGATTACAGGAAGGTTATGTCTCTTACCTACCTCGAAATCGTTAGGGTCGTGTGCTGGAGTAATCTTAACAACACCAGTACCGAATTCCATATCAACATATTCATCAGCAACAACTGGAATCTCACGGTTAACAAATGGAAGCATTACAGTCTTACCAATGATATCCTGGTATCTTTCATCCTTAGGGTTAACAGCAACAGCTGTATCACCAAGCATTGTCTCTGGACGAGTGGTTGCAAATGTAACGAAGCGACCTGGCTCGCCAACGATCTCGTACTTCATGTGCCAGAAATGGCCTGCCTGCTCCTCATGCTCTACCTCAGCATCTGAAATAGATGTCTGGCAAACTGGACACCAGTTAATGATACGGTTTCCCTTGTAAATGTAGCCTTCGTTGTAAAGCTTAACGAATACCTCTTCAACTGCCTTTGAGCAGCCTTCATCCATTGTGAATCTTTCGCGCTCCCAGTCAGCAGATGAACCCATCTTCTTAAGCTGGTTGATGATACGTGTTCCGTACTCATCCTTCCACTCCCAGCACTTCTCAAGGAAGCCTTCACGTCCAAGGCTATCCTTTTCGATGCCCTGCTTCTTAAGATGCTCGATAACCTTAACCTCTGTAGCGATAGCTGCATGGTCTGTACCTGGCTGCCAAAGAGCTGAATATCCCTGCATTCTCTTATATCTGATAAGGATATCTTGCATTGTGTTATCAAGTGCATGTCCCATGTGAAGCTGGCCTGTAATATTTGGAGGTGGCATTACAATAGTAAATGGCTTCTTGCTGCGGTCTACCTCAGCGTGGAAATAGCCATTTTCCTCCCACTTTTTGTAGAGTCTGTCTTCAAGACCCTTAGGATCATAAGTCTTTGCTAATTCTTTCATCCTCATTTCCTTTCTAAAATCACGCGGCCTCCAAATTACACATGCTCCCGCAGGGCACCCTCCGTACTTTCGCGAGGGTCCTTCCGCCGGCGTAGGTCCTCCCTCGCTCGGCACGGTGCCTCCCTGCTCGCGCTTGCCAAAACTATGTTGCCGCTTAACTATTACTAAATCTCTGAATTAGCCTTAAACAGGTTTGCAATTCAACTTTATACGAATTAAAAAAGCCCTGTGTACGGCAAATTGCTGTACACAGGGCGCCATATTCTATACGGTCGCGTTACCACCTGCATTTATATCTCATCTTATTCCTTACGGGAACGACTCGGATGGTTTGTACATCTGTCTGGCTATCACCAGGATGCTTTGTTCGCCATCTGCTCCGAAGCTACCTTCGTCAGCTCAGCTCCTAGGTCACCTTTCAGCCGGTGAGCGACCCTCTCTACAGGACGGCACTGATTACTCCTCTTCATCATTGCATTTAACTTTTCTTATCATAGAAAAAATCCCATGGATTGTCAAGGTCTGTGGGTGAGATAAAATCACTGCACTAATATTATCATTTTCTGCCTCCTCTGTAACAAAGTATCTATTAATTAAGCAAAATGCAGGCTATTTGTGTTACTCGTATATAATAGGGGAATATTGAGTTTTTTATACGAATATCTATGCCATTTTTCTATTCACTGGCTAAAAAAGTATAAAATAATGGTCAATCATTGATTCTATACTTTTTGGGAGCCATATCTGGCTTGTTAACTCTAAAAAAAGTATAATTTTGCAAAAATGTTTATATCATATACTTTCTCTACGCAAATTCGGCGGTTATCCTACTTATAAAGTATAAGACTTGCAATTTGGGGTTATTCTTATACTTTTGCCTTGTTATAGCTACACTTTGGACTTGTGAGTATCGGGACGCCGCAATAAAAAGTTATATATTATAGCTAAAATAAATAATATTTTGATATTGTAATTATTTTTGAACTGTGCTATATTACCACAGAATCATTTTTATCTATTTTGACATATCGTCAAATTATTCCAATACGGTAAGTGCAAGTATTCGTAGGGGAAACGAATATTTCAAGGAAATATCCTTTTAAGGAAAGGAGTAGATAGTAAATAACAGACAAAAAAATCAAACGATTATTATTAACGCTCAAAAAACTGAATAAAGAATATGCATCATTACCAAAAGGTCATATATCAATTGGTCATACTGGTGATACATGTAAATGGTTTCATGTCTTAGATGGGAAAATTCATTACATCAAAAAGGCTGACAAGAAACTAGCTTCTAAATTAGCTATCAAAAAGTATCTTGAGCTAAAAATGAATTTAATCAATGCTCAAATTAAAGATTTGTCCAAATCTTATAATCTAATTGAACCCGCCAGAGACAAGCTAAACACCCTACTCTCAGACTCGGCGTATATAGAGTTGCTGGAGGATTATTTTTCTACTAGCGATGTGGAGGCGGATTACTGGATGAATGCTGATTATAATAGAAGCAGCAGCCATCCTGAGAATTTGATTCACCCTACAGTGAACGGCATTATGGTTAGGTCTAAGTCAGAGTCTATGATTGCAGTGGCTTTAGCTGAAAGCAGGATTCCATTTCGATATGAGGAGCTCATTTCAATAAACAATATCTCTATAGCTCCGGATTTCACATTACTTCACCCCATGACAAATAAAACATATTACTGGGAACATTTTGGACTGATTGATAATGAAAATTATTATGAAAACTTTGCTGTCAAAATAAAGACTTATGCAAAGGCGAATATTATCTTGGGAGATAATTTGATTGTCACATTTGAGACATCAGATAATCCCCTTAGTTTTAATACCATTAACAATATTATTAACCAATATTTAAATTAGAGGAGAACTATCAATATGAGGAACAAAAAAAATTATACACAGGAGGAGTCTACCCTTTTGCAGGATATTGTAAGGGCTTATAGATATCCTGACGGAACTTTAAATGGTATAGCTGTATTTATTTCCACACTTGCTCTTGTGCTACTTTTGATATTTGGGCATTTCACAATAAACGGGATAAAGCATGTAGCTGGGCTAAATAAAGTGTCAGCTTCGGAGCTTGATTTAAATGCAATTGAACAGTACATTACAGGAACTTATCTGGATGCCATTGATGATTATACAGGTGGAAAGATTGATCATGATACCGCTAAAAGAAGAATCCTAAAGCAGCTGGCTGCCTATGCTAATTCTTCGGACTCCTTTACAAATGAGCAAAAGACTGCAATTCAAACTGAGATTGAAGAATATTTAAAGACTATTAGTTTGGATGAATATATGACTGAAAGCACCAACACTATCCAGCAAATGAAATCATCCTTTGAAAAATCCATAAAAGAAAATGAAAGAACTATCGAGCTGGTAAAAAGTACGTTAAAAGATGAAATTGAAAACAATAAGAATTTGACTGACGACGAGCTTACAAAGTTAAACGAGCTTTATAACAAAATCAAAAAGCTGGAGGCAAGCGATATTAATCAGGTGAACAGTCAGTTAAATGAAGTGCATGATGAGTTAAGCCAAAACATCACTAACAATTACAACTCTTTCATTTACAAGCTGTACGACGGAATTGATGAGTGGTCAAAAGATAACTCCTACACTCCAAACACATACGTTATGTACAACAATGTTTTATATAGAAATATCACTGGCGTTAATACAGATAAAAATCCTTCTGCAGATAAAGATAATTGGGAAGAGGCATCCATCACTTCTGTGATTAATAATAATTATCAGGCCTTTATCAATACAGTTGGCGCAGGCAATTACAATCCTTTGGGACGTTATCAGGCTGGCGATTATGTGATATACGATAATCGAATATATAAAAATGTATCCGGAAGCAATGGCACCCCAGGTTCATCTAATGACTGGGAGATTTTTTCCATCACTGATTGCATGGATGAAATTTCGAAAGATTTGCAGGCGCTTGAGCTTAAAAATTCGACAGATTTGGCAGCTGTAAATAAGAGCTTAATTGACCTCATTAAAAACAATAAATCTTTGACTGATGAACAGCAGAAAGCTATGATAAATCTCATTAATTCCAATTCCGATTCTTCTAAAGATTCTTTGGATAATCTGTATAAAGATCTGATGGCGATTATCAATCAGAACGAATCTTCCAATACAAACGAAAGAGAAAAATTGATAGAACAGTTTGGCGCCCTCAAGGGGAACACTGCCGCTCATATGGATGATTTCGAACAGCGAATCTCTAACTTAGAAGACAGAACAACTTCCACAGACGAATCTGCTAATTCCATTGAATTTAGATTTGGCTACGAGCGTGGCACTTACGGATTCTATACATATCAAAACGAATTTAAACCATTTTAATAGATTGGAGAAACACTATGAACCTAAAGAAAGTATTACCTGCATTAATAACTATTTCCATTACTGCAGCTTTCATGCCTAGCGCAAATGCTGTGGCATCCGTTGCCCATGAGCAAAGCAGTGAAGCTGATTCTGTAGCAAGCGCTATCACAATAGAAGTTAAACACTGGACCGAGTCCTACGCCGATATCGATTCATTTCATTTTGTGATTCCAGATATGGGTGACTATTATAACAGCGAATCCACATCTCTTTGCACTTCAAGTAGATTAACCTTTGAAGATTTTATCGCGGCAAGTTCTGGTGAGCAGGATGAAAGCCTTGAGATTTTGTTTAATAACATCAACTTTGACATGTTCAAAAACCTTAACGGAATTGATGCTGTTTACAATGAACTAAGAGGCTATGGAGATATTCCAACAAGCACAACGATTATTATCTATGAAAAGGATGGTGAGGTGCAGGATTATTCCATTTCCATGAACGACGACTATTCAAAAGAGGATTCGCAAGACATTTCAGAAGAGGAACCAGAAGAGGAAATCGAAGACACAGAAGCTTACGACGAAACTGAAGAAACTGAAGAAACCGAAGAAACTGAAGAAACTGAAGCCATCGAAGAAATCATAGACGATACTGAAAACACACCTGCCTGTGAGGATACAGCAGATAACATAGAGGAAGAAATAAATGAAAATATTGAAGCAGATTAAAAGAGGAATTTCCAGTTGCCTGGTTGCTAGCTGTTTAGCAAGCTCCCTGTTTCCTCTCACGGCCCACGCCGATGCTAAGGCAAATGAAAATACCGCTAACACAAAGGAAACCTTTTTAGATGAAAACTATATTCCCTTCAGACCCTATTACAGCTCCTTTCTTGCGACCTATTCCAGTGCCAACAGCGCCAATGTTAAGAAGGTATGGGAAAAGCTTTTTTACGAAGAGATGAATTGGGATGCTAAGCACGGCGATTTTTATGATAGTAATTACAGCAGCTGGGCTGAAAAATATTATAGCGACTACATCGGCTTAGGCGGCGCGGTGCATAGTTCTAAGTCAATGCAAATTACCTTATCTGAGGGAGATTTTGATGCCTTTTTCGGTAACAGCTTAAAAAGAAATCCTGAATTTTTAGGTGAGCTGTTAGGACTTGATAATTATCAAAAACCATCTGAAGATAATTCTGAAGCAAACCAGCTTATGACAAATATCATGTGCCAATATCTTCTAAGCCCTGAAAAATATCCATATGTTGCAAAGGCAATTGTGGATTTAACAAAAGAAGGACTTTATATCGGTGATAAAAAGAGCAGTGATAATAATATTCTAAAGAACCAATCTTACAACAACAAAAGCTTCGACCTATACGTTCTTAATGCCATCGCCTACTACTATGAAGGAGATGGTGATGAAACTTATCTTTCTAATAAGCAGCTAGAATGGCTTGAATCATACAAGGAATATCTTTTCAAAGATTACATTTCAAAAAGCAAAACCTATAATGACAAACTATCCTTAGCTGGGACCTACCCTTCTTTATACGATTTGATTGCCCGCTCCACTTACGCGGCAGACAGCACCCATCCTGTTCATGGCGCTCAGGAATTTTTCGACTATGTAGTTGCCAGCAAATCAGGGGCGGGGGCATGGGTTAATCTTATAAAAGGTGTACATATAGAAGGCTTAAACGAATTTGATACCTTAGAAGATATATTTGCTTTTTCTGATGGCTATTGCTTTGGACATGAGAGTGCGCTTTGCGTTACAAAGCAGGATTGTCTTAGCACTGAGCAACAGGGCAAGGCTACACATGTAGATGAAATAGCATATCTTTTAAATAAGCAGCCAAAGGTAGTTGAGCTGATAAAAAAGAATCCAACTGTTATGGATGCATATTCCAATCAGACCACTATGGGCGGATGGCTTGAACGATTCAATATTCACCACGATAAATCCGGCCAGGCTCTCTTTTATTCACTTAATGTCAACGCAGCAAGTGGCGGTTCTTCTTATTCCAGAAGAAACAGTGAAACCGGAACCAGCCATTATGAAGTTTTAACATCATCTTACGGTACGGTAACATTGCCTCTTATAAATATAGACAAAAACAGCAATGGCATTGACCCATTATCCAGAACAACCGCCATAACAATTCACCCTTCAACCTATCAAACTGGTAATGGTTGGCATTCCTCTGTTGGTGGTGGTATATACGGATATTCTGTTAATATTAATGGTGTTGAGTCCAAAACCAGAGTTCCATTGATTGGTCATACTTTTAATATTTCGAATTTAACCTGGGAGGAAAGAAAAGCTGCAGTAATAACCGTCAACCTTTATTCTACTGGATATGGAACCTACAACGGTCAAGAATGCTATAACGGAGTCTGTTATTACCATATAGGAAGCTGCTACGCCGAGGCCAGCACCAATTGTTCTTCCACTGTAACCCTTTCGGTAAAACGCGAAGATTGCGCAATCAACGGACATGACTGGAGAGGTAATGTAGAATGGGCCGATGATTATAAGACAGCAACGATAAAATATTCCTGCCAAAACGATGTTAAACATATCAAAGAAATCACTTCAGATGTGTCTTGCAGGGAGGAGGACGATTACTTCGTATATACGATAAAATCACCTCTTACAAAATCACTGGATGTTAAAAACAATACTTACTCTACAAGAGTATCCAAGAAAACTGGGGAAGCAAAAGAAACAATACCTATCACAGCTGCAAATACAAACGGAAAAATATCCGACTATTCGATTTGTACCAGCACATGGATGCCATATGGCTCTCTGTCAAAGGAGACCTATAAGCAAGCATTTACTTCTATACAGTTTGGAATCAATAAGGGGGTAATAAAACCTGGTGCAAAGAGTGTCACCATAGATTTGGCTGCAAACCGAGAACTTACGAATCTTTCTATAACAATTTATTCTGCTTCTGGGGAAGTGTTGGCATTCAATAACCCTTGTGTAGATGCACGGACGTGTTATCTGAATGGACTAACCGATGCTGAATTGATTGGCTGCTACGCTTCTGTATCAGCATCAGCCCATACACAAAATTGGACATATAACTATGATTGGAAAAGGGGGATACAGCCTTCAGATGCCATATCCACCTTATCTGCTAAAAATATAATTATCTCTTATAAGTAATTTTATATTAAGCCAAAATGCTTAAGACCGTTATAAATACCGTCTTCATCAAAGGCTGTGGTTACATAATCAGCTGCAGCCTTTGCTCTGTCGGTACCATTGCCCATGGCAATACCTACATGAGCAGCCTGTAGCATATCAAGATCATTTTCGCTATCACCAAATGCATATGTGTTAGCAGGATCGATGCCCACCAATTCACAGGCCTTCATCATACCTGTTGCTTTGTTGTGTCCTGCTGGAACCAACTCGCACACTTCATCATTGTGGGCTATAATTTCATAATGCTTTGAAAGTCTTTCAAAACATTCTATTCTCTTATCAGCAGCTACATCAGTGGCGCATGACATTTTGTTAATCAACCAGTTGCCATAATAATCTCCACCAATTGTAACTAAATCAGAACCAAGATCACGGCGAAGTACATTACCAAAATAATCGTTATGATCGAATTCATCATCGTCCATGTAGATTTTCTTAGGTCCTTCAAGGATAGGTCTGAAACCGTATTCTCTAATCATTTCAACAGTCTTTTTTGCAAAATCCTTATCGATGACCTTTTCGTATAAAACATCTCCATTGATTTCCACATGACAACCGCAGGAGCAAACAATTCCATCAAAGCCAAGACTAAGTAAATCCTTATCCTGAATAAAAGCTCTGGCTCTACCACTGCAAATAAAAGCAAGATGACCATTTTCTCTAAGCTTTTTAATACCCTCTCTACAACTGTCTGGAATATATTTTTCGTAATCCCAAAGTGTACCATCAATGTCAAAAAATACTGCTGACTTCATAAAACCTAACTAATCCTTTTTTGTAATCTTTCTAAAGAGGGCTGTCTCCACTCTTTCTGCTCTTGTAACGAATGAAACCTGTGTATCACGTATTGTGATTACTGAATGTCCACTGATTTCATCGATTTCCTGCTCAACGTAATTGATTGTGCTGTCCTGAAGACTGCGGTGAACAAGAATGTTGTTCTTTAAAAGTGTGTTAATAGCCTCTGTTTCAACTGTCGCATCGCTGAGCTCTAAGTAAGCTTCATCAACCTTTTTATCTTTAATAAATTCTTCTATCTTATCAAGACCAACTACAGAATCGAAATGATCGATATAATCGTTGTCCTCTTCCTTTGTCATTGCAACACCTACGATTTCATAATCGTTTTCAAAGGAGCCTTTAAGTACACGCTTGATAGTCTTTTGAGTGTGATTGCCGTCGCACACGATGATAAGCTTTGGACAAAGCTGTGAGTGGAAACGACTAAAACGAATAAAGCATTTTAACGCGGTACGCTCGATAATAATAAACAAATAGCATACCGCAAAGGCTGCAGCATAAACGCTTCGTGAAAAGTTTTGCGCTGTCTTGATTGTGTAAAGAACTACAGTGAAGAATGCCCAGGTTACAAACACCTGCACCAAAATGCTTTGGCATTCTTTAAAGAAGCTTCTTTTGATAACACCTGAAAGATTCTTACTAAGAAGCAATATAACAAGATAAACTGCTACAAGAACTACACCATAATCAAAGAACAATTCCCCGTGGTGGACTGCACTAAATTCGTAACGGAATCTAGTTACCATCCAATATCCAAGTATCAATGCAGCTAAATCTAATATAATAAAATCTGCATGTTTTTTAATGTATAGTAAAGTTTTTTTCATCAACCTTATCTCCTTCAGGTTATACCCATAGCCTAAACCAAAGATTGTGGTGGGCTCTGGTAAAATTATATTTTTTGTAAAAGCTCATTCTTTTAAGCTTGGATTTTTCTCCAATTTTTGTAAATCTAAGAAGAATATTTTTCTTATCCTTTGGAATGAAATCCAATTTGGCAAGCTCTCCGGCAAATACTCTGGACTCATTTATGAAGGACTTCTTCTTTTCAAACAGGCTGCCATTTTTAAAATCAGAAACGTTGCGATTTCTTTTATCAGAATCTGATTCTGTTGTAGCGCCCATAGTATTATGCCCCGTCTGCCTGTAATAAACAAGTGGTTCGTCTATTACTGTGACTTCACCCATAATTGACGCAATGGCAAGCACCAGTGCATCATGCATTGGAATATTATCTAAATCGATGCTTTCAGCTTTTACAATTAAATCTCTAAGAGATTTGTTAAAGCACATAGTACACCCTGCTGCTGGATTATCAATCAACACCTGAGTGTAAGCATTGTTTTTAGGCTCTCTTCCGATATATCGTATAAACGAATCAGAAATGACATTTAGCTTGTCATCTGTAACCCACATATCTGTGAATACACATTTAGGCTCTTCATCAGAGCCTAAGGCCTTAAGTGACTTTTCGATTTTGGTAGAATCCCAAACATCATCCTGGTCGCAGAAGAAATATGCATCTGCTTCTACCTTGCTAAGCATCCAAAGGAAATTAGCCTTAGCGCTACCGCAAGATTCTTTAAAAAGCAATTCCAGCTTTTCAGGATATGCATCACGATATTCATTCAAAATGGCCAAAGTGTCATCTGTTGAGCCATCATCATGCACTACAATTCTAAAATCTGAAAATGTCTGTTTGAGCAAGCTATCAAGCTGCTGTTTTAAGTATTCCTGCCCATTATATGTGGCAAGCAAAACTGCAATATTTTTCATTATCTGTTAAAACCGTAACCCGTCCCCGTGTTTTTTTTGAACTTTAAATTGTCTATAAACAAACTAAGATTTGCAAGTGAGCAAGTAATCTTTCCAAGTGTAGAGCTAGCTCGGAATTGATTCTTGTAGGTAATCATCTCATGCAATGTGAAGATATCTTCCTGCTTGAAATAATCACATTCATCAAGCAGATTCAAGAAATCATATACCGATGCATCTGTGATATTAGTATCCTTGGATAGATTTGATTTAGTGTATCTGTGAGTATACAACGCCTTGTCCAGGTAATCAAATCTGACACCTGCTGCAAGAAGGAGCAACCATAGATAATAATCATCTGCTCCATTTTTCTGAACCAGATGCTCCTGCCAAAACTGAGGCACAACATCTTTTTTGATGAGGCACTGTCCTGGCGATATTATCTGGATGCCAATTCTAAGATATGTAGTTAAATCACTAATCAATGATTTGTGATATTCATTTCTGTACCATAAAAGCTTGGTGCCATCAGCCTGCTCTAGGTTAGCGTTGCAAACAAGCACGCTTGATTTTTTATTGATTGCGGCTGTAAGCATTTCAACTAAGGCATTACCTTCAAGCACATCATCCTGGTCCAAAAACATAATATAATCACCTGTGGCTGCCTTAAGACCTGCCACGCGGCTAAAATGTATGCCTTTGTTACCATCATTAGTGACAACCTTCATGAAACTGTTCTCTTCAGAAGGTACCTCAAGCTTTTTCCATGGACTGTCATTTACAAGAATAACCTCCAGGCTGTGACCTGCCAGGCTAAGTTCCTTTTCGTTAGATAGCATGCTATCTACAAAACTGTCCATGTATTTATCCCCCTCATAAAATGGGGTAATAACTGTAATTTTCATCTTTTCTCCTTGAAGGGGTTATATTAACAAAAAGCCCCGTAAAGCTTATTATAACCTTTACGGGGGTGATTTGTCTATTTAGAGCCAGAACCTTTAAATACAACTGCCACTGTTTTGAATAAAATACTGATATCCAAACCAAGTGACCAATTTCTAATGTACTGAGTATCAAGGGCTACAACATCCTCAAAATCAGTAATGTTGCTACGTCCTGAAACCTGCCACAGGCCTGTAAGACCAGGGCGTCCAGCAAGACGTGCCTTATGATGTAAATCATATTGTTCATATTCATTCTCTGTAGGTGGTCTGGTACCTACAAGAGACATATCTCCAATTAAAACATTCCAGAATTGAGGCAATTCATCGATAGAATATTTACGAATGAAGTGGCCTGCTGGGAAAATTCTTGGATCGTTTTCCATCTTAAACATAAGACCATTCATTTCGTTTTGAGCCATCAATTCCTTCTTGCGCTCTTCCGCATCTACATACATGCTTCGGAACTTATAAAATTTAAACTTGCGGCCATTCTTGCCCACACGTGTCTGTGAAAAGAACACTGGTCCTGGCGCCTGAATCTTGATGATTGGTGCAAGGATTATAAATGCAATTGCACAAAATACCAAGCCCACAAGACTACCAAGAATATCAACTGTACGCTTTGCAAAGCTTTCGCGGTTAGTAGCGATGTGCATACTAGTTGTCATAGTGATGTAATCACCATAATATTCAATAGCGCGATTTTTAAGAAGGTGATCAGTATGGATAAGTGAAATATGTACTGTACAACCTAAATCAGCAAGGCGCTCAGCTAAAAGCTCTTCGCTGTATCTGTTTTTGCCATCGATAAAAACTTCATCTACAACGTGAGTACGAATGTATTCGAAAACCGAATCACAATCACCAACTACTGGCACGCCCTGAATCTTTTTACCTACCCAATTCTTATCAATAACAGCGCAACCAACCACCTTGTATTCTACATAAGGATTGTTGGCAAGCTGTCCCAAACAATGCTTTACTGTGCTTGAATCTGCTATAACAAGCATTGAAGATTTGTTAACATCTTCAAGCTTTCTATAGCGAATGATTCGCTTAAACACTATTCTAAAAGCAAACATGATAAAAACCATGAGTGCTCCCCATGTAAAAATCACTGCACGGGAAATGAAACTTGAATATCTGAATGCATACAAGAATATCAGTATGCCGCAGAGATTCACGAAAGAATGTAAAACTACGGCACCTAATTCTTGATATTTATTACGATGAACTATACCAGTATATGGATCACGTATTGCTGCATTTAATATACTGACGAAAATAATCATCATAAATAAATTCCAATAGATATTTTTGTGTGAAAAATAAGCATCTTCTATTATTACACTGCCATATCTAATATAAATCGCAATTGCAAAAGCGAGTAATGCCGCCAATGTATCTAATGTTATAAAGTCCCAATGCTTTGCCCAAAATTTCTTCTTTCGTTTATACATTAGACCCCCTAGCTTAAAGCACTATACCATTCTTTTCCAATAACTCTCTTGCACTATCAACTGAATCTACACCGTGAAGATTCTTGATTGGCGCGAACTCATAATTTCTGTCTACCTCGAATGCTAAATTGTTATCCATCATGTGGATCATATCGAGAACAAGTAACTCAAACTTGTAACCATTTGGTTCTGTAGGAGATACCTTATTTCCATCTGCATCGATGAATGGTATCTTCTTTTCTACAACGTGAACTACCATGTTGTTATCAACAATTTCATCAAGCTTCTCAACTGAGAAGAGATAGTTAAGGATTACACCATATTTGTAAAGTAAGCTGCCATCAGCTGCTCTTGCTTCAGACATCTCCTTAGACATTTCGTAGTATTCTACGATGCCTGGCTTACCATCTTCGAGACAAAGAAGTCCCATCTTTTCAGCTGGTTCAACCTTACGTACTACCTTAGAACCTGATACGTAGTTACCAAGGATTGTTGCACCGATGAATAGTGGATCTGCGATACGCTGAAGTACGTTATCAACAGCGAATACATTAAGCCACTTAACCCCTCTAGCCTGAATATCGCTCTTAAGGCCTGCCTTAAGCATAGATGCATACCAGCCACCGTTTCCGTTAGGTGATGTAGCAAGACGTCCTTCCTCTTCAAGAAGAAGCTTTCCATCGTAATCTACAGCACATGCCATATCCTGAATGAAGAACTTTACGAAATCAGAATTATATCCGAAATAATCATGCTCTGCGAAGAAATCTCTTGTAGCCTTGTCGTTCTTTTCGCTTGTCATGATGTAAAGAGGTATGAAAGCATCTGCTTTCTTAACTACATCAAGAAGATTGTTGATGAGGCACTCAAAGATATATAAATCATGTGTCTGACCAACATTGTAGCAACCCTTTGGTAAATCGAAACCAAGGCGTGTTCCCATTCCACCAGCAAGTAAGATGGCACCAACCTCACCCTTTTTGATTGCCTCAAGACCTGCTGCCTCGAATTCGTCCTTTCTAGCTTCGATTTCAGAAAGCTCAATTGCAGGTGGTACTGCAAATTCGCCTCTAGCATTAGCGGAATCACTACCAATGAGTTCAAAATCAGACCAATTAATGTTTTCAATCTGAGCTAAAAATGTTTCTTTCTGAGCTTCTGAGAGATTATCAAAACCACGCATGACATGACCTTGACCGCGACTCTCAAGAAGTTCAATTGCCTGTTCCTTTGTCATATAACTTTCTCCCTTTCAATCGTACTAAATGCGAGTATACACGCATTTTTTCACAGTGTATATAATATACACCTATTTAATCAAAAAATGTGCATAAAAAAACTCAATTTTTTATATGCTTTTATTTTTATGTAACCAATTTTTCAATACTGTCTATCAATGTTTGATTATATCATCCTCAATAACGTTTTTAAGCCTTGGTACTGTATATACTACAAGGGCGCATAAAAATAAATCCATTGCTATTCTAATCACAATCATGACGCATGTTTCTGAAGATGTATTAATTCTTTCATCAAGCATATACCATGGAAGCGCCTTTCCTTCTACCGAATGAACACACAAAAAATACATGGAATATCTTCCAATAGTCCTTATTTTGTTAGCTACAAAGCCTCTGAATATATTGTTTAAATACAAAAAAATCTTTACTAACACTGGCGGATATATAAGCGATAATGGCATTACTAAAATAGCAATCCAAGGAAGCATATCCTTTAACAGCATAACTATAATTATTAGTCCCAGTGACCCTAGCAATAGTAACCTGGTACTAGTTTTCCACTCATTAATAAATAACTTATTCTTTTTGCAATAATACCCTGTATAAACAAAAAACAGCCCAAACATTCCTCTAAAAAAGCCAAATGGAGCGCAGGTTGTAAAGCTCAAATATAGTCCTAAAAATGTTACTACAAAGGCTACCAAAAATTGCCATTTTTCTGGCACATAGCTTATTAAAAAATACATAAGTATCCATGCCCAAAACAACGCCAATAAATACCATAAAGCACCGCAGGAAAAGATTTCAAAACCATGAATCGTTGTGGTTTCGCTAATACCTAAAACAAAGCCCACAAACACCTTTAATGTCTGTATTACTGCATTTTTTACAGAGCGATAATTTATGTAATGGCACAACAGATGAACAGCACTGGTAAACAACGCTGTTATACTGTACGGAATCAGAATCAAACGTGCCTGCTGAGCTATAGATTTACTCAAACTTTTCTTCCTGTAGCCGTATCCGCTGATTACAAATAATGCCACCATTAATATACCCAGAAAATTAAGATTTTTTCCGAAATCATAATCTGTAAATTCCTGAAAGGTATGAACAATAACAACTAAAAGCATCGTGATTCCTTTTAGAAAATCAAACATACCTGCCGTATTCTTAATCTGCATCTTTTTCATTTTAATTCCACATTTTCCTTTTACAGAACTGCAATTATGTCTGCTACGGTCTCAATCTCCAGGGTCTGCTTCTCTGTAATCTTAACACCAAATTTTCTAGAAACATTGTTCAATATTGTCATTATTTCAAGAGAAGATAAATCCAAATCATCAATTAAAGAACTATCTTCTTCGATTTCATCTACAGGTATATCTGCTACCTCTTCGATTATTTTTGCTACTTCTTCAAACTTATCCATTTTCTACCTCCTTATTTTTCCACTTGCTGTTTTTTCAAACTCTTTATTTTGAAACTCCACAACATGAATCTTTTTAAAAATAGGCAAACCCTTATTTAAATCCGAAACATATTGTCGAATAACTTCCTCATCACTTTCTTTAGCAAACACTGCTGCAACTATTTTGTCGTCTCGCTCAAAAACCTTGCACTCTTTAACTGCCTGATTTTTGTACAAAAGATTTTCAAGCTCTTCTGGGCTAACATTTTCTCCACCTGATAGGATTATAAGATTCTTTTTGCGCCCAGTGATATAAACATATCCATCCTCATCAATATACCCCAGATCTCCGGTATGAATCATCCCATCAATTATCGTATTTACGGTTTCAGAAGGATTGTTATAATAGCCCTTCATGCAATTCCAGCTTGAAACACATATCTCATCATCGATTATTTTTAGAACTGCATCGTTAGTTAGTTTTCCTACCGATGCCACTTTATCCGTCACATTACTGTTGTAAGTGACATCACCGAAGGTCTCTGTCATTCCATAAAACTGACAGTAGTTTATCCCATTTTCCACAAAGAAATCGATTATTTCTCTGTCCATTGGTGCGCCTGTTGTTCCAACTGATTTAACACATCCTAGCTTTAAGGCGCCACCTCTTTTAAGGCGCTTCTTCCACAGCTTCATTGTAGCTGGAGATACAAAAGCAAAATCTATTTTTATCTCCTGCAATTCATTAAGCATGTTTCCAATATCTTCATTGATATAGGTCATACAGCCTCTATTGCACCAGCTAAGCCAGCTACACAAGCCTGCTGCATGATATAGTGGAAACACTAAATAGGTGATTAGCAAATCATCCTTTGCCTCATCTTCTGCGTACTCCTTAGGAAGGATGTTGCGTTTTCTTCCAAAAAGATTCTTTAGGGTAAGCATAACACCCTTTGGCTTGCCAGTAGTGCCTGATGTATAAATAATCATTACAAGACGATTTTCATCACTTAAATCAAAGCTATGATTACCTGATTCATCATTCTTAAAGCTACAATAGTCCTTAAAGGAATTCTGGCTGATTACATAATCAGTATCCGCATCAGCTAATATTTCTTCGATTACTTCATCTGATTCGCGGATATTCACCGGAACCACTACTGCTTTTCCAAGAATAAGCGCTGCCAAAATAACAATATATTCGTAGCAATTGTTACCCTTAATCGCTACATGTTTTCCTTCGATATCGCCAAAGCGCTCCTGCAAATTAGCAAGACATTCTAATATATTGTTATAGTACTGAGTGTAAGTAACCTCATGCACTGTATCTTCTCTAAAATATCTGTATGCAATTCTGTTTTGATATGATTTTATATTCTCAAAAAAATCGTACATCTATTTCTCCGTTTTAGAATTAATATATTCCAGCACTTTATTTTTTATAGAAACATAACTAAAGCAGATTATCAAATCAGTAGTAGCCCTGACTAAATATAGTAAAAGACATCCAACAGTAACATTTCCTGTCCATTTGTCAGCGAAATAATAATAAGGGAATCCCATCATCTCTATAGTGTGAACACATAAAACATAGATTGATAATCTACCTATTTTTCTAAGGAATGATGTAACTACTCCTGAAAATCTGTTTAGATACAAAAATGCGTAAATCAAAATAAGTCCCATGTATCCATTCAAAAGGATTGTGATTATACCAAATGGATAAACATTATCTGCCATACCATCCATGTATCCAATAAATCTCATACAAGCATTTGGAACGAAAATCAGCAATATAAGGGCCAGTTTTTCCTTGAAACCTATGCCTTCTGTAAACCATTTTTTCTTTTTGGCATGATATCCAAGGCAGATGTAAAAAGCACAAACAGCCCCCTGTGAAATACACCAAGGAACAGTGTTCCCCAAGCTAAGTAGCCATCCCACAAAAGCCATGCCAAGTGATGCATACCATAAATATTTGTCTGGCACATAGGTTAACAATATATTAAAAATAATAAGTCCCCAAAACAATGAAAGAACAAACCATATAGGTCCGCATGAGAAAATCTTTACATCAAAGTAATAGCTTGTCTTTGAAAGTCCAAGCAAAAATCCACCTGCAATTCTGCATGTTTCCTTGATAGAACCTGGCAAATAACGATATAAAGTGTAGTGTGTGCATACATGTAGCATTGATGTTAATACTGCTGTAATGGCATATGGGATAAGCAATGTGTTGGCCTGCTTTTTAATGCATTTACCTATCCCCATTTTTCGCATTCCATAACCACTAACGATAAAGAATGCAGGCATTAAAGAATGAGCAAAAATACTATAAACGGTCAACCACAAATGTGGTAACAGCTTCATGTCAATCATCGCATCCAAATCAGCCTGATATGTATTCTTAAATATAAAAGAGTTTGGAAACAGTGCGTATGTGTGAACATAAATAACCATAAGCATGGTAATACCTTTTATAAGATCAAACATACCTGCTGTATTTTTTATTTTAAACTTACTACTTGTCATATTAATCTCCGTGATTATCTAGCAAAAATAACTTTAAAGATTGCTGGTGAAAGCATAAACAATTCATATTTGAATTTCTGCCTGGCAGTAATGATATCCCCATAGGTATCAAGCACCGTTCGCATTTTTTGCTTTACTATATTCTGGTGTTCTTCCATCTTAAAATAGTAATCAGACAGTTTATACATAGTATTTCTTAATGTGATTTTGGCAAAGCCTATATCATTATTTTCAAGAGAAACATCTATCCTTTCTGTATACGCATCTATCGCATCCAGATGAGCTATGTTATATTCGTTTTCTTTGCCTGTAATGCCTGAAATATTCATTCTGTAGACATATTCTTCACATGGAACATAAACCATTTTATCGATACTGAATATTAGCTTATTAATCATAAACTCATCTTCATGAAGCTTGCCTTCATAAAATCTGTTGTTTTCAAAAAACTCTTTTTTGTATAGCTTGTTCCATGATACAACCATTAAAACATATTCTCTTGAGATAAGATTATCTAGCCACGCTCTACATTCTGCTGCATCTAACACAAGATTGGATGTAATAGGAGCGATAAGAGCTGGCAATCTTGATGTGACAACATCACAAAATGCAACATCTGCGCCAGTCTCTTCGATGGCATCTACCATGCATTTAACATAGTCCTCTTTAACGAAATCATCGGAATCAACAAAACAAATATATTCTCCTGATGCATGATTCAATCCAGTGTTTCTTGCGGCAGATAAGCCTCCGTTAGCTTGATGGACAACTTTTATTCTATTATCAACCTCTGCCCATTTATCGCAAAAAATGGCGCTGCTATCTGTAGAACCATCATCCACAAGTATTATCTCTAGGTTAGAATAGCTTTGTTTTATCAACGATGATATACAAGCATCTATAAAGTTTTCCACGTTAAAAACTGGTACTATAACCGATGTCAACTTTTCCATAAACTCTATTTAACAATCCTTTTGATACTATCCTTAAATTCCATCAGCGATTTAAAATGCTTCATACCGTTTTTCTCACCAAATACCCTGTTTAGGCATCGCATGAGAAGGATGTATTTAGTACTCTTTTTATCATGCCAGCTGGCATCAAAATGATGGATTGAATACGTATTTTCTGTAATATTTATTTTGCCTGTAGCCCAGTTCTTAGGGCAGAAATATTCTGCAGGGAAGATATCTATATCCTCAACCTTTTGTCTTTTGCCGTCTTGCTTTAGACCATGTCTTAAAAGCACCTTTGTACAAAGCTTTGGGCTTTCTATATTTTGAAGCTTACCATCTATGAATTCGTATGGCTCATCTCCGTCGTAGCAGGCAATCATTTCCTTTAGGATAGGCAGATGTGGCATACAGCCAAAGCCCTGTCCATCATTAACTAACGTATCACTTTCAAAGCCTTTAAAAGCCTTCAGCTCACACAAAGGGGATAGGTCCTTTATCACTTCAACATCGGTGTCCAAATAAATCCCACCATGCTCATACATGATATCAAGTCTTGCGTAATCCGGAACAAAAGCCCATTTTCCTTGTGCATAATTATCTTCCATATATGGATGCTTGTGGATATCGTAGTTAGTTTCATTCCACTCTTTTATTTCAAAATCTGGGCAATTTTTCTTCCAGCTATCTATACACTTTACAACTGATTCAGGTTTCGGATTATTGCCAAACCAACAATAATGTATGGTTTTCGGTATCAGCAATTCGCTCATTTAAGTGATCTCCTTAATTGAAGTGGTGCTTTATTTAACATATAATCATAGTATGAATAAAAAAATTACAACAATAATTCCATTTTTTAATAACGAATCCACCCTGCCAAGAATGCTTGATAGCATACTTGCTGGCTCTGTAGTACCAGATGAAATCATTCTTGTAGATGATGGTTCCACTGATAATTCAAAGCAAGTGGTTCAAAGCTACGCTGATAAGCATCCTCAGATTAAATATATTTACAAGGTTCACGGCGGAGTATCTGCCGCCAGAAACACAGGACTGGCCTTAGCAACTGGCGATTTTGTTAGCTTTCTTGACGCGGATGATTATATCGAGCCTGACATGTACAAAACAATGTTAGGCGAAGCTGATGATAAATGCGCTTGCGTAGTATGTGGATATTACACTCATAAAAACGATGTAGTAACTGCCTACAGCGGCTATGAAAAATCCACTTTAAGCTCTAGTGAATTTATCACTGCAATGTTTACTTCTGATGATGTTAGAGGTTTTTTGTGCACTCGATTATTCAAAGCTGATTTGATTAAAAACAGCCTCTTCAATACCGAAATAAACGTCTGCGAGGATTTATTGTTTCAATTTCAATTATTCTCAAGCAAAGACCTGAAATGTAAATATGTTAACAAGCCTTTTTATCATTATGTGCAAAACACTGCTTCTGCCACTGCTGGCCTAAACCTGATAAAAGATGGCACCTATATTTATAAGCCTGCTTTTGATTTGATGCTTAACATGGCTACTGAAGAATATATCCCAGCCATTATCGCCTCTTACAATGGCACACTTGAATATAGCATGTACACACTACTTAAAAGCTATCGTAACGGCAATAATGTATTATCGCATATACGAATCATACAAAAGCTATTGAAGAAAACGCCTTATCCTAATAAATCCCTTCACAGGATAGCGTACTGCTACTTTCCAGTGCTTTACAGCTTCACATTGCCCCATGAGTTTTGACGCCATCTTAGGCTGCCTTCCTCATGTGGGCGGACTACATTGATTTCTAATCCGCTAACACAATCCAAATCTATTCCATCATCATATGGGCTCAAGACAAACAATGTGTAGAATGTCTTGTAATTTCCATTCATTATCTTTGATAAATCAACTGTAATGTTAAATGTACCGGTGTCCTTAGCTTCTCCACTGGCAACATCATAAAATACCTGTGTTGCAAAAGGACGGCCCACCTTTTCATCTATGAGCTCAACCCTGCAACCTACATTTGCTACTGTTTTATTGCATATATATTTGAAATTAATATCTAACTTATCTGATACAGCTTCGCCGTCGGAAGCATTTACATATTCCGCCCATGTAAGTCTGATATCATCTCGCTGTAACCAGCCTGGTCTGATATATTTAGCAAAATCTGCCGTGGTGTTTGTCTTAACCTCCGAGCCATTGTAGATTTTAATCGCCTCATCTACTGGCCCATCAAACACTAATCTTCCCTGATTAAGAACTAAACATCTGTCACACAAGGTACTGACTGTATCCATGTTGTGGCTGACATAAAGTACCGTTTTGCCCTCGTTTTTGGCAATATCTTTCATTTTATTCAGGCACTTGTGTTGGAACTTAACATCTCCAACTGCCAGCACCTCATCCATAATCATGATATCTGCATCCAGATGTGCGGCCACGGAAAAAGCCAGCTTTACATACATCCCAGATGAATATCTCTTAACCGGTGTATCTATAAAATCCTGACATTCAGAAAACTCTATAATAGAATCAATCTTCTTATCTATTTCCTGACGCTTCATTCCCAGGATAGAACCATTAAGATAAATGTTTTCGCGTCCTGTAAGCTCGGGATGAAAGCCCGTTCCAACCTCCAGCATACTTGCCACTTTTCCATCAATGCAAATACGACCTCTGGTAGGAGCTGTAATGCGAGATATAAGCTTAAGCAGTGTAGATTTACCAGCTCCGTTTGAACCTATAAGACCTACACATTCTCCCTTCGAAACTGTGAAAGATATATCATCTAATGCACTAAAATACCTGTTGTGTAAAGACGAAGCGTCCACTTCATTTCTTTTTGCCTTGTTCATGCGTAGCTTTATGGCATCCTTAAGAGTGTCCCCGGTAACAGCGCCTAGCATGTAATCTTTGCCTACATTTTCAATTTTTAAAACTAAGTCTTTGTTATCTGTCATTGTTCTTATACCATCTTTTATGATACTTAGTAGTTTTCTCTAATTCTTTAAGCTGCTCATCTATACTAGCAGCAGATGTATTTACAAGATTATACTTAATATGAAAATCTACTAATAATTGATAAACCTGAGAAAAGTTTTTCTTCAAAGCTTTATTCAGATTTCCCTTGCTATATAAAAATTCTGCCAGCCTGTAGATGCGTGGAAGTATAGACTCTGAAGCAGCAGTTTCTAATAGGGACCCTGATCTGATTCGGTAATTATAAAGCAGGTCACATAATACATATATTTTTTGTACATGCATCATGTACTGAAGTGAAAAGCACAAATCTTCAGCAAAAACCTCTGCTGTATTTTGAAACATTAATTTATTGTCCGCTATGATGCTTCTCTTATAAATCATGCCCCATGCCTCCCAGCCAAGGCTATAATTTAAAAATTCTTCACATATGTAATTATTTCTATCTTCATCCGATGCAAAGCTTATAACATTGTTTTCAACGGCATATAGTTTTTTGCTTATCCTTTTTCCACATTGATCCACTCTACTATGGTTATATGAGTATAAATCTGCATCAGCCTTTGCCATTGCTTTATTTAGACATTCTAGTAATTCCAATGAAACATAATCATCACTATCTACAAATACAATCCAGTCACCCTTTGCAACAGCAAGTCCTGTATTTCTTGCAGCGGAAAGACCTGCATTTTCCTGATTTATAATCTGATATTCTCTGTTACAGGTTTTCATGTAATTTCTACATATGGCTTCAGATGAATCTGTGCTTCCATCATTTACAAGTATAATTTCATAATCATCAAATGTCTGATTAACTATAGTGTCCAAGCATTTTTCAAGATAATCCTGCACATTGTAGATTGGAACTATAATACTGAATTTCATACATCTCTCCCTATGTATTTTCTAAATAATATCTATATAATTCTTTTCAGTTTGATTAAATAATACTATTGCAATCCCTCCGGTGATTATCGTAAATACGATACTGTATATCAATGCCATATAGTTAATCTGACCTGAAGCTATCACACAATACCTAAAAGCCTCCACTACCGCAGACATAGGATTGATATATACATAATTTCTAATAGCTTCTGGCAATTGACTTGTAGTGTACATAACAGGGGATGCATACATAAGAACCGTAATTGCTATTCCAGTCACATGTGTAAAATCACGATACTTAATGGTAAGACAGGATACTATCATTCCCATCGCTGCTCCAAGCAATCCTGCAATTAATGCCAGTGGAATAATGCCAATAATCCTAACTGAAATCATTGCCACATCACCATTTAAATAAAAAATAAGCCAAACAAAAATAGTTACAAGGAATTTGATGCCATTTCTAATTGCATTAAATAATATATTTGCAATAGGCATTATCAATCTTGGGAAATATACCTTGCCAAACAAATAGCTGTTATCCATTAACACAGACGTATTGCTGGTAAAACAATTTGCGAAGAAATCCCACACCACACTACCTGTCATAAAAAACAGGAAATATGGTGTACCATCTGTAGCAAAATTACCTACGTAGCCAAATACAAAGGAAAAAATTCCTGAGTTTATAATTAGATTAAAAATCAGCCAAAGTGGACCAAGAATAGTCTGCTTGTATTGCACTTCGTAATTACGTTTTACAAGTGTCCAGATAAGCTCTCTATATTTAATTATCTCCCTAACAGGAATGCTAAGCAGTGGAGCCTTGGGCTCAATCACCGTAGTCCATTGTTTTTCCATATTAGCCCTCTATAAGCTTTTCAATTTCGCGAATTCGCTCTTGATAAGTAATAATGGATTTTCTTTCCATTATTTTGTTTTTGTAATATTCTCTAAGCTCTGGATTATCCAAAACTCTCTTCATGGATTTGTAAATGCCTACTACATTGATTGGCATCACAATTCCGTACTCACTATCACCTAATAGCTCTCTCACACCTGAACAATCAGTGAGCATCAGAGGCACATCAAGCACTGCTGCCTCCTGGCTAACCAACGAATACCCTTCATATATGGAAGTGGAAATAAACCAGTCTGCAATAGCCATGTATTTGTAAGAATTGCTGCGACCACCGATAAATTTGATTTTTTTTGCACCGGTTCTTCTCATGGCTTCATCTATACGTCTTGTTTCCTCGCCCCATTCCTCCTGGGCGCCAACAACAATCACTTCGAAGTTGTATCCCTCATCCTCCAAAGCCTTGCAAGCCTCTATCAAAAATGTATAGCCCTTTTGCTCATTTAAGCGGCCTACCGATACAAATCTGACAGGCTGAGCATCCTTTGGCAAATCCAAAGAATCAATATCAACAACAGGCTCCTTAGCCTTTTCCAAAATATTTTCTACATTGATTGGATTATATTTAACAATCAGGTTTCCAGGATCACCAATCACATCACATACACCCTTTTTAATATCCTGGGAAACACAGACAATATTCTTATATTGCTGCATGGCTTCTACCTCAGCCTCCGCACTGCCAAAGGTAGATAAGGTGTAATAATGGCTGTTGTAATCAGTGTGATTCCATGCATATTTAACTGGGATGTTGTATTTCAGCCCTGACCACATGGTGCCGCCATCCTTCATACAAAGCATCACATCAAATCCCATTTTTTCTATTCTTCGAACAATAGTCGCCCCATAAATTCTGCGATTTATTGAACTTAATACATGTACAAAAGGATTACTTTTATATTCTCTTGGCACACTTTCTGATAGATATTTTACATCGCTTGGGTAAATATCATAAAACCTGTCATCATACCTGTATGACATTACTGTGATATCGTATTTCTCGTGCCAAGCCATAACCAGGTCGTACATAAGCTTTTCAACTCCACCACCAACGATTAAATCATTCATCAAAAGAATCTTTTTTTTCATATATCTATTCTCTACCCCTTCAATAACTGATAAATGCCCCTGAAGAAATAGAATACTTCAAAGACCCCAGTCCTTAAACACATATATCTAAGTGTGCTTATTTTTTTTGCCTTATGAATCTCTTTTAACATGCGCTGAAATTCTACACTTTGCAAATCATGCCTAAGCGTTATCTTAGCCAAATCGCATGTTTTATCATGTCTGTGTTCCTCATATAAGGCGGTCAATCTGCTAATCCAATCATTTATGAAAATAGCTTTAACAACCAAAGTATTGTCTACAGTTACATTTTTTTGATTTACTTCCCAATTAATAAACCTTTTGTAGATAGCCTTAGTATCTTCCAAATCCATGTTGTGGTATGAAATAGAAAGGCTATTGTTAGTGCGCTTCACATAATGATATAGAGGCCTGTTAATCATACCGATATTTCCTAAATCAGCATCAAGATAATCAAGATTAAACTTAAGATCCTCTCCTATATGGATACTCTCATCAAAAAGGATATTATTCTTTCTAATAAATTCCAATTCATAGCATTTGTTGGTTACAAAATTAAAAAGCTTAAGCCAAGCCAATGTTGCTGCGGAGCTTCGTGAAAGAATGTAATTCTCTCCTTCTATATATCCATGAGCAACCTCTAAAATGTATATCTTATCTCCCACATATTTGTTGTATTGATTATCAAAAAACATCCCGGTGCATATAAAAGCCACCTGCTTTTCTTGCCATTCTTGTAAAGCCTTTACATAGGATTCCACTAAATCCAATTCTGGAATATCATCTGCATCAAAGAAAACGATATAATCTCCAGTGGCGTTTTGAATACCTTTGTTTCTAGCAGTAGAAACTCCTTTATTAGCCTGTTTAAAAAGCTTAATTCTGGAATCATTTAATGCATATTTCTGTAGCAAAGAAAAAGTTCCATCTGTAGAGCCATCATCGATAATCATTATCTCAATATTTCTATAAGTTTGATTAATAGTGGCTTCTATACAATCAAATATATATTTTTCTGAATTAAATGTTGGTATCACTACCGATATTTTTGGATTAATATTCATAGGCTAATACTTAATATAATTCCATAACCAAAGAGCTATTCGCTTTTTGCTTCCCGCAACCTTAGGGACTCCATCATCTAGCAAAAACTTGTATTCTCGGTTTAGGTGTCTCCTTAAATCTTTATCTTTTGTGTTTCTGTAAACGTATTTTATGTATTCTAAAAGTGTAATACGACTGTATTCCACCAAACTATTCTCACCATTTTCTTTGAAATAATCCATTCTATCCATAATGGCATCTAAATAGTCACTGTATCTATTAATAAGCGCTTCAGACATAATACCTTTGTAACGCTGATAATATTTGTAATACATGTGTGGAACGTAAGTAACTATCTTTGATTTATATAGTAGTTTATGTGTTGTAAATTCATCCTCATGAAGCTTACCCACTGGATAGCGAACCCCTTCAAAAAGATTTCTTTTGTATAGCTTATTCCAAGCCACTGTGCAAACATTGTTTGTTGTCATCATTTGAACTACAGCATCTACGCCATCCCAAATACCTGGTTTATCACTAGTAAATCTTTTTTCTGCTTCATCACCATTAAAATATCCATCACCCACATGTGAAAAGCCACATGCGACCACATCTGCTTTAGTGTTATCTGATACTAATAACAGATTTTCAATTGTAGTAGGTTCAATGGAATCATCACCATCTACAAAAAATACGTAGTCACCAGATGCTATATCAAGCCCTGCGTTTCTCGCTGAAGATAAGCCTTGATTAGGCTGATGGATTACTTTTATACGTTTGTCTTTTCTTCCATAAGCATCACATATCTGTGAGCTTTCATCCGTAGATCCGTCATCCACCAGGATTAGTTCTATGCTGCTATGAGTTTGTGCCAGGATAGAATCAATACAGCGGCTTAAAAACTCCGCTATATTGTAAACTGGAACAATTATCGAGACCAGTTTATCCTCTAAATTAGTGTTTCCCAGGAAACTCACCAAACTATCATAGTATGAATCTATGTTAAACTCCACCATTTTTTTTGCCAGATTTTGACATTTTTTGCCAAGCTGCTCTCTCTTGCCAAAATCCGATGCCAAATCATCCATGGCACAGGTAAGATTATGTATGAAATCTTTATTTTTATCTATGACTAATGCCATATCACCAACAACCTCTGGAAGTGCTCCGGAATTAGTTGTAATAAGTGGCATGCCTTTTGCTATTGTTTCAAGGGCTACCAATCCAAATGGTTCTTCGGATATGGTAGGCATAACAACAACATCATAATCACTGTATTTTTCAGCCATTTGGGATGTAGCTATTCTTTTTTTGCATTTGATTTTTTTAGATGATTTTTTTGCAAGGCTTAATATCTTTTTCTCATATCTGGTAGGCCTATTTGAAAATCCTATAATATCTAATGTTGCATCAGCTGTTACCTTATCAAATGCCTTAACAAGCTCAAGCACGCCCTTTTCAGAGATAACTCTTCCAGCGTAAAGGAAATGAATAGGCTTATTATCATTTAATTCAACTAATGTATATTTTGAAAAATCAACACCATTGTAAAGTACATGTACCATTGCCCTTGGTGCATGCTTTAAAATCTGAGATTTTATATAATTACTTACTGCTATAAACTGAACTCCACCAGCTGCAAGCTGTTTGCAGTACTGTGGACTACGGTATACATCTATATCATTATGCATGTGAAAATAGATAGGAAAACTATAACCATCATTTCTAATCTGCATTATTTCAAGAGCAGTAGACATTTGGTTTTCTACTATCACTGCGTCATATTCTTTTTCAAGTGTTTCTAATCTATTCTTAAAAGCTCTAGCTATTTCCATATCAATTATTCTAAAGCTATTAGAAAAGAATCTGCGATTAAATATGTCTATAAATCTATCTGTTGTAATATCGATATTAGTAGGGAATATTTGAATTATGTTTGTATTCGTATATGAAAAATTTGAATAGGAGTTATTGGCGATTGAATATAAATCAATCGCCATCTCCTTAGATGTTTCATTTGTATTAATTAAATGTGTAACCAGTTCCTCTACTGCACCACCATTAACTGCTGGTACTGGAAGAATACATGGTGTAATAATTGCTATACTTTTCATAACTCGCTAAATAGCTTTGACCCCGCATTTATAAAGCTGAATGGTACGTTTTACAATATCATCCCAATTGTATTTATTAAGAATAAAACTAGCTGCCTGTCCTTTGTATGTTCTAACCATAGTTTCATCATCTAACAATTCAATCAGTTTATTTTTGAGATCCTCAACATCGCCCTTCTTAAATGTAATACCTTTATCCTGAACTACTCCTGCTGTTTCGTTAATATCGCTAACCAAACAACAATTACCATAACTCATTGCTTCAAGTAATGAAATAGGCATGCCCTCTACATCACTAGGAAGTACATATAAATATGCGTTAGAATAAAGTTCCTCTAATACTTCTCCTTGCTGAAAGCCTAGAAGCATTATTCTGTCATCATCCCTGGCTGCCTTTTTTATCTTGGCAACATAATCATTACTGTGGCTGGTACCGCCAACAATAACAAGCTTTTTATCTGTGCGAATCTGCTTGTATGCCTTGATAAGATAATGCAGGCCTTTTTCTGGAACTATACGAGCAAGAAATAAGATGTAATCATCTTTTTTCAAGCCAAACTTTTCTGTAATGATATTTGCATTTAGAACATCTGGCTGGGAAACACCATTAGGAATGAGGGTCGCTTCTCTTCCGTATTTTTCCTTAAAGTACTGTTTGTTTCCCTCTGATAAAACAATAAGCTCATCAGCGTATTTAGCTGCACATTTTTCACCAAACTCAAGATATATAGTAGCGAAGCCGCCCCATTTAGCACGTTGACTATCTATACCATGAATAGTAGCCACTGTATGTATTCCAAACAAATGTGGAAGCCACAGCATTGCGCATGGGCCAGAAGCATGATAGTGAATTACGTCGTAATGACAAAACAGTGCATGGATTGTTGCAAGTATTGAATATATCACCGCATTCAAGCTCTTCTTTTCTGATGTAGGCACTGTGATAATATGAATGCCTTTATACTCTTTGAGCTTCTTACCATCATTTTCAGCACCCGAGACATGATGACCAGCCCTGTTATAAGCATATACGTCGTGGCCTTCCGCAACCATCTTAGTAGCAAGCTCTTCTACTACTATTTCAACACCACCTTCACGGGAAGGTATACGCTTATGACCTATCATTGCTATTTTCATTTCTTTCTCCCTCAACTAAAAACAATTAATGTTTCTTAATGTATTTAAATACTACAAACGCAGCACAAACAAGAACTACCAACGCGCCTACTTTCCCAGCCAATGAAAGTACTCTGTCTGATGTTGGAATGATGTCCTCTTCTGTTTCCTTACTAACAAGGATTCTGTATGTGCCAAGTGTTGTGCTTACTTCTTCACCATCAATATCTGTGTACTCAAGAGTAACTGTTATCTCCTGGTCGCCATCCTCTACGAATGTAACATAGAAATCTTTGTTGTAGCTCTTACCAGCATAAACTGTATCAAGCTTAATTGCCTTACTGTTCTTAGATACATTTCCTTCGATAACAAGCTTAGCATCAGTGATGTTTACCTCACTGTTGTTAGCGTATCTAAAGCTAAGTAATGACTTACCGTTTACAATAGCGTGTGATGATAAATCGATTGATTTAACACCAAGTGTTGTTCCACCTGAAGCAGGAATAACAATTGTTGAAGTATTAGCCATCTTGTTGTTTGATGTTATGTAATCAAACTGACATGTAATATCTACTGAATCAGATCTGAAGAAAGAGCTTACAGTAACAGGTACTGAAACTGTCTTAGTCTTGCCAGCGCCGATTGAACCTACGTAAATCTGGTTATCTGTACCATAAACTGGATAAATCATTCCAGATGAGCTGTTCATTGTCATGATTATGCTTGTTGCGCTAGAACTGCTGCTAGTGTTATGTAAGTTGAAATTAACTGTGACATCCTTACCAGCCTCAAGCATTCCACCTTCAATTGTGTAGCTTTCTACTTCTACGATAGCAATAGCTGAACCTTCTGCTGGTGCTGGTGCAGCCTGTACTTCAGCTACCGGCTCTTCAGCAACCTGTTCTGCCTGAGCCTCTGGTGCTTCAACTTCTGTTGCAAAAGAAACAAATGATGTATTAGCCCCTACAATAACTACTGTGAAAAGGCAAACAAAAAGTGTCTTTAAAATTGAATTAATCTTTTTCATTATCCTCTCCTCTACTTTGCCTTCTTATTCTTTTTTACATATTTTTCCTTGCGGAAATAATCATAATCCTCACGATAAGAAGTGTACTGGTCCATATCCATTTTGTTAACGATTGTTCCAATAACATTAGCGTCAGCCTCAGCTAAAGTGTTAGCTGCTGAATATAAGCCCTTTTTGCTTGTTTCGTTAATAGCTGAAACTAAAATAGTAGCATCAACATTAACTGACATAACCTTTGCATCCATAGCTGCATTTACTGCTGGCATATCAAAAATGATGAAATCAAAAGAATCTTCAAGCTCTGTACGAGCTACGTTCATTTTGCTAGAGCAAAGTAATCTAACAGGATTATCGATAAGCTCACCACATGGAATATATGAAAGATTCTCTGTAGTAGTCTCAGTGATCACTTTATCAAGAGTTACTCTATCCATAAGGTAATCAGAAAGACCTTCTGATGTGTTTTCGTTAAGTCTCTTATAACGATTCTTTTTTCTCATATCTCCATCGATAAGAACTGTTTTGTAGCCTGCACTTGCAAATGCTGCTGCAAGGTTAATAGCTACTGTTGTTGTTCCATCTCCTGTTTCGCAGCCTGTGATAACAAAGCTCTTATATCCATGCTGCTTTTTAAGAATGTGAATGTTCATAACAGCCTGATCGAATGCATCATTTAATATGTAATTATCATTTCTGTAAATATCTAGTTTTTTCACCACTTCTTCTCCTATTCTTTGTAATCTGGAATGATACCAAGTACAGGAATATTCTCCCTGATAGTTGCTTCACGTACTGTACGTACCTTTCTATCAAAAATCTCACAAGCAACAATTACAAGACAAGCAATAACTGCACCAATTAATGCAACAAAAATTCTGTTCTTCCATGCCTCTAACTGAGCATCTGTTGTCTTTGTATATGTAACAGCTGAATCAAGTGTCTTAACGGCGTCTGTACTAAGGATACTTTCCATTTCTGTAGCATATGATTCTGCCATAGCATCTGCTATTTCCATTGAAAGTGCAGCATCTGCAGTAGTTGCAGAAAATGTAATAATAGTAGCTGAACTGTTCATGAAGTTTGTAACTGTACTAGATGATGACTTTGTTCCTGATGTAAAGACTGTAACAGCATCCTGAACATCTGTAGCTGCAATATCATTACGTCCAACGATAAGGGCAGCTCTTTGGCATACTCTGTAAGATTTAGCAACATCAAGATAAGCATTCATGGCTGTAACCGCATTTGCTGCGTCAGTAAATGTACCGTCAGTCTGTGCATAAACAGTAGCATTAGAAGTGTACATATCCTGTCCAATATCAAGTGTAAGGCCAATACCAACTATAAAAAATAGTGCTGTCATTAAAGCAATAAACTTTTTCTTTTTTAGTAATGCTCTAAGGCATCTTCCTACATCGATTTCCAATTCATTTTTGTACATATTTTTATCCTCTCCGTTTAAATATAGCGAATATTCGCAATCTTCTAAATTATAGCATCAGAGCCTCTATATGTACATTGGTATTACACAAAATAATTTTCATCAAAAATTTTAGTTTTTTGTCTATTTTTACATATATTTTAAGCTTGTTTTTCATCTGCCGTGAAAATTCTTTGTTTTAGATATTCATTCTGATATAATTCAATTTAATTAGGAGAATTATTATGTTAGGGATTATTATATTTATCACTTTTTCATTAGGGCTTTTGGCTGCTAATATCATCTGTTTCATTAAGAAAAAATATCTATATCTATTCATCCCTTGTATGCTGTTTTTACCAGAATATTATGGTATAGATTTTAACAATAGCTTTCCTATTTTTACAGTTACACGAATGATGTTTATCGTGTTTTTCATTTATGCTTTTATCAATAGGAAACGAACTATTCAATTTAAGAAAATAGATATAAAATCCATACCAAAAGAGTACTTATTGATAGGTGGATATTTTTTGTTTAGAATTGCTGCTAATTTATATTATGTAGGCACTTATGCCGCAGCTGTGAAGACAATCTTTCTAATCATTTTTGAACAGTTACTTTTCTTAGTTGCTTTTTATATGCTGTCACCTACTAAGGAAGAGATAGACAAACTGTTCCTTATAATCGTAAGGGTAGCAACAGTATTTTTTATAATAGGTATTTTTGAAAGCGTTACATTCGTAAGGCCATTTGATGCACTATATACAGTGGGTAAAGAAGTTATTAACGAACACTATGTAAGATTAGGATTGCTTCGCGCCACCACTACTTTTGGAATGCCAGGGTTATATGCCAACATGTGCGTACTTGTTCTTCCTATTATTATCTATGTTTACAATATGTATCATAAGAAGAGATATCTGGCATCAATTTGGCTATGTATCTTGGCTCTGATACACACTGGATCCCGTGCTGACTACTTTTATTTGCCTATAATATTTGGTGTGTATGTATTGTTTTTGTTGAAAGAAAAAGGAAAACTGATTTTATTTATCAGAAACACAGCCATTATTGTAGTAACCCTTTTCCTATTCATCGGAACCAACTGTGCTGGAAATCCTTATTTTAGATATTTCTATATTGGTACAGGAAAATCTATTCTGAACGAAGTGGGATTTGATTTTGATCTGAACGAGGGTGCCCCAGAAGGTATAGATGGCTATGGTGCAAACGATAAAGCGGCAGGCTCTATCCAGGGAGGCACTGGTTCTAGAAAGGTACAGCTCACAAGTATTGGCTACACGCTTCAACAATCTCCTTTATTTGGTTTTGGTGCGGGAGCTCTAGATCGCAAGGAATTAAAATGCTACATTGCAGGAGAATGGCGCCCTTACCCTGCTATAGATGTAGGTATTGTTGAAGCAGTTACATACGAAGGCATACTTGGATTAATCGGTGTTACACTAGCCATAGTCAGCATGTTTTTATTAGCCCGTGGCAATAAGGACCGCCTGATACTTTGCATTGTGTATCTACTTACCACACTAAGCACGGTAAATATGTATGCATTCCTATTCTTGTTCATGGCATTGTTTATGAATGATTATGAAAGAAGAACCTCGCTGGAGTAATTAAGCGAGGTTCTTTCTTACTTACTATATTTTTCTATTGTACAACTATGTTTTTTTGTCTTTTCATCATAATTAATTCCAACAAGTAAAATATCTCCACAATAATCCTTGAGAACATTTGGATAACTCTTTTCCTTAATTTGAGAGATGGCTGCCTTATCAGATTTATTCCATTTCAATTCAACAATTAATCCCGGCAATACTCTACTATTATTAGGTATATAAACTACATCGGCAACACCTTTACCAGATGGAAGTTCTTCAACCCTATTGTAAGTATCTACACAACTAATATACGCAAATTTGATAACATAACGTAAAGCCTGTTCATTGTTATAAAATGTAGGTGCATATTCAGAACATCGAATCCTATCAATAGCTTCTGCAACCGCTTCTCCATCCATATCTAAGGTTTTATTAAACAATTTCTGTGATTGCACAACTAAGTCAGTCAACCTAGATTTATTTTCACTTTTAAGAAGCGCCTCAAATTCTATTCTAACCTCTTTATTAGGTATTCTCACGATATGTTCATCATTGTCATAAGCTAAATATCCCAAATGAATAAGCAAAGTTAATACATCATCCTTACTATTAAAAGACTCCACATCATTGTTAAAGGTATTAACATCTACTTCTATTTGTTCACCTGCTATTAATCTGGCTATATCTTCCTGTAAGCCTTTAAAATCTAGATTTATATATGTAAACAAAGTTTCTGCTGCGGTGGTTTTTCGCCAGTAGGATTCTAGTTTTCCCCTTTCAACCGCTTGCATAACAGAATATGGATTATAGATAGTATTCCTCTCATCCAAAGAATAGCCATCATACCAAGCCTTTAAATCATCCGCACTAATATTGTTGTTAATTGAACATATTTTAGAAATATCCTTTTCGGTAAATCCTGTGTATTCTGCAAATTTTCCAGGACTAATAATTGTGTACTCATCAAAATCTGACACTGCAGATTCTGTTCCATCCTTTTTTATTGGAAGTATTCCTGTCATATAAGCTGCTGCAATTGCTTTAGATGTGAAATTGCCATTCTTAAATAAGCTTCTTAGCAAATTCAAATAAGCATTCTGCAGAGCATCATTATCCTTCGCTTCACGAATTATAGCATCCCATTCGTCTATGATAAAGACAATCCTTTTACCAGTCAAATTAACAAATTGTAAAATAATATTCGTAAAAGACTCTGTTAAGTCAATGTTTTTCTCAACAGCATGTAGTTCTTTTATAACAGAATCCTGTATATACTTAACTACAGAATCAATGCTTAATCCTGAACTATTGATAGTAGAAATAAAACTGGTTATATCCAAATATATAACATTGTACTTATTTAAATAAGTGGTAAAATCTGAAGTTGCTGCAATATTATACTTCTCAAACAATTCCTTAGAATCACATGTACAATCATAATAAGCACATAGCATCTGAGCAGCGTATGACTTTCCAAATCGCCTTGGTCTACTAACACATATAAGATTCTTCTTCGTATCTATTTTTGAATTGATAATACTAATTAGTCCAGTTTTATCAATATAAGAAGACTTTATAATTCTTTTAAATTCTTCATTTCCTGGATTTAAGTAATTTCCCATTTTTTCTCCGACTTCTACTTAGTTTACTAAATCTGCTGTATTTATAATACCATCATTTATTTTTATAGTCTATCACCCGTCTGGTATTAGATAAAAAGTCAACTTCTTATACTTATACCCCAAGTTATTGTAGTACACAAATCAATAAAGCCATTTCTTCAACTGTTCATCACTTTAGTACTATATAATCCATTTTAGTACATTGTACATTCACCCCAATTTTTCTTTAATTACAAGTTATCTTTGTTAAAAACGTCACGCTTTAGTCATTTTACCGTAATTTATTTATAATATATTACACATTTCTCTTCTGATAAACTAATATACAAGTTGAGAAAAGTGTTGATTATCGCTACATTTAGAATTCCACTTTTCTCAACCCCAATATGTAGGAAAGCCTTATTTTTCCTATACTTTTTTCAATAATTTATGATAAATGACACACAGTTTTTCCATATTGATTTCCTAAACTTTTAATAGTAATGACTACACTATGAAAGGATTAGGTGTAAGATATGAAGAAACTATATGCAGCTTTAATTATTACAATTATAGCTTTTAATCCGGCATTGGCATTTGCCACGGGAACGGATGAACTTAATAATTCACCTACCCCCACTGATGTACAACCCTCTTCAGTAGAATTAAACCAAAGTGACAGGCCTACTGATGAAAATACCAATACTCTTCCTAGTTCTGAAAATGGCGATGTGGTCAAACCTATTGAATCATCAGAGGATTCCTCTGCTAACAATGATGTTCCTGGCGATTTGCCAAAGGATTCCACTACACAAGTACCAGGGATAACTTCTGAAATCCCTGCCAATGAAGAAGATAATGACGGCAATGCTTCTAATGACAGAACAACATTAAACAATACTGATAAGGAACAATCTGAAAATCCTTCTACTATAAATAGCATCAATGAGAATACTTTATCTGATGATGAAACAATAAAAGAAGATGAGCTACCAAATGAGCATGAGCATGTTTTTGTTTATGAATATAACGGAGATGGCACACATACTAAAAGATGCACAGCACCATTAGATAGTGATAATGTTACCGATGACTCAGAAGATAATGTCACAGAGGACAGTGCGGCTACAGAAAGCACTGAAACAGCAACCATCCATTGTGATTATGAAGAGATAGAAGCTTGTACTTACGGGGATGACGGACTGTGTATATACTGTAAAGCTGAAAAAACAGAGGAAAAGGAAGACTTTGCTCCATCTATTTCCTTTTCTAAATCAACCCAGTCATTTAACATGGGTGATGCTAACCCTGTCATTTCTGTATACATATCACAGGAAGATTACGATATAGAATATGCCCAAGTTTGTTTTGCAAACTATGGAGCTAATAAATATATAAATGTTGGCTTAGCTCAAGGAAAGTATTTCGATTTTCAGTCATCAGAATTTGTATATACTTCCAATGACAGCTGGAGTGCAAGCTGCAATATTACTTCTGACTATGTATCAGGAAAATACTCCCTTAGATCTATTTATATCAGAAGTACAACTGGCGAAAGTGTTCATTATTCCATTGAATCAGATTCTCTGCCTGATGAGTACAAAAATATCGAAATCAACCTAAATATGGAAACACAAAAGGAGACACAAACTAATGAGACACCACATGACGCGACACCTAGTGTACCAATTTCCGAGGAGTCTATCCCAACATCAAATAACCAAAAACAAAATGAACAAGATACAACATCTGAAAAGGAAGTACCTGAACCAACTAATACAGGCAATGTTATAGATGAAAAGATAAACACCCATGACAAACCTTCCGATAAAGAATCTGAAAATACTGTTGAAGAATCAACCAGCAGCTCTACTCCGGTAGCAGAAAATAATAACGACAATAAAACTAATACAGCTAAAGAACAGCAACCATCTGAATCAAATAACACAGCTAAAGATACAGAAGCTAATAAAAACACTAACAAAAAGCAATCTAGTATATTTGACTACTTCAACAGCTTTCTGGACTTTATGAAAAACTTTTTTGGATGGTGGTAACATTTTATTGGATATAAAATAATAAATACGAGGTACACCCTATGATGATTACACATTACGCATTACATTACAAAAATCGAGTATTACAAATATTCTTAGTTATTGCACTAGCATTATTCTGCTTTGCATTTGCCAAAAATATCAAAACCATAACTGACGATATTAGTCCTTTATCATCAGGTAACGTTGAGGCTATGTTTTATATTGAAAATCCAGATACTGGTTCTATGACTTGTATTGGGGATGGGTTGATAAACACCAACACATCAATTGATAATGCTGAAATAGTAAAATCAGCTATTGTTACATCGCCCAACTATAGTGCATTTATTGGCCCTTCTATGGAAGTTAAATGGGATTCCATAAAGTACTCAAATAATACCTATAACGTGTATGGGAAAATTGTGCAAATAGCTAATACTAAAGGAATTGTTTTTCCAACAATAACCGAAATGATTGCAGCAAATCTTTCTTCAGGTGATCAAGCCACTACAGAGGGCTACTATTCTCGAAATGACAATGGCGGTGCTTCTTATTATATTGATTCAACTTATACATCACCTATGACTGATATTCGTTTACATAATGGCTTAATTGCACATTTAAACTATTCTCCTACTTTAAATGTTGCATCAATTGGTATTTTTCCTGAGCAAGATTGCTCCAAAAGGCTGAATGAAGCATTACGTTTTTTTGAAGGAAAAATATCTACATTGCAATTCAATGATGGAAATTATATTTTTGAAAATCAAGTTTGGCTAAAATCCTTAAATATTGTTGGTACAGGAAATACTAATTTTTCCATCTCATCAAACTTTAATCCATTAGCAAAAAGGATTTTCTTAACCGATTTAAGCAGACATGATATAAAGTATAAACTAAATATCGAGAATATTAATTTTTATTATCTAACTTCGTCTAACCATGCACTGAAAGATTCTGAAACTATTCTTGTAGCACTAAGTGATATTGAGAGTTGTACTATTAAAAATTGTAAATTTATAGCATCACATAGTGAAAATGACAAAACTTTTATGAAATGTGACTTGTTATGGTTTCAGGAAAGTTCAAGCAGTAACATAAATATTATAAACTGTGATTTTAAAAATAATACAGCAAGTGGAATTATCTCTCGGAAAGATATTCCTAATGTAGGTGGCTGCTTATGGTTTAGTGGGTCTGATTCCATGCATTCAACTCTACAACATATACAAATAAAAGATTGCAATTTTACAACCACTTGTAGCGATGAGGCTATAGCTTTTTGGAAATGTGTAGCAGACGATATTACTATTACACACTGTAATATCAATTTATTTGAGAATTATTCTAATAATCTATTAGCTTTTTTCAATGGTAACTTTAATAACATAAATTTAAATAATTGCAATTTTAATATTTCAGGTTCAGCAGCTTGTATTGTTAAATTCAGAGATTTTAAATCTGACTCAGTATTCACTTTTAATCGTTGTAATTTTAATAATAATTGTCAAAATAGTATTATTGACATGAATGCTGTTATATATACTAATGAAAATATAGAGAATGATTTCATTAACAAAAATATAATCTTTAACGAATGCAACTTTGTTGATTCTACAAATAAACAAAGCTTTTCATATATTATCAATGATTATGGCGGAAAAAACTATAACTATCTATTAAGCGGTAGCAATATAAATATGACCCTGAATAAGTCCATGCTTAGTATAGGTGCCACTAGCAATTGCACTATTACAACTAATAATTCAGAAATTGATACTTCAAGCAAATTATCAAATGCAACAAATGTGTCTGAAGTAGATTTCATATATAAGGGCAATACTATACATAGTGATTTTACAAATCAATTTAATCAATCTGCGACTGGAACTTTAACTTTCGTAGATAATGTATGCAAATCATCTGGCACTTTAGCTCTAGATAATTGTACGTCGACAGAAATAAACAATGACAATTTAACTGTTGACAATAACACCTTTGAATCATCATATACCCTAATTAAAAAGATAAGATAAATAAGTCGCCACCGCCCCTAAAAGGGGTGGCTCGGGACGCTGGCTATATGCCCTTGCTACTAGGCAGCGTCTCAAGGCGCTCTGACTTTCTCTTCGCTCAAGTCACTGTTGCTCTTGACGCGTTACATCTGCCCCTTGAAGGGGATGTTCTTCACTCTACTCTTTGAACGAATCTTCGTATTCCTTCACACTTGGTTTATCCTGCATCATGTCATACTTTTCCTGATCCTGAATATATTTTTTAATCGTAGCCTCATTTAAACCTACTATAGAGACGTAATTGTAAACGGTTTACCGATTATGTTTATTATTTCGCCCATCTCCACTTTTAGTATCTCGAAAAATTCCGAAGGGCTCAACAGACTAAAGTCCATAAAACAATAAAAGGGGATGTAAAAAATCCCACAAAAGGTAAGGATTAAGCCACCATCAGATTTCACTCCTTACTTTTTTCATGGGATTTTTTTAACATCCTCTTTTATATTTATAGATATATCTATTATCTATGCAACGAAATAACTCCACTACCACCAGTAGCATACAAAGTATCTCCAACCACTAAATTCCCCATGTCACTTGAAAGAATAAGCGCTAAATTAGCAATTTCCTCAGGTGATGCAAATCGTCCGCTTGGATTGTTTGGAAAATCTAAATCACCTTTTGAATCTCTACCAATCATAGGCGTCGCTGTAGGACCTGGGGCAATGGCATTCACTACAATACCAAAAGGAATTAAAGTATCAGCAAGCCCTTTTGTCATGCCTCGAATAGACCATTTTGAGATTTCATATGGAGACCAAGCTGGTCGCAAAGCTGACGATGAACTAATATTAAGAATATGCCCTTTAATATGATTCTTTAACATATACATTCCAATAGTCTGGCTTATAAAGAAGGTGCCCTTAACATTCGTATCCATGGTCCTGTCATAATCTGATTCTGTAATGTCAAAAAAAGCCTTACGCGGATGATATCCAGCACAATTAACAAGAATATCAATCTTCGAATCTGGATACTTAGACAAAGCCTCCTCTAATTTAGCACCGAATTTATCTACTTCGTTCAAATTAAGAACAATGCCTTTTACTCTACCTGACTCGAACTTTTCACAACATTTCTTGAGTTTTTCTTCCTTTGTACCTGCTATGATGACCTGACATCCTGCCGCCTCAAACTTTTCAGCAATAGCTAATCCTATACCACTACTCCCACCTGTTATAAGAGCTGTTTTGCCCGCTAATAACTTTTCCATGTCTGTAATTGTAGGCACCGCTATTTTTTCACTTACTCGGAAAAACTTTACTATTTTTCTGAGTCTATTTTTTAATCCCATTTTATCTAATCTCCCAAACTAAAATCTCACAAGCTTGCCAAAACCTTTTTTCATTTTATCAGTCATAGATACTTTTTTATTAGCATCTACAATATTTTTATAACCCTTATAATCATCTGCGTCTGAGACAAATATCTCCATAACGATAGGCTGTTCTGACTCTTCTACAAGGAGTTTCTTATTTTTCTGTAAATCTTCCTTGCTTCTCACATCTATATATTTAAATCCACAAGTCTCTGCCCATCCTTTAGCATTTTTATAATGGTTAGCAGCAGCAGTATACTTATCTACTTCAGCATGATCACCATCACTTAATTTGAATTCTACACCACCATTATTATTAATTACTATAACACGTAAATTATTCTTAATATGTCTAATACCTAGCGAATTCATATCATAATAAAATGCTAAATCTCCAATAATCATATACGACATCTTGTCTGTAGCAATGCTCTGTCCAATTAATGTTGATAAACCACCATCAATTCCAAATGCCCCCACATTAGAATAACATTGAATAGACGGATCTAAATCAAAAAGATTCCATACTCTCAAGCTATTAAGAATTGAGAACTGCATTATACTATTCTTTGGCAATATGGTATGAAGTTCCTGTGCTAAATATGCATTTGAAAGTGGAACTTCAATATTTGTATCCATCTTTAAACACAAAGAATTGAATTTTTCGTAAAATGAATGATCTGAATTAGTATTATCTACGGCATTGAAAAATGACTTTTCTGACATACAAAATACTTTAGTCAACTTATCATATGTATCTACTATTTGACCATCCTCAGATATCCTCCAATGTTCTGCTTTTAATTCTGGCTTCGAAATAAGTAAATATAATGGATAATCGCCTGTCTGCCCGCCAATTGTGATAATAACATCAGGGGCATAATCTTTTATAAAGTTTTCTATAGACAGCGTCGTTAATCCAAGATTAGCATTTATAACATACTTACCATCATAATTCGAAAGGTGATTTGCATAAATTGCACAGTTATGTTTTTCTGCAAATGATTCAATAGATTTCTTTTCTTCTTCTGTAAATGGAAGATGCTCTCCAATAACAACAAGAACTTTCTTGCTACCAAGATTAATATCTTTACAGTCACACTCATATAATTGTTCTATTTTTCTAATTTCAGGTCGTTCATCCTTAATAGGGAAATCTAACCACGGAATACAAAGCTGTACTGGACCATAGCTCTTTTCCTTGGTTTTTAATATAGCTTCATTAACCACTCTTATACAATGATACTCATCATTAACATCTGAAACAAATGGAGTTTCAAAACTCTGCTTGACACTATCATCCGGTAAAGACATCTGATGTGGAGCTTGCATGTATTCCTGCCCAATAAATCTAACATGCTTCTCCATTGTAATGGCTAAAATAGGTACTCTTTTATAAAATGCTTCTGTAAGACCTGGAATATAATTTCTTGTAGCCTGAGCACTAGTACATGATGCAGCTATTATTTCACCAGTCTGTAAATAAAGACCAATAGCAAAGTAAATAGCACTTCTTTCGTCAACAATTGAATAGCATGTGAATGCTGGATCATTCTTTACTGCATTTACAAAAGCTAAATTTGTCGCTCCGGGACTAATCACAATATGGCGAACCCCATGTTTTTTTAACAACTCAACAGTGATATCAATTGCACGTTGATTTCGATTCATAATTTTTCCTCCACAAAGATGCCATGAGCATCTTTATTTATTAATTCTTTTTAAAAAATTTCTCAAAATACTTTTTCTTAATCTGTTGATAATTAATCAATAAGAACTCATCACGTATAATAAATAAAAATACGACATAAATACAACTTCCCAAAACAACTTCTAAAACAGAAGATAAAATGCTTATTGGTAAGCGTTTAGTCAATGGAAATAATACTGCGAACATTACTGCAGCAGATAACAACTTTTTCCATCCAGTCTTTGCAACCGTAACTAATGATAACTCTTTACGAATTGCATAGTAGTATATAACAACAATTACAAACTCTGCGCCAACCGATGCAATTGCAGCTCCAAATGCATAAAACTTTGGTATAAGAAGCAAGTTAAGAATTAAATTACAAACAGCAGCAAAACATTGTGCAACATTACTCTTTCCCTGCCTACCACTAGGAGTCAAAATATGGGTTCCAATGAGTCTTGAATACCCCATAAATGCAAAGAAAGGACAGAAAACATATAACAATGAGATTACCTTATCATAACCATCACCAAAGAACCAAGGAACCATACCTGCAGCAATCAGTGCTAACCCAAATGACATTGGAAATACCATAAAAGCCATTGTATTACAAGCTTGGTACAACTTTCGCTCAATCTCTTTATAATCTTTAATGCTATACAGATATGACATACGTGAACGCATAACTATAGTAAAAGCACTAATGATACTAACCGCCATATTTACAATTTTGTGTGCCTGCTCATAATAGCCATTTTCATAATCAGAACCTACTAACCATCCTAGCATTGCTTTATCAAGCACTGCATAAATCTGGTATGTCACTGATGGCACAAAATACACCATCATGTTTTTAATATGATAAACAATACGCTTTTTACTAAACGAAAAACGGTGAACATATCTAGGCACATATGGCCACATTGATAAATTACCAACCAACTGCGATCCACAAATAATTAGTAAGTATTTCCACAAATCACTTGGGGATTTAACAATTATAAACAGAAGGATTATTCCAGCAATTCTAACTAATGAGTTTCTAATAGCAATATAATTGAACTTCTCTAAACCCTGGAAAAGCCAACTTACATCTAATACTGCCGCAATAAAAAATGGTATCTGTATTAAATAGTAAAATGCATAATTATCATTTAATGCATAAACCATAAATAAAGCCGCACAAAGAATGGTGGTTACACCTTTTATAACAAATATTTCCCAAAATAGGGTGCTACGCTCTTCGGCATCCTTTGATGCAGCTATTTCTTTCTGGCCGTATGTAGCAGTACCCATTGCGCCTATCATAATTACAGTACTAATTAATGAGTATGTATAGCTATAGATTCCAATCTTATCTACTCCCAATACTCTAGATGTATAAGGAGCGCTGATAAGAGGTACTATAATGTTTAAAATATTATAAATCAGGTTGTAAATAAAATTTTTCTTAATACTACTTTTCTTTTCCACGACGATTCCTCTAATCCTTCAAATAAGACTCTAAGCAAGCTATAGATTTTTGTCTCAAGAGTTCCATTCTTCTGTTTACTTCGTCATAATCAATATCTTTGTTCACTTTCTCATCGTAATGCTCTCTATTTCCTAAATCCAAGTAATCTGCAATCGAGCGCATTCTTGACTTCCATCCACGGTTGTAATAGAAAAAGTTCTTATTAAAATATATAGAGTATAACATACCATGGTATGATGCAGTGAACACAGTATTAGCATTTTTTACAAGAGATAAAAACTCTTCAATCTTTGTTGGTCTTATAGGAGTAATGTCCTTTGGCAACCAACTATATGAAATTGCATATACCTTTAAACCATACTTCTTTCCATAATTAATAGCATCTTCATATATCTTTAATTCATCATCATTAAAATATATTAATACATACTCTTCGTTAATGATTCTGTTGCAAGCCAAATTCCCCCATGTCTGAGGTTCTAAAAGAATTGTAGGGTCACCAACGAAATCAACTTCAAAATTAAGATGTTTATTCAATTCATCATAGATTTCTTTTTCCCTAACACCTATATTTTTGAATCTATTTAATAGTGAATATACCTCATTTAAATCATTATCCCAAAACTGCCCAGTAGAAGATGCATATGCTATTTTTTGTTTATTATCAGCAACAAACTTTAGCATATAATTTCTATCACAGTTATTAATAGTATCATCCCATACCAAATCACTTCCAACAAGAAATATATCATATACTGGATTTGCCTCCTCTATATTATCCTTGTCATAAATTTTTTTCGAGACACGCATGTTTTCATCTAAAAATTTGTCAAATTCTTTATCTTTATTCTTCTTTACATGCTCATACTTAAAATAATCTCTTATAGCTCTAATATTTTTACAGTCGAATAACTTTTTTGGTCTTTCTCTTTTTTCTACAACAGCGTTTATATAATTTACGATTTCGCAGTTATATCCAAATTCAGTTACTTTTCTATATAAACCATAAGTTTGAAGTATCGATCCAAAATTAGTCGTATGATGATATGTTATAATTCCTATTTTTTTCATTATTTATCTCCAATAAATATATTTACTTAGCTTTGATTCTATGTCTTTAAATTCATACTCCTGTAAATAATTCAACAAGATTGTTATTAACATAAAGTTTGTAAATAAAAACCACTGCTCACTAATCCATAATGTAGCTAGTACGGTTAATGTCATTCTGGTAATTACACCTCTAATGTCTAAAACTTTATACCTATAAAATAAAAGGGCTAACAAAATAAAAATAATAATCGTGCCTATTAATCCGAAATAAAAAATCCAACTTAAAATTTGATTATGTGCGCTTCTATTATATGCCAAAGCCTCGCTCAGTCCAAATGATACATTGGAGTTAATACTATGTCCAAATAAAGGCCTATTAATAATATTGGCAATGACAATTTCCCATATATATTCGCGATTGTCTAAAGTTAAATCCTCATGCAATACATCTACTAGTAAGTATTCAAATCTATATTGTATCTTAAAAAATATTATCAAAACATTTACTACATTGATTACCCAAAATAACCAATTTAAAACTATACCAATTTTTTTAGGAAAAATATAATACAGAAACATCATTCCAAACCATAGTGCCATACATATTTTGGATGTCGAAATCGGCTGTCTTATATTATATATAACAACGCTAGCTATCAATACCATATAAAGTAGCGTAGCATCATTTTTTTTCTTATTGCTTTTCGCACGGTAGTATACATGCACGAACAAAAATGCTACAATTTGAAACAATGTAATACTTGTCTTTGTTCCTATTAGGTAGGATACTTGTCCATTTGAATTAATAAATGCACCATTAGATCCCATAAAAAGCGTATTTAATGCTAATAATACTGTGAAATAATAAGTATTTACTTTCAAAAAGAAATTTGGAATTGTTTTACAACAATAGACAGAAAATACAACTATATCTATATAGATATATATATTCATAATATTTATGCCATAACCACTTATTAAATGAGCTTGAATATCAATGTATGCTACTATAAATATCCATATATTAACTAGTGGCTCTTTGTATAATTTCTTATAAATATACAAAAAAACTGATGCATAAAAAAAGATTCTAAGCAACTGTCCTCGCATAAATACCATGCTATAAAAATTATCAAACACATATGGCATAAAGCATGCAAACACTAACACACCATAAACTAACTGCATTATTTTTTTTATACTCAAATAATTATTATTCATATCTTAAATCTTCTATCAACGATAAATATTTATCTATATCTGTTCTTTTTATCTCATTTTCGTTTTTTAATGCATTAACAAGCCTATCTCGCTTTTTAACATCATCGAAAAGATTCACTATAGCGTTAGCCAATTCTTCTTTATTAAATCCAACTATCACTCCATTTATATCATTTTCTATAGAATCAAATACCGTTTCATAATCTGTTACAACTATTGGTTTCTCAAGAATCTTTGCTTCATCCAATACAATAGATTTTCCCTCATACCTTGACGGCTGTACAAACACATCTGCATATCGTATATATGGGTATGGATTACTCCTATTACCTATTAAATGAATTTTATTCTGCAACTCACAATCTCTTATTCTTTGTTCAAGTTCTTCTCTAAGCTCACCTTCGCCTAATATATACCATGAAAAATCTATTTTTTCTGATAATATCTTCGCTGCATCGATAGCCATATCAAATCCCTTTTGAATATTCAATCTACCTATTGATACAATTATATTTTTTCCAACATATTCTTTAGGTCTCTCTTTTTCTGCCAAATTCCATATATTTTTAGGTGAAGAAATATTTGGAATCATTCTTATTTTATCAACATTTTCTGGAAAATTCTCTTGTAAACTATTTACACATATATCTGATATGGTGATAATCGCATCAGCTTCATCAAAATACTTTTTATCGTATTCTTTCTTATAATTTAATTTAGAATACTCATTATGAACCCAAAGTACTTTCTTTTTAGCCTTAATCTTATCAATAACATAATAATTTGAGAACCCATCAACATACGAAATCGCAATATCATACTCTTCATCACGGACTTCTATATTATTTTTCCACATATTCCAAATGTGTTGCACATTAGACACATTTTCTTCTTTAATTAGTTTCATTCTAATTTTGGTAAGAATTTTTGCAAATAATATTGGAATACTTACTGGATTCTTAATATGTTCCAATGAACTTTCGAACATTCCATCTATCATATCATCTGTCTGCAATGTATTTACCCATGCAGGGATGTCAGTAAAAAAATGATCTTTCTTATCCAATACCAATAAATCTATTTTAAGATCATTCCTTTTTATATATTCTTCAGGTATTTCATTCAAAAAAGAAATTAGACTTTTCTCTGCCCCGCCACATCTTAACCCATTTATCGAAATAAAAACATTCATAAATATCTCCCAATTAAAGCATTATTGACATATATTTTTGTATTTCACTCTCATTTCCAGAATTCATTTTTTTTAAATTCTCAATATACTGCTCTGCTTTTTCGCTATTATTTTCTATGTCAATAACAGCCTCGGCAATTTCATTTCCATCCATATTAACAATTGTTCCTGTGATGCCATTCTCTATCGAATCATATACTGTAGGATAATTAGTAACAACTATTGGCTTTAAAAGAATTTTGGCTTCATCTAGGACAATAGACTTACCTTCAAATCTTGATGTTTGAAGAAAAATATCCGTGTATCTAATATAAGGATATGGATTATCCTTTATACCAAGAAGTAAAAAGCATTTTTCAATACCTTTTTCATTTATTAGGGATTCCAATTTTTTACGATCAGGTCCCTCTCCAAGAATAAGCCATTTAAAATCCATCCCTTTATCAAGCAATATTTTTGCAGCTTCTATAGCAAAATCAAAGCCTTTTTGCTCATTGAGACGACCAATCGATAAAAGCTTAAGCCCTGCATAATTTTCAAATTCCTCTGGCACAAATGATTTACTCTTATCAATAATATCTGATGAAAGTGATATGTTTTCTAATACTGATATCTTATTTTTATGCTGCGGAAATATTTCGGTAAAGCTATCTAAGCACTCTTTAGAAATTGTTATTATTTCATCACATTTATTGTAATAAATCTCATCATAATTGATATTATATTTCAATTTTTGATACTCATTATGAATCCACAACACCTTCTTATTGGCCTGAACTTTATCAATTACATAATAGTTTGGATAGCCATTCAGATATGAAATAGCAATATCATACTTCTTTTTAACATTTGGAATTAATGTATTCCAAGAAGCCCATAACTTCTGCTCAGAGTTTAGCTTTGTATACCACGGATTAAACTTCTTATTAATTCCAAACTTAATCTTTCCATATAATCCCAATAATGAGAAGTTATTTTTTAGATACTCATCGCCACTTTCAACACCCATCCATGCTAAAGTCTTTTGTGCCTGTATAACATTAACATAATCAGGTATTTGATTCATGAAAATACCTTTAGGATTCACAACTACTAAATCTATATTGTAATCGTTAGTCTTACCAGTGCGTTCTAGTGCTTGAAAAAAAGATAATAGACTTTTTTGAGCACCTCCGCTCCCCATATCAGTAATGATTATAAAAACTTCCTTCATTAATTAATCTCCAATAACTGCAATATATTTTTCTATTTCTGACTGGTTACCATACTCATGCGACAAAAGATATTTACCAATGGCATCACGTTTTTCTTGATGTTCTATCAAATCAATCACACCTTCTGCTATGGCCTTTGAATTAAGATCAACTACATATCCTTCTTTTCCATCCTCAATTTGATCAAAAACTGTAGGATATTTTGTAACAATAATCGGAGCACCAATAATCTTTGCCTCATCTAAAACAACTGACTTTCCTTCATATCTAGAAGTTTGAGCAAACAAATCACAATTTTTAATATATGGATAGGGATTATCTCTAGGTCCTAGCAAATAGAAATAATCATTTAGTTTTTTGTCATCAATCATAGCCTGAAGCTTATCTTGTAATCCGCCATCTCCAATAATAAACCATTTAAATTTCTTTCCAGCATCTCGTACAATTGAAGCTGCTTCTATAGCAAGATCAAAGCCCTTCTGTTCAGTTAATCTACCAATAGACAAAATATTAAATCCTTTATATTCAAACTCTTCTGGAACAAATTCTTCTGCTCTGCTTCTTGTTACAGTAGATGATGTTATATTAGCAATATTATGAACACTCTTATGCAAATCTAAAAACTCTTCTTCAACGATTTTAGCGCATTCCTCAGAAATTGTAACCAACTCAAAATCTTTAAAATATTTATAATCGTACTTCTTTGGGTGTTTTGCGCTTCTAAAATCGTTATGTATCCAAGCAATCTTCTTGTCAGCAGTCACCTTATCACCTACATAAAACATTGCCTCTCCTGATGTATAGGCAATTGCGACATCATATTTCTTTTCAAGTACATCTATTTTCTTTGAATAGAAATTCTCCCATCTATATCCCTCACGCATATTAGGAGTTGATTCCTTCATTCGTGTTATTGCTGTTCCTATAACTTTAGTTAGCATAAGAGCTCCACTCTTTTTAACAGGTGAATACAACTGTTTTAATCTTTTAGGAGTCTCAATAATGTTAACCCAACTTGGAACTTGTTTAAGAAACATGCCCTCCCTTTTAAATAACAGTAAATCAACCTCATATTTATCTGATGGTAATTCGTTCAACATGTTTACAAGACTTTTTTCTGCCCCGCCATTATATAACGACATCATCACTATCAAAATCTTTTTCATACTATTTTTCCTATTTTATTTTTCATATCCACACTTGTCCGGTAAGATAGCCTCAAAAGCTTCAATAAGTTTTTTTTGTATGTGTTCAAAGTCAATATCATCGCTACTCTCATTTAGGCATATAACCTTACCTTTTTGCTTCTTTATGTAATCGCATTCTCCCTGCTCTGCCCCAAGTTCAAATTTTCTTCCCCACTTGGGACTTCGTGGAACAAAATCCCCCTTACACATATACCAGTTTTTTATAAGCCATTGATTCACATCTTCTTTTGATCTGAACTTTGACTTTGTAGCATTATACATAATCTCTGGTTCTGCCTTCCATATTTCATCAAAATTCGACTTCAGATGTGCTGATGCCAAATGTAAATCCCTAAAATCTGAGAAATATACAAAGGGTTTTAATAATATATTTCTTATAACATCTTTTCCATACTCTTTAGCTATGAATTTATTTCTATGCTTAGACAATACCTCTTTTTTATCAAAATGTTTATTTATGATGGCGCAGTTGTTAATTAATATATGCGGGAATACATCATTATAATCTTGTGATGATAAAACCCCTAATAATGCACTTTCGCAGGGCTTTCCATTAATGAAAAAATCTTCTGGCGTAGTATCTTTAATTAAAAAAATATCATCATTAAACAGAATAAACTGCTCTTCCAAATCCTCTATATTATTCAAATGCATTTCGATTACATTAGAGTTAAATGTAGGTAATAACTCCTCTGGTATATAATCAGCATGCTTAACTATTTTAAGTTTTGGATTATCAATGTTTAACCACTTAGGATAATGCCCCCAGGTAATAAAATAGACATTATTAACCCATGGTGCAAATTTTTCCACTCCCCTGAACCAATACTTCATTAAATTCCAATCTCTGAAACGATTATCACTAGCTGAATTATCTTTTTTTGTTTTAGGGGTATATTTATTTTTTTCTTCAAGCCATTTTGGGTCATTTCCATCTACCCACATTACAACAATATCTATCTTATTATCCATTTTATTTACCCATCTGTGCTGCAATATCAGCATCTACAATCTCTTCACCAGTCTTATCCTTAAGCTGTTCCATAGATGCAGCTGAAAGACCGTTGTTTACTGTTGCACACATATCGCATGTGCTGCACTTATCAAGATCTTCCTTTGTTACCTTGCCATCACGAAGGTCGCGAACAATCTTGTTCTCGTACATGCTGTACTTCTTCTTTGTCCAGAACTTAGCCTTGTGACGGATTACCCACCAAAGTGGTACCCAAATATACTTATGCATTGCAGGTGATACAGAACCAATCATCCAGCAATCTCTATCACAGCAACGAACCTTTGCACGAACTGACTCTGCCTCTGGAGAATTCCAAAGCTCATCCCAAGACTGCTCGTTAAGGTTACCCATAACCTCTTTATCCTTTGTACCATTACATGGCATTACGTCACCGTAAGGATCGATGAAGAAAGTATCGAATGACATATCACATGGAAGGAGTCTCTTCTGACCATAGATGTAATTGATAAGTCCATGGTTGAAGTAAGCTCTGAACCACTTCTTAGGGCTCTTGCTTGCAAGGAGCTCGTTAACAAGATTCTCAAAGTTCTGAGCAACCATTGGACGATCCTTGATAATATTCTTAGCTTCTACGAAATAGAAACTGTTGTGAAGAGATGCTGTAGCAAACTCCATTCCCATCTCATCAGAAAGCTGATAAAGAGGTACAAGGTCAGGTGCATTCATATCCTGAACTGTCATACCAAATCCAACATCCTTCATACCCATCTCGCGAAGCTTCTTAAGTGTCTGATATCCTCTCTGGAAACCATTATCAAGACCACGAATCTTGTTATTTGTCTCCTCAAGACCTTCAATAGAAATTCGAATACCAATCTGTGGAAATTCCTTACAAAGGTCTACGATTCTATCTGTGAAGAAACCATTTGTAGATATAACAATACGGTCTGACTTCTTATAAAGCTCACGAACAATATCCTTAATATCTGTTCTGATAAAAGGTTCACCACCTGTAATGTTTGTGAAATACATCTTAGGAAGCTTCTTAATAGTCTCGATTGAGATTTCTTCCTCAGGCTTAGATGGGGCCTTATATCTGTTACACATTGAACAACGTGCGTTACATCTGTATGTTACAATTACGGTTCCGTTTAATTTCTTCTCTGCCATTTTATTACTCCTTCTATTTTAATATAGCATTTATTATCAAATTGCATTTTTCTATACAGTATTTTGATATTAACCTTACCAACCAAGCGATAACTATAGTAGTAATTATACTAAGTATAATAAAGACACCTGAGTCTAATTTAGCAAAATAATATTCATAAAATTGAAAAACCACTCCATGCAATAGAAAAACCTCATAAGAGATTGAACCTATAAACAGTGAAATTTTGTTTCCTATCTTTACCCTTGTTATTATTTGTAAAATAAAAAGCAAAATCAGTATGCCTAATATTATTTTTAATATATAGTTTCCTCCGAAATATATAGGCTTAAACTTTAAATATAATATTCCACATACTCCAGATAATATACACATAATAATTGTTTTCCTTAACCAACCGCTTAAACTTTTTATCCTAAACTTCTCTTTTATGTTAGCAAGTATTATTCCCCATATAAATCCATATATTTCAGTCGGCCAAATAGTAGATTGAATTTTATCTTGCATAAAAAAAGTCACCAAACTAAATAAAATTACCAAAACTGATATTATCAAATCTTTGTATGCTTTAAAGCAATTAAACCTATATACTACCCAAAAAAACAAATAACAAACAAGCAGCCATAAAACCCATCCTCTTATCAGGAATACATTCCATATCTTCACCTTATTATAAATGAAGAAAGCCATTACTAAAGCAAAGACATTAACTATGTATTTAGGAATTATAATCTTAGGTAACCTATTTCTCCAAAATCTCTTTATAGTTTCAGAGCTTTTATTTACTGATAATTTCAACCCATACCCTGATGTCATGAAAAAAAAAGTTACACCTATATAAGCAAAACTACCTATCATATCCTGAATACGATTTTGGTATAAAATCGGTGTATGAACAATTATTACAATAATAGACCAAAATCCACGCATTGCAGAAGTTGACGATAAATCAAAAAAGCTTTTATTCTCTTCACAAAGCTCTGCTTTATATAATAAAAGAAATCCCAAGAATAAAAGCAATAACAGCATACATATATTAGTAATCATGTTCTCCCTCCATTATTTATAGCCCTAGGCATATATCTTCATTATCTTCTCTAAATACTCATCAATAGTATCAAAGCTCAATTCCTTACATGCATCATGCATCGCCTTAGCCTTAGCGTCATCCTGCCAAATGCTATGGATTGCATCGCACAGCTGATCCACATCACCGCTCTCGTACAGAAGACCAGTCTTGCCCACCTGGATAAGCTCTGGAATACCACCGATATTTGCGCCAATAACAGGTGTGCCGTACATCTGTGATTCCATTACTGAGAATGGACAGTTTTCATACCATTCTGATGAATAAACAGACATCTTAGCCTTGCGAATCAGGTTCGCTAAATCGTCTCCGCTCTGGAAACCTACATTCTTAATGTTATCAACGCCCTTAAGCAAATCTTCCAAAGGACCCTTACCTGCGAAGATGAAATTCACCTCAGGCATTCTCTTGGCTGCCTCAATCAATGTACGTATGCCCTTTTCCTCAGAATATCTTCCGAAGTAAAGCACGTAATCTTCCTTCTCAGCCTCTACCCAAGGGATTGCTTCTATAAAATTATGAATTGCCACAGTCTTTGGTGCAAACAGTGGATTCGCATCCAGCTTGCTCTTCATAAACTGGCTACAGCAAATAAATGTATCGATATATTTGTATGTGCCCTTCAGCTTCCAGAAGGTTGCCTCTAAGGTACCAATGAAGCTCTTGGCTGTGCTTCCGTGGATGCATTTACCCTTAGTACAATTAATGAATTTGCCGCTCAGGCACTTCTCACAATTCTCATGTGTGTTTGGATTGTTACACATGTGGTTAGGGCAAACCAGCTGATAATCATGAGCTGTGAATACAATCTTGCATTCATGTCCTGTCTGCTTTCTCCACTTTACAATCTCTAAAATCATGGATGGTGTAAGCTGATAATTGAAATTATTAAGATGTACTACATCTGGCTTGAAATCATCTAATACAAGTCGAATCTTCTGTCTAGCTTCTTTGGAATAAATAGTCTTTAAAGGATATGTAAGCTTTTCGAGCTTGCTGGCATCATGGAAATCCATATCAGATGTGTATGCATTCACTGCATTTCCTACGCATCTGCCTTCGTGCTCCATGCCGAAGTACTGAACCTCATGACCCTTAGCCATAAGCGCTTCTCCAAGCTTAAAGATATATGTTTCTGAACCGCCGTTAGGGTACAAGAATTTATTTACAATTAGAACTCTCATAATACACTCCCTCATATTTTTTGCCGATACGCCCATAAATGGCCATCTTGCAGAAGTATACATCATTCAGGAGTTGTTGACAATTGCTTATGGTTAAAAATACTTACATTTTTTACTTATTTATATGTAACATTTCACAAAACGTACACAAAACGAAATAGCCAGACCACACCTTGCGGCGTGCCCTGGCTAAATACACTCTTTACAATCTTGAAAGATACTTTTCAAAATCTTCCTCTTTAATCCCCAATGCTGTCATTGCTTGTTCAGCAGTAAGATTAAGATTATTAATTCATTTATTATGATTGAAAAAGAAGGTACTGGAGGCCTATACAATAGCAGACTTTCAAACGGTCCAATTTAATCAATGAATAGAAAAGTGAAAGATCTTCGTCGCTCTGGCAGAGGATTTAGAAACTTTGAACACTTCAGAAACCGCTTTCTATACGTTACATGAAAAACCCCTGTATTAAATGGAATTTCTGATTACAATCCTGTGACCTATTTTGAAGATGATGATTTTTAGAAATGTACAATTAAAGGGTCTGGCTTTCGCCAGACCATCAAGTTTGAACCTGAACAAGTTTGGCAAACCCTCAAAAGCCTTGATTATCCTATTAAAACTGGGCATATATAAAAGCCGAATTACCGCAATACATAAATTCAACAACAAGCCATATCCATATAGAAATCAATATCTTATTTTTCATCGAATCGAGATTCAAATTAATAGCAATAATATTCCCATTATTCATTATTACTGCAAACACACTGATAAATATATATATTATTACGAACGCAACAACATATACATTAATATATAATAAACCACTTGTATTAAACAAACATTTATATATAGTACAAGCATGCTTAAAGTTGTCTGCCCTAAAAACCACCCATGCCAATGATACAAAAACATAATTCATCATTATACATAGCCCACTAGGTATGGTATATTTAGCGCTAGTACGTCTTAAACAATCATTAAATCCTCTGTTTAATGCTGATGCCATTCCGTGAACTATTCCCCATATTATAAAAGTACTATTAGCACCATGCCAAATTCCGCTTAAAACCATAGTTATAAACAAATTAAAGTATGTTCTAAACATTCCATTCCTACTTCCGCCAAGAGGAATATATACATAATCTCTAAACCAGGTAGATAAAGATATATGCCATCTTTTCCAAAAATCGGAAGGATTTTTTGCAATATATGGCGCATTAAAATTTTCTCCTAAATCAAAATCCCATATTTTTGCGATTCCTATTGCAATATTAGAATATCCGGAAAAATCACAATATATTTGTAACGAATAACCTACTATTGCCATTAAAACACTTATTCCATTATATGAAATGGGTGCTTTATAAACCTCATCTACAGCAACACCTATTCTATCAGCAAATACAAGTTTTTTTGTTATTCCTAATACAATAAGTTGTATGCCTGAATATATATTTTCTTTCTTAATCCTATGTAATCTTTCTAATTGAGGAAGAAAATCCTTCGATTTAACAATAGGTCCTGCTGTAATCTGTGGAAAAAACGATATATATGTAGCTAACTTCACAAAATCTTTTTCAATTTCAATCTTTTCATATTTGACATCAAACAAATAACTCATTGCTTGAAATAAATAAAAAGAAATACCTAGTGGTAAAATCAAATTTAGTGTCACATTATCTTTTATACTAAAGATTCTTGAAAACGATTCGCTAAAAAAATCAAAATACTTAAAAACACCAAGAATCAAAATATATATAATTACCGCACCATCTATCCAAATCTTATTATGATTTTTTTTATATTGAATGGCCCCAATATAACCAATTACAATCACTAAAATTAATAATAATAAAAATCTATAATCCCAAAAACCATAGAAGACAGCATTGGCCAATAATAAAATCCTTCTTTGACTTTTAGCTGTTGGAGCATAATTCATCAGCAAAGAAAAAAATACAAAGAATACAATAAAACTAATTGAATAAAAGCTCACTATTATTATCCTCCAAATATTCTATCACTTCATCAGCTATTATCTTATGGCCAACTTCATTTAAATGACCATTGCCCAAAGACGTATTAAAAAATCCATATGGAACTTTATGATTCTTTTCAAAATAGTCACAAAAATCATTTCCTGAATCTATAATATCTATATTGTTAGCTACACAAGCATCTTTAAACATTACCCAAGTATCACTGTAAACTAACGTAAGATTTCCGTTTTCTTCAAGCTTCACATCCGGATGATAAATAAAAACAATCTTTTTATCAAATTCTGAACGAATTAATCTTAAGTCTTTATTGATTACTCTTGCATATTCATCGTAGTCAACAGCCGTATTTGTTTTATTCTCCAATTGGCTCTTCTTACTAGTTTCCATTTTATTTTTTATAAGTGAAATCAGAGGAACATAGTCTTTTATATTATTTTTAATTTTTTCCATATAGGAAAGATTTGAAAAATAATCCGATGAATCTGCACAATTATATTCAGGTTGCTCAGCTGCATTTTCTAACTCATCAACCGAATAATCTGTACTTGGAATTTCTATTGTTACAATTGATGCATTCGGGAATGCTTGCATTGCTGCCTTAAAATGCTTTATTTGCGCTGGCAAAAAATTACCATCACAAGATATATTGTAAGTATGCAATTTATCATCTGTAGACAAGTAATTATCTACTAAAACAGAATATTTCTTATCCGTTGAAATTTCTTTTCCCTGTGTATGAGATGCCCCCATCATCAGGACATAGTTATCAGCCAATTCTTTATCGGGATTAGTATAACCATTTCTATCAATTTTAGTTACAGAATATCCTTCCGTACCATGAATTAATATAGCTCCTGGTTCGCGAACTGCCCCCGTCGCTCCACAAGGTGTATCATGCCATCCAACAGGTCGCTCGTAAACAAAGCAAACTATGTTCGCTATAAAAAAACCCGCTATAATACACACCAACCATTGCATAACTTGTTTCAATAAATACTTTTTAGACATAAACTTTCTCCCTAGCATTAATTCATACAAAGTAACAAGTATTATACTATTATGCAAATTTTCAGGCAAGCACAATTTCAGTATTCTTTTTCATAAAACAACCAGGGCACACCTTGCGGTGTGCCCTGGTACTTCGTTCAATATTTACAATCTAGAAAGGTCCTTTTCAAAATCTTCTTTGGCTATCCTCAATGCTGTCATTGCCTGCTCAGCTGTAAGATTAAGATTGTTCATGATTTTTTGTATATCTTCAATTTTTTCCTCTTCTCTTCCAATACTCTCCCTATAATCCCCATACGCCTCTTTCAATTCTTCATCACTTAATAATGCAAACATATAATCTTCAACCTTCCTCCTGTGTTCAGAAATGTATCTTAATAATTTTTCTCGTTCAACTCTGCCTCAAGCAACTTACCAAAGAATACAGCCTATCATAAACCGTATCCTCACCAGTAATCTTATCCTGTAAAAAAAGTATAATTTTATCATAATCGAAATCAAATGAACGATATTTTTTCAAGTAGCTATTGTTCAATACAAAGCTTCCACTAAATGCCTTTGCAAAGGCCTTTTTCTTATTTTCCGACATAGACAGCTTAGGATTATATCTCTTATTCCCTACAAAAAGGCTCTTGCCATTATCAAATATAGGCGCAGGCCTAAATATGTTTCCATCATAGATCAAACCAAAGTTGTTAAAATGTCTATCTTCATTAAGAATTAGTGCATCCAACGCAAATATATTAGCTAAATACTCTCTCAAATCCACTTTCACATTCCTATCCATAAATTCGAGGACGTATTCAATGGCTTCATCATAATCCATTTTGGATGTCACCACAGCCAAATCTCCACCTTGGATATTAGAGTATAATCTATAGAAGGTAATAAAACTTTCACCTGCCTGAAGGAAATTATCACTCACGCAACCATTCTCTTCGTTTATAATAACTTGGCTATACTTTACATAATTATCACTAGAAAGATTTGAAAGTGCCAATATCTCAGAAACTAGCTCTTCCACCTGTCCTTCCCCACCATACCTATCAACTTTATACCATTTATCATCTTTACAATATTTTATTTGAGTTCCATCACTAGTTCCGGATTCCTGCACTAAATATTCTGGACCAATTTCTATTTTAGGAAGCATTTTTTCTCCTTATTAAATCTGCATAGCAAATGGTCTCACCATCAAATTTAAACCAGGTCTTGTCTTGCACCATTTTGCCATGTGTTATTCGGCATATTTTATATGGATTAAACTCATCAAGCCCTATACGCTTTAAAAGATCTTTTATATCAGCTCTATGTTCATCCCAACAACGCAGCTTTAAAATTTCTCCAAATTCGAATCTGGAAATCTCATCCTTGTAAAATATCTGCTTTATAGGGTTTAAATCAAACCGCTGGATTGACACAACCGTTTCACCTACCTGAACCGATGCAACGACCTCGTCCTCCCACATAAGTAAGAAGTTGGGAATAACCTGCTCTGTATCAGTAAATAACAATTCTCTATACACTTCATCCATACTTATTCCAAGTACTCGCGCTATCCTATATAAACTATCTGTCTTTGCAGCTGCTACGCTTTTCTTACCAGTAAATAAATTATATACAGTGGAATAAGCTACTCCCGACCGTTCGCTTAATGTGTGCAGATTCAAATGGCAACTATTTAGTTTTTCACTTAAAAATATATCAGTATTCATGTCTAGATTTTATCGCAACTGCGATAAAATTGCAATGTAAAAAAACAGCCAGGGCACATATCATTCTAATGTGATATGCGCTCTGGCTGTTTCTATTTTTCACAATGCAATGTAACCAGCACTATCTCTCTAGGATTATTCCATCTAGGTACTCTGGCGTCGCCCAAGCCTGAGCTGGCTATCATTGTTGCATTCTTCTCATGGAAAACTCCGTAGTCATACTTAGGGAATAAACGATAGTCTGGTCCCAATAGCCCGCCAACTAATGGCAAACGAATCAAACCACCATGACCATGTCCTGCGAATTCCAAATCATATCCATATTCTGAAAGAAAATCAAATTTTGACGAATCATGATATAAAAGAATGTTGAAATAATCTGCATTGGCATAGCCAACAACATCTTTCATATGTACTGTAGAATCCATAAAATCAAGTCCTGTAAGCATATAGCTTGTTCCGTTAAAATCAACCTCTGTAGATTCATTTTCAAGCATCACTACGCCATACTCATCGCAAAGATCCCTAAATTCATAATATGGTGCGCCCTGATAGTACTCATGATTACCTGTTACGTAATAAACTGGTGCAAGCTTAGTAATACCTGCTAAAAGATCCTCAGCATTCTCTGTTGTGTGCTTTTCATCTACGATATCACCTGTTAAATAGATGACATCTGGCTTGGCTTTAGCTACAAGCTTTACTAAGTCTTCTTCATGATCTCCGAATTCTTTACAGTGAAAATCTGTGATTTGGACAATCCTGTATCCATCCATCTCTTCAGGAAGGTCACTAAACTGCAAGTTGTACTTCTTCGTTCTAAGTGGACTAAGAAATCCCAAAAGTGCCACAACAAGCAATATCAACAATACAAATCCTAATATTTTTAACTTACTTCTCTTTTTCATATTTATATATAATATCTGTTCCTTTATTACTCTATTTTACGACACTGTATTCTATCATTATTATCTTAAAAAAAAAAGCTATAGTTCGAATTTTTTGAACCATAGCTTTGTGTATTTTTACGCGCTCTTCGTATACTTCTTTCCGAAGAATTTAGCCTGAAGGAACCAAACGCCCTTCTTAACCCAATTGATTTTTTCAGTGTATGAAGCTGATACTTCCACAACACCATGTCCCTCATCGGCAGCCTTTAGTATCCAGACATTCATAAGAATTTCGGACACACGACCAAATAATCTGGCTTGGAAAGCTGAAAGATTAGATACGTCTATTCGTTCTTCAACTCCAGCAAGTAAGTTGAACAACCACTCACAGTAAGCATCAAACATGTCCTTTTTCATAATACACATGTTATACATGCTTCCGTTTGTCTTAGAATAAATGGTATCCAAATATTTCAAATCCTGTGGGTACAGCTTCGCCATAACCTCTCTGGTAATATCCAGATGGCTTCCATCCAATGTATGAGAATAATGGCTATACAAAGTCTCAATAAAGTATTTATTAGTCTTTGGAACCACTATATCGTTATCCTTCATTAAGTCGCTGATTTCTTCAGCTGAAAGGATGTTTTTGAATGGCTGATTATCGTCGCCTATATTCTTCTTAGAAGAAAAATAGCGTCTGTAGTGGCACAAGCCAACTACATCCGCCTTTATATTTTTCCAGATGTAATAAGTAGCTGTAAGCTCACAATAATATGGGTTCTTTTCAGAGATGTTAATACCTTCATCATCTCTTACAAGATTTCCTTCTCTGTCAATACCACATTCTTTATATGAAATACTGTCTTTACCCTTTGCTCCCACATGAATTGGCACATAGCAATCCTGCTCTGGTAGCAAGCAAGGTTTGTGAGCCGCTATAAAGATTTTTATATCCAAAACTAGTTAATCCTCTTCGCCATCTTCTTCATCGGCAATTGCTGCCGCTGCTCCTGAAACAGCCGATACAACTGCGATAACTGCTACGATGACAACTAATAAAATTAATGCAAAAAAGAAAATTAAAAAACCGCCTTCAGTCATAGTAAACCCTCCTTCTCACAACTAATTAAATTATAACCTACTGTATCTATAAAATCAAATCTGCACTAGCGTAGTTGCTTCGCCCTATTAAATATTCCTGGGAAGTGATGCTTGGTATACTCCATTATGCGAGCACGCTTAAGGGCAGTGCCAAACATTCCCTGAGCCAGAGGCTTATATAGGAATTTAAGTGTTTTAGAATCGTCAGGGAGATATTTCTTCATCTCTTGATAAAGCTCTGTTTCAGACTCAGCGTTGCACCATTTTAAAATATCATCGCACTTAATGCCGCTCTCGATTTGGCGAACCATAGCTGATTGAAAGCTCCTGAAATATATCTTAGAAAGAGTTCCAAGAGCTTCAAAGTCACATGTCTTCCACTGTTGCTGCTGGTCATAGATTCGCTGAACACGGATTTTCTGAAGCTTAAAATAATCATCAATAGCTCCACCTGTAAGGCGAGCCTGTCCCTGATTTCTATAATGATACAGAACGTCATTTAGCACTGTAAGAGATGTGGTGTAATCCAGGAAATCACAGTTAAACAGGATATCCTCCACATGCTTTATCTGTTGAAACTTAAGACTGTGCTCCTTAATAATGCTAGTCTTATAGCATTTATTCCATGGATAGCCAAGCATGGTGATAGCTTCCATCTGCATAGCCATCTTATGGATAGTAGCAGGATCCTTAGTGCTTACCATATCATCATCATAGTCCATCTGCTCTAGGCTGATGCATTTTCTATATTCAATCTTTCCTGATTCGTAATTACGATAATCCTCTGTGAAGCTATACACCAGCATATCCACCGGATTACGTTCCAACGCTGCTGCACACACTCTAAGAAGATTTCTCTCGTACAAATCATCAGGATCCAAAAACAGAATGTAGTCACCTGTGGCATGTTCTATACCTGTGTTGCGAGCCTCTGAAACGCCCTTATTGACGTCGTGTTTTACATAGTAAAATCTGTCGTCTCTTTGTGTGAAAGCCTTCGCTAATTCGCCAGAATTATCTGGTGAACAGTCATCTACGATGATGACTTCGAAGTTGTCGTAGGTCTGCATAGAGATGCATCCTAGCGCGTCGGTAATATAGTCGCCCACCCCATAAGTAGGCATTATCACGGAAAATTTAATATCCTCGCTCATATTTAAAATGATACCAAAAAGCCCCAGGTTATACAACCCAGGGCATTATACTTAGTGACAACCGCAGCTTCCGCCGCAGTGACCGCAGTCGCCGCCGCAGGCTGGATGTTCGCCACGTTTATGTGCCTTTACCATCGAGCGAATAATTGCGCCAACGATAACGGCTAGGATTAGAATTACTATTGCTGTTCCCATGATTATTACCCTCATCCGTCAGCTACGCTGACACCTTCCCCCAAAGGGGGAAGGCTTATTTATTGTACTTATCTTTACGAACTAATCCGTAGATTAGGCAGCAGATAGCTGCGAGTCCGAAGATTGTTCCGAATGTGAATCCTTCGCCTGTGAATACCTTACCTACCTGGTAGATGATAAGGCCGATTACCCATGCGAAGCCACACTGATATCCGATAGCTGTCCAGAACCACTTAGTGTTGTTCATCTCACGCTTGATTGCACCCATAGCTGCGAAGCAAGGAGCGCAAAGAAGGTTGAATGCGAGGAATGCCATACCAGATGCATCTGTAAATGCTGCACGCATTGTCTCGTAAACATCACCTGATGCACCGTAGATGATAGCAAGTGTACCAACGATGTTTTCCTTAGCAACAAGACCTGTGATAGAAGCAACTGTTGCTTCCCAATCGCCAAAGCCAAGTGGAAGGAAAATCCATGCAAGGCACTTACCAAGACCAGCAAGGATTGAATGATCAATCTGGTCTTCCTCAAGCATTGTAAATGCTCCATCAACAACACCGAAGAATGTACAGAACCAAACTACGATTGTTGAAAGTAAAATGATTGTACCAGCTTTTTTGATAAATGACCAGCCACGCTCCCACATGCTTCTAAGTACGTTACCTACTGTTGGCCAGTGGTATGCTGGAAGCTCCATAACGAATGGTGCTGGGTCGCCAGCGAAGAGCTTTGTCTTCTTAAGCATAATACCTGATACGATGATTGAGAAAATTCCAAGGAAGTAAGCTGTTGGTGCAACCCAAGCTGCTCCACCGAAGATAGCGCCTGCTACCATTGCGATGAATGGAAGCTTAGCTCCACATGGAATGAATGTTGTTGTCATGATTGTCATCTTACGGTCTCTATCATTTTCGATAGTACGTGATGCCATGATACCAGGAACACCACAACCTGTACCAATAAGCATTGGAATGAATGACTTACCTGAAAGACCAAACTTTCTGAAGATACGGTCCATGATGAATGCAACACGTGCCATGTAACCGCAAGCCTCAAGGAATGCAAGGAAGATGAAAAGTACAAGCATCTGTGGAACGAAACCAAGAACTGCACCAACACCTGCTACGATACCGTCAAGGATAAGTCCCTTAACCACATCGTTACATCCGATTGCATCAAGCCCAGTCTCGATGAATACTGGAATACCAGGAATCCATACGCCATAGTTTGCTGGATCTGGCTCTTCATTAGCCTCTACATAAGCTGCAGCTGCTGCATAATCATCAAGTGTAGCTGTCTCATATTCAACGGCTGCTGTTTCCTCATCCTCTACAGGATATTCGAAATCACCTGTAGGCTCTGTGCCGTTTTCTTCTACATATAAATCATATCCATCTACGATAAGCTGATTTGCTGTATATTCATCAGCTGCTTCAGTATAAGCCTTTGAGCCGATTGCAAATAAGTGCCATCCATCACCAAACACACCATCATTTGCCCAGTCTGTAGCATATGTACCAACTGTTGTAACTGATACAAAGTAAACTAAAAACATAACTACAGCGAAGATAGGAAGTGCAAGGAATCTGTTTGTAACAATCTGATCAATCTTATCAGATGTTGTCATTCCCTTTGAAGCCTTCTTTACACAAGCACCAATGATTGTGCCGATGTAATTGTATCTCTCCCCAGTGATGATTGATTCAGAATCATCATCTAACTCTTTCTCGCATGAAGCGATATCTTTTTCGATATGTGCGATAACGTCTGATGAAAGACCAAGCTTCTCCTGAATCTTTGTGTCGCGCTCGAATAACTTGATTGAATACCATCTCTGAAGATTTTCATCATCGATGTTATGTAAGCAAAGCTCTTCAATATGAGCAAGTGCATGTTCTACAGAACCATCAAATCTGTGCTTAGGTGACTGTGGCTTTGCTTCCTTACCAGCCTTCACTGCAGCCTCAACGATTTCCTTAAGACCTCTGTTCTTAAGAGCTGAAATTTGGATTACAGGAACGCCAATTTCCTCTGAAAGCTTGTTAGCATTAATCTTGTCACCGTTCTTTTCTACAACATCCATCATGTTGATAGCGATAACTACTGGAATACCAAGTTCTACAACCTGTGTTGTAAGATAAAGATTTCTTTCAAGGTTAGTACCATCGATTACATTGATGATTGCATCTGGCTTCTCATCGATAAGATAGTTACGTGATACAACCTCCTCTAATGTATATGGTGAAAGTGAATAGATACCTGGAAGGTCAACGATTGTTACTTCCTTATCACCTTTATATTTTCCTTCTTTGTACTCTACAGTAACACCTGGCCAGTTACCTACGAACTGGTTAGAGCCTGTAAGAGCATTGAATAATGTTGTTTTACCGCAGTTTGGGTTACCTGCTAGTGCAATACGAATTCCCACTTTATTCTCCTCCTTTTATTCTACTACTATCATTTCAGCATCAGCCTTACGTACTGAAAGCTCATAGCCTCTAACTGTAATCTCTACTGGATCTCCAAGAGGAGCGATTTTTCTAACGTAAATCTCTACACCTTTTGTAATTCCCATATCCATGATTCTGCGCTTTACTGCGCCTTCGCCGTTTAGCTTTGTTACATTGACTTTCTCGCCAACATTAACGTCCTTTAATGTCTTCATTGTTCTCTCCTTCTAACTAAACAAAAATTTTCTGAGCCAGCTGCTTATCAACAGCCACTCTTGACTCCTTTACGTTCACGATTAGGTTTCCACCTATTTCGTTAACAACTGTTACATGTCCGCCTGGCACGAAACCAAGCTCCTGAAGATGTCTTTTAACATCCTCATTACCACCAATTCGTTTAATCATTTGCTCTTCGCCTGTTGGCGCGACTACTAAAGGCATCATATATCACTTCCTTACCCGAGTTTCACATACTTAATATACGTTAGTATTCGCTAACGCATGTATAATTTATCATAAACTTACTTTTGTTTCAAGAGCCTAACCAAAGTTTTTTGTAAATAATCATTAAAAAAAGAGTCCCGCTTTTGCGGAACTCTCTAAAATTTAAAAATCAATATTAAGCTAATCCTATCAATAGTCCTATTGTATGAACTATAAATGCGCATATCCATGCAATCGCACACTGCCAAATCACTACACACACAGCCCACTTACGGCCCATCTCTCTTTTGATAGATGCAATAGCTGCCACGCATGGTGTATAAAGCAATGAGAATACTAGCAAGCAAAATGCTGTAAGGCTTGACATAGCTGCTGCAACTCCTGTAGTACCAAACAATACTTCAAGCACTGATACCACACTTTCCTTTGCCATAAATCCTGAAATAAGTGAGGTACAGATTCTCCAATCTCCCAATCCTATTGGCTTGAATAATGGTGCAAGTCCTCCTGCAATAAGTGCAAGGATGCTGTCCTTCTGGTCTGCCACAAGATTAAGATGAGTATCAAAGCTCTGCAATACCCATACGATAACTGTTGCAAGGAAGATTACTGTAAATGCTCTCTGCAAGAAATCCTTTGCCTTTTCCCAAAGAAGCTGAATTACGTTTCTTGCGCTTGGCAATCTGTAGTTTGGAAGCTCCATAACAAATGGAACAGCCTCACCCTTGAATCTAACCTTTTTAAAGAACAATGCTGCAAGCACTCCAAGGAATATCCCAAGGAAATACAACACAGTGATTACTAGCCATCCATTCTCTGGGAAGAATGCTGCTACGAAGAATGTGTATATTGGAAGCTTTGCTGTACAGCTCATAAATGGTGTAAGAAGAATTGTCATCTTACGGTCCCTGTCACTAGGCAATGTACGTGTAGACATTACCGCTGGAACTGTACATCCAAATCCAATCAAAAGTGGCACGATGCTTCGACCTGAAAGACCGATTCTTCTAAGCATCTTATCCATGAAAAATGCTACTCTGGCAATATAACCACTGTCCTCCAAAATAGATAGGAAGAAGAACATGGTGATGATGATTGGAAGGAAGCTAAGCACTCCTCCAACACCTTCAAATATACCGCCTATAATCAGCTCGTGAACTGTGACGTTTACGTTTGCCATAGTAAGAGCCTTATCTGTAATATCTGTAAGGAATGCTATCCCTTCTTCAAGCAATCCCTGCAGCCATGCGCCAATAACATTAAATGTAAGGAAGAACACCATGGCCATTACACAGATGAAAATAGGAATAGCTGTGTACTTTCCTGTAAGCCATTTATCAATACGCTGGCTGCGGATGTGCTCCTTGCTTTCCTTCGGCTTGATAATACATTCCTTGCAAACCTTATCTATAAATGCGAAACGCATATCTGCCATGGCAGCGCTTCTATCAAGACCTCTTTCCTTTTCCATCTGCTTTGTGATGTGCTCTAAGGTCTCGATTTCGTTTTCATCTAAATCCAGCTTCTTAATAATCTGCGCGTCATTTTCAATGGCCTTGCTGGCTGCGAATCTGACTGGAATATCAGAACGCTTTGCGTGGTCCTCCATCAGATGAATAACGCCGTGGATGCATCTGTGAACTGCACCGCCGTTATCGTTCTCGTCGCAGAAATCATCTACCTGAGGTCTTTCCTGATACTGAGCCACATGCATTGCGTGAGCTACAAGCTCGTCGATACCTTCGTTCTTAGCTGCAGAAATAGGAACTACTGGAACACCTAACATTTTTTCCATTCTGTTGATATCTACAGATCCGCCGTTACCTCTAAGCTCATCCATCATATTAAGAGCAACAACCATAGGGATGTTAAGCTCCAATAGCTGCATAGTCAGATACAGATTTCGCTCTATATTTGTAGCATCAACAATGTTGATGATAGCCCTTGGCTTTTCGTGTAAAACAAAGTCTCGGCTGACAAGCTCCTCGTTAGAATATGGTGACATGGAATAGATTCCTGGAAGGTCTGTGATGCAGGTATTATCCTTGCCTCGAATAGCGCCATCTTTTCTATCTACTGTAACGCCAGGGAAGTTTCCTACATGCTGATTAGAACCAGTAAGCTGATTGAAAAGAGTAGTCTTACCACAGTTCTGGTTACCCACAAGTGCGAATGTAAGCTGTGTTCCCTTTGGAAGCGGTTCGCCATCACCCTTAAGATGATATTTGCCTTCCTCGCCAAGACCAGGGTGGGCGATGTCATGCTTGTTTGCCTCCACTGATATCTCTTCGTCCTTGATGTTCTCCACTAATGTTGCATCTATTTTTTCTGCATCGGCTAGTCTAAGAGTAAGCTCGTAACCGTGGATTCTAAGTTCCATTGGGTCTCCCATTGGGGCCAGTCTGACAAGAGTTACCTCCACACCTGGAATTACTCCCATATCTAAGAAATGCTGTCTGAGGGCTCCCTCGCCCCCGACAGCATCTATTCTAGCTGTTTGTCCAATCTGTAAATCTCTGATTGTCATATTACTTTCCTATCATTGTACCAGTCTGTCCGCCTACTGCGTTGCCAGCATCTGACAGCTTGGTTATTAATACCTTTCTAATGGCTGAATCGCCAATATAATCGATAGCAGCCTGAATCTTTGGAGCCATATCTGTTGCACCAAATTCTCCAGCCTCTAACATCTTTTTTGCATCTGCAACTGATATGTAATCAAGTGGCTCTTCGTCAGCCTTGCCAAAGTTCTTACATACCTTTGTAACTGATGTAAGGATAACTAACATATCTGCATTAAGCTCTGCTGCAAGTAAGCCTGCTGCTGTATCCTTTTCTACTACTGCTGATGCGCCCTTAAGCTTGTTGTCCTGAGTAAGCACTGGGATTCCACCACCGCCTGCTGCAATAACAACCTGGTCTGCATCGCAGAGTGCTTTGATTGCATCTATTTCTACAATCTCCATTGGCTTTGGTGCAGCCACGATTCTGCGATAGCCACCCTCAACCTGAACTGTATGATTGCCCTTGGCTTCCTCACGCTCAGCCTCTTCAGCAGTCATAGTTCTTCCTATTATTTTTGTTGGTTTATAGAAAGCTTCATCATATGGGTCTACAGTAACCTGTGTAAGAATAGTTGAAACTGGTTTATAAATACCTCTGCCTACAAGCTCTGAGCGAATGGCCTGCTGTAAATCGTAACCGATGTAGCCCTGACTCATTGCAGAACAAACTGACATTGGTGTAGATGTGTATTCTGGATGATTCTGATAGAACTCAGAAAATGCTGTGTGAATCATTCCAACCTGTGGTCCATTACTGTGAGTAATAACAACCTGATAATCCTGTCCGATAAACTCAGCAACAGCTACAGCTGTACGCTTTGTTGCGTTCCACTGCTCTAACACTGTTGTACCAAGTGCGTCATGTCCAAGTGCAATAACTATTCTTTTCTTTCCCATGTGATGCCTCCCTTTAATAGCGTCTGCCTTTTTTATTATTAATAATTGCAAGAACGATAAGTGTGCCTAAGGCAACTCCTGCAAAATCAATCCACATATCTCTTATTTCACCAGAACGACCTTCTACAAATAACTGAATAGTTTCGTCTATAAAGCAAACAAATAAACCTGAAAAAAGAGGATTTAAGAATCTCTCCCATATTCCACGTAAATAAGTAGAAAATTCCATGCACAGCAATACACCCAAAATCAGATATTCTGTAAAATGAGCTGCCTTTCTAACTATAAACATGCCATTTTCATTTTCTGCAAGAAATGGTAGTACTTTGCTAAGTATCGCTAGAAACTTACCACTTTCTCCCTCTGAAACTACTGCCGGCTGCATGCTGTGTCCCCATATCACACAAATCCATGCAACAATTAATATTCCTATTATAATCTTTTTCTTATTCATACCCCGTATTCTACCATAATCAGCCCTATTCGTAAAACGATTACAGTTAAAAAGAGCCAACATTGAATGTTGGCTCTTCGTATATACGATTATTATTGTACTGAATCAATCTTGTGTGTAAGTGTAACCTTAATTGTCTCTTCCTTGTAGTCTTTGCTAGCCTTAGCGACCTTAACTTCTACTGTTGATCCAGCAGGTAAATACTTCATGATGTTGTTAAGTGTATTAACAGATGTTACCTTACGTCCGTTGAATGCTGTGATTACATCCTCTGTTTCAATACCTGCTTGTTCTGCACCAGAACCTTCAACAACCTGAGCTACATATACACCAATAGGTACATTGTACTGTTCTGACATTTCTTTTGTAATATCTCTACCTGCAATACCAAGATAAGATGCCTCAAGCTCTGATACTACATCGTTATCAACCATCTGCTGGATGATATTCCAAGCGTAAGAGATAGGAATAGCATATCCCATACCTTCAACGCTTTCCTCTGCAAGCTTAGCAGATACGATACCGATTACTTCGCCCTTAGCGTTAAGTAATGCACCACCTGAGTTACCAGGGTTAACTGCTGCGTTTGTCTGAATAAGGCTGTTTGTAACAACGTTTCCATCATCATCTGTAATAGAAACCTCACGGTCCTTAGCGGAAATGATACCGTTAGTAACTGATGTACCATAGCCCATGGCATTACCAATTACGATTGTAGCTTCACCTACAACTGTGGAATCTGAATCGCCAAGTGTAGCAACCTTTATTTCTGATAATGTATCTTCCTTGATGTCCTTGATAGCTACTGATACAACTGCAAGATCACAAGAAGAATCTGTTCCCTTGATAGTGCCTTCAACAGCTTCACCATCATTGAATGTGATAGTAAGTGTCTCTGCTCCGCTAACTACGTGATTGTTAGTAGCGATGTAGATGTTATCCTCATCCTGTGAAACGATGATACCAGAACCTGCTGAAGTAGTAGGCTGCTGCATTGTTCCAAAGAATGTTCTGTATTCCTTAAGTCCTGCATTTGTAACCTGTACAATTGCTGGCAACACATTGTCAACTATTGTGGAAACATCAGTTGTAACTGTAGTTGAAGTAGTAGTTGCTGTTGTTGATGAAGGAATCTTTTCCTTGCTTGATTTTGTTTCAGTCTTTGTTTCAGTGATTTGAGTAGCATCCTTATTGATGAACCTGTTAGAAACTGTCACTACAGACTGAAATGAAATACCAGCAACAAGCCCGAATACTAATGCTATGGCAGCTGTCTTACCAAGCTTTGCGCCAAAGCCAGATGACTTCTTAGGCTTTTTGTTCTTTTTTCCATCATCGTAAGGGGACCACTGATAATATGATTCGCCCTGGTTAATTTGGTCTTTCTTATAAGAGTAAGCTCCATTTGTAGTAGAGCTGTTTGTCTCGTTGTCCCCCGAATTGTTTGTACCGTTGTTTGAATAAAAATCGCTCATAAACTCGCCTCCATTGATTTTTCATTTCATGAACGTAGAATAATCCCGAAATGTGACAAACAGGTGACGGTTTATTCAACAGTAACTGATTTTGCTAAGTTTCTTGGATGATCAACATCAAATCCCTTACCTACAGATACATAGTAACCAAATAACTGTAGTGGAATGATTGCAAGTGAGTTAGTGAAGTATCTGTTAGTCTGTGGGATGTACATTACGTAATCTGCCACTTCTTCGATATCCTCGTGTCCTACTGTTGTAACAGCAAGGATGAATGCTCCACGAGTCTTGCATTCTACTATGTTTGAAACTGTCTTAGGGTAGATGTTGTCCTGTGTAGCTACTGCTGCAACAAGTGTACCATCTTCGATAAGAGAGATAGTTCCGTGCTTTAATTCGCCTGCTGCGTATGCCTCTGAGTGGATGTATGAAATCTCCTTAAGCTTAAGTGAGCCTTCCATAGAGATAGCATAATCAATACCACGACCGATGAAGAATACATCCTTTGCAGCAACGAAACGGTTGGCAAATCTCTGGATACGTTCCTTATTTCCAAGAAGCATTTCAATCTGCTCTGGAAGCTTCTTTAAATCAGAGATAAGAGACTTCATCTCATCTGCTGAAAGAAGGCCTCTAACATCTGCAAACTTCATAGCAAGAAGATAGAATGCGATAAGCTGTGCACTGTAAGCCTTTGTTGTAGCAACTGAAATCTCTGGGCCTGCCCATGTGTACATAACCTTTTCAGCCTCACGTGCAATAGATGAACCTACTACGTTAACGATAGCAAGTGTCATGTTACCCATAGCGCGTGCCATTCTAACTGCTTCCTTTGTATCAGCTGTCTCACCTGACTGTGAAACTGCGATAACAAGCTCGTTCTCCTGAAGAATTGGATTACGATATCTAAATTCTGAAGCGATGTCTACCTCTACAGGGATACGTGCCATCTCTTCAAATACATACTTAGCTGTAACACCTGTGTGATAAGCCGAACCGCAGGCAACGATTCTGATACGTGAGATTGCTTTGATCTCTTCATCAGACATGCCAAGCTCTTCAATATCAACAGTGTCGTTCTTGATACGTGGATTAAGAGTATCACGAACAGTCTTAGGCTCCTCGTGGATTTCCTTAATCATGAAGTGGTCGTAACCACCCTTTTCTGCTGCATCAACATCCCAATCAATTGTCTTAGATTCCTTTTCGATTGGCTGACCATCTACATCGAAGAATTCGATTTCGTTCTCTGAAAGACGAGCAATTTCTTCGTTCTCGATGAAGTAAACCTCACGAGTGTACTTAAGAACAGCTGGAACATCAGAAGCAATAAGATTGCCATCCTTTCCAAGACCTACGATAAGTGGGCTGTCCTTACGAACTGAATAAATCTGATCTGGGTAATCAGCGAAAATGATACCAAGGGCATAAGCACCCTCAACACGGTGCATAACCTTTGTTACACATGTAAGAGGATCATTGCCTGCCTTGTAATAGTAATCAAGAAGGTGTGCAACTACCTCTGTGTCTGTTTCAGATTTGAAATTATATCCACGCTTAATAAGCTTATCCTTAAGCTTGGCGTAGTTTTCGATAATACCGTTGTGAACAACAGCAATAGTCTCATCCTCGTTAAGATGTGGATGAGCGTTTGTCTCGCTAGGCTCACCGTGTGTAGCCCAACGTGTATGACCAATACCGATAGTACCCTGCATTGTAGCACCATCGTGAGTCTTTTCACTAAGAAGACGAAGACGCCCCTTAGCCTTTTCATATTCAATCTTGCTACCATCATATACAGCCATTCCTGCTGAATCGTAGCCTCTATATTCTAGCTTACTAAGTCCATCCAAAAGTATAGGCGCTGCCTGTGATTTACCTACGTAACCTACTATTCCACACATATTAAAATTCCTTTCTTCGCATAATAAGCGTTATCATTTTACTACTATTTTGCATAAAAGTAAAATGAGGACTGGCCCAACGGTCAATCCTCATTGATTACCTAGTTATTATTACTCTTTTTTATCTTCTGAACCCGATGACATATCTGGGGTCTGATTAATTTCAGCGCTAGATTCTGTACATCCTGTTTCATTTACGATGTGTTCACTGATTACATCAACAACATCATCCGTCGTATCGTAATTCTCCTGCTCATATAAGAACTGATGGAGTGTTGAAACATTTGTTGATAGAGTACATGGAACAACAACACTACCGGTCTTTTTGCTAGGAGTCTTTGTTGTAAGTGCAAATGGGAAGCCAGTTGAATTAGTAACCTCGTAATCCTTAACTGCTGTAGCCATACCGATACACTGACCTAAGCTTAAGCTTGTTGAAATCTCTGGGAATACATCATTACAAATATCATTAAGCTGTTTAAGGTTAGCTTTCTTTGCCTTTTCAACAATAAGCTTAATTACCTTACGCTGATTCTCAGCACGGCCGTAATCGTTATCTACTGCATATCTGTTACGGCAGTAACCAACTACCTGTGCACCATTCATGTGATATACACCTGGCTTATCGAAGTAGCAGTCGTTTCTATCCCAGTATTCCTTCTTGTCAGGATAATACTTAAGGACGTTTTCAACCTCAGCAATGTAACCTGCAAGTGCGTTCTGACCAGTTTCTTTATTGTTTGTATCAATCATCTTCTGAGTAACCTCAAGGTCAAGTCCACCTAAATCGTCAACAACCTTTGCAACTGCGTAAAAGTCAACTGATACGTAACCTGAAATATTTAAGTCAAGGTTCTTGTTAAGCATTTCGATAGCTGTTTCAACACCACCGTGGTTGTATGCGTAGTTACATTTTCTGTAAGTGTTATCTGCAACCTCTAAGTAAGTATCACGCTGTACTGATACCATCTTAACTTCCTTAGTATCATTATTAATAGAAACAAGGATGATTGTATCTGAGTTACCACTGTCAAGGTTACCGTTTGAACGGTTATCTACACCGAACAATGCTAAGGTTGTATATTTACTAAGAACTTCCTTTGTCTCTTCATCAAGGTTTTCGTTTTCAAGCTCTGACATGTTGATGTTGTCCCAATTAACCTTACCGAACTTGCTCCAGAAGAAGAATATGATAAGAATTACAAGAAGTACTGCAATTTCTACAACGAAAATTGTGCGCTTCATTTTTTTCTTCTTTGCGTTCTTTCCTGTTGGTCTTCTGTTGCCTGAACGAGTCTGTGCTGCTCGTGTGTTTCTTGCGTCTTTAGAATCTCTAGAGCTCTTAGCGTTTCTAGAGGCTGGCTTCTTGTGATTAGCTGAACCAGAACGACTGCTTGAACGGCTAGCGGATGCTCTGTGGGCGCTACTTGATGCTGAACGTCTAGCTGGCATATCGTCCTCCTCAATTCCATATTGTGAGCCGTAACCATCGTATAATTCTATTTCATCATCTAAATCCATAGAATATCTTGGACGGCTGCTGTATTCATCTCTGTTTACTGGTCTTCTCTGTGGGTTATGGCTGCCTGTTGGTCTGCCAGATGGTCTAGCACCTGCTGGACGACTACCGGCTGGGCGGCTCCCCACTGGACGACCTGATGGTCTATTTGTTGGTCTACGACGGCCAGAGCTATCTCTACCTCTTAAGTCGTAATCTTCGAAATTACTCATTAACTGAATGTCTCCAATCTTAAGTTTTATTTCCTTAATATGCCTTCAAATTAATGGAAGCAATAGTCTATGCTAGGATACTCTAATCATCCTACCGTTGTCAAGATTGTGTTCCTGGAAGTACATAATTTTCCATACCTATAGGGAGGTTTTTATTGTAAAACAAATCCCCTTTTTCAAGGTATTCGCCATGCTTTTCCATGATTAGCTGATGATTATCTGTTGGTGTTTCAACCACCCTATTTTTCCATCTGGCTATAACCTGTGGAAGCACTATTATTCTGTATCCTCTTTTTCTTGCCCTCAGGCAAAAATCAAACATTGCATCCTGGCCTGTCAGCCTGGTATCGAAGCCCCTAAGCATTCGATATACCTTGGCATCTATCAGGCAACAGCCGCAATCTACCACCGAAACATCACGGGGCATATTGCCTATTCCATCATAGCCCCCTCTAAAAACGCTTTGCCCGTGGAACGCTGGGTACCATGCACCGTCTGTATCGTATATATATCCGATGTTATCTAGTGTCAAACCTCTATCTATAAACCTTGCTCCAACCACAGCAACATCTGGCTGACATAGATATGAATACATTTTCTTTACGTTATTTCTAGTGTACAACCTTACATTTTCATCTCTTAAGAACATGTAATCTCCCGAAAATCTTCTGAAGGTTGAATTATCATAATCTAAATGCCATTTTTTCAGTGAGTTATCTATACTGCCTTCGCAGATAACTCCATTTTGTCTTAGGTATGATATTGCAAGTGCCATATGCTCCTTGCAATAGAAGTTAGCAGCTTTTCTTTCTTCTTTGTTAAGCGCCTTCTCGCTGGTTCTCTTGTGATAAAGAAGAGATGGCACGTGCTCTATAGGCTCGTTTTTAAATACAGCTCTTAATATAAATTCATAAAGAGTGGATGTTACTGCCTTTTCATTAAACTCGCCTAGTCTTCTATAAAGAGATTTAGAAATGCAGACAAAATCTCCTATATAATTCATCTGAAGAAAAAGCTCTTTATTAAAATCTGGTTTGAAGTGAGGATTTTTCCTGTCGAGACCAATAAGTTCATCATGGTCTGAATAGATAATGCACTCCTTATTTTCCAGGGAATCTAATTTCTCATTTAAAGAACTGAGAGTGTTTCCACTGAGTCGGTCGTGCTGTCCAAGATAGACCAGATAATCCCCCTCCGCAAAATGGGCGCCTATGTTATAAGCATAGGACATCCCATTTTTCTTTTTCAGCCTTCGATAGTGAACCTTATCTACGATATCAGGGAAGAACTCCTTGATAGTCACTTCAATGGCGTTAGAAGGATTATTGTCTAAAATATATAATTCGAATTCACGATATTCCTGTTCATCAATGGACTCAAGACAATCCTTGAACTGATTCATGTCTGTCTCGTCTGTCCATATCACTAGCGAAAAATATGTTTCTGCCACTATTTCGAACCCTTTCCCCCAAATACAACAGCTACGGTCTTAAAAAGGATTTTGATATCTAATCCTAAAGACCAATTAGATATATACTGCGTATCAAGCGCTACCACCTGCTCAAAATCCTTGATGTCGCTTCGTCCGCTGACTTGCCACATTCCTGTAAGGCCAGGCTTAATAGAAAGTCTTGCCTTATGATGGAGCGCATAATTTTCGTATTCATCCTCAAGAGGTGGTCTAGTACCAACTAAGGACATATCACCAACCAAAACATTTAAAAACTGAGGCAATTCGTCTATTGAATACTTTCTCATGAAATGTCCAATTGGAATGATTCTAGGGTCATTATCCATTTTGAACATATTTCCATGTATTTCATTTTTTTCCATGAGTTCTTTTTTACGTTCCTCAGCGTCCACATACATGGTTCTGAATTTGTAAAATTTGAACTTGCGACCGTTTCTTCCTATTCTGGTTTGTGTGAAGAACACTGGTCCTTTTGATTGTATCTTTATAATTGGAGCAAAAATGATAAAGGCAATAATTGTAAAAAATAAGCCAACCAATGCTCCAAGTATATCCATCACTCTTTTAACAAATGCCTGCCTGTTGCTGGCTATGTGCATACTTGTGGTAAGAACGATGTATTCTCCGTATGTTTCCATTATACGATTTGGCATAAGATTACTGGTCTTTACAAGTGGCATGTGAACTGTAAGCCCCTGCTCCACTAACCTTCCAGCAAGAGTTTCTTCACTGGCTCTTGTATTGCCATCCAAGAACACTTCGTCTACGACGCTGGTTCTAAGATATTCAAATAATGTGTCCGCATTGGCCACCACAGGGATGCCCTGAATCTGCTGACCTGTCATGTCCTTGTCCACAACAGTTACCCCTACTACCTTATATTCAGGATATGGGCTAAGTGCGATTTCTCTCAGGCACTGCTCTACGTTTGTGGATTCAGCCACAACTATCATAGCTGTCTTGTTGATATCTTTTAGCTTCCTGCGACGGATAACACGTTTCCAGCCTACTCTGAAAATGTATGTGATTATAATCATGCCTGCCACAAAAATTCCAAGGGCTGTTCTTGAATACATGAACGATGTTTTAGTGATGTACATGTAAATAAGAACTCCTAGGAAATTCAAGGCAACATGCCATATGGTAGACATTAATTCTTCATATTTAGTTCTACGTAAAATGCCCTTATAGGTTTCAGTAAAAAATACCCCAGTTAAATCAATGAAAGGCAATATCTTAACCAAATTCTGGTACCCGCTAAACCATTCGAATTTGTCCAAAAAGATAATGCTTCCATTGAATCTTATCATTACAGCGATAAAGAGTGCTAGTTCCGCAGCTAGCAAATCCCAAATGACAAAATCCAGGTGCTTAACCCAAGAGCGTTTTTTCTTTTTATACAACGCTTATTCCCCCTATGTATTCCCCAATACTTTCTTCTCTATTATAGATTATTGTCGTTTTTATATCCATCATTATTCTTCACACCATCATAATCCATTTTTCTAGTGTGATATTCGATGTCTTCTAATATCTTACGGTTCTTTGCAAGCAAATCTCCGATAAGTGCAATCATAAGACTGATGAATCCCATGATAAGAAGTGTACAGCCTAAAATCAGTGACTGGATGTGTCCTGCTGAGTTGCCCATTGCAACGAAAACAAGGAATCTAATGATAACACCAAGTCCTACAACGAAAGGCAAAATAGCGAGTGCGCTAAATGTCTTTAAAGGCTGGTACATAAGGTACGCTCTAATGATTGTAACCATAGACTTTTTAACATATCCCATCATGCTATTGAAAAGTCTTGATGGACGAAGCTCTCCGTTTGTTCTGATAGGAACGCTTGTCTGAGCGATTCGGTTTCTACCTGCCTGAACGATAGTTTCAAGTGTGTATGTGTAATCGTTTGTAACGTTGATTCGCATAGCTGCATCTCTTGAATATGCTCTGAATCCGCTTGGCGCATCAGGGATATCAGAGTTGCTGGCCTTTTGAACTACCCAGCTACCAAGATGCTGAAGCTTTTTCTTAAGTGGCGAGAAGTGCTCTGTTGCATCGATAGGACGCGCACCGATTACTATGTCGGATTTGCCTTCTAGGATTGGGCGAACTAAAAGCTCAATATCATCTGCCACATACTGATTATCTGCATCCGTATTTACGATAATATCTGCACCGTTTCTAAGGCATGCATCAAGTCCTGCCATAAATCCGTATGCAAGTCCCTTGTTACGACGGAAGTTAACTACGTAGTTTACGCCCCATTTCTTGGCAACCTCTACAGTGTTATCTTTACTTCCATCATTGATAATTAAATATTCGATTTCATCGATTCCATCTATATGCTTTGGCAAATCGTTAAGTGCGATTTCAAGTGTTTCAGCTTCGTTATAGCATGGAATTTGTATGATAAGTTTCATATCTACTCCTTAGTTTTAAATGAATAATCAAATTTTGTAAGTGAAAGGTTTGGATTGTAGTAAGGATCTCCTTTGCTATAATAATCCTTCCACTTAGTCATGAAATATTTTGTTTCAGCATCCATTCTGGCTTTTTTATCTGGGTCCTCATGGTCAAGTCCACGACTGACAGATTCCAAATGGTACCACTCTGAAAACGGTGTGTAAACAACCAGCTTGTTTTTACTTCTAAGCTTTAGGCAGTAGTCTACATCGTTAAATGCTACAGCTAATCCTTCATCAAAACCGCCTACATCGTTATAGCAAGCGCGCTTTGTAAGAAGGCATGCCCCTGTGACTGCTGATAAATCCTGAACACAGGTGCTTCTGTAGAAGTATCCTACCTGCTCTCTGCCACTGCCCAAGAACTGCGAATTAGCAACTCCGCCAAGTCCTATGATAAGGCCTGCATGCTGTACAGTGTTGTTACCGTAATAAAGTCTTGAACCAACTGCACCAACATCTTCTCTTCTGATGAAGCCCATCATTTCTGTGATAGCGTCATTATTAATCATGCGTGTGTCATTGTTAAGAAGGAGAATATATTCTCCAAATGCATGCTGCACTCCGTAATTAACAAGAGCTGAGAAATTGAAGCTTCCCTTTTCTGTTGGGTGTGATTTTGTATAATCACAAACTCTTGCACTAATATCGTTTCTCTTCTCAAGCTCGTTGTAATATTCACGTAAGCTTGGATCAGAAGAGTTGTTTTCCACAATAACAAATTCGTAATTTGGATAAGTGGTCTTTTCAATGATGCTATCGATACACTGTCTTAAATCATCCAGGTGATTCATGTTTGGAATGATGATAGAAAGAAGTGGTGTATCAGGCCATTCATAAATAGTTCTGTAATATCCTAGATGAGTATCAAGCTCAACTCTGGCTGGAATTCCAAGACGCTTGTAGTGATTTTCTACAGCACGTCTACCGTTTTCGTAGGCGTACATTTTAGCCTCTGGGTGATCCGCTGTGGAATCAGGATGGCATCTCCAGTGATAAAGCACTCTTGGAATGTGATAGATATTTGAGCACTTTTCAAGAACTCTTAAATCAAAATCGTGATCCTGAGCGCCGTCGAATTCTGATAAGATTCCACCGCTTTGCTTTGCAATGTCAGCTCTAACTATAAACAGATGAGTGATGTAATTATGTGAGCAAAGCAAATCAATATTAAAATCTGACTTGAAATGTGGAAGGAAATACTGCTTGCCCTCCATGTCGATTTTGTCTTCGTCTGAATAGATTGCTTCTATTGTTCTGTCATTATTCAAAGCCTCGGCAATGTAGTACATGGCATCTGCTGTGATTAAATCATCGTGATCAGTAAATCCGATATAATCGCCTGTAGCAAGTTCCATGGCTGCATTAGTGTTGCCTGCTATTCCTGTGTTGTCAGTAAGCTTTTTGTAAACTATTCTGTCATCCCATTTGCCACCTGTTGTAGCCTTGATGATATCGTAAAGTCCTTCCTTCGGGCTGCCATCGCCAAGACATAACTGCCAATGTGGATATGTCTGATTTTCGAAGGATTCGATCAGTTCTCTCAAGAACTTTTCCTTTGTGTTGTATAACGGAATTACGATACTGATTACTGGGTTATAATCGAATACTGTATTTCGCTGTCTTTCTAATTCTTCCTCTGAAATAGGGTTTTCCTTGAGGAAGCGTCTGTAGCTGTAGTGCTCCTGGTCGTGTCCCATAAGCTTTCTGATGGTTTTGGCTACAGTTCTTTTCACTCCGTAGTGCTGTAGATATAGCACACCCTTTTCGATTTTATTAGTTGGTTGTTTGTAATCTCTTATCTCACTCATAATCAAAATAATCCTTTATGGCTGCTGCCAGCGCTTTAGGATTTCCCATTTCTACAAAAATATGTTTATCGTCTTTTTCAAATAGCTCGTGGTTGGCCATGCCATCACCAAGAATCATTGGCTTTGACATTGCTTCGTAAATGTAGGCCTTGCCTGGAATGGTGCGCTTTGCCTTCATAATATCACCTGAGAAATGTCCTGCTAAGCACAAATCAGCTGAAGCGATATGCTTTGCTAAATCCTCCTGTGTGAGCCAATCGATGTAGGTAACATTTGGCTGGAGGGGCTTGTGCATTTTATCAGATATAGGGCCGATAATTTCAAAGTTGATTCGGTCATCATCTGCAAATTCCTTAAGAGCATCTAAAATTACATCTACCCCCTGAAGGTTCAGGATTGAGCCAAAGTACAAAACCTTTTTCCTAGAATCGGTTTGCCCTTCTTGCTTTGCCACATCCATTGGATGATAGATGGCCTCGTTAGCATGCAAATAGTAAACAAATAGCCTGTCTATTGCCACGCCAAATTCCTCTGAAAAGAACTGGCCATGGGCCTTGGTATCACACACGATTGCATCTGCCTGCTTAAGGGTAGCTTCGTCCAGCTTATGGCAAAGCTTTGATACGATGCCACCGTCCTTAAACTTCTTTCTATCCAAAACCATGGTGTCGTACACGGATATAAAGAAATCTATAACCAGCTGCTTTTGCTTAAGCTTGTTCTTAAAAAACGGAACAACAAGCTGTGGTGCAAAGCCAACAAAGGTTACATCGATATCCTCCATAGACTGACCTAAAATCTGCTTCCATACATGCATCAATCTCTTAGGGTAGCTCTTGCTTTTGCTTCCGATTACAGTTACGCCTAAAGCATTAGCTTTTAAGAAATCGATTTCCTGTGTAACCCTTATATAATCAAGGTTTTTAGTTGTTATATATAAAACTTGCTTGCCATCAAAATCAGATGACAGGGTTTCAAATTTATCCATCGTTTTTCCTTTAAAACACAGTTTGTACTTAGTATAGCACAAACCGTCAATCCTTGCATTGCCTATGGTATTGATTTAGAATAGTTTTAAATAACTTTAGTTGGAAGGATATTATGGCAACTATAGCAATCGTAATGTCTACCTATAATGGGCAGACTTTTTTAAAGGAACAAATAAACAGTATCCTGGGGCAGAGCTTTTCTGATTTTACCCTGTACATCAGGGATGACGGATCATCAGATGATACTGTTTCCATAATAGAAGAAATGGCATCTTCTGATTCTAGAATCATTATGGTTAAGGATAATGGCAGTGCTTCAAACAAAAACGTAGGCTTTGGAGCAAGCTTTTCATCTGCTGCATCATTTGCTCTTAAGAATGATGCCGATTTTAGTTATCTGGCATTTTGTGATCAGGATGATGTTTGGGAAGCAGATAAGCTTAAGGCTGCTATGGATAAGCTTTCAGGCGTAGCCTCAGATACCCCTGCTTTATACGCATCTAATTATTATATTTGCGACGAAAATCTTAATATAAATGGAATATTTTCCGATACTGATCCTATGGTTGGTGTCACCTTCCAAAACATGTTTTTTGAAGGTGTCTTCCCTGGATTTACTCTTGTAATCAACAGACATCTTGCCGAGCTTTCATTCTTAAATGATTGTTCAAAGGATATTTACTATCACGATAAATGGGTGTCACTTATTGCACTGGGTCTTGGCGGCAATATCATTTTCGATACCACTCCACTTGCAAAATACAGACGCCATTCTTCTGCGGCATCATCAACAAATCTTGGTGTTATTGCCAAAATCAAATGGAGAATTGACACTGTCTTAAATGGTGATTTTTGCCCACGCACTAAGCTGATGCTTAAAAGCTTTACACAGCTTTTTTCAGATTCAGTGGATTCACAGATAAAGCATTTCCTTCAGATTTTTACCTCAGACAAAAAGTATAAAAAGCTTTTCTATTCTAAACACCTAAGACGCAGCGCTACTGGCGAAATTCTTCTTAGAATAATCATATTACTTGGAAAGCTTTAATAAAAACAGGACGTGAAATGAAAGAAAAGAACGTTAAGAAAAATTACATATACAATGTTGCATATCAGATGCTAGTTATTATTACACCTCTTCTCACAGCACCTTACATTGCCAGAGTTTTGGGTGCCAACGGAATGGGTGTATTTAGCTATGTCACTGCTATTGCAGCCTTCTTTATTATATTTGCAAATCTTGGCACATCTACCTACGGTCAGCGTGAAGTTTCCTATGTCCAAACAGATACATACAAAAGATCAATTGCTTTTTGGAATACTGCCATCTTCAGATGTGTAAGCACTGCCATTTTTCTTTTTATCTATGGCGTGTTTGTATTTGTAGCACATCCACAGTGGATGGTTATCTACATTATCCAATTTATCGAAATAATAAACGTGGCCTGCGACACCAGCTGGTTCTTCCAGGGCCTTGAAGAGTTCGGCAAAATAGTTGGACGAAATGCCATCTTTAGAATCATAAATCTTATCATGATTTTCGCCCTTATTAAGGATGAAAATGATTTGGCTCTTTACACTGCAGGCACAGCCATTATCACTATGATGGGGCACGTTTCCCTGTGGGTATATCTGCCTAAGTATCTGACAAGGGTTCATCGCCAGGATTTAACACCATTTAAGGATACTAAAGTTATATTAGGGCTTTTCCTTCCTACTATTGCGGTTCAAATCTACCAGTATTTAGACAAGATTATGATTGGACTGTTCACCGAAGGAAATACAGAAAATGGTTACTATGATGCAGCCATGCGTATCACCAAAATGGTGCTTGTTTTGGTAACATCCATGAGCACAGTTATGGTTCCCCGCATCGGGCAATATTTCAGTGAAGGCAATAAGGACGCTATCCGCTCAGCCATGTACAAGGCTTACCAGTTTGCATGGTTTTTAGGTCTTCCTCTTATGTTTGGATTGTTTGGAATAGCAGACAGCTTTGTGCCATGGTTCTACGGTGACAGCTATGAAAAGGTTAAGATGTTGCTTAAGATTGTATCAGTAATCACTGTTGCAATATCAATAAACAACGTAACTGGAATTGAATATCTGGTTCCAACTAAACGTGAGAGGTTATACACAAGAACAGTTTTAATCGGCGCTGTTATCAACTGCTGCCTGAACCTTGTGTTGATTCCTCGATTATTATCCTACGGTGCAGCTATTGCATCTGCTGTAGCCGAGCTTTCAATCGCAGGCATTCAGCTTTACTATGTACGACATGAGCTTGATATCAAACGGGTATTTAAGCCTGCCTGCAAGTATCTTCTCGCATCTGTTTTGATGCTTGCTCTTCTAATTGTAGAAGGCAATTTTTTACCTGCCACAATCGTTGGAACATTGATTAGAGTGGTTTCAGGTGCCGGTCTGTATTTTGCACTTTTGGTAGTGCTTGTAGATACATTCTTTATAGAAAATGCTACAATCGTACTTAATAAAGTTAAGAAAATCATCAAACGGAGTTAATAATTAATAATGAGAACATTAGCATATCTTTTAATTGTTTTATTTTTTATTTTAGCCTTAGCTTCCTTCTATTTTGGTGTAAAGAAAAAGGGTCGTCCGGTATTTATTATCGGCCTGTATGTCATAATATTCATTTACACTGCTGCAATTGGCGTGTTCTATGCACACTATGTTCCAGACTCATCTCCTGATGAATCTGCTCACATTGCATATGTCTACTATCTCCATGAAACGGGCGAAATTATTCCTCATTTTGAGGACATGCATATTTTCAACAACGTCATGATGAAGTGGTCTACAGAGCCTAACTATGAATATCAGGAATCATTGGTTAACTATCTTTGCCACCCACCTCTTTATTATCACATTATGAGATTAGCCGGTGGCTTTACTCCTACCGAATCAGATGTTGTTGTTACTATTCAAAAGATGCAGCTTCGCTACTTCAGCCTTGCCATTTCGATGATTGGCGTTGGTCTGATGCTTTACATCGGTTATTCCAGACTAACAAAGCAGTGTCCTTGGTTACATCTTTTATATGCCGTTACTATTACAAGCATTCCAATGCTTTCTTATGAGCTTTGCGCTGTTACCAACGATGCACTTGCCCTTGTTACTGGTACCATCTGCATACTTGGTCTTATCAGATTTTGCGAAAAGAAACGAAACCTTGGCACCTACATGCTAATCGCCACAGGCATTTCTGCTTCGCTTTTGACAAAGCTTACTACTGCAATGCTTTGCATATTTATGGCACTTATCGTTCTTGTTATTACTATGATTAAAGAGCGCAGCCTAAAGGGGCTTATCGCCAAGGAGTTTTTTATCTCCATCCCTGTTTATGTCATCGCTGCTGTTTACTACATTTTAGTTTATCAGCGTTACGGAACTATACATCCTTCTTTGGAGCTTATCTGCAGCAAGGATTACTTCGAAAATACGATATATTATGTTAGCAAGGCCGAGCGTGTTAGCTTCACCTTTAGCGAATATCTTTCATATTACTTTGAGCGATTCTTCCTTTCTTGGTCTGGAATCGAATCTATTTATCGTTTTATGAAGACCTTCACCTACAGCCTTACTGCTATTCCATTTGAATTGCTTTGGGTGCTTCCTGTACTACTGTTTATCCCAGTGGTAAACAAGAAAGCTGGCTCACTAGCTCTTCCTCTTCAGGCCGGATGGATATCATGTGCCCTTACATTTATCTACCAGCTTAAGAGTGCTTATGGAACTTATATTACCCGTGGATACTTAGGCGGATTCGCCTCTAGATATTATTTACCATTTATTCCTGTTTTAGCATTAGCCCTTGCTGTCATTCTTGCCAGCCTGCTTGTAGAAAACGGCTTCAATGCTGAGACAGAAGAACTCACAGTGAATGGGTCACTTGCCACCTTTGGAAAGCGCATGTTCTACAACCAAATGATTTACGCCATTGGATTAGGATATGCCTTCCTACTTTTCTATGGTAATTTCCCATTTTTCTTGCTTCACTTTGCAGCGTAGTCCAAGACACGTTAGTCCGCCTGTTACGCTGTCAATAAATATATTACACCGTCGCGAGATTGGCTCATTGTGTAATATATTCATTGACAGCTACAGGCTCATTCTAAACATCTGGTTCGCGGCTTCACTACGTCACTTCTCGAAATGCTGATAGTCTTTTGATGAATTCCATGCTCCACCCCAACTGAATCCGTGTGCGATGAACAGCTGATATGCCAGGTCTGTTTCATCAATCTTGTGCGGGAAATCGGCGGCGCGGTCTACGTATGGTGTGCTGTTGGCTGGTTCTATGTTCAGGTTTCCATTAACTGTTTTGATATATGGATTGTAAAGTGGATTAATATCTATAGCCATTCCACTTCCGTGCTTTGAAATCTTTGTTGTGTGGCTGATGAATCGGAAGTTGAAGCTTGAAGAATTATTATCTGCCATTGACGCTTCATCCTCTGCATTATATTCATCCACCAGCTTAATCTTTTCTATCTGATAGCCTGCTTCATACAGCTGCTCAAATATCTCCAGCAAATCCTCCGCTATTGCCTTGTTGCATATGATTTCTCCCTCATGGGTCTGCCCATCAAATCCCACATGTAATACATGCAAATATCTCAAATCCTCTAGCGGCACTGTGCAGTCATCCTTGTAGGACTTTCCCTTTATCCTTGCGAAGATGTCGCTGTCGGCTGTAAATTCTATTCCGTAGAAATTTTCTGTGTCTTTAACATTTGTTGTGGTCATTTTCTCTTCCCCTGTAGTGTTTTCTTTAACCGGTTCATCTGGTGGTGCCATCGCTTCTGATTGCTGATTAACATCTTTTTCACCACCCTCCACAGGCACTAGCTCCAGTGTTGATGATATAAACACATGGTAGCCTAAAGCGTCTGCTTCGTCTTGGATGTAGCGGGCTAGCTTGTCATCGGTGGTGTATTCTAAGAGATATACTTCACCGCCAGCGTCGCTGACGCGCTCTAGGTAGTCCAGAAAGTATTCGCTGTCGTCCTTTGTGGTTTCACCGAAGGTGCCTTCATCCCAGTTGATGGAAGTGTAGACACTCTCCTGATTGACGCCATCTATTACTGCAGATAGAGTGTCATTCTCATCTAGGTAGCGGGAAACGTAGGAGTCTCCGCCATTTACGATGACAGTCTTGCCAGTTGCTTTTAGGCTAGAAAGCATGTCAGTCAAAGCCTGATATATCTCCTCTCTTGGGTCGATGTAATAGACATCGCAATTATCAATAAAGAATCCATCTATGCCTTTTTCTATCAGCTGTGGAGCCAGGTCATTTATAATAAACTCCTGCCACTTCGGATTGCTGACATCTACCCAGCGCTCCTCATCCCAGTTTTCGTAAGGGGCTGTGGTAATATCTTTGTATTCATCATAATAATCTCTAAAGCTTTCCACTGAACCAATATTCAGATATGAGTAAATCTCGCCACAGTTTTCCTTTAAAGCTGCGACTTCCTCTTTAGAATAATATTGGGCATCTATAACAAGGGTGTCATAGCTTATACCCTCCGGCAGCTCACTATATTCTGCCCCGATGTAAACACCGTAATCCGAGCTAGCCGAAATCTCACCGCAGCCAGTCAGCATTAGTGTCATTATCACTGCTAAGCATCTAATCCCATTCTTCATAATTCACCTTCCTTTTGCTGTTAGCCACTTTAAAAGGCCCCGAATTATCGGGGCCTTTTTTTATTTCTCATCCACAACCTGGAACACTAAGAACTTAAGATAATAGCTTTCATCTGCAGCCCATAGTATTGGGTGGTCTGGTGCCTGAGTGCGGAACTCAACCTGACGAAGGCGCTTGTGAGCAGCCTTGGCAGCCTGACCGATTACTTTTATAAATAAATCCTGTGTCATGAAATGGGAGCATGAGCAAGTGGCAAGATAACCGCCATCCTTTACCAGCTTTAAGCCCTTCATGTTAATCTCACGGTAACCCTTCATGGCGTTCTTTGTAGCCTCGCGGGATTTTGTGAATGCTGGTGGGTCAAGGATTACCACATCATATTTCTCACCAGCCTCTGCAAGCTTTGGAAGCTCATCAAGGACGTTTGCCTGTCTGAACTTTACAGTGGAATCTAATCCGTTAAGCTTTGCATTTGCTGTGGCCTGAGATACAGCGAATTCTGATATATCAAGACCTGTTACATCAGCGGCCCCTGCGATACCTGCGTTAAGTGCGAAGGTTCCCATGTGGGTAAAGCAATCAAGTACCTTTTTACCCTTGCACAAACGCTGAATAGCAAGACGATTGTACTTCTGGTCAAGGAAGAAGCCTGTCTTTTGACCATTCACTACATCTACCATGTAATGAACTCCGTTTTCTACTACCTCAACATCGGTATCAAATTCTTCACCGATGAAGCCCTTGTATGGTGCCAAGCCTTCTTTCTTACGAACAGCCGCATCGCTACGCTCGTAAACGCCGCGGATGCTATAGCCATCCTCAGCCATAATCTTTTTAAGATGCTCTACAATCTGCACCTTAAATCTATCAATGCCAAGTGCAAGTGATTCAACCACAAGCACATCAGCATACTTATCAATTACAAGACCAGGCAAGAAATCTGCCTCGCCAAAAATTACTCTACAGCAATTCAAATCCTTCTCTAAAAGCACTGACTTACGATATTCCCATGCATTCTTTACTCGCATGGCAATGAAATCGTCGTCGATAAGCTGTTCCTTATTGCGAGTCATCATGCGCACTCTTATCTTTGAATTGGTGTTGATGAAGCCGCGGCCCATCATGTAGCCATCAAAGTCGTGGACGATGACAATGTCTCCGTTTTCGAAGGAGCCCATTACTGTATCTATTTCGTTATCGAATATCCAGGCTCCGCCCGCCTTAATAGTGCGGCCTTCGCCTTTCTTTAATGTTACTATTGCTTCCATATCTTTACTCCGCTTTGATTACATTAGTCACGGGCGAAGACGTCACGGGTGTATACCTTGTCGCGGACGTCGTCGAGGCATGAGTTGTAGCGGTTGGCGATGATGGCGTTGCTGAGTGCCTTGAACTTGCCAAGGTCATTTACTACGCGTGAACCGAAGAATGTTGTACCATCCTCAAGTGTTGGCTCATAAATGATTACTGTAGCGCCCTTTGCCTTTACACGCTTCATTACGCCCTGGATTGATGACTGACGGAAGTTATCTGAATTAGACTTCATTGTAAGTCTGTAAACACCGATTGTTACTTCTTTTTCAGCATCCTTGTTGTACTCATTAGAATCGCCGTAGCCATAATAGCCAGCCTTCTTAAGTACCTGATCAGCGATAAAATCCTTACGTGTTCTATTTGATTCAACGATGGCACGGATAAGCTCCTGTGGAACATCATTGTAGTTTGCAAGCAACTGCTTTGTATCCTTTGGTAGGCAGTATCCGCCGTAACCAAATGATGGGTTATTGTACTGGTCTGAGATACGTGGGTCGAGGCAAACACCCTTGATAATTGCCTGTGTATCTAAGCCCTTTGTCTCTGCATAAGTATCAAGCTCGTTGAAGTAGCTGACACGAAGTGCAAGATATGTATTAGCAAAAAGCTTTACTGCCTCTGCCTCTGTGAATCCCATTACAAGAGTATCAATATCCTCTTTGATTGCGCCTTCCTGAAGAAGTGCTGCAAATTCATGAGCTGCCTTTGTAAGAGCCTCATCCTTTTCATCTGTACCAACGATGATACGACTTGGATAAAGATTATCATAAAGAGCTCTTGATTCACGAAGGAATTCTGGGCTGAATAAGATCTTATTTGAACCCATCTTCTCACGGATTCTCTTTGTGTAACCTACAGGGATTGTAGATTTAATTACCATGTATGCATCAGGATTAACCTTCTGTACAAGCTCGATAACTGCTTCTACAGCTGATGTATCAAAGTAATCCTTTGAGCTATCATAGTTTGTAGGTGTTGCAATAACAACGAATTCTGCATCCTTGTAAGCATTCTCACCATCAAGTGTAGCTACAAGATCAAGCTCCTTGTTTGCAAGATAATCTTCAATCTCTGCGTCTACGATTGGAGACTTTTTATTATTGATTAGTTCTACTTTCTCTGGAATAACATCTACTGCTACTACGTGGTTGTGCTGTGCTAAAAGTGTAGCAATTGAAAGTCCTACGTAGCCTGTGCCGGCTACTGCAATTTTTCTGTTCATTTTCTTACTCCTAGTCCGGACCTGTCCTCTAGTACTCCGTGCTCCCGGAGGCCACCTCCCATTGCAGTCAAGGGAACCTCCCTAAAGGGTCCCTCCTTAACTACATGGGGCCCTCCTCCTCGCGCTTGCCTAGGTTATGCTCAGGTCCTCATCTATAAATAAAATACTATTACAGTTCGATAAAATTAGCCTTTGGTTACTTTACGTTTACTCTTCCTTCAGGCGATACCAGCCATCTAATATTGATAGATTTGGATTGTAGTATGGGTCGCCTTTTTCTAAGATGTCTGGCCAGTATTTTTCTAGCTTTTCTACTTCTGAATTGAAGCGGGCAACCTTTTCGCCTGTGTCTTCGTAGCCACGGGATTTTGATTCGTAGTGGTAAAGCTCTGCGTGTGGATTGTAGACTACAAGGTATCCCTTGTCGCGAACCTTCATGCAGAAGTCCACATCGTTGAATGCAACTGCAAGGTCTTCTGTAAGGCCGCCAACCTCTTCAAATACATCGCGTCTAACCATAAGACATGCGGCTGTAACTGCTGACAAATCCTGAGTAGTTACGGCTCTGAACATATAGCCTGGCTCGCTTCGCTCGAGGCCAACAAAGGTGTGGCCAGCGATGCCGCCGATTCCCATTACAACACCTGCATGCTGCACTGTGTTGTCAGGATAATATAAAAGCGCTCCGCAGATACCAACATCTGGACGAAGGCAAACATCAACCATCTCCTTGATACAGGTTTCGTTGATGATTTCTGTATCGTTATTTAAAAGTAGGAACATTTCTCCCTTGGCAACCTTTGCTCCGCAGTTGTTGATTGCAGAGAAGTTAAAGCCTGGAGTCTCGTAACGAACAATCTTTACATCATCTCTGCCTTCGATGCTCTTATAGTATTCGAAGGTTTCTGGCTCTGTAGAATTGTTCTCAACAATGATATATTCAATATTCTTGTATGTGCTCTTTGTATCGATTGATTTAATACATTTGTCCAAATCATCTGTATGGTCCTTGTTAGGGATGATGATAGAAACAAGTGGCTCCTTGCCCCAGTTGTATGTTGTGCGGTAGCATCCGTAGAATGTATCCTGCTCAACTGTAGCTGGAATGCCTAATCTGTCGTAGTGAGCCTGAACAGCCTTGGCTCCTGCATCGAAAGCGTAAAGCTTGCTTTCTGCACTCATGGCTGTAGATGCTGCATGGCTACGCCAGTGATAGAGCGCCTTTGGAACGTGATGAACCTTCTTAGCTGCCTCACAGTAACGAAGAATTAAATCGTGATCCTGTGCTCCATCATATTCCTTATTGAATCCGCCAACCTTTTCAAATAATTCCTTCTTGAAAATAAATAAGTGGCAGATGTAATTAACCGAACAAAGTAAATCCAAGTTGAAATCTGGCTTGAACACTGGCTCAAAGTATTCCTTGGAATCCATGGAAATCTTATCCTCGTCTGTGTAAAGCACATCGATTTCGCGGTCCTTATTGATAGCTGCAACGCATTCGTACATAGCGTTTGGAGCCAATGTATCGTCATGGTCGGAAAGCACGATGTAATCACCAGTTGCAAGTGCAATGGCTGCATTAGTGTTTTCGGAAATACCTAAGTTATCTGAAAGCAATGTGTATTTGATTCTGCTTTCCTTAGGGTATTTCTTCTCAATAAACTTGCCAATTGAATCATCACCGCTGCCATCTGCAAGGCAAAGCTCCCAATTAGGATATGTCTGGGCGATGATTGAATCGATAAGCTCTACCAGATATTTTTCTGGTGTCTTATAAAGTGGAATTACAATACTCATCACTGGATTGTATTCGAACTTTTCATCTCTCTGGCGCTGAAGCTCTACATCTGTAGGACCAAAGCTTGTAAGGAAATCCATGTATGTGTACTTTGGTGCATCAGCATCCTTGAACTTGTCGATGGCATGCTTGATAGTAGCGCCGATTCCGTTGTCCTGACGGTAAAGCTCGATGCGCTCCCAGAGGCTCTTCTTTGGAAGAAGATTGCCGCCAGTAAGGACGTGCTCCGTATCAACCTTGCAATCGTAAACCTGACCATTTGCAGTGATTGTAAGGCGAAGCTTTTTGTAGTTGCCCTTGTCAAAAACAATCTCAAGACCAGAATCGCACTTTTCTGTAAGCTCAGGATAAACGCCGTAAACGTCCTTTCTGAACATACGCTTAACAGAAATTGGAATTTCTGTGTTGCCATCATATAAATGGAATTCCTCTGGCACGTTGCCGATGGCCCAGCCCAAGATTTGAATCTTGTCGTCTGTAACCGCAGAACGCTCCAAATTGTATTCATATTCTTTTTTAAGCTTTTCAAGGTCTCGGCCTGTAGCCTTGTAGACAACGCTCTTTGTGTCGCCTAGCACGCAAACAAGCTTAAGGGATTTAACCTCCTTAAGGTTTGCTGGAAGCTCTATCTCGCCAACGTATTCCTTGGAAACGCTTTTGTGAGCTGCAATGTAGCGACGACGAACCTCGTTGCCTTCGTTGATAGTGATGTCCATCTTGTATGGCTGTCCGTTCATTTCTGCTACAAGCTCGTAGCCTTTAGGATTATCGAATGGATAAAATCCCTGGAACAATAATGTATTTTTCTTGGTTAAGTGATATCTGATAAATACCACATTAAAAGTATCTCTCAAACTAATCTACCTTCCATGTACCTGTCTTAATATCAAACTTTTGTACACCACCGCGGCTGTAGCCATCCTCAACTGTAAGACTGTCTGCAATTTCCTCAGTTAATGTACCGTTTGCAATTATATCATAGAATAAATCTTCTACAAGCTTTGTATCAGCGAAAAGCCCATCTTTCGTATCCTTTGTGGATTCTGCAAACTGCTTAACAAAATCCTTGATACCCTGCTGAAGCCTTCTTACATCATCGCTGACGTAATCGTCATCCTTGTAATGAGGCTGTGGCTGGCCATTCTCCATAGTGAAGTTGATGAGCTGACCTGTTGGAGCCTTAAGGGCACTCTCCAAAAACAGCTGATATCTAAGAAGCTTGCTTTCGCCGATTTTGCTGGCATCCTTTATTTCGTAGATGGCATCTGCTCTGCCGCCGATACGCTCTGGCTTGTTAGAATGAAGGGCCAGGTAATGTCCGGCGATATCCCTGCCTGTAAGCTTCATTAGGAAATACTGGATTGTTCCAGAAAATCCTACATCTATTACTGCAAGGTCTGTAGCTGAGCTGAATATCTTATTTGCGTAGTTCATATAAGAATTCTTTTCAACCTTTGCCTTGGCAAGAATCTCATCCTTGTATGGACTGATTATTCTCATCATTTCATCCTGGCTTGTAGCGTAGTCGATTTGGACATCCTGATCATCCTCATGAAGGCTTATTCCAAAGCGCTCCTCTAAAAGATTGCTAAAGCTTCCCATATATTTTTGAAGGAGAAGCTCTCTGATATCCTCCTCAGTTTCAAGTGCTGGCACTGCCACCGCACGACGTGATGTAAGAAAATAATTAGCTACTGGCATTTCCTTACCACGGTTTTTGCAGTAATCCTTGAACATCTGCTCTAGAAGATATCCTTCGCGAGCTAATAGCAACAAGGATTCCTTTGTATTAGCATTGTTTTCAACTACCCATTGAATGAATCGGGCCATCAAAGGTCCCATTGTGGTGTAGCCGAAATCGTAATTATCCTTAAACTTAAGTGTTCCACCTTCACCATAAGCAAATGGAGAATTGAAAAGCCCACCATTTAAGGCCTGTCCTAGCATAAGCGAATTAGGAATGTTGTCCTTTGCAAATGCTTTTAGATAATCGAAATCTGAAAGCTCCAGCATAGCCTTAGGGCTAAGCACTACATGGCTGGCAACGCCTCTGTCCATAAGAAACTGCGAGTCAGAACGGAAGTTATCACCCACGTGGATAAAGCTGTTTGGATTGATACCAGAAAGTAACATATCCCACATGCTTCCATCATCTTTTCTAGCTCCTACTTCGCAGGAAATAATCAGTTCATCATATCCACCGATGCCGCATTTGTGAAGGATTCCAACCATCTGTGCACGGTTAAGATACATGTCGCTGACTAAGATTACGTGTCTGCCCATGGCCTTTAATGTGTTGAACACATCAACCATATCTTTTCTTGGAATGCAAAGCCTTGTTTCAAGGTCTACCTCCAGCTTTTTGATGTCCTGGGCGATGTTGCCAATGGTCTTGTCGTTAGCCACTTCCACGTAAATCTTATCTAGAGTGGTCATGGCGCCGTACTTTTTAACTGCCTCGGCCTCTGCGGCCTTTCTAATCTTAAGGAAAGGCACGTGCTTGCCGTATTTATTAGCGATAATATTCTCCATAAGATGGAAAACATCATCTGGCTCGAAGATTGTTCTGGTAACCAAAGTATCGAAAATATCAAAGGATACCACATCATAAGCCCCAAGCTTCATTGTGAGAAGCTCCTTGTCCATTTTGAAGGTATTGTAAAATGGGCGAAGGCTCTTATTTCTGACTGTATCAGCCTTATCTAAATACATGATGTAATCATCATAGCCCTGTTTTCTGGAAATGAATGGAAGGATGCGCTCTAATGCATGAGCAAGTGTGCCATCTGTCTGGCCCTGCTCACGAGGGAAATCCTCGTAGGTGTATCCACGTTCAAACAATGGTTTGAGTGCATCTGTCCTAGCCCAGAAGAATGAGCCTGCTGGATAATTGAATACTGAAGGCATATCGCCTAAATCGTATTCTGCAAAAAGCTGTCTGCCCAATCCCTCATTTGCCAACCATGAATAAGCGATTGTAGGTACTTCTTCATGGATATCAGGATAAATGAGACCGGCGTTTTTGTTTTTGAATAGATCAAATATATCCTTTATCTTGTCCTCTGAACCAAGAAGTAGCTCTAATGAGAACTGTCTCCAGCCACCCTTCTCCTGTCCTGAGTACAAAGACTTTTTACTATGAATATGTAAAAAATAATCGTGATTTAATATTTCATTCGCAAACTTTACATACAAAGGTGCTAAATCCCTACCTCTGTTTGGAAGAGGTCTGATGTCGATGCTCTTAGCAAGCTTAAGCTCCTTAAGACCAGCTCTTATAGCTGCAACATCAGCATCCTCCTGGCAAGATATGTAAAGGTCAAATCTGTATGGCATGTTTGCAAAATAGCTAACAAATTCTGGTAGCAAATCCACGTAGAAAAGATGCAGGTGGATGGCGATGCTTGGCTCTGCCTCACCCATAGCTGCCTTTTTCTTGGCTTCCTTTGCTGCAAGCTTTGCTCGTTTTGCTTCCTCCTTGGCAGCACGCTTTGCCTGGCGTGCTGGAGTATCCTTGCCTGTAAGGAAGGATTTGAAAGCTCTGATGCTTTCAAGTGTCTGATAACCTCTGGTGTTAACTGTGTTATCGTATATGGTCTGAATCTGACTGAGGTTAGCCTCGATGTTGCGGATGTGAACATCCTTAGCTGCAATCAAATCCTGCAGCTGCTTTATCTGATAGTCGCGGCTGGCAATTGCAAAATCAGCACTTGTCTTGCTGCGTCCCTTTGCATGCTCTCTTAATTCGTGAAGATTCTTAACATCCTTGAAGATGTATTTTGACTGGAAGTGGTCCTCCATCTGCTGATATACAGCTCTTTCCTCATCTGATATTGATACTAGATGTTCTGGAAGGTCACTGAACTTGCTAGCGCGGTAGAATACGTAATTGATAGGAACAAGGAAATCAAATGTCCACTCGTAATCAATTATCTGCCAACCCTTGTCTGTTTTGATGACGTTGTCAAAAATTAAATCTACATCTAAGTATTCACTTGCCAGCACTCCTCTTGGCATGCTGACCTGTCCGAATACCTCTTCAAACTCTGGGCTTATTTCGAATTCCTTGGCGTTTTTCATGTAAGCCTTTTTAACTGCTTCGATGAATGTAGCTGCATCAGCCTCTGTAATATGCTGTCCTTCTAAGAATTCGCTTTCGATGGCATCTCCCACCAAATTACTTTCATTTACGCAAAAATCAGAGCCTTGCAATATCTGCTGCAAGCCTCTGTAGCTATCAAAAACTCTATGTATATGGCCCTTGGCCTCATCATCGTATGGGCGTTTAATAACAACCCTTTTGCCGTCTCTTTCAACTATATCAGTGATGATGTTATATTTTGGATTACGCTCGTTAGAAAGCTTTTCGTAAAGTAATCTCTCCATTATTTAGCAATGAGCAGATAGTCGCCTGCTCCACCCCCTATATAATCCTCTGAGTATATTTCTGTAGTAAACATGTAATCAGGGCTGACCCTGTAGGTCGTAATGTCCTTGAAGCCTGCTTCCTTTAAAAGCCTTTTGGTAAAATCTGCCATTCTAAGCTTTTCTGGCAAAGCATATACCAGCTTTCCTTCAGCTGAAAGCATCTGCTTAAGAACTGATGGGGTTTCTGTTAAATGTCCGAGATTAATGATGATATTAAATGTACCTTTAATATCTCTCACTGCATCCTCAGTTGCTACAGTAACATCTGTAGCAACCTCTTTAAGCCATTCCACCAAAGCATCGCTGTCTGGATCAATAATCAGAACCTTATCGCCCTTGCCAATTCCTACTGGCGACAGCACATTGCTTCTAAGGTGTGACAGATTTTCAATGGCCTCGATAGTTCCCTCATCAAAAATTCGCCTGTTATACTTTTCCTGAATCATAGGCACTCCCTTTTATTTCACCTGTTCTACCGTTACGTTAGAATTCATATCATAAAATCCAACAGTATTCTTGGTGCTTACAACTGTAAGATTCATAACATCGTATAATCTGTGATATGCAACAAAATCTACACCATCAAAGCCTGTACAGCTGATAGACATAAGATATTCGCCGCCTTGCATATCCATTCTCTGTGTGAAGGTCGCAACGTATTCGCTACCTTCCTTACAAAGACCAACATCGCACTTTTCGTACATAGTGTTGGTACCTGTAACATCTATTCCCTTAAGAGTCTTAAAGGTAAGTGTGAATATTGGGTTTTCTATATCTGTATTGAAATGCACCTTTGACTTAACTGTGAAGGTGCTGCCCTTCATAATTGCATTGGTGTAATTACCGTTGTCATCGATTATAGCGAAGTCCACGATAGAAGCTCTGCCATCACCGTATTCATTAACGTTAGGGTTAAGCTGATAATTTGACTTCCAGGTCTTGCCATTATCTACCTGAGCTAAAGCCTGACCATCAATAGCTGCAAAGCTATCTGCGATATCGACCTTGCTGTTAAGCACTGGCTCCTGACCAACCAAAATCTTTTTATATATATCTATCATTTCCTTTGGTGTGCCCTCAGCAACCTTATCACCCTTATTGATAAGCACTGCCTTATCACAATATTTGCTGATTGCGCCCAAATCGTGGGAAACGAAAAGAATAGTCTTTCCTGCCTCTTTAAATTCCTCGAACTTCTTATAGCACTTTGCCTGGAAGAACACATCGCCAACTGAAAGAGCCTCATCTACAATAAGAATCTCAGGGTCAATGTTGATAGCTACCGCAAAGGCAAGACGTACAAACATACCGCTAGAGTATGTCTTTACTGGCTGGAAAACGAAATCGCCTATATCTGCAAAGCTAAGAATATCATCAAGCTTTTCATCTATTTCTTCCTTAGAATAGCCAAGCATGGTTCCGTTAAGGTAGATATTTTCCATACCTGTGTATTCCATGTTAAAGCCCGCTCCAAGCTCCAATAGAGCCGAAATACGGCCGTTAACAGTCACCTCACCTGCCGTAGGCGACAACACACCTGTAATAATCTTCAGAATTGTAGATTTACCGGAACCGTTAGTACCAATAAGTCCTACACATTCACCCTTCTTAACAGAAAACGACATATCCTTCAGGGCATAATGTTCCTTATAATTCTTCTTCCTACTAAGTCCTAAAGTATCTGCCACTCTGGCTTTATTACTAGCGTAGAGCTTATAAACCTTGTCTACATGCTCTACATTTATAACATATTCGCTCATAGTATCTCCTAAGTATAATATCTAGTAAATTTTAACACATTTTACACATATCGCAAAGTGCAAAGAACCTCCAGTGATATTCTGTCGGTAAGGTGTGTAGAGGACGGACATAATACAAAAGTGTATTGGCATGTGGATTCAGGGTGTAGGCCCTTCCCCAGTTGCCTTGGAACGAGCTTAGTAAAATAAAAAGTGAGTTTCACATATATTGGCATGAACCGCTAGGATGGCGGTTCAAGTGCGAAAGCAACACGATGTTGCATAGAGCACGGTGCCTATATATGAGAAACTCACTTTTTTAATTTTACTTAGCGAGTGGAGTGGCAAATAGGGGAGGGCCTACCCCCTTCATCCTCATGCCTCTCAACCTACAATTATGTCCGCTCCCTACACACCTTACCTTCGAATTGTAAAAGCCATGTAAGTACACCTACATAAGCAAGATAACACACATTAAGATAATCACGAATCTGCTCAAATGATATCCACACCAGAGGCGCTGGGCCCGGCAGGGGGAGGGGCAACCAACAAACAAAAATTATGTGAATAGAAAAAGGCACCGGAGGAATCCGATGCCTTTTTTGGGTATTAAGTTTTTAGAGTGCGCTCATATCGGCGAAGTCTGTGATGACACCGTCTACACCTAATCGCTGAAGGGATAACATTTGCCCTTTACTCTGTGGTGCGTATGAATATACTTTGCCACCATTGTCATGGATGGCTTTTATAGTTTTTGGCGTAAGAGTTTTCATGTTGACACCATAGTATTCAGCTGGGTATTTGGTTGGCAATGTAGATTTTCCGAAGGATGCAAGTACCATTATTGGCTGGTAAGGATTAATATCCTTGATTGCTGTCAAATAATCGTAGTTAAATGACAGGAAGATGATTCGGTTAAGCATGTTGTACTGTGCACATTTTTCGTAAACCTGCTTTGCAAACGCCGGGTCCTCACCGATATCCTTGAGCTCGCAGAATACACGCATATTTGTAGAGCTGAGCAAATTTAATGTCTGGTCTAATGTAGGTATGCGCTCGCATTTATATTCCTTATCGAACCAGTCCCCCGCATCTAATTGCAAAAGCTCTTCATAGGTGTGATCTGCGATTGTGGTTCGGTCGCCTGTTAGTTTTTCCAAGGTATCATCATGATAAATCACAAGTTCCCCATCCTTGGTTTTTCTAACATCGAATTCTACCGTTTTGGCCCCGCAGGCATAAGCCCCTGCAAATGCGCTAAGTGTGTTTTCAGGGTACGCTCCAGAATATCCTCTGTGGGCAACTATCTGAACCACTATATCCTCATCTGCATCGGCTGGAAGGTAGAATAATTCACTTGCGACCATAAAAGAACAAAGTAAGGCAACCACACTTACTGTGATGGATCTCCCTACTTTGAAAAAGTGTTTATTCCCCATACGCAAGCCCCCTCTCTCTAGCTACTTATATTTTACCATGATTTGAATTTTCTGACATAAAGCCCAAACAAAAAAATTGCCCGAAATCCTCGGGCAATTTTTATTAAATATTATCCATTGAATTCATTTAAATATTCAATCTAGTAATTATAACGCATCCGCAAACTGTGGCTGAAGCTTCTTGAACACATGTGTTCCAAGGGCAAATACAAGGATTGTAAAGCACCAGAAATACAGTGTTAACCAAGGCTTTGTCCAGAAACCTGTCTGCGAAATAAAGCTGTCACGATAACCGCTTGTAATGTAATACATAGGATTAAGCTGGAGCAAAATAACAAGCCAGTTTGGAATCTTATCAAGCATTGTATCAAAGTTCCACATAATTGGTGTTGCCCAGATTCCTACCTGTAACAAAATATTAATGAGCTGCGCCATATCCTTGAAGAATACGCAAAGAGCGCTGCTTAAGTATATCAATCCAATAGTGAGTGCCATCATGGCAATAAAATAATATACAAGCTGAAGGAAGTATGGAGTAATTCCAAAGCCGTAAAGCAATCCTACAATCAATGTAAACAAGGTGAAAAAGCCGTGTACAAAGATGGATGAGACAGCCTTAACAAAAGGTAATACATTAATTGGGAATACAACCTTTTTAACAAGGTAGTTGTATTCGTGAAGAACTACCGTACCAGCTGATAATACCTCACTAAAGTAGAACCATGGAACAATACCTGCTGAAAGCCAGAAAACAAATGGTGCATCTATTCCTGCCTTTGTTCCCTGTGTTCCCTGATTTAAAGCTTTGTCAAAAACGATCCAATATACAAGCACTGTGATAACTGGCTGTACGAAAGCCCAAATAACTCCGAGAGTGGAGCCGGCAAACTTCTGCTTAAAATCGTTTTTTGCAAGCTTTGTTATAAGTTTTTTGTTTGCAATTAAGTCTTTTATCATACTATCCTACCAAACCTTTAGTTGATGGCTGAAAGCCCGCCATCTGAATTGAATTTATAAATGCTAACCTCATCATTTGAGAAAACAAGTTCTAACTTCAAGCTGTTAACCTTATAGTTAGGATGTACCATCTTTGTAACAACAAGATAATCAACACCACTCATATCCATTGCTGTTTCAGCCTCATTAGCATTTTCGCTGAAAAATTTATTATTGATAGATTTCATGGCATCTATCTGTTTTTCAGTTACATCAGAGTAATCGTATCCTTCTAGGTAACACTGTCTTTCAGAAAATGCACCACAATAGAAATAAATGCTTCTGTAATCAGTTTTCTCTGAGAATCTATCTACTGCTACAAGTGAATCTGTAGCTGTATTATCCCTTAGCCATAAGTAAGCATCTAAGGTGTCTGCTGATACAAGGCTTGGGTCATCACCTGCCTTAGCTTCATAAATTGCATTTTGCTTAACATCGTCGTAGCAGAAATATACAATATCGCCTGCTAAGAATAATGTTCCGATAACAAGAAACGTTGTTGTAAAGTAGAAGATAAATGTTCTTCTATGTTCCACAAGATATCTGATGGCACCATAATAAATAAATGCCGCATTTGTAATAATAAAATATCCCTGTGAAAGGCCTGGGACGCTGATGAAGCAAAATCCTATAACGCCCATCATTACTGAGCCTATTACGAACCAATCAAAAATATCTCCGATTACGCCTTCTTTAATGAGGGCAGAGAATTTTTCGCAAGTAAATGCTGTAAATGGAATAATAAGTGGACCAATGATACAAATCATACAGCCTATTACTCCAACAATAACCCATGGAAATGCCATGTAATCCATGCCGAACTTATTGATAAGCTGGCCTACTCTTGATGCATCAAGAGTTCCCTCTGGAGTGATGTGCATTGCTCTGTTATTAGAGCCTGATGAGTTGATTCCAACTGTAACTGTTAGGTATGTAAATACAAATCCTAAAGTAACAATCACTGCATACATAAATCTAGGCATGTGGAACTTCTTAAGTATTATCGCCTCGACAATAAATACTGCCCAGGTAATAGCTACAAGCATGATTCCCGTTGTGCCTTTAAATCCTGTTGCTGCCGCTGACAATAGATATAGCGCAATTATATTCTTAACGCTGTATTTGTCATACCATATCTCTACTAGGATATCTATAACAACAATGGAAAGTGACATAGCCATGCCAAGTGAATTGATATTGCTATATAAATGATTATTCAGCCAAGAAAAAGGAAATCTCATTCCGGCAATATTCAATGGCATTAAGCATACACAGGATATTAATGTTCCTGCACAATATACAAAATAATTAAATCTGTATGTAATTTTGCCATAACGAATTCTTTCGCCTGTTGTAAGCAATGCCAATGTGGTAGGGAAGGCACACATAAGTGCATTACCATTCATATACAATCTGAATGCATCCATACCAAAGATATGCTTGCACATAGCAAAGATTAATTCGTAGTAGTAGTGATAATAAAATGTTAGTCCTTCAACACGTATATCAGTATTTGGAAATGATCTGCTTAAAGAAACAATATTTCCAGTATGGAACAGACAATCGTGGTAAACCTGAATTGTTTGTCCGTCTAGAGCACCGATATATTTGATTTGAAAGTTTAAGACTGATGCTAAATAAATAAATCCAAATATAATTATTCCAGTCCATCTAAAATGTTCGCCTGCATTAAATAAGGATGGTCGTCCTTTCTTAATGTAAACAAACACAGCTAATATAGATGTAATTGGTCCGGCTACCATTATAATTCCATTTATCTTCAACAACGATTCGATAAAATAAAGAGTAGCCATATAAATAAAGCCGATAAAAAATGCTGCCAGTAATCTGGTTGATATCCTAAGTCTTCTAGGCAATAGCATTTCCTCGAATAGCATTCCTGGAATCTGAATCCATATTAATGCATAAGCCACAAATATCAATGTGATTGATAAACTAAAAGTCATTAACTCTCCTCTTCCTCTACTGGAGCCAGCTGACCTAATTTGAAATGCTTACGACAAAGAGCAACATAGGAATCGTTTGCGCCAAGCATTACCTGAGGTCCAGAACGTACAACGCCCTTTTCGTTGTACCTACAATTACATGTAGCCTTATGCCCACACCAGCACACTGTCTTTACTTCGTGTATAACATCTGCTATAGCAATCAGGCGTTCTGATCCTGGAAAGAGCTTGTTTCTAAAATCAGCTCTAAGTCCATAAGCAACCACTGGAACGTCCATAAAATCAACGATATCAGACAAATAATCTATCTGCTCTTTTGTTGCAAATTGTACTTCGTCTACAATAATGCAATCAAACTTTTTGATTTCTTCTTCTGACATTTCTATTAAATCTTCTAGAAAAACACACTCGTTCTGAAGACCTATTCTGGAACGAACAATACGCTCACCATCTCTTGTATCAAGCTTTGGCTTAACCAAAAGAGCGCTTTGTCCTACCTCCTCATAATTAAAATGTGTCATCAACGCATTTGCCGTCTTTGACGACCCCATAGCACCATAGTAATAGTATAACTTTGCCATAGCATATTCCCCTTTTACATAAATTGACAGAAGACTAAAAAACGCCTTCTGTCTAATTAATACATATTTTAATGTTAATACTAGTAAAAGTCAAAACTTTAGTTCCAATCAATAGTTTCCAATTCTGTTGCTCTATGTACCAGCCTATAATTGTCCTTTCCATGGTTCTTTACAAAGTACAATGTTAAATCGGCTGCATTAAGATAATCCCATGCACGATTAAGCGGTCTAGGCACATGATTTACTATACCCTGTGATACAGAAAGGTTAGGTAAGCCAAGCTCGTCTCCTATTTCTTTTACTCTTTGTTTAATCTCTTCTGCTTTATTTATAATATCCTGATCTGACATGTTGTAATAGAATACGATAAATTCATCGCCACCATAACGAGCAACAAATATGTTCTTAGCAGAAATACTTTTTAAAACTCCGGCGATTTCTACTAATAGGTCATCGCCCTTAGAATGTCCATGAGTATCATTTACCTCCTTGAACATATCCACGTCCATCATTTCAACAGCAAAGTTCTTCTGTTCCTTGTTGGCAAGTTCAAACAATTCATCTGCAACAGCATTCATCTTTAATCTGTTTGCTATTCCTGTTAATGAATCTGTCTCAGCCGCTGCAAGTAAAAACAGATTCTGAGTCTTCTCCTGAGCAAGCTCAGTTCTAAGCTTTAGGGTTGCTAAGAATGAACGCTTATTTCCTTCGTTTTTACGCTCAGTAAATGCGTGATAATTCTTCAAGCTCTGCATTAGCTTTTTATCATCACCAACTGTTGTATAGATTTGTACTCTAAGATTTTCAATAAATATATGCAAATCAACATAATCATCCTCAGGTGTTATCTTCTCAAGATGATTGAACATATTCTCAATCTCGGCATATTCGCTTTTTTTCATCAAATAATTAATGAAATCTTTTGTCTCATCGAAATATACCATACACTCATCGCATGAATAAAAAGCCTCAAGGCACTTTTGCTTCATAATCTGAGCGTTTAATTCATCTTTTCTATATTCAAAATAAAAATATCGAGCTAAAACTATGCTGAAGCATGAGCATAAATCAGTATACTGCTCCACGATTTTTTCCATCAATACATAGTTATCGTATGCCTCTTTTAACTGATCTAACTTAAGATATAAGCGAACAATAAAAGCATAATTGGTTGCGAGGAATATATTTTTCATTTCCCCGTCTTCTACGTAATCGCAGCATTCTAATGCTATAAAGCTATATTCCAATGCCTGCTTGTATGCATTCATTCCATAACATAAAGCCGCAAAGTTAGAACACGCCGCTACTTCCTCTAAATAAAACCTGTTAGCTCTTGCAAGCTCGATAGAATTAATAAAATATTCCTCGCTGGTTATATAATGACTTTCGCTTCCGAATATGATTCCAAGCTCATTATAACAACGGCAGGTAAGTAAATACTCGTCTGTTTTGGACAAGCCTTTTACACCTGCTGATAAATAAAACAAAGCCTGTGAAAAATCACCATTTTTGCAACATGCATCGCCTAGTATGCAGCTTGAATAATTCTTTAGATCCTCATTTCCGCATTCATGAGCTAAGTCAAACAAGTCGCATGCTAAGTCTAGGTGTTTTTCACAGTCTATGTCTCTTACTCGATTAATTTCAGATATCAGCTCCACAACTTCTGGAGACTGTTTATTGCGCAATTCTTCCACTAATATCCTCTTCCTAATTGCTAAAGACCTTGCGCTCCTTATGGACCGCGGCCACATTATACCATGACCGCCGTTATATTACTAGATAAATTTTTAATTAATTTTCCTTATATAACGCTGCTGTCAGTTTTCCATTATCCGCAAGGATGCATACTAGCATCTTAGTATCATATGGATTGGAGAATTTTAAATCTAATGCGCCCCATGAAATAGTAGCGTCCCAACCCTCTGGCAAATAATAAACTGGAAGTGAATGTGGATGTCTTTCAGACACTTTTAATCCTGCCATTTTTGTTGCTGCATATATGGTTGAAGAAACCTGGCAAACACCACCGCCTAATCCCATTGCGTGCTGCTTTGCTATGAATACTGGTGCTGTAACAAATCCATTTGCTGTTGTACGAGGGCCAATGCTGTTAGATGCAGAAAATGTCTGACCTGGTTCTAATACTCTACATCCAATCTTCTTGGATGCGTTTGCAATGTTGCTACCTCTTGCAGCTTTAGCATCGTAATCTGTAACATACACGCCAAGCAATGTAAGATTTGTAGGAGGAACAACTTCTACAACGCCAGCAACTGGTGTACCATCACGTCCTTCTGCTGCACCAGCACGAACGTAGTGGCAGACATATGCCAACATATCGTCACCGTAGACCGCTGCTAAATCAGGATTTTTGGTTTTGTAATCTGTGGCATTGAAATTTGCGCATGGGTTTCTACCCTCATAAACTCCGCAAACCACATAATGGTTTAAAAGATATACCGGATTTCCATTTGCTCTATCTGCAACATCTGGATACATCATGGCATAATAATTCACATCAAATATCTTTGAAACAAGCTGAAGCTCTTCATTTGTAGCAGCCTCAGCGTCTAATTCAGGCACAAATACGAAAGCAAGAACAAATACTATAATTGAAAAAAACAATTTACGAAAACTCTTTTTCCTACCCATAATCCCTCCTATGTGTCTTATGATATTTTTCATTTTAACACTTGTTATTCAGAATTGTGTGACGATTTTGAGTTTTGTGTGTAAAAAATACGCCAACGATATTTCTATCGCTGGCGCATCTAAAATCAATTATTTATTTTTTGACTGCTCGTTAAGTTCAGCCTGCTTCTTAAGTGCCCAAGCTCTTAAGCCGCCCTTTTTCTTCTTAGTATCTTTCTGCTCTGTCTTACCGTGTAAGCCCTTAACCTTTGTGATGTAAAGACCTGATACTGTAGCCTTAACTTCCTTTTTAACAGGGATGTCGTCAAAAATCTGAGCATCGCAGATAAGTGTCATAACCTGTGGACCAACCTTAGCCTTAACAACTGGGATTTTAGAACCTCTAGCATACCAAGGTGTGTTAGCCACAACTGCCTCAGGAAGACCTGCATTCTTAAGCTTCATACGCTTCTTATCAATGATAAGCATTGAAACCTGCTGTGCAACAGCATCCATCTGTGCCTTCTGTTCATCCTGGCGTGTCTGCATACGCTTTCCAAGGAAATATAAAACTACCATAGCAACTACAAGAACAAGTGCAATTACTAGTAGTACGATTCCGACTGTACTCATAAAATATCCTCCATATCTATTGCTCCCCTGGAGCCACAACTAGGTGATATTTTACCATGGAATAGGCAATAAATCAACGGATTCCTTTTATAAGTGCCAGATGTCCTGGTTGTACTGCTCGATTGTTCTGTCTGATGAGAAGAAGCCTGCGTTTGCAATGTTCTTAATCATCTTGCGGCCCCACTCGGTGCGGTTTTCAAATGCAGCGTAAGCTTTCTCTTTAGTCTCGCAGTAATCCTTGAAGTCAGGGAATGTCATGAACCAATCCTTATTAAGAAGCTCGTTGTAAAGTCTCTCGAGGTTCTCCTTCTTGCCCACTTCCATAAGCTTGTCTGATACGATGAAATCTACACACTTCTTGAGGTTTGCATCCTTCTCGTAGTAGTCGCGTGAGCAATAGCTAGCATCAGCATAGCGCTTGATAACTGTATCTGAATCCTCACCAAAGATGAAGATGTTGTCGTCACCTACGAATTCGTGCATCTCAACGTTAGCACCATCCATTGTACCGATTGCAACAGCACCGTTAAGCATGAACTTCATGTTTGAAGTACCAGATGCTTCCTTAGATGCAAGTGAAATCTGCTCGTGGATATCGCATGCTGGGATAAGCTTTTCAGCAAGTGTTACGTTGTAGTTTTCTACCATAACAACCTTGAGATAAGGGCTTACCTCTGGATCATTGTCGATAATCTCTGACAGGCAGAGGATAAGGTGAATGATATCCTTTGCGATTACGTAAGCAGGAGCTGCCTTTGCACCAAAGATAACTGTGATTGGACGTGATGGCTTCTTGCCTTCCTTAATCTCGAAGTACTTATTGATTACGTAGAGGGCGTTCATCTGCTGACGCTTGTACTCGTGTAATCTCTTAATCTGAATATCGTAAACACTGTTGTCGTCGATGTTGATTCCCTGTGTCTTTGCAAGGTAGTTCTTGAGAACTGTCTTTCTTGTCTTCTTAACGTCTAAAAATCTCTGAACAACAGCATCATCGTTCATGTACTGCTCTAACTTCTTAAGCTCTGTAGCATCCTTCTTGAATCCAGGTCCAATCAACTCTTCGATAAGCTTTGAAAGCTCAGGATTGCTGTAAAGTAACCATCTACGGAATGTGATACCGTTTGTCTTGTTGTTGAACTTCTCTGGGTAGAGCTTGTAGAATGCGTTAAGCTCTGTATCCTTAAGAATCTCTGTATGAAGGGCAGCAACACCATTGATAGAGATACCGTAGTGGATATCCATGTGTGCCATGTGTACAAGACCATCCTTGATGATATCTACTTCTGGATTGTTGTACTTGATATGGATTCTGTTGTGAAGCTCACGGATGATAGGCATAAGCTGTGGAACAGCCTTCATCATAAAGTGGATTGGCCACTTCTCAAGAGCCTCTGCAAGGATTGTATGATTTGTGTATGCGCAGCACTTTGAAACTACGTCAATAGCCTCATCCATTGTAAGTCCTCTAATCTGAAGCAATCTGATAAGCTCAGGGATTACCATAGATGGGTGTGTATCGTTAATCTGAATTACAGCGTAATCTGCAAGGTCGTGAAGGTTTGAACCCTTTTCAACAGCCTCGTCCAAAATAAGCTGTGCAGCGTTACTTACCATGAAGTACTGCTGATATACTCTAAGTAATCTTCCGTTATCATCTGAATCATCTGGATAAAGGAAAAGTGTAAGATTCTTTGCAAACTCGCTCTTATCAAAGTTGATTCCCTCTGTGATGATGCTCTCATCTACTGTATCAACATCGAAAAGATGAAGCTTTGTAGTAACTGAATCATAGCCTGTTACATCGATATCGTACATGTGGCTGGTTACATTAAAGCCACCGAAATCTACGCGATATGTGCGCTCTGTCTTTGTCATCCAGCTATGGTCGTTCATCCATGGGTTTGGCTCTTCTGTCTGAAGATTATCCTTGAACACCTGCTTGAAAAGACCCATGTGATATGCAAGTCCTACGCCATCGCCGTTAAGACCAAGTGTTGCAATTGAGTCGAGGAAGCATGCTGCAAGACGTCCTAAGCCACCATTTCCAAGTGAAGGCTCAACCTCGATTTCCTCAATTTCTGCAAGAGATTTTCCGCAAGCCTCAAGCTCTGCCTTTACCTCGTCATAAAGTCCCAAGTTAATAAGGTTATTTGAAAGAAGCTTTCCAATAAGGAACTCTGCACTGATGTAATAGAGCTTCTTTTTGCCTCCTGCGATTTCCTTGTTCTTTGCCTGATCCTTTACGTACTCTAGAAGACCAATGTAGATTTCCTCGTTTGTGCACTGATCCATGTGGCGGCCGAAGCGCACCTTGATGTATTCGTTTGCTGTCATGTTATCCTCCTTATAATACCTACGCTGAGATTATTTACTCTTTCATGCTCCCGCAAGGCATCTTCCATACCTACCTATGGGAGCCCGCCGGCGTGGGCACCCACCCATAGGCAGGCATGGCGCCTCCTTGCTCGCGCTTGCCAACACTGTGTAATCTCAGCTCATTCTTTATCAACTTTAATTGCATTATAATGCTCCTGACGCACGTTTTACTTGCCTTATACCGCCAAAAAGTGATACTATTCTGCTATCAGGAGATATTTATTATGATAAACATTAACGAATATCAAGCAATACACGAAAACAAAAGTCACTTTGACTACAATATTCCATACAACACATACCCTTGCACCATTCCTTTGGATTTTGAGAGTGTGCCATTGCATTGGCATGAGGATGCAGAGTTTATTTATATTAAAAAGGGTGCGGGAATCATTGTAATTGATGGTATGGAGCATCAGGCGAGTGCTGGGGATATTGCGTTTATTTTGCCTAGTACGGTGCATGGGATTTATCAGTTTGAGAATGAGTCTATGGAGTACGAGAATATCATTTTTGACTCGAAGATGTTTTCTTCTACTCTGGATGATTTTTATGATAGTTTTCTATTACCATTTTTTGAAAGTGCTGTAGAGATTCCTGTTATCTTTAGGCCTGGAGTGACTGGGTACGAAAGTATCAAAAGATATCTGGACAGCAATGACAATATTTCCAGCCACCGCGAGGGTGCCTGGGGGCTGGCTATTAAGGGAAACATGTATCTACTGCTTTTCAATCTGGTTACCATTTACGAGCAGCATATTGACACATCTACCAAGAAAAAAATAGACAAGCTAAAGCCAGTCATCAAGCACGTGGAGCTACACTATGGTGAGCCTACCACTGTTGAGGAAATGGCAAAGCTTGCCGGATTTTCTGAATCTCATTTTATGCGATTTTTCAAGGAAGCCTTTGGTGTCAGCTTTGTGACCTATCTAAATGACTACAGGCTTTCCATGGCTGCCCGCCTACTACTATCTACCGAGGATTCTGTGCTTAATATCTCTCAACAGGTAGGTTTTGAAAATCTGTCTCATTTCAACAGACAGTTCAAAAAGAAATATAGTAAAACCCCAAGGGAATACCGCAGCTAAATGAAGAGTCGCCTCAGCTTCTAATCTTGTGAATCAGATTCCATATTATCAGCAAAACCATTCCAAACAGCATTAAAGTTTTCAAATAATAATCATCGTGAATGCTGTATAAATAGTGAAATGTAGGGCATAACTTTTGGAATGTCCTGCCTGCCTTTATATCTATAAAAACTGGTGATAGCAAGGCTGAGGCTATAATCAGTATCGGTGTAATAAGCCCTAGGCCTTTTACGGTACCGATTATTTCCCTAAAGATGTTTGTCAGGCAAATCAGGGTGAAATCATAGATAATAATTGCCAGAATTTCTCTGGATAAGGATGTGCTAACACCGCCGATTTTTAGCCCCACCAGAACCATGATAGTAGGTATGAGCATTATCACTCCATAGTATAAAAAGTCTCTGGCAATAGAAAGGTGTGACTTCCACCAGATAAATATGCCATTTTGCTGATCCTCAATGTAATACATGGATGCTGCAATGGATAAGATAAGTAGCCACAATGCCAGCATGCCTCTTAGAGGCATCATTATATAGTTTGTATCATCGCTGTTTTGGTTTTGGAAATCATCCAGGTAACCTAGTTCAAACAGGTTGCCATTTATTTCATAGCCATCGAAGGTCTTTAGGATCTTTTCCTGCTGTTCTTCGGTTGGGTTACCTTTGTACAGCTTGTCTGCGATGTAGGTAGATGCCATCTGCCTAGCCAAGCTTTCATACACTCTGCTATTAAGCACTTCCATGCCTAACAAATGGGATAACCCCTGCTCTCTTATTATGATTTCTACTTTTTCATCTGTTTGACCTGACGCCACAATTTTTTCCACGGCTTCATCCAGATTATCAGGGCATATCCACCCTTCTGAAAGCTTTTGTGATTTTACATCTGCTATCAGCTTTTCACTGTCATCATAGAATATATATCTAAAGCTGTCGGGCTCTGTTTCTATGTTCTCCTTCAGGGCACTGCTGGCATAATCCTCCCCTGGGATATACACGCCGATTGTCATAAGCCCAGCGTCACCACTGCTCACCCCTTTAAGCGCCAGCACCATCAGTGGCACCATCAGAAGCATCACTATATAGCTTTTCTTTTTAAATAATCGCTTTAGTAGTAGCAAATATCTTGTAAGAATCATCTTTTTATTCTCCTAATAGCATCATTTTAATGCAATATCTGGCTACTTAAGTGACCAGCTATGAATTGGATTTTTCACTTAACAAAAAACTCGCTCAAAGTTAAGTGAAAATGAGATTTTTATTTTTTCACTTAAAATCACAAAACCCTGTTAAGTTTTCTCAGCAGAAAAAATTTTTCACTTAACTTTTTAGTGCTTTTTATAGCCTAATTTGGGAATAGTTAAGTGTGGATAATTGAAATCTATTTCTCACTTAACAGGTTTTTAAGTGTGAAATTGGAATTCTCTAATAAACTTAACTTTACCTAAAAATATTTATGTATAGTTAAGTGAAAAAATTTTTTTCTTTCTCACACTTAACCCCATTTCCATTTTTTAAGTGGAAATGGGAAAAGCCAGAATAAACTTAACAATAAGCCCCGTGAATTCATATTCTCCTTGCGGCTCACCAGGATATGCGTCTTTTTCTAATAAGTACGGAGATTGCTATAAACCCAACGGTGTAAACCGCCATAGCAATAACGGGCCAGCCAAAATTCCTGTCTGCCACCACACCTCCTACGTATGAAAATGCAGCGCCTGTAGGGATAAGCTCACCTGCCCGTTGCAAAAGGTTTGGCAGAATGCTCTTTGGATAGAAGTAGCCTGATGCATAGGCGCCTGCGATGTAAAAAAGAAATGTGACCAGCACTTTGTTGATAACGCCTACCAAGGTTTCATACAGGAAATAGCCCATGGACGTAAACATAACTGTTGATAGCATGATACCAGCAACAAGCATGGCTGATATTTCTATATCTATAGCAACAAGCTTAACTGCAGCATTTGCAATAACTAGTACCACGACGATGCTAATCAAATTCACCGTCAAAAGTGGAATGAATTCACCCATCACCTGCTGCACTGGGATTATTCCCTTTGCGGCCAAAAACTTATACTGGCCGTTGTTCTTACCTGTGAAAAAGGACACTGAACACATTGTAAGAAGCAATGCAAAAAATAGAAGCATACTTATAAAATAATACTCGATAGTATTCAGGCCATCCGATATGCCAAGCTCTGTCACCGTGGAGATTTCACCGCGAAGCAGCATGGTGTTTACGTATGCCATAAAGATTTCATAGACAGCCATGTAGGTTTCTGTTTTCTTATAGCCTTCTTCTGCCATCACATCCCTCAGGGTGCAGATACCTTTTTCTGAAGGGACGATAATGTTAGTCGCAACAAGAGCTATTTCATCCATCATCACATTTGATATGCCCTTTTGGCCTGAGGTGGCATAGTATTTTAGCTTAGCGTCATTTGTCATGGAATCTACCGCATCGGTAAATTCCTTCGTAATTACGATATAGGCAGATATGTCTGCATTGCGAAGGGCGGCCCGTGCCTCGTCCTCATCCTCAAACTGAACCAAATCCAGCACATACTGCATATCATCTTCCGTCTCTAGCATGTGCACGCCCAGGTCCACCATCTCGTTTTCAGTTCCACCTACTAAGCCTAGCTTATAGCGTATCTGCTCAGATTTGTATTTTTCGCTATTAAGCACTCCAAACAATGCCGCAGATAGCAAAATAGCCACCAGGGCAATCATGCAAATCATGCCTGGCAGCAATTTAAAAATCCTCTTATATTGAATTAGCAAATAATCCTTAACCCCAATCATAACATCACAATCTTCCAATCAAATGTGGAATATCCCCGTCATATTTATAGTTTCCAAGCACCCCATCCTTGATGATGTAGCACCTGTCGCAAAGCTCTATCTCCTGAACCTCATGGGTGGCTATTATCATGGAACCGCCCTTTGATTTGTACTGTTCAAAATAGCTGTAGATTTTTTCTTTACATACCAAGTCCAAGGCTGCTGTTGGTTCGTCCAAAAGCATCAGCTTAGGATTTGAATTCATGGCGCAGCCAATGCATAAACGCTTCTTCATTCCGCCGGACATCTGGCTAACTGGAACCTTGCTAAACTGGTCGATGCCAAGCAGCTTTAAAACCCCACTATTCAGTTCCTTCTTTAAGCTATCAGCGCTGTACCACATTCTTAGATTATCCCAGGCCGTAAGCTCTGTGATAAGTGGCATTTCCTGGGGCACGTAGGCCACCAGCTGATTTCGCAATTTCGAATCCTTTAGCAGGTCCTTGCCGTCGATGTTGAAAAAGCCTGCATCACAATTTTGTAAGCCGGCAAGTATAGTAAGCAAAGTACTTTTGCCACTGCCGTTTGCACCAAGGATTCCTACTATTTCTCCGGGCTCCACGGTAAAGTCTACGCCGTTTAAGACCTTGTGTTTGCCATAGTGCTTGTGTATGTTTTTGATTTCTATCATAACTACGGACTCCCTCTTAGTTTCCTACTTAAGCATGCTTAGGTTATGTGTCGAACTATTTCTTCTCAGACAGAAGTGATTCGTAATCATAAGAGCTATAGAATTCTCTCTCTACCTTGATATACTCCTTATAATTATCCACGGTTAATTCGTCAGTGCCTGCGTAAAGACAGGCAAGGATTTTGGAATTAATCCAGTCTCCATGGTGACATTCGTCGCTGTAATTGTCCAGGTCACAGGTCATATCGAATTCAGTGTTAAATGAATACAGGTGAATGTTGTCGCACTCTAGCATACGGGAGATGGCATATTCTTCTGCTGATATGAATCGGTCCAGAGTGCCCAGTTCCTTTTGTGAGCCCCACCATGCAACGGAGTATGGAGTAAGATAATAGTAGAATTCCACATCTGGGTTGGCTTTGGCAACCTCTACCACATTTTGGGTGATGTTTTGTTTTACCATTTCCTTTACTTCATCTACAAATGGCTGAATCTCTTTTGGCTCCTTGTATTCAGTTCTGTCCCCTAACACTGATTTTGCTCCAAATTCTGTTTTTGGGTCGTTCATCCAGTTGGCATAATCATCGAAGGATGTAATGCCTGGCTGGACGCCTTTAACTGAATCCCTAATCATTGGGAAGCAAATTCCAAATAAAATATCCTTGTTGAAGACATATTTCACATCATTAAATGGATTATTATCGTACAAATAATCAGGATAAGTACCAAGGTCATTTCGGATTCTGTCCTTGTCATCCATAAGATATGCGTAGTCCAGCGGGCGTACCACCAGCTTCAAATTAGGATTGTACTTTATCGCCTTTGCGATATTGTCGTTTTGCTCCTTGTAGGTTCCACCTGCAAATGGGACCTTGATAGAATTCACGCCAAAGAGCTCGTCCATCTCACTGGTCTTAAAATTCTCCGCCATAGATGTTCCGATAATCATTGCATCGTAATCAAAATGACGAATGATTCCATCGTTCTGGCTGCGCTCGTTATTTAGTTCATAGTATAAATTTTTAAGAGGCTTGTGATAGTGAAAATAAGGATCCACAGCTGCTATAACAGCCCCTTGTGCCACAAGCAATGCCAGGGTTATTCCCAGCATCCCTCCAAGCCATTTTTTTGTATTCTTTTTGTTTGATTTCATAGTTGTTTATTAGATTAAAAATTGAAATATAAAAATGTACTGATTCCTGACAATGACATTACGCTTGCCACAATAAGTACTGCTGTCCAAAGCATGTTTTTAAGGTTTGGCTTGAATGCTGCCATAAGCTCATGGGAATTGCGTGAGCCCAGGACGATAAACAGTGCAAGGAAATAATACAAGCCTACATAAATGAATGGCAGAGAATGTGTAACGGGTGTGCCATCCAAGAAATATTTAAGGGCAGGAGTCTGGAATGCATACAGGATATGTACGTCGATGTTGGTGAAATCCACGTATAATATCTGCTTGATAAATTCTATTGCATCGCTGATGGTGTTGGCTCTGAAGAATACCAAGGTGAGATTGAAAAATCCCTGAGTAATCATCCAGCCAAGTGCAGGATGCATGCCTTCGAATTGCTTTCTAAACATTCTCGTGATGATAACAAAAATGCCATTAAGCACTGACCACAAAACGAAGGTCCATGCTGCTCCATGCCAAAATCCGCTGAGAAGGAAAACAATAAATAAGTTAAAGTAAGTGCGAACATTACCCTTGCGATTTCCTCCAAGTGGAATGTATACGTATCTGGTGAAGAATCGGCTTAAAGTCATGTGCCATCTGTTCCAGAATTCTGTAATAGTAAGTGATTTGTATGGGCTGTCAAAATTCACTGGCAAGTCAATGTTTAACATCTGACCAAGGCCGATGGCCATATCGCAATATCCGCTGAAATCAAAATAAAGCTGGAAGCAATATGCAAGTAGTACCAGGATTGCGTTGGTAGCCTTAAGTGATGGGACATCCTCGAAGCCCCAGCTTACTGCCACACCAAACACATCTGCTAACAGCACCTTTTTGCCAAGACCCATGGCAAACATGTAAAAGCCCTTTGCCATGTTGTCCCAATTAATCTTCTTTTTGTTTGAATCTCTAAGCTGAGGGATGAGCTCATCATGTGTAACAATAGGACCCGCGATCAGCTGTGGGAAAAATGTAACGTAGCATGCATATGTAAGGAAGCCGTAATCTGGCACCTCGCCACGATATGTATCCACGATAAATGAAATCTGCTGGAATGTGAAAAAGCTGATTCCAAGTGGAAGCATAATGTGCATAAGTGGCCAATCAGTTTTCGCTATCGCATTTACGTTTTCGATGAAGAAATCCATATACTTGAAATAGAAGATTATTCCAAGGTTTACAATTACACCAAAGATCATTACAGGCTTGCTGCTCTTCAGTCGTCCCACTGATGAAACTGGAAGAATATCAAGCTCAGGATTTTCTGTTGCTGCTTCAAGCAATGTCTTGTGCTGCAAGGTTTTCATCCACTTATAAATCAGGTAGTTGATGATTATCGATGATACGATTATCAGCAAATAGCTAGGGTTAAAGTATCCGTAAAACCACAGCGACATTCCCAGCAAAAAGCCGTGTCCCAATCGATAGTTTCCTGTTTTGTTCAACAGGAAATATCCAACTATACAGATTGGCAAAAAGCAAAATATAAATATATACGAATTAAATAACATAGTTATCCTCTACTATTATTTGAATGTGACTATTGTAACGCCGGCATCGCCTTCGCCAAATTCGCCTAAATGGAAATCGGCAACGTTCTTGCACTTGCGAAGATACTGCTGCACGCCCTTTCTAAGCGCGCCTGTTCCTTTACCGTGAACTACCCTAACTGATGTAAGGTGACTGATGTAGGCATCATCCAAATATTTTTCAAGCTTGGCGATTCCCTCGTCAACAGTGCATCCCAAAAGATTGATTTCTGGTGAGATAGATGCTGATTTGTTGAAGCCGCCGTAAGTCATGTTCTTGACACGTGTGCCCTTCTTTGGAACGAACTTGTCTTCCTCTTCGATGAGCACCAAATCCTTTATGTTAACAGTAGATTTCATGATACCCATCTGCACTGTTACATCGCCCTTGGCGTTTGGCTTAGAGCATACGTTACCAGTAAGATTCATCGAGAGCACCTTAACCTTGTCGCCTACATGTAAATCTGTAGGTACGTTTGTGTTTTCCTGAACTTCTACCTTTTCCTTGGCCTTGCTCTTGGCCTTGTTTACGCCCTTACCAAGGGCTGCACGCTTTGCCTCCATAGCAGAGATGTTTCCGCCGCCCTTGCCAAATTTATTAAAGTCACGGATTGTTTCGTCAGCGATATCCTTTGCCTCCTGAAGGATGGCTGCTGCATCCTCATGAGCCTGACGGATAAGCTCCTCACGCTGTGATTTAATCTTTTCTTCCTTTGCTGTGGCATTTGCAAGCTTAGCCTCAGCTTCCTTAAGTGCTGCTGCGGCCTCGGCTGCATCCTTTTCAACCTGATGGCGTTTTTGCTCAAGGTCTACCATCAAATCCTCGAAGGACTTATCGTTTTCTGAGAGACGTCCCTTTGCATCCTCTATTAAATCTGTTGGAATGCCAAGCTTTGATGAAATAGCAAAAGCGTTAGACTTTCCTGGCACACCGATAATCAAATGATATGTAGGGCTTAATGTCTCAAGTGAGAATTCGCAGGATGCGTTCTCAACTCCATCTGTTGAAAGAGCATACACCTTCAGCTCGCTGTAGTGAGTGGTTGCCATTGTACGCACATCTAATGTGTGAAGTCTGTCAAGGATAGACTGGGCAAGTGCTGCACCTTCCTTTGGGTCTGTTCCAGCGCAAAGCTCATCTATAAGGATTAAGAACTGTGGAACCTTGTTAGGCTCGTTGGTTCCATGCAATACCTTGGAATGAACAAAATCTTTTGCGTTCTTTTCCACAAGCTCCTCTGTTTCATGGCTGTAGTTTCCACTGTTTATCGCCTCTAAAATGTGGACAATGTTAACCATGTGAGATGAGAATGTGGATAGTGACTGCTCGATAGACTGCTCGTCACCTATATCTGCATACACATCATCAAACACTGCTATCTGGCTGCGATCCTTTGCAGGGATGTGAAGACCTGCCTGAGCCATAAGTGTAAGCAGGCCGCAGGTCTTAAGTGATACTGTCTTACCACCTGTGTTTGGACCTGTTACAAGCAGAAGATTGTAATCCTCGCCAAGCTTAATATCTGTTGCCACTACCTTCTTTGGATCAAGAAGTGGATGGCGGGCGCCGCGAAGGTTGATGATACCATCCTCGTTAAACTCAGGATTACTTGCGTTTAATTCGATGGCAAATCTTCCCTTTGCAAGGATAAAATCTATTTCTGTAAGCAATTCGAAATTACGAATTATGCCCTCTGAGCTTTCTGCTATTCTGTTAGAAATGTTTGCAAGGATTCTGGCTATCTCATCCTGCTCTCTAACCTGAAGCTCTCTCAGTTCGTTGTTTAAATCCACAGCCTGCATAGGCTCAATAAAGAATGTGCTACCTGTTGATGACTGGTCATGAACCATACCAGGCACTCTTGATTTGTAATCAGCACGAACTGGCAGGCAGAATCTTCCGCCACGAACAGTAACTACTGGCTCCTGAAGATAGCCTCTTGTAGTGCTGTTATTAAGCATGGAATTCATGACGCTTTTAATCTTGTCATTAGTGCGCTTCATACCCATACGGATATCGTAAAGGGCTGTGCTGGCATCATCTGCGATAGTCTCCTCGTCAATGATGCAACGTCTGATTTCGTTAAGGATAGCTACCTCTGGAGATAAGCCGTTAAAGTAAAATGTAAGAGCGTCCTCCTCTTCCATCTGCTTGCCATAAGCGCTTACTCGCTTTGTAACCTCTAGCACATTTGCTACCGCAAGAATCTCCTCGATAGTAAGTGTTGAACCAAGCTCAAGACGGGCAAGACTAGGACGTAAATCTGTAGTGCCGCTGGCGCTTACATCTGAAAACTTAATAAGGCGATTAAAGGCGCAGGCAGTCTCCTGCTGCATCGCCTTAATTTCATCTATATTGTTAATTGGAAGAAGCTCTAAGCATCGCTTCTTACCAGACTCGCAGGTAGCAAACTCTGCAAGCCTATTTATAATCTTGTCATACTCTAGTGTTTTTAATACTTTTAAATTCATCTTATTTCCTCAATTAATACTTGTCTGAAATTATCTTAATCAGTTCATCAGCCGTATACTTCCCAACTAAATCAACAAATTCATTTTCTTCTATATCTTCTATTAAAGACATTACTTCGTCTTCAGGGATATTTTTAGTGTAATCGGTTGGCTTAACTGTGGCAATAAGAGCGTTCTCTTCTGCCTCATTGTCCTCATCAGCTGTATTATCATAATCATAGGATAAGCAATACCTCATTTCAAGCTCATTATCTTTTATAAAATAATACTGCATTTGGTTTGTGTAGTAATCTGAGCCGATCTCTTCATCATGCAGCTTAATCCAATTATTGTGTGGCGAATACTGATATGGCTCTTCACCTGTTACATAATAGTCTAAGCCTATAGCAATAGGTGTAACTAATCCATCTTTAAAAGTATATATACTTATACTTTCTATTTTATCTTTAATCAACTCTGGAACATCATCTCCATTAATATAGGCCAGGGAATACTTTTCATCTGCATAATAATCAGAGCCCTCAACTTTTATGAACTGCTTATAGGCCTCCTGCCAATTATAGTCGCTTTTTTTCTGGGCGCCGATAATAGCTTCCTTTACGCTATCTATTGTAAGATTATCTACTAATTCCTTACTAAGTGAAACTGACAATTCTGAAGATATAAATAGACCATAGGTATCATCATATTTCTTCTCAGTTGTACATATAATTGTCTTTAAAAAAGAGTTGTAATCGTATCCAAGAATAATCAGGTCATTCACACCATCACAGTTTAAGTCACAAGTTCCGATATCTGTTACCCTTCTTATCGCAATATCATCATCACCATAGCATGTAGAAATGGTAAACGAATCTATCAATTGATTATCACCAATAATAGCAATCCTTGAAGGGTCATCCATGTCCAAATGAGCTGCACCACTTTGGTATGTAACAAGCCTTGCATCTGCTGCAAGCTGTGGAATATCTACATCAAATGTAAGTTTTTTATCATTTCCAACTTCCCACACGTTTACATTAGACTTAACCAGGTAGCCATTTTCTGTCTTTATCAGTACCATCTTCTTATTAGGATTATCAAAAAAATCAGAATCATCAGCGGCTACCTCTAGCACATAAGTGTCATTTAGTTTTACGCCTGACACGCAGGTACAAGGGGTATACTGTAAATATCCTAATTCGTTATAATAAACATCCTTATCTTTATTATAAACCCACAGGAGGTCATCTTTTAAATCGATGTTGGTGCCTGTGTGCTTATATACATAATCTTTTATACTAGCTCCTGAAATGGCTATCAGCTCATGATCCAATGAATTATAAGATCTATCATCATCTAAATAGAATTTTTTATCCTCTTTTGTTATCTTCTCCCTTGGAATTCCAGCCCCATCGGCTAACACTTCATTCCAATCAATATCCTTTGGATTATCAAATGTTACGCGGTAAAAACCATTATATTCATCTGAATCCAAAAGCTCTGTGAATTCCTTGCACTCATCCCATGACAGGTCAACCGCATCCTTGGAAGCTTCTATTTCATCTGCATCGACAGTTCTTTTTAAGGCCTCTTGATATTGAGCTTCCTTACTGTATTTCTCATATGCTTCTTTTCCATAATAAGCTCCACCAATCGCCAGCAGGCCAACCAGAAGCACTACTATTAATTTTTTCATTTTATTTTTATTCCCTTTATCTATAGGCCACGTAAGCCTTTCGAATCTTTCTTTTTAACAATCTTTTATAATTATAAGGTATATGGGGGCTAACACAAGAGAAATATTAGTAATCCAGAGTGCTTAACTTGAGATACCCACCATATTTCATTCATGTCAGCCGCTAGTTACTCGTTACTACTATCTGCGATACTTTTTTCTATCTAGGCAGTAGTCATTCTCATTTTGTTTACTACCTACGATGTGTTTTTGCCTTCAGATAGTAGTCAACATCCATAGCTTTACTATCCGTGAGCTATTTTTCTTCGCAGATAGTAATAGATTGCAGATTCTTTACTATCTATATTCTCTTTTTCTTCACAGATAGTAATCTCATTAAAATTGACTACTATCTGTAATTAATTATCTTACACAGGTAGTAGCCATGTCAAAAAACACTACTATCTATGCCTATTTTTCCTATGTAGGTAGTAGTGCTAATAGAAATAAATTACTCTTTACCACTGAAAAAGCCAGTAACAGCCTCTGCTAGTGGTAAAGTCCCCATTTCTACTAAGGAAACTCTCTATAGCAGTTTCATAATTGTATAATTCTGTATACAAAAATTTTTGAACACCATATATATTTACATTACTCCACACAAATGGTATATTGAGCAGCGGATGGTATTCGAAAGAAACTATACCCTTTAATTTCTAAGTTTTAAAATAGTAGAACCCGCACGGCATGCTCGTATCATTTTGAACGAGACTGTATCACCCCCATAAAGGAGGTGTTGCCAATGAAGGTTGGATTTATAGGCGCTGGAAAGGTGGGCTGTTCCTTAGGGAAGCTTTTTGCCGAGACCCAGCATAATCTCACTGGCTTTTATAGCCTAACTTCATCATCTGCGGAATCTGCAGCTGAATTTACCAACTCAACATATTTTCAAAATTTAGAAGACTTAATTCAAGATAGTGATACAGTGTTTATCACCGTTCCTGACGACGCTATTACTGCTGTCTGGGAGCAGCTTAAACACATGTCAATTGCTGGAAAAATGATATGTCATTGCAGCGGTTCTTTATCTTCAGAAATCTTTAGGGATATAAAAGAAACTGGCGCTTACGGTTTCTCGGTCCATCCATTACTGGCGGTATCAGATAGATACACTTCATACCAGGAGCTTCCAAAGGCTTTATTTACAATCGAAGGAGATGCAAATCACATAAGTGATATCGAAGAATTGTTACATGCAAGCGATTTGCAATCTGCACGTATAAGCGCAGATGTAAAAACCAGATATCACGGTTCAGCTGTACTTTGTTCAAACCTAGTTGTAGCCCTTATTCAGGCTGCGGAGGATGAACTTCGTATATGCGGATTTTCAGAGGAGCAGTTGGCTGATGCCATCGCACCACTTTTATTAGGCAACGTGAACAAGGTTCTTTCTGTAGGAACTAAGGCGGCTTTGACAGGTCCAATTGAACGAAATGATGTTGGAACTGTTAAAAAGCATCTAGACACCTTTGAAGGAATTGATAGGGAAATCTACAGGGTTCTTTCAAAAAAGACCTGTGAAATTGCAAAGGATAAACATCCTTCCACAAACTATGAAGCTTTGGAGCAATTATTAAACTCGTAATTGGAGGACGAATAATTTATGAAAAACACAGTAACTACCCTTCAGGCTATGAAGGCTAAGGGCGAAAAAATCAGCATGCTTACATGCTACGATTACACAACAGCATGTCTTATGGAGGAGGCTGGCATCAACGCTATCCTCATCGGCGATTCACTTGGCATGACAATGATGGGCTACAGCGACACACTTCCTGTAACAGTTGATGACATCATTCACCACTGCGCATCTGTATCTCGCGGACTTAAGGATACATTCCTTGTGGCAGATATGCCTTTCATGTCTTACCAGACTAGCGCAGAGGATGCTGTAAGAAATGCAGGCAGACTTATTAAAGAAGGTCACGCACAGGCTGTTAAGCTTGAGGGTGGTGCAACAGTTGTTGAGCAGATTAAGGCTATCACAAAGGCTGATATTCCTGTTGTTGCACACATCGGTCTTACACCTCAGTCTATCAATGCATTTGGTGGGTTCAAGGTTCAGGGCAAAAACACCCAGCGCGCTCTTCAAATTGTAGAAGATGCAAAGGCTGTTGAGGCTGCCGGCGCATTCATGGTTACACTTGAGTGTGTTCCAGAGGAGCTTGCAACTCTTATTACTAAGGAGCTTTCAATTCCTACAATCGGCATCGGTGCTGGAAGTGGCTGCGATGGCCAGGTTCTTGTATATCAGGATATGCTTGGCATGTTCTCTGGCTTCAAGCCAAAGTTCGTAAAGCATTTCGCAAATATCGGCGAGGAAATGAAAAACGCATTTAAGGCTTATGATGCTGAGGTTAAGTCACAGGCTTTCCCTGCTGCAGAGCACAATTTTGCAATCGATTCAGAGGTAATTGCCGAAGTTGAAAAGCAGATTAATACAAAAGAATTTACAGTAAACATTGATTCAAACAAGGTTTTAGCATAAGGAGATATTATGATAAGAGCAACAAAAATTGATGAAGTAAAAGCCAACGTTAGGGAATGGAAAAAGGCTGGTCTTACAATCGGTCTTGTTCCAACCATGGGATATTTACATGAAGGGCACGCAAGCCTTATTGAGCGTGCTCGCAGGGAGTGCGACAAAGTTATCGTTTCAGATTTTGTAAATCCAATTCAGTTTGGACCTAAGGAAGACCTTGCCACTTACCCTAGAGATTTTGAGGCAGATTGCAAGCTTTGCGAAGGTCTTGGCGCAGATTTGATTTTTCATCCTGAACCAGATGAAATGTATCTTGATGGTTTCCATTCTTACGTTGGTGTGGATACTTTATCCACAGAGCTTTGCGGCAAGAGCCGTCCTATCCACTTCAACGGTGTTTGCACTGTTGTTAGCAAGCTTTTCAACATCACAGAGGCTGATAAGGCTTACTTTGGTGAGAAGGATGCTCAACAGCTTGCCATCGTAAAGCGTATGGTTCGCGACCTTAATTTCAACATTGAAATCGTTGGTTGCCCTATCATCCGCGAGGAAGACGGCCTTGCAAAGAGCTCACGTAACACATACTTAAACGATGATGAGCGCAAGAAAGCTCTTATTATTCATCAGGCTCTTACCAAGGGTGAGGAAATGGTTCGCTCTGGTGAGAAGGATGCTAACAAGGTAAAGGATACTGTTAGATCTATCATCGAATCAGAGCCAATCTGCCGTGTTGATTATGTGGAAATCGTTGACTGGAACGAGCTTCAGAAGGTGGATACAATCGATGGACCTATCCTTACAGCCGTAGCTGTTTACATGGATGAGAAGGTTAGATTGATTGATAATTTTATTGTTGAATAAGCCAGTGTATTAGAAATGAGGATATTATGAATTTAACAATGCTTAAAGGAAAGATTCACAGAGCAACCGTTACTCAGGCTGCTTTAGACTATGTTGGAAGCATCACAATTGATGAGGATTTATTAGATGCTGCTGGTATTTTAGAGTACGAGCAGGTACAGATTGTTGATGTTGAAAATGGAAACCGCTTCGAGACTTACACTATCGCGGGTGAGCGTGGTAGCGGAATGATTTGCCTTAACGGTGCCGCAGCCCGCTGCGTCCAGGTCAACGACCACGTTATCATCATGTGCTATTGCAGCATCGATTCCAAGGAAGCTGCAGACCACAAGCCTAATGTAGTGTTCGTGGATGACAAAAATGGAATCAGCCGCGTAACATGCTATGAAAAACATGGTAGATTAGAGGATATGTAAAAGAACTAAAAAAAGCCACCTGGTAGGTAACAAGCTATTATAATTCTCAAGCGAAGCATGTTTAGCTGAGCGGAGAATTCATAATGCTTGTAACCGTAACCAGGTGGCTTTTTCATACTTTATATTTCCCTATTTTTAATTTCGATGTAGGATTTCACAACTTCGATTAGTTTATCATATTCCATAACACCTGTGTCTAGGCAGAAATCGTAGTTGCGGGCATCGTTCCAATCGCGGCCGGTGTAGTATTTGTAGTATTCGGCGCGATGCTTGTCGATGGCGTGCATGCGTTTGATAAGCTCTTCATCTGTGCCGCTTACCTGCTTGCGAAGACGCTCCAGGCAATCCTCTTCAGAAGCATAGAAGAAAAGGGAAAGCACATTAGGCTTATCCTTTAATATGTAATCTGCGCAGCGACCTACGATGATGCAGCTTTGAGTGTCTGCGATTCGTTTAATCACATCGGCCTGAAGCTCGAAAAGGTTATCATCTGATGTGAATGCAGCATACTCTGGGCTTAGTGGAAGTCCCTTATAATGAGCCTTCGCTGACATAAATATCTTTCGGACATGCTCGTCAACCTGACCAAACATCTCCTCGTTAATTCCGCTTTGGTCCGATGCCATTCTAAGAATCTCTCTATCATACACTGGCAAATCCAGCTCTTTTCCAAGCTTCTTAGCAAGTGTAAGACCACCTGAACCATAACTTCTAGCAATACTAATAACTAACTTCTTTTCTTCCATAATTACCCCCTGAAGTCCGCATTTCTTACGCTGACAATCATTAATAACTCTTACGTCGACTAATGTCTCCTACAGAGTTTTAATAATTGTCACCTAGAAATGCTCATCTATTCACCTAAGTACGCCTTTTTGATAGAATCATCGTTCATTAACGTGTCGGCGTCGCCAGATAATACGATGTTGCCTGTTTCTAGGACGTAGGCGCGGTTAGCGATGGCCAAGGCTTTCTTGGCGTTCTGCTCTACCAAAAGGACTGTCGTTCCTGCGTCGGAAATCTCTTCGATTATTTTGAAAATTTCATCTACGTAGATTGGTGACAAGCCCATAGATGGTTCATCCATCAGGACGATGCTAGGCTTACTCATAAGAGCGCGGCCCATGGCAAGCATCTGCTGCTCTCCACCTGATAATGTTCCCGCAAGCTGATTCTGACGTTCCTTCAGTCTTGGGAAGCTTTCGTAGATTCTATCTAAACTATCTGCGATTTCCGCTTTACTACTTCTAGTATAAGCTCCCATTTTTAAGTTTTCAAGCACTGTCAAGCCGCCAAAAACTCGCCTGCCCTCTGGTACATGAGCAAGACCCATTGAAACGATTTTATGGCCTGGAACCTTTGTAATATCGGTGCCCTCCAGAAGGACTTTTCCGCTGGTTGGCTGAAGCATTCCAGATATTGTCTGAAGGGTTGTGGTTTTGCCTGCGCCGTTGGCGCCGATGAGTGCAATAACTTCACCCTTGTTTACTTCGAAGGAGATTCCTTTGAGTGCTTGGATTACTCCGTAATTTACTACTAAGTTTTCTACTTTTAACATTTTTATTCTCCTAAATACGCTTTGATTACTTCTGGGTCGTTTAGGACGGCGGAGGTCTCGCCGGAAGCGAGAACTCGGCCAAAGTTTAGAACTGTAAGCTTTTCGCAGATTCCTGATACAAGCTTCATATCGTGTTCAATAAGAAGGATGGTAACGCCGAATTCCTTGCGGATTAGGGCGATAGTATCCATCAAATCCTGAGTCTCGTTAGGATTCATTCCTGCGGCAGGCTCATCTAAAAGCAATAGCTTTGGATTTGTAGCCAATGCTCTTGCAATCTCCAGCTGTCTTTGCTTGCCGTAAGGAAGGTTGGATGCTAACACCTTTGCTTCCTTATCAAGTCCAAAAACTGACAGAATCTCAAGTGCTTTTTCATCCATCTTCTTTTCTGTTGCAAAATACTTTGGTAATCGGAACACTCCTGTGAAGGTTCCATATTCATAAGAATTGTGTAATCCTATTTTTACATTATCAAGTACTGACTGGTCTCCAAACAAACGGATATTCTGAAAGGTTCTAGCCACTCCAGCCTTGTTGATATCAGCAGTCTTTTTGCCAGTGATGTTTTTTCCATCCAGATAAATCATTCCATCTGTTGGCTTGTAGATGCCTGTAAGCATGTTGAAAACTGTAGTTTTACCTGCACCGTTTGGTCCGATAAGTCCATACAGCTCTCCCTTTTCAATAGATAGATTGAATTCATCTACTGCTCTAAGTCCACCAAAGGAAATGCCTAAGTTTTTAACTTCTAGTAAAGCCATTACTGCACCTCCTTTTTCTTTTTGAATTTATCCAAAAGCTGCTTTGTTGTAAGCCCGTGCTCTTCTCTGAATTTGAGAATTCCAGGTGCCCAGTTGAACAACATCAGGCCAATCAACACGATTGAATAAATAAGCATTCTGTAGGTTGAAAGTCCTCTTAACATTTCTGGGAGCATAGTAAGCACAACTGTTGCCACTACTGAGCCTGAGAAATTACCGATTCCACCAAGCACAACATATACAAGAATCATGATAGACATGTTGTAACCAAAATTGTTTGTTGTTGCTGTAAGGGAATTGATGTTGTGAGCATAAAGCACTCCACCAACTCCTGCTATAGCGGCTGATATCGTAAATGCGGTAAGCTTATATTTTGTGATTGGAAGACCTACAGTTTCTGCTGCAATCTGATTGTCGCGGATTGCCTTTACTGCTCTACCTGTTCTGGAATTTACAAAGTTATGTGTAACAATAAGGGCAAGGATCAGCAACAGAACAGATATTGTAAATGTAGACTGTCGTGGTGTTCCCGTGATTCCCTGAGCGCCGTTAACAAGAACAACTCCATCAAAATCCATGTTAAGGGACATCATGTCCTTAAGTGAAAAATGGAATCCATTTGCATCCCTGCCAACATATAAAACATTGATTACGTTTTTGATGATTTCACCAAAGGCAAGTGTAACGATTGCCAGGTAATCTCCGCTAAGTCTAAGAACTGGGATGGCAATAAGAAAGCCAAACAATGCTGCAAAAAATGTTCCAATAATAAGAGCTAGGATAAATCTTGGTACATCAGGAATCTCATTTTGGAATGTCTTTGAAAAGAAGGCTGATGTAAAAGCTCCAACGCACATGAAGCCTGCATGCCCTAATGACAATTCACCAAGATAGCCTACGCACAAATTAAGTCCGATAGCAACAAGTGCATACGCGCAAACAGGAACCAACAATCCACTCATAAGTGAGCTAAGATTTCCTGTAGCCTGCATGGTACTCATAACTATGTACAAAACCACAATAACAGCTATAGATGATATTAATTTTTTGGTTGAACCATTTAGTTTTTTCATGAATATCACCTACACTTTCTCTTTAATCTGCTTGCCAAGAATACCTGTTGGCTTAACTAAAAGCACGATAATCAGTACCGCAAATACGATAGCATCTGCCAGCTGACTTGATATATAAGCCTTGGCCAAAATCTCGATTATACCAAGCAACAATCCACCAATAAGAGCTCCTGGGATTGAACCAATTCCACCAAATACCGCTGCGGTAAATGCCTTGATACCAGGCATTGAGCCTGTGTATGGGTTAAGACTAGGATAAGAGCTACAAAGAAGTGCACCTGCTATTGCAGCCAAGCCTGAACCTATTGCAAAGGTAAGTGATATTGTTGCATTTACATTGATTCCCATTAATGTGGCCGCATCCTTATCCTCGGATACTGCACGCATAGCCTGACCTGGCTTTGTGTTTTTAACGAACCACATAAGTCCAAACATAACAATTAGACAAGTGATGATAGTCACAATGGCATTACCTGTGATTTTCAGCTGGCCCCCTGCAAGTGATAAGCCTGGCCATGAAACTACTGATGTAAAAGACACTGGGTTAGAACCAAAAATCATAAGGGCCATGTTTTGCAGGAAGTAACTGACACCGATAGCCGTAATCAAAACCGCCAGATTAGTGGCTCGTCTCAGTGGTTTGTATGCTATTTTTTCTATAATTATTCCAATTGCAGTACAGCAGGCGATTGCAATAACAATAGAAACGACAGCAGGCATGCCTGCAGATGACATACACATAAACACTAAATAAGCTCCCAGCATGATTACATCACCATGGGCGAAATTTAGCATCTTTGCAATGCCGTATACCATTGTGTAGCCAAGAGCAATCAGCGCATAAACGCTTCCCAGGCTAAGTCCATTTATCAAATAGGTTAAAAATCCCATATATCTTCTCGCTTTCAAATAATTTAAAGTGCAAGGCGGTCCATGACCGCCTTGCACCTCACTTCATTGTGATTATTCTACAGATACATATCCGCCATTTTCGATGATTACAGCCTTAGGGCTCTTAGAAACTTCACCCTTTTCGTTCCATGTCATAGCTTCACCTGTAAGTCCATCGTAGTTTACATTCTGGATAGCTTCGATAAGTGCTTCGCAGATTTCTTCGTTTGAAGCTTCTGGTGTAAGTCCTGTTGCCTCAAGTGCTTCCTTTAAGATGTAAACTCCATCGTATGCATCTGCTGCAAACTGGTTAGGTGTGCCGCCGAACTGCTCCTCATATTTACTAACGAAATTCTTTGTAGCATCATCAGTAGCATCTGCTGCGAATGGTGTAAGAAGATATACACCCTCTGCAAGGCTTACGTCGAAGTCCTTAACACCAAGAAGTCCGTCGAAACCGTCTACACCAAACATGATTGGCTCATAAGCCATATCGTGTGCCTGCTTAAGAACGACTGAGCCTTCCTGATAGTAGAATGGGAGGAATAATAAATCCGCTCCTGCAGCCTTACATTTCTGAAGCTGTGTAGAGAAATCTGTCTTGTTGTCGCTAGTAAATGCTTCAGTTGCTACGATTTCAAGTCCTACGTTTGCTGCTTCCTTAGCAAAGTTCTGATAAACACCTGATGAATAAGGATCTGAGCTGTCGTAGATGATACCAATCTTTGTTCCCAGACCATTATCTGCAATGTAGTCCGCTGAAACTGTACCCTGGTTAGGATCTGAGAAACAAATCTGGAATGTATTGTCATGTCCTTCAGTAACACTTGTTGATGATGCAGATGGTGTAAGCTGGAAAATTCTGTCGTTGTAGGTCTCAGCTGAAACTGCTGCACATGCGCCAGATGTAACTGTACCTTCAAGAATCTGCATACCCCAATCCTTTAATGTGTTGTATGCGTTAACAGACTTCTGTGAATCTGCTTCGTCATCCTGGAAATTGTAAGAAATCTTGTATCCATTGATACCGCCAGCCTCGTTAATCTCGTCTACTGCAATTTGGATTGCATTCATAACTCCTTGACCATACTGAGCCGCACCCCCTGTTATAGGCCCAATACCTCCGATTCTCCATGTAAGCTCTCCTGATGTCTCAACTGTCTCTGTTGATGTTGCTGCACCGCCACCGGATCCACATCCTACAAATAATGATGCAGCAAGAGCAGCGCAAAGACTAACGCTTAGAAACTTTTTCTTCATCTTCTATCCCTCCTAACTTTTTATTGAACTGCTCTATCCCCACGAAGCAAGTTCTGCTTTCACTCTTTAACACTTTAAAGACTTAAACCCCTTATTTGAAAATTATAATAAAACTTATTAATTCAAGAGTCAATACTTTAATTAGTTAAAGTGCTCGATTTCACAAATTTCTCCCATTTTTAATTGTTCTTCATCTAGCTTAAGAGGGCCAAATGCTGTTCTTTTTAACTCAACAACCTCTCGGCCTACAGCAAAAAACATTCTTTTAACCTGATGAAATTTTCCTTCGTGGATAGTGATGTAGCAGGTATTTCCACCTTCATACTCAACTTTAGCTGGTGCAGTCAAATCTCCCTCTCCAATATGCACTCCTGCCTCTAGTGCTGCCACATCCTCTTCCGATAATTCACCATCAAGTGTTACGAAATATGTTTTATCCACATGCTTCTTTGGAGAAAGCATGTCGTGGGCCAGCTGCCCATCGTTTGTAATAAGCAATAGTCCTGTAGTATCCTTATCTAATCGCCCTACCGGGGATAATCCTCTTGGGGCATCTGGGCATTTGCTGTAAAACACATCCATTACTGTTTTATCGTGGGCATCCTCAGTTGCGGTGATAATTCCCTTTGGCTTGTTCATAACATAATAAGAAAATTTCTTATATGTGTATTCCTTACCCTGATATGAAATCACCACTGAATTTTCATCTACCTTTGCCTCAGGCTTTGTTGCCTTTTCTCCGTCTACAAAAATAAGGCCCTTCTTAAGAAGAGCCTTAACTTCAGACCTTGTTCCGATATTTAATTCTACCAAAAGCTTGTCTAATCTAATCATTATTCAATTCACCTTAATAAGAAATTACTTCGTAGCCTGTCTCTGTAACAAGTACCTGATATTCCCACTGAGCAGAAGGCTTACCATCAAGTGTTGAAACCTCCCAGCCGTTGTTAGGATCTGTCTTAATCTTCTGAGTACCCATGTTAACCATAGGCTCGATTGTAAACATAAATCCAGGTACAAGTAAAAGCTCTGTTCCAGGAAGTGTGTTGTAGCCAACCCATGGCTCCTCGTGGAACTCTAGGCCTACGCCATGTCCACCGATTTCACGTACAACCTGATATCCGTTTTCATGAGCATGCTTGCAGATAGCAGCACCTACATCTCCAAGGAAGCCCCAAGGCTTAACCTGCTCAAGACCAAGGTCACAGCATTCCTTTGTAACCTGAACTAGCTTCTTTGTTTCAGGATCAACATCACCAATCATAAACATACGTGATGAATCTGAATAGTAGCCATCTAATATAGTAGAGCAATCTACGTTTACGATATCGCCGCTCTTAAGAATTACATCATCAGATGGGTAACCGTGGCACACCTGATCATTTACTGATGTACAAACGCTATATGGGAAGCCCTCATAATTAAGTGGCGCTGGAATTCCTCCCATTTTGATTGTAGTATCATGAACTATTCTGTCGATTTCTGATGTTGGCATTCCCTCGCAGATAGCTTCTGCAACTGCATCAAGACATGCCATATTGATAACTGCTGACTTCTTAATCTTTTCCACCTGCTCAGGTGTCTTAATCATGTTGTGTGTAGGAACCTTATGTCCCTTTACTGCAAAGCTTTCGATTTTTCTATCGAATGCCTCATGACACTGCTTGTATTTACGACCACTGCCGCACCAGCAAGGGTCGTTTCTGTTTAACTTAACCATTTGTATTGCCTTTCTATTTTTTGCTCTTTTTCTTGTCCTCATCAGTCAATCCATTGATATAATTAATCTTAGAGTGTGCGAGGGTGATGTCTCCAAGCACCAGCTTATTCCATAGCTTTTTGTTAATCTTAACATCATGCTCGTCTTTGATTAGGCTGTAATAATAACCATCATATTTGTAAGCTGCTGTACTTGTGTTTTCCTTTTGGGCAAGATGATTGCCATATTTTTCTGCGATGGCTGCTATGCGAAGCTGATTGTTGATTGTTTGTTCATCGCATGGCAATTTTTCCCATTGCATATCTAGCATGTCTTCCCAAAAATCTGAGATAGAGCCTGCCAGCTCTTTTTCCTCAGCCTCTGTAAGGTCATCCATTCCCTCTGCCACAGCAAGCTGATAAAACAGATGGTCATGAATAGCCATTCCAAGCACTACGGATTTGGCTTCCGACTGAATGAATTTATCATTAGTGTGGATATTCCAATAATCCTTGGTGTAGTCCTTGTTGTAGATTTTGGCTTGCTCTTCTATCTTTCTTTCCTCAAAAAGAATATAGAACGCCAAATCCTCAAATGTAACATCTTCTTCATCTACGGTGAAGGCTATGTCTTCTAAATGCTTATTATAATCAAGTGGGCCTCTACCTGTTCCCATGGTAAGAAATGCGTAGAGCATTACCCCTACGCAAATCAATAACACCATCGGTTTTAGAAGCTTTTGTATCATCATAGTACCCTTCGTATTGTAATAATTGAATGGCAATTGACTGAGCGATAATTAGTAATACCGGTAGCAGTACTCTGTGCTTCCACGATAGTACCTCCACCTGCATAGATTGCTACGTGACCTGGGTAGCAAACTATATCGCCGGGTTGCATGTAATTATAACTAACCTCCTGGCCGACACTCCTAAATCCGCCGGAAGTCATTCTAGCACCATAACTTATTCCAAAATTAGCCAAAACCTGCTGTACAAATCCTGAACAGTCGCAGCCTTCAGTAAGGGAATTTCCTCCCCATACATATCTGTTGCCTACGTACTGATTAGCAAATGAAACAACGCTTGAACCACTAACGCCAGTTGAATATCCTGGGTTCAAATCGCCATTAACATTATAGCTTGAGCTTGCTGATGTGTTAGCGCCACCTGATGTATTACCATTTGCGGCAGCTGCTGCAGCGGCACGAGCTGCTCTAAGTGCAGCTTCTCTTGCAGCGATTTCCTTAGCCTCTTTTAATTCGGCATCCAAATCATCCATCTCACCACGTTTTTCATCCAACATAGCTTCAAGAGATGCCTCCTGGCCTGCCAATTCTTTCTTAGCTGACTGCAAGCTTTCCTTTTCTTCTTCCAGTGAAGCTGCAAGCTCTTCTATCTCGGCCTGAGTTGCTTCGAATTGATTTAACTTCTCTCTATCGTATTCATATACGCTATTGGCATATTCTAATCTGTTAAGGAATTGACTGATTGATCCAGATGAAACCAGCATTTCGAATATGCTTGGTTCTTCCTTTTCATACATATACTTAATACGAAGCTTCATAGCCTCATACTGGCTGTCGCGGGCTGCCTTAGCATCCTCAAGAGCTGCCTCAGTTTCTTCAATTTCTGCTTCGGTCTCTGAAATAGCTGTCTCAATTTCTGTAATCTGACTAACTAATTCGTATAAATCTGCATCCAATGAATCGATTTCATCCTGAAGTGAATCCTGCTCTGCCTCAATCTCTGAAATGGAACGAACCGCATTTGAAACCGTAGAATCAGATGCAACCAAACAACAAACAACAGCCATGCAAACTGCTGGCTTTATAAACTTTTTATATTTCATACAACACTATCTCCAAACACCTATGGGAAACACCCCATATCTAGTGCAAAATTTCAAAATTCATCAATATTATGATACAAGTTATCCCAAATCTTTTCAATACCATAACGAAAAAGAGCCACCGACGAATCGGTGGCTCAAGTATTCAATATTCAATTTTTAATCATAACTAGTCAGCAAGTTAGCAAAGCTTCATGCGGATTTCCTTGGTAATGATATCCGTGTAACTAAAGGATAGTAACTGCGCTGGGCTTGTTTCAGTGTCATCCATCAAAATGGTAAATACACTAGGGTAAGCCTCTTGGATAACACCCTCCTGGATGTCAACCTTATTACGTCCCCTGTCTAACTGAATCACAACTCTACTTCCGCACTGCGATCTGACTGAATCGCGTACTTTGTCAAAATCCTCGCGCTCCATGATGTCTCCCCCTTTTCTAGCATTTGAATACTTAAAAGTACTCTTATGTCGTTGGAGAGATTTTACCATGATTTGTATAATTTGTCAAAATTTAAGTTCTATTTTTTGAATATTTATCATAAATTCAGTAATGATTGCTAATAGCCCTTTCCTACCTTATAATAAAATTATTCAGATTTATCTGATTTAACGTTATATTTGGAGGATAATATGTTAAGAAGTATCATTACTGTAACTTTTGTTACTATTTTTCTGATTATTAGTATTCCAATTTGGCTTATCCTACTTATCATCGGCTTGTTTAACAAGCGTGCTAAGGATGTTATTGGATACAAAACTGTAGCCTGGGCATTTGGCGTTGTTGCATTTCTTGCAGGCGTTAAATACGAAGTTCACGGATACGAAAATGTTCCACAGGACAAAGCCGTACTTTTCATTGGAAATCATCAAAGCTTCTTTGACGTAGTTTTGGGTTATCATCTTTGCCCAGCTGCAACAGGCTTTATGTCAAAAAAGACCTTCGAAAAGGTTCCATTATTAAATGTATGGATGAAAATGAATTATTGTTTATTCCTTACAAGAACTGATCCTAGACAGGATTTGAAGCTTATTATAAAAGCTCAAGAATTTATAAAATCTGGAATTTCAATGTTTATCTTCCCTGAGGGCACTCGCTCTAAAACAGGTGAGATGGCAGACTTCCATGAAGCATCCTTTAGGATCGCTACAAAGACAGGCTGCCCAATCGTTCCTGTTGCATTTACTAACACCAGAGAGGTTTTCGAAACACATCTGCCTAAGTTAAAAAAGACACATGTAATCGTAACCTTCTGTCCACCAGTTGATCCTACTTCACTTGAGGGTGAAGATAAGAAACACGTTGGTGTTTATGTTAGAAATATAATTGCAAAACAGCTTGAAGCTGATGCTAAGCTAATCTAGTTTTAAGAGCCTCCACTACTTGACTAAAGTTCATGAAGTGTGAGGCTTTTACTAATATAGTATCTCCACCTCTGACTATTGGAAGCAAATCTTCAAGCATAGCATCTACAGTCTTATAATGATGTGCCATGCATGAACTGTTTGTATTCGATAATGATTTGTTAATTTCTTCAGAAAGCTCTCCTACAGTAAATACATATCCAATGTGATTTTCCTCAAGAGCATCACCAATTTCATAATGAAGAGCACGCTCATCATCACCAAGCTCACCCATATCTCCAAGTACAGCTATAGAACGTCCAGCTGCCTTTCCTAAAACTTCGATTGAAGCCTTCATTGATACAGGATTTGCATTATAACAATCGTCGATGATAGTAATGTCGCGAATCTTAATAAGATTGTTTCTGCCTGATATTGTTTCAGCACGACCTAAGCCTGCTGCAATTTCTTCCTTTGTAAGGCCAAGCTGAGTTGCCACTGCTGTAGCAGCAAGAGCATTCATTACATTGTGCTTTCCTGGAAGTGGAATAGTAGCCTCGAAGCTTTCGCCAAAGGCTGTAATCACTGCCGATGTTTCCTCTAATCCAACTGGAACCACTTCAGTAGCGTTAACCTCTTCACCATTAAGCCCATAGAAAATCTTTCTAAGGCCAAGTGTGTCAGCGTTTACAAGCTTGTCATCATCACCATTAAGAACAACAAGTCCGTCTGCTGGCATGTGCTCAAATACCTCGGTCTTAGCCTTAAGAATTCCATCTCTGTTCTTTAAGAACTCCAGGTGGCACTGGCCAATATTAGTCATTACAACAATGTTAGGCTTAGCAATGTCACCTAGTCTGTGCATCTCACCAAAATCAGAAATTCCCATTTCAACAACGGCGATTTCGTGTTCATCCTTTATTCTGCAGATAGTAAGAGGGAGACCTATTTCATTATTGAAATTTCCCTCAGTTTTAAGGACATTAAACTTTGTAGAAAGGACTGATGTAATCATTTCCTTTGTACTGGTTTTACCAACTGAGCCTATAACACCAATAACAGGGATGTTAAGCTGAAGTCTGTATTCTGTTGCAATCTGCTTTAAAGCAAGCTTTGTATCTTCAACAAGAATATATGGACCTGCTGGATTATCAAGCTCGCGCTCAGAAAGAGTTGCTAAAGCTCCGTCTGCGAATGCACCTGGAATAAAATCATGTCCATCCACTCTGGCGCCAACCATAGGTATAAATAGAAAGTCCTTTTCTATCTTACGGTTGTCATTTACAGCCCCTGCGATTTCCTTTTCTCCACTCCCCTCAAAACCCTCAGGCAAAAATAACTTTCCGTTTGTTACCTGTGCGATTTTTTCTAGTGTCATGTTTTTCATATAAATCTCTCTTACTTCTATTTTCTAATTGTATTTCTTAAACGATACCTCAATTAAATGTTCACACAAATCCTCGAAATTCATGCCTACTACAGCTGCCTCCTGTGGGAGTAAGCTTGTAGGTGTCATACCAGGAAGTGTGTTGGCCTCTAAACAATAAATGTTTTCATCTGAATCCATCATGAAATCCATTCTTGCATATGTTGTAAGGCCTAGAGCCTTGAATGCCATCTCAGCATACTTTTGCATTTCAGCTGTTGCCTTAGCGCTGATTTCAGCTGGACAAGTCTCAACTGCAGAACCTGCTGCATATTTGTTTTTGTAATCATAAAAGCCCTGCTTTGGTGCGATTTCGATAATAGGTAAAGCCTTACCTTCGATAACACCATCTGAGAACTCACGACCTGAGATGAATTGCTCTATAACTACTTCGTTTTCCCATTCAAATGCTGCATCAAGTGCTGCATCAAGCTCTGATTCAGATTCAACAATAGTAACACCAATTGAAGATCCACCACAGTTTGGCTTAACGATACATGGGTACTTCTCGAATGAAAAGCCTGCTCTGTTTTCCTTCTTAAGAGATGTTCCTACTGGTGTTGGAACCCCTGCTCTATCAAGTACATCCTTTGTCATCTGCTTGTCCATTGCAATGGCGCTTGAGATGTAATCGTTTCCTGTGTATTTAATTCCGTATAAATCAAAAGCAGCCTGAACCTTACCGCTTTCTCCGTCACCACCGTGAAGAGCCATAAATACTATATCAGCCTTCTGGCAAATCTTGATAACGTTAGGTCCAAAGAAGCTTGGGCTTTGATCCTTACGGCTGGCAATGATAGCCTTGATATCTGGAGCCTCAGTTGGGATAGAATCAACCTTAACTGAATTACCCTCGCTATCCTCGAAAATATTTGTAATATCACATTCTTTATCAGAATATCCCATAAAAACATCGAGTACTAATGCTCTATGTCCTCTTGCACGAAGTGCCTTAGCTACCATAGTTCCTGACTTAAAAGATACGTCACGTTCAGAGCTAAGTCCTCCTGCTAAAACTACTATATCCATAATTAACCTCTTCTTTTTCAAAAATCTTCATTGGTTAATATAGTATTTTTCCATGAAAATTACAATAGTACATCTTAACCCATTTGGTTTAATCTATATATCTTTAACATGTGAGTCATAAGATTATCTGTTGAAATAAAAAACCTATCAATTATCCTTACTCCATCATCGTCATTATTTTTCTTACAGTAATCATGCTGTACCTTCAAAGCACTATATATTACTTGGGTGTCGAAGTTGGATATATATTCTCCAAATATAAATGAAAGGCACTCATAGGCACCTTTAAAATCTCTTCTATCCAATAATAAGCTAGCCATAACTACTGATATTTCTAAATACCGTTCCCGTACCTTTGGACTATCCAGATAGCATTTGTTATAAAGCAGACCTTTAAATATTAATTCCGCTGTATTATCATCCCCCATAGCCAAATGAGTTTTGGCAATAATAAAAAACAGTTCATATTCTATATTAGAAAGTCTTACATCTGGTATATCCTTATAATCTGGAATTTTCCGCCTAAGCTCAAATATGCCTATAGCCTCGTCTAGAAAAACTTCTAGCGTCATGCCGTTTTGCCTTGAACGAATCAAATGAGCAAAAACGAAATACTGTTTATCTACCTCATAATCTGAATCATAATTAATATGTTCCCATTCATAAATATCGTTACTGTTTCTTTTCTTCTCGAAATTTCTTATTGTATTTTCTGAAATACCCTCTTTTATATCCATATATTCCTGTAGCTTATCTATCTTATTTTCAATATCTTCAATACGCCCCCTTTTAATGGCTTTAAGCAACTCCGCCCTTGCCTGTTTGAACTTAAAGAGTCGTTCCATGCTCAACTCGTCATAAGAAAATCCAAAGCCCTCAAAAAGTTCATTTAGCTTATCGAATAACCTCTTTCCTATATATTCTTGTCCATTTTCTATCTTTGAAATAGTAGGCATTGTGCATCCCACCGTTAAAGCTAAATCTAACTGGCTCATATTCATTTTCTTTCTCATCCAACGCAGGAACTGTCCGAATGCTTTAATGTCCATAAAAATACCTCCTTTGCTATAAAACCATTGGCGTATTAATTGGATTATAGCAATAGGAGGTTAATTCTTTTTGTCTATTCTGTTGTCAAATTTTAAACTTTAGAACTCTGGCTCTATCAAGCCGTAAGCTCCGTTCTTTCTTTTGTAAACTACGTTGATTTCATCGGTGTCAGCATTGCGGAACATGAAGAAATCATGTCCTAACATTTCCATTTCAAGGCAAGCATCCTCAGCATACATAGGCTTCATATCAAATGTTTTCTTGCGGATAATCTGGATTTTCTCCTCATCTGCTTCCTTTTCCTCTATGAAATCCTGAGCAAAGATTGTTCTTGAATCTGACTGCTTTCTATCGATGATTTTATTTCTGTACTTTTTAAGCTGTGCTTCAAGTGTATTAGTCACTGCCTCGATTGAAGCATACATGTCTGATGTGGTTTCCTCAGCTCTAAGATAAGAGCCCTTCATAGGAATAGTAACTTCGATTTTCTGACGTCCTTTCTCTACGTCAAGTGTGATAATAGCCTCTGTGTCCTTAGTGAAGTATTTGTCTAATTTTTTGAAACGCTCCTCCACAGCGTCCTTTAATCCTGCTGTTAATTCAATGTTCTTTCCTGTGATTGTTGTTTTCATGATGTCTACCACCTTTACGACGTATTTGAAAAACTATAAAACAGATTAGCCAATTTGGCTAAATTTATATTTGCTAGGAAGTTTTTCATGTAAAAATTATACCAAGACTATCACTTTTTAACAAGGCTTTTATCTGAATTCTTTATTACTAGATTATTAATTGTGTATACAATGGGTCTATTCCTGAGGAATGAAAAAAGATGTGATATAATAACTATCAAAAGGAAGGTACAGAAAATGAAAAAAACTGCAATTATTACCGGAGCAAGCAGAGGAATAGGTAAGGCCTGCGCGGCTGCCCTTGCCAAAGAAGGCTACCATCTTGCTTTGTTTTGTCACAACAATATAGATATGCTTAACGACTTTGCAGCAACACTACGCAAGGATTACAAAATAGAAGTTTACACCTATGCCGGCGACATTGCTGACAGCGGCTTCACTATTCCTGCATGCGAGGATGCAATCGAAAAGCTGGGGCAGGTGGATGTTCTTATTAATAATGCAGGCATCGCACATATTGGTCTGCTTACAGATATGTCCTTAGATGAGTGGGATGAAATGATTGGCACTAACCTGTCTCCTTTATTCTACACTGCTAAAGCTGTCGTTCCTGCCATGGTTCATGCTAAATCTGGCAATATAATCAACATTAGCTCCATGTGGGGCACTGTTGGAGCCAGCTGCGAGGTGGCTTATTCTGCTGCAAAGGGTGGAGTCAATTCCTTCACTAAAGCATTAGGTAAGGAGCTTGCACTAAGCGGCATAGCAGTAAACGCCATTGCCTGCGGTGTGGTTGACACTGACATGAACGGAATGCTATCAGCAGAAGAAAAGCAAGAGCTCTCCGACGAAATCCCAGCTGGCCGCTTCTGCACCCCAGAAGAAATTGCTGGGACTGCTCTTTCCATAATAAAAGCCCCATCATATATGACAGGGCAGATAATTGGCGTGGACGGAGGCTACATCTAAGCGAGGCTACTATTCAATCCGCCCTAAACTGTGTTTGCATGGCCCGGCCATAGGCCCCACACCCTCACACAGGGGAATATCATTTGAGCAGATTTGTAGATTATCTTAATGTGAGTAATCTTGCATCTGTAGGTGTACTTACTAAGCTTTTACAATTCGAAGGTAATGTGTGCTGAGAGCGGACATATTTGTAGTTTTACAAGCATGTGCATTAGCAGGATTAGCCCCTATTACTTTTTTGCTATTACATTCGCTAATAAAAATTAAAAAAGCAGGTTTTGAATATATAGCCACCGTGGCACATTCGACATCGTGTCTCAAGTGACCACTTGCGCCGCCGTCCTAGCGGCGCATACCTATATATTCAAAACCTGCTTTTTATTTTTCTAAGCTCACTCCAAAGCAAAAAGTAATAGGGGCTAATCCTGCTAATACACATGCTCTTTAATTTTAGTATATGTCCGCCCTCAGCATACTTTACCGACAGAATTGTAAAACTTTGTAAGAACACCTACGAATAAAGATGCAAGATTTTACATTTAGATAATCTAAAATCTGTGATTGTATTCCCCTGTGTGAGGGTGTGGGGCCTATGGGCGGGTCATGTTCCTATCATGAATATAGACGGATTGAATAGTAGCCAACCTATCCCATAAGAGTCTGTTCCATTTCCTCCCACTCTAATTTATGAAAATGTGTCTTGAAAAGTGCCATTTGTTTTTGATCCTCATCTGGCAGCTGATATGTGCTAAGTTCTTCTAGAATCATTTCAACAGCACTATAATCCCTGGAAGGACACACTTCTCTAAGAGCATTATATGCGTCTTCTAGCTCATCCTTTGTGATGGGCTTTTTTATTGCTTTAATTCGACGTTTCTCTGACATGTAGCTATCAAGCCTGCTAATGTAGCTTCTGTATAATGAAAGGAAGCTATCAACATTAGCATCTATGTATGGCATATTAGCTGATTTGCCAGCCGACTCAAGTAAATAAGCTTCTTCAGAAAGCTCCTTAGCACCTATCATCCTTGCTGAGGTTTTCAGTGCGTGAACCTTTATAGTAAAAAGCTCTATATTTTTATTTTGGTATGCATCTTCTATTGTAGTTGCATTGTCCTCGATATCATCATAAAAGGATTCAAGGAATTTTTCGAAATCCCTAAGACTTCCACAATATTGCAAGCCATCCATAAGTGATATTCCATCAACCTTGGAAAGCTCTATTTCATTAACATTCATATCTACCCCTACCTAAAAAAACAATATATCACAAATCAAGTATTTTTCTAAGGTATTCTTTGAACTTTTCTTCCTCCGCTTCAGGGAAGCAAATGGTTGCTCCAACGCCTGTTAACCATCCATAAAACTGTGGTGAGATGGCAACAGATATTCTAGCCTTTATATAATCGACACCATCAGGTCTAACATCTATTTCCTTGCCAAATTTATCCAGTACAACACCAATCAGTCGCTTTTCAAATCTGATGGTAACTACTCTTTCTTCTCCTGCAAACATACTGATATGCTGCTTAACGTATTCCTGTGGATTAAGGGATGCACGCTCCTCAGCTCCCGAACGCTCCTCTGATGTCATGGCCGCCGAAATCATTTTATCTACGCGGTAGTGGCGAATCTGTCTGCTGTCGTCATCGAAAGCTACCAGATAATAGTTTTCGTCATTACGCAACAAAAAAGCAGGGCTAACAACATAGGTCTTGCCGCCATGTCTTGGCTGCATTTCCTTTGTCACAGTCCACTCCTGATATTTGAAGGACATTTTCCTATCATTATCAAGGCACTGATATATTACGTCGATTGTGTAAAAAATCTTTTCGTTTCCAGATGAGGCCTTTTCTGGCACAACCACCTGGCGGCTAAGCTGGGCCGCCTCATCAATACTAGCAAGGCCAGTGATTTTATCCACAAGCTCTTTTGTTTTTTTCTGAGATATAAACTTTGATGCACCAACTGCATCCACAAGAAGCTTTAGTTCTGCTAGCTCAAACACTCGACTGCCGATATAATATCCCTTTTCGCCCTTAACCACATCGATGCCTGCATCTATCAAAGTAGACATATCCTTGTAGACAGTTTTACGTTCTGCGGGAATTCCCCTTTCCTGCAAACGTCTTGTCATTTCGATGGCGTTTATCTGATGATTCTCGTCGCTTTCTGTCATAAGAATCTGGTACTCATTTAAAATTTTAAGTTTCTGTCCTCCAACGTGTGGCATGGCATACCTCTCTACAATTTATATAGCATTTGTGATATAATTCTAATTTGATTATAAGTTAGTTTTTATACGATTTAAAGGAAATATATGAGCAGAGAAGAATTTTATAAAAAATGTAGAAAGGATTATCCAACATTCACTTATCAGGGATATTCCTATGATTTAAATGACGATGGAATTAGCATGACTTTCGACTTTTCAATCGATGGTCTTTCAGAATTTCATCCAACATGGTTCATTCCAAGAATCCATGCTATCACAAATTTAGATGAGAACCTCATTGATGAAATGGTATTCTCACTTGGTATGGTTGAGCTTATCAGCTATTGGAAGATTGCCTGTCCACCAACTGTTTACATCAAAGACAGAATGCTTAGTGCTGAGCAGATTAAATGGTGGAAGAAGCTTTACTGGGGCGGTCTTGGAGAATTCTATTACACCAATGGCATTGAAGAAAACCAGGATTGCTTCATGACTATCAAATGCGATTCTGAAAAAGCCTGCAACATGCCTAAGTTTGCTACCAATAACAACATTGAAGCAGGTGCTACGCCAAAGGTAATGATACCTGTTGGTGGCGGTAAGGATTCGGTAGTTTCTATCGAGCTTCTGAAGAATAAGGCTGATGTTAACTGCTACGTTATCAATTCACGTGGTGCCACTGATGCCACTGTTGAAGTAGGTGAGCTTACCGACAAAACTATCTACGCTAAGCGTACACTTGATAAAAACATGCTTGATTTAAATGCAAAGGGATACCTAAATGGACATACTCCATTTTCAGCCTTGGTTGCATTTTCCAGCATTATTGCAGGATATCTTAACGGACTTGGTTTCGTTGCACTTTCAAATGAATCCAGCGCAAACGAATCCACAGTTGCTGGCAGCTATGTAAACCACCAGTACTCTAAGTCTTATGAATTCGAAGAGGACTTCAGATACTACGAGCGCACATTTATCGGAAGCGGTGTGTACTACTTCAGCTTCCTTCGCCCACTTGCAGAGCTTCAGATTGCCATGCTGTTTTCTAAATTCAAGAAATACCACAGCGTGTTCAAAAGCTGCAACGTAGGTAGCAAGCAGGACATCTGGTGCGGCCACTGTCCTAAGTGCCTATTCGTTTACATTATCCTTTCTCCATTCCTTACATTAGAGGAATTGGATGCCATCTTCGGCAAAAGATTATTTGAAGACGAAGGCCTTATGGAAGACTTCGATAAGCTTTGTGGAATCCTTCCAGAAAAGCCATTTGAATGCGTAGGAAGCCGTGATGAAGTTAACGCATCTATCATTGAAGCAATTCGTATATACGATAACAAGGGAATCGAACTTCCACTACTTCTTAGCCACTACAAAGCTGCTAAGCCTGTAGCTTCAGACGATTTCAAAGCTATAGTAAATGCGTACTCTAATGAGCATGGTCTAAATGAATATTTCGAAAATATAATAAAGGACGCTTTAAAATAAAATGAAAGAGACAATTAGAAATTTAGTTAAAGATAAAAAGGTTTTAATTCTTGGTTTTGGTCGCGAAGGTCAGTCAAGCTTTCGCCTTATTTCTTCAGTAGGAGGATATGAATGCTTAGACATCGCTGATGCTAATGCAGTAAGCTCAGACCTTACAGCCATGCACAATGTTATCACTGGGGCAAACTACTTAGATTGTCTGGATGATTATGATGTAGTGTTAAAGAGCCCTGGCATCGTTCTTCCTAAGGATATCAAGGAATACAAATGCCACATCACATGTCAGGCTGATTTATTCCTTATGGTTTACGGTGCTCAGACAATCGGTATCACTGGTACAAAGGGCAAGTCCACAACTTCTTCACTTTTATATCATATACTTAAAACATGCGGTAAGGACGTGCTATTCGGTGGCAACATCGGTCTTCCTATTTTTGATATTACAGACCAGATTCATCCACGTACCATTATCGTATTTGAGCTTTCTTGCCACCAGCTTGAATATGCTCATTATTCGCCATCTAAGGCTATCCTTCTAAACCTTTACGAGGATCACCTTGACCATTATGGCACTGTTGAAAAATACTGGAACGCTAAGAAGAACATATACAGAAACCAGGGTTACTGCGATTTCCTATTCTGCAATCCTGATTTCCTACCAACACCTGGAGAATGCAAGGCTGCTGTTATCAAGGTTAAGTCAGCAGACCTTCCTTTCAAATCATTTGAAGAAATCCCTGGTGTTACTCTTCGCGGAACACACAACCTTTTCAACACTGCTTTTGTATATGATGTTTGTAGAAGATACGACATCACTGATGATGAATTCATGAAGGCTCTTGCAAGCTTCAAGACACTTGCTCACCGTCTTCAGTTCATTGGCAAGAAGGATGATGTTGATTACTACGATGATTCAATTTCTACCACAGTAGAATCTGCCATCAGTGCAGTTCGTGCCATTCCTAATGCTGGCACTATCTTACTTGGAGGTATGGATAGAGGAATCGATTACGACCCATTAGTAGAATTTTTACCTACCACTAGATTAGAGCACATTATTCTTATGTACGACAGTGGTAAGGTTATTTTAGATAAGCTTAAGGCTACTGCAAGCCAGGATTTCATGAGCAGAGTAACTTACATTGAAGAACTTGCCGATGCCTGCACATTTGCAGTAGAAAACGCTAGCAAAGGAACTGCTGTTATTTTATCACCAGCTGCTGCCAGCTACGGCCACTTCAAAAACTTCGAACAACGCGGTGATTTCTTCAAGGAACATGTAGGTCTATAGGCTTCTCCCTTTGGGAGAAGCTGTCAGCGCAGCTGACTGATGAGGGTAATCCCCGGAGGATTAAACTATGCCAAGACTAAACCTAAATCCAGAAGGTCCAATCACAAGACATTGCGAAAAGTGTGGCTGCAGAATCCCTGTCAGCTCACCTTACGATAAATGTAAGGAATGCATGAAAAATGAACTCTTTCCAAAAGTGAAAGAGTTCATTCTAAATAACTATGATGTTAATGAAATGATGGTAGCCCAAGAATTTGGAATCGATAAAACCCTCATCCATGAGTGGGTCCGTGAAGGCCATCTTGAGTACAAACATACTCAATTATAACCTACTATCATGACATGTGAAATACACTGTCTGGCGTTCGTCGGCTATAGTATGAAGGAGTTTTAACGACTCCTTTATTTTTTTGTCATCCAGGTTTGTAAATGGGTCATCCAAAATAAGGATTGGCTTTTCCTCTGGGTATAGCACGTCCACTAAGGCAAGACGTGAGCAAAGTGCTACTAAATCCTGATATCCTTGGGATAGATATTCAGCGCCCTTGGTGCTGCCTGAATAGGTAAGCTTGATGTTAAGGTCCATATCAAGCTCGAAGTCGTCGATGGCGTAGCCAGATTTTGTTCCTTCTGGACCATCAATAAGGCTTAAGTATTTGTGCAAGCCATTCTGAAGTGGCTGCATGTATTTGGACTGGAAGCTTTCTCTGGCACGATTAAGGAAATCCTCTGTCTTGCCTAAGATATCTGCCTCCTTTTTGTATTCCTTTTCCTTTACTTCAAGACGCTCTATCTGGTCTGAAATATCGCTTAATCGTTCTACCTCTTCTAGAGCCTGGGATAGGTTCTCCTTCTCCTGAATCAACTGCTTATTAAGCTCCATAATCTGTTCATCCAGTTCTGACTGCTTCTGCTGCAAATCATCAACAGATTGAACCTCTTCGTTTACATCGAATTCTGCTTCAAACTTTGTTATAGCGTCCTTAAGTTCATCAATACGAGCCTTTATTGCCTCGTATTCACGCTTTTTAAGACCGATGCTTTGGATAGCCTCGGCACGGCGCAAGCTCTCATCCACAGGATATCTTTTGATGATTTTTTCGATATCGGCAGTCATGGTTCTGATTGAATTCTCATGGCTGGCCATTTCCTCTAAGGCTTCTAGGTGCTTTGCGTATTTATCGGCATCCTTTTTAAGTTGTGACAGGAATTCATACTCACCGCCCATATCGTACAGATTGATTCCATAGCAGCTGGCAAATGGCTGAATCTTTGTGTAAAGCTCAAGCTGTAAATCAGCCAGCTCATCAAGTGTTCCCTCTGCCTCCTGATGGCGTGAGTTTTCCTCGTCCAAAAGATGTCTATATTGGTCAAGCTTACGTCTGATTTCGTAAACATTTTCCTGCATGGTTGAAGCTCTTGTAAGGAGGAAATGTGATAAGAAGTCCTCGCATTCTTCCTCTAATTCTCTAAGCTCAAGATTGCTAAGTTCAAGAGCATCCTCTTCCTCTTCAACTCTGTCTGCATATTCTTCAGCCTGCTTAAGCTTATTCTTGTGAGAACGTCGTCCACTAATTATCAGGAATATCACATCAGCAATGATAGCCACCACGCTGACAATTTCAACAATCCTTCCAACAATATCTGCCATGTAATTGCTAAACACAACGCCTGAAAGGATAAATATAACAAGGAGGATAGTGCCAAGTATGTGCCAAACCGTAACGGTATTGTTTCGGCTTACCTTTTCGTTGGCCTCCTGCTCTGCCCTTAAGGTGATAAGTCTTTCGTTGCTTTGGCTAATACGTGCCTGAAGGCCTGTGATCTGGGTTGTCTGACGTTCTATGTGAGCCAGTTGCTCATCTGTAGGCACCAGCTTATCAAAGAAGAATTTAAGCTCTGTAAGCTGTTTAGATGATTCCTCTGATAGCTTTGAATGTTCTGCCTTGGCTCTAAGCTCAGAAAGATTTGCAGCCATTTTGTTCCACATGGCAAACTCTGTGTCATCTGGGATTCTGTTCATAAATGGCTTATCAAAAACATTTCCTTCTCTATCAAGGTCTTCATTTAAGGCCTTAAATGCTCTTTCGTGAACAGCCAAATCACGTTCGGTCTGTTCTAGCATGATTATCTCATCATCTGTAGGAATGCCTGCTGCAAAGAAGTTATCAAGGTCTGATATCTTTTGCTCCTCGGCCATAAGATTTTCCTTGTGAATCTTATAGGCGCCAAGCTCCTGCTCCTTTTTACTCTGAAGCTGGATGCTTTCTGCAAGCTTTGCCTTTTCATTGTTAAGATTATCCAGGTTCTGCTGCTTTTCTTCGATAAGGCAGCTCATGGCCTCAACGCTCTCTTCAATGGCTGGAAGCTTTTCAAACTCTTCCTTGCATTTATTAATTTCCTGCCTAGTGCCAAATAACTTACCTGGGTTTATCTTACTGTTGCGGGTGTATTCCACCCTAGCATCCTTAACACTTTTAAGAGCTGTATCAAAGTTATTGATATCGTCCCTGGCTGATGTAAGATTTCCCATCTTAGCATTCAGTGAATCTGTCATAGCTGTTCCAAGGGAAAGCTGTGGAATATACACACTCTTTTCAAAGGAATCTCTATCTACCAAAAACAGCTCTTCACCAATGTCCTCTGAGTAATCGTTGCTAACAAGACCTGTTTCGTTATCGTAAAGCACAAAAGTATCATCCTTATCTGTTCTACCAAAGGTACGCTCGATACGATACTGTCTGTTCTTAGTGCTGAACACGATATTACCGCCACAAAGGCTTCCGTCCCATGGCAAATAATGATTACGCTCTAGAAGCTTTTTCTTTGTATTTGGGGAATATTCCAGGCCATAAAACATAGCCTTGATAAACACCGAAAATGTAGTTTTACCCCAACCATTCTCCTGAAGGATTGAGTTAAAACCATCGTTAAAATCATATTTAAATTCTGTAATCTTGCCAAAATGGGCAATATAACACGAAATAAGTTTCATTTATAATTCCTCCCCCATTATGGCTCTAATACCAATTTCGATAATTTTGGCCTTTTCATCCTCATCCATATCCTGAGACTGAACAAGTCTAACAAATTCGCCCTTAAGACTTTTATCGTATTTGAAACTATCGTAATCTACTAAAGTCTTGGTTCTGTCGTAGCATTTTACGAAGAAATATTTATTTTCAAATAAGCGCACAAAACGAATGATATCCAGTTCATCATCCAATTCACGCTCACCTGTAAGCACAAACTTAACAAGATCCTGATCATCTACATCCAGAAGCTGCTCTCTAGCCTTTGATGCAACAGCCTGCAAATCCATATCTGCAGTAACCTCTACATTTATTTCATGCAGACGTCTAAGAGCAAATGGAATGAATTCAGATGTTATTTTTCCATCCTCTATCTCCATGAGAACAAAACCCTTATCACCTGTTTCATCAAAACCACGTCCCTCCAGGCAACCTGGATAGCAGTAAACGCCTCTATCATCCAGTGCCTCAAAGATAAACTTATGAACATGACCTAAAGCCAGGTAATCAATAAATTTGCCCTTAAGAGCCTGTGTATTGATAATCTCTGCCCCGCCCTTGCCATCATAATCAGACTGCTGACCATGAAGCATAACGATATTAGTGGCAGCCGAATCTAAAACCAAACGCTGTGCCATAGTAGAGATATTAGATGAGTTAATCTCCATACCAGTGATTACCACATCCTCACATTCATAACTGGTCCAGCCTTCTGAATTGAACATATGAAAATTAGAAGGTATTTCATCTATACCTTCTTCCATAAAGTCGCATCTATCATGATTACCCTTGAGATAATAAAAATCAATCTCCGGTGCACCAATAATCTGCTCCACAACACGCTTTTTAATATCCTTACGGATATGTGTCTTGTCGAACAAATCACCAGCTATCAATATAGCCCTCACATCATTTTTCTTGGCGAATTCCACCATACGCTCGTAGGTCTCCACCAACTCAATACGTCTGAGTGAGGCTTGCTCTTTATCTAAATTACTTTCCATTTTGGAATCTAAGTGCAGGTCTGCACAGTGAATAATCTTCATTCGCATTATCCCCCGTAAAAACTACGTACATTCTACCATATTTGTTACTTCTTGTAACTAACAACCTCCATGTAGAGGGGGCTTCTTTCATTACTATTTCTGCTCCCAGGCCCCACTACTGCACAGCCCTCCATGGTAATACAATCGCAGATTCTAGTTTATCTAAATGTGTGTTATCTTGCTTATCTATTAGTAGATGTTCTTACAAGGTTTTACAATTCTGTCGGTAAGGTGTGTAGGGAGCGGACATAAAACGAAAGTATAGTGGCATGAGGATGAAGGGTGTAGGCCCTCCCCTGTTTGCCTTGGAACGAGCTTAGTAAAATAAAAAGTGAGTTTCACATATATTGGCATGAACCGCTAGGATGGCGGTTCAAGTGCGAAAGCAACACGATGTTGCATAGAGCACGGTGCCTATATATGAGAAACTCACTTTTTTAATTTTACTTAGCGAGTGGAGTGACAAATAGGGGAGGGCCTACACCCTTCATCCTCATGTCTCTCAGTCTACAATTATGTCCGCTCCCTACACACATTACCTTCGAATTGTAAAAGCCATGTAAGTACACCTACATAAGCAAGATAACACACATTAAGATAATCACGAATCTGCTCAAATGATATTACCATGGAGGGCTGTGCAGTAGTGGGGCCTGGGAGGACATAAAAAAATGAGGCCACCTATGTGCTACATAAGTGCCCCCACCTTTGTACAGTAAGTAAGTCTAGTGACTTATTAGATGTAATTTTAGTGTATAAATGTGTAATAATGTTGAAAATTCCACATTTATAGTATGAACAAAGCGTGTAAAATTAAGGTTTTACGCGCTTAGACGTCAGCCTGTTTAAGGAAGATGTTTTCGATGGCGTTGATGATTTTGGTCTGCATTGGTGGCTTTACGAAGTAGCCGGCAGGCTTTAAATCAAGTACCGCATCTACATGCTCCTTATCAGCGATGCCTGTAAGGAAGATTACTGGAACATCCTTGTAATCCTCTTCTGAACGAATCATTTCTAGTGTCTGCTTCCCATCTACAACAGGCATTTCGTAGTCAAGGATAATCAAATCTGGCTTGTCCTGCCCCATAGCCTTCATACACTGAGCTGCAGATGTTGCAAGTGTTACTCTGTATTTGTCCTGAAGCATGTTGCGCATGTTTCGAAGAAGTACTGGATTGTCATCTACCACAATTATATGGCGCTTTTCTATTTCCACTACAGCGTTTAGGATGGCATCGGCATTCATATTGAATTCCTTGCAGATAGCCCTGATTATAGTTTCCTTTGTAGGCTGTATAATGTGTTTACACTGACCTGAATAGTAATATGAAATGAACATCTGCTTTTTCATCTCACGGCCATATGTAATTACAGGAATCTCAGCGTTGTACTCCTGGATTGCCTCATAGATATCTGAATGAATAACTTCAAAATCATCGATATCCATCAAAATCAGTTCAGGTGCAAATAACTTAAGCATGCTCTTAACTATCTTGGCATTGCTAGTGCACAGCTGAGTATGAAAATGCTGTGATAAGAAAGTATTTACATCTGATGGCGAATCTGAACTAAAATCGCCTACTATTAGTATTTTTCTCATAAATTACTCCTAACTCTGTAGCTTGTCTATATCTTCAAGCGCCTCATCAACCTCTAGGTTCATCATATGTAGATTAAGATGATCTATCTTTGCTTGCATATCTTCATCATAAGTATACGCCATTATTTGCTTCATGTTGTTATCTGCTGCTTCCGAATCGTGTGTCATTATTGACATTTTTAGCATTTCTAGCAATGCAAATAATTCATCCATATCCTCCAGCGCTGGTTTAGTCACGTCCGATGTAAGAACTGAAAGCCTTGATTGCATTGAATCTAACTCCTCGATGAGGATTGGTGTCATAATTCTAACTCTTTCAATATCCCCATCTCTTGCTGCATATTCAAGAAGCTTTGCAACACCGCCTAGGGATGTAGCGCCTATGGTGTTTGACATGCTTTTAATTCCATGAACCTTGATTCTGTAATCCTCTAGGATTGACTCGTCTAGATTGTTGTAATATCTAAGAAGCTCATCTCTTTCAAATCCGATTGAATCATAAAAATCAATGGCTGATTGGTATACCATGTTGGAATCTGGGAAATGTAGTAAAGCGTAATCCCAGTCGATTCCTTCTATATCAGGAAGCTCTATTTTTTTGGTGCGATTCTTCCTAGCTTCATCCTTTGCGTCTGGCTCATGATATTCAAGCAGACTCTGTGGAAGGAAATCTCTTATCATCTTTTCCAGCTGAGCTGGAACTACCGGCTTGGAAAGGAAACCGTGGAAGCCCATTGTAAGATATCTGTCCTTGGCTCCCGCTATAGCATTTGCAGTTAATGCGATTACCGGTGTTCCTAGGCATTTGTTGCCATCAAGAGTAGCCATCGCCTTGAAGGTTTCTACACCGTCCATGCCTGGCATCATATGGTCTAAGAAAATCATATCAAAATGCTGTTGCTTTATAAGCTGTAAGCATTCAGCACCACTAGCTGCTTCCTTTATCTTAACTTTTGAATCCTTTAACAGTGCCACAAATACCTTACGGTTCATTGTGTTATCATCAACAATAAGAAATGTGGCATTCGGTGCTTCAAAGCTTGTGCTGTATTCATAATTTGCAGTAAGCTGTTTCAGCTTCTGTTCAAAATCTCCTATTGGTTCGCCATTAACAACCTCTTGTGTAAGAGTGAAGTAGAATGTTGAGCCTTCACCATAGGTGCTGTCAACCTCAAGGTTGCTACCCATCATCTTAAGAAGATTCTGGGTAATGGTCATTCCAAGACCTGCGCCTTCGATATTTCGGTTTCTGTTAACCTCCAAACGTTCGAAGGATTCAAACATTCTTTTTATATCTTCCGGCTTAATTCCAATACCTGTATCCTTAACCTTAAATGTCAAATCCACATACTGTCCAAAGCTTTTTTCACAGGTTACTGTGATTTCTATGTAGCCTTCCTGTGTGTATTTAACTGCGTTTGTAATAATGTTTGTAAGGACCTGTTTAATTCTTATATCATCACCCAGCATGTTGCATGGGATGTTGTTTGCTATGTTCAACCTAAGCTCTAGGTTCTTTTCTTTGGCTCTAAGGTTTACGTTGTTTAGCACGTCGTGCATAAGGCTCATAAATGCATATTCACCTTTGACGATACCCATCTTACCGGATTCAATTTTGGTGATATCAAGAATATCATTAATGAGCGACAACAGGTTTTGAGATGCTGTCTTTATATCTAATGCGTACTCTTCAACAACCTTTTCTGATGTTTCCCTAAGAATCATTTCATCCATACCCATGATGGTATTGATAGGAGTTCTGATTTCGTGGGACATGTTAGCAAGGAAATTACTCTTTGCTTCAGTAGCTGTCTGAGCCTGCTTTTCAGCCTTTTTAGCCTGCAATGTTTTCTCTAGCAAATCATCATTATTGATGGCTGCCTGTTTGTACAGCTTGTCGTAAATGTTGCGTTGGAATTTGATGATTGCTCCAGTTGCAAAGGAACAAATCATCAATGACTGAACCACATCAAAGAAAACGCTTTGCCTTGATTCCAGGTTCACTACATATTCCGGATGATAATAGGAAATAGCGTAACAACCAGCTACTATGGCAACATCCGTAAGAAGCATAAACACAAAATCCATTCCATCCAAAAGCATGAAAATAAAAATGATACCCATGGAAAACCAGCAGACCATACCACTGTTAATTCCGCCGGTGACAAAAAACATAACAGGGAAAAGACCAATAGCCACTGCAAAGCAAACGGCAATAGTACTGTTCTTTAAATAATTACGGAAATTCGCCATGTATATACATACACCATCGATAATAATAGACACTATAATAACGGCTGTCAGAATACCTGACATGCCGTTTAATATATTAAATGGAATTGTTATTATGCCACCTAGGAACCCTGTGATTGTGATGATATTGAATAACACCAAATCAGTGGGTAGGTCTGGGCTAAAAAATATTTTGTTGAATGCCTTGAGCTTCTTCAAAACCGTCACTCCAAATCTATCTCATATATCTTCGAAAAGCCCGACACTATAATGAACGTGCGTGGTTTCCTAAAATAAATATAATAGAATAATACTAATTCGACAAGTATTTGAAGAGCGAGAAATAGTGAAGTTTTTGTGTCCTAAATATTTTCTATCTGCCAATCGATAGGTGTTAACCCTTTGGAAATCAAAAATTCGTTAGTTTGGCTGAAATGCTTACATCCAAAGAAGCCTCTGTAGGCTGATAATGGTGATGGATGTGGCGCACGCAAAATCAAGTGATTTGGGTTGTTTAGCTTAGCGCACTTTTTAGCTGCTGGCGAACCCCATAATAAGAATACAATTGGTCTGTCCTGCTTATTAAGGATGTCGATTACAGCATCTGTAAACTGTTCCCAGCCCATACCTGCATGGCTGGCAGCCTGATGTGCACGAACTGTAAGAACGTTGTTGAGCATTAGCACACCCTGTCTTGCCCATTTTTCCAAATAACCGTTGTTTGGAATATAGCAGCCCAAATCATCGTTAAGCTCCTTGTAAATGTTTACAAGAGATGGTGGTGTTTTCACCCCTGGCTTTACAGAAAAGCACAGACCATGTGCCTGGCCTGGCTCATGATATGGATCTTGCCCTATAATAACAACCTTAACATCCTTCAGTGGTGTAAAATCAAAGGCATTGAAAATATCGTCTGCTGGTGGATAGACGACATTTTCATGATATTCCTTTTTTACATTTTCATATAGTGATTTATAGTATGGTTTCTTAAACTCTGGAGTAAGTGGCTCCAACCAATCATTAGAAATTGCTGACATTTATTCTCCTTTTTACTGCAATATCCAGTCATCAAGCGGCAGCCAGAACCCTTTTTCCTTAAGCTCTTCTTCAATCACATCAAGTGTTTCCTCACTATCAGCGCTGATAACGTGATAATGATATCCGCTGGTTGCAGAGCTTAACGATTTAGATTTTCCTGACTTGATAGCCTCCATAAATTCCTTGGCTGCTCTTCTGCTGTTAACATTAAGTGGAGCTTCTAATCTGTTGTAGTATCTATGATTGATGATGATGTTTTCAGCGCATCCTCCATTGTCTACAATTGCATATAACTCATCTAAAATCTCATCATCTGTGTGATGGCTTTTGATGATTCGCTTGCATTTGCTTTCACCATTAATAACGTATCCTCTGTTGGTAGATGTAATATCCACTCCGTTGGCTCTGATTAATGCCATATCTGTGACGATAACCTGACGGCTTACATCCAATTCTTTAGCAAGGGCTGTTCCGGACACAGGAGTATCGCATTTACGAATTATTTCTATTATCTTTTTTCGTCTTGTTTCTCCGTCCATATGGCCTCCATTAAATTGCATGCAGATTCTTCATTGAAATATCAAGGATTGGTGCAGAATGTGTAAGCGCACCGCTTGATACATAATCAACTCCACTGTCGATAATGTTTTTGATATTTTCCTTTGTTACGTTGCCTGAGCACTCTGTCTTTGCTCGGCCATTTATTATTTTAACAGCTTCCTTCATAGTTGCAACATCCATATTATCAAGCATGATAATATCTGCTCCCGCATCTGCTGCTTCCTTTACCTGATCTAAGGTTTCTGTTTCGATTTCAATCTTTCTAACAAATGGAGCGTAAGCCTTTGCCATCTGAATAGCCTTTGTGATAGAGCCTGCTGCACCGATGTGATTATCCTTTAAAAGCACACCATCTGAAAGATTGTATCTGTGGTTCTGACCACCGCCGCACTTTACTGCATACTTTTCAAAAATACGCATATTTGGTGTTGTCTTTCTTGTGTCTAATAAAACTGTATTGCTGCCAGCTAAAAGCTTTGCCACCTCATTTGTATAGGTTGCGATACCACTCATTCTCTGAAGATAATTTAAAGCAACACGCTCGCCTGATAAAAGAACTCTGATATCTCCCTTTACCTTTGCCATAAGCTGTCCCTTTGTTACGGCATCACCATCTTTTACGTACTTTTCCACAACTGTGCTTTCATCTAACAGCTTGAATACACGCTCGTATACGTCCATTCCACAGATAATACCATCCTGCTTTGCAATAAGGTCTACCTTACCTGCTTTTGCTTCTGGCATCACTGCGTTAGTGCTTACATCCTCGCTAGATATATCTTCGCGAAGAGCCATTTTAATTAGCTCATCTGCGTTAAGTCTCATTGTAATGTCGTTCATTATATTGCCTCCTTCTCGGCTCTAAGATTTGCTTCCTTTTTAATTTCCCCCACTACCATTGCATGATAGTTTTCCATTATGGTTGGAAGGTCCTGATATCCATCCACGTTTACCATGTTTTCAAAATCAGCTGCTTTTTTGAAGCTAGACTGTGCTGCAATATCAAACGCTGCTCGCTTTGCAAACACAAGGCTTTCAAGTAACGAATTGCTGGCAAGGCGATTTCTGCCATGTACACCATTACAGCTGGTTTCGCCTACTGCATACAGCTGATCCATAGTTGTTCTGCTATCCTTATCAACATATATACCACCCATAAAATAATGCTGTGCTGGAACAACTGGCACCCATGTCTTAAGAGGATCATAGCCTGCCTCTACACAGTGCTGATATATATTAGGGAAGTGATTTAAGATTTCTTCCTTTGGAATAGGAGAAAAATCTAACCATACATGCTCTGTCCCCTGTTCCTTCATCTTTGCAAGAATGGCATTACTTACCACATCTCTAGGCTGCAGCTCATCTGTAAAACGCTCACCGTTTTTGTCCCTAAGCACTGCGCCTTCTCCTCGCACTGATTCAGAAATAAGGAAGCTTCTACCGTTTTGTCTTGTGAAAAGTGTGGTTGGATGAATCTGTACATAATCACAGTTTTCAAGCTTTACGTTATGATACATGGCAAGTGCTAATGCATCTCCTGATATATGTCGGAAGTTTGTGGAATGTGGGTAAACTCCTCCAAGTCCTCCGCAAGCAAGTACAGTAACATCAGCCTCGATTGCTTCTGTTTTTCCATCCATATCTGCCACTACTATTCCGTAGCATGTATTATCATGGCATACCCAATCTACCATAGTAGTATGAGCCTTCAGCGTTATGTTTTCGCGCTCCATTGCTCTGGCTAAAAGTTTACTTGTTATCTCTCTTCCTGTCACGTCAGCATGGAACAAAATTCTATTGTTAGAATGTGCACCTTCCTTCGTAAATACGAATTCCCCATTCTTCTTTTCAAATTCTACTCCATAGCCTTCCAAATCTGCGATGATGGCCTGTGAGCTTCTTATCATGATTTCAACTGATTCCTTACGGTTCTCGTAATGCCCTGCTCGCATTGTATCTTCAAAATAAGAATCGTAATCATCATCGTCTCTAAGCATGCAGATACCGCCCTGGGCTAAGAAGCTATCACTGCCATCAAGAGCATCCTTTGATATACAAAGTATTTTTTTGTCCTGTGGTAGGCTTAAGGCGCAGAACAAACCTGCCGCACCAGTTCCTACTATTACTACATCATATTTTTCCATTATTTTGCCAACTCCAACATTCTTTTAAGTGGTACCAGCGACTTCTCTCGCTTTTCATCACTAACTTCAACTACGCCTGTGTTATCTCTAAGACAATCTCTCACCTTTTCCAATGTTACCTTTTTCATATTAGGGCAAATCTGAACTGAGCCTGCTGCAAAAAACTGCTTATCAGGATTATTCTTCTTAAGCTGATAAAGCACGCCAAGCTCTGTAGAAATAATGAATTCCTTCTTATCAGATTTGGTAGCATAATCGATGATTCCTGATGTGCTTCCGATATAATCTGCAAGCTCAAGTACATCTAATGTACACTCTGGATGAATAAGAACCTCTGCCTCAGGATGAGATTCCTTTGCCTTTTTAATCATGTCTGCTGTAACGGCCTTATGCACATGGCAATAACCATCATTAAATATAAAGTTCTTTTCAGGAAGCTTGCTTGCAATATATCTTCCAAGATTTTCATCTGGGATGAAAAAAATATTCTTATTAGGAAGTGCCTTAACAATCTTCATGGCATTAGCCGATGTTACGCACACATCTGAATGCATCTTAAGCTCCGCTGTAGAATTGATATAGCAAACAACTGCAACATCATCATATTCCTTGCGAACCTGTTCAATGCGCTCCACTTCTGCCATGTGTGCCATAGGACAATCTGCCTTAGCATCAGGAAGCAGCACGGTCTTGTCAGGATTCAAAATCTTAGCCGACTCTCCCATAAAATTAACACCTGCAAAAACTATAGTGCTTTCCTTCAAATCAACAGCTACCTTAGCCAGATAGTAGCTATCCCCCACATAGTCTGCAATAGCCTGCACCTCATCATTAACATAATAATGTGCAAGCACCACCGCATTCCTTTCCTTCTTCAACTGCTCTATTTCTTCTACCAGTGTCATAACATTTCTCCTTTTACGTAACACATTAATTGTCAGCTAGTATATCACATGAATAGTCTACTGACAAGACAGTAGTTAAGGCAGTAACCTATTTATGTTTTATTGGACTTTGGGGAACAAAACTGTATAATAAAGGTTTGTAGAAAATATAAAGATAGTAAGAGGTACTTTTAATGAACAAAAACGCTTCACGAGCATCTAATTTTGAATTACTACGAATACTTGCAATGCTCATGATTATTTCATATCACATCATCATTCACTGTGTTAATGTGCAGTTGGTAAATGCTGATTCCATCGAAAGATTGCAAAATGGCTGGTTCAATCAGCCTTTGTTTTTCAGACAGCTTTTAGGTGTAGCCCTGATGATGCCATTTGGCCTTGTTGGAAATTCATTATTCATTATGATTTCTGGATACTTTTTGGCTGAGAAGGAAATAGATATTTTCAAGACTTCTAAGAAGCTTTTGATGCAGCTACTATTTGCTGCAATCGTTCTTGTAATTGCGTCAACGCACTTTATCAGTAGCGGAAGATATTTATTACATGAAAACACACTTTTTAGCTATATCCGTATTCAGTACTTTAATAAGATGTCATGGTTTGTTGGATACTATTTCATAATTATTTTTATTGCTTATCTTGGACTTAACAAATTCCTAGCTTCCCTTGATAGCAAGAAATACTTAGGCTTCATGCTTGCCATACTCACCATTTCACAGCTTGGCTGGTCAGGCTCACTTTTAGATGATTTGGCTGGTGGCCTTCGTACTGTTGTTGTTGGTATATTCTTATTTTCAATTGGTGGATACATTAAAAGATTTAATCCATTTGAGAAAGTTCGAGCTTATGTGTTGTTTCTAATTATCATTCTTACAAATGTTTTGATTGGATTATCTTATTACAACACTACAAACGGAAAGATTCAGGCTTATTACTATAGCCTTACTGATACAACAATAGAACCTGTTGAATTCGTCCAGTATATGCCTAAATACGAAAACTACAGCATTGTGGTTATCATCCTTGGCATTTGCATCTTCGAGTTATTCAGAAGACTTCCTATGCCTTCTGTAAAGCTTATTAACTGGATTGCGGCCCCAACATTTATGATTTACTTACTTCATGATAATGGTTTTTCATATAGCATTTGGGAGACACAGGATTGGATAACACTTCTTTATAACGATTTCTCAGGATTCGCTTGTAAGCTATTTTGCTGGGCTGGTGCGATATTTGCATTTGGATTTGTTGCTTATTATATCTACTTAATTCTTGTAACACTTATTGTTAAGTGCAAATGGTTATTCATAAAAAGTAAATAAATATAAAAAAGGGGCTCCTTAACGGAGCCCTCAGAGTGTAGACAAAGTGTCGCGGCTTCCGCCGCGACCTTTTCTTTTTTTATAAGGAGGAACTGGAGTCAGAGGACCCCAGTTCTTTCATTTTTAAACCAACTTATACCTTAGAAAGCCTTGATTTTACAAGCTTTATAGCCACTTTTTTGATATAATAAAACTATCAAAACAAGGGGTTAGAATAATGATTACAGAACAAAATGAGAAGGCTAGAAAGCAGATTGAATTTGTATGTACTGATGATTTAGTTCCTCAAGATCATCTTCTAAGAATCATAGATAAAGCAATTGATTGGTCTTTTATTTATGATTTAGTCAGAGATAAATATTCTCCTGATCAGGGGCGTCCAAGTATTGATCCTGTCACTCTAATCAAAATCCCATTGCTTCAATATTTATACGGAATTAAAAGCATGCGCCAGACTATAAAAGAGATTGAGGTGAATGTTGCTTTTAGATGGTTTCTTGGGCTTGAACTTTATGATAAGGTTCCTCATTTTTCAACCTTCGGTAAGAACTATTCAAGAAGATTCGAAGGTACTGATTTATTTGAGCAAATCTTTCAGCACATCTTGGAAGAATGCTATCGCTTCAAACTTGTTGACCCAACAGAAATTTTTGTTGATGCAACTCATGTAAAAGCAAGAGCTAATAATAAAAAGATGCAACGAAGAATCGCTCAGCAGGAAGCATTGTTTTATGAAGAGATGCTAAGAAAAGAAATATCATCAGATAGAGCTGCTCATGGTAAAAAGCCATTGAAAGATAAAGATGATGATAACCACTCATCTGGTTCGTCAGGAGGTAATGATAAGTTTGAAGAATACACTGATGATGTTCCATTGGATGGTAAAACAATCAAATGTAGCACTACTGATCCTGAAAGTGGTTGGTTTAGAAAGGGTGAGCACAAACATGTCTTTGCTTATGGAATAGAAACTGCCTGTGATAAAAATGGGTGGATTTTAGGTTTTGATGTTAATCCTGGCAATGAGCATGACAGCAGAACTTTCAAAGGTCTGTATGATAAGCTTCAAAATATTGGAATGGAAAAATGTGTTGTTGATGCAGGATATAAAACTCCAGCCATTGCGAAGTTATTACTCGATGATGGTGTAAAACCTGTTTTTCCATACAAAGCACCAATGACAAAAGATGGTTTCTTCAAGAAATATGAGTATGTCTATGATGAATACAACGACTGTTATATTTGCCCTAATAACCAAATATTAAAATACAGTACTACAAACAGAGATGGTTACAAGGAATACAAAAGTTGCAGTCACATATGTGAGAAATGTGAGTTCTTAGGACAATGTACAGCAAGTAAGAATCACGTAAAAGTTGTAAACCGTCATGTCTGGGAAGAATACATGGAAGCATGTGAAGATATAAGACAGACCTTAGGTATGAAAGAGTTATACTCTCACAGAAAAGAAACCATAGAAAGAATCTTTGGAACAGCTAAAGAGAATCATGGTTTTAGGTATACACAGATGTATGGTAAAGCGCGCATGACAATGAAAGTCGCGCTTACCTTTGCGTGTATGAATTTAAAGAAACTAGCAAAAATGCAACAAGAATGGGAATTGAAAATGGCCTAAAGAAAGGCCATTTTTAACAAAAATCCAAAAAAGAATCTTGGAAAAAGGAAAGGATGCTGCAAAACCGAGTTTTGCAGCATCCTCTTTGTCTACAGTCTG
>NZ_KE384162.1:678998-688393 GCF_000424305.1 Pseudobutyrivibrio ruminis AD2017 | reverse complement strand
GAATACATGGAAGCATGTGAAGACATAAGACACACTGAGGGAATGAAAGAATTATATTCCCATAGAAAAGAAACCATAGAAAGAATATTTGGAACAGCTAAAGAGAATCATGGTTTCAGATATACACAGATGTATGGCAAGGCGCGCATGAGAATGAAGGTTGCGCTTACTTTTGCATGTATGAATTTAAAGAAGCTTGCAAAAATACAGCAAGAATGGGAATTGAAAATGGCCTAGAAATAGGTCTTTTGAACTAAAAACCAAAAATTAATCTTAGAAAAAAGAAAAGGATGCTGCAAAACGGTGTTTTGCAGCATCCTCTTTGTCTACAGTCTGAAGCCAGCTCCGAAGAGCTGGCTTTTTAATATTTAAGTGAGCATGTAGCTAACAAGCTATAATATTTCCTTAGCGAGAGGTGCTGTCGAGCGGGGAAATATTATGCTTGTTAGCGTAACATGCGGACTAGGGTATTACTCAGCCTTGGCCAAGTTTTTGTTAGCTGTAGAAAGCATAAGCTTAATTCTGTTAAGCTGGTTAACTTCAGATGCACCTGGATCGTAGTCGATGGCCACGATGTTTGCTTCTGGATGCTCATGACGGATGCGTTTGATTACACCCTTACCTACTACGTGGTTAGGTAAGCATCCGAAAGGCTGGATACATACGATGTTGCTTGCACCAGTTTCGATAAGCTCAAGCATTTCACCTGTAAGGAACCATCCCTCACCAGTCTGGTTACCAATAGATACGATTTCTTTAGCATTAGCTGCAGTATCTGTAATGTATGCTGGAGCAGTGAATCTCTTAGACTTGTTAAATTCATCTCTAGCAGCACTTCTGAGCCACTCAAAGAACTTAATTCCAAGGTTACACATGAACTTAGTCTTTCGGCTAGCACCAAGGTTTTCTTCCTTAAAGTTTGCATTGTAGAAACTGTAAAGGAGGAAGTCTGTAAGGTCTGGTACAACTGCCTCGGCACCTTCCTGCTCAAGTAATTCAGCAAGATGATTGTTAGCTGCTGGAAGGAACTTAACAAGGATTTCTCCTACGATACCAACACGTGGCTTCTTAAGTCCTTCTATAATAGGAAGGTTATCGAAATCGCGAATCATTTCACGGCACATTCTCTTGAACTTGCGGTGAGAAAGAATCTTTGTATTAGAAACAAAATCGATAACTTGTTTTTTCCACTTGTTGTGAAGCTCGTCTGTAGAACCAGGAACTGCCTCGTAAGGACGAACGCGATATACACAGCGAAGTAAAATATCACCAAATGTAAGAGCGTAAAGTCCGTGCTGGATAAGGCTAGGTGTAAGCTTGAATCCAGGGTTTGGTTCGAAGCCGTTAAGGTTCATTGAAATAACTGGAACATCAGGATAGCCTGCCTTTGCAAGTGCACGTCTGATGAAACCGATGTAGTTTGAAGCACGACATCCACCACCTGTCTGTGAGATGAGAAGAGCAGTACGGCTCATATCAAACTCACCTGAATTGATAGCAGCCATAAGCTGTCCGATTACCATAAGTGAAGGGTAGCATGCATCGTTGTTAACGTATTTAAGACCAACATCTACACAGGTACGTGTAGGAATATCAGGAATCACCAGGTTGTAACCGGCTGCATTAAATGCAGGCTCGATTAATTCAAAGTGGATAGGTGACATCTGTGGGCAGAGGATTGTGTAATTCTTCTTCATTTCCTCTGTAAATACGATACGGTTGTAATTAGCTGGAACAATAGTGCGCTCCTGCTTTTTCTTCTTCTTAACGCGAAGTGCAGCAAGAAGAGAACGTACTCTGATACGTGCAGCACCAAGGTTGTTAACCTCATCAATCTTAAGGCAAGTGTAAATCTTACCAGAGTTTGTAAGGATATCAGCAACCTGATCAGTTGTAACGGCATCAAGACCGCAACCGAATGAGTTAAGCTGAATTAAATCTAAGTTGTCATGCTTCTTAACATAGTTTGCAGCTGAGTACATACGTGAGTGGAACATCCACTGGTCCATAACGATAAGAGGACGCTCAACCTCTCCAAGGTTAGAAATAGAATCCTCAGTAAGTACTGCAATGCCGTAGCTGTTAATAAGCTCTGGAATACCGTGGTTAATCTCTGGGTCTACGTGGTAAGGGCGGCCTGCAAGAACGATACCGTGCTTTCCTGTTTCCTCTAAGTATTTTAGAACTTCCTGACCCTTAGCGTACATATCATTTCTGAAATGTTCCTGTTCAAGCCATGCTGCATGGGCTGCTGCCTTAACCTCAGAAGCGTCAATATCAAACTCCTCCTTAAATACCTTTTCAAGCTGAGTAGTAAGAATCTCCTCAGAAGAGAAAGCCATAAATGGATTAAGGAAACGAACCTTACCAGTTGTGATTTCGTCTACGTTGTTCTTAATGTTTTCAGCATAAGATGTAACGATAGGGCAGTTGTAGTGGTTGTTTGAATCAGGGAACTCATTTCTTTCGTATGGAATACATGGATAGTAAATGAAGTCCACATTGCCTTCGTTAATGAGCCACTGAACATGACCGTGTGCCATCTTGGCTGGGTAGCATTCTGACTCAGATGGGATTGATTCGATACCCATTTCGTAAACTTTACGGTTTGAACGAGGAGAGAGAACTACTCTAAATTTAAGAGCCTTAAAGAATGTAGCCCAGAATGGGTAATTCTCGTAAAGGTTGAGTACACGTGGAATACCAACAGTACCACGAGTAGCTTCTTCCTCAGAAAGAGGCTCATAATCAAATAATCTGTTGTATTTGTATTCGTAAAGGTTAGGGATGTTTTCTTTATTTTTAACACCGCCTGCACCCTTTTCACATCTGTTACCAGTGATGAATGAACGACCGCCAGAGAATCTGTTGATTGTAAGTAAGCAGTGGTTCACGCAGCCCTGACAACGAGTAAGCTTTGTATCAAATGTAAGATTGTTAATCTCATCAATGCCAAGTGTAGTAGTTGTAGGATTTTCCTCGTAACGCTCCTTAGCGATAAGGGCACAACCGAAGGCACCCATGATACCTGCAATATCAGGACGAACTACATTAACACCTGCAACCTTTTCAAGGGAACGAAGAACAGCATCATTGTAGAATGTGCCACCCTGAACAACGATGTTCTTACCAAGCTCTGATGCATCAGAAAGCTTGATAACCTTGAAGAGTGCGTTCTTTATTACAGAGTAAGCAAGACCTGCAGAAATATCAGCAACTGATGCGCCTTCCTTCTGAGCCTGCTTAACCTTTGAATTCATAAATACAGTACAACGTGTACCAAGGTCGATTGGGTTCAAAGCAAAAAGTGCTTCCTCAGCAAAATCCTGAACTGTGAAATCAAGTGACTTAGCGAAAGTCTCGATGAAAGAACCACAGCCAGAAGAACATGCTTCGTTAAGCTGTACACTATCAACTACGCCGTTTTTGATGCGGATACATTTCATATCCTGACCACCGATATCAAGGATACAATCTACATCAGGGTCGAAGAATGCTGCAGCATAGTAGTGAGCAATTGTCTCAACCTCACCATCATCAAGCTGAAGTGCAGCCTTAAGTAAAGCTTCACCGTAACCTGTTGAGCAAGAATGTACGATATGTGTATCCTCAGGCATGATAGAGTAAATCTCTTTAAGTGCCTTAAGTGAAGTAGCAAGTGGGCTACCGTTGTTGCTTGAGTAGAAGGAATAAAGAAGTGTTCCATCATCACCAACAACCGCAAGCTTTGTAGTGGTAGAGCCAGCATCGATACCAAGGTAAACATTACCATGATAGTTAGCTAAATCGCCCTTTTTAACCTCTGCCTTTGCATGTCTGTCCTTGAAGGCTCTGAAATCATCTTCACCATCAAATAATGGCTCAAGTCTGGCAACCTCAAAGTCCATCTTAATTCCTTCAGAAAGCTTGTCGATAAGGTCGTCCATAGGAACGTTGTTTTCTTCCTTTGAATTAAGAGCAGAACCGATAGCTGCAAAAAGATGAGAGTTATCAAGAAGGATAGCGTGCTCATCATCTAACTTAAGTGTACGGATAAATGCTTCTCTAAGCTGATCCAAAAAGTGAAGTGGACCACCAAGGAATGCAACGTGACCGCGGATAGGCTTACCACAAGCAAGACCTGAAATAGTCTGGTTAACAACTGCCTGGAAAATAGAAGCAGACAAATCTTCCTTAGAAGCACCTTCGTTGATAAGAGGCTGAATATCAGTCTTGGCGAAAACACCACAACGAGCAGCTATAGGATAGAGAGCCTTATAATCCTTAGCATATTTATTAAGGCCAGGGGCATCTGTCTGAAGTAAAGAAGCCATCTGGTCAATGAAAGAACCTGTACCACCGGCACAGATACCGTTCATACGCTGCTCTACATTACCATTCTCAAAATAGATGATTTTGGCATCCTCACCACCAAGCTCGATTGCAACATCTGTCTGAGGAGCATAGTGAGTAAGGGCAGTAGAAACTGCGATAACCTCCTGTACAAATTCAACACCAAGATGCTTAGCAAGTGTAAGTCCGCCTGAACCTGTAATCATAGGACGAACCTGAATCTTACCAAGTGATGACTTGGCCTGGGTTAATAAATCAGTGAGAGTCTGCTGGATATTAGCAAAGTGTCTCTGATAATCTGAAAATAAAAGATTGTCATCGTCATCGAGAACTGCTATTTTTACGGTTGTAGAACCGATGTCGATACCTAATTTAAATAATTTGTTCTCCATAAATCCAATTCTTTCTTATATAAATATATTTTTATACAACATTTGGTATTATAAATGTAGATGCAAAAATATACAATAAACAAAATGAACAATCTGTTATTAAAGGCTTCCCCCACCAGAAGAAAAAATTTCCTCTTTACAAATTCTTTTTCATGTTGTAATATTTCATAGTAATTGAGCGTTTATTTTTTTGGAGGAATTCCTTCAAAAAAAAAACGCTTTTTCTATTTTCAGGAGGAAATATGTCACATTTATCTTAATTAAGATTTCTATTAATGATGTAATCCAATGAATAATAAAAATTAAGGAGTGTAAAATGACAAAGCATGTATTTGTAACTGGTGGTGTAGTATCAGGCCTAGGTAAGGGTATCACAGCAGCATCTTTAGGACGTTTATTAAAGATGAGAGGTTATAAGGTAGCTTCACAGAAGCTTGATCCTTATATGAATGTTGACCCAGGAACTATGAGCCCATATCAGCATGGAGAGGTATTCGTTACTGATGATGGAGCCGAGACAGACCTTGACTTGGGACACTACGAGAGATTCATCGATGAGAGTCTAAACAAATATTCTAACCTTACTTCTGGTAAGGTATATTGGAACGTTCTTAACCGTGAGAGAAAGGGCGAATACCTTGGACAGACAGTTCAGGTTATTCCTCATATCACAGAAGAAATCAAGCGCTTCATCTATATGGGTGCTGAAACATCTGATTGTGATGTTCTTATCACAGAAATCGGTGGAACAACTGGAGATATCGAGTCTCAGCCATTCCTTGAGGCTATTCGTCAGGTTTCACTTGAAAAGGGACGTGAGAATTGCTTGTTCATTCACGTAACACTTGTACCTTGGCTTTCTGGTTCAGAAGAGCACAAGTCAAAGCCAACACAGCATTCTGTTAAGGAGCTTCAGTCACTTGGTATTGCTCCTAATATCATTGTATGCCGTGTAGACCATCCACTTGAGCAGTCTATCAAGGATAAGATTTCTTTATTCTGTAATGTTAAGAAGGACTGCGTAATCGAAAACGACACACTTGATTGCCTTTACGAGGCTCCACTTATGATGCATAAGTATGGATTAGATGATGTTGTTTGCCGTGAGCTTGGCCTTGATAATCCTGCTCCAAAGATTGAAGAGTGGGAGAAGATGGTTGATACTATCAAGGGCCTTAAGAAGACTACTAGAATTGCAATCGTTGGTAAGTACGTTGCACTTCATGATGCATACCTTTCAGTTCGTGAGGCACTTTACCACGGCGGTTATGCAAACGATGCTCACGTTGAAATTGAGTGGGTTGATTCAGAAGAAATCACAAAAGATAATGTTAAAGAAAAGCTTGGAATGTGCGATGGCATCCTAGTTCCAGGTGGTTTCGGTGATAGAGGTGTAGAAGGAAAGATTGTCGCTTGTCAGTATGCTCGTGAAAATGATATCCCATACCTCGGTATCTGCCTTGGTATGCAGGTTGCTGCAATTGAATTTGCACGTAACGTTTGTGGACTTGAGGATGCAAATTCAAGAGAGTTCAACAGCACAGGTAAGCATTGTGTAATCGACCTTATGGAAGAGCAGATGGCTGTTCTTAGAAAGGGCGGTACAATGCGTCTTGGAGCATACCCATGTGCAGTTCGCAAGGACACAAAGCTTTTCGAAGCATACAAAAGTGAAAACATTTCAGAACGTCATAGACATAGATTCGAGTTTAACAATTCATATAGAGAGCTTATGACAGAGAAGGGGCTTACAATTTCTGGAACATCACCTAACGATGAGGTTGTTGAAGCTATCGAGGTTTCATCAAACAAGTTCCATGTTGGTGTACAGTTCCATCCAGAATTTAAGAGCCGTCCTAATAAGCCACATCCATTATTCTCAGCATTTATTAAAGCAAGCATTAACTAAATCGGCTTCCCCCTCTGGGGGAAGCTGTCGGCGCAGCCGACTGATGAGGGCATGCCCCGAAGGGGCGGATGAGGGCAATATATCCCCAAATCAGCGGCTGGGGCCCTAAAACAGTTTCTAATTTTTAAAAATTAGATATAAATTAAAGATTTGCCTGTAATAAACAGGCGGACCAGGAGGAGAATTTTATATGTTAGAGAAAAGATTCAAACTTAGCGCTAACAACACCACAGTGAAGACAGAAATTATCGCTGGACTCACAACATTCATGACAATGGCATACATCATTGCCTTGAATCCAAACTTGCTTACTAATTACGGTGCAGGCGGACAGGAGCTTTGGAACGGTGTATTCCTTGCTACTTGCCTTTCATCAGCAATTGCAATGTTTGTAATGGCATTTCTTGCTAACAAGCCATTCTGCTTGGCTCCAGGAATGGGACTTAACTCATTCATGGCAATCGTTATTGGTAACCTTGTTGCTATGACAGGTATGGGATATGTTGAATCATTCCAGGCAATGCTTTGCATCATCCTTATCGAAGGTATTGTTTTCTTAATCCTTTCACTTCTCAATATTCGTGAAAAGATTGTAGATGCTATTCCACTTGGAATCAGACTTGGTATTTCACCAGCAATCGGTCTTATGCTTCTTAACATTGGCTTTGGCTCAAATGTTTACATTGCAGATTCAAACTTCAATCAGTTCTTTGTAATGAAGGATTTCTTTGGAGCACTTACAGCAGGATACGCTAAGCAGACTATGACAGATGCTTATCCAATGATGGTACTTTCTGCTGTTACTATGTTTGTAGGTCTTTTCATTATCGTTGTTCTTGCTTCAAAGGGAATTAAGGGTGCGGTTATTATCGGTATGCTTGCAGCTTCAGTAATTTACTGGATTGGCGATGCAGTATTCCTTGGAAACAATCCATTTGCTTCACTTGCTACAGCATCATTTGTTCCAGCATTTAATGACATGGCAACAACAACATTATTCAAGTTCAATTTCGCAGGACTTACTCAGATGGGTTGGTTCACAGCAATCACACTTGTTATTACATTCTGCGTTATTGATATGTTCGATACAATCGGTACACTTGTTGGTACTGCATCACGTGCAGGCATGGTTGACCGTGAGGGTAACATGCCAAACATGAAGGAAGCACTTCTTTCAGATTCAATTGGTACAATCGTAGGTTCATGCACAGGTACATCTACAGTTACAACATTTATCGAGTCAGCATCAGGTGTTGAGGCTGGTGGACGTACAGGTCTTACAGCACTTACATGCGGTATCGCATTCCTTCTTTGCATCTTCCTTGCACCAATCGCTGCAATCATTCCAGCAGCAGCTACATCAGCAGCACTTATCTATGTTGGTGTACTTATGATGACAGGTCTTAAGAAGGTTAACTTTGATGATCTTTCAGTTTGTGTACCAGTTACAATCATGCTTATTGCTATGCCAATCTCTGGCTCAATCGGACACGGCATCGGTCTTGCAATGATTTCATACACAATCATTAAGGTATTTACTGGTAAGGCAAAGGAAGTTTCAGCTCTTACTTATGTAATTTCTGTATTATTCCTTATCAAGTTCTTCTTAGCAGTATAATAGGCTTCCCCCTCTGGGGGAAGCTGTCGGCGAAGCCGACTGATGAGGGCTAAAAGCAAAAAAAAGGAGTAGCTGCAATACGTTTTGTATTGCAGCTACTCCTTTTCATTTTCATCCATATTATCTAAAGCAAATTCACAAGCCTGTATCACAAATCCCGAGAAGCTTACATCTTTACCGACGATTGCTTTTTCGATTCTATCTATTAGAGAAAGCGGAAATCTCACGGTTTTTGTCTCTGTTTCCTTACGTTCTGATTTTAATTGAAATGCCATATTATCTCCTCCTGCAAATACAATGCATGCTACCAATTGGTAGCATACCCTACTTCTATTGTAATATCAAATCCTATAATCCAACTTTAAATTGTGTGAAAAAAATATGAAATGTTACATGAAGTGCGACAAGTGGTATTGCAAAATGTAATACATGAGATTAGAATACAAATTAGCGGCAGGTACATTACTTGCCAAAAATTTTCTATATGTGGAAAGGGGACATTACATGAAAAACAGAAAGTATTTAGCAACGCTTGCATTATGTATGCTAGTTTCTGCCACAACTGTATTTAACAGTGCAGCTGTAGGAAAAGCAGCAGAACTTTCGCAGGCACAAAATCCAGCTCAGGTTAAGTATGGGCAAGTATCAAAGGCAGATCAGGAAATTCTTAAGAAATTATTCGATTATGAGTATTATAAGAAGATGAATCCTGATGTTGTTAAGGCATTAGGCGATGATTACAATGCTTTATTTAATCACTTCGTTAATTTAGGATTGTATGAAGGTCGTTCTTGCAGTCAGAACTTTAATGTAAGCGCATACGCTAGTGGTAATGCAGATCTTAAGAAGGCATTCGGAAATGATATCCTTGCTTACTATCGTCACTTTGCACTCCTTGGTGCAAAAGAAGCTAGACCAATCACTACAATGAAGGCTGCAGCAGACGCTGGTATCACAGTAACATCTCTTGCAAATGCTTCTATTGTAATTACACCTCAAGTATACAAAGTAGCTGAAGCTAAGGGCATTACAGACCTTGCAACAGCACAGGCAGCAGCTAAGTCTGGTTCAACAGGCGGATCAAGTTCATCAAGCTCTTCTAGTAGCTCAACTCCAGCAACTGTAGTAAATCCTACACCAGCAG
>NZ_KE384162.1:0-678684 GCF_000424305.1 Pseudobutyrivibrio ruminis AD2017 | reverse complement strand
AATCCAGATCCAGAGAATCCAGACCCAGAGAACCCAGGCGGTGGATCAACAGAAGAACCAACAACAGATCAGCCATAAACTAATATCTCATATCAATACTAATTCCTTTATAAACGGAGCACCCTTCGGGGTGCTCTTGTCATGTGCAGAAATAGGCATAACCACCGCGCATCCGTTCCTCTGTCCCTTTGCCATCGTAAATCATATTTCTTAAGTCCCCAAAACACGCACCAGAGCCGAAGTGTTTCTCCTGCGTGTTTGAAGTCGTCCAGTCAAGCACGCACCAGAGCCAAAGAGTTGCTCCTGCGTGTCCGAAGTCGCCCAGTCAAGCACGCACCAGAGTCGAAGTGTTGTTCCTGCGTGTCCGAAGTCGCCCAGTCAAGCACGCACAGCAGCCAAAGAGGTGTTCCTGCGTGTCCAAAGTCACCCAGCTAAACACGCACAGCAGCCAAAGTGTTTTCGCTGCGTGCCCAAAGTCGTCCAGTTGGCACAGCACAATAGACAAAGTAAATAATAGGCATAACCACCGTGTCTCACCCGCTGGCTGTCCAGTTTAATAAAAAGTATAAGAATAAGCTCGAATTCTAATCTTATACTTAAAAATGAACTTTATATGGGGAAATCTACAAAAAAAGTATAAGGAAGAAGCTAACTAGCAATCTTATACTTTTTGGGGCTTTGAAACATAGCATTGCCGGCGAAAAAAGTATAAGACATGCAAATCCCAACAGATTATATACTTTTATCTACGGGTGAACCACATATCTGCCCAGTTATAAGTATAAAATCGGAAAATCGACTATATCTTATACTTATACTAAGAATAACGCCATTCTATGGCAAAGCCATGCATATAAACATCTCTTCGAGAACAGTAAATAATAGGCATAACCACCGCGCCTCCCCGCTGGTTGTTCCCCTTTTAATCAAAGCAAATAAAAATGAAGTATGACAAACTGCTATATTTGCCACAGTCATACTTGTAATCGCAGTGCAAGGGCGCTGAATCCAAGTTTTAAGTATGACTATAGGCGGAAAATAAGGTTGTCATACTGTAAACCAAGGTGCAATAGCGTGAGAATGGCAGAAGTGAGTATCTAATGTCCAAAATCAAGCAAAAGTCATACTTAAAAATGAAAAATGGCATCATCAGCAGCAAAACAAAGTATGACTCTACGATATAGCCATGTTTGTCATACTCAAAAGTTCACGCGCCAGAATATAGTAGACAAAATAATCAAAATGGGTATGTCGCAACAGCCCACGCCCATAATCGGCACAACACAATAGACAAAGTAAATAATAGGTATAACCACCGCGCCTCCCCGCTGGCTGTCCCGTTTAATAAAAAGTATAAGAATAAGCTCAAATTCTAATCTTATACTTAAAAATGAACTTTATATGGGGAAATCTACAAAAAAAGTATAAGGAAGAAGCTAACTAGCAATCTTATACTTTTTGGGGCTTTGAAACATAGTATTGCCGGCGAAAAAAGTATAAGACATGCAAATCTCAACAGATTATATACTTTTATCTACGGGGGAACCACATATCTGCCCAGTTATAAGTATAAAATCGAAAAATCGACTATATCTTATACTTATACTAAGAATAACGCCATTCTATGGCCAAGCCATGCATATAAACATCTCTTCGAGAACAGTAAACAATAGGCATAGCCACCGTGCAGCCATTTCCTCTATAATCAATAAAAAAAGAACCCTGTCATAGGCAGGGTTCAAAGACTATTTATTCATCATTTGTTAGAGCTGCTAACTTCTTTTTCAATTCCATTATAATCATATCCTTTTCAGACAAAGTAGCGTCTTTTTCGGAAAGTGCAGCGTCCTTTTCAGAAAGAGCGGCATCTTTTTCTGATAGGGCGGCGCTCATTTTCGCATTTTCCTCAGTAAGCTGTTCAAGCTTTCGGGCAATAACGGCTTCATGGGCAAGCTGTTCATTACGTCTGAAGCAGGCTTCACGAACCAGTTCATCTTCAGTTAGCTTATTAATGGTGTTTGTAGCTTCAGCCATAATCGGATTCTCCTTTGCTAGAGTGTTCAAATCTTCCCATGTTGTTGCACTGAATAGACGAGCCCAATGATCTAATCTGTAGGACTTGTCAATATCAGTTGCATTATCTATCTGAGTTAAGTCTAACACGGAAAGTGCAAATTTACTACTGTAAATATTGTGATTTTCTAACTCCTGCATCATATATGTAGAGTAGAATTTAGGATAATTTTTAAACAGTGTAAAATTGAGAATTCCAATTTGCTGTACAGGCGGTGCATCCGCATAATCAGCACCTTTAAGTATTTTTGAAAACTCTCTACCAAGATAAGCTAGTGACCGCTCAGTCCAATTGTCATAATTGATGACCTGCATTTCAAGATTAATGGTCTTGGAATTGTTTAGATTGATAATAACATCCAGCATGAAAGTTTTTTCAGTGAAGGATTCACCTAACTTGATACTATTAGTTATTTCTGTAGATTTGATGTCTTCTTCATTCATATGAAGAAGAGAACATAGCAAACCTCTTAGTACATGTTCATTCTCTTGCAGTAGAGCTTTAAATAAATAGTCATTAGTCATAGGGACAACTAGTTCCCCAGATTTTGGAATACTAAAATTTGTATTCATTTTGTTTTCCTTTCATCATTTTTTGAATTTACCAATAATGATGGAAGGAACTGATGCTATAATTACATAATCCGAAGCTAAAACATTATAGCAGTTAATATATAACTATTCAATATATTATATGTATAGTTTTTCTAACTCACGCAGAAAAAAACTTGTTGACAACAAATATTCCAAATGGTATATTTACTTCAACTCAATAAAGTATTAAACCGATGAGGGAGAGGAGTACCTCTTCGTGATTCATGAGAGAGAGCCGTGATGGTGGGATGCGGTATGATAGCGATTTGGGAATGGACTCCTGAGGGCGTGAGGAAATGATTAAGTTCAAAGTATTGCACGACGTGAGGCTTACGTTAGTAGTCAGGGATATGATGGTATCCTGTTAAGAGCATGGGTTTACCCTATGAATTCAAGGTGGCACCGCGGAAAAGAATTTTCGTCCTTGATAGAAACTTATTAATGGTTTCTATCAGGGATTTTTTTTTACAAAAAAGTCCCTGATAGTGAAAGGAGAAGAGAATGATCAAAGAAGCAATCGAAAAAATTGTAAACAAGGGAGATTTAACTTATGAGGAGGCATACACAGTCATGAATGAAATCATGAGTGGTGAAAGCTCTCCAACACAGAATGCAGCATTTCTGGCAGCACTTTCTACAAAGAGTGCAAGGGCTGAGACTACTGATGAAATCGCAGGTTGTGCAGCGGCAATGAGAGAGCATGCTACAAAGGTTGAAACAGGCATGGAGGTTTTTGAGATTGTTGGAACTGGTGGAGATAATGCTCATAGCTTTAATATTTCTACTACATCAGCTTTGGTAGCAGCGGCGGCAGGAATGAAGGTGGCAAAGCATGGTAATAGAGCAGCATCTTCACTTTGTGGAACAGCAGATTGTCTAGAGGCACTTGGGGTAAATATAAGCCAAAGCCCAGAAAAGTGTGTTGAGCTTTTAAAAGAGGTTGGCATGTGCTTCTTTTTCGCTCAGAAGTATCACACATCAATGAAGTATGTGGGAGCAATCAGAAAAGAGCTTGGATTTAGAACAGTATTTAACATCTTAGGACCTTTGACAAATCCAGCTACACCAAGTATGCAGCTTCTTGGGGTATATGATGAGTATTTGGTGGAGCCACTGGCTCAGGTACTTATAAGCCTAGGGGTAAAAAGAGGAATGGTTGTGTATGGACAGGATAAGCTTGATGAGATTTCACTTTCAGCTCCAACAAAGATTTGCGAGATAAATGATGGATGGTACAAAACATACATTATTGAGCCTGAAGATTTTGGATTTGAAAGATGTACTAAGGATGATTTAAAGGGGGGCACTCCAGAGAATAACGCAAAAATCACAAGAGATATTCTCAGTGGAGCTAAGGGCCATAAAAGAAATGCTGTGCTTTTAAATGCAGGAGCAGCTCTTTACATCGGAGGCAAGGCAGATAGCTTTAAGGACGGAGTTAAGCTTGCGGAAAAAATAATAGATTCAGGCAAGGCACTAGAAACATTAGAGAAATTCATACTAGTTAGCAACGAAATATCAGAAGCTAAGATAGATGAGATTGCAAATGCAGCAAGTGGAGCTTGTTAAGGAGAGGCAATGAATATACTTGAGCAATTGGCAGCGCATGCAAAACAAAGGGTCGCTGAGAAAATGAAAAATAAGTCACTAGAAGAAATAAAAAAAGAAGCATGCAATATGCCAAGGGGAGATTTTGAATTTGAAAAGGCACTTCGCAAAAACGATATAGCTTTTATTTGTGAGTGCAAAAAGGCTTCCCCATCAAAAGGAGTAATAGCAGAAAGCTTTGACTATTTACAAATAGCAAAGGATTACGAAAAGGCTGGGGCTGATTGTATATCGGTGCTGACAGAACCAAAGTGGTTTTTAGGAAGTGATGATTATCTTAAAGAAATCGCAAATACGATAAATATTCCTTGTATAAGAAAGGATTTCACCGTTGATGAATATATGATTTACGAGGCAAAGCTATTAGGAGCAAAGGCCATCCTATTAATATGTGCCATATTAAATCAAAGCCAAATAAAGCATTACATTGATATTTGCGATGAGCTTGGAATAAGCGCTTTGGTGGAAGCGCATGATGAGGCAGAAATAAAGATGGCGGTTAAAGCAGGAGCAAGAATTATAGGTGTAAACAATCGTAACCTAAAGGACTTTTCAGTGGATACCGCTAACAGCAAACGCCTAAGGCAAATGATCCCAAGAGACATTATTTTTGTATCAGAAAGCGGAATCAGTTCAAATGAAGATATAAAGGAATTAAGAGATGCCAAGGTAGATGCAGTTCTAATAGGCGAAACACTTATGAAGGCAGATGACAAAACAGCAAAGCTAAAGGAACTAAGGAGGATTTAAAATGACTAACATTAAGCTATGTGGACTTACAAGAGAAGAAGATATAAAAACAGCAAACAAGCTGAAGCCAGAATATATCGGATTTGTTTTTTATGATAAAAGCAGAAGAAATGTTACTAAGGCAAAAGCAAAGCAGCTTAAGAGCATGTTAAATCCTGAAATAAAGGCGGTAGGTGTTTTTGTAGATGCTCCAGCTTCCCAGGTAGAAGAGCTATTCGAAGAGAACATTATTGATGTGGCTCAGCTTCATGGCAGCGAGGATGAAGATTACATTAAAGAGCTTATGGACAATAACATTCCTGTAATCAAAACCTTCAAGGCTAATTCCCCAGAGGAACTGATTAAGGCTGAAAAATCAAATGCAGACATGATTATGCTTGATGCAGGAAATGGTGAGGGAGTTCCAATAAAGGACTTAAAGCTTCTTACATTTATCGATAGACCTTTCATTCTCGCAGGTGGATTGAACCAGGAAAACGTGGCATCTGCAATAGAAATCACAAAGCCATTTGGAGTAGATGTAAGCACAGGAATCGAAACAAATCATTTGAAGGATGAGGAAAAGATGATAAGCTTTGTCAGCGCAGTTCGTAAAGACGGTACAAGTTCAAAGAGCAAAGGACGTTTTGGTGTTCATGGCGGTCAGTATATTCCAGAGACACTTATGAATGCAGTAAATGAGCTTGAGGAGGCATACAACCATTACAAGGACGACCCAGAATTTAACAAGGAGCTTACTGATTTACTTAACAACTACGCGGGAAGACCAAGCCTTTTATACTATGCTAAAAAGATGACAGAGGACTTAGGCGGCGCAAAAATCTATCTTAAAAGAGAAGATCTGAATCACACAGGAAGCCACAAGATTAACAATGTACTGGGCCAGGCACTTCTTGCCAAAAAGATGGGAAAGACCAGACTTATTGCAGAGACAGGAGCAGGCCAGCACGGTGTTGCAACAGCAACAGCTGCAGCACTTCTTGGAATGGAATGTGTTGTATTTATGGGAAAAGAGGACACCGAAAGACAGGCTCTCAACGTATATAGAATGAAGCTTCTTGGAGCAGATGTTATCCCAGTTACATCAGGAACAGCCACACTGAAGGATGCAGTTTCAGAGGCTATGAGAGAATGGACTACTCGCATTGATGATACACATTATTGTCTGGGTTCTGTAATGGGACCACATCCATTTCCAACTATCGTAAGAGATTTCCAGGCAGTGATTTCAAAGGAAAGCAGAAGACAAATTCTAGAGGTAGAGGGAAGACTTCCAGATGCAGTTATTGCCTGTGTTGGTGGTGGAAGTAACGCCATTGGTTCCTTCTATCATTATATTGAAGATGACGGAGTTCAGCTTATTGGCTGCGAGGCTGCAGGACGAGGCATTGATACATTTGAAACAGCAGCAACTGTAAACACAGGAAGAATCGGAATCTTCCACGGTATGAAATCATATTTCTGCCAGGATGAATATGGCCAGATTGCTCCAGTTTATTCAATCTCCGCTGGATTAGATTACCCAGGAGTTGGACCTGAGCATGCACATCTTCACGATATAGGCAGAGCAAAATATGTGCCTGTTACAGATGACGAGGCAGTAGATGCTTTTGAATACATAGCAAAAACTGAAGGAATCATTGCAGCAATCGAATCCAGCCATGCTATCGCATATGCGAAGAAGTTAGCACCAACAATGAGAAAAGACCAGATTATTATAGTTACAGTTTCAGGAAGAGGCGACAAGGATTGTGCAGCAATCGCACGTTACAGAGGGGAGGATATCCATGAGTAAAATAGCAGAGGCATTCAATAATAAAAAGGCATTTATTCCATTTATCACATGCGGAGATCCTGATTTAGAAACCACTGAAAAGATTATTGTAGAGCTTGAAAAAAATGGAGCAGATTTAATTGAGCTTGGAATCCCATTTTCTGACCCAACAGCAGAAGGTCCTGTAATCCAGGGTGCTAACATCCGGGCACTTAAAAACAAAATAACAACTGACGATGTTTTTGAAATGGTAGATAGAGTGTGTAACAAGGTAAAGGTTCCACTTGTTTTCATGACCTATGCAAATGTTGTATTTTCATACGGAATGGAAAGATTCTTTTCTAATTGCAAGGATAAAGGAATAGACGGAATCATCCTTCCTGATGTTCCATTTGAGGAGAAGGCGGAGTTTGAAGAAGTGGCATCAAGCTTTGGGGTAGATTTTATATCCATGATTGCTCCAACTTCAAAGGAGCGAATTGATATGATTGCAAAGGAAGCCAAGGGATTTATATATGTAGTATCCAGCCTTGGTGTTACAGGTACAAGAGCTGAGATAAATAGCAATATTAAAGATTTGGTAAAACGAGTTAGAAAGAACACTGATGTACCATGTGCAGTAGGCTTTGGTATATCAAATCCGAAACAAGCAGCTACTATGGCAGGTATTTCTGATGGCGCCATCGTTGGTTCGGCAATTGTTCGTATGATTGAAAAATATGGTAAGGATTCACCAAAGGAAGTTGGCAGATTTGTTAAGGACATAAAGGAGGCTTACCATGCATCCTAGTATTGATGAGGTAAGAAATTTATCTAAAAAGGAAGATTACAAAAGAATCCCTGTAATGATTGAAATGCTTTCCGACGGCTACACCCCAATAGAGGTTATGAGAATTATCAGAAACACAAGTAATCAATGCTATCTATTGGAAAGCGCAAGTCAATCAGAAACATGGGGACGATATACTTTCTTAGGATTTAATCCTAAGCTGGAGATAACCTGTTCTGATGGCAAGCTGTTAATCAAGGAAAACAATGGAGGAAGCAAAGATTTAATAGAAGAAAGAAATGTGAAGCATCCAAATGAGACCTTGAGGGAAATACTTGCCAAATATAAGACTCCGAGGGTTGAAGGCTTTCCTACATTTACGGGAGGCCTGGTAGGATATTTTTCCTACGATTATATTAAGTATGCTGAGCCAAAGCTTGGATTAAAATGTGATGGATATGATGATTTCAAAGACATGGATTTGATGCTCTTTGATGATGTTATTGCATTTGATAATTTCAGGCAGAAAATCTATTTGATTACAGGTGTAATGTTGGATGAAAAAATTCCTTATACCGATGATTTTAATGAAGGATTTGACGAGCTTAATATTAAGTACGAAAGGGCTTACAACAAGCTTCTTGAGATTAAGTATCTATTACAAAATGGTACAAAGAAGCATTTTGAACCGATTAGACTTAAGACAGAAATTACCCCAAAGTTTACACCAGAAGAATATGGTCAGATGGTAGAAAAAGCAAAGCACTATATTAAGGAAGGGGATATTTTTCAGGTAGTGCTTTCTAATCCGCTTAGTGCCAAGGCTTCTGGAAGCTTGTTTGATACATACAGGTTACTTCGGGCAAGCAATCCATCTCCATATATGTTTTATTTTAACAGCTCCGATATAGAGATTGCAGGTGCATCACCAGAGACACTGGTTAAGGTAGAGGATAAAAAGGTGAGCACATTTCCACTGGCTGGTACCAGACCAAGGGGCAAGGATGCTATGGAAGACAAAGCTTTAGAGGCAGAGCTACTTGCCGATGAAAAGGAAAGAGCAGAGCATAACATGCTAGTGGACCTTGGCAGAAATGACATAGGAAAAATCGCGCGTCTCGGCAGTGTAGCTGTTGATAAATATATGGATATAGAGCGATTCTCCCATGTAATGCATATTGGCTCCACTGTGGTGGGGGAGCTTTCTGAGGATAAGGATGCAATAGATGCAGTGGATGCAATACTTCCAGCAGGTACTCTTTCTGGTGCACCCAAGTTTAGGGCTTGTCAGATAATAGAGGAACTAGAGCAAAGCAAGCGAGGTATCTATGGTGGAGCTATAGGATACCTGGATTTCTCAGGAAACTTAGATGTATGCATTGCCATAAGGCTTGTATATAAAAAGGATGACAGCATTTACATTCGCTCAGGCGCAGGCATAGTATATGATTCTGTGCCAGAAAAGGAAGCTGTGGAATGCATAAATAAAGCAAAGGCTGTGGTAAACGCCATTAAGCAGGCTGAGGGAGGAATAGAATGATATTATTAATAGACAATTATGACAGTTTCTCCTATAACCTCTATCAGCTTGTGGGAGAAATTAATCCTGATATTAAGGTCGTGAGAAATGATGAGCTTCGTATATGCGATATAGAAAAGCTAAATCCTAGCCATATAATCATATCTCCTGGCCCAGGCAGGCCAAATGAGGCAGGTATATGTGAGGATGTGATAGCTCATTTTGCAGGAAAGATACCTATTCTTGGGGTATGTCTAGGTCATCAGGCTATCTGTGAGACCTTTGGAGCTAATATCACTTACGCTAAGGAGCTTATGCATGGAAAGCAGTCTGATGTAAAGATTGATAATTCCTCAAAGCTTTTCAAGGGGATGCCAGAGAACATAAAAGTTGCTAGATATCATTCCCTTGCAGCAGAGGCTAAGAGCTTGCCAACAAATCTTAAGATTTTAGCCACCACAGATGATGGAGAGATTATGGCCGTGGCACATAAAGAATATGAAGTGTATGGTTTACAGTTTCACCCAGAATCAATAATGACCATGGATGGAGAAAGGATGCTTTTTAATTTTCTGGCACTGTAAAAAATATTTTTAATAAATGGTTATAAATAATAATTATATCTTGACTTTAAATGCGGCTAAACATATACTTTTGTCATTAGAAATGATGAATGCGTGTTTAGCGCATTTATTTTTTGACCGTAATACTTTAGCACTTAAAAGCGCTAACGCTTTAAATCAATATATTAAATTACGCTTTAAATAATATCTGGGGTATAGCCCACATCCAATTTCGCTATAGACTATCTATTTTTTCTCAGATAGATAGTTTTTATAAATTCTATTAAAGGGAGGTAAAATCATGAGAAGAAGCTGGATACCTAAGAAGGTATTGTCAGTGATTATGGCAGCAGCACTTGCTATGTCGCCAACAGTCACTGCAGTAGCTAGTCCAGTAGAAGAACAGGTAGATGAAAAAGTTGTAATTGATGCAACTAATGAGACCGCTGATGAGACTAAATCTGAAGAGACAGAATCAAAAGCAGAATCAGAAGAAGTAGAAGCAACCGAAGATTTACCAGTCTTCGAGGAAGTTGACCCTAAGGAAGAGGGCCTTGTGGATCCTACAGAAGTTCTTAACGGTGAGGATGTTGAAACACCAAATGAGGCAGTAGATCCAGACGAACAAACTAGAGTAATTATTGTTATGGAAGGCGACAGTGTCATCGATAAGGGATATGACACAGAGGATTTAGCTGATAACAAATCAGCAATGCGTGCCGCTGACAAAATCGAAGCTGCGCAGGAAAAGCAGGTTGAAAAAATTTCAAACGAAGCTTTAGACGGTGAAGATTTAGATGTTAACTTTAATTTCTCACTCCTTACAAATGCTGTATCAGCAGATGTAGCATTTAAGGATATTGAAGCCATCGAAAAGGTAGATGGAGTAGAGGCAGTATATGTTGCATCTCAGTACGAGCCATGCGTAGAGGCTGAGCCAAACACAATCACATCTGGTGATATGGTAGGAAGCTACAGCACATGGGCTACAGGTTACACAGGTGCAGGTACACGTATTGCAGTTATCGATACAGGTATCGATATCGACCATCCATCATTTGATGCAGATGCATTTGACGCTCATTTAGAGGAGACAGCAGAAGCAGCAAGCAAGAGCGTTTCTGATTATGAACTTCTTGACGCAGATGAAATCGAAAATGTTCTTCCAAATCTTAATGCTACAAAGAAATATGAAGGACTTACAGCAGATGAGCTTTACAACAATGATAAAGTTCCATTTGCATTTAACTATGTAGACAAGAACCTTGACATCACACATGACAACGATGAGCAGGGTGACCACGGTACACACGTATCTGGTATTGCTACAGCAAACTACTATGTAAAGAATGCAGCTTCAGCTACTGGCTATGCCAGAGAGAAGGCAGGAGTTGTTGGTATCGCACCAGATGCACAGCTTATCTCAATGAAGGTATTCGGTACAAACGGTGGTGCTTACACAGATGATTACATGGCAGCTATCGAGGATGCACTTCTTCTTAAGGCAGATGCAATCAACTTAAGTCTTGGTTCATCAGCAGCTGGTAACTCATCAGATGAAGAAGAATATGTAAATGAAATCTTCAAGAAGCTTGAAGGCACAAGCACAGTTGTTTCTATTTCAGCTGGTAACTCAGGTCGTTGGTCTGATAGCTCAACATACGGTGTAAACCTTTCAAAGGATGTAAACCTTGATACAGTAGGTTCACCAGGATCATACACAAACGCATTTACAGTAGCATCAGCAGTAAATAGCGGTATGACAGCTAACAACTTTAGCCTTTCAGATGGAAAGACAATCTTCTATACAGATGCAAATGACACACTTGCTCCTCAGTTCTTAACACTTGATGTGTCAGAGGACAAGAGCGGAACAGAGTATCCATTTGTATTCCTTAACGCTAAGGGCGAGCCAGCTGATTACGAAGGCGTTGATGTAAAGGATAAGATTGTATTTGTATACAGAGGTGCAATCACATTCGGACAGAAGCAGATGAATGCTGAGGCAGCAGGCGCAAAGGCAATTGTTATTGTTAACAACCAGCCAGGTACAATCTCAATGACAATGCAGGGAAGCACAGCAGTTATTCCAGCAGTTTCTATTAAGCAGTCAGAAGGTGAGGCAGTTGCAGCATCAGGTAAAGAAGTAGCTGAAGGCGTATACGAAGGAACAATCAAAATCAACACAGATGTTGCTACAGAAAGAGATGTTCCAGGCGGATACACAATGAGTGACTTCTCATCTTACGGTGTTCCAGGTTCACTTGATCTTAAGCCAGAAATCACAGGCCCAGGTGGAAACATCTACTCAACAAGAGACAATGGTACATATGGACAGATGTCTGGTACATCAATGTCAGCTCCATCACTTGCAGGTCAGATTGCACTTGTAGAACAGTACATCAAAGAAAATGACCTTGCTGAAAAGAATGACATTTCAATCAGAACACTTGCACAGTCACTTATTATGAGTACTGCATCACCACTTTACGAGGATAACGATAAGACAGGTCTTGAGTATTCTCCTCGTTCACAGGGTGCTGGTCTTGCAAATGTTCAGGATGCTATTTCATCACCAGCTTACATCTTAGTAGGTGACAAGGAAGGCAATGACGGTAAGGTTAAGGCTGTTCTTGGTGATGACCCTACAAAGTCAGGTAACTACTCATTCTCATTTGATGTTTATAACATGGACGAGGATGCTAAGTACTTCGTACTTGATTCAACAGTACTTACAGAAGAGCTTTATGACAGCGACGGTACAACTTACTTTGCAGGAAGCTCACACAAGCTTAACCCAGAGGTAACTCTTACAGCAGATGATACAAAGCTTGTATATGATCTTAACGATGATGGCAAGGTAAACAACAAGGATAGAAAGGTTCTTCTTCAGGTTGTTAATGGCTCACGTGATGTTGCTATCGTTGATGAGAACGCAGATTACTATGATTTCAACAAAGACGGACTTGTAGATACAAAGGATGTTTACGCTTTATCTAAGCAGCTCAAGGGCGGTGAGGCAGTAGCTGATCTTGCACTTGAAGTAGTAGAGGTAAAGGATAGTACAAAGGTTAATGTAGCAATCAACCTTTCAGACAGCGATAGAGAATACTTAGCTGGCTTCGAAAACGGTATGTACGTAGACGGTTTCGTTTATGTAAAGGGTGGCGTTGATTTATCAGTTCCATTCCTTGCATTCTATGGAAGCTGGATGGATTCTCCAATGTTTGAGGACTTTGATTTTGAGGAGTACGTTCACAATCCTGAATATGATGCAATGACATATTCTGGTATTTCAAGAACAAACTTCCTTTCAATCTACCCACTTGGACTTCCAAGCGAACAGTACTACATTCCTAATTTCTTTGTTGATGATGCGAAATATATTGCAGACAGAAATGCTATCAGCTCTGAGAACGGAACAATGCTTGGCGCTCAGTATTACTCATTAATGAGAAATGCAGGTCGTTTAATTCTTACAATCACAGATAAGAACACTGGAGAGAAGTATTTTGAGCATGTAGCAAAGGATCAGTACGCTGAGTTCTACTATTCTGGAACAGGTAGCTGGGAAGAAGCTCTTGCAGCACAGGATCTTAACTGGGCAGGTACAGATGCTAATGGTAACCCACTTGCAGATGGAACAGAGGTTGAAATTTCACTTCAGGCAATTCCAAGCTACTACAATGATGTAGAGGATGTTTCTACACTTAATGCTCCTGGTATGTTTATCAAGACACCAATGGCAATTGATAACACAGCACCAGTAGTAACAGATGCAGTTAAGACAGAAGATGGCAAGTACGCTATCACAGCTTATGATAACCGCTACACAGCATCTGTAGTTGTAGTTGGAAGTGATAAGAAGACTATTCTTGGTAAGTACGCTGTAAACCAGGAAGAAGCAGATACAGATATGGAAATCCTTATCGATGCTCCAGAAGATGTATTCTATGTAGAGGTATATGATTACGCTCTTAACGGAACAGTTTACAGATTCAACAACACAGGTCATGCTGATACAAAGTTTGTATCAGAAATCACAGTTGACAAGGATGAGGTAGAGCTTGAAGTAGGAAAGCAGGCACAGGTTAAGGCTACAGTTGGTCCTAAGTGGCTTGCAGAAAACTATAACCTTGTTGATTGGTCAAGCGAAGATGAAAGCATCGCAAAGGTTTCAGCAAACGGTGTTATCACAGCAGTTGCAGAAGGTGAGACAGTAGTTAAGGCAACAACACTTGCAACTGATAAGAAGGGTAAGCATCTTACAGCTGAAGTAAAGGTTAAGGTTGTTAAGAAGACTGAAGAAAAGTCAGATGAGGAGTCAGACGAGAAGAAGGATGACGAAAAGAATGATGATATAAAGTCAGAAGCAACAGAAGACCAGGATAAGGAAGAAGCAGAAGAGGTAGTTGAAGAGACTACTGAAGAAGATACATCAGCAGAAGACGACACTACTTCTGATGACGAAACAACAGGAGGAGAAAGTGATGATGAATAAATCAATAAAGAGAGCAGCCGTTCTTTGCATGGCAGCGCTAACACTATTTACATCTACTCCTTACACAAATGTAGCTAAGGCTGCAAATGTTACACCACTTCATACAGCAGTTACATCTACTGGAAAGGCAGACAGCCAGAAGATTACATACAAGCTTACACTTGATAAGACTACTGTTTCTGATGGTAGAGTTGCTGTAGAGTATGACCCAAATGTTTTAGTTCTTAAATCTGATTCTGAGGGAATTAAGTTTAGTGACGTTGATGTAAATAAGAATTATGAAAATGACGAAGCTAAGGGAATTGCTTATGCATTCGTAAATGATGCTCCAAAGACTGCAGCAGGAACACTTATGACTGTTCAGTTTACAGTTAAGGCTGGTCTTAAGACACAGGATACTACAATCAAGACAAAGGTTCTTGGCCTTAACAATGAAGCTACAGATGTTGTTGCAGCACAGGATTTGGAAGATGTTGTATCTGTAGGACGTCCTGCACTTAGCACACCAAAGATTACAGGCATTAGCCAGACAATCCTTGGCGTATATGTAAAGTGGACTAAGGACGCAAACGCAGATGGCTATGTTGTTTACAAGAGCACATCAAAGAATGGCAAGTACACAAAGTTTGCTACAATTAGTGGACTTAACAGCTTGTATGATATTGCAGTTGCAAACAACAAGACATACTACTACAAGGTTGTTTCATACCAGGGTAGTGGTGCTAATAGAGTTTACTCTGAGGAGTCAGCTCCTGTATCAATCAAGGTTAAAAAATTCTTTGGATTATTTAGCTAAGAGCAACAGGAAACTTTAACTCTAAAGTAAATTTATTATTGGAGGTTCTAGTTAAGCTAGAACCTCCTTGTCTTTTCATAAGACTTGATATACTAATAAGGCCGATTTTGGCACTTTCGTTTTTTCTAGGCTCATTTCTAATGATATTTGTAAATGTTACCTTGGCGTAATCCTTGTCTTTAATAAAGCTAATTTCTACAGGTGTTGTTTCATCAGCATATTTATCTATATTCGTAAATACGTTATTAAAGATTCTTAAAATGTCATCTGCATTTACTTTGATAGTAAAGCTTTCATATGGCTCAGCAATATTAAATCTAAAGCCCTGCTCCATAAGAGGAGGGGTGAGCTCAGAAATAATCTGCATGAAGAATTCCATTCCATCATATTCATCAAGGGCATCATCAGCTCTTTTAGGATTAGGCTCAAAGGCTAAGAAGTATTCAAATAATCTATCAGACATTTCCTTTATCTGATGGCAGGTAGTAAGTGCAGTGTTTAAATACTTATCTAATTCTTCCTGTGAATTGTAGTGATGCTCCTTTAGGATTTCAAGATATCCCATCTGTGTTGTAAGAGGAGTACGAAGGTCGTGGGACAATGCAGTGACAAGGCTGTTATTGGCCTGCAGCGCTTTCTTTTCATTTTCCATCTGTTGGATTACAGCTACGCGCATGGAATTAAGGCTTTCAGCTACATGGGCTATTTCGTCGTAGCCCTTTACAGGAATCTCGTAGTTAAGGTCTCCACCCTCTAGGATGTTGATGCCAGAGGTAACCTCTTTGATGTAGTGAATCTTTTTTCTAACAAGGATTGTGATAATAGTGATGATTATTATGGCTGCTATAAATAGATTTATAATGTGGATTTTGTTGTATAAATCATATTGAAAATCCTCAAAGACATGCATGGTATATTCACCATCTGAAAAATTGATTTTATATACCTTGGCATAAGGATTATGTTCATAGCTTTCTGCTAATTCATCATCAGTCATCATAGAATCTGAGTCCGGAAATGAATAGTCTACCAAAGAGTCGTAGGTTTGCTTACCATCCTTTTCTATGTAAAAATATACATAAGGGTTTTGCTTACTCCATACTTGAATAACTAGAGTGTCATCAGCATGCACATCATTTTCAATAGTGTATTCTTGAAAATCTTCTATGGTTTCATCTAAACGTTTTTTAGCATATTCCTTTGAACTCCAACTAGAAGCATAGATAGATTCATTAATTTGCTGTGCAAGTAAATAAAAAATTACTCCGGTCAAAATGGCAAAACCAATAGATAGCCAAAGCTCTATATATAAGGATTTTGATGTGAGTTTTTTGATTTTGTTCATTGTAATTTATATCCCTTTCCCCAGACCGTTAGAAGATGAGTTGGTTTTGATGGATCATCCTCAATCTTAGTGCGTAGGTTTCTAATATGAACCATGATGGTTGCATTTGAGCTGTAAAAATATGGTTCGTTCCAAATGCTTTCATATATAAGCTGAGCAGGAAATACCCTTCCTGGACTTTCTATAAGAAGGCGTAGAATCTGGTATTCAAGCTCCGATAAATCCACCGCAGTTTCTTCACCAGTAGATGATGTGATGAAAACCTCGTTTCTGTCTTTTGCTACCTTAAATATATCGTAGGTAAAGTAGTTGTCGTTTGTGGCAGTTTCCTTTCCTTTATATACATAGTAGCGACGAAGCATGGATTTAACTCTGGCTGTAAGCTCGCTGTGAGAAAAAGGCTTTGACAGATAATCGTCGGCACCTATCAGAAGACCAAGTGATTTATCTGAATCAGTTCCCTTTGCAGTAAGAAACAGTATAGGCATCTGATAGCTTTCGCGAATCCTTTTGCAAACATCCAAGCCGGAGATGCCAGGCATCATAATATCTAAAATGATAAGATCGATGCTGTCATCAACTAGGGCAAGGGCTGTCTCACCATCAGGAGCTTCTATTATAATGTAGCCTTCGCTTTCTAATAATATATGAAGTATATTTCTGATTTCTTCATTGTCATCTACAACTAATATCTTTTGATTTCCCATATAATCCTCTTAAATGATTAGTTTAATTACTATTCTGATTGTATAGTATCACAAAATCTGTGAAGAAATATGAAAATCCGGTTTCTTAAGGTTTCTTTAGATTTACTTTAGGTATTTCTTAAGAGTTTTCCTTCATACTTTCTACTGTGGTTGAAAACAAAACCTATGGAGGAAAATATTAATGAAGTTAAAAAACGTACTTGAAAAGATTAAGTTTTGGAATAAGGAAGAAGAGTATTTAGATGAAGATTTAGATGAAAGCCTGGAAGGCGAACCTTCTGATGCTGATAAAAAGTTCTTTAAGAAGCTGAATAAAAAGATTGTAGCGGCAATGGTTGCAGCAGCCTTAATCATAAGTGCCATTGTAGGAGTAACAGGTGTGAAAAATGTAATGGCTAAAAACGATGAGGAGGCAAATAACATTGCTACAGTATCAGTAGTAAAGCAGGATGTACAAAAGACATTATCTGCAACAGGCACTATAATCTCTGCAGAAGAAAGTGGACAGTTTGCAACAGTTACAGGCAGCTATCCTGTTGAAGAGGTATATGTAAAGGTTGGCGATGTGGTAAAGAAAGGTGACCCTCTTTATAAATTAGATATGTCTACTATGGAAGAAACACTTAGCTTCCAGCAGCAGGCACTTGATTTACAAAACCAGCAGAATGCCATCTCTCAGCAAAATGCTGATAAAGCATTACAGGATGCCAAGGATGCAGGAGCTGTTCAGGTTAATGATGCTAATAGAAGCTTAGCACAGGCAAAGCAGGATAAGGCAGCAGCAGATAGACAGCAATCAAACAGCAACTCACAGCTTGATAGTGCAAGAAACGCAGAAAGTGATGCAAAGCAAGCTTATGATAACGCTAATTCTAATGTATCATCTATACAAAGTAAGGTTAATGATATTCAAAAGCAAATAGATGCAGCAGATGAAACCGCTAATGTAGATGAGCTAAAGAAAAGCTTAGATGCAGCAAAGGCTGATTTAAATAGTGCTATGTCAGATAGAGATGGTAAGAAATCAGCTTATGATTCTGCTGTAAGCAACAGACAGTCAGCAGAGCAGACACTACAGTCTGCTAAGGATGGCGCAGCAACAGCAGCACGCTCATTAGATTCTGCATCAGCATCAGCTGCTAATACACAAAACACTGCTAATAACAATATTATTAGCCAGTATCAGGCAGCAAGAACAAACGAGCTTTCATCTAAGGCTAACACATTATCCAGCCAGCAGGAGATAGCAAAATCAAAGGAAGAGCTTTCAAAGGCAGTGGTTTGTGCCAGCCAGGATGGAACAGTAACAAATGTAAACATCGTTAAGGGACAGACATATTCTGGAACAGATGCAGTAGTTATCGACAACGTTACTAGTCTTAAGGCTACAGCAGATATTGATGAAGCACAGATTCCACAGATAGCTGTTGGTCAAAAGGTTCAGATTAAAACAGATGCTACAGGAGATGAAATCTTAGAGGGAACAGTATCCTTCGTATCACCCACAGCGACAAAGAACAGTACTAAGACAACAGAAGGAGAATCATCTACAGCATCAGTTTCTAAAAGCCGTGCTACATATAGAGTTGACGTGACTTTAGATACATTAAATGAAAACTTAAGACTTGGTATGACTGCAAAAATGACATTCATTACAGCAGATGCTAAGAATGCACTTGTAGTACCTACAACAGATTTACAGACAGATGCTGAAGGCAACAAATATGTAGTTGTTCAAAATGCAAATGGCTCTACCAAAAATGTGACAGTAACACCTGGTATATCTGATGATTTCTATACAGAGATTAAGGATGGCAAGCTCAAAGAGGGTGATGTAATCGTTGAAGCTGGACTTGACGGAAGTGCAGATGCAGTACTAGATGAAATGGGCGCAGATGGAGGAATCTATTTTGAGTAATGATATTTTATTACAGGCCAGAAATATTAAGAAAAGCTACTATGTAGGAACACCTAACGAGCTGGAGATTCTTCATGGAATAGATCTTGATATTAGAAAAGGTGAGTTTGTATCTATAGTAGGTCAGTCAGGTTCTGGTAAAAGCACTCTGATGAACATACTTGGTATTCTTGATAGACAAACATCAGGTGAATACATTCTGGATGGCGTAGATATATCAAAGGCACCTAATAAGGCATTATCGTCTTTACGTAATAAGCACATCGGCTTTGTATTTCAGACCTACAATCTAATCGCAAGAACAGATGCTATTTCAAATGTTGAAATGCCACTTCTTTACGCAGGAGTTTCTGAAAAGGAAAGAAGAAAAAGGGCTATAGAGCTTCTTGAAATGGTAGGCATGGGTGAGAGAATGCATCACACACCTGATGAGCTTTCAGGTGGACAAAAGCAGCGTGTTGCTATAGCACGTGCTATGGCAAATGACCCAGATATCATTCTTGCTGATGAGCCTACAGGTGCTCTTGATTCAAAAACCGGACGTCTTGTAATGGACATTTTCCATGAGCTTCACGAAAAGCAGGGTAAGACTATTGTGCTTATCACTCATTCAAACGAGCTTGCAGCAGAGACTCCAAGAATCATAACAATCAGTGATGGCAACATCATTTCAGAAAAAATAAATGATAAGGAAGGTGTAGCATAATGATTAAAGAAAATTGCAAGCTTGCTATTATAAGCATTAAGGCTAACAAGATGCGTGCCTTTCTTACAATGCTTGGTATCATCATCGGTGTTTGCGCTGTTATTGCAATTATGACAGTAGGTAATTCCATGACAGCTGATGTAAAAAAGCAGCTAGAAAGCTACGGTGTTCAAAATATCACATTATATATGAACCCAATCGATTACAATGCAGAGCTTAGCGAAGCGGACTATCAGGCAATGGCCCTTAAGCCAGAGACACTGCATAAGCTTTCTGAAAAATTCGATGGAAGAATAAGTGCTATTTCAGTGGAAGCACAGGCTGGTTCAGGAACTGTAATAAAGGATAGCAATAAAGCAAATGTTGATATTAACGGAGTAAGCGCCGGATATTTTAAAGCTAACAATATAAAGCTTATTAATGGAAATACATTTACAGAATTTGATTATTCCCAGGGTAAAAACACAGCCATCGTTTCTAACAAATTTGTAGAGCAGCTATATGGCGAAAACTTCAAGCCTGAAAATCTGCTAGGCAATGAGATAGAAGTAAACGTCAATGACGAATATATGCATTTAACTGTTATTGGTATTTACGAATTCAAGCAGGAAGGCAGTATGATGAGAGGAAACAACAAAAATATTAGTACTACCATATACATTCCTCTTAAGAATGCCTGGAACTTTACCCATGATGAGACAATATTTGATGCTACAGTTGTTGCAGCAGAAGGCGAAGATGCCGCAGCTCTTTCGACAGAAATAAAAGAATACCTAACTACACTACTTTCTAGTTCCTTAGGTGACAAATTCATGGTGGATGCTTACAGCAATCAGTCGATGATTGAAGAAAATACAAAGACGATGAATCAGATGACTATGGCAATTTCAATGATTGCCGCAATCGCATTAATCGTAGGTGGAATAGGAGTAATGAATATTATGACTGTATCCATCACAGAGCGTACCAGAGAAATCGGTACAAGAAAAGCCCTTGGTGCACCAGATAGTATGATTATGCTTCAGTTTATCAGCGAAGCAATTATCATCTGCCTAATCGGTGGCGTTATCGGTATCGTCCTAGGTTTAGTCCTAGGAAATGTGGCAGTCCATTTTATGGGCTATACACCACATATTTCATTTGCAAGTATCTATTTATCCGTAGGGTTCTCAATGGCCATTGGCGTGTTCTTTGGTTACTCCCCTGCCAAGCACGCGGCCAATATGAATCCAATAGATGCTCTTCGTTACGAATAGAATGGACGTAATATTAGAGCAAACTCATTCTCCCTAGGCCCTGGATTAACCCAGGGCTTTTTCCATAAATTTTTCATTGTTGATGATGAAACGTTCGTGAGTTCCCTTGCCGATTACATTGTCCCCATCAAAGCAGGTTACTTCGAAAACAAGTCGGCGTCTGTCGATTTCGGTAAGTACAGCTTCACATGTAATGGTGTGACCAATAGCTGATGCGCGGTCATGGCTGATATCAACCTTTGTGCCAACGCTTCCTTCACCATCACCAAGCTCTGGCTGAACCATCTTCCAGCATGTCTCTTCCATAAGAGCAAGCATTGCTGGTGTGGCAAAAACATCTAATGCACCACTTCCGAATGTTTTTGCAGTGTTTTGTTCTGTTACTGTAGTTTTTAGGCTACCCTTCATTCCAATTTCTAACATTAGTTTCTCCTCTTTTCGTATGTTCTATGGTTTGTATAATAGCCATTTTTGTGCTATAATTCAACACCGTGAGTTCGTAACCATCCTCACTTAAATCAAAACTAGGAGATGTATAAAAATGAATAAAAAAGTATTATTATTATGTCAGGGTGCGATGATCGCAGCCATCTATGTTGTATTGACAGTATTTATCAATGCATTCGGTCTTGCAAATGGTGCAATTCAGATTCGTATATCGGAGGCTCTTTGCATTTTACCTATTTTTACACCAGCAGCAATTCCTGGACTATTCGTAGGTTGTGTACTTTCTAACATCATTACAGGATGTGCTATCTATGATATCGTTTTTGGAAGTCTTGCTACATTACTTGGTGCAATCGGTACATATTACCTTAGAAAGACTAAATTTTTATTTACATTACCACCAGTTATCGCAAATGGTGTTATAATTCCATTAGTACTTAGATTCGCTTATGGAATTCCCGATGCATATTGGTTCTTAGTTGTAACAGTATGCGTAGGAGAGATTATCAGTGTTTGTATTCTCGGTATGATTCTTAAGGCAGTTATTGGGCCACAGAGATATTTCATATTCAGAAATACACAAAAGGAAATCAATTAATTCGGAGGACAAGATGAAAGAAATTCTTCAGCAGATTAAGGAAGAGGTTATTAAGGGCTTTACAGCTGCAGGTTATGATGAAAAATATGCAATGGTTACACTCTCAAACAGACCTGATTTATGCCAGTTCCAGTGCAATGGCGCTATGGCAGCAGCAAAAGAATACAAAAAAGCCCCTATTGCTATTGCAAATGAAGTAGTAGAGAAGCTTGCAGACAATGCAATGTTTTCAAAGTGCGAGGCATGTCCTCCAGGCTTTATCAATATGAACCTTTCAGATGAATTTATATCTGAATTCGTTTCAAACATGGCAGCTGACACAGAGCGTTTTGGTGTAGATAAGGTTGCCAAACCTAAGAAGGTCATGATTGATTACGGCGGACCTAATGTTGCTAAGCCACTTCACGTTGGCCATCTTCGTTCTGCTATCATCGGTGAGTCTATTAAGCGTACAGCTCGTTTTATGGGCGACGAGGTCATCGGTGATGTTCATCTTGGAGACTGGGGTCTTCAGATGGGTCTTATCATTACAGAATTAAAGCTCAGAAAGCCAGAGCTTTGCTATTTTGATGAAGCTTATGATGGAGAATACCCAACAGAGCCACCATTTACTATTTCAGAGCTTGAGGAGATTTATCCTTGTGCTTCTGGAAAGTCAAAGGAAGATCCTGCTTATAAGGAAGCTGCTATGACAGCTACTTACGAGCTTCAGCACGGAAGAAAGGGCTATCAGGCACTTCTTTCACATATTCTTAATGTATCAGTTACAGACCTTAAGAGAAACTACGAAAAGCTTGATGTTACATTTGATCTTTGGAAGGGTGAAAGTGATGCACAGCCTTACATCCCTGATATGGTTCAGAAGATGAAGGACGACGGCTTTGCTTACATTTCAGAGGGTGCTTTAGTTGTTGATGTTAAGGAAGACACAGATACAAAGGAAGTTCCACCATGTATGATTCTTAAATCTGATGGTGCTTCACTTTACAATACAACAGACCTTGCTACAATGGTTTGGCGTATGAAGGACTACAACCCAGATTCAATCATCTATGTTGTAGATAAGCGTCAAGAGCTTTACTTTACACAGGTATTCCGTTGCGCTAAAAAGACTGGCATCGTTCCAGCTGACAAGAACCTTTACTTCGTAGGCTTTGGTACTATGAATGGAAAGGATGGCAAGCCATTCAAGACACGTCAGGGTGGCGTTATGCGTCTTGAGTATCTTCTTCAGGAAGTAGAGGATAAGATGCTTGAGAAGATTAAAGAAAACGGCACTATGAATGACGAGGATGCCTTAAAGACAGCTAAGATTGTTGGTCTTTCAGCAGTTAAATATGGTGATTTATCAAACCAGGCTTCAAAGGATTATATCTTCGATATCGACAGATTCACATCTGCAGAAGGTAACACAGGTCCATACATCCTTTACACAATCGTAAGATGTAAGTCAATTCTTGCTAAGGCAGGAGTAGAAAGCATTGAAGGAGCTATCCTTCCAGCTCATTCTGATTCAGAACGTGGATTACAGCTTGAACTTACTAAGTTTATGGCAGCTCTTACATCAGCTTACGAGGATATGGCACCTCACAAGATTTGCGCATATATTTATGATTTAGCAAACGCATTTAATAGATTCTATCATGACACAAAGATTTTAGCTGAGGAAGACGAAGCTACAAAGGCAAGCTACTTAAAGCTTCTTGTTCTTACACGTAGCGTACTTGAAAAGTCTATCGACTTACTTGGCTTTAATGCACCGGAGCGTATGTAATGGTTGATAATTCATTTTTACCAATTGATTTTATTAATCGCATGGAGCAGGACTTAGGTCCTGACTTCCATGCGTTTTTGCGTTCCTTCGAGGAAAGCAAAATATCAGCACTTAGATTTAATCCTATAAAATCAGACGAAAAGGCAAAAGAAAATATAGCTTCAATGCTTGAAGAGCAGGTTAAGTGGAGTCCTAATGGCTACTATTATGATGATGAAAAAAGTCGTCCCGGAATCCATCCATATCATGCTGCTGGAGTATATTATATTCAGGATGCATCAGCACAGCTTCCAGTAGAAATGCTTTCTCCAAAGCCAGGTGATATTTGCCTTGACCTGTGTGCTGCACCTGGTGGTAAATCCACCCAGATAGCAGGCTATCTAAATGGCGAAGGCATTCTTGTTTCAAATGAGCCTATGAAAAACAGAGCCAAGATTCTTTCTGAAAATGTAGAGCGTCTTGGAATCAGAAACTGTATCGTAACATCAGAATATCCTGATAAGCTTGCTGAAAAGTTTATAGAATACTTTGACAAGATTATGGTGGATGCACCATGCTCTGGTGAAGGTATGTTTAGAAAGAATCATGACGCATGTAATGAATGGTCTCTTGATTCAGTTCAGATGTGTGTCGACCGTCAGGCAGAGATTTTAGATAGAGCATACGAAATGCTAGTGCCTGGTGGCAGAATGTGCTACAGCACCTGTACCTTTGCAAAGGCGGAGGATGAAGAGGCAGTAGCAGCGTTTGTAGAAAGACACCCAGATATGAAGGTGGTAGAGGAGCGTAGGCTTTGGCCACATAAGGACAAGGGTGAAGGACACTATGCATGTCTTTTGGAAAAGGACGGCACATTTGACAGTGATAGAAATTACTATGATATTAAGCGTCCTAGTGATAAAATGTTAGTGGATTATTATGCCTTCATAAAGGAGGCATTAAAGGAGCCAAAGGAATGGAAGAACAATCTGCTTCTTATTAACGACCTGCTTTACAGGCTACCTGATGAATGTCCTGATTTCAGTGGACTTCATGTACTTAGAGGAGGCCTGTTCTTAGGAACTCTTAAGAAGAACAGATTCGAACCAAGCCATGCCTTGGCTTTAGCACTTAAGGCTGATGAGGTATGTAATTCAGTGGATTTCTCTGCTGATAGTACAGAAATTAAGGATTATCTTTTGGGACAATCCTTAAGAATAGAAGGCCTTAATGACGGCTGGACACTTATTACTGTGGATGGCTACTCTATAGGATGGGGTAAGGCTGTCAAAGGACAAATTAAAAATCATTACCCGAAGGGACTTAGACGATATGATTCATAAGATTTACAGATACAAACAAGATATTTACGAGTATATTATGTTTACCATTGCATCAGCTGTAATGGTTATTGGAATATACTTTTTTAAGTTCCCAAATCATTTTTCATTTGGTGGCGTCAGCGGTCTTTCTATTGTGCTTGCTCAGCTTCTGCCAAGTACACCAGGTTATATCAACCTTGTTATCAATATTGTTTTGTTAGTTTTAGGCTTTATCACCTTAGGTAAATCCTTTGGAATTAAGACTACCTATATTACACTTTTAGTATCTTTTGGACCTAGTATTCTTGAAAAAATTGCACCTATGGATGGACCACTTACCAGCCAGCCAGTGCTTGAGCTTATGTTTGCTATAGCACTTCCTGCATTTGCATCGGCTGTTTTCTTCAACCTTGGTGCATCTAGTGGTGGTACAGATATTGTTGCCATGATTCTTAAGAAATATACAAAGGTAGATATTGGTACAGCACTTTTCATGTCAGATGTTATGATCGTAGTTTTGGCATGTCTTGTATTTAATGTAGAAACAGGTTTGTTCTCTCTTGTTGGACTTCTTGCAAAGTCACTTGTTGTTGATGAGACTATCGAGAATATCAACCTTGCAAAATACTTTACAATTATTTGCTCTAATCCTGAACCAATCGTAAATTTCATCATGAATGATTTAGGAAAGGGTGCAACAGTTTATAAGGCTGAGGGAGCATACGGTCACACAGAAAAGACTGTTATCCTTACAATCCTTAAGCGTCAGCAGGCAGTAGAGCTTAAGAATTACATCAGACGCAATCAGCCTGGAGCATTTATTGCGATTACAAACAGTAGCGAAATTATAGGAAAAGGCTTTAGAGGATACAATTAATGGATGAGGCATGGGGAATTCTTGCCCACGTAGATGCAGGCAAGACTACACTATCAGAAGCAATTTTATATAACGCTGGAGTTTTGGCGGACCTTGGTCGAGTAGACAAGGGGTCCGCCTTTTTAGATACAGATGAGCAGGAAAAGAATAGGGGAATTACAATCTTTTCAAAACCGGCTGTATTTGAATACATGGGCCAGAAGCTTACATTACTTGATACTCCAGGACATGTGGACTTTGCAACAGAAACAGAAAGAGCTATTTGGGCTCTTGATTTTGCAATTCTTCTTATCAGTGGAACAGATGGGGTGCAGGCTCACACGAAGACACTGTTTTCTTTACTTGAAAAGAATAATGTTCCAACAGTCATCTTTATTAACAAGGCAGATATGACTGGGTTTAACCAGGAATTTGTCATAAATGATTTAAAGGAAAAGCTTTCACGAGCATGTCATTTGCTTTCAAATCAAGAGGATATCGCCATGGAGGATGAAGCTGCCATGGAAGAATATCTGGATAAGGATTGCCTTTCTAATTATCGTATATACGATATGGTTCTAAACAGAAAGCTGTTTCCTGTTATTACAGGCTCGGCTTTAAAAAATGAAAATGTAGATGAGCTGCTTTCATTTATGAAGGGCATCAGTGAGTACTACAGCAATGAAAACAGCGCACTTAAAAATGCTGATTTTGGCGCAAAGGTGTACAAAATTGAAAGCTTAGGAAGAGATTCCCGTCTTACCTTTACAAAGCTTACGGCAGGTTCTATGAAGGTAAAGGGCCTTCTTCCAAATGGTGAGAAAATCGACCAGATTAGAATATATTCTGGTAATAAATTTACTCAGGTGGACGAGGCAAAAGCCGGTGATGTAGTAGCCTTTGTTGGACCTAAGAATACATTTGCAGGTGAAGGATTTGGTGTGGTAGAAAACAGACCAGAGCTTACCATTACACCTGTACTTAAATATAAGCTGGAATTTTTGGATGATACTATCCCGAGGTTAGCATACCCAAAGCTAATGGCATTTAACGATGAGGATGCATCCTTAAATGTAAAATGGAATGAAAGCTTAGAAGAGATTACCTTTAATCTGATGGGAGAGGTACAGACAGAAATCCTGCTTAACAGAATCGAAACCGAGCTTGGAATAAAGGCGAAGTTTACAGAGGCAGGAGTTTTATATAAAGAGACTATTAAAGAGCCAGTAGAGGGAGTAGGACATTTTGAACCACTTCGTCATTACGCAGAAGCACATATTCTTATGGAACCACTTCCTACTGGTAGCGGAATAGAAGTTGAAAGTAATGTTTCAACAGATGAGCTAGCTCTTAACTGGCAAAGACTTATCACGACCCATATCCTTGAAAGGGAACATGTAGGTACAGCCATTGGAGCACCAATAACTGATGTGAAATTTACTATTGTTGGCGGTAGAGCCCATATTAAACATACTGAAGGTGGGGATTTTAGAGAGGCCACATATCGAGCTATAAGACAAGGCTTAATGGAGGCTGGCACTGAAATATTAGAGCCATATTTTGATTTTGAAATTACACTTCCTTCTAATCAGATTGGCAGAGTTATGACTGATATAGAAAACATGGGTGGAAGCTTTGAGGTGCCAGAGGATTTAGGAATTGAATCTAGAATCACAGGTATTGCTCCAGCTTTAGGAATCAGAAATTATCAGGCTACCCTTGTAACCTTTACAAAGGGAATGGGACAGCTCTCTTTAAGTCACGCACACTATGATATTTGCAAGAATCCTCAGGATGTAATAGATGCTGTGGGATATAATCCAGAGGCAGATATTGATAATCCAGCAGATTCAGTTTTTTGTTCACATGGTGCAGGTGTTATAGTGCCTTGGAATCAGGTAAAGGAAAAGTGTCACGTGCCATGCTTGGAAAACAAGGTAGATGAAGAAATAGATGATACTCCTATTAACATGAAAAGAATGAACCACGGAGTAGACGAGTGGCTAGACCCAGATGAAATCGATAATATTCTAAGACAGGCTACCCACAGTAATCATGGTAAGAATCCCAAAAAAGGGTGGCACTATGGTGAATCTTCCAGACCAAGAAGAGTGGATTCAGATTATGTTTACAAAGCTCCAAAGGAGATAAAGGCAAAGGAAAAATATCTGCTTGTTGATGGGTACAATCTTATATATGCCTGGCCAGAGCTTAAGGCAGTTTTAGATGTTAATTTGGATGGTGCCAGAGGCAAGCTTTTAGATATCCTTAGTAACTACAAAGCCATGACTGACTATCAGGTTATTGCTGTTTTTGATGCCTACAAGGTGAAGGGGCATGAGGTGTCTACATCGGATTATTTAAACATCCATCAGGTGTTTACAGCAGAGGCCCAAACTGCTGATGCTTATATAGAGCGTTTCACTCATGAGCATGGTAAAAAATATGACATCACAGTAGTTACGTCAGATGGTTTGGAGCAGGTTATCATAAGAGGTGCAGGAGCAAGACTGCTGTCATCTAGAGAGTTCATAGAAGAGGTTGAAAGAAAAGCTAATCAGTTAAGAGAAGAATATAATATAAAATAGTTACCTATTGTAATAAATTAGCCTTGGTTTTAACAGAAAATTCATAGGTTTTGATTATAGTTAAATAGACGCATCATTAGGTGACCTGAAAACATTCACGGAGGATGAAAATATGGTCAGATACGAATTTAACGATAATGAAAGATCTATATTGGAAAAATTAAATATTCCAATGGCTATATATCAATTTATTGACAAGAGAGTTGTGACACTTCTTGTGACAGATGGTATGTGCAATCTTATGGGTATGAGCAGAGAAGATGTTATTGATAATCTTGATAATGATATGTATCGTGACACTCATCCAGATGATAAGGCAAGGGTTGCAGATGCGGCCTTGAAGTTTGCTTCTGGTGGGGACAATTTTGACTGTGTCTATAGAACAATGTCTCATTTGTTAGGAGAATATGTTATACTGCATTCCCATGGTAATCATTTCTTTACTGAAAATGGTACTATGCTTTCCACCACAATATACATGGTTGAAGGAATGGGGGCGGATGTCAACAATCCTTTAGTTGAAAGCTTAGCTTCTAACTACAAGGAGCTAATGACAAAGGAAAGTCTTATCAGAGATAATTTCTACGATACCTTAACAGGATTACCAAATATGTCATATTTCCTGACTCTTGCAGATGCTGGAAAAGAGGCTATTTATAAAAAGGGATGTACCCCTGGTATAGTATTTTTTGACCTTACAGGTATGAAATTCTTTAATGAAAAATATGGTCTTAAAGAAGGTGATAATCTTCTTGTTGCCTTTGCCATTATTTTAAAGAAGTATTTTCCAAATGAAAACTGTGGAAGAATGGGACAGGACCATTTTGCAGTTTTTACAGAAATGGAAGGCATTGAAGATGTTCTTCATGAAATTTTTGAAGATATTAAGTTTGCCAATGAAGGTAAAACATTGCCAGTACATGTGGGCATATATTCCATGGAGTTTGAAGATGTTACAGCTTCTAGTGCGTGTGATAGGGCAAAGATTGTCAGCGATAAGGAAAAGGGGGCTTATGTTTCTAAGTTCGCCTATTATGATGAAAATACTCATGCTGCAGCAACTCACTTTGAATATGTAATTAATAATTTTGAAAAGGCAATGGAAGAGGGGTGGATTCAGCCATACTATCAACAGCTGATAAGATCTGTTAATGGATTAGTGTGCGACGAAGAGGCTCTTGCCAGATGGATAGACCCTACCAGAGGATTAATACCTCCAAACCATTTTATCTATGTATTAGAGGATTCAAAGCTTATACATAAGCTTGATTTATATATCCTTGATTGCGTATTAAGGGATTTAGAGGAAGTGACTGAAAGGAATTTACCTATTGTTCCGGTTTCTATTAATCTATCAAAATACGATTTTGAGCTTTGCGATATTGTAGAAGAAATAGATAAGAGGGTGAAGGCATCAACCATTACACCTGACATGATTACCATTGAAATAACAGAAAGTGTATCAAGCCTTGATAGTGATTTTGTTGCCACTCAGATTCGCAGATTTCATGAAGCAGGCTTTAAGGTGTGGATGGATGATTTTGGAAGTGGATATTCATCACTTAATACCTTACAGAAGTTTGATTTTGATTTGATTAAATTTGACATGAAATTCATGCGTGAATTTGATATGTCAAAGAAGAATCATATCATTTTGCGTGAGTTAATTCAGATGACTACCAAGCTTGGACTAGATACAGTTGTTGAGGGTGTTGAGACTATAGAGCAGGTGAAATTCTTAAGAGAAGTTGGCTGTAGTAAGATGCAAGGCTTTTTCTTTTCAAAGCCAATATCTCTTGCAGAATGGTATGTTATTTGTAATGCTAAGGTTGGTAATAGAATTGAAGATTATAACGAAAATGACTATTACGAAGCTATAAGTAGGGCTAATTTAGTAGAACCACTTGTCAACGAGGATTACAATTGGAAAGCCGATGAATTCTTTGGACAGCTTCCTACAGGTGTGCTTGAATTTAGAGGTGAAGATGTTTATATAGTGCGGTACAACAGAACCTTTGCTGAGTTTATGCTGAAAGTTAACTATCTAGATGAGATTGATTTGGGGCATGAATTAATCAAACAAAAACGTCCGCCTGAAAAGGGATTTTTGGATGTAATAAAAACATGTAATAAAATAAATAAATGGGAAATTGTTGAGAACCTGAAGATAGAAGGCTTAACAATGAATTTGTTTATTAGAAAAATTGGAAAAAATCCTATACACGGATATGAAGTCTTTGAAGTTGTTATTGTGGCTGTAAGTAGTGGGGGCTAAGGTTTGACAGTATTTGATAATTGTGGTATGTTCTTTTACGAAATTTAAAAACATGATTTAGGTGCCTATGGAATATTTATTTGCATAGGTGAAAAGGGAATCTGGTGAGAATCCAGAGCGAAGCCGTCACTGTGTTAGGGAGTTTGTACTCGTATCACTGAGCTAGTCTTGGGAAGAGAGTGCAAATGATGATCGAAGTCAGGAGACCTGCCTATATCAGGTAATTTTGATTTGCGGAACTCGAATCAGATTAGCAAAACGCATTTTAGGTTTTTATGTGCCAAGCTTTGATTTTAGAGACTGCTATTTAATAGCAGTCTTTTTATTTCACATGTCAAAATTACCAAATGAATTCTAGGAGGATTGACATGAAGAAGAAATTAGTTACAAGTATGGCATTACTGTTAGGTTTTGCCATGATGTTCACAGCTTGTGGAAAGCAGGCTGCAGATGTAGCTGAGACTAATGTGGAGGCTACAGAGGAAGTTGATGATCAGGCACTTGCAGATGAGTGTGCTGCATTAATCGATGCAATTTATGTTCAGGAGAGAACAGATAAAACAGATGAGCAGTGCAAGGCTGCCAAGGAAGCTTGGGATGCACTTACAGATGCACAGAAGGAATTAGTTGAAGGTGAATTTGCTGATCCAGATTATTTCGGAAGAGATACAGGTGATGCTTCTAAGGATGATCCTTTAAATCAGGACGAAATTGGCGAAAACGAAATTCTTGTAGTAAGCTTTGGTACATCATTTAATGATAGCCGTGTTGCTGATATCGGTGGTGTTGAAAAGGCCATTGCAGCTGCATATCCTGATTGGTCAGTTAGACGTGCTTTCACAGCACAGATTATTATCAATCATATCCAGGCTCGTGATGAGGAGAAGATTGATAACATGCAGCAGGCTTTAGACAGAGCTGTTGCAAACGGGGTGAAGAATTTGGTAGTTCAGCCAACTCATTTAATGCATGGTGCTGAGTACGATGAATTAACAGAGGCGGTAAATGAGTATGCTGATAAGTTTGATTCGGTAAAGATCGCTGAGCCATTACTTGGAGAAGTTGGAGCAGACGCTAGCGCAGTTAACCGTGATAAGGAAACAGTTGCAAAGGCAATTACAGCTGAGGCTGTTTCTGATGCAGGACTTGAAAGCATTGATAAGGCAGCAGAGGATGGTACAGCCTTTGTATTTATGGGTCATGGTACTAGCCACAATGCAAAGGTTACATACAGCCAGATGCAGACACAGATGGATAAGCTTGGTTACAAGAACGTATTCATCGGTACTGTTGAAGGTGAGCCAGAGGAGACAGCTTGTGAGAACATCATTGAGGCTGTTAAGGAAGCTGGATATAAGAAGGTAATTCTTCGTCCACTTATGGTTGTTGCTGGTGACCACGCTAACAACGATATGGCTGGTGATGATGAGGACTCTTGGAAGTCAATGTTTGAGGCTTCAGGCGCATTCGATTCAATTGATTGCCAGATTGCAGGTCTTGGAGAAATCGCTGATGTTCAGGCTATTTATGTAGCACACACATCAGAAGCCACTGGTGTTAAGCCTGTAGAAGCTGCAAAGACAGATGAGCTTAAGGAAGGCGAAACTTACGAAGCAAAGTTTACAACAGATAGCAGCATGTTCCATGTGAACGAAGCAAAGAATGGTAAGGGTGAGCTTACTGTTAAAGATGGCAAGATGACAATTCATATCTCACTTGTGTCTGACAAGATTGTAAATCTTTATGTTGGTAAGGCTGCTGATGCTGAAAAAGACAAGGCTAACTGGCTTCAGCCTACAAAGGATGAGGTAACATATTCTGATGGAACAACAGAAACAGTTAATGGATTTGATGTTCCTGTAGAGGCACTTGATAAGGATTTTGATTTAGCAATTTTAGGTGAAAAAGGTACTTGGTACGACCACGTAGTATCTGTAACACTATAAAGCCTTCTCCCTATGGGTTGCTAGGCTCCAGTGGAGCCTGTTTAGCAACGACCGAGCCGGGAGGCGAGACAAGGTGCCCCGAAGGGGCGGATGAGGGTAGATGAAAAGAGTAATATACACAATCGCTGCAGCGCTGGCTATACTTCTAACAGCCTGCAGCTTTTTTAATAAAGAAGAAATTGAATATGGCACATATTCCTGCGAAGTAGAACTTACAGGTGGCAGCGGCAAAGCTACTGTAGAATCTCCTGCAGAGGTAGAGATTTCTAAAGAGGGCAACACTGTAAAGCTTGTTTGGTCCAGCTCTAACTATGACTACATGCTAGTAGATAATGTGAGATACGATAACGAGGCTGATGCTGATAGTAACTCCGTATTTACGATACCATTTGCGGAGTTTGATAAGCCATTTAATGTAATAGGCGATACCACTGCAATGAGTACACCTCATGAGATAGAGTATCAGATTACAGTTTATGCACCAGGACATCAGCCGGAGGCTACGACTGTAGAAAAGGATGAGACTGAAGCATCATCTGATTCTTATCAGCTTACAGGATTAAAGCAGGTAGATTCTCTTAAGCTTGATTATGCCAAGGGCTTTAGTGTTGATTATTATGAGGATGATGAAGGTAATAGTTACAAGTTTATTTCTATTTCTGGAATAAATGGACAGGGTGACAATCAATATTTTTTGATGGCGCAAAAAGCATTGCCTGACAGTGTCAGTGTTTCTGATAATGTTTCTGTTATCGTAAATACGGATAAGACTTACCTTGTGTCTACATCAGTTATGGATTTGATGGATAAAATTGGTGCCTTAGATGATATAGCTTTTTCTGGAACCAAGGCAAAGGATTGGTACATTAAGAATGCAAGAACTGCCATGGAAAATGGTGAAATGGCATACGCTGGAAAATACTCAGCTCCTGATTATGAACTGCTGGTATCTTCTGGTTGTAATTTTGCCATCGAAAACACCATGATTTATCATACTCCAGAAACCTTAGAGAAACTTAAGGAGCTAGGAATTCCAGTTCTTGTGGAAATGTCCAGCTACGAAAGCAGTCCTCTTGCAAGGCTTGAATGGATTAAGCTTTATGGTTGCATATATGGCAAGGAAGATAAGGCAAATGAGGTTTTTGAAAATCAGGTGACAAGAGTTGATGAAATTGGAAAGCATGAAAATACAGGAAAGACTGTTGCATTCTTTTCTATTAATTCAAATGGCCAGATAGTTGTTAGAAAGCCTAAGGATTATATAGCATCAATGATTGGACTTGCAGGTGGCAAATATGTTCCGGATGATATTTCATCTGAAGAAGATAATGCTTTATCTACAATGAAAATCACCACTGAAGATTTCTATATCAGAACAGTGGATGCAGATGTACTTATTTACAATAGTACAATCGAAGGAGAGATTTTTTCTATTGCCGAGCTTGTAAAGGAAGAGGAATCTTTGGCTGATTACAAGGCAGTTCAAGAGGGCAATGTGTATTGTCTTAAAGAAGGATATTTCCAAAAGAGCACAAATGTGGCAGAATTTATAGAGGAGCTAAATGAAATTTTAAGTGGCTCTTATAAAGAGGGCAGTTGTTTTATAAAGCTTAGGGAGTAAATAATGGATTCAATTAGCAGAAGAATAAAAATTGCATTTATAGGAATGATTGTTTTACTTGTAGTTTTCTTTTTTGTAAGCGTTGGAGTGGGCAGTGCAGATATATCGGTAATTGATATTATTAAATCACTGGTTAATCCAGGTGAAGTTTATATGGGAAAAATAATCATCTCAATTAGACTTCCAAGAATCATTGGAGCTATAGTGCTCGGTGGAGCACTTTCAGTGTCTGGCTTTTTGCTTCAGGTTTTCTTTGGAAATCCTATTGCAGGACCTTATGTTCTTGGAATATCTTCTTCTGCTAAGCTTTTTGTAGCTCTTTCTATGGTATTTTTGCTTGGAAGAGGAGTTAACATTAGCTCACTTGTGTTAGTAGTTTCAGCCTTTATAGGTTCACTTATAGCTATGGGCATCGTCATGTCCTTATCGCAGAAGGTAAGGAATATGTCGCTATTAGTAGTTTGTGGCGTCATGATTGGTTATATCTGCTCAGCTATAACAGAATTTGTTGTTACATTTGCAGATGATACAAATATTGTAAATCTGCATAACTGGTCCTTGGGAAGCTTTTCAGGAATAAGCATGGACCATGTTGTTGTATCATCTGTAATTGTAATTATAGCTATCGTATTTACGGTTATTTTTTCTAAGCCAATAGGAGCTTTTCAATTAGGAGAAAACTACGCCAGAAATATGGGCGTAAATATCAAACACATTAGAATAGTTTTGATTCTCTTATCTAGTATTTTATCTGCAACAGTTACAGCCTTTGCAGGTCCTATATCATTTGTAGGTATCGCAGTGCCTCATATCATGCGAGGAATTATGAAAACAGCTAAACCACTTGTTATGATTCCAGCCTGTTTCTTAGGCGGTGCTATTATTACACTTTTCTGTGATGGTATCGCCCGTACTGCCTTTGCACCTACAGAAATCAGTATTAGTGCAGTCACTTCGGTTTTTCTTGCGCCAGTTGTGATTTATCTTTTGGTTGCAAGAAAGGAGGCAGCTCGTGGATAAAAGTATCCAGTTATCAGAATTGAATGTGGGCTACGGTAAGACTGTAGTATTAAATGATGTAAATATTACCATAGAAAAAGGGCAGATAGTATGTCTTATTGGAGCAAATGGCGCTGGCAAATCTACAGTTTTAAAGACTATAGTTGGCCAGCTTAAAAAGCTTGGTGGGGCAGTTTATCTAAATGGAAACGACAAGGATGACATGTCAGAAGAAGATGTTGCGAAGGTCGTTTCCATGGTGATGACAGAACGAATCCATCCAGAGCTGATGACATGCTTTGATGTGGTGGCGACTGGCAGATATCCATATACAGGCAGGCTTGGATTTTTGGATGAAAAGGATAAAGCAGCTATTGATGAAGCCATCGATATGGTAGGGGCAGGCAAGATAAAGGATAAGGATTTTTCCAAAATCAGCGATGGTCAAAGGCAGCGCATCATGCTTGCACGAGCAATCTGTCAGGATGCAGATGTAATGATTTTAGATGAGCCTACATCTTTCTTAGATTTGCAGTACAAGCTTGATATTCTAAAGGTAATAAAAAAGATTGCAGCTACAAAGCAGGTGGCAGTTCTCATGTCTATCCACGAATTAGAATTTGTCCCAGCCGTAGCTGATAAAGTAATCGGAATCGCTGGTGATGAAGTATACGTCACAGGCTCCCCAGAAGAAGTCCTAACAGGAGCCAACTTAGAAACAATGTACAAAATGACCTCCGGCACCGGAGAAATAATATGCAGCGGCCTCTGGAACTATTCAACATCAATTAAGAGGCTTCTCTAAATTATGCCTTCCCCCTCTGGGGGAAGGTGTCCCGAAGGGGCGGATGAGGGTATGAATCAATGTCAAAAGTAATCATGATCCAAGGCACCATGTCAAACGTAGGCAAAAGTCTATTAGTTGGTGCCCTATGTAGAATATTTAAACAAGATGGCCTAAAGGTGGCCCCCTTCAAATCACAGAACATGGCGCTCAATTCCTTTGTAACAGAAGAAGGACTAGAAATGGGCCGAGCCCAGGTAATGCAGGCAGAGTGCGCAGGAGTAAAGCCATCTGTTTACATGAACCCTATATTACTAAAGCCTACAAATGATGTGGGCTCACAGGTAATCGTAAACGGTGAAGTAGTAGGCAATATGAAGGCAAGGGAATATTTTGCCTACAAAAAAAATCTTATACCAGATATAAAGGCTGCCTTCGAGAAGCTTTCTGAGTGGGCAGATGTTATTGTTATCGAAGGGGCAGGAAGTCCTGCAGAAATTAATCTTAAATCAGATGATATTGTAAATATGGGAATGGCAAAGCTTGTGGATGCCCCAGTGCTTTTAGTTGGAGATATAGATAGAGGCGGCGTTTTCGCACAGCTTTTAGGTACCCTTGAACTGTTAGAGGAGGATGAAAGAGCCAGAGTTAAAGGCCTTATTATAAACAAGTTTAGAGGAGATAAATCTCTTTTAGATTCAGGAATCGATATGTTAGAGGAAAGGGGTCAAGTTCCTGTTGTAGGAACTGTTCCTTACGCTCATCTTTTAATTGATGATGAGGATAGTCTTAGCGAAAGACTTGATAATAAGGGGGAAGGTGGCAAGGATAGCATCGTTGATGTTGCCGTTGTTCGTCTTCCAAAGATTTCTAATTTCACTGATGTGGCTCCGTTTGAAAATATAGAGGGTGTTGCAGTTAGATTTATCACAAAGCCATCAGAGATAGAAGGAGCGGATATTGTAATACTGCCAGGAAGTAAAAATACAATCGCAGATATGAAATGGCTACTAGAATCGGGCATGGCACCAGCTATCCAAAGATTTGCTGCCCGTGGTCCAGTTGTTGGAATTTGTGGTGGCTTTCAGATGCTAGGAGATAAAATCTCAGATCCTGAATCTGTAGAGTCAGATTGTGTTAAACAGATAAAGGGACTTGGTTTGCTTCCTATGGAAACAGTGATGGAGCCTGCAAAACACAGAAGTCAGACCGAGGGTATTTTTGATGATATGACAGGTGTGTATGAATGTCTTACCGGTCAAAAATATTTAGGCTACGAAATCCACAACGGCTATTCCATAATAGATGGCGCTTCCGTTACTAGCGTCCAAAAAGGAAACGTATTTGGCACCTATGTACATGGCGTTTTTGATAATGGAGATTTAGCACTAAAACTTGCTAAGTCCTTAGCAGCCAAAAAAGGCTTAAATCTTTCAGAAGAAACCATGGACTATATGGCCATGAAAGAAAAAGAATACGACAAACTCGCCGCCATAGTCCGAGCAAACATAGATATGAACTATATATACGAAATAATGAGGCTTCTCCCTTGAGGGAGAAGCTGTCAGCGAAGCTGACTGATGAGGGTGAACATGAACATAGAATACATTCTACCAACCGAAATCGAACACAAAAGCTTCGAAATCATCACCTCAGAGCTTGAGGCGATGGGAATCACCATCCCCGAGGAAGAAGCTCCAATCACCAAGCGTGTAATCCACACCAGCGCTGATTTCGATTATGCTAAGACAATGTGTTATTCGCAAGGTGCAATTAACCTTGCGAAAGAATTAATAAAAAACGGAGCTCACATAGTTACTGACACTAACATGGCATTAGCCGGCATCAACAAAAAGAAATTGGCATCCTTCGGTGGCCAGGTACACTGCTTCATGGCAGATGAAGACGTAGCAAAGGAAGCAAAGGAACGACAGGTTACAAGGGCTACTGTATCCATGGAGCGAGCAGCAGCTCTGCCTATGCCAGTAATTTTTGCCATAGGCAACGCACCAACAGCCCTTATTTCCCTTTATGAAATGATGGAGCAAGGCAAATTCACACCAGAGTTTGTCATCGGCGTACCAGTTGGCTTCGTAAACGTAGAGGCAGCCAAGGAACTTTTCCTTAACTCCTCAGTTCCACACATCATCAACAAAGGCCGCAAAGGCGGCAGCAACATCGCCGCCGCCATCGTAAATGCGTTACTTTACAGCATGTAGAAAAGGTAGTTTTCCAATTGGCATTGGAAAACTTTGATTAAGGCTTCCCCTTGAGGGGAAGCTGTCAGCGAAGCTGACTGATGAGGTGTTCTATTATGAATGAAACATATAATCCTAATCTTAAAAAGAATTCTCAAAAACTGAGAAAGAACATGACAAAAGAAGAAAGACATTTGTGGTTTGATTTCTTGAAGGGATTAAAGTACACAATAAAGCGACAACAAATCATAGGAAACTATATTGTAGATTTTTACTGTGCAAGTAAAAAAATAGTAATAGAACTTGATGGTAGTCAGCACTATGAAAAAGAAGGACATGAGACTGATTTAGTTAGAGATAAGTATTTATCTGATTTGGGAATAAAGGTATTAAGATATTCAAATTATGATATAAACAAAAATTTTATAGCTGTATGTGAGGATATTCTAAAAAATATGGAGTGTTCTAATGAATAAAAATATGACACCTCATCAGTCACCTGCGGTGACAGCTTCCCCTCAAGGGGAAGCCAAAAGAAAAGGTTTTACCACGGGGAGCTGTGGGGCGGCGGCTGCGAAGGCGGCGACCTACATGCTTTTGTCAGGAAAGGAAAAACTGAATATAGAAATAGAAACTCCTGCAGGGATTATGTTTAATGCGGATATTGTAGATATTAAACGAGAAGAGTCACAGGTGAGCTGCGCTGTTATAAAGGATGGCGGAGATGACCCTGATGTGACTACTGGAAGCCATGTGGTGGCAACAGTGAGTATGGTTGAATCCTGTGATACAGGAGATTGTACTATTATCATAGATGGGGGCTTTGGTGTAGGCAGGGTAACATTGCCAGGGCTGGATCAGCCTGTGGGAAATGCTGCAATCAATCATGTGCCAAGAGAAATGATTGAAAAGGAAGTGCTACAGGTGTGCAAGCTTTTTGATTTTTGCGGAAAGCTTAGTGTAATCATCTCTGTACCTGAGGGGGAGGAGCTTGCCAGTCACACCTTCAATCCTCGTCTTGGAATTGTAGGAGGCATTTCCATACTAGGAACAACAGGTATCGTTGAGCCAATGAGTGCAAAAGCATTGGTGGATACAATAAGAGTTGAGCTTTCCCAGAAGAAAGCCTTAGGATTTAAAACAGCCTTCGTAACCCCAGGCAACTACGGCCTGAAATTTATGAAGGATAATTATGACTATGATTTAGATAAAAGTGTAAAGTGCTCTAACTTCATAGGAGAGACTGTAGACATGGTTTGTGAGATGGGCTTTGAAACTCTTGTCATCACAGGCCACATTGGAAAGCTTGTTAAGGTAGCTGGCGGCATCATGAATACCCATTCACACGAGGCCGATGCCAGAATGGAAATCCTTTCAGCCTGCGCCATCAAAGCAGGGGCAGACACTGAGCTTGCTAGAAAGATTCTAGCCTGCCTAAACACTGAAGAAGCACTTCATCACATAGAAGATGCAGGCTTACTTAGACCTACCATGGATATTGTCTTAGAAAGAATTTTATTTTACCTGGATTTTAGAGCTCAAGGTAAAATAAAAATAGAGTGCATATTATATTCTAACGAATTTGGATTATTAGCAGAATCCAAAGGCTTCCCCCTTAGTAGGGGGAAGCTGTCAGCGCAGCTGACTGATGAGGGTATGAACTTATAAATATAAGCTAAGCCTAAAGGCAGAAAGGCGCACCATGCCAAGACTAGACTCAACTCTTAAAAAGTATTCTAGAAATTTAAGAAAAGAAATGACTAAAGAGGAAAAACATCTTTGGTATGACTTTTTAAAATCATATTCAATTACAATCAAAAGACAAAAAGTCTTTGAAAAATATATAGTAGATTTTTATTGCGCTAAGGCCAAAATAGTAATAGAACTAGATGGAAGTCAGCATTATGAAAAAGAAGGACATGAAGCTGATTTAGTTAGAGATAAATATTTAGCTGATTTGGGAATAAAGATTTTAAGATATTCTAATTATGATATAAACAATAATTTTGTGGCAGTTTGTGAAGATATAGATGCCAAGATTAAAGAGAGGATTTAATTATGAATAATAATTTACATACACCCTCATCAGTCACCTCCGGTGACAGCTTCTCCCAAAGGGAGAAGCCTTTGGTTTATTTTGTAGGAGCTGGCTGTGGGGCGGCGGATTTGATTACGGTGAGAGGTATGAATCTGCTGAAGGCGGCAGATGTGATTGTATATACAGGTTCTTTGGTGAATCCGGAGCTTTTGAATTATGCCAAGAAGCATTGTGAGATTCACAATAGCGCTACCATGACACTGGAAGAGGTCATGATAGTAGTGATTGCGGCGGCAAGACAGGGGAAGATGGTTGTAAGACTTCATACTGGCGAGCCAAGTATTTATGGGGCAGTGTTAGAGCAGATGCAGATATTGGAGGCCAATGGAGTGCCTTATGAAAGCTGCCCAGGTGTAAGTGCATGCTTTGGGGCAGCAGCAAGTCTTAATCTGGAATACACACTTCCTGATATTAGCCAGACCTTAATTATTACAAGAATGGCGGGCCGCACCGGAGTGCCAGAAAAAGAATCTATTGAAAAGCTGGCAGCCCACAATGCATCCATGGCAATCTATCTAAGCAGTGGAATGATGGAGAAGCTTTCAAGAGCTCTTTACAATGGTGGTTATTCCAAGGATACGCCAGCAGCTATAGTGTACAAGGCTAGTTGGCCTGATGAGGAAAAATATATTTGTACTGTTGGGACTTTGGCTGAAACGGCTGAGGCGCATGGCATAAAGAATTTGGCTGTGGTGCTTGTAGGGGACGTGATTTCGAAGTCGGGGTATTCGTTGTCGAAGTTATATGATGCGGAGTTTGAGACGGAGTTTAGGAAGAGTAGATGATGGTCGCCCTCATCCGTCAGCTGCGCTGACACCTTCCCCCAGAGGGGGAAGGCTTTGGAGTTTGTATGATTGAAAACTATTTAATTAGAATTACATATTTTACGGAGGAAGGAAAGAGCGTTTGCGCAAAGCTTGTAAAGGCATTTGACAATGCTACCTTTGAAGTGAAGGATGACAACACTTCTTTAAAGGCCTTTGCAAAGGAATGCTTTGAGGGGCATATTCCGCTTATTTTTATTGGGGCTGTGGGGATTGCTGTAAGGACTATTGCGCCCTTTATAGATAACAAGCTTTCGGATATTCCTGTGATCGTCATTGATGAAAGAGGGATGAATGTTATTCCTATTTTGTCGGGGCATTATGGCATGGGAAATGATTTGGCAAAGATGATTGCCGAAAGGATTAATGCTAATGCCATCATTACAACAGCAACTGATATAGAAAATGTGTATGCCATAGATTCCTTCGCAGCAAAAAATGGATTTCGAATTTTAGATAAATCAAAAATCAAAAATGTTTCCATGAAGCTATTAAATGGCCAAATGGTTTATTACAAAAATGATATTGAAAAGCTTTCATTTGAAGATGAAGAGCCAAAAAATATAAAGGCAGTGGCTGAAGCTGTAAAGCCAGATTTTATATTTTCAAATAACGAGAATGAAAATGCAGATGCCCTGATTTTAACACCTAAAACCTTAGTGCTGGGCATGGGTTGTAAAAGGGGAAAGAGCTTTGAGGACCTGCTTGAATTTATTCTTAAGGATTATAACGAAGAGGAGCTTAGGAATAATCTGTATGCAATCTGCTCCATTGATAAAAAGGCAGATGAGCCAGGGTTACTGAAGCTTTGTGCATATTTACATACCAAATTCATTACATTTACAGCAGAAGAGTTAGAATCCGCAAAAGGAGATTTTACAGAATCGGATTTTGTAAAGGAAAAGGTTGGAACTGGAAATGTAAGCGAGAGAGCAGCAGTATCTATTGGAGCAAAGCTTATAGCTAAAAAGCAGGCAAGTGATGGAATGACAAAGGCGTATGCAATCAGAGATTTAAGGAGTATTAAATGGCAGGAATAATATATATAGTTGGAATGGGGCCAGGGGACAAAAGTATGATGACGGCCCAGGCAATTGAGGCTATGGAGAATGCAGATGTTATCGTAGGCTATACAGTTTATGTGGATTTGGTAAAAGATCTTTTCCCTGAAAAGGAGTTTTTCACCACTCCAATGAGACAGGAAGTAGAGCGCTGCAGAGCCTGCTATGATTTTGCAAAGGAAGGCAAAAATGTAGCCTTCATCTGCAGCGGAGATGCTGGGGTTTATGGCATGGCTGCACCAATGTATGAGCTTCTGCCAGAATACGTAAATGCGGATTCTGATATAACAGAGGATAACATTGTGGTGCTTCCAGGTGTGACAGCAGCAATTTCTGGAGCGGCAGTTTTAGGAGCACCTATTAATCACGATTTTTGCGTAATCAGTCTTAGCGATTTGCTAACTCCATGGGAGGTAATAGAAAAGAGACTTAAGGCTGCAATAATGGGAGATTTTGCCATTGCCCTTTACAATCCTTCCAGCAAAAAAAGACATGATTATTTAAGGAAGGCCTGTGAGATAATGCTTGAGGCTGGGGCAGATGAAAACAGAGCCTGTGGTTATGTGGAAAATATAGGAAGAGCAGGTACACATTCTGTGACACTTACACTTGGTGAGCTAAAAGAAGCCCAGGTAAATATGTTTACCACAGTATTTATTGGAAATTCAAAAAGTGAAATCATAAAGGGAAAGCTTGTTACAAAGCGAGGATATCAGATTTGAAAAAAGCAATTATTTTTGGTGGAACAACAGAGGGACGAAAGCTTAGTGACCTTCTTTTAGATCAGAAGGTGAAGGTAGTCTACTGCGTTGCAACAGAATATGGCAAGGAGCCTATTGAGGATAGAGAGGGGCTGGATGTCAGGATTGGCCGAATGGATTCAGACGAAATGAGAGATTTGTTTGGCATGGAAAATCCTGATGTTGTTATCGATGCAACTCATCCATTTGCTGAAATCGTTAAGAAGGAAATCGACAATGCATTGTTTAAGGCTGGTGCTGTGCCTTTTGTAAGAGTCATCAGACAATCAGTTGAAGCAGATTTAAGCAACTGCACATTTTTCGATGATTCCAAATCCTGCGCAAAGGCCCTTCAGAATACATCGGGAAATATATTCCTTACCACAGGAAGCAAGGAGCTTGCCACATTTTGTGAAAACGAAGAGGTTAGAAAAAGGATTATCGCAAGAGTTATACCAAGTGTGGAAAGCCTTAATCTTTGCAATGAAAGTGGACTTAGTGGCAAGCAGATTATCGCTATGCAGGGTCCATTTTCTCTTACCATGAATAGAGCACAAATTAGAGAATGTAAAGCTTCTGTCGTTGTTTTGAAAAATAGCGGCAAGGGCAGTGGTGAAGCCGAGAGAATTGAAGCTGCCAGATTAGAAGGCATTAAATGCTTTGTTATTAATCGACCAATAAACAATATGGAGGGCCTAACCTTTGATGAGGCTGCCATGGAAATAGATAGAATATTAACTACTAACATTTCAAAAAAAGGATTTAGCGAAATCACTCCAGATGTAAAAATAAATGTTAGTCTTGCTGCTTTTGGAATGGGATTTGGAACCATTACAGAAGAGGTTAAGGAAAGTATCGCAAATGCGGATATGATTTTTGGAGCAGCCAGAATGCTTACCTACGTAGAGACATCTGCGAAAAAATATCCATATTATTTAGCAGATGATATCTTGCCTGTTCTTGATAAAAAGGCAAAGGAAATCACACATGGAACCTGTAATGCAGTTGTATTATTTTCAGGAGATACAGGATTTTACAGTGGCACAAAAAAGCTATATGAAGCCTTGAAAAACGACGGTAGATTTAAGACTACAATCATGCCTGGCATTTCATCGGTGGCAGCTCTTGCAGCCAAAATCGGCGAAAGCTATGAGGATGCTGTAATAATGAGCACCCACGGCGTGAAAGAGGAGGCTTGGAGGCCAAAGCTAATAGAGGCTGCAAAGTATTCTGATAAAATTTTCACCCTTACATCTGGTGGAAAGGACGTAAGAATCATAGGAGAAATCCTAAATGAATTAGAAGATAAATTTAAAACAAAATACGAAATAAGCGCAGGCTACAATCTTTATTCCAACGAAAAGATTGTAAAGTTTGGCGCCATGAAATGTGCTACAGCCCCAGATGATGGGCTTTGCGTGCTTTTCATTAGAAATAAAAAACCTCTTGCAAAAAGGCTTACACCAGGATTATCAGATGATGATTTCCTGCGTAACAAGACCCCTATGTCAAAGGAAGAAATAAGAGCACTTTCCATTTGCAAGCTGGGACTTACAAAGGATGCCATTGTTTATGACATCGGCGCAGGCAGTGGTTCCGTTTCTGTTGAAATGGGACTGCTTAATCCATCAATTAACGTATATGCAATAGAATTTAAGGAAGAGGCTTGCAAGCTAATTAGAGAAAACATTAATAAATTCTCTCTTTCAAATGTAGCTTTAGTTGAGGGCGTGGCACCTGATGCTATGGCTGATTTGCCAACACCAACTCACGTGTTTATTGGAGGAAGCGGCGGCAGATTAGAGGAAATTCTTAAGCTCTTAAAGAACAAAGGCAAGGGCATTCGCGTAGTGGTTAATGCAGTCACCTTAGAAACCATCGCAGAGGTTAATCGCATACTAAAGAATTTTGCAATCAGTGATGCAGATGTGGTACAGGCATCCATCAGCAAAGCTAAAACTATCGGTGACTACAACGTAATGCAAGCCCAAAATCCCGTATACATCGTGGCGTTTACTATATAGGAGATTTAATGAATAAACCAAGGATTATGATTGCGGCTACAAACAGTGGCTGCGGAAAAACTACAATTACATGTGGGCTGTTATCAGCTCTTAAGTTAAGAGGCATGAAGCCTTGCAGCTTTAAGTGTGGCCCAGATTATATAGATCCTATGTATCACAGAAATGTAATTGGAATAGATGCTGGAAACCTAGACACTTTTTTTACAGAGGATGCTATGACCAAGTGGATTTTTCAGCAGGAATCTAATGGTGACATTGCCCTGATAGAAGGTGTTATGGGGCTATATGATGGTGTAGGTGGAATAGAAGAAACAGGCTCAAGCTACAATCTGGCAAGAGCACTGGATTGTCCAATTGTTCTTGTGGTAAATGCCAAGGGCGCAGGCAAATCATTAATTGCTACCATAAAAGGATTTCTTGATTATGATAAATATTCTTTGATTAAGGGTGTGCTCTTAAATAAGACTTCATCAAGCTTTGGAGCAGTTTTGAAGCCATTAATTGAAGAGGAGCTAGGCATTAAATATCTTGGTACCTTATCAGATATTTCAAATATAGGCTTTGAAAGTAGACATCTAGGACTTTATCTTCCTGATGAGATTAAGGACATTAAAGCTCAGCTTGCTATTTTAGGTGAAAGAGTAGAAGCAGAAATAGATGTAGATGAAATAATAAATTTGGCAGGAAAAGCCCCTGATTTAAAAAGGGAAGAAATGCCAGAAAGTCTGACAAAGCTACTATCAACAAAATCCGAAAATACGATAAAGCTTGGAGTAGCTTATGATGATGCTTTTTGTTTTTACTATCAGGAAAATCTTAAGCTGTTAGAAAGCCTTGGGGTAGAGCTTATGTATTTTTCACCATTAAAGGATACTAGCCTACCCGATGGAATATTAGGCTTACTATTAGGTGGCGGCTATCCAGAAAATCATCTTAGCAAGCTTTCAAGCAACGAAAAAATGAAAGAAGAAATACAAAAAGCCATTAATAAAAAAATGCCTATAATGGCAGAATGCGGTGGCTTTATGTATCTTCTTGAGGAGATAGAGGATACTGATAAAGCATCCTATAAGATGGCGGCGGCTATCCCTGGAAAGGCAAAGTACATGGGCCATCTTGTTCGTTTTGGTTATGCTATAATAGATGATGGAGTTAAGAAGATAAAGGGCCACGAATTTCATTATTACGACACAGATAATAATGGAAGTGATGCTAGAGCCTACAAGCCATCTGGCAAAAGAAACTGGGAATGCATCCATAAAATAAATGGGGGATTGGTTGGATTTCCACATCTTTATTATCTGTCTGCTCCAGATTTTATAAATCAGTTTGTGGAGGCTATGAAAAATTATGGGGGAAACTAGAGTTTTATTTGACGACATTTTAGAAAACAAAATCAGCATAGAACCTGTCAATGAAGACAAAATCAAACAGGTTAAAAAAGAATGGGACAGGGTTTCAAAGCCAATTGACAGCTTTGGAAGCTTCGAAACCTATCATTCAAAAATAGCAGCAATACAGGGGTTTGAGGCTCCTGATTTATATCATCCACGTCTTATTGTTTGTTGCGGCGACCACGGAATTGTGGAGGAAGGGGTCAGCCAGACAGACCAGGACGTAACCAGAATCTGCGCTACTAATATCGGAAAAGGACTTACCACAACAGGCGTTATGGCAAGACACTTAGGGATTGATATTATGGCAGTGGATGTTGGAATTAATTATGCAAAAGAGGTTCCATACACACTTAATCGCAGAGTAAAATATGGAACCTGCAATTTCTTAAAGCATCCTGCTATGTCAGTGGAGGAATTTTCAAGAGCTGTTCAGGTGGGAATGGACCTTGCACTTGAAAGCAAGGAAGCAGGCTTTAATCTTTTGCTTGTAGGTGAAATGGGAATCGGAAATACCACTTCAGCAGCAGTTATGGCAGGGTATTTGTTAGACCTTAACGCAGAGGCTGTTACAGGTAGAGGTGCAGGTCTTAACGATGAAGGACTTAGCCGAAAGAGAGCTGTGGTATCCATGGCACTTTCTATGTACAGTGGATTATCACCAGTTGAAATATGCAGTAACTTTGGTGGATTAGAGCTGGCTGCCATGACAGGGGTTATCTTAGGTGGAGCGCTTTATAACATCCCTGTAGTTTTAGATGGAATGCTTAGCATGGTTTCTGCACTTGTGGCAGACAGGTTGTTAGAAAACACAAAGGATTATCTAATCCCATCACATATCAGCAAAGAGCCTGTAGCTCAAAAGCTTGCAAAGAAGCTATCCATAGAACCACCAATAGCTGCATCCATGGCAGTTGGTGAAGGGGCAGGAGCTGTTATGATGATATCACAACTTCGCATGGCAGACATTGCTTTTCACGATGCACTGAAGTTTGGAGATTCAGGTGTTGATCAATACGAAAATTTTAATGAGGAAGCATGATTACATTAGTATACGGTGGAAGTGGTAGCGGTAAATCTGCTTTTGCAGAGGATTTAGTTTGTAAGACAAATTATGCAAACAGATATTATCTTGCTACAATGAAATCCTTTGATGAAGAATCAGAAAAAAGAATTAAAAGGCATAAGTCACTTAGAGATGGCAAAGGCTTTATAACAGTAGAATGTCCTGTGGATATCGAAAATGCGATAATTGATAAGGATTCTATTGTGTTGCTAGAATGCATGTCTAATCTTGTGGCTAATGAAATGTTTAGGGATGAAAACTCTAAGACCTTTATTGAATGTGCTGACAAGATTTTAGATGATGTGAAGGCACTTTCAAAGAAAACAGATGAGCTTGTTATCGTTACTAATAACATTTTTGAGGATGGTATTAGCTATGAGGAGGGCACCAAGGAATACATGAGAGCTTTAGGGTTTATCAATGAAAGACTAGCTGAAATTTCTAAGGATGTATACGAAGTAGTAGTTGGAATAGGAATAAAATTATGAGATTTTTAAAAGCATTTGTCGTGGCATTTTCCATGTATTCAAGAATACCTATGCCAAGATTCACATGGGATAGCGAGGATATGAAATATCATCTGATTTTCTTCCCATGGGTTGGTGCTGTTATAGGAGCATTGGAATACGGGCTTTTACTTCTAAAGGAATATTGTGATATGCCACGTGTAGCATTTGTAGCCTTGGCTATGGCCATTCCACTTATTGTGACAGGTGGCTTTCACCTAGATGGATTTATGGATGTGGAGGATGCAATTAATTCCTTTAAGTCAAAGGAAGAACGTCTTGAGATTTTGAAGGACCCACATATAGGAGCATTTTCAATAATTAACGTAATTACGGTAGGACTATTATGTTTTGCAGGATTATTTCTTATGAATAGAAATAGTTTTATTGGCTGGTGCTTTTCATTTTTCATGGCAAGGTCAGTCAGTGGCATAATGGTTATTAAAGGCAAGAAAGCAAAAGAAAATGGAATGCTTTATTCCGAGGCTAAAAATTCTGCAGATAAAGCAGTATTTGTAGGGCTAATTATAGAGCTATTAATATGCACATGCACATGTTTATATGTTGCTCCATTACATGCCATAGAGCTTATTATATTTACACTTGCAATAGGTAAGGGCACAGAAATTAGAGCAAACAAAGCCTTCGGTGGAATAACTGGGGATGTGGCAGGATATTACGTAGTTATTACAGAGGTATTCATGGCCCTGGTTTTTGGTATTTTTTAGTATGAGGTGTAGGATGATTCTTGTTATTGGCGGAAGCTATCAAGGTAAAACAGAATATGCTCTTAGCACATTTGCAGAAGCCAGATTTTTTAACCAGGCACATCTTTTTATAAAAAAGAGATTATCAGAGGGAATGACTCAGGCGGCAATTCTTGATGAGATTAAAGCAACTACATCAGAAGGGCAGTGGGTAATCATTGCAGATGAAATTGGAAATGGTGTTGTTCCAATGGATGAAGCAGATAGAACCTATAGAGAGGTTGCAGGAAGGATTCTTATAGAACTTGCCAAAGATGCTGACGAGGTTCATCGAGTTATACTTGGCATTGGACAGAGGATTAAATAATGGAAAAGACTATCACTTTAATCCGCCATGGAAAAACTCCTGGAAATAGTGAAAAGAGATACATCGGCGTCACTGACGAAAAGCTTTCAAAAGAGGGAGCGGCTGAAATCGCAGCAGGCCTTTATCCAGATTGCGACATACTATTTTCAAGTCCCCTTAGTCGCTGCATACAAACAGCTAACATCATTTATCCAGACAAAACTCCCATAATAATTGATGAATTAAGGGAGACTGATTTTGGTAGCTTTGAAGGAAAAAACTATAAGGAGTTATCAGATAATGCGGACTATATAAAATGGATTGAGTCTGGCGGAACAGCAGCTTTTCCTGGTGGTGAAAGCATGTCTGATGCAACTAAGCGTACCATGATTGGCTTTCAAAAGCTTATAGCTGAAAGCAAGAACTATAAAGCTATTGTAGCAGTTGTTCATGGTGGAACAATAATGTCCATACTTAGCACTCTTTTTGAAGGGGACTATTATTCATATCATATTAAAAACGGCGAGGGATATACATTTGATTTATCATCTGATGGCCTTTATCACGGGCTACGTACTAGATCTTTTATTAGGTGATCCATTTGGAGGCTTTCATCCAGTAGTTTGGATTGGAAAGCTTATTTCATTTTTGACAGATAAGCTTTTGAATGAAAATGATTCACCTGATAAGAAAAGAATAAATGGAATTACACTTGTTAGTATCGTAATTACCATATCAGTTTTATGCACTGGAATAATTATCGTTGCAGCTTATAAAATAAATCCTTATTTTGGAATCTGTATCGAAGCATTCATTACTTATCAGTGTCTGGCCACTAAAAGCCTTTATATTGAAAGCATGAAGGTGTATTATGCACTTAAAGATACATCCCTTGAAGCTGGAAGGGCGGCAGTTTCAATGATTGTAGGAAGAGACACTGCATCCCTTGATGAAGCTGGGGTTACAAAGGCTGCGGTAGAAACTGTAGCAGAAAATACTTCCGATGGAATTATTGCTCCTATGATTTATCTTGCTATAGGAGGCCCTATTCTTGGCATATGCTACAAGGCTATCAACACCATGGATTCCATGATTGGCTACAAGAGCGACAAATATTTGGATTTTGGCAGGGCAGCAGCAAAGCTTGATGATGTGGTTAATTTTATTCCAGCAAGAATCAGCGCATTTCTTATGATCGTTGCAACGCTGTTTTTAGGCAGAGATTATAATACAGTAAATGCCATATATATTTTTAGGCGAGACAGATTTAATCATCCAAGTCCTAATTCGGCTCAGACTGAAAGTGTGTGCGCAGGAGCCTTAGGTGTTCAGCTTGCAGGACCTGCCTCTTATTTTGGAAAGCTAAAGGAAAAGCCATTTATTGGAGATATGCTAAGAAAGATTGAAGTTAAGGATATTAAAAGAGCGAATGTGCTTATGATATCTACTTCTATATTGTGCGCATTGATTTGCAGTATCTTGATTTTTGTACTAGAAGGAAGGTTTTAACATGCACGGCGGTGACATTTATAGAAATAGTATTCATTATGATTTTTCAGTAAACACAAACCCTATGGGAGTACCTTCAGAGGTGCAGTGGGTGCTTACTGAAGCAGCTTTACACGCAGGAAGATATCCTGACATTGTTCACGAAAGCTTAGTTACTGAAACAGCTAAGATGTTTAATGTAATAAATGATGTGGTGGTATATGGAAATGGCGCTTCGGAAATAATAATGGCAATATGTCATGCACTGCTTCCTAAAAAGGCTATGCTGGTAGTTCCAGGCTTTTCAGGATACGAATACTGCTTGCAGGGGGCTTGCCCAAAATGTGATGTGGTTTATTATCAGCTAAAGGAAAGTGATGATTTTAAACTAACAGGAGACATATTAGATGCCATCGAAACAGAAAAGCCTAGGGTGCTGTTTCTTACAAATCCTAACAATCCTAATGGGCTATTAATTGATAAGGATTTGCTTGAGCGAATAATTGAAGCCTGCGAAAGCATTTCTTGTACAGTGGTAGTTGATGAGTGTTTCCTTACACTTACAGGCAAGGAAAAGGAACTTTCATTAGCTTACAACATCAGAAAGTATAAATCACTTGTTGTCCTTAGGGCATTTACAAAGACCTTTGCAATTCCAGGAGTTAGACTAGGTTACGCCATCTGCTCACGGAAGGTCCTTGCAGAAAGCATTAAGGCTCATTTGCCAGAATGGAATCTTTCTATTTTTGCCCAGATGGCAGGGGCAGAATGCTTAAAGCATATGGATTATATAGGAGATTCAGTGAAAATCATAAATGCTGAGCGAAAGTATTTGAAGGAAGAGCTTACAGCCTTAGGCTTTAAGGCTTATCCATCGGAAGCTAATTACATCCTGTTTAAATCTGATAAAAAGGATTTGGCAGAAAGATTGCTTGAGTATAAAATCCTGATAAGAGATTGCTCAGATTACGTAGGGCTTGAGAAAGGATATTATAGAGTTGCGATTAAATTACACAATGAGAATAATGGGTTGATTTCGGCATTGGAGAATATTCAAAATGAGTAGGAGAATAACATTATGAAACTTGGAATAGTAGGAAATGGAGTAATCGTTCAAGAGATTCTTACATTTATTGATGAGATTGGTTTTGATGAGATTTATATTTGTGGCAGGAAGGTCAGTGAGGATAAGTTAAATGCCTTGGCTAAAAAGCATCATTTGAATCAGGTTTTTACAGATTATGATAAGCTTCTTTCAAGTGATGTGGATGTGGTATATATCGGGCTACTTAATGATATGCATTATGATTATGCTGTTAAAGCGCTTGAGGCTAAAAAGCATGTTATTTGTGAGAAGCCAATGTGTGTTACGCTGTCTGAAGTTGAAGAGCTTGAAAAGAAGGCTAAGGAAAATGGTGTGATGATATTTGAAGCTATGAGTATCTATCACATGCCAGCATATAAGCAACTTCAGCAGGATGTGAAGCTAGTTGGTGATGTGAAGTTTTGTAACTTCAATTATAGTCAGATGTCCAGAAGATATAAGGCTTTCCATGAAGGCGGTGAGGCACCGGCTGTATTTTCGCCTGACCATGCAGGGGGATGTCTTAGAGATTTAAATGTTTACAATATCTCAGCCATGGTAGGTCTTTTTGGAATGCCAGAGAATGTAATTTATTCTGCAAACATGGAGCGCGGCGTTGATACAAGTGGAGTGCTTCTTGCAGATTATGGCAGCTTTAAGTGCATCTGCATGGCTACAAAGGATTGTAATGCTCCAGGGCCATCAACTATTCAGGGTGTGGATGCAACAGTTTGTATTTATCCTCATGTAAATGGAATGACAGAATATGATGTGCTTTTCAATGATGAAGATACTGAAACAAAAGAAGTGTCTCTCTCAGATGGAAGCAATCGCCTGTACTTTGAATTTGCTGAATTTAAGCGTGCCATTGAAGAGAAGGATACTTCTTTGATGGATAAGATTATGGAATATAGTAAGATTGTTGCGAAGATTATTGACTTGGCTACAGCTTAGCAATATAGCTTCGCATAGTGTTCATTACAAGCTTCTTGTTGCCACTCCAAAGGGGGGCGATAAGGAGCTTTTTTGGACCATCACCAGTGAGGCGGTGGATAACAGTTTCTTTTGGAATTTCTTTTAGGCAGCGGCCTACAATTTCGCAGTATTCATCTAATTCGTAAATACGAAATGGATTTTCTTCAAACATCTCAGCCAGCTTTGTGCCCTTAAGCACATGAAGAAGCTGTAGCTTGATTCCAAACAAAGTTGGATTAAGTGTTGCTAAGTATTTTACAGTTTCAACGATGTCATCATCAGATTCTCCAGGTATGCCTAAAATTACATGGACTACCACCTTGAGCCCCGCATCAGTAAGCCTTTTGTATGCATCTGCAAAAACAGGCAGGTCATAGCCTCGATTAATGAGCTTTGCAGTATTTTCATGAATAGTCTGAAGCCCAAGCTCCACCCAGACTTCCTTATCCTTATTTAGATTCCCCAAAAAATCAATCATTTCATCAGACAGGCAATCTGGTCTGGTTCCAATAGAAAGTCCTACAATCTCAGGATAATCAATTACTCGTTTAAACAAATCCATAAGATATGCTTCATCTCCATAGGTGTTAGTAAAGGACTGGAAATATGCTATATATTTTCGTTCGTTTGCAGGAATTTTAGCTGAGATTTTTGCATCTACCTTTTCTTTTGCAAATGCAATCTGTTTGTCCAAATCCATACCAGTTGCAGCAAAATCTCCTGAACCTCCTTCAGAACAGAAGATGCATCCTCCATAGGAAATAGAGCCATCTCTGTTTGGACAGCTGCAGCCTGATGACAGGGACAGCTTGTAAACCTTGGTTCCATATTTATTTTTAAGATAATCAGATAAGCTTAAATAATTCATGATTAGATGATATAGGCAATCGGATAAATTATCAATAATAAAACATGTGTTTGCTTTTGAGAAGATATGTTGTATTATATTTTAAGAGGTATTTATGGAAGATAGATTGATTTTTCACATTGATGTTAATAGTGCTTTTGTTTCCTGGTCGGCTGTTGAAATGTTAAATAACGGCGGGCCTGATTTGCGTGTGGTGCCTTCCATCGTTGGAGGAGACCCATCATCTAGACGTAGCATTGTAGCAGCCAAATCCATCCCTGCTAAAAAGTACGGCATTGTAACAGGAGAGCCAGTAAGCTCCGCCCTTAGAAAATGTCCTGACCTTGTAATTGCAGGCTCAAACTTTGACTGGTACGTCAAATGCTCTAGAGCATTTAAGGCTATTTGTCAGGAATATACTCCATCCATGCAATCCTTTTCCATAGATGAAGTATTCCTAGATATGTCAGGTATGCATTTAATATATCCTGACCCAATAGCAACAGCACATGAGATAAAAGACAGAATATATAACGAGCTTGGCTTTACAGTAAATGTAGGAATTGGTCCAAACAAGCTTTGTGCCAAAATGGCATCAGATTTTGAAAAGCCTAATAAGGTTCACACCCTGTTTATGGATGAAATACCAAAAAAGATGTGGCCACTTCCAGTTTCAGAATTATTTTCTTGTGGTAGATCTACAACTGCAAGACTTAAAAGCTTCAACATAAATACAATAGGCGAACTGGCCAACACCCCTGTTGAACAGCTTGCTTTGTTCTTAGGAGAAAGAGCAGCCAATCATTATCATAACTATGCAAATGGAATTGATAATTCCCCTGTTGTGGATGAACCGGAGGATGCAAAAGGATATTCTGCGGAAACTACAGTCGAGGATGATTTGGTAGATTTAGAATCTATTAACAGAATCCTGCTTGCCCAGGCAGATATAGTTGCAGCCAGAATGAGAGCTGATGATGGAAAATGCAGATGTGTAAGTATTACCTATAGAAATCTGGATTTTGTAAACAGGTCCCATCAGACTACCCTTATTGACCCTACTGATGTTACGGATATTATATATAACACTGCCAAAAGGCTGATGAAGGAGAGCTGGCACGGGGAACCACTTCGTTTAATCGGTTTGGCAGTCAGCGATATAGATAGAAATGGCTTTGAACAGATGTCCCTTTTTCAGGATGAAAACAAAGAAAAGCGAAAGGCTCTTGATGGTGCATTAGATTCCATCAGAGGCAAATTCGGAAATGCCTCAGTTCAAAGAGCCAGCACCATTGATACCAGTAAAAATATAAACAGGCGCCATAAGGCAGAGCAGGAATTAAATAGAGAAAATAAGCAATAATTCTTCAAGGTTTTTTCTAAAGAAAATCGGTGTTTATCCTCCCCTTGAAATAGTATCATTACATATCATAAAAATAGGGGGAATTTGACATGGGATTAATGATTAGACCAACAGTTAGGAAGCTTCCAGATGGCGGAAAGTTTTGGGAGCATGAATATGAGCACTTTTATTTAAAGGCTTATGTTCCTAAAACAGATATTGATGGAACTGTTCTTAACTACGGCTTCAAGGCACCACTGTTATTAGTATTTGAGGAAACAAAAAGAACAGAGGAGGAAGCTATAGCTTTTGCAGAAGAATCAGGACTAGCTAAGATTGCTTCATCTTATGATTCCAGTGTTTTATTTGTTTATCCAACCTGCGAAGGTGGTTGGGACAATGCTGATGTAAGCCTTTACCAGGAGCTTATTGCCAATACCAGAATTGACCCAAGATATGAGGATGGAATTGTAGAATATTATGATTTCCCAAACAAGCAGTTTAGGGGATATTACATCCGTGGTGCAATATATAGAGCAGACATTTACAGCTATGGTAAATCAGCAGATTACTGTGCAAGAAATCTTCTTAAAACAATACAGGGAGAATATTTGTGGGGACCAGGTGAAATCACTCCTATTATGATTTCAATGGAAGGTCTTACTGAGGCACCTGTAGTAGAGCGCAAGGATATTGCTGTAATCAGTGTAGGAAATACAGATGAGATTAATAAAGCATTTGAATCTTGCAAACATCTTTTAGTTAAGGATGTGGCAGACTATCAGGCAGATTTTAAGAGCTTTGTATGGAAATATAAAATGTGGTGTGGCAAGGTTGAAATCGAGCCAGACTTTGATGAAATTGGAATGGTAGCAGAGCCAGGAGAAGGTTATTTTGCATACTACAATAAGGATACATTTGAAAATGGTCCTGCACCTCTTGTTATAGGTTTTCACGGTGGTGGAGATTCAGCGCTGTTCTTAACTTATGTATCAGGCTGGTGGGAGGTATGCCACAAGCATGGTTTCCTTTTCGTAGCAATCGAAAATCACCAGAATGTTACACCTACAAAAGCTATAGAAATCATCGAAAAACTTAAGAAGCGTTACAACATAGATGAAAAGCGTATCTATGCTACAGGCTTTTCAATGGGTAGTGCTAAGACATGGGATATGTTCCAGGAATATCCAGACGTTTTTGCTGCAGTTGCGCCACAAAGTGCGCTATTCCCTGTAAGGAATAATCCATTTGGCAAATCACTTGGCGACCCTGGTATGAATACATCTGTATCAGTGCCTATTTTTTATGCAGGCGGTGTGAAATCACCATTACCAGAATTGCCATTCCAGGCTGATGAGTCACTAGAAAGAATCAAATATGCAGCTTCTGTAAACAAGCTTAAAGTCAATTTTAATGTGGACTTTTCAGATAAGGAAAACTGGGAGGACAAAATCTACGGTATACCAGGGGATAGAGTAGAGCAGTTTAAAGACCCATCTACAGGTGGCGTTCTTACAGTTAATTACTATGACAGTGAGGATGGAGTTTGCCGTACAGCCTTCGGTAGTGTGGACAATCAGGTTCATGAATGTAGAGAGCATACCTGTGAGGTGGCTTGGAACTTCATTTCAACATTTACAAAATAACAAAATTAGCGTTTATCCTTGCATAATTATCAAATAAGTTGTATAGTTTTTCACAAGACAAAGGCGTCTAAAGAAATACCCATAGTGGGTTTTTCTTTAGGCGCCTTTATTTTTATGTAAATACAAAACTACTAAGTGGAAGGAGTAGCTAACATGGACAATCATCAGATGAAGGGGCTATATGATTCTAGCTTTGAACATGATAACTGCGGTATCGGTGCTGTAGTTTCTATTAAGGGAATCAAAACACATCAGACAGTTTCAGACGCCTTAAAGATTGTAGAAAATCTGGAGCATCGTGCTGGTAAAGATGCATCAGGCGAAACTGGAGATGGTGTTGGTATTCTACTTCAGATTTCTCATAAGTTTTTCAAAAAGGCTTGTGCTAAGGCAAAAATCAATATTGGAAATGAACGTGAATACGGTATAGGAATGTTTTTCTTCCCTCAGGACGAGCTTAAAAGAAAACAGGCAATGAAGATGTTCGAAATCATTGTTGAAAAGGAAGGCTTAGAGTTTTTAGGTTGGAGAGATGTACCAACAAGACCAGAAATATTAGGCGAGCTTGCAAAAAGCTGTATGCCATTTATATGTCAGGCATTTATTAAAAAGCCAGCAGCATGTAAAAAGGGCTTGGATTTTGATAGAAAGCTTTATGTTGCAAGACGTGTTTTTGAACAGACAGCAGAGGATACCTATGTAGCCTCACTTTCAAGCAGAACTATTGTATATAAGGGCATGTTCTTAGTAGATCAGCTTAGAACATTTTTCCTTGATTTGTTAGATGAGGATTATGAATCTGCCATTGCAACAGTTCACTCAAGATTTTCTACTAACACAAATCCATCTTGGGAACGAGCTCATCCAAACAGATTCATTGTTCATAATGGAGAAATCAATACCATTAAGGGTAATGCTGACAAGATGCTTTCAAGAGAAGAAACTATGGTTTCTCAAGTGTTAGAGGAGCAGATGACAAAAATCACTCCAGTATGTAATCAGGCTGGTTCCGATTCTGCCATGCTAGATAATGCACTAGAGTTTCTTGTTATGAATGGTATGCCACTTCCACTGGCAGTCATGATAACTATTCCAGAGCCATGGGTAAAGAACAAGGCTATGGAGCAGGCAAGAAGGGACTTTTATCAGTATTATTCAACTATGATGGAGCCTTGGGATGGCCCTGCATCTATCCTGTTTTCAGATGGAGATATTATGGGTGCAGTCTTAGATAGAAACGGACTTAGACCATCCAGATATTATATTACAAACGACGATTATCTTATTCTTTCTTCCGAGGTAGGTGTTCTTCCTATTGAGGAAAGCAGAATCAAATGTAAGGACAGATTAAAGCCAGGCAAAATGCTTCTAGTTGATACTGTTGAAGGAAGACTTATTGCAGATGATGAATTAAAGCGCACCTATGCAAACAGAAAGCCATACGGTCAGTGGCTAGATGCAAATCTTGCTCATCTTGCTGATATTAAAATTCCAAATGAATCAGTTCCTAAATATTCACAGGAAGAAAGAGACAGATTGCAGAAGGCTTTTGGATATTCATACGAGGAGATTAAGGATTCCATTCTTCCTATGGCTCTTAATGGAGTAGAAAACACAGGAGCAATGGGTATAGATGTTCCGCTTGCAGTGCTGTCTAAAAACAGACAACCACTATTTAACTATTTCAAGCAGCTTTTTGCTCAGGTAACTAATCCACCTATTGATTCAATCAGAGAGGAAATAGTTACAGCTACAACTATATATCTTGGAACAGCAGGAAACGTTCTTGAGGAGAAGGAAGAAAACTGCAACATGCTGCAGATTAACAATCCTATTCTTACAACAACTGATTTGATGAAGATTAAATCAATGAAGGTTCCAGGACTACAGGCAGCTACAGTTCCTATTATCTACTACAAGAACACTTCATTAGAAAAAGCTATTGAGCATTTGTATGTAGAGATTGACAGAGTAAATAGAGAAGGGGCAAACATTATTATCCTTTCTGACAGAGGAGTGGATGAAAACCATGTGGCAATTCCATCACTTCTTGCTGTTGCTGCTGTACAGCATCATTTGGTTCAGACTAAGAAGCGTACATCACTTTCACTTATTCTAGAATCAGGTGAACCAAGAGAGGTACATCATTTTGCTACCTTACTTGGATACGGTGCATCTGCAATCAACCCATATCTTGCACAGGAGACCATTGCAGAGTTGATTGAAAAGGGACAGCTTAATAAGGATGCTCATGCAGCAATAGATTCCTATAATGAGGCAGTTATCAGCGGAATTATCAAGATAGCATCAAAGATGGGAATATCAACTGTTCAGTCATACCAGGGTGCAAAGATTTTTGAAGCTATTGGAATAAGCAGAGCTGTAATTGATAAATATTTTACAGGCACAATATCAAGAATAGGTGGAATCACTTTAGAGGATATTCAGTCTAATGTTGAATATCAGCACTCAAAGGCATTTGACCCATTAGGACTTGATGTGGATGAGTCATTGGATTCAAGGGGACAGCATAAGATGCGTTCAGGTGCCGAGGAGCATTTATACAATCCTGCTACAATTCATTTGCTTCAGCTTGCAACAAGAACAGGCGATTACAGTACATTTAAAGAATATACAGCACTTGTAAATGAAGAGGATAACATTAGAAATCTTCGTGGATTAATTGATTTTAATTATCCAAAGAAGGGTATTAGCATTGATGAGGTAGAATCAGTAGATTCTATTGTAAAAAGATTTAAAACTGGTGCAATGAGCTATGGCTCTATTTCAAAGGAAGCCCATGAGACAATGGCCATTGCCATGAATCAGCTTCACGGAAAATCTAATTCTGGTGAAGGTGGCGAAGAGGATGAAAGATACGAAATAGGCCCTGATGGAATTAATCGCTGCTCAGCTATAAAGCAGGTGGCTTCAGGCCGATTTGGAGTAACCAGCAAATACCTGGTATCTGCTAAAGAGATCCAGATAAAGATGGCTCAGGGAGCAAAGCCTGGTGAAGGTGGACATTTGCCAGGTAAGAAGGTTTACCCTTGGATTGCAAAGACAAGAATGTCTACACCAGGAGTGGCACTTATTTCACCACCACCTCATCATGATATTTATTCAATCGAGGATTTGGCAGAGCTTATTTACGATTTAAAGAACGCCAATAAGGATGCCAGAATATCAGTTAAGCTGGTTTCAGAAGCTGGTGTCGGAACTATTGCATCTGGTGTAGCAAAGGCAGGTGCTCAGGTAATTCTTATTTCTGGTTATGATGGAGGTACAGGTGCAGCACCAAAATCTTCTATTCATAATGCCGGATTACCTTGGGAGTTAGGACTTGCTGAGGCCCATCAGACACTGATTATGAATGGGCTGAGAAACAAGGTTGTTATTGAAACAGATGGAAAGCTTATGAGCGGCCGTGATGTTGCCATTGCATGTGCTCTTGGAGCAGAGGAGTTTGGATTTGCAACAGCACCTCTTGTTACTATGGGCTGTGTAATGATGCGTGTGTGCAATCTTGATACATGTCCTGTTGGTGTAGCAACCCAGAATCCAGAGCTTAGAAAGCGTTTTTCAGGTAAGCCAGAATATGTTGTAAACTTCATGCGCTTTGTGGCGGAAGAATTACGTGAATACATGGCTAGCTTAGGCTGTAAAACTGTAGATGAGCTGTGCGGAAGAACAGATTTGTTAAAGCTTAAGGAAGCTACTAAGGATTCACCATTTGAAAAGATTGATATGTCAGCTGTACTTTTGAATCCATCAGGTGGCGAGAAGATTGAATACAATAAAAAGAATACATTTAACTTTGAACTGGAAAAGACTATTGATGAGCGAATCCTTCTAAAGGAGCTTAAGAGTGCCATTAATGCAGGAAAGCCAAAGGAGATCGACGTTGATATCGTAAATACGGATAGATCACTTGGAACCTTGCTTGGGGCCCAGCTCACTAGAAAATTTGGAGAAAGCCTTTTAGAGGATACCTACAAGGTTAACTGTAAGGGTGCAGGTGGACAATCCTTTGGTGCATTTATTCCAAAGGGATTAACACTGGAGCTTGCAGGAGATTCTAACGATTACTTTGGTAAGGGATTATCAGGCGGTAAGCTGATTATTTATCCACCTAAGGGAGCTACCTATAAAGAGGATGAAAATATTATCATCGGGAATGTAGCACTTTATGGAGCTACCAGCGGAAAAGCTTTTATTAACGGTGTAGCAGGTGAGCGATTCGCAGTTAGAAATTCCGGTGCTACAGCTGTTGTAGAGGGCGTTGGAGACCACGGCTGTGAATACATGACTGGTGGTAGAGTAGTTGTTCTTGGTGAGACTGGAAAGAATTTTGCGGCTGGTATGAGTGGCGGTGTTGCCTATGTTCTTGACGAGGATGCAACTCTTTACAAAAAGCTTAACAAATCCATGGTATGTCTTGAGACTGTAACAGATAAATATGATGTTATGGAATTGAAGGATATCATTGGAGAGCATGTTAAAACTACAGGTTCAAAGAAGGGCAAGGAAATCTATGATAATTTCAGTGATTATCTGCCTAAATTTAAAAAGATTGTTCCATACGATTACAAAAAGATGCTACAGGCTATGGTGAAGATGGAAGCTAAGGGCTTATCGCCAGAGCAGGCTCAGATAGAAGCATTTAATTTCCTGATGAATGGACAGGGTGCGTAAAGGAGGATTAGTCATGGGAAAATCTACAGGATTTTTAGAATACGAGCGAGTAGAGGAACCAGCAATCAGTCCTCTTAAACGTATTAATAATTTCAATGAATTTCATATTCATTTGTCTAAAGAAGAAAGAGCAAAGCAGGGAGCTAGATGCATGGATTGCGGTGTACCTTTTTGCCAATCTGGAATGACTATAAAGGGGATGACTTCAGGTTGTCCTCTCAATAACCTGATACCTGAATGGAATGATTTGGTTTATCAGGAAAACTATGAAATGGCATATAAAAGACTTCATAAGACCAGCAACTTTCCAGAGTTTACCTGCAGAGTATGTCCAGGCCTATGTGAAAAGGCCTGTACCTGCAGCTTAAATGGTGATGCTGTTACCACAAAGGCTAATGAGATGGCAATAATAGAATACGCCTATGAGCATGGTCTGGCAGATGCAAAACCACCAAAGCAAAGAACAGGAAAAACTGTTGCTGTAGTAGGCTCAGGCCCAGCTGGACTTGCAGTTGCAGACCAGCTTAACAGAAGAGGTCACAGTGTTACTGTTTATGAGAGAAATGATAATGTTGGTGGACTTCTTAGATATGGTATTCCAAACATGAAGCTTGAAAAGCAAATCATAGATAGAAAGATTCATGTGATGGAGCAGGAGGGTGTTAGCTTTATAGTAAATGCCAATGTTGGGGCTGATATTAAGGCTAGTGAGCTTACAGCAAAATATGATGCTGTAGTTTTATGCTGCGGTGCATCTGAACCTAGAGATATTGATGGGGCAGGAAGAAAGGATGCAAAGGGAATCTATTTTGCAGTAGATTTCTTAACTTCTACAACAAAATGTCTGTGGAATAATAATATGACATTAGTGGATGGACAGTATATTTCTGCCAAGGATAAGGATGTAATTATTATCGGTGGTGGTGATACAGGAAACGACTGTGTCGGTACAGCTATTCGTCACGGCTGTAAGTCAGTAACTCAGCTTGAAATGATGCCAAAGGCTCCTGATGAAAGAGCCGAAAGCAATCCATGGCCACAGTGGCCTCTTGTTTGCAAAACAGATTACGGCCAGGAGGAAGCTATTGCAAAGTTTGGTCATGACCCAAGACTGTATACTACAACTGTAAAGGAATTTAAAACAGACAAATCAGGTAATCTTAAATCTGTTGTATTAGTAGCTCTTCAAAGTCAGGTAGATAAAAAGACTGGAAGAAAGCTGATGGTCCCAGTAGAGGGAACTGAAAAGGAAGTAAAGTGTCAGCTTTGCCTGATTGCAGCAGGATTTTTAGGTGCAGAAAAATATGTTGTTGATGCCTTTAAGGTAAAGGTAGATGGCAGAACTAATGTAGCATCTAAAGAAGGCGGTTTTGCTACAAGTACAGCAAAGGTATTTGCAGCTGGAGATATGCATACAGGACAATCCTTAGTTGTAAAGGCAATCAGAAATGGAAGAGACTGTGCAAAAGAGGTTGATGAGTATTTGATGGGTTATACAAATTTGTAGAATTTTTCAACCTGATTGATTAAGATATAACTAACTATTAACCTTTGGAGGGAAGGCAATGTCTCATTTATCTATTGATGATATTATTAATTTTGTTGAGGAAAACGATGTAAAGTTTATTCGTTTGGCCTTTTGTGACCTGTACGGAAATCAGAAAAATATTTCCATAATGCCATCGGAGCTTAAGAGCGCTTTTGAGGATGGAATCAATTTTGACCCATTTTTGATTTTAGGCTTTGAGGATGAATCTGGAAGAGATCTGTTTTTAAAGCCTGATGCAGATACCCTGCATGTACTTCCATGGCGCCCACAGTCTGGCAGAGTTATCAGGTTTTATTGCAATGTTGTTTATGCTGATGGTACTCCATATTCAATGGATTACAGACAGTTTTTAAAGGACACTCTTAAAGAGTGTGAAACAATGGGATTTTCTACCAAGATGGGACTTCGTTCTGAGTTTTATCTTTTTAAAACAGATGATAATGGAATCCCTACAAGTGAGCCTTTTGATAATGGTGGATATTTGGATGTTGCCCCTAGCGACAAGGGTGAAAACATTCGAAGAGAAATCTGCCTAAGCTTAGAGGAGATGGGCATATCACCACAGTCTTCTCATCATGAAAGAGGACCAGGACAAAACGAAATAGATTTTCATTCTGCTGACGTTTTAACTACAGCAGATAACTTTGTAACCTACAAAAACGTTGTAGAAAATATAGCTGCAAGAAATGGCGCGTACGCTTGCTTTGAGCCACGTCCTATTGAGGATGCTCCAGGCAATGGCTTGCATATTCTCATGTCTAATTTTAAGGGAGAAACGAATCTTATTAATGATGATAAGCTTGCTTCAGAAAACTTTATGGCAGGTATCATAAACAGAATGAGAGACATTACCATTTTCCTTAATTGCAGACGTGATTCTTATGACAGACTAGGTGTGCTTGAAGCGCCTAAATATATTACCTGGTCAAAGCAGAATAATTCCAGATTATTTAGAGTTCCTGAAATCAACGGAAGAAGAAAGCATTTTATTTTGCGTTCACCTGATTCATGTCTTAATCCATATCTTGCTGCAGCTATTATTTTGCAGGCAGGAATGGCAGGTGTAAGAGGAAACGAAAAGCTTCCTCCAGCACTTGAGGTTAAATCAAGACTATTATCAGAATCGGAATATTCAAAGCTTAAAATGCTTCCAGCATCTATTGAGGAAGCTATTGAATGTGCTGAAAACAGTAGCTTTTTACAGGATTCTAATTTTGCAAAAATCGCAGAAAATTATATTGAGACAATTAAGATGAGTATTTAGTCTTAAAAGGAGTGGACTATGGAGAGAGCATTAATTGTCTGCGATAATGAAAAGGCAAGCGCATTCTACAAATCCTATCTGAAAGAAAACGGATATATGGATATCCTTTGTGTGGAAAGCTATCCTTCTGCAAAGCGCGCCATTACGGATTATGATTTTGATATATGCTTTATCAATCTGCCAATGGCCGGTTCTAATTCTGTAGAGCAGGTAATAGATATTGCGGAAAAGAATGTTTGTCAGGTACTGCTGTTTATAAAGGCGGATTATTATGATGAAATCACCGATAGGGTAGCTGACTATGGAATCATTACGGTTTCAAAGCCTATAAGCAAGCCTTTGCTTTGGCAGGCCCTGCGACATGCACTGGCAGCTCAAAGGCGAATTGGCATGGCTCACAGGGAAAGTGCCAAATTAGAAAAAAAGCTGGATGAGCTAAAGGTAATTTCACGGGCTAAGCTTCTTTTGATTATTAACGAGGATATGACAGAGGAGGAAGCCCATAAACAGATAGAGAAGAATGCTATGGATCTTAGGATTTCAAGATATCAAATGGCAATGGATATAATAAAAAAATATCAAGAAAAATAAAAAAAGTGTTGACAACGGATTGTCAAAATAATATTATTCTAAACAAATAAATCAAGGTAAACGACAAAGGCGTCGTAAGTGAAGAAATGTCTTCGCTTACGGCGCCTTTTTTATTACCGACGGGAAGGTGATTTTATGTGTTCAATTATGGCTCTTAGTAAATGCCACGTTGAAATGAAAGATTTCGAAGAGGCATTTTCAAAAACCCTATCTAGAGGACCTGATATGCAAAAGGTCATTACAGTAAATGACAGCGTGTTAGGCTTTCAACGACTTTCAATTATGGGATTAACTGAAGATGGTATGCAACCCTTTGAGCTTGAGGGCAATTATGTAATATGTAATGGCGAGCTGTACGGCTTCAAGCCTGTAAGAGAAGAGCTTAAGGCAGAGGGATACAAATTCAAAAGTGACAGCGATTGCGAAATAATTCTTCCAATGTATCGTAAATACGGATGCCAGATGTTTAGTAAATTGGATGCAGAATTTGCAATGGTTATTTACGACAAGGATTTGGATGATTTGGTAGCAGCCAGAGATCCAATAGGAATCAGGCCTTTGTTCTATGGATACGACAGTGAAGGCTCAATCATGTTTGCTTCCGAGGCCAAGAACCTTGTGGGACTAACAGACAAGGTAATGCCATTTCCACCAGGACATTATTATTACAAGGGTGTGTTTACCTGCTACAGAGATTTGGCAAAGCGCAAGCCTTATAGTGAGGATTCATTAGATGAGGCTTCAGCAAAGATTAAAGAAAAGCTTATTGCAGGAATAGAAAAGAGACTTGATGCAGATGCTCCTGTTGGTTTTCTTTTATCAGGCGGACTTGATTCATCACTGGTGTGTGCGGTGGCACAGAAGTTTATGGACAAGCCAATAAAAACCTTTGCAATAGGAATGAATGAGGATGCCATTGATTTGAAATATGCAAAAGAGGTTGCAGAATACATCGGTTCAGAGCATCACGAAATCATCATTGATAAGGACTTAGTAATTGAGTCTCTAGAGGAAGTAGTTGCATCCCTTGGAACCTACGATATTACAACCATCAGAGCAAGCATGGGAATGTATCTTATCTGCAAGGGAATCAAAAAGAAATTCCCTGAAATCAGAGTATTGCTTACTGGAGAGATTTCAGATGAGATATTCGGATATAAATATACAGATTTTGCACCAAATGAGGAGGAGTTCCAAAGGGAAGCAGAAAAGAGGCTAAGAGAGCTTTATATGTACGATGTGTTAAGAGCAGACAGATGCATATCAGTACATTCAATGGAGGCCAGAGTTCCTTTTGGAGATTTGGATTTTGTAGATTATGTAATGAGCATTAATCCAAAGCTTAAGATGAATAGATACAACAAGGGAAAATACCTGTTAAGACATGCCTTTGAGAACGATGATTATTTACCTTACGACATTTTATTCAGAGAAAAGGCAGCCTTCTCAGATGCAGTTGGACATTCAATGGTTTATTACCTAAAGGAATACGCAAACAGCATTTACTCAGACGAAGATTTGGAGAATGCAAAACGTAAATACGAATTCAGAGCACCTTTCACTAAGGAATCACTTCTTTACAGAGAGTTGTTTGAAAAATATTATCCTGGACAAGCTCACATGGTAGTGGACTTTTGGATGCCAAATAAAAACTGGCCAGGTTGTAATGTGGATGACCCGTCAGCGAGAGTGTTAGCAAATTATGGAGATAGTGGTGTATAGGAAGTAAGACCCTCATCAGTCACCTTCGGTGACAGCTTCCCCCAGAGGGGGAAGCCTTTAAGCCTTCCCCCTCTGGGGGAAGGTGGCGACGAAGTCGACGGATGAGGGCGTACATAAGGAGGATTTGATATGAGTAAAGTTACAGAGATATTTGGAAGCAAAGTCTTCAACGATGAAACCATGAAGGAGCGTCTCCCTAAGGATGCCTACAAGGCCCTTAAAAAGACAGTGGAAGAGGGACGCCCTCTAGATAGAGATTTGGCAAACGTAATTGCACATGCCATGAAGGAATGGGCAATCGAACTTGGTGCCACACACTTCACACATTGGTTCCAGCCAATGACTGGTGTTACAGCAGAAAAGCATGATTCATTTATTCAGCCTGAAGAAGGTGGCAAGATTATCATGACATTTTCAGGCAAGGAGCTAATTAAGGGTGAGCCAGATGCATCTTCATTTCCATCAGGTGGTCTTCGAGCTACATTCGAGGCAAGAGGCTATACAGCCTGGGACCCAACAAGCTATGTATTTATAAAGGATGATACACTTTGTATTCCAACTGCATTTTGTTCTTATTCAGGAGAGGCGCTTGATAAAAAGACTCCACTTCTTCGTTCCATGGAAGCTCTTGATAAATCAGCAGTAAGAGCATTAAAGCTGTTCGGTCATGAGGATGTTAAAAGAGTTATTACAACAGTTGGACCTGAGCAGGAATATTTCCTTATTGATGAAAAGATGTACAACAAGCGTCCAGATTTGATTTATACAGGTAGAACATTGTTTGGTGCTAAGCCTCCAAAGGGACAGGAATTAGATGACCATTATTTTGGAACCATCAAGCCAAGAGTTTCAGCATTTATGAAGGAGCTTGATGAAGAGCTTTGGAAGCTAGGGGTACTTGCTAAGACAAAGCACAACGAGGTAGCCCCAGCACAGCATGAGCTTGCACCTGTTTATTCAACAACAAATATCGCAACAGACCACAATCAGCTTACTATGGAGATGATGAAGGTAGTTGCAAAAAGACATGGTATGACTTGCCTGCTACACGAAAAGCCATTTGCAGGAGTTAATGGTTCAGGTAAGCATAACAACTGGTCAATTTCGACTGATACCGGAGTAAACCTGCTAGAGCCTGGTGCTACCCCTTCCCATAACACACAGTTCTTATTATTCCTTACAGCGGTCATTAAGGCTGTAGATGAATATCAGGAGTTGCTCCGTGTATCGGTAGCTTCTGCTGGAAATGATCATAGACTTGGTGCAAACGAAGCGCCACCAGCAATTATTTCAATGTTCCTTGGAGATGAGCTAGAGGCTATTGTTGAATCAATCATCGATGGAACTGATTATGAGGATATTAAAAAGAAAAAGATGTCTGTAGGTGCAACAGTAATCCCAAGCATTTCGCAGGATACAACAGATAGAAACAGAACATCACCATTTGCATTTACAGGTAATAAATTTGAATTTAGATCACTTGGTTCATCAGCATCTATCTCTGGACCAAACGTAATCTTAAATACAATTGTGGCTGAGGAACTTGATAAGTTCTCTGATGAGCTAGAAAAGGCAGCAGATTTTGAAAAGGCCTTAGCAGAGCTTTTAAAGAGAGAGCTTACAGCACATAAAAGAATTATCTTTAACGGAAACGGTTATTCAGATGAATGGGTTAAGGAAGCTGAAAGAAGAGGACTTAAGAACCTTAAATCTACAGTAGATGCACTTCCTGCTTTCGTCGATAAAAAGGCTATTGATGTATTTACAAAGCATAACGTATTTACGGAACAGGAGCTTTACAGCCGTTATGATATTCAGCTTGAAAATTACTATAAGGTAATCGACATCGAAGCTCTTACAATGGATGCCATGGTAAAGAAGAACATTATGGCAGCTGCAAACGATTATCAGTATTCACTTGCTGAAACATTAAATGCAAAGGCTGCTACAGGAATTGATGTTGATTCCACTGTAGAGACAAAGAGATTAAAGCAGGCATCTAAGCTTACATTTACAATGGATGAAAGATTAGAGAAGCTTGAGGCAGATATTGAAAAGGCCAAGGAATTAGAGGATATCTACGAGCTTGCTAAGTTCCATCATGATGTTATTTTTGCAGATATGAATGAACTTAGAGAAGTGGTGGATGAGCTTGAGACAGTAGTTCCAAGTGATATCTGGCCTTATCCAACCTATGGAGAGATTCTTTATTCAGTAAAATAATAAAATAGTTACGCAATGGGGCGTAGTTCACAATGTGAACTGCGCCCCATTTAATATATATAAAGGAGGATTTGAATATGGAAGATTATTCAAGCATGCTATTTGGCGTATGGTTCTTAATTGGTGCAGCCTTAGTTTTTTGGATGCAGGCTGGCTTTGCAATGGTGGAGGCTGGATTTACCAGAGCAAAAAATACTGGAAATATCATAATGAAAAATCTTATGGATTTTTGTATTGGTACAGTAATGTTTATTATTTTAGGCTTTGGTCTTATGTTTGGTGAGAATGCTTTCTTTGGTCTTGTTGGAAAGCCTTCCCTTCAGGTATTTACAGATTATGCCAGCTTTGACTGGAGCAACTTTGTTTTTAACCTGGTATTTTGTGCTACAACAGCAACAATCGTAAGTGGCGCTATGGCTGAGCGTACAAAGTTCATTAGCTACTGTATTTATTCAGGTATCATTTCACTAGTAATCTACCCAATCGAGGCACACTGGATTTGGGGAGGCGGCTGGCTTTCAGCTATTGGCTTCCATGATTTCGCAGGTAGCTGTGCCATCCACATGGTAGGTGGTATCTGTGCATTAATCGGAGCTAAAATCTTAGGACCTAGAATTGGTAAGTTTAATCACGACAGTAAGGGAAAAATTACAAAGGTAAATGCATTCCCAGGTCACAACATTGCACTTGGAGCACTTGGCGTATTTATCCTTTGGCTTGGATGGTATGGATTTAACGGTGCTGCTGCAACATCAGTAGAGCAGCTTGCATCTATATTTGTTACAACAACAATCGCTCCTGCAGTTGCTACATGCACAACAATGGCTTTCACATGGATTAAATTTGGTAAGCCAGATGTATCAATGTCACTTAATGCTTCACTTGCAGGCCTTGTTGCAATCACAGCCCCATGCGACGTTACAGATGCACTTGGTGCAATCATCATTGGTATTGTTTCAGGTTTCCTCGTAGTATTTGGCGTATGGCTTCTTGATTATAAGCTTCGCATTGATGATCCAGTTGGAGCTGTAGCAGTTCACATGATGAACGGTATTTGGGGAACAATTGCAGTAGGATTATTTGCAACAACTGCAGCTCCTGATAGCACACTTACAGGTCTTTTTTATGGAGGAGGATTTAAGCTTCTTGGAATTCAGCTTATAGGTGTTGTTTCAGTAGGTGCCTGGGCGGCGGTTACAATTACTATCGCATTTACGTTAATCAAAAATACTATTGGTCTTCGTGCATCAGCAGAAGAGGAAATTGTAGGTCTTGATAGAACAGAGCATGGACTTCCATCAGCATATTCTGGATTCAACATGCTTGAGGATGATTTCGATACAGATGAATATGATGATGAGACAGCAACACTTATTACAGATACATTAGAGGCTGCTGGTCTTGCATCTATGGATGAGGCAGTTGAGGTTGAGTACGCACCTTCACAGATTACAGCTGCAGGAAAGCCTAGAATGACAAAGGTAGAAATCCTTTGCAAGGAGCGTAACCTTGAGAAGCTTAAGAATGCTCTTATGAAGCTTGGTATCACAGGTATGACAGTATCCCATGTAATGGGCTGTGGCGTTCAGAAGGGTGCACCTGAATATTATAGAGGTGTTGCTTTAGAGCCAGCATTACTTCCAAAGATTAGAGTGGATGTTGTTGTATGTAAGGTTCCAGTTAAGGATGTTATTGAAACTGCAAAGAAGGTTCTTTATACAGGCCACATCGGTGATGGTAAAATCTTCGTATATGATGTAGAGCAGGTTGTTAAAATTAGAACTGGTGAAGAGGATTTTGCAGCTCTACAGGATGTAGAATAAATTAATTGCGAAATGTTTAAAATAAGGATATTATCTATCTGAAGTATACGTTTAATTAGGAGTCGACATTGATTAGGATAGATAATATTGAAGATAAAAGAGTAGATATTTTTACTAAATATAATGAGGCGCAGCTTTATCACTATTTTGAGCCCAATGGAGGAGTGTTTATTGCAGAAACTCCAGAGGTTATAAAAAGGGCTTTTAGTAGGGGAGCTGAGCCTCTAGCTTTTTTTGTAGAGGAAAAGGCTTATGAATCTGAGGTAGTACAGGAATTGTTAAGTATGGCATCAGAGGATGTGGATGTTTTTGTAGCAAAGCTTGAGGTTATTAATAATATCACAGGCTTTAATCTTACAAGAGGAGTTATCGCCGCTTTTAAGCGACCAAGCCTGCCTGATGTTAGGGAATTACTATCAGCATCAAAAAGGATAGCTATATTGGAGGATGTTATGAATCCAACTAATGTAGGTGCTATTTTTAGATCTGCGGCAGCACTTGGGGTAGATGCAGTCTTCCTTACCTATGCCAGCTCAGACCCATTTTATAGAAGAGCAGCCAGAGTAGCTATGGGAACAGTATTTCAGGTTCCATGGACTTATTTTGACAAGGATTCTGATTACGTCTCATTGCTAAAGGAGGAAGGATATTCTGTTGTATCTATGGCACTTAAGGATAATGCAATCCCTTTGTCTGATCCTGTTTTAAAGGAGCAGGAAAAGCTAGCAGTTATATTTGGAACAGAAAGCACAGGAATAAAGCAGGAGACAATTGATAATAGTGATTTTGTAACTATTATCCCTATGCATCATAATGTAGATTCATTAAATGTAGCTGCTGCAAGTGCAGTTACCTTCTGGGAGCTTTGCAAAAATTAAATATTTAGGGGGAAATAATGATTTACAAATTTAAGGACTACAAGAAGCCAGAAATAATTAAGAAGCATCTTAATTTAGGAGGCGTTAACGTAAATAAAGAAGGTATAGAAGTTAACAGCCTTTATGTAGAAAAAAATGGTAAGCCATCCATGGCCATTATGGGGGAAATGCATTTTAGCAGAGTCCCTAGAGAACAGTGGAAAACAGCACTTAGGCTGATGAAGGAGGGTGGAATAGATATTGTATCCACCTACATCATTTGGATATATCACGAGCCAGAGGAAGGAAAGCTGAACTGGACAGGTGACAACGACCTTAGAGCCTTTGTTCTTATGGCTAAGGAGGCAGGGCTTAAGGTTTGCATTCGTATTGGCCCATGGTGTCATGGCGAGGTTAGAAATGGTGGCTTCCCTGATTGGCTTATTAATAAGGATTTAGAGCTTAGAACAAATGATGAAGAATATCTAAAGCTTGTAAAGAAATGGTACAAAGCAATTTCAGACGAAGTTAGCGGTCTGCTATTTAAAGATGGTGGTCCTATTGAAATGTGCCAGTTAGATAATGAGCTTACAGATAATGCCGAGCATCTGCTTACACTTAAAAACATAGCTAAGGAAGTAGGAATAGATGTACCTATTTTTACAGTCACAGGCTGGAACAGTGTAAATGGAGCAAAGATTCCTGTTGATGATGTAATCCCCTCATTTGGAGGATATTGTGATGCACCATGGGATGAAGGGACTGAAAAGCTTCCTCCATGCGCAAGATATTATTTTACTGGCATAAGAAATGATTCTGCCATAGGTAAGGATTTAATAAAGGCGTTAGAAGAGGATAGCTGGCAATTGCCTTATGACCGTTATCCGTATTTTACCTGTGAAATCGGGGCAGGTCTTATGAATACCTACCATAGAAGATATCAGATTCATGGCATGGATATTTATGCCATGACACTTATCATGCTATGCGAAGGTGCCAATATGCTTGGATATTACATGTACCATGGTGGACTAAATAAGGTGTATCCTGACTATACGCTTCAGGAATCCAAAGCCACAGGCTATCCAAATGATTATCCAATCATCTCATATGATTTTCAGGCTCCAATTTCTTCCTATGAGGAAACCAGAGAGTCCTATGACTTGCTTAATCTGTTGCATCTATTTATACATGATTATGAAGATAAGCTTGCCACAATGACCTATGTAGAAGCTGATAGTAATGTTGAAATAGGTGATATGAAAAAGCTCAGGTACGGAGTTAGAAGAGATGAAAATGGTGGCTTTGTTTTTATAAATCATTATCAAAGACTTCATGACGCCCGGGATGTTTCAGATGTGGTGATAGATACAGGTGATGTGGTATTTCCTGCTATTGATGTTAAGGGAGATATCAGCTTTTTCATGCCATTTAACATGAAGCTTAATGATACTGCAGTACTAAAATATGCTACAGCTCAGCCTTTATGTAAGGATAAAGACACATGGATTTTTATGGAGCTTCCTGGTATAAAGCCTCAGTTTGAATTTGTTAATCCAGATGAAAAATGTGATATCAGACTAATCAGCCTTGAGGAAGCAAAGAAGCTTAGAAAGGTTGATGGAAGAGTATTTTATGTAGAGGAACCTGGCAAATCCATAGAAGCATTAAAGAATGCTGATAAATCAGGCTATACCATTACAAAGCTTATAGATGCACCTTTTGTTATTCCTGAAATGTATAAAGCTGAATTATTATATAGCAACAAAGAAATCAGCTACTATAAGCTTGAATTAGAAGATGACAGAGCTTTTATCAATGTTGATTTGAAATGTGATGTGGTTCAGGTGTATGTAGATGGAGCTCTTGTAGAGGACGATTTTTACCATGGACTTCCATTTAGATGGCCAAGGAAAATTCTAAATGGAAAAGAAATCTATTTAGTTGCTAGTGAGTCTCAAAACTATTCATACTTTGAAGGGGATAATCTATAAAAATAGCTAAGCTAGTGCTTGAAAATTCGTCAATTTTTATTTTAAAGACTATATTCTTTTCTTGTATAAAAATCTATATAATGTATGTGGTTGTATAGAAATACAAATAGGAGGGATGTATAATGCGACTAAAAAGAAATTTCAAGAGAATTATCACTCTTGTAATGGCATTTGCAATGGTATTATCCATTGGTCTTACACCAAAGACAGCTTATGCTGCCGAGGTAAAGGCTGATGTCCGTTCAATTGCCAACGTACCTAATGATTTAAGTGGAAAAACTATTATTCTCCACACAAATGATGTGCACGGAGCACTTGAAGGTTATGCACAGGCTGCAGCTTTAAAGTATGAATTTAAGGCTAGAGGTGCTGAGGTAATCCTTGCAGATGCAGGTGATTTTAGCCAGGGTACACCATATGTAAGCACTACAAAGGGACATGATGCTATTACAATGATGAACTTTGCAGGCTATGATGTTGCTACTCTTGGTAATCACGAATTCGATTATGGTTATGACCAGCTTAAGAACAATCTTTCAAGAGCTTGGTTCAAAACTATCTGCGCTGATGTATTAGATAAGAATGGTAAGCCAATCCTTGACCCAACTTACGAATTCACATCAGCTTCAGGTCTTAAGGTTGGTTTCTTTGGTATGGAAACACCAGAGACTCAGACAAAGGTTAACCCTGCTCTTATTAAGGGAATCAAGTTCTTATCTAAGGGCGAGCTTTATCCATGTGCTCAGGAACAGATTAACAAGCTAAAGGCTGATGGCTGTGATATCGTTGTATGCCTTGCACATCTTGGTGTAGATGATGAATCTGCTCCAGACGGACACAGAAGTGTTGACCTTTATGCTAAGACAACAGGCATCGATATTATCTTGGATGGTCATTCTCATACAGTAATGACAGCTGGTGAAAATGGTGAGCCAGTACAGTCTACAGGTACAAAGTTTGAAAAAATCGGTATGGTTGTTATCGATAATGCAACAAAGAAAATCGAGGATAACTACCTTATCAAAGTAGATGATGGTATTCTTAAGGCTCCAGCAATTGAAGCACTTTCAAAGTCAATTACTGATAGAGTAGATGCTGAATACGGTGTTGAATTTGCAAAGTCAGAGGTTGACTTAAATGGTCAGAAGGCTCCAGGTGTTAGAACACAGGAGACAAACCTTGGAGATCTTATCACAGATGCTATTAAGTGGTCTGTACTTAAGGAAGGCGGACTTAAGGTTAAGGAAGACCACGTTGTAGCTATCACAAACGGTGGCGGCATTCGTGCTTCTATCAAAGCTGGTAGTGTTACAAAGAAGGATTTAAATACAGTACTTCCATTTGGAAACACTATTTCAGTAGTATATATCAGTGGTGTTGATTTGCTTGAAGCATTAGAAGCAAGCACATTCTCAACACCAGGAGCAATCGGTGGTTTCTCACAGGTATCAGGTATCAAATTTACAGTTGATACAGCAAAGCCATTTGCTCAGGGTGAGGCTTATCCTGCTTCAACATACTATAAGCCAGCAGCAATTAACCGTGTAAGTATTCAAAGCATTAATGGCAAGCCATTCTCAGCTACAGATAAATATGCAGTTGTAACAAACAACTTCTGTGCAGCTGGTGGTGACACATATTATGCATTTGCAAACGCTTCAGAGCAGTTTGATACAGGTATCGTAATGGATGAAGCTGTTATGGACTACGTACAGACTGAACTTAAGGGTGTTATCACTTCTAAGGACTATGGTACAGTTCACGGAAACATCGTTATTAAGTAATTAATGAAATGATTTAACGCAAAAAGCAGAAATCGAAAGGTTTCTGCTTTTTTTATTGCTTTAGTTGCAGATTAGTGGTGTTTAGGAATAATTTTTTCACATATTTTTGTTATACTTGCGAAAGAGACGAATTTTAGGAGGTGTCTATGGCTTATTTCCCTATTTTTTTAGATTTAACTGATGCTAATTGTTTGGTAGTAGGCGGTGATGCTGCTGCTTTAAAAAAGACAAGAGCTCTTTTAGATTTTGGGGCTAAGGTTCATTTAATAGCCGATGAGGTTTCCTTGGATCTTGCAGCTCTTTCAGAAGAAACAGATCATCTTCTTTTAGAGCAAAGACAGTTTACTCCTATAGATTTACAGGGAAGAATGCTTGTTGTTGTAGCAACAGAAGATGATGAGCTTAACGGTCAGATATCTATGATGTGTAAGGAAGGCGGAATTCCTGTACATGTTGTTTTAGATAAGTCAAAGAGTACATTTGATTTCCCTACATATTTAAAGGAACAAAACCTTGTTGCAGGTTTTTCTAGTTGTGGAAACAGTGAAGCCTTAGAAAAGTTCTTAAGAAACAAGGAAAAGGAAGTTCTTACGTGGCGTCTTGGTGAATTAAATGAAATGCTAGGCCGATGGAAAGAGCCTATTAATGATTTATTCCCAAGAGAATCAAGTAGAAATAGTGCATTTGAGCAACTTATAGATTATGCCCTTTGTTATGATGGTATTCCTTCTGATGAAGAGGTGGAAGAGTTGCTTGGTGCTATTAGTATGTCCCTATAAATCATAATCGGTAGAACAATTGGAGGGATCATTCATGGAGGAATCGAAAAAGAACGGGATTAATCTGCATTCAATTTATGTAAAGATTCTCGCACTTGTTATCATTAGCGTTGTAGCTTTCTTTGCCCTGAATATGTTTTATATTATTCCACAGGCAAAATCAGCTGTTCAGAAGATTAATGAGAACAATATGCAAGATCTTGCCACATTGTGCTCTGAGATTGTAGAGCAGGAGATTGCAGCCCGAGGGGTTGATGGCGTTGACTATGAAGTTTTAAAGCCTATTTTTGAAGGCAGAGGATTAAATGGTATCTCATCTAGTTATATCTATGTAACAGATGCTGATGGTCTCTTCCTATACCATAAAAAACCTGAAAAGGTAGGAACCCAGGCTACTAATAATGTAGTAAACGAATTACTTAAACAGATTCCATCCGGAAATTATGTTCAGGCAAAGATTTTCCATTATGTGGATGAAAATGGCGTAAAGAAATATGCAGCTTATCAGGTTATCAATTCCCAGGGATGGGTTACTGTTTGCGTAGCTGATGAAATTGAAATAATGGCAGAAATCAACCAGATTAGAAATCTTGGATTGCTGTTTTCATGTATAGTTGGCGTAGGTATTTTACTGATAGGTATTGTTGCAGGTAATGGTATTACAAAGCCAATCAGAATTATCACAGGTGTTATTGAAAACGTAGGAAAGCTTGATTTCACAGCAAATGATGATCTTGAATCCATCGAACACAAGAAGGATGAAACTGGTGTTATGGCTAGAGCTGTTGATTCTATGGAGCACAGCTTACGTGATATTGTAGAACGTATCGCCAGCACATCTGTAGATTTGGAGGGACATGCTCTTAGACTTAAGGACATCACTCAAGAAATCGATTCTGCAAATGCTGATAACTCTGCAACATCTGAAGAGCTGGCAGCCAGCATGCAGGAAACAAGCGCTACTACAGATGTTATCAGTGAAAGAACAAATCTTATTAAAGAAAACGCTGATGGCATAGCAGAGGAAGCAAAGGCTGGCGCCAATAATGCTGTAGAAACAAAGAGAAAGGCTAATGAAGTCTACAAGGAGACAGTTGCAGCAAAAGAAAAGACTGAAAGAATATATGAAGAGATTAATGAACAAGGCCAGGATGCTCTTGAAAAATCTAAGGCTGTTGAAAAGGTTAATACTCTTGCAACAACTATTCAGGATATTGCCAGCCAGACAAATCTTCTTGCACTTAATGCTTCTATTGAGGCAGCCAGAGCTGGTGAAGCTGGTAAGGGCTTTGCAGTAGTAGCAACAGAAATCGGTGGACTTGCAACACAATCAAGTGAGACAGTTGCAGATATTATGGAAATCGTTTCAGAGGTTCAGAATGCTGTTAACCTTATGAACGAATGCCTGTCTCGAACACTTAACTACATTGAGACTGATATTGCAAAGGATTATGATTCATTCTTATCAATGGCAGATAACTACAAGCTGGATGCTGAGAATTTCTCTGATTCCATGACTCAGATATCTAATAAGATTTCTGATTTGCAGGAAGCAACAACTGCTATTTCAGAATCTGTCGAGCAGATTTCTCGAACGGTAGGAGAGGCAGCAGAGGCTGTTACTACAGTAGCAGAAAAGGCCACAGACGTGGCCAACCTTTCAGATGGAGTTGTAAAGGTAGTTAGTGAAACAGAAGAGAATTCTGATGAACTTAGGGACATTAAGGATTCATTTAAAATCTAATTAAATAAACCTAAGAAACGTTGTAGCAGGCTCTTTTTCCTTTTCTTAAAAGTGAATTTGAGCTTGCTATATTTTTCTAAAGGATCAGCCTTTTGCTCAATTTTTTCCAAAAAGATTCTAATCCAAACAACATCTTCATCCTTTCCCTGAAAGTCATCGAAGCTTATTTCGGCGTCGTCTAGGCTCATGAATCTGGCTTTCATTTTTTCAAGGCGTGCAATAGTAGGCATCCATTCTGGAAGTACATCCTTTACTTCATAGATGGCATGCTTCATGCGTTTGATATATTCGTCTACCCCGTTTTCTTCCACATTAAGGTAGTTTGTCAAATATTCATCAAAGTATTTGTATTCATCGTAGAAATTTTTATTTACAATTCGGTTATTTGACAACATGGTGTTCGCCCTCCTTTGGGTTATCTACGTTTTTCAGGGTGAGCATCGTAGAATGCATTTTTATCTTCGTACATGTTTTCATCGGCATAGCGCATGGCCAGACGAAGATTACCTTGTGAATCATCATGATAGTGCCCTATAGCAAAGTTAAGCCAATCAGGGTCGCAGGCCTTCGCTCGGACTGCGGCAAGCTTCTTAAGAAAATCATTTTCAGAATCATTTAAAGAAATAACTACGAATTCGTCGCCGCCGGCTCGATATATCTGGTCGTCAGGGAAAACCTCTTTTAGGACACTTGCTGCATCCTTAAGCAAGTCATCGCCAGAATTATGACCACCATGGTCATTTATAGATTTAAGACCATTTAAGTCAAAGAATGCTACTGAAAATGGCTTAGGCTCAAGCTTAAGCTTTAGAGATAATTCATCTACATTTACGTTCATGCAGTTACGATTGAATACTCCTGTTAGTATATCTACATTGCTAAGGTATTCAAGCTTCTCTAGGAAGGTATGGTTGGCCACCTCGGCAGTAAGAAAGAATGAGAGTAATTCTACAATCTCTTTTATTCTGGCTAAGTTGGAACCATCAAAATCTGTTAAATATAAATAACCTATTATTTCTCCGTGATGCACAAATGGAGAAAGGCAAAGGTTTTTAACATGTGCTTCCTTCATGGTTTTCACCCAGCTTGGGGCGAGGGTTTCGTAATAATCCATGTCATTTTCATCTTTAATGATGATATTGTTGGTGCCTTTAAGAAGCTTTTCCCAGCTGGCAATTATTTCGTAAGGGAAGGTTTTAAAGTAGTCCTTTATGGAATGCACATTATTTTTGACAGATTCACTTATAATTTGGAAGGTCTTTCTTTCAGAATCCACTGTTAAGATGCAGGCGTTAAAGGAATCAGTGTATTCTCTTAAATCTTTTATAACCACATTCATGCTGGAATAAAATTCATTTTCATTTCGAAGCTCCAGGCAGGCTTTGATTACGTAGCTTGAAATATCTGGAGAAACGGCGCTGAACTTTCCAGTATCCATTTCTCTATTAAGCTGATATATGAAATAGCAATAAGATATATTTTCTTCGTGGTCACAATCGCAAGGAATTAAAAAATCCTCAGTCCAATATCCGTACATACTTGTAGTATCTATGTAGGTGTGGATGTATTCCTTATTCCAAGCGCTTCTAAAACATATTTCCTCAAATTTAGGCTCTTTTGAAAGAGTAAGAGTGTAAGGCTGTCCCTCTATGAATGAATCCAACTCCTCTATGCTGGCTGGCTCTTTTCCTGTTGTCTTAATGAATAGATCATAGAAGCTTCTTTTGAAGGCATCATTTACGGCAAAAAAACGAATCTCGCCGCAGGTGCCGTCAGGTTTTCTTTCTACAGCAAGGGCCGTACAAGGAGCAGGAGCAAGATTTACAAATTGTTTTAAAAGGTTATATGTTGGTGTTTTCATGCCATCCTCACTTAATTACACATAGTAACTTAAGCATATTGTAGATAATAAATGTGGGTACTTTGTGAATATTTTTTAAAAATAAATATAGGTAAGGGATGCTAGATTTTATAATTTATTTGTTTATTTTTACCTTAAGCATAAGTATAATAAGCCTATAGTTTTTATAGGTAAGAGACTCAATATCTAAAATAGGAGAAAAGTAATGACTGATAGATTAAAAAGACAACTAGATTTTGCTCTTGAAATAGATAAAGAGAAAAATATATTTAGACAGACACATATTTCAGGACATGGAAGAAATGAAAATGACGCAGAGCATGCCTGGCATATGGCTATAATGGCATATCTTTTAAGGGAATATTCCAACGAGCCTGTAGATATAGGAAAGGTTATGCTAATGTGCCTGATTCATGACATCGTGGAAATAGAAGCTGGCGATACCTACGCTTATGATGAAGAGGGAAAGAAGACTCAGGCTTTAAGAGAAAAGGCTGCTAAAGAGCATCTTTTTGGAATGCTTCCTAGTGATCAGGCCAGCGAGCTTATGGCTCTTTTTGAAGAGTTTGAAGCCTACGAGACTGCTGAATCAAAGTTTGCTCATTCCATGGATAATCTGCAGCCACTAATGCTTAATAACAGCAATGGTGGCGATGACTGGAGACAGCACGGCGTAAGTGCCACCCAGGTTCACGGCAGACAGGACAAAACAGCCCTAGGCTCTAAGGAGCTATTTAAGGTTGTTGATTCTATAATAGAAGCCAATGTAAAGGCGGGGAATATTAAGGACGAATAAGAGGTTTATTACATTATGAAAGCATTAATAGCTATGAGCGGTGGCGTAGATAGTAGTGTCGCTGCATTATTAATGAAGGAAAAGGGATATGATTGCGTAGGCTGCACTATGAAGCTTTATGCAAATGAGGACATCGGCGTGTGCAATGGTCACACCTGCTGTTCCTTAGATGACGTGGAGGATGCCAAGGCTGTTGCAAGACGTCTTGAGATGTCACATCATACCTTTAATTTCCAAGAGAAATTTAGAGAGACTGTTATTGATAATTTTATAAGCTGCTACGAATGTGGTATGACACCTAATCCATGCATTGAGTGTAACAAGCACATGAAGTTTGACGAGCTTTATCGCAGAGCACAGATTTTAGGCTGCGAAAAGATTGTCACTGGACATTACGTTAGAATTCGTAAAACCGATAATGGATATCAGCTTTTAAAGGGCCTTGACGGTAATAAGGACCAAAGCTATGTACTTTATAACATGACTCAGGAGGAGCTTGCACATACAGAGTTCCCACTGGGAGAGCTTTCAAAGGACGAGGTGCGCCGTATAGCAGAAAGCCACAATTTCATTAACGCCAACAAGCCTGACAGCCAGGATATCTGCTTCGTCCCAGACGGAGATTATGTTTCAGCTCTTAAGAGATTCACAGGCAAGGAATATGAGCCAGGTGATTTTGTAGATATGGAAGGTAATGTTCTTGGAAAGCACAAGGGTATAGTTGGATATACAATTGGTCAGCGAAAGGGACTTGGCATATCTGCCGCATATCCTTTATACGTAGTAGCATTAGATGTTCCTGGTAACAGGGTAATCCTTGGAAAGAATGAGGATTTATTCTCAAGGGATGTATTAGTTAAGAATATCAATTGGATTGATCCAAATGATGATAGAGAAGAGTTTGATTGTAGTGCAAAGGTACGCTATAGAATGGCAGACCAGCCTTGCCATGTGATCAGACTAGATAAAACTACAGCTCAGATAACATTTGTGGAACCACAGAGAGCCATAACACCCGGTCAGGCAGCAGTGTTCTATGATAATGATGTGGTGCTGGGCGGAGGCACCATCGTGGGCAAGTAGCATTAGTAGGCAACAGGTTTTTGCATGAAAGGGAGACAGGATGACACGACAAGAGTTTAGACAGCTATTAGAAGAAAGAATTGTATTTATTGATGGTGCCACAGGAACAGAGCTTCAAAAACGGGGCCTTAAAGCAGGGGTTTGTCCTGAAAAATGGATTATTGATAATCCTTCAGCAATTCAGGATTTGCAGAGATTATATTACGAGGCAGGCTCAGACATAGTTCTTGCCCCGACCTTTACGGCATCTAGAATAAAGCTGGCAGAATATGGTCTTGAGGATAATCTAATTGAGATGAACAGACAGCTTGTAAGACTTACTAGAGAAGTGGCAGGCGAAAAGGGACTTGTGGCAGCTGATATTTCCATGACAGGTAAGCAGCTGTTTCCTCTTGGGGATTTAATGTTTGAGGATTTGGTGGATTGCTACAAGGAGCAGGTGGCTGCAATCCTTGAAGAGGGTGTCGATTTGTTTGTTGTGGAGACAATGATGAGCCTTCAGGAATGTAGAGCAGCAGTGCTTGCAATCAAAGAATCCTGTGACCTTCCTATTATCGTGTCACTTACCTTCAATCCTGATGGAAAGACACTGTACGGAACCGCACCTGATACAGCCATGATAGTTCTTGAATCTATGGGTGTAGATTGTGTGGGCATGAACTGCAGCACTGGTCCAGATGCTATGCTTTATTTGGTAAAGCAGATGGCTGCTGTTGCAAACGTCCCTATTATGGTAAAGCCAAACGCAGGATTGCCAGAGCTTGAAAATGGCAAAACTGTCTATAAGATGGGACCAGCTGAATTTACAGAATCATGTCTAAAGCTTTATGAAGCAGGTGCATCACTTTTTGGTGGCTGCTGTGGTTCAACACCAGAGCATATTAAGGCGTTGGTATCTGCCCTTAAGGATAAGCCTCAGCACGTATATAAGAACGAACCTCTTAGAGTAGTTACCTCTGAGAGAATGAATACATGGATTGATTTGGATGGGCCATTTATGGTTATCGGCGAAAGAATCAATCCTACTGGAAAGAAGAAGTTCCAGGAATCCTTAAAGAATGGTTCCCTTTCAATGGTAGTGGATTTTGCCAGAGAGCAAGAGGAAAAGGGTGCCAACATATTAGATGTAAACATGGGTATGAATGGTATCGACGAAAAGCAGATGATGCTTGATAGCATTTATGAGGTTACATCGGCTGTGGATTTACCACTGTGTCTTGATACCAGCCATGTGGATGTAATGGAGGCAGCTCTTCGTATTTATCCTGGTAGAGCACTTATCAATTCCATCTCTGCCGAGGAAGCCAAGATGGAGGATATGCTTCGTCTTGCTAAAAAGTATGGTGCTATGTTTATCACCCTTCCTTTATCAGGGGCAGGACTTCCTAAGGATATAGAAGAAAAAAAGCAGCACATTAATACAGTCTTAACAGCGGCAGAGCGTATTGGCCTTCGCAAGGAGGATGCCGTTGTTGATGTATTAGTTCAGACAGTAGGTGCAGAGGGTACAGCAGGCTTACAGTGCTTTGAAACTATTGAATATTGCAAGAATGAGCTAAAGCTTCCCACAGTGTGCGGTCTTTCAAACATTTCCTTTGGAATGCCTAACAGACCATTTGTTAATACAACATATCTTACTATTGCAGTTAGCAAGGGACTTACAATGGCTATCGCTAATCCTAATCAGGATATGCTTATGTACTGCGCTGCAGCTGCGGATACATTGATGAATAAGCCTGGTGCCTTGGAGAAATATGCATCACTACCTGTATTGGAAAGCAGTGTTAGTACTGCCAGTAAAGGAGCAGGCAGCCCTCAGTCTGGTCAATCGGCCTACGGTGATTTAAGCCCAGTGGCAGAATGTGTTGTTAAGGGTAAAAAGGAGCAGATAATAGCTGAGATTCAAAAGCTTATTGATGAGGGCGTGGAGCCTCAGGCTATTATAGAAGAACACCTTATCAAGGGAATCAACGTGGTAGGAGATTTATACGATAAAAAGAAATACTTCCTTCCTCAGCTAATTGCAGGTGCTAATGCGATGGAGCTTGGTATGAAGCACATCGAACCACTTCTTACAAGCGAAGATTCCGATGCTAAGGCTACAATTGTTATCGCTACAGTTGAAGGCGATATTCATGACATTGGAAAAAATCTGGTGGCACTTATGCTTAAGAATTACGGCTATAATGTAATAGATTTAGGCAAGGATGTGCCAGCGGATGTTATAATTGATAAAGCGGTGGAGGTGGATGCTGATATCATCGGCTTGTCCGCACTTATGACTACCACAATGATGCGAATGGATGATGTGGTAAAGCTTGCAAAGGAAAAGGGCTGCAGAGCTCAGATTATTATTGGCGGCGCCTGCATCAACGAATCATTTAAGGATGAGATTAATGCTGACGGTTATTCTGCAGATGCAGCAGACTGTGTTAAGCTTGTGGCTAATCTAATGAAGAAGTTTGGTTAGGAGATTATGGAAGAAAAGAAGCATAAAAGAAGAGTACATTACTCTGGAAAATATCCAAAGAAATTCGAAGAAAAATATAAGGAGCACAACCCTGAAAAGTACGCTGATACTATAGAGCATGTTATTGCAAAGGGCTCTACTCCAGCAGGCATGCATATTTCTATTATGGTGAAGGAGATATTAGATTTCCTACAGATTAAGCCAGGACAGCAGGGCTTAGATTGTACCCTAGGCTATGGTGGACATACTAGAAAAATGCTAGAACAGCTTAAGGGCGAGGGTATAATGTACGGCCTTGACGTGGATCCAATCGAATCTGCAAAGACTGTAGAGCGCTTGCGGGGTGCTGGCTTTGGAGAGGATAATTTTCAGTTTAGACTTATTAATTTTGCAAACATTGATCAGGTTGCAGCAGAGGCTGGAAAGTTTGATTTTGTTTTGGCGGATTTAGGTGTATCATCTATGCAGATAGATAATCCAGAGCGTGGTTTTTCTTACAAAATAGATGGACCATTGGATTTGCGATTAGACCCTGAGCATGGCGAAAGTGCAGCAGAACGTCTTCACAATATCACCGAGGAAGAGTTTATCGGAATGATGGTAGAAAATTCCGATGAGCCTTATGCTGAGGAGATTGCTCACAAGGTGTTTACTCTTATGTCAAAGGGCAATCCTATGGATACCACCACAGCATTACGTGAAGCCATATCAGAGGCTTTATGGAAGGTGCCAAAGGAGGAAAAGGAGCAGGCCATCAAAAAATCCTGTGCAAGAGTATTTCAGGCACTTCGTATAGACGTTAATAGTGAATTCGAGGTACTTTATTCATTCTTGGAAAAGCTTCCTGGCATCTTAAATCCAGGTGGCAGAGTAGCAATACTTACATTCCATTCAGGGGAAGACAGATTAGTCAAAAAGTCATTTAAGGAATTGTCAAAGCTTGGCGTATATTCTGAGGTTTCTTCTGATGTAATCAGACCATCAGCAGAGGAATGCAGAATTAATCCTAGAAGTAAATCTACAAAAATGCGCTGGGCTATAAAGGCGTAAAATATATTATTGGGGGAATAAAAATGAACAAGATTTTTGTTAATCAGGTTGGGTTTATGCCTAACGCTGAAAAGAAAGCTGTGCTTAATTTTGATGCAGCAGGTTTTCAAGTAATTGATGCAAATGGAGAATCAGTGCTTAAAGGGGAAGCTACTCACTTTGGCACTGATGAAATCTCTGGTGAGGATACCTATATCGCTGATTTTAGTCAGATTAAAAATCAGGGGATGTACAAAATCCTTGCGGGGGATGTTTCCAGTGCATCTTTTTTTGTTGGAGAAAATGCATTCGATAAGCTTATGAAGGATGTTTGCAAATGCTTTTATTATCTTCGTTGCGGTCATGGCTTGGATAAGAAGTACGCAGGAAAGTATTATCATGAGCCTTGCCATGTTTCAAAGGCAACTGTATACGGTGAGGATGTGCCTGCTGTAGATGTATGCGGCGGTTGGCATGATGCCGGTGACTTTGGCAGATATTCTACTGCAGGAGCTGTAGCGGTGGCACATTTATTATATGCTGTAAGATTCTTTCCAAAGCTTCTTGAGGTGGAATTTGACATTCCAAAGGTTTCCTGCGAGAAAGGGCTTTTGCCAGATATATTAGCAGAAGTAAAAGTGGAATTGGATTTTCTTATGAAAATGCAAAGAGAGGATGGAAGTGTATGGCACAAGGTTACGACCTTTAGTCACGCTCCATTTATTATGCCTGAGGATGACAAAGAGGAATTGTTTTTGTTTAATGTATCATCTCTTGCAACTGCGGATATTGCCGCAGTATTTGCACTGGCTAATACCGTATATGGGGCTTATGATAAGGAATATGCTAAATTGCTTCTTGAAAGGTCTTTAAAGGCTTATAAATGGCTTGAGGCTAATAATGATGCGGTATTATTTAAAAATGCCGAAGGCTCAAATACAGGAGAGTATCCTGAAAACGAAGATAATTCTAATAGATTCTGGGCTGCTGCAGCTTTATTTGAAGCGACAGGAGAAAAGAAGTATTACCAGGATGCCCTAAAGCAGAAGCCGTTTATTGAAGCATACGATAAGGGGGATGCATTTAAGGAATACACAGGAAATATATTTACTTGCTTTGGTTGGGCAGATGTTGCCGGACTTGGCGCACTTTCATTAATTTTAAAGGATGAGGTCAGTGAGCTTTATGAATTTGTAAAGCGAGCACTAATTGAGGAAGCTAACAGATTAGTAAGAAATTCATCAGAAAATGGCTTTGGCCTTTGCATGAAAAAGGAGAACTTCATCTGGGGTAGCAACATGGAACTACTTAAGTATCTGATGGTACTTACTGTAGCAAACAAGCTGGAGCCTAAGGCTGAATTCGTAAATACGTTAACAGCAGGACTAAATTACTTACTTGGCTGCAATTCCATGGATGTAAGCTATGTTACAGGAAATGGTGAAAAGGCATTTAAAAATCCGCATCTTCGTCCAACCTTTGCAGCTAAATTAGATGCATGGCCAGGCCTTGTTTCGGGTGGTCCAAACACAGGCTTACAGGATGAAAGAGCACAGGAACTTCCAAAGGATACAGCACCAATGAAATGCTATATAGATCATGTGGATTGCTATTCATTAAATGAAATTACTATTTATTGGAACTCGCCATTAGTATTTGTATTGGCTGGATTGATGTAACAATTTCATATTTTATTACAGGCAAATCTAAGTATGATTACAACTCATACTTAGATTTTGTTTTTGTAATCTCTGTCATATAAGCAGCTGTAATAATACCTGATGGCAGGGCAATCACAGCAACACCTACAAGTGCTGAACACATGGTAATAAGGCGTCCAATAGGAGTTACAGGTGATATATCGCCATAACCGATTGTTGTGATAGAAATGGTTGCCCAGTAGAGAGCATCGAAAAAATTATTAAATAGGTTAGGCTCTAGCTGGAATATCAGCATGGCAGAAACAAATATATATACAATAATCAGAATGAGAACAGCCATAAGCTGAGACTTAACCTTGCGAATAACATTGGCTATTATTATCATTGTTTTCGAATATCTAATCAGCTTTAGGGCGCGGAATATTCTAAAAAGGCGAAGTAGACCAATCATTGAAGAGACAGGTGTAAACAGATAGATAACAGGTAAAATAGATAGAAAATCAAATATTGCTAGTGGCGTGAAAAGGTAGGCTATGTATGCTTTATAGCTTTTATAGCCCATTTTATAGTCGGCAGTGTAAACTCTGGCGATGTAGTCTGTCAGAAAAATGAAGCTGGTTAGAATTTCAATCCAGTAGGTATAGGTGGTTTCCTTTTTTAACATCATGGGAATTAAACCTACAATAATTGCTACCGTCATTAATTTATCGTAGGCACGGCTGGATTTATCACCAAATTTTGAAACCTCTAATACTTCGTATATTCTTCGTTTGAAATCGTACATAATTTATCCTCTACATAAATCCGTTGTACAATGCGGCTACCCCTAGAATTGCTAATACAATACAAAAGAAACGACATATCAATACAAATCTCTTCGAAGCTATCTCTTGAGTGTCTGAGTGCATTCCAGAATCATCAATTAATTGTTTGTTATTATCTGTCATATTTTTATCCTCACAAGAATCACTATATGGGTAATAATATCATCTATATGTGAAATAATTATAAAACTTTTATAGCTATAAAATGTCCGATAGTATAGGGACTGGGGCTGAGACGGGATAGAAAATTTCAGCAAATTAATGCTCAAAATAAAAGTATTGCGAATATTTGTTTTTGAGTTGACATTCTTCCAATCCAATGCTATATTATACGAGTCGCTTGAAGCGGTACACAAATCGCGAAAAGCTCTGGGATCTTAGCTCAGCTGGGAGAGCATCTGCCTTACAAGCAGGGGGTCACAGGTTCGAGCCCTGTAGGTCCCATTTTAAAACTGAATATTTTCGACATATGGCGAGATAGCTCAGTTGGCTAGAGCACGCGGTTCATACCCGCGGTGTCGAGGGTTCGAATCCCCCTCTCGCTACTAAAAATAAAAGCTAGACCAAATGGTCTAGCTTTTATTTTTATTCAGCTCGATGTGAATTCAACTCAATCAAACCGTGGGGTTCCCGCGATGTCGAGGGGCGAGCGTGGTCCAGTGGACCACACGGTCGCGAGCCGACCGAGCCGGCGGGCGAGAATCGAATCCCCCTTAGTTGGCGGTCCTGTCACAAGAGTAACGTGAAATGTGGGTTTGTGGGGAAGCTTGTGACAGAAAATGGTGGTTAGAGTCAGGATTCTGTCACAAGGGTAATGGAAAATGTGGGTTTGCAGGAGATGCTGTGACAGAAAATGGTGGTTAGAGTCAGGATTCTGTCACAAGAGCAACGTAAAATGCGGGTTTGTAGGAGGTGTTGTGATAGAAAGGGCAGATTTGAGCCAGGATTCTGTCACAAGAGTAACATGAAATGTGGGTTTGTGAGGAAGCTTGTGACAGAAAGGGAGGAAATCTGATTACTCAGGAGCATATGTAGACTGTCATTGTGTAAATGATGTAAGCATGTACATGATAATATTAATCTTGAGTTTACTAAAGTAGATAAAGGTGATTACTTCGAGTATACAATTGTTAGCCCATATAGCTTTAAGAAAGATGGATCAGAGGATACATATACTGCAAGAGTATATAAGACTCCTAGTAAGTCATCAGAGACTATTTCATTTAGTTCAGCTAATACAGCGGGTACTTTATCAGCTAGTGCAGTAGGAACTAACACAGTATATCCAGAAGGCTCTAGATCAAAAGAGACTTGGAAAGATTCTAGTTGTGCGATAGCAATGATTACCCATGATAATTTAATATATCCAGGTGCTAAGACAATTACTCTTCATTATTCATATGAAAGAGATTTAGCATATCTTTCAATGACACTATATTCACCTACCGGTGAGATATTGGCTACAAATAGTTCGACAGGTAATACAATATATCTATACGGTCTAGGCGATTCACAACTTAACGGTTGTTATTTGAAAGTTAGTGCAAAAGCACAAACTCATAATGTATTAGACAATTACGGTTGGACAATGGGATGGGAACCTGCCGATGCAGTTTCTAGAATATCTGTAAGTGGCATAACCGTAGGATATTAATTAAATATTAATAAAAAAGATAGCTATGGGTAATCCGTAACTATCTTTTTTGTATAAAAATAATCCCTACTGAATTTAATCAGTAGGGATAATATATTTTATATCAGAGAAAAGATATTAATTACCATAAAGAACTGAAAGAACTACATCATCAATATATGGTGCAGATGGCGCTGAACTAGCTGCTGGAGCACTAGATGAAGAACCTGAGCTAGAACTAGATGAACCTGAACTAGAAGATGAACCAGATGATACTGTACCAGGGATTGCAAATCCTCTTTCATCAAATCCAGCAATAGGCCCTGTAGGCATCTTAATGGCTTCACCATTTTCATCATACCACTCTGGATGATTAGCTACCCAAGCGATATATTCAGGATCACCAGCATCTGCAAGATCTTTATTTACAGCGGCGTCAAGATAACCATTTCTGAAAGAAAATTCTGCTCTATAACCACCATTACCAGTTGGTACATATGTTACATACTGATTAGTATTACCTTTAGCGATTGTTTCTCCAAGTGCAGCTGTATCACCATTTGCATTAATCTTTACAATGTCTCCATACCAAAGTGAAGCCTGTGGAGCCTGACTAGAGTATGTTGAAGCAAATGAGATAGCAGTAACACCCTTAGCTTCAAATGTAGCAGCACCCTTACTTGCAATCTGTGCCTGAGTGTTAATATCAAGCTTAGCCATCTGCTCATTACATGCAATTCTATTTTCCTTAGCACAAAATGCAAGATAATGCTCTACATAAGCTTCAAGGTTATCACCATAAGCTGCAGCAATATCTGAGTTTGCAAGTGCATAAATAGAAGCATTGAATGTAGCTGAAGCATCTCTACCTTCATAGATACCATTATTTACATAGTGATTTAAAAGTACAGCTGGATCAGATCCAAGTACCGCAACTACATCTGGATAAGCCTCAGCGTAATACTTGGCATCAAATACTTTTGCAATAACTGAAGCATTAAGATTCTGCTTAACTGTCTGTGTCTGAGCTGTAGATGGTGCCTCTGCAGCGTGTGCTACAAGTCCAGTAGAAGACATCATACCAACCATACCAACGAGTGTCATCATTTTTACCAAACTATTTTTCATGATATTTCATTCCTCCGAAAAAAGAGTTCATTAATTACAGCGTTATAATAACACCATTTAAAAAAATAACAACACCTTTTATAACGGCACATTTTTTTTGATTCCTAGCATGTTAAGAGCAAGCTCGGCATCGGAAAATGAGAAAGGATTATTTCTTGATTCGAAGGTAAGTATAAGGTTCTCACCAGGGATAATGTGGTTGGCCTGGTACGTCTGAAGCTTTGAAAATGCTTTCTTGGCATAATCATTATTGTCCATCATTCCTAAATGTTCCCAGTAAATAATATCGCCTGTGACAGGATGCTTTAATGTGAAATCAGGGTAGAACTTGATTCCATTCAAAATGAGTTCGCATTCATATCTGTAAGGAATAGTATTGCTTGATAGTGCCATATCAATAAAAACTTCTGATTTTGAGCGCACTAAATTACCTGAAGGGCATTGAAAGGTCAATTGCTCAGGGTTCTTCGGATTGGAATTATATGATGATTGCCAATTAATTAGATCATCAGTGGGAATTTTGTTAAAGTAGGGTCTTAACAGATAGCTATATCCTTTATCTAGCAATAATTCTTGAAGCTCAGAATGTGCAGCTTTAAAAGCTTTAGTGGAATCATTGTTGATAACATCAATCTGGGCAAGTAATAATGCTTTCCTAAGTTCAAGATATTTTTTCCTAGCAAGCTTTGTTGCAAAAGAATAATCTTTTTTGGAAATATATTGTCTAGTGGTGTTATTTAAATAAAACCATCTATGCCATTTTCCATTTGGATAAACTAATAGATTACCTTTGGGGAGAGATAAAATCTCCTTTTCGATTTTATCTAATTCTTGATATAGATTTTTTAGATTATAATTCATTAAATTTTTATGTATGGAATAAAAAACGACTCAATAAAGATTTCATTAAAATACCATAGTAATGAACAATAGTCAAGATAAAGTTATATATTGACGTCGAGAATGAAATATACATTAAAAATATAACAATGCAAGGGGGGGAATTCCATATTACAGTAGGTTATTTTAGAATCAATGAAATCCTGTCACAGAGATAACGAAAAATGTGGGTTTGTGAAGAGGTTTGTGACAGAAAATAACCAGAATCAGTGATATTCTGTCACAGGTGTAACGGAAAAAGTGGGTTTGTGAGAAAGTTTGTGACAGAAATCAGGCGGAATCAATGAAATTCTGTCACAGAGATAACGAAAAATGTGGGTTTGTGAAGAGGTTTGTGACAGAAAAAAGCCAGAATCAGTGAAATCCTGTCACAAGGGTAATGGAAAATGTGGGTTTGTGGGGATACTTGTGACAGAATCCCACCAGAAACAATGGCAGCATTTGTCACTGTGATACTATTGTGACAATCCAAATGTTATCTTGATACATGTTAAGAGGAGTTAAGCGAAAGCTATTGGCAATGGAGGAGAAAAACATGTATCAAAAAGGTTTAAAAGTGTTTAGAACATTATCTGCATTATCTCTTAGTGCAATCATTATTTTGTTGTCGGTTCCTATGGAATCAAATGCTGAAGAAACAGTTGTTTATTCTGCAGATGCATCAGATTTCGTGTTGTTAAGTGATGCTGTACCTGATGCAATTTTAGAAATCCGTTATTATTCTACTTATAATTTTATAGGAGATAGAATAGATGGCTATGAGGAGCCAGTGGCGCTACTTACAAAAGAAGCTGCTACAGCTTTAAAGGCAGCCAGTGATGAACTTGTAGCAAAGGGCTATAGATTAAAGATTTATGATGCCTATAGACCTCAGATGGCAGTAACAAATTTTGTAGACTGGGCGCAGAATCCTAAGGATACAAGAATGAAACAGTATTTTTATCCAGAGCTTCAGAAGAATGTATTGTTTCCACAGGGATATATTGCTGAGCATTCTGGCCATAGCCGTGGAAGCACTGTAGATCTTACTTTGTTTGATATGCGAACAGAAAAGGAAGTTGATATGGGTGGAACCTTCGATTATTTTGGAGAGCTTAGTCATCCTGATTACACTGGTATCACTAAAGAACAGTATGCAAACCGTATGCTTTTAAGAGATGTTATGCTACGTCATGGCTTTAATCCATTGGCAGAAGAGTGGTGGCATTTTACTCTTGCGGATGAGCCATATACTAATACATACTTCACATTTCCTGTTAGCACATCTTCTGTAAAAGAAAAATTATAAAAAAAATTGTGAAAAAAGCCTATAGATAAGCCTTTTCTTTTATAATTACAGTATCGAGGTATGTGTGTAATAATCTACAGCATGTATTGGAGGGAAAAGAATGAATAAAAAGAAAGGGACAATAGCACAGGCGCTAAATGGTTTTTCGTCATTTACTATCAAGCTGTTTCAAGGAACAACTTTGATAATGGCAATATTCCTGGCCGTGATTTTTGTTAATATTTATAGCTTTTACAATGTTCAATTTGTAACTGAAACCTACCAGATGGAAATCAGAAAGGATGTGCAGACAATTAATAAGCGTTTGCTTCTTGCTGTTGCATCTAATGATCCTGAGGTTACAGCTGCGCAGAAGGAGGATTTGGAGGGAAGATTTCCTAAGATAGAGGGATATTTTTCTACTATTTCCAAGAACCTTAATAACGATACTTTAGGTGCTCAGCTTACAACTAATTGGAAGGCCTTTGAGGATGCTTCCTTTGAGATGTTGGCTTTAGTAGAAAATGGAGATTCTGAGAGCGCTTTAGAATATTATAATTCTACACTTAATGATGTATCAGAGACATTAGCAGATTCCTTGGATGAAACTGGTACACTTGCAGAAAAAGCTGCAACTGGTAAATATAGAACAATTCTTGTTATTATAGGCGCTGCAGTTGTTGTTTTAATAGTAGGACTTATTGTAATCATAACAATTAATAAGAAAACGAGCAAAGCCCTCATTAAAGAAATAGAAGAGGATTTGGACGTTCTTGCAAAGGCTACAGAAGAGATCGCTAAGGGCAATGTTCATGTAGACATTGATTATGATGCTGATAACGAAATTGGAAGAGTTGCAAATCAGCTTAGAACAGCAGTTGAATCGCTGATTTATTACATCGATGAGATTGGAAACAAGATGTCTACCATGGCACAGGGCAATTTCGATATTGCCTTTGATAGAGATTTTGATGGAGATTTCAAGGATATCCAGAATGCAATAGAATCATTTTCACAGCAGATATCTGATTCTATGACGGAGATTATGGAAGTATCTGATATGGTATCAAATGGTGCTAACCAGATTGCTGGTGCAGGACAAAACCTTGCAGATACAGTTACATCTCAGGCAAATATCGTTGACGATTTGTCAGTTACAGTAAATAGAATTACAGATCAGATTTCTAACAGCTCTACAGATGCCACAACTATTTCAAAAGAGGTTGAGGTGGTTGCAGAAAATATTGTAGAAGGCAATAAGAGGATGCAGGATGTTGTAAATGCTATGGATGCCATTTCATCATCTTCTCAGGAGATTTCAAAGATTATTGATACAATCAATGAAATCGCAGATGAAACTAACCTGTTGTCACTGAATGCTTCTATTGAGGCAGCAAGAGCTGGTGAGGCAGGAAAGGGCTTCGCAGTTGTTGCAGGAGAGGTTTCAAAGCTGGCAGGACAGACAGTGGAGGCAGCTCAGGATACAGCAGAGCTTATTAACGCTTCCCTAAGAAACGTAGAAATTGGTATTTCTATAGCAAATGATACAGCCACAAAGCTTAATGACATGGTTGACCAGGTTCAGGGAATTGCTGTCAAGGTTAAATCCATTGCTGAGGCATCTAATACCCAAGCTGAATCAGTTAAGGAAATGTCAAATAATATTGGTGAGATTTCTTCTGTTGGACAGAATAATGCAGCTACATCAGAGGAGTCACTTGCACTAAGCTACGAGATGAACGAGCATGCTGATTCACTGAAGGGATTAGTTGAAAAGTTTAATCTTAAAAGATAAATAATGTATATCTATTAGAGGGCCAAATAAAACGGCCCTCTTTTTTTCATAAATTTTTCTAATTTTTATTTCTGAATATTACATAAAAGTTACGATAATGTTGCGAAATACTCAAAATGTTGATAGAATGAATTTATGGGGAAATCATTACATGAAAAGGGAGAAAATGTAAATGAAAAAACAAAAAAGAATTTTGGCAAAGGCCTTGGCATTTGCGCTTTCTGTTAGCGCTGTAAGCGCTTGTGTATCAACAGATGCTAAGGCTGCAAATGACACTGCACGCATTGATGATGGCTGGTATTATATCAAGGGCGTACAGTCACAGAAGTATTTGTCTGTTGAGGGAAACAGAGCTGGAGGATGGACTAATGTTTGTATCAATTCCGGCACAGGAGAAGAAGGACAGAAGTGGTACGTTAGCAACACTAATGATGGCTATATTAATCTTAAGTCTGGCTTGGGAGAATATATGCTGGACGTAGCTAATGGGGCAGATTCTGACAATGCTAACATTGGTATTTACCAGGGCTATGGCGGAGATGCACAGAAGTTTGTTGTTAAGACCACAAACACAAATGGTATTTATACTATTGGAACAAAGGTTTCAAGTTTACAACGTTTTTTGGATGTAAGTGCCAGAAAAACAGATGATGGCACAAATGTTGCCCAGTATAGATTCAATGGTAATACAAATCAGCAGTGGCAGTTTGAAAGTGTAAGTGGACAGACAGGTCAGCAGACACCTTCAACTAATCCTTCTGGAAATGCTGGTTCTACAGCAACTACAAAGGGCGTTGATTTGACATATACAATCAATAACTGGGGCTCAGGCTATCAGATTAGCTACAAGGTAACAAACAATTCTGGAAGCAAGGTTAATGGCTGGACAATCAAGCTTAATAAGAACCAGGTAAATATTGGTTCTAGCTGGAATGTAAATGTTACAACAAGTGGCAACTATTATGTAATCACTCCTGTAGAGTGGAACAAGACAATTGAAAATGGTTCTAGCGTTGAATTTGGTTCACAGGGCGCAGGCTCTATTGGTAACAAGATCGATTATTCGATTGAGGCTTCTACAGCAGGTGGTCAGGCACCAGCTCCACAGCCACAACCACAGCCACAACCACAACCTCAACCACAACCAACACCACAGCCAAGCAATCCACACTATAATCCTACTGCTACAAAGTTTAGCAATAGCATACCTAAAAAGTATTCTACAGTAAGATATGGTGAAGGCTCTGGAACTATTAAGAACATAACCTATACAGCACACGATTATGAGAATAATGGCAGAACATATACAAAGAGAGCAAATGTATATTTACCTGCAAACTATGATCCTAACAAGAAGTATTGTGTATTATATCTTCTTCATGGAATTGGTGGAAATGAAAATGAGTGGGGCATGTACAACAATTCATCAACTGTAAAGGCTATCATGGATAATCTTGCATACTATGGTGATATTGATTCGTTTATCGTTGTAACACCAAATGGAAAGGCATCAGCAAGCGGTTCTACAAATTCATTCTATGCTTTTGGAAAAGAGCTTAGAAACGATTTGATTCCTTACATTGATTCTCACTACAGCACATACGCTGACAGAGATCACAGAGCATGCGCTGGTCTTTCAATGGGTGGTATGCAGACTATTAATATTGGTATTGGTGAGTGCGTTGATTTGTTTAGCTATTACGGCGCATTCTCAGCAGCACCAACTAGCAATAGCGCTTCAAAGACAGCATCTCTTTTAAGAAACAATAAATATCCAATTCACTATTTCTACAATATCTGCGGATTACAGGATGGTATAGCATATCCTAGCGCATCTGCAGCAGCAAAGAATCTTCCAGCTGTATGCAATCAGTTTGTAGATGGACAGAACTTTAAGTGGCAGGAATTAAATGGAGTTCATGACTTCAATATTTGGTTCCTTGGTTTCTATAACTTCGCACAGATAGCATTCAAATAGTAAATAATGACGATTTCCCCGAAAATCAGACCTGAGCTTAGGCTTAGGTCTTTTTTTAACATTTTTATCATAAAGTGGTGCTAGAATTATTGCATCTTAAAAAACGAGGAGGTTGTAGTTAAATGGGTAATAAAAAGTCTGCTTTCGAAGTGTATTTATCAGCTGTATTTAAATGGGGCATAATAGCTTTGACAGGTGCATGTATGTTTGCTACGTGTATGTTTATTACTGAAAAATTGATTGGTTTTTACAAAGATATGTCCTGGGTAGCTGTAATTTGCTTCGCTATTATGGATATTTGTTTTTTATTTATAGGTATGTTTATCTTAAAGATGTCATTTGATGAGGATGGGTATCTAATAGATGGCAAATTACCGTTAGGAAAAGTTTATTGTTCTTTAGTCCTTATTATTCAGTGGACATATATTGTATTCATGTGCCCTACAAGAAATTTCTGGGGCTTTTTGGCATTCTTTTTAACCTTGATTGGATTTTTCTTAGATATTAAACAGTTATTAATTACAGGTATAGTTTGCATTGTTACATTAATAAGTGGTTGGATTGTTCGTGGAAGTGCTTTATTACCTGCTAAAGATGAACTGTATGTTACAGATATTATAATGTGCATCGTTGGTCTGACAATTTCATTGGCTGGCATATCATTATTTGTATTCTTTGTTTCATATTTCCTTGTTAATGCAAAAAAGGATGAGTTGGAAGAAAACAATAGAAGAGTTGTGGGAGTAATGGATGCAGTAAAAATTATATCCGAAAAGATGGTCACAGCTGGTTCAGCACTTTTGGATATTGCTTCTAATGAAAGCGCTTCAGCTGAAGAATTGTCTGCTACAAGTGACGATTTGGTAGAAAGTAGTAATCTTCTTGGAACTAAGGCAGATGAAAGTATGAACAATCTCTCTGAATTAAGTGATTGTGAGAACATAGTCGAGGAAAACGTTGGAAAAGTTGAAATAACCTCAGATAATCTACTTATTAAATCTAATGAAAATGAGAAATCTCTCAATGATTTGCAGGGAATAAATACAGAAGTATCAGATTCAATGGCAACAACAACGGATGTGGCTGAAAGATTATCAGTTGCTGTTGAAGAAATTGGTACAACATTAGAATTGATTCAGGGGATATCTTCTTCAATCAGTCTTTTAGCATTGAATGCATCTATTGAAGCTGCAAGAGCTGGTGAAGCAGGAAAGGGCTTTGCTGTTGTTGCTACAGAAGTTGGTAAACTAGCAGAAAGTACATCGAGCTCATTAAATGATGTAGGAGCTGTAATAGACAGGGTACAACTGAATGTAAAAGAGATTACAACTCAGGTAGATAATAATGCATCAAAGCTTGAAGAGCAAAATGAACAGTTCAAGAAGGTATTTGATGATATTAGAGATATGAGCGGTATGTTGAGAGAGTCTGTGGATGCTGTAAATGAAATGAATACAGCAATTAAACGACAGGCTGATATCATCAGACAAACAGTTGATATAAATCAAAATATCGCTGAAAGTATTCGAGATGAAAATGAACAATTTATATCAATCAGAGCGATGGCAGAAAGTAATGCAAAAAATACTGAAGAGGTTGCCGTACAAGCTAAAACAATAAACGAAATGGTGGATGAAATAAATCGACTGTTAAATAGTTAGAAGCTTTGGTTCATCAGATCGCAGTCTATTAATTAGACTGCGATTTTTTATTAAATCTAGTATAATGATTAGGAAGCTAAATTTAGGAGGCAATATGAAAAAGAAATTAGTATCTATTTTATTAATATTATCGGTAGGAAGCGTATGCCTGGCATGTGGCTTGGAGCAGGCCACAGACAACGGACCAAAGTCTCTTTTGGGAGGTTCTAAGGACGTAGAAGAAACTACAGGCGATGAAGAAAACAATGATGATGTAAAAATAGAGGTAGTGGAAGGCTATAGCTACTCCGATGAATACAAGGCAGCTTTTGAAGCAGATGACAGAGCAGGTACCAATTATAAAAAGTCAGGGGATGCTGAGATTTCAGAATTTGAAAGCTGGCAGGAAGCATATAAGTCTTTGATTGAAGACTGCGAAAATGACGAAATGGAGCATAGCTATTCCCTTATTTATGTAGATGATGATAATGTGCCGGAGCTTGTTTATACAACTATGAACAATCAGCTTGCAATTGCTACATTTACAAATCCTACAGTGAATATTTTCTCGAGTCAGATAGAGAATATTAAATATATCAAAGGAAAGAATAGCCTTATCGCCCACGAAAACATTGTGGCAGATTCTACAATAAATGATTATGTGGTAGCTATAAAGGATGGCTTCTTTATCCAGCTTGCTTATGGTTCTAGCAGACCTTTAGATGTTTGGGCAGAGGATAGCTTTGATGAAAATGGTGACCCAATCATTTCTTACTGGGAAGTTAATGAACAAGAGCTTTCAAGCCAGGAAGAATATGATGAGACAATTAATAAGTATATTGATACAAAGCTTGTTGTTGATGGCTTCGAAAATGGTGGAGAATCAGCAGATGATATCATTGCAAAGATAGATTCAATGGAGTAGACATGCTTAAAGACAAGGACATAAGAGAGCCTTTGTTTGATTATCTTGAGTGTGAATATGGAAAAACCAGGATAATCGAAGAAAAGATGATGGGAAGCTCAAGGGCTGATGTAATTATGGTGATTACAGGCGCCCTTGTGGGAATCGAGATTAAATCTGATGCTGATACATACACACGTCTTGAAAGTCAGATAAAGGATTACGACAAATATTTCGATTACAATATAGTAGTGGTTGGAAGCAGCCATGCTAACCATGTGGGAGAGCATATCCCTGAGCATTGGGGAATAATCACTGTAGATGAAGTGGAAAACCAGTGTGATTTTTATTTTCTAAGAAGGCCTGAGCTTAACAAAAAGATGAGGTTAAACCGAAAGCTGGAGCTTTTATGGCGCCCAGAGCTGGCAGCCCTTCAGGAAATGTATAATATGCCAAAGTACAATGGAAGAAGTAAGGCATTTGTAAGAAAGACATTAATCGAATGGACGAAGCTTCCACTTACCAAGGCTGAAATTACACGAATTAAAAGGGCAGCAAAGGCTGAAGGTAAGGAACCAATCATACCTGAAACAAGAATTAATGTAACAGATTTAAATAAACAAATAAGTGAGCTATTATTCGAAAGGGATTATGAAAAATTACTTGAGGAAATTGCAGCTTATAGAAAAGAACATACGCCAAGAAGGCGAGGTCCTAAGAAGTCCACCAGAGTGCGACGTATTAGGCGTATGGCTAAAATTAACAAATAATATATTAAGAAGTATCTGATTTTTTATAATTAGATACTTTTTTTATAAATTTATTGTGTTATAATGTATAAAAATACATCACAAGAGGATAAATATACATGAGAAAGAAATTATTATCATTTATGATCCTTGCTGCAGCTGTAATGATGGTGGGCTGTGGAAGCAAGGCTAATGAAACCAAACAGATTAAATCAGTTGATGATTTAGCCGGTGCAAAAATCGGTGTACAGCTCGGTACAGTTGGAGATTTATATGCATCTGAAAACGAAGGAGATGAGGCAGGCACTACTGTTGATAGATACAACAAGATTGCTGATGCAATCCAGGCTCTTAAGCAGGGTAAGGTAGATTGTGTTATCGTTGACGAACAGCCAGCTCTTGCAAGCACAGCTAACGAACCAACACTTACTATTTTGGATGAGCCATTTACTATGGAGGAATATGCAATCTGCATTGCAAAGGATAACACTGAGCTTTTAGATGAAGTTAACACAGCTTTAGCAGAGCTTAAGGAAGAGGGCGTTGTAGATCAAATCACTGCTAACTATATCGGTGATGAGACAAAGGGAACATGTCCTTATGTTACTCCTGAGGGTACTACATATGACAATGGTACACTTGTAGTTGCTACAAATGCCGCTTTCCCTCCATATGAATATTATGAAAATGGTGAGGTTGTTGGTATCGATATGGAGCTTATCAAAGCAATAGGTGACAAGCTCGGACGTAAGGTGGAAATTGAGGATATCGAATTTGACAGTATCATCAATGCGGTATCATCTCACAAGGCGGATGTGGGTATTGCTGGTATGACCATGACAGAGGAAAGACTTAAGTCTATTAATTTCTCAGACTCTTATGTAACTACCAAGCAGGCAATCATCGTAAAGGATGATTCTCTTTCAGGAGATAGCCTTGGCTTTGTTGCGAACCTTAAGAGAAATTTTGTTGATGATAGCAGATATACTTTCTTGTTAAAAGGTTTATTAAATACTCTTATCATTGCACTTTGCGCCGTACTTGCTGGTATGATTATAGGCTTTTTAGTTGCAATAGTTCGTGTTACCTATGACAAGACTGGCGGATTTAAGATTTTAAATGCAATCTGCAAGCTTTATCTTACAATCATCCGTGGAACACCTATTATGATTCAGCTTTTGATTATCTACTATGTAGTATTTAAGACAGTTAATGTTCCAAAGCTTTTAGTAGCTATTATTGCATTTGCTATTAACTCAGGTGCTTATGTTGCTGAAATTATGCGTGGCGGTATTATGTCAGTTGATGATGGACAGATGGAGGCAGGACGAAGCCTTGGACTTAACTATAAGCAGACAATGACAATCATCATTTTGCCACAGGCAATCAAGACAGTTTTGCCATCACTTGCTAACGAGTTTATTTCTCTTATTAAGGAAACTTCAATCTGCGGATATATCGGTCTTATGGATTTAACCAGAGGTGGAGATATCATTAGAAGTATTACTTACGAGGCATTTATGCCACTTATTGCAGTTGCAATTATCTATCTTGCAATTGTACAGGTATTAAATGCATTTGTATCAAAACTGGAAATGAAGCTTAGAAAGAACGAGAGATAAAGGAGCAAATATGTCTGAAGTATTAATTAAAGTAGAAAATCTTTCAAAGGCATACGGCGATAATGTGATTTTGAAAGATGTAAATATGCAAATTGAAAAGGGAGAGGTTATTGCCATAATTGGACCATCAGGTTGTGGCAAATCTACTTTCATCAGAACATTAAATCAGCTTGAGAAGCTTACAGCTGGTGCAATATATTTGGATGGCGAAGATATTACAAAAAAAGGCGTAGATATTGATGATGTTCGTCGTAGAGTTGGAATGGTATTTCAGCATTTTAATCTGTTCCCACATCTTACAATCAAGAAGAACCTTACACTTGCGCCAGTTAAGTTAGGACTTATGAGCCAAGAGGAAGCAAATGTAAAGGCAATGGAATTGCTTGAAAGAGTTGGCCTTGCAGATAAGGCAACAGCTTATCCTGATAGCCTTTCAGGTGGACAGAAGCAGCGTATAGCCATTGCACGTACACTTGCCATGAATCCAGAGGTTATTCTTTTTGACGAGCCAACAAGTGCTCTTGATCCTGAAATGGTAAAGGAAGTTCTTTCACTTATGAAGGAGCTTGCAGATGATGGAATGACAATGGTTGTTGTTACTCATGAAATGGGATTTGCTAAGGAAGTGGCAGATAGAGTACTTTTCTTTGATGAGCAGGGAATTAAGGAACAGGGAAGCCCTAAGGATATTTTTGAAAACCCTAAGAGCCAAAGACTTCAGGACTTCTTATCAAAGGTACTTTAGTTTTTTCGATAAAAGGCTATAATAGTATTGTTTACAAAAATATATAGGAGCAATACTATAATGGAATCAACACTTAGACGTACATGGGCTGAAATAAATCTAGATGCGATAGCTCATAATTATAAAGTAATCAGACAGAAAATCGGAAGCGATGTTAAGTTTCTTGGAGTAGTAAAGGCAGATGCTTATGGACATGGTAGTATCCAGGTAGGTCGTCTTTTGCAGGAGCTTGGAGCAGATTATCTTGCAGTTAGTAGTGCAGATGAAGCATTAGAGCTTCGTTCAAACGGAATAACAATGCCTATTCTTATTTTAGGACATACACCAAAGGAGCAGGTGGCACGCTTGATTGAATATGATATTACACAGGCTATAACCTGCAAGGCAAAGGCAGACGAATACAGCGCTGAAGCTGTTAAATGTGGTGGCACACTTAAGGTTCACATAAAAGTAGATACAGGTATGTCTCGACTGGGCTATCTTTGCGATAATACTTATTTTGATAATGGTGTAGAAGGAATAGCAGAAGCATGTAATATGCCAGGCTTAGATGCAGAGGGAATCTTCACTCATTTTGCTGTTGCAGATGAATTTGGCGAAGACAATGATGAATATACAAAGCATCAGTTTGAGCTTTTCACAAGTGTAATTAAAGCTGTTGAGGATAAGATTGGTCACAAGTTTAAAATTAGACATTGTGCAAATACAGGTGCTACAGCTCGTTTTCCAGAGACATATCTTGATATGGTTCGTCCAGGTCTTCTTTTATATGGCTATGGAGATTTTGCTCGTCAGATGGATCTTCGTCCAGCTATGACATTGAAGACTACAGTCAGCACTATCAAGATTTACCCTGAAGGAACAGCAATCAGCTATGGTAGAACCTTTGTTACAGACAAGACAACAAGAATCGGTGTCTTACCTTATGGTTATGCAGATGGATTCCTTAGAAGCCTTTCTAACAACTGTTCATTAATCACAAAGGAAGGCCCAGCAAAGCTTCGCGGTAAGATTTGCATGGATATGTGTATGATTGATATTACAGATATGCCTACTGTAGATGTTGGAAGTGAAGTAGAAATCTTCGGTGAGAATAATTCTGTAGATGACCTTGCTGAAAAAGCGGGCACAATACCTTATGAGCTTACATGTGCAGTTAGCAAGAGAGTACCTAGGGTATATTATAGAAATGGTGAAGAAATAGAGCGTGAGTTAATGCTTAGATTTTAAAAGAAAAGCAGGAGAGTCCTTTAAAAGGTCTCTTCTGCTTCTTTTTTATCTGATTTAATTCGGTAAATACCAATAAGACTTGTGACAAGTGAGAAACAATCAAATCCAAAAACAATCCAGTTCTGAAGGAAGAAATCGTATGTTCCAAAGCAGATGATACTGCCGATGCAACCAAGCTTAATAACGATATCCTTTTTAGAACTAAGTGATAAAGTAATAAATGTTGCAGCCATAAATGGAAGCCAGTCAATCCAGCGATTCTGAGTAGTGATAAAAGTAAATACACCCTGGAAGCCGATGAAGAAAATCTGAAGTGGTAATGTAAGATTCCACTTGAGGCAGATAAGGTTTCTAAGAAGGCTGACCATATTACCAACTACTGCAGCGATGCCACCTAAGCAGGCGTATGAAATGGAAAATAAAACAAACTGAAGGTTCTGAGCCCAAAGGATTGTCTTTTTATGCTTAAGGTAACCTATGATAACCATAAGTATGCAAGCCAATAATGAAAAAATTCTTCCGATTAAAACTAAATTCATAATATATCTCCTATAAAGTTAAAAATGTATTTAATTATAATAAAGCATGATTGTGATTATTTAAAGTTCTAAATATAAAACAGACGATTTACCTCTTTAAATTGCTAAAGAGATAGGATAGAATATAGTACAAATAATAAAAGGAGTCGTGTTATGGGTAAAGTATTTAAATTCGATAAAGACGTAGATACAGATCAAATCATCGCTTCTCAGTATCTACTATTTCCAACAATAGATGAAATGAAAACACATACATTTGAATCTCTAAATGGGGAATTTGCAAGCAAAGTAAAGCCAGGGGATTTCGTAGTGGCAGATGAGAACTTTGGCTGTGGTTCATCAAGAGAACAGGCTCCTAGCGTGCTAAAGGCACTTGGAGTAAAGGCAGTTGTTGCAAAATCCTTTGCAAGAATCTTCTACAGAAACGCCATTAACATAGGTATGCCAGTAATTGTTAGTAAGGAATTATATGATGTAGTTAAAGAAGGCGACGAGATGGAGCTAGACTTAGAAAACGGAACCATCACAACAGGCGGCGCCACCTATTCCTGCACCAAGCTCCCAGCCAAAATGCAGGAAATATTGGATCAGGGCGGTTTAATCGCCTCGTTAAACAAGTAAGAATATTTAGAAGAGCATAGTAGTAAACAAAAATTATATTTCAAAAGGGAAACATGTTAGTTGACCGTTGAAATATAATGTTTGTTTACGTAACTATGCGGACTAAAAGGAGAAAGAATTATGGGAATGACTATGGCTGAAAAGATTATCGCAGCAGCCGCAGGTGTAAAAAGCTGTAAAGCTGGAGATATTGAAACAGTTACCTTAGATAGATTAATGTCAAATGATGGTACAACTCATTTGACTATAGATATGTATAACAATTTGAAAAATCCAAAGATTGCAGATGTAAATAAGCTGGTGTGGATTATTGATCATAATATCCCAGCAGATAGTCCTAAGACTGCAGCAAGCCATAAAAAGATGCGTGATTTTGCAAGAGAGCATGGCATTACATTTTATGAGGGGGAGGGCGTCTGCCATCAGGTCATGATGGAAAAGCATGTACGTCCAGGAGAGCTTATATTTGGTGCAGATTCTCACACATGTGCTTATGGAGCACTTGGAGCATTTGGAACAGGTGTAGGCTGTACGGATTATCTGTATGCAATGGTTACAGGAACATCATGGTTGCTAGTGCCTGAAACAATCAGAATTAATCTTCATGGTAAGCTAAGAAAAGGTGTTTATGCCAGAGATTTGATTCTTACAATAATTGGTCGTATTTCTGCAAACGGAGCCAACTATAAGGCAATGGAATTTGTGGGAGACGGCATGGCTAGCCTTTCTATGGCAGATAGAATTTCTATCTGTAATCTGTGCGTAGAAGCTGGTGCAAAGACAGCTCTTATGGAAGTGGATGATGTGGCCTTAGATTATTTAAAGGACCATGGCAGAGAGCCTAAGGCAATCTTTAAATCAGATGAGGATGCTGTTTTTGCTCAGGTAATCGATATTGATTTAGATGAAATAGAGCCTATTGTTGCAAAGCCTCATTTTGTAGATAACGTAGTGCCTGTTAAAGAATGCGAAGGCACAAAGATTGACGAAGCATTTCTTGGTAGCTGTAACAACGGACGTATTGAAGATTTACGTGTGGGTGCAGCCATTATAAAAGGAAAGCATGTTGCAGATAAGGTGAGATTTCTTGTGGTTCCAGCCAGCAGAGAAGTATATAAGCAGGCGCTAACGGAAGGCCTTTTAGATATATTTATGGAAGCTGGTGCAATGGTAATGAATCCTAATTGCTCAGTATGCTGGGGAGCTTGCCAAGGTGTTATCGGAGAAGGAGAGACCCTTATTTCCACCGGCACTCGCAACTTCAAGGGCCGCGCCGGCCACAAAGATTCCTTCGTCTACCTTGCCAGCGCCGCCACCGTTACAGCATCTGCTATAAAAGGCTACATCACATCGGAGGTATAGTATGTTTAAAGCAAAGATTTGGAAACTTGGAGATGACATAGATACAGATATTATTCTTCCTACAGAGTATTTAGCGTATGAGACTGTGGAAAAGATGAAGCCTTATGCTTTTAGTCCACTTCGTCCAGAGCTTGCTGCCAAAATTCAGCCAGGGGACATGATAGTAGCTGGTCATAATTTTGGATGTGGCTCCTCAAGAGAACAGGCTCCAGAGGTGGTAAAGGCTCTAGGTGTATCCTGCATTGTTGCAAAATCCTATGCAAGAATTTTTTTTAGAAATGCTATAAACAATGGCCTTCTTCTTATAGAACAGCCTGATTTATATGATGAGGTTTCGGAGGGAGATGTGGCAGAGGTTTTTACTGGTAAGGAAATAAAGGTAAATGGAAAATCATACCCTATAGCTTCATTACCAGATAATCTGTTAGAAATACTTGAAGCAGGCGGCCTTGTAAAGGCAATGAGAAAGAAGAATGGTTTAGCGTAATACGGGAGATATTATGGGACATACATTAGTCGAAAAGATAATTGGAAATAAGGTTGGTGGCGAAGTAAAGCCTGGTGATATTGTAACTGTACCTGTGGACTGGTGCATGATAGATGATATTATGGTGCCCTTTGCAGTACAAAAGTTTCAGGAGATGGGATTTGCTAAGGTGGCAAAGCCTGATAGTGTGGTTTTAATCTATGATCACTTCTTACCTGCTACACAGGTAGATGATACCAGACATTTTAGAGTTGGAGATGAATTCGCTGAAAAATATGGAATCAAACACATCCACAGAACAGATGGAATTTGTCACCAGCTGATGACTGAGGCAGGCTATGTTAAGCCAGGTGATATTGCATTTGGAACTGATAGTCACACTGTTACTTACGGCTGCGTAGGTGCATTTGCTACAGGTATCGGATATACGGAAATGGCAGGAATTCTTGGCACAGGAGAGTTGTGGGTGAGAGTTCCAGAATCTATTAAGGTAGAGATTAATGGTAAGCTTCCTAAAAACGTAATGTCCAAGGATGTGATTCTTAGAATTATAGGTGATTTGACAGCATCCGGGGCAACATATCAATCCATCGAATTTACAGGAAGCACTATAGATGAAATGAGCATTGCAAGCAGAATGACAATGTCCAACATGGCAGTTGAGGCTGGTGCAAAATGTGGTTTGTTTACACCTGACGAAAAGACCTGCGAATACTGTAACATTCCTTTTGATGACAGTGTCAAAGCACTTATGGCAGATTATGATGCAGTATATTCAAAAGTTTTAAAATATGATGCCAAGGATTTTGTGCCAGTGCTTGCATGTCCATCACTTGTTGATAATATTCATCCAGTTGCAGATGCTAAGGGAACAAAGGTTGACCAGGTTTTCTTAGGTTCATGTACTAACGGAAGATTAGAAGATTTACAGGCGGCGGCAGCTATTCTAAAGGGAAAGCATGTGGCACCTTTTGTAAAGATGATAGTTACTCCTGCCAGCCGAAAGATTTATAGACAGGCCTTAAGTGACGGCACTTTGCAGATACTTTCTGATGCAGGCTGCATAATAACAACACCAGGATGTGGTCTTTGCTGTGGAAGAGGTGGCGGAATCCTTTCCGATGATGAGGTAGTAGTAGCTACCAATAATAGAAATTTCTTGGGACGTATGGGAACTAGCAAGGTTAAGATATATCTTGCCAGTCCTGCTACTGCGGCGGCAACTGCCATTGCAGGAACAATTGTGGAAGCCTAAAAAGGGGGCGTATCGTGATTGATACGCCCTATTTTTATGCATTCATATATTCTTTTATCTTATCCTGATTGAGATTTTCTCCAATTACAATAAATACCTCCTGGCCTACAGGCATGGTATTTAATTCGAAATCTTCTTTTGTAGCATTAAACTGATACCAGGTTTCGTCATCCAAAAAGAAGCCTTTGGCTCTATGGATGTTTCCAAAGCTGTCATCCGACATAAGTGTGTCAATTTTTGCTTTAATATCAGCCTTTTTCATTGGAAGCTCAAGGAAGTATACAGTTTTGTAGCCACTGTCATCGGTGGTTCTTCTTTTCACATAGGAGCGGGTAGCGTAGCTTGCGTTTGTAAGCGTGGCAAAATCTTCTTCAGTTAAAGAATCCCAATCCTTTGTAAAGCAAAGCATATCAATATCAATTTTAAGCTGGCTTTTTTCAGCGGCACGCTGTAAATGTGCTTTTGTCTTTTCAATTTGAGCATTGTCGGTAAGCTGTGTGCGGCTAAGGACAATCTTTCCAGCGTTTGCAATTTGGGAGGCTAAAAAGAAATCAGAGTCTGACGACAAATCATCCTCAAGCTTTGCGTTAACTATCGTAATTACGTTACCAATTTCGTAAAATCTATCAAGTGGCTCCTCATGTAATACATCGAAGAATTCATCCACATCAAAGATTCCCGAAGGCTCGATTATTACCCTGCTGTAGCCGCTCATGGCCATTGCAATAAGCTTTGTCTTGAATCGTCTTTTATGACAATCGGCATCACAGCCGCCTGCAACCATTTCAAGCTCGCAGTTATCACCTCGAAGCTCGTTTAGAAGGAGCATATCTACATTTACTGCGCCGTAGTCATTTTCAAGGATGCCAATTCGCATTCCCTTATCCATAAAATATTTAGCATATTTCTTTAGGAAGGTAGTTTTGCCACTTCCTAGAAATCCTGTTATCAAATCAACTTTAATCATCTTGTTACCTCACTAGAATACTCAAATTCTATCATATTTTACTATATTTTTTACACAAATCTTTGCTAATATTACTACGAGTGTTATAATCGGATAGATTATAAATTGAGGAAAGAGGAAATATTAATTATGGGAATTGTTGTACTAGGTGCGGTATTTATTGACATTAAAGGACATTCTACATCAAGCTATATTCCAGCTGGTAGAAATGTTGGTACAGTAGAAGAGGTACACGGTGGAGTTAGTAGAAATGTAGTTGAGGATATTGCAAATGTTGAGCTTAGACCTACATTTGTTAGCCTTGTTGATGATAGTGGTATTGGCACAGGAGTACTTGAAAAGCTTAATAACCATAAGGTTGATACACGATTTGTTCGTCGTACACCAGACGGAATGGGTAAGTGGCTTGCAGTTTTTGATAATCATGGTGATGTTGTTGCTTCAATTTCAAAGAGACCTGACCTTTCAGTAATCAATGATATTCTTGATGAAGAGGGTGATGAAATCTTTAAGGATGCAGATAGTATCGCCCTTGAGATAGATATGGAAAAGGACACTATTAAAAGAGTGTTCAAATATGCGGAAAAGTATAATCTAAAGGTTTATGCAGCTGTTTCAAACATGAGCATTGCTGTAGAACGTAGAGATTTTCTTAAGAATGTAGAATGCTTTGTATGTAATCAGCAGGAGGCTGGTATTCTTTTCATGGATGATTATTCAGAGAAGACTCCAGAGGAAATGGAAGAAATCCTTGCTAAAAAGGTACAGGGCGCTCAGATTAAAAAGATGATTGTTACTCTTGGTGGCAAGGGTGCAGTTTATGCAGATATTGATGGTAATACAGGTTTTGTACCTGCAAGAAAGGTAGATGTTAAGGATACTACAGGTGCAGGAGATTCCTTCTTTGCAGGTGTAACTATTGGTCTTACTTATGGAAAGACTATGGCAGAGGCCTGCGAGATTGGTTCTACTCTTGCAGCTTCAGTTATAGTAACCTCGGACAATGTATGTCCTAGATTTTTACCTAGTGAATTTGGATTAGAATTACCTGAAAACTAGCAATATTGTGGGGTAGGAGCTATGGATAAGGGTTTTTTACGAAAGGTATTAGTAGGAGTATATGTAATAGTTATACTTTTTATTGAGCTTTTGGGATTTGCCTATTCAAATCAGGAAAATAGTAAATACCACGAGAATTTTATTGAGTATGATAGTGGATGGACTATTGATAATGTGGAAATAAAGTTTCCATATGAAGACGATACTGAGTTCGTAATCAGTAATACAATGCCAAATGTTTATGGCGATCAGTTCTTGATTTTTGAATGCTATTACGATGACTACTCGATAGAAATCGATGGCAATCAGGTGTATCGCTCAGTAAATAATAAACTATTTAATTCATATACAAATGTAGGAAAAAAAGAAATACATTTGCCTTTGAAAGAGGAATACTCCGGAAAGAAAATAGATATTACCTTGAAGCTACAGAAATCCTTATATGGCTCTGAAGTATATGGTGCATATATAAGTACTCGTTCTGGCTATGGTATTTATGTTTTGAAAAAGCAATGGTTGCAATTAGTGGTTGCAGTTATTCTGTTTTTCTATGGTTTTTGTGAGGTGTTAATAGCCGCATATTTTATTGCTAAACGTTCTCATATATTGAGAAAGCTTTCTTTTGAAGCTCTATTATATGCTGGTATTTTTGCAATTACAGCTAGTGTTTGGCTTATATGTCAAACCAGATTGCTGTATATTGTTTTTGGAAATGGAACTGGTTTTGCAATCTTAGAGATTATCGTCTTTTTGATGATGCCACTTGCATTTTTCGAGCTGGTGAGAGCTGTTAATTTTAGAGTTTCATTTGTTGATAATGTTGTTGATGGCATTATTGCAGTTCTTTTAGCGGGATTGTTTATTCTTTGTTTATTTGGAGTAATAGATTGGGGCCAGCTTGTTGTTATAGGTCACCTTATTGCACTAGTAATATTGGGAATAACTGCTTACTATTCATATACTAGCTTAAAGGAAGCTAAGCGCAAATCTGAAAGACGATTAATAGCTATTGGAAATCTTGCATTTCTATTAGTTTGTTTGGTTTCCCTTGCTATGTATATAAATGACATAGATAGTAACTATAATATTTTTCTTGTCATAGGCCTTATGATATATATTGCTACTCAGGTTGGCCTTATTTATAAACGAATCGGCCTTAAGGTAGAGGAAGAGGAAGAACTGGTTCAAGCAAAGGAATTTGCATATACAGACGAATTAACACATCTTACTAACAGAAGATATTTCTATGAGGAGCTTGCCCTTCTAAATGATAGAGAACTGCTGAAGGATACGACGGTTGTGTATTTAGATGTTAACAGATTGAAATACTACAATGATAATTTTGGGCATGATGCAGGAGATGAGTTATTAAAAGCATGTGCATATTGTTTGAATAGTGCATTCGATGACAGTCCTACAGCAGTAATCAGTAGAATTGGTGGAGACGAATTTGTAGTTATGCTTATTGCCTCCGAATCCGAAATCAAACGAAGAATAGATAAATTTAATCATCTGGCTTCCACTTGGAAGGGAAAATATATCGACGGATTTTCAGCAGCTATTGGTGTTGCTGCAATCAGAGATTACCCTGATTCTATGCCAGAAGAACTATGTAATATAGCTGATGATAATATGTTAATTGATAAGAAGAATTTTTATTCACAATCAGTCTATGAACGTAGAAAGAATTAATTGATATTTTCCCCTATTATGATAGAATTAAGATTGATTTTATTATATAGATGGGCAAAGAATAATGTTAGAAAATAATACAACAAGATACAGACAGATGTATTTTGATAAAGATGGAGTCATAAAACAAGAGACATATGTTTTCCAAAGGGAAATGACTGCTGAAGAGCAGGAGACCTACGAGAATTTAGTCGCAGATTCTAATCAGATGACAATTTTTGATTTTATAAGTGATTGAGACCTTGGAGGATTTCCAAGGTCTTTTTATTTTATACAAGGAGAAAAGTTATGAGTTTATTGGATGTAAGTGTTACAGAATTTACTAAGCAGTTGGCAGCTAAAACATCAGTCCCTGGAGGCGGTGGAGCCAGCGCATTGGTTGGAAGCATTGGTATTGCTTTAGGATCAATGGTAGGAGAGTTTACTGTTGGAAAGAAAAAGTATGTTGATGTTGAAGATGATATAAAGGAATTGATGATTAAAGCTAATGAACTTCAAAGTAAGCTTTTAAAAAGTATAGATGATGATGCTACCGCTTTTGAACCTTTATCTAAGGCTTACGCAATTCCAAAGGAGGACAGCTCAAGAGATATTATTATGGAGCAGTGCTTAAAGGATGCAGCAAAAGTTCCTTATGAAATAGTAAAGCTTGCGGCAGCAGCTATAGATTTGCAGGAAGAATTTGCTATAAAGGGCTCTAAGCTTATGATTAGCGATGCGGCCACAGGTGTAGCATTACTTGCCGGTGCCATGAAGGGTGCTGCGGTTAATGTAAAGGTTAACACCAATCTTATGAAGGATAGGGATTACGCAAAAGCTATCGATGATAGTGTTGATGAATATTTAGATAGATATCTTGTTAAGGCAGATAATATATATTCTGCAGTTATATCAAGATTATAATTAGGAGGAAACATGGCAAAACTACTTAAGGGAAAAGATGTTGTTGAAAGCTTAAATGCAAAGCTTACAAAAGACGTGCAAAAGCTTAAGGAAGATGGAATAACACCAACACTTGCAATTCTTAGAGTTGGTGAAAGAGAAGATGATTTGTCTTATGAAAGAGGCACTAAAAAAAGATGTGAGCAGGTAGGAGTTTCAGTTAAAGCAATTGCTCTGCCAATGGATGTTACTGAAGAAGAATATTTAAGTGAATTAGATAAATTAAATAAAGATGCTACTATAAATGGAATTCTTATGTTTAGACCACTTCCTAAGCACATAGATGAACTAAAAGCAAGAAATATGCTTGCGGCAAAAAAGGATGTTGATGGCTGTACAGATTTATCTCTTGCAGGAGTTTTTACAAACACTAAGCTTGGATTTGCTCCTTGTACGGCAGAAGCAGCTATGGAAATTCTTAAGTTTTATAATATCCCATTACAGGGAAAAAAGGTTGTAGTAATCGGCCGTTCACTTGTAATTGGTCGTCCTGTTGCTATGCTTCTTATGCATGCTAATGCAACGGTTACTATTTGTCACACAAAAACAATTGATATTACATCTATTACAAAGGATGCTGATATTGTTGTAGTTGCTTCAGGTCAGATGGAAAGTGTTGGCAAAGATTATTTAAAAGAAGGCCAGACTGTTATTGATGTTGGTATCGGTTGGAATGCTGAGAAAAACAAATTATGCGGAGATGTTATATTCGACGAGGTTGAATCGATGGTTGATGCTATTACTCCTGTTCCAGGAGGAGTTGGTGGCGTTACAACAAGCATTCTTGTTAAGCATGTTGTAGAGGCAGCAATTCGACAGAATTCTTAATATATTTCTCAAAAAAAGCGAAATTATAATTCAAAATGACCGATTAATTAGGTAAAATATAATTATATTGTAATCGGGAGAGTATTATGACTATTGATAAGTTAGTTGCGGGACAGGTTGTCACCTTAGAGATTTTAATAGGTGATTCTTCATTTGAATTTAAAACAGAGGTTATAGGTACAAACAATGGCACTGGGGCGCTTGTAAAGCCTTACATTTATAATGGTACAGTAGTTGATTTCACTCAGGGGTCACCACAGGGATTAAGCTTTTGCTTGCACTGTATAGATCCTGTCACTAATGGCAGAGTTGTATGGAAGAATTTGTCGGTTTCTTTAGTGAACTTTAAGGGGATTGATTATTATGCCATTGATGCTAAGGCATTTGGCAAAATTGCAGCTTCTAGTGAAAGAAGAGAGGACGGGCGCGTTATAGTCAAAAAGCCTGGTTCTGCTCTTATGGAAGATGGTCGTAGATTCTCTGTTTCAGTTCTTGATATTAGCGATAGCGGTATATCTTTTATTGGAAATTCATTTAGAGTAACAATTGGAGATGTGGTAGAGGTTAATTTTGCTGACGAAGCTAATAATTCGGATTTTAGTTTGGCGGTAAAGGCTAGAATCGTTAGAGCTGAAACTGAAAGAAACGGCGTTTTTTACGCGGGCAAGATTCTTGAAAGAGATAACAAGCTCTTAGCTTATCTATGCTTTAAGGGATTAGACAGACGAAAAGAAGATAGTTTAGAGTAGGGGCAATCATGGGGGATGAAAAATTAAGACAAGAGTTTTTATATATGGTGAAGCTTACTTCCAAATATGATTTTACTAGGATGGAAGTGGTGGAAGGTATTCTGAGGCTAGAAAACGAACGAGAAATTCTAGGCTCAGTTTTTGGCAAGAGATTTAAAAGCAGGATATTTGATATAGCTGCGGGCCTTGAGACTGACGAAAAATGCGTCATCTGTGGCCAGCATGCTGATAACCATGTGATATGTAATCATTGCATGGAAACTATTGGTGACAGTGATTATGCGAAAAATAAGATTAAATCTGAAGTTGCTCCTAAGAAGAAACTAAAGATTGATATTAAAGGTTGTATCACTACAGTTATAGTGGTATTACTTGTTTTGATATTGTTATTTCAGATATGGATTCTTGTTTTGTTCAACAGCATCCCTGACTATAACAAGGAAGAAAAGCCAAGGGTATCTGAGCACGAGGTGACTGCTGTTTCGTCTTTGGATGATGCCTACAACCAGATAGTGTTGGATTTCCCAGAGGAAGATGGTTACACTGTTACATTTGGAAGAACTGATTCAGAGTATGTAGGTAGATTTAATCTTGAATTAGGTGATTGTTGTCTTGAAAAAGAAGATGAACTAACAGATGAAGAAAGATATGATTACTTCTTTACAGAGGATGTTTATGTCTTTTATATTTCATATTTGCAAAACCATTCTAGTAAGGTGGGAATTGCTGAAATAAATCAAGATGGGGAAATAATCATAGAAGGTACCTTCAATGATGGAAGAAGAACAGATTCCTTCTATAAATTTAGATAGTTATTTTTTGTTTTTAGATTATTATTTCACAACTAATACATAATTTTTTGATATTATGCGTCTATTGAATTGTGGTATTAGTCGGAGGTTTTTATGAGACTTAGACCAGATGAAGAGAGAAAGCTTAAATCAATTCTAGCACCCTTTAAGGCTGATGAAAGAGTGCAGAGAATGAAAAGCTATATTCAGCATGGTAAGATTTCAACATATGATCATGTGGAAAGCGTTACAAGACTTAGTTTTTGGATTAACGAACGATTTCACATAGGCGGCGATGAAAAAGTACTTTCCGTAGGGGCGTTTTTACACGATTATTATCTGTATGATTGGCATGTTACAGATGATGGACATGGCCTACATGGGTTTTCTCATTCAAAAACAGCTCGTATCAATGCTACTAATCATTTTAGTATTTCGGAAAAGACACAGGGGGTTATTGAAAGCCATATGTGGCCATTAAACATAACAAAAATTCCTAAATGCAGAGAAGCATGGATTGTTTGTATTGCCGATAAATGTATTTCTACAAAGGAAACTTTGTTATGTAGATAAATAGGTTAAAAAATCCTGTAAGTATTGAGTAAAAAACGAGGCCTTGTATTGCATTGCCTCTTTTTTAATGTTATAACTGTATTATTAAGACTAGAACAGTTTTTTAACTATTGAAAGGGAGAGTTTAAGTATGAAAAAAAAGATTGTGGCAATCGTCTTGATTGCTATTATTGCTGCGTCTGCAGTTTTTACTTTTAAATCTGGAATTCTATCTAATGTTTCTGGAAAATCAGATGATTCATCTCAAATCTACGTTACACCTTTATCAGAAATAATGGGCGAACAAAGTAGCTATACTCCTGATGTTTTTATGGGTATTGTTGAAGGACAGGAGTCTACTAGTATTACAAAAAGCTCAGAAAGAGAATTAGATCAAATATTTGTTTCTGAAGGAGATACTGTATCTGAGGGTACACCACTTTTTTCTTACAAAACAGATTCACTTGAGGCAGAAATTGTTCAATATGGTTTCGATATTGAAGGCTACAACTTAAATATTGAAAACAGCAATAGACAAATAGAAAAGCTCCAGGCTGATATAGCTAAGATAAAAGGTCAAACTGACAAAGATAAGGATGAAAGAGAAGACCTTCAAAATCAGATAAATGGATTAAACACTGATATTGCAATTACTAAGAATTCAATTGAGCAGACTAATGCTAAAATTGAGGAAAACAAAAAGAAGATAAACAATTCTACAGTGAAATCTACTGTATCAGGTACCATCACCAAAATCGCTGATGATACTAATCCATACACTTCAGATGGCACCTTTATTACAATCCTTGCATCTAAGGAAATGCGTGTTAAGGGACAGATTAATGAGCAGAATGTATGGGCTATAAACGTGGATGAGCCTGTTACATTACGTTCTCGTGTTGATGAATCAAAGACTTGGTCAGGAACAATTACAAAGATTGATACAGAGTCTAAACAGGAAAATAATGAAAACTCTTATGGCGGTGAAGATTCTAGCGATAGCACATCAACAAAATATCCTTTCTATATAACACTTGATAATAGTGAAGGGTTGATGATGGGCCAGCATTTATACATCGAAATTGGTCAGACTGATGCTCCTGAAATGGATTTTTCTAACGGTACTTATCTGTATGATTACTATTTAGCTTATGATGAGGATGGTAATCCTTTTGTTTGGGTTGATAACAAGGGAAAGCTTGCAAAACAATCTGTTGAGCTTGGTGATTATTATGAAGAGCAGATGGTATATGAGGTTAAGGGGATAGATAAGAAAACTAAGCTTGCATACCCAATGGAAGATATGAAAGAGGGAATGAAGACAGTTTCCGGTGTTGAGGGTGAATAGTTATGATAGTAAAGTTAAACAATATTTTTAAAGTATATGGACAATCAGGCTCCGAAACTTCTGTACCAGCACTTAATGATGTTTCTCTTACTGTCGACGAAGGTGAATATGTAGCCATAATGGGACCATCAGGTTCTGGTAAAAGTACACTTATGAATGTTATTGGCTGCCTGGATAAACCAACCAGCGGTGAATATTTTTTTGAGGATATGGATGTTCTTAAATTAAAGGACAGACAAATGTCGGATTTAAGATTAAATTCTATCGGCTTTGTATTCCAATCCTTTTATCTAATGAACGAGGAAAATGCCATTGAAAATGTGGCCCTTCCATTAAGCTATGCTGGTGTAAAAAAGAAGGAGCGAGAAAGACGTGCTATCGAAGCTTTAAGCAGAGTTGGACTTGCAGACAGAGTTAAATTTAGACCTGACCAGCTATCAGGTGGTCAAAAGCAGCGTGTTGCCATAGCAAGAGCTATTGTTAATAATCCTAAGGTTCTTCTTGCAGATGAGCCTACAGGTGCCTTGGACCAGAAATCGGGTGCAGCAATTATGGATTTGTTCCAAAAGCTTAATGACGAGGGCACAACAATTATTATGATTACCCATGATTCTAATATTGCAAGCCATGCGAAAAAAACATATCGCATAGTTGATGGCAGGCTCTATTCTGGGTTAGAGGAGGGCGAACATGAAGAAGTTTAAGCCTTTAATTATATTTGTTGTAGTTGTTGGACTTGTTGTTGGTACATTGTTTGGAGTATTTAATTACAGACAAAGCAAAAAGACTGCTAAGGTTATTTCAATGCAGAATGAGGGCATGGATGAATATTGGGGAGACAATATTCAAAGCTATGGAACAGTTACTTCTGAAAAATCTCAGTCTGCTTTTATCGCAAAAGGAACAGAAATCCAGTCTGTTAATGTTAAAGAAGGCGACCATGTAAACGAAGGCGATGTTTTGATGGTTGTCAAAAGAGAGTCACAGGATTTGAAGGGAAAGGAGCTTCAGATACTAAAAGCTACCCACGAGCTCCAAGTAGAACAGACAAAGCTTGATCGTCTCCTTAAAACTAAGGCTGTGCCTACTAATACATATACAATGGATTATTATAGCAGGTTTTCTTATATATCTGCTAAAGATTATATTGCTAAGAATGATATTGCACATGATGGTTATGATGGTTCCTATAAAAGAGGTGATGTTGTAGCCAGCGAGACATTTGATTCAGATGGTAATCCAGGTAGCACCATCTACTACATCTACAAAAACAAGTTGAAAGAAGATGGAACGGAAGAAGAGGATGCAGATGGCAATCCAATACGTGAAAAGATATCAGTTGATAGTCTTAGAGGTGACTTAGCAGGAGTTAATATTAAAGAATCTGATGATTTCGAGATTAAGACAGAAACTAGTGAACAGGAATATCTAAGAACTACAGAAATATATGATTCCGAAACACATAAGCCAGTTGGTGAAAAAGTTTATTATATGGACGGCACAATTGAAAGAGAGAAAAAGGTCCCAGAAGGATTGAATGCCGCTCAGCTTAAGGAAGCCATTGAAACATCTCAGACTAATGTTAAAAAGCAGGATTTAGCTTTACGTAAACTCCAAAATGAGATGGAGGTTATGAAAAACACAACCGATAATGGCGAAATTATAGCAAAGGTATCAGGAACTGTTTCAAAGGTTCAAAACGTTGATAACTACAATACAAATCAGGCTTTCATCATAGTTTCTGCTACTGATGAATATTTCATATCAGGATCTATTGGAGAGTTTTATTTGGATAGCGTAAAAGTAGGGGATTCAGTATCTATCAATTGCTGGGATAACGGTGCCACTGCAGATGCTATCATTACTGAAATTAGTGATACACCAAGTAAAGAAAATAATTTTTATAGCGGTAGTGGAAATAATAACAGTAGCAGTTATGAATTCAAAGCAAGCTTTGATAGAAGCAGTGGTATAGAAATTGGTTCAGCTGTTGATATTACTATTACTCCTGCCGGTGGAGAAGATGGTGGCTTCTACATTCCATCTTACTATATCCGAAAGGATGCATCGGGAAGTTACGTTATGAAAATGGGAAAATCTAAGACTCTTAAGAAGGAATATGTTAAGGTTGGTAAAAGCTTATGGGGAAATATGACTGAAATCAAAAAAGGAGTTACCAAAAAAGATTTTCTGGCTTTCCCTTATGGCAATGGAGCTATAGAAGGTATTCCTTGTGAAAAGGCTGATGGTTTAGATTATGGTGATGGAGGCTTAGGTTAATGTTTGAAAATTTAAGATTAGCCTTTCGAGGCATATGGACACATAAGCTTAGGTCATTTTTGACTATGCTTGGAATTATTATTGGTATTGCTGCCATTATCGCTATCGTTTCAACTATAGAAGGAACAAATCAGCAAATAAAGGAGAATCTTATTGGTTCAGGATCTAATACGGTTGATATTCAGCTTTATCAAAACGATTGGCCAATGGATTTATCATATGGTGAACCACCTTATGGTATTCCTTGTATAAGTGATACTGTATTAGAAGAGGTTCGTTCCTTGTCTGAAGTGCAGTCTGCAAGCAAATATGCAAATAGGCAGATATATGATGGAGTTTATTATCAAAATACTCAAATGAACGGTGGATATGTAAAGGGTGTTGAATCAGATTTCTTCTCTACAGCAAATCTTACCGTTAAAGAGGGACGATTATTCACTACTGATGAATGTAATGCTTTTAAGAAGGTGTGCGTTGTTGATACAGCAGTAGTTGAAGATTTATTACAGAATGAAGATCCTCTTGGAAAAGTAATCGAAATAGCTGGTGACGCATATGTTGTAATTGGAGTTGTAGAATCCCGCTCAACATTTGAACCTATCATTAATACAGTAGCTGATTACGAAACCTATATGCAGGATGAAACTGGAACACTTTATATTCCACTTAAGGATTGGCCTATAAGCTACAGATATGATGAGCCAGAAAACATTCTTGTTAGAGCTGTATCAACTGATGATATGACTGCCGCTGGTAAAAAAACAGCAGATATAGTCAATTCATATATTAGTCCAGCAGATGATTCTATTAAATATCAATCAAAGGATTTGTTAGAGCAGGCGCAGCAGCTACAGCAACTGTCTTCATCTACAAATTCAATGCTTATTTGGATTGCAGCTATTTCCCTATTAGTTGGTGGAATCGGTGTTATGAATATAATGCTTGTTTCTGTTACAGAGCGAACTGCCGAAATTGGATTGAAGAAGGCCATAGGGGCTAGAAAAGGAAAGATTATGGGACAGTTCCTTACTGAGGCAGCAGTGCTTACATCGATGGGCGGTGTTCTTGGCGTAGTGTGTGGTATTGGACTTGCACAAATTATTTCAATAATGAGTGGAACTCCAGTAGCCATCTCGTGGCCAGCCGCATTTATTGCAGTGGTATTTTCAATGGTTATCGGTATTGTGTTTGGAATCCTTCCAAGCCACCAGGCCGCAAACCTAAACCCAATCGATGCGCTGCGTAGTAATTAATTTAAATCAAGCTCGATAGGACAATGGTCGGAGCCGAATACATCAGTATGTATTTTGGCATCGGCCATTTTTTCTTTTAAATCCTCTGAGACAATGAAGTAGTCTATGCGCCAACCGGCATTTTTCTCTCTGGCCTTAAATCTGTATGACCACCAAGAATAAATATCAGTCATATCAGGATAGAAGTATCTAAAGCTGTCTATGAAGCCAGCATTTAAAAGCTCAGTCATTTTTTCGCGTTCTTCATCTGTGAAGCCGGCGTTTCTTCGGTTAGTCTTTGGATTTTTAATATCTATTTCTTCATGAGCTACATTTAAATCGCCACAAAGAATAACTCCCTTTTTCTCGTTAAGCTTGCAAAGATAGTTTCTAAAATCATCCTCCCAGGTCATACGATAGTCAAGGCGTTTAAGCTCGGTTTGAGAGTTAGGAGTGTAGCAGGTAATAAAGTAGTAATCTTCAAATTCAAGAGTGATGACACGTCCTTCGTGGTCATGCTCTTCAATGCCGATACCATAGCTTACGCTAATAGGTTCTTCCTTTGTGAAGATAGCAGTACCTGAATAGCCCTTTTTCTCAGCATAGTTAAAGTATACGTGATAGCCTTCTTTTGTAGTATCAAACTGACCTTCAGATAACTTTATTTCCTGTAAGCAGAAGATATCTGCGTCTACAGAATCAAAGTATTCAAAGAATCCTTTGCCTACAACGGCGCGAAGACCGTTTACATTCCATGAAATGAATTTTTTCATAAGAGCCTCCAATTGATTAATATATGTAAATATTAAAGGTTTGTAAGGCACCAGGCAAGCTAATTTAGTCTAAGCTTTTTTTATTTACAAAAGTTTTTATAAACAAATCAAAAAATATAATGCTTTATGTAATGGAATGTATGATATTATAAGAACGAGCAGGGAGGTGCAACTATGACAGAAAAAAAAGAGGGCACATTTGTAGTTCATGTTAATAAATGTGAAAACGATACATGGCAGGGACAGGTTACATGGGCTGACCGCGATGAGAAACTTAATTTCAGAAGTGCGATGGAGCTTATGTCTATCATTGATGCTGCATTAAATGCAGAAGATAATTAAATAATAAATAAGAAAGGGACTCGCGTTTTGCAAGTCCCTGTTTTTTTAGTTCTAAAAATTATAACTGACCGAATGCATACTTGAAAAATGAAACAGGCTCCTTGCCTTCCTTCTGCATTCTCTTGCAATACTTTTCATAATCTGAATATACACTGTACATTGTGAATGATACTTCTTCGAACATTCTTTTTTCCTCCTAAAATCTCTTCATCTCTTGTTTACGTGCATATATTAAACCTTGATATGTACTTTGTCAACAAAAATAATGCGTAGAAATTGTGAAAAATGTATAAACGGGTTTTTATTGAGTTAGTTTCCTCATTTTGTTACAATTAAGGGGAAGGAAACGCAATGAACAAATTCTAGTTTTTGGGAGCAAAATTATGAATGAACGTATTTTAGAAGGGGCTCTTAAAGTTTTCAAGGAGAAGGGGCCGAAATTTACAATGGATGATCTTGCCACAGAGATGAAAATGAGCAAGAAAACAATCTATACCATTTTTAGTGATAAAAATGAATTGATGTGTGACATGATGGATTACGCATTTGATTTGATAAAGGCTGCAGAAGACAAGGTCTATAAGGATGAAAGCCTTGGCATTGTTGAGCGAATAAGAGGAATTCTTGCTGTTTTGCCTGAATCCCATTATGGATTTGATTATTCAGCGATGCATCAGCTTGCTACCAAGTACCCGATGGCTTATCAGAAGATGAATGACAGACTAGATAGCGGCTGGGAAAAAACAATGGAGCTTTTGCGTCAGGGCATAGCAGAGGGAGCAATTAGAGATATTGATTTAAATATCTTTAAACTCATGTATGAAGCATGCGTAGATAGATTACTAATGGGTGATTATTTAAAATCCAGCGGTACTGATTATCCTACAGCACTAGCTGAAGTTGTTGATGTTATGGTAGATGGTATTATGAAAAAGGAAGAATAAATGGCACAGAAAATATATTTAGATCGTAAGTGGAGATTTAATGAAAAATTTGAAGAGGAAATGATTAATGAGCCAATGGCTAAGAGCACGCTTATAAACATTCCTCACACAGTTAAAGAGACACCTCTTTCATATTTTGACGAAAACGTTTACCAAATGGTGAGCGCTTATCAAAAGAGCATTTTTGCACCAGTACAGTGGGATGGAAAGGTAGTCAGACTTGTATTTGAAGCAGTTGGTCACAGCTGTGATATCTATATCAATGGTAAGCATCTTAAGCATCATGATTGCGGATATACCGCTATTTATGTTGATGTTTCAGAATATCTTAAATATGGTGAAGAAAACCTTATTACTGTTAAGGTTGATTCTAGAGAAACACTCAATCAGCCTCCATTTGGTTATGTAATTGATTATATGACTTATGGTGGTATCTATAGAGATGTATATTTCGAAATTTCTGAACCAACTCATTTTACAGATATTTTCCTTCAGCCTTCATTATTGGAGCGTATTTCTACAAGCAAGCGCACTCCAAAGCAGATTCAGATGATGAAGGTACAGGGAATACTTAAAACAGAATGCTATCTCACAAAGAACATTTATGAACTTGCTGTAGGTGAGCATGTATTTATCAAGCAATATTTAGAAGATGATTTATTAATCTCTCAGCCAGTAGGTGGATTAGAAGCATGTGGTGATGGATATCTTCTTAACCTTACAACAGCTCCTACAACGGTTAAGTTATGGGATGTAGAAAGTCCTTATCTATATACCGTTAAAACACAGTTAGTTATCGATGATGAAGTGGTAGATGAGCATGTAGCAAGTGTTGGCTTTAGAAGCTCTGAATTTAGAAAGAATGGCTACTACTTAAACGGTAGAAAGCTTAAGCTTAGAGGTCTTAACAGACATCAGTCTTATCCTTATGTAGGATATGCAATGCCGGAATCAATGCAGAGATTCGATGCAAAGATTCTTAAGGAGGAGCTAGCACTTAATGCAGTTCGTACATCTCACTATCCACAGTCTCAGTACTTTATTGATGAATGTGATAAGCTTGGTCTTTTAGTATTTACAGAAATACCAGGATGGCAGCACATCGGTGGAAAAGAATGGCAGGATATTGCAGTAAACAACACTAAGGACATGGTACTTCAATACAGAAATCATCCTTCTATTATTCTTTGGGGTGTTCGTATAAACGAATCACAGGATAATGATGAATTCTATTTAAGAACCAACGAGGTGGCACATAAGTATGACCCAACACGTCCTACAGGTGGTGTTAGAGCACACGCTAAGAGCTCATTGCTTGAGGATGTTTATACATACAATGATTTCGTTCATTCAGGAGATAACAAGGGCTGCTCAAAGAAGAGTGATATTACATCTAATGAAGAAAAGCCTTATCTTGTTAGTGAGTACAATGGCCATATGTTCCCTACAAAGGCTTATGATCCTGAGGAACATAGACAGGAGCATGCAATAAGACATGCAAATGTACTTAATGCAATTGCTGGAGAATCTGATATAGCAGGTTCATTTGGCTGGTGTATGTTTGATTACAACACACACAAGGATTTTGGTTCTGGAGATAGAATCTGTTATCACGGTGTTATGGATATGTTTAGAAATCCAAAGCTTGCAGCATCTATTTATTCGGCTTATTCCGATAACGATATAGTGCTTGATATTACAACAAGTTTTGACATCGGAGAGCATCCTGCCTGCAACAGAGGAAAGTCATATATCATTACAAATGCAGATTCAGTAAAGATGTACAAAAACAATGTACTTGTTAAGGAATACTTCCCTTCAGATTCTACATACGAGAATATGAAGCATGGTCCAATTCTTATAGATGATTTTGTTGGCGATGCAGTAGAAAATGACGGAGAATTTACAAAGGGTCAGGCAAAGCTTATTAAGCAGGCATTAAATCAGGTTACATTAGGCGGCTTTAAGGTGACACCAAAGCTTGCTTGGATTGCATTTAGATTAGTTGTTTTCCATCACGTTAGCCCTAGCAAGGCAGTACCAATCTACAATAAGTTCATTGGAGACTGGGGTGGAGAATCCCGGGAGTACAAATTCGAAGCTATAAAAGATGGTAAAGTGGTAAAAACTGTTACAAAGGCAGCTGTTACAAAGGCTCATATTGAAACAAAGGCTAGCCACACACTTCTTACTGAGGTACACACATATGATGTATCTCATATACGAATTAAAATCGCAGATCAAAATGGTAATCAGCTGTATTTCTTTAATCAGCCTGTTAGCTTTGAAGTGGATGGACCATTTGAAATAATTGGACCAAGTGTTGTTACACCTGTTGGTGGAGCAACTGGTGTATACATCAAATCCATTGGTGAAGATGGCGATGGTAAGCTTACAATCAAATGCGATGGACTTGAAACAGTAGAAATTAGCTTATCAGCAGAATGCTTTTAGATAATACAGAGGAGGGTATAATTAATGAAAGATAAGAGTAAAGTAATTTTTGGTAATGTAATTTCAGACAAAGATTACAAAAAAGCATGCAATACCAAAAAGAAAAACATCAAAAAGTATGGTGATGATTCTAACGTAGATTACAATATCGTAATTTCGAAGAATGAACACATTGGTGATTCACTTGGCGTATATGATGTGCTTTTAAAGGATGGTCAGTCACCAGAAAAATTCGATACTGAAAAGGGTGTTATTGTAGGAAATATCCGAATGGGATTTGGCCATTATCGTATATCCATGGCTATGGCTTCAGCTGCCAAGGCTATGGGCTATACACCATATTGGATGGATTTAAATGGCTATCCACAGACTACATGTACTAAGGTTATCAGCGCTCAGAATGATTTATATTCTTTGGGCTCACGCCTTTCTAAGAACAAGCTTTTCAACAAGTTTATCTGGGAGCCAGCCAACTACGAATGGTTTAGAAAGCTTTCTTACAATTCTTCAGATCAGAAGAATGCAGAGCTTATGGCTACTGTTTATAAGAATGTTCCAAAGGATATTCCTGTAATCGGAACACACGCATGGCCAGCACAGGCTGCAGTTCACGCTGGAATGAAGTACGTTGTCAATGCTATTCCAGATAACTGGCCAATGGCACTTCATTTTGCAGAGGGTGCTGTTCATGCTATTCAGTGTAAGAATGCTTATATGGGATACCGTATCTGCAATGGCATGGCTGGTGACGCAGTTTGTAATCCAATGCCAAATGATGAATTGGTTTACACAGGTCACTACATCGACCATGAGCTTGTTTCTAACATCGAGGCTGATTGCCAGGCTCGTATTGATAGAAAGAAGAATGGCAAACCAATGAGATTCCTTCTCACAATTGGTGGAGCAGGAGCTCAGAAGGAAATCTTTGCTGCAATCATCAAATATTTATTACCAGAGATTAAGGCTAATAAGGCTACATTATATGTAAATGTTGGTGATTACAAGAATGTTTGGGATGATCTTATTAATGAAATCCCTGAGATGAAATCGGTTGCTACAGAGCACTTCAACGAATATGAAAAGACAACAAAGTTTGCTGAGGATGCACTTACAGGCGATGTTACCGGTATTCACGGTTTCTATCATGAAAATATTTTTGAAGCAGTTTATTGTACAAACTTACTTATGCGTAGCTGCGATGTACTTGTTACAAAGCCATCAGAGCTTGCTTTTTACCCAGTTCCAAAGCTGTTTATTAAGCGCGTAGGTAAGCATGAAATGTGGGGCGCTATCCATTCAGCGGAAATGGGTGACGGAACACTTGAGTGTAGAGATATTCCTCATACACTTCAGATGATTGATATATTCATGAAGGATGACAAGCTTCTTACAGAAATGTGTGAGAGCATTAAGATAAATAAATCAATTGGTCTTTATGATGGGGCATATAAGGTTGTAGAGCTTGCTATGGGGATGAAGAGTAAGAACTAGCTAGGAGGAGAGAACAATGGCAGAAAAAAGAAGTTTATCGGGAGTTGAAAAATTTGCCTATGGTATTGGAGCTGTTGGTAAGGATATGGTATATATGCTATCAGCTTCATACGTATTATATTATTTCCAGGACATCATGGGAGTTAACGCAATTGCGATGGGAATCATCCTTTTAATTGCACGTGTCTTTGATGCATTCAATGATCCTATCATGGGTGTAATTGTTGCTAAGACAAAGACTAGATGGGGTAAGTTTAGACCTTGGCTTTTAATTGGTACTATTACAAATACAGTGTTGCTGGTACTTATGTTTTCAGCACCACCAACAGCATCACCTAAGGGACTCATCGCTTATGCTGCTGTTACTTATATCATGTGGGGTGTTACATACACAATGATGGATATCCCTTACTGGTCAATGGTTCCTGCTTTCACTGAAAGCGGAAAAGAGCGTGAAGGCTTATCAGCTCTTGCACGTTCATGCGCTGGTGTAGGTTCAGCTCTTGTAACTATTGTTACAGTTATGGTTGTAGCAGCTCTTGGTTCTAAGGCAGCAGCTAACAGCTCAGAAAATATTTTAAAGACATTTGATTCTAGCAACACTCAGTTTAATGTATATCTTGTAGAGCGTGATGCAGATGGCAATCCAACAACTAACACAGATACAATTACCTGCGATAATGTAGTTCTTAATGTAACAGGTATTCAGAAAGTATTTGATGGTGTTGTTGACGAAGAAAAAGGATATAACGGCGTAGTATCTCTTAATGGAAATAACACAAATTATAGCTTTACTTATGGTGATAAAACATTTGCAGAGGGTGACGATTGCGATATCAATGTTGCAATGGATAGCGTAGATTCTGGTGAAGTAGCTGTAGCACTTTATGTGCCAAGCGCAGCTTATGAAGAATACGAAAATAGCGAAGTTGATCTTAACAACATTACTATCGATATGACATCCACAATGGAAGTTGAAAGACTTGGTTTCAAGTACTTCTCACTTATTATTGGTGCTTTATTCATTCTTTTCATTGGTATCACATGTGCATGTATTAAAGAAAAGTCTACTGTAGATATGCAGACTGCATCAATTGGTCAGATGTTTAAGGCGCTTATCCAGAATGATCAGGCAATGACAATCGTTATTACAATTGTTCTTGTTAATACTGCACTTTATATTACATCAAACCTTTTGATTTACTTTTTCAAATATGATTTAGCTGGAAGCAATTGGCAGGGTAATTACACATTGTTCAATACATTTGCAGGTGGTATGCAGATTTTAGCAATGATGATTCTTTTCCCATTGCTCAGAAAAGCATTTACTACACTTCGTATTTTCTATATCTGTGTACTTGCTGAAATTATTGGATATATTGTACTTCTTGCAATGGCACTTTCAGGTGTGACAAATGTATTTGTTTTCTTTATGCCAGGATTTTTAATTATGTCTGGTGCAGGCATTTTAAATGTTGTTGTTACTGTATTTTTGGCAAACACTGTAGATTATGGTGAGCTTAAGAATTATCGTAGAGACGAATCAGTAATTTTCTCAATGCAGACATTTGTAGTTAAGCTTGCTTCAGGTATTGCAGCTTTAGTAGCTTCTGTTTGCCTTGCTATATTCAACATTCAGAAGGATAGTGCAGCAATCCTTGATTTTGCTGGACTTCAGGCAAAGGTTGCAAATAGTGGATTAGTCGAATCTATCGATGCAAACTCAGTAATTGGACTTAGAATGATTATGACAGTAGGACCTACAATAGTTCTTGTTATTGCATTCTTCTTCTTCAAAGCAAAATATATTCTTACAGATGAAAAGCTTGAAGAGATTTCTAATGAATTGAGTGCTAGAAAATAAACTGAGTAATTGGTCTTGTAAATTTAATACATGACTGGGAGGATTTTTAAAATGATTAAAGCTGATGGAAAGGTATTTACACTTAATACTAAGAACACAACTTACGCATTTCGCGTAATGGAGACAGGTCAGCTGGAACATATGTATTACGGAAGGCTCATCCATACGGATGAGCCATCTGTGCTTATTGAAAAGCGTGCATTTGCTCCAGGAAATACTGTTACCTACAATAACGAGCATCCAGAACTTACTTTAGAGGATGTTTGTCTTGAAGTATCTACCCTTGGAAAGGGAGATTATAGAGAGCCAATGATTACTGCTGTTTGTCCTGATGGAAGCAGCACACTTGATTTCATATATGAGGGCTTTGAAGTACTTAAGGAAAAACCTGAGTTTAAAACACTTCCTAGCTCTTATGATGAAAACGGTAATGCAGAGACTCTTATTGTTACATTAAAGGATAAAAATCATGGATATACATTAGAGCTTTCATATTCTATATTCGAGGATTGTGATGTTATCACACGTAGTGCTAAGTTTAAAAATACTACAGATTCTTCTGTAAAGCTTACACGTATGCTTTCTATGCTTGTAGATTTTGAGCACTGTGGCTATAAAATCACATCCTTCCACGGCAGCTGGACTAGAGAGATGAACAAAACTGATATGGTGCTTCCAGCTGGAAAGTATGTTAATTCTTCATTTACAGGTACCAGCTCAAACCGTTGCAACCCATTATTTATTCTTTCGGATGCTGATTCTACAGAAACCTCTGGCGATGTGTATGGTTTCAACTTGGTTTATTCGGGCAATCATTATTCTGCCACTGAGGTATCTCCTTGGGGCAAGACAAGAGTTGCATACGGTATTAACCCTGAAAGCTTTGAGTGGACACTTGAAGCAGGAGAGGAATTTGAGGCTCCAGAAGCAGTAATGACATATTCAAAGGCTGGTTTCAGACAGATGAGCCTTAATATGCACGATTTTGTTAGAGAACATATTACAAGAGGAACCTGGAAAAAGAAGGAACGTCCTATCCTTATCAATAGCTGGGAGGCTAGCTACTTTGATTTCACAGAAGGCTCACTTCTTAAGCTTGCTAAGGTGGCAAAGAGCACTGGCGTTGAGTTGTTTGTTATGGACGATGGCTGGTTTGGCAACAGAAATGATGATAAGCATGCCCTTGGTGATTGGGATATCATCAATAAGAAAAAGCTTCCAGGCGGTTTAGAGGGACTTGCTAAAAAGGTTAATGATTTAGGTCTTATGTTTGGTCTTTGGGTAGAGCCTGAAATGATTAACGTTGAAAGCGAGCTTTATAAGAAGCACCCTGACTGGGCTATCGATATTCCAGGAATGGATCATGCTGAAGGCCGTAATCAGCGTCTTCTTGATTTATGTAATCCAGAGGTTGTTGATTACATGATAGATAGAATGAGCGAGGTCTTTGCAACTCCTGGTCTTTCTTATATTAAGTGGGATATGAATCGCAACTTCTCTGATTATTTCTCTAAGTATTTGCCTGCTGATAAGCAGATGGAAGTTAGCCATAGATATGTGTTAGGCTTCTACAGAATGCTTAAGACTTTAGCAGAGAGATTCCCAGAAATTCTTATGGAAGGTTGTGCTTCTGGTGGAAATAGATTTGATCTAGGTGCACTTTGCTATTTCCCACAGATTTGGGGAAGTGATAATACTGATGCAGTTAGCCGTCTTGCAATTCAGGACGGATATTCATATGGATATCCACAGAGCACATACACAGCCCATGTAAGCTCATGTCCTAACCATCAGACTCTTAGAATTACACCACTTGAGTCACGCTTTGCTGTTGCTGCATTTGGCGTACTTGGTTACGAGCTTAATCTTAATGATGCCAGTGCAGAAGATATTTCAGCTGTAAAGGCGCAGATTGAATTGTACAAGCAGTATAGAAAGACACTTCAGTTTGGTGACTTCTACAGATTAAGAGCTGACAATATCTATCAGTGGAGCATTGTAGATAAGGACAAGAACACATCTGTATCAATGGTAATGCAAAGAGAAATCAAGCCAGGTGAGCAGTATCTTAGAATAGGTGCGGCTGGCCTTGATGCTGATACAAAGTATCACTTCTATGGTAGAAAGTTAGAATATAACCTTAAGGGCTTTGGAGATTTGGTTAACACAGTAGCACCAATTCACATTAAGCAGGATGGAATGCTACACAATGTAATTGCCAAATTTGTAAAGATGCCTGGTGAGGTAGAAGATACTGTAGCTTATGGAGATACACTTAACGAAGGCGGTATCAAGCTTGCACAAAGCTATGTTGGCACAGGCTACAATGAACAGGTACGCTACTTCCCAGATTTTGGCGCACGTTTATACTTCATAGAAAAAGTGGACTAGGTAACTAGTCCACTTTTTTGTCGATATAGTTGCTTCGATATTTGCTGTAGACGATTTTTTGTGCACGGTACAATCCGGTGTAGCCTGATACCCAGTAGCTGAATGCGACAGCAAGTAGGAAGTAAGGCATTGGCTCATATCCGAAAAGCTCAAAGCATATTAATAAGCTTGAGATAGGACAGTTAGTGACGCCACAGAAGAGTGCACCCATTCCAACTGCAGCAAGTAGTGCTGGCGAAAATCCAATCAGCTGTCCAACCGCAGCACCAAGAGTTGCGCCAATAAATAATGTAGGAACGATTTCACCGCCTTTGTATCCGCAGGATAATGTGAGGGCTGTAAAAATCATCTTTAAAAGGAAGGCACCTAAGCTAATGCTTGCTCCTGTAAAGCAGGACATGATGATGGCAGAACCTGTACTGTTGTAAGTTTGGTTACCTATTAATAGGGTAAGAGCTAAAACTGAAGTACCGCCAATGATAGCTTTGATATAAGGATTTGAAACCTTTTCACTTAGGAAGCTTTCGTATTTGTGGAGCATGGTACAAAATAGCATTGAAGCCATGCCACAAAGTATTGCAAAGATACAAATCATTATTGAGGTTTTGATTGTGAACTTAGGAATTACATCTATAGGATAAATCTCAGCGCTAAGTCCAAAGTAATTAGCCACATATCTAGCTACAAGTGAAGAAATAACACATGGAACTAAAGCAGCGTAATGCATAATTCCAACGGATACAACCTCCATTGAAAAAATAGCCGCAGCCATTGGAGTTCCAAATAAAGCAGAAAAGGCGGCACTCATTCCACACATTATCATTGTCTTTTTATTTGTTGAATTAAGCTTAAGAGCACGACCAATTCCATTTCCTATGGCTCCACCCATTTGAAGGGCAGCACCCTCACGACCAGCAGAACCGCCAACCAAATGTGTAACGAGAGTAGCAATAAAAATCAGTGGTGCTAATCTAAAAGGAAGATGTTCGTCTGATTGAATTGCAGCGATAACAGTGTTTGTTCCACTATCCTTTTCTCTTAAAATCTGTTTGTACATGAATGTGATAAAAACTGCACCAACAGGAAGCAAAAATATAAGCCATTTGTGAGCTTCTCTAAAGCTGATGACATATCTCATTGATAGACCAAAGCCTGTTGCAAATAATCCAACTGCTATACCGATGCAAATAGCTGCGATTGTCCAGCCTACAACAGACAAAGCTCGATGTCCGTTGTGATCCATCTTATGCAAAAATTTTTCTTTAAAGTCATTACTATTCATATTTCATTCCTCTTTTTTTATTTCTAACTGATATGCTATCATTCAATTTTTATTAGTGCAAGAAATCCATTGACTTTAGTATTTAAATTAACCACAATTAACAATAGAAATTGAAAGGGAATAATATGAAAAACGTATTTATTGTAAATAAGGCCAGTCGAACTGGAAAAGCAGAGGAATTATGGAATAGAGTAGAGGAGTATTTGTCGGTTAATAAGGTTAATTATGAAGTTCATTTTACTTCAGGCCCTTATGATGCAACTAAATTTGCCAAAGCTGCAACGTCAAAAGAGGAATTAGTTGCTTTGTTTGTAATGGGAGGCGACGGTACATTAAACGAGGCATTAAATGGAATAGAAGATTTTGAAAAAACTATCTATACACCACTTCCATCAGGCTCAGCTAATGATTTTGTAAAAGGCATTGGACTTGAAGGTGACGCCCTTGAAATTCTTGATAGGGCTATTCATACCGAAGAATATAAGAGGTTTGATATTGGAAAGATTTCATATATAGATAATGAAGAAAAAGAATCCACTAGGTTGTTTGGCGTAAGCGCAGGAATAGGTGTGGATGCATATGTTTGCTTACAGGCACTCGATAGTAAGCTTAAAAAGTTTCTAAATAAATTTGGAGCAGGCTCTGCTACCTATGGACTTCTTACAGTTGGTGACATTTTTACGATGCCTTTTTCTGATGCAAAGGTGACAATTCATTATGATGGAAAAACTACAGTGAGAGATATTAATAGCACAATTTTTGCTGCAGCAATGAATTGCAAGGCAGAAGGGGGTGGAATACCGATGGCGCCAGATGCCGAGCCTGATTCAGGACACCTTACAGCCTTTATCGCACATGATATAAGCAGATTTCGTTGTTTTACATTACTTCCCTATTTAGTTGCAGGAAAACACATGGGAAAGGAAGGCTTTGATCTAGTTGATTTTGATAAGATTCAAATAGATATGAAGGATAAAATGTGTGTACATGCAGATGGAGAGCATGTTGGTTTCTTAAATAGTATTACCTTCGAATGTATTCCACAAATGCTTAAGATTAGGGGATTATAAACATTTATATATAATACAAAATCTAAAAAATGTATTAACTTTTTATAAAGTGACATATTGTTATTTTATTCACATATGGGTATAATAAAAACTGAGGATAGAGAGAGTAGTTTCTCTAATTTTAAAGTATATAATTATTAAGGAGGATTGGATATGTTTTTCCAAATCACTAATCTTTGGCAGATCCTTGGATGGTTCCTTGTATTTGCTGGATTGATTGTTATGAATGAACTCGGCCGTCGTACAAAGGTCGGTGGAATGATTATCTTTGTTATCATCCCATGTATCCTTACAGTTTATTTCATCTTAGCACACGTTGGTTTATTCGGCGGTGCTGCAAATCCAACTGTTGCATATATGGATGGTTGGTTCCACTACTTCAAGCTCTACGCAGCAGATATCGGATGCGTCGGCTTTATGATGATTAAGTATAAGTGGGGCATTGGTAAAGAAAAGTGGTTTGCTTGGTGGCCATGGTTCATCGTAGCAGCAAACATCATGATTGCTAATGTTTCAGATATGGAGTCTGCTCTTGCAGCATACTCAATCACAGGTGACCTTTCAGGTGCTTGGTGGTGCTCAAACGAAGGTGTATTCATCTACGGTGGATGGTGGAACGTTGTTAACGCTCTCGCTGGTATGATTAACATCTTCTGTATGACAGGTTGTGTAAAGCTTTACACATCAAACGACAAGAATCAGGCAGATATGATTTGGCCAGATATGACAGTTTGGTTTATCGTTGCTTATGATGTATGGAACTTTGAGTATACATATCTTAACCTTCCTACACATACATGGTACTGTGGTGTTGCACTTCTTCTTGCTCCTACATTTGCTAACGCTCTTTGGAACAAGGGTGCATGGATTCAGAACCGTGCTAACACACTTGCAATTTGGTGTATGTGGGCTCAGGTAGTACCTCTCTTCCAGTTAAAGGGTACATTCGCAGCTGTTCTTCCACGTGTATACGGTGGTGCAACAGAAGCTGGTGTTACAACAATGGATCTTTATGAGAAGGCTATCGCTCTTTACAATGCAGGTCAGGGTAAGACAGCAGCAGCTAATGAAGCTATCGCAGCAATGGGTATCACAGCTGATTCTTCAATGCAGGGATTCGTAGCTATGATGGCACTTGCAGTTAACGTTCTTTGCATCTCTGTTATCATCAGAAACGCAATCAGAATCGGTGGAAACCCATATTCTAACTGCGTATTCAAAGGAACAAAGGACTTCGACGAGGCTATGGCTCGTGCAGCTAAATAATTATATTTAAAACATTGGGACATTCACATTTGTGGATGTCCCTTTTTAAGTGTGCTAAAATACCTTAAGGAGGATAATATGGTTAAGGTATATTATTTAATGCACAGTTCTTTTGTAGTGGAACTTAGTGATAGATATTTGCTATTTGATTATTTTGATAAAGGTGATTTGGAAGGGAGTATAGATTACAGGGGATGCCTTCCTGATTTTGATATAAACAAACCTATTTATGTATTTGCCAGCAACGGGAGAAAGGATCATTTTACTGAGAAGATTTTTGATATTCCTAATGTTAAGAAATACATTTTATCTAAGGATGTCAAAGTAAAAAGGGGAAAGGTAGACAAATCCATGCTTCAGTCAGTTAAGGCCCTTCGCAAATACGATATTGATGATATGAAATTAGAGACTCTTAGGTCTAACGACGTGGGAGTGGCCTTTAGCTTGACAGTAAAGGATATTAATATATATTTTGCGGGAACACTTAATTGGTGGAACGCTGAAGGCCGTGGAGAATTATACGGTGAACAGTATGGCAGAGAGTATAGAAGATACTTAAAACCAATATTAAATCGCAAATACGATATAGCCTTTGTCCCAATGGATGGCAGAATGGGAGAGGATGGCTATTTCTTAGGCATGGACTATTTTATCAAGCATATTGATAGTGATACTATTTTCCCAATGAATATGTGGGGAGAATATCAGTGGATTTCACGATTTAAAACAAGACCTGACACTATCAATTTAAATGATAGAATTGTAGACATCGACAGAGAAAATATGATTTTTGAAATAGAGGACTAGAATGGTTTTTAAAAAAAAGCTTACGGCAGAACAATTTAACCCTGAAGTGATTATGAATTCTGGACAGGTATTCAGAATGAAAAGGGAAACTAAGGGGGCTAATGGAACCCCTGATACCTACAGTGCATGTTCAGGTGATAATGATGTATATTTCTATTTAAATACTGATACGGATTGCTGGGATTTCGTATGTGAGGAAGAACAGTGGGATTTCTGGCAAAGATATTTTGATTTTGAAACAGATTACGTTAAATACAACGATTTAATAAGAAAAAGTAACGATAAATTTTTAAAGGATGCCTTAAAGGATTCCTTTGGAATGAGAATTCTTAGACAGGATTTGTGGGAAGTATTTATTTCTTATGTAATATCTCAGAATAATAATATCCCTAAAATCAAAAAATCCATCCAGACACTATGTGACAGATATTCAGATGGAATTCATTTTCCAAAGCCCCAGGTGCTTGCCTTTATTCCGGAATCTGAGCTGATGGATGGTACGGCACTTGGCTACAGAGCAGATTACATCATCGGTATTTCAAAGCAGGTTGTAGACGGCACTCTTGATATTAAAAAGATATCTGAGATGGAATATGATGAAGCTATGAATAATTTGCTTAAAATAAAGGGCATCGGTCCAAAGGTTGCTAACTGTATAATGCTTTACGGCTTTCACTTTATGGAAAGCTACCCAATCGATACATGGATGAAAAAGATTATTTCAGAGGATTATTCTTCTTATTCTAAGGAAGATTATTTGAAATATATTAATTGTTCATATTCTGGATTTCAGGGATATGTTCAACAGCTTCAGTTTTACCATAAACGAAATAAGTAATTAAATGGGGACGAATAATGTTTAAATATCATGTACTTGCCCTACTTTTAGGTTCTATTTTAGATTTCTTTTTAGGGCGAATCTACAGTATCTGGAATCCCTTTGATTCCGTGAAAAGATTAATTAAATATTTGGATAGAGCATTGCTTGGAGATGAGATTATACTACTAGAGCCTTCAAAGCAAAAAAGCCTTGGACTTTGGCTGATTATGCTTGTTGTTACACCTGTTTTTGTTGTTAGCGCATTTTTTACAATGCTTTGCTATGATATTGCTATCCCACTAGGAGTATTGTTTGAAGCTTTTGCATCCTATTTATGTATCGATTTCAGATATATTTATAATAGCGGAAAAATCATAATGGAGGATTTCTATGGGGATGGAATAAATGCTATGAAACATTCCTATGAGGTTTTCTCAGACAAAAATAGCGAGGGACAGGATGAAGAGCAGGTCACTAAAGAGGCAATCACCTTTATTGCTAATGAGACCAGTGATGCAGTTCTTTCTTCAATGTTTGTAATGTTTTTATTTGGCCCGGTTGGCGGCTTTGTGTATCGAACCATTGATATGATTGATAAACAGGTTGGCTATAAAAATTATCGATACTCTGATTTTGGATATGCAGCCGCAGGACTTAACAGGATAGTCAATTACATACCTGGAAGATTTTCTGGTATTATGACGGCATTTGTATCAAAATACATATTGCCAGGTGTTGATGGCAAAAATGCCAAATATATAGACCTTAGAGACCGGTTTAAGGCTGTATCAGCTTTTTCTGGTGCATTAGGTATAAAGCTTAAAAATAATCTGGTGGGAGATGACGATAAGAGGGCTGAAGCATCGGATATAAAAAGAGCTTTATCTATAGAGCTATGTGTATTTGTATTTATACAGTGTATTTTATTGATTTTATTATTATTTTTCTGAAATACCTGTGGAATTTAAAAGTGCTTTGGATTATAATTTAACCAAGTATGTAGTAAGATTTAATTGGTTAAATATTTTGTAATATAGGAGGAATTGCTATGTCTGCATTTTTATCTAGTTTTGCAAGTTATCTAATTAAAATGATCATACTCGTTGCATTAGGCATTTGCGGAGGATTTATTGGTATAAAGCTTCGTCAGTCTAGCGACAGGAAGAAAGGCATCACAGATGCTGTAACAGATTCTTCCGAGGAATAATAATTGGAGGACTATTGTTTTGAATAACGGTGTTAATGATTTACGACGCGCCTACTTGGAATTCTTTGAGAGCAAAGGTCATCTTTGTCTCAACAGCTTTTCTCTTGTACCACAGAATGATAACAGTTTACTTCTTATCAACGCTGGTATGGCACCACTTAAGCCATATTTCACAGGTCAAGAGATTCCACCAAGAAAGCGCGTTACTACTTGTCAAAAATGTGTTAGAACAGGTGACATTGATAATGTAGGTAAGACGGCTCGCCATCTTACTTTTTTTGAGATGCTGGGTAACTTCTCTTTCGGAGATTACTTTAAGCATGAAGCTATTGCGTGGTCTTGGGAATTCTTAACTGAAGTTCTTAAGCTTGATCCAGAACGTCTTTATCCATCTATCTATGGTGAGGATGAAGAAGCATTTGAAATCTGGACAAAGGAAGTAGGTGTGGCTCCAGAGCGAATCACACGTTTCTATCGTGATCCTGAAACAGGAGAATGCGATAACTTCTGGGAGCATGGTGCTGGTCCTTGCGGTCCTTGCTCAGAGATTTATTACGATCGTGGAGAAAAATACGGATGCGGTAAGCCAGATTGTAAGGTTGGTTGCGATTGCGACCGTTACATGGAGGTTTGGAACAACGTATTTACACAGTTCAACGGTGATGGCCACGGCGGTTATGAAGAGCTTGCTCAGAAGAACATCGATACAGGTATGGGTCTTGAGCGTCTTGCTGTTGTTATGCAGGATGTTGATTCAGTATTCGATATTGATACAATGAAGGCTATTCGTGATAAGATTTGTGAAATGTCAGGTAAGCAGTATCAGGTAGATGCTCTTGATGACGTATCAATCCGTCTTATTACTGACCATATTCGTTCATCTACATTCCTTATTTCTGATGGTGTTACACCTTCAAACGAAGGAAGAGGATATGTTCTTCGTCGACTTATCAGACGTGCTGCAAAGCATGGTCGTGCTCTTGGAATTGATGGTCTTTTCATGGCTAAGCTTTCTGAGACAGTTATTAATGAATGTAAGGATGGCTATCCAGAGCTTTGGGAGAAGAGAGAATTCATCTTCAAGACTCTCACAGCTGAGGAAGAGCAGTTCAACAAGACTATCGATAAGGGTCTTGAAATCCTTGCTAAGATGGAAGAAGAGCTTAAGGCATCTGGAGCTAAGGAGCTTTCAGGTGAGAACACATTTAAGCTTTACGATACTTACGGATTCCCTGTAGATCTTACAGCAGAAATCCTTGAGGAAAAGGGCTTTGGCTATGATGCCAAAGGCTTTGAGGCATGCATGGAAGAGCAGAGACAGAAGGCGCGTGCTGCTCGTAAAGAAACAAACTACATGGGTGCTGATGCATCAGTTTATGATGATATTGATTTAACTGTTACATCTGAATTTGTAGGCTATGATAAGACTACATCAGAATCTACAGTTACAGTTCTTACTACAGAAACAGAAATTGTTGATACTATTACAGAAGGAACAGTTGGTACAATCATAGTTCCAGAAACACCATTCTACGCTACAATGGGTGGACAGATTGGTGATACAGGTATCATCTCTACACCAAACGGTGAGTTTGAAGTAAAGGATACTATCAAGCTCAAGGGTGGCAAGATTGGCCACGTTGGTGAAATGAAGTCAGGTATGATTAAGGTTGGCGATAAGGTTACACTTAAGGTTGACGCTGCTCGCCGCGCTCGTATCTGCAAGAACCATTCAGCTACTCACCTTCTTCAGAAGGCACTTCGCGAGGTACTTGGTACACACGTAGAGCAGAAGGGTTCATACCAGGATGCTGACAGAACACGTTTCGATTTCTCTCACTTTTCAGCTATGACTGATGAGGAAATCGCAAAGGTTGAAAAGATGGTTAACGACAAGATTGCTGAAGGACTTGCAGTTACTACAGCTATCATGTCAATTGATGAAGCTAAGAAGAGCGGTGCTATGGCTCTCTTTGGTGAGAAATATGGCGAAGAAGTTCGCGTTGTTAAGATGGGAGACTTCTCTACAGAGCTTTGTGGTGGTACACACGTATCTAACACATCAGAAATCTCTGCATTCAAGATTCTTTCAGAAAGCGGTGTAGCTGCTGGTACACGTCGTATCGAAGCTATCACAGGTGCTGCTGTATTTGAATACTATGCAGATATCGAGGCTAAGCTTAATGCTGCAGCTGCTGCTCTTAAGTGCCAGCCAGCAGATGTAGAAGAAAAGATTGCTCATCTTCAGAAGCAGCTTAAGGAGACAAATTCTGAACTTGAATCTATGAAGGCTAAGGCAGCTCAGGCAGCAGCCTCAGATGCTATGGATTCAGTAGTTGAGGTTAAGGGAGTTAAGCTTCTTGCAACATCAGTAGCTGGTGTTGATATGAACGGACTTCGTGACCTTGGCGATGATCTTAAGAATAAGCTTGGTGAAGGCGTTATCGTTCTTGCATCTGACTGTGATGGTAAGGTTAACCTTGTTGTTATGGCTACTGATGCAGCTCAGAAGGCAGGCGCTCATGCTGGTAACCTTGTTAAGGCTATTGCACCTAAGGTTGGCGGTGGCGGCGGTGGTCGTCCAAACATGGCTCAGGCTGGTGGTAAGAATCCTGCAGGTATTGCAGATGCACTTGCTGAAGCAAAGAATGTACTTGAAGGTATGCTATAGAATTTTAAGAGACCCAAATCTTGGGTCTCTTTTCACATTTTAGACAATACTTTAGGCTAAGATATTCGAATACATCAATTTCGGAGGCCATATAATGAAATGTTTTAGTAAAAGAATTATTAAAAATCTAGGCTTATTTATTGCTGTAGCACTTGTACTTGAATGCTTTGGTATGACATGCAATATTGCAAAGGCAGCAATTATAATTCCACAGACAAAGTTTTTGTTCGATGCTGATTATTATGCAAATGAGAATCCTGATATTGCTGCAAAATTAGGAAAAAATTATGATGCTTTACTTAATCATTATCTTAATTCTGGAAAATGGGAAGGGAGACTGCCTTATGCTGGCGCTATGCCATATCAACCTGTTGAAGATATAGATGATGGAATTTACAAAGCTCTTTTTATAGGAAATTCGATTACTGTTCATCCACTTTGCAAATATTGGTGGGGATCCTGGGGAATGGCAGCTTCATCTCCTGAAATGGATTATGTTCATAAAACGGTAAATGGATTAAAGGCAAATCACGAATTGGTATATTACGATGTTGTTGGGTTCTCTACCTGGGAGCGGGATAATGTTCGTTCAAAAATTCTTCCAAATCTTGATACGACACTAGCAAAGGATTATGATTTAGTTGTTATTCAGGTTGGAGAGAATATCAAGAATACCAGAACCTTTGAAAAAGATTATGAAACATTGGTTCAGTATGTACAAAGAAGTGTGCCTACAGCCAAGGTGATACTTGTAGGTGATTTTTGGAAAATGTCTAGAAGAGATACAATTAAAACGCAGGTAGCAGAAAAACTTGGTTGTGATTATGTTGATTTGTCTTCTGTCAGAAGTAAATCGAGCTATATAGCGAAAATGGGAAATAAAGTCTACGGTGATGATGGGCGTTATCACAGAATAAATGATGCCGCAGTGGCCATGCATCCTAATGATTTAACGATGGAATATATAGCAACGGGGATATTGGATTGTATAAATAAGGAAAATATTGAAATAGTAGTTGACGAATATTGATTTTATGCTATAATGCTTGTTAGTGCTTTAAAGAATATTAAGTACAAGTCCCCAGATGGAGGGAGGTTAGGATTAGACTATGTCATATGTTACAGTTAAAGAAAACGAATCATTAGACAGCGCTCTTCGTAGATTTAAGAGAAACTGTGCTAAGGCTGGTATCCAGCAGGAGATTCGTAAGCGTGAGCACTATGAGAAGCCTTCAGTAAAGCGTAAGAAGAAGTCTGAGGCTGCTAGAAAGCGTAAGTTCTAATTTACGTTCGAGAATTTATGAAATCATGGCCTGTACCAGTTAATCTTGGTACAGGCTATTTTTCGGTTTATACGAATTAGAGATTATTTTTTGGAGGTTTTATGGCACGTTCAGTTGAAGAAGAAATTAAGAGACGTCGTACCTTTGCGATTATTTCACACCCGGATGCTGGTAAGACAACACTTACCGAAAAGTTTCTTTTATATGGTGGTCAGATTAATCTTGCAGGTTCAGTAAAGGGTAAAGCAACAGCAAGACATGCAGTATCTGACTGGATGGAAATAGAGAAGGAGAGAGGTATTTCAGTTACTTCTTCTGTACTTCAGTTTGAATATGATGGATATTGCATCAATATTTTGGATACACCTGGACATCAGGACTTCTCAGAGGATACATATCGTACCCTTATGGCAGCTGATAGTGCTGTAATGGTTATAGATGCATCAAAGGGTGTCGAGGCTCAGACTAGAAAGCTTTTCAAGGTCTGCGTTATGAGACATATCCCTATTTTTACATTTATCAACAAGATGGATAGAGATGCTAATGATACTTTTGAATTGTTGGATGACATCGAAAACGAATTAGGTATCGCAACAGTTCCTATTAACTGGCCTATCGGTTCAGGTAAGGAATTCAAGGGTGTTTATGATAGAAACACTAGATGCGTTAGAATGTTCTCTGATACTCAAAAGGGTACAAAGCAGGGAGAGGAGAGAATCCTTTCAGTTGATGACCCAGCTTTAAAGGAAGAAATTGGTCAGGAAAAGTATGATCAGCTTATGGAAGAGCTTGAACTTCTTGATGGAGCAGGTGCAGAGTTTAACCAGGATGAGGTTACAGCAGGTGAGCTTAGCCCAGTATTCTTTGGTTCAGCTCTTACTAACTTTGGTGTAGAAACATTCCTTGAGCATTTCCTTCAGATGACATATAGCCCACTTCCTCGTAAGAGTGATATTGGCGAAATCAGCCCATTTTCTGAGGATTTCTCAGCATTTGTATTTAAGATTCAGGCCAATATGAACAAGGCTCACCGTGACCGTGTTGCGTTCCTTCGTATTTGTTCAGGTACATTTGACGCGTCAAAGGATTACTTACATGTTCAGGGCGGTAGAAAGGCTAAGCTTTCTGCGCCACAGCAGATGATGGCTGATGAAAGAAAGATAGTTGATAAGGCATATGCTGGTGATATCATTGGTGTATTTGATCCAGGTCTATACAGCATTGGTGATACATTTACATCAGCTAAAAAGCCATTTAAGTTCGAAGGTATTCCTACATTCGCACCAGAACATTTTGCACGCGTTCGTCAGATTGACACAATGAAGCGTAAGCAATTCATGAAGGGCATTACACAGATAGCGCAGGAAGGTGCTATTCAGATATTTCAGGAGTTCAACACTGGTATGGAAGAAATCATCGTTGGTGTTGTTGGTGTTCTTCAGTTTGATGTTTTGAAATATAGACTTAACAACGAATACAATGTAGAAATAGCTCTTGAAAATCTTCCTTACGAGCACATCAGATGGATTGAAGGAGATTACGATTTAGACAAGATTTCAGGTACATCTGATATGAAGAAGATTAAAGACTTAAAGGACAGACCATTATTATTATTCGTAAATTCATGGTCTGTTGGTATGGTTCAAGATAGAAACGAAGGACTAGTTTTATCGGAGTTTGGTACAAATTAATGACAATTAAAGAAGCTGCTAATGATAGAAATAATAACCTTAATATAATCCGTTTATTTGCCAGTCTGATGGTGTTATACATGCATTCTTTTGCTGTATCCATTTCAGATCAGTCCAAGGATATATTTTATGTCCTCACTAATCACAAGGATTTGGCGGGCGGTATTGCGGTTTATATATTCTTTATCATTAGCGGCTTTTTGATTTGCAGAAGCTTTGATAGGACAAGCAGTGTTTTTAAATATGCCAAAGCGCGATTCTTAAGAATATGGCCATTACTTTTTGTTGTAGTAATGGTACTTGCGTTTATTGTTGGGCCTATTGTTTCTGTATACACTTTCTCACAATATTTTGAATACGGTGATTTAAGAGGCTTTCTTTTAAATCTTTTATTTATATCATCTGATACAAATCTACCGGGAGTTTTTCCTAATCACTATATACATAGTGTTAACGGATCTCTTTGGACTTTAATGTACGAAGTGATTTGGTATATCTTAGTGGCAATTACAAGCATTATCTGGAAGAAGAGACGATGGTTTGCCCCTGCTATGTATGTTATATTGGCTGGAATATATTTTGGAATTACTTACGGTCCTCTTGGAAGCTTACCTGTTTTGTCTTCTGGATATATGCTTAATATGTCTAAGCTTGGTATGTTCTTTACTATTGGAATGACTGCTTATTTATATTCAGATAAAATTATTCTTTCTGCCAAGGCTTTAGGCTTTGCCATAGCAGGATTGGTAGTTGGTATTTTGTGCGGAAATTTTATTTTTGTATTTAGCATATGTGGCGCCTATATTATTTTTTATATAGCATTCCAAAAAAGATTTATAGCAAAGTGGTATGACAAGGTAGGAGATTTGTCTTACGGAATATATATTATGACATTTCCTATTCAGCAGATTTTAGTAGAATATTTAGGAACACCATCTGAGAATTATCAAACATTAACCATGAATCCTTATTTAAACATGGTATTAACATTACTTATAGTTATACCGCTTTCATGGCTTAGCTGGCATTTTATCGAACAGCCTTGTTTGAAATTAAAAAATAAATAGCTTGACGGATATAATTCTACAGTGTATATTATTTGGCAGTGACTTATGTCACTGTCTTTTTGTTTTTGTTTTTTCAATTTTTTATCCCATTTTTTGTTGACATTTTATATTAGATTCACTATTATTATACATAAAGAACGAACAGTTGTTCCGAACGGAGGTTTTATAAAATGGCAAACGAAGATAAGCTTAAAGCATTAGATGCTGCGATTTCGCAGATTGAAAAACAATATGGTAAGGGTTCTGTTATGAAGCTTGGCGAAGGCGCTAATATTCAGGTTGAAACAGTTCCTACAGGCTCTATTAGCCTTGATATAGCACTTGGTCAGGGTGGTTTCCCTAAGGGCCGTATTATCGAAATTTACGGACCAGAATCATCAGGTAAGACAACACTTGCACTTCACGCTGTAGCTGAGGTTCAGAAGGCAGGCGGTATTGCTGGTTTCATCGATGCAGAACATGCACTTGATCCTAAATACGCTAAGGCCATCGGTGTTAACATTGATGATTTATACATTTCTCAGCCAGACAATGGTGAGCAGGCTCTTGAAATCACAGAGACAATGGTTCGCTCAGGTGCTATGGACATTATCGTTGTGGATTCGGTTGCAGCCTTAGTTCCAAAGGCAGAAATCGATGGAGACATGGGTGATTCACATGTAGGTTTACATGCTCGTCTTATGTCACAGGCCATGAGAAAGCTTACAGGTATTGTTGCTAAAACTAACTGTGTAGTTATCTTCATTAACCAGCTTCGTGAAAAGGTTGGTGTTATGTTTGGTAACCCAGAAACTACTACAGGTGGTCGTGCTCTTAAGTTCTATGCATCAGTTCGTATTGATGTTCGTCGTATCGAAGCTCTTAAGCAGAACGGTGAGGTTATCGGTAACAGAACTCGTGCAAAGATTGTAAAGAACAAGGTAGCACCTCCATTCAGAGAAGCAGAATTCGATATCATGTTTGGTGAGGGTATCTCTCGTGAAGGTGATATTCTTGATGTCGCTACTAATCTTGATATTGTACAGAAGTCTGGTGCTTGGTATGCATATCTTGGTGAGAAGATTGGACAGGGTCGTGAAAATGCCAAGACATACCTTAAGCAGAATCCAGAAGTATGCGAGGAAATTGCAGATGCAATTCGTGAGCATTACTCAGAAGCAGACGAAGCTGAAGTTGGCGTAGTCGGCGGTGAAAAAGAAGATATTCCTACAGAGGTTATCGAATAATTATGGAAGTATTATCTCTTGTTAAGTTAACAAAGGGAAGAGCAAAAATCTGTCTCGCTGGCGGGACAGATTTTGTTCTATATAAAAAAGAATATGAAGCCTACGGAATAGAAGAAGGTGCCGATTTATCTGAAGCAGATTATATGCAGATTATTAACGACATCCTTATTCCTAGATGTAAAAAAAGAGCACTTCATCTTTTAGAAAAGCAGGATCGTTCTGAAAAGAACCTTAGAACAAAGCTAAAAGAGGGTGGATATTCAGAAGATATAATCGATGTTGCTATTGATTATATTAATGAATATGGTTATTTAGATGATGCCAGAATGGCTGCCAGTCATATTAGGTTTTATCAGGATTCCCGTAGTAAGATGCGCCTTAAGCAGGATTTGATTGGAAAGGGAATTTCATCAGATGTTATCGACAGAGTTTTAGAGGAAGAATATACAGCTGATGAGTCTGACCTTATAGAATCTTTGATGATAAAAAAGCATTATGATAAAGAAAACGCAACTTATGAAGAGAAATCTAAAATGTATAGATTCTTAGCGGGAAGAGGCTTTTCATCGGATAGCATAAATAGAGTATTAAAATAGATATTACACCTACTATATATGGTATACCTAGGCTTGACATAAGCTTTATATAAAGTTAAACTAATTATGTTGAAGATTATAAATGAGAGCAAGTAGCTTTTATTTTATATTCCAATTAGAAAATTAAATAAGGAGGTGCTCCTGTGAACGCAGTAACGATTATTGTAGCAATTGTCGTTGCCCTAGTAGCAGTTGTTGTCACCTTAATTGTTTCAAACATGATTCATGAGAAACAAGGCAAGAATAAGGTGGATTCTGCCGAGGCTAAAGCTCGTGAAATCATTGATGAGGCAGTTAAGAATGCGGAAGCTAAAAAGCGTGAGGCCATGTTAGAGGCAAAGGAAGATGCCATGAGACAGAAGAATGACCTCGATAAGGAAATCCGCGAGCGCCGAGCTGAAATTCAGAGAAGTGAGCATAGATTATCTCAGAAAGAAGATAATCTTGACAAGAAACTCGATGCAGTCGAGAAGAGAGAAGCTGAATTCACTCGTCAGGAACAACAGCTAAACAAGCAGCGCGAGGAAGTTGCAAAACTTAATCAGCAGCGTGTGCAGGAACTAGAGAGAATCTCCGGACTTACCTCCGAACAAGCAAAAGAACAACTTTTAAAATCTGTAGAAGAAGACGTCAAATTAGACGCAGCAAAACTTATTAAGGAAAGCTTAGCTCAGGCAAAGGATGAAGCTGATAAAAAGGCTCGAGAGATAGTCGTAAGTGCTATCCAGAAGTGTTCAGCAGATCATGTTGCCGAAACAACAATTTCTGTTGTACAGCTTCCTAACGACGAAATGAAGGGACGTATCATTGGTAGAGAAGGACGTAACATCCGTACTCTTGAGACAATGACAGGCGTTGAGCTTATCATTGATGATACTCCAGAAGCAGTTATTTTATCTGCTTTTGATCCAGTAAGACGCGAGATTGCACGTATTGCTTTGGAGAAACTCATTGTAGATGGAAGAATTCATCCAGCTAGAATAGAGGAAACAGTAGAGAAAGCTAAGAAGGAAGTTGAACAACAAATCCGTGAGGAAGGCGATGCAGCTGCACTTGAGGTTGGTGTTCAGGGTATTCACCCAGAACTTCTTAGATTACTGGGCAAGATGAAATTTAGAACCAGCTACGGTCAGAATGTATTAAAGCATTCTATTGAGGTTGCTCAATTATCAGGATTACTCGCTGCAGAGCTTGGTCTTGATGTTAGAGTAGCAAAGCGTGCAGGTTTATTGCATGATATCGGAAAGGCAGTAGACAGAGAGCAAGAAGGTACACATGTACAGCTTGGCGCTGACTTATGCCGTAAGTACAAAGAGTCTCAGACAGTTATTAATGCTGTTGAGGCACATCATGGCGATGTAGAGCCAGAAACACTCATAGCTTGTATTGTACAGGCAGCTGATACTATCAGTGCAGCTAGACCTGGTGCAAGACGTGAAGCTATGGAAACTTACACAAACAGATTAAAAGAACTTGAAGAAATTTCTAACAGCTTTAAGGGTGTAGAAAAGTCTTTTGCTATTCAAGCAGGTAGAGAGATTCGAATCATGGTGGTTCCTGAACAGGTTTCAGATGCCGATATGGTCATCATGGCTAGGGATATTTCAAAGCAGATTGAATCACAGCTAGAATATCCTGGACAGATTAAGGTAAATGTAATTCGTGAATCACGAGTTACTGATTATGCAAAGTAAATAATTTTGCGGCTGGTTTATCCAGCCGCTTTTTTTGAAGAGAGGTATTTTTTGTGGAAAAAATTGAAAGAGTTGGAAGAAAGCTGATTCACAAGGGCACAATCCTTGATATGTATGAGGATACAGTTAGACTTCCAAATGGTAAGGAAGAAAAATGGGATTTTGTCAGTCATAGAATGGGGGCTGCATGTGTACTTGCAGTTAGACCTGATGGCAAAATATTAATGGTACGACAATACAGAAATGCTCTTGATAGATTTACACTTGAGGTTCCTGCTGGAAAGCGTGATTCCTTAAATGAGGACACAAGCATCTGCGCCGCACGAGAGCTAGAAGAGGAAACAGGATACCGCGCGGGCAAGCTGGAAAAGCTTTTATCACTTAAATCTACAGTGGCTTTCTGCGACGAATTAATAGACGTATATTTAGCTACTGATTTAGTGGAAATTGGTGAACAGCATTTAGACGAGGCTGAAGATATTGATATAGAGGCGTATGAGTTGAAAGAGCTTATGGATATGTGCTACAGCGGCACCCTCCAGGATGCCAAGACTGTGGCAGCTATTATGGCTTATGCTGCAAGAAAATAGCCTTCCCCCTTTGGGGGAAGGTGGCTGCGTAGCAGACGGATGAGGGTCTTTTTTAGATATTTCCCTCATCAGTCACCTGCGGTGACAGCTTCCCCCAGAGGGGGAAGCCTTTTAGTTTCGCTCAGCTATTGTGTAGAGTAGGTGTCTTGTATCTTCCCATCCAAGACATGGGTCTGTAATAGACTGTCCGTAGGTCTGGTGGTCGGAGATAGGTTGGCAGCCTTCTACTAAGTAGCTTTCAATCATCACACCTTTTACTAGATTTTTGATAGCATCTGAGTGATTACGATTGTGCATCACTTCTTTTACAATTCTTATTTGTTCCTTAAATTGTTTATTTGAATTAGAATGATTTGCATCTATGATACAGGCTGGATTAACTAGATCCATTTCATCGTACATATTGTGAAGTCTAATTAAATCTTCGTAGTGATAATTCTGAGTGCTGTTACCATGCTTTGAAACAGCGCCTCTAAGGATTGTATGAGCTAAAGGATTACCTGTTGTCTTAACCTCATAGCCTGAAAATGTAAAATGATGTGGATGCTGGGCAGCATATACAGAGTTAAGCATTACGGAAAAATCACCTGAAGTAGGGTTTTTCATTCCAGATGCTACATCGAAGCCTGATACTGTAAGTCTATGATGCTGATCTTCAACGGAACGGGCGCCAATAGCAACGTATGAAAGCAAATCATCTACATAGCCCCAGTTTTCAGGATATAGCATTTCATCAGCAGCTGTAAGATGTGTCTCTGTCATAGCTCTGATGTGCATTTTTCTCATTGCTTTAAGGCCTGCTACCATATCTGGAGCCTCGTTTGGATCAGGCTGTGATGCAATGCCTTTATAACCGCTTCCAGTAGTTCTTGGCTTGTTAGTGTATATTCTAGGAACAACTAATACCTTATCCTTGATATCATCAGCTACTCTTGCAAGCTTTTCGATATATTCACATACTGCATCCTCGTTATCAGCAGAGCATGGGCCGATGATACATAAAAATCTGTCGTCTTTTCCAGTGATAATATCAGCAACTTGCTTATCACGTTCAGCTTTGATTTTCTTAACTTCCTCGGGAACAGGAAGCTCAGCTTTGATTTCTTCAGGTGTTGGCATTTTTTTTAAGTAGTTGAAACTCATTATTCTTGTCCTTTCTATGCATCAAAGCAAGTGGCTTTGATAAGATCTATTGGCATGTCACATCCGGTCCATAGCTTGAAAGCTGCGGCACCTTGATATAAGAGCATGTATTTGCCATTCATGGTTTTACAGCCCATTTCCTTTGCATCACGTATGAGTTTTGTTTCAGGTGGATGATAAATAACATCACATACTACTAAATTATGGTTAAGAAATTCCTTAGGAACCAGCGAACGGTCATCATCACCCATTCCAACGTTTGTACCGTTTATTAGTATATGGCTTTCTGAAATATCCTTTTCCATTAAAGCCTTGTCATTTATATCGTGAACGAAAACTTTGCAGCCTGTTGCTTCAGTTATTTTTTGAGCAAATTCACAGGTGGATAAGAAGGTTGCGTTGTTTCGCTTTAATATATTTATTTGTTTAACGCCGTCTATTGCGGCTTGAGTAACTATGGATGTTGCAGCACCACCTGCGCCAAGAATAGTAATTATTTTATCCTTGTAGGTTATGCCTGAATCTATCATAGACTGAAGAAAACCTATACCATCTGTAGTGTAGCCTTTAATCTTTCCATTTACATTTACACATGTATTAACAGAATGGGATAGTGCGGCAGCTTCATCAATTTCATCAAGATATGGAATTATTGCTGTCTTTAGAGGCATAGTTAAATTGAAATTCATGCAGCCTAAAGTTTTTAATCCTTCAACTGCGGTTTTTAGATTATTTTCGTTTACATCAAAGGCCATGTAAGAATAATCAAGCCCCAACGCATCAAAAGCAGTGTTGTGCATAGCTGGTGAAATGCTATGTGATACGGGACTTCCAAGTAAGCATATTAGATTAGTTGAACCTGTTGGATTCATAAACATGTCCTCCCATTAAAAATTGACATTATTTTAAAACACTTTAGTACTTTTATCAACTAAAGGTTCGTTAAAAAAGATAACAGAAAATTTGATGTAGAATGTAAGTTGTGTTACAATAATTCGGCAGATAAATAAGTAGGCGTAGCGTAGCTGGATAACGCATCGGACTCCGACTCCGAAGACCGCCGGTTCGAATCCGGCCGTCTACAGTTATTCAGAATACGATAATATAGTGGAGGACACACATGGACTTACAAGACATCAAATCTAAAATCAAAAATATCGGAATCATTTGTGGACGATTTATTTTTACATATAGAAGATACTTTTTAGCAGGCTGTATATTCTTAGCCATGGTTCTTATTTTATTCTTAGGAACAAGCCCAAAGAAGGAAAAGGAATCGGTGGCAACCAAGACTACGGTGAATGCAACTAAAGATTTTAAAAAGAATAGTAATAAAGAACTTGAAGCATTAATTAATGATTACTATATAGCATATGCTGATGGTGATACAGAAACTATTTCTTCAATTGCAACTCCAGTTTGCGACCAGGAAATTAGTTACATCAAATTCTACAGTGCTTATATCGACAGCTTCAATAATATTAAGATTTACACTAAGCAGGGACTTACAGCTAATTCATATCTTGTAACTACAGAAGTTGAGCTTAAGTACAAAGATATCGATACAGCAGCCCCAGGACTTGATTTCTTCTATGTTGAAACTAACGAAGATGGGAAACTTTTCATAAATAACATTTATGGTTCATTCAATCAGAACAATAATATTTATGAAATGGATTCAGAGGTTTCAGATTTAATCGGCGTATTTATTCGTCAGCAGGATTTGCTTGATATGGAAGCTGATATTCAGGATGCATACACAAAGGCTCTTGAGAATGATTCAGCACTTAATACTTTTATGAGCGAAACACTTCCAGCAGCACATGCTCAGTGGCATACCGATTATGATGCAGAAGTAGCCGCTAAAGAAGAGGCAGCTAAGAAGGCCGAAGAAGAGGCAGCTGCTCAGGCTGAGGCTGAGGCAGCAGCACAGGCAGAGGCCCAGGAGGAAGCTAATTCATATACTGGTAAGACTAACGCTAAAGCAAATGTCAGAGAAGCAGCTGATAAAACAAGTAATAAGCTTGGCTCAATTAAATCTGGTGTAGCAATCAAGATTTATGGTGAAGAGGGTGACTTCTACAAGTTTGATTACAACGGAACAAAGGCATACATTACAAAGGATGCTGTTACATTAGATTCTGCTGAAGGCAACGATACAGCAACAGAAGAGACAAATACAAACGCAAGCGCTCTTGCTGAAGGAACAGAAATTACTCTTGATTCTACAATAAATATTCGTTCGCAGATGGATTCATCATCATCTAAGGTAGCAGTTGCTTATGCAGGTGAAAAGGTTACTGTTGTTATGAGCTATGCTGAAGGCTGGACAAAGGTTAAGTATGGCAAGAAAGAAGGATATATCAGAACAGACCTTTTACAGTAATTTGAAATAAATTTGCAAGTTATGGAGACCATGTATTTGGTCTCCATTGTGTTATATTTTTGGAGGATTTGTTTGGAAGAAAACATTAGACTTAACAAGTTTTTAAGTGATGCTGGAGTTTGTAGCAGACGAGCAGCTGATAAAGCAATCGAAGAAGGAAGAGTGCTTGTAAACAAAAAGCCAGCACTTATGGGACAAAGAATTTCATCTTCTGATGAAGTCTTATTTGATGGAAAAGCTGTTTCAAATGCTAATAAAAAGCCGGTGCTTATAGCCTACAATAAACCAGTAGGCATAGTTTGTACGGCGGAAAAGAAAGAGAAGAATAATATTGTAGACCATATTGGATATCCCGAAAGAATATATCCTGTAGGACGTCTTGATAAGGATAGTAACGGTTTGATTCTTCTTACTAATCAAGGAGACTTAGTAAATAAAATTATGCGAGCTGTAAATGCTCATGAAAAAGAATATATTGTATCTGTTGATAAAGAAATTGACGGAGATTTTATAAAAAAAATGTCTGACGGAGTTTATCTAGACGAGCTTGAGGTAACTACAAGAAAGTGCAAGGTAAAAAAGCTCTCTAAATATGAGTTTAATATCATTTTAACCCAAGGCTTAAACAGACAAATTCGAAGAATGTGTCAGATGCTAGGCTACAAGGTTAAGACTCTTAAGCGAGTAAGAATTATGAATATTGAATTAGGTGATTTGAAGGTGGACACATACAGAGATGTTACAGAAGAAGAAATCGCCACTTTAAATAAAATGCTAGAAGGCTCTAAAAACTAATAATCAAGAGGAAGAATAATGGAATTAAAAGAATATAAGGAATTAATCGATACTATCGATTACCATATGGATCGTTACTATAATCAAAACGAGCCAGAAATATCTGATTATGAATATGATCAGCTTATGATTAAGCTAAAAGAGGCTGAAAAGGAACACCCTGAGTGGGTTACACCAGATTCTCCATCACAGAAAATTGGTGGAGTTGCTATGCGTGAGGCTGGTGTTAAGGTAACCCACGATGTACCTATGCTATCAATTGAGGATGTGTTTGATAAGGCAGATGTCGTAGCATGGGTAGATAAAGTAAAGGCAGTGCATTCAGATGCTAATTTTTCAGTTGAGGCCAAAATCGATGGGCTAAGTATGACTCTTCGCTATGAAAAGGATTCAATGGGAAAATTAAAATTAACTCTTGCAGAAACTAGAGGAGACGGTCTTATAGGTGAAGATGTTACTGCAAATGCTCTAGTTATTCCTGATGTTAACCAGTATCTTGATTTACCTTATGAATCACTTCAGCTTCGCGGTGAAGTTTATATGTCCCATGAGGATTTTGACAGATTTAATAGCGAGCAGGAATTAAAGGGAGCAAAGCTTGCAGCTAATCCTAGAAATCTTGCCGCTGGTACATTAAGACAGTTAGATGCAAACATCACAAAGGAACGTGGTCTTAAGATGTTTGTTTTCAACGTACAGCAGGGTCCAGAGGAGCTTACTGTTAGCCATTGCGATGGAATGGATATGCTAACAGCTGCAGGAGTACCTACAGTATTCCATAGAAAGTGTAATACAGCTGAAGAGATTCTTGCGGTTATAGATGAAATAGGAGAGCTTAGAGGAACATTCCCATTCGATATTGATGGTGCAGTAGTTAAAATCGATCAGGTAGCCTACAGAAACGATTTTTCTACCAGCGCTAAATATACAAATGGACATATTGCTTACAAGTATCCACCGGAGGAAAAGGAAACTAAGCTTCTTGATGTGGAATTATCTGTTGGTAGAACCGGTAGAGTTAATCCTACAGCAATTTTTGAACCAATTCGCTTATGCGGTACTACAGTTAGCCGCGCTACTTTGCATAACCAGGATTTTATCGATGATTTAGACATAGGAATTGGAGATACAATCGTTGTTTATAAATCTGGTGAGATTATTCCAAAGGTAAAAGAGGTTGTTCATTCTAAGAGACCTGCTGGAGTTTGCACCTATAAGATTCCAAATGTTTGTCCTGTATGCGGTGGTGTTGTATCTAGAGATGCTGATACAGCTGATATGAAGTGTACAAATCCTAGCTGTCCTGCTCAGCTTGTAAGACACATCATTAATTTCGTATCTAGGGATGCAATGGACATAAAAGGCTTTGGAGATGTTTATGTAGAGGATTTGGTACAGCAAGGATATATAAAGGATATAGCTGATGTTTTCTACTTAGTTAACTATCGTGATGAGCTGGTCGAAAAGGGTATTATCGGAAAAGAAAAGAATACAGATAAGCTTTTAGGTGTGATAGAGGCATCTAAGGCTAATGATGCATACAGACTGTTTACAGGCTTTGGAATTCCAAACGTTGGTAAGGCAGCAGCCAAGACTTTATTATCCCAGTTTAAGGATATTGAAAAGATTATGGAGCTTACTGTAGATGAGCTTACACAGGTTAATGATATAGGCGAAATAAGCGCTAAATCTATTTATGAATACCTGCATAATCCTGTTAATATCGATATCATAAACAGGCTCAAATCAGCCGGAGTAAACATGGTTGAGGAAGAGAAGGAAGGGGCTACAGAGAAGCTTGCTGGACTTACATTTGTAATTACAGGAACTCTTCCTACAATGGGTCGAAAAGAGGCTCAGGAATTAATTGAGCTTAATGGCGGTAAATGTGCTGGCTCTGTTTCAAAAAAGACAAGTTATCTTGTAGCAGGAGAGGCTGCTGGAAGCAAATTAGATAAGGCAAATTCTCTTGGCGTTACAGTTTTAGACGAAGAGGGCTTATTATCTTTAATAAATAGCTAAATTATAACGATTTGTCCCTAAAAATAACACATATCACAGTTATAATGTGCTTATGATGGAATCAGTAGGATATGTTAAGACGAAAAAAATTATTATTCTACCAATACTATTTTCGTTTATCATAGTTTTTATCGCAGTATTTGGGGGAAGTTGGCTTAATACATCATCAGCCACTGCAATCACAAACATAGACAGTGGCTGGTTTATTCGTCGTGGAAATCAAACCATAGATAACGTGGTCCTGACAGAATATCCTATTGGCAATAGCAGAAGAGGTGAGCGCATTGTTGCAACTAATTATGTTACGGTGATAACAAATGCAACAACACTCATGTTTCTTAGTAATTTAATGGCTGTCGATGTGTCTTTAGACGGAAAAGTCATAGACACATATGGTCATGATTTTTTGGCATCTGGTAGCTTTATTCCAAAGAGATACAATATGATTACTTTGGATACCACTCCAGGAATGCATGAAATAACTATTGAATATACGATAGGTGATGATAGATCTGTTTATCATTTCTTCCCAGTATATATAGGACAAAAAGGTGACTTAATGAAATCTTTTTTTAGTCACAACAGAGTTTCTATTTTTATTGGTTCTTTTTTGATTGTATATGCATGCGTTTTCTTCTCGCTATGGATTTATTTGATGTTAACAAAAAGGCCTGCTTTACAGATTTATATTGGCGCAGATTTTTCTATGATACTGGGTTGTTTTATACTGGCCCGTAACAACGTTCTTTGCTTTCTAGGCGCTCATGAATTGCTTTTTTCTATGATGGAATATTTATCTTTTTATTTTATTCCATTAGCATTTAGTGTGCTTCTTTATTCAATTCGTCCAAGTGTTGCAAATACTCGTCAACGCTTTTTCATTTTAATAAATATCGCAATTCCGATAATTATATTATCACTTCATTTCGCAAAGGTAATATATATAAATAGATTTTTGTTTTTTGTTGGATTTATAGGAACTATTGAGATTTGTATCCTTCTTCCAGCATTAATAACCGATGCAATAAAACAACGAAAAGAACGAAGAGATTTTGAATCAATCATTGGAGATGATTCAGATTATTATATTGTTTTAGGCATTATTATAATGTTGGTTTCTGGATTGCTTGAATTAGTTTTGGTATATTGCCTGACTGTAAATCAGAGTGTGGTAGAACCCAAATTATTGTTATCTATTGATTTTTTGGAATTAGGAATGCTCATTTTTATGACTTGCCATTTTGTTTTCTATTTCTTGAGTTCCATTAATCACATGAGTGTAAATTATGTTAAAGCTCGCTTGGAAGATATGGCATACACCGATTCTTTAACAGGTTTACGAAACAGAACAGCGCTTAATCAGTTTTATTCAATGCTAAAGGGCAATTATGTAATCGTCAGCATTGATTTGGATGGACTCAAGGAAGTAAACGATAATTTAGGCCATTTAGAAGGCGACAGAATGATAAGGGTGTTTGCAAGATTGCTTACGTATAATTTTGAGGACGCTGATATTATAGCTAGAACTGGTGGAGATGAATTTGTCATAGTGCGAAAAAATACTTCTGCTTATAATTGCAATAGATGCATTAACATGCTGTTAAAAGAAATTGAATTATTTAATGCTAATGATGAAAAGATACAATTATCTGCATCTATAGGCTTTGCTTTTAGCAGTGAAGTTAATACTGGAAGATATCAGGATGTATTTTATTTAGCGGATAATCGTATGTATGAAATGAAGGAGGCGCATTATGAAGAGAAAAGTAATTAGCCTTGCGATTGCCTTCATTATCTTTACATTATTTCTCATGCTTGGACATTTCTTCCTTAAACCTGTAAATTATTCAAATGTATTGGTACTAGATGATGGTTGGCGCATTTATTATAACAACGAGCTTTATAGTGATGTAAAGCTGTCAGATTTCCGCTCAATTCTCGGAGAAGGAACTCATAAGGGCGATATAATTATGTTTGTTAAAGATGGAATTGACCTTAAGGATTATGTCGCGCCTACAGTAATGTTTGAATCCAGATTCAGTGGTTGGATTGTATATGAATGGGAAAAGGAAATCGCCAGGGGATATGTTGAAGAATTTAGAAATGGCGCATTTATAGGTTGCAATAACAACTTTGTTGATTTACCAAAATCCTATGGGCCAATCACTCTTAGAATAGCAATAATGGTTGGCGAAAACGGGGCATATAATTATTTTGATGCACCTGTTGTAGGCGGATATACAGATGTACTTATGTATGGAATTTACAATCATACATTTATATTTTTGCTGTCTGCATTTTTAATTATTTTTGGTGTAATATTTTTTGCAGTGGCTATTTGCTTTAGAAGTAATATGCCAGAAATTAATATGCAGATGTATTCTGCTATGTTGTACATAGTACTAGGCATTTGGTTTCTTACACAATTTAAGCTGCTAGATTTATTTATTGAAACGGGCACTCATCAAACAGAAATAGAATATATTTCTTTATATTTAGTAGTCCCATTAATGTATATGGTTATGGGCTCTATGCGAAATTATTTGAAAACGAAGCGCTTTTTAGTATTCGTTTTTTTAGGAACCATACTACCGTTTTCGTTGATTGCTTTGCATTTCCTTGGAAAGGTGCATATTAATCGCTTCCTACCTTTATATCAAATAGATGCGTTGGTGCTTATTTTGTTTATGGCATTCATGATTATCATTAAGGATATTCCATTAAATAAGGTTCCACCTGCTCAAAAGATACAAGTAATAGGACAAATCATATTTGCAGCATCCTTTATATTTAATGTCTTTTTCTATTATTTAGAGGTAACCGGAATCTCAAGACAGATAATGCTTTCAAAAAAGATAGTTCCACTTGGAGCTATGTGCATGGTTTTTGCAACGTTGGTTAATTACAATAATTTCATTTCTGAATCTATTGCTCGAAAAAATGAATATGAGACACTGGTAAACATGGCTTATATGGATGAACTAACAGGAATTGCAAACAGATTTAAGTACGAGAAATATATTCAGAGCCTCGAAAATATAGAGGATGATTACTGCATTATTAGTATTGATTTAAATGGATTAAAAGCCATAAATGATAGTGAAGGACATCTGGTTGGGGATAAATATATTAAAGAGTTTAGTCAGGCCATAGACGTTTGTTTTGGAAAAATCGGTTTTATTGCCAGAATAGGTGGCGATGAATTCGTGGTGATTTTAATTAATATTACTGAAGATAAGGTAAAAGAACTGATAAGTAAGCTTAACTATGAGCTTGAACAGTTGAATTTACAGGATCCAGCTATCGATAGATCTGCTGCTATTGGTTATGCTTTCAGCTATGAGGTTGATGGCTGCAATCCTAATTTGATTTATCAACTTGCGGATGAACGTATGTATAAGAATAAAGAATTAAGCCATAGCGCTAGAAGGTAGGTTGTGATATTATAAGAAAAGTTATGTAGAAGATATAGAGTTGTGAGAAAAAAGGAGAATAATAAGTATGCCAATTAGAACACAAAATGACTTACCTGCTAAGGCCATACTTGAAAATGAAAATATTTTCGTTATGGACGAAAATAGGTCAACTCATCAGGATATCCGACCTATTAGTATAGGAATACTAAACCTAATGCCACTGAAAGAGGATACAGAGCTTCAGCTACTTCGCTCTCTTTCAAATACTCCACTGCAGGTGGATGTTACCTTTTTAACAGTTGGAAGCCATGAAAGCAAGAATACCAGCAAGACACATCTTGATACTTTTTATGAGCACATCGAGGATGTTTATGACAGATACTTCGATGGATTAATTATCACTGGCGCACCTGTAGAACAGATGCCTTTTGAAGAAGTAGATTATTGGGATGAATTGTGTAAGGTATTTGACTGGACCAAGACACACGTTACATCAACACTACATTTGTGCTGGGGTTGTCAGGCTGGTTTATATTACCGCTACGGTATTCCTAAATATGACTTAGATGAAAAGAAATTTGGAGTATTTCCACACAGAGTACAGAATCGCAAGATTCCTCTTGTGCGTGGATTTGACGATATTTTCTATGCACCTCATAGCCGTCACACAGGCGTGCGCACCGAGGACATAGAAGCCTGCGAAGACTTAGTTGTCTGCGCTAAGGGAGAAGAGGCTGGCGTATTCCTTTGCATGTCAAAGGATGGTAGCAATATCTTCGTTATGGGCCACCCAGAGTACGACCGTTTCACTCTTGATAGCGAATACAAGCGCGACCGTGACAAGGGCTTAGACATCGCCCTCCCAGAGAATTATTATCCAAATGATGATCCGGAGGAAAAGCCGCTGCTTCAGTGGAGAAGTCATGGGAATATTATGTATTCTAACTGGCTCAATTATTACGTATATCAGAACACCCCTTATGAGTGGAATAAGATTAGCGAGAAATAGGTGGGGTCAGGCAGTGCTAGAGAAGAAAATGCGTCCAGTACTGCCCTGAAGTGGAGAATTACCCCTGTGAAATTAGAATGGTGGGATACAGTGGTAAAAGATAGTAGGAGATTACTTAGGAGATATGGCTTATTACGTGAAAATAGTAAAAATATGAATTTGTGATGTAATGTCTTCAGGTAGTGTGGCGTAACTTGGCAACATATTTGAAATATGGTGAAATATACTTTAATAAACAAAAGTAAACTAAAATAAGTAATAGAAAATCAGTCCAATCCCAGCGAAAAATTACGGTAAGAAGTAACTATTCATAGCATATTGCCGTAACATCACAAATCCCAAAGCCACAAAGCCCATTCGGGAGAAGAGAAATGAGCAGTGCTAGAAAGAAAAATGAGGTTAGCACTATTGAATTATTAGTCAAAAGATGTTTAAATTAAGTTGCCAGAGGAAGTAATTCCTTTCCCATATGGGGTATCTGTATCAATGAGCGGTACAGCGGTGTACTGGCACCGAAATCAACTGCCACAAACGGAAGCACCCGAAGGTCGCATGATCTGTATGCCACGTAGGTGAGATGCCTACAACGTTGGGGCAGCAGCATTACCAACCAGCATTTTTGATTTCTAAGCCGTGATTTTGATGCTATAGATGGTGATGGTGTAGAATTTGATGTAGAGGTTCAGCGTAATACTAAAGGCTCACATATCAGACGACCAAGATTTCATCAGAGTATGATGGATTCAAGGCTTTTAAAGAAGAATCAAGACTTTAAAGATCTGAAAGACACTTATGTTATTTTCATTTGTCAACACGACAAATTTAAGGAAAACAAGCTGATATATCATGTAGATAAGATTATCAGAGAAACTGGTAAGGAGTTTGATGATGGCGCTCATATTATTTACGTTAATGGTAAGTATAGGGGTGAAGATGATTTCGGTAAGTTGGCCCATGATTTTAATTGCAAGAAGGCAGACAATATTTATTTTAAGCCACTTGCTGATGGGGTCAGACATTTCAGAGAAACAGAGGAAGGACGTGATGCTATGTGTGAATCATTTACAAAGTTAGCTGATAAGGTTGCTGATGAAAGAGCTGAACAGACAACAATAAATAATATCAAACTAATGATGAAGAACATGAAGTGTTCTTTAGAGGATGCACTAAATGCTCTAGAAATTAAAGGTAAAGAACGTGCAATCATAGCAAAACAGCTCCAGAAGTAAAACTTAATTATAGCTACAAAGCACATTAAAGCAGTGGACATATGTCTGCTGCTTTTTCATGTTATTTATTGGTTATGAAATGGTGTTTTGATCATAATCAATGGCTCCATCTGCTTCTAAATGGCGCACAATGGAGCGCGATATTATGAGTAGCATCTCCAAACCCGCTGTTGGCAATGGCTGAGAAAAATTCAATGCATCTGTTATTACGTATATCAGAACACCCCTTATGAGTGGAATAAGATATCAGAGAAATAAAGATTGAATTGTGCCGGCACTGACGGCACAATTTAGTTATGGAGACTTCTGTTGAGAAATTTCGACAGAAGTTTTTTGTTTGGAATTTTAACACGCAAATAATGCGTTTTGATGGATTTTATCAAAAAGAAATATGATTTAAATTATAACAGAAACTTTGTTCTGTTTTTATCTGATTATGTTTGCTATAATTATTTCAGAATTATAGTATTTTGGAGGTAGTTCTTTTGGGAGAATTAAAAGAAAAAGAGTATTTAAGATTCGAATCTATTAAACATATTAGAGAAGATGGAAGCGAATTTTGGAGTGCAAGGGAATTGGCTAAATCTTTGGAATATACTGAGTGGAGAAATTTTTCAAAGGTTATTAATAGAGCTATGATAGCTTGTGAGAATAGTGGACATGATATATTTAGCGATTTTGTTGAGGTCAACAAAATCGTAGAAGCAGGCGCAACTTCAAAATCAATAAAAGATTATGAACTAACTCGATATGCCTGTTATCTAATTGTTCAGAATGGTGATCCTAGAAAGGAAGTAATCGCTTTAGGACAGACATATTTTGCAATACAGACTTATCGACAGGAGGTTGCAGACCATTTTAACGAGCTAGATGAAGATAGAAGAAGGCTAGTTGTTCGTGGTGATATTAAGCAGTGGAATCAACTATTAGCTGAAACTGCTCATGATGCTGGCGTAATAACAAATGAAGAATTTGCTATTTTTCAGAATGCTGGTTATATGGGCCTTTATGGAGGAATGGATGTCGATGATATTCACACTAAGAAAAATCTAGAAGTTGGACAGAAAATATTGGATTATATGGGAAGTACCGAACTTATAGCTAATTTGTTCCGAATATCTCAAACAGAAGAAAAGCTAAGAAAGGATAATATTAAGGACGCTGATAATGCAACAGCGACACATTATGCCGTTGGAAAAGAGGTTCGTACAGCCATCGAAAAGATTGGAGGAACCATGCCGGAAGATCTTCCAACTCCTGATAAGAGTATTCAACAGATAGAAAAAGAACAAATTGCAAGATTGAAGAAAAAGGCCAAAGAAGGACGTCTTATGCTGGATGAATAAGAATGAATCATAATCTAGTCGTATGGTTTTTAAATGGAGCACGATGGAGCGCGGGTTTTAGACTAATACCTCTGAGAATGCGGTGGTTAAGGGGTGCGAAAAATCTTGCGCTAGACAAAGAACATGCTATAATCATGAGAAAGAGTGTTAATGTACTCTTTTCACATATAAACATTATCTAAAATCTGCTCTATGCTAATTGTTTTGGTTGTGCTAAGATGCTATTGTTAGCGTGAGGAGATGTGATGAAAAAAGAAAAGGAAATAGATAATATTCAGCCAATCAAGGACGTGAGATTATGTGTGAATCAGTAGAAAAATATGCAGATAAGAAGTCTGAGACAAAAAGAATAAATGCTCTTGCTGAAGCTGTAAAGATGCTGATGAAGACAACATCTGTTTCAGTAGAGCAGGCATTTAGCAATCTTGGTATTGCTGATAGCGATAGAAAGCTTATTTCTAAGCAACTCTCAAGATAGTTTTTTTCAATTTATTATGCACACTAAGGCAGTTGATCAAATTCTGGTCAGCTGCTTTTTTTGTGCCAAGGATATCAATGAAGGAGACTGGGTATTCTTTAATAATGATAATGAAATATTTTAGGAACAGTAATGGCTGAAAACTGCATAAAACTGCATAAACTCAACACTTGTGAGGTGTACTTTATAAAGTACATCTCATTTTTTATTATAGAATCAGAAAAAGACTAATACCTGGTAGTAAGGAGGAGTGATATATGTACGGAGCAATTTTAGGTGATATGATTGGTGCACCATATGAGTTTGATAGGGGAGATAAGACTAAGGATTTCATTTTGTTCAATCCCCGAAAATGGATTAGATACACTGATGACAGCGTAATGACGCTTGCTATTGCGAAGGCCATTATGTTAGTAGGAACAGATGCAGATGAACGGACAATGAAAGCGGCATTTGTAGATTGCATGCAGGACTTTGGCGGAAGATATGCTCAAGGAGAATATGGAGGCAGCTTCGCGGGCTGGTTGAAATCTAGCAATCCTCAGCCATACGGAAGCTATGGTAATGGTTCTGCCATGAGGGTTTCTGCAGTAGGTTGGATGTTTGATACGTTGGAGCGCACCAGAGAGGTGGCGCGCTGGTCTGCTGAGGTGACTCATAATCATCCTGAGGGAATCAAGGGCGCAGAGTCAGTTGCTAGTGCAATCTTTATGGCTAGAAATAGATGCACGAAGGACAAAATTAAGGAATATATCATTTCAGAGTTTGGCTATGATCTTAGCAGAAGTTGTGATGAGATTCGACCAACTTATCATCATGTGGAGAGTTGTCAAGAGACTGTTCCTGAGGCAATTACAGCTTTCCTCGAAGGTGAAGACTTTGAAGATGTTATCAGGACTGCAGTTTCATTAGGTGGAGATTGTGACACACTTACCTGTATCGCCGGCAGCATCGCCGAGGCTTTTTATGGAGTGCCTGATTCCATGAAGGCGGAAGCGGTGAAGAGACTAGATAAGGAGTTCCTAGATATTTTGGAAAGGTTTGACAGGGATTTTAGATTAATACCATTAATATATGTTGAGCCTATAGAATATTTTCCAAAAGAGATAAGAGATGCTTATTTTAATGAGGAGGAACAGTAATGAACTACAAGGATTTAGGCTTTAGGCCATTTTATAAGAACTTTAGCATAATGCTTAACAATGACAACATAATGGATATTGTAGCTGATTTAGATGTGGACGAAGTGTTTGATGGTGTTCTCGTCTATGGTTATGTAGACCACGAGGCAGGCTTCACATTTGAGATTCTCTCGTTAGCTTTGCAAGGAGATGAAGGGGGTTTTAAATTTTATGATTTACCAAATGATATCACCTATAAGCTTCGAGCTGATGCAGTAGAAGAGTGTGAGTGCTTGTTTAGTGAAGATGTTTTCGATGAATATATGGAGCTATTCAAGGATAAGATTTCTAGCCTGGAAATCTATGAAGAAAATGAGAATGTTGACAAGAGTCGTAGATTTAATTTTCTTGATCCGTTTAGACATGAAGAATGCATAGATGATGTACAGGTTGTGCTCTTGAAAGACGGTTTGCAGCCAGAACAAGTTTGGGTACGCATTGAAGACCTTGGAGATAAAGTCATTATCGGCAAACTTTTAAACGAGCCTGATCAGGATTTTGGATATCATCTGCATGAGAAGGTCGCATTCTTCGTATATACGGATGAGGATGGTAATCAGCATCTACTATGTGATATGAATCCTAGCGTAAAGCTGAGGGCTGAGGATTTGGCAGATGGTAGGATGTTGTGCAATGCCATTGATGTATTCGCGAGAGAAACTACGCAGGAACATTTTATAGACATTCTTGAGCTGGTAAGAGACAGCTATATATGGATTCCTTGTAATACAATACTGGGGCAGTTGGACGAGGAAGCTCTGTTAAAAATGGCAGATGAAGCAGATAATCTTGATGATTTGGTTGGTACTACATTTACAAGTCAGCAGGATATAAGGCTGGTGCCTGATTTGATGAAAATGGACGACAAAATCTATTTTCCTGTATTTACTTCTGTTGAAGAAATGGGAGATGCTGCTAAGAATCATTCACAGTTACAGAAGCATTTCTTAGAGGCTATTAAGATGGCTTGCGCTTGTGAGGAAGATGTGGCAGGTATTCTGATTAATCCATTTTCAAGTGGAATGGTTATTGAGAAGAAGGTTTGGAATATAGTTGAAAATATGAAATCGAGGATTGTGGAAGATGATGAATAAAAGAGAAGTACTTGAATCGATGAATAAAGAAGATTTAATCGATCTGATAATACAATATGGCGATAATGGATTATTTCCGCTGGAACTTCATGATAGTAATGCAGCTAATGTTTTGGCAATTGGTGCAGAGCTTTTATTTGAGCAAATCAGGAGGATTGATTCAGAAGAATTGAATCCGCTTTTGGAGACTATGATTGGGGATTTGGAGAGAGCTGCTGAGGAAGATGGTATTGGAATGTATGAAGATTCCGAGTGGCTGTATCTTGAGGTTAAGGATGATATAGAGGAGTATCTTGAAGGGTAGACTGCAAAATATTTAAACAATAAAAGTCGGCGTGGCTAGTATAATTAGTGGATTGACAATTTTTATAAGCTTAAATGTTATTTTTTTAATCTCGACCAATAAATATCCCTCCTGTGGTATACTCAAATTAGTGTAAGTATTATCAGGAGGGTGTTTTTATGTCTAAGGGGTCTAATCAAAAATTAAAGCTTAGCATTCTATGCAAAATCATGCAGGAGAAGACAGATGATGAACATAGTCTTACACTTGCCCAGATTATAAAAGAACTAGAAAAATATGATATCACTGCAGAAAGAAAGAGCCTTTATGATGATTTTAAATGTATGGAAGAAAATCTTGGCATAGAGGTTATCAAAGAGCAGGAAGGCAGGGAGACTTATTATCATGTAGGCAGCCGTACATTTGAACTGGCAGAGGTGAAGCTGCTGATTGATGCGATCCAATCATCTAAGTTCATTTCTAAGAGCAAGTCTGATGTGCTGATAAAAAAGATGAATGCATTTGTCAGCGAGCATCAGGCAAAGCAGCTGAAAAGGCAGGTATATATTAATGATAGAATCAAGACTATGAATGAGAGTATTTATTACTCGGTGGATTCTATTCATAATGCTATTTCAAGTAATAAGCAGATAGAGTTTTTGTATTGTTCTTGGACACTTGATAAAACCCTGGAGCCTAGGAAGAATGGAGAAAAGTATAAGGTTAGTCCATGGGCTTTGACTTGGGCGGATGAGAACTATTATCTGGTAGCATATGATTCAGCAGCTGGTAAGGTAAAGCATTATCGTGTGGATAAAATGATGAAATTATCCATTTCGGAAGATAAGCGTGAGGGCGAGGAGCATTTCAAAAACTTTGATATGACCAGCTATGCGCTGGAGAACTTTTCTATGTTTGGTGGTGAAATCAGACGTGTACATATTGAATTCCCTAATGAAAAGGTGGGGATATTCATTGATAGATTTGGTAAGGACATCACAATCAGAAAGGCGGGACAGGACAGGAGCATGATAGCCGTGGATGTTGCAGTGAGTCTGCAATTCTTTGGATGGATTTTTAGCCTTGGAAGTGATGTGAAGATAACGGGACCAAGTGATGTGGTTGATAAAGCCAAGGAGAGTGCGAAGGGATTTTTGGAGAATTATTGAAAGGAATGATACATGTACAAAATATCAGTTAATATACCAGATGAAGTTTTATATGATATAAAAATGTCAAAAAAAGAAGCTGATGAGTTTGTTAAAAAAGCAGTAGCATTAATGCTTTATAAGAATAAGGTTTCTATGGGCTATTGTGCTAGTATAGCTGAAATGTGCAAGGAAGATTTTATTAATTTTCTTAGCGAAAATGGTGTTAGTATCTTTACATTTGAATCTGAAGAATAGAATGCATCTAATCATTTCGATTAGGTGCATTTTTTATTATAAACAAAAATGCAGTAAAATAGCGGCTTTGAGCTGTCCGATAAACCGCGGATAGATTTGGTAATCTTATAATCAGTAAAAGACGTGTCTCCACTAAAATGGGCAAGGAGGTAAATAATGTTTATGAAAAGACTGATATTTTGGATACAGAAAAAGAAGCGTATTGAAAAGAGAAGTTGCAGTAGGTGTTGCCTAGGCTGCCCTTATTTCAGTGAATGTGTGAAAGATGGAGAGTTTTAGAATAAGGAGGTTTCTATGAAGGATTTGAAGGTTGATAATAATATCGTAATTACGGATATTGAATATGTTTTACAGGGAATAGCTGATATTAGTGGCAAGCCAGTTCCGGCGGCGGATACAATCCTAAAGTTTATTACCAAAGAGAAGAATACCCGGTTCTATATAGATAAAAAGGGCAACAGCAAAATGCAGCCAGATGGGGATGTAGTTTATCTGTGGCTGGATAGCGGGTATGTGGATTATAAAGGAAACCCGATATTCATATCACTTTTGAACAGCATGGGAACATACACCGGCTACTATTTTGGTGTTGCGAATGACCTTATGAAGAGTATTAAGGCCTTTTTTCCTAAGAATGCCAAGGTAATAAATAACAACCTGGGTGCATTCAAGGCTAAGTACGAGAAAAAGATTTCAGAGCGGACCCATCTGCATATCTATGATGAACATCAATATCTGCTGGATATCTGTAATGAAGAATCAGAGGTAAATGCATGGGGCGGATTGTTTGATGATATAGAAGTTGCTTATGATGAGGAGCCTATTATAGAGGCCATAGAGGAGGCAGAGGAACTTCCTGCCATGACAATACAAGAGGAAGAAATAACCGTAGGCCTTTTACTGGAAACTATCGATAGTATGCAGGATTACATAGATGAACTGTTGGCAGAAATAGAAAAGTGCTATACAGAAGATAAAGCTCGTATACAGGAGCTGGAAGATAAAAATGCAGAATATAAACGTGCATTGATGCAGATGCGAAATTTTGTTGATAATGAACAGTCCGATGAAAAAGAAAATGATTCCTGGGGTGGACATGAGCTGCTTGAAAGAAAAGGAAGAATACTTGTGCTTGGAGCAACATCACTTGATATTAGCACAATGTCAGGCATTGCCAAGCTTTACGGCTTTGAAAAGAAGGATTTCTGCTTTGAGACAGATTATTCAAAGGTGGTAAATTTTGCTGGAAGAATTAATAACTCTGAAAAATATGCTGCTATTATTCTTGGCGCATGTCCTCATAAGGTAGCAGGACTTGGAGATTGGTCGAGCCTGATAGAAAAATGCAAGCAGGACCCAACAATGCCGATGGCTTTTGATGCCAGAAGTATTTCAGGTGAACTTAAGGTAACAAAGGAGTCTTTCAAGACAGTTCTGTCACAAATATGTAGTATGCTAATGGAAGCAAGAAAAGTAGCGTAAGGAGGTCAGGCATCCTATGCAGATATTTATAAAGAATATGAGAAGATTACAAAGACTCCATTAACTTATGGAAAGAAAGCCGGTATTAGGAGAATATAGAAGAACATTCTTCGGATTCTAAAAATTATAAAGGAAAAGCAGACTTGTTCTATTCGGTTCATGGAAAAGGTGAAGGCGTCTTGGACTTGAGAAATAAACTCAATTGAGGAAAGAATTGAGGCTATATGTATTTTAAAGAATAAATGTTTTGCAAAGAAAAAAATTGTCTGTTAGTAATGGAATGTTGGAGATGTCAAATAAGAAGGATAATCAAAGTTCTTGAGGAACTTTGATTACTCAAAAAGAACTGGTATATTATCTTACCAGCTCTTTTTATCCCTTTTTTGCATCTTACTTATTATTATCTAATCAAAAATCATACGATTAAGTGTACTTAGTTCAACTATATCATGAAAGTGATGTTTATTAGGTGTTTGGAAAAAATTGCTATAATCATCATTATATTGAGATAATGCTTCTTCTTTAGTGAATAACTCCTGTGGAAGTATTGCAATTTTGGCATCAGCATCGTAAAAATAGTATTCTATATAAGAATGGTTTATCTCTGAAAAAGCAAGTAAAAAGGTAACTGTAATAGTCATTCCATCTGTATTTTGGGTTTTTGCAGAAACACCCTTTATAAGTTCTGGTTTAGAATTCCAAAAATATAAATAAGCCTCATCCCCCTCAAGATGCTCAGATGAATAATTAAGGTTCTTACTACATACAGAAAAATATGTATTAATAACATCCTGTGTGGATATATCTCTTTTGTAAACTCCAGCCATAAATATTGTGTTATTAGGCAACCCGGATAAAGGAACTTCTATCACTGTATGAGTATCTATATCTAAAAAGTAGTTGGAATTACTCAATGACTTTAGCCATGCAAGGTAAAGGGGATTCCTATACGTTTTATCTATGCTAATTATCACTCCATCGTAAGATAATTTTTTTATAATCGAGTCTGTAAATGGGTTTAATCTTTCAGAGACATTATCCATTATTAAAAATGGATTTTCATTAAAATTAAACTTAGCATTATATTCGGCCACCTCATGAACAACTCTAGAAATAAATATAGTATCAAAAGTTGATGATATGGTATTAACATCGCCTACAATAAAACTAACATTTTGACAACCCAGTCTTTCTGCATTTTCCTTTGCAACTTTAATACATGATTTATCAATATCTATAGATGTGATTTGTTTATCAGGAAACAACTGCGACAAAAAACATGTTAAAAATCCAAATCCACAACCAACTTCCAATATATTATCCCCAAATTGATCTTTATTTGAATAAATATAATTGCAAGCAGCTCTTACAAAATTTGCATCTACAGATCCTTGCCATGTATTAGCAAAATTCTCTTGAGAAGCGAGAATTCTATTGTATTCCATATAGTCAATTGATTTATTTTTAATCTCGTGCAAACTATTAATCAATTGCTGGCCTTTATCTTTACCATATTTATTACGCGTTTTTTCTTCTATAGCCTTAATAGTTCTTTCATAATTTATGCCCAATTTATTTATATATTCTAATCCAATATCTTTTTTCTTTTTCACTGTCATCCTCCTACAATATGCTGAAACATAGAATATAAACCTAAAATACAACTGACTTAACAAAGTAAGGGTTCTATACTATATACTAATTCAAATATTATATCATAGCATATAAATAAAAGCGTTAGAGAATTCATATTACAGCAGCTAGATAGAATAACTGATTAAGTGATAAAATAATAGTCATTAGAGCTAGAATTGGAGTATAATCTTTGTATAAAAATTTCCATATAAGAAAGGATCAAAAATGATAATCAAAGGACATGATATAAAAATAAAAGTAGAGTTTAGAGAAAAAAAGAATCACGATTTTTTAATTGCGAATGATGATATTTTTCAGAGCGCATATTTTGAGAATCTTCCAGCGGCATATTTTTTTATTCATGAAAATTACAAAGAATGGGATTGTGAGGAAGTTGTGGCATTACTTTCTGTTGCTGTTGATTGTGAGGATGATTTGAGTTCCTATGTAGATTTGTATGAAGAGGAAGTACCATATTATTTAAATACCTTTGGAGTATATACTATTATTTCTAACGTATTAGGTATTGGATATGCGTATGACACTGAATTACAAATCACATTAGATAATGGGGGAAAAACAACTACTAAAAATATTTCTATCGATATTTCTGAATGGGAGATAGCCGAAGTCTTGGACCAAATTAATGATTGCATTGCAAGTTTTAAGCTTGACGTTAAAGAAAACTCAAAAATTCTCTTATCGTATGGTCCATGCACAGAAAATGGTGAAATTGATGATGAATTTGTTGACGGAAGCAAACGAGTTTTATCTATTAGATACGCAAAAGCTTTTGATATTTATGATATGGCATGGTTATTTGAAACAAATCTGAAGATTTCAGCAAAATTATCTGATTGATATTAATAAAAGAGATATTTGCTTTTTGGATTTGCTTAACATTTGTGAGGTGTGCTTTTTAAAGTACACCTATTTTTTTATTATAGAATAAAGATGATATGCTTGTATCTATAGAAGATATGAGCTTATAACTTGTATTTTTATAAAAAAATGGAGGAAAAGTAATGGATGGTTTATTTGGTATTGATTGGGATTCAAATGGTGAAGTAGATATGATGGATGATATAATTACTTTGAATTTGCTGGAAGATGATGACAATGAAGAAAAGAAAAAAGGTAACAAGGAGAGATTTATTTAATGAGCTGTGAGGTAAAGGTTAAAATTAATGATTTTACATTAAATTTAGATGAAGGATTAGCTGAGACAATTGTTATTCTTAATGAAAAAGGTTACATTACAACATGTTGTTGTGAAGGACATAAGCAATTTTGCGAGGGCTATGCACAGCCTAAGAGGAGACAAGAATATGGTCAATATTGGCCAATATGGATTGAATTTCAAGATGGTTATTTACCACCATATTCACCCAATATATATCCGCATACAGATGATTATGAGGGATGGAAAAATGGTCACGCTAGAGAATTTATGGGATTACGTAAAGTTTTTAAAAATTCAGATGCTGTGCCTACATTATTAGTTAGTTTTGAGGCACCTAAAAGAGAAAGAAAGAAATTTAGTGACGGAGATGTGGATAAAGAACATAAGAGAGCTCTAGAGCTAGTTCTAGCCTGGGCTAAAGGGCTCCCACGATTAGAAGAATATGATGCTAGTTTTCCAGTTGAAGATGAAATGAAAGAAATAGTGGAAACTCTTAACGCAAAAGGATATACCGTTCGAAGGAGTACAGCGAGACCTATTGAAATATATTTTAAAGAGGGGTGCGCACCATTTGAAGAACCAAAGGTTAATGGATTAAGAAATTATTCACATGGAACTGAAGGAGTAGTATTTGGATATGATAAGTTGTGGGTTAATGCAGAGGTGCACGATGAAATTCTTATGTGGGCACGAAATCTTCCAGAAATATATTTTACAATGAAAGGCGTCGAGGAGATTCTTCGTAAGAAAAAATATTCTGTATTCATAGAATATGATTGTAAATATATTGTATTTTTAGATGGATATCATTCTGAAAAAGGTCTTGAAAAGATACGTCATAAATGGGAGACAGATGACGATAAGAGTTATATTTTATATTTTTCTGAAGAAGATGATGTAAAAATGATTATTAAATGGGCTGAGGGACTACCTGAGTTCTGCCAAAAGGAGTAAATATGGAATTAAGAGAAGAAATGGAAAAATTAGTACCTCTGGTAATTGAATTTGAAAAAGAAGAAACAAGCACTGAGGAAATAAATCGAAAAAAGAATGCTTGGTTTAAACCTTTAGTAAAATTAGCTGCACAATATGGATATGGACCAGCGGGGCTAATTGAGTGTTCACCAGATTATAGACGCATAACAGCACTTAAGGTGTGGGATGTTAGAGTAGAAATACCTTAGAATGTTACAAAATAAGTTTTTAGTGATGTTAGCTGAATAAGAAAAGAAATTAAGCCAAGTTGGGAATATAAATTCTAGATTAATTTCATGAAACATCGTCCAATAAATAACCCTCTGTGTTATACTAGCATTGAGTATACATAGGGGGTATCTTTATGTCTAAAGGGTCTAATCAAAAATTAAAATTAAGTTATCTATGTAAAATAATGCAGGAAAAAACCGATGATGAGCATAGTCTTACACTGGCACAGATTATAAAGGAACTGCAGAAGTATGATATTACTGCAGAGCGGAAGAGCCTTTATGATGATTTCAAATGCATGGAAGAAAATCTTGGCATAGAGGTCATCAAGGAGCAGGAAGGCAGGGAGACTTATTATCATGTAGGCAGCCGTATATTTGAACTGGCAGAGGTGAAGCTACTGATTGATGCAATCCAATCATCTAAGTTCATTTCTAAGAGCAAGTCTGATGTGCTGATAAAAAAGATGAATGCATTTGTCAGCGAGCATCAAGCCAAGCAGCTGAAAAGGCAGGTATATGTTAATGATAGAATCAAGACTATGAATGAGAGTATCTATTACTCGGTGGATTCTATTCATAATGCTATTTCAAGTAATAAGCAGATAGAGTTTTTGTATTGTTCTTGGACACTTGATAAAACCCTGGAGCCTAGGAAGAATGGAGAAAAGTATAAGGTTAGTCCTTGGGCTTTGACTTGGGCGGATGAGAATTATTATCTTGTCGCATATGATTCCAAGGCGTGCAAGGTAAAGCATTATCGTGTGGATAAGATGATGAAATTATCCATTTCAGAGGATAAGCGTGAGGGCGAAGAACATTTCAAAAACTTTGATATGACCAGTTATGCGCTGGAGAACTTTTCCATGTTTGGTGGTGAAATCAGACGTGTACATATTGAGTTTCCTAATGAGAAGGTAGGAATTTTTATAGATAGATTCGGAAAAGATATAAGTTTTCGTCCAGTAGAGGACGGAAGAAGCAAGATAGCTGTTGATGTTGCCATTAGTTTACAATTCTTTGGATGGATATTCAGCCTTGGAAAAGATGTTGCGATTACGGGACCAGAGGCTGTAGTAGAGATGTATAAGAAAGAACTTCAGAATAGGTTGACGGTTTAGACATAGAAATGTGTTAGTCTAATTTCATTCAGGAGGTAAATGCCATGGAAGAAATTAAATGCACAAGGGAAGATATTGAAAAATCTGCAGAATGGTTTTTCAAATTCTGGATGTTTTATGACATGACAGAAAAGGGAATGATTTCTGAGGATAAGGCCGGTACATTTTATGAACAGGAGACTGAGAAGCTGACAGACCTACAGCAACATTTATTGGATATTATGATGGAGTCCATGAAAAACAGTATGAAATAATTATCAAAAGTGCGTTTCAAGAAAAAAGAGGGGGAGTTCCGTCTTTTTCAACAGAAAATAATATTATGAGCCTTTTAGGTGACATTTTTGATGCAGATTTGCAGCATTTGGTCTAAAGAGTTGACTAGATGCTGCTTTTTTGATGTAAAAACGCAGCAAAATCAAGGCTTAGAGCTGTCCGTTAAAACTACAATGTCATGAGTAGAATATAAAATAGAGAAAGAGTTGTGTGGTAACCGAGGAGGTTAATGATGTTTATGAAACGACTTATATATTGGATACAAAAAAAGAAGAGAATCGAAAAAAGAAGTTGCGGGCAGTGCTGTTTGAATTGTCCATATTTTGGGGATTGTATTGATGATGGTAAGTTTTAGGAAGTCGAGGTAGAGAAATGAAGTATGTAGTTGTTGATTTGGAAGTAGATGTGTCAGGTGCCAAAGTTTTCATGGGATTAGGGAAAGCCATTAAGAAATGAGACTATCCAGATTGGTGCTGTACTTGTAGATGAGAATTATGAGATAGCTTCAACATTTTAATACTTATGTTAAGCCTGAACTTGGCTATCTTGATTAGTTTATTTCTAAACTTACTGGAATAACCAGGAAAGATTTGAATAATGCACCATATTTTGAGGAAGCTATCAATTTTTTCATGAATTTGATTCCTGATGATGATGTGAGACTTGCGTACAACCATAATGAGAGTAACAAAGAACATACAATTTACGTTGTTAAAAAAAGCTATAGCTATATAGTGATATTTAGCAAAATTATGTAAGCGGCAATTATGTAAGGCGGAAATAAGAACATAATTAATAAAAAAATTGACTGTGGATTCAAAAATAGATTTTGAAAAGTCGAAATTTGTATTTGGATTTGTCTTGTTATAAGAGTATAATGTAATCTAGGACTATTTATAAGGACCGGGAGGTTCTTCAACAATATGGGTAATCCCCATAAGAGAGGAATTATATGGCTGTATCTTATAACGGATTATGGAAATTATTGATTGACAAGGGTATGAAAAAAATGGATCTTGTCGAGAATGAAAGAATCGGAATTAGTAGTAGCACTCTTGCAAAGATGAGCAGAGGAGAGACTGTGTCCATGAGTATCTTAGAGAAGATATGTATGGAACTTGATTGCGACTTCGGCGATTTGATTCATTACGAGAAAGGTGAATCAAATAAGGGGGAAGTTGAATAATGGCGAACGTAATGGAATGGTATAAGTTCTCACTTGATAATATCAGCGGTTTGATGAAACCTATTATTTTTTGTACTTCGAGTGAAATTGAGGAATTGAGCGAAGCCTATTCCATGAATATTCCTGTTGCGAAAGAATTGCAAAAAAGCGGCAGCTCTATGATGAGAACTATGAAGATGGAGTCAATATTATCAAGTATTATTTCAAAGTTGGGTGATAATCCAATTATCAAAGATATTGATGTGATGTTTAATCCGGATTATCAATTAGATGTGTTGAGAACGCTTATAAATGTTTCTAAGAGAAAAAGCTTTATGGTCGTATGGCCAGGTACTTATAAAGATGGCAAATTGATCTATGCTCAGGAAGGGTATAGTGATTATAAAAGCTTTGATTTAAATGACTATGATATCACGGTTGTGATTTAGGAGGATAGACATAATGAAGTATTCAGAATTAATTAACTTTCAACCAATTGAATCTACTATTCAGTTGATTGAGGCGGGGGAAAAAGAAGCAGCTAAGAAATTGGTGCAGACCTATGTAATGTCAGATACGATGGCAGAAAATATGCAGGCTCCTGTTTTTGATCAGTTGCAGATGGATGAAGTTGTAGACAATAAAGGTGTCTTAGTAGTAGGTAACTATGGTACTGGTAAATCTCACTTGATGTCTGTTATTTCTGCAGTAGCAACAGATGAAGAAAACTTACAGTATCTTCAGAACAAGAATTTTGCAAAAGAACTCGAATGTATTGCTGGTAAATTTGAAGTTCTTCGAATTGAAATTGGTGGCGTAACAATGCCTCTTCGTGAAATGCTTTTTGGATATATCCAGGAAGATTTTCAGAATAGAGGTATTCCATTTGAGATGCCTGATTTTGCAAATGTAAAAGATAATAAGAAAATCATTAAGGATTTCATGGTTAACTTTGAAGAAAAGTATCCGGATAAGGGTTACATGATTGTTGTCGATGAGTTCCTTTCTTACTTAACTTCAAGAGATGAGAGACAGATTGTTCTTGATCTTGAATTCTTCCGTGCACTCGGTGAGATGTGCTCTAAGTCAAAGCTTAGAGTTATCTTTGGTGTACAGGAAAAAATCTTCGATAATCCTAAATTCAGTTTCGTATCAGATACACTCAAGAAGGTAAGTGACAGATTCACACAGCTGATTATTACAAAAGAGGCAACCTCATATGTTGTATCAGAGAGAATTTTAAAGAAGACACCAGAGCAGAAGGCTTGGATTAGAAGTCATCTTGAGAATTTCTCTGAGCTCTATACTGGAATGTCTTCAAGATTGGAAGAATTTGTGGATCTTTATCCTATTCATCCGGAATACATTGATGTGTTCAATAAGATTAGTGTTATTGAGACAAGACATATATTGAAGGATATTTCTTCAACCATTAAGTCAATTTTTAATGAAGAAGTTCCAGAGAATGCGCCTGGTATTTTCTCTTTTGATAGTTGCTGGCTTTCTATCAAGAATAATGGAATGTTCAAATCAGATCCTATGATTTCTAAGGTTGTAAATGCAAGTTCACAGTTGGAAGAAATCATCAACAGATCATTCCCTAAGCCTGCCTACAAGCCTTTGGCTATTAAAATCATCTATGCTCTTAGTGTACATAGACTTACAACTAATGGTCTTGATGTTCAGTACGGTCTGACAGCTGAGAATCTGAAGGATGATCTCTGTCTGTATCTTCAGATGCCAGAGCAGGAAGCTGAATTCTTGCTTTCAATCGTTTCTCAGACCTTGAAAGATATCATGACCACTGTTTCAGGACAGTTCATCATCTATAACGATGCAAACAACCAATACTACATAGATGTAGATAAGATTGTAGATTACGAGGAGAAGATTAAGCAGCGAGCCTCTGTTTTGGCGGAGTCTGAGCTTAATAGATTCTTCTATGACATTGTTTATTCCTGCTTGGAGTGGGATGCAAAACAGTATGTTACCAATTTCAATATCTATGAATATGACTTGAATTGGGATTCTCATAGTATGTTCCGTGAAGGTTATTTGTTCATGGGATTACCGGGAGAAAGAAGCACAGCTCAGCCGGAAAGAGATTTCTATATTCATATTATGCCTCCATACAACGCTGATAGTTCAGCAGTTCAGAATTTGGAAGATGAAGTATATTTGTATTTTAAGTCAACTGACGACTTTAAAGAGTTGCTTGGCTTATTCTCTGCTGCTCAGCTGCAGGCACAGATAAGTGAAGGAAAGGATAGAGAAGCTTATGAGCAGAAATCTGTAATCTACAGAAAGAAGCTTATTAAACATTTAGGTGAAAACAAGAATACTTGCTTTGATGTTGTTTATAAAAAAGAAAAACATCAGTTAATTGAAGTTCTTAAGGGAAGATATAAGCAGGATGAGTCCTTCAAGGACACAATTGATTTAGCAGCTTCTCTTTGTTTTGATGATTATTTTAATCAGAAGTATCCGGAATATCCTGTAATGAAAACTAAGATTACGAGAAGAAATATGGCGGATAATGCACGTGTTGCTTTTGATCATTTTGCAGGAAGAAAGACACAGCAGTCTACAATGATGCTGGAAAGCTTCGGTATTCTTGAGGGAGATAAAATTAAACCGGAGAATTCAAAGTATGCTGCTTATTACATTGATATGGTTAATAAGCTCTCGCCTCAGGGAGTAATTAATTACTCTGATATATTTGAGCCAAAGTTCATGGGAGACTATGCAGATAAGCGTTTTCAGATAGATTTTATTTTCACTCCAATTATCTTCTTGGCAATGGTTTATGGAGGATATGCTGAGATAACTCTGAAAAATAATAAGAAGATTACTGCATCAAATTTGGATCAGATTACAAGTGTTCTTGCTGGAGATTTATATGAATTTAAGTATTTATCACGTCCAGCACAGACATCATTAGCTGAAATCAAAAAGCTTTTTGAAATTGTAGATCTCAATCCTGCAGAATTAGATGGTGATGACAATGCTAAACGTAAAGCTGTTGAAAAACTTTGTGAAAAAGCCCAGGAATTAAGTAATACGGCAGTTATTGAAAAACAGAAGTTGAGCAATGGCTTTGAATTATGGAATGAGCCACTGGTTAATTCTGCTGTTGCAAGTGAGATGTTAGCTGCTTGCGAGGCTATTAAAGAAGAATTCAGTAACTACGGAGCGAAGTATAATACTCCTGCAAAGCTTAACAACTTTAGTTTATCGATGGAGGATATAGCTAAACTCGAAAAACAAGTACTTTTGATTAAGGCAATACAGGAATATGTAACCTTCAAGTCAGAGTGTTTAGAAACAGTTACCTATATTGCTAATATTGAAATGATGGATCTTGGTGCTGATTTTAAATCAAAGATTGAAAGTGCCAAGAAAGATTTTAGAGACATAAGAGATAATATAATCGATGGTACAGCTGGAGATGCTTCAGCAAGATTAGTTGAAGATAAACTTTCCACTATTAAAGAGGCCTATATTGAGCTTTATATGGATGAGCATAAGAAAAAGAGACTTGACATTAAAGATGCTCAGCGTAGGGGACAGATTCTGGAAAGCAAGGAATTGGGAAATCTTAAAAAACTTAGAAGCATCGAGATCCTTTCTACTGCGAAGCTTAGTAGCATAGAGCAGAAGCTTTCTTCTCTTAAGATATGCTATGACCTTAAGAAAGAAGATATAAAATCTACGCCAGTATGTCCTCACTGTAGTTTGAGATTGGATGATGATGCGCCTAATGTATTTGGGCAGTTAGATAATATAGAAAATCAGATTGATGATTTGCTAAAGGAATGGAATAAAACATTGGTTGATACATTGTCTGATCCTTTAGTGGCAAGTTCAAAAGATTATTTAAGCCCAGATCAGAAGAAGATAATTGACGAGCTTGTTAATTCTGAAAGTCTTCCTGAAAAGGTAGATGATTTCTTTGTTAAGAGTATTGAAGCTTTACTACAGGGATTTGAACCGGTTGTAGTTGACGCTGATGAACTTATTCAAAGATTGGAGGCATTACCTCCAATGGATGAGAATAGTTTTAAGCAGAATTTTGATGAATTAGTAAAGAACTACACAAAGGGAAAAGATGCAAGTAAGTTGAGGATAGTAGTTAAGCGTAAGTAAGGAGTAAATATGGAGAAGAGAAAACTTACAAAAGAAGATTTAGATAAATTAAGAGATATAGAGGGTTTTCCTATTGCCGAAGATGAAGACATAATTGCGCTTTCTGATGCACCAAACTACACTGCTTGTCCAAATCCTTTTATTGAAGATTTCTTGGCTGAAAATGGGACTGAATATGATGAGACAATGGATGATTATCATAGGGAACCTTTTGCATCAGATGTGGCAGAGGGTAAAAGTGATCAAATTTATAACATCCATAGTTATCATACAAAGGTTCCGCCTAGAGCAATAAAAGCTTATATCGAACATTATACAAAACCAGGAGACATTGTTTTGGATTCTTTTTGTGGAACCGGTATGACTGGAGTTGCAGCTAAGATCTGTGATGACAATGGAGTTGGATTATCTGCAAGGCATGCAATATTGACGGATATATCAACAATTGCAGCATTCATCGCTGGAAACTACAATCAATCGATAAGAGAAAAACAAATATCTGATATTGAGAATGTATTAAAGAATTTAAAAGAAAAATGTCACGAATTATATAAAACGAAACATTTGATAGATGATAGAGAAGTGCTTGGTCTTAATGGCGAGCCTATATATGGTGAAATCAATTATATGGTTTGGTCAGATGTTTTTATATGTCCTCATTGTTCGTCGGAATTTGTTTATTATAAAGAAGCTGTTGAAAAAGAAACTAGAAAGTCGTTAAAAGAGTTTCCGTGTCCAAAGTGTGGGTTGATTCTAACTAAGGCAAAGTGTTTAAGAGCTGTTGAAGCAATTGAAGATCCAATTTCGGGATTGCCTATGAATATTACGAAATCTGTTCCTGTCAGAATTAGTTATTCTGTAAATGGTACTCGTTATACAAAAGAACCGGACCAGGAAGATATAGCTAGGGCGCATTCTATTCATGTTGATTATCGAAGACTACCTAATGCTCAAATTAAATTCTTCGAGGGCGACAAAACGCCAGAGATGTTTAGAGGAAATTTGAAATATGTATGGCAGGCCTATAGAAGTAGAACTCTGAATGTAATTCAATCTTTTTTGGATTTAACATCAGATTCTAAAGCTTTATTTCTGTTGACAAGCACCTTACCAAAACTGTCGATACTTAATCGATTTATGCCTGAATATGATGATAAAGAGCATAAGTATAGAGCTTTGGTGGGACCAATGGCAGGGACATTTTATTTGCCACCGTTGTCGGTAGAAAACAATGTAGTTGCACAACTTGAATTCCAATTTAACAAGCTAAAGCGTTTATCATATAAGGATGCAGATACTTTAGTTTCGACTCAGTCTGCTACATGCTTATCACAAATTCCAGATAACTGTGTAGATTATGTTTTTGTTGATCCGCCGTTTGGCGCTAACATTATGTATTCTGAATTGAATATATTAAGTGAGAGCTGGCTGGGCGTACTAACAAATAATGCAGAAGAAGCTATCATGAATAATACACAAAATAAATCATTGGTTGATTACCAAGGATTAATGATAAAGGCGTTTTGCGAATTATACAGAGTATTGAAACCGAATCGCTGGATTACTATAGAGTTTCATAATTCAAAGAATAGTGTTTGGAATGCAATTCAGGAAGCTATAAACAGAGCCGGTTTTGTTATAGCGGATGTTAGAATATTAAACAAAGAGAAAAAGACAATAAATCAGCTAAATGCTAAAGGTACTGTTGATCAAGATTTGGTTATTTCAGCGTATAAACCAAAGGAGTCTCTAAAAAAACAACTAATGCTAGATGCTGGAACAGAAGAATCTGCGTGGGATTTTGTTAGACAACATTTGGAAAAACTGCCTGTAACAGTAACAAAAAATGGAAGAATTGAATTGATTTCTGAAAGACAGGATTACCTTCTTTTTGACAGAATGGTTGCGTATCATATCATGCAAGGAATACCGGTGCCTATAGATGCCACGGATTTTTATCATGGTCTTGATGAAAGATTTTTAAAAAGAGATGGAATGTATTTTTTACCTGATCAAGTCAATGAATATGATACAGCAAGAATAAAAATGGATGTTGAGCCAGTACAATTATCATTTGTCGTAACTAATGAAAAAACAGCCATTGGTTGGTTATATCAGCAATTGGATGTGCCACAAACATACGCTGATATTCAGCCAAGATTTATGAAGGAAGTAAAGACGGTTGATAAATATGAATTGATACCTGAATTATCCGTGATACTTGAGGAAAATTTTTTACAAGATGAGACTGGAAAATGGTATATACCAGATGTCACTAAAGAAGGGGATGTAATAAAACTCCGTGAAAAGAAACTAATCAAGGAGTTTGAAAGCTATACGCAAACAAAAGGAAAGCTAAAACTCTTCAGATCAGAAGCAATTAGAGCAGGTTTTTCTATGTTGTGGAAGGACAAAAACTATCAGGCTATTGTAGATATGGCTCAACGTCTTCCAGACACAACAATCCAGGAAGATCAGAATTTGCTTATGTATTATGACATAAGTTTAAGTCGTATTTAAGAGAAGGTAAGTAGATGAAGAATAGAAATTTAACACGAGCAGATATTGATGCAGTGAGAAAATATGAAGGATTTCCAAAGGCTACAGACGAGGATATTATTAATCTTTCTGAAGCTCCTTATTATACTGCATGTCCGAACCCTTTTATTGAGGAGTTTCTTTCAGAATATGGTCATAAATATGATGAAGACAATGATTCATATCAAAAAGAACCTTTTGCAGCAGATGTGAGCGAGGGTAAAAACGACCCAATCTATATGGCGCATACGTACCATACTAAAGTTCCTTATAAGGCAATAATGCGATATATTCTGCATTACACAAAACCTGGAGACATAGTATTCGATGGATTTTGTGGAACTGGTATGACGGGTGTAGCAGCTCATAGATGTGGAAATGAGAAGGAAGTTTTTGAATTATCACCTTCGGAAAGAAATAATAGCGGCGAAAGATACGCTATACTAAATGATATTTCTCCAGCGGCTACATTTATAGCAAATGGATATAATTCGCCTTTTTCCATGAAAGAATTTCATGATGAATTCAATGAAATTATGGAAGATGTCAAACGAGAATGTGATTATTTGTACACAACTAAACATGAGGATAGTTTTGGCTTCTTAGATAATCAATATGGAACGATAAACTATACAATTTGGTCAGATGTTTTTATTTGCCCGCATTGTGGTAAAGAAATAGTTTTTTGGGATGCAGCTGTAGACCTCGAAGCAAAAAAAATAAATGATGAATTCGCGTGTCCTAATTGTGGTATGGAATTAAAAAAAGCGACATGTGATAGGGCAATAGAAAAAATATTGGATTCCACAGGTGAGGTTATTAATTTTGGAAAACAAGTACCAGTCCAGATTAATTATACTTTTGGTGGAAAAAGATATAATAAGCGTCCAGATGATGAAGATTTAAAAATGATTAATAACTTAACATATTCAAGTATAAATGGATGGTTTCCTCAGAATAGAATGTGTGAAGGTAGTGAGGGAAGAAGAAATGATATAAGCGGCATTACGCATACGCATCATTTTATGACACCAAGAAATTTGATGATTTTTTCTCGAATTTTCAATCATCCCAAAATGCGTTTAAGTAGAATTGTGTTTACTAGTATCATGATGAATTGCACTAAAACGTATAGATATAGAACTAATGGAAAAGGTGGAGCTTTATCTGGAACTTTATATATTCCATCTTTATACCAGGAAAACAATATTTTTGATGCTGCAATTCGAAAGTTTAAGGATTTTGCATTAAGAGATAATGGTTCAGGGACTATTATTTCATGCGGTAGTGCAACGCAGTTGCCTATTCCAGATAACTCAGTGGATTATATATTCACAGATCCTCCATTTGGTAGCAATTTAAATTATTCGGAGCTTAGCTATGTATGGGAGTCATGGCTTAAGGTAATGACTAATCAAGACAAAGAAGCCATTATAAATGCCGCTCAGAATAAGGGATTGCCTGAATATCAAAACCTTATGACAAAGTGTTTTTCTGAATTCTTTAGAGTATTAAAACCAAACAGATGGATAACTATTGAGTTCCATAATTCTAAAAACTCCGTTTGGAATGCAATTCAGGAAGCTATTCAGAGAGCAGGATTTGTAATTGCGGATGTGCGAACATTAAATAAGCAGCAAAGTAGTTACAAACAGTTAATGAGTCAAGGTGCAGTTAAACAGGATTTGGTTATATCTGCTTATAAACCAAAGAAGAGCTTTACAGACAACTTATTGTTAGATGCTGGTACCGAAGAGACTGCGTGGTCATTTGTACGGCAGCATTTAGCAAATTTACCTGTAATAGTCGATTCAGACGGCAATGGGAAGATTGATATTATTGATGAGCGACAAGCGTATCTTCTCTTTGATAGAATGGTGGCTTATCACATTATGAAAGGAATTCCAATTCCTATGGATGCGCATGAGTTCTATGTTGGGCTTGGAGAACATTTTATTGAACGTGATTCAATGTATTTTTTAGCGGATCAGGTTAATGAATATGATACAGCAAGAATAAAAATGGATGTTGAACCAGTGCAATTATCGTTTGTTGTAACAAATGAAAAAACTGCAATAGGATGGCTGTATCAACAATTAAATGAGCCACAAGCTTACGCAGATATTCAGCCTAAGTTTATGAGAGAAGTAAAATCTGTGGATAAATACGAAGCAATACCTGAATTGGCAGAATTACTTGAGGAGAATTTTTTACAAGATGATTCTGGAAAGTGGTATATACCTGATATAACAAAAGAAGGTGACCTTTCTAAGCTTCGTGAGAAAAAGCTTATAAAAGAGTTTGAGGGATATATGCAAACAAAAGGAAAGCTAAAACTATTTAGATCAGAAGCAATTAGAGCAGGCTTTTCTATGTTGTGGAAGGACAAAAACTATCAGGCTATTGTAGATATGGCTCAACGTCTTCCAGACACAACAATCCAGGAAGATCAGAATTTGCTTATGTACTATGACATAAGCTTGAGTCGAATTTAATTTTAGTTAGGTATGGTGAATATATGCTAGAAATAGGCAGTTATGCGTATGACAAGGAAAACGGACAAAATGTGATGGTTCTAGAATGCATTGACCTTTGGGGATACATTTCTTACAAGGTATTTGATGCAGCATCTGGCACTGTATATAAGGTTTGCGAAGACAGATTAGTTGCAGATTCTGACAACAGTAGATGTGATGAAAACTATCTCCGTTTTATAACAACGCTTTCAAAAATTAAGAATGAGATGTCAGATGGATTACTAACTCCTATTTCTAGTGGAATTATTCCATTGCCGCATCAGCTTCATGCTTTAAAAAAGGCACTTCGTACAAATCAGGTACGTTATATTTTGGCCGATGAAGTAGGTCTTGGTAAGACTATTGAAGCCGGAATGATAATAGAAGAGTTGAAAGCTCGTGGTCTAGTAAAACGAGTATTGGTGGTATGTCCTACAGGTCTTGTTACTCAGTGGTCTATAGAAATGCGTGAAAAGTTTCATGAGCATTTTCAGGTTATTTTGCCTTCTGACTATGACATTATTCGTAGGCTAACAAATTCAAAGGATGTATACGGAACCTTTGATTATGTAATATCACCAATGGATTCTATAAAACCAATAGAACGTCATGCCGGATGGAGTGATGAGAAAGTTGAAGCCTACAATCAGGAGCGTATCTATTCAATTATTAATAGTGGATGGGATTTGATTATCATTGATGAGGCTCATAAGATTGCTGGTTCATCAAGTGAAGTGGCGAGATATAAGCTTGGACAACTATTGTCAGAAGCAAGTCCGTATTTACTCCTTTTATCGGCAACACCTCATAATGGAAAGACTGAACCGTTTTTACGCTTGATTAGATTACTGGAAAGAGATGCATTTCCTAATGCTGATTCTGTAGTGAGAGAACAGGTTGAACCTTTCCTGATAAGAACAGAAAAGAGAGATGCGATTGATAATCAGGGTGAAAAGTTATTCAAGAACAGAATAACTCATCTAGTTTCCTTGGAATGGGATGAGCGCCATTCTTTACAGAAAGAGCTTTATGAACAGGTTAGTGAGTATGTATCAAAGACCTATGGTAAAGCTGTTAAAAATAGAAAGAAGAATATGTGCCTTATTTTTCTACTGATTATCATGCAGAGAATGGTCACAAGTAGTACAGCTGCTATTCAGGAAAGTCTTAAACGAAGACTTGATGTGCTTTTGAATCAAGAAACTAAGGCAAGTAATTTATCCTTGGAAGAGTTGGATGAGATTAACATTGAAGATAACGTTGAGGATGCTTTAGAGGCTCTTTCTGTGAATTCTTCAGAAGAAATAGAGGAATTACAAAAGATAATTGCTACAGCAAGACAGGCTATGTTTCAGTATCCGGATGTTAAGGTTGAGAAGCTGGTAGAACTGATTGATAGCCTTAGAAGTGAGGATACAGACCAAAAGGTAATCATCTTTACGGAGTTTGTTGAAACAGTTAGATATATTAAGGAGTACCTTGAAAAGCAAGGATATAGAGTTTCTACACTGAATGGTAGCATGAGCATTGATGAAAGAAATGAAGCTATACGTGAGTTTAAAGAAGACTCAGATGTTTTTATTTCTACAGATGCCGGTGGAGAAGGTTTGAACCTGCAGTTTGCTAACATTCTAATCAATTATGATATGCCTTGGAATCCTATGCGTGTTGAACAGAGATGTGGACGTGTGGATCGTATTGGTCAGGAAAAGGATGTTCATATTTACAATTTTATCCTTGAGGGGACTGTAGAAAAACGTGTGCGTGAGGTTATTGAAGAAAAGCTTTCTGTAATTCTAGAGGAAATGGGAATAGATAAATATTCTGATGTCCTTGATAGCGAAGTAGCTGAATATGATTTTACAGACGTGTATATCAAGTCAATTGAGAAGCCATACAATATTGAAAAGAATCTGAGCTCTGTAACAATGGAAATGAAGGACCAGATGAAGAATGTTAAGAGTTATAGGGATGTTCTCTGTGAGGAGAAGAATTTATCAGAATTGGTGGGGATAGAATCTAATTTCGATATCAATGACGCACTGAGAATGATGTATACCTATTATCAGCATTGGAATGGCAGAGAAGTTCAGTTGTTAAGCGATATGAGCGTTCAAAATCCTCAGTTTAAGGAAATGCTAAATGGAGAGTACTTACAGGCAAAAAATGACAAATTACTAAGTGTATCAATTGAGAACTTTCCTAATGAGGCTGGTTATTTTATGTTGTGGAGTCTCTCAGTTGCGGAGGATGAAAGTGCTGTAAAAATTCTGCCGGTATTTGTAAACAGCGATTTTGTATTACGGCCTATAGCTGGAAAAAGGATAATGGATGTATTTTTAGATGCAAACTCAAAGATTAGTTGCCAGGAATCTTTACCATTATCGGATGACCAATATGAAAAGCTTTGTGAGATTACCACAACCTATGCTTATGATACCTTTGTAGAAATAAGGGATAAGTATGTTGGCAAAGTGAAGGAGAGTCATAACAAGTTTGAGCATGCTTGGAATCTAAGAAAAGAAGCTGCTGAAAGCATTGGTATAGACAATATTAAGAATGCAAGATTGAAGAAGCTGGAAGAAGAAAAGAACGTGATGGAATCAGAATTTAAGCGTGAAAAGGTAATCTATCCTGAATTAAAGCTGATTCTGTTGGCGAAGCTGGAGGCTTAATGATAGAGAAGTATATAGTGGATGAGTCACCTGCGACCTATGCCGACAAGGTTCTTGTTGTAGATGATGAAAAACTAAGAGAAAAATATAATATTGCGGATGAGTTTGAGCAAAGAGGTCATAAGGCTGTTGAATATAAAAATGATCTGGAATTTCGTGTAGAGCATGAATCTGAAATCAAAGCTGAAGGTAATAAGATAGCTGTTTTTGCGGAAAGTAACCAGTATATTCCCTATGACCTTCTGCGTAGAATGACTTCTTATCAAATTAGTATGAGTAAACTTTTTCCAAGTATATATGGAGAAATACCTGGAAGAGAAAGAGATTTAAATCTTATCATCAATGCTTATACTAGTAGTTTTGTGAAGAATTTAAATGATAAAGAAGTACAGGAGTTTTTTGATAATAAAGTATATTCAGAAGAGAATATAAAAGCTTATATAGATCATCTTTGGAGTGAGATTCAACGAGTAGTTTCGGATAATCCTGATTATGAAGATTGGCTTTATATTGCGGACCAGAAAGCTGAAATAGATGTACTTTGTAGTAGGTTTGGATTAGGAAAGGATACCTCTGAATTAAATGAACAGTTTAAAGAATATATTCTTAAGGAATATGGAAAGCTTTCTTCTAAAATAGGAAAGAATGCACCTACTTTGGTCAGTGGAACCTTGGAATATATGCATGAAAACAGTGAGAGATTTGTTCTCGTTGTAATGGATGGAATGTCTGAATTTGACTGGAATATAATCTCGGAATCATTTACAGATTTAAAGTATCAGAAGGCATCAACAATGGCTATGATTCCGACAACAACTTCCGTATCAAGACAGTGTTTGTTGAGTGGAAAACTTCCAAGCCAATTGATTGATCCTTGGAAACAAGCTAACGAAAAGAAAGAATTTGTAGAAGCAGCAAGAAATCTTGGTTATACAGAAACAGAGATAGGATATGAGCGCGGCTATGATGCAGAGTTTTCAAGTTTCGTAAAATGTGGAGCTGTTATTATTCTTGATTGTGATGAAATGCTGCATGCTCAGAAACAGGGGAAAAAAGGCATGTATCAGGACATGAAGCTCCTTTCTGAGAGCAAAAAGCTAGTGAATCTTGTTAGACGAATGCTTAAAGCTGGCTTTGATATTTATATTTCTGCAGATCATGGAGATACAGCTTGTACAGGTATTGGAAAAATTACCGGTGCTGGCGTTGAGTTAGAAACTAAGAGTAAAAGAATGCTGGTATTGAAAGATTTTGCTGTAAAAGATTCTTTAAAAGGGAAAGATAATCTTATTGAGTATCCTAAGTATTATCTTCCAAAGGAATTTGATTATATGATTTGTGAAACAGGCGTTTCTTTTGATACTAAAGGAGAAAAAGTCCTGACTCATGGAGGAATTACTCTAGATGAAGTGGTAGTTCCATTTATAAAAATAAAGGCGGTAGAAAATAATGGCTAAAATGGTCGGTTTATCAAGAAATTTAAAAGAGCCTTGGTTGAATAAAGTGGCTGAGCTTGCAATCGAGGATTTAACTGAAGATGAAGTTAAAAATCAGTTGAATGAGTATCTGGGATTTGAGATAGGTAGCCCAACAAATCTTAGAAAGACCAGAGAAATTTTGATGAATATCTGGATCTATGAGAATGAATATTCTAAAGAGCTTTTTGCAGAAGCGAAGAAGCTCTATAAGAATTATCCAGATTATACTTTAGAGATACATTGGTGCTTGCTTTTGGCTGCATATCCTGTTTTTGGTGATGTATGTAGACTTATTGGTAAAATGTCAGAGTTTCAGGATGAGATTACTTTAGCACAGCTTAAGCAAAAAATCTTTGATGAATGGGGTGAGCGTACTACTTTATTTCATTCTATTGATAAGCTCGTTGCAACACTTAAGGCTTTAGGAGTGCTTACCTGTGATAAGCCAGGAAAATATCATGTGCACAAATTTGAAGTGAAAAATGCTAAGGTAATTTGCTTTATGATGCATACGATGATGAGCATTTCTGATTCAGCATATCATACTGTAGGTAGCTTAAACAATGCAGCTTTATTCTTCCCGTTTAATTATATGGTAGATAAGACAAGTTTGATGGAAGACGATAGCTTTATTTTCAGTAATTTTGGTGGAGAAGCCACTGTTAGTTTGAAGGAGGCTTAATAAATGGCAGATTTTAATTATGAGATTGTAGAAGAAATTGGTGTTTTATCTGAAGGAAGTAATGGCTGGAGAAAAGAGCTTAATAAGGTTTCTTGGAATGGACGTGAGGCAAAGTATGATATTCGCGATTGGGCACCTGGACATGAGAAAATGGGCAAGGGAATAACTTTAAGTGATGAAGAAATACAAGCTTTATACGGCTTATTAGATACTCTTTAATTCTCATATTTGGAGGTATAACAATATGGAACCTTTATATTCCATATTGCTCTGCAATCAATCTTATGCAGAGTATGAAGAAAAAATTAAGAAATGGTTGGAATCTGGCATAAAGGTGATTTGGTTTACACAGGATTCTGAAAAAGTTAAAGCAATAAAAGCTAGTCATAAGGCTTATGCAGATATTTTTTTGTTTCAGGCATATTCTGTGCCTTTTCCAGAAAAGAAGATAATAATTGATGGCGATGATGAAGAAAATTTCGTAGAAAAATATTTGGAGCCGCAATGTCCATTATTTAATTCTGCACAGTATCTTGTTGAACATTGCAAAGCTGATGAGCATATTGTTGTTCAGGCATCTGCTGGAACAGGCAAGACTACTGTAATGATAGATCGAATTCTTTATTTGATGCATACACAGCCTGGGTTGCATTTGCCTGAAATCTATATGATTACGTTTACTAATGATGCCACTAATCAGATGAACAAGAGACTTCAGGATGCGTTGGTAGCTCGTTACGAATTGACGCGTAAAGAGATTTATTTGCGTTGGTTAGAAGAACAATCTCAAATGAACATATCTACAATTCATAGCTTCGCGTATCAGATGCTCAGGGAATATGGAATTGGTGAGGGATTTACAAAAAATCTTAACATTCGCAGCTACAAGTATGAAAAAGCTGAGATAATAAAAAATGCTCTTGATGGAAAATTGGATGACACAATGTCTATCAAAGGACAATTAGGAATACCATTTTATAGAGCAAATGGGTTATTAACACAGTATTGGTCTAGATTTCTACAGTTAGGAGTTTCTCATTCGGATATGGAGCATATGGATTGGGGAACGCCAGCGGACAAAGCCTCTGCTGCTTTTCATAAGGCAGTTACGGAAATTATACCGAAATTGGATGATGAATATTTTGATATAAAAAGAAAAAATGAAGGTGTTGGTTTAGATGATATTATGCGTGACCTTCAAGAAGTACTCAAGTCAGAATATCTTCCAAGTCCAGATATTTCTATGAAATATTTGTTTATTGATGAGTTCCAGGATTCTGACTTATCACAGATCATGGTTGCATGTTATTTAGTAAAACTACTAGGTGCAACGCTGTTTGTCGTGGGCGATGTTAAACAAAGTATTTATCGATTTAGAGGAGCTAACGAGCAGGCTTTTGATATTCTTCGAAGATATATGTTCGAGAATAAGATAAAGGATGCAGTAAACTTTGAACTAGTGAATAACTACCGTACCTCGGCATCTGTTTTGCGCAAGATGGATCAATACTTTAGAGCTTGGGGAAAAGAAGGATATTTACAATATGATAAGGCTGTAATACCTTTCAATCAAAAGGCAGGCATTTGTAAAATGCTTTTGGTTGATGATGAGACGGACGATTTTAGAAATAAGTTTGCCGACTTAGTAAGTCAAAGATTAAATGATTTGGAACGTCGTGTAGAGGATAAAGAGGTTCCTAAGTCAGAGAAAACAAGAGTTGTTTTGCTTACTAGAACTCATAAAGAAGTATCAATGTGTGCATCGCTCTTGCGACGTAATAAGATTCCCGCTTCAGTGAGAGAAGATGGAAGTTTCTTTGCAAGTGAGGCCGTTAGAGATTTTTATATTCTGGTTACATCGTTTATGTTTCCTGATGAGCCAAAACATATTTTCAATTATTTATTAACACCATATGCTGGTGACATTGATTCAATGGATGTTAATGCTATGGAGATGCTTCATGGTGATTATGATAATTTGGTAGATTACTTAAACCATTTCCTCGACCAAACTAATTGGAAGCAATACCATAAGGATATGAGATTAAAGCCTGTGCTTTCTGTTTTTAAGGAAATTCTTGATGATGTTTCGGTTATTGATAACTATATCATTAACAGAAAAGCTATTCTTACAGAGCAGGGATGGGAAGAGAAACGATGTAATGCTCAAACTTTTGCTGAAGCAAGACAATATCAAGCAAATCTTGAAAAGCTTATGGAAATCATTCAAAGGAATCTAGGTGGAGAAAAAGTTAGTATCTACGATGTCTACAATTTCTTGAAGCTTAATGTTGCAACAAATCGTTCTGAAAGTGAAGCTGAGGTTCAGTCAGTTGATGATTATACATCAGTGTTAATAATGACTGTACACAAGGCGAAAGGTTTGGAATTTGACACTGTATTTGTTCCTTATACAAAACGTGGTTTAATCATAAATACTGGAACAGAAATATTGGTTGATCCATTAAGAAAAAAGGTTTCTTGGGCTTATAACGGAGACAAGAAAGGAAAAGGCAAAAGATATTTCTATGAAGAAATGCAGAGTAGCTATTATGATGAAATGAGAAAAAAAGAAGATTTAGCAGTTCTTCAGGAAGAAACTAGAATTTTGTATGTTGCAATGACTAGAGCGATAAATCATTTTATTTGCTTTATTCCTAAAAAACATTCGAATCCTTCGTGGGGTTCGTTGTTGGCTGAAGTAGGTGTTGATTATGAGTAGAAGAGTTTATACCTATACTGATTTAACTAAGATAACGGATAATCCTTATTTTGAAGAATTGGCGAAATATCCAATCATCACTGTTTCTGCTGATTTAAGAAAAGGATTTATTGGTTCGGTTGGTATTGAAAGAAAAGACGAAGTTATTTCCTACAGTGGCAAATTAAATATAACTGAATTTAGAAACATTACTACAGGTATTAATAGATTATGGACAAGCGACCAAGCTAAGTTTAATGAGACAATTGTTTTATCGGAGTTTTTAAGAAATAAAACAAATGCGGCTAAAGACGAGAAAGAATTAAATTGGCTTACGGGCTGTAGTAGAAATATTGATTCGTTACTGTCTGCTATTAATTTGCTTGTAGAAGCAGAAATTGAACCAGAGCAACTGAATGGTGAAGGCGACAGAAATTTACAACTATTAATTGAGGCCTGGAAATATCTGGAAAAGAGAGATTCTTCAATTAGTAACTATAAAAAACAAATGGCTAAAATGACTTCCAAAGATGAATGGGAAAAAGTATTCTTGCAGGCATTTAATATTGGTGGATTATCAGAAGCTACAGCAATTGTTTTTCATGGATTCTATTATATTACTCCTATTCAGGAGCATGTAATGAGACTTATGGAAAAGGCCGGTTATGAGCTGATTTACTTTATACCTTACGACGAACGCTTCCCGTTTGCCTATGAAATTTGGGACAAGTATTATTCTGAGGAAAATGGTTATGTTCCTAAATCACAGTGGAAGATTGAAAAATCTGACGAGTACGATGCCTATGGCTTGTTGTTTGAAGGAGAGGAACAGGTTTCAATAGAAAATAATCTTGAGATAAAAGAATACGCAACTGTCATGGAATTTGTAGATGATGTCAAGCGCATTAAATCTGAGGATTTTACAATGTACGCTGCAAATCAGCGCGATGTAAATGAAATGTTGAAGGATTATTTCCCAGATGAATATGGAGAAAGAAAGATTCTTGCCTATCCAATCGGACAATTTATTAGTTCCTTAAACAAAATGTGGGATGAGGAACAACAAACGATATCCCTAGACACAGATAGTCTTATCGATTGTTTTGCTTCAGGTTGGTTATCAGTCAATGGCGTGTCAGGTAAGCAGTATATGCAAGATTTATTGCACCTTATACCATTTTTTAGAGACTGCAACACGATTGAACAGTGGGAGCAAAGAATTGGCAGATTAAAGGAAATAAGAACCGAAGTATTAGAGCCGTTTAATGTTGAACTTGATGTAGATCCAGCTATTTCAAGATGGCAGGAAGCAATAGCGAATCCTTTTGATAATTTTGGAATGTTTTCAGTTGAGCCAGAAAAGCTTGATGTTATATTGGCACTTATTAATCAGTTGCTTGATATGGCTAAGGAGCTGTTTGGAAATAATGGAAATATTAAAGTTAATGAACATCTTGGTAAACTCAATAACATACTAAAAAGAAGCGAAATCTCTAACGAGCTTTATGAAGAAGAACGAGTTATTGTCCAAGATATTTTCGAGAAACTAAATCAGTCTAACAGTTATATAGCGGAGTGTTCTCCTGTTGATATAGCGAGAGCATTAGATTTATTTATTTGTGGAAGATTTGATGATAGTGAGATTGAAACAAGTAGAGTAGGTTTTGTTAGACCATTGTTTTTCGTAGAGGCTGAAGCTGTAAAGAATTATAGTAAAGCACATATCTGTATGTGTGATATAAACACAATCCCAGGTGGAAATAAGGATTATATCTGGCCTTTGACAAAGGGTAAGATTCTAGAATGTTACGAAAAAACAAAGAATCCGTTGATATCAAACATGATTCAGATTATGGATGCTACAGTTTTATGTAATCGCTACTTTATGTATGCCGCATTAAAGAATAAGTCTGTATGCTTATCTTGGATTAGTGAGATGAGCGAGAAGTTATTGGCACCATCTCCATATCTTAAACTTATAGCTAAAGCTACTGGAATAGAAATTGAACCTTCAACAAGAGATTCTATTACTTTCAATAGAGTATGGCAGACTCCAGAAGGAAAAGGAAAAATAGAAAAATACGATAGGGACAAGGCTCCAAGAGGAATCATTAAGGAAGCGAGAATGGCTTATGCTTTATGTCCTATGAAATATACCATAAGTTATGTTTTGGAAAAGTATCCAACCTATGACTCTGATTTCCAACAAAGTTATGCCTTGAATGCCTTGATTTCTGCAATTTATAACCTTATGAAGGAACAGGGAATGAAGGTTGATGAGGTGTATCGTAATGTGATGGAACTGTTTCCCACCTTACGAAAGAGTGAAAAACGTCAAGTATATGATTACATTTCCTACGATAATGGTGAAAATGATTTTGATTATGGTAATCGAACTCAATGTGGAGGAAAGTATTATACAGATGAACGAATAAAAATCCATTATCCTAATCACTTTGTTAGGGAAGCTACAAAAAATAGATTTGGAAAACTAGTTACTCCTGACGGACGTACTGGTCTTGATTTGTATGAAAAGCTTAAGGCTTCTCCTGAGGAAATGATTGGCGATTTTGATCCTGTTCAATTAGCTTGTAGTTTTTGTCCGCATGTTAGTTATTGCCGTAATGCAATCTACGAGGTGGACCAGGAGAACTATTATGATTAATAAAAATTTTTGGCAGAAGATTGCTGATAACTGGAGTACTGATGATGATGGTATTTCTATTCCTGAAATTGAGGGGGCAGGAATAGAGTTAATTGACCCATCAACAGCATTTTCAGATATTGATTTAGATGAAGTTGATGATATTCTTGCTGATTTAGATTTAGAGGATGATATTTAGAGTATAAATAATTAGTGTTAGGAGGCTGGGCATGGCAGAGAAATTATATGATGCCTATCACCAGGAAATAGAGCTTACAGACGAGCAGCAGGCTTGTCTAAAGTATAGCGGTGATCGTACTTTAATGGTTAAAGGATATGCAGGGGCAGGCAAAAGCTTAGTTTTGATGCAAGCTGCAAGAAAACTAGTGGAAAAGTATGGTCCAGATGCAAAAAACAAGGTCGCTATTTTTACATTTCAGAATACGTTAGTTTCTACTACAAGAGAATTTTTACAGGTAAATGGTACTGCAGAAGATGGAGTTCTGGTAAATACTATAAATTCCTATATAAGCGATTTGTATGAGCTTTTAACTGTCTGTGGTGCTGCACCTAAGAGAAAGTATCCTTGGGGGAGAAATGCAGAGAAAACAAGAATTGAAAATGTTAATAAAGCCATACGTGCACATCAGACAAAATATGGTAAGCATAGATTTCATTCAATTGAGCCTGAGTTTTGGATTGAAGAATTCGATTGGATGAAGGATATGAATATTTGGAAGGATGATATGGATTTGTATCTTACAATTCCACGTAAAGGTCGTGGTGGTAAGGTACGCATGAGTGCAAATGATAGAGTTACAGCATATCAGCTATTCACCTGTTATTGTGAACATCTTGAGAGAACTAAGCAGGCTGATTGGGCAGATCAGACTTTATTTATTGTGCGTCATCCTGAGCTTATTCCAGATAGGATGAAGTTTGATTATATTTTGATTGATGAAGCGCAAGATTTGTCACTCGCTCAAATGACAGCAATTATGATGCTTTACAACAAAAATATGATTGTTGCCATGGATGCAAATCAGCGAATTTTCAATAAACAATGGACAGCGAAGCAACTTGGAATTGAGACAACAACTAAGAAGCTTACAAAGTCTATGAGAACAACTAAGCAGATAGATGCCTTAGCAGAATCGGTCCGCTCTAAAAATGATGCTATTTTGTCAGAAGATGATAGAAGCCTTAGAGCTATTCCGGAACGTGAGGGGAATATCCCAGAACTGGTTCATCTTGAGGATGCGGCTGCTGAGAGAAAGTATGTAGTAAACCTAGTAAAAAAGTATCAAGAATCAAATGATAGAATTACTATAGGTATAATCGCCGCAAAGAATAAGCAGATTCCAATATATGCAGAATGGTTTGCTTCAGAAAATATTCAACATGAGCAGGTGAAGAAGGATTCCACTTTTTCCATGGCAAAACCAGGAGTTAAAATTGCATCTGCATATGGTGCCAAGGGCTTAGAATTTGATGTTGTTATTATTCCAATGTTTGCGGAAGGAAATTTCCCTTACGCTTATCAGCCAGAAGATGAAGAATCCTATGAGCAATATATGATTCAGATGAGAAACTTGGTCTATGTATCTATGACTAGAGCTAAATTTCATTTGGTATTAACTTTCTGGGGGAAAGGTTCTAGATTTATTGCAGATATGAATTCAGATTTATATAAGCTGGTAGGAGAAAAGCCTAATATTACTGTACCTTGCTTTACTCCAAAAGTGGAAATAAAGAAAGAAAAGCCTGCTAGTGTTGAAAAAGAAACGAAGTCTCGGCCTACATTATTACAAACTGATTATTCTGGTAATACAGTTAATAAAAAGACAAATAGTGAGGATGCAAAGGTTGAAAAAAATACAGCTGAGGATTTGGTTTCGTTTCTTGCTAACAATGGCTTAGAAGTTTTAGATAAGAGACCAAAGAATGGTGCATTATGGGTAGTTGGTGATAAAAGTATCGACCCTATTTTACAGGAAACAAAGAAGAAGTTTGGTGCTCGCTGGACTTACAAAGAAGAAGGTGGTTTGGCCACTAAGCATAGGCCAAGTTGGTATACAAAAAGTGAAAAATAAAGGAAAACATATATAATGGGTTTTATTGATTATCAAGGAAATAAAGAAGACCATTACGATGATGTTCTAGAATATTCAAAAGCACAGCAGAAAGAAGAGTGGAAAAAAAGGCAGCAAGAAAGAATCTACAACTGGCTAATAGAATTACCTTCAGATGGCAATTTGGCAAAAAAGAATATTCAAGAATTACTAAAAGGTGTGATGGGGCAGTACAAATTGCTTTCACAGAAATATGATAAAATAATTTCTAGTGGGAATGTTCCAGATATGTGTGATACTGATAGGCTATGGAAAGACTTTGCTATTGATGTTGCAGATAGACATATTAGAGCTTTTCATACCACACCTGAAAATAAGGAAAAACATCTCCAGGTGTTTATATCACGTATATATAAGTTTAGTGAAGTCGTTTCTGCTTCGGAGCATTTTGACTTGCTTGAAAATAATCGTGTGTATAGAAAGCATTTTGCAGAGTGTTTTGATTTGACTTGGACAAATAGATATTTTTATCACCTGCTTCAGCATATAGGCGAAGATCGGATTGAGTTTGTTGAAGATTTTTTTAAAGAATTTAATACTTTTGCGTTACTGTTAAATTTATATTTATATCAGGCATTACAACCTAGAGATGATGCTTGGATGAAACAAATCGAACTTGAAAGATTAGCGTTGGAGGATATACAGCGTAAGTATAATCGTAAAGTGCATATTGTAGTGGATCTGTCTATTATTCAAAATCCTATTTATGTTAATAAATTACAGAAGAATGATGAAGACTCCGAAGATGTGGTTGGTGAATTTGAAACGGCAGAAATTGATTTTGATAAGAGCTCATTTTTGGATTTGATTGAACGGAAAGATTTATCTAATTACATTAAAGCTTGCCATATGTTAGTAGATTTCTTGGAGCCAGGTGAGATATGCGAAAATTATAAAATATTAACTGAGAGAATGCCTGTTTTACTGGAATCTATAGAAAAGCACAAAGATATTTATCAAGTTGATATATATCAGTTTGAGGAATATTATGCCCCAGAGACATTAAGATTAACATTAAAGTTGATAGAATTAGAAGTGATAAATCCTTCTGATGATATTCTGTCAAGTATAAGAGAGAATGTTTTGCAAGCTACAAGAAAATTGATTATGCTTGTTAATGAGAAGATAGATGAGATTTATAAATTCGTAACAATAGAATTAAATGCGGAAGCAAGAGCATTAGAGGCCGTTATGAGCCAAGATGGATATGTAGATAATGACTTAAGGATAAAATAAGGAGAGGAAGATGTCAGAATTAAAGGAAGAACAGAAAATAATGGAACAAGGAATTAGTGGAATTAAAGCTAGGCCATTGACATTAAATCCAGAAGAATCGATGTCAAGTTTTGCTGAGCCTGTATTAAGTGCAGCTGATACTCCTGCCTCAAATGACACTTTTTCAGCTGGTTCAACAGATGAATCTATGCTAACAGCGGAGGAGAAGAAACAGGTTGAGGAGTTTGTTAAGCAGATTGATATAAGTGATGTTAAGGTTCTTAATTCTTATGGAGCAAACGCGCAGAAGGGAATTTCTACTTTTTCTGCATCAATAACAGGAAAGGTTCGCACTAAGGAATTTGGAGAGGTTGGCGACAGTCTTAGGGATTTAAGAGCTGCAATAAATTCTACTGTTGCACCAGAAAAGAAAGGTTTATTAGGACTATTCCAGAAAGGGAAAAATAAAGTGACTTATTTAGTCTCTAATTATGAAAGCGCGGAGACTAATATTAAGAAGATAGAAAAAGATTTACAGCGTCATCAGCAAGTCCTTACAAAGGATGTATTTGTTTATGATGAAATGTACAATATGAACCTTGAGTTTTACAAGGAATTAACAATGTATATTATTGCTGGGAAAAAAGCTTTAGAACAGGCTAAAGCTACAAAGCTTGTTGAACTTCAACAGAAGGCAGATTTAACACAAGATCAGCTTGATATTCAGATGTACAGAGATTACACAGATGCTTGTAAGCGTTTTGAAAAAAGAATTTTTGATTTGGAGACTACAAGATTAGTTTCTATTCAAATGGCGCCACAGATACGTCTTCTCCAAAATTCAGATCAAGAAGTTGTTGATAAACTTCGTTCTGATATTATTAATACAATCCCACTCTGGAGAAACCAGATGGTATTAGCGCTTGGTATTGAGCATACTAGAAGAGCTCTAGATGCACAAAGTGCTGTCACTGATATGACAAATGAAATGTTTAGACGTAATGCTGAGACATTAAAACAAGGTGCTATTGATGCAGCAATTGCTTCAGAAAGTGCAATTGTTGATATAGAGACGATTAGAAAAGTTAATTCAGATATAATCACATCAATAAATGAAGTGGTTAAGATTCATGAGGAAGGTTCTAAACGTAGAGTAGAAGCGCAGCAAGAGTTAGCAAAGATAGAAGATGAGTTGAAACAGGCATTGTTAGAAGCAGGAAGCAGATAACTAAAACACTGGGAGATACTTGAAATCTGCAGGTATCTCCTTTTTTATTGAGATGTGAGGATAAGTTGGATGAATAAGAAAAGATTAAGAATCACATATAATGCGCCTGTAGTTTTGAGCTTTGTACTTATATGTTTGGTTGTTCTTATAATTGGCTATTTGACCGGGGGAACGAGTACTGAAAAGTATTTTATGACATATCATTCTCCATTAAGTAATCTATTTACGTATGTGAGATTCTTTACACATATTTTCGGCCATGGAGGATGGGAGCATTTTATTAATAATGCGGCATATTTGTTGTTGCTAGGTCCTATGCTGGAAGAGAAACATGGTTCTCAGACTTTGGCGGAAATAATTGGTATTACTGCGTTGGTAACGGGGTTAGTTAACTATATATTCTTTCCTGAAATTGCACTTTGTGGAGCAAGTGGAGTTGTATTTGCATTTATTATTTTAGCTTCATTTACGGGATTTAGGGATGGTGAAATCCCTCTTACTTTTATTTTGGTGGCAATCATATATATTGGCCAACAAGTATTAGAGGGAATACTAGTAACAGATAATATATCTAATATGGCTCATATAGTAGGTGGAGCAGTTGGCGCATTTTTAGGATATGTATTGAACAAAAAATCTAAATACTCGCGATAAGTTGGAGGATTTAATTACGGGAAGACAATATAAATGGGACAGCAAAAAAGAATACGATAAATTCTGGCGGAAAAGCGTTAAGCAAAAGAAAAACAGGCAAATTAAATTTGTTGCTATTGTCCTTTGTGCCTTTATTGTTGTGCTTATTTTTACTCGTGTAGTTTTTAATAAGCATACGGTTATGGAGAACAATGCCGATACGTTTTCAGCGAGTATTGTTGATATAGAAAAAAGTGAAATTCCTGAATATGGCGGTGAACTCTATATAGAGTTAAATGGTAATAAACCTGGGTTTACAAAGTATGATATTAACAATCTAGACGGAGAAATGTATTCTCCGCTAGATCGATTAGGACGATGTGGTACAGCGTTTGTGATGCTTGAAAAAAAAATGATGCCAACCGAAGAACGTCAATCTATTGGATATATTAAACCCTCAGGGTGGCATCAAGAAAAGTATCCAGGAATAGTTGATTCGGAACCACCATATTTATATAACAGATGTCACTTAATCGCATATGCGTTAACAGGACAAAATGGTAACGAATTAAATCTTATTACGGGTACTAGGTATTTCAATGTTGAAGGAATGCTTCCTTTTGAGGAAGAAGTAATGAAATATCTAGATAATTCTTCTAATCATGTGTTATACAGAGTAAGTCCTTACTTCGAGGGAGAAGAACTTGTAGCTAGAGGAGTTGAGATGGAAGCATATTCTGTTGAAGATGACGGAGAAGGTGTGTGTTTTCATGTGTTTGTGTATAATGTGCAACCTGGAATTGACATTGATTATTTAACGGGTGAGAGTAAAAAAAATAAGGAATAGTAATTTGAAATGAGTTATAGCTTTAAGGATAAAGAGTATGATAATTTAGTAGATTTTGCTGTGGATTATTCTATACCACTTATTGATTTGCGAATCGGTATTTCTAGAGGCCGTTCGTTAGAAGCCATATTGAATTCATATAGAAACTATAATTGGCAGCATAAAATTCAGATTGATTATAAAGATATTAGATACAATTCTTTTTCTGCATTTTGCAGAGCAATGAATATAAAACAGAGTAAGGCTTATTGGTATTATAAATCTTTAATGAGTATAGAAGAGATAATTAACGAATGCAGAAGTAATAAGCCTAATCCTCAACATATACAGATTGACTACAATGGGGGCGAATACCCATCAATTTCAAGTTTTTGTAAAGCAAACGAATTAGACTATGGACTTACATTAAAATTGCTTGGAGAAAAAACTGATATAAATGAAGTAGTTCAAATAGCACATGAAGCTTTTGAAAAACAAAAATTAAAGGAGAAAATAAAGAAAAAGGAGGAAGAGGAGGAAGAGGAACGATTAGAAGATTATCTTGAGTCTATACGACCTAAAGAAACTGAAACAATTGTTTTTTCTTCAATTGAGGATAATGACTATTTAGAATTAGCAAATCGTTATTTGGACTTAAATGATTATTTTCATTCTAATTATTGGATAATGCAAGCCGCTTTAGTTGGAAATGCTGAGGCTCAATATAAAATTGGATGTTTTTTTGAAAATAAAGGAACAGAAAAAGGAAGTGCTTTAGCTGTAAAGTGGTTTATTGAAGCCACAAAAGGTTCAAATCCAGATGCTTATTCAAAATTAGCTAAGATGTTTTATGAGGGAAAATCGCCTTGTAAACTTAATAAAGTGAAAGCGAAGAATTGTTGGATATCAGCATACATATTAAATCCATATGGAGGATATGACAATAAGCTCTCAAAATTTTTCCCAGGATGGCAAAAAGAGAATAATCCGAAATTGGTTTTTAGAAGTGATACACCTATTTCTTTGATTAAGGAATATGCTAAAGTTGGTATTCCGGATGCTCAGTATTGGCTTGCAATCGATATTTTGAATGGTTCTAGTGTCGGAATTAAGAGGAAATTAAAAGCAAAGAATCTATTATTATCAGCTGCTATATACAATCATGAAAAAGCTATTAAAAAACTAACGGAATACTATGCGTTTACTCTTGATGATTTATCTATAATGGCTGAGGCAAAGCGTTTGATTAATGGTAAGTCTGAGGAAGAAATAAAACTTGGTTTTTATTATCTAAACATGGCAAAAACTCAAGGAGTCTCCGATGCATATTATTATTTAGGGATTTGTTATAAAAGGGGAATAGGTGTTGATAGAGATGATGCTTTAGCAGATTCTTGTTTTATTAAAGGAATGAATGATGGGACCATGAGGCAGGAATGTATTGTGTGTCATGGATTGAATTGTTTATTTGGATTAGGAACTGAGAAAAATATTACAGAAGCGGTACGTTTATTCAAGTCGGTATATGAATTTGACAAAATTCGTGTAGGTAAACTCATTGAATTAGCTTCTGATAATTCTATTTATACACAAAGTAAAGATAATTATTATTTATACAATAATGATGGTATTACAATTCAGTTTATAGGGGTAAATAATCTTGTTGATATAACACAACTGATTTTTAGAGTATATAATTTTTCAGGAAGGAAACGATTTATATATCTTAAAGAAGCGACCATAAATAATAAAAGGATTGCTTTCTTTGAGGAAATTGGAGAATTTGTTTCAGCAGTAGATAGTGGCGATTATTATGTTAATCTAAAAGAATCAATTAGAGGCAAATCAGATGATGTAATTTTCTCAATTGAGATTAACGATGCTAAAAAGCGAGGAATAGATTCATCAGGAAAATACTGTATGAAGAATATTCCTGATGTTAGTGGTATGGCTGCAGTTTCAGATATAAGGTCTTTAAAAAGTGGTAATACCGAAGCTGATATAGTAATGCCTTCGGTAGATTATGATAAGAATAGTAGTTTTTATGTTGATAGACCAGCAATCGGTAATCTTTGTATATGTGATGCTGAGGATTATTCTTTAGAGTATGGTGGAGTATTATATGATGGAAATATTATTCGTTTGGATTTTTGGTTAGATAGTGGATTTTCAGATGAATGGAAAATATTATTAAATGAAATGACTTTAAATGACGTGACCCTTATCAAAAAATCTGATTGTAAAGATATAGTACTTAAAAGAAAAAGTGGAGATGGTGACTGGATTAATTTTTATTATGAGATAAAGAATGATATGTGTCTAAAAGAAGGGGAACTTTTGGATATAAAACTCGTGTTATCTATATATAAGTATGACTATTATTTTATGGATGATGTTATTGTTAATATAAATAGTGAATTAGTAGATATCAATAGTATTAAACATAGCATTATTGAAATGAATTCTTTGATTAATGATAAGTCGGAAAGAGTTCAACGCAGCAATGAAACTAAGCCATCGATAGATGAACTGTTAAGAGCTGAAAATAGTTTCTGTAAACGTATTGTGGATGAAGGAAAACTAGAAATCTATTTTTCGGATATGCCATCTAGTTTTATTAAAAGGACATTGCGAAAGCAAGGCTGGAGATGGAATCATGAATTGGGGTGTTGGTATGCAGAAGATTCATATCAACATCAAATGTTAGCATCAATTATTGCTGGCGAAGTATTATAGTTGTTAAAAAAATTGCATTATTATAGGGGGGTAATATATGCAGGGGACAGAGCGAATTATTTTTGATTTTAAAAATTTTAATATAAATAATTTCATTGTAGAACAAGCTGAAACTATTTATATTGATTTAGCAGAAGTTGATAATAATCGATTTTACAAATTAATACCGGAAGCCGGTGATGATTTGATTTCTGTATATGAAAAATACAAATTAACAAATTATAATCCTAAAATGATTTTTGATGATACAGATGTTATGAAAAAGTATACTGGAATCATTGGTTTCGATCTTGGCATACTTAAGCAATTGAATAAAGAAAGTGATTCTTTTGTTCAATGGGTTCGATGGGTTAATGATGGGGGAGTTCTCATTATTCCTAAAAAGCAGCCATACATTCAAATCTTAACATACTTCATCCTTAATCGACTTATTTTCAATGATAACCCTGAATATGGATTGGTTGTTTTGAGCAGCCTCTGGAATTATTATTTTAAATCAATTCCAGGTAATAAAGCTGCACGATTATATTATGAGTGGTGTTTTGAGTATTGGGAATTATATTGTAAAGAATCAATTTGTTATGAAAAATATTCAAAGTTATTCGTAGTAAATATTATTGTGAATAATCCTGTAAAAAAAGAAATATCACTTGATTATTATACAATTGATATAACTAAGCTTAAGACACACTAAGGGTATTAAATATTGATACACTACGTCTGAAGTTTTGATTTTTGAAATTTAGGACGTAGGCGCGTGCATGCATTTGGTTGAAAAGCTTTCGTTATTGCTATAATGTGCTTGTCTGTTATAATTAAATCCACGAAGATTTTAAGAGGTGGATTTAATGGGATTTTTTTCAGAGATAGATGGTGAGCTTAAGCCATCAGATGAGTACTTATCAAGCCATCAGCTACAGGGCTATGAAGAGGGCGATATGGAGCATGAGGATTACGAGGTAGAGGATGATGAGGTTGCCATGTCTCTCATGAGAAAATGTAAGGATTGCGGCAAGGCATTCACTTTAGCTGGCGCGATAAAGGAATTTGATTCATATTTTGATGGAGAGTTCTTCTATATGGAGGAATTTGTAGGTCAGATGTGTGGTAAGTGTGCCATTACAGAGATTGAGGACGAGTTTTAAAATTGTTCCCGGATATGTATATGAAAGATTATTAAAGGGTGATGATGGCTTATCAGGAGGTCGCGTTAGCGACCTCCTTTACTTTCTGAGATTTCTCCGGCAAGCAGATATATAACAGGAGAATTCCAATATATAGCAATTTCATTTGTTGAATAGCTTTGAGCATTGTCCACATAGCATTTGGCTGCAGGCACACCTCTTAGTACATTAGCTGCATATGGATCATTAAGTCCATTGTTAGGCCCCCCTGCAATCATACCAGGAACGGTTTTTCCCACAACCTGTGATGGACGATGATGTGGGTGGTCTGTATATAATGTTCCAAAGCCTGTCATGAAACAGTAGCCAGTAGCATTGTTTCCGAATAAGTAGTTTAACTGCTTATCTACAGTTTCTTTATCATATTCCCCAAGTGCCTCCTTCATCATTAAAAGATATTCGCCGTTGTTAGCGATTGTTAGGTTACTTCCCCAAGGATAGTTTGTGATGATAGAAGAGCCGTAGGCATTTGAATGGGCAAAGCCTCTTATTTCTTTAGCAGCAGCTTCAGCATCCTTTTTTACATCAGGTAAAAGGGTAGCACTTTTGCTGGTGAAATATGCGTAAGCGCCGTATCCAGCAACCCCTTGCCAGCCTAAAGTATAACCATTGTTAGGAAGCTCTGAAACCATTTTCTCTTCGTAGGCTTTGTCCCCTGTGGTTTTATATAATTCAGCATAAGCCCAGAAGCGTTCGTCCACGTCACAGGTATCTTCATATTCTCCTGTTGTTACGTCTGAAGGATTGCGATAACCAGTTGAATCATGAGGGGTTGTATCCAAATATGATGCAGCCTTAACTGCAGCATCAAAGCATTTCTTTGAATAAGCCTTATCTGTTTTCTCATAAACGCGGGATGCAATAGCCATTACCGCGGCAAAATCACCAGTTGCAGTAGTAGAAACAGGCATAACCACTAGTTCATCGGTTTCATCCTGAGGCATTACCTCGCCAGGGAAATTTCGGCAGGTTACCTTGTGGTAAACGCCACCATCGGACCTTTGCATTTTCAAAAGCCAATCCAATTCATATTTTGCTTCCTCAAGAACATCGGGCAAATTTTTCTTATCAAAAACATCCCTATAATTTTCATAGGCAAGTAACAAATCTGCGGCGGTAACTGCACCAGCTACAGAATATCTGCCATAATCACCAGCATCATGCCAGCCACCTGTTACATCCAGCTTTTTAGAATTGTCTTCATACAAAACAGCCTTTGAGTCATGGCAAGCAGGATGAGCGAAATCCCCAGCCTCATTTTTTGTTAATTCACATCCACAGCGCTGATAATGAAGCATCTTAATTGCGGCTGCCAGTGCATCATCATAGACACTTTTTGAGATGACAAAGGAAGGTGAAATGGCATCCCCCGCTTCTACATGATAAGTGCCTTCATCCTTGATGGAAGAGAAGTCAAATACTGCTTCCCTGTCTCCAGTATCAGCATTCTTTTCGCCCTTACCGATAGCCTCTTCATAAACGGCTTTACCAGTTTTTTCATTAATAAGCTTTGCAGTTTGTTCTAAGCCTGAGCCTTTAATTGTGGCAGTCTTAAGTGCATTTGGTAAATATCCAATTTGGTTTACCGCAATATCAGGAATTGAAACCTGCGAATTGCTTTCAACCTTGTTTGAATTATCCTCTAGCGTCAAAACGAAATTATCCATAATGATATGATGCTCTGCAAAATCTGCTCCCATATCGCCCATGACGCCCATGTTTAAGCAAAAGCGTGGGGCAGGGTCAGAGGCTTCATTCATTGTGAAGGTATATTCATAGGATTTATTTTCAGTGCCTAAATCAACAACTTCTTCATAGTAAGCGTGATAGTCGCCACCATTAATCTGAAATCTCATCTGAATAGGGCGGGCCGTGTCACTATAAGCATCAAAGGTTAGCTTATATACGCAGCCTTCATCTAAAGAAAAGCTATCATGAAAAAGCTGTACGCCATAGTCTACAGAACCTACGCTTTTGATACAGCAATCCAAAGCGCCATCTTTATTTACCAGAAGACCACATTCACCGTCATAGCAGTAGGTATCCCATCCTGATAGTCCACTTGTGAAATCCCCGTTTTGTAGTAGATTTTCGCCTGTAAGTGGAGTTTCTTCTGGCTCCACTTCAACAGTAGCTTCTTCTTTAGGTTCACTGGTTGCATCTTCTGGAGCTGTCCCCTTACAGCCCACAGCCGTAACCATTGACAAAGTTAAGAACAATGCCAAAATACGTTTTTTCATTTGTAAAATCCCCCTTAGTATATTGAGTTTTCAATAACTTAAACGTTTTCTTAAACTAATCATATCATATTAGATGATTTAGAAGAAGATTCACATATTAAGAATGTTGTAAAATATATACAAGTCATTTAAAATTAGAACATAAAGTTTTTTATGGAGGTGTTCATATGAAAATTGCTATGGCAAATGATCATGCGGGAACTCAAATGAAGGAAGAAATTAAGGCTTATCTTTTAAGCGAGGGCTATGAGGTAGAGGATTTTGGAACATATGATGAAAACAGTTGTGACTTATCTGACTATGTTTATCCAGCAGCCCTTGCAGTAGCTAAGGGAGAATGTGATAGAGGAATATTCTGCGATGGTGTTGGCTATGGTAGTGCGCTTATTGCAAACAAGATTAATGGTTGCTATGCAGCTGTTTGTCAGGATCCACTTTGCGCTACACTTGCCAGACAGCATACAGATTCAAACATCCTTTGCTTAGGTGCAAAGATTATTGGTGGACTTATGTCTATGGAGGTTGTTAAGACATGGCTTACAACTGAGCCTCTTATGGAGGAGAAGTATAGACGCAGAGTTCAGAAGGTTTGCGATATTAATGACAAGCACTGTGTACCAGTAAAATAAATTTACAATGGAGGTTAATGTTATGACAGGATTTATTATTGCGCTTGTAGTTTTAATTATTGTTGCGATTGGAATGGGAATCAGAATCGTTCCACAGGGATATGTATTCGTAATCGAAAGATTAGGAAAGTATCATGATACACTTGGACCAGGTTTCCATGTAATCATTCCATTTGTTGACCAGGTTTCAAAGAAGGTTTCATTAAAGGAACAGGTTGCAGATTTTCCACCACAGGATGTTATCACAAAGGATAACGTTATCATGAAAATCGATACTGTAGTTTATTTCAAGGTTCAGGATCCAAAGCTTTACGCTTATGGTGCTGAGCGCCCAATCCTTGCTCTTGAAAATCTTACAGCTACAACCTTACGTAACCTTGTAGGTGAGCTTGAATTAGACCAGACACTTACATCACGTGATAATATCAACGCCAGAATGCAGGGAATACTTGATGAGGCTACTGACCCATGGGGTATTAAGGTAGGCCGTGTTGAGCTTAAGAATATCATCCCACCTGAAGAAATTCAGCGTTCAATGGAAAAGCAGATGAAGGCAGAGCGTGACCGTCGTGAGACTCTTCTTGAGGCAGAAGGTCATAAGCAGGCATCTATCACAAGAGCAGAAGGTGATAAGCAGGCATTAGTTCTTAAGGCAGAGGCTGAAAGAGATGCAGCAATCGCTAGAGCAACTGGTCAGGCTGAATCTATTCGCCTTGTTTATGAGGCAGAGGCTCGTGGTATTGAAATGCTTAAGGCTGCAAATATTGATGAGAGAGTTCTTCTTATAAAGAAGCTTGAAGCACTTGAGAAGATGGGAGATGGACGTGCTACAAAGATTGTAGTTCCTACAGACCTTGCACAGGCAGCTTCAGATTTAACATTTAAGACAGAGATGCTTGGATTTGGAAACAACACACCAGTTTATAAATCAGCAGATAAGAAGGTTACACCAAAGGCAGAAGATCCATGCTGCAGTGATGCCGACAAAGGTGCCACAACAAAGCATTTTGCTGAAGACCACGTAAATTTTGAACAGATTTAATTAGTGATATTAAGCTACCAGGTGCTTGTTTAATCCTATGATTTGTGGTAGTATAGACCACGAAAAGCGATGACAGAAACAGTAGTATTTGCTAAAGCTAAGAGAGAGGACGCCTAGGCTGGAAGCGTCTAGTGGAGGCTTATATGAACACCATTCTCGAGCTGAACGTAGAAGGATTAATTCCGAAGCGTCTCCGGGTAGTTCCGTTAAAGACAAAATGAGTGAAACACTAAGGTGGAACCGTGTGAAATGTTTATTCGCACCCTTAGGATTGGTTAAATGCCAGTTCTATGGGTGCTTTTTTGTTTTACACCCTTAGTACCAGTAGTTATTTACATTTTCATTCATTAGAAAAAGGAGAAAATCATGGTTAATTTCAAAGAAGATGAGTCATTAAACACTCTCAATCACTCATGTGCACACATGATGGCACAGGCTGTAAAGCATCTTTATCCAAACGCTAAGTTTTGGGTTGGTCCAGTTGTAGAGGAAGGCTTCTACTACGATATGGATCTTGGCGATGTTATGCTTACAGATGAAGACATTGCTAAAATCGAAAAGGAAATGAAGAAGGTAGCAAAGTCTGGCTGCAAGATTTATCGTCGTGAGATTTCAAAGGCTGAAGCCTTAGAGATGTTTAAGGATGATCCATATAAGGTAGACCTTATCAATAACATGGATGAGGATACTCAGACAATTTCTTGCTATGACCAGGGCGATTTCACAGACCTTTGCCGTGGACCACACGTAGACAACGTTAAGATGTGCCGTTACTTCAAGCTTGTTAAGCACTCTGGTGCTTACTGGAAGGGTGATGCTAACAATCAGGTACTTAACCGTGTATACGGTGTTTGCTTCCCAACACAGGAGCAGCTTGATGAGCATCTTGCACTTTTAGAGGAGGCTAAGGAGCGTGATCACCGTAAAATCGGTAAGGATATGCAGCTTTTCATGTCTGACGATTTAATTGGTAAGGGACTTCCAATGTACCTTCCAAACGGTTACACAATCTGGACAGAGCTTGAAAACTACATCCGTAACAAGGAGCGTAAGCTTGGTTACCTTCACGTTATGACACCATGCGTTGGTACAGTTCAGCTTTACCAGACATCTGGTCACTGGGATCACTACAAGGAGAACATGTTCCCAGCTATGGAGGTTGAAGGAGAGAACTTCGTTCTTCGTCCTATGAACTGCCCACACCACATGAGAATTTATGCTAATAGACCACATTCATATAAGGAGCTTCCTATTCGTATCGCTGAAATCGCACACGATTTCCGTTTCGAGTCATCAGGAACTCTTAAGGGTATCGAAAGAGGACGTCACTTCTGCCAGAACGATTCACATATCTTCTGTACACAGGAGCAGATTAAGTCTGAGGTTAAGAACGTATGCGACCTTATCTTCAGCACATACGAGGATTTTGGTATTACAGATTACAGATGCGTTCTTTCACTTCGTGACCCAGCTGATACAAAGAAGTATCATCAGGATGATGAGATGTGGAACACAGCAGAGCAGGCTCTTCGTGAGACTCTTACAGAAATCGGCATCGAGTTCACAGAGGAGATCGGTGAGGCTGCATTCTACGGACCAAAGCTTGATGTTAACGTTAAGCCAGCTATTGGTAACGAAATCACACTTTCTACTTGCCAGCTTGATTTCTGCTTGCCTGCTAAGTTTGACCTTACATACACAGATGCTGATTCTAACAAGCAGACACCTGTAGTAATCCACAGAGCTATCCTTGGATCTCTTGATAGATTCATGGCTTACATTCTTGAGGAGACAAAGGGTAACCTTCCACTTTGGCTTGCACCTACACAGGTTAAGGTTCTTCCAGTTAAGAATGATGATGAAGGTCTTAACGCTTATGCACAGAAGCTTGTTGATGCACTTGCTGATGCAGATGTTCGTGTTGAGTTTGATACACGTTCAGAGAAGCTTGGCTACAAGATGCGTGAAGCTCAGATTCAGAAGGTTCCTTACCTTGCAGTTCTTGGTAAGAATGAAGAGGCTGAGGGCACTGTTTCATACAGACTTCACGGCGAGCAGGGCACTACAACAGTTAAGTTTGACGAGTTTGTAGAGCTTATCGTAAACGAGATTAAGACAAAGGGTCGTAAATAATAAATGAATTCGAAATGTATGCTTTGTCCAAGAAACTGTGGTGTAGACAGAACCATCACTCTTGGCGTATGTCAGGTTTCTAATAAAGTGAAGATAGCTAGAGCGGCTTTACACTTTTGGGAAGAGCCATGCATTTCTGGTACAAAAGGTAGTGGGGCTGTATTCTTTTCAGGATGCAGCCTTCACTGCGTTTTTTGTCAGAATGAAAAAATCAGTCATGGCCAGGTTGGAAAGGAAGTTACTATTGATGAGCTTGCTGAAATATATCTAGATTTACAAAATCAGGGAGCTAATAACATCAATCTTGTTACTGGAACTCATTATATCCCACAGATTGTAGAGTCTATCAAAATCGCAAAAGCAAATGGGCTTGAAATACCAATCATTTATAATACAAGTGGTTATGAGAAGGCAGATAGTCTAAAACAGCTAGATGGTATCGTAAATACGTATCTGCCTGATTTTAAGTACATGGATTCTAACCTTGCAGCAAAATATTCTCATGCCGCAGATTATCCTGAGGTTGCAAAAGAAGCCATAGCAGAAATGGTAAGGCAGTGCGGCACTCCAGTATTTGATGATAATGGCTTTATTCAATCTGGAGTAATTGTACGTCAGTTATTGCTACCAGGACACGTAAAGGATGCTAAAGCCATCGTTAAATACCTATATGAAACATACGGAGATAACATCTACATCAGCATGATGAGCCAATATACACCTATGCCTCAAATCGCTTCAAATTACCCTGAATTAAACCGCAGAGTTACAAAGCGTGAATATGATAGCCTGATAGATTATGCACTGTCTATAGGGGTGGAAAATGCCTTTATACAGGACAGAACTGTGGCAAAGGAAAGCTTTATACCAGAATTTGATAACGAATTATAATTAATGATATAGAAAGCCTTGTTCATAGTTATTTCGTAATTAGGTGTTAATATAATTATATCTATAGGCACAGGTTCTTGGAGGTGCTTATGCAAGGGATGGGGATTGGTAATCTGAATATAGGTATTGGCGGAGGCTATGATCTTAAGCCTCTTAGTTCATTAGGACGTGAGATTATAGCTAATGGTGGAACTGAGGCCCAGGCAGCTAAATATACCAATCGTAGGCAAGCTATATCTGCTGGTTTGGTTGAGTGCGCTACATGTGCAAGCCGTACATATCAGGACGGCTCTGATGAGCAGGTTTCATTTAAATCTGCTGCTCACATTGCGCCAGAAGCAGCTGGAGCAAGAGTAAGAGGCCACGAGCAGGAGCATGTAAGTAATGCTTATGATAAGGCTAAAGAGGCAGGTGGAAAGGTGCTACAGGCTTCGGTTGCTATCCACACTGCGGTATGCCCTGAATGCGGTAAAACCTATGTTTCTGGTGGAACTACGTCTACCAAAATCGCTTATCCAAATGAAAATAATCCATATCAGAAGAACAGAAAAGAGGCCGATGCAGGTCTGCTCGCTGGTATGAATTTTGATGCTAAATTCTAACTATTTCTTTAAAAAATTCTCTAGTAGTACGTTTAAATATAAGCTATACTTTTATCTATGAGACGTATAGATGAAGATATAGCTAAAGGACAATTTCAAAATTTATATTTAATATATGGTGAAGAAGATTATCTTAAGCTTCAATATAAAAATAAGCTTATAGCCGCCCTCGTTAATGAAGGGGATAATATGAATTTCTCCAAATATGAGGATAATGGTATTAATACAGCGCAGATAATTGATCAAGCTGAGACGATGCCATTTTTCGCAGAACACAGAGTTATTCTTATTGAAAATAGTGGCTTTGGCAAAAAGATGCCTGAGGACTTAGGTAATTACCTGTCAGCCATACCTGAATTTACTGTTTTTATTTTTGTAGAACCATCTGCTGATAAAAGAGGAAAGCTATATAAGGCAGCTAAGGCTGTTGGCAGAGATATAGAAATAAATATGCCTAATGAGGCTGTTCTTGCAAAATGGGTTGGAGCACAACTTAACAATGCCGGAAAACAGATGAAAAAGGATGCTTGGACTCAATTCCTTAATATGACACATGACTCTATGGATAATATGTCGCGAGAGTTAGAAAAGCTAATCACTTATGTTGGCGATAGAAATCAAATTACCATAGAGGATGTTAATGAAATCTGTGTGGCAAAGGTTGAGACTAAGATTTTTGATATGCTTAACGCAATATCTGCAAAGGATATGATGCGTACCATGGATTTATATCAGGACATGTTATCAGCAAAAGAACCACCAATGAGGATTCTTACAATGATTGTCCGCCAGTTTAGGCAGATGAAGGTTATAAAGGAATTATCAGGCTTTGGTAATAATGCTTCTACAATTGCTAAAAGAGTTGGTGTTCCAGATTTTGCGGTAAGACGTACCATGCAGCTGGCTAATAATTTTTCAGATAAAGAAATTACAAATCTTTTAAATGATGCTGCAGATTTTGAAGAGCAGTTTAAAACTGGTAAGTTGGACGAAAAGCTTGCCGTGGAACTAATAATTATGAAGTACGCAGGAAAATAACCGGATAGTTTGTATTAAGTCTATTTAAAACTAAATTATGAAAGAAAAACAAACAATAAAAATTAATATTTCAGATATTACCAGGGAAGCTACTTTATCGGTTGTTGGATATTTAGACAATAAGAAAATGGAACTTCCTACTGAGTATGCTATTCTTTCTGAAGAGGAGTATGCTGAATTAGAGGATAAATTCACGAATTTCCTTCCGCTTGAAAACATACTTAAGATGTGGCAGGAGAAGCTACAGGAAGTTAGCTTCAAGGGAATAGTTTCCAAAATTGATTTGATTGCGATATTACCTCAGGGTGTTTTTCACTGGGAAGACGTGAAGATATTTAAGTACTTACTTAAATCTGGAAAATCTATCCATGTTGTTACCGTTCATAATCCTATAGGCGAGAAATATAATCGAAGAAGAGGTATCCGTATAGCTATCGATAGGGTCATGAGCATTGTACAAGGTGAAAATGCCTATCAAGTACTAGTTAAAGATCTATCATATTGCGGTGTTGCGATAGAAGAAGTTAACACCACAAGACTTGATGCAAATAAGGCGTTTGTACTCATGCTTACTGATAAAAAAGCAGATGGTGAGGATTATTTAGTAGCCAAGCTAACAGGACGTATTAATAACCAAAAAGAAAAAGAAGATGGGACAGTGGTAAGTGGCTGTATTCTTTCGGCTGATCATGCTGCTGAACTTCAAAGATATATTGCCAATAAACAGATAGAATTAATCAGAGGCCAGAGACTTGGAAAAGAATTAAAGAAAAATGTTACTGGAGATAATTGGCAAAAGAAGATAATAGAACAATTTTAAAAAATAATAAGCAACAAAAAAAGCATCGGCTGACGGGACCGATGCTTTTTGTTTCGTATAATTAATTAAGCAAGCTTGTTAACGAGCTTTGTAAGACGAGAAACCTTACGGCTAACAGTGTTATCATGATAAACACCCTTTGAACCAGCCATCTCGATAACCTTGATAGCAGCCTTAAGCTCTGACTCAGCTACAGCCTTATCGCCAGACTCAACAGCAGCCTCAACACGCTTAACGTATGTCTTAACTTCTGATCTGATTGCCTTATTGCGCTCTGTTCTGATAGCTGCTACCTGAACACGCTTCTTAGCAGATTTGATATTTGCCATGTGTTGCTACACCTCCAATTTGTATAAAAATAATGTTTCAAATTAAAATACGTTGTAGCCGGACACGGACAGTTCAACGCATACTCAAATATAATAGATAATAGATGTGGTTTTGTCAAGAGAAAATAAGGATTAATCCAATAAAAATTTGGATAATACTTGATTACTCACATCTATTCCTATATCAGTAAGAAATAATCGGCCCTCTTTAGCATCCATAAAGCCTTGGTTTCTAAGTGCTGTAATAACTGGGCCATAGATAGCTTCAATATCTATGCCAAACATTTGATAGAAATCAGCTCTAGCAATTCCATCTATTTTTCTAAGGCCTAAAAACATGAATTCGGCCATGGCATCCTTTTTAGAAATAACCTCCTCAGATTCATAGTAAGGAGAAGATAGTTCAAAATTCAAGGACTGACCATTTTCGATTGCCTCTGATGTTTCCACATATTTATAAATATCACGAACGTTGCTGGTTCGAATATTATCAAATAAAGATGCTGCGCCAAGCCCAACGCCCAAGTATGGAACTCTGTCCCAATAGCCTACGTTATGGCGGCATATTTTGCCGTTTCTGGCGTAGTTAGATATTTCATAACGCTTATAACCTTTAGACTCTAAAAAGTCCATTGTGTGCTTATATAAGCGGTATGATTCCTCATCAGTAGGAAGGTCTTCAGTTTCCATGCCAGCCTGTTGCTTGACTGCATCGAATTTATATTTCTCATAGAAAGGTGTGCCCTTTTCAATGATGAGAGAGTAAGCTGAAATATGTTCAGGACGAAGCATTGTTACCGCGTTAAGCGTGCGGTCCAGCTTTTCTATTGTTTGATGAGGAAGTCCTGTCATAATGTCTACATTTACATTGTCAAAGCCTGCTTTTCTAACTAAATCGAAGGTATGTAGGAATCGATTATAGTCATGTATTCGACCAAGCTCCTTTAATTCATCATCATTAGCTGACTGTAAACCTATAGAAAGACGATTGATTCCGATGCTTCTGTATACATTAAGCTTTTCAGATGAGAGAGTACCGGGATTACATTCCACTGAAATCTCGGCAAGTGGGTCTATTTTAAAGTATTGTTTTACAGTTGTAATAATCCCATCCATCAAATCCTCTGAAAGCCAGGAAGGAGTTCCCCCACCAACGTAGATAGTTTTTACTAGACAGCCTGGATGGGCATTTGCTACATATTTAATTTCAGCGCACAAAGCAGCGACGTAACGCCGCTGCATTTTTTCGTCGAAAACCCCTGAAAGGAAATCGCAATATAAACATTTTTTTACGCAAAATGGTATATGAATATATAGTTCAATAGGAGTCATTTTAATCCTCGTCTAGTTTAAGAACGCTCATGAAGGCTGCCTGTGGAATTTCTACATTACCAACCTGACGCATTCTCTTTTTACCTTCCTTCTGTTTTTCAAGAAGCTTCTTCTTACGGGAAATATCACCACCGTAACATTTAGCAAGGACATCCTTTCTCATGGCCTTAACAGTTTCACGGGCAATTACCTTTGAACCGATTGCGGCCTGGATAGGAATCTCAAACAGGTGACGTGGAATCTCATCCTTAAGCTTTTCACACATCTTGCGGCCTCTATCATAAGCTGTGCCAGAGAAGACAATAAAGGAAAGAGCATCAACCTCTTCTTTATTAATAAGGATATCAAGCTTAACAAGGTCTGACTTCATATAGCCCTTCATTTCGTAATCAAAGCTTGCGTATCCGCGGGAACGGCTCTTAAGTGCATCAAAGAAATCGTAGATGATTTCGTTAAGTGGAAGAGTGTACTTAAGAACTGCACGGGTTTCTTCAATATATTCCATGCTGATGTACTGACCACGACGCTCCTGGCAAAGGTCCATAATAGCGCCGATGTAATCACTTGTAACCATGATTTCAGCTTCAACGATTGGTTCTTCCATGTAGTCAATCTCTGATGGGGCAGGAAGATTGCTTGGGTTTGTAAGCTCAATCATTGTGCCATCTGTTTTGTATACTCTGTAAACAACTGATGGAGCAGTTGTAACTAAGTCAAGATTGTATTCGCGCTCTAGACGCTCCTGGATAATTTCCAAATGTAATAATCCAAGGAAACCACATCTGAAACCAAAACCAAGTGCTATAGATGTTTCTGGCTCGAAGTGAAGAGCAGCATCGTTAAGCTGAAGCTTTTCAAGGGCATCTCTAAGGTCTGGATATTTAGCTCCATCTGCAGGATAAAGTCCGCAGTAAACCATAGGATTAACCTTTTTATAGCCAGGAAGTGGTTCAGCGGCTGGCTTGTTGGCATGTGTTATAGTATCACCTACGCGAGTGTCCCTAACGTTTTTGATGGAAGCTGTCATGTAGCCTACCATACCAGCTGGAAGCTCATTGCAAGGAATGAACTGGCCTGCACCAAAATATCCAACCTCAACTACGTCGAACTGGGCGCCAGTAGCCATCATCTTAACGCTGTCGCCAACCTTAAGAGTACCTTCCTTAACTCGGCAAAATACGATAACACCCTTATATGAATCATAAAGGGAATCGAATATAAGTGCCTGAAGTGGAGCCTTAGGGTCTCCCTTAGGAGCTGGAAGCTGATGTACGATTGCTTCTAAAACGTCATGAATATTAAGACCTGTCTTAGCAGAGATGCGTGGGGCATCATGTGCTTCAAGTCCAATGACATCTTCGATTTCTTCTACAACACGGTCAGGGTCTGCTGATGGTAAATCTATCTTATTAATAACTGGAATAACATCAAGGTCATGATCCAGTGCAAGATATACATTAGCAAGTGTCTGAGCCTCAATACCCTGAGCGGCATCTACTACAAGGATAGCTCCATCGCAGGCAGCAAGTGAACGAGAAACTTCATAATTAAAGTCAACATGACCAGGAGTGTCGATAAGATTGAAAATGTATTCGTTCCCATCATCAGCCTTATAGATGATACGAACGGCCTGAGACTTGATAGTGATACCACGTTCACGCTCAAGGTCCATGTTATCAAGAACCTGGGCCTGCATCTCACGGTCAGTGAGAGTGCCAGTCATCTGGATGATTCTATCGGCAAGTGTAGATTTGCCATGGTCGATATGTGCAACTATGCAAAAATTTCTAATTTTACTTTGATCCATTTTTCACCTCTAAGAATTTCTTATCATATATTATCAAAGACCTTGAAAAATAACAATTGTTAACCATGATTACTTATTAATAAAAGAAGGATAAAAAGTATAAAAAAAATATAAAGCGTGTTGACAAAAGAGGTGCCTAGGTGTAAATTAACATCAGAAAATGATTAGCACTCCAATGAGATGAGTGCTAACAAAGAAAACGGGGAAGAGGTGAATGCATGGCTGATATCGAATTAGATGAAAGAAAAATAAAAATCTTAAATGCGATTATCAAGAATTACCTTGAAACTGGCGAGCCAGTGGGTTCAAGAACAATTTCAAAGTACACAGATTTGAATCTTAGTTCAGCTACCATTCGAAATGAGATGTCAGATCTTGAGGATTTAGGATATATCGTTCAGCCACATACATCAGCAGGCCGTATTCCTTCTGATAAGGGCTACAGATTCTATGTTAACAATCTGATAGCTGAGAAGGATAAAGAAGTTGCCGACATGCAGGAGTGGATGATTGAGAAGACAGAAAAGATGGAAAGCCTTCTTAAGAATGTAGCAAAGACACTTGCTAACAACACTCAGTATGCAACACTTGTTTCAGCACCATCAGTTGTTTCAAACAAATTAAAGTTTGTACAGCTTTCAGCCGTTGATGAGCATCAGGTATTATCAGTAGTTGTTATGGATGGCAACATCGTTAAGAACAAAATCATTAACGTTGAAAAGCCACTTGATAACGAAACAATGCTAAAGCTTAACATGCTTCTTAATACTAATCTTAACGGTCTTACAGTTGATCAGATTAACCTGGCACTTATTACTAAGCTTAAGGAGCAGGCAGGTATACATGATGAAATCATTGCTCAGGTTCTTGACACCGTAGCAGAGACAATCACTGAGGGTGATGATTTGCAGGTATATACATCAGGCGCTACCAACATTTTCAAATACCCAGAGCTTGCAGATTCAAAGAAAGCCTCAGAGCTTCTTGATACATTTGAAGAAAAACAATCACTTATGGAGCTTTTAAGTGACAGCACAAGTGAGGGTGACAATACAGGCATTCAGGTTTATATAGGTGATGAATCTCCAATATCTACCATGAAGGATTGCTCAATAGTTACAGCAACATACGAGCTTGGTGATGGAGTCAAAGGTACCATCGGTATCGTTGGTCCTAAGCGAATGGATTACGAAAATGTTGTTGATAATATAAAAAGTCTTAAAGGTCAGCTGGATAAATTACTAAAACAGGAAGCTGACAGAAATAAATGATAATAGAAATTAAGGAGATGAAATTCGTGGCAGAGAATAAAGAAAAGATGGAAGAGTTCTCTACTGAGGAAGCAGTAAAAGAAGCAGTTGAAAATGCTGAGGCTATGGCAGAAGAAAATGCTAAGCCTTCAGAAGAAGCTTCAGCTGAAACAGCTAATGAATCTTCAGAAGAGTCTTCTAAGGAAGAGAAGGAAGGTAAAAAGCCTTTCAAAAAGAAAGAAAAGAAAAAAGATAAGCGTGATGAGCAAATCGAACAGCTTACAGATAGAGTTACTCGTCAGATGGCAGAGTTTGAAAACTTCAGACGACGTACTGACCAGGAAAAGGCTCAGATGTTTGGAAATGGTCAGAAGGCCATCGTAGAAAAGATTCTTCCTGTAGTAGATAACTTCGAAAGAGGTCTTGCTACAGTTGAGGAAGGAGCAGATCCATTTGCTGATGGAATGCTCATGATATATAAGCAGTTACTTACTACACTCGAAGAAATTGGTGTTAAGCCAATCGAGGCAGTAGGACAGGAATTCAATCCAGACTTCCACAACGCAGTAATGCATGTAGAGGATGAAGAGGTAGGCGAGAACATCGTCGTAGAGGAATTCCAAAAGGGTTACATGATGAACGATTCTGTTGTTCGTCATTCAATGGTTAAGGTTGCTAACTAAGTAATATATAGGAGGAAATAAAAATGGGAAAGATTATTGGTATCGATTTAGGAACAACTAATAGCTGCGTAGCTGTTATGGAAGGTGGAAAGCCAACAGTTATCGCAAATACAGAAGGTGCTAGAACAACACCATCTATCGTTGCATTTACAAAGACAGGTGAGAGACTTGTTGGTGAGCCAGCAAAGCGTCAGGCTGTTACAAATGCAGAGAAGACAATCTCTTCTATCAAGAGAGATATGGGTACAGACAACGGTCGTATCATTGACGACAAGAAATACAGCCCACAGCAGATTTCTGCTATGATTCTTCAGAAGCTTAAGAGCGATGCTGAGAACTACCTTGGTGAGAAAGTTACAGAGGCAGTTATCACAGTACCTGCTTACTTTAACGATGCTCAGCGTCAGGCTACAAAGGATGCTGGTAAGATTGCAGGTCTTGATGTAAAGCGTATCATCAACGAGCCTACAGCAGCAGCACTTGCTTACGGTCTTGATAACGAGCAGGAGCAGAAGATTATGGTATACGATTTAGGTGGTGGTACATTTGATGTATCTATCATTGAAATCGGTGATGGCGTTATCGAGGTTCTTGCTACAGCTGGTAACAACAGACTTGGTGGTGATGATTTCGATCAGAAGATTACAGACTGGATGCTTGCTGAGTTTAAGGCAGCTGAGGGTGTAGATCTTTCAACAGATAAGATGGCTCTTCAGAGACTTAAGGAAGCAGCTGAGAAGGCTAAGAAGGAGTTATCAAGCGCTACAACTACAAACATTAACCTTCCATTCATCACAGCTACAGCAGAAGGTCCAAAGCACTTTGATATGAACCTTACACGTGCTAAGTTTGATGAGTTAACACATGACCTTGTTGAAGCTACAGCAGGCCCTGTTAACCAGGCTCTTAAGGATGCTGGTCTTAACGCTTCAGATCTTTCAAAGGTACTTCTTGTTGGTGGTTCTACAAGAATCCCAGCAGTTCAGGATAAGGTAAAGGCTCTTACAGGTCACGAGCCAAGCAAGACACTTAACCCAGATGAGTGCGTAGCTATCGGTGCTTCTATCCAGGGTGGTAAGCTCGCTGGCGATGCTGGTGCAGGCGATATCCTTCTTCTTGATGTAACACCACTTTCACTTTCAATCGAGACAATGGGTGGTATTGCTACAAGACTTATCGAGAGAAACACAACTATCCCTACAAAGAAGAGCCAGATCTTCTCTACAGCAGCTGATAACCAGACAGCCGTTGATATCAACGTAGTACAGGGTGAGCGTCAGTTCGCTAAGGATAACAAGTCACTTGGACAGTTCAGACTTGATGGTATCCCACCAGCAATGAGGGGTGTACCACAGATCGAGGTTACATTTGATATTGATGCTAACGGTATCGTTAACGTATCTGCTAAGGATTTAGGCACTGGTAAGGAGCAGCACATCACAATCACAGCTGGTTCTAACATGTCTGATGAAGATATCGATAAGGCAGTTAAAGAGGCTCAGGAGTATGAGGCTCAGGATAAGAAGCGTAAGGAAGCTGTTGATACTAGAAACGATGTTGAGAGCTTTGTATTCCAGACAAAGAAGGCTCTTGATGAAGTAGGTGATAAGATTGATGCAGCTGATAAGGCAGCTGTTGAGGCTGACATCGAAGCAGCTCAGAAGTTACTTGATCAGTACCAGACTCCAGAGGAAATGAGCGATTCACAGATCGGTGAACTTAAGGCAGCTCAGGAGAAGCTTACAGAGTCAGCTCAGAAGGTATTTGCTAAGATGTACGAGCAGTCACAGGCAGGTGCTGGAGCAGCAGGTGCTCAGGGTGCAGGCCCAGACATGAGCCAGTTCACAGGAGCAGGTAATGGTGCAGGTGCTCAGGGTCCAGCAAACGACGATGTTGTAGACGCTGATTTCAAGGAAGTGTAATAGATGGCAGAACAAAAACGTGATTACTATGAGGTCCTTGGAGTTTCCAAGACAGCCTCAGAGAGTGAGCTTAAAAGTGCATATAGAAAGCTTGCTAAGAAGTATCATCCAGATATGAATCCAGGAGATGCTGAAGCTGAGAAGAAATTCAAAGAAGCCTCAGAAGCTTACGCTGTTCTTTCAGATCCTGATAAGAGACGTCAATATGATCAATTCGGCCATGCCGCCTTCGAAAACGGAGGTGGCGGTGCCGGTGGATTTGATTTCTCTGGCATGGATTTCGGTGATATCTTTGGTGATATCTTTGGTAGCTTCTTTGGTGGCGGCGGTGGACGTGCTTCTAACGGTCCTATGCGTGGTGCAAATCTTCGCGCAGCTGTACATATTACTTTTGAAGAAGCAGCTTTTGGCTGTGAAAAACAGCTTGAGATTACACTTAAAGAAGAGTGTGCTGCATGTCATGGTAGTGGTGCTAAGCCTGGTACTAGCAAGCGTACATGTACTAAGTGTGGCGGTAAGGGACGTGTAATGATGTCTCAGCAGTCATTATTTGGTATGGTTCAGAACGTTACTACATGTCCTGATTGTCAGGGTACTGGTGAGGTTATTGATACTCCATGTCCAGATTGTAGCGGTACAGGTTATGTCGCTCGCAAGAAGAAGATTTCTGTATCTATTCCAGCTGGTATTGATAATGGCCAGAGCGTACGTATCCGTGAAAAGGGTGAACCAGGTCGAAATGGTGGCCCTAGAGGAGATTTACTTGTAGAAGTTATCGTCGCAAGCCATCCTATTTTCCAGCGTAGAGATATGGATATTTATTCTTCAGCACCAATTTCTTTTGCTCAGGCAACACTTGGTGGCGAAGTTATCATTGATACACTTGATGGCAAGGTAAGCTACGAGGTTAAGCCAGGTACACAGACTGATACAACAATCAGACTTCGTGGAAAGGGTATACCTTCACTTAGAAATAGAAATGTTCGTGGTGACCAGTATGTTACACTTGTTGTACAGGTTCCAACAGGCTTATCAAAGGATGCTAAGGAAGCACTTCGTAAGTTTGATGAGCTTACAGGAAATACTATTTCTGGTGGTCCTAAGGCTGTTAAGTCTGAAAAGAAGAAAAAGGGCTTTGCAGACAAAATAAAAGACGCTATTGATGATTTATAAAAGGTAAATAAATGATATTAAATACTGGACAACGCACCGATATACCAGCATTCTTTCCTGAGTGGTTTGCTAATCGTCTGAAAGAAGGGTATGTCTGTGTGCGTAATCCATATAACCCAAGTTCAGTAAATAAATATGTATTAAACCCACAGGTGGTGGATGCTATTGGCTTTTGCACAAAGAATCCAGCACCTTTTTTTCCGTATTTAGACCTAGTAAAAGACTATGGTCAATATTGGTATGTGACTATTACGCCATATGGCAAGGATATTGAGCCAGGTGTTCCAGATAAAAAAGAAGTAATGGAATCCTTTAAGTTCCTGTCGAAGAAGGTAGGAGTGAATCGAATTGGATGGCGCTATGATCCAATTTTTGTTAATGATAAATATACAGTGGATTTTCATATTGATGCTTTTACAAAAATGGCTGAAACTCTTAAAGGTTCAACCGATCATGTTGTAATTAGTTTTATCGATATTTATGAAAAGGTTAAAAGAAACTTTCCAGAAGCAAGACCTGTTTCAGCAGAAGATAAACTATTTCTTGGTAAAGAGTTTATTAAAATAGCAGAGGCTAATAATATGGTAGTAAAGCCATGTGCAGAAGGAGACTTTCTTGCCAGATACGGGGCTGATTGTAACGGCTGTATGACGGTTTCAATGTATGAAAATGCCATTGGTGCTCATTTAAATGTACCTAAGTCGAATGTTAAGCCTGCAAGAGCAGACTGCGCCTGCTATCTTGGCACAGATATTGGAGCTTATGATACCTGTAGACATTTCTGCAGATATTGCTATGCCAATAGCGATTTAGAGCAGGTAAGATTTAATGAGAAGCTTCACGATGTGAATTCACCATTTTTGATTGGTGGCTTCAAAGAAGGAGATGAAATTCACGAGACAATACAGAAGTCTTGGATTGATGGTCAGATGACTATTTTTGATTATATATAAATAAACGGTATATATAAAATCTACGGCACCATACAAACCTTGTGGTAATTGTCACCCATAAACAAAAAAGTCTGAAGCAATATTGCTCCAGACTTTATTTTTTATTATGCTATGCACTCAGCAAGAGTATTATCATCAACAATTGAGTTGATATCAAGGATTGAGACAAGCATATCAGGCTTTTTACCAACACCTGAAATAAATGAATCTTCTGATTTCATGAAAGGTGATGGGAACTCAATCTCTTCGTTAGAAATTACCATTACTTCTTTTACAGTATCAACAACGATACCTACCTGCTCGTTTTCATTGATATTGAAAACAATTATACGAGTATCTTTTGTGATTACTTCTTCGCCGTAATTCATACGTTTGTGCAAATTAATTACAGGAATAATATGTCCACGTAAGCTAATCATTCCTTTAATGTAATCAGCAGAAAGTGGTACGTCTGTGATTTCTGGCATCATAATAATTGTGTTGATATGGATAATATCAATGCCATAAAACTCATTGTTTAATGTGAAAATAATATACTGCTTTTCATCTGAGCTATTAGAGTTATTAATAAAATTTGCCATTTTGAACCTCCAACGCTTTTTACTTGAAGAACTTCATATCTTCATTTAATTTCTCAGCAATATCCTTAAGGTGTGTTGCTGATTCAGCAAGGTTAGTAACTGTAGCTGAAAGCTCCTCTACAGATGCACCTGTTGTCTCTGAAGATGCTGCATTTTCCTCTGAAATAGCAGAGAGTGAAGACATAGCATTTGCAACAACATTGTTTGAAGCTACACATGTGTTAGCTTCGCCTGAAATCTTAGAAACACTATCAACTGTCTCCTCGATATCCTGAAGCATTCCCTCTACAGCGAAGAGTGTCTCGCCAAGAGCCTTCTGCTGTTCTTCATTACCATTCATAACAAGGGCTGCAGCATTAACTGCCTGCTCAGCCTCAGCTAAAAGCTGATCCATAAGAATTCTAATTTCGGATGCAAGATTCTCCGAATCATCAGCAAGTTTTCTAATTTCTTCTGCAACGACTGCAAAGCCCTTACCAGCTTCACCAGCTCTAGCAGCTTCGATTGAAGCATTAAGTGAAAGAAGGTTTGTCTGAGCAGCGATGCCAGAAATACCTTCTACACGCTCGTTGATATTTGCAACTGCGTTCTGTGTTGAAGAAATCTTTGTAGAAATTTCTTCAATCTTTGTTGTCATTTCAGAACTTGTAGCCTGAAGAGTAGCAAGAGAGTTGCTTGATGCTTCTGATGCTGACTTCATACGGTCTGCAAGGTTTGTCATATCTGTAGTAGATGACTGTACGTTATCTACGGCATTTGTAATCTGGTTTGTGCTATCTGCAGCTGACTGGATTTCTTCAGCCTGCTCTACTGCACCACTAGCAATCTGCTGAACTGCTACAGCAACTGATTCTGTAGTTGCAGCAATCTGGTTAGCCATCTCTGATAACTCGTCTGAAGACTCACCTACAGTATTTGTAGATTCCTTAATGTGGCCAACGATAGCTGAAAGCTTGTCGATGAGTGAGTTTGTATTATTGATCATCTGACCAAACTCATCTGTACGCTTTGTAAATTTATCTGTCTTTCTAAACTCACCATTAGCAAGTGCTGATAATAATTTGTTTACTTCAATAATTGGTGTTGTAAAACTATTTGCAACAAATATAGAAAGGATTAATACTAATACAACCATGGCAATGCCAGTTAAGATAATTGTCATTGCACCACGTCTTGCCTCAGCAACGATTTCTGATTCTGCTTTTCCAGCACAGATAACGAAGCCAGATGTTGCATTTCTTACATAGCTTACATAAACAGGGTAACCCTTTGAAGTACTGATATAGAAACCAGTTTCATCTTCAGATGTCATATAAGGTGAAGATGAAAAGTTCTGTGGTTCATCTGTTGCTTTGATTTCAAAATCTGAATGAGCAACCATATCAGCGTTCTTATCAACAACAAAAGCTTCATCAGCTTCTTCTGCTAATAATGTATGAATATCATCTGGATTAAGTGTCTTATGAACTACACCGATTACAGTAGTTCCATCTAAATCAAAGATAGGAACTGCAACACAAATGTTTCTTGAATTTGTTACTGAACTAACGAATACATTTGATACATAAGCTTTGCCTTTCATAGCTGCCTGGAAATAATCTCTTTCAGCAATGTTCTTTAATTCGCCATCATCACTTCTAAGAACCATGTCACCGTTTGCGTTAGACATAACGATTGTGTTAGTATCATGGAAAGATTCATTAATTGCGACCATAGTCTCTTTTACGATAGTTGGATCTTCAACCTCGCCCTTTAAGAATGCGATTGTGTCATGTGAGGTCGCAAAGCTTCCAAGAGAAGTCTGGGCTCTGATTAACATTTTGTCTGCTTCAGACTCGATGTACTTTGCCTGCCAATCTAAATTCTGCTTTGCTGTTTCTTTTGCATTGTTAGTTGAACTAACGTAGCTGATTGTTACAGCAACTACTAAAGGTATAATTGCTACCATGAGCATAATTGAGATAAGTTTTGTTCTTACACCATGTGTTTTTTGAATATTCTTCCTTTTCATGTATTCCTCCGTGAAAAATGAATGATTAATAATTACCTGTGTTAAAAATGTTATAAATAGAACACGAGTTGCAATATTATCATGCAAATATAACGCTGTAAATACCTTTTTTATCAACTATAAGTTGAGGACCATAAACTATTAGTTGATTAAGGCGGGTTTTTAATAGTCATTTTTGCATTTTTTATTATCAAGAATACTTGAAGTAGAAAACTGAAAAGGTGTAAAATAGTTTCCGAAGAGATGATCTTTGGAAACTATTTTTTATTTTGGAGGAGCCTATGCTACAGGAGAGTATAAAAAAATTAGTTCAATATGGGATTGATAAGGGACTTACACCAGAATGTGAGAGAATTTATACTACAAATCTTTTATTAGAATGTATGAAAGAGGATGAGTATACTGACCCTGATTGTGATTTATCAAATATTGTTTTAGAGGATGTTTTAAAGGATTTATTAGATGAAGCAGTAAAGCGTGGCATCATCGAGGATTCTATTACATATAGAGATTTATTTGATACAAAGCTTATGAATCAGCTTTGTCCTAGACCTTCCCAGGTTATCGAAAAGTTTTATAGTATTTATAAGAATGAAGGTCCAGAAGCAGCAACGGATTTCTTCTATAATATGAGTCGTAATTCTGATTACATCAGAACATATAGAGTTAAAAAGGATTTAAAGTGGACTACAGAGACTGATTATGGAACACTTGATATCACTATAAATCTGTCAAAGCCAGAAAAGGATCCAAAGGCTATAGCAGCAGCTAAGAACGCTAAGCAGTCTGCTTATCCAAAGTGTCAGCTTTGTATTGAAAACGAGGGTTATGCAGGACGTACAAATCATCCAGCCAGAGAGAACCATCGTATTATTCCTATCACTATAAATGATAGCAAATGGGGCTTCCAGTACAGCCCATACGTATATTACAACGAGCATTGCATCGTATTTAATGGTGAGCATACACCTATGAAGATTGAGCGTGCTACATTTGTAAAGCTTTTTGATTTTGTAAAGCAGTTCCCACACTACTTCCTTGGAAGCAATGCAGATCTTCCAATCGTCGGTGGCTCAATCCTTAGTCATGATCATTTCCAGGGTGGACATTACACATTTGCCATGGAAAAGGCTCCTATTATAAAGGAATTTACAGTAAATGGCTTTGAGGATGTTAAAGCTGGAATTGTTAAATGGCCACTTTCAGTAATCAGACTTCAGTGCAAGGATGAGAAGAGAATCATCGATTTAGCAGAGCACATCCTTAATGCATGGAGAGGCTACACTGATGAGGCTGCATTTGTTTTTGCTGAAACAGATGGAGAAAAGCACAATACAATTACTCCAATTGCCAGAAAGCGTGGGGATTTATTCGAGCTTGATCTTGCTCTTAGAAACAACATTACAACAGAAGAGCATCCACTTGGTGTTTATCATCCACATGCTCATTTACATCATATAAAGAAGGAAAACATTGGCCTTATTGAGGTTATGGGGCTTGCTGTTCTTCCAAGTCGTCTTAAGGGCGAAATGGAGCAGCTTGCTGATTACATAGTAAATGGCAAGGATTTAAGAAGTAATGAAGTCCTTGAAAAGCATGCAGATTGGGTAGATGAGTTTTCTAAGAATTATGACCATATCGATGCTACTAATGTTAATGAAATCCTTGAACAGGAAATCGGAAAGGTATTCTGTGAGGTTCTTGAGTGTGCTGGTGTATACAAGAATAACGAAGAAGGCCTTGATGCATTTATGAGATTTATAAATTCTTTATAGTTTAATATACAAGTATCTAAATCCGTTTTGAGATGAATATATCTCAAAGCGGATTTTTTATTTTGGGTAAATTCTATGTAAAAACATTCGGCTAAACTTCGTTCAATCTTTTGTAGCTCTTCACCACACCTTCACTTTACTAAACTAAATTTTAATCACAATAACACAGGGCAATCTAAAGGAGGCAAGAATATGGGGCAAATACAAAAGGTATTTAACAGATACGAAAAGAAGTTTTTGTTAGATGAGAAAACTTACATGGAATTCAAAAAAGAATTGGATGATTACATGTTAGAAGATGAATACGGACTTCACACAATAAGAAATATATATTATGACACACCAACTGATGAACTTATTCGCACTTCTATAGAAGGTCCAAAGTATAAAGAAAAATTCAGAGTCCGGTGCTATGGAGAACCCGCTTATGACAGTATGTGCTTTTTAGAAATTAAGAAAAAGTACAAGGGGTTAGTTAATAAACGAAGAGTAGCTATTCCTATGGAAGAGGCTGAAATGTATCTCATAGATGGTAGGATGCCTACCAATCCAAATCAGATATTTAAAGAGATAGATTATTTCTTCAGGCATTATCCATTGGAGCCTAAAAGATACATAGCCTATGACAGAATAGCAATGTTTGGAAAAGAGGACCCTGAATTTAGAGTTACCTTTGATATCAACATTAGAAGCAGAGATGAAAATCTTACATTATATGTTGATGAGGATAATGATTATTTATTAGATGAAGGCACCAGGCTGATGGAGGTGAAAATTTCAGATGCCATGCCACTTTGGTTTGCAAGGCTGTTATCAAAGTATCAGATTTATCCAACTTCATTTTCAAAGTATGGAAATTTCTATAAGAAACAATTAAAAGAAGCGTAAGGAGAAAATAACATGGAGTCAATTTTATTAGCATTATCGGGAACCTCGACAGCTGAGGTGGAAATAACAAATAGTATCGCTGTTATCTATTCAGTGGCGGCAGGGTTACTTGGATTACTTATTTCTTTAACTTACATGAAAACTGGCAATAGGATTTCAAAAAACTTTGCACGAACCTTGATAACACTTCCTATTTTAGTTTGTATCGTATTATTAGTAGTAAATGGGAATTTCGGAACATCTATCGCAGTACTTGGAGCATTTTCATTAGTAAGATTTAGATCACTTCAGGGAAGCTCTAGGGACATAAGCTTTATATTCTTTTCAATGACAATAGGTATTGTATGTGCGGTTGGAGAGGTTATTTTAGCAGCAACATTAACAATTGCAATCTGCATCATTTATTTTATCTTAAATGCAATTAAATATGGTGCTAACAATACTGAAGAAAAGGATTTGAGAATTACAATACCAGAGAATCTTGATTATAGTGATATCTTTGATGATTTGTTTGAAAAGTATACTAAGACATACAGACAAATAGCTGTAAGAACTACTAATATGGGGTCTATGTATGAGATAAATTACAGAGTTAAGCTAAAAAATGAAAGAGAAGAAAAGCAGTTCTTAGATGATATCAGAATGAGAAATGGTAACCTCACAGTAATCTGTGGTAGATGTGATATGAATGAAGCAGAGGAGTTGTAATTATGAAGAAACGAATAGTATTAAGTATTTTGGCTATTATGATGGTAGCAGCAGTAACAGCCTGCGGAAATAATAAAACAAGCAGCAAATCTACAACAGACACAATCACTGCAACTGCTGCAGCAAGTAGCGGTGGCACTGAAACCTATAATGTGCTAACAGTTAAAACAGATTGGGAAGAAAAAGGAACTATAACATTTTCGGATTCAGGTATTGATATAAGTGGTTCAGGCGCTGCAGCGGAGGATGGCGTATGCACTATAACAGAAGGGGGCTCATATACACTTACAGGTGCATCAGAGGATTGCTCTATAGTTATTAACACAGAAGAAAACGTAAAGCTTATATTAAACGATGTGACTCTCACTAGTACAACAGGCCCTGTTATCTACGGAAGCCAGGTTAAAAACCTATACATAGAAATGGCCGATGGCACAACAAATAATCTTACTGACAGTGATACCTACGCGACAGATTCAACTACTGGAGAGGAAATCGGAAAGGGAGTTATTTCCTGCGAAGACGACGTTGTTATTTTAGGAGAAGGAACTTTAAATATTACTGCAAATCATAAGCATGGTATTGTATCAGATGACAAGCTATACGTAGAAAGCGGAATAATCAATATCACATCAAATGGTACAGATGGTATGCATGCAAATGATTTGGTTTGCATTGATGGCGGAAATATTAACATTACTGCTGCAAGTGATTTGATTGAAAGTGAAGACGTTCTTGTTGTGACAGGTGGCGAGATTACAGGTAGCAGTGAAGATGAAGGGATTGAATCTAAAAATTCAATGTATATAAATGGAGGAACAATTGATATTACCACAGCTGATGATTCTTTGAATGCCAGCTATTACATTGAAATAAACGATGGTGAAATTACAGTTACAAGTGAAAAGGGGGATGCTATTGATTGTAATGGAAACTATGAGGGATGCATTACCATAAATGGTGGAACAATAAATGCTACAGGGGCAGATGTTCCAGAGGGAGCTATAGATGCAGACCACGCTTCAGTAGTAATTAATGGAGGAACTGTAAATGCAGAAGGCGGTACAAATAGTCAGGTGATTGAAAATGGTGGTGAAGTAAATATTACAGGAAATACAAATGCTAATATGGGAGGCATGGGCGGCCGTGGTCCAGTAGGTGGACAAGGTGGTGGCCAGATGGAAAGAGGACAAAGACCTGAAGGATTTGAGGGTGAACCTCCAGAAGATTTGAATGGAGAAGCACCAAGTCTATAAATCCCTCGCTGAGACTTGAAAAAATTTGAAATTAGTATAGAATAAATTAGGATTGCATTTAGTATGCAGTCCTAAATTTATTTATTAGTGAGGAAAAATAATGAGTAAGGTAAGAACACGTTTCGCACCATCACCAACTGGTCGTATGCACGTTGGTAATCTTCGTACAGCTCTTTATGCATATTTAGTAGCTAAGCACGAGGGAGGAGATTTCCTTCTTAGAATAGAAGATACAGATCAGGAACGTCTTGTTGAAGGCGCTGTTGATATTATTTATAGAACACTTGCAGCTACAGGTCTTATCCATGATGAAGGTCCTGACAAGGACAAGGGGTTTGGCCCTTATGTTCAGTCTGAAAGACAGGCAGAAGGCATCTATCTTAAGTACGCTAAGCAGCTTGTTGAAAAAGGAGAGGCATATTACTGCTTCTGCGATGACAAGCGTCTTGAGGAGTGTAAGCAGGTTATCGGTGGTAAGGAAATCCATATCTATGATAAGCATTGCCTCAATCTTTCAAAGGAAGAGGTAGAGGCTAATCTTGCAGCTGGTAAGCCTTATGTTATCCGTCAGAACAACCCTCGTACAGGCACAACTACATTCGTAGATGAGCTTTACGGTGAGATTACAGTAGATAATGCAGAATTAGACGATATGATTCTTATCAAGTCTGATGGATATCCTACATACAATTTTGCAAACGTAGTAGATGATCACCTTATGGGTATTACACACGTAGTCCGTGGTAACGAATATATTTCATCTTCACCAAAGTACAATCGTCTTTACGAGGCATTTGGTTGGGAAGTACCTAAGTACATTCACTGCCCACTTATTACAAACGAGGAGCACCAGAAGCTTTCTAAGCGTTCAGGCCATTCTTCATACGAAGACTTAATCGAGCAGGGCTTTTTAACAGAAGCAGTTGTTAACTTCGTAGCATTACTTGGTTGGTCTCCAGAAAACGATAACGAAATCTTCTCTTTAGAGGAGCTTGTTAAGGAATTCGATTATCATCGTATTTCGAAGTCACCTGCAGTATTCGATATCACAAAGCTTAAGTGGATGAACGGTGAATACATGAAGGCTATGGACTTTGATAAGTTCTATGAGATGGCTGAACCATATCTTAAGGAATACATTAAGGGCGATTATGACCTTAAGAAGATTGCCAAGATGGTTCAGACAAGAATCGAAATCTTCCCAGACATCAAGGACCACGTTGATTTCTTTGATGCTGTACCTGAGTATGATAGCTCAATGTATACTCACAAGAAGATGAAGACAAACGAGGAAACATCACTTGCAGTTCTTAAGGAGCTTTTACCAGTTCTTGAGGCTCAGGATGATTACTCTAACGATGCTCTTTATGCACTTCTTTCGGGATTTGCTTCTGAGCATGAATACAAAAACGGATACGTGCTCTGGCCAGTTCGTACAGCTGTTTCAGGAAAGCAGATGACACCTGGTGGTGCAACAGAGCTTATGGAGATTCTTGGCAAGGAAGAATCAATCAAGCGTATCAAAGCAGCAATTGAAAAGTTATCTTAATATATAAGGTTGGGGAACCTTAGATTTTTGGTAAGTTGGACTATTAGATAATTTATGGAATTAAATAATAGTCAGCTTAAAGCTGTAATGAAAAAGGAAGGACCATGTATGGTTTTAGCAGGTCCTGGCAGTGGAAAGACAGCTGTACTTACTCGAAGAGTAATAGAATTAATAAAATCTGGTGTCCCAGCTGAAGAGATTTTAGTGATTACCTTCACTAAAGCCGCAGCTATTGAAATGAAGGAACGTTTCGATAGGTTATCAGATGATATATATCCGGTAACCTTCGGAACGTTCCATTCTTTATTTTGGGGCATTTTAAAGAAGGAAATGAATTATAAAACATCGGATATACTGATGGGCTCATACAGAAACAAAGTACTACTAGATGCCATGCGACTTATTGATAAAAGATTTGATGATAATAGCATGCTTGGAATTTATTCTGCTGAGCTTTCAGCATTTTATAATTCTGCAAAAAGCATTTTGGACTATGAACCAAAGATAATCGAAAAAGATGATTTAATACAGTTTTTAAAGGCATATGAATCACTAAAAAGAAAATATCATGTTGTAGATTTTGATGACATGCTAACAAAAACATATAGATTATTTAATGAAAAGCCTGATGTTTTAAAAAGATGGCAAAAGAAATTTTCGTTTTTCCTTGTTGATGAAATGCAGGATATGAATGATATACAGTTTGAATTGATGAATATGTTATCTCAAAGAACCAGAAATATTTTTTGTGTAGGAGATGATGATCAGTCTATCTACGGCTTTAGAGGAGCAAATCCTGGTCTGATGCAAAAGTTTGTTAGTACCTACGAAGATGCAGAAACGATATTACTTAATTATAATTATCGTAATCCTAAAAATATTGTTGAAACCTCTTCAAAGCTAATATCTAAAAATATAAATCGATTCGAAAAAAATATTTATAGTACATCACCCTTAGGAGGTCTTTTTATAAAAGCATTTGACGATGATTATTTAGAGGCCAAAGGAGTAATTGAAGCTATAAGTAAGCTGAGAAAATCAGGTATTGATTACGGTGAAATAGCAATTCTTTATCGAAATCATAATGACGCAAGATATATTGTGGATGGATTAATTAATGCAAAGCTACCATTTTATTTAAAGGAACAAATGCCTAATATCTATACACATTTTGTCATTGCTGATATCGAAAATTACTTTCAAATTGCTATTGGAAATAGTACGAAGGCAAGACTTTTGTCTGTTATGAATCGTCCTAATAGATATTTACATAGAAGAGCAGTCGAATACGGAAATACGTTAGAGGGAATGCTGAAGTTTTACAGTAATACTCCTTCAAATTTTAGACAGGTTGAGGCGCTTATTAACGATATCAGACTCATATCTAAAATGAGTCCTGCCGCAGCTATAAACTACATAAAAAATGTTATGGGATATAGAGGTTTTTTACAGGAGGAAGCAGTCAAAAACCAGGTAGAGGTTAATGAATATGTAGATGTTTTGGATTTTCTAAGTGGGGTTTTATCTGATTGTAAAACACTAAAGCAATCAATAGATAAGCTTAATATGCTTAAACTAAAGGTTGATTACGAAAATAAAAATAGAGGCGGTGACAAAGCAGGAAAAATAGGCTTGTACACCCTTCATGCCAGCAAAGGGCTTGAGTTTGAAAATGTATTCATAATATCGGCAAATGAGGGAACACTCCCCACTAATAAAGCTGTATCCAAAGAAGATATAGAAGGTGAGAGAAGATTGTTTTACGTTGGAATGACAAGAACTAAGAAAAATCTGTATCTAAGCTATACAAATAAAAAGAATCGGGATAAATCCCGATTCCTCACTGAACTAGATTATTCTTCGTCCATGCTTTCGCCATAGAGCTCGTCGAACTTAGCAGAAACTGCAGCGTACTCATCATCTGATTCAATGTTATCAAGTGATGGGGCGCCTGTTTCATCTTCGAAATAGCGATAGATGTATACTTCGCCGTCAGCGTTTTCTTCACCATTTTCATCAAGTGGGAGAAGAACAATATAATCCTGATCTCCGATATCAAAAATAGTAAGAATTTCGCATGTAACTTCAGTACCATCATCTAAATTAAGTGTGACAACAACATCATCGTCTTCGTTGTCAACTGGAAATACTTCATTTTCGTCCATATTTATGTATCCTTCCTAATAAAAAAATTGTTTAAGATATGTCATTATGATATAATTCATCAGGAATATTGTCTAGTGGAAATATTATTTTTTGCTAGTTTATATGCATTAGACACAACGTTTTTTTGAATCGAGGCTTAAATATGAAGGTATCTAGAGGGGATTTTAGGGAGTATGGTCCTAGAGTCAATAAAAAGAATTCGGTAGTAATTACAGTAGCTAAAAAGCCAGCTACTAAAAAAGCTTCTATTATCATATTTGATAAGACTACAAAAAAGAAGCTTGAAGAGATTGAATTAACGGATGATTTTGCTATTGGAAGAGCATATTCCATAGAACTTTTAGATGTTGATGTTGATAGTATTTGCTATTTAATAAAAGAAGATGAAGCTATATATGTTGACCCATATGCTACCACTATCTGCGGAAGAGATATTTGGGGCGATGATAAGGGACGAAAGTCTTCGTCTTTTAAGGTTTATTCCGGTATAGGTCATATTGAAAAGCCTTGGAAGGATTCTAAAGTATACGTTAATCCTACAGATATGGTTATGTACAAGCTACATTTACGTGGGTTTACGGCTGGCTTTGGAATGCACCAATCAAAAATAGGCTCATATAAAGGTTTATTATCTAAACTTAATTATCTTAAGAGCCTTGGAATTACATCAGTTGAGCTTATGCCTTTATATGATTTTGAAGAGCTTTTTCTTGAAAAGAAAATGGTTATTTCACCTAATGGCAAGATTTCTGAAGTCATTGAATACACAGATAAACATAATTATTGGGGATTTGGTGAAGCTTCATATTTTGCGCCTAAGGCTTCTTATTTTGGTGGAGCTGATAAAGCCATTGAAGGGCTTAGAGATTTAGTTAGCTCGCTTCATCGTGGTGGCCTTGAGGTCATTATGGAGATGGCATTTGCATTTGAAACTTCTGCAGATACAATACTTGATTGCCTTAAATATTATGTTGAATATTTCCATATTGATGGTTTTCATATTGTTGGATGTAGTGCTCCAATAGAACGTATTGCAGAAGATGCATATCTTGCTGATACTAAGATTTTTTACGAATATATACCAGAAGAAATTCTGTGCCAAGAATCAGGTAAGAAGCATTTATTTATATACAATGATTCTTTCATGAATGTTACAAGACAGATTGAAAATCATATGAATGGCAGCATGGTTCAGTTTGCTAATCATATGAGACGCCAGAATTCTAAATATGGTTTTGTAAATTATATGGCCAATGTTAATGGTTTTTCTCTTTGGGATTCTTTTTCTTACGGCGAAAAGCACAATTTTGACAATGGCGAAGACAATAGAGATGGAACAAATAACAATTATTCCTTTAACTATGGAATTGAAGGAAAGACTACTAATAGAACAATAAATGCCAATCGTTACAGGGAAATGAGAAATGCATTTACTGCGCTTATGCTTGCACAAAGTGTTCCTCTTTTTGTAGCAGCTGATGAAGCAGCAGCTACTCATCTTGGTAATAACAATCCTTATTGCCAGGATAACAAAGTAGGATTCACTGTCTTTTCTAAAACTAAAAGCAAAACTGAGCTTACAGATTTTGTTCGACAGCTTATTGATTTTAGAAAGAAGCATAAATGTCTTAGAGTTGAAAATCCGTTTTTGATGAATGATTACAGGCATTTAGGCCTTCCTGATATGTCTTTCCATGGCACAGAACCATGGATGATGTCTATAGGGGAGGAGCAGAAGGCACTTGGGGTTCTATATAACGGTGCTTACGTTAACGAAAACGAAGAGGTTTTCGTTTGCTATAACTATCATTACGATGCTATAGACATGGCTTTGCCATTGTTATCCCCTGGAAAACGATGGCGCCTGTGTTTTAATACTGCTGATTATGATGGAGATTTTTCTCCAAAGCCTATACATGACCAGCAATCAATTAATGTTCCAGGCAATTCCATTAGTGTTTTAGTTGGAATTAAAGTAAAGAAAGGTATGAATTAAATGAAGGCTTGGGAACATTTTAAAACGATTACACATCATAGACATTTAGTTATGAAGGGCTGCTTCGCAGTTGGTTTATATAAACAGGGACTGCTACATGACCTTTCTAAATATTCCTTTGTAGAATTCAGAGTTGGGGCAAAATATTATCAAGGGGATAAAAGTCCTAACAATGCTGAAAGAGAAGCCAATGGGGTATCTATGGCATGGCTTCATCACAAGGGAAGAAATAAACATCATTTTGAATACTGGATTGATTACGCCTTAGACGGAAAATCTGGAATGGCTGGTATGAAAATGCCAGTTAACTACGTAGTTGAGATGTATTGTGATAGAGTGGCAGCATGTAAGACTTACCAAAAGGATGCTTACACAGACAGAAGTGCTCTTGAATATTACAACAAAGGTAAGGCAAAATATCTTATGCACCCTGATACAGCGGCGTTACTAGAGGATATGCTTACCCATCTTGCAAATGAGGGAGAAGAAGCTACAAACCAATACATCAGAAAGAATATATTACATAATAAATAATTGGAGATAATGCATTATGGAAAAGGAAAGAAAAGTTTTATACTCAGGTATGCAGGCTACAGGCAAGCTTACACTTGGAAACTATATAGGAGCGCTTAAGAATTGGGTTAATCTTAACGAAGAATACGATTGTTTCTTCGGTGTTATGGATTTACATTCACTTACAGTTAGACAGAATCCTACAGAATTTAAGCAGAATGCTAGACGCATCTACACACAGTATGTAGCTGCAGGTCTTGATCCTAAGAAGAACTGTATTTATTTTCAGTCACATGTACCAGCACACGCTGAGCTTGGATGGGTTTTAGATTGCTTTACTTACATGGGCGAGCTTAATCGTATGACTCAGTTTAAGGATAAGTCAGCAAAGCATGCAGATAACATTAACGCAGGTTTATTTACATATCCTGCATTAATGGCAGCAGATATTTTACTTTATCAGACAGATTTAGTTCCAATCGGGGCTGATCAGAAGCAGCATTTGGAAATCTGCCGTGACGTTGCAGAAAGATTTAATAACATCTACGGTGATGTATTTACAATTCCAGAAGGGTATTTTCCTAAGGCTGGCGCAAGAATTATGTCTCTTGCAGAGCCAAATAAGAAGATGTCAAAGTCAGATGAGAATGTTAATGCCACAATCTATCTTATCGATGACAAGGATACAATCATCCGTAAGTTCAAGAAGGCGGTTACAGATTCTGACGCTGAAGTTAGATATGATGTTGAAAATAAGCCAGGAGTTTCTAACCTTATGGAAATCTATGGCGTTGTTACAAACAAGACTATGGATGAGGTTGCAAGGGAATTTGATGGAAAGGGCTATGGCGACTTTAAGCTTGCTGTAGGCGAGTCAGTAGCAGATATGCTTGCTCCATTCCATGAAAGATGCCGTGAGCTTGAGCAGGATAAGACCTTCATTAACGAATGCATCAAAGAAAATGCTGATAAGGCTTCATATTTTGCAAACAAGACCTTAAGAAAGGTTCATAAGAAGTTAGGTTTAACAGAAAGAATTAGATAGTTATAATTTTGTTGATTTTTAGACAGGCGTATGTTAATATAACGCCTGTCTAATTTTTTTAAAATTCATTTCCTATCCGTAAGGAGATCAATTGTATAGTATTGTTAATACCGCTACCATTTTTGGTATCGATTCAAAGCTAATATCTGTGGAAGCAGATATTTCTGAAGGTATGCCCATTTTTGAGATGGTGGGATATCTATCCTCTGAGGTGAAGGAGGCAAAGGAGCGAGTTAGAGCTGCATTAAAAAATGCAGGTTATGCACTGCCTATTAAACGAATGACCATTAATCTATCCCCAGCAAGTATTAGAAAAACAGGAGCAGGATTTGATTTACCTATTGCTGTGGCCATATTATCGGCTATAGGCGTAATTGAATGCGAAAAGCTTCCATCTATATGTCTTTGCGGAGAAATTGGCTTAGATGGCAAAATACAGCCTATAAACGGTGTGTTATCAATGGCGATTGAAGCCAAAAAGAATAATTTTGAAATTTTGATTGTCCCAAAGGAGAATCTTCTTGAGGCAAGACTGGTTTCTGGTATAAAAAGCATAGGAGTTGAAAACATATCTGATGTTATCGACCTTATGAATGATGGGAGATTTGAAGAAGAAAAGCTTGCAGTAGAAATCTGCAATAACAGCTTGGAAGATGAATGCGATTTTTCTATGATTAACGGGCAGCATGCACTTAGAAGAGCTTGTGAGGTTGCCATATCTGGCATGCATAACATGCTTATGGTTGGCCCACCTGGCGCAGGTAAATCAATGATTGCAAAATGTATCCCTTCAATTCTTCCTGAGATGGATGAAAAAGAGCAGCTTGAACTATCAAAGATTTATTCTGTTTGCGGAATGTTTGATGAAAGAAAGGGACTTATTACATCAAGACCTTTTAGAAGTCCACACCATACTGTCTCAGCACAGGGGCTTGTTGGAGGAGGACATAATCCTCATCCTGGGGAAATATCATTAGCTCACAGAGGAGTTTTATTTTTAGATGAGCTTACGGAATTTAATAAAAGTACATTGGAGATTTTAAGACAGCCGTTAGAGGATAAGCAGGTGAATATCTCAAGAGCTGCAGGAAGCTTCACTTTTCCAGCTGATTTCGTGTTAGTGGCTGCAATGAATCCGTGCTCTTGTGGTTATTATCCTGACTTAAACAGATGTCATTGTACAAGAATGTCAATTCAAAGATATTTATCAAAAATATCACAGCCTCTTTTAGATAGAATTGATATTTGTGTAGAAGCTCCGACATTAAATTTTGCCCAGATTTCAATGAAACAGAACAATGAAAGCTCATTTGATATTAGAGAGCGAGTAATTAAATGTCAGCAGATTCAAAGGAACCGTTTTAAGGATTATGATTTCAAATTCAACAGTCAGATTCCGAGCGGCCTGATGAATAAATTCTGCAGCTTATCTGATGAAGAAATTGAATATATGGAGCAAATGTATGAAAAATACTCCCTTACTGCAAGAACTTACCATAAGGTTCTAAGAGTCGCCAGAACTATCGCGGACATGGCAGGAAGTGAAGATATACTTCTAGAACATTTGCAGGAGGCCTTGTGTTATCGTGGCTTGGATAAAAGATATTGGGAGGAGGGCATCTAATGGAAAGCAAACATTACCAATATTTTTTCATGAAAAATGAGGATGTTCCATATGGCAAGAAGGCTAAACTGATTGACTTTTTTTACGATAGCTATAACATATATAATGCAACAAAGGCAGAACTTATGGCTTCGAAGCTATTGGATGAAAAAACAATAGACGCCTTTTTGGAGCATAAAAATAAATTTGATTTGGAGAAGGAGTATTATGATTTTTGTAATACACCATTTTCCTTTGTTACTATCGAAAGTGATGATTTTCCTGAAAAGCTTAAGAATATATATGATGTCCCTTATGGCCTGTTTTATATAGGAAAGCTACCTGATTTTAAAAGAGCTGTATCAATAGTTGGAGCGAGAAGATGCAGCGCTTATGGCAAGAAGCTTGCCTTGGAACTTGGTGAAAAATTAGGAGCAAATGGATTTACAGTAATTAGCGGAATGGCTAGAGGAATTGACACCTATGGACACAGAGGCTGTCTTGATAAAGGTGGGAATACTGTTGCTATATTAGGAAGCGGATGTGATGTTATTTATCCTAGTGAGAATAGCTTAATATATGAAGAAATAGTATCATCAGGTGGTGCAGTTATATCAGAATATCAACTGGGTACCAGTCCACTTGCAATGAATTTTCCTAGAAGAAATAGAATTGTATCGGCACTTTCTGATATAGTAGTAGTTATTGAAGCCAGAGAAAAATCTGGATCTTTGATAACAGCAGATTTTGCTCTAGAGCACGGCAAGGATATATATGTTACTCCAGGGCGTATCGGAGATAGCTTAAGTACGGGAACTAATAAGCTTATTGCACAGGGTGCCGGAATAATCTGTGATATTGATTTGTTTATTAATGAATTATTAGAGGCATATGGCCAAAGTCCCAAAGTTGAAAATAACAAAAAAAGAAATCTAAAACTTACTGAAGAACAAAAGATGGTATATGATTTGTTTGATGAATATCCTAAAAGTCTTTCTACTGCACTAGAAGAGAGCAAGCTGGATTATTTAAAACTGTTATCACTTGTATTGTCCTTAGAAAAGGAAGGAATACTAACTGAGGTCTTCAAAAATAATTACGTAAAAATGGAATGATTTGTAGTCAGATTACATACTACTTATTTAAATTGTTCCATCAATAGAGGTAATTTTTTCTTGAAAATAAAAAAATAATGTTGTATAGTGAGAAACGATTTCTATTTTAAGATATAGGAGCAAATTTAAATGGCAAAAAATCTAGTTATTGTGGAGTCGCCTGCGAAGGTGCATACAATCAAGAAATTTTTAGGCAGTAATTATGAGGTTATGGCTTCTCAAGGTCATGTTAGAGACATGCCAAAGAGCCAGCTTGGCTTTGACCCAGATAATGATTTTGAACCTAAATATATTACAATTCGTGGAAAGGGAGAGTTACTTGCTGCGCTTCGCAAGGAAGTAAAGAAAGCGGATAAGATTTATCTCGCAACTGATCCCGACCGTGAGGGAGAAGCTATTTCATGGCATCTTACTCACGCCCTTAATTTACAAGATAAAAAGGTATATCGTATTACCTTTAACGAAATTACAAAAACAGCTGTTAAAAACGCACTTAAGAATCCTAGAGAAATTGATATGGATCTTGTTGATGCGCAGCAAGCTAGACGTATGCTTGATAGAATGGTTGGATATAAGATTTCACCACTTCTTTGGGCAAAGGTCAAAAGAGGCTTATCGGCTGGACGTGTTCAGTCTGTAGCTCTTCGAATCATCTGTGATAGAGAAAAAGAAATAGATTCTTTTATACCACAGGAATATTACACACTTGATGTTTTGCTTGATGCAGAACATTCTAAAAAACCAATCGTCGCTAAATATTATGGCGATACATCTGGTAAGAAAGACATTTCAGATAAGGAAAGTCTTGATAAGATAATGGAAGATTTGAAAGGTGCTGATTTTTCAATAGCATCTATTAAAAAGGGCACAAGAGAGAAGAAGGCGCCACTTCCATTTACAACATCTACTATGCAACAGGAAGCTTCAAAGGCTTTGAATTTTTCAATTCAAAAGACAATGAGTGTTGCACAGCAGCTTTATGAAGGTGTTAGCGTAAAGGGACATGGCACAATCGGTCTTATTACATACCTTCGTACAGATTCAACTAGAGTTTCTGATGAAGCTAGAGCGGCTGCGGAAGAATTTATTACTGGTAATTACGGAGAGAATTATTTATCAAAGGCAAATGTTTCTGCTAAGAAGAATAGTGGCAAGGTACAGGATGCTCATGAGGCTATTCGTCCTGCTAATATTGAGCTTATTCCATCAGAAATTAAAGATAGCTTAACAAGAGATCAGTTTAGACTATATCAGCTTGTTTGGAAGAGATTCGTTGCAAGCCAGATGGCAAATGCAATTTATGATACAGTATCTCTTAATGTACAGGCTAAGAATCATGTGTTTACAGCAGCTGATTCATCTATCAATTTTGATGGATTCATGATGATTTACGTATCTGCTGATGACGAAGAGGAGTCAAAGACACATCCACTTTCTAAGCTTACAGAGGATACTAAGCTTAAATTCAATAGCTTTGAAGAAAAACAGCACTTTACTCAGCCAGCACCTCATTTTACAGAGGCTTCACTTGTTAAGACTCTTGAGGAGCTTGGAATTGGTAGACCAAGTACTTATTCGCCTACTATAACAACATTAATTAAGCGTCACTACATCACAAAGGAAGCAAAGAATCTTTTTGTTACAGAGCTTGGAGAGGTTGTTAATTCTATTATGGAAGCATCCTTCCCAATCATTGTAGATGATAAGTTTACAGCTAATCTTGAGCTTCTTTTAGACGGAGTAGAAGAAGGTAATGTTGAATGGAAGTCAGTTGTTAGAAACTTCTATCCAGACCTTGAAAAGGCTGTTAAAGTTGCAGAGGAAGAACTTGCAAAGGTTGAGATTCATGATGAGGTTACAGACGTTATCTGTGAGGAATGTGGTCGAAACATGGTTGTCAAATTCGGTCCTCACGGAAAATTCTTAGCTTGCCCAGGCTTCCCAGAATGCCGCAATACAAAGCCATTCCTTGAGAAGATTGGTGTTCCATGCCCTAAGTGTGGTGGAGATGTTGTTATCAGAAAGTCTCAGAAGGGTAGAAAGTTCTTTGGATGCGCTAATCATCCAGAATGTGATTTTATCAGCTGGTCTAGACCAACTACTGAAAAATGTCCTAAGTGTGGAACCTACATGGTTGAGAAGGGCAATAAATTAGTTTGCGCCAACGATGAATGCAGATTTGTTGAAAATCAGAATAAATAGTATAAATTTTCTGATATTATTTGTAATTTGTATCAATCGGTGCTATAATATACACAAATTTCACAAAATTAGGGGAAAGATGATTATGAATGTTTGAGTATGTTTAGATTTAGGAGGAATATAGTTTAAAATGAGTGTACAGTTATTAGACAAGACAAGAAAGATAGGAAAGCTTCTTCATAATAACAATTCATCAAAGGTGGTATTCAATGATATCTGTTCTGTACTTACAGAAATCCTTGATTCATCAGTACTTGTTATTTCAAAGAAGGGTAAAGTACTTGGACTTTCACATCTTCCAAATACAACAGAAATCGGCGAGCTTATTGTTGATGAGGTTGGTGGTTTTATCGATCCTCTTTTAAACGAAAGATTACTTTCAATCCTTTCTACAAAGGAAAATGTTAATCTTAAGACTCTTGGCTTTGAGAAATCTGATATAGATATGTATTCAGCAATCATTGCTCCAATTGATATTGCAGGCGAAAGACTTGGAACATTATTTGTTTATAGATTTGACAAGCAGTATGATATTGACGATATTATCTTAACTGAGTATGGTACAACAGTTGTTGGTCTTGAAATGATGCGTTCAGTTAACGAAGAGTCTGCAGAGGAAAACAGAAAGCTTCAGGTAGTTAAAAGTGCTATTTCAACACTTTCATACTCAGAGCTTGAAGCAATCATTCACATCTTCGATGAATTAGATGGTACCGAAGGGGTGTTGGTTGCATCAAAAATTGCCGATAGAGTAGGTATAACAAGATCAGTTATCGTAAATGCTCTTCGCAAGTTCGAGTCAGCAGGAGTTATCGAATCTCGTTCTTCAGGTATGAAGGGTACATACATTAAGGTGTTAAATGATGTTGTATTTGATGAACTTGATGAAATTAAGAAAAATAAATAAACGGATTTGTGTAATAAAAGGACTTACTTGAAGTAGGTCCTTTTTTGTTTATTTATAAAAAGCGGTTATTTTTCATAACTTTTACACAAAAATAGCATAATATATATATAAATATCTTTTTAATATTTATGTTCAATACTAATTCTTGTATTTGGTTTGTGAAAGTTGTACTAGATGATGTAAAAATCCCTTGTGTTTTTTTACATATTATTTATAATTAGAATTAATCTAGGAGGTATATTTTATGATTACTTCGGATGCTTTTGGTTTTGTAAATGCACTAGATAATACAGCTGATGTTAGTTGGCAGAGACAGACTTTAATACTCAACAACATGGCTAATGACGATACTCCTGGCTATAAAAGGCAGGATATTGAGTTCGAAAGCGTCCTTAGAAAAGAACTCCTGGGCACTCGTGAAACATCTCTAGAGCGTGCAGTTAACATGCTTGATGATGATGGACATAAAGTTGAAGGAATTGAATATACAGACTACAAAAATTATTCATATAGATTAGATGGTAACAATGTTGATATGGATACCGAAAACGTAGAGCTTGCATCTGAGACTATTAGGTACCAGGCACTTATGACCAGCACCACTAATGAATTTAATAGATTCAAGTCGGTGATTTCTAAGTAATCAGCTTCAGTTAGGAGGTTAGGCTATGGGATTATTTCAACCTTTTGATATTGCAGCTACTGGAATGACAGCACAACGCTTTAGAATGGATGTTATTGCTGAAAATATTGCTAATGTAAGTACTACACGTACTGAAAACGGTGGCCCATACAGAAGAAAGATTGTTACATTTCAGGAAAAGCAGTTAAAGGCAGGCGTACCATCATTTAAACATATTCTTAAAGATAGCACAGCGGCTTATATGGGAAATGGTGTTAAGGTAACCAAGGTTTCTGAGGATACCGAAACGGATTTCATAATGGCTTATGATCCTTCCCATCCTGATGCTGACGAAAACGGATATGTTAGATATCCTAACGTAAATACGGTTACAGAAATGACTAACCTTATTGATGCCAGTCGTTCTTATGAAGCAAATGTTACAGCCTTCCAAGCTATAAAGAGTATGGCAACAACAGGAATTCAGGTTGGACAGTAACTATATCAAGGAGGGGTCATTTTAAATAAAGGTCAGGGGAGGAGCTAAATGGATATTGCTGCTATTAAGGAATTATATGGCGCAACGCCAGTTACATCCACAGCTGAAGTAAAGGTGGATGCAGATAAAGGATTTCAGAGCATGCTTGATTCTGTAATGAATTTGGTGAATGATACTAATTCACAAATACAAGCTGCTCATAAAGAGGAGATTGCTTTTTCTCTTGGTGAGACAGATAACACTCACGATTTAATGATTGCGGAGCAAAAAGCAAATATTGCACTCCAATACACTGTTGCTGTTAGAGACAGGGTACTTGAAGCGTACCAGCAGATAATGCAAATGCAGATATAGTTTAGGTATTATTAATGAGTTTAAAGGGGAGATAATATGCCAGAACAAATCCAAGCAATCATAAACCGAATACTTGAATGGTGGAGAAAGTTCACAAAGCGACAGCAGGTATTGATAGTGTCAATTACTGCTGTTGTTCTTGTGTCTTTTATTATTTTAGCGGTTGTCATTACAAGACCGAATTACGTTGAACTGATTCAGTGTGAGGATGGAGCACAGGCCGCACAGGTTAAGGAATTGCTTGAAGGTGAGGGCGTTAAATATCAAACCAGTGAAGACGGCTTTACATTCTACGTTGTTGATAAGGACTATGGACAGATGAATGTCGTCCTTGGTTCTAATGATATTCCAAGCTCTGGCTATTCCATGAAGGACGTCTTTGACGGAAGCTTTTCTACCACAGAGGCTGATAAGCAAAAGAAATATCAAGAGTTTCTAGAGCAAAAGTACGAAAAGACTCTAGAACTTCAATCAATGATAGAGCATGCAGATGTAATACTAAATATTCCTGAGCAGGATGGAACATTAATTGCAAAAAGAGAACCATCCTGGGCTACAATTACATTGACCCTTTCATCTGAAATGCCAGCAGAAACAGCTAGAGGCCTAGCAAGATATGTAGCCTGCACTTTGGGAAATGATACTACTGATAACATTTCCATTATGGATACAGAAGGTAATATGCTTTTCCCAGGAGATGAGGAGACAACATCCTTATCCAGTGCGAAAGGCAATCAGGATGTAAGACAAAAAGCAAGTAATGAAATAGCTGAAAGAGTTCACAAGGTTTTAGATGGCACTAATCTTTATGATGATATTTCTGTTGGCGTTAATCTTTCAATGAACTTTGATGAAAACAGCTATGTTGATTACGATTATTCAATAGATGAAGGTAGAACAGAAGGCTATCTAGATAGTGAATCAGGTTCCAGCTCTAACTCAGTAAATGGCGCAGGTGGTGTACCAGGAACGGATACAAATGATGATGATACCACTTACGTTATGGAGGATAATAATCAGACAGAAACATCTACAGAAGAATTCTATAAGGATTATCTGCCAGATGAGAGAATCACAACTCATAAGGATGAAATGGGAAAGCGAGTTTTGGAAGATTCTTCTATATCAGTAACATGTAAGACCTATGCAATATATAATCAGGATAAAATGGAAAAGGATGGCACCTTAGATGAATTGGGACAGACCTTCGATGAGTTTGTAAAGGAAAATTCTGATCCAATTCAGCAGGAGGTTACTGATGATATTGTAGAGGTTGTTGCTCAGGCTACTGGATTTCCAGTGGCAAGTGTTAAGGTGGTCGCTTATGAAATTCCAATGTTCCAGTATTCAGAGGGACCTGGAATTTCAGTAACAGATATACTTCAAATCGTTCTTGCACTTCTTATATTTGCAATGCTTGGCTTCGTTGTATTTAGAAGTCTTAAGACTGAGGCAGAGGAAGAACCTGTTGAACAGGAGCTTACCATTGACGATTTGATTGCTTCTACTCAGGAAGAGGAGGAAGAAGAATTAGAGGATATTGGCTACACAGAAAAATCAGAGGCTCGTATCCTTATCGAAAAATTTGTGGATGAGAAACCAGAAGCTGTTGCTCAGCTTTTGAGAAATTGGCTAAACGAGGATTGGGGAGCATAATTTATGGCAACTGAAGATTTAAACGGCGTACAAAAAGCAGCTATACTTTTAATTGCTCTTGGGCCAGAGAAATCCGCTCAGATTTTCAAACATCTCAAGGAAGAGGAAATAGAGGAACTTACACTTGAGATTGCGAATACGAGAAGCATTTCTCCAGCGCTCAAGGAGGAAGTTATTGAAGAATTCTACCAGGTGTGTCTTGCTCAGCAGTACATTGCAGAAGGCGGTATCGGATATGCTAAGGAGCTTTTGGAAAAGGCTCTTGGCGACGACAGAGCGCAGGATGTTATTACCAAACTTACTGCAAGCTTGCAGGTTAGACCATTTGAATTTATTAGAAAAACAGAGCCTTCCCAGGTTCTTAACTTTATACAAGAGGAACATCCACAGACAATTGCAATGATTTTGTCTTACCTGTCGGCGGGGCAGGCATCACTTATTATCGGCGCATTGCCACCTGAAAAACAGGCGGATGTTGCAAAACGTATTGCCATGATGGATAGAACATCACCTGAGGTTATCAAAGAGGTTGAACGAGTTCTTGAAAGAAAGCTATCATCTCTTATCAATCAGGATTACACTATCGCTGGTGGTGTAGATGCAGTTGTTAATATTCTTAATACTGTAGACCGTGGTACAGAAAAACGTATCATGGAATCTCTGGAAATCGAAGAGCCAGAGCTTGCAGAAGAAATCAGAAAGAAGATGTTCGTATTCGAGGATATCTTGCTTCTTGATGATAGAGCTATACAGCGTGTACTTCGAGATGTCGACAATTCAGATCTTGGAGTTGCACTTAAGGGAGCTAATGATGAGGTTCAGGCAGCTATATTCAAAAACCTTTCTTCTCGTCTTGCAGCAATGATCAAGGAAGATATGGAATTCATGGGCCCTGTACGTATGAAGGATGTTGAGGAAGCTCAGCAGAAGATTGTAGGTATTATTAGAAAGCTTGAGGATTCCGCAGAAATTGTAATTTCAAGAGGTGGAGGAGACGAACTTGTTGTCTAGTAAAAACGTCATTTATGGCTTTACTGTTGCACCGGATAATTATGATGAGGAAGGCGAAAGGGAATCTGCGGTTATTGATTCCAATGAACTTGCCAAACGACTTATCCTAAAGCAGGAAGAAGAATATAAGGCGAAGCTTTTAGAGGAAGAGCGGCAGAGGCGTCTTGCGGCTATGGAGGAGTCTGGTGAACAAATACCAGAGGGCATGGATGTAGACGAATTCTTAGGACTTGTAGATACTATTTCTGCAGAACCCCAAGAAGAGCCTATTGATATGTCTGAGCAGACTGAGGCAATCCTTAATGAGGCTAGAGAGGAAGCAGAACGCATTATTGCAGATGCTAATTCTCAGGCAGATGAGATTATTTCTGCGGCACAGCTTAATGCTGATGCAATGAAGAATCTTGCACGTCAGGATGGTGAAAAGGCAGGCTATAATGAAGGCACTCAAAGAGCTGCTGTAGAGCTTCAGAATGCGCAAAAACAAATGCAGACCGAGGTAGACCGTATCCAGAATGATTACATGGAAAAGCAGCTTCAGATGGAACGAGAAATTGTAGAAATGTGCCTTCCTGTATTTGAACATGTTTTTAATTGTGAGCTAAGTGGTAAAAAGGATGTTTTATATCATCTTCTAGACCACTGTATCATGAAGATTGAGCGCACTGGCCAGATGCAAATTAAGGTTAGTGAGGCAAATGCTGAATTCATTAAAGGTAAAAAGGAAGAAATTCAAGAAAAGGTTGGGGCAGAGGTTGGACTAGATATTATTTCGGATCCTCTTTTAAATGACAGTCAATGCATCATTGAAACAGATGGGGGAATATTTGATTGTAGTATTGATGTTGAATTAGATAATCTTATTAGACAAATAAGAGCCTTGAGTTAAGGAGAAGATAATTTGGATGCGAATTCTTTGATGCAGCTTGTTGAAAAAGATTATTTTAAATCTCTTGGCAAGGTGGTTAAAGTAGTTGGACTTACAATTGAATCAGTTGGACCTGAGGCAAAGCTACGTGATTTGTGTGAAATCATAGTAGAAGGTTCTCAGGAAAGAATAAAAGCAGAGGTTGTCGGATTTAAGGATAAACGTCTGCTTTTGATGCCTTATGAGAATGTTGAGGGAATAGGTGTTGGATGCATGGTGGAAAATACCGGGCATCCTCTTGGGGTTGCTGTTGGAGATGAGCTTTTAGGTCATCTTGTTGACGGACTTGGCGTGCCATCAGATGTGGATGATTTGACTGGGTTCGAAAATCTTATTGAGTATCCAGCTGAGGCAGATCCTCCAGATCCGATGGCAAGAGTTATTATTAAAGAACCACTATCTCTTGGAGTTAAGGCTGTTGACGGGCTTATCACAGTTGGTAAGGGACAAAGAATTGGTATATTTGCAGGATCTGGTGTAGGTAAATCTACTCTTATGGGTATGTTTGCCAGAAACACTAAGGCTGAGATAAATGTCATTGCGCTTATTGGTGAGCGTGGTCGTGAAGTTAGAGAGTTCGTAGAAAATGACTTGGGCCCTGAAGGTATGGCAAGGTCTGTTGTAGTTTGTGCTACATCTGATAAGCCTGCTTTGATTAGAAAAAAGGCTGCACTTACAGCTACAGCTATAGCTGAATATTTTAGAGACCAAGGCAAGGATGTACTTCTTATGATGGACTCTCTTACCCGTTTTTCTATGGCTCAGCGTGAGATTGGTCTAGCTTCGGGTGAGCCGCCAGTTACTAGAGGCTATCCACCTTCAGTATATTCGGAAATGCCACGTCTTTTGGAACGAGCCGGAAATTCGGCAGTTGGTTCTATTACGGGATTATATACAGTTTTGGTTGATGGTGATGATTTTAATGAGCCTATTACTGATACAGCCCGTTCGATTTTAGACGGACATATCATGCTAAACAGAAAGCTTGCCCAGAAAAATCATTATCCAGCAATCGATGTACTTCAATCTATTTCCAGAGTTATGTCTGCAGTGGCAACTCCTGAACATAAAGCCATCGCTGGAAAGCTTAAAAATGTTCTTGCAACCTATCAGGAGGCAGAGGATTTGATAAATATAGGAGCCTACAAAAACGGTTCTAACAAATCTATTGATTATGCTATTAAGAAGATAGATGCAGTAAATGAGTTCCTTTTGCAGCAAACTCATGATAAATATGAATTTGATGATATCATCAGTCAGATGACAGCTATTTTTGATGAATAATCAAGGAGAAGCCTATGGCAAAATTTGTTTACAGGATGCAAAACATCCTAGATTTGAAACAAAAAATTGAAGAGCAGGAAAAAGCAAATTTTGGTATGGCTACAGCCAGGTTTAATGAGGAACAAAGAAAGCTTAGAGAGTTAATGATTAAACAGGCTGGATATGAAAGACAGCTAAGGGAATTATCTGTTGGGGAAATAAATATTAAAGATATTAAAACTTGTAAAAATGCAATTACTTCTGTAAAGGTAGCTCTTAGAGAACAGATGATAGAACTGTCAAAAGCTCAAAAAGCTATGGAGCTTGCCAGAAAGAAGTTAAATGAGGTCATGATGGAAAGAAAAATGCATGAAAAACTTAGAGAGCATGCATTTGAAGAATTCTTAGATGAAATGGATTACGAGGAAAGTAAAGTTACTGATGAACTAGTTAGTTATTTGTATTTTAATTCAGAAAAAGAGGAAGGATAAGTTATGGCAGACGTTACAGAGACACAAGCAACAACTGAAGAGGCCGCAGATCCAAAGGCTGATAAGAAGGCTGCGAAAAAAGCAGAAAAGGAAGCCAAAAAAGAGGCAAAAAAAGCTGAAAAAGAAGCAAGAAAAGAAGCTCATAAAAATGGTGAAGTATATCCAGGTGACGAGGAACGACTGGGGGTTGTAGGAGGCCTTATTATGGCCTTTGTTGTACTGCTTATCATTTTGATTTGGCTTGTTATTTTTGCGTTTTTAGTAAAGATGGACGTTGGTGGATTTGGTTCTACAGTTTTATTCCCGTTTTTAAAGGATGTTCCATATGTAAATCAAATTCTTCCTGGTATCGAAGAATATATTCCACAGGAGGAAGAGGAAGAAATTCCATACAAAACTGTAGAAGAAGCTGTCGTTAGAATTAAAGAGCTGGAGGTTGAGATAGAACAGCTTAAAGCTGATGGCACTGCAAATAGTGATTATATTGCTGAATTAGAGGCTGCATCTCAAGAGCTTGCAGAGTATAAAGCTAATGAGGCTGCATTTGAAGAGGAAAAAGAAAAATTTTATGAAGAGGTTGTTTTTTCGGATAAAGCACCCGATATAAATGAATATAAGAGTTACTATGAGTCCATTGAGCCTGACAATGCTGAAGCAATTTACAAACAAGTTGTTTCGCAGCTTCAAAAGGATGCCGAAATCGAAGACTATGTAAAGGTTTATTCTAGCATGAAGCCAAAGAATGCAGCCGCAATTTTTGATACAATGACTGATGATTTTGATTTGGTTTGCGAGATTCTATCTTCTATGGATGCAGCAACCAGAGCCGATATCATTTCAGCTATGTCTACAGAAAATGCAGCTATCATTACAAAGATGATGGAGCCTTAGGATTCTTATATAGCAGCTTGAAAACATAATATGTAGAAAGGAGGACAGTGCATGACAAGTAGCAATGTTTCGAATTTGCTGGTGCAGGTAAAGAGCATTAATGTTGAGATGCAGTCCACTAAGACTGGCCCACAAAATGCCGCCCTATTCGAAAAGACCTTGAAGTTAGCAGGAACAAATGCTGACGATTCAATGGCTACTTCTTCAAATGTCAAAGAAACTAAGCCGGATTTGATAGAACCAAATCAGACTAAGCAGCTTGCAACTACAACTGACAAGAAGCCGGAAATGGTAGATAGCAAGCCTGAAGTTAAGGAAGATACTTCAGAGACTGTTTCTAAAATCGAAGAAGCAATTGAGGAAGTTAAAGAAGTCATTGAAGAAAAGCTTGGTGTTACCGAAGAGGACATTGAAAAGGTCTTAGAATTTCTTGGATTTACTGTTATGGATTTGTTTAACCCTCAAAATCTATCTCAGGTAGTTGCAAAGCTTACTGGCGAGAACGACTCTATCACTTTGGTGATGAGTGAGGAATTTAAAACAATTCTTGATACTGTAAATGAGATTTCAAACCAGCTATTCAATGAAACTAATAAATCCTTTGAAGAATTAAAGGAAATTTTTACTTCTTTCACACCTGAGGCTGAAGTAGTGGCAGAACCACAGATTTCAGAAAAGATAACAGAGGGAACGGAAAGTAAAGATACTGTTATTTTTGAGGAGGCCGTTGATGAGACAATCAGTGTTCAACCAAAGATGGAAGTGAATGAAGAAAAAGCTGAGGTTTCAAAGGAAACTTCAGTTGCTAACACTGATTCTACAGAAGAGCTAACACCTATTAAGCCTCAAATTTCAAATGAAGAAAACAAATCATCTGATAACGAAATGGATGACAAGCAAACATTTAAATTTGATGTTAAAGAGGCTACAAAGGTTGAAACGAAACCTGAAATAAAACCTGAAGGAGTGGTTTTTGCTGAACCTAAATTTGAGGTACAGTTCTCGGTTGATAAACAAATAGTTTCACTGCCAACAGGAGAAACAGTTACATCAGAAGAAATTGTAAATCAGTTGGTTGAGCAGGCAAAGGTTTTAACTAATGCAGAATCAACTACCATGGAAATGACATTAAATCCTGAAGGATTAGGAAAAATTTTCATGCAGGTAACACAAAGAGGAGATGAAATCACTGCAAAGATATTCACTGAAAATGATGCAGTGAAGCAGGCTTTAGAAAGCCAGATGGCAACTCTTAAGCTTGAAATGAACAATAGCTCTACAAAGGTTACTTCAATTGAAGTATCAGTTGGTACTCACGAATTTGAAAGAAACCTTGAAGAAGATGCCAGAAATCAACGTGAGCGTCAGGAGCAGGAACATCAGTCTCGTAAGCAGACAAGGGGAATTAATCTGAACAGCTTAGATTCGCTTTCAGGATTAATGTCTGATGAGGAGATATTGATAGCTCAGATGATGCAGGATAACGGAAACTCGTTAGATTATAAGGCATAGTGGGGAGGAGGAATTAAATGGCAGATGCAGTAAAGCTAGACCTTGTTGGTGGCGTAACTAATGGTCAATATAAAAAGACTGAAACGTCACAGGAGGCTACCAAAAGTAATACTACTACATCCACATCGAAAACGAAGGATGCAAAAAGTACCGAATATAATCAGGATATGTTTTTACAGCTTCTAGTAGCTGAAATGCAATATCAGGATCCATTACAACCAACAGATAATAGCCAATACGTTGCACAGCTTGCTTCATTTACACAGATTGAAGCAATCCAAAATGTACAGGCTGGAATGGAAAACATCGAAGGCAATAGCTTAGTTGGTAATTATGTTACACTAAACATTAATGGAAAAGAAATAAGCGGTCTTGTAGACTTCGTTCAGAAGGATGACGAAAAGGGATTAATGGTATCTGTTAATGGTGAGCTTTATGAGAAATCAAAGATTACATCGGTAGTGGATGGTGATTACTACATGGCTAAATATGTAGCCAGCTTATTCGAAGATGTAATGAAAAAGCTTCCTAGCAAAGAACAGATTACTGTTAAGGATGGAGAAATTGTTGAAACAGCAATCGGTTATTTTAACGCATTAAGTGACTATCCACGTTCACAAAGCTTTATACAAGATTTTGATAAACTATATCAAAAGTATATTGATTCAATTACACAGTATTCAAATCTAAAAAATGCAGTTCAAGATGCCGATAATACTAATGAGGCTACTTCTGGTGATGCAGAAGAAGCTAAGGAAGAAACCGTTGAGGAAGTTGAAGCTTAGGAGAGGGATATATGAGTAATATAAGCATTAATCCAAATTTTACCTCCATAGAGCAGGTTGCTGGAACATATCTTAATCCAGCTGCTGAGGCTAGACCTCTAGGCAATCTTAACGGTGCCAGCTTTGAGGATATTTTTAAACAGAAGCTTGAAAGTGCTTCTGAACTAAAATTCTCCAAGCATGCAACCCAAAGGCTTGATGATAGAAATATCACTTTATCTGAAGAGCAGTCTCTTAGATTAGAAGAGGGTGTTCAAAAGGCACAGGCTAAGGGGATTACTGATTCTCTTGTTTTAGTAGATACACTTGCATTTATTGTAAACGTACCTAATCAAACAGTTGTAACTGCTATGGATCAGACTGAATCAGAAGAGAACATTTTTACAAATATTGACGGTGCTGTAATTGTTTAGCTGGACCTTATGGAAGCTAATTGCCCCTGACTGACAGATGGGGCAACACAGTTACCTCAATTGCACTATGCTTTGAGGAGGTCATTCATTATGATGAGATCACTTTTCTCTGGCGTGGCTGGTCTTAAGACACACCAGACAAAGATGGATGTTATTGGTAATAACATCTCTAATGTTAACACTGTTGCGTTCAAATCATCTTCAACCACTTTTTCTGATATTATGTATCAGACAACTTCACAGGCATCTGGAGCTACAGAAACACGTGGTGGTGTTAATGCCAAGCAGATAGGTCTTGGTGTTACTAATGGTGCCACAAAGATTTCCATTACATCATCAGGTGCTGCTCAATCAACCGGTGATGCTCTTGATATAAGATTATCAGATACAAATACTACAAACTTTTTCGTTGTAAATAATGGTACTGAAAATGTATTTACAAGAGCTGGTTCGTTTTACATTGATGGTAACGGTAACCTTGCTATGACTACAACAGGTTATCTTGTAATGGGCTGGCAGGTAGACGCACAGAATCCTTCTGTTATTAATAAAAATACAGTAACACCTCTTAGAGTTATGCAGCCTGCAAATCTTACATCTCCACCAGAGGCTACAACAGAGGCTAGCTTCAGTGGTGTACTTGATAAATATGATTCTCAGTTTAGTTCATCTAGTGGTTATGCCAGATCATTTACCATTTATGATAACTTGGGATATTCTTACACCGCTAAGTTTGCAATCAAGCTAGAAGATCCAACAACTTGCAAATATACAATTAATTTAACTGGCGTTTATGATACAAACAATAAAAATATTCTTACTGATTATTTAAATGCTTCTGATGACAATACCTTGGATAAGATTTTTGGTGGTGACAGTACTGTTCCATTTACAAAGGAATATCCATTAAGTACTGGTGTTGAGTCAACAGGTAATGCTAACACAATCAGATATAATGGTGTAGATTATACATATAATCCAAAGACTAAAACCTTTGATGCTGCAGATGGAACAAACGTATCATTAGCGCAGGTTTGCGGTTTAGATGATGATAGTGCTGTAACAGATGTACAATGTACAGGTAGTGGTGCGGATGCTAAATTTGTAATTACATTTGCAGCATCTACTCTTCAGTTCCACACAAAAGAAGGTCACCTTATTTATGCTGGAAATGAAGGTGAAAAGACAATTACTCTACATACATCTTTATTAGGACCTAATAGAAGTATAACTAATCCATTAGAGGGTGATGATATTAATAGAGCCTTGTCAGATATACAGATTGATTTTTCTCAGCTTATGGCTTATGACAATGGCGGTACATCAACAGCTGTTGGTAACAGAGGTGTTCCTGATGGAACAGTTATGCGTGGTGAAGGTAAGAAGCTTGGTACCATGACAGGACTTTCAGTGTCTAATGATGGTAGAATCTTCGGCTCTTACTCAAATGGTAATACAGTTCTTTTGGGACAGATTGCAGCTGCACAGTTTGCTAATGCATCAGGTCTTGAAGAGATCGGTAACAACTGTTACAAGACAACACTTAACTCTGGTGAATTCGATGGAATAGGTGTGGATATTTCTGCTGATGGTTCATCTATGAACACAGGTCAGCTTGAAATGGCTAACGTAGACCTTTCTGCTGAATTTACAGATATGATTACTACACAGCGTGGTTTCCAGGCTAACTCACGTATCATCACAGTATCAGATACAATGCTTGAGGAACTTATAAATCTTAAACGATAATGTAGTTTAGGTTAAATCTCGCTAGGGCGTCTACGCGCCCTAGCTATTTTTATGTATAGTAAGCGGCTACTCAACCTAGGCAAGCGCGAGCAAGAGGGCCCCATTCAGCTAAGGAGGGGCCCTTTAGGGAAGTTTCCTTGGCTGAAATGGGAGATGGCTTGCGGGAGCATGTAGTTCTTGGAAGCCGCGTAGAATAATTGTGTAGAAAAATTCTAAACATTTTGTGAAAATTCTATATTTAGTGGTTAGGACATGGAAAAAACACAATAATATGAGAGGATTTTATGTATAAAAGTAGACAATAAACCTTAAATCTAGTAAAATAAACACAAAAGTTAAAACGCGTAATTCCATATAATTTGGCTAGATTTCACTAAAATTTTACGGGGTGGTGAGAGTTTTGGATATAGCTTCTTTAGCTGGTTTGTTACTGGGTGTAGTAATGGTTATCTTCGGAATCGTTTCATCCGGTGGTGTCGCAGCCATGGCAAACTTTATAGACGTTCCATCGGTTATTATCACAATTGGTGGTTCTTTGTCTTCTTGCTTGGCCTGTAATAAGATGCCAGACTTTATTGGTGGCTTGAAGAGTATCACATTAGCTATCAATGAACCAAAGGTTGTCAGCCCAGCCGACAGTATTTCTCAAATCATTAATTTAGCCAATATTTCCAGAAAAGAAGGTATATTAGCTCTTGAAGAGGCAGCACATAGTATAGATGATGAATTCCTAAAAAAAGGAATTAACTTAGTAGTAGATGGTACAGATCCTGAATTAGTTAGAGCAATTCTAGAAACGGATCTAGACAATATGGAAGCCAGACATAAAGTTTGTATTAACTTTTGGTCTAAATGGGGTGAAATGGGACCAGCCTGGGGAATGATTGGTACCCTTGTAGGTCTGGTTAACATGTTAAAGAACCTTGAGGATGCATCTACAATCGGTCCTAACATGGCCGTTGCCTTACTAACAACACTTTATGGTTCTCTAATTGCCAACTGGCTTACAGGCCCTATAGGAAATAAGCTTGGTGTTAACAGTGGATTAGAGACAATGTCTAAGAGTATTACAGTGGAAGGCTTGCTTTCAATTCAAGCAGGTGAAAACCCACGAGTAATAGAAGAAAAACTTAAATCATTCTTGCCACCTTCAGCACGTGAAGGTATCGGCGGAGGCGATGGAGGAGGTGAAGGCTAATGGCAAAGAAGCCAAAGCAAGAGGAAGCTCCTGCTGGTTCTCCTGCCTGGATGGCCACCTTCTCAGACTTGATGAACCTGTTACTTTGCTTCTTCGTATTACTGTTCTCTATGAGTAGTACTGATACGGAGAAATTTCAGGAAGTAATAGCAAGTATTCAGTCTAGTTTTAGTATTTTTTCATCAGGCGGTACCTCAATAGGTGAAGGTCAAATGATTTCTTCGGGAATCAGTCAGCTTGAAATGTTTGATGACTATTTCAATAGTGTTCATGATGGTGATGATGAACAGTATGAAAAAGAAGGAGCTTCTGACCAACAAAACGAGGGAGAACAAGAAGAGGATGGTTCTGCAACAAATGAAGGTGAAGACACTTCAAATGGTGTTTCTGTAGAGGATGCCAAGGAAGCTTTAGAGGAAGCCGGTGCTTCTGAAAGCGAATCTATTGCAGAAGAAATAGAAAACAAGCTTTCTGAATATGGTCTTCAGGACCAGGTAGAGGTTGAGTTCAATGCAAATTACGTAATGATTACAATTAACGGAGCTCTACTTTTTGATTCAGGTAAAGCAGAACTTACAGAGGATGCACTGACAATAGTTGATAATTTATCTAAGATACTTAGTCAGTACGATAACAATATCATTGAGATTGAAGGGCATACAGATAATGTTCCGATGAAATCTCACACATACGCAAATAACGATGTACTTTCAATGTACAGAGCGCTGTATGTAGCTGATAGAATAAGGCAGGTAACAAACCTTAATCCGGCATATATCAAATCAGCTGGTCGAGGTCAATATGTTCCAATAGCAGATAACAGTACTGCAGAGGGACGAGCAAGAAATAGACGTGTTGAAATCAAAATATACAACTCATATTCATCAGATTTGGGTGAATAAGAAAGGCATGTTATGAAGAAGAATTTGATTACGGTAGTTATACTTGCACTGGTTGTTGTCAATCTTGTTCTTACAGCTGTGCTTACTATTACAATCATACCTGAAACACAAAAGGCTAATGAGTTAATCACAAAGGTTTGTTCAGCCATCGATTTGGACTTGGTAGCCGGGGATACGGCAGGCTCACTTTCTATAAATGTTGCGGATATGGTTGATTACCCAGTAAATAAAGGTGAGACCATGACTATTAACTTAAAGGATAATGGTGATGGCAGCTTACATTACGCAGTGCTTGGAATTTCCTTATCACTTGATTCTACAAACGAAGATTACGCTACATTTGGTGATGGAGCAGGAAACCTTGATACATCAGATAACATCATATGCGATACGATCAAAACTGTTATAGCTTCTCATACAATTGAAGATATGAGAAACAATGAGGATGCAGTAAAGGAAGAAATCCTAGAAGCACTCCAGGGATTGTTTAAGTCAGCATTCATAGTTAGAGTAAACTTTAGTAGTGCTACTTACCAATAATCAAAATTTAGGGACAATAAGGTGGTGAGAAAACTTTGGGTGACGTTCTTTCACAAAACGAAATAGATAATCTGCTTAATGCCTTAACTAGTGGTGAATTAGACGCAGATGAGATCAAAAATAATAAAGAAAAGCCTGTAAAGAACTATGACTTTGCCAGACCATCCAAGTTTTCTAAGGAACATCTTCGTACAATGGAGATTATCTTCGAGCATTATGGAAGATTGCTTTCCACCAACCTTCCGATTTTTCTTAGAAAGAATATACAGGTAGAGGTAATGAACTCCGAAGCTGTTACATACATGGAGTTTTCAAATTCTCTTTCAAACCCTGTACTTCTTGGCGTTGTAGACTTCTCTCCACTAGAGGGAAATATAATTGTAGAAATGGCTTCTAATCTTGGATTTGCAATGGTAGATAGAATGCTAGGTGGTGAAGGTGAACCGCTTGATAAGATTAGAGACTTTTCAGAAATAGAGCTTTTGCTTATAGAAAGAGTCATGACATCATGTGTTGATTTGTTGAGAGAACCATGGGAAAATGTATTAGACGTACATCCTAGACTAGAAAGAATAGAAACGAACTCACAATTCGCACAGATTATATCACCATCTGAAATGATAGCAATCGTTACGGTTAATATCAAAATAGGTGATGTTGAAGGACTTATGAATGTTTGCTTACCTTTTATTACTTTAGAGCCAGTTATGGACAAATTAAACACAAAGTTTTGGTATAGTAGTCAAAAGGAGAAAGCAGGAGAGAATTATTCAGAAACAGTTGAAGGACTCATTTCACATGCTAAGATACCAGTTACAGCGGTACTTGGAAACAGCACTATTACAGTAGCTGATTTCTCCCAACTACAGGTTGGGGATATAGTAAGACTTGATACAAAGGTTGATCAAGAATTGGATGTTTTCGTGGGCGACATAAAGAAGTTCCAAGCCCTTCCAGGAGCATCAGGTAAAGATTACGCAGTTAGGGTGACACAAATCATAAGGGAGGAGCAGTAGAATGGGTGACGGTGTATTATCACAGGATGAGATTAATGCACTACTAAGCGGGGGTATTCCCGATGCACCAGCCGCTGAGCCGGAATCTTCAGGGGGCGGCGGTGGAGAGCTTTCTGAACAGGAGATAGATACTATTGGTGAAGTTGCCAATATAAGCATGGGAAGTGCGGCGACTACACTTTTCTCACTGGTTAATCAGAAGGTAGAAATTTCGACACCAGTTGTTACTGAAACTAATTGGGACGAATTAGCATCTAATTATGATAATTCCTGCGTTGTAGTTCGAATTGGTTATACCAAAGGTCTAGATGGCTCAAACATCCTTGTACTTAAGGAGGATGATGTAAAAGTCATCACAGATCTTATGATGGGCGGCGACGGCACTAATATAGACGGTGAGATTTCAGATCTACACCTATCAGCTATATCAGAAGCCATGAACCAGATGATGGGTGCGAGTGCAACTTCACTATCATCAATGCTCAATAAAATGGTAGATATTTCACCACCAACAGCAACACTTACAGATCTTGCAACAATTGATGCTGGTGATATTGATGAATTCCTGAAAAGCAATTTCGTAAGAATCGCTTTTAAAATGGAAATAGGCACTCTTGTAGATAGTGAAATGATGCAGTTGTATCCAATTTCACTGGCAAAGGAGATGTGTGATTCAGTTCTAAATAATATGGAGAGTGACTCCAAATCAACTGTTGATGACGGGGTTGCTGAATCACCACCACCGGCAGCAGCTCCTGCTCCAGAAGCAGCGGCGGCTCCACCACCACCAGCAGCTGCTCCACCTGGCATGGACCCAAATGCTATGGCAGGACAAATGCCACAAGGACAGCCAATGATGATGCCACAGTACATGTATCCTCCTCAGCAGCAGGTAAATGTACAACCGGCACAGTTTTCTCCATTTGGACCGGGTTTTGCAGCTCAGTTCGCTCAGGAGAATATCGATTTAATCTTAGATGTTCCTTTAGAGGTAACTGTAGAATTAGGTCGAACCAATAAAACAATCCAAGATATTTTGGATTTTGCACCTGGTACCATCATCGAGCTTAATAAAATAGCCGGTGAACCAATAGATGTACTTGTGAACGGCAAGTACGTGGCAAAAGGCGAAGTCGTAGTAATCGAGGAGTCTTTTGGTGTACGTATAACAGAAATCATCAAAGAATAAACAATATATTAAGGAGATGAAAACATGGCAAAAAACATTTTAATCTGTGATGACGCTGCATTTATGAGAATGATGATTAAGGACATTCTCACCAAGAATGGCTACAATGTTGTTGGAGAGGCAGAAAACGGCAAAATCGCTGTTGATAAGTATGCTGAGCTTTCTCCAGATCTTGTACTTCTTGATATCACAATGCCAGAAATGGATGGTATTGGAGCGCTTAAGGCTATCAAGGAAAAAGATCCTAACGCATGTGTTATTATGTGCTCTGCTATGGGTCAGCAGGCTATGGTTATTGAAGCCATTCAGTCTGGTGCAAAAGACTTTATCGTTAAGCCATTCCAGGCTGAGCGTGTATTAGAAGCTGTAAAGAAGGTAATTGGATAAATGATTTTACTTTCTTCGGCGGGGGAAAGCTTCTTTCAATTGATTTTTGCCTTAGTTGTATTTGTAGGAGTCCTTGCGTTAACTACATTTGTGACCAAATGGATTGCAGGGTATCAAAAGACACAAGGGCTTAACAAAAACCTTGAGATAGTTGAGGCTATCAGGTTATCCAATAATAAGTTTGTTCAGATTATAAGAGCTGGTGAGGATAAATATTTTGTCGTTGCTACAGGCAAGGACGAGGTCACACTCTTAGGTGAATTATCCTCATCACAGCTCAGAGAATACGATGAGACAAACGATGTGATAATGCCTGTTGATTTCAAATCAGTATTGGAAAAGTTTTCTAAAAAACAAAATTAAATTTTACGGACGAGTGTGTTATGAAAAAATTAAAGAAGGGGTATTTGATTTTCAGCTTTGTGTTTTCACTAGCTGTAGTTTCATTTACGCTTTTTACTTGCAGCACAAGGGCTTATGCAACTGAATATGGTACAGAATATGGGGCTAGTAACGAGCTGTATGGTGCAACTGAAAATGCGCCTAATGCATCGGATGAGGTTGTCGGCAGTGGCAATAAGGGCTTTTCATTAACTTTTGATGGCGAGGACGGAAATTTTACAGCAACTTTAAGAATGCTGCTTGTGCTTACTATCATTACCTTGGCGCCTTCGATTCTGATAATGCTAACATCCTTTACCAGATGCGTCATTGTACTGCACTTTGTTCGCGCTGCTATTGGAACTAACACAGCGCCTCCAAATCAGATTTTGATAGGGTTGGCGTTGTTTTTAACTTTATTCATCATGTCACCTGTTTTAACTCAGATTAAAACAGATGCTGTTGATCCTTTTGACGCTGGAGAGATTACTCAGGAAGAAGCAATCGATGCAGCAATAGCTCCTGTCAGAGAGTTTATGTATCCTCAGACACAGGAAAAGGATTTGGCATTGTTTTGCGACATTGCTGGCATTACCTATGATTTAGATGAATTAGATGAAGTTCCATTTACAGTTCTGGTTCCATCTTTTATATTATCAGAGCTTAGGGCTGCATTTATTATTGGTTTTTTGATTTATGTACCTTTTATAGTTATCGATATGGTTGTTGCATCAGTACTTATGTCAATGGGTATGATGATGCTTCCACCTACCACGATTTCTTTACCATTCAAGATTTTATTGTTTATTCTTGTAGATGGATGGGATCTTGTTATTGGCGGGTTAGTGAAGACGTTTTATTAATGAGTTTCACATTTTACGGAGAGGATAGGTTATGACTGAAGGACAGGTATTAGACATCATTAGAAACAGTATTTACATTCTATTGATTACATCATTACCACTTTTGCTAGTTTCTCTTGTGATTGGTCTTGTTATTAGTATCTTTCAGACTGTCACATCTATTCAAGAGCAAACTCTTACCTTCATACCTAAAATTGTGGGGGTATTTGCGGCACTTATGTTTTTCGGTCCTTGGATGCTCACAGTTTTGGTTAATTACATTACTGATTTGTGGGCAAACTTTTCATTATACCTGGGCTAGAATAGATGTTTAGCGTACATTTTACCTTACAAAATTTTGAATATTACTTGTTACTCCTTACCCGCATATCCATGTTCGTAGTAGTGGCACCATTTTTCAACACCAGAAATACACCAGCCAGACTAAAAGTAGGCTTTTCTGCCTTAGTCGCCTTGCTGTTATATTTTGTTGTTGATTTTGATGACCTCAATTATTCTACGGTAGTAGGATATGCTTTTTTAGTTGTTAAGGAAGCAATTACAGGCTTAATAATAGGTTTTGCAACTTTTTGCTGCAATTTCATCATTTTACTTTCCGGTAATATGATTGATATGAATATAGGTCTTTCCATGGCACAGGAATACGACCCATCGTTGCAGACAGAAACATCAGCAACAGGAACCTTATATAACAATTTTATAATGATTCTGTTGATTCTTTCAGGAATGCATAGATACATATTCAGAACCTTTTGTGATGCCTATAAACTAATCCCTATTGGTGGAGCAGTTTTTGAATGGGATTCATTAATGAGTTCCACTATTATTTTTATAAGAGATATTTTTGTTATTGGATTTAGAATAGTTCTTCCAATATTTGCAGTAATAATGATACTTAATGCAATACTTGGAATTATGGTAAAGGTTGCACCTCAGATTCACATGTTTTCTGTTGGTGCACAGCTCAAAATTATTGTTGGTTTTATAGTTTTGTTTTTGACTGTATTTTTGCTACCAGATATTGCAACATTTATTTTTAAGGAAATGAAGAAGATGTTGTCACTTTATTTGCAGGGGATGTATTGATGTATGAAGAAAAAGTCTTGTTAATTCCATATAACCTCCAATTCTTCGCTCCAGATGGAGAGGGTGGAGAAAAGACTGAGGACCCTACCAGCAAAAAGCTTTCTGATGCCAGAAAGGAAGGTAAGGTTGCCAAAAGTAAGGAGATTGTTAATGGAGTTTCGCTTTTAGGCTTTTTTATAGCACTTAGAGTTTTTCTAAGCTTCGCAGGAATCAGGATAGCAGAAATCTTTAGATGGATTTACACATTATTTCCTGACATTGTAAATATGAAGGGGGGCTTAACAGTCCAGGCCTTTATAGGAATTTTTAGAAGTTTATTAGGAAAAACTCTTATTATACTTTTACCGTTTTTGCTTATTGGCTTTTCGGCAGATTTTGTTACTAATCTGGTACAGGTTGGTTGGAAGCCAACAATGAAACCACTAGAACCAAAGCTTTCAAAGTTTAATCCAATAAGCGGCTTTAAACGTATCTTTTCTAAGCAGTCAATTGTAAATCTTCTCTTTGCTATAGCGAAGATTTTGCTGGTTTTTTATATTGCATATACTAGTATTAAAGGTCAGGCTAAAACATTATTTTTACTCTATGACATTTCACTTAACGCAGCTCTTAGCCTGATATTCCAAATAATTGTAGATACAGGAATTAGAATAAGTGTAGTTTATATAGTCCTTGGCTTGGTTGATTATGGATATCAACGCTACAAATTTAAAGATGATATGAAGATGACCAAGCAAGAGGTAAAGGACGAATATAAGAACACTGAAGGAGATCCTCAAATCAAAGGTAAACAGCGTCAGAGAATGATGGAAAGCTCTCAGCGTAGAATGATGAAGAATGTTCCTCAGGCTGATGTTGTTATCACGAACCCTACTCACATTGCAGTTGCTATTCTTTATGATAATACAAAGGATGATGCACCTCGTGTTGTAGCAAAGGGTGAGGATTATCTGGCAAAGAAAATTAAAGATGTAGCTAAGGAAAGCAATGTTCCAATTGTTGAAAATAAGCCTTTAGCAAGAGCTTTATATGCAACAGTTGAATTAGATGAAACCATTCCTCCTGAGTTATATCAGGCGGTGGCGGAAATTCTGGCAGTTGTTTATACCAACAGAAATCAGCAGGTTAGCTAATCTTTAAGGAAAGGGGGAGATGAGTATGGATTTTGCAGCTTCAGTTAAAAAATCGGATATAGGAATTGCATTATATTTACTTGCTGCAGTTACCTTCTTCGTTATCCCTATTCCTAATTTTGTTTTGGATATAATGATTGCATTTAATATCTCGGTAGCTCTCATTATACTTATGAACGTACTTTTTGTTCAGGAAGTTTTGGATATGTCCTTCTTCCCAACATTACTATTGTTCACTACTATTTTTAGAATTTCATTAAACGTATCATCTACAAGACTTATTCTTTCAACAGGTGACCCGGGAAATGTAGTTGAAACCTTCGGTAGCTTCGTTGGTGGAAATAATCTTGTTATTGGTGCAATCATTTTCCTTATTCTGATTATCATTCAGTTTATGGTAATCAATAAAGGTTCTGAGCGTGTAGCTGAAGTATCTGCAAGATTTACACTGGATGCTATGCCAGGTAAGCAGATGGCCATTGATGCGGACCTTAACACTGGAGCAATTGACGATGCAGAAGCTAAAAGAAGAAGAGATAAGATTCAAGAGGAATCTGCTTTCTTCGGAGCCATGGATGGTGCTACTAAGTATGTAAAAGGAGATGCTACTGCAGGCTTAATCATAACAGTGATTAACCTTGCCGGTGGTACGGTGATGGGCGTTTTAAACCAGGGACTTCCATTTGCTGAAGCTATTCAGCAATTTGGTATTCTAACCATTGGTGATGGCCTTGTTTCTCAGATTCCATCCCTTCTTATTTCGTTATCAACAGGTATTCTTGTAACTAAGGGTTCAAAGGCTGCTGATTTTTCCGGAATCCTTATACGTCAGCTGTTTGGTATACCAAAGGTTTTGTATATTGTTGGTGCAGCAATGATATTCCTAGGTATTGCAACACCACTTAACTGGGTATTGTTCTTAGCTTTTGGTATTGTATTTATTGTTTCCGGCCATTCAATATCCAAGACAATAGGCGAAGAGGAAATCGAGCAGGAGGTTGCAGCCGAGGAGACAGAGGCAGAAGAAATCAGAAAGCCGGAAAATGTTGTTTCACTGCTGCAGGTTGACCCAATCGAGCTGGAATTTGGTTATGGAATTATTCCGCTTGCAGATGTTAACCAGGGTGGTGATTTGTTAGATCGAGTTGTAATGATTAGACGACAAATTGCCTTAGAGCTTGGTACTGTTGTTCCTATTATTAGATTAAGGGATAACATCCAGCTTAATCCTAATCAATATATCATTAAGATTAAAGGTATTCAGGTAACTGAAGGAGAAATCCTTTTTGACCACTATATGGCAATGAATCCAGGATATGTAGAGGAAGAGATTACAGGTATTCCAACATTTGAGCCATCCTTCCATTTGCCAGCACTTTGGATTACAGAAAGTCAGCGAGAACGAGCAGAGTCTTTAGGCTATACAGTTGTTGACCCACCATCAATAATAGCAACACACCTGACTGAAGTAATTAGAAGCCATATAGCAGAGCTTCTTACCAGACAGGATGTTCAAAATCTTATTGATAACCTTAAGGAAAGTAATCCTGTTATTGTTGATGAGCTTGTTCCTAAGCTGCTTGGTCTTGGAGATATTCAGAAGGTTCTCCAAAACTTACTTTCAGAAGGAGTTTCAATTAGAGATTTGCTTACTATATTTGAAGTCCTGGCAGATCATGCTACAACAACGCATGATACGGATGTACTAACAGAATATGTAAGACAGGGATTAAAGAGAGCTATATCTGGAAGATATTTTGCTCCTAATGAGACAACTCAGGTAATAACAGTTGATCCAAAGGTAGAGCAAGACATAATGGCTTCTATAAAACAGACGGAACAAGGTGCTTATCTAACACTTGATCCAGAAAGAATAAAGGCTATTATAGCTTCCTTAGAGGAGGAGATTAAGAAGGTTGAAGAAATGGGCCAGACGCCTATTGTTGTAACATCGCCTATTGTAAGAATGTACTTCAAGAGTATGACGCAGGATTATATTAAGGATTTGATAGTTGTTTCTTATAATGAAATTGATTCTAATGTAGAACTTTCATCGGTAGGTATGGTAACGGGGTGAGTAAATGACAATTAATAAGTACACAGGTAAAACTGAAGAAGAAGCAATGGAAAAGGTTCGAAAGGAGCTTGGCAATGCAGCCGTTATTATGAATGTGAAGGTTGTTAAGCCAAAGGGCATTGGGGGATTTTTCAAAAGCAGTACCTATGAGGTTACTGCTGCTGTTGAAGATGAAGGATTTTCGAATGATGCTAAGGCATTTGCTGTGGAAACAGCCGAACAGCCTAAGGCTTCAGGTTCTTTTGAAGCTGTTGCAGATGATGCCATCATACTTAAGAATGCTTTTTCTGCAGTAAATGAAGTTTTGGAAAAGCAGGAGCCTGAAGTTAAAGTGGAACAGGTTGTTAAGGAATCGGCTATTAAGGAATCAGCTGCTAAGGAGCCTGATGAGGTGCCTGTCCAGAAAACTGGTATATACAAGAAACCATTAAAAGCTACAACAACTGTAATAAATGAGAAAAAAAATGACGATATTCCTATTAAGGGGTATTCAGAAAAGCCTTCTATAGATGGAGATAATCATGTTTTTGTGAAGATGCTATATAACGTTCTTCTAGAAAACGAGGTTCAGGAAAAATATATTAATCAGGTATTAGAGGACATGGACAAGGTCCTTCGTACCAGCCATTCTCTTGATAATCTATTATCAAATGTTTATCAGAAGATGGTACTGAAGCTTGGTACACCAACCAGAATTGTTCCTGGCGAAAGGCGACCAAAGGTTGTATTTTTTATTGGACCTACAGGTGTAGGTAAAACTACAACTATTGCTAAAATCGCATCAAAATTTAAAGTTGAAGAAGGTAAGAAGGTTGGCCTTATTACTGCTGACACCTATAGAATGGCAGCAGCTAATCAGCTCCAAACCTATGCTAACATTTTAGGAGTTCCTTTAAATGTTATATATTCAGCGGAGGAATTACTTGATACCGTCAAAAAACAGACAAGAGAAAATGAAGATTTAGATGTAATTTTAGTTGATACAATTGGTTTTTCTCACAAAAACGAAGAACAAAGACAGGATACCAAAAAGCTTATTAATGCACTAGGAGATTTTTACGACAGCGAAGTGTATCTTGTTCTTTCGGCTACAACAAAGCAAAAGGATTTGATTGATATTGCAGATTCTTATATGGAATTTGCAAAGTTTAATTTGATATTTACAAAGCTTGATGAGACTAAATGTCTTGGAAATATCTTCAATATGAAACAATATACGAAGGCTCCACTTTCGTATATTACTGTAGGTCAAAATGTGCCAGATGACATTGAGATTGTAAACGCCCAGAAGCTGGTAAAACAGTTATTGGGAGGAAATTAAATGGATCAAGCTGAAAATCTTCGTAATGTTATTAAGGCTCAAAATATAAGGACAGTAGAAAATACTAAAGTTATTACCATTACATCTGGCAAAGGTGGTGTTGGTAAATCTAACATGGCTGTAAATTTGGCTGTGTGGTTTACTCGCCTGGGAAAAAGGGTAATTATTTTAGACGCGGATTTTGGCCTTGCTAATGTTGAAGTAATGTTTGGCACTTTGCCAAACTTTAACTTATCTGATGTTATTTTTAAGGGAATGAGCATCAGAGATATTATTACACCAGGGCCTCTTGGCATTGGATTTATTTCTGGCGGTTCAGGTGTAGTAGGACTAAATAATCTAAATCGTGAACAAATTGCGTTTTTAGTTCACAACCTATCACTTTTAAATGATTTATGTGATATCCTAATTATAGATACGGGCGCTGGAGTTTCGGATCAGGTACTTGAGTTTGTTTTGGCTTCACCAGAAGTTCTTCTAGTATCAACACCAGAGCCTAGTTCCCTTACGGATTCATATTCTTTGATGAAGGCTATGTATAAAAGTCAAAAATATTCTAAAGAAGGAACCAATGTGCACCTAGTTGCTAACAAGGTTATGAGTGAAGCCGAGGGAAGAGCTGTTTATTCTAAGATGGATTCCGTTGTTAAAAAGTTTTTAGGCGGAAATCTGGATTACTTAGGATACATTGCTTATGATTCTTCGTTAGAAAAGGCTGTAAGAAATCAAAAGGTGGTTTCTTTGGAGTATCCTACAGCTAAATCTACCAAGTGCTTTGAAAGCGTTGCTTCAAAGCTACTGCAGAAGGATGAAAGCACTCATTTTAAATGGGGTGTTTCACATATTTTTAGCGCATTACTTAAGGATAGGGCATAGTTTATGGAAATAATTGAACTTAAACCTGGCACACCTATAGAGTTTTCATTTGCCAGTACAAATTCTGACGTGGAAAACAACATAGACGAGGATAGGAGTGTATATATTTCCAGTGTTTTTGGTGTAACAAAAAAAGAGGAAATAGTATTTCATATTCCTACCAGAAAAGGGCATACGGTAACAATTCCAATGAATGTCCCTTTTACTGCTGTGTTTAATACTAAAGCCGGTATGTTTCAATTATCAGGAGAAATAACAAAGCGCGGTAGGCTAGAGAATTTTCCAGTCTACGTGTTTGTGCCAGATAGTAAATTAAAAAAAGTACAAAGAAGAGATTATTTCAGATTTCAATGCTTAATACCAATAAAAGTTCTTCCAATACCTAAGGATGTAGCACTTCTTCCTAACATGACCTTAGTAGAGGATGATTTGGAAAAATATGGTAATACTTACGGTGCCCCTGTTGAAGGCTTTATTTTAGATATAAGTGGTGGCGGAGCTAAGTTTAATGCGAAAGCAGATATTATAACTGAAAGATACATGTATGTGTCTTTTAAGCTAAAAACAAAAGATATAGATGAAACGATAAATGTAATCGCAAAAAGAATAAAAACTGAATATAAAGAAGGCCTAGGAATCTACGAACATCGTATAGAATTTCTTTTTAAAGAACCTGAAGATAGAGAAACAATAATTAAGTACATTTTTGATGAAGACCGACGTTTAAGAAAAAAAGATCAGGGGTAAAGAATGTATAAGATTTTAGTTGTCGATGACTCTGCACTCATGAGAAGAGTTATCTGTGATATTATCAATGCAGATAGTGATTTTCGTGTAATTGACGTCAGTGCAGACGGCGAAGATGCTTACAAGAAAATTAAAAATAATCCATACGATTTGGTTGTACTTGATATGATTCTTCCCAAGCTTACAGGCGTGGAATTGCTTGAAAGATTGCACAATGAGAGGATTGATTCAAACACAGTCCTAATCAGTTCTTCTTTAAAGGAAGATGCAGATAGTACAATGAAGGCAATGGAATATGGTGCATTGGATTTTGTGGTTAAGCCAATCCGTTCTAGCGGCGAAACCAGAGAAATCTTTGGAAGGCAACTTTTGGAAGCTCTTCACAATGTTACTAAATCCCGATCCTTTAAACAAATCGCTCCTAAGGCAAGCATAAGTGAGAATACAAGAGCTATAGGTGATTCTCACAGGAAGACAGCCGAAAGAATGGCTGGGATTAGAAGTCAGCTTGAGGAGGCTAAAAGAGGTATTGGTAGTGCGCAAACCAGTCCTTCAACAGTATCAAAGCCAGCAACAGGTACTGCTCCTACTCCTACAACAAGCTCTAATCAAAAGCCACCTGCTCCAAAGGGAACAGGAGTTAGAACTAAGAAGCTGATAGCACTTGCTTGTTCTACCGGAGGACCACAGGCACTTCACACATTTGTGCCAATGCTTCCACAAAGCCTATCTGTTCCTTTGGTTTTAGTGCAGCATATGCCTGAAGGATTTACAGGCTCACTTGCTGCCAGACTTGACCAAATCTCAACGATAAAGGTAAAGGAAGCGGAAGATGGAGAGTATTTTAAGCCTGGAGTAGTTTATATAACACCAGGTGGTAAGCACATGAAAATCTGCGAAGACGGAAGTCATGCTGCATATTGTCATTTAGATGACAGCCCACCGGTAAATAGCTTGAAGCCTTGTGCTGATGTTATGTATCAGTCACTGGCAAAAACAAGCTTTGATGAAATTATTTGTGTTGTACTTACTGGAATGGGTGCAGATGGTTCAGAAGGAATCAGATACTTGAATCAATACAAAAAGACTTACGTAATTTCGCAAGAGGCATCCACATGCGTTGTATATGGAATGCCTAAGGCAGTGGAACAAGGTGGTTTATCTAATGAGGTAGTACCACTTAAATCAGTAGCTAATTCAATAGTAAAGAAACTTGGAGGTTAGTAGGATGGATGTAAGTCAATATTTGGATATCTTTATCGACGAGACAAGCGGTCATATTCAGAGCCTTTCAGATAACATAATGGAATTAGAGAAAGAGCCTGAAAATAAGGATGTTGTAAATGAGATTTTCCGTGCTGCCCACTCTTTAAAGGGTATGGCTGGTACTATGGGATTCAAACGAATGCAGCATCTTACACACGACATGGAAAATGTTTTCCAGGAAGTTCGTAATGATAACGTTAAGGTTAACTCAAACCTTATCGACATTCTTTTTAAGTGTCTTGATGCTATCGAGGGCTACCTTGATACAGTAAAAGCAACTTCAAACGAAGGCGAAGAAGAAAATGAAGCTTTAATTAAGCTTTTGAATGACTATCTTGCTCAGGCTGAGGGTGGAGAAGCACCTGCAGGGGACGCAGCACCTGCCACAGAGGCAGCGCCAGCTGACGCAGCACCTGCTGCTGGCGAAGCAGATGGTCCTTTATTTAAGCATATGAATATTGAGCCTGAAACTGTTGAAAAGCTAAAGGGCGAAAAGCAGTTATATGGCTTCACAATCCATATTAATAAAGAGTGCTTACTTAAGGCAGCCAGAGCCTTCCTTGTATTTAAGGCAGTAGAGGAATTTGGTCAGATTATGGCCTTTGACCCAAGCTCAGGTGATATCGAAGATGAGAAATTCGAATTTGATTTTTCATTTATTCTTTCTAGTGAATCAGAACTTGACCCAATTCTTGAGTCTATAAAGACAGTTTCTGAAATAGATTCTGTTGAAGCTGAAAAGGTCACACCTGATATGTACGAAAAGAAGGAGGAAGAGGCAGCACCAGCGGCACCTGCACCAGCAGCTGAGGCAGCACCTGCTCCTGCACCAGCGGCACCTGCACCTGCAGCAAAGGCACCTGCAGCAAAGGCCGGAGCAAAGAATCAGCCAGCTAACAAGCCTGTTACTTCACGTACAATCCGTGTTGATATTGAAAAGCTTGATGCTTTGATGAATCAGGTTTCCGAGCTTATTATTGCAAAGAACTCACTTGCATCACAGTCTAATGCATCTGGTGAAATCGATCATCAGACATTACATGAGAATATTGAATACTTAGAGAGAATCACAACAAATCTTCATGAATCAGTTATGAAGGTTCGAATGGTTCCTATTGAATCAGTAGTTGCCAAGTTCCCACGTATGATTCGTGACCTTGACCGTAAGCTTAACAAGCCTATGGAACTTGTAATGACTGGTGAGGATACAGAGCTTGACCGTACTGTTGTTGATCAGTTAGGTGACCCACTTCAGCATTTACTTCGTAACTCTGCTGACCATGGTATCGAATCTCCTGAAGACAGAGCGGCAGCTGGAAAACCTGAAAAAGGTACTATTTTCCTTAATGCTTTCCAGGAGGGTAATAACGTTATCATCGAAGTAGGTGATGATGGTGGCGGTATTAACACTGATAAGGTTAGAGATAAGGCTGTCGAGCGTGGTCTTGTTACACCTGAAGAGGCAGAAAATCTTACTCAGAAGGAAATCATCGACTTCCTGTTTATGCCATCCTTCTCTATGGCAAAGCAGATTACAGATATTTCTGGTCGAGGCGTTGGTCTTGACGTTGTTAAGAGTAATATCGAAGCACTTGGTGGTGACGTATCCGTTAAGTCTGTTCTTGGTGAAGGCTCAACCTTTACGGTAAGATTACCACTTACGCTTGCTATTATTCAGGCTCTTATGGTTGAGATAAGAGATGAAAAATATGCGATTGCATTAGCTTCAATTATGAACATTGAAAATATTCCAGTATCTGATATCAAGTATGTTGAGTCTAAAGAGGTTATCCACCTTAGAGGCCAGGTTATTCCTCTTATTCACCTTGATAAGATCCTTGATTTCGAGCCAAAGGAAAGTGAAGAAGATACAATGACAGTTGTTATCTGTAAGAAGGGCGATACATTAGGCGGTATTATCGTAGATAATCTTATTGGACAGCTCGAAATCGTTATTAAGTCACTTGGAAAGCTTGACAATAACAAGCTCATTAGCGGTGCTACTATCCTTGGTGATGGCGAAATCGCTATGATTCTTGATGTCAACGCTGTTATTTAATAGGAGGTGAGACCATGTCAGATTTGGCTATGTATGATGTAGTTGAAAAAGAAAAGAAGCAATACATTGTAGTAAAAATTGGTGGCGAGCATTATGGTATCGACATTTCCTATATTGATAACATTGTTCGTATGAGTAAAATCACTAGAGTTCCAAAGGCGCCATCTTACTATAGAGGCGTTATTAATCTTCGTGGTGAGGTTGTTCCTGTAATGAGCCTTAGACGTAGAATGAATCTTGATGATGATGAATTTACAGATGCTTCTCGTATTATTATTCTTAAGCTTGATGCAGGTGGATTAATGGGCGTTATTGTAGATGAGGTTAAAGAAGTTCTTTCTTTATCAGAGGATGATATTGAAGCACCTTCCTCTACACTTAAGAGCAAAAACTCTTTCATTAATGGTGTAGGCAAAAATGGTGACGAGCTTATTTCTATCTTTGAGATTAGCTCAATTATTGGGGAAAATGATGCTTCTTAATGGGAGGTTTTTATGCTCACACTTGATGAAGTTAATGAGAAATATTTTGATGTCCTCAAGGAAATAGGTAATATTGGCGCTGGCAATGCAACAACTGCCATCGCCAATATGCTTGGCCTTAGAATTGATATGAGCGTTCCAGAGGTTGCATTTTTACCTGTTGAGGAATTAGGTTCAGCAATTGGCGCAGAGGATGAGATAATTGTTGGTATATTACTTGGTGTTGAAGAAGACATAGATGGTTCTATGATGTTTTTGATGGATATGGCCAGTGCACATCATATCGTTAACAAACTTATGATGAGAGATGATTCGTATAACGAACCTTTTGACGAAATGGATTTGTCTGCAATTAAGGAAGTAGGAAATATTATTGCAGGCTCTTATTTGTCTGCATTATCCGGTCTTACAAACCTTACAATTGTGCCTTCAGTACCATTTGTTGCGGTAGATATGGCGGCAGCCATTCTGTCTGTTCCTGCTGTTCAGTTTGGAATTTTTGGCGATAATGCACTTATGATTAACACAGATTTTTCTGATGATTTAGGAATAAAAGGACATTTTATTCTTATGCCTGAGGAAGATTCGTATGCAAAGATATTAACGGCACTTGGTGTACCAATATAAGGAGTGTGTTTAGTTATGGGGCAGATGATTAAAGTAGGCATGGCCGATTTAAAGGTATGCAAAGCTCCAGATAATCTTACTACTATTGGTCTTGGGTCGTGTATTGGAATTGCGATTTACGATCCTTCCACAAAGATTACAGGGCTTGCACATATAATGTTACCGGACAGTACGTCGATTAGAAACAATTCTAATATTGCAAAGTTTGCCGATACTGGAATCCAAAAGCTTTATGATGACATGATTAAAGCAGGGGCAAATAAGGCTAGACTTGTTGCTAAGATTGCAGGTGGCGCCAAGATGTTCGAAATGCCTGGAGCTAACGCAGCAGGAATTAATGTTGGTCAAAGAAATGCGGAGGCATCCAGGGCAAAGCTGAAGCAGTTGGGCGTTAGACTTGTAGCGGAAGATTGTGGCCTAAATTATGGTCGAACAGTAGAAATATACAGTGAATCTGGTGATTACTATATAAAAGCAGTTGGCAAAGAGTTAAAGATTATTTAAAATATATACTAGATGGTTGGAGGAAAGGATGAATACTAAGCCTATACCTATTATTATCACACTAGTTGCGGCATTAATTTCATGCGTCATTTCTATTATGCAGCATGCTGATTTTTCCGTTTTTGTGACAAGGCTTTTAGTTGTCGTTTTGATTTTCCTTTTTATGGGGACTGTCATTAAGATTATTTTAGATTATTCGTTTAGAACTTTGGAACCAACTGCATCTGTAGACGAACAGATGAATGCAATTATGCCAGAAGAAGCTGGTGAGGAATTACCAGAAGAGGATGTTACAACAACAGAGGAAAATTCGAGTGAATCTGAGGAAGGTTAAAACAATAAGATTACTCGTATTGAAGGGGGCATAAATGAAAGCAGGTGACAGAGAAAAGCTCTGGGATAAATATAAAGTTAATCCCTCTAGTGAGCTTAGAGAACAATTAATACTTGAATATGCGCCACTTGTTAAAATTGTTGCAGGCCGACTCTGTATGTATTTGGGAAATACAGTAGAGTATGAGGATTTATGCAGCTATGGTATTTTTGGCCTTATTGATGCTATAGATAAGTTTGATTTAGCTAAGGATGTTAAATTCGAAACTTATGCTAGTTTACGTATCAGAGGTTCAATTTTGGACCAAATCAGAAAGATGGATTGGATTCCACGTACCATTAGACAGCGTCAAAGAATGATTGATGATGCAATCAAAAACATTGAAGCGCGAACAGGCCGCAGTGCATCTGATGAAGATGTTGCTGCAGAATTAAATATATCTCCTGATGAATTTATGAAATGGCAATCACAGCTTAATGTTACAAACGTTGTTTCATTAAATGAATTCGTTGAATCTGGCAATGAACCAGTTATGGAAGCTGAGCATAATTCTCATTTCATTCAACCGGAAGATAATATTTCAAAGCAGGAATTATCTGAAAAGCTTAAGGAAGCATTAGATAAGCTTACAGAAAAAGAAAAACAGGTTATTTTATTGTATTATTATGAAGATATGACTCTTAAAGAAATCAGTGCAGCCCTAGAGGTATCTGAATCAAGAGTTTCACAGCTTCACACCAAGGCTCTTCAAAAAATGAGAACAACCCTTGGTGATTACATGGGAATTTTAACAAATAAATAATTTGGTAGTTTAATTGTATGGTATTCCAACAGGGAGGGAATGTTATGTCAATTAGTCCAATTAATTTCAATGGAATGATTCAAAACACCAATGAAATTAGTAACACAAAAGCTAATGAAGACCAAAAACCTTTGCTTCAGCAGGCGGCTTTGACTGACACAGTTGAAAAGCATCAGGATCAGCTTGCACATCAGGTTAATGACACCTACAACGCTAAGAAAGCAGAAGATTCTTACGATAGAGAAGGTAATGGCAAAGGTTACGAGGGTAATAAAAAACGTAAACCTCCTAAAGATAAAAAGGGACAGAATTTAGATGGTGATGGCTCAGTTAAAGATAAGTCAAAGCCTTCGTTTGACATGAGAGTTTAAAGGGGGACTTATAATGACAGTACTTGAAATTGTACTCCTAATCATTGGGTTAGCCTTTTGCATTGGGAGTTTTTTTGTGTCTGAAAAGTTATCTGAAAAGGATAGGGAAAATCTTCAAAAGCTTACAAAGGACCAAATCGAACAAATAATAAGAGATAAAATGGCAGATGCTAAAGTGGAGTTAGAGGATAAACTATCCGCCACTATCGATGATGCCATGGAAGAAATGGATAGGAAAACTGATAAAGAGACCAATCAGAAGATAATGGAAATTTCAGAGTACTCCGATACGGTTTTAGAGTCTGTTGATAAGTCCCATAAAGAAGTGACCTTTATGTATTCTATGCTTAATGAAAAGCAGCAGGATACTGTAGATATGACAAAAAAGCTTTCTGAATTAGAGGACACTCTTGTTGCTTTAGATTCATCTATTGCTAAAAAGCTTGATTTACTTAGAGACAGAGAAATTGAAATCGAAGGTGAAATGGCGGCTTTAGAAAAAGCGAAGGAAGAATCACAAAAGCCATTTGTTGCTCTTGGAGAAGCCGTAGAAAAACCAATCTCATTTACAGAAGCTTTAGCTGAGAAATTCGCAGATGAATCGCCAGCTATTAAGCAAAGCGGCAACATGGAAATATTAACTTTGCATGACGAGGGCCTTACTGAGGTTGAGATAGCTAAAAAGCTAGGAAGAGGCTTAGGTGAAGTTAAGTTTGTTCTTGGTCTTTATCAGGAGGGGAGAAGATGAGAATAAAATACTATATTAGAGGAATTGGAATTGGTATAATTTTTGCCACACTGATTTTGTCTATTAGCTTTTATTTTGGTAAAGACAGTTTTGCAAAGGAAAAACTTTCAGACGAGGAAATAATTGAAAGAGCCACAGAGCTTGGAATGGTTATGAATACATCTGATGAAGAAAATTCCGAAGAAGTTGCTGAAGAATCAGATGAAAATAATATTGAAAAAGAAGCAACAGTAACTGCCGAGGCAGCTCCTCAAATAGAAGATGTTTCCGAAGAAGAAAGTGAAGAGCCAGAAACTGTTACTTATATTCCGTTTACAGTGCGAGGTGGCGAATCATCTGAAATGGTTTGCAAAAATCTTAAAAAAGCAGGTCTTATTGACTCTGTTGATGATTTTAATAAATATCTAAGCAAAATTAAGGTGGATAATCTTATTCAAGCGGGTACATTTTATGTTAAACAGGGTAGCACCTATGACGACATAGCAGCTTTACTTATAAATAAGGATTCTAGAACGACAACTCCACCAAAGCAGAATTAAAAGATAAGCTTGCAACAGCTCTAAATCTATGGTAAATTATAAGGGCTGTTGAAAATACACGCGTGAGGACTAACATTGGTTCCCAACCTATTGTAGGCAGGGTTTTTGTTAGGAAGAATCATGCGGAAGAACAAACCAGGAGGTATTAAAATGAGTGTTATTTCAATGAAGCAGTTACTTGAGGCAGGTGTTCACTTTGGACATCAGACACGTAGATGGAACCCTAAGATGGCTCCTTACATCTACACAGAGCGTAATGGTATCCACATTATCGACCTTCAGAAGTCTGTAGGTATGGTAGACGATGCTTACGATGTTATCTTCGATATCGCACAGCAGGGTGGCACAATCCTTTTCGTTGGTACAAAGAAGCAGGCTCAGGACGCTATCGCATCTGAGGCAGAGCGTTGCGGTATGTTCTATGTAAACGAGAGATGGCTCGGTGGTATGCTTACAAACTTTAAGACAGTTCAGACAAGAATTGCACGTCTTAAGGAAATCGAGAAGATGGAAGCAGACGGAACATTCGATCTTCTTCCAAAGAAGGAAGTTACAGGACTTAAGAAGGAGCAGGAGAAGCTTACAAAGGTTCTTGGCGGTATTAAGGAAATGAACAGAATTCCTGACGCTATCTTTGTTATCGATCCTAAGAAGGAGCACATCTGTATCCAGGAAGCACACGCACTTGGTATTCCACTTGTAGGTGTTTGTGATACTAACTGTGATCCTGATGAGCTTGATTATGTAATCCCTGGTAACGATGATGCTATCCGTGCAGTAAAGCTTATCGTTGCAAAGATGGCAGATGCTGTTATCGAAGCAAAGCAGGGTGAGATGAACGAAGTTGCTGAGGAATCAGCAGAATCAGTAGAGGAGGCATAAGATTATGGCAGCTATTACAGCAGCAATGGTAAAAGACCTTCGCGAGCAGTCTGGCGCAGGTATGATGGATTGTAAGAAGGCACTCTCTGAGTGCGATGGTGATATGGATGCAGCTTTCGAGCTTCTTCGTAAGAACGGTGCAGCTAAGGCTGAAAAGAAGGCATCTCGTATCGCAGCAGAGGGTATCTGCAAGGTTGTTGTAGAAGGCAACACAGCAGTTGTTCTTGAGGTTAACTCTGAGACAGACTTCGTTGCTAAGAACGAAAAGTTCCAGACTTATGTAGAGAAGGTTGCAAACCAGATCCTTAAGTCAGATGTTAAGACAATTGATGAGTTATTAGCTCAGCCATGGGCAGAGGATTCATCAAAGACAGTTAACGACGTACACATCGAGATGGTTGCTACAATCGGTGAGAAGCTTTCTCTTAGAAGATTTGAGAAGGTTACAGCTGATGGTTTCGTAGTTTCTTATACTCACGGTGGCGGACGTATCGGCGTTATCGTTAACATGGCTGGCGCAGAGAGCGACGCAGCTAAGGAAGCAGCTACAAACATTGCTATGCAGATCGCTGCTCTTAATCCAAAGTATGTATCTCGTGATGAGGTATCTGCTGATTATATTGCACATGAGAAGGAAATCCTTCTTGCTCAGATCATGAACGATCCTAAGGAATCTCAGAAGCCTGAAAAGGTTATCAACGGCATGATCGAAGGCCGTGTTTCTAAGGAACTTAAGGAAATCTGCTTACTTGATCAGGTTTATGTTAAGGCTGAAGATGGAAAGCAGACAGTAGCTAAGTACTTAGAGCAGGTTTCTAAGGAAACTGGTTCTGAGATTACAGTTAAGAGCTTTGTTCGTTTTGAGACTGGTGAAGGTCTTGAGAAGAAGAACGAAGACTTCGCAGCAGAAGTTGCAGCTCAGCTTTAATCATGATTTTAAAAGAGTCCACATTTTGTGGGCTCTTTATTTTTTTACCTTTATCTTGCGATTACGTTGTGATAAAATAATAAAGGAATTTTCAATGGGGAGGGGTTGTTTTGGAAAAATTAAACGAGGAATTGGAGAGACAACGCGCTAAGCGGAAACGTGTTGCTCGCATGAAAAGATTTATTGTTACAACTATTCTTTCATTTATGCTTATTACCTTTACGACTTTGGGAGTATTGTGCTATCAGGTTATCTCCCTCAAGCGTGAATTGAAAGAAATATCAAAAATGGTTTATGTATCAACTGATGTCGCTGATTCTAATGAAATGGTTGATGATAGTATATTAGATGATGTATACAAGGTTGATGATATCGACAATATTGCCGAAGAAGGCGATATTCCTAAGGTTTATCTTACCTTTGATGATGGTCCAAGTTCCAACACAGAAGAAATACTTAATATTTTAGATGACTACAATGTTAAGGCTACATTCTTTGTATGTGGCAAGGATTTGGAATTATATGGTGATGATTATAAACGTATAGTGGATGATGGCCATACCATTGGCATGCATTCGTATAGTCATAATTTTGGGGACATATATTCATCTGGTGAAGCTTTTGCTGCTGATTATATGAAGATTCATGACCTTATATTAAATACAACAGGTGTGGATACAAAATATTACAGATTTCCAGGTGGAAGCAGTAATAAAGTTAGTAGTACTAGCATGTCTACCTTTATTAATTATTTAAATGAACAAGGCGCTGTTTATTTTGATTGGAATGTTGCATCAGGAGATGCCACATCTCAAGCATTTACTTCTGAACAGCTTATTGATAATGTAATGAAGGATGTGGTAAAATACAAATCGTCTGTAGTATTGTTGCATGATGCGTCAAATAAGAATGCAACAGTAGAAGCTCTACCTGGATTGATAGAGTCTTTACAGGAACAGGGAGCGATGATTTTACCAATCACAGATGAAACAACAATTATACAACATGTAAATGTTGTACAATAAATAATATTGGAGGAAATGTTATGGGCTTTTTTAAAGATTTCAAAGAGGATTTCAATGATGCTTTAGATGAAATGGCTGGTACAGAAGAGGCACCTAGCGAAGAGGTTATGGTTAACACTCTTGATGGGGATATTGATGTTGAATCTGAGCTTAATAAGCTTGACGGTCTTCTTGAACAGGTTACAAAGAAGGTTGAGACACCAGTTGCAAACAAGCCTGAGGCTACAACAACTATGGAGCCTCAAGAAGAGAAGAAATCATTCTTCGACACAAGAAAAGAAACTAAAATGGAGGCACCTAAGACAATGGATGTTATGGGAAATGTGGCTGAGAACAGAACTCAGGCTTCAGATGAGAATGCAGTTATTACTGCTGGTATGAAAATTACAGGTAATGTTGAATCAATTGGTTCAATCGAAGTACAGGGTGAAATCGTTGGTGATGTTACATGTAATGGTAAATTAGTTATTACAGGTAAGGTAAATGGTAATTCACAGTCTTCTGAATTCTTTGCAGATGCTGCTAAGATTGAAGGAGAGGTTGTTACATCAGGAACAGCTAAGGTTGGTGTTGGTTCTGTAATCATTGGTAACATTACAGCTACATCAGCAGTTATTGCGGGTGCTGTTAAGGGTGATATTGATGTTAACGGTCCTGTTGTTGTTGATACATCAGCTGTTGTTATGGGTAACATCAAGTCTCGTTCAGTACAGATTAACAATGGTGCAGTTATCGAAGGTTTCTGCTCACAGAGCTATGCTGACGTTGATGTTAACAGCGTATTCAATATTTAATTTTAACAGAGGATTTTTGGCAAATGAAAAGAGTATTATTAAAGCTTAGTGGAGAAGCATTATCAGGTAATAAGGGGTTTGGATTTGATGAAGCTACATGTGTAATGGTAGCTAAGCAGGTTAAAAAACTTGTTGATGATGGTGTTCAGGTAGGCGTTGTTATTGGTGGCGGAAACTTCTGGAGAGGTCGCTCATCAGAGAAAATCGACAGAACAAAAGCTGATCAGATTGGAATGCTTGCTACAGTTATGAACTGTGTATACGTTTCTGAAATCTTCAGAACAGAAGGAATGAAGACATCAGTTCTTACACCTTTTGAATGCGGCAATGTTTCAAAGCTTTATTCAAAGGATAGAGCCAATAAGTATTTCGAAAGAAATATGGTTGTTTTCTTTGCAGGTGGTACAGGACATCCTTACTTCTCAACAGATACTGCTACAGTACTTCGTGCAGTTGAAATAGAAGCAGATGTTATCTTACTTGCTAAATCTATCGACGGTGTATACGATAGTGATCCAGCAAAGAATGCAGATGCTAAGCGTTATGATGAAATCAGCATCCAGGATGTTATCGATCAGAAGCTTCAGGTTGTTGATATGACTGCTTCAATCATTGCAATGGAGCAGAAGATGCCAATGTACGTATTCTCTCTAAATGAAGAGAATTCAATAGTAAAAGCTATTACAGGAAAATTTAATGGAACAGTTGTTACTGTTTAAGGAGGATTAATGGATAATATACTTTCAACATACGAAGAGAAAATGACAAAGAGCTACAATAATCTAGAAAGCGAATTCACTACAATTCGTGCTGGAAGAGCTAATCCACATATCTTAGACAAGATTACTGTTGATTATTATGGAGCTCCAACTCCACTTCAACAGGTTGCTAATATTTCTGTTCCAGAGCCACGTCTTATTCAGATTCAGCCATGGGAACCATCTCTTGTAAAGGAGATTGAGAAGGCAATCAATATGTCTGATATTGGAATCAATCCTACAAACGATGGAAAGCTTATTCGTCTTGTTTTCCCAGAGCTTACAGAAGAGCGTCGTAAGGAAATAGCTAAGGACGTTAAGAAGCATGGTGAGGATGCTAAGGTTGCTATCAGAAATATTCGTAGAGATGCAATTGATACACTAAAGAAGCACTCAAAGGACGAAGGTGTTTCTGAGGATGAAATCAAGGACCTTGAAGATAAGTGCCAGAAGATGACAGATAAGTTCATCGCTGAGGTTGACAAGGCTGTTGAAGCTAAGACAAAGGAAATCATGACAGTTTAATTTTTAATCTTATTAAGGGGCACAGTTATTGTGCCCTTTTCAATTTATTATTATTTTTTGGAGGTGCTATGAACGTACCAGAACATATTGCAATAATTCTTGATGGTAACGGAAGATGGGCTAAAGCCAAAGGAATGCCACGAACTTATGGCCATACTGTTGGTGCTAAGAATGTAGAAACAATCTGTAGAGCAGCCCATGATTTAGGCGTTAAATACGTCACAATGTACGCATTTTCTACCGAAAACTGGTCTAGACCAGATGATGAGGTAAAAGCTTTAATGAAGCTGCTTGGAGAATATATCAAAACTTGCATGAAAACTGCAAAAAAGGATAATCTAAGAGTCAGATTCATTGGAGATTTATCTAAGTTAGATGACAAACTAAGAGCCAGCATTGCTGAACTTACAGAGTATTCATCTCAGTTCACAGGATTAACACTTACAATTGCTATAAATTATGGAAGTAGAGATGAGATGACTCGAGCAATCAGAAAGATTGCAGGGGATGCAAAAGATGGCATAGTAGAAATAGATGATATAGATGAAATGTTATTTTCTAGCTATTTAGATACTAGAGATATACCTGATCCTGATTTTATGATTCGTACATCAGGAGAACAAAGATTGTCAAATTATTTATTATGGCAATTGGCTTACGCAGAGTTTTACTTTACACCTGTTGCATGGCCTGATTTTACACCAGAAGAGTTGAAAAAAGCTATTGAAGAATATGATAAAAGAAACCGTCGTTTTGGCGGAATATAGGAAGGAAATCTTATGTTTACTACACGTTTGATTAGTGGGATAATTCTTGTGGCTCTTGCCCTTGTTTTTATATGTACTGGAGGGAATGTTCTACTAGCAACAATGCTTATTCTTTCATTAATAGGAATGTTTGAGCTATATCGAATTTTTAAAGTGGAGAAAAGTCTTCCAGGAATACTAGGATATTTAGCCTGCATTACTTATTACATGGATCTAAAATTTAAGTTTTGTCAGGATAATATGGTTATTTTCCTTGGATTCTTAATTTTACTTTTAGCAGTATTTGTTTTTGGCTATCCTAAATATCACAGTCACCAGATTATGGCTTCATTTTTTGGTCTGTTTTATGTTGGTGTTATGCTTTCTTTCCTTTACCAGACAAGAATGCTTCCTGGTGGAGAGTTTATAGTATGGGCTATCTTTTTGTGCTCTTGGGGTTCTGATACTTCTGCTTATTGCGTCGGAGTTTTATTTGGTAAGCATAAAATGTCACCATTACTTTCACCTAAGAAATCCATTGAGGGTGCTGTAGGTGGAGTGTTAGGCGCTATGCTTTTAACAGCTATTTATTGTGTTGCAATTTCTGCAGCATTTCATATTGACGATTTTGTAATTCTTCCACTTGTTATTATTTCAGGTGTAGGTGCACTTATCTCTATGGTAGGAGATTTGGCAGCATCAGCTATCAAACGTAATTTTGAGATTAAGGATTACGGAAAGCTTATTCCAGGACACGGTGGTGTTCTAGATAGATTCGACAGTATGATAATTACTGCACCAATTATTTTCTTTTTAGCATATTATTTTTATGTTTAAAATTAACGATTAGAGGTGGATTCAATGTCACAGAAGCTTGCTATTTTAGGGTCTACAGGTTCTATTGGAACACAGACTCTTGATATAGTCTCACAGAACCCAGATGACTTACAGGTTGTTGCAATGTCATGTGGAAAGAATATCGATTTATTTGAAAAACAAATCAGAAAATATACGCCAAGCCTTGTTTCTATTGCAAACGAGGAATTGGCAAAAGATTTAAAGACAAGACTTTCAGACATGGATAATATTGAGATTGTCTATGGAATGGAAGGTCTTATTGCTGTTGCTACATATGATAAGGCGGATACTGTTGTTACTGCTGTTGTAGGTATGATTGGTGTTCAGCCTACTATCGCAGCTATTAATGCAGGTAAGACAATTGCTTTGGCTAACAAAGAGACACTTGTTACAGCAGGACATATCATTATGCCACTTGCAAAACAAAAGGGTGTTTCAATTCTTCCAGTAGACAGTGAGCACAGCGCTATTTTCCAGTCTTTAAATGGTGAAAGACATAACGAAATATCTAAGATATTACTTACAGCATCTGGCGGGCCATTTAGAGGACGAACATTAGAAGAGCTTGAAAATGTTAAATTAGAAGATGCACTTAAGCACCCTAATTGGTCAATGGGAGCAAAAATCACTATTGATTCTGCAACTATGATTAATAAGGGCTTAGAGGTTATGGAGGCTAAGTGGCTCTTTGGAGTTAATCTTAACCAAATCGAGGTTGTTGTACATCCACAGAGCATTCTTCATTCAGCAGTAGAATTTATGGATGGAGCAGTAATTGGTCAAATGGGAACTCCTGATATGAGACTTCCTATTCTTTACGCACTGTTTTATCCAAATAGAAAGACTTTATATGCTGAGCCTCTTGATTTATTTAAGGTTGGCACACTTACATTTGAAAAGCCTGATATGGAAACATTCTATGGCTTATCGTTAGCTTATGATGCTATGGATGCCGGCGGAAATGTTCCAACAGTATTCAATGCAGCAAACGAAAGAGCTGTTGCTAAATTTTTAAATAACAAGATTAAGTTCTTAGAGATACCTGAAATCGTTTCTGAATCGATGATTAATGTAGATTTTATTCAGAGTCCTACAATCGAGCAAGTACTTGAGACTGAGCAAATGACTTACGACTTTATTGAGAGCAGGTGGTAATAATGAAAATAATACTTGCTATACTTATATTTAGCTTTATTATTATTTTCCATGAATTGGGGCATTTTCTTTTTGCAAAGAAGTGTGGTGTAAAGGTTAACGAATTCACACTTGGACTTGGACCAACACTTTTTTCTTGGGGAAAGGGAGAGACAAAGTATTGTCTCAAAGCACTTCCATTTGGCGGAAGCTGTGTTATGGAAGGTGAAGATGAAGAAAGCGATAGCGATAGAGCTTTTAATCAGAAAAACAAATGGGAGAGATTCCAAATTGTTTTTGGCGGCCCATTCTTCAACTTCATTTTGGCATTTATTTTATCTATTGTTTACATAGCATCAATCGGAGTTAATGATACAACTATTTCTAGTGTTATGGAGAATATGCCGGCTCAAGAAGCAGGCCTTCAGGCTGGAGATAAAATCATTAGCATAAATGGCTATCATGTTCATTTTTATAATGAAATAAGCATTTATACTTTTTTACATCCTAATGAAGACAACTATAAGGTTGTATATAAAAGAGATGGAGAAAAGCATACTGCAACAATCAAGCCTAAATACTCTGAGGAAACAGGAAGAAAGATGCTTGGTATCACAAAGAATACAGAGTATAAAAAGGTTTCTCCGCTTGGCGTTATAGAGTATTCTTTTTACGAGATTAAGTATCAGATATATGTTACTTTATCAAGCTTGAAGATGTTGTTTACAGGACAGGTTTCCGTAGATGAAGTATCTGGTCCGGTAGGTGTTGTTACTACGATATCATCTGTATATGACCAGTCAATTACAAGTGGAGCTTTCTATGTATTTATTAACATGACATCTATTGCGATTTTACTTTCTGCAAACTTAGGTGTTATGAACTTACTTCCATTCCCTGCTTTGGATGGAGGCAGAATTTTACTTATCATTATTGAAGCAATTAGAGGCAAGAAGTTGAATCCTGAAATTGAAAATGGAATTAACCTTGTTGGCTTTGGCTTATTGATGCTTTTAATGATAGTTGTTATGTATAACGATATTATTAAATTATTATAGCCTTTCTTTTAAGGGAAGGTGTCAGCGAAGCTGACGGATGAGGTGTATTATGAAGACTACAGAAGTAAAAATTGGAAATAGAGTTATTGGTGGAGGTAATCCAATTCTCATCCAATCTATGACAAATACAAAGACACAGGATGTAGCTGCTACAGTTGCTCAAATCAAGGCACTTGAAAAAGCAGGCTGTGATATTATTCGTTGCGCAGTTCCTGATATGGAAGCAGCAAAGGCTATTGCAGAAATTAAAAAACAGATTAATATCCCTCTTGTTGCTGATATACATTTTGACTACAGACTTGCAATTGCAGCTATTGAAAACGGTGCTGATAAAATCCGAATCAACCCAGGTAACATTGGTAGTGAGGAAAGAATCAAGGCTGTTGTAGATGCTGCTAAGGCTAAAAATATTCCTATTAGAGTTGGCGTTAATTCAGGTTCCCTTGAAAAGAACTTAGTTGAAAAATACGGTGGAGTTACTGCAGAAGGTTTGGTTGAGTCAGCCCTTGATAAGGTAAAGATTATCGAGGACATGGGCTATGACAACCTTGTAATCAGTATCAAATCATCTGATGTTATGATGTGCGTTAAGGCTCATGAGCTTATTGCAGACAAAACAACTCATCCACTTCATGTAGGTATTACAGAAGCTGGAACAGTTAAGGCTGGTAACATTAAAAGTGCCTGCGGCCTTTCAATGATTCTTTCACAGGGCATCGGTGATACTATCAGAGTATCCCTTACAGGAGACCCTATAGAAGAAATCAAAACAGCTAAGCTTATTCTTCGTACACTTGGACTTAGAAAAGGCGGAATCGAAGTTGTATCTTGTCCAACCTGTGGACGTACTCAGATCGATTTGATTGGTCTTGCAAACAAAGTAGAAAATCTCGTTGAAGAGTTTTCTGATTTAGATATTAAAGTAGCTGTTATGGGCTGCGTAGTAAATGGCCCAGGTGAAGCCAAGGAAGCCGACCTCGGTGTAGCCGGTGGCATTGGAGAAGGCCTTCTCATCAAACACGGCGAGGTAGTTAAAAAGCTCCCAGAAGGCGAACTTCTAGAAGCTCTCCGTCAAGAACTTATCGCCTGGCCTCGCCCATAATCGTAAAGTATTAAGTGAGGGGGTAGCTGTCAAACTAATTATTACTGAAGGAGCCAATCTCGCGACGAAGTAATAATTAGTTTGATAGCGTAACCCCCGGACTATACCCTGGAGATATGTTATGGATCAAATGAGTTTTTATGATGTGTTTCCAAATATGGATGCGGAAACTGACCTTGAGACTGCCTTAAGTGATGCTACAGTTACAAAGGTTAGTACTGGGCGTAACAAAGATGACATTCGTATATACGTTACCTTTAATACGCTCATTCCAAAACGCCGCATCTGGCATTTGGAAAAATCCATCAAGAAACAATTCTTTCCCAACAATGGTGTTACTATCAAAATTCTAGAAGAATTTGACCTTTCAAGTCAGTACACACCATCTAATTTATTAAAATCATATAACGATAGCATTTTAGAAGAGCTGGAAGATAGAAGTGCTCTTCTTTTTAACATATACAAAAAAGCTGATTTAGATTTTACAGAGGATGGCCATCTTAAGGTAACTATCGAAGATACAGTTATTGGACGAGAAAAGGAGCATGAGCTTTTCGATGTTCTTCATTCTATTATTTGTCGTAGATGCCATCAGAATATTGTAATTGATTTTGATTATAAGGAACCAGTAAAGAGTAAATATCTTGAAAACGCTATACAGGAAATAGAAAACAAAATTGCTGCTATTAATTCCAGAAGCATTGCTGTTGAAGAAAAGCTGCAAGAGGCTAAGTCTTCTGATGACAAGGAGGAAAAGTCTTCTGAAAAGGATGACGAGCCAATTAAGGTTATCAAGCCTCTTACTAAATCTGATGACCCGGATGTTATCTATGGAAATGAGATACTTGAAAATGCCACTGCCATGGAGGATATCAATGGCGAACAGATAGGTCCTATTGTTATTCGTGGTCAGTTAACAGCATTAGAGTTTAGAGAAACTAAAAAGGGCGGTTATTTTGGTACCGGTGCGGTAACAGATTTCACAGATTCTATTTCTGTTAAGTTTTTCTTTAGTGATGCAGACCAGGGTAGAGAGCTTGAAAAGGTTCTTAAGGTTGGCGACTTCTACAAGTTTGCAGGTAAGCTTGATGAAGACATATATTCAAAGGAGCTTACTGTTGGTCGTATCAATTCTATTCAAAAGATTAGAGATTTTAGAGTAGTAAGACAGGACACCGCTGTAGATAAGCGTGTTGAGCTTCACTGTCATACCAAAATGTCTGATTTTGATGGTGTATCAGAAATCACTACTATTATTAATCGTGCAATGGCATGGGGACATAAGGCTCTTGCTATTACAGACCACGGTGTTGTTCAGGCCTTCTGTGATGCGGATCATATGAAGGGGCTTGGAGACTTCAAGGTAATTTACGGTTGTGAAATCTATCTTGTAGATGATACAAAACAAATTGTAACCAACGATAGAGGTCAATCTCTTAGAGGAGAATACGTCGTATTCGATATTGAGACAACAGGCTTTAATCCTAAGACCTGTAAGATTATCGAAATTGGTGCTGTAAAGATTGTTGACGGCCAGGTAGTTGATCGATTTTCTGAATTTGTAAATCCAGAGGTTCCAATTCCATACAAGATTACAGAGCTTACATCTATTAAAGATGAAATGGTAGAGGATGCACCTACAATTGATGTTATTCTTCCTAAGTTCATGGAATTTTGTAAGGGAACAGTTCTTGTTGCTCATAATGCAGGCTTTGATACCAGCTTTATTCGATATAATTGCAAACAGCTTGGCCTTGAATACGACTATACACATGTAGATACAGTAGAGATGGCCAGATACTTACATCCAAATATGGCAAGATTTAATCTTGATGCTGTTTGTAAGGCTGAAAATCTTGTTAACGAACATCATCACAGAGCGGTAGATGATGCTGAGGTTACCTCTAAGATTTTCGAAAAGTTTATTGTTAAGCTTGAAGCTGAAAACATATTTACACTTACTGAGCTTAATGCTCATAGTAAGCCAGGCCCAGAGCAGATAAAAAAGATGCGAAGCAATCACTGTATTGTTCTTGCTAAGAACGATTTGGGAAGAATCAATCTTTATAGATTGGTTTCTGAATCACATCTTTATTATTTCAGCAGGCATCCTAGAGTTCCAAAGAGTCTTCTTGAAGAATGCAGAGAGGGACTTATTATTGGTTCTGCCTGTGAAGCAGGAGAATTATACGATGCTATAGTAGATGGCAGGGATGAATCAGAAATTATGCGTATAGCAAATTTCTATGATTATCTTGAAATACAGCCTGTTGGAAATAATGAATTTATGCTTCGCTCAGAAAAGAGCAAATACGAAAATATAAATTCGGTAAAGGATTTGCAGGATATTAACAAGCAAATCGTAGCACTTGGAGATGAATTACATAAGCCTGTTGTTGCAACCTGTGACGTTCACTTCCTAGATCCAGAGGACGAAGTATACAGACGTATTATCATGGCAAATAAGGGCTTTGATGATGCTGACCAGCAGGCCCCACTTTATCTTCATACAACAGATGAAATGCTTGAAGAATTTGCATACCTAGGTCTTGCAAAAGCACATGAGGTTGTCGTAGAAAATACAAACAAGATTGCAGATATGTGCGAGCGTATTCATCCAGTTCGTCCAGATAAATGTCCTCCTGTCATTGAGCATTCAGAAGAGGATTTACGACGAATTTGCGAGACCAGAGCGCATGAGGTTTATGGACCTGAGCTTCCTAAAATAGTAGAAGAGCGACTTGAACGAGAGCTTAATTCTATTATCGGTAATGGATATTCCGTTATGTACATTATCGCTCAGAAACTGGTTTGGAAGTCTAACGAGGATGGCTATCTGGTAGGCTCCCGTGGTTCTGTAGGTTCTTCCTTTGCAGCTACAATGGCTGGTATTACAGAGGTTAATCCATTGCCACCTCACTACAGATGTCCTAATTGCTTCTATGTAGATTTTGATGGACCAGAGGTGCAGGAGATTGTTAACCAGGGACTTTCTGGAGTAGATATGCCAGATAAAATCTGTCCTAAATGCGGCAAGCCTCTTGCTAAGGATGGATTTGATATTCCATTCGAAACCTTCCTTGGATTCAAGGGTGATAAAGAGCCTGATATCGATTTGAATTTCTCCAACGAATATCAGTCAAAGGCTCATAAATATACAGAAGTTATTTTTGGTGATGGCCAGACCTTCAAGGCCGGTACGGTTTCTACACTTGCGGATAAGAACGCAGTTGGCTATGTTTTAAAATATTTTGAAAAGCGTGGTATAAGAAAGCGTCGTGCTGAAAACGAACGTCTTGCTAAGGGAGTTGAAGGTGTTAAATCTACAACAGGTCAGCATCCTGGTGGTGTAGTAGTTCTTCCAAACGGTGAGGATATCTATTCCTTTACTCCAGTTCAGCATCCAGCCAATAAGGATACTGATATTGTAACTACCCATTTCGATTACCATAAGATTGATGCTAACCTGCTTAAGCTTGATATCTTAGGACACCTTGATCCTACCATGATTAAGCGATTAGAGGATTTAACAGGAATTGATGCTACAAAGATTCCTTTAGATGATAAGGGAGTTATGTCACTTTTCCAAAGTACAGAAGCACTTGGTATCACGCCAGATGATATTATGGGAACACCACTTGGAACACTTGGAATCCCTGAGTTTGGTACTGATTTTGCTATGCAGATGCTTGTTGAGGCTAAGCCTCAGTACTTTACTGATTTGGTTCGAATCGCAGGACTTGCCCATGGTACTGATGTATGGTTAGGTAATGCCCAGGACCTTATCTTAAATGGCGTCGCAACCATCACAGAAGCTATTTGCACCCGTGATGATATCATGGTTTATCTTATTCATAAGGGACTTGATCCAGCGGAATCCTTCACCATCATGGAGCGAGTTCGTAAGGGTGTTGTTGCTAAAGGCAAATGTGATGAATGGCCAACCTACAAGCAGCATATGCAAGAGCACGGCGTGCCTGATTGGTACATCGGCTCCTGCGAAAAGATTAAGTACATGTTCCCTAAGGCACATGCTGCTGCATACGTTATGATGGCTTGGCGTGTTGCATATTGTAAGATTAATTATCCGTTGGCATACTATGCTGCATTCTTCTCAATCAGAGCAGGTGGTTTTGATTACGAAAAATGTTGTCTTGGTAAGGCCAGATGCGAGCAGGAAATTAAATATTATAAATCACAGTCAGATTTATCTGCCACTGATAAGGATATTCTTATAGCCCTTCGTCTTTGCCAGGAAATGTATGCCCGCGGATTTGAATTTTTACCTATGGACCTATACCAATCTGACTCAAGATACTTTAAAATAGTAGATGGGAAGCTACTTCCTCCTTTCAATGTTATTTCAGGAATGGGTGATAAGGCTGCTGAGCAGCTTCAGATTGCAGCAAGCCAAGGCAAGTTCTTATCACAGGATGAAATCAGAGATAGAGGAAAGGTTTCACAAACAATACTTGATAAAATGATAGAGCTTGGAATCGTAAAGGATTTACCAAAATCTAATCAGCTTTCACTTTCGGACTTTTTCAATATTTAATTTGGGGAGGGCAGTTAAATGAAGGTAGTAAAAAGGATTATCATTTTAGTAGTAGCGATTGGAATTGTAGTAGGACTTGGTTATTACAAATACATTAACACCGTTACATATTTCAATGAAGAAGGCACTGTTGGAAACACCATAGGAAACCTATATGGCAACGGCCTGTTCTGTGAATATGACGGAGTGGTATATTTTGCAAATCCTAACGATTACTCTAGAATTTACAAAATGAATCCTGATGAATCAGATATTGAAATACTGGCAAATGATAGCGTTTATTTTATTAATTCTGATTCTCACTATCTTTATTACAGCCGAAATGGTAACAGAGATAATTCTCAAATGGGATTTTTGAATGTTAACACCGAAAGCTTATGTCGAATGACTAAAAGAAATGGCAAAGTTATTATCTTAGATGATGCCAATTGCAGTGAGGCTGCACTTTGTGGTAATAAAATCGTTTATTATCATTATGATGCTGAGGACGCCACATCAGTTTATACGGTCAAAATAGATGGTTCAGAAAGAGAACAGCTAACTAAATCCTCTATTGACCCTAGATGTATCTATAATGGCAAGCTATATTATTCAGGTGTGGAGCATGACCATAATCTTCATGCTATGAATTTGGATACCAAGGATTCAGCTTTCGTTTCAGCTGAAAATCTTTGGATGCCATTAATAGAAAACAATTACGTCTATTACATGAATCTTGATGAAAACAACCGTATTTTCAGAAGCTCATTATCAGGTGAAGGAAAAACAGGTATCACTACCTACGGTTCATCAAGCTATAATATAGCCGGCAACTATCTATATTATCAATCCATCAAGGGTAATCCTGATGGAATATACAGAGTTGATTTAACCACTGGAGCAGAAATATTGCTTGCAGAGGGTGAATATAATCATATTAATATTACTAGTAAATACGTTTATTTTGCAGATTACTTATCAGGTACAACCTTCCATTCGCCTATTGGAAGTACAGAGGTAGGCCTTTTTAATCCGCCTATTTTACCACTTGATGACTAGGAGACCTATGAGAGACTTAAAAGAAGTACGAGAAGATATTGATAAAGTAGATAAGGAAATACTCAATCTTTTTACAAAAAGAATGGAGCTTGCTTGTCAGGTTGCAGAATATAAAATTGCTACCGGTAAAAAGGTTTTTGATAAGCAGAGGGAAGATGAGAAACTAAAAAGGCTTACATCTTACGTTGAAGACCCATTTAATGTTGAAGCTGTTCATGAATTATTTACCCAGATAATGTCCATTAGCCGCAAAAAGCAATTCGCTATTCTTAGAGAAAATGGTGGAAGCTATGAGCCTGGTTTTAAAGCATATGATGACTTTGATTATTCTGATTCAGTTGTATGCTTTCAAGGTGTTCAGGGTGCATATTCTGAAATTGCAATGAATTCTTTTTTTGATAAAAAGTTTAAGGATAGCTTTCATGTAGATTCATGGCGTGATGCTATGGATGCTATTAATGATGGTAAGGCGGATTATGCAGTTCTTCCAATAGAAAACAGCTTAGCTGGTTCGGTAGAAGAAAACTTCGATTTGCTTTCAGAATATGATGTTGCCATTATAGGGGAATATATTTTAAAGGTTGATCATGCGCTTTTGGGCGTAAAAGGTGCAACTATAGACGATATTAAAACAGTATATTCTCATCCAAAGGCTATTTCACAGTGTGTTGATTACATTAGAACCAATCATAGCGACTGGAATGTAATGAATTTAAGAAATACAGCGATGTCAGCTATGAAAATAAGAGACGATAATGACGTTTCTCAGGCTGCCATTGGAAGCGTATACAATGCTACACTTTATAATCTTGATGTATTAGAAGAGTGTATTCAGGATGATAAAAATAACGAGACTAGATTTATTATCGTTTCTAAGGATAAGAAATATCTTAAAAAGGCTGGCAAAATCAGTCTTTGCATAGAGCTTTCTCACGAACCAGGAAGTTTGTATCGAATTTTATCAAATCTTATTTTTAACGGTATCAATATGAATAGAATAGAATCCAGACCAATAAAAGGGGTTAATTGGCAATACAGATTCTTTATAGATATTGACGGTAATCTTGACGACGAGGCAGTAAGAAATGCACTTACAGGACTTTACGAGGAGTGCGTTAGCTTACGAGTACTTGGCAATTATTAAATAAATGGGGGAAGGTATGAAATTATTTTCTAGTATCTACATAGGTTCATACGAGACCACAATGAAGGTCTTTGAAATAAGCAAGCAAAAGGGTATCAAAACTATTGATACCCTTAAGATTTCATCTGATATCATTAAGGATATTCTTTCTGTTGGAAGAATTATGCCTGAAACCTGCGACAAGCTTTGCAGGGTCTTAAATGATATGAAAAGAACAATGGAAAGCTATAAGGTAGACAGTTTTTCAGTTGTTGCTGGTCCTAACATCAAGCATGCAGACAATTCTTTAATTGTTCTAGAACAAATCAAGGTTCATACTGGTTTTTCAGTTACAGTTTTATCAAATTCAGAACAGAGATTTTTGGGATATCAGGCCGCAGCTGCCATTGAGGATTTCGAAGAAATAATCAGTGATAGTGCTGTCATGATAGATATTGGAGGCGTTTCTCTACAAATCACTTTATTTTCAAAAGGAAAAATAGTTACAACTCAACATTTGTCTTTAGGTACTGTTTCAATTAGTGAAAATCTCAAGAAGTTAGGTAGTTCATCAGTCAATTCCTTTGAGCAGGCCTATGAAATGATGTACAAGGAGCTTGAGGTTTTTAAAACCATGTTTTTAAATGAAATCCAGCCAAAGTACATGATTCTTTTGGGCGTTCAGGTTAGTACTATAGCTGAAAAAATATCAGGCTTTTCTTCTAAGAAGGTTAAGACTAAGGACTATCTGGATTTTTTAAATAAGATTAATAAATCCTACATAAAAACTTTTGAGGTTGAGAATGATGTTTATTTAGACAATGTAAGCTTTGTAGAGCCTACGGTTATGCTATATAAGGTTTTGGCAGAAACTCTCAAGCCTTCAACTGTATATGCACCTGGTGTATCTGTTTGTGAAGGTATGGCTTATAACCATAGCTATTCAAAGAAATGGCTTACAGCCTCTCATGATTTTGACAATGATATTATTTCTGCTGCATGGGCTATTGCTAAAAGATATGGTAGCTATCAGCCACACTTAAAGGCTTTATACAAGCTTTCTACAGAAATATTTGATGCCATGAAAAAATATCATGGAATGGGAAAAAGACAAAAGGTTCTTATTCAATGCATAGCGATTTTACATGATTGTGGTAAATATATTTCAATTGCGGAGGCTGCAGATTGTTCCTATGCAATCATTATGTCTTCTGAAATCTTAGGCCTTACTCATAAGGAAAGAGAGCTTATTGCAACTACAGTTGAATTCAACAGAAAGCCTGTAGAACCTTACGAGAATCTTTCAGATAGATTTACGGTAGAAGAGTATTTGATAATACTTAAGCTGCTTTCAATATTAAAGGTTGCTAATGCTTTAGACAGGTCTCACAAGCAGAAAATCAAAAATGTTTCTATGAAGGTTAAGGATAGAGAGCTTGTAATATCTATTGAAGCTAATAGTTCACTTGCCCTTGAAAAAGGTTTATTTAAAAAGAATGCAGATTTCTTTGCAGATATTTTTTCTATTAAACCTGTTCTTAAAGAAAACGATAAGCTTTAGGAGGAAATATGGCAGATAATATTAATATTTCAGACCCAAAATACTACGATAATAGAGAATTAAGCTGGTTGAAGTTCGAGCTTAGAGTTTTAAATGAGGCAATGGTTAAGGAGTTGCCTATTTTGGACCGTATTAAATTTGTCAGCATTACCTCATCTAACCTTGATGAATTTTTTATGGTAAGAGTAGCTTCACTAAAGGATATGGAGCACGCTGGCTACACAAAGCCTGATATTGCTGGAATGACTCCTACCGAGCAGCTTATCGCAATAAATGAAAAAACAAGAGAGCTTGTGGATATGCAGTACAATATCTTTGGCAAGCATCTCAATCCTATCCTAAAGGAAAATGGAATTATCATTTATGATAAATACGAGGATTTGAATGAGCAGCAGCTTAAGTTCATTGATTCATTTTTTATGAGTCAGGTTTACCCTGTTTTAACGCCAATGGCTTTTGATGCATCAAGACCATTTCCATTAATCAGAAATAAATCCTTAAATATTGCTGCCTTAATCGAAAAGAAAAAGGGAAGCACAGTTGCTGGTCAAAGCAATGATGATGTAGAGTTTGCTACTGTTCAGGTTCCATCTGTATTGCCTAGATTCGTTGCACTTCCTTCAGATGAAAAGCATCACGATTGCTTTATTTTGCTGGAGCAGATTATCGAGCGCAACATGGACAAGCTATTCTTAAATTACAACGTAGTTGCAGCATCTCCATATCGAATTATGCGTAATGCAGACTTTTCTATTGATGAAGAGGGTGCAGAGGATTTGCTTCTTGAAATCGAAAAGCAGATTAAGTCTCGTCAATGGGGTGAGGTTATCAGACTGGAGGTAGAAGGGACTATTAACAAAAAGCTTCTTTCTATATTAAAGAAGAATCTTGGAGTAAATGAAATTGATATTTATAAAATAAAAGGTCCTATAGATTTAACCTTTTTAATGAAATTATATGGAATAGATGGCAGGGATGATTTGCGCCTTGCTACTTTTAAGCCACAGGAAAATCCAAGACTTCGTTCAGGCGACAAGATTTTTGATGAAATAAAAAAAGGAGATATATTATTACATCATCCCTATGAAAGCTTTGATCCTGTTGTAGATTTTATCACCCAGGCAGCATACGACCCACAGGTACTTGCCATTAAACAGACTCTTTACAGAGTAAGTGGTAATTCACCTATTATAGCAAGTCTTGCTCATGCTGCAGAAAATGGAAAGCAGGTTACAGTTTTAGTTGAGCTTAAGGCCAGATTTGATGAGGAAAATAATATTATATGGGCAAAGAAGCTTGAAAAGGCAGGTGTGCATGTAATATATGGTCTTGTAGGGTTAAAGACTCATTGTAAGATAGCCCTTGTTGTACGTCGTGAAGAGGATGGAATCAGAAGATACGTTCATCTTGGAACTGGCAACTATAATGATTCTACAGCAAAGCTTTATACAGATTGCGGTATGTTCACCTGCAACGAAACCTATGGAGAGGATGCAACAGCCGTATTTAATATGCTTTCTGGATATTCGGAGCCTGCAAGCTGGAATAAGCTAGTAGTAGCACCTCTTTGGCTTAGAGATACATTTATCAGTCTTATAAGCAGAGAAATCAGTCATGCAAAAGAGGGAAAGGAAGCTAGAATCATTGCAAAAATGAATTCCCTGTGTGATAAGGAAATTATAGAAAAGCTATATGAGGCCAGCAGAGCCGGAGTTAAGATTCAGCTTATCATAAGAGGTATATGCTGTTTGAAAACTGGTATTCCATCAGTTAGTGAAAATATTCACGTCACATCTATTGTTGGAACATATCTTGAGCATGCAAGAATTTTCTACTTCTATAATAATGGAGTAGAGGATATTTATATGGGCTCAGCAGACTGGATGCCTCGTAATCTTGATAGACGTGTGGAAATTATTTTCCCAGTTGAGGATGAGACATTAAAGCTTAAGGTTAAGCATATTTTGGATGTTCAGTTATCAGATACATTAAAAGCTTATGAGATGACAGATGACTCATCATATGTTAGAATAAAGCCGCCTCGTTCAAAAAAGGCCATAGGCGCTCAGGACACCTTCTGTCGTGAGGCAAAAAGAAATAATGAGCCAGAAGTTGATTTTATAAAAAAGAGAACCTTTACACCGATTCTGGCTAATGAGGTTATTGATGAGTAAAAAGATATTAGCCGTTGATATGGACGGCACACTATTTAATGACGACAAAACTATTTCAAAGGAAAACATTGATGCTATCACAGCACTTTTAGATGCTGGTCATATATTTGCTTTTAATACAGGCAGACCAAATCATGCCCTTAGAGAAATTCTTTCAGTATATGACGAATTTATGAGAGATAACGTCTATATCCTTGGACATCAGGGAGTCATCGGTACCACAATGAAGACAAATGATACCTTGTTTGGGGATTACATCAATAATGATGACGCAAGAGAGGTCATTACCGAAGTATTAAAAAGCGGATTTACATGCGTTACTTTTGATGCTGAGCATATATACACTTTTAACGATAACAAATTCGTAGAAAGTTATAAGAAGTTATCAAAAGAACAGCTTGTATATCTCTCTGATATTAATGAACTTAAAGATAAGAATATTACAAAGCTTATAGCAATTGATTACGATCATCCAGAAAATCTTCAGGCCTTTAAGGATAATCATGAGGATATATATGGAGACAGATTCGAAAGCTTCTTTTCACACTATGCCTTTTTGGAATATATCAAAAAGGGCACTGGAAAGGGTGATGGTGTTGTAAAGCTTGCTAACCACTTAGGCATTTCAATAGAAGATATTGTTACCGTCGGAGACGAAAGAAACGATATTAGTATGATTAAAGCAGCTGGTATTGGAGTTGCCGTTGCAAATGCTAGGGAAGAGCTCAAAGCTATTGCTGATTATGTTACTGTAAATGATAATAATAATGGAGCTATAGCAGAGGTTATTTATAAATTTATATTAAATTAGCACAAAACTGTTGACGTATTTTTGGTTATGTGTTAAATTATCAATGTTGTGAAAACAAAGTAGAGTATCCACTCTCACCTTAGCACTAAATAGTGACTCGGGTTTATACTTCACACAAACCTTGTTTGTGATGATTTATGGTGGATATTCTGTATCCACTATTTTTTTTATTTTTTGGAGGTAGTACCATTAGCGAATTAATGATTAATGAGCAGATTCGCGACAAAGAAGTTCGCGTTATTGGCTCTGATGGGGAACAGCTTGGCATTATGTCAGCTAGAGAGGCACAGAAGATTGCCGATGATGAAGGTTTAGACCTAGTAAAGATTTCACCTAAGGCAAATCCACCAGTATGCAAAATCGTAGATTACGGTAAATATCGTTACGAGCAGGCACGCAGGGAAAAGGAAGCCAAGAAAAAGCAGCATGTTGTTGAGGTTAAGGAAATAAGAATGTCTCCAAACATTGATGCTAATGATATGAACACAAAGGTAAATGCAGCTAAAAAGTTCATTTCGAAAGGTGACAAGGTTAAGGTTACACTTCGTTTCCGTGGACGTGAGATGGCACATATGCAGTCATCTAAGCACATCTTAGACGATTTTGCAGAGGCACTTGCAGATGTTGCAGTAGTGGAAAAGGCACCAAAGATTGAAGGCCGTAGTATGAGTCTGGTGCTTACAGAAAAGAAATCGTAATACAGGAGGAATTTATCATGCCAAAGATGAAGACAAGAAGAGCAGCTGCAAAGCGCTTTAAGGTAACAGGAACAGGAAAGCTTAAGAGAAACAAGGCATACAAGAGCCATATCTTAACCAAGAAGACTACAAAGAGAAAGAGAAATCTTCGTCAGTCAGCTATCGTTGATTCAACAAATGTAAAGAACATGAAGAAAGTACTTCCATACATCTAAGATGTTGGTTGTGTAATTGATTTTTGGTTAGGAGGAATTTAAAATGGCAAGAATTAAAGGCGGATTAAACGCTAAGAAAAGACATAATAGAACATTAAAGTTAGCAAAGGGTTACAGAGGCGCTAGAAGCAAGCAGTATCGTGTTGCAAAGCAGTCAGTTATGCGTGCCCTTACATCATCTTATGCTGGTAGAAAGCAGAGAAAGAGACAGTTCAGACAGCTCTGGATCGCTCGTATCAATGCTGCAGCTCGTATCAATGGACTTTCATACTCTAAGTTCATGTATGGTCTTAAGCTTGCAGGTGTTGAGATGAACAGAAAGATGCTTGCTGAGATGGCAGTTAACGATGCAGAAGGTTTTGCAAAGCTCGTTGAGGTTGCAAAGTCTAAGGTTGCAGCTTAATCTTAACATGATGAAAATGCTCTTATCAGACTTTGTCTGGTAAGAGTTTTTTTTATGTAAATATTCAGATGTTAATACATACTTCCAAAATTTTGAGTAATTGTTGGTTATTTTTGGTAATTATTTAATTCTTATCGCCTTTTATTATCGGTCGATATCTGTTAATCTATTTACTGAAATTATTTCAAGGAGGATAAAACTATGGCTATATTGGTTACAGGTGGTGCAGGGTTTATTGGCAGCCACACATGTGTAGAGCTTCAGCAGGCAGGATATGATGTTGTAGTTTACGATAATCTTAGCAACTCATCAGAAAAGTCTCTTAAGAGAGTAGAAGCTATCACAGGCAAGCCTGTAAAATTCTATAAAGGAGATATTCTTGATAGAGATAGATTAAATGAAGTATTTGAGAAGGAGCAGCTTGATTCTTGTATTCATTTCGCTGGCCTTAAGGCAGTTGGAGAATCAGTAGCTAAGCCTTGGGAATACTATGAAAATAATATTGCTGGTACACTTACACTTGTAGATGTGATGCGTAAGCACAACTGCAAGAATATCATTTTCTCTTCATCAGCAACTGTATATGGTGATCCAGCGGAGATTCCTATTACAGAAAATTGCCCTAAGGGACAGTGCACTAATCCTTATGGATGGACTAAGTCAATGCTTGAGCAGATTCTTTCTGATATGCAGAAGGCTGATAACGAATGGAATGTAGTTCTTCTTCGTTACTTTAATCCAATTGGTGCTCATCCATCAGGAACAATGGGGGAGAATCCTAACGGAATTCCAAATAACCTTATGCCTTATATTACACAGGTTGCAGTTGGTAAGCTTCCAGAGCTTGGTGTATTTGGAAATGATTATGATACTCCAGATGGTACTGGCGTACGTGATTACATTCATGTAGTTGATCTTGCAAAGGGACATGTTAAGGCTCTTAAGAAGATTGAAGAAAATGCTGGTCTTAAGATTTACAACCTTGGTACTGGTGTAGGATACTCAGTACTTGACATCGTAAAGAACTTTGAGGAAGCTAACGGTATTAAGATTCCTTATTCAATTAAGCCACGTCGTGCTGGCGATATTGCTACATGCTATTCAGATGCTACAAAGGCTAAGGAGGAACTTGGCTGGGAAGCTGAATATGGTATTAAGGAAATGTGTGCTGACTCATGGAGATGGCAGAAGAATAACCCTAACGGTTACGAAGACTAAAATGCCTTCCCCCTAAGTAGGGGGAAGGTGCCCCTTTTGGGGGCGGATGAAAAATTTTCAAAAAACCTGTTGACTTATCCTTCAATCCATAGTAATATTAACAGCGTCGCAAGCGACAAAAACAAATATGGTTCCTTGGTCAAGCGGTTAAGACGTCGCCCTCTCACGGCGAAAACAGCGGTTCGATTCCGCTAGGAACTGCTAAAAAGCACTCGATAATTCGAGTGCTTTTTTTATACATTTCTTAATGTGAATTTTCTGGTATATTCTGTAGGTATTATTTCTTTGGTTTTTGAGGTTAATATTGCTCTGTAGATATCGCTTGAATATAAATCTGTATGATATACATTTTCATTTGGTGAAGTAACTAATGGAAGGCTGCTTGATTTTTTAATCTGACCAAGAACGTTACTTCCGTTTTTACTGAAGCCTAACATTCTAAGATATTTTATGTAACCCTTTTCCTTCAAGCTATTAAATTCATCCCAGGTAATATCAAGTAGAATGTGGCAAAGGACACGACTTATTTTCGAATAAGTGTTATTTTTTGATTTTAATAAATCGCAGAACTGGGTGAAACAAATATATTTATCCTTTGATTTGTTAATTCTATCTGATAGGTCCTCGTTGCAATCTAAGTATATGCTGAAGTCGTTTGTTGAAAGTAGCTTATAATGTAGCATTTGAGAAATATCATCAGGCATTAGTGAAACATTATTGTTGTAAATGTCCGTTGTTAATTCTGGAACAGCTTCTATAAGGTTATATTTATATAAATGTGAACGGATAGCAGAAGCTGAACTGATTTTTCCGGTAAGTTTTTTGGAATTGTATTCATTAACAGCTCTTTTTAATATTGCGATGTTCATATTTAGCTTGTTTTCTCTTATATAACGGCAATATTCCAATCCTAATATATTGTTTGGCGAATTAATCAGATTTGATGGAATATAGCTTTCTAGGGCCTTAGAACGAGCTACAGCATATGTTTCACCTAAAGCAAGGCTTGCTTTTATATCATTATCAAGAGTTCCGTTTGATTCTAGTTCGATAAGCTTGTTTGCACTATTCATAAACAGATTCACATCGTCACATTCTGCACCAAAAAGTATAGTGTCAACTATGCCTGTTGCGGCTAAAAGGCTAATTCCTGCTGATGCGAATTCTTTTGCAGAGCTTGTAGAAAAAATAGTTGGTATTTCTAATATAATGTCAGCTCCACATAACAGGGCTGCCTCAGCTCTGATGTATTTATCGAAGCAGGCAATTTCACCTCTTTGAGTAAAAGAACCAGACATAGCAATTATAATAGTATCTGCTTTTAATACATTTTTCGCGTAATCTAATTGGAGTTTATGCCCATTATGAAATGGATTATATTCCGCAACTATTCCAACTACCATTTTGTTCCTCCGAAAAAACTATTATTATGTACATTATACATGAAAATTATGTTGAGATGATACCATTTAGTGTTATAATGTACTAGTTATGAGAAAAAGTTTTAAAGAAAGAAAAATTTCGACAAGAAAGGATTTTTTACTATGAAGATTTTAGTAATCAACTGTGGTAGCTCATCTCTTAAGTATCAGGTAATTGATTCTGAGAGCGAGCAGGTACTTTGCAAGGGTCTTTGCGAGAGAATCGGTATCGATGGACGTATCGTATACCAGAAGGCTGGTCTAGGTAAGGAGACAACAGAAATCCCAATGCCTACACACAAAGAGGCTGTAGCAGCTGTTATTAATGCTATTACAAACGACAAGACAGGTGCTATCGCATCACTTGATGAAATTGATGCTGTAGGTCACAGAGTAGTACACGGCGGTGAGAAGTTCGCTGAGTCAGCTCTTATTACAGACGAAATGATTAAGGTTGTAGAAGAGTGCAACGATCTTGCTCCACTTCACAATCCTGCAAATATTATTGGTATCAATGCATGTCGTGAGCTTATGCCAGGTAAGCCACAGGTTGGTGTTTTTGATACAGCATTCCACCAGACAATGCCTAAGGAAGCATACATGTATGCAGTTCCTTACAAATATTATGAGAAGTATGGCGTTCGTCGTTACGGCTTCCACGGAACAAGCCACAGCTATGTTTCTAAGCGTGTAGCTGAGTTGGACGGATGTGATCTTAAGAACTCTAAGATTATTGTTTGCCACATCGGTAACGGTGCATCTTGCTGTGCAGTATTAAATGGTGAGTCTGTAGATACTTCAATGGGTCTTTCACCACTTGAAGGTCTTGTTATGGGAACACGTTCAGGTGATATCGATCCTTCAGCTGTTGAATTCATGGCTAAGAAGGAAGGTCTTGATTTCGCAGGTGTTATGAACGTACTTAACAAGGAATCAGGTGCACTTGGTGTTTCTGGTATTTCATCAGACTTCCGTGACCTTATCGCAGCTTCTGCAGAAGGAAACGAGAGAGCACAGCTTGCTATGGATATGATTGCATATCGTATTGCTAAGTATGTTGGTGCATACGCAGCAGCTATGAACGGCGCAGACATCATCTGCTTCACAGCTGGTCTTGGCGAGAACAATGCAGGCCTTAGAAAGGCTGTATGTGATCATCTTGGATTCATGGGCGTTGAGCTTGATGATACAAGAAATGATGTAGCTGGTGAGGAGAGACTTGTTTCTTCTGACGCTTCTAAGGTTAAGGTATATGTTGTACCTACAAACGAAGAGGTTATGATTGCTAGAGATACAGCTGCAATCGTATCAGGAAAATAATTTTCTTAATTGCGTTGTTAATTTTGAAAAAATATTTGACAAGAAATATAAAGCTTAGTATAATTGTGCAAGTGTGGATAGGAGATATTTATGAAGATTTCTATTAAAGATATTACTTCATTACCTGATCAAAGTAAGAAGTTTGCTGGAACATGTGATATAAGTAATTTTTCTTATCTTGGCAGTGATTTTTCTATCAATCACATAGAGCCATTTGATGTAGTTTTATCTATGATTGGTTCGGGTAAGCTTCACATTACCTTCAGTACTAACAGTACTGTTAAAGGACAGTGTGACAGATGCTTATCAGATGTGACTTTTAATGTTCCTGTTTCTGTTGATGAGACTGTTGAAGTTTCTGAGGGACAGGTTGTTGCAGATGAGGACCTTGGACCTTATTCCTTTGCCGAAGGCGAAGAAATAGATGTAGATGAACTCATTTTAAACGAGATCTTAGTGAATTTCCCGGCAAAGATATTGTGCCAGGATGACTGCAAGGGCATTTGCCCAGTTTGCGGTAAGAATCGTAACATTGAACCTTGTGGTTGTGATGATACAGTTTTAGATCCTAGAATGGCACAATTTTTAGATGTCTTTAATAGCTTTAAGGAGGTGAAATAGCATGTCTATTTGTCCAAAGAACAAATCTTCTAAGGGAAGAAGAGATAAAAGAAGAGCAAACTGGAAGATGAGCAATCCTACTCTTGTTAAGTGCAGCAAGTGCGGCGAGCTTATGGTTCCTCACAGAGTTTGCAAGAACTGTGGTTCATACAACAAAAAAGAAATCATCGCAGTTGATTAATTGCAAAACCTCTCGGTGCTGCCGAGAGGTTTTTTATTTGAAATATTTTCATATATCATATATACTTTTATAAGCATGCATGGAAAGGATTTCATATGAGTGATTTAACAGTTGTTGCACTTGATGCCATGGGTGGAGATAATGCTCCTTTAGAGATGGTAAAGGGTGCTGTAGATGCAGTAAATTTAAAAAAAGATATTAAGGTTATTTTGGTAGGAAAGGAAGATGAAATCAATGCTGAATTGGCAAAGTATTCCTACCCAAAAGATCAAATAGAAATAAAAAATGCTACTGAGGTTATTGAAACAGCAGAGCATCCTGTTGCTGCTATTAAGCGTAAAAAGGATTCATCAATGGTAGTCGGCCTTCATTTGGTTAAGGATAATGAGGCAGATGCTTTTGTGTCTGCTGGTAATTCTGGGGCACTTTTAACAGGCGGACTTGGAATTGTAGGCCGTATTCGTGGTATTGAAAGAGCACCTTTTGGAACTTTATTCCCAGTTAAGACAGGTGTAGCCTTCCTCGCAGATTCAGGAGCTAACGTGGATTGTAGAGCCAGCCATTTAGTTCAGTTTGCTAAAATGGGAAGCATCTATATGGAAAAGGTTGTAGGAATTAAGAATCCACGTGTTGCTATCGTTAATGTTGGTGCAGAAGAGGAAAAGGGGAATGCCTTAGTTAAGGAAACTATGCCTCTTTTGAAGGAATGTACTGATATTAATTTTATTGGTAGTATAGAAGCTAGAAACATTCCAAATGGTGATGCAGATGTAATTATCTGTGATGGCTTTGTTGGTAATGTCATCTTAAAATTATATGAAGGTTTAGCTGGCACACTTGTTTCTGTTATTAAGGGTGGTCTTATGAGTACTCTTAGATCTAAGATTGGTGCTGCATTGGCGCTTCCAGCATTAAAGGGAACACTTAAAGCCTTTGATGCTAGTGAATATGGCGGAGCTCCATTGCTTGGTTTAAAGGGACTTGTTGTTAAGACACACGGTAGTGCCAAGGCTGGAGAGGTTAAAAACACTATCTTCCAGTGTGTAACTTTTAAAGAACAGAAGATAAATGAGCTTATTCGTGACAATATTGTTTTAGAAAATAAAAAGGAGGATTAAAATATGGAATTCGATTTACTTAAAGAGATTATTGCAGAGGTATTAAATGTAGATGCTGCTGAAATCACAGCTGAGACAACATTTGTTGATGACCTTGGAGCAGATTCACTTGATGTATTCCAGATTATCATGGGTGTTGAGGAAAAGCTTAACATTGAAGTTGATACAGATGCTGCAGAGAAGCTTTCTACAGTTGGCGATGCAGTAGAGCTCATCAAGAAGACAGTTGCAAATAAATAATTATTTAGTGCAAGTGCAGCTAAACTGTGCTTGCACATTTTGTGTCCAGATGGCTGGACACTATTTTAAACTCAGGAGGTAATACTATTGAATACTAATTTAAAAGATTTTCAAAAGATTATCGGTTACGAGTTTAGAGACGAAAGCTTACTAAAGCAGGCACTTACTCATAGTTCATATGCAAACGAGCATCATATGCCAAAGTTTAGCGATAATGAAAGATTAGAGTTTTTAGGTGATGCTGTTCTTGAAATTGTTTCTAGCAAGTTTTTGTATCTAAATTATACTGATTTGAATGAGGGCAAGTTATCTAGACTTAGAGCTAGCATTGTTTGCGAGCCTACCTTAGCCTACATTTGCAAGGAAATTAATCTTGGAGATTTCGTTTATTTATCAAAGGGCGAGGATATGACTGGTGGACGTAACCGCAAATCAATATTATCTGATGCTTTCGAAGCTACAATTGGAGCTATGTTCCTTGACGGCGGAATGGAACCAGCTTCTGCATATATCCACAGATTTGTACTTAATGATATTGAACATAAGCAGCTATTCTATGATAGCAAAACAAGCTTACAAGAGGTTGTTCAGGCCAGATATAAAGAGCCTCTTACATACAACCTTATATCAGAAAAAGGTCCAGACCACGCTAAAGAATTTACAGTTGAAGCTGTAGTCGGCGATAAGGTCTTAGGCCAAGGCAAGGGCCGTACTAAAAAAGCTGCCGAACAAGAAGCAGCCTACGAAGGCCTCGTCCGCCTTCACCAGGAGGAAGCGATTAACATCATCTAATCGTGGTTATGAAAAATTAAACGAGCTTGGAATACGAAATGGTAAAGCTATAAATAGCTTGTAGAATACAATGATTTATACTCTGCAAGGAGCATGTTAGCGACTGAAAGAGTATGAATTATTGTATTCGTAACAAGCGAGCTAAAAATTCCCGTTTCTAAGCAGACTATAGGAGTGAATAATGTATCTTAAAAGTATAGAATTATACGGTTTTAAATCTTTTGCCCACAAAATGAAATTTGAATTTCATAACGGTATCACAGGCATTGTAGGTCCTAACGGCTCTGGTAAGAGTAACGTAGCCGATGCCGTACGATGGGTTCTTGGTGAGCAGTCTGCCAAGCAGCTTAGAGGTGCATCAATGCAGGATGTTATCTTCGCTGGTACAGAGGCTAGAAAGCCACTTTCTTATGCTTACGTAGCCCTTACAATGGACAATTCTGACCATGTTCTTCCGGTAGATTATGAAGAGGTTACTATCGCCAGACGAGTATATCGTTCAGGCGAAAGCGAATATCTTTTAAATGGAACACCTTGTAGATTAAAGGATGTTTCTGAGCTTTTCTATGATACTGGTGTCGGTAAAGAAGGCTATTCTATCATCGGACAGGGCCAGATTGAAAAGATTTTATCTGGTAAGCCAGAGGATAGACGTGAGCTTTTTGATGAAGCTGTAGGTATTGTTAAATATAAAAAGCGTAAGGCAGCATCTGTTAAGAAGCTTGAGAGCGAAAGAGAAAACCTTGTTCGTGTTAACGACATCCTTTCAGAACAGGAACGAAGAATTGGACCACTTGAAAAGCAGTCAGAGGATGCAAAGCAGTATTTAAAATATAAAGAGGAATTAAAGCGAATTGATGTTAATTCCTTCATGTTAGAGGTAGATAGACTTACAGCTGCCTTAAACGAGGTTGAGAAGAACACTAATCTTGCTAAAGCTAATATGGAAGAAAGCAAGATTGCTCAGGAAGAAATTCGTACCAAATATGATTCCTTAGAAGAACAGATTTCTGGCTTAGATGAGCAAATCGAAACCTTAAAAAAGAATCAATCTGATTCAACACTTCTTAAAGGAAAGCTTGAAAACGAAATCCTTCTTTTAGAGGAGCAGATTCGTTCTGCTAATGCAACAGACGAAAGCTTAGCTGCCAGAGTTTCTGAAATCGAAGCTGAAAAAGCCGAGAAACAGTCTCAATTAGATGAATTTAAGAAGGAAAAGGAAGAGTTAGATAAGACTTTAGAAGAGGCAGTAGAAAGACTTACAGCTGTTAAGAATAATTATAGCGAGTTACAGGCTGCAATTAATACTAATAACGAAAAAATCGAAGCCGATAACAAAGCTATTATGGAATTGCTTAACAACAGAGCATCCATTAAGTCTAAGGAACAGCGTCTTGAGACAATGCTTGAGCAGACTAATATCCGTAAGGCAAAGCTTAACCAGCGACTCCTTGAGAGAAAAACAAGAGAAGAAGATTTAGATGTAGCTGTTACTTTAGCTGAAGAAGATTTTAAGAAGGCACAGGAAGAGCTTCTTTCACTTCAGGATAAGGATAAGGAATTTTCAGCAAAGGCTGTTGAATGGAAGAATAAGGGCAGAGAAAATACTGAAAAGCTTCAGGCTAAAAAGGATGAATTAGCTCGCGTTCAGACAAGACTTGAATCTGTAAAGAATATTGCAGAGCGCTATGAAGGTTATGGTAATTCTACAAGAAAGATTATGGAGCAGAAAGGCAAAATCGATGGTATCGAGGGCGTTGTTTCTGACTTAATCCATGTAGAAAAGAAATATGAAATGGCCATCGAAACAGCACTTGGCGGTAACATTCAAAATATTGTTACAGCTGATGAAGCAAGTGCTAAAAAGCTTATTGCCTTTCTTAAGGAAAACAAGCTTGGCCGTGCCACATTCCTTCCTCTTACATCTGTAGATGGTAGAGGTAATTTCAAAAAGACTGAGGTTCTAAAGGAAAAGGGTGTTCTAGGTCTTGCTTCAGAGCTTGTTAGCTGTGATAGCAAATTTGAAGGTGTTGTTGCTTATCTTTTAGGACGTGTTGTTGTTACAGATAACATCGATGCAGCTATAGCACTTGCAAAGAAGAATAATTACAGTATTCATATTGTTACTGTTGATGGCGAATATTTGGCCCCAGGTGGTTCTATGACTGGTGGTCACTTCAAGAACAAATCTAATCTTCTTGGTAGAAACAGAGAAATCGAAGAGCTAGAAAAGAAGCTTGATACAATATCTACTGAGATGGAAGAGCTTAAGAACAGAGCTGGTGAAATCGAAACTGCTGCATCATTGCTTGAGGCAGACAGAGAAGAAAACACTACAAAGCTTAACGCTGCAGCTATTGCTCTTAATACTGCAAAGCTTGGTCTTGATAGAGCTAACGAACAAAAGAAGGAAAGCTTAACTGCTTACGAAGGATTATCAAAGGAAAGCGAAGAATTAGAGTCACAGCTTACTGAAATCGCTTCTGGCAAGAAGGAAATCGAATTCGAAAAGAAAGAATCTGAGGATAGAGAAGCTGAACTTAAGGCTGAAATCCAAAAGCTTTCTGATGAAGTTGATGAAAAGACCTACATGGAGACATCTGTTAACAGAACAATGTCTGAGGTTCAGATTGAAGAAGCTAACGCTAGACAGAAGGTAGATTTTGTTCAGCAGAATATCGATCGTGTACTTTCAGAAATTGAAAAGTGCGATGGAGATATTGCTTCTATCAAAGAAAATGCTGCTTCTACAAAAGAAGAAACAGAAAATAAAAAGCAAAGAATCGAAGAGATTAAGGCTACGATTGCTGCATCAGATGATTCCTTTGGACAGCTTGAGGAAGAAATCAAAGAGGCAACTGCTAAGCGTGAAGAGTTAAACAACTCTCATAAGAACTTCTTTGAACAGCGTCAGGAGATTTCGGATAGAATCTCTGATTTGGACAAGGAAATCTACCGATTAGATTCTCAGCATGAAAAGATTGCTGATGCAATTTCTAGTCAGAATAACTACATGTGGAATGAATACGAATTAACATATCATTCTGCAGAAGAGCTTAAGGATCCTGAGTACAACGATTTAGATCAGATGAAAAAGGATGCAGCTAAAATCAAAAATGCAATCCGTTCGATGGGCAACGTTAACGTTAATGCTATTGAGGAATTTAAGGAACTATCTGAAAGATACAACTTCCTTAAGGGACAGCATGACGATTTGGTTGAGGCTGAGGCTTCTCTTGTTCGTATCATCGATGAGCTTGATGAAGGAATGAGAAAGCAGTTCGCTGAAGGATTTAAGGATATCCAAAGAGAATTTGATAAGGCCTTTAAGGAGCTGTTTGGTGGTGGACATGGTTCCCTCGCCCTTGTTGATGAGGAAGACTTGCTTGAGACAGGTATTATCATTAACGCACAGCCACCAGGAAAGAAGCTTATCAATATGATGCAGATGTCCGGTGGTGAGAAATCACTTACAGCTATTGCACTATTATTTGCAATCCAGAATCTTAAGCCTTCACCATTCTGTCTTCTTGACGAGATTGAGGCGGCTTTAGATGATGCAAACGTAGATAGATTTGCAGGTTACTTACACAAGCTTACAAAGAACACACAGTTTATTGTTATTACTCATAGACGTGGTACTATGAACGCAGCTGATAGATTGTTTGGTATCACAATGCAGGAGAAGGGTGTATCTGCTCTTGTTTCTGTAAATCTTATTGAGTCACAGTTGGATGATTAATTATGGCAGAAAAAATTAGCTTTTGGCAGCGTCTTATAAAAGGGCTGACAAAGACAAGGGACAATTTTATAAAATCCATGGATTATATTTTCAATGGATTTACCAATATCGATGACGATTTTTATGAAGAGCTTGAAGAGGTTCTTATTATGGGCGATATTGGTGTGCGCACAACAGAAAAGATTCTTGATGATTTAAGAGATGCTGTTAAAAAGGAACATATTAAGGAACCATCTGAATGTAAGGAATTTCTTATCAACGAGATTAAAGAACAGATGGCTCTTGGGGAAACAGCTTTTGATTTTGAGAAAAAGACATCAGTTGTGCTTGTTATTGGAGTTAATGGTGTTGGCAAGACTACTACAATAGGTAAGCTTGCCGGCAAGCTCAAAGCAAATGGTAAAAAGGTTATGGTAGCCGGAGCTGATACATTTAGAGCTGCAGCATCTGATCAGCTTAAGGAATGGGCTGACAGAGCAGGTGTTGAATTTGTTGGTGGCCCAGAGGGCTCTGATCCAGCGGCTGTTGTGTATGATGCTGTTCATGCTGCTAAGGCTAGAGATTGTGATGTACTTTTAGTAGATACAGCAGGTCGACTTCATAACAAAAAGAATCTTATGAATGAGCTTTCTAAGATTAATAATACAATTTCAAAAGAGTTTCCAGAGGCCTACCGCGAAACACTTATTGTTTTAGATGGTACAACAGGCCAAAATGCTTTAGTTCAGGCAAAGGAATTTTCTGAGGTTACTGATATTTCTGGTATTGTTCTTACAAAATTAGATGGAACTGCAAAAGGAGGTATTGCAATTGCAATACAATCTGAGTTAAAATTGCCAGTAAAATACATTGGTGTTGGTGAAACTATTGACGACTTAGAGAAATTCAACGCAGATGAATTCGTAGACGCATTATTCTACGCTGAAGGCTAAGGCTTACAAAAAGGGAGACTTGATTATGCTTACATTGGACAAATTTGAAGAGGCAGCAAAAATCGTCACAGAGGTGACAAAGGAAACAAAGCTTGTGTACAGCGACTATTTTAGTGAGAAATGCGGTAACACAGTTTATTTGAAACCAGAGAATATGCAGCTTACTGGTGCTTACAAGCTTAGAGGTGCATATTACAAAATTAGCACATTGTCAGATGAGGAACGTGCTAAGGGACTTATTACAGCATCTGCTGGAAACCATGCACAGGGGGTTGCTTATGCAGCCAGCAAATACGGAGTAAAGGCAACTATTGTTATGCCTACTACAACACCTCTTATTAAGGTAAACCGTACAAAGGGCTATGGCGCCGATGTAGTTCTTCATGGTGATGTTTATGATGAAGCATGTGAATATGCTTATAAGTTAGCTGAAGAAAATGGATATACATTTATTCATCCATTTGATGATTTAGCTGTTGCTACAGGTCAGGGCACTATTGCAATGGAAATCTTTAAAGAGCTTCCACTTGTAGAATATATCTTAGTTCCTATCGGTGGTGGTGGACTTGCTACAGGAGTTTCTACTCTTGCAAAGCTTCTTAATCCTAAGATTAAGGTTATTGGTGTTGAGCCTAGCGGCGCTGCATCACTTAAGGCTTCCTTTGAAAAGGGACAGGTTACAACTCTTAAAACAGTTAATACTATTGCAGATGGTACAGCAGTTAAAACTCCAGGAAGCAATATCTTCCCATACTTACAGGAAAACATCGATGAAATCATTACAGTAGATGATGATGAGCTTATTGTTGCATTCCTTGATATGGTAGAAAACCATAAAATGGTAGTAGAAAATTCTGGACTTCTTACAGTTGCTGCTTTGAATCACTTAGGTGTTAAAGATAAAAAGGTTGTTTCTGTTTTATCAGGTGGCAATATGGACGTTATTACAATGTCATCTGTTGTACAGCAGGGACTTATCTTTAGAGACAGAATATTTACTGTATCTGTTTTACTTCCAGATAAACCAGGTATGCTTGCAAAGGTATCTCAGGTTATTGCTGATGAGCAGGGAAATGTTATCAAGCTTGAGCATAATCAGTTTGTTACAACCAATCGTTCCGCAGCTGTTGAGCTTCGCATTACACTTGAAGCTTTCGGCACCGACCACAAGGAACAGATCATAAAAGCCTTAGACAAAGCAGGCTACAGACCAAAAATAGTAAGAACTTCACTATAATAGCCTTCCCCCTCTGGGGGAAGGTGCCCCGAAGGGGCGGATGAGGGAAAGGTGTCAAGTAAAAACGCTTGACACCTTTTCTTAATTATAGTATATTATATGAGGTCGTAAGAGGAGAGCAATGGAAGATAAGATTAAATCAGGATATTTATATGATTTCTATGGTGAGCTTTTAACAGAACATCAGCGCACTGTATATGAAATGAGCATCAATGAAGATTTATCTCTTTCAGAGATTGCTGACAGCCTTTCTATTTCCAGACAGGCAGTACACGACATTTTAAAAAGATGCGACAAGCTTTTATCAGATTATGAAAACAGGCTTCATCTTGTTGATAAGTTTATGAACATCAGAAAAGATGTAGTTCGCATTAACGAATTGACAGCGGGAGATGTTAATGAAAATACTTTGACTGAAATTTCCCGTATTTCTAGTATGATATTAGAGGAATTATAATATATGGCATTCGATTCTCTTTCAGAGAAGCTTCAAGGGGTTTTTAAAAGCCTTAAGAGCAAAGGTAGACTTTCCGAGGCAGATGTTAAAGCTGCACTTAAGGAAGTTAAAATGGCTCTTCTAGAAGCTGATGTTAATTTCAAAGTTGTAAAACAGTTTACAAATACTGTCACAGAGCGCGCCATTGGTTCTGATGTAATGAATGGTCTTAACCCTGGACAGATGGTTATAAAGATTGTTAACGAAGAGCTTGTTAATCTTATGGGCTCTGACGTTACAGATATTACTTTCGGTACTGGCGGTGCCATCACTACTATTATGATGGTTGGTCTTCAGGGTGCCGGTAAAACAACTACCACAGCAAAGCTTGCTGGTAAGGTAAAGCAGCGTGGTAAGAAACCACTTCTTGTTGCTTGTGACGTTTATCGTCCAGCTGCTATTGAACAGCTCCAGATCAACGGAAAGAAGCAGGAGGTTGAGGTTTTCTCCTTAGGAGATAAGGAAAAACCTGTTAAGATAGCTAAGGAAGCTATGGATTATGCTAAGAAGAACGGCTTTGATGTAGTTATTTTCGATACAGCTGGTCGTCTTCATATAGATGAGGATATGATGAACGAGCTTGAGTCTATCAAGAAAAACATCGATATTCTCAATACCATTTTGGTAGTTGATGCCATGACTGGTCAGGATGCTGTTAATGTTTCATCTACATTCGACGAAAAGATTGGCATTGACGGTGTTATCATCACAAAGCTTGATGGTGATACTCGTGGTGGTGCAGCACTTTCTATTAAGGCTGTCACAGGAAAGCCTATTCTTTACGCTGGTATGGGTGAAAAGCTTTCAGATTTAGAGCAGTTCCATCCAGATAGAATGGCTAGCCGAATCCTTGGAATGGGAGATGTATTATCCCTCATTGAAAAGGCAGAGGCAGAAATCGATAAGGATGCAGCACTTGCACTTTCTAAAAAGGTAAAGAAAGCTTCATTCGATTTCAACGATTACCTCACATCAATGGAGCAGATGAAAAAGCTTGGAGGACTTACATCTATACTTGGTATGATGCCAGGTATTAATGCTAGTCAGATGGCTCAGATAGAAGGAGCTGTTGATGATAAAAAGCTTGCTCACATTGAAGCAATCATCTTATCGATGACACCTGCTGAGCGTGAGAATCCCAAATTACTAAATCCTAGCAGAAAGCACAGAATTGCTGCTGGAGCTGGTTTAGATATAGCAGAGGTAAACCGCTTTGTTAAACAGTTCGAGCAATCGAAGAAAATGATGAAGCAGATGCCAAATATGATGGGTAAAGGCAGACGTGGTATGCGTTTCCCATTTTAACAAAGACCATTTAAAGTATTATTATTTAGGAGGAAATTAAAATGGCAGTAAAGATTAGATTAAAGAGAATGGGTCAGAAGAAGAGACCAATCTACAGAATCGTAGTAGCAGATGCAAGAGCACCTCGTGATGGTAGAAACATCGATGAGATCGGTACATACGATCCTAACCAGGAGCCAGCTGAGGTTACAGTTGACGCTGAGGCAGCTAAGAAGTGGATTGCTAACGGTGCAAAGCCAACAGAGACAGTTGCAAGACTTTTCAAGCAGGCAGGCGTTCAATAAGATAACTCGAAAGGAAAAGGATAATAGTGATGAAAGAATTAGTTGAAGTAATTGCGAAGTCACTTGTAGACAATCCTGATGAAGTTGTAGTTACAGAGAAAGAGGACGCTAAGTCTATCGTTGTAGAGCTTCGCGTTGCTCCTTCTGATATGGGCAAGGTTATTGGAAAGCAGGGCCGTATCGCCAAGGCTATTCGTGCAGTTGTTAAGGCTGCAGCTTCAAAGATTGACAAGAAAGTTATTGTTGATATAATTGATGTAAATTAAAGACAAAGGAGTCTGATTTATTCAGGCTCCTTTTTTTATATTCTGACAAATTATATAATCAACATTTAATATTGTTTTTTTATGGATACAATCCTTTACCACTTTAAGGTGATAGGCGTTTAAATGAATAAAATGCGTCGAAAAACCGCTATTTTTATATAAATATTACTAAATATAAATTGTAAATGCATAAATATACAAAAGTTGAATATTAGAAATTTTTTTACTATAATAAACCTACTTTATACAAGATATGGGGTTTTGTATACGGGATGTCTGTCAGGGAGATACAGATGTTTTTAAGGGAGAAATTTTTAATGCTAACATTAAGGCGTCTTAATGTATTAAGATTCATTTTTTATTGTTCAACATTATTCCAATAATTTCTTTTCTTAATAGAGGTTTTTACGTAAAAGCATTTTTATGAATAATAATGCTTTTTAAATCTGTGTTTTACTTACAGGGGTTTGCATTCTCGGGAAGAGATGTAGATAAATATAATTCAGGAGGATTACTTATGAAGAAGAAAAAGGTAGTTTCCCTTGTTCTTGCAGCTGCTATGGCACTTTCGATGGTAGGCTGTGGTTCAAAGGGTGGCGACAGCGCTTCAAAGGGTGGAGATTCAAAAGGCTCAGATACTCCACTTGTTATTGCATGGGACGCAATGAGCCAGAAGTTCAGCCCATTTTTTGCTGAGTCTGTTCCAGATAGTTACATCGAGGAGAAGCTTGTTAATATTTCATTAACAAGAACTACAAGAGGTGGTCAGTACATTCTTGATGGTATTGATGGTTACAAAGAAGATTACAACGGTACAGAGTACACTTACTACACACCATCAAAGATTGACATTACAGAGAATGAAGATGGAACAGTTACTTATGATATTACACTTAGAGATGACATTAAGTTCTCAGATGGTGAGCCACTTACTATTGATGACTTAATCTTTACAATGTACGCATACTCTGATCCAACTTATGATGGACCAGGTACATTCTCTTCACTTCCTGTAGAGGGTATGGAAGAATATAGAAGTGGTGTTTCAACACTTTCATCACTTATCGCTGCTGCTGGTAAAGACAATACAGACTTTACTAATTGGACAGAAGAGCAGCAGAAGGCTTTCTGGGATGCATGCGCTAACGAAGGTGCAGCATTTACACAGTCTATCGTAGATTACATGGTAGAAGCTGGTGCAGCTGCTGATAAAGATGATGTTAAGACAGCTGCTGCTGCTTGGGGATTTGAACTTCCAGATGGCGCTACTACAGAAGACTTCTTCATGGCAATCGGTGAGCAGTACGGATGGAACTTCTCAGCAATGGATAAGGAAGCTGCTAGTGTAACAATCGCTGATTCATTCCCAGCAGATGTTCTTACAATGTCTACAACTGGTGTTGAGACTGGCGAGTCTGCAGACCACATTTCTGGTATTGTTAAGACTGGTGATTACTCAATGACACTTACACTTACAGAGTTCTCTGCTCCAGCAATTGAGAAGCTTGCACTTCCAATCGCTCCAATGCATTACTATGGTGACAAGGCACAGTATGATTACGATAATAACAAGTTTGGTTTCCCTAAGAATGATCTTTCATCAATCAGAGAAAAGACAACAAAGCCACTTGGCGCTGGTCCTTTCACATTTAAGGAATACTCAAACAAGGTTGCTTACTTAGAGGCAAATGAGAACTTCTACCTTGGTGCTCCTGGCGTATCTGAGATTCAGTTTAAGGAGACACAGGAAGCTGATAAGGTTCCTGCACTTGTTCAGGGTACAGCAGATATCGCTGAGCCTTCATTCTCTAAGGCAACATCAGAGCAGATTTCTTCTGAAAACTCTGAGAACGACTTAGTTGGTGATACAATCACAACTCAGCTTACAGATTACCTTGGTTATGGTTACATTGGTATGTGCTCACTTAACGTAAAGGTTGGTAACGATCCTTCAAGCGAGCAGTCAAAGGATTTACGTAAGGCTATCGCAACAGTTATCGCAGCATACCGTGATGTAGTTATTGATTCTTACTATGGAGAGGCAGCAGAGGTTATTAACTACCCAATTTCAAACTCTTCATGGGCAGCTCCACAGAAGTCTGATCCAGATTACGAAATCGCATTCTCTAAGGATGTTGATGGCAACGAAATCTACTCAGATGGTATGAGCGATGATGAGAAGTATGATGCAGCTCTTCAGGCAGCTCTTGGCTACTTCGAGGCAGCTGGTTACACAGTTGAGGATGGCAAGCTTACAGCTGCTCCTGCTGGTGCTAAGCTTTCTTACGAAGCTATGATTCCTGGTATGGGTTCTGGTGATCATCCATCATTTGGTATCCTTACAGCAGCTTCTGAGGCATTTGCTAAGATTGGCTTTGAGCTTACTATTAACGATCTTTCAGATTCTTCAGTACTTTGGGATACACTTTCAGCTCAGAAGGCTGAAATCTGGTGTGCAGCTTGGGGTGCTACAGCTGATCCTGATATGTATCAGGTATACCACAGCAAGGGTGGTTCAGCTTACCAGTATGCTATTTATTCTGAAGAGCTTGATAAGCTTATTGAGGATGCTAGAGCATCTGCTGACCAGGCTTACAGAAAGGCTACTTACAAGGAGTGTCTTGACTTTATCGTAGATTACGCTGTTGAGATTCCTATTTACCAGAGACAGAATTGTGTAACATACGCAACACAGCGTGTTAACACAGATACTATAGTAAAGGATGCAACACCTTTCTATGACATCTTTGATGATCTTGCTAATCTTCAGATGAGATAATTATCAATACTGGATATTGATTAAGTTGCTTCTTGGGGCTTAGGCCCCAAGAAGACATTTTTATGATAAAGGTATTTTATGATGGGATGGAGTTTTGGAGAGTTTGAGGGCGTTTTCTATAAACGTTTTTTTGTCCTATCATAAAATACCTTTATTGGGGTCTAAAAATAAAGAAAGGAATTACAATAATGAAAAAATTTGTAATCAAAAGACTATTATTATCGATAGTAATATTGTTTTTTGTTTCTATGATTATCTATTGCATCATGCGTGCAATGCCTACTTCATTCGTAGAACAGAAAGCAATGCAGCTATCACAGAAACCTGGTGCAAAGAGCTATCAGGAATGGATTGATCAGCTCAATGCTGCATACGGCTTGGACGTTGGCATCGTTCCGGGCTACTTTAAATGGTTGGCTAAGGCTATCCGCTTTGATTTCGGCGACAGCTGGTACTTTAATATGCCAGTACTTGAGAAGTTCTCAAGCGTTATTTGGTATTCATTTGCACTTGGTCTTGCATCTTTCATCCTTGAGATAGTTATCGCTATTCCTCTTGGTGTTGTTGCTGCAAGAAAGCAGTATAGTGCAGTAGATTATTCTGTAGTCGTATTTGCACTTATTGGTATTTCATTACCTAGCTTCTTCTTTGCTACAATTTTGAAATACATTTTCTCAGTTAAGCTTGGAATTTTTGATTTGTACGGTATTGTAGGTCGTAACTATTTGAATCTTTCTGTAGGCGGCAAGATTCTTGATATGGCATATCACATGGTTCTTCCTGTAATTACTCTTACTATTGTATCTGTTGGTTACTTAATGCGTTACACACGTACTAACATGCTTGAAGTTTTAAGCGCAGATTACATTCGTACTGCTAGAGCAAAGGGTCTTTCTGAAAAGAGAGTAGTAAATTATCATGCTTTCAGAAATATCTTGATTCCAATCGTTACATTACTTGGTTCATCACTTCCAGGATTATTTGGTGGTGCTCTTATTACAGAAACACTGTTCCAGATTCCAGGAATCGGCTATACATCATATCAGTGCATCGTACAGGGAGATATCCCATTTGTAATGTTCTATATGCTGTTCTTTGCAGTTTTAATTCTTTTAGGAAACCTTATTGCAGATATTCTTTATGCTGTAGTAGATCCTAGAGTTAGAGTAAATTAAAAGGAGAGATATCGTGGCAGACGTAAGAAATATTGAAAATGAAGAAGAGCTTGCTTTAGATGATGCTAACCGTGTCCAGGTACTTTCTCCTGGAATGATGGTAGCAAAGCGTTTCTTTAGAAATAAGCTTGCTATTGCAGGTCTTGTAATTATAATTTGTATGTTTTTATTCGCTTTCTTAGGCGGAGTTATTATTCCATATTCTCAGAGTCAGGTATTCTATACTACTGAAGAAATGAAGAAGGACTATGCTGGTGCAACTCTTATCACTGATTACCAGGTTTTTGCAGCTGATGGCGTAGAGCTTCCTTCAGATATTGGGGCAAAGCTTATCCTTGCTCTTACAAAAAAGCAGGATGTTGTTGAAACAAGAGATGGTTCGCAGTTTTCTCTTGTAGAGCTTGATGAGAATTCATTTGAAATTAAAAAGGTAGGTGGAGCTGAGACACTTGCTGTTGCAGCAAAGCTTCAGGTTACACCAGTTGATTCATCTAAGAAGCTTTCAGGTACATTCAATGTAAATCTTATTAAGGCTCTTGCAACAGATGAGACAATGTTTGCAGCTGACGATGAAAGATACACTGTAGATGAGCATGGAAATGGTGCATTAGTTACAGCGGCTGATGGTAGTGAAGTAGCATATATCAGCGGCTATAGCATGAATGCAGTTGAAAGTGGTGTTACTCTTACAGTTGATTTCAGAGAAGCTATTGTAGAAGCTATTAACAATGGTTCTTCAGAGTTTAAATTTGCAGGCGAAGATGGTGAGGAAGAATATCAGGTTTCTAACAAGAACGGTCAGTATCTTATTACAAAATATAAGTCTACAAGCGTTATTAACCAGTTTGAGTCACCTTCTGCAAAACATTTAGTTGGTACAGATGGAAATGGTATGGACTTACTTGCAAGACTTATGTATGGTGGTCGTATTTCCCTTCTTATCGGTTTCGTAGTAGTAGCTATAGAGCTTTTACTTGGTATTATCGTCGGTGGTACAGCAGGCTTCTTTGGAGGCTGGGTAGATAACCTTCTTATGAGATTTGTAGATATTATCTATTGTATCCCAACAATGCCACTTTACCTTATTATTGGTTCAATCATGGATTTCTACAAGGTAGACGCCGGTATTCGTATTTTCTACCTATGTATTATCATGGGTGTTATCGGTTGGGTTAGCTTGGCTCGTATAGTACGTGGACAGATTTTATCTCTTCGTGAGCAGGAATTTATGACTGCTTGTGAAGCTTGTGGTATTAGCATTAGAAGAAGAATCTTTAAGCACTTAATTCCTAATGTTATTCCACAGCTTGTAGTATTTGCATCTATGGGTGTAGGTGAGGTTATCCTTGCAGAGTCTACACTTTCATATTTAGGACTTGGAGTTAAGTATCCTGCAGCATCTTGGGGTAATATCATCAATGCTGTTACAGATTCATACGTTATGACTAACTACTGGTTCGTATGGATTCCAGCTGGATTCTTAATCCTTCTTACAGTACTTGCATTTAACTTTATCGGAGACGGACTTCGTGACGCCTTTGATCCAAAGATGAAGAGATAGAGGTGTGAAATGGCAAAAAAGAATGTAAATTATATTAGTGCCAAGGAATCTCGTAGAATTGCGAAGGAAAATCGCAAGATTACAAAGGAATTCGAGGCAAAGAGAAATAGAAAGCATATTCCAGAAGAAGAATATGTAACTCAGATGAAAAATCCTGAGAACTGTGTTGAATTTGATGATGTTCATACATACTTCTTCACAGATATCGGAACAGTTAAGGCTGTTGACGGTGTTTCATTCAACGTACCACAGGGAAAAACTGTTGGTATCGTTGGTGAATCTGGCTGTGGTAAGTCAGTTACTTCACTTTCAATGCTTCAGCTTGTTCAGCGTCCACAGGGACAGACAGTTTCTGGTGAAATCAGATTCAATGACGGAAATAGAGTAATTAATGTTGTTAATGCTCCAGATTCAGTTATGCGAAGCATGCGTGGCGAGAAGATGTCAATGATCTTCCAGGAGCCAATGACAGCACTTAACCCTGTATTTAGAATCGGTGCTCAGATTGATGAGGTTATCAAGCTTCACCGTCCAGAAATGAGCGACGAGGATATCAAGGCACGTACAATTGAAATGCTTGGTATGGTTGGTATTGCTAATAAGGAAGGCGTTTACAGCATGTATCCACATGAGCTTTCAGGTGGTATGAGACAGCGTGTATGTATCGCTATGGCCTTAGCTTGTGAGCCAAAGCTTATCGTAGCTGATGAGCCTACAACAGCTCTTGATGTTACTATCCAGGCACAGATTCTTGACCTTCTTCGTGACCTTAAGGACAGAATCAACAGTTCAATCATGCTTATCACACACGACCTTGGTGTTGTTGCTGAGATGGCTGATTATGTTGTTGTTATGTACGCTGGCCGTGTAGTAGAAAAGGGTACTGCACAGGAAATCTTCAAGGACCCAAGACATCCATATACAATCGGTCTTATGAAGTCTAAGCCTGTAGTTGGACAGAAGGTTGATGAGCTTTACTCAATCCCTGGTTCTGTTCCAAACCCAGTAAATATGCCAAATTATTGTTACTTCAAAGATAGATGTGATATGTGTATGGAATGCTGTAACGGCGAATTTCCAGAGGAATATTATGTTTCAGACACACATATGGTAAGATGCTACAGATGTAAAGAGGAGGGTGAAAGACATGAGTAACGAGAAAGATTATATTCTAGAAGTCAATCACCTTAAGAAATATTTCCCTATTAAGGGTGGCTTCTTCGGTGGTGTAACTGGAGAGGTTAAGGCTGTTGATGATGTCTCTTTCAAAATCGAAAGAGGCACAACAATGGGTCTTGTAGGTGAGTCAGGTTGTGGTAAGTCTACAACAGGACGTACAATCCTTCGTCTTATTGAAAAGACAGATGGTGATGTAATATTTAATGGTAAGGAAGTATACGATTATTCTAAGAAGGAGCTTAGGGACCTTCGTACAAAGATGCAAATCGTATTCCAGGATCCATATTCATCACTTTCACCACGTCTTCCAATTGGTGAAATTATTGGAGAGGCTGTTAGAGAGCATGGCTTAGTTCCAAAGGAAGAGTACGACGAGTACATTTCTAAGGTAATGGCTGAGTGTGGTCTTCAGGAGCATCACAAGGATAGATATCCTCATGAGTTCTCAGGTGGACAGAGACAGCGTGTATGTATCGCTCGTGCACTTGCTCTTAATCCTGACTTCATTGTTTGCGATGAGCCTGTATCTGCTCTTGATGTTTCTATTCAGGCGCAGATTATCAACCTTCTTCGCAAGCTTCAGAAGGATAGAGGTCTTACATACCTCTTCATTTCACATGACCTTTCAGTAGTAGAGCATATCTCTGATACTGTTGGTGTTATGTACCTTGGTGGTCTTGTTGAGACAGGTAAGACAGAGGATATTTTCGCAAATCCTCTTCATCCTTATACAAAGGCATTGTTCTCAGCTATTCCAATGCCAGACCCTGATTACAAGAAGGACAGAGTTCCTCTCGAGGGTGATATCCCATCACCAGCTAACCCACCTAAGGGATGTAAGTTCCATACAAGATGTTCAGAGTGCATGGGCATTTGTAAGGAAGTTGCTCCAGAAGCAAAGGATATGGGTAACGGCCATGTTGTAAGATGTCACTTATATGATGACAAATAAAATTAGGAAATTTAAATATGAAAGATAAATTTGATTTTTTAAGAAAAATATTTTCTTGTGAAAACTCAGATTTACTTCTTAAGGCTTACAAGTCTCTCAGCAATGAGGGACTTGAAGTGTATATAGAAGTAAATGAAGGAGAATTCATTGTAGTAAGTGAAAATACAATATCTGATGCAACTACTTTGTATGTGCCTGCCGCTGATTGGTCATTTTCAAAAGATGTTTTGACAAAAGAGGGACTTTCAGAGTATATTACTGAGTATGTCATACCATCTCACATTCAGGCTGAGATTGACAAGACAGAAGAGATACTTTTAAAGAAAAGAAAAACAGTATATATAGAAACACTCATTGTTTTTGTTCTCTTTGTCATTTACATTATTTTTACAATGGTTACCCATTAGAAGGAGTTTATATTTGGAAGATTTATATCAGGTTGGAGCAATTACACAGACTCATGGTATTAAGGGTGAGGTAAAGGTTTTTCCTTTAACTGACGATATTTCACGTTTTAAAAACATGAAGCATTTACTTTTGGACGGAGGCAAGGACGGTTATATCGAGCTTGAGGTTCAGAACGTTCGTCAGCAGAAGAATATCGTTATTCTTAAATTTAAGGGAATCGACAATATTAACGATATCGAAAAATATAAGGGACGTGGTCTTTATGTTACAAAGGAAAACCGTGTTGAGCTTAAAGAGGATGAATACTTTATTGCAGATTTAATCGGTGTAAAGGTTTATCTTGATACAGATGAGAATACAGAATTTGGTGAGATTACAGATGTACTGCAGACAGGTGCAAATGATGTGTATGAAATCGAAATGACAAATGGCTCATCAGTTCTTGTTCCTGCAATCAAAGACTGTATCAAAGCTGTAGATATGGAAAACAATAAAATGATTATTCATCTTTTGGATGGATTGTTAGGAGAATAGATTTATGAAGTTTTATATACTAACATTATTTCCAGAGATGATTGAAGGAGTACTTAACACAAGTATTCTTGGCAGAGCTAAAAACGCAGGCTGCATTTCTTTCGAGGCCATTAATATTAGGGATTACACATTAGATAAGCACAAAAAGGTAGACGATTATCCTTATGGAGGTGGAGCAGGCATGGTTATGCAGGCTCAGCCTATATATGATGCATACCAGGCAGTTTGTGAAAAAGCAAGCCATCACGTTAAGTGTATTTATCTTACACCTCAGGGACAGCTTTTTACTCAGCCAGCAGCAAAAACTCTTGCATTAGAAGAAGATATTTGCCTGCTTTGCGGCCATTACGAAGGTATTGATGAGCGAGTTTTAGAGGAAATCGTTGATGAGTATTATTCTATTGGCGATTATGTGCTTACTGGTGGGGAGCTTCCATCTCTTGTTATGATTGATGCTATATCAAGAATGGTTCCAGGAGTTCTTACTAATTCAGATTCAGGTGAGGATGAATCACTCGAAAACAATCTACTTGAATATCCTCAGTATTCTAGACCTGAAACATGGAATGGACGTAAGGTTCCACCTATTTTATTATCAGGTGATCACGCTAAGGTAGATGCATGGAGACATGAGCAATCAATCGAACGTACAAAGGAAAGAAGACCTGATTTATACGCAAAATTTCTTGAAAATGATTGTTGAAATTAGTAAACAATCATGCTATTATTAATGAGTTGCTAAAGAAGAGATGGTCCGCTGTTATTCAATAGGGAATATCAAGAACGTCGCCAGTTTAGGAGGATTTAAAATGAACGCAAACGAGATTATTAGAAACATCGAAGCAGCTGAGCTTAAGAGCGAAGTTGAAGAGTTCGCAGTAGGCGACACAGTTAAGGTTTACGGCCGTATCGTTGAAGGTAACCGTACACGTACTCAGGTATTTGAGGGTACAGTTATTAAGAGACAGGGCGGAAGCAACCGTGAGACATTCACAGTTCGTAAGTCATCAAACGGTGTTGGTGTTGAAAAGACTTGGCCACTTCACAGCCCTAACGTTGAGAAGATCGAAGTAGTTAGAAAAGGTAAAGTTCGTAGAGCTAAGCTATTCTACCTCAGAGAGCTCACAGGTAAGAAGGCAAAGGTTAAAGAGAGAATCTAGTCTCGAAAGTTCGAACAGTCGCAGGTTTTGCGACTGTTCTTTATTTTTATTGCAAAGTGCGGTATATTTATACTATAGAATAAAAGTAGGAAACTTAGTATGATTACATCAATTAGCAGTTTTTTTAGTAGCTTGTTTCGCCGTAGAAATAGCGGGCTTAATTTTAATAGAAGACGTAGAAAAATCAATTTTGATAAAGTTCGATATGTTCTTATATTCGCTGCAGAGATAGCAGCAGTTGTCTTGCTGGCATTTGGCGTTGTACTTGCTTTTGGAAAACAAGTAGAATGTTCTAATGCATCTATGGAACCCACCTACGAAACATCCGATATATTACTTGTAAACACTATTGCATACAAGTTCGCTGAACCTAAAACAGGAGATGTTATTGCTTTTAAGCCTAAATCTAATGTTAACGCTAGCTACAGTGTTAAGCGAGTTATTGGTATTCCAGGTGATACTATTTATATTAGTAATGGAAGAATCTACCTTAATGACGAACTATACAAAGAAAATCTTGAGGTGGAAAGAATAGATAACCCAGGAATTGCAGCTTCACCAATTACATTATTGGATGACCAGTATTTTGTGCTTGGAGATAATCGCAATTCTTCAGAAGATTCCAGATACGAAAGCGTTGGCTTCGTTTCAGGAGAAGATATACTAGGAAAGGTTTGGTTAGACTTTCCTTTTAAATAACGATTAAGAGGTGCTTATGGAATTTCAATGGTATCCAGGACATATGACCAAGGCAAAGCGTCAGATGCAGGAGGATATAAAGCTTATAGATTTGATTATTGAGGTAATAGATGCTAGATGCCCGGTATCCAGCACAAACCCTGATATCAATTCTCTTGCAAATGGAAAGCTTAGACTTGTTTTACTTAACAAATCAGATTTATCTGATAGAGCTGCCAACCAAAAATGGATTGAGTATTACAAATCCAAAGGATATTACGCGGTAGAGCTTGATTCTAGAGATAGAAAAAATATGAAGGGTGTACAGGCTACTTTAGATGAGGTGTGTGCAGCCAAATTTGAAAAAGACAGAAAGCGCGGTATCAAAAATCGTCCTGTCAGAGCAATGGTAGTTGGAATACCTAATGTTGGTAAATCTACATTTATCAATTCTTTCGCTGGTAAATCAGTTGCTAAAACTGGTAACAAGCCAGGCGTAACCAAAGGAAAGCAATGGATTAAGCTTAACAAATCTGTTGAGCTTTTAGATACACCAGGTATCCTTTGGCCAAAGTTTGAGGACAAAATAGTAGGTCTACATCTTGCATTTATTGGCTCTATTAACGATGCCATTATCGAAACAAGAGAATTAGCTCTTGAGCTTACTGATTTTCTTAAATCGGAATATCCAGGTGTTTTAAAGGCCAGATATGATGTAGATGAAGATAAAGTAAATCATGAAATAATAACAGGCATTGCTGAAAAACGAAATTTTGTCAAAAAAGGTTCTGAGTTAGATTTTGATAAAGCTTGTTTTGTACTAATAGATGAATTTAGAAGCGGAAGTTTAGGAAAAATATCACTCGAAAGGCCATAAATCATGAAAGTAATTGACTTTAACGAAGAAGAACAGCAGATTAAAAGAGACATTGAAAAGGCAAGACAGAACATGAAGGATGTAGAGGATTTATCAGATTTTGATGAAGCTAAAGCTAAGAAGGATGATGACGATAACATCACTAAAGAATCCTTGGGCAAAGAAGTTGTTAGCGTAATTATTAATGTGCTAGTTTGTTTTGCTATAGTATTTCTCATTACACATTTTGTTGGACAAAGAACAGTTGTTAGTGGTTCCTCAATGGAAGATACATTATCAGATGGTGACAATCTTATTGTTGACAAGCTTAGCTACAGATTCCATAATCCTGAAAGATATGATGTAGTTGTATTCCCTTATCAGTACGAAGAAGACACATATTACATTAAACGTATTATTGGACTTCCTGGCGAGGTAGTTAACATTGATAGTGATGGAACAATTTATATCAATGGTGAGCCTTTGGATGAAACTTATGGAACAGAAACTATTCTTAATTCTGGTTTAGCGGCAAGTGATATTCTACTTGGACCAGATGAATATTTTGTTTTAGGTGATAACAGAAACAATAGTACTGATTCCAGATTTGAACAGGTTGGAAACATTCATGGAAGCGATATTGTTGGAAAAGCTTGGGTAAGAGTTTATCCATTTAATGAATTTGGACTAGTTGATAACATAGAATAAAATGAGCGAGAAGAAGATTACTGAAATACAAAAAGAATATAAAGAGGTTCCTATAGAAGGCCTTCCAGATTTTATCGAGGAGTATATTTCTGATGGAAGACCTGGCGTTTCCAAAATCATTGGTGTTGCCCAAAAGAGAATGGAAAAGCTTAGAATTGAAAAGGAACGAATCGAAAAGCTTAAGGAATATGAAAACCAGTATTGGGATACTGTAAGCTATATCGGTGGAATAGATGAAGTTGGTAGAGGTCCACTTGCAGGCCCTGTTGTTACAGCGTGCGTTGTTTTACCAAAGGATTGTAGCATCCTTTATATTAACGATTCTAAAAAGCTATCTGCTGCAAAGCGTGACGAGCTTTATGATATTATCATGAAGGAAGCTGTTTCTGTAGGTATAGGCGTAGTTTCAGAAAAGCGTATTGATGAAATTAACATTCTTCAGGCTACATACGAAGCTATGCGACAGGCTATTGCAGAGTCTACAGTAGAACCAGAGATTCTACTTAATGATGCGGTTACAATTCCTGGTGTAAATATTAAACAGGTTCCAATTATTAAAGGTGATGCAAAATCAATATCTATTGGCGCCGCCAGCATTATTGCCAAGGTTACAAGAGATAGAATGATGGTAGAATACGATAAGATGTATCCTATGTATCATTTTGCATCAAACAAGGGCTACGGAAGTGCAGAGCATATTGCAGCGCTTAAGGAATATGGCCCTTGCCCAATTCATAGACGTTCCTTTATTGGGAATTTTGTTGATTTTTAATAGGTGACATATGAACATTAACACAGGACTGAATCCCTACAACTCAAATTATGTAAATCAGGCTGCTGATAGGACAAAGATGAGTCAGAGTAAGTCGCTGACTGGCAGCATTACGGACACCTTTAAGGAAGGCGAGGTCTTTGAGGGTTCTGTTAATTCTGTGGAAAATGGTAAGGTAACTATCGGCCTTGCAAATGGTCAGACTATGACTGCAAGACTTGATTCTGGTGTCAGCATTACGCCTGGTCAGTCTGTGTTTTTTGAAGTAAAAAGCAATGATGGTAATCTCGTACAAATTCGTCCTGTTTCTTTAACAGGTCTAGAGGCTAATCCCACACTTTTAAAAGCTCTGGATATGGCTAATCTTGCCGCAAGTGAGCGCACTATTAATATGGTTAATTCAATGATGCAAAATTCTATGTCTATTAGTCCAGAGAATCTTGCAGCGATGAATCGCGCCATGATTAATAATCCTGGGGTTGATATTACCACACTTGTTACTATGGCAAAGCATGAAATGGCTCTAACGCCCGAAAATGTTAATATGTTCCAAAATTATGCCAGCGATAGAGCAGTGCTTTCAAATAATTTTGAAGTTATTTCTGATATGTTGCCTGAGTTGATGGCATCCGATGAGCTATCTGTATCAGATGTGATAAGCATCAACAATAGCATTAAAGAAATTTTTATTGCTGATGAAAATGTTAATGTAGGTGTAGGTCAGGAGACGGTTTCTGCTGTAAATGCTGAAGGACAAGCTGTAAATCCAGAAACTCAGGTTAATCCTAATCAGCAGTCTGAGGTAAATACATTATCTAAGGATGCTTTACAAGAAGATATTCTTATTACTAATGATAAATTAGCAGATGGGCTTAGTGCTTTAAATGATCCTAAGGTACCAAATCCTGCAACCCAGGCCAATAATATAGAAATTACAAATACATTAGAAGAAAATATATCAGTAAATACTAAAACAGAGGCTAATCAACAGATTATAAACGAAAAAGCAGTAGCTGAATTTGAAACGGGAGCCAATACATTAAATAATATTGCCAGTGAAAAGCAGGTACTATCATTTAATACGCTTCTTAATAATCTTCCAGATTTTCCAAAAGACAATAATCTTGTTTTTGCAGAAAATGGTACACTTAAGGCTGATGCAGATGTGAATCAGCTGTTTAGAGAAATTAGTGATTATCTAAATAATCATCCTGATATTCCAAAGGAAACACTTAATGATATTGTGAAGAATCCTTTATATAGAGGACTTCTTAAGAATATAATTTCAAACAGCTTTGCCCTTGAGCCCAAGGATGTTACAAAGCCTGGGGAAATATCAAAGCTTTACGAAAGAGTTTTAAAGCAGACAGAAGCTTTGGAGAGATTGGTATCAAGCTTTAATAATAAGGCTTCTGATTCTATTAAGAATCAAACAAATGAAATAAAACAAAATATAAACTTTATGAATTCTGCTAACGAAATGTATAATTTTGTGCAGATTCCACTTAAGATGTATAATCAGAATACTGACAGTATGCTTTATGTAAGGCAGAACAAGAAAAGCTCCTATGAAGCAGGTGAAGAAATCACAGCATTTCTTCATTTTGATATGGAATATCTTGGACCTACAGATGTGTTTATTAGCCTTAAGGAAGCAAATGTTGGCTGCAAATGGAATTTGGCAAGCGAACAGTCTATGAAGCTTATCGAGGATAATCTTGATATTTTAACTGAGCGTCTTGCTAAAAAGGGCTTTAATGTTTCTTCAGAGGTGGTTTGTGGTGAACCAAAGACAAGCTTTGTAGAGGATTTCCTTGGGGAGGTTCCCGTGGATGTTAATGATAAAACAGAGGGAATCGTTCACAGATACAGCTTTGATATGCGAGCATGAGGTGAATTATGGCAGAGGAAAAAGCTTTTGATAAAAATAAAACTGCAGTTGCTCTTTCCTATGAAGCAGGTGATTCTGCGCCTAGAATCCTGGCCTCAGGCAAGGGCTATGTGGCAGAACAAATCATAGAGGAAGCAAAAAAAGCGGATGTACCTTTCTATGAGGATAATGAGCTTGCTCAAACCCTTAGCAAGCTTAATATAGGTGACGCCATTCCACCTGAATTATATGAAGTTGTTGCTGAAATCTTAGTTTTTGTTAATGACATGGAAAAGATTAAAGCAAAGTTAGGTTAGAATAGAGGTTTATTTGAATAATAGAAGACAAGGTAATGATTTTGAACAGCTTGCCGCAGATTTTTTGAAATCCAATGGAATGACTATATTAAAAACAAATTTTTATTGTAAAATGGGTGAGGTAGATATCATTGCAAAGGATGATGAATATCTGGTTTTTGTTGAGGTTAAATATCGAAGCTCCAGAAATAAAGGCTCCGGCTTTGAAGCTGTTAATTTCAATAAAATGAGAAAAATCAGCCGTGTTGCTGATTATTACTTGTATAGTAATCACTATGGTGGTTCTACTAATGTTAGGTTTGATGTTGTTGTTATAGAGGAAGGACAATTAAAGCATCTTAAGAATGCTTTTGAATATATACCAGTATGTTAAATTCAAGTCATAAAATAGCCAGTGTTATGGAAGGCAGCCCAGCTGAAAGAGCAGGCCTTTTTCCTGGCGATATAATTACAAAAATAAATGATGTTACTTTAGTTGATATTTTTGATTATCATTATTATTCGGATGATGCAAATATCACTGTTGAGCTGTTGCATGAGGATGGCACTACTTCGTCAGTTTTTGTTGAAAAGGAAGAGGGAGAGGATTTAGGAGTAATGTTCTGTAATGGTCTTATGGATGATTACAAATCATGCTCAAATAAATGTGCCTTTTGTTTCATCGATCAAATGCCACCTGGCATGAGAGATACACTGTATTTCAAGGATGATGACACCAGACTTTCATTTTTGCAGGGTAATTATGTAACTCTCACAAATATGAAGATGGCTGATTTAGATAGAATTATTGCCTACAAGCTTGGGCCTATCAATATTTCTGTTCATGCTACTAATCCAGAGCTTAGAGTAAAGCTTTTGCACAACAGATTTGCAGGTGATATTTTAGATAAGATTCGTAAGCTTTATGAAGCAGAGATTCCTATGAATGCCCAGGTTGTTGCATGTCCTGGATTAAATGACGGTGAAGAATTAGATAGAACTATATCTGATTTGCTTCAGTTTGCTCCTGTAATGGGCTCTATGTCAGTAGTTCCAGTTGGAATAACTAAATTTAGAGATGGTTTGTTTCCACTTAGAACATATACAGCTGAAGAAGCAGGAAAAGTTATTGATCAGATTGAGCATTGGCAGGACGTTGCTATGCAACGTGTCGGCAATCATTTTGTTCAGGCATCTGACGAATGGTATATCTTAGCAGGTAGACCACTTCCAGAAGCCGATAGATATGATGGTTTTATCCAGCTTGAAAATGGTGTTGGAATGCTTCGCCTTTTGCATGAAGAGGTTTTGGACGCTTTAGAGGACATCAAAAAGCCGCTTTTCATGAGAAAACGTCATGTTACTATTGCAACAGGAAAGCTTGCAGCTCCTTTCATGAGACAGCTAGCAGATATTATTACTGAAAAGTTTAATAAAGTCACTGTTGATGTTGTTCCAATCACAAATGAATTCTTCGGAGAAGAAATTACAGTTTCTGGACTAATCACTGGACAGGATTTAATAAAACAGCTTAAGGATAAAAACTTGGGAGATAATCTTCTTTTATCCTGCACAATGCTTAGAAGCGGTGAAGAAGTATTTCTTGATGATATTACCCTTTCTGAGCTTGAGGAAACTTTACAAGTTAAAACACGTATAGTACAATCAGACGGTCGCGACTTCGTATACGCGATAATCGGACGATAAAATTTACGCTGTGTTCAAAATCTCACGTTAACAATGATTCCGAATTCTTATGTCGACTGATGTCTCCTTCAGAATTGAAATACATTGTTAACTAGATTTTGTTCTACAGTTTATAGATGAGTAATCAGTAGTTCACAAGCTATTATGATTCTCAAGAGAAGCGTTCTGCTGAACGGAGAATTATAATGCTTGTGAACGTAACTGATTACGGACTAGGAAAGAAAGAGGTAAGATATGGCAAGACCAGTTGTGGCTATTGTTGGCCGCCCAAATGTTGGAAAATCTACGCTTTTTAATGCACTTGCTGGAGAGCGTATTTCAATTGTAAAAGACACACCAGGTGTCACAAGAGATAGAATTTATGCAGATATTTCATGGCTTAACTATGATTTTACCATGATTGATACAGGTGGTATTGAACCAGATTCAAAGGACATCATTTTGTCCCAGATGAGAGAACAGGCTCAGATTGCCATCGATACTGCAGATGTTATTATTTTCCTTGTGGATGTTAAGCAGGGATTACAGGATAGTGATTCAAAGGTTGCAGATATGCTTAGACGCAGCCATAAGCCTGTAGTACTTGTTGTTAACAAGGTAGATAGCTTTGAAAGAGATATGGCAGATGTTTATGAGTTCTATAATCTGGGAATTGGTGACCCAATTGCTATTTCCGCATCTTCACGTCTTGGTTTTGGTGATATGCTTGATGTTGTATGTAGCTATTTCCCAGAGCCTACAGGTGCTGAGGAAGAGGATGATACTCCAAAGATTGCCGTTATCGGTAAGCCTAATGTAGGAAAGTCATCTCTTATTAACAAGCTTTGTGGTGAGGACCGAGTTATCGTTTCTGATATCGCTGGTACTACTCGTGATGCGGTAGATACAAAGGTTCGCTATAATCACAAGGACTATATCTTCATTGATACTGCAGGACTTCGTCGTAAGAGCAAAATCAAAGAGGACTTAGAGCGTTATTCAATCGTTAGAGCTGTAGCTTCTGTTGAAAAAGCAGATGTTGTTATCATTATGATAGATGCCACTGAAGGAGTAACAGAGCAGGATGCAAAGATTGCCGGTATTGCTCACGAACGTGGAAAGGGTATAATTATTTGTGTAAACAAATGGGATGCCATTGAAAAGAATGATAAGACTATGAAGGAGCATGAAACAAAGATTCGCCAGATTCTTTCATTTATGCCTTATGCAACAATTTTATTTATTTCTGTTAAGAGTGGTCAACGTCTTGGTAAGATTTACGAGACTATCGATGCTGTTATTGAGAACAACTCTATGCGTGTTGCAACTGGTGTCCTAAATGAAATCGTATCTGAGGCAGTTGCACTTCAGCAGCCACCTACAGATAAGGGTAAGAGACTTAAGATATTCTACACAACTCAGGTTGCAGTTAAGCCACCTACTTTTGTAATTTTCGTTAACGAAAAATACTTAATGCATTTTTCATACGTTCGTTATCTTGAAAATAGAATTAGAGATGCCTTTGGTTTTGAAGGTACATCTTTAAAATTTATAATTAGAGAAAGAAAGGAAAATGAATAATGGCTGTAGTGGGGAGAATTTTAGCACTTATTATTGGGTATTGTTTTGGAATGGTTCTGATGGGATATTTCATCGGTAAATCAAAGAACATCGATTTGACAAAGGTTGGTAGTGGTAACTTAGGTTCTACTAACACCATGAGAAACTTAGGTGTTCCTGCAGGTCTTATTACACTTGCATGGGATTGCTTTAAATGTGTTGTAGCTGTATTTTTTGTTTGGCTTACATTTGGAAGATTCGTAGAAAACGTAAACATTTATATGGTATATGCAGGTTTGGGCTGTGTACTTGGACACGATTTTCCTTGTTATTTACATTTTAAGGGTGGCAAGGGTGTTGCATCTACTTTAGGCTTTATTATTGCACTTTTCCCAATGGGAATTCCTATTCCTGCAGTTGTATTTATTGGTCTTGTTGCTTTAACAAGATATGTATCACTTGGTTCTATTATAGGTGAGCTTTCGTTTGCAATTGAAATAATCGTTGCAGCATGCCTTGGACTTTTATCTGAAAAGTACCCAGGTGGACAGCTTAAAGAAGTTGTAATTATTTGCTGTATAGTATCAGCACTTTCAATTGCGCTTCATCATGCGAACATCGGTCGTCTTTTAGCAGGAAACGAAAATAAATTTTCATTTCATCCGGAGACAAGAGCGTAAAATAACGGGCAGCTGGTAGGTAACAATCTCTATATTACTAAAGGAGCAAATCTCGCGACGTAGTAATATAGAGATTGTTGCCGTAACCAGCGTAATTTTTATAAAGACTAGAGGTAATTTATGGCAAGAATTAGTGTACTTGGTGCAGGTAGCTGGGGCATTGCCCTGGCTGTTATGCTTAATAAGAATGGTCATGAGGTAAAGGTATGGTCACATCGTCAGTCACAGGTAGACCAGATGAACGATACCCATACCAGTGATAAAATAAAGGGCGTAAAGCTTCCAGAGTCTATGGAGTTTACTGCCGACATCGAATCTGCTGCTAAATCAGCAGATGTTATTTTGTTCTCAGTTCCTTCAAAGGCTACAAGAGAGACTGCAGAAAAGGTTAAAGATTTTGTTAATTCAAATCAGATTTTTATTACTGTAACAAAGGGTATTGAAGAGGATACCTTATATACTCAAACAGAGATATTAGAAGATGTACTCGGAGCTGATAAGAAGATATGTGTTCTATCAGGTCCAAGCCATGCAGAAGAGGTAGTTGTATTCAAGCCTACTTTAGTTGTGGCAGGCTCTAAAGATAGACAGACAGCACTATTTGTTCAGAACCTTTTTATGAACAAATATTTCAGAGTATATTCATCACCTGATGTTAAGGGAATTGAGGTTGGTGCAGCACTTAAGAATGTAATAGCACTTGCTGCTGGTATGTCAGATGGCCTTGGTTTTGGAGATAATGCTAAAGCCGCGCTCATTACCCGTGGTATCAAAGAGATTTCTGAACTTGCAGTTGCTATGGGAGGCCAGGCAGAGACATTATCAGGTCTTACAGGTGTAGGCGACCTTATTGTTACCTGCTCATCTATGCATTCACGTAACAGAATGGCAGGCTTTTATATAGGACAGGGCATGTCCAAAGATGAAGCTATGGAAAAGGTTGCAATGGTTGTTGAAGGAGTTTATTCTGCAAAGGCAGCTAAAAAGCTTGCTGATAAATATAATATTGAAATGCCAATTGTAGAAATTGTTAATGCAGTATTATTTGATGGCATGGATGTTAAGGCTGCGGGCTATGAGCTTATGACACGTTCTAAAAAAGATGAGACTAGTGAATTAGAGTGGTAAATGTGTCTGAATTGTTAAACTTTATTTAGTGGTTTGTGAACCTATTGACTACTAGATAATGTGGTGGTAGTATAAATCTATCAACACAATATCTAGTAGTTTTTTATTTTGATTAGACTAGATATTGACAGAATATTAACCCAAAATAACGTTATTTTTTGATAAAACCCGGAGGTTGTGATGGAAAGATTTGTAGTTAAAAAGGATGGAGCATTAGAGCCATTTAACGTACAAAAGGTTGTTGAGGCAGTTGGCAAATCAGCTACCCGAGTACTAGTTAAATTTACACCTGAGCAGGAGCAGTTTATTTGTCAATTTGTTGAGGAAAGGGTAGAGGAACTTGGCCTTGAGAAAATTGAAATTGCACAAATGCACAACATTGTTGAAGGAGCTTTGGAGCGTGTTAATCCAGCTGTTGCGAAATCTTATAGGGACTATCGTAACTATAAGCAGGATTTCGTCCAGATGCTTGATGATGTTTACAAGAAGTCTCAGAATATCATGTACATCGGTGATAAGGAGAATTCTAATACAGATTCAGCTCTTGTATCTACAAAGCGCTCGCTTATTTTTAACGAATTAAACCGTGAGCTTTATAAAAAGTTTTTCCTTACAACAGAAGAAATTCAGGCTATCCGTGATGGATATATTTACATTCATGATATGAACGCCAGACGTGATACCATGAACTGCTGCTTGTTTGATGTTAAATCTGTACTTGAGGGCGGCTTTGAAATGGGTAACATATTCTACAACGAGCCAAAGAGCCTTGATGTAGCATTTGATGTTATCGGTGATATCGTTCTTTCTGCTGCCAGCCAGCAGTACGGTGGCTTCACTATTCCACAGGCAGATCAGATTCTTGAGAAATATGCTCAGAAATCATACGACAAATATCTCGAAAAATATTTATCACTTGGTATAGATGAGAAGAAGGCCGAAGAAGTATCTATGGCTGAGGTTCAGCGTGAGATGGAACAGGGCTTCCAGGGATGGGAATACAAGTTCAATACAGTTGCATCTTCCCGTGGTGATTATCCATTTATCACAGTTACAATCGGACTTGGAACTAGCGTTTTTGCAAAGATGGCATCTAAGGCATGCCTTAAGGTTCGTTCAATCGGACAGGGTAAGCCAGGCTTCAAAAAGCCAGTTCTTTTCCCAAAGGTTGTTTTCCTTTATGATGAAAATCTTCATGGTCCAGGAAAAGAGCTTGAGGATGTTTTTGAAGCAGGTATTGATTGCTCTAGAAAGACTATGTATCCTGATTGGCTTTCACTTACAGGAGAAGGCTATATTGCCAGCATGTACAAAAAATACGGCAAGGTTATTTCTCCAATGGGATGTCGTGCCTTCCTTTCGCCATGGTATGAAAGAGGCGGCATGAAGCCAGCTGATGAAAATGATGAGCCTGTATTTATTGGACGTTTCAATATTGGTGCAGTATCACTTCATCTTCCAATGATTCTTGCAAAAGCTCGTCAGGAATCAAGAGATTTCTACGAGGTGCTTGATTACTATCTGGAGATGATTAGAAAGCTTCACATTCGTACCTATGCATACCTTGGTGAGATGCGTGCATCTACAAACCCACTTGCATATTGCGAGGGCGGCTTCTATGGTGGTCATCTTGGTTTCCACGATAAGATTAAGCCACTTCTTAAGGCAGCTACAGCTTCCTTTGGAATTACTGCATTTAATGAGCTTCAGGAGCTATACAATGGCAAATCTTTAGTTGAAGATGGAGAATTCGCGCTGGAGGTTCTTAAGCATATAAACGAAAAGGTTAATCAGTTTAAGGAAGAGGATGGCAATCTTTATGCTATCTACGGTACACCAGCTGAAAATCTTTGCGGTTTACAGATTAAACAGTTTAGAAATAAGTATGGCCTTGTAGAGAATGTATCGGATAGACCTTATGTATCTAATTCATTCCATTGCCATGTTACAGAGGATATTACACCAATCCAGAAGCAGGATTTAGAGGGACGCTTCTGGGAGCTTTCAAACGGTGGTAAAATCCAATATGTTCGTTATCCAATCAACTACAACCGCGAAGCTGTTAAGACTTTAGTTCGTCGTGCCATGGATAAGGGATTTTATGAAGGCGTTAACCTTTCGCTTTCATACTGTGACGATTGCGGACATGAAGAGCTTGAAATGGATGTTTGTCCAGTATGCGGCAGCAAGAATCTTACAAAGATTGACCGCATGAATGGATATTTATCTTATTCACGTGTAAAGGGCGACACCCGTCTAAACGAAGCCAAAATGGCCGAAATCGCCGACCGCAAATCAATGTAAATATAGAAGAGCAATTTATAGTTAACAAGCTAACGTAATAAATTGCGGACTAGGGAGAGAATAGACATAATGAATTACCATAATATTACGAAAGACGATATGCTCAATGGTGATGGCTTGCGCGTAGTACTTTGGGTATCAGGCTGCGATCATCATTGTAAGGAATGTCAGAATCCTCAGACTTGGGATCCTGACGGTGGCATCAAATTCGACGATGCAGCAAAGGAAGAGTTGTACGAGTCATTATCTCGCGACTATATATCAGGTATAACATTTAGTGGTGGTGACCCACTGTTTCCTGGCAATAGACAGGAAGTGACGGAGCTTGCCCGGGAGATTAGGGAGAGGTTTCCCGGGAAGACCGTCTGGCTCTACACAGGCTTTACTTTTGAGCAAGTCAAAGAACTAGAAATAATAAATTATTTGGATGTTTTAGTTGACGGAGAATTTGAAATTGATAAGATAGATTTGCAGGCAAAATGGAGAGGCAGCATTAATCAGCGAGTTATTGATGTACCTCAGACACTTAAGTTAGGCCAGATTGTGCTTGCATGTGATTAATATATAGGGAGAATTAAATAATGGAAATTAATATTAAGCGTTTAACAGACTCTGCTAAGCTTCCAGATAGAGGCTCAGCATTTGCTGCAGGGTATGATTTGTTTGCAGATGTTACAGAGGATGTTACTATAGAGCCTCACGAGACCAAAATGATTGGAACTGGTCTTGCAATGGAAATCCCAGAGGGATATTTCGGAGGCATTTTTGCAAGAAGTGGTCTTTCAGCAAAGGAAGGACTTAGACCTGCCAACTGTGTAGGTGTTGTAGATGCAGACTACAGGGGAGAAATAAAAGTAGCTCTTCATAATGATGGAGAGGTTCAAAGAGTTGTGACACCTGCTGAGAAAATTGCTCAGCTTGTGGTAGTTCCATTTTTATCTGTTAGCTTTAACGAGGTTTCAGAGCTTTCTGATACAGTCAGAGGAGCTGGTGGATTTGGTTCTACAGGAAAACACTAAAGCTTTTTATTGGCGCCTGGTTTTTCCAGACGCCTTTAGCTGTTTTTTATAAAAAATTTGAAAGAGAGTAAGTTTATGGCAAAAAAGGTTACTTATGATGAAAGTAGCATATCCGTTTTAGAGGGGCTTGAGGCCGTTAGAAAACGTCCAGGTATGTATATTGGTTCCACATCTAGGAAGGGTTTGAATCATCTTATATACGAAATCGTAGATAACTCTGTTGATGAACATTTAGCCGGCGAATGCGATACAATTTATGTCACACTAGAAAAGGATGGCAGCTGTACAGTAGAAGATAATGGACGTGGTATTCCTGTTGGTTTACATGCAAAGGGAGTTCCTGCTGCACGTCTTGTTTTTTCTACACTTCACGCTGGTGGTAAGTTTGATGACAGTGTATATAAAACAAGTGGTGGTCTTCACGGTGTAGGTTCATCTGTTGTTAATGCACTTAGTACATACATGACAGTTGATATTTCACGTGACGGTTACGTTCATCACGATCGATATGAAAGAGGTGTTCCAGTTGAGAAGCTGGTAGATGGACTTCTTCCAAAGATTTCAAAGACAACAAAGCATGGTACAAAGATTAACTTCTTACCAGATCCAGAAATCTTTGAAAAGACATATTTTAAGGAGGACGATATTAAGAGCCGTCTTCATGAGACAGCATATCTTAATCCAGGCCTCACTATTTATTATGCAGATTTACGTCAGGAAGAGCCAGATTATGAGACCTTCCACGAGCCAGATGGTATCAAAGGCTTTGTTAAGGAAATCAATAAGACTGCAGAAGCGCTTCATGATGTTATTTATTTCAATGGAAGCGCTGATGGAATTGAGGTTGAGGTAGCATTCCAATATTGCAACGAATTTAAAGAAAACATCCTTGGTTTCTGTAATAATATATACAACTCAGAGGGTGGTACTCATATTACTGGTTTCAAGACTGTTCTTACTACAGTCATTAACAATTATGCCAGAGAGCTTGGTATCCTTAAGGACAAGGACGCTAACTTCACAGGTGCCGATGTAAGAAACGGTATTACAGCTATTGTCAGCATCAAGCATCCTGATCCTCGTTTTGAAGGACAGACTAAGACAAAGCTTGATAACCCAGATGCATCAAAGGCTACTCAGAAGGTTTGTCAGGATGAGTTTATTCTTTACTTCGATAGAAACCTTGAAACACTCAAGGCTATTATTTCCTGCGCAGAAAAATCTGCAAAGATTCGTAAATCAGAAGAAAAAGCTAAAACAAATCTTCTTACAAAGCAGAAGTTCTCATTTGATCAAAATGGTAAGCTTGCTAACTGCGAATCTAGAGATTCAAGCAAATGTGAAATATTCATAGTAGAGGGAGATTCCGCTGGCGGTTCTGCAAAAATGGCTAGAAACCGTATGTATCAGGCAATCATGCCTATCCGTGGTAAGATTCTTAACGTTGAAAAGGCTTCAATGGACAAGGTTCTTGCAAACGCAGAAATTAAAACACTTATTAATGCATTCGGATGTGGCTTTTCAGAAGGCTACGGAAATGATTTTGATATTTCAAAGCTTCGCTATGACAAAATCGTAATCATGGCCGATGCCGATGTGGATGGTGCTCACATCTGTACATTGCTTTTAACATTCTTCTATAGATTCATGCCTGAGCTTATTAAGGAAGGACATGTTTATATTGCTATGCCTCCTCTTTATAAAGCTATTCCTGCAAAGGGTGAGGAGGAATATCTATATGACGATGTAGCTCTTGAAAAATATAGAAGAAAAATGAATGGAAAATCCTTCACACTTCAACGATACAAAGGTCTTGGTGAGATGGATAAGGATCAGCTTTGGGAAACAACTCTTGATCCAGAAAGAAGAAAGCTTAAATTAGTTGAAATCGAGGATGCCCTTATGGCTTCAGAGGTAACAGAGCTTCTTATGGGTAGTGATGTTGCTCCTCGTAAAGACTTTATTTATAAGCATGCAAAGGAGGCTGAAATAGATGCCTAGTGAAATTATAAGAACAGAATATTCTGAGATAATGCAGAAATCCTTCATAGATTATTCTATGTCAGTTATCCTTGCTCGTGCAGTACCTGATGTTAGAGATGGTCTTAAGCCGGTACAGCGTCGTACACTTTACGATATGTACGAGTTAAAGGTTGATTATAATAAGCCATACAAGAAGAGTGCTCGTATCGTGGGTGATACCATGGGTAAATATCATCCACATGGTGATAGCTCTATTTACGAAGCACTTGTAGTTATGAGCCAGGATTTTAAGAAGAGCCTTCCTTTAGTGGATGGTCATGGTAACTTTGGTTCAATCGAAGGTGATGGAGCCGCTGCTATGCGTTACACTGAGGCTCGTCTTGCCAAGGTGGCACAGGAGGTTTATCTTGGTGACCTTGATAAGAATGTTGTTGATTTCGTCCCTAACTATGACGAAACAGAAAAGGAGCCAGAGGTACTTCCTGTTCGTGTTCCAAATATCTTAATTAATGGTTCTGATGGTATTGCTGTAGGTATGGTTACATCTATCCCTCAGCACAATCTTGGAGAGGTTATTGATGGCGTTATAGCCTACATGAAGGATCCTGACATCAATACTGCCCAGATGCTTAAGATTATTCCTGGTCCTGATTTCCCAACAGGTGGTATCATCACAAATAAGGATGATTTGCTTGAGATTTATTCTACAGGTGTTGGTAAAATCAAAATCCGTGGTAAGGCTGAAATCGAAAAGATTAAGGGTGGTAAGGAACAGATTGTTATTACAGAAATTCCTTACACTATGATTGGTGCCAATATCGGAAAGTTCTTAAATGACGTTTACTCACTTGTTGAGACAAAGAAGACTAACGATATTACAGATATTTCAAACCAGTCATCTAAGGACGGAATGCGTATTATTATCGAGCTTCGTAAGGGAGCTGATGCAAACAATGTCCTTAATCTTCTATACAAAAAGACTCGTTTAGAGGATACATTTGGTGTTAATATGCTTGCTGTTGCAGACGGCAAGCCAGAAACACTTGGTATTGTTCCAATCATCAGACATCATGTTAACTTCCAGTATGAGCTTTGCACAAGAAAGTATACTCATCTTCTTGGTAAGGAGCGCGAAAAGAAGGAAATCCAGGAAGGTTTAATTAAAGCCTGTGATGTTATCGATTTGATTATCGAAATTCTTCGTGGTTCTAAGGATGTTAAGCAGGCTAAGGCTTGTCTTGTTGAAGGTATCACAGAAGGTATCAAATTTAAGTCAGAGCAGTCTAGAAAGGATGCAGCTTTACTTAAGTTTACAGAGCGTCAGGCACAGGCCATTCTTGATATGCGTCTTCACAGATTAATTGGTTTAGAGATTGAAGCACTTAGAGGCGAGTATGCTGAAACTATGCAAAAAATCGCAGACTATACCAAAATCCTTGAAAGTCGTGGAGAGATGGCAAAGGTTATCATTAAAGACCTTCAGGCTATCAAAAAGGAATATGCAACTGAAAGACATACAGTTATTGATAATGTTGAGGAAGCTGTTGTTGAAGAAAAGCCAATTGAGGTTATCGATGTAGCAGTTCTTATCGACAGATTTGCATACGCAAGAGTAGTTGACATGCCAACCTTCGAGCGCAACAAAGAAGCAGCAGAGGCAGAATCTAAAAAGATTGTTCTTTGTAAGAATACTGATAAGCTGTGTATGTTTACAGGAAGCGGTGAAATGCACACTATTAAGGTTCTAAGCCTTCCATTTGGTAAATTTAGAGATAAGGGTCAGCCTATTGATACTGCAGAAAAGGGTTCTAAGCTTGACCTTACTAAAGAGAATCTGATTTTTGCAGACTCAATGGAAAAGATTGTTTCTAAGAAGCTGTTATTTGGTACTAAAACTGCAATGATTAAGGTTGTTGATGGTTCTGAATTTGAGGTTTCAAGAAAGGTTATTGCTGCTACAAAGCTTGCTGATAAGGATGAAGTTATCTGTGTAAAGGTTCTTAATCCTGGAAATAGTGTAGTTATGCAGTCAAAGAAGGATATGTTCCTTCGTATCGATGGAGATACAGTTCCTGAAAAGAAAAAGACCGCTGTGGGTGTTCGTGGAATGAAGCTTGCCAAGGGTGACGAGCTTACTGACATTTATGTTCTTGAAGAAGGCGAAAACATCGACGTTAAGGTTAAGGACAAAACTGTAGCGATTGGCAGATTACATGTGGCATCACGAGATACAAAGGGCGTTAAGAAATGATAAAGAATGTTTATTTTGATTTAGATGGAACACTAGTTGATTCTGCACCTGGAATCATTGAAGGACTTAAAATTGCACTTACAAAATATGGATATGATATTCCAGATTATGCAACACTTCGCAAATGCGTAGGACCACCATTTACATATTCCTTCCCTAATATTTTACATATTAAGGATGAAGACTTTCATGATGCTGTTGCAACCTACAGAAAGTTTTACGATGATGAAAATGGAATGTTTAATGCAAAGGTTTATGCAGGCATAGAAGAAATCCTTGCAGATTTAGTTAAGCGAGGCTACTGTCTTTTCGTTTGCACTTCTAAGCCTGAGCCTACTGCAAGAAAGCTACTTAAAAAGCTTGGAATCGACCATTATTTCACAGATATTTGTGGGGCGACTCTTGATGCCAAAATCGATACTAAAACACAGGTTATCGAGCTTTGTTTTGAAAGAGCTCCATGGCATAAGCGTGAAGAGACAGTTCTTATTGGTGATACTAAATATGATGTAGAAGGCGCTAAGCAATCAGGTATTTCCTGTATTGGAATTACCTGGGGCTTTGGCAGCCGATGGGATTTAGAGGATGCAGGAGCATCTGTAATCCTAGATTATCCAGGCGAGGTACTAGATTACATTGAAGCAAATTAGAACAAATCGCATTGTACAAATTATATATCCATTGCTGGTTTATTTTATCGTCTATCAGTTAGGAGTTGCTCTTTTAATTGATATGATAGGAGATAAATTCGGCAAGCTTACATGTCTGCTTATAGCAGGCATTGTTTGCATTATACCGATGTTTATAATCTATCAATCTGTTCCAAAGCTTATTCCTGAAAAGCTTACCAATAAAAAACAGCTATTTAATTATTGTCTTTGGGTTATCGGCGTAGTCTGCCTTGGAATAGCACTTAATGTGCTTCTTACCCAGATTGGCATAGCTCAGGTTTCAGATGGGTTTAAACGTGCAGAAAACACCTTATCTGACGGCAATATAATTATAAAGCTATTATGTAACTGCTTAGTTATACCTATTTTAGAGGAGCTTTTACTTAGAGGAGTTATTACTGGACAGCTATATCTTTGGTATGGATTAATTCCCTCAGTTCTATTTTCATCTATTTTTTTTGGAATTCTACACAATAATATAGTACAATTTATATATGCTTTGGTTGTAGGCATTGGATTAGGGGTTATGTATGTTAAGACGAAGCGATTGTCTTTATGCATCATCGCCCATTGTCTTATCAATCTAATCGTAATTATTTTTAGCTAGAATTATCAAGGAGGAGATTATGGCTTCAAACAAAGAGGAAATTAAGGATTCTAAGGCAGGACTTGTAGCCAATATAATAGGAGCGCTTGCTTTTTTAGCTGTTGGTATCTGTCTTATAGTTTTTGATGCAGCTTTTATAGCAAAGATGGTATATTCATTTTCAATTTTAGGTCTTGGTATTTTATTTATTTGCTTTGGTATGTATTACATGATTAAATACTTCTTTAATCATGAATATATCCGAATTACCAGCTATGGCTTTACAATGGGGGTTATTCTTGTAATTATTGGAGCTGTATTCATCATAAATGCTGATGTTGTTTCTACATTTATCGATGCATTAGTTTGCCTTATAGGCGTAGTTTTTGGTGCAGTTATGCTTCAGCAGTCATTTGCACTTTTCCATATTCAAAGAGGTTCATGGTTCTTAAGCCTGCTTCTTGGAATTGCTACAATCGCTGGTAGCATTTACATTTTACTTACACCAACAAAGATATTTGCAGGAGATATGATTTCGTTCATATATTTGATTGTTGTTGGAGCATTTTCATTATTCTCACTTTTACTTATGGTTATAGGTCTAAATGACCACAAGAAGGATTCAAATAGAATTTACAAGCGAAATATGGAGGAATCTCCAGTGTTTGCTGGCAAAAATACAGATGATTCAATCTTCGAGGATGAACCAGCAGTTGAGTTTAAAGAGGAAGAGGTAAAGGCTCCAGCTGAGGGCTCCGATGATTTATTTGAGGAATAAATTATATGGCTAACATTGTTGATTACTTAAAATGGAGAGGGGATGTCCCCTTTGATATAGCACCATTTAACGAGGTGGATGCACTGGTTCTTTGTGAACTGGTGTATTCACCTTTTGATGGTTTAGTGCCTGGTCCAGGATTAAAGGAAAAGATTTCCATAGAAGATGTGACAACAAAATTATTTGAAAAGTACTCTGATGAAGAGTTTATTAATAAAAAAACATTGACCAGACTTGCGCCATTTTTACTTAAAGAAATGGTTCATTCAGGTCGATTTGGCGGTACCAAGCTTTGTGGTTTTACTAATGAAGTTGATTCAGATAATCAAAGTCAGTTTTCTGTTTGTACCTTTTATTTGCCAGATGGCACTATTTTTGTTGCCTTTAGAGGTACAGACGACACATTAGTTGGCTGGAAGGAAGACTTTAACATGTGCTTTTCTGAGGGCACCGGAGGTCAGCTTAAAGCAGTGGAATATCTTAACACTAATCTGGCCAGAACTATGAAGCCTATTAGAATAGGCGGTCATTCAAAGGGCGGTAATTTTGCCGTTTATGGCAGTGCTTTTTCAAAGCCACATATAAAGGATAGCATTATCGATGTTTATAATTTTGACGGCCCAGGCTTTATTCCTGAGCTTCTTAAAAGGCCGGAATATAAGCATAATGTAAAAAAGGTACATAAATTTATTCCTGAGGAATCCATGATTGGTTTACTACTTTATACCAAATCAAAGACCTTGGTTGTTGGAAGTGATTCAAAGGGAATAAATCAGCATGACCCTATGTCATGGCTTGTTACAAAAAGCGGTTTTGAATACAGAGACAAGGTGGCTTCATCTTCTGAAGTGATTGATGAAATTATTACAAATTGGGCCCTTTCAGTTGATTATGAAACAAGGGCAGCATTTGGAGATATATTTTTCTCATCCTTGGAATCATCTGGCGCCACAAAGCTTTCCCAGATTACATCTAGCAAGGTTAAATCTGTTGCGGCTATCACAAAGGAAATTCAAACCCTTGAGCCTGATAAGCAGGCACTTGTAATGGATGTATTCATGAAGCTGGTGTCTGCAGGCGGAGATAGTCTTAAGAATTCCGTGCTTTCAATACTGCCAAAAAGTCTAATAATGAGAAAAAAAGAGAAATAAAGAGAAAACGAGAGTATTTGATAGGATTCTATAGAAATAGCTGCAAGATTTTTACTTGCAACTATTCCCGTAGAATCCTATTATACATCATGTAGTTAGCACTCGATGATAGTGAGTGCTAATAAATAAAATTGATAATATAATTTAGGAGGTAATATAAAATGAAATTAGTTCCATTAACTGACAGAGTTGTATTAAAACAGTGTGAAGCAGAAGAGACTACAAAGTCTGGTATTATTTTAGCTTCAGCTGCACAGGAGAAACCACAGGAAGCTATGGTAATCGCAGTTGGTCCTGGCGGGGTTGTAGATGGTAAAGAAATCACAATGCAGGTAAAAGAAGGCCAGAAGGTTATTTATTCTAAATATGCTGGTACAGAAGTAAAGCTTGAAGGCGAAGAATATATCATTGTTCGTCAGAATGATATTCTTGCAGTAGTAGAATAATTTTTGATTAATCTTGAATCCTAATAATTGAAAGTGAGGAAAAAATCATGGCAAAAGAAATTAAGTATGGCGCAGAAGCTAGACAGGCTCTTGAAGCTGGTGTTGATAAATTAGCAAATACAGTTAGAGTAACAATCGGACCTAAGGGACGTAACGTAGTTCTTGCAAAGTCTTACGGTGCTCCACTTATCACAAACGATGGTGTTACTATTGCAAAGGATGTTGAGCTTGATGATCCATTCGAGAACATGGGTGCTCAGCTTGTTAAGGAAGTAGCTACAAAGACAAATGATGTTGCTGGTGATGGTACTACAACAGCTACAGTACTTGCTCAGGCAATGGTTAAGGAAGGTATGAAGAACCTTGCTGCTGGTGCTAACCCAATCGTTCTTAGAAAGGGTATGAAGAAGGCTGTAGAGTGTGCTACAGAAGCAATCGTTGGCATGTCTAAGGCTGTAGATGGCAAAGAGCAGATTGCAAGAGTTGCAGCTATTTCTGCTGGTGATGACGAAGTAGGTCAGATGGTTGCTGACGCTATGGAGAAGGTTTCTAACGATGGTGTTATCACAATCGAAGAATCTAAGACAATGCAGACAGAGCTTGACCTTGTTGAAGGTATGCAGTTTGACAGAGGTTATATTTCAGCTTACATGTGCACAGACATGGATAAGATGGAAGCTAACCTTGATGATCCATATATTCTTATTACAGACAAGAAGATTTCTAACATCCAGGAGATTCTTCCAATATTAGAGCAGATTGTTCAGTCTGGTGCTAGACTTCTTATTATCGCTGAGGATATCGAGGGCGAGGCTCTTACAACACTTATCCTTAACAAGCTTCGTGGTACATTCAACGTAGTTGCAGTTAAGGCTCCAGGATATGGCGACAGACGTAAGGAAATGCTTCAGGATATCGCAATCCTTACAGGTGGTCAGGTAATCTCTGAAGAGGTAGGTCTTGAGCTTAAGGATACTACACTTGAGCAGCTTGGACGTGCAAAGAGCGTTAAGGTCAACAAGGAAAACACAGTTATCGTTGATGGTATGGGCGATAAGGCAGCTATCGAGGCTCGTGTTTCACAGATTCGTGGTCAGATTGAAGAGACAACATCTGAGTTTGATAAGGAAAAGCTTCAGGAAAGACTTGCTAAGCTTGCAGGTGGTGTTGCAGTTATCCGCGTAGGTGCTGCTACAGAAACAGAAATGAAGGAAGCTAAGCTTCGTATGGAGGATGCTCTTAACGCTACTCGTGCAGCTGTTGAGGAAGGTATCATCGCAGGTGGTGGAAGCGCTTACATCCACGTTCAGAAGAAGGTTGCTGAGCTTGCTGATTCACTTACAGGTGATGAGAAGACAGGTGCTAACGTAATCGTTAAGGCTCTTGAGGCTCCACTTTTCTACATCGCTGCAAATGCTGGTCTTGAAGGCTCTGTAATCATTAACAAGGTTCGTGAGTCTGAGGATAGCGTTGGTTTTGATGCGTACAACGAGAAGTATGTTGAGATGGTTAAGTCTGGTATCGTAGATCCTGTAAAGGTTACACGTACAGCTCTTCAGAACGCTGCATCTGTTGCATCTACACTTCTTACAACAGAGTCAGTTGTTGCTGACATTAAAGACCCTGCTGCTGATGCCGCAGCTGCTGCAGCCGCTGGTGCAGGCATGGGTGGAATGTACTAATTTTCATTAATTAAGGTTCCTTTTCACCGCTGATTATGTTAAAATAATCAGCGGTGTTTTTTATTTTAATTAGAGGTGATATATGAGCAAAGTAGCTATACTTACAGATAGTAACAGTGGCATTACACAGGCAGAAGCTAAGGAGCTTGGCGTCTATGTTATTCCAATGCCATTTTATATTAACGAACAATTATATTACGAGGATATCGATTTAACTCAGGAGCAGTTTTATGAAAAGCTTACTCAGGGTGGAGAAATCACTACTTCAATGCCAATCACAGGTAATCTTATAGATTTATGGGATAAGCTTTTAGAGGACTACGATCAGGTTGTATACATTCCTATGTCTTCAGGCCTTTCTTCATCGTGTGCTACAGCACAGATGCTTTCAGAGGACTATGATGGCAAGGTTGTAGTTGTAGACAACCAGCGTATTTCTGTTACCCAGAAGCTTTCAGCCTTAGAGGCTAAAAAGCTTGCTGATATGGGAAAGACAGCAGAGGAAATCCGTGATGCTTTAATGGAAATCAAGGCAGCATCAACTATCTACATTACAGTTGATACACTTGAATATCTTAAGAAGGGTGGTCGTCTTACACCTGCAGTTGCAGCTATCGGCTCACTACTTAAGATTAAGCCAGTTCTTTCAATCTACGGAGAAAAGCTAGATAAATATGCAATGGCCCGCACAATGAAGCAGGCAAAATCTATTATGATAGATGCTTTAAAGAAGGATATGCAAAATGTTCTTCATACAGATAATCTGGATGATGTGATCATCTCAATCGCACATACACAGAACCAGGAAGCAGCAGAAAAGTTCAGAGAAGAGCTTTTAGCAGAGTTCCCAGGTAAAGAAATCTGGATTGATCCGTTATCACTTTCAGTTTCATGTCACATTGGACCAGGCGCTTTAGCTTGTACAGTGACTAAGAAATTGATTGATATAAATTAAATATTGTTTTTAGGAGGATTGTTATGGTTAAAGCAGTTGTAGGCGCTAATTGGGGCGACGAAGGCAAAGGTAAGATTACTGACATGATGGCAGCTGACGCAGACATCATAGTACGATTTCAAGGAGGTGCTAATGCAGGACACACTATCGTAAACAACTATGGTAAATTCGCACTTCACACATTACCTTCAGGAGTTTTTTATAATCATACAACAAGTATTATTGGAAACGGTGTTGCACTTAACATCCCTGTTCTCATTAACGAGATTAAATCTATAGAGGAGAAAGGGGTTCCAGCTCCACACATACTTGTGTCTGATAGAGCTCAGATTGTTATGCCATATCATATCCTTTTTGATCAATATGAGGAAGAACGTTTAGGTAAAGCTTCATTTGGTTCAACAAAGAGTGGTATTGCACCATTTTACTCTGATAAGTATGCTAAAATTGGTTATCAGGTTCAGGAACTTTTTGATGATGAGCTCCTTAAGGAAAAGGTAGTTCGCACATGTGATCAGAAGAATGTTCTTCTTGAGCATTTATATCACAAGCCACTTCTTACACCAGAAGAATTACTTAATACACTTCACGAATATAGAGATATGATTGCACCTTATGTATGTGATACATCAGCATACCTATGGAAAGCAATCAAAGAAAACAAGACAATCCTTCTTGAGGGTCAGCTTGGAACTCTTAAGGACCCAGATCACGGAATTTATCCTATGGTTACATCTTCATCAACGCTTGCACCATACGGATGTATTGGAGCTGGTATCCCAGCACAGGAGCTAAAGCAGGTTGTTACAGTATGTAAGGCATACTCATCAGCAGTTGGAGCAGGTGCATTTGTTTCTGAAATCTTCGGAGATGAAGCAGATGAGCTTAGACGTCGCGGTGGTGACGGTGGTGAGTTCGGTGCTACAACAGGTCGTCCACGTCGTATGGGATGGTTTGACTGCGTTGCTTCTAAGTACGGTTGTAGAATGCAGGGTACAACAGATGTAGCGTTTACAGTAGTTGATGTACTTGGTTATCTTGATGAGATTCCAGTGTGCATCGGTTATGAAATCGATGGTGAGGTTACAACAGACTTCCCTGTTACATCTAAGCTTGAAAAGGCAAAGCCAGTGCTTAAGACACTTCCAGGATGGAAATGCGATATCAGAGGAATTAAAAAGTACGAAGACTTACCAGAAAACTGTAGAAATTACATTGAATTTATTGAGAAGGAAATCGGCTTCCCAATTACAATGGTTTCAAATGGTCCTGGTAGAGAAGATATTATTTATAGATAATATAACGAGGGGTTATGAAAAATATAATAAATTCCAAATATAGTAAAATCATATTAATAATTGTGGCTGTTGTTTTACTTGTTTTGCTTTTAGTATTTGCCTTAGTTCAAAAGCCTTCAGATAATGAATCTTCTGGCGGTTTATTTCCTTTTATTTCAAAGGAAGAGGGTAGTCATGTTGATTTTCTTGATTCTGAAAGTGAGAAAAATGATAAAGGCGAAAACATACTTCTCATACCAAAAGAAGAGGTATATAGCTTCAAAATGACAGATTCTCATGGCATTCTTTTGAATTTTGAAAGAAAAGATGAGGGTTGGGTTTATATTGACGATATCACACTTAATATTAATTCTACTAGAATTGATAAGGTTTTAAATTATCTTACTGACATTAAGTTTGTAGATTCAATTGTTACAGACAAGCCAGAGGACTACGGTCTTAGCCAGGATTCTTTGGAATATGCAATAAATGATGCTAACGGCAACACAACGTTAATTTCCTTAGGAAACGTTGATGAATCTACTGGAAATGTTTATTTTGCCCTTAATTATGATTTTTCTACGATATATGTAAATGAGGGCAAGCTTAAAAATGTTAGCGAGTATGCTATAGAGGATTTGATAGCCGTTAAATGACAGTTTAAATTTTATGTAGTTTACATATTTTGCACGCTGTGATATTATATATCGGTACTAATTTTACTGTAACTCAGGTTTTGGACACTCCGACCTTCACCTTAGTTACGGCATACATATTTTATAGGAGGTAATTCAAATGATTACAAAAGAAAAGAAACAGGCAATTATCAATGAGTACGCTAGAACAGCTGGTGACACAGGTTCTCCAGAGGTTCAGATCGCAGTTCTTTCAGCACGTATCGCTGAGCTTACAGAGCACCTTAAGGCTAACCCAGGTGATCACCACTCACGTCGCGGTATGATGAAGATGGTTGGTAAGAGAAGAAACCTTCTTGCTTACCTTAAGAACACAGACATTGAGAGATATCGTTCAATCATTGAGCGTCTTGGCTTAAGAAAGTAATCTATAAGAGCGGAGTACAATTACTCCGCTCATTTTCTTATTGAACTTTGATTAAAAGCAAAATCCGAAGCCACTGAATTAGGAGCGAAAATATGGTAGTTTGTTTTTCTCGCTTCATTTTCAGTAGTTTCGGGTTGATGCTTAAATAATAAATTATTAAGGAGAAAACCATGAAGACATTTACAATGGATTTGGCTGGTAGAACACTTCGTGTTGATATCGGCAGAGTCGCTGCACAGGCTAATGGCGCAGCATTTATTCAGTATGGTGAGACAACAGTATTATCTACTGCTACAGCATCTGACAAGCCTCGTGATGGTATTGATTTCTTTCCACTTTCAGTTGAATTTGAAGAAAAGACATATGCAGTAGGAAAGATTCCAGGAGGCTTTAACAAGAGAGAGGGAAAGGCTTCTGAGAACTCAGTTCTTACAGCACGTGTTATCGACAGACCAATGCGTCCACTTTTCCCAAAGGATTATCGTAACGATGTTACACTTAACAACATGGTTATGTCGGTAGATCCACAGTGCAGACCAGAGCTTGTTGCTATGCTTGGTGCTGCAATTTCTACATGTATTTCAGATATCCCATTCGATGGCCCATGTGCTATGACACAGATGGGTATGATTGATGGAGAATTTATCGTTAACCCTTCTCAGGAGCAGTGGGATAAGGGCGACCTTAAGCTTACTGTAGCTTCTACACGTGAAAAGGTTATCATGATTGAAGCTGGTGCTAACATCATCCCTGAGGATAAGATGATTGAGGCTATTTATAAGTGCCACGATGTTAACCAGAAAGTTATCGCATTTATCGATGAGATGGTTAAGGAATGTGGTAAGCCAAAGCATGAGTATACATCATGCGCTATTCCAGAAGAGCTCTTTGCAAAGATGAAGGAAATCGTTCCTCCAGCAGAGATGGAAGAAGCTGTATTCACAGATGAGAAGCAGGTTCGTGAGGAGAACATCCGTCAGATTACAGAGCGTCTTGAGGAAGCATTTGCAGATAATGAAGAATGGCTTGCTGTTTTAGGCGAAGCTATTTATCAATACGAAAAGAAGACTGTTCGTAAGATGATTCTTAAGGATCACAAGCGTCCAGATGGTCGTGAAATCACACAGATTCGTCCACTTGCAGCTGAGGTAGATATCGTTCCTCGTGTTCACGGTTCTTCAATGTTTACACGTGGACAAACACAGATTTGCGATGTTGTAACTCTTGCACCTCTTTCAGAGGCTCAGAAGATTGATGGACTTGATCCATTCGTTACAGAGAAGAGATACATGCATCACTACAACTTCCCTGCATATTCTGTAGGTGAGACAAAGCCATCACGTGGACCAGGACGTCGTGAAATTGGTCACGGTGCATTAGCAGAGCGTGCGCTTCTTCCTGTACTTCCTTCACCAGAGGAGTTCCCATACGCTATTCGTGCCGTATCTGAGACATTCGAATCAAACGGTTCTACATCAATGGCTTCAACATGTGCATCATGTATGTCACTTATGGCTGCTGGTGTTCCGATTAAGGCTATGGTTGCTGGTATCTCTTGTGGTCTTGTTACAGGCGATACAGACGACGATTTTGTACTTCTTACAGATATCCAGGGTCTTGAAGATTTCTTTGGAGATATGGATTTCAAGGTTACAGGTACTAAGGAAGGTATCACAGCTATTCAGATGGATATTAAGATTCACGGTCTTACACGTCCAATCGTTGAAGGCGCTATTGCAAGATGTCGTGAAGCTAGATTATTCATCATGGATAATTGCATGAGCAAGGCTATTGCAGAGCCACGTAAAGAGGTTGGCGAATACGCTCCAAAGATTATTCAACTTACTATCGACCCAGAGAAGATTGGTGATGTTGTTGGACAGCGCGGAAAGACAATCAACGAAATCATTGCTAGATGTGATGTTAAGATTGATATTACTGATGAAGGTAATGTTTCTATCTGCGGTACAGATGCAGCAAAGATGGCTGAAGCAAAGCGTATGATTGAAATCATTACAACTGATTTTGAGCAGGGCCAGATTTTAACAGGTAAGGTAGTTTCTATCAAGGAATTCGGTGCATTTATCGAGTTCGCACCTGGTAAAGAAGGTATGGTTCACATTTCTAAGATTGCTAAGGAAAGAATTGATAGAGTTGAAGATGTACTTACACTTGGAGATACTGTTAAGGTTGTATGCCTTGGTAAGGACAAGATGGGACGTATCAGCTTCTCTATTAAGGATGCACAGTAAAATTTGAATTCATTTTGCGCCTGGCAAAAGTCAGGCGCATTTTTTAGGTAAAAAATATGCTTCTTAATGTTTCACATATTTATAAATCTTTTGGCGAAGACAATATCATAAGAGATGCCACATTTACAGTAGATGAAGGTTCCAAAGTTGCCATAGTTGGAAACAATGGTACAGGTAAATCTACTTTACTTAAGATAATAATAGGGGAACTTCCTGCCGATGAAGGTGAAGTAACTCTTAAAAAGGATGCTACATTTGGATATTTAGCTCAGTATCAAGAAGATACCTTCAAGACAAATATTCTTGATACAGTACTACACGCACGAGAAGACCTTCTATCTATGGAAAAACGATTATCTGAAATGGAGCAGGCTATGAGCGATGTAGATTCATCTGAAATGGCTTCTTTTATGGATAATTATCATAAGTTACAGCATCAGTTCGATTTGCAGGGGGGATACACCTTCCGTTCTGAGGCTATTGGTATTTTAAAGGGACTTGGCTTTGAAGGCGATGATTTACAAAAGAGCATGAATGAGCTGTCTGGTGGTCAAAAAACTCGTGTCAGCCTAGGCAGACTTTTAGCATCATCTCCAGATTTACTTTTGTTAGATGAGCCTATAAACCATTTGGATCTTAATTCTATAGTATGGCTTGAGGGGTATTTATCATCTTATAAAGGTTCTGTTATTATAGTTGCCCATGATAGATATTTCCTTGATAAGATAGTTGATCACGTGGTTGATTTATCTTATGGAAAAACTAACGTATATAACGGAAATTATAGTGCCTATGTTGAGCAAAAGGCAGTTTATCAGCTTACATACGAAAGATCTTACGAAAAACAGCAAAAAGAAATAGAACATCAGAAGGCGGTTATTGATAAGCTTCAGTCTTTTAATAGAGAAAAATCTATTAAGCGTGCTGAGAGTCGTAAAAAGCTTTTAGATAAGATGGAGATTATGGATGCTCCAGATAAGGATTCTGCAGGAATGCGCCTTACACTTGAAATTGAAAAAGAAAGTGGTAAGGATGTTTTAGATTTCTCACATGTTACTAAATCATATGATGATAAAAACATCTTCACAGATTTATCCTTTGAAGTTCATAAAGGGGATAGAATTGCTATTTTAGGCGATAATGGTACAGGTAAAACTACCATCCTAAAGTGCATAAACGGATTAACTTCCTTTGAGACCGGAGAAATTAAATTTGGAGCCAATGTTACCGTAGGTTACTACGACCAGGAACAGCAGGGCTTAACAGAATCTAACACTATTTTTGACGAGTTGCATGACGCTTATCCATTTTTAACTGAAACAAAGGTTAGAAATACTTTGGCTGCCTTTATGTTTACTGAGGATGATGTTTTCAAGAGAATCAGCGAACTATCAGGTGGTGAGCGTGGTAGAGTATCTTTGGCTAAACTGATGCTTTCAAAGTCTAACTTCTTAATCCTTGATGAGCCAACTAACCACTTGGATATGGACTCAAAAGAGAAGCTAGAAGATGCTTTGAACGAATATGATGGAACGCTTTTATATGTAAGTCATGATAGATATTTTGTAAATAGAACAGCTAATATTATTTTAGAGCTTTCAAATGGAACATTTACTAAATATCTTGGAAACTATGATGATTACATTGCTAAAAAAGAGCAATTGTTTGGAAATACTAATGATGTTAAAGAATCTGGTGTATCAACAACTGAAACAGCATCAAAATTAGATTACAAAGAACAAAAAAGAATAGAAGCAGAAAAAAGAAAACTTCAAAATCAAATAAATAAAATAGAAGATGAAATTGAGAAGCTTGAAGCACAAAAAGCTGGCATTGAAGAAGAATTTGTAAAACCTGAAAATATGACTAATTCTGCTAAGCTAAATGAGCTTTCAGCTAAGCAGGCAGATATTGATAAAAAGCTTGAATCCTTGTATGAAAAATGGGAAGAATTAAATATGGACTGATTAATGTGCTTGTTAAAATCTTGACATAGTTTTATCTGAATTTTATAATTAAAGTACAGTGCAATGAGGAGGCGTTAGATTTGGATAAACAGATATCACAGGCAGTTATCAGAAGACTTCCAAGATATTACAGATATTTAGGTGAGCTTTTAGATGATGGTGTTGAAAGAATTTCATCAAATGATTTAAGTAAACGCATGCATGTGACCGCATCACAGATTAGACAGGACCTTAACAATTTTGGCGGCTTCGGTCAGCAAGGCTATGGGTATAACGTTGCGTATCTCCATGATGAAATCGGAAATATCTTGGGCGTTAATGATACTCATAATGTAATTGTTATAGGTGCAGGTAATCTTGGTCAGGCCATAGCAGGTTACGTTAAGTTTGAGCGTGTAGGATTTAAAATCATAGGACTTTTTGATGTAAATCCTGAGCTTAAAGGCAAAATGGTAAGAGATTTACCAGTGCAGATGCTGGAAGAATTACCAGAATTTGTGAAAAATAATAATGTTGAGATTGCAGCGCTTACACTTCCTAAGCAGAATGCAAAGAGTACTGCGCTTAAATTAGTTTCTCTTGGCGTTCATGCCATCTGGAATTTTGCTCACGTTGATTTGGATGATATACCAGATGTTGTCATTGAAAACGTACATCTTTCAGATAGTTTGATGCAGCTTTCATACAACATTACACAGCATAAAAAGTAGGTGACTTTATGGCTGAAAAAGATTTTTCTTCTGCAATTGCAAATATTAAAGTGCCAGTTCTTATTTTGGATCAAAAATGGCACAGACTTTTTGCTTTAGGTGGAAAGCCTGATTCTGTCAAGGAGCTTGAAGCTAAAGAAAATGAGCTAATTAAGCGAGAAGCAGAAATTAAGCAAGAACTTAAGGACCTTAAGAAGGTTAAGGAAAATCTTATGGCCTCAGTCATGTCTAATATGGAAAGTACTTCAGATTTGATTTCCAAGAAATTAGACGATGATAAAAGACTTCTTGAGGAATGTAAAGAACGAATTGCTACTAATGAAGATGAGCTTTTGGAATTACCAAAACAAATAGAGGATGTTAACAAACAACTTATGTTGGCATCAATGGATTATTGTTATGATAAGCTTAGAACTAATTCTTCTGAGGCTGAAGAAATAACTGAATGGATTAAGGATATTAGAGTTAAGCTTAAGAAGAATGTTATAAGAAAGCACAATCGTGAAATCAACAATAAAGAAATCTATTCCTACATGCATGATGTCTTTGGAATGGAAGTATTGAATTTGTTTGATATGCAAAATGGTGATTTCTATATTGGTAGTGCAAATGATAGGGAAGAACCTACAGAAGAAGCCGAAAAAAGCAATGATTTATCTAATGTTGATTTAGAAGATATTGATTTAGACGAAGTGGCTAAAGAAACAAAGGAAGATGAAGAGGCTGCAAAAGAAGTTGATTTAGAAGAACAATCTTGATCTTATAATTCACTAAATTTTTAAAGACTAAACGCCATAATGTTTAGTCTTTTTTATATAGGTATGTTATCATATTAGAGGAACTGATAAAGCTTGAAAGGAGTCTTTATGGAAGACGGGTCGAATCCCTATTTATTAATAGTTTTATGTATTATTGCCTTAATTGAATTGGCAATCATTATTATATTGTACAGGCGCTCTAAACAAGAGAACGTCACTGAAGAGGATGTAATATCTCTTGTAAATGAAGGTCATGAGGACGGTAATATCTTAGCTTCGGAAGCAGCTATGATTCAAAATATTTTTGAGTTTTCGGATACAGATGCCAAAGATATTATGACTCACAGGAAAAATATTGTCGCTATAAATGGTGATTACACTCTTAGAGAAGCAATCAACTTTATTAACGAAAACAATATGAGCAGATATCCTGTATATATCGATGAGTTAGATAACATAATCGGTATTTTGCACATTAAAGACATTTTAATGTATTACGACAAGGATATTGATAACCTTAAGGTTAAAGATTTACATGAGCTTATGTCTGTTGCAGAATTTGTTCCAGAAACTCATGGAATAAATACTTTATTTACAAAAATGCAATCGAAAAAGCGACATATGGTCATTGTTATTGATGAATATGGCCAGGTTTCAGGACTTTTGTCTTTGGAAGATATTCTTGAGGAAATCGTTGGAAACATTGAAGATGAGCATGATGAAGATGAAGCATCAATAGAAATAAAAAACGAAGATTCTTATCTAATGGATGGTTCAACAACATTAGAAGAGGTTGAAGATATACTTGGCTCTAAGTTTTCAGAGGATTACGAAACATTAAATGGTTATTTGATTTCATTATACGGCAAGATTCCTGAGGATGGAAAATCCTTCACACTTGAAGATGATAATTATGTTTTTTATATCAAAAACGTGACAGATAAAGTAATTGATGGTGTTTACGTCAGAAAGAAAAGGCACGTTGAATAAAAAACTGTAATTTGATATAATTTCTTAGATTCACAATAGAAAAGAGGTATATTTTTTATGTCAGGACATTCAAAATTTGCTAATATTAAGCACAAAAAAGAAAAGAATGATGCTGCAAAAGGTAAGATTTTTACAATAATTGGACGTGAAATTGCTGTAGCAGTTAAGGAAGGCGGTCCAGATCCAAATAATAACTCAAAGCTCCGCGATGTTATTGCTAAGGCAAAGGCTAATAACGTTCCTAATGCCACAATCGAAAATGGTATTAAGAAGGCTGCTGGTAACATTGATGCAGTTAACTACGAAAACGTTACATACGAAGGATATGGTCCAAACGGTACTGCAATCATCGTTGATTGTCTTACAGATAACCGTAACCGTACAGCTGCTAATGTAAGAAACGCTTTCACAAAGGGCGGCGGAAGCATTGGTACTCCAGGTTGTGTATCATTTATGTTTGATAATAAGGGTCAGATCATCATTTCTAAAGAAGATTGTTCTATGGATGCAGACGATTTAATGATGATGGCGCTTGATGCAGGTGCAGAAGATTTCTCTGAAGAAGAGGATTGCTTCGAAATTTACACATCACCTGATGATTTTTCTGCAGTAAGAGAAGCTCTTGAAGCTGAGAACATTCCTATGGCTGACGCTGAAGTTACAATGATTCCTCAGACTTATGTTGAGCTTACAGACGAGCAGGATTTATACAAAATCAATAAGATTCTTGATCTTCTTGATGAAGATGATGATGTTCAGAATGTATATCATAACTGGAACGAATAATTTGCTTTAGGATTGGGACAAAAAAATAAGAGGGGTTGATAACTAATGAATAAAATACTATTTGCGGCAAGCGAATGCGTACCATTTGTTAAAACAGGTGGTTTAGCAGACGTTTGTGGTGCTTTACCAAAGGAGTTTTCTAAGGAATACTTCGATGTTAGAGTGGTTTTGCCTTACTATACATTTATACCTGAGAAATACAAAAAGGATTTTCAGTTTTTAACTAGTTTCCAAATGAACATGGGACCTCTAGTTGGTACTAAATATGTTGGTGTGTTTCAGTATGAATATGATGGTGTTACATTCTATTTTATAGATAACCATGATTACTTCGATTGCTTCTATCCATATTCAGAGGATAGATGGGACCTTGAAAAGTTCATCTTCTTTGATAAGGCAGTATTATCAATGCTTCCACTCATTGGTTTTCAGCCTAATCTTATTCATTGCCATGACTGGCAAACAGGTTTTATTCCAGTTTACTTAAAAAATGATTTCCAGGGAGATCAATTCTTCTGGGGAATGAAATCTGTTATGACAATTCATAATCTTAAGTTCCAGGGAATGTGGGACATTAAGACTGTAGCAGGCATTTCAGGTCTTTCAATGAATTTATTTACACCAGATAAGCTTGAGTACAAAAAATGTGGTAACATGCTTAAAGGTGGCCTTGTATATGCTGATTACATTACAACTGTATCAGGTAAATATTGCGACGAAATCCAAATGCCATATTACGGTGAGGGCTTAGACGGATTACTTCGTTCTCGTCATTATGATATGCAGGGTATTGTAAATGGTATTGATAACAATGTATATAATCCAGCTACTGATTCAAAGATATACAAAAACTTTGATATTAATACATTCCGCAAGAATAAAAAGATTAACAAAACTAAAATACAGGCAGATTTAGGCTTAGAGGTTGATTCAAAGAAATATATGATTGGTCTTATTTCCAGATTAACTGATCAAAAGGGCCTTGATCTTATCAATTATTGCATAGAGGGTATTGTTGACGATTTCACTCAGCTTGTTGTTATCGGTACTGGTGAATCTAAATACGAAAATATGTTTAGACATTATGCTTGGAAATATCCTGAGAAGATTTCAGCTAATATTTGCTATGACGATAATCTTGCACACAAGCTTTATGCTGCAGCTGATGCATTCTTAATGCCTTCAAGATTTGAGCCATGTGGCTTAACACAGCTAATTTCATTTAGATATGGTACTGTACCTATCGTACGTGAAACAGGCGGATTAGCTGATACTGTTGAGGCGTATAATGAATTCATGAAAACAGGAGATGGTTTCTCGTTTGCTAATTATAATGGTGACGAGCTACTTAATACTGTTAATTACAGTAAGTATATTTACTTTGAGAAGAAGGCTCAATGGAATAAAATTATTGAGCGCGGTATGAGCAAGAACTATTCTTGGTCTGTACAAAAAGAAAAATACGAAAATATTTATAACTATTTGATTGGTTAGAAAATATAAATTTGCAAAAGAGAATAGTTTTACTATTCTCTTTTGAATGTAGAGGTTATATTTTGGCACAAAAAGGGACGAATAATTCTAAAAGAAAATCAAATACTAAAAAATCCCAAAACACAACTAGAAAGTCGACAAATAATAAGAACACTAGAACAAAGGCAACAGAGGTAGAATTTGAGGATCCATTTTTTGAAGATTCATCAAAGGAAATAGTCCTTTGGGGGTCTTTAGTGCTATGCATTCTTTTATGTATTAGTAATTTCGGAATCGGCGGCATGGTAGGTAATGCTGTATCGAATTTCTTATTTGGTGTTTTTGGTATTATCCAATTTGTACTACCTTTCATGGTAGCTTTTTCGGCTTTTTTTATCATTTCAAATTATGGAAATAAAGTGGCAGTGGCTAAAGTCGTTGCAGGCACTGTCTTATTAATATTTATCAGTGTTTTTGTTGAGCTGATTATAAATGGTCAGGAAATATTAACACCAATTGAAGCTTTTGCATTTGCAAAAGAAAAGCACTATGGCGGTGGCTTAATAGGTGGAGCTATTGTTTATGGAATATTTGATAGCTTCGGACTATTAGGTGCATATCTTATTGATATTATCATTATGATTGTTTGCGTAATCATTATTATGGAAAGATTTGCTTTTGATAAGGTCCAGCAATCTTCCAGATATCATGCCGATAGAGCAGCTGCTAAAAGAAGAGCTAGAAGAGAACGCCAGTTATTAGAACGAGAAGCAAATCAAGTCAGATACAATGAAAACAGACAGGCAATTCTTGATAAAATCAATGAAGATAAAGCTTTAGAACAGCTTCAGATGAACCAACAAGAGGGAAACAGAAGAGATAGAAAACGTTCTGGAATTACTAGCGACACAACTCTTGTTCCGGATTATAGCGAATTAACAGCATCCGGTGATGTAAATGAAATCAAATTTAACATGGCTGAAGGTGAGGGCAATGTAGAGGTTACTACTACAAGTCGTCACAGATTGCGTTCTGGAGACAAGAAATCTAAAAGTTTGCATTCATTTAAGAATGTCGTATCAGATGCACCTGTTGAAGAGGCAGTTATTGAAGAACCAATTAAACCAGTGTTAAATACTGCTCCTGTTATTAATACACCGGCACCACCGGTTATTAATACTCCTGAGCCTCCAGTTTCTACTGTAGAAGAGCCTATACCACAACCTGTAGAGCCTCAGCCTGCTACTAGAAAGCCTAAGCCTTCAGCATCTACAAAGGAAGAAATAGAAAGTTCTTCAGAATCACTTAGAGCACAGGTTGAAGCTGATAAAAAGAAGACAAATAAGCCTTATAAATATCCACCACTTACTTTACTTAATGACACAAAGAAAAATGGTGGGGATTCAAAGGAATATCTTCAGGAGATGGCTGGAAAGCTTCAAAGAACTCTTGGAAACTTTGGAGTTTCTGCAAATGTTACAGAAGTTACATTAGGACCATCTGTTACAAGGTACGAGCTTGAAATTGCAGAAGGTACACGCGTTTCAAAGGTTGTTAATCTATCCGATGATATTAAGCTTAACATGGCTGTAACAGATGTCAGAATTGAAGCACCTATTCCTGGTAAATCGGCCATTGGTATTGAAGTACCTAATAAGGTTAAATCAATGGTTGGATTTAAGGAGCTGGTTTCGTCAAAAGAATTCAAATCAGCCAAATCTAAAATTTCCTTCTGTGTTGGTAAGGATATTTCAGGTTCGGTTATTGTTGGAAATATTGAAAAGATGCCTCACTTGCTTATTGCAGGTGCCACAGGCTCAGGTAAATCAGTTTGTATTAATACCATTATTATGAGTATCTTATATCATGCTAAGCCAGATGAGGTTAAGATGATAATGGTTGACCCTAAGATGGTTGAGCTTTCTGTATATAATGGTATTCCACATTTGTTATTGCCAGTTATTACTGACGCTAAAAAGGCGGCTGGTGCACTTCACTGGGCAGTTAAGGAAATGACTGACAGATACGAGCTTTTAGCTGCAGCTGGAGTTCGTAATATAGAAGGCTTTAATGAAAAGGTTGAAAGCGACGCTCTTCCTGAAGAAATTCCAGAAGAGAAGCGAGTTCGCATGTCACAGCTTGTTATTATTCTTGATGAGGTGGCGGATCTTATGATGGTTGCTGCCGCAGATGTTGAAGATTCAATTGTACGTCTTGCTCAGCTTGCCAGAGCGGCAGGAATTCATTTGATTATTGCAACACAGAAACCTACAGTTAATGTTATTACAGGTTTGATTAAGGCTAATGTGCCTTCACGTATAGCATTTTCTGTTTCATCTAGTAATGATTCACGAGTTATCCTTGATATGAATGGAGCGGAAGATTTGCTTGGTAATGGTGATATGCTTTACGCACCACAAAATCTTTCAAAGCCTATTCGTGTACAGGGTGCATTTGTTAGTGATGAAGAGGTCAGCGCTGTTGTTGATTTCCTTAAGAATAACAACGATGGCGCAGAATATAATTCTGATATAGAAACACAAATTCAAAACTCCGAGGCAGGCAATGGTTCGGTATCTATATCTGGAGAACCAGATAATTCTAGAGACCAGCTATTTATTGAAGCCGGACGCCTTGTTATAGAAAATCAGAAGGGTTCTATTGGATACCTACAAAGAAACTTTAGGATTGGATTTAACAGAGCTGCAAGAATTATGGATCAGCTTGCGGAAGCTGGCGTTGTAGGACCAGAAATGGGTACTAAGCCTAGAGAAATCCGTATGTCCATATCGGAGTTTGAAGAACTAATAAAAGCACAGTAAGGGAGTCATGCACATGAAGACAGACATTCAAATCGCACAAGAAGCAAAAATGGCACATATCAAGGATGTTGCAGCATTACTTGATATCACTGAGGATGATTTAGAGTTATACGGAAAATATAAAGCTAAACTTTCTGATGAATTGCTTGCTAAATTAGAATCTAAAAAGGATGGAAAGCTTGTACTTGTTACAGCTATTAATCCAACTCCTGCAGGTGAAGGAAAAACTACTACATCTGTTGGATTAGGTGAAGCAATGGGCGTGCTTGGTAAAAAAGCCTGCCTAGCATTAAGAGAGCCTTCTTTGGGACCTTGTTTTGGTATTAAGGGTGGAGCTGCAGGCGGCGGCTACGCACAGGTAGTACCAATGGAAGATCTAAATCTTCATTTTACAGGTGATTTTCACGCAATCACATCAGCAAACAATTTGCTTGCTGCAATGCTTGATAATCATATTCAGCAGGGTAACAGTCTTGGAATCGATCCTAGACAGGTGGTTTGGAAAAGATGTCTTGATATGAATGACAGAGCCCTTAGAAATATTGTTATTGGTCTTGGGGCAAAGGCAGACGGAATGGTTAGAGAAGATCACTTCGTCATCACAGTAGCATCAGAAATAATGGCTATACTTTGTCTTGCTGATGATATGCACGATTTAAAGAATCGACTTAGCAAAATTATCGTTGCATATACTTTTGATGGAAAGCCTGTTACAGCTGGTGATTTGCAGGCTACAGGTGCTATGGCAGCGCTTCTTAAGGATGCTTTAAAGCCAAACCTTATCCAGACACTTGAACATACACCAGCTATCGTACATGGCGGACCATTTGCAAATATCGCACATGGTTGTAACTCAGTAAGAGCTACAAAGGCAGCAATGAAGCTTGCAGATATTACTATTACTGAGGCAGGTTTTGGTGCAGACCTTGGAGCTGAGAAATTTTTCGATATTAAGTGCCGTATGGCTGGACTTAAGCCAGATGCAGTTGTACTTGTTGCAACTATTCGTGCACTTAAATATAATGGCGGTGTGCCAAAGACAGACCTTACTGCTGAAAATCTCGATGCTTTAAAGAAGGGTATTGTTAACCTTGAAAAGCACATCGAGAACCTTCAAAAGTATAAGGTGCCTGTTGTTGTAACACTTAACTCATTCATTACTGATTCAGAAGCAGAAACTAATTTTGTTAAGGAATTCTGTGAATCAAGAGGATGTGAGTTTGCCATTTCTGAAGTATGGGAAAAGGGTGGCCAAGGCGGCGTAGAGCTTGCTAAAAAGGTTCTTAATGTATTGGAAAACAAAGAAAGCAATTTTGAGCCTTTATACAAAAACGAACTTTCACTTAAAGATAAAATTAATACTGTTGCAACAGAAATCTATGGAGCAAAGGATGTATCTTATTCTCCAGCAGCAGAAAGAGAGCTTAAGAGGATTACAGAGCTTGGTATGGGAGATTTCCCAGTATGTATGGCAAAAACTCAGTATTCACTTTCCGATGATGCCACAAAGCTTGGCAGACCTGAGGGCTTTACATTAAATGTTCGTGAAGTATATGCTTCTGCTGGTGCAGGTTTTGTTGTTGCAGTTACTGGAAGTATTATGACAATGCCAGGCTTACCAAAGCAGCCTGCTGCAAATAATATTGATGTTACCGATGATGGAGTAATTACAGGACTTTTCTAAAATGAATTGTAAAAAATGTGGCGCTGAAATTGAAAATGGCTTAATGTACTGCCCAAAATGTGGGGAGTCTATTCAGCTTGTGCCAGATTACAATGTTCTTGAGGAAGAGCTGTTATTTAAAGTTGTAGAAGATAAGAATAAAAGTAAAGAAGAGAAGTTTGCTACTGGAGTTTACCATACCGTGGAAAAAATAGAAGTAGATACCAGTAGCAACACAGCTTCTAAACCTCAGCCAAGTCATGAGCCGGAAATCTTTACTAAAAAAATAAAAACATTGCTTTCTATTGCGGTTTTTGTTGTGGCAATTTTAGGCGTACTTATGATTGTTCCTTATGTTGGCAGTCATTCATACGACAGTATTATGAATAAGGCCGTAGATGCTGAAAACAACGCAGAATATGCCAAAGCTTTGGGCTATTATGAAGAGGCTTTTGAGATTGATGATAAATCCTTTGAGGTTATATATGGTTTAGGAAGAATGTATTACCAGGTAAAGGATTATGAAAATGGTAAATTATTTTTAGAAGAAGCTTTATCAAAAGATTCTTCTAATAAAAAAATATATACCTATCTTTTAAACTGTTACGATGCATTGAATGATAAAGATAGTATTTATCAGCTTGCCGAAAACACAACTGATGAGGATTTAAAGGAGTTAATTAGCACATACATCATGCTGCCTCCATCTTTCAGTTATGAAGGAGGAGACTATGATAAGGATTTCTTATTACAATTAACTGTTAACGGAGATTACCAAATTTTCTACACTTTAAACGAGAAAAATCCTATTACATCAGGTAAGCTATACAATAAACCTATTCAAATATCAGAAGGAACAACTGTTGTAAAAGCAGTAGCACAGAATAATCAGGGAGAATATTCTGAAGTAGTTACAGTAACATATAATGTTACACATAAACAGTTAGGACTACCTGTTGTAACACCTACAGATGGTGTTTATAACGAAAAAGTAATGATATCTATAGAAGTACCTGAAGGCTGTAGAGCTTACTACACCTGGGATGGTACAAAGCCTTCAGTTAATGGAATTCAGTATACTGAACCATTTCCTATCCTAGAAGGCACTAGTGTTTTATCTGTTGTAATTGTTGATGAGGATGGAAATGTAAGTCCTACATATCACGGCAATTATATTTACCAACCATAAAATTAACATATTTTTCACATTTAAAACTCTAATTAAACATAATTAATTAGTATCATTAATACATCTCAATAAGAGATACATTTTTCATAACATTATTCTCCCTTTGAAAGACACGTCACCGCAGGCGTGTCTTTTTATTTATGTGCTATAACGGTTGTTTAAATCGAGTAAATGGGCTAAAATATAAAACATGAATATTAAAATTCTATGTGTTGGCAAAATTAAAGAAAAGTTTTATAGGGAAGCAATTTCAGAATACGCAAAAAGGTTATCGAAATATTGTAATCTCGAAGTAGTCGAAGTAAACGATGAAAAGACATCTGAGAATTCTACTGATAATGAGATAAATATTATTAAGGATAAAGAGGGAGAAAGAATACTTAAGCATATCAAAGATAAAGATTATGCTATAGCCCTTGCAATTCAAGGAAAGCAACAGGATTCAGTTGCTTTTTCTAAATACATTGAAAATCTTGGCATCAATGGAAATAGTTCTATTTGCTTTGTTATAGGCGGTTCTTTAGGGCTATCTGATGCTGTTATGAAACGTTGCAATGATTCCATATCTTTTTCCAAAATGACTTTTCCGCATCAGCTAATGAGAGTAATTCTTCTAGAACAAATCTATAGAGCTATGCGAATTATGAATAATGAGCCATATCACAAATAGTTAAAAAGGGGTGTACTACATATGAGAATGTACGATTTAATTGAAAAGAAGAAAATGGGGGAGGCTTTAACAACAGAGGAAATATATCATATTGTTAATGGATATACACATGATGAAATCCCTGATTACCAAATGTCTGCGCTTTTAATGGCGATATATTTCAAGGGCATGGATGTTAGAGAACGTTATGATCTTACAATGGCTATGCGCGATTCTGGAGATATCCTTGATCTTTCTTCAATCGATGGAGTAAAAATTGATAAACATTCTACAGGCGGTGTAGGTGATAAGGTTACTTTAGTACTTGGACCAATCATCGCTTCAATTGGTGTTCCAGTTGCTAAAATGAGCGGAAGAGGTTTAGGCCATACAGGTGGTACTATTGATAAGCTTGAGGCTTTTCCAGGATTTAACGGAGCCCTTTCAGAGGAGCAGTTTGTTAAACAGGTAAATGATATTAAGATTGCTGTTACAGGACAGTCTAAGAACTTAGCACCAGCGGATAAGAAGCTTTATGCTCTTCGTGATGTTACAGCTACTGTAGATGAGATTTCTCTTATCACAGGTTCTATCATGTCTAAAAAGCTTGCTGCCGGTACAGATGCAATCGTTCTTGATGTAACTGTTGGTGACGGTGCATTTATGAAGAATAAAGAATCAGCTTTAGAGCTTGCTAAATCAATGGTAGACATTGGAAAGCGTGCTGATAAAAAGATTGCAGCTGTTCTTACAAACATGGATGAGCCACTTGGATTTGCTGTAGGAAATAATTTAGAGGTTATCGAAGCTATCGAAGCATTAAACGGAAACGGTCCAGAGGATTTAATGGAAGTTGTTTATGAGCTTGGCTCACAGATGATCGTATTCTCTGAAATCGAAACTGATAAAGCTAAGGCAAGAAAGCTTATGGAAGAGGCTGTTGCCAGTGGAAAGGCTTTTGAGAAATTCATTCAGTTTATTGGTGCTCAGGGTGGAGATGTTTCTTACGCAAAGGATATTAAGAACTTCAAACCTGCAAAATATGTCATACCAGTAGAATCTGAAATTGATGGTTACGTACATGCACTTAAGGCCGAGACATTCGGTCTTGCTTCAATGTCACTTGGTGGTGGCCGCGAAACTTTCGAGGATGTTATTGATATGTCAGTTGGTATTGTCCTTAACAAGAAGGTTGGCGATGAAGTAAAGAAGGGTGAGCCTATTTGCTATGTTCATGCAAATGATGAAGCGAAAGCAAAGCATGCTATTGAAATGATTAAAGGCGCAACAGTAGTTAGCCCTGAAAAATGTGACCACATGAAATTGATTATTGATATTGTTGAATAATATGAGTGATTTTTCTTTAACTATAACTATTCCTGCAGACCATGTAGATAACATTTTTGGCCAGTTTGATAAAAATATAAAGGCAATTGAAAAGGGCATGAATATCTCTTTTATACCTAGAGATGATTCTATAAAGGTCGTAGGAGATAAAGCTCATGTAGAACATGGAATAATTGTGATAGATGAGCTTTTATCCCTTTCTAAAAAGGGAAGTATTATTACTACACAGGATGTAAATTACATTATGTCGATTGAACAGGAAAAGATTGAAAAGCATGATGTTTCAGAAGCTAGAGGCGAAATTATCTGTCATACAACAACAGGTAAGCCTGTAGCACCAAAAACATTAGGACAAAAGAAATATGTAGATGCTATCTCTGATAACATGATAGTTTTCGGAGTTGGACCAGCAGGTACTGGTAAAACATATCTTGCCATGGCAAAGGCTATCACAGCTTTTAAAAACGAAGAAGTATCAAGAATCATTCTTACAAGACCTGCTATAGAGGCAGGAGAAAAGCTTGGCTTCTTGCCAGGAGATTTACAAAGTAAGGTAGATCCATATTTAAGACCATTATATGATGCTTTATATCAAATTATGGGTGCTGAAAGCTTTCAGCGTAATATGGAAAAGGGTTTAATAGAGGTTGCTCCTCTTGCCTATATGAGAGGACGTACTCTTGATAATGCGTTCATCATACTGGATGAAGCACAAAACACAACACCAGCCCAGATGAAAATGTTTTTAACACGAATTGGATTTGGTTCTAAAGCTGTAATTACTGGTGATAAGACTCAAAAGGATTTACCAAATGGTGTTAAATCTGGACTTGATGATGCCATGAGTGTTCTTAAAAACATTGATGATATTAAAATCTGCAATTTGGATTCAAAAGACGTTGTAAGACATCCTTTAGTACAGAAGATTGTTAATGCTTATGAAGTTCACGACAAAAAATTAGAAAGCAGAAAAAGGACAAAATAATAATGAGACAGACCGATAGATTTTCTTCAATCAGAGTTGGTTATGCTGTTTTAATTGGAATTATTTTTATAGCTGCAAACACTTTATTAAGTTCTTTAGCTTCAGTATTAATTGATAAATACATTTGTATGATTGCAATTAATATTTGCTTTTTCTGTTTGTTTTTGCTTTTAATAATTCGAAGACGACTTGAGAATAAGTTGCCTGAATATAATTACATATCATATGGAAAGATTGCATTTGTAATAGCTATAGAATGGGGAATAACCATTTTATGCTCAGCATTTGCACCTAGCTTTTTTGCACCAATGATAGTTCTTCCTATCATAGCAAGTGCTGTTTTTGATGATAGCTTATCATATGCATTTAGCTTGTATTTGATTATCATAACTTCACTGTGCTTTGACTATGGTGCTTATATGATTCTTTGCTATGTTACAATGGTTCTATTTGGAAATGTAATTGTTAATTTTCTTAGAAGAAGTGAGAATCTGCAAAAGCTTTATGCATTAGTTTTATTGTTTGCAACAACAACACTTATTTCCATTATTTTTTATTATTTTAACTATCTAGAGCTGACATTATCAGTTTTAGTATATGGCTTAGGAGTTGGAGTAGCTGCTTGTCTGATTACAGTTTGTATACTTCCTTTACTTGGATTGTTTGTTGAAAAAGCGCAGGTAACAACTTATGAAGGATATCTAGATCCTGATTATTCTTTGTATAATGAAATTCGTAAGTTTTCTTTTATTGAATTTCAGCATGCAAAAAGGATTTCTAATCTGTCTAGAAAATGTGCAAAGGCTATAAATGCTAATGACAGCTTAGCTGCCTGCGCAGCCTTCTATTATCGCTTAGGTAAAATCGAAGGCGAGCCTATGATAGATAATGCTATTAAAATAGCAAATAATCATTGTTTTCCTAATGATGTGATTAAAATCTTATCGGAATATGGTGGTATTGTTTCATTGCCAAGTACCAAGGAATCAGCAATAGTTCATATGGTTGATTCGGTAGTTACAAAGGTAGAATTATTTGATGCTGATTCAATGAGTAGTTCTTGGAATCAAAATATGGTTATATACCAGACAATTAATGAGTTATCTCAAAAAGGTTTTTATGATAACTCAGGACTTACCATGAACCAGTTCCTTGTTATTAGAGAAATATTAGCAAATGAGGATATTTTAGCATGACAGTTTTTATTGAAAGTGAATGTGAAGAGGGATTTGATTTTGATTATGAAAAGGTAGCAAATGATGTTATTAACACAGCTATTGATCATCTTTCATTTCCTTTTGAAGCAGAATTAAGCGTTACACTAACAGACGACGATGGCATTCATGCCATAAACAAAGAATTTAGAAATATTGATTCACCAACAGATGTGCTTTCATTCCCAATGATTGAATATAGCACACCTGGGGATTTTTCTGATATAGAAAACAATGATGATTTATTTAACCCTGAATCAGGAGAAGTAATTCTTGGAGATATAGTACTAAACGTTCCTAGAATCTACAAACAAGCAGAAGAATACGGACATTCGGTACTCCGAGAATATGCTTTTCTTATAGCCCATAGTATGTTACATTTATTTGGGTTTGATCACATGACTGAGGCTGAAGCTGCAGTTATGGAACAAAAACAACGAGAAATATTAGACATACTTAATATTTCACGAAATTAAAAAAAGGAGAAACTAATCTATGAAAAAACAATTGGTATCCGCATTACTCGTGCTGACAATGGCTATGTCACTTGTTGGTTGCGGCAAAAAAACGGAGGATTCGTCTGATGCCACAGTTGATGTAGCAATGGAAGAGCAGGAAGCACCTGTTGATTCATCAGTTGCATTTTGGGATCAGACCTCTGAAGATGGTAAAGTTCGAAGCTATCTTTCAGGTGAATGGGTAGACCCAAAATACGGAAGACAGCGTCCTGTTGCGGTTATGATTGAGAACACAAAGGCTTGCTTACCACAATACGGTATTGCAAATGCTGGTGTTATATATGAGTGTGTAGTTGAAGGCGGCATCACACGTATGATGGCACTCTTCGATGATTACACAGGTCTTGATCAAATTGGTAATGTAAGAAGTTCACGTCCATATTACGTTTACTTTGCAAGTGAGTATGATGCTATTTACATGCATGCAGGTGGAAACCCAGCAGCTTTTGAGCTTATCGATGATAAGAATCTTGTAGATAATCTTAACGCTTTAACACTTGAAGGTAAGAAGGGTTCAGCTGCTTCATATCGTACAGGTAAGTCTGAGCATACACTTTATACAAACTCAGAGGGTATCGATATTGGTATCAAGAAGTTAGGCTATGATACAGCACTTCCTTCAAACTACGAACCTCACTTCAAATTTGCTGCTGATGGCAATGCTCTTGAGTCAGGAGAAGATTGTCAGGCAATCCAGTTATACTATTATACAAACAAGCCTTATTGGATTTACAACGAGGATGATGGTTTGTATTATAGATACGAATTCAATCAGAAGCAGGTAGATGGTGCATCAGGTCAGCAGCTTACTGCTAAGAACATCATTATCGAGAACGTTGAGTGGTGGACATATGAAGGCTCACAGTATTTAGGATATTTACTTTCTTACAATACTGGAACAGGTAAGTACATCACTAATGGTAAGATGATTGATATCGTATGGTCTAAGGACGGCGATACAGATGTTACACATTACTATGATTTAAAAACAGGTGAAGAAATTCAGCTTAACATTGGTACTACTTGGATTCAGGCTTGTCAGAGGGAATACACTGATGAGACTCAGTATTATGCAAACAAATCAGATTTTAGTAAGGCAAAATAATTAGTTTATGACAAAAAGAAACAAGCGAGGCGATGCCGGTTTCTTAATGCAAGGATCAATCCTTGCTATAGCTTCAATCATTAGCCGTATAGTGGGACTCATTTATAGAATCCCACTTACGGCTACTATTGGGGATACGGGAAATGATTATTACGGCACTGCCTACGAAATTTATAACATAATATTACTTATATCTTCATATAGCATTCCTCTTGCAGTTTCAAAACTTGTATCTGCAAGAATGGCTAAGGGGCACGTAAAGGACGCAAACAAGGTTTTAGGCGGCGCCCTTCTTTTTGCGTTTATAAGTGGTGGAATAGCATCACTAATTGTATTTTTTGGCGCAGAATTCTTCACTGGAACATTATTAAAAACACCTCTTTCAGCTATTGCCCTTAAGGTTTTAGCACCAACATTACTTGTAGTCGCACTTCTTGGTGTATTTAGAGGCTTTTTCCAGGGTCTTGGAACAATGATTCCAAGTGCAATTTCTCAAATTGGAGAACAAATCGTAAATGCGATAGTATCAGTAGTTGCTGCAAATATTCTATTTAGCTATGGCAAGAGAGTAGGCGGAGTATTAGGAGATGTTAAGAATTATTCTGCAGCTTATGGAGCAGCAGGTGGAACTTTAGGAACATCTACTGGTGCAGGATTTGCTTTAATTTTTATATTATTTATATTTTTTGCATTTCAGAAGCCTTTTAAAAAGATGCTTAGAAAAGATGATCACAAGAAATTGGAATCGTATAGTGACATCTTACCAATTTTAATTATGACTATTATCCCTGTGCTACTTAGTACAACGGTTTACAATATAAGCTCAATTATTGACCAGGGTATTTTCAAAAACTTGGCTTTATTACAGGGTTATGCTGCATCAGAAACAAGTAAAAGCTGGGGTGTATTTGCTGGTAAATACAAGGTATTAATCAATGTACCTCTCTCTATAGCTTCAGCTATGGCAGCATCAACAGTGCCTAGTCTTACAGCAGCTTTTAATTCTAATGATAAGCAGCTTGTTAAAAAGCAGATTAACATGGCAAACAGATTTGTTATGATTATCGCTTTCCCTTGTGCGGTAGGTTTAATGGTTCTCGCATCACCAATTCTTCAGTTATTATTTAACGATGCAGAAAAATCTTCCGCTATGATGTTAGTAATCGGTGGCTGCTCGGTAGTATTTTATTCTCTGTCTACCTTATCAAATGGTATTTTGCAGGGAATCGATAAAATGACTATACCAGTTAAGAATGCAGTTATAGCTTTAATAGCTCATCTAGTATTACTTGTAATATTAATCGAAGCATTCCATTTACATATCTATGCTGTAATTATTGCAAATGCATTCTATGCTTTACTAATGTGCATACTTAACCAATCAGCTGTGCTTAGATTCTCAGGAGCATCAATCGATGTAAGAAGAGTAGTTATAGCTCCTCTTGAGGCATCAGCAGTTATGGGACTTGTTGCATATTTGATTTATCACATGTTTGATGCACTTTTTGTTATGGCTGTATCACGCAGAGCAGCTAACTTATTTGCTTGTGTTATTGCAATTATATTTGCTATTGTAGTTTATTTCCTTGCACTATTCATGTTTAAGGGCGTAGATGAAGAAACATTGCTTAAATTCCCAGGTGGAAATAAGCTTTGCAATATAGCGTACAGTTTACATTTATTGAGGTAGTTCGATGAATACAGATGAAAAGATTTATGACGTTTGTATAGTTGGAGCTGGTTTTTCTGGACTTGTTCTTGCAATTAAGCTTGCAAGAGCAGGTCTTTTGGTATGTTTATGTGACTTAAACAGAATTGTAGGACGAAAAATCCTTTCAACTGGAAACGGCAGATGTAATTTTACAAATAGTAGAATGTCAAAAGATTATTTCTATAGCAATTCTGATTTATCCTTTATTACTGATAATCATCAGGAAATTAGAAATTTCTTTAAAGAACTGGGCGTATTTGATAGAGATTTTGATGGATATTATTATCCATACACTAATCAAGCTAAAACTATTAGAGAAGCACTTGAAAAAGAAGTAGATTCATTAAATATAGATTTATATTTAGATAACAGAGTTACAGATGTTGATTATAATAACGTATTTACGGTAACAACCAGTAGAACTGTTATTAAAGCTAAAAAGGTTTGTGTTGCATCTGGTGGGCTTTCAGCTGCTACACTTGGTTCATCTAAGGTAGGCTATAAGCTTGCAAACAAATTCAAAATCCCTACAACAAAGCTTGCACCATCATTAGTTGGACTTAAATCTAATGATATATGTCTTAAGGATTTAGCTGGAGTCAGAGCAGTAGGTAATGTAACCTATAAGGACCATTCTTGTGAAGGTGAAATACAGTTTAATAAAGATGGTATTTCTGGTTACCCTGTAATGTGTATTAGCCGATTTGTTGGCTTTGATGAATTAGATAAGGCATTATCGGATATACGAATTGACTTTATCCCATATCTTACTAATGAACAGCTAAAGGAAGAGATTAAGAATAGATTTTCAAAGAATCAAAATCAATCTATTCTTTCAAGCTTAGTAGGCTTTTGTAATGAAAAAGCAATTGAACAGGTTGTAAGCTTATCGAGAATCTATGGCGATACTTTGGTATCAAAGCTAGATGACGAGGATATTGAAAATCTTGTATATAATTTCAAATGCTTTATAGTCTCAATAAATGGTACAAAGGGCTTTGACAGTTCTCAGGTTACAGCCGGTGGAGTAGATTTATCTGGGATATACACAGATACTATGGAGGCCATGAATCAAAAGGGATTATATTTCATAGGTGAAGTATTAGATGTAGATGGTATTTGCGGTGGTTACAATCTTACTTGGGCATATACATCTGCAACTATTGCGGCAAATGATTTGATTAAGGTGATGAAATGATAAAAGTAGATCAAATTAAGCTTAGCGTTTTTGAAAAAGAATCTAAGTTAATAGATATAGTGGCAAAGAAGCTTAGGATTAATTCTGCTGATATTAAGGATTATTCTATTTTAAAGAAATCTGTTGATGCCAGAAAAAAGCCAGATGTTTTCTTTGTATATTCGATTGTAGTTACAGTAGCTTCTGATTTAGAAAAGAAGATAATTGCAAAATCGAAAAAAGATAACAATATTAATCTTTATAAAAATATCGTATATGCGATACCTAAGGCTACAAAAAAGGTGGAATCTCCAATCGTTATTGGAGCAGGACCAGCAGGTCTTTTTGCTGCCTATATTTTAGCCTTAAATAACATGAATCCAATTGTTATTGAAAGAGGTAAAAAGGTAGAGGATAGAACAAAGGATATTCTTGCGTTTTGGGAGACAGGGGTACTTAATACTGCATCTAACGTCCAATTTGGTGAAGGTGGTGCCGGTACATTTTCTGATGGCAAGCTTAACACTCTTGTTAATGACAAATTAGGTAGAAATAAGTTCGTATTAGAGACCTTTGTTAAGTTTGGAGCACCTGCAAATATTCTTTATGATTACAAGCCTCATATCGGAACAGATATTTTAAAGATTGTAATCGCAAACATGAGAAATGAAATCATTAATCTTGGGGGAACATTTTTATTCGATACAAAGGTTGAAGATTTTATCATTGAGGATGGCTCTATTAAAGGTGTTATGGCATCAGGTAAAAAATACACATCAGATAATGTTATTTTAGCTATCGGCCATAGTGCCAGAGATACATTTAAATGCCTGTTTGATAAGGGCATTCATATGGAGGCCAAGGATTTTGCTGTAGGCTTTAGAATAGAGCATCCACAGGAAATGATTTCAAGAGTTATGTATGACAATGCTTTTGAAAAGCTTGAGCCTGCGCCATATAAGCTTGCAACAAACCTTGATAACGGCAGAGGTGTTTATTCGTTTTGTATGTGTCCGGGAGGCTTTGTTGTAAATTCATCTTCTGAAGAAAACAAGCTTGTAGTTAATGGTATGAGCTATTCAAAGCGTGACAGCAAAAATGCAAATAGCGCAATTGTTGTTTCGGTTGGAGAAAGAGAATTTGATAAAACAAATCCACTTTCTGGAATAGAATACCAAAGAAGTATAGAAGCTGCTGCATTTAAAGCAGGCAGCGGACTAATACCTCAACAGCTTTATGCTGATTTTAAGCAACACAAGTTAAGCTCAACATATGGCGCATTTTCATCAGAAACTAAAGGAAAAACATCCTTTGGAATGCTTTCTGATATATTTTCTCAAGATATTTATCAGTCTATTATTGACGCCATGGGTACATTTGGGTCTAAAATAAAAGGGTTCGATAGAGATGATGCAATCCTTAGTGGTGTTGAAAGCAGAACATCATCTCCAGTTCGAATTAACAGAAACGAGCTGTTTCAGTCTAACATAGCTGGTCTTTATCCTTGTGGTGAAGGTGCAGGCTATGCCGGTGGAATAACGTCAGCGGCTATGGACGGCATAAAGGTAGCTGAAGCAGTCATATCAAACATAAACATATAGAATAGGTGGGAATATTAGTGGCAGAATACACTCCAATGATGCAGGAGTATCTTAAAACAAAAGCTGAATATGAAGATTGTATCTTATTTTACCGATTAGGTGATTTTTACGAGATGTTCTTTGAGGATGCTAAGACAGCTTCAAAGGAATTAGAATTAACTCTTACTGGTAAATCATGCGGAATGGAAGAAAGAGCGCCTATGTGTGGCGTTCCATTTCATGCTGCAGATACATATATAAACAGATTGGTTGCCAGAGGCTATAAGGTAGCTATTTGTGAGCAGGTAGAAGACCCAAAGGAAGCAAAAGGTCTTGTTAAACGTGAGGTTATCAGGGTAGTAACTCCTGGTACAAACATTGACCAGCTTGCTTTGGAGGAAGGCAGCAATAACTACATTATGTCTCTTGTTTACAATAAGGGCGTTTTCGGTATTGCAACCTGCGATGTATCGACTGCTGATTTCTTTTTAACACAGGTAGATAATACCAGATCATTTACAGACGAGCTTTTTAGATTCAATCCAGCGGAAATCATTTATCATAAATCACTTTATGAATCTGGTATAGATATTACAGATATAGCTGAAAAGTTAGAATGTGCACTTTCGCAATTAGATGAATCATATTTTGATGATACGCTTAGCACCAGAGAGCTTTTAAATCATTTTAAGGCTCATTCTTTAGAAGGACTAGGCTTAATAGATTTTCCTGTTGGCAAGGTGGCTGCAGGCTCACTTTTAATCTACTTAAAAGAAACCCAGAAGTCAGAGCTTACACATTTAACTCACATCACACCTTATACAGACGGAAAATTCATGCTTATTGATAGCTCTACCAGAAGAAATCTGGAGCTAACAGAAACCATGAGAGACAAATCAAAGCGAGGTTCTCTTTTATGGGTTTTAGATAAGACAAAAACAGCAATGGGCGCAAGACAGCTTAAAAGCTTTATAGAGCAACCTCTTGTATCTGTCGATGAAATAATCAGAAGACAGGATGCCATTGAAGAAATTAACAAATCTCTAATCGATAGAGAAGAGCTTAGAGAATATCTTTCTTCAGTTTACGATTTGGAAAGACTTATCACTAAGATTACATATCAATCGGCTAATCCTAGAGATTTAATTGCCTTTAAGCAGTCTATAGGAATGCTTTCCCCAATCAAGGCTTTACTTAATGGATTTTCATGTCATCTTATTAATGACTTGAACTCAAATATCGATGATTTAAAGGATTTATATGTCCTTATCGATTCAGCTATTGCTGAGGAGCCACCTATATCTTCTAGAGATGGAGATATTATCAAAACTGGCTACAACGAAGAGGTTGATAGACTTCGTGCTGCTAAAATAGATGGCAAAAAATGGCTGGCAGATTTGGAGGCAAAGGAACGTGATAAGACAGGTATTAAAAATTTAAAGATTAAGTTTAATAAGGTCTTTGGATTCTATCTTGAGGTAACTAATTCATACAAGGATTTGGTTCCAGATTATTATGTTAGAAAGCAGACCTTAGCTAATGCTGAAAGATATTACACCCCTGAGCTTAAAGAATTAGAAGACAGCATACTTGGTGCAGAAGATAGACTTAACACAATCGAGTATGAATTTTTCAAAACAGTTCGAGATACAATAGCTGCAGAGGTTGATAGAATTCAAATTAGTGCTAAGGCTATTGCAGTTTTAGATGCAATCATCTCTTTAGCTGTAGTTTCAGAAAAGAATCATTACGTTAAACCTGTTATTAATAATAGGGGCGTTATTGATATAAAAGAGGGTAGACATCCTGTTGTTGAACAGATGATAAATGCAGATCAGTTTATTGCAAACGATTGTTATTTGGATTTAGATTCTAACACAATCGCAATTATTACAGGTCCTAACATGGCAGGTAAATCTACCTACATGAGACAGGTAGCACTTATAGTTCTCATGGCACAAATAGGAAGCTTTGTTCCAGCTGAAGAAGCTACTATTGGTGTTGTTGATAGAATATTTACACGTGTAGGCGCATCAGATGATTTATCTACCGGTCAATCTACATTCATGGTTGAGATGAATGAAGTTGCTAATATTCTACATAATGCTACCAGCAAATCTCTTCTTATTTTGGATGAAATTGGTAGAGGAACATCTACCTACGATGGACTTTCAATTGCATGGGCAGTGGTAGAGCATATTGCTTACAATATCGGTGCTAAATCTTTATTTGCAACTCACTACCATGAGCTTACCGAATTAGAAGGTCAGTTAAAAGGAGTTCATAACTACTGCATAGCGGTACAGGAATTAGGCGAGGATATTATATTCCTTAGAAAAATTATTCCAGGCGGCGCAGATCAAAGCTACGGTATACAGGTTGCCAGACTGGCAGGGCTTCCTGAAGAGGTATTATCTAGAGCACGTACTATAGTTAATTCTTTAAATGAAAATGATATTGCAGCTGTTTCAGACAAAATAGCAATGCAGGAAAAGATGGAAGAAAAGCTTCAGTCACTATCAGGCATTTCTATTTCTGAAAGTGATGCTACCATTATTTCTGATTTAAAGAATTTGGATGTAACCAAAATCACTCCGCTTGAAGCGATGAACTTATTGTATGAATTTCATAACAGGGTAAATGAATAATGGGAAAAATAAACATACTTAGCCAGGATACCATTGATAAAATAGCTGCAGGAGAGGTTGTTGAAAGACCTGCTTCTGTAGCAAAAGAGCTTATAGAAAACAGTATAGATGCAGGTGCGACTGCTATTTCTGTTGAAATTAAAGGCGGCGGAATCGAATATCTTAGAATTACAGACAATGGTTCTGGAATCGATAAAGATCAAATCCAAATCGCCTTTTTAAGACATGCAACCAGCAAGATTCAGTCTGCTGAGGATTTGGCATCTGTAAGGTCGTTAGGCTTTAGAGGTGAAGCTCTTTCAAGTATTTCAGCTGTAGCTAAAGTAGAGCTTATTACAAAAACAAAGGATAGTCTTTTAGGTGCCAGCTACATCATAGAAGGCGCTAAGGAGATTTCACTTACAGATATTGGTGCTCCAAATGGAACTACATTTATCGTAAGACAGCTGTTTTTTAATACTCCAGCAAGAAAGAAATTCCTTAAATCCGAAAGCACTGAAGGAAGCTATGTTTTTGATGTTGTAGAGCATTTAGCTTTATCCCATCCTGAAATATCATTTAAGTTCCTTTTAAATGGCAAGGAAAAGCTAATGACATCTGGTAACGGAAGCCTGTCTGATACAATCTATCAGATATACGGCCGTCAGATAGCATCAAATGTATTAGATATAGATTATAGTGACGAAAAGGTTAGAATATCTGGCTTTATAGGACAATCTGTAATTGCCAGAGGTAATCGTGCTTTTGAGCACTTTTTCGTTAATAACAGATATATAAAAAGCAATCATCTATCTAAGGCCTGCGAAGAAGGCTATTATGGCTTTTTGATGGGACATCAGTATCCATTTTTTGTAATTAATATTGATTTTGATTCTGATGTTGTAGATGTTAATGTGCATCCTACAAAACAGGAGGTCAGATTTGAGGATGAGAGCTTTATATTAGAGCTTCTTACTAAGACAATAAATAATAGACTTAGAAAAAGAGAAGATGTTCTTGAGGCTCATATCGATGAACCTGCTGTTACAAAAACAGAATCATCTTATTCGCAAAAAACAGTGGAGATTATTCCACCACAAGAACCAGCACCAGTTGAACCAGTGCGTCCTGTAAAGATGCCTGAGCCTTTTGAAAAAGACAGATTGGAAAAAATCAAAGCCCAGGTTACAGCTCAAATCAGAAACGACACTCCATACGAAAAGAAGTTTGCTGATAACAACAGGGGTGGACAAAAATATGAGCAAATCAGCTTTCTTGCTAAGGAAGCTGTTAAAGAGCATAAGATAATTGGTCAGGTATTTGATACATATTGGATTATTGAATACGATAAAAATATGTATATCATCGACCAGCATGCAGCCCACGAAAAGGTGTTATTTGAAAAAACAATGGCCAGACTTAGGAATAACGAGATGACTTCTCAGATGATTAGTCCGCCAGTTATAATATCACTTTCACCACAGGATGTTTTATTATTTGAATCCTATCACGAAGCCTTCGAAAAAATAGGTTTTCAAATTTCATCCTTCGGTGGTAACGAGCTTGCCATAAATGGAGTTCCTGGAAATATGCTTAATCTTGACTCAAAGGCTTTATTTATGGAAATCCTTGCAGATTGCGCTAACTACAAATCTTCAGATTCATTTGATATGATAGTAGAAAGAGTAGCTTCAATGTCTTGCAAGGCGGCAGTTAAAGGAAACAACAAATTATCACTTCCAGAAATCAAAACCTTAATAGATGATTTATTAAAGCTTGAAAATCCATATCATTGTCCTCACGGAAGACCAACAATGATATCATTTTCTGAATACGAACTGGCCAAAAAGTTCAAAAGGATTGTTTAATGAAAAACTTAGTTATTTTAACAGGCCCTACGGCCGTTGGAAAAACATCATTGTCTATTAATCTCGCCAAAGCAATAAATGGCGAGATTATTTCTGCTGATTCAATGCAAATCTATAAGGGCATGGATATCGGAACAGCTAAGATTATGCCAGAGGAAATGGACGGGGTTACACATCATCTGATTGATGTTATCGACCCAACTGAAGATTTCCATGTAGTGCGCTTTAAGGAAATGGTAGAAGCTGCCATTGAAGAAATCTACGCAAAAGGCAAGGTTCCAATCATTTGTGGTGGCACAGGATTTTATATTCAGGCTATTTTATACGACATTGATTTCACAGAAAATGAAATAGATAAATCATATCGAGAAAGCTTAGAAAAATTTGCCGCAGAATTTGGAGAAGATGCTTTACATGATAAGCTTAAGGCTATCGACCCTGAATCTGCTGAATCTATTCCAGCTGCCAATGTAAAGCGTGTAATTAGGGCTATTGAGTATTATGAACAAACGGGAGAAAAGTTTTCTGTACATAATGCTACCCAAAAAGAAAAAAATAGTCCTTATAATTTTGCATATTTTGTACTGAATGATGATAGACAATTGTTGTATAATCGCATAGATGCACGAGTTGATAAGATGATTGATGAAGGTCTTGTAGATGAAGTCAAATCACTTGTCGCAAAGGGTGTAAAAAAGGGCATGACAGCAATGGATGGAATCGGCTATAAGGAGCTGTTAGATTATTTAGATGGCAATGGTTCATTAGAAGACGCAGTTGAACTTATCAAGAAAAAATCCAGAAATTATGCCAAGCGTCAGTTAACATGGTTTAGACGTGAAAAGGAAGTTATTTGGCTAGATAAAACAGTTTACACATCGGAAGATATGCTTTTAGACGAGATTTTATCTACCTTAAGAGAGAAAGGAATTATAGAAAGTGTTTGAGATTTACAAGGAATTCGGTATTTCTAAAGAAGTATTCGATTACGGAAATGAAATAGTAAAAAGCTTAGAGCCTAGATTTAAAGAAATTGATGATGTAGCTGAATACAATCAGCTTAAGGTATTAAAGGCCATGCAGGAGCATAAGGTTGCAGCTGAGTGCTTTAATACATCTACAGGCTATGGATACGACGACATTGGTAGAGATACACTTGAAAAGGTATACGCTTCTGTATTTAAGGCAGAGGATGCATTAGTTCGTCCACAGATTACATGCGGAACACACGCACTTGCACTTGCATTAATGAGTAACTTAAGACCAGGCGATGAGCTTCTTTCACCTGTTGGAAAGCCTTACGATACTCTTGAAGAGGTTATCGGTATCAGACCTTCAAATGGTTCACTTGCAGAATATGGAATCACATACTCACAGGTTGATTTATTAGATAATGGCGATTTTGATTATGATGGAATCAAAGCTGCCATCAACGAAAAAACAAAGCTTGTTACAATCCAGCGTTCAAAGGGTTATGCAAATAGACCTACACTTTCTGTAGAAAAGATAGGAGAGCTTATTTCCTTTATCAAAAACATCAAGCCAGATATAATCTGCATGGTTGATAACTGCTACGGCGAATTTGTTGAGAAGATTGAGCCTACAGAGGTTGGAGCTGACATGTGCGTTGGTTCTTTAATTAAGAATCCAGGCGGCGGACTTGCTCCTATCGGTGGTTATATCGTGGGTAGTAAGGCTTGCGTTGAAAATGCAGCTCATAGATTAACATCTCCAGGACTTGGAAAAGAGGTAGGTGCATCTTTAGGAATTATGCAGTCCTTTTACCAGGGATTTTTCCTTGCACCAACAGTTGTTGCAGGCGCTCTTAAGGGTGCGATTTTTGCAGCAAACGTATATGAAAAGCTTGGATTTTTATGTATCCCTAATTCAACAGAGGAAAGATACGATATCATTCAGGCGGTTTCATTTAATAAGCCAGAAGGTCTTATCGCTTTTTGTGAGGGAATTCAGGCAGCAGCTCCTGTAGATTCATACGTTACACCAGAGCCATGGGATATGCCAGGCTATGATAGCCAGGTAATTATGGCAGCAGGTGCATTCGTACAGGGTTCATCTATCGAATTATCAGCTGATGGTCCACTTCGTGCTCCATATACTGCATTTTTCCAGGGTGGTCTCACATGGAATCACGCTAAGATAGGTATTCTTAAATCATTACAAAAACTAGTGGATGCTTGCCTTGTGAACACATCTCAACTGTGTTAAAATTTTTATGATTATGAGCAAAAATGCTTAAATACTATAAGTTTAAATATATGGAGGAATGTCATGGCCAATTCATTTGGTATTGATATTGGAACACAGAACCTAAAGGTTTTCAGTGGTTCTAACAATTCAATCACTAATATTAAAAACACAATTGCTATTGTTAATAAGAATCAGATGTATTCTTACGGAGATAGCGCATATTCTATGTACGAGAAGGCACCTGAGACAATCAATGTTTCTTTCCCAATCATCTCTGGTGTTATTGCAGATTTTGATAACATGCAAACATTACTTTTCCAGGTTTTAGAGCATGATCTTAAGGGTAAAATCAAAGGCAGCGATATTGTAGTTGCTGTACCAACAGATATTACAGAAGTAGAAAAGAAGGCTTTTGCAGATTTATTCAGCAAATCAAAGAACAAGCCTCATTCAATCCGTGTATGTGAAAAGCCTATCGCATCAGCTATCGGTCTTGGACTTGATGTATCTGAGCCAACAGGTGTTATGGTTGTTGACTTAGGTGCAGACACAACTGAAATCTCAGTTATCTCTTTAGGTGGTTTAGTATTATCAGAGCTCCTTCCATTCGGAGGAAATCAGATTGATGAATCTATCGTTACATACTTAAAGCGTAACTTTAATCTTGTTATTGGTCAGAAGACTGCTAAGCAGCTTAAGGAAGAAATCGGCTCAGCTCTTGAGGGCAGAGGCGGTAAGCTTACTGTTGTAGGTCGAGACGTAGTTAGCGGTCTTCCAATCGAAATGGAAATCGAAAGTGACACAATCTACAATGCTATCAAGACTGATTTAGAGGCTTTCTGTGCAAACGTAAAGCTTATTCTTGAAAAGGTTCCACCAGAGCTTGCAAAGGATATTGTTCATTCTGGTATTTATCTTACAGGTGGTACATCACAGCTTTATCAGCTTACAGATTTATTCTCACAGGTTACTAACATCAAGGTTAATGCCTTTGAGGATCCTCAGGAATCTTGTGTTAGAGGTTTAGGTCAGGTTCTTTCAGATTCTAAATACAAGATTTATGGATATAGCATGAAAAATAGAATTTTTAAATAATAAAGAGGAAATATGAGACAAAGAAAAAACGGCGGAAGTATTCAAAGTAAATACTTACTCATGATTTTATCTATTCTTTGCATAATGCTTTTATTTTTTAGCTATTCAACAAGTTTTTCAGGTGGACCTCTTAAGACTATTGCTAACCATATGTTTATTCCTATGCAAAAGGGAATTGATTACATTGGAAGTAGCATTGCAGTTTCATCAGCCGATACCAAGACAAAAGAAGAGCTTGTTAAAGAGAATGAAGAATTAAGAGCACAGGTCGATGATTTAAATTCGACTATTAGCAACATGGAGCTTAAGCTAAAAGAGCTTGATGAACTTCAGGATTTATACGAGCTTGATCAGACATATTACGATTATGAAACAACTGGAGCTAGAATCATTGGTAAGGGAACCTCTAACTGGTTCAATACCTTCACCATCGATAAGGGCTCTAAGGATGGAATAGAAAAGAACATGAATGTCATTGCAGATGGTGGCCTTGTTGGTATTGTTTCATCTGTTGGCGAGTCTTATTCAGTAGTTAGAGCTATCATTGATGATACATCTAATGTCAGCGCAACTATTTCATCTACAGAAGACAATTGTATTGTTTCTGGCTCACTTGAAAGCATGACAAGCGACAACCTTATTTTATTCTCTAATCTTGATGACGACGAAGATAAGGTTGCTATTGGAGATATTATTGTTACTTCAAACATATCTGATAAATATTTACCAGGTTTAATGATTGGATATGTTTCTAGCGTTTCCTTAGACGAAAACGAACTTACAAAATCTGGAACAGTTACACCAGTAGTTGATTTTAAACATCTTTCAGATGTATTAGTTATTTTACAGCAAAAGGAGTCTTATCAGAAATGAGTGACGTTAAACAGCAAATTAAAAAAGTAATAATAATTGCTATCGTCATTTACGTAAGCTTCCTTCTACAAATGGGCGTTTTCAGTCGTCTTAGACTGGCGGGAGTTACTCCCAATGTCATCATTTGTATAGTTTCTACCTATGGTTTCATGAAGGGTAGAAGATATGGAATTTTAACAGGCTTCTTTTCTGGATTATTATTAGATATTTTTTCAGGAGGAATCTTCGGTACTTATGCATTAATTTACATGTATATCGGATTCCTCAATGGCTTGTTCAGAAAACAGTTTTTTGGTGATGATTTAAGATTGCCTATGATTTTAATTGGAACAAGCGATTTTATATATGGAATAATTACATTCTTAGTTTTATTTGCTATCAGATCTCAGCATGATTTTTACTTTTACTTGATGAATATCATTTTACCTGAGGTTGTTTATACTTTATTAGTATCCATTTTTGTTTATTATATTATTCTTCACTTAAACAATTGGGTAGAAAAATTAGAAAAGAAAGGTTCTGATAGAATTGGAAATTATTAAGGACTTTTTAAAAAACTTTTTATCATCACGTATTCGTGTAGTTTCAGTAGCAATGATTGCATTTGCTACTGTTCTTATTTCACGTCTTTTTTATTTACAGATTATTAACGGTAGTGAATACCAGGATAACTACAATCTTAAGCTCGAAAAAACAGAAACAATTCCAGCCACAAGAGGAAACATTTACGATAGAAATGGAAATCTACTTGCCTATAACGAATTAGTTTATGCTGTTACCATCCAAGATAATGGTACATATAGTTCCAAAGCTGAAAGAAGTGAGAGCCTCAATAGGGAAATCGGTCGTATTGTAAAGAAGCTAGAACAAAACGGCGACAGAATCGATAATAATTTTGGTATTTTTATTGATTCTTCAGGTCAGTATCAATTTTTAAGCTCTGGAACATCTTTACAACGATTTAGAGCTGATGTTTTCGGCAAAAACAGTATTGATGATCTAGAATATAACGAAAAACTTGGTTTTGATGAGGCTACAGCTACACCAGACCAAATAATTGATTATCTTCAGGGTGACAAGGTTTACAACATCTCTGACAAATATTCCAAGAAGCTTAAATATGAAATAATGGTTGTTCGTTACAATATGGGTCAGAACTCATATCAGAAGTACATTTCAACTGTTATTGCTTCAGATGTATCTCAAGAATCTGTTGCCTTCATCAAAGAAAACATTAACGAGCTTACAGGTGTTGATGTTGAAGAAAAATCCTTACGTAGATACGTAGATAGCGAGTATTTCGCTCATATCATTGGATATACAGGTCAGATTTCTACATCTGAATACAATGAATTATCTAAAACAGATGAAAACGTAGAAACTACAGATGTAGTAGGTAAGTCTGGTATAGAAAAGTACATGAATGATTATCTTTCAGGTACAAAGGGCTATGAGACCATCTACGTAGATAGTGTTGGTAATACCATTGCAGAAGGAGAGTACAAGGCCTCTGAATCTGGTAATGATGTTTATCTTTCTATAGATATGGATTTACAAAAGGCAGCATACATTCTTCTTGAACAGGAGATTGCTGGTATTTTGTATTCCAAGATTCAAAACATAAAGGAATCTAATATCAATTCATCATCAGATGTTATTGTACCTATTTATGATGTTTATTATTCACTTATCAAAAACGGACTTATAGATATCAATGCCTTTTATGACGCTAATGCTTCTGATGTTGAAAAAGCAGTTTTAAAGGCTTATACAGCAAAAGAAAAAGAAGTTTTAAAAACATTACGTACTCAGCTTAGAGCTAACAACGAAGTGGTTTACAAGGATTTGCCAAAGGAATATCAGGCATATTCAACCTATATCGTTACAAAGCTTAAAAGCTTAGGTGTATTTGATGCTAGTGCAATAGATACTTCTTCAGATGTTCAGACAAGTTGGACTTCAGAGGAGATGGCCGTAAATAAATATTTAATCTATGCAATTGAACAAAACTGGATTGATATTACAAAATATGAGTCTGAGGCAAAATACGCCGATACAGAAGAGCTTTACAAGGATTTAGTAGACTATGTAATAGATTATCTTTCTAATGATAGTAACTTTGAAAAGCTTGTTTACAAATATTTACTGTTAGATGATGGTATTACTGGGCAGCAGCTTTGCCAGATTCTATATGAACAGGATATTTTATCTAAGGATGACGAGGACTATGCTGCTATTTCGGGTGGTAAGATAACAGCCTTTGATTTCATGAAAAAGAAGATTAAATCTCTTGAAATCACACCAGGTCAGATTGGCTTGGATCCATGCTCTGGTTCAACTGTTATGCTTGATGCAAAAACAGGCGAAGTACTTGCCATGGTTACATACCCAGGCTATGACAATAATAAATTAGCAAATTCAGTTGATTCTGATTACTATTCATATTTGACCAACAGTGCGGCAAATCCTTTGTATAACTATGCTACACAGCAGCGCACAGCTCCTGGTTCTACATTTAAGATTGTCAGCTCTACAGCTGGTCTTTCAGAAAATGTCATCACAACATCTTCTGAAATCGTGGACTTGGGTCAATTTACAAAGGTATCTAACAACCCTAAGTGTTGGATTTATCCTAGCAATCACGGAAGCATCAATGTTTCTGAAGCCATTAGAGATTCTTGTAACTATTTCTTCTACGAAGTTGGTTGGAGACTTGCTGGCGGAGATGGTGCTTATGATGACGTTAAGGGTATTGATAAGATTACTAAATATGCATCACTTTATGGTTTAGATGAAACTACAGGTGTAGAAATCGAAGAAAATTCGCCTCATATTGCAACAGAATACCCTGTCATGGCGGCCATCGGACAGTCTGATAACAACTTTACAACTGTTGGCTTAGCTAGATATGCTACAGCTATTGCAAGCAAGGGCAATGTTTACAATTTAACATTGCTTGATAGTGTAAAGGATGCGGAGGGTAATGTAATTAAGAATTACAAGCCAACTATTAGAAACACGGTTGATGTGTTAAATAGCTCTGAATGGGATGCTATTCATTATGGTATGAGAATGGTTTGCGAATCATTATCTTCATTTAATGGATTCTCTGTTGAAGTTGCCGGTAAAACTGGTACTGCTCAGCAGGTTTCAAACCGTCCAAACCATGCGTTGTTTATAGGCTTTGCTCCTTATAATAATCCAGAAGTTTCAATAGCAACACGTATTGCTTATGGTTATACTTCTCACAATGCTGCAGAAGTTTCTAAGGATATTTTAGCTTACTACTTTGGAGTTACTGAAACTGAGGATATAATAGATGGAGAAGCAAATATTGTTTCAAATTCAGAAAATCAAGTTACAGATTAAAATTACTGGAGAAGAAAAATGAGTAATGATGCTGTTGTATTAAAAAGTAATAAATACGGATTAACTCTTCAGCTTGATGGAACTATTCCATTTGAAGAATTAATTAGAAAGGTTTGTGAGAAATTCGCTTCATCAGCGGATTTCTTCGGTGAAACCTCTATGATTCTTGAAACCATAGGAAGAGATCTTTCTAACGAAGAGGGCATGATTCTAATTCAGGCTATAGAGCTTAATTCTAAAATAAAAGTTATTTTATTAAATGAAAATAATGAATTAAAAGACACACGAATGATGGGACAGATTGACCGTTTCTATAAGGATGATATTTTTGAAAATGCCAAAATCATTAGAGGAAGCGTCATTAAAGAGGAAATCGTTGAATCTGATTCCAGTCTTGTTATTCTTGGAGACGTTAAGTCTAAGGCTTCTGTTAAGGCTAAAGGAAATATTATTGTCTTCGGTAGCCTTGAGGGTAAAGCACATGCAGGATATCCTGATAATACAGGCTGTTATATCGTTGCAGGAGATTTATCATCAAAGAATTTACAAATCGGCACTGTAACAGGCGAAATCAAGCTTCAGGAAAAATGGTCTTTACGAGTACGTAAGAAAGCCACTGAGCCAATGGGAATCACAGTGTGGAATAAAGAATTATTAGCTGAGCCTTTATCTAGCGGATTATTAAAAAGGATAAAATAAATGTTTCATAATTATAAATTTAAAAATCTAGATATTAAATTAATAATAGCCGTAATAGCACTTACCATTATTGGTATTTTTGTAATCGGTAGTGCCAACGAATCAAATCAGCAAAAACAGATTTTGGGTATGATTTTAGGAGTCTTTGTCATGACTGCGATGGCACTTATTGACTATGATTTCTTACTTCATTTTCACTGGGTATTCTATGGCTTTGTTATAGCTTTACTGCTTTCAGTACTGTTATTCGGTGAAAAAAGTGGTGGTGCTACTAGATGGATTGATGTGGGAATCAGATTTCAGCCTTCTGAATTAGCCAAAATACTTCTTATTCTATTTTTTGCATGGTTTTTAATGATGTTCGAAGAGGATATTAATAAGCCAAAAATTTTGGCTATTACAGCCTTTTTATCAGCACTTCCATTATTTTTAATAGAAAAAGAACCAGATTTGTCTACTACAATTGTCACAATGATGATTATTTGTGTTATGATATTTGTAACAGGAGTTAGTTACAAATTAGTAGGAACGGTTTTAGGTGTATCTATTCCATCAATAATCATTTTGTTGATTCTTGTCAGCCGTGAAGGTCAGACAATACTTGATGAATATCAGGGCCTCCGTATTTTAGCTTGGCTTAAGCCTGAAAAATATCCATCAAGTTCTTATCAGCAACAAAACTCAATCATGGCAATAGGTTCAGGACAGTTACTTGGTAAAGGTCTTGGAAATGAAGCCTTCGATTCAGTTAAGAACGGAAATTATATATCTGAACCTCATACTGATTTTATATTTGCCGTTGCGGGAGAAGAGTTAGGATTTATTGGTTCGGTAATAATAATAGCTTTAATATTCTTTATTACCATTGAGATTCTTCTCATTGCCAAAAGGGCAAAAGATATCGCTGGAAAATTAATTTGTGTTGGAATGGCTGCATTAATAGGCTTTCAAAGTTTTGTTAATATCTGTGTTGTAACAGGACTTATGCCTAATACAGGTTTACCATTACCATTTGTAAGCTATGGTTTAACATCTCTTGTTACTGTATATTTTGGTATTGGAATTGTTTTAAATGTTGGTCTTCAATCAAAAAATAACAACGGGAGGCTTTTTTAAATGAATATTGGATTAGTCGCACACGACTCAAAGAAGAAGCTTATGCAGAATTTCTGTATAGCCTACAGAGGAATCCTTAGTAAAAACGAAATTTTTGCTACCGGTACCACAGGACGTTTAGTTGAAGAGGTAACTAATCTTAACGTGCATAAATATTTAGCTGGTCACTTAGGTGGAACCCAGCAGCTTGGTGCGCAAATCGAGCAAAACGAAATCGACTTAGTAATCTTTTTAAGAGATCCACTTACTGTGAAATCTCATGAGCCTGATGTAAATAGTATTGTTAGAATCTGTGATGCTAACAATATTCCTCTTGCTACAAACTTAGCGACAGCCGAATTGCTTATTAAATCACTTGATAGAGGAGATCTTGAGTGGCGTGAAATGTATAAATAAAATTTCTTCTATCGTATTGATTTTTTGCATGTCATTATCGCTTGTAGCTTGTAAGAATAATTCAGAATCTGTAGCAACCTACAAAATGTATGATACATCCTCAGTCTATGGCATAACACATAGCATGTCATCATCTGATATAGAGATGTTTGCTAAAGATTTATGTGTTGCTGGAACTGATGATTTAGGAACATCTTCTGTGGATTCACAGGTAGCAGGAGCTGCCGGAGCATTTAACATAACTGAACAATCCGTTGTTTATGCTCAAAATCTTCATGGAAAGATGTATCCTGCATCTACAACCAAAATTATGACAGCATATATTGCCTGCCTTGAAGGAAATTTGGATGATTATTATACAGTAAGCGCAAATGCCGTCAAGCAGGATAGCGATTCATCTACAATCAATCTTAAAGAGGGAGATGTTATTTCCTTAAGAGATTTGCTTTACGGACTTATGCTTCGTTCTGGAAATGATGCTGCAATTGCTATTGCCGAAGGACTTTCTGGAGATGTAGAATCATTTGTGGATAAGATGAATAATACCGCCAAATCCATTGGTGCAACAAACACTCATTTTGTTACACCTAACGGATTACATGACGAAAATCACTACACAACAGTTTATGATATGTACCTCATTTTAAATGAGGCCATGAAAAACGAAACCTTTTACACAATATTCACTGCTAGTAGTTACACAGCAAGCTATACTAGTGGGGGTTCTCCTAAAACAGCAGAATGGAATACAACTAATCAATATACAACTGGTAAAATCACCACTCCAAGCGGATTTACCGTAATTGGCGGAAAAACAGGTACTACAGGTGCTGCAGGATATTGCCTCGTATTATTATCAGAAAATGAGGACCATGATAAAATCATATCCATTGTTTTTAATGCAGATTGCCGCTCTAATTTATATTTATTAATGAACGAAATCTTAAGTAATTATTGTACTTAAATTACTATTTAGGTTTTTATAGTGTTATGCTATGATAAATATATAATAAATTTTAAGGGAGGTATTTGGACATGGTGGAAATTATTTCAGGCGAAAAGGGTAAAGGCAAAACAAAGTACTTACTTGACAAGGTAAACAATGACATCAAAAATGTTGATGGTGCAGTTGTTTACATTGACAAAAACAAAAAGCACATGTATGAACTTGATTCAAAGATTCGTTTGATAAACATGGGGGATTATCCAATCGAATCATCTGGTGAGTTTCTAGGTTTTCTCAGCGGAGTTTTATCTCAGAATTCCGATATCGAAGAAGTTTTCCTTGATAGCTTTTTAACGGTTTCTAATATCAAAGATAACGAAGCATTAACAGATGCCCTTAATAAGCTTGATGAAATTTGCAACATGTTTAGCGTTAAATTCGTATTATCAGTTAGTAAAAACGAAAAAGATTTACCAGAGAATGCGAAAGGAAAGATTATCGTATCTTTATAATAAATAAATCTTAGGGCACGAAAACGTGCCCTATAATTATGTATATATGAAAAATAATAAGAATAACAAAATAATTAAATACCCGAGACAATATCATTTTTCTATAGGATTTATTATTATTGGCGTAATGTTTATTTACATGTTTTATCACTTATTTACCTATATTACAGCTGATAATATTACGATATATGAGGTTTCTCAAGGCTCAATATCCGCTAATCTTGAATATAATGCACTGGCTATTAGACAAGAACAGGTTATAACTGCAGATAATAGTGGCGATATTCTATATCTCGCAGAAAACTTTGGTAGAGTAGGAGCTAAAAGTCAGGTTTACGCTTTAGATACAACTGGAGAAATCCTATCATCAATCGAAGAATCCACAGCAAAATCTGAAATTCAGCTGGATGAATCTTCGTATGCCAAACTACAATCTATTGTTTCTAATTACATGCTAAGCTATGATCCTACATCATTTAATAAAACATATGCTTTCAAAAATGAATTAGAATCACAGGTTGGACAGCTTTATACAGTATCTGCCATGGAATCAATGGGAGACACACTGCAGGCAGCCATTTCTTCAGGTTCTTTTAACATATATAACAGCCCTGTACCTGGATTAGTTGTTTATTCAGTAGATGGATTAGAAGATATTACTGTAGATTCATTTGTCTCAGATTCACTTGATATATCAAACTATTCTGCGGTAAACCTTAAAGCTCAGGAATCCGTAGTTGCGGGACAAGCTATATATAAAGTGATTACATCTGATCACTGGAATCTGGTTTTAGAGGTAGATAAAAATCTCTATGATTCATTGCAGGAAGATACTTACTTGAAAATAGAATTTTTGGAAGATGAAGTTCAAACCTGGACTACATTGGATTTTACTGAAAAAGCCGGAAAATATTATTTAATTCTTGGTTTAGATGATTCTATGGATAGATATGCTGATTCAAGATTTGTCCATATTAAAATTATAAATAACAATATATCTGGTCTTAAAATCCCTAATTCATCTATTGTGGAAAAGAAATTTTACACTATTCCTAAGGATTATATGACTCAGGGAAACAATGATGATGACGCTGGCTTCATGCTAAAAACTGAAGATGGAAATTCAGTTATTAATCCTACTGTTTACTATGAAACTGATGATTATTACTATATAGATGATGAATTAGTATCACGAGGCGACAGATTACTAAAACCTAATTCAAGTGAAGAATATGTTATAGGAGCAGACATTGGAAAACTAAAAGGTGTGTTCAACGTTAATAAAGGATATGCTGTTTTTAAACAGATAGAAATCCTATATCAAAACGATGATTATTCAATTATCAAAACGGGAACAAGCTACGGTATTTCAATGTACGATCACATTGTTCTTCAGGGAGACGAAGTAGAAGAAAACACAATTATAAATTAGCACTAACAAGGAGCACCTATGAGAAAAGAAGAATTACAGAATAATTTAGCAGATGTAGAAAGAAGAGTAGCAGAGGCTTGCAAGCGTGCAGGCCGAAACAGAGATGAGGTTACTCTTATTGCCGTAAGTAAAACAAAGCCTGTTGAAGATTTACAGGTGATATACGATGCTGGTATTAGAGAATTCGGAGAGAATAAAGTTCAGGAACTTACCGGTAAAATTCCTGAAATGCCAGAAGATATCAATTGGCATTTAATCGGCCATTTACAGCGAAATAAGGTCAAATATATTGTAGATAAGGTAAAGCTTATCCATTCAGTAGATAGCTATAGATTAGCTGAAGAAATCAATATTCAGGCTAAAAAGCATGGCGTAACTGTTCCAATCCTTATAGAGGTTAATGTTGCCAATGAAGAATCTAAATTTGGCGTTAAATATGAGGAAGCTAAGCAGTTGTGCGAGGAAATAGCTCATTTAGATGCTGTTCACATTAAAGGACTTATGACAATAGCACCAAATGTTGTGGTTCCAGAAGAAAATAGAGCAAATTTTCACAAAATAAAGGACTTAGCTGTTGACATAGCTAGTGAAAACATTGATAATGTAGATATGGATATTATATCTATGGGAATGACTAATGATTTTGAAGTTGCCATAGAAGAAGGTGCTACACATGTTAGGGTTGGCACAGCTATTTTTGGAGAAAGAAACTATAATATATAGCAAAGAGGAGTAATATTATGTTTGAAAGAATGTTAGACGCAATGCATCTTAGCGATGATTACGATGACTATGATGACGATGAATTATTCGATGACGAAGAAGATAAATCCTTCTTTAACAAGTTCTCTAAGAACAACGAAGAAGACAGACGTCCAGCTTTAAACAAGCCAGCTGAAAGAGAATCTAGAATCTCTAAGCCAGCGCCAAAGATTACACCAATGCGAAATAAATCGAAAGGAACTGTTATGGAGGTTTGTGTTATTAAGCCATCTTCGTTTGAGGATGCCAGAGAAATATCTGAAACATTGTTAGCAGAAAGAACTGTTTTGCTTAACATGAAAGGATTAGATTTAGGAGTTGCTCAGCGTATCATTGATTTCACATGTGGTACTTGCTATGCAATTGATGGTAACCTTCAGAGAATTGAAGATTACATTTTCATCATAACACCTGCGGGAGTTGAGTTATCTGGTGATTTAGCAGGAATCGTAGATGCCTTCGACTTTACAGGAATTCAGACAGGCTTTTAAAATCTGCACCAGGCTTTAGGGTCTGGTGTTTTTATTTATCAAATTTATTTTATATTTAACTTTTATGACCTACTTGAATGTATAGCGGAGAATAAGATATGAAAGACTTGATTATTAATTACGAAGAAAATCCCTGTTATAAGATTTGTTTTAGACCAAACTTTGATGATTTAATCCAAGTATTTAATTCTGAAATAAATCATCAATATGATAGAATTTGTATTGTCACCGATTCAAATGTTTCTAAGTTATATTTAGATGATGTTATATCATGCTTTAACAACGCAAGTGACAAGGTTTTCTCTTATATATTTGAAGCTGGCGAGGCTTCTAAGAATCTTGATACCGTTAACATGTTATATGAGCATTTAATTATTAACAAGTTTACTAGAAATTCTTTACTTGTTGCCTTAGGCGGCGGCGTGGTTGGAGATTTGACCGGTTTTGCTGCATCTACATTTTTAAGAGGTATAGATTTTATCCAAATTCCTACAACATTGTTGTCCCAGGTAGATAGCTCTGTTGGTGGTAAAACAGGTGTAGATTTTAAAGGTTATAAAAATATGGTCGGGGCTTTTTACATGCCTCGCCTAGTCTATATGAATATTGGAACGCTTTCAACCTTAGATGGTAATAACTTTGCATGTGGTATGGGCGAAGTTATAAAAAGCGCTTTAATTGCAGATAAGGATTTTTATAATTGGCTAAAATCCAATCATGATTTAATTTTATCAAAGAGCTATGAAGCCCTTTCATATGCAGTAAATAAATGCTGCCAGATTAAAGGTCACATCGTAGAAATTGATCCAAAGGAAAAAGGCATCAGAGCATATCTTAATTTCGGCCATACTTTAGGTCATGCAATTGAAAAGCTATGTAACTTTAGTCTTGGTCATGGCCAATGCGTCTCTCTTGGTATGGTTTGTGCTTTATATTTATCGGAAAAGTTAAAAAACGTAACTGATTCAGAAATTTTAGATGCAATTAGCATGCTAAGAGAGTATAATCTACCTGTTGCCGTTAAAGGATTAAATGCTTTAGATGTATTAGAGGCGTCTAAATCTGATAAAAAAATGGCAGATTCAAAAATCAAATTTATAGTATTAAAAAATATTGGCGAAGCTGATTCCTATATGGATTTTTCAGATGAGGATTTAGTTTTTGCTATAAATAAGGTGTTAGAATAATGTTTTACAGAAAAAAGAAAATTACTTCATTTATTTTTGCATTATCAGTAGTATTAGTATTAATTTTATTTGACCAGTTTACAAAAGACCTTGCTGTTGCATTCCTAATGAATAAGGAAGATGCTATATTAATACCAGGAGTTCTTCAATTACATTATTTAGAAAATACTGGAGCAGCTTTTTCGTTACTTCAGGGACAACAGATATTATTTGCGATTATCACTCCAATTTTAATTCTTTTCATTATTTACATGTTAGTTATAATGCCAAGAACTAAAAAGTTTAATATACTCAATTATGTGTTATTATTCTTAATCGCAGGTGCTATTGGAAATTACATAGATAGAATCATCAATCATTACGTTGTAGATTTTATATATTTCTCTCTAATTGATTTTCCTGTATTTAATGTTGCAGATTGCTATGTGACAGTAAGTGTAATCGTTTTATTTATCTTGGTATTATTCTATTACAAAGATGAAGATTTCGAGGAAATAAAGAAAAACATAAGGATTAGAAAGAATGGATGAATTTAATCTTTCAATTGAAGATTCGTCTGATGAAGGTATTCGTATAGACAAATATCTTGCATCAGCACTACCAGAAAAATCACGAAGCTACTATCAAAAAGCCATTGATAGTGGCTTTGTTTTAGTTAATGGAAAACAGGTCAAATCCAAATATCAAACAAAGCTTGGTGATGATATTGTTGTCAGCATCGAACCCGTTAAAGAAATAGATATCGAACCGGAAGATATTCCTATCGAAATTTTATACGAGGATAATGATGTTATTGTTGTAAATAAGCCAAAGGGCATGGTGGTTCATCCTGCTCCAGGCCATTATAGCGGCACTCTTGTAAATGCACTTATGTATCACTGTAAGGATTCATTATCAGGCATCAATGGTGAAATTCGTCCAGGTATTGTTCATCGTATAGATATGAATACCACTGGCTCTCTTTTGGTTTGCAAGAATGATAAAGCTCATAATGATATTGCAGCTCAGATTAAGGTTCATTCCGTTAATAGAATTTATAAGGGAATCGTTGTTGGAAATTTCAAAGAAGAAGAAGGCACAATAAACGCCCGTATTGGCCGAAATCCGAAGGATAGAAAGAAAATGGCTGTAGTAAGTGATGGAAGGGAAGCAATCACTCATTTTAAGGTTTTAGAGCAATACAAAGGCTTTTCATATGTTCAGTTTAAGCTAGAAACTGGTCGTACACATCAAATCCGCGTTCACATGGCTCATATTGGCCATCCTTTGCTTGGAGATGACGTTTACGGTAAGCCGGTTAAGAATTTACAAGGACAAACTCTTCACGCCCAGACATTAGGCTTTATACAGCCAACATCTTTAGAATATGTAGAGGTTAACGCACCATTACCTGCATATTTTGAAGATTTGCTTACTAAATATAGAAATTAGTTATCGCTACGCCTAAAATCAACCGCGTTGCGCGCCTGTAGCTTGTGCTCATCTTCAATAGCAGCATAGTAGTCGATAGTAGTATTAATGTTTTCATGCCCTAACACATCGGCTACCAGGCGGATGTCGCCAGTTTCGCGGTAAAGGGCAGTTCCATATGTACTTCTAAGCTTATGTGGTGTGATCTTCTTATTTGGAACCACCATTTTAGCGTATTTCTTTACCAAATTCTCAATCGCATCTACACTAATTCGTTTTCCTTGTAAAGAATAGAAGAGAGCAGTTTCATGGCCTTCAACAGGGATAATATATTCCCTTTCACCGTTAATATAGTCTTTTAGGACTTCTGCAACCTCATCATTGAAGTAAATAATATCCTGTCCGCCACCCTTTCGAACGATTGTTAAAGAATTAACATGAAAATCAACATCAGTTAAATCAAGGCCATTACATTCGCTGACACGAATCCCAGTATTAAGCATTAATGTAAGGATTGCCAGGTCACGGCCACGTGTTTTCTGATTATATTTGCGTTGGCGTTCAGATGTATAGGCGCTGCCTGAATCAATTGCATTTAAAATGGCCTGAACCTCATAATTGTTCATTCGAACAATGTTTTTGTCCTTTTTAAGCTTAGGTAAATCTACAAGCTGCATAGGATCTTTAGTAATATATTCGCGAACCGTTAAGTATTTGTACATGCTTCTAAGTGGCGACAACTTACGTGCAATGGCACGTTTATTGTTTTCATGTTGCTCACCAACAGTATTAAGCTCAAGATATCTTTTATATTTTTCAATATCATCAGCAGTAACTTTATTAAGAAGCCCGTAATCAATTTTTTTGACATCGTCGACCTGTAATTCCACATCTGGACCTGCTAAAAAACGAAAGAAGGTAAGCAGATCATAACAGTATGCAATTAAAGTGCTTGTCTGAGTGGTTTGTTCCTTAGAATAAATATAATCAAGCGCTGGCTTAGGAAGTAGGGCCTGAAGCTCACGTAATTTTACTTTTTGATTTTTTGATTTATCTTTATAGAAATCTGAATCTTTTCCCATAAATAAACCTCCCTTAAATTGCTTTATAATAATAGGATACCACACTTTTGGGCATTTTCATATACTATCTATCGGTAAAACAGATATTTATCCGATAAATAGATTTATCAAAATACTGCTCTCTTTGTCAATATTGAATTTATATAAGCGTATAACCTCTGAACCCGCGCGCGGAATAATACGAATCCGCCCCGTTATGGAATGTGAAAACCGTTCCGTAACGTCGTTCGCAGAACAATGCACCGCCCTTGTCGCGAATATCATCCGGCGTAGTGATCCAACTCGACGTTTTCAAATCAAATTCCCCGAGACCTTGCAGTCGGCGATAGAGTTCCTCCGTCATGATCAAAACGCCGATTTCTTTTGCTTTCCATTCGGCGCTGCCTGACGGCGGGTTTTTAGCACGCCCCTGTAATGCCTTTTCGTCATAGCACAGGCTTCTGCGCCCAGAAGGGGACTCCTTTGCGCAGTCGCAGAAAATTAGCTTTCCCGTCTTTTCGTCATAGCCGATGGTATCCGGTTCTCCGCCGCTCTCCTCCATCCTTCTCAAAACGTCCATGGATTCCGGATGATCAAGCAAACGTTTCTCCACGTCAAGCCAACTCAGTTCCATATGAAGATTCTTATTATCCTGAAACCTCGCTTTTAATATTTCTAACATGGTTTTCCCTCCAATCCCTCGATTTAACATGCTTCAAGCAAGCGACAATTTTGTGCTCTCAATAAGCATTCATTTAAACATCTTACCATTATAAGTGTCTTAATGAACAACAATTACTATCTATATTCCATTTTAATTTACAGCTAGTAACCGTACTTGCTTTTTTTACTATCTGTGGGTTATTATTGCTCACAGATAGTAAGCCAACTACTATCTACAGGATATTATTTATCACAGATAGTAGTTTTTGCAATTTCGACTACTACCTATAAAGCAATCGGCCTCTCAGATAGTAATGTATTAAATGCTTGTCAATAGATAGTATCTATCAATGAAGAATATAGTATTATTCGTAGCACTATTTAAGGAGCTTGGCCTACGAAGGTTATTACGTTTGTCGTCAAGTGGCTTATGACAGAGCCTCGGGTATAGCAATTTATTTCAGCAGATACTTATCAAATGCCTTATGAGCATCCATGTGAGTATCCTTAAAAAACAAAAAGCACCAAATGATAAACGTAGGAATAGCCATATAAGGCGATATAATAAAAGAAAGCACCGTACCTATGAGCATTAATGCAGACCAAATCAAACACTGATTTCTTATATCTCTAGAAATAGCTGCTCTGTCATACATCTTCTGTTCTTTATTTGTAAAGGAATTAAATCCAGCAACAAATTTAGTTGCCCTTTCTTTGAATAAGCCAAACAACAGTCCTACTGTTGCAAATGGTATAACCAGTACTCCGCACATCCAAGCTCCTAGATTCATCATATTCCTCCTTTATAAACTGCGATTTAACTCTTCATCATAGATATAGCTTCTTCCACTGAAACACAATGTGCAAATCGCTCCGGCCACATCATTTCATTGTAGTATTTATATGTTGTCTCAGCATCCATGTAATCATTATCGAAGGTAGAATTTGTACCCTTTGGGATAATCACATCAAAACCTCTTTCAAATGCAGATTTTACGGTTGCATCAATGCAAAAATTGGTTTGTAATCCAACTACCATCAATGTTTTATCTGCTATCCCGTCCACGTACTGTACGAAGTCCTTGTTACCAAAACAACTATTGATATTCTTAATATATACTTTTTCAGAAGCTGTTGGAGCAACCTGATCAGCAATTTCAAAATTCCAATCACCTACCGAGAATCCTGTTCCCGGTCCATCATCATGCTGAACATAGATGATTTCAACATTATTATCCCTTGCAGAATCAATAATCTTTTTTGTGTCTTGAATAAAACTATCAAAATTAAATAATCTGTTATCTGCGATTCCTTTTTGTATATCGATCACTAATAAAATCATGTCTCTATCCTTATTTACCCTTTCTGATTCTATAAACTGAAATATACTTTGTCTCTACAAATTGGAATTTGTTATTTAACTTTCATTACTGCCCCCTGCAATTTAAGCTCTTTTCCCGAGTCTGTTACAAGTTCTTCTACACCAAGTGTATTGATTTCGTATAGATTCGAAAACTTGTTCAGTAATTTAGTACTGCCGACATTTCGAACATCAGCCTCGTAAAAGAAATTCTTTATACCATATTTATCCTGCGCGAAATGTAATATATAAGAAAGGGCTTCATATGCGTACCCCTTTCCCTGCTCAGGCTCACAAATCCATACTCCCACTTCCGGACAATCCTCTGAAAGTCCATGCATCTCAACACTTCCAACAAATCTTTCTTCTGAATCAACAACCGCAAATAAAAGTGTTTCATCCTTTTTCATTTCATCCAAGAATTCTTGTAATAACTCTTTTGCATCATCAACTGTACGAAAAGGATCAGGCCATTGGTATTTTGTAATCTCAGTATTAAAGCCATCATAATACTCATTCAAATACTTCATTTCAAAAGGAACAATGTTAGTCTTTCTATTCGTCATGCTTTCCTCCACAAACTGCGATTAATTAATGTCTTTATTCTAGTTGATTTGACTACCTAATTAAAGCTTTAATCACCATATTTACAATATTTGTTTATTAAATTTATATTAATACTGTTCTGCAAATCGATTAATATTATCGATATACACAGCATTTCTACACAGTGCAAGATTACCATCTCCGTGTCGTTTTTTAGGCTAATTACACATTTCCATGAATCTGACCCCTGAAAAATAATCAAAACTAGATATTTCAAAGTGCACAGGAATCATGTATTATTTTCTCCAACAAAAGTAGGAGGAGAACTTGTTATGTATAAATTTAGCGATTTTAAAAAGATTGATATGCACTCGCATATTGGGACCTGGGGTAATCCATTTAACTTTAGTGGGGACATTAATTTAGTTATTGATTTGATGGATAAATTTAATATAGAAAAGACAGTCTTATGCCCCTCTGATTCTTCTAAAAACGCGGATATTCTAGAAGCTTATGAAAAGGCTAAAGATAAGATTATTCCAGTGCCTTGGATTGATTGCACAAAAGAACAAGCTGCCTATGACGAACTAGAATATTTAATTCGTGATAAAGGCTGCAAGGGGGCAAAGATACAATCTTTATTCGATGGCTATGCTGCTGATTCTCCAATAGTAGATCCAGTAGCTGAAATCTGTGAATCATATAATGTGCCTTTCTTTGTTCATTCAGGACATGAACCTTTCTCATTGCCTTGGCAGATAGGACTTTTAGCAGAGCGACATCCAAAATGTAAATTTGTAATGCTTCATATGGGGCATGGCCATGGAATATATGTTGAGGCAGCTCAGACCATTGCTAAAAGATATAAAAATATATGGCTTGAAACTTCTGGCACTTCAATGACTGCTCAGATTTTCAATGCTTATAAAAACGTGGGAAATGACAGAGTTATGTTTGGACTAGATACGCCATTTCATGCACCAGAGGTAGAAATCCAAAAGATTCTTTCTTGCCCATTAAAAGAAAAGGATTATGAGAACATATTCTATAACAACGCAAAGAACTTTTTAGGAGCACTTTTAGATTAGGGGGACACATTCATGGAAAAGACTAGATATAATCAAAAAGATATTGCTGTAGTTGGGCTTATGATTGCTTTAGTATTTATTGGGACCTTTTATTTTAAGATTCCAACAGCCTTTGGATACACTCATTTAGGAGATTGCATGATAATTCTAGCAACCTGCCTGCTCGGTACCAAAAAAGATGCTATAGCGGGAGCATTCGGCGCTGGCCTTGCCGATTTCATCGGAGGATACACAGCTTGGGTATTGCCTACAATGGCTTTTAAAGCAGCCTGGGTCCTTGTGATGGGATTTATTGCATTTAAGTTATTTAACAACTTTAAATACAACCTTTGGATTGGAGCTATAATTGGAGGACTTGTACACATAGCCTTATATACTCTTATAAAAATATGAATGTTTGGCCTTGCTTATGCACTATCTACCCTTCTAACCCTTAGCCTTCAGACATTAAGCGGAATAATACTTGGAAATATCCTTTATGGATTGATGAAAAACAAGATTAGGTTGGAAGCTGCATAAAAAATATAAAGTTTAAAAATTAGCGTAGGAGCCTTACTCTCCTACGCTATTATGATTTTATATAATTTCCTTCACCCAAAAGCATGCTACTAAAATTATGCAGATAATTGAGGGAATGAAGATAAGCAGTCTATTTTTCTTATTTACAAATTGGATATATCCATAACCTAAGATGTTTGCTATTATTATCGGAATCATTCCAATAGTAAGTAGCCAACCTCCTCTTACACATCTTTCCATCGGCAGCATTGCATCTGGCGCATCAACTATAGTGCCTCCGAAAAGAAACAAATTTTTATACTCCCGAATGGTCTTTGTGGCTTTGGGATTTATGATACTACGTCAATTTGCTATGAATAGTTGCTTTTTACCGTAGTATTTTGCTGAGATTGAACTGATTATTCTTTTATTTTTCTATTTTACTTTAGTTATTTGAAGTGTATTACACCATATTTCAAATATGGTGCCAAGTTACGCCACACGGCCTGAAATCATTACATCACAAATTCATATTCTCATTATTTTCACGTAATACGCCACTTGGTTACTTCTCCTATATTTCTAATAATTGTTCTAATTGTATTTTCTCACTTCTATAATCAGCATAATAAGAAAACATAATTCACAGATGCACATTAATGAAGCAACTATTGTAGCATTAAACAATACACCTGATATTAATGATATAATTGGGATTATTATCGAAAAAATTTTATATGCATTGGAAATATATAGCCATGAATATGGCAGCAAATGCGCTCCAAAAACCATCGCAAATACCATAACCATTTTTTCAGGTACGGCATTAAATACCCACATAACAATCAAAATATATAGCATCTGATTCATCGTGAATAAAAATCCTGCCTTACTTAATGGATTGTTTTTGGAAAACAAATCTACTTTGACTATTTTTCCTATTATCATTGCAAGTGGCATCAATGGACAAGAACAGCAGAAAACTAGGATGTTTTGCTGTTGAACTGGAATATTTAGTAATGTTACTATTGTAATCATTCCCCACAACACTATAGATGCAGCTATAAATGGAATTCCATTCTTTTGCTCTTTTGCTATATCAAATCTTAATTCATCAAGTGTCATAACATTTTCTCCTTCAATCTAATTTCTAGTTGATTTGAATGACTATTAGCCTAGCGTTCTAGATTTGCAGAAAAGTAAGGATTGGCGTAGGCATTTACAATGTTAAGTAATATTTCAACATTTTTTACCATAGATTGAATTGGAACATATTCAAATCTTCCATGGGCATTTTCATATCCTGCTGATAAATTAGGGCATGGCAATCCTCTGAAAGAAAGAGCTGCTCCATCTGTACCGCCTCTAAAAGGTTCACATACTGGTGTGACTCCTGCTTTTTTAATGGCATCTTCCAGTATTGTTGTCATATATGGTACATCTTTAAGAATTTCTTTCATATTACTATATTGATGGTTGATTGTAAGTTTAACTCTATCATGTCCATAACCGCTTCCTATTTTTTCAGCACATTCTTTTAAAAATGCTTCTCTGTTTTTGAAGGTGTCAAAATCGAAGTCACGTATAATAAGTCTAACTTTAGAATATTCGCAATCACCATTACATGAGATTACATGATAGAAGCCTTCTCTTCCATCAGTATTTTGTGGCCTTTCTTTTTTAGGTAGCATGCCAATAAAGTCAGCTGCAATATCTACAGCATTAATCATTATGTCTTTCGCAGTTCCTGTATGAACACTTCTGCCTGTGAATTCAAAAACTGCTTCTGAAGCATAGAATGTTTCATTTTCATACCATCCTAAATGGTCGCCATCTAATGTGTAAGCACATTTTGCTCCAAATCGGTTTAAATCTAAATCCCTTGCTAATCCTCCAACCTCTTCATCAGGAGTGAATGCTAAGGCAATTTCACCATGTCTAATATCACTATTATCGCAAAGATATTCCGCCATTGTCATGATAGCTGCGATGGATGCTTTATCGTCTCCACCTAATAAAGTTGTACCATCGGTAAGTATTAAATCCTGTCCAATGTAATTTTCAAGATTTGTATAATCCGCTGCTTTCATTACAATATGCTCTTTTTCATTAAGAACTATGTCTTTGCCATCATAATTCTCTAATACCCATGGTTTTACATCGGTTCCACTTGCATCTGGTGCGGTATCCATGTGTGCCACAAAACCTACAGCTTTAGCATTTCCATCACTTATATTAGAAGGAATTCGGCCATATACTACATAGTTTGTTTCATCCAGGTACACATCTGAAACGCCTATATCTATCAATTCTTTTTTCAGAACGATTGCTAGATCCTTTTGTTTTTCCGTAGTTGGCCAATGACCGCTATAAGGCTGAGATTGAGTATCAATCTTTGCATATCTTATCAGTCGTTCTTTTACTTTTTCATAAACATTAATATTTCCCATTTAATACTCTCCGAATTTATGACTTCTTGCTGACCAAACAAGGAAATTGTCAGCAAGAATCTTCTGTAAAAAAAGCACTCAGATACCTTAATGGAACTGAGTGCTTTTTTTTAAATATTTTTCAGCTAAAAATGCTTACTGAATTTTATTAAAATTTAGTATTTCAGCATCCTCAAGAACATCATATAATGACCAGAAGCTATCTTCATCTATTTCTGTTTTGGTTTTTGTAGCAGCATTATAGGTATAGAAAGCATCTTCGCCATTATCTTTCGAGCTATAATCAGCCCATGATTCTTTTACAAGTTGAATCTCTTCATTCGAAATTGTAACCTCTGAAATCCAGCCATTGCTAGCGCAGAAAAGATTACCGTCTTTGATAGCGAGTGGATAAGCTGTACCACCGCTGGTAACCTTACCTATTTCCTTAATTAGTCCATCTTTGTCGTATATAAAAATAGTTGAATCAATTGCGGCCATATTGCCATCCATGTTGTCATAGCAACCGCTACCAACAAGTAAAACGTCTGCATCACCAATCGTTGCATTTGTATAGCACATTCCTGAACTAAGCTTTTTGTCAACGATTTGAGTAAATGTATCACAGCCACTAATATCTATTGATGGTGCGATTTCTGAACCATCATAAAAAATTTCAGGTTCTGCGTTTTCTTCAGTAGCTAGATTTGCTTCGACTGTATCTTTAGCATTATTTAAAGCTTCTTCTTTTTCAGTAGCCGCTTCAACAGCTGATTCACTTTGCTCGCTTGTTTGCTGTGAACCACATGCTGTGATTCCTAACATACCGGCAATACATAAACCTAATATTAATTTTTTATTCATTGCTCTTCCCCTTTATGAAAATTTTATATTTATATCATATACAATCTTTCACATGTTGTCTATTATTATTGACGGTCTATGCACCTTTTATTAAATCAACCATCTTGTGCCTATCTATTGCAATATTCTAATACCTTATTATAAAAATCCTTATCCTCTTCAAATAATCCATGCCCAAATCCATCAAAAATAAGTACTTCACTTCCAACAATTCCTTCATTTAATTCGTAGGGAGCATCATTACCAACAGTGTTGTCGCAGTTACCAGACATAATGCATGTAGGACATTTTATCTTTGAAAGTATTGGTCTTGCATCAAAATTTAATATCGCATATGCGTTTTTGCAAAACCTGTCATAGTTATGTGGCTTGGTAAATCTAGCTAGCATAGGAAGATATTTTTTATTCTTTTCGTTGAAGCTTTTAGTGTAAACCTTTTCTGCTGTATCAAGCATTAAATCTGTGTGAGAAGCGGTTTTTGTCATTTCAATCCATTTTATAACAACGTTTTTTATAGTGTCGTTAGCATAAGGCGCTGTTACTACAAGGACTAATTTTTCAACAAGCTCACCGTGGCTCGCAGCCAAATATTGCGCTATCATGCCACCCTGGGATACGCCCATAACTATCGCTTTTTCTATACCAAGATTCTGCATAGCTATAGCCTGATCATTTGCCATATCTTCAATGGAATAGCCCTCCGGTATAAGATTTTTTCTGCTAAACATGTAAACGGTATAATCATTGAAAAATTTTTTATAAGAACCAGCCAAAAGCCAGGCTTTGCCTTTAACAGTCCACAGGCCATCTGAAAGCCCAGGTAAAACTACTAGATTCTTTTTTCCCTCTCCGAAGGCCACGTAATACATATCAGTATCCCCAACCCTCACACATCCATTTTTTTGCATAATTAATTCCCCTTTAAATCAATGATGCTCACATCTGCGTGGGGATTAACCTTCGCTAATCCAATGCGAACAATTTTTGCGTCGATGCTTTTAAAATCCTGCATAGCCTTAACAGCTTCATTCATTTGCAGGCTATTCAATGTCTTTCCAAGTGTAATATGCGGAAGCCATGATAGAGGCCTATAATATTTGCTGATGGTAGTTTCTGGAACATCGGCATAGGCATCGCAGATGCATCTATTCAATTCAAACAAATATTGATTAATATAAGGTGCCGCATAAATTACCTTTGGCATAAATTGGCCTACGGTAATTATTGAAATATCGCCTTGCTGTAATTTATCATGTAATGATTCAAATGCAGGGACAAGAACATCCACACTTCTAGCCTCAATTGCTGCCAGTGTAAGATGCGGTGGAACTTGATTATCGACCATGAAACTATTACCTGTTACCGCAGCAATTCTGTCTATATATTTCTGTAGCTGTTCAGTTGTGTTTTTATCAAAATATGCTGAAATTAAATACATAAATTAATTGTTACTTCCCTTTACCGAATAAATAGTATTTTTCTCAAATAAACCTATGGCAAATCCCATTTTCATAAAGAATGGCATATCTTCGTAGGCTTCAAAGCTGGTTCTAGCAAGTAGCTCTTCCACTGTTATTTCTTCATAATAGCCATATGGATTGGCCACGGTGATTTTATCATTTGGAATATCAGCACCCACGATTAGTGAATAATGTAAGGTCCACTGGTCGCCGTAAAGTGCTGCCCACTCAAAAGGCACTGGCATTCCAGCAGCCAAGGAGTCATACATGATATCGATAAATTCAGTGTTTTTCAAATATTTATGGATTTCAGTCTTGTACTCTGGAAACTGCTTGTTCATTTCCTGGCAAAACTTATTACCTGTTGATGTAACTACTTTACCATATTGATTATAAAGAGATTCTTCAGTAACATCTCCCACATTCCAAGCTGAAAACATTTCTATTACAGCATATCCGCAGGAAATGTCCTGAGTAATGACTTCAACATTTTCTATTCTAATTGGTGTTTGGTATTTTTCATTATCATATATGCTTGAATAATCATCCTCCATGAGCCTTGTCCTTATCTCGCAAATTGCAAGTGCAACAATAGAAATGAAGATGATTATGCCTAAAAATATACCCAACCACTTAAACAACTTTTTCATTTACCTATCTCCTAATTTGACCCTCTATCCTTATGATCCTAGTGCAATAAAAACAAGGGCATATAATATGATAATCGCCACTGTAGCAAGTATATCCAATATGCTTAGCACTTTAACTATTTTTTCTTCTTTCGCAATCTTTCTACCTATAAAGAAAAATACAAATCCGAAAAGGGCTAGCAAAGTAAATGCACCAATAAGGCTTCTAATTATTTGTGAATCTATATTTGAAAAAATAGATATAATTGCAAGTGGAGCTGATATTATTGGGATTAGCTCCAATGCCACTGCTAATGTTTTTTTATTCATCTTATTCATCCTTTCAATCTTCTCCCTTATCCTCAATCTGCGGAATATAATTTTTTCCTGTCTTAATGAAATTTATTAACTTTTCTACATCATCAAAATCATCATAGTCTCCATTTATACCTTCTCTATGATAAATGATTCCTGATTTTTCATTTCGTTCTAAGCAATCTAATAATTCGCTTTCACCATATCTTTTTATAAATAATGTAAATCCATAAGGTTTAATCTTTGCCAGCAATCCTTTTTTACATTCATCATCACACTCGAAACAGTGCTCTATTCCTTTTTCTAATGAACATTTTCTGTTATCACACCAATCTTTATCCGGGCAATCGCCTGAATTGCATCCACTACAATGAACATTTTCGCTGCACAAGCAACATGCCAATCCACATCGTGCTATTCCTAACTCTCTTTTCATAATAATTCTTACTCTTCCTACCTTTGAAATAATAAACTACTACCAGTCTATGAATTATTCTTGTCCATCCCTTATAAATGGTGCTGAAATTGTAGCATCTAATAATCCCTTATATGCTCCTACTTTTCTGAATGTATTGCCCATCATTTCTTTTCTTCTGTATTCTCGTATTGCATCCATATCAAATAGCAATTTTTATAGGTCTACGTCTCGAATAAAGCAATTTGTAAATTCAGACGTAGCAAGATAATAAAATCAATCAGATTGTGCATTATTTTGTTATTATTTTTCCTTTTCAGGTGAAATTAATACACTGAATCCCAAATATGATTATCATCTCATCCCGAATTTCCTTCCTAATATCAGTATTTAAGGATTATTACGTCTAAACTATAGAATCCTAACTGTTTAGACGTATGGCCTCAAATTGAAATTAGGAGTTATGCCACACTAATATCATTTACATAAAATATTCACCTAAAAACCGCCTGTTAAAGCCACAGCCAAGAAACCAAGTACCGATCCTAAGAATATTTCATGGATTTCATATAATTATTACAATGGTAACCAGTCCAAAACCTTCTTTATCTGGCTATCCCAGAAATCCCAGTCGTGACCGAAATCCTCTTCATCCCAGGTTACATCTAATCCCTTTGACTTTAGATAATCTCTAAATTTAATATTGGCTGGCATCAAATCATCCTTTGTACCACATGCCATGTAAAACTTTGGTAGTTTGCGACCACTAGAAAGCATTTCATCTACGGCAACCCATGGGTTCCTGTTAGATTCTGATGCTTCTTTAATATTATCGAATAATCCTATGTTAGCTTCTTCAGATGTGTCTTCAAAAATATGTACAGCTGCTGAAAGGCCTGCTACATGACTAAAGGTATTAGAGAAAACTATTCCATTACGAAGTGCCCCAAAGCCACCCATTGATAATCCAGCGATGAAGGTGTCTTCTCTTTTATCAGATAGAGGAAACATTTTTCTTGTTACCACCACAAGTTCCTCACCAATAAAGGTTTCATAATCGTTCCAAGGAGTTCTGGAATTAAGATAGAAGGCGTTATCCCCAGATGGCATAACCACTGCTAGATTATTCTCCTCGGCCCACCTTTGAATTCGTGTCTGACTCACCCAGTCAGTGTAGTTTCCTAATAATCCATGAAGCAGGTATAGTGTCTTATACTTTTTATCTTTTCCATTTATATATGAATCGTTATCTGCATCAAAACGATCCACTGGTAAAATCACATTTACAGGAACCAGTCTAAACAACGCCTTAGACATATAGTTTACTTGAATAAGTGCCATAAAAATCCCCCTTAATTAACCGAATTCTTTAATGTTTTTATTGTAATGGTTTCCCCTTTATAAATAAAGGGAAAACTCCACATTTCCTATTATTTATTGAGTATTATGGAATATTCATACAATATTAGATATAATAAAGGAAAAATATTGTAAATGGGAGGTATTTTACTATGGGAAGATTTACTTTGCCTCGCGACATTTATCATGGCAAAGGTGCTCTCGAGGCATTAAAAACATTTGAGGGTAAACGCGCTATCATTTGTACTGGTGGCGGTTCCATGAAAAGAGGTGGATTTTTACAGAAGGTTGAGGATTATTTAAAAGAAGCTGGAATGGAGATAGAGCTTTTTGAAGGTATCGAGCCTGATCCATCTGTTGAGACAGTTATGAGGGGTGCTGAGGTAATGCAGAAATTCCAGCCTGACTGGATTGTTGCAATCGGCGGTGGTTCACCTATCGATGCTGCTAAGGCTATGTGGATTAAATACGAATATCCAGAAACAACATTTGAAGATATGTGCAAGGTTTTCGGACTTCCAAAGCTTCGTACAAAGGCTAAATTCTGTGCTATCTCTTCTACTTCAGGAACAGCTACAGAGGTTACAGCATTCTCAATCATCACTGATTATCAAAAGGGTATCAAATATCCAATCGCTGATTTCGAGATTACACCTGACGTAGCAATTGTTGATCCAGAGCTTGCACACACAATGCCTAAGAAGTTGGTTGCTCACACAGGTATGGATGCTATGACACACGCTATCGAAGCTTATGTTTCTACAGCAAATTGTGCATACACAGACCCACTTGCAATCCATGCAATCGAAATGATTATGAACACTCTTGTAAAATCTTACAACGAAGATATGAATGCAAGAGACGAAATGCATGACGCTCAGTGTCTTGCAGGAATGGCATTTTCTAATGCTCTTCTTGGTATCGTACATTCTATGGCTCACAAGACTGGTGCTGCTTTTGCAGATTTGGGTGCTCACATCATTCACGGTGCTGCAAATGCTATGTATCTTCCAAAGGTTATCGCATTCAACGCTAAGGACCCTGTAGCTAAGAAACGTTACGGCGTTATTGCTGATTACATGCACCTTGGCGGTTCAAATGATGATGAAAAAGTTAAGCTCCTCATTGATTATCTGCGCAAGATGAACGATGACCTTAACATTCCACACAGCATCAACCACTATGGTCCAGACGGACTTCCTGCAGATCAGGGCTTTGTACCAGAGGATGTTTTCCTTGAGAGGCTTCACGATATAGCTGCAAACGCTATCTTAGATGCCTGCACAGGCTCTAACCCTAGACAGCCAAGCCAGGAAGAAATGGAAAAGCTTCTTAAGTGCTGCTACTACGACACAGAAGTAGATTTCTAATTTTAGATTCCTATGAAATGTCTCAGATTATGAGTTATGATTAATATTTAAAATATTTAAAGGTAGTGAATTCAAACAAAGAACTCACTACCTTTTTTATTAGTATTGCTCACGCATCTTATTCTTTTTTTCTCTTTTAAAAATAAACCGAAAGATTGCTATTAGTACTGCACGAATAAGAGCATACACAAAAAACATAAGCATAAAGCCCCATATTCCAAAAACAATGTCTGCGAAATCCATGACACCGCTTTTTGTAATCTTCTGTTCTATTTCTATTGCAAATGTAAGAAGTAAAATCAGTGTAAACACATAAATCCAGCTAATAACAAGTACATGATTTGTCTTGGCCAATAATGTAAATAAAGGTTGAACTATAAATATTAACGCCATACCAAGACATCCTATTACTAGAAAATGTAAATCCTTATCTGTGAAATTAGCTTCATAAGCATCATTCCAACTCAAAATATAAGTATGAACATAATTTATAAAATCTAAAATTCCATATAAAAAGCTTTCCATAAATCAATATATCCTCAATATCATATTTATAAACTTTATATATTCTAATTCTTCTGGCTTAATAAATAAAGCTTAAAATTACTGTTTTTATTTAAACAATAAAAAAGCTAGAGAAAAAAATCTCTAGCTAATGATTTATTTTGAAAGAACAATCGCTAAATCCTTAAAAGAAGTACCTGAGTAATCATGTTTAAAATGAACAACTTCTCTGCTCATAGATGGTGTAATAAAATCTCCATCAACATCAATTACAAGCTCTATGTCCTGATCATATCTTCTTAATTCCTCAATAAAATCTTTTATTCTCATTCGACTCCTCCACTTGAGTATTACGTTATAAATTTAAATATCTTTCAGAAACTCTAATAATATATCACGGTTTCCAACGGGAGTCAATACAAATTAGCGATATTAGGCATATATAAAATTAAGTCTTATAAACTTTTATTGTCACATCTGTGTCCTCTAAAGCAATCTCAAGCTGCCTTTTCACATCTTCCCAATTTAAGCCTTCTAGCCCACAACCAATCTTCTGCATAGATACTAGTTTAATATTATTTGATATTATCAATCTTCGCATTTCAAAAAAAGCCATACTAACCGAAAGAAGTGTTGGTTCATCTCGATAATTGCGCTTAATAACAAGATTTAAAACTTTATCTTCAAGAATGCAAAATCCTTGCGAATTATCATTTGTAGAATCCCATTTATTAAGGTAGTTACCATATTTCGCAACAAGACGTTCTTTTGTATTGTATGTCATATTAAATTTTACAGAAATACCCTTTTTCATGACAAAATCCGCAGAAATACCCTGTGCATAATATGTATCACGATCGTTAATATGAAATAAATCACCATCATATTCTTTTAAAATCATGGCATTTCCTCTTTGAGATATATGAATCCTACAGGTTCTTTATTGCATATTATATAATTAATTTTTTACAAAAATATGTTTAGACTATGAATAAAGCAACAAAAAAGCGGCCCCGATAGCCGCCTTTTAAAGGGAGAATGATATATGAAAAAGTTTATCGCTTCTGCGATGATGTTATATTACTCCCTGTATTTGAAATTTAACTGCATCCTATGTGAAGATTGAGTGAAATTTAAATAATTTTACTAGTATGCTTTAAGTTCTTCAAACACCTCATCAGTATCATATTTTACCAAATAATATCCAATAAGCTTTTCTTTTTCAGGGCCTAGTGATTTCCCCTTAGCATCCAGTGGCTCAGCTTTAAGTATAAACTCTAAGCATTTACAATCATTAGAATCAGATTTAAAACCATTTTCGTGTAAAACATATGCGTAATTATCATCCTTCGAAACAGTTGCCATAGCAATACCATTTTCATCGTGCTCTATTAAAACATGAAAATCACCAATAATTCCACGTTTTTGCAACCAATCGCAAAGAATCACCATTTTAAGCAAAACCTCTGTATCATCTGGATGTTCACTCCATAGTTCTTCTTCATCTTTAGCTTCATTTGAAGATAAAATTTTATCAGAAGTTGTATCAGTCTCATCGGATGTGGATGCATAATTTACAGCGGGATTAACACTTATGTATAAAAGTAAAATAAATATGGCAACAAGTGTCATACTTTTTGCATACTCTTTAAAACCATCTATTAATAGGAACATTCTATTTCTATTGATATAATAAAAGATTAAAAGGATGCAAAAAATTGTTAGGTATAGCCAGGCACCACATTGAAGCATGCCAAAGTGCATAATACAGGTCTTGTTACTACCATAGCCAATAAGGAGTGTATAGTCTACGCAAGACGCCAAAAGCCCTGCTGCTATAATTAAAAAAATGATAGGAAAGATTATTGCTCTTAATATAAATCGTTTAGTATTGTGTAACAAAGGATTGTCAAAGCTTGCTTCTTCTGATTTTAACCAATCCTTTAAGTCACTTAGAATCGTTGGTTTATATTCCACAGGTAATAAAGATAAAACCTTTTGACATCCATGTTTGTCCCCCATTTCGGCTAATGCGCAAGCTATTGCTGTTATAGTATTATTTTGATTCTTTTTGCCTGATTTTTTATAAGTATAGAAATAATAATCAAAATTTACTTCTGAAGATGACTCTATAAGTTTCTTTTTAAAAGCTAGATTATCGATTATGACATATACTATTAGGCAAATAAATAGCACTGAAAGACCTACCAATAGATAAGCTTGAGGCTCTAAGTATTTCTGAAATATATTTTTCTTTAGTAACCAAAAATATACTAAAAATTCAAATGATAATGTATAAATAATAAATATGAATCTAAACATAGCAAAGGTTTTATACATTCGAACGCCTTTACTTTCTGGTTTATACGTATCTATATAAAAATTTTTATCAAATAAATCGTCCATTTCCAATTCCTTTTTATGCAAAATAATATGAAGCAATTGCTGACCACAAATGCTTCATATATGAGTATAACTATAAAATTTTATAATTCAAGTTAATTATTAGTATTTAAAATATCAGGATTATTCTCAGGATTGTTGACGTAAACACCAAATTCCTCCATTGTAGAAATTATGGTGGAACGAACAATATCTGCCACCTCGTATGTTTTTAAATCTTTGTACTCATCATAAGTGATTGGCTTTCCAAAAATCACCTTAGTAGTAACAGGGCCAGGCTTTAGACTGTTGAACGCTAAGTATGAATCAATAAGTGTAACTGGAATGATTGGTGCCTTAGCTCGCATTGCACATTTAAAGCTTCCTGGCTTAAAACGTTGAACGATATTACCATTAGTATTGTAACCACCCTCCGAGAACAAAATAAAGCGCTTTCCTTCAAGAACTTCTTTGGTGATTTGATCCATAATGCGAATGTTCTGTCTTACATCATCAAGCGCAAGTCGTTTAGCACCTAACAGATCAACCATCTCCCTAACAAGGAAGCCATATGATTTAGCTTTATCCATTACAAATGTACATGGTTCCCTATGAGCATACATAATACCTAAGGCATCGTATTTTCCCTGATGGTTTGGATACATAACGTAACCACCCTCTTCAGGTAAATTCTCTGTGCCGTATATTTCAGTAGTTATTCTGGCACTCTTTTTAAGATATCTGATTAAACGTAACGCATAAGCATATCTGGTCTTTTCTGGATATTTATCCTTATGCGTTATCATCTTACGCATAGTAGGAATGATTTCTGGCCCACGCTTCGCGTTAAATAAAATTGCAATAAAAAAACGTAACATACACTCTCCCAAACACAAAATGTTGTGTGAATTCTATATATAATCAATATATATATTACCATATAAATAAGAGAGTTTGAATAGGCTATAATCCTATAGCTTTTCATAAGAAGAATATTCGATTACTAAGAATTTTCCTTCTGTAATATTATCATCACCAAGGTGATTAATCCTTTTAATATTATTTATGAAATCCTGTTTATCAGTGTAATCAGGCCCCATAAACTGATCAGCGATAGTCCATAGGCTATCACCAGTCTGAATTTCATAACTGGTATAGTAAGTATATATTGGTCTACTGCTTTTAGCTGTAGCTTTATTAGTAAATAGCAAAGCACCAAATATAACTGTAACTAAAAGAAGACCTGCAACCATGATTTTTCTATTCCTTACAATGATTTCTGCTTTTCTATTGTTTTTCATATTGACCCTCCAAATTTATGTTCGGAACCTTTGTTCTGAATTCAATATAATACCGAACAATCGTTTTGTCAACATTTTTTTCGAACAAAATTTCTGAAAGTTTGTTTGCAAAAATATGTTCAGTGTGCTATTGTAAGTGTATAGTAAATTTGAAAGGAGTATTTCGCTATGGCATACGGAAAAATATCTGCTAAGCAGCGTGAAATTCTTGAAGAAATAAAGCAGGCTATTTTGAATAAGGGATACCCACCTACAGTTAGAGAACTATGTGACGCATGTAACCTCAGATCTACATCTTCTGTTCATGCACATTTGGAAACACTTGAAAAAAACGGATATTTAAAACGAGATCCTTCGAAGCCTAGAGCTATCGAAATCGTAGATGATAATTTTAATATGATTCGTCGTGAAGTTGTTAATGTTCCTGTTGTTGGAAATGTTGCTGCAGGCCAGCCACTTCTCGCTGTACAGAACATTGAAGAATACTTCCCTATCCCAGCTGAGCACGTTCCTCAACACCAGGCATTTATGCTTAGGGTTAAGGGCGAATCAATGATTAACGCCGGTATTCTTGATGGTGACACTATCATGGTTCAGCAGCAGGATACAGCTAATAACGGAGATATGGTTGTTGCACTTGTAGATGACAGTGCTACAGTTAAAACATTCTATAAAGAAAACGGTCACATTCGTCTTCAGCCAGAAAACGATACTATGGATCCAATCATCGTAGATAATTGTGTAATCCTCGGAAAAGTGTTCGGCGTATTCCGTTTCTTCTAAATAAAAAATACCCCTTACGGGGTATTTTTTTTATAACTCTTTTGAATCGATAACGATACCATCTTTCCAGATTCTCTCTAAATCATAGAATAATCTATCTTCCTCAGAGAATAGGTGAACGATAACATCTTCATAATCCATAAGCACCCAAGTACTTGAACGGTTACCCTCAATTGATTTAGCATGAATGCCCTGCTCATAAAGGATTCTATCTACTTCATCCTGCATAGCATTAAGCTGACTCTGGTTAGATGCTGATGCAACAATAAAGAAATCAGCCATAACACTAACCTCTGAAATATCTATAGCCTTAACATCAATGGCCTTTTTGTCATCGAGGGCTTTGCAAATAAGCTTTGCCATTTCTCTTGCTTCCATGTTTCTACCTCTCTTCTATAAACTTTTTATAAAAATTAAATGTATCTATTGTAGTTGGGTCTACCATGTCTGGATTAGCATTTAGATAATTAACTGAATCTTCTAATATCAAATAAACACACATATCCAAATCAGTAAAAGCTGTGGCACGGATAACATCAAGTCTAGGCTGTTTATCTCTGCCAGGCTCGATATAATCAGCCACAAATATAATCTTATCTAAAAGATTCATATTAGGACAGCCTGTTGTATGAACTGCAATAGCGTGAGCAATCTGTTCGTCGAAAACATCATATTTGCTTTTGCAGTAATGAGCTCCAACCTTTCCATGTAGCAAATGAGGATATTTATATTCTATATCTGTTACAGGAATATTATTCTTCTCACAAACACTAAGTCGTTTTTCATCTGAAATGCATTTAGCGCAATCATGAAGCATACCAGCTACCATAGCTGTATTTGCTGGATAATTCCATCTTGTAGCTAAAGCGTATGACATGTTCGCAACACCAATAGTATGAATGTATCTGCCAGGCTTTAACTCTTTTTTCATTTCATCATCTAAACGGCTGATATCCTCTTTTGTATAAGAGTATTTGCTATATAGATTATGTTCAACAATGTAATCGTAAACATCTGATGTGACTTCTGATTCAACAATCCTATCTGTATAGAATTCGTCCCTAATCTTTGATGAAGCTAAATCATTAGCATCATAATCGATAAGCATAAAATCACCATCAAACAAATTTTTACATTCATTAATGGCATTTTCGATTTGTCTTATGTCATCTCCAAATCTAGGAGCTACAAGAACTGTAACATATTCAGAAATAACATCTGGCTTCACCCAATTCTTGAAATTAAGCAAACTATCACTTCCCATGATAAAGAAAATCTCATCATCAGGTCTTTCCTTGTGATATTCGCTAAAGGTTATGTAAGAATAACTCTTTCCAGCTCTGTATATTTCTCTATCGTCTATATCTAAACCATCCTGGCCCTTAATAGCAAGCTTTACCATTTCGAGCCTGTTAATATCAGAGACAGATTCCGCAGTATCCTTATGTGGAGGCGTTCCTGCTACTAAGAAATATACTTTATCAAGTTTGTATTGCTCTAAAGCAGCCTTTGCAATCTCAATATGAGTATTATGTATTGGATTAAAGGTGCCGCCGTAAACACCGATTCTAGCCATTTTAAACTCCTGTATTAGTTAGGTAATTTGATAACAGGCTTCTTTGCTGCCCTGTAAAGAATAATTTTCTTACCAATAACTCTAACAACCTCTGAATGAGTACGCTCAGCGAGAATCTGTGCCATCTCACGTGGGTCATCAAAGCAATTCTTTAATACGTTGATTTTAATTAACTCTCTAGCCTCTAATGCCTCGTCTACAGCCTGAGTATGCTCAGGTGTAAGTGAAGCCTTACCAATCTGAAGAATTGGGCTTAAATCAGCTGCTAAAGATGATAAATAAGCTCTTTGTTTATTAGTCATTTCAATACCTCTTACTTGTAATAATCAAACACTAAGCCGTACATTCTAACTGTATCGCCCTCTTGAATACCCTTTTCTTCAAGCTCTTTAAGAATACCCTGCTCCTTAAGAAAGTTCTGGAAGAACATAAATCCTTTTTCAGATTCAAGGTTAGTGTATCCAAGCATCTTTTCAATACGAGGGCCTTCAACAACATAATCACCCTCATCATTGATTGTAACTGTGTATGGCTCATCATCAAATACACGAATAGTTGGGTCAAATTCCTGCTCGTAAACGATAGGTGCATCATCACAAGAATCTAATAATCTAACTACCTCGTATAACAGCTCCTTTAGGCCTTTACCACTAACTGCAGAAATAGCAAATACCTTAATGCCTTTTGGCTCAAATTCTGCCTTTAAGGCCTCAAGAACTTCGTTGCTATCTTCTCCAATAACATCCATCTTGTTAGCTGCAATAACCTGAGGCTTCTTTAGAAGGGCTGGGTCGTAAGCTTCAAGCTCTGCAGAAATAGTTTTGATGTCTTCGATTGGATCACGGCCTTCAACTGAAGCACCATCAACCATGTGTATAATAACCTTTGTTCGCTCGATATGACGAAGGAATTCATGGCCAAGGCCGATTCCTTCTGAAGCGCCTTCAATAAGACCTGGAATATCTGCAATAACGAAACCATTTATATCATCAACATCTACAACACCAAGATTTGGGCTAAGTGTTGTAAAATGATAATTTCCGATTTTAGGATCTGCATTAGTTACGCGAGAAAGGAATGTAGATTTACCTACGTTAGGATAACCAACAAGACCTACATCAGCGATTACCTTAAGCTCAAGTAAAACTTCTAGCTCAATAGCATCTACGCCTGGCTTTGCGTATTTTGGTGCCTGCATTGTAGATGTAGCAAAATGCTGATTACCAAGGCCACCCTTGCCACCTGGGAGAACTATCTGTCTCTTGTTATCTCCTGACATATCAGCGATAACCTTTCCGCTGGCAGCATCCTTAATAACTGTTCCCTCTGGAACCTTAAGAATTAAATCTGCACCGTTCTTTCCGTGACAATTATCTTTGCCACCTTCCTGACCGTTTTCAGCTGCAAATTTACGTCTATGACGGTAATCAGTAAGAGTATTAAGGCCTGGATCGACCTCAAAAATTACATTACCACCATTACCACCATCGCCGCCGTTAGGCCCACCGTTTGGAACGTATTTTTCACGACGGAAACTAACGTGACCATCGCCACCTTTACCTGATTTAATAATAATTTTTGCTCTATCAGCAAATGACATAAAAACTCCTAATCCGCCGATTTATCCATGCCATTTTATTTCTATTAAGATATAAAACAGCTAAAATCGACTGTATTGATTAACTACGTTGTTACCTAAAAAAACGACCCGACTACGTAATACGCATAGTCGGGTCAATCGATTACTGTTCTACTGGATAGACAGAAGCCTGCTTCTTGTCTCTACCTTTTCTTTCGAAACGAAGTACTCCATCAACTAAAGCAAAAAGTGTATCGTCTCCACCGAGACCTACATTGTTGCCTGGAAGAATCTTTGTACCACGCTGTCTGTAAAGAATATTGCCAGCCTTAACGAACTGACCGTCTGCTCTCTTTGCGCCTAATCTCTTAGACTCTGAATCTCTACCGTTCTTTGTAGAGCCTACACCCTTTTTATGAGCGAAGAACTGAAGGTTCATCTGTAACATGTCTTACACCTCCTTGTATTGTAATGAAATATATTCATCACCGTATTGTTTTTGAATTTCGTCTAAACCTAGTAACATTGAATCTAACAAAAGCTTAGATTTGTCGGAAAGTGGTTCTGGAAAAGTCATGACTAAATGACCACCATCTTCAGCAGCATCAACAGAAAAAGCATCATCTGTAAAACGTTCGATACTATTAAAAGTGTTGATAGCTAATACTGAAACTGCAGCGCAGACAATGTTTTGTCCTGCTTCTACATCACCAGCATGTCCGTCTAAGGAAACCTGTTTGAATTCTGCTCCAGATTTAGTAATAATAACGGAAACCATAATTAGCCGTTAATCTTCTCAATCTTAACCTGAGTGAAAGCCTGTCTGTGGCCATTCTTCTTGTGGTAACCTGTTTTTCTCTTGTACTTGTAAACGATTACCTTCTTACCTCTGCCTTCTTTAACAACAGAAGCCTCAACTGAAGCGCCTTCTACTGTAGGTGCGCCAACCTTGAGTTCCTTGTCGCTAACAGCAAGAACCTGATCAAAAGTAACCTTCTCACCAGCCTCTACACCAAGCTTTTCAATGGTAATGATATCGCCTTCAGAAACTTTGTACTGCTTACCACCTGTTGCAATAATTGCGTACATGGTTGCTCCTCCTTTTTATCATTACTCGCCAGTTTCGGTGGTGTTTCGGAATGAAACACACTTAAAAAACCACACTGAGCGGCATACTCAAGTATATTAACATAGGATTTCATCTTCGTCAATGAAAAAGGCCACAAAATTTTCGATAAATTTAGTCAATTGTATGTGCACTACCTAAATGCTTGGTTAGATAGGCATCTAATGAGCTCATTTTACCTGCTGCCTCTTCCCTGATTTTTTTGGCTTCATCATCTAAACAGTGCTTGCAGGTTTTACGAAGGTCTTCCTCTTCATTTGAAGAAAACCACTCATCAAATTGTTCCTGTAAATCACTATCCTGCTTAAAATGGAACTTGCTAAGCTGTAAGGTAAGCTGCGAAATCGAACGTATTCTTACCGCACTCTTAGCCTCGTCTGTAAGATTAAGCTCCGGATGTTCCTTATTGTATTTAACAATTTCCTCGTTGGCTAAATCCTCAGCCCTTTTTTCAACAACTGCAATTACATCTTTTAACTCCATAGTTTATACCCCCGTAAAATAAACTAGAGTTCAATAAGTTCGTATTCCTTGCTTCCAACATTAAGTGATGCTGCTACATCAACTGTATGCTCGCCATTTCTAGATGTAACACGCTCTAAGAAATGGTCTCTTCCAACATCCTTAGATGCATAAACTAAATCAAGACACGCTCTATCAATTGCAACTGGGTCTAAGCTGGCTAAAATACCAATATCCTTAAGACATGGGTCCTCGGCAACTGCACAGCAGTCACAGTCAACAGACATATTTGCCATTACATTGATAAATGCCATATTTCCTTTGAAATGGTCTACTACGGCAGATGCAGCTTCAGCCATGCTTTCCAAAAAAGCATTCTGCTCAGGTAAATCATTCCATACGATATCCTGTTCACTTGCAAGCTTGTATTTGCCAGCAGAATGAATCTGAACCTTTCCAGCACAGGATGCACATCCAATAGAAAGCTGCTTTAGAGCGCCACCGAAGCCACCCATTGGGTGCCCCTTAAAATGAGAAAGTACAAGCATTGAATCATAATTAAGTAAATTCTTTCCCATAATATCTGTCTTAAGATGTGTTCCGTTCTTAACAGGAATCTCTATATCAGGACCTTCTGCATCCATTAAATCCACATCAAACAACTCATTCCAGCCGTGGCGCTTAAGTAGTTTGATATGCTTATCTGTGTAATTTCTTTCACCCTCATAAGCTGTATTACATTCAACTATAGTGCCGTTAACATGCTCAACCATTGGCTTCCAAAATGCAGGCTTAAGATAATTCTGATTTCCTTCCTCACCAGAATGAACCTTAACAGCAACCTTACCTGGAAGCTTAATGCCTAGTTCATCGTACATCTTTACAACATTCTCAGCTGTTACATTTTTGATAAAATAAACTTTAGATGCCATAAAATCCCTCCATACATATTTTCAACTAGTTTAATTATACTTTGCTAAGAATTTACATGCAATAAGTCTATTCCCACAAATTTCTAAAGCCTTGATACTGCCACAATCCTGCATTTGAAGCTTCTGCTTCCTTTGTTAAGGATTGTAGAATATCATCATGGGCAACAGTTGGCTCATATCTTCTTCCTATTCCATAGCCATTTTTTACGATTATAGCATTTACCATGGATTCTTTAATAGCAGCTTCATCAAAGGTATCCTTAACATCTTCAAGCCATACATAAGCTAAGATTCTATCATACTGGTCATCGCTGTCTACATCATATTCTAAATATAATGTACCTGCATTTGAAAGAAGTTCCTTAGTATAGTCAGATGCCATAACACCATATTTATTATTACGTTCTTCTTCCTTAGCAACAGATTCTGGAGTATCTATACCAATCATACGAACTCTCTTATGCTCACCTGTTTTATCTTCTACAATAATTGTATCTCCATCTACTGTTCTAATAAATTTTACTGCATCCAAATTGCTCTCCTGACTGTTTGTATCATTTGAAATATTAATATCAGTAACATTTTGACTATTAAGATATTCAGGAACACCTACGCCAATCATAATTGCTATAAGGATAATTCCTATTCTTTGCCATTTATTTTGTGTTTTCATATTTTTCTCCCTTATTTCATCTCCATCTTTTATGCAATAATTAAATTATCTGAAATGGTGAAAAACATCTACTTCTTGTGATTTCTAAAAGTCCTAAGTTAGTAAAACCATGTATGTTGACAATTGAGATATCGTTTTTAAATGCTTCCTTAGCAAATTCTAACAATTGCATTTCCTCTGACTTTGATACCTTAAGTAAATCCACAATTATTATTCCAGATATTGAACGAAGCCTAAGCTGATGTGCTATTTCTTTTAAAGCCTCCAGGTTAGTTTCCATGGCTGTAGATTTGCCATAATTCTTTGATGAATTTACATCGATAATAGTCATGGCCTCTGTAGGCTCTATGATAATATTAGCGCCAGATTTAAGATGCACTATTTTAGAGGTAGCCCTGTCAAGTAAGCTCGTCAATCCATAAACATTCCAAAGTGATAAATTTTCATCTTCATAGATTCTGGCATCACAGTTATTTGCTAAATCAATTAAATCTGTAATAACCTCAGAATCTTTTGATGCATAATTATCTAAATAATAATTTATGAAATTATAATTTTTATTTTCATCAGTGATTTCAGCTATAAAATTACATGAATAAGGCTTTACGCCCTTTCTATCCTGAAAAATTTGCACATAAAACTGGTCAGCCTGGCACACCAGCTTTTTATCAGAGTGACGGGTTACAAAGCTTTCAGGCTTTAACTTTCTATTTTCGATAAAACCCTTATCACCTGAGTCAAGCTTTACAATACAAGCATCTATATCATTTAAAACCTTTTCAACTGTGGCCATAGAAACCTCACCAATCTTAGTAATATCAAGATTGATTAAATCTACAGGCTTATCATTTTCATCAAAAGAAACAAGGAGCCTAAGCTCCTTGTCCTGATATAATCCATTAGTAATAACTACTTTATTAACGCTCATCCCCTATGTCTCCCAAAGAAACAAAGCTATCAACCTCACCTGTAAACATATCTACACGATGAATATCAAGTGTAAGCTCATCAAATTCTGGTAACCCAAGATATTCATGAAATGCCTTAATAACAAGTTCAGGCTTGATATTATCAGTACTGCCTGATGATAAAAGTAAATCATATACAGGCACACCATCTTTTACTTCAATATTAAATCTATAGATGAGTGGTTTCAAATCAAGCTCGCGCTCACCCTTTTTAGTCTTTTTAACGATGTTAATAGCTGCAGCCTCATCAAAGAATTTTTCTTTAAGGTCACAGATATTATCGATATAACAAGCATCATCCTTGCTGTCCTTATAGGTAACAATGTAGCTTGCTGCTGTAACAGCACTCATACATTTTTCAGCGTTATCTGGAAGGTATTTAAAGCTTGTAATAGCAAGGCCTTCTACCATGTTCTCGTTAAGAGAAGCTATTCCCTTAGCTGAAGCAACCTCTTCTTTAATATCTATATCCATGTATTCGCCCTCAGATGTAAGTCCAACACCAAGAGGTGATGCAAAGGACATAATCTGATGTGGGTTAAAGCCTTCTGAATATCTGATTGGAAGGCCTGATCTTTTGACAGCCTTTTGAAAGAAACGCATCAAATCCAAATGGCCTACATATCTCATTATTCCTGTTTTTTCAAATCTAATTCTAACGCGCATTGTGACATACCCCCGATCCGATTTTTGCAGAACCGCATCCGCTGCAGCCCATTTTACAGTTAGGAGTAACCTTTTCATTCATTGCGTTATTCCATTCTCTCTTTAAGAATTCCTTTGATACGTGACAATCAATGAAATCCCATGGAAGAATTTCATCTAAATCGCGCTGTCTATAGGCATAATAATCTATAGAAATATTGTTCTTTTCAAAAGCAGCAAGCCATTTATCAAAGTCAAAGTATTCGCCCCATGCATCAAAGAAGCATCCACTATTATATGCATCCAAAATTGCAGGACAAAGTCTTCTATCGCCTCTTGCAAATACACCTTCAAGTACAGTTACATCTGAATGATGCCAGTTGTACTTTAGTGATTTTTGATTAAGCTGTGCCTTCATTTCGTCGTTAACTACCTTGGCGCGACGTAAGTATTCTCCTGCTTCGTACATAGGAGCCCACTGGAATGGTGTAAATGGCTTTGGTACGAAGAATGATGTAGAAATAGTAATCTGGCATCTTCCCTGACGCTGATCCTTTGGAACCGTCTCATAGTATGCAGCAGCAATATCGTTGGCAAGCTGTGGAATAGCCTTCATATCTTCGTCAGTCTCAGAAGGAAGACCAAGCATGAAATAAAGCTTAACCTTATTCCAACCACCCTTAAAGGCAAGTGTGGCACCGCCTAAGATGTCTTCTACAGTAAGGCCCTTATTGATAACGTTACGCATTCTCTGGCTACCAGCCTCTGGTGCAAATGTAATGCTAGATTTTCTAACATCCTGAACCTTTGACATAACATCAAGTGAAAATGCATCAATTCTAAGTGAAGGAAGTGATACGTTAACACCCTCAGATAGACAATCATCAATAAGGAAATCCATAAGTTCTCCAAGTGCATGATAATCACTTGAAGAAAGTGAACTAAGTGATATTTCCTCATGTCCTGTAGCAGCAAGTAATTCCTTAGCCTGAGCCTTAAGAACATCAACAGATTTCTCACGATTTGGACGATAAATCATACCTGCCTGGCAGAAGCGACAGCCTCTGATACAGCCACGCTGAATCTCAAGTACTACTCTATCCTGAATAGCACGTACAAATGGAATAAGCATCTTTGTAGGATAGCTGGAAGAATCCATATCCTTGACAACCTGTCTTTCGATGGTAGCTGGAACATCATCATAAATAGGTTTGAAGCTTTCGATGGTTCCATCGCTTTCCTTATATGTAACTTCGTATAAAGAAGGTACATATATTCCAGGAATCTTTGAAGCCGCGCGTAAAAATGCTGCTCTATCAAAGCCAGTAGCCTTGTGCTTTTTATAAAGCTCTAAAAGTGCTGGATAGCTGGTTTCACCTTCGCCAACATATACTAAATCTACAAAATCCGCTATTGGCTCAGGATTAGTAGCGCAAGGACCACCAACCACTACGATAGGGTCGTTGTTTTCTCTATCCTTAGTAAGAAGTGCAACTCCTGCCAAATCAAGAATCTGCAGAATGTTTGTGTAGCACATTTCGTATTGAAGTGTCATACCAATGAAATCAAAATCCTTAATTGGATCCTGTGATTCCAACGCAAAAAGAGGTATATCCCTTTCCTTCATCAGATTATGCAAATCTGGCCAAGGCGAATATACCCTTTCACAATATGTATCCTCACGCTTGTTAAGCATATCGTATAGGATAGCTATTCCAAGATGAGACATACCAACCTCGTAGACATCAGGAAAGCACATTGCAAATCTGATGTCCACGTCAGCTGGATTTTTAATTACACTATTAAATTCGTTGCCGATATAACGTGCAGGCTTATCAATCTGCATCAAAATATCGTCAGGTAAAGCTAGTTTTTTCATATAATCCTATCTTTGAGCAAGCTCCGATGTGATATCTTCCCATGTGACACCCTTTTCAGCCATAAGAACCATCAGGTGATACAGGAAATCTGATATCTCGTATTTGGTCTCCTCAGAATCTGGATTCTTGGCTGCAATAACAATCTCTGTAGCCTCTTCACCAACCTTCTTAAGGATTTTATCAAGGCCCTTATCAAACAGATAATTTGTGTAAGAACCTTCCTTTGGATGTTCCTTTCTATCCATAATGATGGCGTAAACATCCTCAAATACCTTCAGCGGATTTCGCTCAACATACTCCTTTTTAACTATCTCATTGAAGAAGCAGCTAGGTGCGCCAGTGTGACATGCCACTCCAACTTGAGACACTTTCGCCAAAATAGTATCAAAATCACAGTCAGCAGTCAATGACTTGACATACTGAAAATGACCGCTAGTCTCTCCCTTTACCCAAAGTGATTGTCTAGAACGAGAAAAATATGTCATCTTTCCTGTACGAATAGTGGCATTTAAAGATTCCTCATTCATGTAAGCCACCATAAGAACCTCACCAGTCTGGAAATCCTGCACTACTGTAGGAACAAGCCCATCTGAGTTTGGCTTTAAATCACTCCAGGAAAGCTTTGGTTCAAAGTTATCCATCTTAATGCCCGCATCAGACAGCTCGCTTTTAATCTGCATGATGTCTGTATTGGTATCATTAAGGAATGCACCAGATATACCTCTTATATGATCTGATTTAAGAAGCTTTAACACATAATCAAAATCATATTCATCAACCTGCATGATGTAAGGAGTGTCAGTAATGTTTTCCAAGCTCTCCAACAAAGATGAATTCATGATTACAAGCTCGTGAACATTATCCTGCAAAAAATCCTTTGTTTTGAAAAGAAAATCAACAGTTGAAAGACTGACAAGCATCTTGCTGGCTCCAAATCTTGCTGAAGCCTCCTTTAACAAATCGATAGTTTCAGGCTTAGAGCCATTAAGAATAACCTCTACGCAGCCTGCATAAAGAAGCTTTTTAACATCCTCTAATCTTTTGATATTTCCGCCACCGGCTGTTTTAACCTGGATATTTCTGTTAATCTCACGAATGGCCAAAATATTTTTTTCATGTTCCTCGTCTGTAGATGATAAATCATAAATGATTAATTTATCTATACCACTGTCGTCATATACAGCGGCTAATTCTAAAACATCTTTCTTTTTATTTAATTCTGTCGGACTTTTAACTGCCATTCCATCCTTTATGTAGATAGTAGCGACAATATTTTTGTGTTCCATAGTAATGCTCCTTTAAAAGTCTATATAGTCCCTTTTGTTGTCATAGCATCTTTTATTCTAGGGTCGATAATTGTGGCATCATCCAAAGCCTTGGCAAACGCCTTGAATATAGCCTCACACATATGATGAGAATTGCCAGGTGTTATTACTTTAATATGCAAATTCATTGCAGCTGAATAAGAAATTGCATAGAAAAATTCCTTCACCATTTCTGTATCCATGTAACCGATTTTTTCAGTTGGAAAATCGGCTTCAAAAGAAAGGTAAGGTCTGCCAGATAAATCGATAGCAACCATAACAAGCGTCTCATCCATGGGCAAAATGCAGCTGCCGTATCTTTTTATACCTGCTTTATTCCCACAAGCCTTTTTAATTGCATTTCCAAGAACAATACCAGTATCTTCAATGGTATGATGACAATCAACCTGCAAATCCCCTTTTATTTCTGCAGTCATGTCAAAAAGGCCGTGTCTAATAAATGCATCCAGCATATGGTCAAAGAAACCTATGCCTGAATTAACATTACAGTTACCACATCCATCTAAAGAAAAATCTATAGTTATATCTGTTTCTTTAGTTTTTCTAGCTACTTTAGCTCTTCTTTCGTCAGACATATTCCACCCCAAATTTTGTGTTTTCAAACAATTTAATTATACCTAATATCAATAGTTATTTAAAGTAAATTAAACATTCTCGAATCTAACTTTGATAGAATTTGCATGAGCCGTAAGCTGCTCGTTATTTGCAAACTTTACAATGTCAGGATAAACTGCCTCAAGAGCCTCTTTTGAATATGAAATAATGCTGGATTTCTTAATAAAATCGTCTACTGAAAGGGCTGAGAAAAATCTGGCTGTTCCATTAGTTGGAAGTACGTGATTTGGGCCAGCAAAATAATCTCCCAAAGGTTCAGAGGAATACTGTCCAAGAAAAATAGCGCCAGCATTTTTAACATAAGTCATATCCTCAAAAGGATTAGCTGTAACAATTTCAAGATGCTCAGATGCGATGGCATTTACACAATCTATGGCGTCCTTTTTGTTTTCTGCAATAAGTAAATATCCAAAATTATCCAGTGACTTTTGAATAATATCTTTTCTAGATAAAATCTTTACAAAACGCTCTATCTCACTTTCAACCTCATCAGCAAGCTTTGCAGATGTAGTAACAAGTATTGCAGATGCAAGCTCATCATGCTCAGCCTGAGATAATAAATCCGCAGCCACATAGGTTGGATTTGCAGTTTCATCAGCAAGTACTAAAATCTCCGAAGGGCCTGCAATAGAATCGATGGATACATATCCAAATACTGCCTTTTTAGCCAAGGCTACAAATATGTTTCCAGGACCAACAATCTTATCAACCTTGGCAATAGATTCTGTACCAAAAGCAAGGGCTGCAATAGCCTGAGCTCCACCACATTTATAAATAACATCAACGCCAGCTTCGTTAGCAGCTACAAGTGTACTAGGGTTTACTTTTCCAAATTTGTCGCATGGGGTAGTCATATAAATATTAGGTACGCCTGCTACCTTTGCGGGCATAACATTCATAAGAACTGATGAAGGATAAACAGCCTTTCCGCCAGGAACATACACTCCCACCTTATCCAGTGGGGATACCTTCTGCCCAAGGATGATTCCCTCTTCTGATGTAAACCAGCTGTTTTGCTTTTGCTTAGCGTGGAAGCTTTCGATATTTACTAAAGCCTTTCTAATAACTTCAACCAGCTCCTCAGGTACTTCCTTGTAAGCTGCTTCTATTTCTGCCTTAGTAACAACAATGTTGTCCTTATTAATATCAGCCCCATCAAATTTCTTCGTATATGCGAATACAGCCTCATCACCCTTTTCTCTTACCGTATTTACGATATCAGAAACTGTCTGCTCGTATTCAGTGTATTGGCTAGGGCTTCGCTTAAGAAGTGACTCTAAAATGTTATCAATTGTATCTTTAGTAAGCTTAAGCTTTCTCATTTTCTAATGCTCCCTTTAGTCGTTCGATTAAATCTGTAATTCTTTCATTTTCCATTTTCATGGATACCTGGTTAACAACCATTCTGGCTGAAAGAGGACAAACCTCCTCCAACACAACCAAACCATTTTCTCTTAAGGTGGATCCGGTTTCTACTATATCTACAATAACTTCAGACAAACCAACTATAGGCGCAAGCTCAATAGAACCATTTAGCTTTATAATCTCAACAGTCTGATTTTTGATATTGTAAAAATAATCCTTTGCAATTCGAGGATATTTGCTGGCTACTCTGATAAGCTCATGATGCTTTAATAAATCAGCAGCATCAGCAGGACCGCATACACACATGCGACATTTTCCAAAGCCCAAATCTAACACCTCATAGATATTTCTGTTTTCTTCTAAGATAGTGTCTTCTCCTACAACGCCGATGTCCGCAGCACCATATTCAACATAGGTTGGCACATCTGGCCCTTTAGCTAAGAAAAATTTAAGCTTAAGCTCCTCGTTAGTGAAAATCAGCTTTCTTGTATCTGGGTCCTTCATTTCCTCACAAGTAATACCGATGCTTTCAAAGAGCTCTAGTGTTTTTTTAGCAAGACGCCCTTTACCCAGGGCGAAGGTTAAGTATTTATTCTCCATAGTTACACCTCACAAAAGGGAATCCTTTTAAGTGCTAGCATTAATTGGTCAACAGTAATTGCAAATCCTATAGCAGGAGCTTCCTTTCCAAAATGACTAAGAAGTGTATCGTATCTACCGCCCTTTACAAGTGGTTCTCCAACTCCGTAAGAATATCCTGTAAAAATTATTCCTGTGTAATACTTGTATTCTGAAATCATACCAAGCTCAAATGATATATAATCTATCACCTTATTTTTATTTAAAATCTCATAAAGCTTTGTAAGATATTCTAGTGCATCATAAACCTTTTTATATTTTTTAGCTTTTTCAAGATAAGGTGCCCATTCCTTTGGAGAATTCATGATTTTACCTGTAATATCAAAAAGCTCAACAAGTCCATGGCTAACCTCCGCCTGTTCCAACAGCTCCTTTGCACCAAAGAAATTCTTGTTTGAAATGAGGTTGATTAATTTTTCTTCCTGCTCCTCTGAAAGATTAGCAGCATCAATCAATCCTCTTACAACATCAATGTGCCCAACACCTATTTCAAATTCTTTTAATCCGATTTTTTTAAGGGCATTTACAACTATTGTAAGAATCTCAGCATCAGCATCCACAGAGCTGTCACCTATAAATTCGCAGCCAGCCTGGGTAGTTTCCTTGAGACGTCCTTGAAGGCTATGATAATTAATAAATACATTACCCTCATAAGAAAGCTTAACAGCCTCATCAGTATCGGAAAAATACATCGCAGCAGCTCTTGCAACAGATGGTGTTATATCTGGTCTAAGAACCAGCGTGTTTCCATCTCTATCAAAGAACTTGAACATTTCGTTTGATTTACAGCTTCCTACCTCCTTAGAAAAGGTATCAAAATATTCAAAGGTAGGTGTAGATATTGGCCCATAACCAGAATCCTTAAAACATTTTCTAAGATTATAAAGTACATCTAAACGCTGCTCATATTCACTGTTGTAAATGTCTCGTACTCCCTCTGGAGTGTGTAATGTAAGATTTTTCATAATTGTCCCTCAAATGCATTATACTTTAGTGTGATAAAGAACTAAAGTTATTATATATTATATAAGCTCCGAAGTCAACAAAGGCCTCGGAGCTTACAATATATCCATTATTTACTTTTCTATATCAGTACATACTTTGTTTTTTCCGCCATTTTTAGCATCGTAAAGTAATCCATCTGCACGATCAATAGTGCCCAGAACACTTTCAAAATCATGATGATTTGTAACACCAATGCTAACTGTAAGCTTACCTGATTCGATACTTAAATCACTAACAGAAGAAACAAGCTTTTCTGCAAAGCTAATAACTTCTGCATTAGTATAGCCTGCCAGGTAAATCATAAATTCTTCTCCACCCCAGCGGCCAACAGATGCATTTTTCATGCTACCAACTTCTTTTTTTAAATAATCTGAAAGCAATCTTAGCGCTTTATCTCCTTCGCTATGGCCATATCTATCATTTAATGCTTTAAAATCATCGATATCTAACATAATCAGATGCCAATCATTGCGGTAAGATGGGCTGGTATTATCTGTAGCATCATAGATAACTCTTTCTATTGCACCACGGTTTAACAAGCCTGTTAAAGCATCATGATTTGCTTTATACAACATATCGTTCAGCTGTTTATTCTTTTCCATCAACTCATCTGTAATGGTATTAATAAATATTGCAAGACGATGTGTTACAGGTAAATTAGAGTTATGGTATCCATAAGCAGTAGAATCCTGATTATACTTTTTAGCTGGCGCACCCTCTCTCATAGCAACACAAACTATAGATAGGTTGTTAAGGAAGGTTGTTCCGTTATAACGAAGTAATTCTCCTAATGCACTAAAACCTGTAGTTTCGATATTTTTAGAGATTTCGGAAACCTCAACATCCTCGTTATAGTCCCAGAAAAGCTTACGACCCATACAGTTAATTACAAATATAGCATCAGGTGAAAAGCTTTTTATATCATCACTAGTTTGTCTTGTGTGATTCATTATTCGTCTAGGATCACCAAATGTAATACGTATATCTGATCCCTGAGGAATATTTGTAGACATCACAATAGACCCGTCAGGATTAACTGATTTAGCATGTCTAATGTATGTAGTATCATCATCTACCTGAACTTCCCATGGGAACTGAAGAGCATCATAAAAGAAATTATTATCCTTATGAATATGTAGATAATGATTGTAAACATCGTATGCTGGCTTGCCATCTAACTCGTATACAACAGCGCCTTCAGATTTAGTGACTTTAAGAGGGTAGCCAATAGCTTTCCATCCAAGCATACGATCAGTATGAATATGTAATTCTGAACCGATATACATAACGCAAACCGAACCATCCATACTGTAATCACAGTCATTAGCAAAAACAAAGGATTTCTGAAACTGGTCTCCTACAGCTACTGCTCCAAATATCTCAACATCATCTGGTAGCCTATCCATAATTTCAACAGCAGCTTCCAATTTCTGATACGGTGCGGCTGTAATAAGCTCTATTCCCTTAAGATTTGGTGTGTTAAGAGCCATATCAAGAAGCTCTTCTTTTTTTACAAAATCTTTTTCTACATAGTAAGGACAAACCTCTACTCTAGTATCAGGATTATCAAAAACCATAGCAGATACAACAATATCATGATCGCACATTGTACCATCATAGATTTCCCCCGTCGCACTACAGCCAACAACTGGAATATCTGGGTAAAGGAATTTCAATGCTTCTCGTACTTTGTCAGTTTCACCCTTATTATCATTAAGGTCAAATGGAACAAACACATGAAATAAAGCATTTTTATCTTTAAGATTCCAATTAGCCACCGTCTGCACAAAGGTTTTATTATATGTTGTTTGCAAAAGTTTCATTATTAGTACTCCAAATAAATTATTTATATATTTGTATTATAATTGTTTTTTATTTTCGTTGTCTATAACCTATTAATGATTAATTCTAAATTCATATGCCGTATTATAGGTTGCAACGTAAAGGACATCATCCTTAACCTCAAATTGAGACGGTGCAGAATCAAGCTTAATTTCATCTACCTTGTCCCCTGTATATCTATCAAGTAGATACAAATAATCTGGTTCGGCAGTAAAGCCGTAACCACAGATAATAGTGTCATCTACTATTTTAAAGTTATTAAAGTTACTTACATTAGGTTCACTTCGCCATAACAGCTTATTTGTCTTCATATCAATTGCAACCATATAATTTGACCATGGCTCTTCTGAAGAATAACCGTTGTGACCAATGGAAACATACAATGTGTTATCTAAAACCTGTGCCCAATTTATAAATTGAGTTGCTGATGAAGTATCGTCAGATTCTTCATCTGGTCCGTTACATACTAACGATAAATCAAAGCTTGCAACATATTCATCTGAATCCTTATCCCATATGTTGATTCCCTGATACTCATAGCCGTATTCACCACCACCTACTGGGTCATATCGATATTTATCGTCTGAATATGGCATTCTAGCATACTCAAATCCATTCTTTGTTGCCCAAACCTCAGTATCGAGATAGTCAGATGAATCCTTTTTAGTTTCAGTTAATGAAATGTGTTTATCTGAAGTAGGCTTGCAAGCAGGGCTCTTATATTTTTTCCATGTTGGATTTTCTATAGCAGGTGGCTCCATATCTCCATCAGGCTCTTCAAACAAATAGTCCCCGTTAGTAATTTGTACACCACCCTTAACGGTTTCAGCATTACCCGCATCACTATTATCAGAACTGCATCCTGTAAAACAGCTAATTATAATTGTCCCTAATAAAAGAATCCCAAGTATTTTATTTTTCATTATTATTTCCCCTATTTTCTTAAAGATTTCTTGAACCTAAATCTACATTTATCATATCTAAATAAGGAACTAAAAGATTAGGTTTAGTAGTAAAAAAGTATTCTTCATCTAATTCTTCGATACGAAAACTTTTTCTTCCACCCTCCTGCATTCTATCCCAAAAGCCTTTAAGCTTTTCAAATGTAAGATAATAATATACATCTCTTTCACTAAAGAAAATCAAGATAAACGCCAGACCATCCTGAGCCTCCCATTTGCCCATAAAATCAATCTGATGGGCATGAATGTTTTGAAGAGGGAAGGTATCTTTATTACACTCTTTTGCATCGAAGCAAACAGGGATTCCCTGAATAGCACCAACGTAATCTACTGTTGATTTTTGATCAAAATATGCAAGTGTAATATGCCCCTTATTATCCATATCTATTGGTGTGATTGGTGTTGGAATTTTTTGAATGAGGGCTAAGCCGTTTTCGGCATAGACCTCATTAGTTTTATTGATGAATTCTTCAAAAGTGGAACCACGAAGTCCACGAGATTTATATGTAGCCATTAAACTCCCCTGGTAAGTCGCATACAAATTTTCTACCATCAGCAAATTCTATTGAATATGCATGTAGTAGCTGTCCTCTTACCTTTTTCTTATTATTAATTATCGTATTTCCGTATTTATTATCCCCTAAAATAGGATGCCCTATGGAGGCAAGATGCGCTCTGATTTGATGGGTGCGTCCTGTAATTAGGTGAATCTCTAGTAATGTAAAATCATCACCTATGTGAGATATAGGTCTGTAGGCTGTTTTAATGGGCTTAGAATCCTTTGTTTCATTCTTTGTAATAGAAACCTTATTAGTAGCTTCATCCTTCGATAAAAAACCATCTATCTGCTGTTCATCATCTATCCTTCCAAGAACAACAGCCCTATAAAGTTTTTTGCAGCTACGTTCCTTTAAAGCTTCTCCAAGGGTTTGGGCAGCCTTAAGAGTCTTTGCAAATAAAACAATACCTGATGTGTTTCTATCTAGTCTGTTACATACGCTAGGGTGAAAATGCTTAAAGCTTTCTTCACTAAGTTCCCCCTTAGCAATCATGTATGAAATGGCCATTTCATTGATAGAAATATCTGATGGCGAATCCTTTTGAGATTTGATGCCGGCAGGCTTATTGATGATAATCATATCAGTATCTTCGAAAACCACATCAATATCATGTAAAACTTCCTTTAAGGAATAATAAAGTTCGTCTCGCTCACCAGCTCCTGTCATCTTGGCATAGGTTTCATCAGAAAACCAAATCTTAACTATATCACCTGTATTAAGTTTTTCTGTACCATCAGCCTTTTTGTCATTAAGTGTAATGTTCTTCTTTCTAAGCATCTTATAAATAAAGCTTGTACTAGCTTCAGTAAGTACACGCTTTAAAAACTTATCAAAACGCTGATTACTATCGTTTTCTTCTATTCTTAGTTCTTTCATTTGGCCTACTTTGCTTTCCAGAATTCTTATTTCTGGTATTTTTATTATTCTTTACAGAATCAGATTTCTTAGCTGTATTCTTCTTAGAATCATTTTTCTTTGAGTCAGCCTTTTTGAATTCCTTACCCTTTATTTTTCTAGGTGGAATCAAACATTCCTCTCCAAATCCTATTAAATCTTCACGACCAGCTTTTATTAATGCTTCCTTAACAAGATCATAGTTTTCTGGTCTCTTGTACTGAATAAGGGCACGCTGCATAGCCTTTTCATGAGGATTCTTGCAGATATATACAGGCTTCATATCTCTAGGATCAATCTCAGTATAATACATAGTAGTTGAGATTGTGCTAGGTGTTGGATAAAAATCCTGTACCTGCTCTGGCGACAAATGATGATCACGTAAATATTCTGCCAAGGCTATAGCATCATCAAGTGTACTACCTGGATGCGAACTCATAAGATATGGAACAAGGTACTGTTTTAAACCAAGCTCCTTGTTAATCTTAGCGTATTTATCACAAAAACTGTTATAAACAGAAATATCTGGCTTTCCAAGGTAGCTAAGAACATTGTTTGAAATATGCTCTGGAGCAACCTTTAGCTGCCCACTGACATGATATTTACATAGGTCGCGAAGGAATGTATCGTCCTTGTCATACATAACATAATCAAATCTTACGCCTGAACGAACAAATACCTTCTTCACCTTTGGGAGCTTTCTAAGCTTAGTAAGAAGAGCTACGTAATCCTTGTGATCTACCTCTAGGTTAGGACATTTAGTTGGGAATAGACACTGTCTATTTGTACATACACCCTTTGTAAGCTGCTTCTTACAAGATGGATTTCTAAAATTAGCAGTAGGCCCACCAACATCATGAATATAACCCTTAAATTCAGGATCCTGAGTGATAAGCTTTGCCTCATTAATAATAGATTCATGACTTCTAGACTGTATAATTCTTCCCTGATGGAAAGTAAGGGCACAGAAATTACAGCCACCAAAGCAGCCTCTATTACTAATCAAAGAGAATTTAACTTCTTTGATAGCAGGAATACCACCGTCCTTTTCATACATAGGATGATATGTTCTCATATATTCGATAGCATACACATCATCCATTTCCTGTCTGGTTAATGGCTTCTGTGGAGGATTTTGTACAACATACATTGCACCATCATATGTTTCAACAAGCTTTTTAGCTGTAAATGCATCCGTATTTACGTATTGAGTGTAAAAGCTTTTAGCATATGTTGCTTTATCTGCCTTTATTTCCTCGAAACTAGGCAGAATAAGTCCATCCTCAATAAATGACTTATCTCTAGTCTTAAAAACAGTACCATCAATATATGTAATGTCCTTTACATCCATACCCGATGCAAGGCAATCTGCTATTTCGATAACTGAACGTTCGCCCATACCATAAGATATTAAGTCTGCACCAGAATCAAGCAATATGGAACGACGCACCTTGTTTGACCAATAGTCATAATGTGCAAGACGTCTAAGTGACGCCTCAATTCCACCTATGATAATAGGCTTTTTCTTATAGGTATGTCTTATTAAATTGCAATACACCACAGTAGCATAATCTGGTCTAAGACCAATTTTACCGCCTGGAGAATAATTATCATAATCTCTTCTATGCTTTGAAACACTGTAGTGATTAACCATGGAATCCATATTTCCGGCACTAACAAAAAAGCCTAGACGCGGCTCTCCTAAAATGTTAATTGAATTATCATCTTTCCAATCTGGCTGAGCGATAATTCCCACGGAATATCCATGCAATTCAAGAAGGCGGCAAATAATTGCCGCCCCAAATGAAGGATGATCCACGTAAGCATCGCCACAGACATAAACAAAGTCTAGTTGCTTTATGCCACGTTCATCCATATCTTTTCTACAAACTGGTAAAAACTTTTGCATATAAATCTACTCTTTATTAAAAAATTGCTCTGGTATATCAAGAGCTGGAATATCGTCATCATCGTTTGACGATGGAACCTCAGCTTGCTCGAAGCTTGTATCAGCAGCTGCTTCTCCTGTAGAATCAAGGCTTGCAGCAGGATCTGTATCACCGTCATTAAGAGAATCTGGAACAAGTGCTGCTCTATTTCCGTTAACTGTATCAAGGTATACCTGCATAGTGTTAAGGAATGCCTCATCACGAGCTCTTGTTGTCTCGATTGAATTGGCAAGGATTGTCTGAATGTTTGCAAGAAGCTCATCTGTATAAGCGATAGCTCCCATACGAATATTATTAGCATCCTCTGTTGCTCTATCAATCTTTTCCTGAGCGTTCTTCTGTGCAATCAAAATAACTTCATTAGCCTGAGCATATGCCTGTTGCATAATCTGATGTTCTGAAACAAGTTCATTAGTCTGAATCTGAGCCTGGCTAATAATCTCATCAGCCTTTGCCTTTGCATCAGCAAGAATCTGCTCGCGGTTAGCAATCATTCTTTGATATTTTTTAATTTCATCAGGAGTCTTTGTTCTAAGTTCCTGGATAAGCGATTCTAACTCATCTCTATTAACAACGATTTTGTTTGTTGAAAAAGCAGATGGCTTACAATCATCAATATAAGCTTCAATTTCATCAATGATATCTTCAATTTTACTTGTGCTTGCCATGTTATTACTTCTCCTTATTTTTAATTTTGGCTTCTATGAGAGGTATAACCTGTGCTGGAACAAATAGGCTGATATCTCCTCCATAAGATGCAAATTCCTTGGCAACTGTAGAGCTTAAGTATGAATACTTTAAGGAAGTTGTCATAAATAAAGTCTCTAATGCAGGATACTGAACTCTATTAGCATGTGCTAATTGAATTTCGTTTTCGTAATCAGTGACAGCTCGTAAGCCTCTGATTATAACCTGTGCATCTTTTTCTTTTGCAAAATCAACTAATAGACCTTCAAAACTTTCCACACGAACGTTGTCTAAATTTTCAGTCAATTCCTTTATCATACTAACACGTTCATCAATGGAAAACAACGGATTTTTTTGTTTATTGTTTAAAACTCCAACAATCAACTCATCACAAAGCTTGCTGGCTCTAGTAATAATATCAAGGTGCCCAAAAGTAATTGGATCAAAGCTTCCGGGATAAATTGCTCGTTTCATTCTACGCCTTCTTTAAAAATATATGTTTATTTGTTTTGTATAATTTTTCTTTTGTAATTACATAGCCTAAATCTGCCACATAATCAAAGCTTGTCTCAAGACTAGCCTCAACAATAATTAACGTATCATTTGTAACATATGGCTTGTCTTTAATCTGTTCTAAAACCTGTTTTTCAATAAGCTTATTATATGGTGGATCCATAAAAACGACATCGAAAGTCTGTTGATTATTAAGGCTATTAAGAGCTGCACTAACATCACTTTTAATGAGCTTTGCTCTATCTTCTAATCTGGCTTTCGAAATATTTTTTTCGATGCATTCGTATGCCTTTTTATCCTTCTCGACAAAAACAGCAAAATTTGCACCACGGCTTAAAGCCTCAATACCCATTTGACCACTACCTGAAAATAAATCCAAAAAATTACAATCAGGTATGTCAAAAGAAATCATGTTAAACAAGGTTTCTTTTATTCTATCTGTGGTAGGTCTGGTGTCCATTCCTTCTGGGGCAACTAGGTTAAGTCCACGATTATTTCCTGCTATAACTCTCATGCCATCACCTCTACCTTGTTTAAACACTCATCTAATAACTTAAGTGCTTCCTTTGCTGCAGCATTTCTAACCTGGGTTCTATCTCCATCAAGCTGAAGCTTTTTAGTAACACACTTATTATCTCCATAAGCACAGCCAATATATACTAAACCAACTGGCTTTTCTTTAGTGCCACCACCAGGGCCTGCTATACCAGTAGATGAAATACCAAAATCTGCATTAGCAGCTTTTCTAACGCCAGATGCCATTTCAGCAGCTGTCTGTGAGCTTACTGCACCAAATTCCCTTAAAGTATCAGCAGATACACCTAGGTTTTTCATTTTAGCTTCGTTTGAATATGTAACATATCCTTCGTTGAAACAATCTGAAGCACCTGGTATATCAACAATTGAACTAGCAATTAGACCACCTGTACAAGATTCTGCAGTGGCAACACTGACATGCATATCCACAAGCTTATTAATAAGTGCCGCTACGTCCATTACTATTTCTGCTCCTTAAGAACTTCACTATTCTGATAAATGTAAATTACAAGTGAAAGTACTGTAAGAATTAATGAAACCCAAATGAATAACTGTCCTAGGAACTGAAGCCATCCAAATGGAAGGTTTGCAACAAGGATGATAATCATAATCATCTGAGAAACTGTCTTAAGCTTTCCAAAAATGTTTGCAGCAATAACAATACCATTTTCTGCAGCAATAAGACGGAAGCCAGAAATGATAAATTCTCTTGCTACGATAATAATAACTACCCATGCATAAAGCTGACCTGTAGCTATTAAGCAAATCATCGCAGAACAAACAAGAAGCTTGTCAGCAAGTGGGTCCATAAACTTACCAAAATTAGTAACAAGATTATACTTACGAGCAATCTTACCATCTAACATATCTGTTAGAGAAGCCACGATAAATATAAGGTCTGCAATAATTCTAAGGGCCTGACTTGCAGGGTTAATAAGTAAGAATAAAACAAAAAAAGGAATAAGTACTACTCTAAATAATGTTAGTTTGTTAGGTAAATTCATTTCCTTTAAATTCATAGCTTTACATCTCCTATTAAATCGTATTCATCAAAGCCTGTAACTTCAACATCAACAAACTGTCCACTTACAAGCTCAATGTCACTATTAACAAAAATAAATCCATCAACAGATGGTGTATCTCTGTATGTACGGCCAATAAAAACTCCATCTTCAGGAAGCTTTCCTTCTATGAAAACCTTTAATGTTCTTCCGATGTAATTTTTGTTATTAGATAAAGCAATGTCTTTCTGACAAAGCATTACTTCATCCTGCCATTTAAGCTTAAGCTCATCATCTACCTGGTTATCCATTTTAGCAGCTACAGTGCCGTCTTCTCTTGAATAAGCGAAAGCGCCAAGTCTGTCAAATGACATATCCTTAATGAACTGTAAAAGCTCTTCATGCATTTCTTGAGTCTCACCTGGGAACCCACAAATAAGTGTTGTTCTAAGTGAAATATCTGGCATAGCCTTTCTGAGACGTTTAGCGATATCCATGATATCTGCCTTGTTAGTCTTTCGCCCCATCTTCTTAAGAATATCATCATTGCAATGCTGTATAGGCATATCAATATAATGACATATCTTAGGCTCTGATGCCATGCATTCAATTAATTCGTCGGTAATTTCTTCAGGATAAGCATAAAGGATTCTAATCCACTCAATGCCTTCAATCTTACAAAGCTCATGTAAAAGCTTTGTTAAAGATTTGCCTCCGTAAATATCGATTCCGTATACGGTAGTTTCCTGAGCTACTAGGATAAGCTCCTTAACACCACCCTCTGCAAGTGTTTTGGCTTCAGCCAAAAGCTGCTCCATTGGAACAGAACGATAATTACCGCGAATATAAGGGATTGCACAATAAGTGCATCGTTTGTTACAGCCCTCTGCAATCTTAAGATATGCATAGTGGCCACCTGTCGTAAGGACTCTTCGTCCATCTCTTGGAAGACCAACTAAATCCTTTTTAAAAACAGGCTTTTCACCATTCTTTTCAAGGATGATGTTTATAGCTTTAACTAATTCGTCATAGGAATTAGTTCCAATGATTGCATCTACCTCTGGTAAATCAGAAAGTATTTCATCAGTGAAACGCTCAGCTAAACATCCTGTAACAATAAGTCCCTTTAAATGACCTTGTTCTTTATAAGCGCCAAGGTCAATAATGGTTTGAATACTTTCTTCCATAGCATCAGCAATGAAAGAACATGTATTAACAACTATAATGTCTGCTTCTTCCTCGCTATCGCAGATGCTAAAACCATTATCTATTAAATCGCCTAGCATATGTTCTGAATCAACAAGGTTTTTATCGCAGCCTAATGAAACAAATAAAACTTTCATATATTAGTTATCTGCATCCTCATTAATGATTTTGATAGCGCCATCGTTAAGCTCGTTAACAGCAATTGAAAGTGGCTTGTCACCCTTATTGTAATCGATAAGTGGCTCTGCACCATCAATAATCTGACGAGCACGCTTAGCTGTTGCAGCAACGATTGTGTAACGGCTATTTACAACTGGCTCCTCGCCAACCTCAACGTTCTCATTTACCTTTTCCATAAGTTCTACATAAGATGGATGTATCATAATTAATTACTCCTTTCAAACATCTTTAATTCTTCTTGCATTTCTTTTATAGACGAGCGGTTTCTTTCAACCTTATAATGCTCTGCCTGAATTATATTATGAACCTGATCTACAGCCTTTTCTAGTGAATCATTTACAATCAGGTAATCATACTCTTCCATATACTGAGATTCCTTGCATGAAATAGCAAGACGCTGTGCAATGACATCCTCAGTTTCTGTACCTCTTCCAACTAATCTGTTTTCAAGTTCCTTAGCAGAAGGTGGCATAGTAAATAATAGTAACGCATCAGGATACATCTTCTTAACCTGAAGTGCTCCCTGAATTTCTATCTCAAGGATAACATCCTTTCTGCGTTCGATGAGCTGCTCAACATATGCTCTTGGTGTTCCATAAGAATTACCATTGAACGAAGCATACTCTAAAAGCTCATTATTGGCAATCATATTATCGAATTCTTCCTGCGTTTTGAAGAAGTATTCTCTTCCGTCCTTTTCACCTGCACGCATGCCGCGTGTCGTAGCTGATATAGACAAATTGTAATCATTTGGATGAGCCTCTAATAAATGTTTCATTATTGTGCCTTTTCCAGCTCCAGAAAAGCCAGAAAGAACAATAACAAGCCCTTTGTCGCTAACCATTTATACGTCCTCCTTTGATGGGTTTCCATTTATTCTACTTGCAATTGTATCAGGCATAAGTGCGGAAAGAACAACGTTATCATCGCAAATAATTACGCACCTTGTACGACGCCCCTGAGTGGCATCGATTATTTTGCCTGATTCCTTAGCACCAGCAACAATTCTTTTAGCAGGTGCTGAATCAGATGTGATCATTGATACAATCTTATTACTATTTACAATATTTCCAAATCCAATATTAACAAATGACATATTATTCTATATTCTGAATCTGTTCTCTAACCTTTTCGATAAGTGTCTTAAGAGTGATACCGATATCTGCGATTTCTACATCAGTAGATTTTGATAAAATGGTATTAGCTTCACGATTTAGCTCCTGTGCAAGGAAATCAAGCTTACGGCCTACTTCCTTATCAAGCTCAAATACTGAACGAGTTTCAGCAACATGGCTCTTTAAACGAACCATTTCTTCATCGATGCATACCTTATCAGCATAGATAATAACCTCCTGGGCGATGCGGTTATCGTCGATATTATTATCCTCTAATAGTTCGTGAATCTTAGTTGTTAAACGTTCCTTGTATTCTTCTATAATAACTGGACTACGCTTTTCAAGCTTATCAACAAGAACAAGCATCTCATCCATTTTAGAAACCAAATCCTTCTGAAGACGTGCGCCCTCAGCTATTCTTGAATCAACGAACTGATTAATACAATCTGAAAGAGCTGATAAAACAAGTTCCTTAAGTGAATCCTCATCTGAATCAGTCTCCTCAAGCTCGATAACATCTGGAAGACGAACGATGTTGCTAGCCTTCATATCATTATCAATACCAAGCTTTTCAGACATTTCAGCAATAGAATCAAAGTATTCCTTAGCAATGATGTCATTAATTGACACCTTATAACATGCATCGGAATGCTCGTTAAGGGTGATGTAAACATCTACCTTTCCTCTGAAAATACTTTCGCTGATTTTATTTCGAATAAGACTTTCTAAGAAATTAAGCTTCTTGGGAAGTTTGATATTTAAATCTAAATATCTGTGATTTACAGATTTCATTTCGATTGTGACACGAGCGCTTTCGTTTTCAGCAAAGCCCTTGCCGTATCCTGTCATACTACGAACCATATGATTCTCCTTTATCGTATACCCATTTTTAGATATACACAGTTGTAAATAATTATAATTAAATGTATGATTATAGTCAATAACAATGAAGAAAGAGGCTCGATAAAAATGGCATTAGATGGAATTTCTATTCATGCACTTGTGTATGAATTTAACCAAAATCTTTTAAACGGAAAAATCAATAAAATTTCTCAGCCTGAGCGCGAGGAATTACTTATAACAATAAATACACCAGATGGAAATAAAAGGCTTTTGATTTCGGCAAACGCTTCTCTTCCATTTATGTACTTAACTTCTGATAACAAGCCAGCTCCCGCACAGGCTCCTGGTTTTTGCATGCTTTTAAGAAAACATATTGGAGCAGGCCGCATCATAGAAATATCTCAGATGGGCTTAGAGCGCGCAGTTCGTTTTAAAATCCAGCATCTTAACGAAATGGGCGATATCACTTTCAAATATCTATATGTTGAAATAATGGGTAAGCATTCTAATATCATTTTCTGTAACGAAGACAACATGATATTAGATTCAATCAAGCACATCCCATCTTCTGTCAGCTCTGTTAGAGAGGTACTTCCTGGTAGAGATTATTTCATTCCAGCACAGGAAGGCAAAATAAATCCTCTTGAAGCTACTGAAGATTATTTTAAAACAAAAGTATTAAAGAAAAGTGAATCTGTATTTAAAGCTATCCTGTCATCCTTCATTGGCATCAGCCCTACTATAGCAAACGAAATCTGCTACAGAGCAGCCATCGATTCTGATGCAAGCAATGCATCATTATTTGATGAGCATAAGGATAGACTTTATAAGGAATTTGAAAATCTTATTTCAGACGTAAAAGAAAACAATTATTACTACAACATTGTTGCAGATGCTTCAACTGGCAAGCCTGTAGAATATGCTCCTCTTAGACTTACAATGTATGAAGACATGGAGATAAAAGAATATCCTGATTTCTCTTCTGTTTTAGTTGAATTTTATGCAAAGAGAAACGCCTACACAAATATCAGACAGAAATCTTCTGATTTGAGAAAGATAATTGTAAATCATATAGAGCGTGCTTCCAAAAAGCTTGACCTACAATTAAAGCAACAAAAGGATACTCAAAAAAGAGAAAAATATAAGATTTATGGAGAACTACTTCATACCTATGGTTACGACGCAAAGCCAAATGATAAATCTATAACCGTAATTAATTACTATAACAACGAAGAGCTTACCATTCCTCTTGATCCTGATTTATCAGCATCAGAAAATGCAAAAAAGTATTTTGACAAATATGCAAAGCTAAAAAGAACTGCCGAAGCCTTAGATACATATATTGAACAGTCAAAGCAGGAGTTGGAGCTTTTAAAATCAATCGAAGCAGCATTAAATATTGCTGAAAACGAAACTGATTTAGCTGATATTCGAAGAGAACTTGTAGACCACGGCTTCATCAAAAAGCATACAGGTGGAAAGAAAGAAAAATCTAAAAAGAGTAAGCCTCTTCACTTTGTAGATGATAACGGCTTTGATATTTATGTAGGTAAGAATAATTACCAAAACGACGAGCTCACTTTTAAGTTTGCTACAGGAAATGATTGGTGGTTCCACACCAAGAAAATCCACGGCAGCCACGTTATCGTTAAGACAAATGGTAAAGAGCTTCCAGACAGCACCTATGAATACGCCGCCGAATTAGCTGCATACTATTCTTCAGGTAGAGATACCGACAAGGTTGAGATAGACTATCTCCAAAAGAAGAATGTAAAAAAGCCCGCTAGCTCAGTAGCAGGCTTTGTAGTATATTATACTAATTATTCAATGGTAGTTTCTCCTACCTTACAACACGTAAAACTGATCAGCCAGGAATAAATTAAGTGTGGACCTTAGCTTAGGGTAATTTTCTAACTTAGGGTCCACTTTTATTATGGAATCAACATCCTTAGAGGCAAGTTCCAGCTCATCAGCATCCTGGTATATATCCGCAACTCTGAAGCTGAATTCTCCGCTTTGTCTAACTCCAAACATATCTCCAGGACCTCTAAGCTTAAGATCTTCCTTAGCAATGTAAAATCCATCATTAGATTTAAGCATGATATTAAGACGTTCAGATTGTTTATCATCTCGACTTTCATTCATAAGAATGCAATAGCTTTGAGCATCTCCTCGTCCTACACGACCTCTAAGCTGATGCAGTGCTGCAAGACCAAATCTGTTAGCATTTTCTATCATCATTACAGTCGCATTAGGCACATTAACACCAACCTCTACTACTGTGGTAGAAACCAATATATCAGTACTATGATTTGCAAAATCTTCCATTACCTGATTCTTATCTGCTGGTTTCATCTTGCCATGTAATACGCCTATACGATATTTATCTTTAAAATGCTCCTTCAGCTTTTTACTGTAGTCAATAACATTCTGTGCCTCAGTTGTCTCTGATGCTTCTACAAGAGGACAGATAATATAAACCTGGTGCCCCTTTTCTATTTCATCGGAAACAAATTTGTATGCGGTATTTCGCATGCTCTCTTTAATAACACATGTCTTTATTGGAAGTCTTCCACCAGGAAGCTGTTTGATAACTGATGCATGCATATTTCCATAAAGAATCATTGCGAGTGTTCTTGGAATAGGTGTAGCAGACATAACTATAATATGTGGATTTTCACCCTTTAAGGATAGCTTATCACGTTGGCTTACGCCAAACCTATGCTGCTCATCTGTAATTACTAAAGCAAGCTTTTTATAATCTCTTCCCTCAGAAATAAGTGCATGTGTTCCAATAATAAAACAGCTTTCATTTTCATCTACAAGCTTTTGCATTTGCTTCTTCTCAGAAACCTTCATTGAGCCTGTAAAAAGAGCCACTGGTATATCAATACCATAGTCATTGCACCATTTTGTAAATGAAATGTAATGCTGCTTTGCAAGAACCTCTGTAGGAGCCATAATAGCCGCCTGGTAACCTGATAAAGCAACATCCAGCATTGCCAAAAATGCTACAATGGTTTTACCGCTACCAACATCACCCTGTATTAATCTTTGAGTAACATATTCCCCTGATAAATCGGCTCGTATATCAGATAAAACCTTAAGCTGGTCATCTGTAAGAGCAAACTCCAAGGAATCCATAAAATCATCTGTAAATTGATGATGAGTAATATCAAATTCGTTTGGTAACGCTGCAATATTGTTTTCCTGTAATCTGGAATTTAAAATAAAGAAAAACATTTCCTCATAAGCTAATCGTTTTCTTGCCTTCAAAAGCTCATCATAACTTTCAGGAAAATGATATGCTTTTATAGCCTGACTATAAGAAATAAAATCATTTTTGCTTTCTATTTCTTCTGGCAATCTATCATCCGAAATCTTACATTTATCCAATGCTTCTCTAACAGCCTTAGTAACAAGATTATTGCTTAAGCCTTTTGTTAAATGATAAATCGGCAACAGCTGCTTTTTTATCTCTTCATATTTTTCAGGTGTAAAGATTTGTGGTTGAGACATTTTAAAGCGTCCCTTATCAAAACTTAATCTGCCATAAAAAATATAAACCTTTCCAGGCTCAAAGCTGTTTTTAAGATAATTAGAATTGAACCAAACTAAATCCACCGGGATGTCTGCTACATACACAGTTGCAGATAATACATCCATGTGATTTTTAGATTTAAAATATTTAGGACTGGTCTTAATTCTACCAGCAACACTAATAAGAGAATCAATCGCATCTCTATTTGGCGCTATAGGTTCTGGATAAATTAAATAGGTGCGCGGAAAAAAAAGGAGTATATCCGATATGGTATATACTCCTAACTTATTTAACAATTTAGTTGTCTTCTCTCCTACACCTTTAATAGTGTCTATTGGTGATAACAACTCCATAACAATAATTACTCCACTGAAACAATATATGCGTATACTGCCTGGCCACCTTCAGAAATCTCTACCTCAAGATCTGGATATTTTTCCTGAATCTCAGCACCAAGTGCCTCAGCCTTAGCCTGGTCGCTTCCTTCACCCCAGTAGATAGAAACAACTGCAGAATCATCTGAAACCATTTCATCTATCATTTCCTTAAATGCTACATTAATGTCAGCATTAACAGAAAGGAGTCCTGAATCGCCCATTCCCATCCAATCATTCTTCTTGATTTCCTTATCATCGATGATTGTATCACGTACAGCGTATGTAACCTGTCCTGTCTTAACATTTGAAATTTCTTCTGTCATTGCAGCTTCGTTGTCTTCAACGCTAGCAGCAGCATCAAATGTAATAAGAGCAGTAATACCCTGTGGAATAGTCTTTGTAGGGATAACAATAATCTTCTTATCCTCACAGATAGCAGCTGCCTGGTTAGCAGCAAGGATAATATTCTTGTTGTTTGGTAATACAAAAATATTCTTTGCATTAACCTTTTCTACAGCACTTAAGATATCATCTGTGCTAGGATTCATTGTCTGACCACCTGGAATCATGTAGTCACAACCAAGCTCTGTAAAGATAGATGTAAGTCCATCACCTGTAGCGATAGAAACAAATCCCATTTCCTTAGCAGGCTCTGTAAATGCCTTAGGCTCTTCCTTAGTATCTTCCTTTTCACTAGAAAATACTTCGTTACCAGAGTTTGACTCTGTAATTGTTAAATCAGATACCTTACCTGATGCAAGCTTTTCAAGCTTAGCCTTAAGCTCTTTAATCTGGTAAGAAGCAAGTGGCTTCTCTGATTCGATAACAAACTCAACAGAATATTTAGAAATAGCTGGCTTAGCCTTTGGAGCTTCAGCAGCTTCAGCTGTATAATCAACCTCTTTACCGATAAGGGCATCATAACCACCCTTAAGTACCTGTACAAGACCCTGTCCGCCAGAATCTACAACGCCTGCCTGTTTTAATACAGGAAGCATATCAGGTGTCTTAGCAAGTGTATCCTCTGCTTCTGCAATAACTGCCTCAGCAAACTCTACGATATCATCTGTCTTTGTAGCCATTTCAGCTGCCTTATCTGCAGCAGCACGAGCAACTGTAAGAATTGTACCTTCCTTAGGCTGCATAACTGCCTTATATGCTGTCTGAACAGCCTTTTCAAATGCCTCGTTAAGAAGTGCAACATCAATCTCTTCGTGGCTAGATACAACCTTTGTAAAGCCTCTAAATAACTGAGATAAAATAACACCAGAATTTCCTCTAGCTCCCCTGAGTGAACCTGAAGAAATAGCCTTTGATAATGTCTTCATATCTGGATTATCAAGTTCTCTAACAGCATTTGCTGCAGACATGATAGTCATTGTCATGTTAGTACCTGTATCACCATCTGGTACAGGGAATACGTTTAACTCATTTATCCACTCTTTTTTAGATTCAAGATTCATTGCTCCTGAAAGGAACATCTTAGATAACAAAGATGCATCGATTGTTTGGATTTCCACCTATAATTCCTCCTTAGTCAATAACTCTTACACCTTCAACGTAGATGTTTACTGTATCTACTGTTAATCCAGTGAAAGAAGATACCTTGTATTTTACTGTTTCAATAAGGTTCTCTGCTACAGTAGCAATACTGATTCCGTATGAAACAATAACATGAAAATCTAAAGAAATCGTGTTATCTTCTGCAATATTAACACTAATTCCATGATTTAAATAATCCTTCTTGAGAAGCTTCACTAAGCCGTCCTTCATATTAACAGCTGCCATACCTACTATGCCAAAGCACTCAACTGCAACTGAACCTGCATAGGTCGCAATTACATCTGTGTCTATAACAATTTTACCAAGCTCTGTTTCCATTTGACCTTGCATAACGTACCTCCAAAATTCGCATATTTAGTCATATTATGCAATCATTATATACTAAAGCAAAAAGAAAAGCCACCCTTTCGAGTGACTTTCAATATCGTGTCATGTAAGATTAAGCACGCTCAACCTTGCCAGAACGTAAACAAGAAGTACATACATATAACTTCTTAGGTGTTCCATTCACATTACACTTAACGGACTTCACATTAGACTTCCACATATGATTGGATCTTCTATGAGAATGGCTCACATTGTTACCGAAATGAGCGCCTTTTCCACAAACTGCACATTTTGCCATGATTGCACCTCCTTGTAATAATATTCAAAACAGCGTCGCGTCTTTACGCAACGATGAAATTATAGCAAAGCAATCGATAAATTGCAATGACTTTTTGCGTAAATATCAAATTTATTTCTATGAACTTATTCAAAATAAGCATTAAATACCTTTGCAGCAAGGGGTGCTGCATATTTACTTCCATATCCTGCACCTTCCATAATTACTGCTATGGCAAGCTTTCTGCCTGTTGTATCTTTAGCATACCCAACAAACCATGAATGAGTTACATTTTTATTGGAAGTATATTCAGCAGTTCCTGTTTTTCCGTAAACTGTTAAATCTCCAAAATCTACACTATCTGCTGTTCCATCCATGACAACAGCCTCCATGTATTCATTTAATAAGGCTGCCTCTGATTCGGATATAATTTTACCATAGCTTTTTGGAGAAGTCTCAGTAACTACATCTCCTTCATCACTTACTATTTTGTCAGCTATATATGGTTCCATTAGTTCGCCATTATTAGCAATAGCTGAAACAAGCATGCACATGTGAAGCGGCGAAACTGTAGTCTGCCCCTGCCCTATAGCTGTCTGGGCCACTATAGAATTAGATGTATCATCATCAACATCAAATACCGATTTTTTGGCACTGCCTAAATCAGCTGGCAATGACTTGTTAAATAATAAGCTTTCTGCTGTATCAATAAATACATCCCTATCAAGATTAATACCCATATATGCATAGGCACTGTTGCAGGAATTAGAAAAAGCCTTTAATAAATCCTCATTTCCATGAGATTTTCTAGAGCTACAGTGGATTTTGTAATCATCAACTGTAATAGAACCATTGCATTTATAGTCAAAGTCAGGATTTCCATCGTTATCCCTTAAATAAGCAATAGTTGTAACTATTTTAAATGTAGAACCAGGAGGATAAGCACCTGCAATAGCTCGATTAAGCAGGGCTGAATTATTTTTGGTATTATCAGTTATATCATCCCAGTATTTAGCGATAGTGTTTGGGTCATAATCTGGTTTAGAAACCATAGATACAACCTTTCCAGTATCAGGTTCAATTGCAATAACCGCTCCGTCAAACATGCCAAGACCTTCATAAGCGGCCTTTTGAGCATCGTAATTCAAAGTGGTATACAAATTATCACCTGGGCTTTTTATTCCGCTTAAGGTGTTAGTTATCTGCTCATCAAGAGAAATATGGCTTTTCAATAAATCGAAGCTGTAATTGGCTTCTAAGCCTGCCATACCCTTTCCAACATATCCTACAGCATGGCTAAACAGTCTTTCATCAGGATAGTCCCTATATTCTTTTCTATCAGAATCAGTTTTTGTTTCTGCTATAACATGGCCATCTGCCGTGTAGATAGTGCCTCTTGTAACATCATCATTAAAAACTGAAAATCTAGAATTGTAGGAATTATAAATGAATTCTCTGGAGCCATCCTTAACAAAAAAGCCCAAGTATACTGCCATAGCAATAAAAACAAGCATAAACAATGCTGCTACAACATATATTTCTTTTCTAATGTATTTCTTAGTATTTCTTTCTCGCGTCATTTTTTCTGCCTTTATCTATGTAAAATAAATCGTTTGAACATTCCGCTATGTAAAAGCAAATGAACATAGAAAGCAACGAGCTTCCACCGTAGCTGATAAATGGAAGGGTTACACCTGTTGATGGTATGAATTTAATAACACCACCTATATTCAAAATAGTCTGTATTGAAAAGATAATAGCTATGCCACTAACAACAAGCATATAGAAGCTATCTTCGCAGGTATAAGCTACGTTAAATAACTGTATGCAGGTGCACATAAGACAAACTATTATGCATATAGCAACAATTGTTCCAAGCTCTTCAGCCATTGCAGCAAAAATAAAATCCTTAGAAACAACAGGAATTTTGGTTGGTTGACCGGCAGTAAAACCAGAACCTACCCAGCTTCCTGTGCCGATTGCAAACAACGACTGAGATATTTGATAGCCCGTATCATCTACAACCGAAAGTGGATCTGTCCAGGCTATAAATCTGGATTGAATATGAGGAAAGAGCTTATACGCAAGAACTCCTCCTATTCCCGCAATAGCTAATTCGAATACCAAAACAAAATAGTTCTTATACGCAATGAAAATAAGAAACATATAAGTAACAAGGAATATAAGTGCTGTACCTAAATCCCTAGAGAAAACAAGTACAAGAACATGCATTGCAGAACCTATCGAAGCGTATAAAAAGCCTCTAAAATCTTTATAGGTAACAATGCAACCACTGATAAAAAACAAAAAGCTAAGCTTAACAAATTCACTAGGCTGAATGCTTATATTTCCAAATGATAAGGAAAGCTTTGCTCCATACTCAACCTTTCCTAAAAGGCTGACAATCAAAAGCAAAAAAATGCCTATACCCGCAAATACAAACATTAAACTTTCAATACCTTTGATTTGCCTAATAGCAACAACTATAAGAGTTGCTACTATCATGGAAACTATCGCAAATACGAATTGTCTAATTGCTCTTCCCTCACTTAATCTTTCCAAAAATGAAAAGCTAAGAGCAAGAAAGAAAAGCATATTATTGATAAGTGCTCTTGAAGCTGGAAATGAAAGCTTATTAAGGGTTATACCTATTAAAAGGAATAACAACAGCTGTCCCGCTAAAAGAAACAGATATATATTATCTTCTTTAGCCAAAAACAATAATAAAGATGTATTTGATAACAACAGTACAACCATAACTAATTGGATTGTAGAAAGTACGCTTCCCAGCACTTCAGAGTTTTTGAATTCAAACATCTGAATAATGTCAATCAAAGTAAATACAAGCACAAATGCAAGTATGGTTATTCTAGAAAAAGAAATAAGTACACTAACCAAAACTATTCTACTCCTCTTTTTAAATGTCCCTTTGTATAGTCTTCTTCAAATCTAAATGGTAGGTTTTGATTAAACACTCTATCATATAAATCTAATACTGAAACAACTTCCTTTTCAGATTCAACAGTAAAATCTAATCTGAGCTCCTTTGGATTCAACCCAAGGATATCATCCTTTAAATCAAAGGCCATATATTTTTTACTGTTATATATAGTGTTATAGCAATAATCACAATTGCAAACCACAGGAAGCTTTTCGTTTTTTCTATCGATAATAGTAATCCTGTTGTTTGATTTATTACAGCCAATAGTGTTTTTAACTGTACAGTTTGCAGTAATCATCATAGGAATTCTGCTGTAAATAATCATCTGTGATGAATGATTGTCTCTATGTTTAAGCTCCTTTAATGAAAGCTCGTAAGGCATACATGTATTAATGAAGCCATTGTCATTAAAGCCCTTAAGACTTCTGTTGTTAAAGGTGTAAAGTCTATGGTCTAAAATGATTTTATCCTTTGGATAACCCATTTCCTCTAAAAGACCCATCTCATCAAAGGATGCTGCTATCACACCATCAGCTTCATTTAAATGCTCAATATTTCCGGCATATTCAGCTCTTAAAACAGCAGGCAAATACAGATATGTCTTTCCTTTAAAAATATCCTTTGTCGCCTTAAATAATGAAGGTGGTACGGCTATAGAATCCACAAATGAATATTTAGCTATAGCATTAACCTGATTAAGGGTTGTGGCAGTAACAAAGCATGCAGGATTACTATAAACCTTATTAAAATCATCTATCTTCTTATAAGGTAAAATACGTTTTTCCTTTGATCCAATAAGCTTTTCAGTTAAGCTTTCTATCGCTTCTCTTCTAGCATTTTTGATTACAGATACTGGGAGGAAAATCCCATCATCATAATCAACATTAAGCTTATCTATTGTAAAGCAGGTATTTCCAAGACCAGATACAGCCTTTTCAATATCTTCTTTTGTCGCACTTCTGTTTTGGGCAGCTTCAATAACATTAGAAACAGCCTCACCTACATTTCCATTTTCATCTGTAAATGTAACCTTGAATTCCTGACCAAGCAAAGCGCTTACCTTACATGTAAGCTTAATTTTCTTTTCAGGAAATACAGCTGCAGTATCAGATGATTTGGTATGTGAAGGTGCTTCAAAGGTAATCATATCAGGTCCATTATGCTTAGTGAGATAAAGGGATGTGAAACCACTTCTATTACCAAAATCAAGTAGCTTTTGGATGTCAGCTTCATTTACAGAATAGTTTTTAGCACCCTTATATAGGTATTCATCTAAATAATGTCTGTAGACGCTAACAACTCCAGTAGCATATTCTATCTGCTTCATTCTTCCTTCGATTTTAAAGGATGATACACCAGCCTCTATCATAGATGGCATGTATTCGATAGTACAAAAATCCTTTGGAGAAAGAATGTAGTTACCCTTTTTATTGAGCTTTTTGCCGTTTTCATCTATTGCTTCATAAGGAAGACGACATGGCTGAGCACATCTGCCTCTGTTTCCAGAACGACCTCCAAGAATAGATGACATAAGACACTGTCCTGAATAGCAAACACAAAGAGCACCATGAATGAAGCTTTCGATTTCAAGATTAGGGCAAGCCTCATGAATCTTTGATATTTCATCCATAGATATTTCACGAGCTGTAACGATTCTCGATGCGCCTAAATCTTCAAAGAATTTAGCTCCATATTTAGTACAGATGCTTCCCTGGGTACTGATGTGAATATGAGTATCTGGGAAAAAATCTCTGATGAAATTAAATACACCAAAATCCTGTACAATAAAGGCATCTACACCATTTTCCACGTATGCCTTAAGGTAATCATAAAGCTTTCCTTCGATTTCAGGATTCTTTAGAAGTGTATTTACTGTAAGGTATGATTTGACGCCATGTAAATGTCCGTATTTGATAGCCTCAGCTGCCTCTTCTTTGGAAAAATTCTTAGCGTATGCTCTTGCGCCAAATAAATCTCCACCAAAATAAACAGCATCTGCTCCTGCATTTACAACTGCTTTAAATATGTTTAAATCCCCTGCTGGTGAAAGTAGTTCTAATTGATTCATAAAATTCCTCTTGCATAAAATAAGGGCCCCTTACGGGACCCCATTGTTAGTTGTCTGATAAAGAACCTAAAAGAGCATCCTCTAGGGAAGCTTCAAGCTTTGTTTTGTTAAGTAGAAGTTCTTTGTTTTCTGATTCAAGCTTTTCGATAGTCTCTTCTAAGGTTTGTGTTTTTAACTGTGCTGATATTAAATCATGCTTAAGATTGTAAATCTCTTTATCTCTGATATCTAAATCTGACTCCAATGATTCAACCTTTGCTTTAGCCTTAAAATAATCATCAGCAATATTAAGTTCAAGTAATGTTGCCTTTAAATCTGCTGAAATACGTTTATAATCATCAATTGAATTAAACTCCTCGAGTTTAGAATTGATGTAATTGGCTACCTTCTGAAGATATTCTTCTTCTTCGTAACCGCTTAATGTATAAACTTTTCCGCCTATAAGCACCTTTGCGCTCTTTTCGGAAACCATATACTATCCTCCCGTCAGAAATTCAAATTAATTATAACTTTATTCAAGCATAAAAACAAGATTTCTTCGCTGTTTAAATGATATTTTCTGGAATAGGCATATTAAAGTGCTCGTAAGCTTCTTTTGTTGCCACTCTTCCCTTTGGAGTTCTAATGATAAGTCCGTGCTGAAGCAAATATGGCTCATAGACATCCTCTATTGTACCTGAATCCTCGCCTACAGTGGCCGCTAAATTATCAAGGCCAACTGGGCCGCCACCAAATCGCTCTATAATGGCAAGCAATATATTTCTATCATTATTATCAAGGCCAAGTGTATCTACCTCAAGTGAATCAAGTGTGGCCGCTGCTACTTCCTTTGAGATTCTACCATCGTATCTTACCTCTGCGTAATCGCGAACACGCTTTAAGTATCTGTTTGCAAGACGTGGTGTTCCTCGTGATCTAAGGGCAATCTGGTAAGCTCCCTCATAATCGATAGGTGCATTAAGCTTTGCAGCAGATGCCGTAACGATTGTAGAAAGCTCCTCTGGAGTGTAATAATCCATGTGACCGATAATTCCAAATCTATCTCTAAGTGGTGCTGAAAGTAAACCTGGACGAGTGGTTGCACCAATAAGGGTGAACCTAGGAAGCTTTGTGTGGATGGAACGGGCTGTTGTGTCCTTTCCCATAACAATATCTACAGCAAAATCTTCCATTGCTGAATACAAGGTTTCTTCAACTGGCTTTGAAAGACGGTGTATCTCATCGATAAATAAAATGTCACCATCCTTAAGTGTCATAAGAACTGCCACGATTTCTCCTGGAATTGTAATAGCTGGACCTGATGTAACCTTTATATTTGAGCCCATTTCACCTGCTACGATTCCAGCAAGTGTAGTCTTACCTAGACCTGGAGGGCCATATAAAAGCACGTGATCCAATGCATCGCCACGATTTTTGGCAGCCTGAATATATATTTTCATGTTCTCTTTGACCTTACTTTGTCCGATGTAACCCTCAAAGGATTTTGGTCTAAGAGCATTGTCATTAACAAGATCTTCATGACTTGCTATTGTAGATGTAATCTGTTTGTTAGTAAGCATTATATCCCCCGATTTTTATAAGAATGACATCTGCTTTAATGTATCGCTAAGCAGCTGTTCTGTAGTAGTGGACTCTGTGATAGTCATCTTATCAAGGGCTCTTGCAGCATTGCTTGGTGAATATCCTAAAGCAACAAGTGCCTCAAGAACCTCTTCCTTAACAGAAGTAGCAGGAGCTGCCTTCTTAGTTCCTGATAAATCTGATGTTATTTTAGCCTCGAAGGCGCCAATTATATCTACCTTATCCTTAAGGTCAATTATTATTCTTTCAGCTGTCTTTTTACCAATGCCTGGTGCAGCAGCAAAGGCCTTAGCATCTCCTCCTGCAACTGCAAACTGAATATCGGAAACAGTCATATTGCCAAGGATAGCAAGGGCCCCCTTTGGACCAATTCCACTAACACAAAGAAGAAGCTCAAACATCTTAAGCTCCTCCTTGTCATAAAATCCATATAAAGTAAGAGAATCTTCCTTTGGAATGAGCTTGGTATTAAGCTTTACCTCTGAACCAATGGCAGGCAGCTGCCTGATTGTATTCAAGGATGCGCTCATACCATAGCCAATTCCATTGTTCTCAACAGTAACAACATTATCATCAATGTCAGCAAGTGTTCCTCTAATGTAGCTAAACATAGTTATTCTCCCGATTAAATGTATTAGATAATTTTACTGGCAGATTTCTCCAATAAAATAGAATCCTTTACAACAGTTTAACCTAACATTAACTAATTTTCCAATCATAGATTCATCACCTGGGAAATGAACTGTAACATTGTTTGCAAGCTTACCAGAAACAAGTGTAGAATCCTGCTCATTAACCTCTTCTACAAGTACCTCCTGAACAGTACCCTCTAATGACTTAACCTTTTCATGGCCATGCTTTTGAACGAGAGCAAGAAGACGGTCAAATCTATCCTTAACCACATCCTCTGGTACCTGATTATCCATTGTAGCAGCAGGTGTACCTGTACGCTTAGAATAGATAAATGTAAATGCACTATCGTAATGAACCTTATCTACAACATCCATTGTCTCAAGGAAATCCTCTTCTGTTTCACCTGGGAAGCCTACGATAATATCTGTTGTGATTGCAACATCAGGGATGCGAGCTCTAAGCTTTTCTACAAGTCCAAGGTAGTGCTCCTTAGTATAACGACGGTTCATCTTCTTAAGGATTTCTGTGCTACCAGACTGAAGTGGCAAATGCATGTGATGGCAAACCTTTGGAAGTGTAGCCATAGCCTCGATTAAATCATCTGATAAATCCTTTGGATGAGGAGTCATAAAGCGGATTCGCTTAAGTCCCTCGATATCGTTAACCATGCGAAGTAAATCTGCAAAGGTAACCTTTTCATCAAGTCCTACGCCGTAAGAGTTAACATTCTGACCAAGTAGCATGATTTCAACTACACCATCTGCTACCAAAGCCTTAATTTCGTTTACAATATCCTCCGGCTTTCTAGAACGCTCACGACCACGTACATAAGGAACGATGCAATATGTACAGAAGTTGTTGCAGCCAAAGCTGATATTTACACCAGACTTGAATGGGTACTTACGTGAAATTGGAAGATTCTCAACGATTTTATCTGTATCCTTCCAAATATCGATAATCATGCCCTTCTTGTTAAGAAGTGCTGTTGTAAATAATTCAGCAAACTTGTATAGATTATGAGTACCGAAAATCAAATCTACAAACTTATAATTGTTCTGAAGATGCTCGATAACAGAAGGCTCCTGCATCATGCAACCGCAAAGACCAATCATCATATCCTTATTCTTTTTCTTGTAGCCATGAAGAATACCAAGATGACCATAAACCTTGTTGTTAGCATTTTCTCTAACAGTACAGGTGTTGTAGATAACAAAATCTGCGTTTTCACTTTCAGTTTCTACATAACCAATTTCCTTTAAAACACCAAGAAGCTTTTCAGAATCTCTGGCGTTCATCTGGCAGCCAAAGGTTGTTACACAGCAAGTAAGCTTTCTACCAAGCTCCTGCTCCTTCTTTTCGATAATCTTCTTTGCCTCAGCTATGAAATAATACTGACGCTCTGGCTCCTCAGTTGGAGCATTGTTTAATAAATCTGTAATACTCATTTTAATTCCTATCTATCTTTTATTTTCTAACCTGTCCATTTCCATGGATTGTGTATTTGTAGCTTGTAAGAGCAAGAAGGCCCATAGGGCCTCTGGCGTGAAGCTTTTGAGTGCTAATACCTATTTCAGCACCAAAGCCAAATTCAAATCCATCTGTAAATCTGGTAGATGCATTGACATATACGCAAGCAGCATCTATTCCATCTAAAAACTTAGCGGCATTAACATCATCCTTTGTGATGATTGACTCTGAATGGCCTGTATTGTATTTATTAATATGTTCAATGGCCTCTTCTACAGATGAAACTGTTTTTACTGAAATAATATAATCTAAATATTCAGTAGCAAAATCCTGTTCTGTAGCAGGCTCTGCACCTTCCATAAGAGACTTTGCTTTTTCATCTGCAAAAATCTTAACACCGTGTTCCTTTAATGCCTTTGTAAGCTTTGGAAGAAGCTCTGATGCAATATCTTCGTGAATAACTAAAGACTCGCAGGCATTACAAACACCAATACGCTGTGTCTTCGCATTTACGATAATGTTAATTGCCATATCAATATCAGCAACATGATCTACATAGATATGACAATTGCCTGAGCCTGTCTCAATAACAGGAACGGAAGCATTCTCTACAACTGATTTAATAAGACCAGCACCACCGCGAGGAATCAAAACATCTACATAATCATTCATTCGCATAAGCTGATTAGTAGATTCTCTGGTAGTATCCTCTATAAGGGTGATTGCATCTACAGGAACATTTTCCTTTGTAAGAGTGTCTTTTATAACTTTAACGATAGCCTTGTTTGATTCTAAAGCATCGCTACCACCCTTTAAAATCACTGAATTGCCTGTTTTAAAGCAAAGGCCAAAAACATCAGCTGTAACATTTGGTCTGGCCTCGTAGATAACTCCTACGACACCGATTGGAACTAATCTTTTGGAAATTATAAGTCCGTTAGGGCGTTCCCACTGTTCAGTTATTTTGCCAATTGGGTCATCTAATGCAACTACCTGACGAAGCCCCTCGGCCATGCCATTAATTCGGTCTTCGTCAAGCTTTAATCTATCAAGTAAGCCTTGAGATAAGCCCTTTTTAGTGCCATTTTCCATATCAATTGAATTAGCCGCAATAATACTGCTACTATTGGAAACTAATGCATCCGCAACAGCTAGTATAGCTTTATTTTTAACATCAGTGGGGAGTAAAGCAACCTTATACTTAGCAGCTTTTGCCTTTGTAGCAAGTTCGATTAGTGTCATAGCCTATCTCCTTTCAGTACTTCTTTTTCAGTAATAATAACATCCATTTTAATATCATGTGCTTGCGATGGAATTGATACAAGCAAATGACTATCAAAGCTTGGTGCAAGCTTTATTATGTTACATTTATCTGATAAAAATCTATCATAAAATCCTGCACCATAGCCTATTCTATTATAATTTCTATCAAACAATAAGCCTGGCGTAATACAAATGATTCTGTCTTCTTTGCTATAATTAAACATAGGTAAGGATTCATTAGGTTCCATTATATTATATGAACCTATATGAAAATCCTTTTGTAAATCTGATATTTGAAAAAAAAGTAAATTGTGGTTTTTAGTTTCAGAAATTGGGAAATATAGAATCTTCCCTTTAGCTAAAAGCTTTTCATAAAGCGGAAGCAAATCTATTTCTGAACCAAATGGATAATAACATAAAAAAATATTAGCCCCTTTAAAATCAGATTCTAAAAGAGCCAAAACATTTGATACGATTTCTCTTGATTTACTAATTCGTAAATCACTGGGAGCTTCATCTCTAAGCTTTTTATATGTTAATCTAAGTTCTTTACTACTTTGATACCTTTCCATACTTTTCGCCAAGATTTTCTACATTACCTTTTTCATCAACTAAATCAATATTGTTAAGCTGTGCTCTAATATTGCCTCTGATTGCAGCAATATAAGCTTTTCTAAGAGCTGCCTGCTCTTCCTTTTCAGCATCTGTAAGGCCTTCTGCCTTACTTTTGTGGTATAACTCATTAATTCTTGCAATATCTTTCTCAGTAATCATAATTAATCCTCTAACAAATCTAATACATGGACATCGTCCCTTTTGTTTGAAACAAAAAGTGTGCCCTTATCTTTATTTTCGAAAATACGATGAATATTTCCTATATGTTTTCCATTAGTAATAACCATATCTGCACCGGAATATGTAGCAATCTGAGCGGCACGAAGCTTTGCAGTCATACCACCTGTACCAACATTTGAAGTGCTTTCTGAGCTCGCCATATCTATGACAGCATCAATGTCCTCAACAACAGGAACAAACTGCGCATTCGGATTGGTGTTTGGATTATCGGTGTAAAGGCCATCGATATCTGATAACAGGATAAGTGCATCAGCCTTTACCAATGCTGTAACTATAGCTGAAAGTGAATCGTTATCGCCAAACTGAATTTCATGAGTAGCAACAGTATCATTTTCATTAACAACAGGGATAACACCAAGAGCAAAAAGCTCCTCGAAAGTGTTCTTTGCGTTTTCCCTGGATTCAGGATCAGTCATAGTCTTCTTAGTCATAAGAATCTGACCAGCCTTTTGATTATATTCCGAAAATAACTTCTGATAAACAGACATTAAGTAAGCTTGCCCAATGGAAGCACAAGCCTGCTTTGTAGCTAAATCTGTAGGTCTTTCCTTAAGCCCTATAGCATATCTGCCTACTGCGATTGCACCTGAAGAAACCAGGCATACATCCTTCCCCTGTGCTCTCAAATCGCACAGCTGACGAACCAAACGTTCCAGCTTAGTGTAATCGATGTTACCAGTCTCGTCATGTGTAATGGTAGAAGAACCGACTTTTACAATTATTCTCTTTTTTTGTGTAAAATCATGGTTATACATAATTTCTCTCCATATGTTATCCGCTCCATAATACCACTAATCACGAGTCGACTGCAACCATTTTAAAAACTCCCCTTAAATAAGGGGAGTTTTATAATTATTCTATGTAATTGATAGCATTTTCAGCGGCTATGTTTCCGAAGACAACAATGTCTGCAACAGCATTACCACCTAAACGGTTAGCACCATGTATACCGCCAGTTACTTCTCCGCAAGCATATAATCCGTCAATTGGATTTCCATCTTTGTCAATAACCTGAGCGTCTGTGTTAATCTTAACACCACCCATACAATGATGGATACCAGGGCCAACATTTACAGCATAGTAAGGACCAGATGAAAGATCAGTTTTAACTGCGCCGATTTCACGACCAAATTCCTCATCTACGCCCGAAGCTACATAGCCAGACCATGTCTTAACTGTTTCCTTTAAAGCTTCAGTTGCATCAGCGTTGAAATCCATTGCCTTTGCAAGATCATCAAGTGTATCACCATTTACAAGGTAACCACCCTTTTCAAGCTTAGAAATAACAGCAGATCCTTCATACATATCCTGGTTAACGATAAGCCATACATTACCAGTAGGCTGCTCTACTTCAGCTGCAGATACTTCATCACGAGTACCAGTTTCATTAAAGAATCTGTGACCTTCTTTGTTTACAAGAATAGCACCATCACCACGGAGAGCCTCACCAACTAATGTACCATCAGTTGGAACTACTGTAGGATGAAGCTGAATCTGATCAAGATCTACAAAATCAGCATTTACATCTGCTAAGAAATCTAAAGCATCACCGCTTGCAGTTGTAACGTTTGTAGAAATATAACCCTTTAAGTCAGGACGAAGCTCTTCAACTCTATCCATATTTCCACCAAATCCACCTGTAGCAACAATAACAGCTCCAGCATGAACTACTACGTTATTTCCTGAGCTTCCTGTAGCCTTAACACCAGTAGCTTTACCATCTTCCATGATAATTTCATTTACAGCAGTACCTGTATGAACCTCAACACCAAGCTCATCCATTCTTGCAGAAAGCTTATCTACAAGGAAAGAACCAACTGGAATAATGTTTCCATCTGCATCTACAGGTCTATGAGTACGATTTGCACTTAAACCACCCATAGTAGCAAGAGGTCCATCTAATTTGATATCTTCTGAATCAAGCCAATCGATAGCTTCAGATGTGTTTTCAGCTAAAACCTGAACGAGCTCTGGATCATTGATGTTCTTTCCACTCTTCATTGTATCATCAACGAAAGACTGAACTGAATCTTCAACACCCTGCTCTTTCTCATAATGAGTTTCAGCAGCATTCATACCTGAGCTAGCACGTGCTGTGTTACCACCAAGAATTGTATTCTTCTCGATAAGCACAACCTTCTTGCCTGCTTCAGCAGCTTTGATTGCAGCTGTCATACCAGCTCCACCACCACCGACGATAACAATATCAGTTGTTCCTTCATAGTCTTCAGCAACTGCCTTAGAACCATTAGAACCATCTGCAACTATCCCGGCTTCATCAAGAGCCATGTTTACAGCCTGCAAAAATCCATTAGAGCTATAAGTAGCTCCAGACACACCATCGATATTGCTGTTCTGTTCAGCAATAACCTGAGCCTTTAAGTTTTCCAATGCAACTCCACCTACTGAAGGTGTCTCATCAGGAGCATTGTAAGTAATATCTGTAATAGTGTTTCCATCAACATATACAGTTACTTCAATGTTTCCTCCAAATCCCTGTGCATTTCCAACATAAGACTTACCTGCAGCCCCTTTCTTAAGAAGTGGCGCAAAGGCGCAAAATACAGCTAGTAAAATACATACAGTGATTCCAACAATTTTTTTTGTACTATTTTGCATGTTACCTCCTTACAAAATAATTTTTCTTGGACACGCTTCGGCACATTTACCGCAGCTTGTACATTTATTTTGATCTATGTGAGCAAAGAATCCTTCAACATGGATTGCATCGCTTTCACAGACCTTTTCACACTTATGACAGCCTATACAGCCGACTTTACAAACACTCATAACATCTTTTCCCTTATCATTGTTATGGCATCTGACAGCGTGACCAAAATCGTAAGGAATAAGCTCGATAAGATGATTAGGACATACAGCCACACACTTACCACAAGCCTTACATGCGTCTCTGTCAACAAGAGCTACGCCATCAACAATATGAATAGCGTCAAATGGACATGCCTTAACGCATGAACCAAATCCCATACAGCCATAAGAACAAGCTTTAGGACCACCGCCAGGAACATAAGCCATTGCCTGACAATCCTCAACGCCAGTATACTCATAAAGCTGAGTAGCATTTTCACATGTGCCATTACACATAACGAAAGCGACCTTACGAACGCCTTCTTCAGCAGCAACACCCATAATCTCAGAAACCTGAGCCGCAACAGGTGCTCCACCAACTGGGCACTGATTAACAGGTGCCTCACCCTTTGCAATAGCTGCAGCTAAGCCAGAACATCCAGCATAACCACACCCACCACAGTTATTTCCAGGAAGAACTGATAGAATAGCTTCTTCTCTAGGATCAACTTCTACCTTAAACTTCTCAGATGAGAAGCAAAGGAAAAATCCAATAATACATCCGGTAGCGCCAACTATAACAGCTGCCAGTAAAATTCCTGTTATACTCATTTGTCAGCCCTCCTTAAATCACTCCAGCAAAGCCCATGAAAGCCATAGCCATAAGTCCTGCTGTAACAAGAACGATAGCTGAGCCCTTAAAGGCCTGTGGAAAATCGTTGTATTCAATCTTTTCTCTGATACCAGCCATGATAACAATAGCAATTGTAAAACCAACAGCTACGCCAAAACCATTAATAACAGACTCGAGAATATCATATTCCTTAGTAACATTATTAATAGCTGTACCAAGAACAGCGCAATTTGTAGTGATAAGAGGAAGGTAAACACCAAGTGACTTATAAAGTGAAGGCACACTCTTCTTAAGGAACATCTCTACAAACTGAACAAGTGCAGCAATAACAAGAATAAAAACGATTGTCTGCATGTATTCGAATTTAGTAGGCTTTAAAATAAACTTATAAATAAGAGATGTTACAAAAGATGAAATTGTAATTACGAAAATTACTGCTCCACCCATACCTGCTGCTGTCTCAACTCTCTTAGAAACTCCAAGGAATGGACAAAGTCCAAGGAACTGAGAAAGAACAACATTGTTTACAATAGCTGAAGCTACTAATAAAAGAATTAGACCTGTAACGTAACTCATTATTCCTCCTCCTTTCCTGTATTATTATCATTAGCCTTATTAGCTAAAGTCTTGCCAGTACAAGCTGATGATAAAGTACAACCTGAACAGTCTCCACCAAGACATCCCTGAACTGCTGGAAGTGGCTTTCCTTTAGCTTCCATATTTCTACGAATCACATTCATAATTGCTACAAGACATCCAAGTACGAAAAATGCACCAGGAGCAAGGCCAAACAATGTGATGTGATAATCATTAAGTGGTGCAATTGTAGCGCCAAATATTGATCCATTTGCAAGAATTTCACGAACCATACCAATAAGTGTAAGGCCAACTGTGAAACCAAGTCCCATACCGATACCATCAAACATAGATGGAATAACAGGATTCTTGCTTGCGTAGCTTTCTGCACGTCCTAAGATGATGCAGTTAACTACGATAAGTGGAATATAAATTCCAAGTGACTCATATAATGAAGGAGTAAAACCTTCCATTAAAAACTGAACAATTGTAACGAAGGATGCAACTACAACGATAAATGCTGGCATTCTAACTCTATCTGGAATTAGATTTCTAAGAGCAGAAATAAGCATGTTTGATAAAACAAGAACAACTGTTGTAGAAAGTCCCATGCCAATACCATTAATTGCTGATGTGGTAACAGCAAGTGTTGGACACATACCAAGCATTAATACAAAGGTAGGATTTTCCTTCCAAAGTCCATTAAATACTCTTTCTAGGTTCTTATTCATTTGCAGCACCTCCTACGATAGATTCAAAGTAGGTGACACAAGCATTGATTCCACCTGTCATAGCACGAGAAGTTACAGTTGCTGCTGAAATAGCATCTACTTCGCTAGAAGAAGAAGCGCCAGTTTTTGTAACTGTAAATATTTCTGCTTGTCTATTTATAAACTGAGCAGAAAATGTGCCATCACCTGTATCTTTAGCCTTCATACCAAGACCAGCAGTCTCAGATATTGAAGTGATTGAATAACCATTGATAATGCCATCATTTGTTATTCCAACAGAGAATGTAATATCTCCGCCGTAACCAGCTGATGTTGTAACTGTAAGCACATAACCGATTACATTGTTTGAACCGTCAAGAGCTTCTACACAATTATCAATCGTCTCCGTACCGTAGCCTGCTTCATGAACATAGTCTGTAGCAGCAGAAGAATCAAAACCCTCTATTTCAGCAAATGAAGCTGCATCAACAAAAACTGAAGAATAAGCTTCTTTCATTGCTGCCTGATGAGCTCTTTCGATTGGAGCCTTTGTGATTTCATAAACGAGTCCCAAAGCGAAGCCTGCAACAAGAGTAATGCATGTAAGAACTAATGCATCTTTTACTAATTTATTCATTAGACTTCACCTCCCTTGAGATTCCGAAGGCTCTAGGTACGGTAATCTTCTCAATAAGTGGAACTAAGAGGTTGCAGAAAATAATAGCATAGCTGACACCCTCTGCACTGTTTCCGAAGAATCTAAAGATTCCTGTTAAAATACCAAGACAGATACCAAAAATAACCTTACCAAGTGGCGTGATTGGAGATGTTACGTAATCCGTTGCCATGAAGAATGCACCAAGCATTAATCCACCACCACAAAGATGTGCAACGAGGAATGCTGTATCAAATCCATGTCCTCCAAATAAAATAACAAATAGAGAAAATGTAAGAATGTAAACACCTGGTATTACTAAATCGATAACTCCTAATAAAATAAGGATAATAGCACCGATTAAAATGCAAATTGTACTTGTCTCACCGATTGTTCCGGCAGTACGTCCAATTAACATGTCAAGTGTGTTAACATTACCACCGCCAATTGAAGCAAGAGGAGTAGGTCCAGCGACACCATCATACTCAAAATGAGTCATTGTTCCAGCAAATGAAATAAGCAAGAACACACGACCGCCAAGAGCTGGGTTCATAAAGTTCTGACCTAAACCACCAAAAAGCATCTTTACAACAACGATAGCAAAAACGCTTCCTAATACTGCCTGCCAAACAGGAAGTGTATGTGGCAAATTGAGAGCAAGAAGAAGTCCTGTGACAGCAGCGCTTAAATCACCGATAGTATTCTTCTTTCCAACAGCCTTTTCAAATAAGAATTCAGATAAAACACAGGTAGCGATACAAACAGCCACAAGTAATAATGCTCGAATTCCAAAGTTAATTATACCAAATAGTGTAGTTGGCATAAGTGCAATTATCACATATAACATGATAATACTACTATCGTCCTTCGCTCTAATATGTGGAGATGAAGAAACTTTTAATAAATTACTCACGTTCTACCCTTCCTTTCTACTTTTTTCTCTTATCAGCAAGAATATGTTTTTTCATTGTCTTGATTGACTGAGCAAGTGGTTTTCTCGCAGGGCAAGCATAACTACAGCTGCCACATTCAATACACTCAAGACCATACCATTTTTCAAATTGTTCTTTGTCATCATGGTCAGAGAATTTAGAAAGTCTTGAAGGAATCAGGTTCTCTGGGCAAGCCTCTACGCATCTACCACAATTGATGCATGCTGTTGTCTCATACTTAGAAACCTCATCCTCTGACATACAAAGGATTGCACTAGTAGTTTTTGTTGTAGGGAAATCTGTATCCATAACAGCAAATCCCATCATAGGACCACCTGAAATAATTTTAGCTGGTTCTCTAACAAATCCTTCTGCTGCTTCTATAATTTCCTTGCAACTTGTACCAATGCAAATTCGATAGTTACGTGGTTCCATAACTGCATCACCTGTCACAGTGAAAATTCTATCAATAACAGGCTTACCTTCTATAACAGCTGTATAGATTGCATTAATGGTAGCAACATTATCTACGATACAACCAGCATCAGCTGGAAGCATCTTAGAATTGATTTCCCTATCTGTACAAGCTTTAATGATTTGACGTTCACCACCCTGTGGATATTTTGTAAGAAGTGGCACAACCTCAATTCTAGACTCACTTTGTGTAAGTCTCTGTAATGATGTGATAACATCACTCTTATTATCCTCAATAGCTATTAATCCCTTTGCTTTTGGGAAAAGCTTGAGAATAATCTTTAAGCCAAGAATAAGCTTATCTGGCTCTTCTACCATACTTCTGTAGTCGGATGTAAGATATGGCTCACACTCCGCACAATTAGCAATGATATATTCAATTTGATCTGGATTCTTAGGTGACAATTTGACATGTGTTGGAAAACCTGCACCACCCATGCCGACAACACCAGCATCCTGAATTTTCTTGAGTATTTCTTCATTGGAAAGCTTGGTGAAATCGTCACAATGTTCAAAACCAGTTTCAATGAATTTACCATCACTTTCAATAATGATGGAATTAACCATATCTCCAGTAGCGACTCGTCTAGGTTCGATTGCCTTTACGGTACCGGAAACACTAGAAAAAATTGGAGCAGAAACGAATCCTCCTGCGTCAGCTATCTTCTGACCTCTAAGCACTGTATCGCCCACATTGACACATGCCACTGCCGGTGCTCCGATATGCTGAGACAGAGGAAAAACTAATTCGCCCTGTGGTAAGTATTCCTTAACTGGCTTTTCTTTTGTAAGCTCTTTGCCATCATAAGGATGTACACCACCTTTGAATGTTCTAAGGCTCATCTTTTGACCTCCTCTTTCTTTTTTCATATATATATTTGATTATAACATTTATACATAACTTATAGATAATTTTTATCAATTGTTTTGTACATTTTTTAATACTAAACTGTTACACTTAGTGTGATATTAGACAAGATATAGGATTGGAATGTAGTTAGTTATGGAAATTATTAATAAAAATTATGAGTTAGAGAAATTAAACACAATTTATGATATGTATTTTAATGAAAATACATTATTCTTTGATATCGAATGTACAGGCCTCTCCCCAAGAAAATCCTTTATATATTTAATCGGATATGCAACAAGGAAAGGTTCCACTGTAACTATCACTCAGCTTCTAGCAAAAAATGAAACCGAAGAAATAGAAATCATCACGGAGTTTGAAAATGTTATCGAGCATTATGATAATCTTTTAGGCTTCAATTCTACCCGCTTTGACGAATCATTTATAGTTGAACGATGTAGAAAATATAACTTTATTACAAAAATCAAATCTAAGCATCATATTGATATGTATTTACGTTCAACAAAAGCCAGATGTCTGTTAGATCTTCCAAATTACAAGCAAAAAACCATAGAAGAATTCTTAGGGCTTCACAGAGACGATAAATATAATGGTGGCGAATTAATTCCTGTATATCAGCATTACTCTTTAACTGGTGACGAAGAATCCAAAAATCTAATTCTTTTACACAACTTTGAAGATGTTAAGGGTATGATTTTTATCACTGATATTTTAGCTTACCCTGAACTGCTCACTACGGATTTACGATATCTAAATCATTCCATTGAAAATTCAAAGCTTAGATTTGAAATCGAAATAGATTTAGAGCTTCCAAATCAGATTAGTAAGCAAAGGGATTACGGTCTTTATATAGTAAGAAACAATCGTATATACGTTACTCTTAACCTATTTGATGGTGAGCTTTACACCTTCCTACCTGATTTCAAAAACTATTACTATCTCATAAACGAAGATATTATTATTCCTAAAGCTATAGGCGAAAGCATGGATAAATCCTGCCGACGTCCCGCAAAAAGGTCAGACTGCAAAATAAAAAAGGAAGGACAGTTCCTTGCCCTTCCTGAAAAATTAGATATTGGAACAATACGAACTTTCAAGCCATCCTACGAAGCTAAAGAAGCTTACGTAGATATTGCAGATATTACACCAACCTTATTGGTTAAAATTTGCAGATATATGCTTAAGCACTAAACCTTCTCATAATAGAATGAGTAGCGTCTCTTATATCCAAGCTCCTTGTAGTTAATTACCTGTTCGGTAGAACCTATAAACAGGATTCCGCCTTGTCTCAAGGATTTTGCAAATTTAGCATATACTTCATCCTTAGCTTCATCAGTAAAATAAATGAGAACATTTCTACAAACTATCATGTCATAGTTTGTAGGATATGCGTCTCTTAAAAGATTGTGTTCCTTAAACTCAACACAACGCTTAACTTCTTCGCTAATCTGGAACGAATTTCCTACAGGTGTAAAGAATTTCTTCTTTAAATCAGCTGGAACTCCCGCAATACTCTTAGCATTATAAAGTCCAACCTTAGCAGTTGCGATAACCTGCTTATCAATATCTGTAGCAAAAATCTTAATCTTATTAAGAGGAATATGCTGAGATAATGCCATAACAAGAGAATATGGCTCATCTCCTGTAGAACAAGCAGCACTCCAAATCTTCAGATTCTGGCCTGAATGCTTCATAAGTTCAGGGATAAATTCCTTTGTCATTAAATCCCACTGTTCTGGATTTCTATAAAATTCCGATACGTTGATTGTAAGGAAGTTAACGAATTCATCAAAAACCTCCTTATCACTTTTCAAAAGACTAACGTATTCATGATATTCTTTACATTTATGTTTAGAAACTAAAGAGTCTATACGTCTTCTCATCTGTTTTTCTTTGTAAGAGCTTAAGTCAATTTTTGTGAGATCATAAACCTCTTTTTTGAAAGCATCATAATTGTCCATACAGTCTCTCCTATCTTTAACTATAAATATATTAACTTTGCTGCTAAACTAAGTGTAATTATACTAATCAATTGTGTATTTATTGTTACTAATCTACGAATAAAATAAAAAGAGCCATTGGCATAACCAATGGCTCTAGAAAACTAATTAAATTACTCTTCAGAAGCTACTTCTTCGATGTTAACATCAGCAACCTCAGCATCATCAGATGCCTCTGGCTCAAGAAGTGCCTTAACTGAAAGGCTAATCTTCTTCTCAGCATCGTTGAATTCAACAACCTTAGCTTCGATATCCTGACCTACTGTAAGAACATCTGAAGGCTTCTCGATACGATCCTTAGAAATCTGTGATACGTGAAGAAGTGCATCGATACCAGGAGCAAGCTCTACGAAAGCACCAAAGTCCTTCATACGAACTACTTTACCCTTTACAACTGTACCAACTGCGTACTTCTCAGCAGCACCGTTCCATGGATTCTCGTTATCGAACTTGCAAGAAAGTGCGATCTTGCCGTCCTTGATTTCCTTAACGAATACCTTGATTTTATCGCCAACGTTAAGAGTCTTTGTAGGATTCTCAACACGGCCCCAGCTCATTTCTGAAATATGAAGAAGACCATCAGCACCACCTAAATCGATGAATGCACCGAAGTCTTTAACATTCTTAACTGTTCCTTCGAATTCCTGACCAACAGCAATCTTAGACATAAGCTCTTCCTGAGCCTTTGCTCTATCAGCAACAAGAAGTGTCTTTCTGTTACCAATGATTCTGCGACGTCTAGGATCGAATTCTGTAATAACAAAACTGATTTCCTGACCCTGATACTTTGTAAGGTCTTTCTCGTATACATCTGATACGAATGAAGCAGGAATAAATACTCTAGCCTCGTCTACAACTACTGTAAGGCCACCCTTAAGTACCTTATCAACAGTTGCTGTAAGAACTTCACCGTTCTCGAATGCTTCTGCAAGTCTTTCATTGCCCTTTTCCTGAGCAAGTCTCTTGTAAGAAAGAAGAACCTGTCCTTCACCATCATTTACCTTAATTACGATAGCTGATAAAGGATCACCAACTTTAACTACAGTAGTAAGATCAACATTTGATTCGTTTGTGTACTCTGAACGTGTAATGATACCATCTGACTTGTAACCGATATTTAAAACGATTTCATCTGGCTTAACGCTGATAACAGTACCGTCTACTACCTCTCCATTGTGTATAGTTTTAAATGATTCCTCCAACATTTGTTCAAAACTCATTTCTGACATTTCTTTTGAACCTCCTCAATAATATTGTTTGGGGTGGATGCCCCTGCGGTAATACCTACACTTTCAATGGAACTAAGGTCAGATGGCTGGAAATCATCAGCCGTCTGTATATAGTAAGTATTGTTGCATCGTGTTTTGCATATCTCATACAACTTCTGCGTATTAGAAGAATTCTTACTTCCAATAACTAACATAGCATCAACTGAAGAAGCAATATCTGCCGCTTCAACCTGTCTTTTGTTAGTCGCATCGCATATTGTATTCAAAACAATAATATGATAACCTTTTTGGTTTATAATTTCAACTAATTCTTGAAATTTATTATGGTTAAAGGTGGTTTGAGAAACAATACACACGTCGATATCAGAATTAACTGAAAAGTTTTCAGCATCTTTTTCATCTGAAATAACTGTATATGCATCACCGTTTATCCAACCAACAATACCTCTAACCTCTGGATGGTCTGGATTACCAATAATTACGATAAATTCGCCATTCTTTGAGTGTTCATCTACCGCTCTATGAATTTTCTTAACAAAAGGACATGTAGCATCTATTACATTGTGTCCCTTTGACTTCAAATCCTCTTCAACAGCTCTTGTTACGCCGTGTGAACGGATAATAACTGTGCCAGGCTCATAATCTGAAGTTCTGTTTTCATCCATGACAGAAACGCCATGAGACTCAAAGTCTTTTACAACCTCTTCATTATGAATAATAGGGCCATAGGTATATAAAGGACCCTTGCCTTCTGCTATCTGTTTTTTAACAACATCAACTGCTCTTTGCACACCAAAGCAAAAGCCAGCTGATTCAGCTAATGTAACCTTCATCAAAATACCTCGTCAGTCACCTATTTGCATAAATCAATAATAGTATTAACAACCTCATCGATAGTCATTTCTGAACTATCTACTAAAATTGCATCATCAGCCTGCTTTAAAGGACTGATTTCTCTATGTGAATCTCTATAATCTCTTTCTTCAATATCCTTTGCAATCTGATCAAAGTCAGCCTCTACGCCCTTTGCTGTAAGCTCGTCAAATCTTCTCTTTGCTCTGCAAGCAACAGATGCTGTAAGGAAAACCTTAACATCAGCATTAGGCAATACTACAGTGCCGATATCTCTTCCATCCATAATTACGTCTGTAGTCTTTGCAAGCTCCTGCTGTAAAGCAACAAGCTTTGTACGAACAGCGCTGTATACAGAAGTTGCACTAGCCATATTTCCTACTTCTTCTGTACGAATAAGACCAGTAACATCCTCATCATTAAGAATGACATGCTGTGCTCCATCCTCGTATTTAATAGATACTTTAATATTATCTACAGATGCAGAAATCTTTGCTTCGTCATCCTTGCTAATATTTTCGCGAAGGAAATATAAAGCCATAGCTCTGTACATAGCACCTGTATCTACGTATACATATCCCTTCTTAGCAGCTACCGCTTTTGCTATAGTTGATTTTCCTGCTCCTGCAGGACCATCGATTGCAACATTAAATGCCATAATATATCATTCCTCCAAATTATTAATCTATTGAAATACCAGCCAGATAGCCAGTAGCCCATGCTATTTGAAGATTAAAGCCACCAGTGAAGGCATCTAAATCAAGTACCTCACCTGCGACAGATAATCCATTTATATTTTTACATTTCATAGTTGATGGGTCAATATCTTTTATGGATATTCCACCCTGTGTAATGATAGCTTCCTTGTATTCTCTAAGGCCTGTAATAGTAAATGGGAAGGCCTTTAGCAATTCAACAAGAATTGTTCTTTCTTCCTTAGTAATGGAATTGATTTGTCTCATATCATCAAAGTCAAAAATGTCTATTACAACAGGCACCATTGAAGCAGGAAGTAAGCCTCTTAAGACTGAGCTTAAGTGCTTGTTCATATTATCATTGAAATCTCTTAGAACTCTAGCATCAAGCTCATCAAAGGATAAGGCCGGCTTTAGGTCGATATATGCCTTTAGCTCTCCTGTCTCCTGAAGCTTCTTTCCTATTATAGAGCTGGCAGAAAGAACAAGTGGACCTGAAACACCAAAATGAGTGAAAAGCATTTCCCCAAATTCATCGTAAAGCTTCTTTTTGCCATTAAATATAGAAAGCTTAACATTTTTAAGGGCAAGTCCCTGCATTTCTTTGATGTATGGTTCCTTTGTATTAAGTGGAACCAGTGCTGGTCTTGTGTCAGTGACATTTAAACCTATATTTTTAGCCCATCTCAGTCCATCACCTGTTGAGCCTGTAGTCTGATATGATAAACCGCCTGTGCAAAGAATAACTGCATCTGCTGAAAGCTGTTTGTTATTCTTAAGCTCCACGCCAGTTACTCTATCGCCTGATGCGATAAGCTTTGAAACTGATGTGTTAAGCTGAATGTCAACATTAACTTCCTGTAAGGCATTCTTAAGTGCCTTTGTAATATCTGAGGCATGGTCAGATGCTGGGAAGGCTCTATTTCCTCTTTCAACCTTTGTCTCAGTGCCGTGCATTTCTACAAAATCTATCATTGCATCTGAATTAAAGGTATATATTGCACTATATAAAAACTTAGGGTTAGAAACTACATTTTTAAGAAAATCCTCTTCGCTGCAGGCATTTGTAAAATTACATCTGCCTTTTCCTGTGATATAGATTTTCTTACCAAGCTTTTCATTCTTTTCTAAAAGAGTTACAGAATGTCCGCACATTCCTGCAGCATAGGCCGCCATCATTCCTGCAGCACCGCCGCCTATTACAATAACATTACTCATTAATTTTCTCCTGGATAATACATTTTGATTGAATCATCCACCATATCTATTTCATCATTTTCGTAGAACTGATAATTGTTCCAAACCTCTTCTATCATTTCAAGGTTCTTTGCCACCTGAGCCTGCTTCTTATTACATAATGCAACAAGTAAAGCGTTAATTACAGAAAGTGGCGCAACCAAAGAATCTACAGCTGCATGCATATCGCTTTCCGCAATGAGGTTGCAAGAGCTATATAGGTTCATTGGGGAATGAATTGAATCAGTGATAGTAATAACATCAGCCCTTCTATTATTGGCAAACTCCAACGCCTTAAGTGTTCTCATGGAATATCTTGGGAAGGAAATTCCTATGATACAATCCTCTTCATTAATATGAATCATTTGCTCAAACAGCTCTGATGTAGAGCTTGTCTGAAGGTTGACAACATTATCAAAAATCATATTAAGATAAAATGAAAGAAATGATGCAAGAGGCGCGCAGGTTCTAATTCCTACGACATAAATACGTCTTGCTTTAATTATTGATTCCACTGCATTTTCAAATGCTGCTTCATCAATGGATTCCATTGTGTTTTTGATTTTGAGAGCATCAGAAGAAAGAACTGTACGAAGTACGCCATTTTGTTCAATCCCACCGCTTGTGATTTCTATTCTGTCAGATGCGTTAAGTTTTGCACGAACAAGCGCTTCTAAAGCTTGCTGAAATTCAGGGTATCCCTTGTAGCCTATGAAGGATGCAAAACGCACAACAGTAGATTCAGATACACCAAGCATCTCTCCTAGCTTTGCAGCAGTCAGAAAAACAGCCTTATCATAATTATCAATGATATAGTTAGCTAAAAGCTTCTGGCCCTTTGACATTTTGCCATATTTTTCATTTATCTTAGATATTAAATCCGATGTAGTTGCCATATCATACCTCATTTATCTTTATTGAGATATTTATTATAGTAAAAAAAAATAGGCAATGCAAGAAATCTTGCATTACCTAAAATATTTAATATTAAACTGGATAAGCCTTGTTTTCCTTGTCAGCCTTCTTAGGATCAACCTTAGTCTGCTGAGCTTCACGATACTCGAAGAATTCTGTTGCTACCTTTGGGAACAAAGCGTAAGATAAAACATCTTCATCCTGCTGCTTCCATCTAGCACACTCCTCTTCAAACTTCTTAAGACCTGGCTCAAGCAAATCTGCTGGACGGCATGTGATAGCCTTATCCTTGTCAGCACCAAGTGCCTTCTCAACAACCTCTGGGTTGAACGGCTTAACTGTCTGGCCATACTTACCAAGAAGGATATCCTTAGTCTGCTCTGTTACTACCTTGTATCTTTCACCCATAAGTACGTTAAATACAGCCTGAGTACCAACGATCTGTGATGAAGGAGTAACAAGTGGTGGCTCACCAAGGTCCTTACGTACACGTGGTACTTCCTCAAGAACCTCGCGTAGCTTGTCTTCCTTACCCTGCTCCTTTAACTGGCTGATAAGGTTTGAAAGCATACCGCCTGGAACCTGGTAACGAAGTGTATTGATGTTAACACCAAGAACCTTTGTAGACATAAGTCCGCTCTCAATGCACTCTTCTCTGTATGGACGGAAGTAATCAGCGATTTCAGAAAGAAGCTCCTGATCAAATCCTGTGTCGTATGGTGTGCCTTCAAATGCAGCAGCCATAACCTCTGTAGCTGGCTGAGATGTACCAAGTGCGAATGGTGACATTGCACAGTCAATGATATCTGCACCAGCCTCAACAGACTTAAGGTAAGTCATACTTGCAACACCTGATGTGTAGTGTGTATGCATTTCGATTGGAAGCGATGTAGATTCCTTTAAAGCTGTAACAAGCTCATAAGCCTTTGCAGGTACAAGCAAACCTGCCATATCCTTGATACAGATAGAATCTGCTCCCATATCCTCGATACGCTTTGCAATATCCTTCCAGTAATCAAGTGTATAAGCCTCGCCAAGTGTATAAGAAAGAGCAACCTGAGCGTGACCATTTTCCTTCTTTGTAGCATTTACTGCTGTCTGAAGGTTTCTAATATCATTTAAGCAGTCAAAAATACGAATGATATCAATACCATTAGCAATTGACTTCTGAACGAAATATTCTACAACATCATCTGGATACTGGCTGTAACCTAAGATGTTTTGGCCTCTGAAAAGCATCTGAAGCTTTGTATTCTTGAAGCCATCACGAAGCTTACGAAGTCTATCCCATGGATCTTCTTTCAAAAAGCGAAGGCATGCATCAAATGTAGCACCGCCCCAGCATTCTACTGCGTTGTAGCCAACCTTATCCATCTTATCAATGATAGGAAGCATCATAGAGGTAGGCATACGAGTTGCTATAAGAGACTGATGTGCGTCACGGAGCACTGTCTCTGTAATTTTAACTGGCTTTGGACTAATATCTGCCATTATATTTTCCTCCTAATATTTAATAATCAAAGCGTATTCTAAACACCGAAAATCGCCATAAATACGCCGGCTGCAACAGCTGTACCGATAACACCGGCAACGTTTGGTCCCATAGCATGCATAAGGAGGAAGTTTGTTGGGTCCTCTTCTGCACCAACCTTCTGAGAAACACGAGCAGCCATAGGAACGGCAGATACACCAGCCGAACCAATAAGTGGATTAATCTTACCATGTGTAAGATGACATAAAATCTTACCGAATAATACACCAGCAGCTGTACCAAATACGAATGCTACAAGACCAAGAACTACAATTTTGATTGTAGCTGCATTTAAAAATGCTTCAGCTGATGTAGAAGCACCTACAGATGTACCAAGTAAAATAACTACAATGTACATAAGAGCATTTGATGCTGTTTCTGTAAGCTGGTTTACTACACCTGACTCCTTGAACAAGTTACCAAGCATAAGCATACCAACAAGTGGTGCTGTTGTAGGTAGTATCAAACATACGATGATAGTAACTACAATTGGGAATAAAATCTTTTCAAGCTTAGATACAGGTCTAAGCTGTGCCATCTTGATTGAACGCTCCTTCTTTGTAGTAAGAGCCTTCATGATAGGTGGCTGAATAATAGGAACAAGTGACATATATGAGTATGCCGCAACGGCAATTGGTCCCATAAGTGCTGACTGTCCTAACTTACCAGCCAAGAAAATTGATGTAGGTCCATCTGCACCACCGATGATTGATACTGCAGCTGCTGCCTGATCTGAGAATCCTAAAAGGATGGCAAGCAAATAAGCTGTAAAAATACCAATCTGTGCAGCCGCACCAAGCCAGAAGCTGATTGGGTTGGCAATAAGTGGACCGAAATCTGTCATAGCTCCAACACCCATGAAAATAAGTGATGGAAGAATTGAATACTCATCAAGAGTATAGAAATAATAAAGCAAGCCGCCTACACCATTAGAGGTTTCCTCTGGCGAAGCAATAATATCAGGATAGATATTTACAAGAAGCATACCAAATGCGATTGGAAGCAAAAGTAATGGTTCATATCCCTTCTTGATTGCTAGATACAGGAAAACACAGGCAACCGCTATCATGACATAGTTACCCCAAGTCAGATTGAAAAATGCAGTCTGATGTGCGAGGTTTAACAATGTCTCTCCAACGTAACTCATGTGTAATCCTCCTATTAGTTCATAGTTGCAAGTAATGCGCCAGCATCAACCTGCTGACCTTCGTTGCAGTTGATTGATGCAACAGTACCATCCTGTGGCGCAACAACAGGTGTTTCCATCTTCATAACCTCAAGAACAACAACTGGATCACCCTTCTTTACAGCTGTACCAGCTGCTGCTGCGATTTTAACAACCTTTCCAGCAGCTCCCGCTTCAATCTTAACAGCTCCAGCAGCTCCTGTTGCTACAGGTGTAGGTGCAACTGCCTTAGGTGCTGCAGCAGGTGTTACAGGAGATACTCCAGAGCCTCCCTTATCTTCTACAGTTACATCATAAACTGTTCCATTAACAGTAATTGTATAATTTTTCATGGTATTCCTCCTAAACATTAACGTCTTTTCTTAATTGAACGAACTACAAACGAATCTGTAGAAGCTCCTGTGCTTGCAGCAATTGCGGCAGCGATAACTGCTACTAACTGCAAATCATCTGTTTCATTTTTAACTGGTGCAGAAACTGCAGCTGGAGCAGAAACTACTACTTCCTCTTTAGCCTTAGCCTTGTTCTGTACCTTTGCAATGAGCTCGAAGCTCTTAATAATACCAGACATTACAATAAGCATTGCAAATACAATAAGGATACCCATTACTGTATTAAGACCAGCCTTTTGCATTGTCTCCCCAAGAGAATAAACTGGCTCGATATTGATTGCTGTTGCACCGCTTTTCATATCATTAGCGTTAAATACAACAGTGAGCTTTAAATCTCTTTTTGAATAATGTCCAACAAGTGTTGCTGTAATTGTTTTACCTGATTTTGATACATCAAATGCCTTTGTTCCACCAATATTAAAAGGACCAATATTGACGCCACCAACTACTGCATTGTTATCATAGTAATCTACGAATTCGCCTCTAACTTTATAACACTCCACCCAATTTCTGAACAAACCAGCTGATACTGTATCGTCTGAGCTTTCAGCCTGTGTAATGTAAGATTCAGCTGTAGCTCCATCAATTGACTCAAGCTGTGTCATTGTATTCTTAAGCATTTCTTCGTAGTTAGATTTTGGAAGACCACCAATTTTTTCATCGGCATGACTTCCACAAGCAGTAAGGCTGAACATCAAAACTAAGGTGCACAAAACCAATAATAAATTTTTCTTCATATTGTCACCTTTCTGCTTTAAAAGAACATTTCAAATCCTGCAATAATGTATTTTCTAGCATCTGCATAAGATACAATTCTATCAATATGACCATGTGCAGCTGCTGTAAGTGCGCTATCCTGAAGCTCAGCGTAGCTCTTTTCAATTGAAGCTGCATCTGTTCCATTATCGGCAAGAATCTTTGCTGCCTTAGAAGCCTCCATAGCACCAACTGATGTAGATTCGAAAGCGTAAACTAAATCAGCGCCAAGTGCCTTAGAATTCATAAGAACGTATGGTGTTCCGTAAGCCTGCTTTGTAATTAAGTTAAGCTTTGGAACACTTGCATCTACAAATCTTTGTGTCATCTGTGAAAGTGCTCTAGGAAGGCGCTTCTCCTGACACTTGCAAGACTTAAATGCTGAAACATTAGTAATAGAAAGTACAGGAATTTCGTACATATCACATAAATCAACGAAATCAGCTGCCTTCTCGCAACCTGCTGCTGAAAGGAATGCTTCTCCTTCAACCTCACGGTTACCAACTACACCAATTGTAACTCCATCAAGCTTCATAAGACCTGTAACCATTTCCTTGGCAAAACCAGCCTTAAGCTCGATAAACTGTCTGTTATCAGCAAGCTCTGTTGCAACTGCAGCTGCATCTGTAAGCTTACTATCAAGTCCCTCTGATGCTCTATTAAGGTCATCAGAAGCTTCAACTATATCATTTGGAATCATTGAGATGATTTGTCTCATAGAAGAAACAACCTCTGAAAGAGTTCCGCAAACATCTACTGTACCAGCTTCATTAAACTGGAATTTAGCTGAAGATGTGTCTGTATCATTTCCAGTAATAGTATCAGGTGAATTAATATAATAAGATGCACCATCTACCATAAATGTGAAATCTGCAAGTGCAGGTAACACTGAAAGTCCACCACCACAGTTGCCAGCTACACACATAAGCTGTGGAATAACTCCTTTTACATCAGCTGCTCTTTCGATAACTGAACCAAGTGCCTCAAGGGCGTCAAATGACTCCTGTAAACGAACACCGCCACAATCAATAAAGCCAATTACTGGTGCTCCTACCTTAAGAGCCATGTCATATAAAGACAGAATCTTTTTAGCATGCATTTCACCAATTGTGCCCCCTAATACATCGGCATTCTGGCTGAATACGAAAACTAAGGTTCCGTCAACAAGACCATGTCCAATAATTACACCATCTGATGGTTCTTTTTTTGCATCCAGGTTAAAATCTGTATTTCTGCTTGTAACTAAAGACTGCAACTCAACAAAGCTGTTTTCGTCTAATAAAGCATTGATTCTAGCCTGAGCTTGATTTGAATCACTACCCATCTTTTACCTCCATTTATATAAATTATTTCATAATTTCTCGCAATTTTAATGATATCGTTTTTGCAACATATTTTCAATGCAGTAGACATAAAATAAAGTCAAAAAAGAAAACAAAAAACCACCCTGAAATTTGGGTGGTTTTAAGGTTGACTTTTATACTGTAACTTCTACATTATTAGCCTCATTTTCGGCTTCAATTTTGAATTCTTCAATCTGAGATTGAGATAGTTCTGGAAGCTCCTCAATAGAGCTTACACCAAAAGAACGAAGGAACTCTTCTGTAGTTCCAAAAAGCATAGGACGGCCTGGTGCATCTAATCTACCAAGCTCAGTACATAATCCAAACTCAACTAGCTTAGATACTGCAAAATCGCATGATACGCCCCTGATTTTTTCAATTTCAGATTTAGTGATTGGCTGCTTATACGCAATAATAGAAAGAGTCTCTAAAAGAACGTCTGTAAGCACATACTTCTTAGGCTGCTTTGCAATTCTGATAAGGTATTCATAAATATCAGGGCTAGTGCACATCTGGTACGCACCGTCTAATTCAGTGATAGAAACGCCTCTGTTATATTTTGCATATTCTGATTTAAGAGCTTCGATTGCTTCTACAACCTGCTTTTCTTCTATTTCAAGAGCCTTTGCAATCTTAGATGGTTCAACAGAACCACCCATTGCAAAAAGAATTCCCTCTACTATATTTTTAATCTCTGATAATTCCATAATTTCCTCTTATAACCCTACGCTGCAATTTTAGATTCTATAACAATATCTGCAAATGTATCTTCCTGTGCGATATTTATCTGGCCAGCCTTCATCATTTCAAGAATGCAAAGGAAAGTAACAATAACCTCTGTCTTAGAATGAGCTGCTTCCAAAAGATTTCTGAAGCTGAATGTATTATGCATCTTCGCAAATGCGATAGTCCATTCCATTTTCTGCTCCATGGAAACCTCTTCCTTTTTGATTTTACCAAAGCTAGAACGGATAGGATCACGTCTGTTATCCTGTCTTTTGAGAACCTGGTTAAAAATGTCGTTAAGCTTATTTAAAGTTAAATCTCCCATAAGCTCTTCCAAATCAACAGGCTGCTCGTACTTAAGTACTTCATCAGGGATGGTTGGCTCCTTATAGAAAACAAGGCTTGCATCCATCTGTCTGTCCCTAAGCTCATAAGATATTGTCTTATACATCTTATATTCAAGGAGCTGCTGAACAAGCTCTGCACGTGGATCTTCCTCTTCTTCCTCATCCTCTTCCTTTTCTTCTCTTGGAAGAAGCATTCGGCTCTTAATGTCTAAAAGAGTAGTTGCCATAAGCAAGAATTCACTCATGACATCTAGATTACTCTGGTCCATGGCGCGAACATATTCCATGTACTGGTCTGTAATCTCCACGATAGGAATGTCGTAAATATCAACTTTGTTCTTATCTATCAGATGTAAGAGCAAGTCCAAAGGACCCTCAAACACCTGAAGCTTTACATTCATCTCCAAAATAAATTCTCCCTTAAAGTCCGCATATAGTTTAAATGCTCTATAAGTTATCATGCTCCCGCAGGCCACTGATGTAAGCTCCGCTTACTAGACCAACATTTTCCTTCATTACACTCGGAAAATGATGGTCATATCCTGCTCGCGCTTGCCAAGGTTGAGTACATTTAAACTACATGCTTATCTAATCAATTGTAGATTCATTAGAATCTTCTACGAACATAAAATAGTCTCACACGTAGAGACTACGCATGAGACTATTATAAAAGACTATATAGTGGATGTCAACAAGCTGCACCACTAGATGTAGTTGTCAGACAATTTTAAAGTGACTCGAAAGTCTTGCGGATTTCGATGATGAAATCGCGGGAATTGAGGACTGTAGGATTTTCGATTGATGTGATAAGTGCTAAATCCTTTGTCATTTTGCCATCCTCGATTGTCTTGATGCAGGCTTTCTCAAGCTTATCTGCAAATGCTGAAAGCTCAGGAATGTTATCTAATTCGCCACGCTTTCTAAGTGCTCCTGTCCAGGCAAAAATTGTAGCTACTGAGTTAGTAGATGTCTCCTCGCCCTTAAGGTGCTTGTAATAATGACGCTGAACTGTACCGTGAGCAGCTTCGTATTCATAGTAGCCGGCAGGGCTAACAAGAACAGAGGTCATCATAGCAAGTGAACCAAATGCTGATGAAATCATATCGCTCATTACATCACCATCGTAGTTCTTACATGCCCAGATAAATCCACCCTCAGACTTCATAACACGAGCTACTGCATCATCAATAAGTGTGTAGAAATATTCGATTCCTGCTTTATCAAAAGCATCCTTATATTCCTTATCAAAGATTTCCTGGAAGATATCTTTGAATCTGTGGTCGTACTTCTTTGAAATTGTATCCTTAGAAGCAAACCATAAATCCTGCTTTGTATCAAGAGCGAATTTGAAGCAACTATGTGCGAAGCTCTCGATAGAAGCATCTATATTGTGCTGACCCTGAACAACACCAGGACCATTAAATGTATGAACAAGAGCGCGTTCCTCAGTGCCATCTTCTGCAGTGTATACAAGCTCAACCTTACCAGCACCTGGGATTCGCATTTCTGTGTTCTTGTAAACATCACCATAAGCATGACGAGCTATAGTAATAGGCTTCTTCCATGACTTAACATTTGGCTCGATTCCCTTTACAACGATTGGAGCTCTAAACACAGTACCATCTAAGATTGCGCGGATTGTACCGTTTGGGCTCTTCCACATTTCCTTAAGATTGTACTCTGTCATTCTTGCAGCGTTAGGAGTGATTGTGGCACACTTGACGGCAACACCGTATTTCTTGGTAGCCTCGGCAGAATCTACTGTAACCTTATCATCTGTCTCGTTACGATGTTCAAGACCAAGGTCATAGTACTCTGTCTTTAAATCAATAAATGGAAGCAAAAGCTCGTCCTTTATCATCTGCCAAAGGATACGAGTCATTTCGTCTCCGTCCATCTCTACAAGGGGTGTTGTCATCTGAATCTTGCTCATACTTATTCTCCTTACACTTTAGTCCGCCAAATGTTGCCTAGGTTTCCGTGCTCCCGCAGGGCACCCCCCATACTTTCGCATGGGAACCCTCCCGCCGGCGTAGGTCCTTCCCATGCTCGGTATGGTGCCTCCCTGCTCGCGCTTGCCAAGGTTGAGAAACATTTGGCTCATGAAAAATATTTAGTAACTATGATTAATCTACTTTACAACAAGGTTTACGATTTTGTTTGGTACGTAAATCTCTTTTACCAGGTTCTTGCCTTCGAGAGCCTTTGCTACGGATTCGTCGGCCTTTGCTGTTGCAAGAGCTTCATCCTTTTCACATCCGTTAGGGATTGTGATTGTAGCCTTAAGCTTACCGTTTACCTGAACTGCGATTTCGATTGTTGATTCTACAATCTTTGCAGGGTCATATTCTGGCCATGCAGCAAGTGAGCAGTAGCCTTCGCCACCAAGCTCTGCGTACATCTCTTCTGCAAGATGTGGAGCAAATGGGCAAAGAAGCTTAACTAAAATAATAAGGTTCTCTTTTGTAATATGTCCCTCAGCAACGATATCGTTAAGAAGACCCATCATAGCTGCGATAGCTGTGTTGTACTTCATAGCCTCGATATCTTCTGAAACCTTCTTTATTGTCTTATGAATTCCTGTTTCAATCTTTTCGCTGTTAGCCTCCTCAGAAACAATATCTGTAAGACCTGCGAATCTCTCAAGGAATCTCTTGCATCCACGAACTGAAGCATCTGACCAAGGAGCTGCTGCGCCGTAATCACCCATGAATAATACGTATGTACGAAGTGTATCAGCACCGTATGCATCTACAATATCAAGTGGGTCAATAACGTTTCCACGAGACTTAGACATCTTCTGTCCATCCTCACCAAGAATCATACCCTGGGCACTTCTCTTTAAGTATGGCTCTGGAGTATTAACTACGCCAAGGTCATAAAGGAAGTGATGCCAGAAACGTGAGTAAATTAAGTGACGTGTAACGTGCTCCATACCACCGTTATACCAATCAACTGGCATCCAGTATTTAAGCTTGTCCATAGAAGCAAATTCATTATCGTTGTGTGGATCGGTGTAACGAAGGAAGTACCAAGATGAACCAGCCCACTGTGGCATAGTATCTGTCTCACGCTTTGCAGCTCCACCACACTTAGGACACTTGCAATTTACAAAGCTTTCTACTCTGGCAAGTGGTGACTCACCGTCTGTACCTGGCTCAAACTTCTCCATTACTGGAAGCTTAAGTGGAAGCTCCTCATATGGAACTGCTACATCGCCACATGTAGGACAATGTACGATTGGAATAGGCTCACCCCAGTAACGCTGTCTGTTGAATGCCCAGTCCTTCATCTTGTACTGAACACCAGCCTTACCACAGCCAAGTTTCTCTAATTCCTTAATCATTCTATCGATTGAGTCCTTTTTATTGTTAAGACCATTTAAGAACTCAGAGTTAATCATGTTACCTTCGCCTGTGTAAGCTTCCTTTGTAACATCACCACCCTCGATTACAGGGATGATGTCGATGCCAAACTTAGTAGCGAAGTCCCAGTCACGCTGATCATGAGCAGGAACAGCCATAATCGCACCTGTACCGTAGCCCATCATTACGTAATCTGAAATAAATACAGGAATCTTCTTTCCTGTGATTGGGTTGATTGCATCAAAGCCCTCAACACGTACGCCTGTCTTATCCTTAGAAACAAGCTGTGTACGCTCGAACTCAGACTTCTTCTGGCACTCAGCTCTGTAAGCTAAGATTGCGTCCATGTTGGAAATCTTGTCAGCGTATTTATCAATATATGGATGCTCAGGAGCAATAACCATAAATGTAACACCACAAAGTGTATCTGGACGAGTTGTGTAAATTTCAAGCTTGTCCTCGATACCGTCAAGTGTGAAGTTTACGAAAGCACCCTTTGACTTACCAATCCAGTTAACCTGCTGCTGCTTGATGTTCTCTGGGAAATCAAGTCCATCAAGTCCCTGAAGAAGCTTATCAGCGTACTCTGTAATACGAAGATACCAAACATCCTTTTCCTTCTGGATAACATCTGTATCACAGATATCACACTTACCGCCCTGGGAATCCTCGTTTGAAAGAACTACCTTGCAATGTGGGCAATAGTTAACAAGAGTCTTATCTCTGAAAACTAATCCCTTTTCAAACATCTTAAGGAAAATCCACTGTGTCCACTTGTAGTAATCTTCCTGAGTAGTATCGATTGTGCGGCTATAATCAAATGAGAAACCTACGCTCTTAAGCTGAGTTGTAAATTTCTTAATATTGTCGTCTGTAATCTTTCTTGGATGTGTGTTTGTCTTTACCGCGTAGTTTTCTGTAGGAAGACCAAATGCATCAAATCCGATAGGGAATAATACATTGTAGCCCTGCATTCTACGCTTTCTAGAAATAACTTCTACTGAAGAATAAGCCTTGATATGTCCAACGTGCATACCAGCTCCTGATGGATATGGGAATTCAACCAATCCGTAGAACTTTGGCTTATCTGAACCATCAACAGCCTTGAAAATATCATCTTTTGCCCAGGCTGCCTGCCATTTTTTCTCAATTGCTTTAAAATTATGCTTCATTTATTTATACCTCTCGCACTTTATCTAACTAAACAAGAATTATAATAAAAGCTGTAGAGTTTTGCAATGAAAACTCTACAGAAATTTAGCCTTGTCTCATTATGCTATTACTGACATCATAGCAAGCATTCCTAAATTTGTGATATAGGTTCTTCGCTCATCTATGTCCCAGTACTTTTCTTCAACACGTTTAACATCAAGATATTCTCCATATTTTAAAGGTGATACAGGCCCATCACCAACAAATGGAACCACATATTTACCTGTTTGATTATCCTTATAAACGCGTATACTTGCTTCGTCTGGATCACTGATATCTACAGTTTTACAAAAAGATATTAAATCATCAAGACTAGTGGCATTAGCCTCAAAAAAATACTCTTCCTCAGCTGTATTCTCTACTTTGTACTCTATAACCAATTAAATCATACCTCTATTCTAAAAAATTTGCTTTGATATAGTAGCACGACTTATTAACCGACTCTACATGCAATTTTTCTACTCTGTCCCATATTTCACCGATAAATAATATTATGTATAAAAAAACTGACGAAGCCTATGCTTCGCCAGTTTAGAATTTAAATTTTATAATTAGATGTTATTCTTCATCAACATCCTTAATCTTGCTTGCTCTGCGTTCAACCTCCTTTGCCTGTACATCTGAAGGAACCTGCTCATAACGAGCTAATTCATAAGAGAATGTTCCATAGCCACCTGTCATAGAACGAAGTGTTGTATCATATCCATATAATTCTGCCATAGGAACCTCAGCCATAACCTCTGTCTTACCAGAAGTATCTGTAGGATTCATTCCAAGTACACGGCCACGTCTCTTGTTAAGGTCGCCCATTACATCACCAGTATATGAATCAGGAACTACTACCTTAAGAGTTTCAATAGGCTCAAGCAAAATAGGATTTGCTTTCATAATGCCATCCTTAAATGCGCCCTTTGCTGCAACCTTGAAGGCCATTTCAGAAGAATCAACTGGATGATAGCTGCCATCGTATAAGTTAGCGTGAATACCAACAACAGGGTAAGCTGCAAGTGGACCTGCTGTAACTGCCTCCTGTAAGCCCTTTTCTACAGCTGGGAAGTAATTCTTTGGAACAGCACCGCCAACTACTGATTCAGTAAAGTTATAATGCTCTTCCATATTGCCTGATGGCTCGAAAGTCATCTTTACATGACCATATTGTCCATGACCACCTGTCTGCTTCTTATACTTATATTCAACATCAGCCTTACCACGAATTGTCTCTTTAAATGCAATCTTTGGCTGGCTAAGCTCAATATCTACCTTGTACTTTTCATTAAGCTTCTGTACAAACATATCGATATGGCGGTCGCCAATTCCATAAATAAGTGACTGGCCGTTTTCACCATCATTAACAGCCTTAAGTGTAAGGTCCTCAGCACAAAGCTTTGCGATAGCCTGTGCTATCTTATCCTCATCGCCCTTATTCTTAGCCTTATATCTCTTATATGTATAAGGAACAGATAATGGTGTTCTAATATAAAGAATTGGATTAGCCTTGGTAGAAAGTGAATCCGTTGTAGCAACCTTCTGTAATTTAGAAAGAGCACAAATATCACCAGCGTGAACCTCTGGTACTTCTTCTGCTTTGCTACCAGTCAAAATGTAAAGCTTACCGATTTTTTCTTCTGACTCTTTATGTTTGTTATAAAGTAAGTCATCTGTCTTAAGTACACCAGAATTAACTTTTACAAGCGAATACTTTCCTACAAAAGGATCAATGATTGTCTTAAATACGTATGCTGATTTTGGCTTAGAGAAGTCATAATTTGCTTCATATACCTCATTCGTATTTGCGTTAATTCCTGTAATCTTACAATCAGCAGGACTTGGTAGATACTTAACAACGTCAGTAAGCATTGTGAACTGACCTCTGTTTGTAAGATTTGAACCCATCATCACAGGAACAATATCACCAGAAGCCACGTTTACACGAAGTGCCTGACGAATTTCATCCTCTGAGAATTCTTCTCCACCAAAATATCTGTCCATGAATTCCTCTGATGTTTCTGCAACAGCTTCCATCAAAGCTTCACGGTATTTATCCAGGTATTCTTTATTGTAATCAGGTACCTCGCAATGCTCAGGTGCCCCATCACCCTTCCAACGCTTACCAATTTGCTGAATAACATTTACATAGCCAACAAACTCTCCATTTTCTCTAATAGGAAGATGGAAAGGAGCAATCTTCTTGCCATATAAGCTCTGAAGCTCCTCAACAATTTCACGATAGCTGGCATCATCTATATCCATGTCAGTTACAAAAACCATTCTTGGAAGATTGAACTTATCGCACAGTTCCCAAGCCTTCTTTGTACCAACCTCAATTCCGCTTTTTCCAGATATAACAATAATAGCTGCGTCAGCCGCACTAACAGCCTCCTCAACTTCTCCGACGAAATCAATGAATCCAGGTGTGTCTAGGAAATTAATCTTAGTGTCGCCCCAAATGATTGGTGCTAGAGATGTGTAGATAGAAAATTTGTTTTTCTGTTCAAGTTTGTCATAGTCGCTGATAGTATTACCAGCCTCGATGGTACCTGGCTTCGAGATTTGACCTGCCAAGTAAGCCATTGATTCTATGAGACTGGTTTTGCCCGCCCCGCTATGACCAAGTAACACAACATTTCTAATCTTGTCCGTAGTAAAAACCTTCATGTGCCGTACCTCCCAATAAGTTATTTGACGCCTTAACCCCGCCGCGTCGTGTTGTTTTAAAACTTATTTATATTTTATCTAATATTCAGACTATTTACAATGGATAAATATGATATCATTAAATAAAATAATTGCTTTAAAGTGTTAAAGCATATTACCAAAAGGGGCATGCTTATGAAAACAAAAACAATAGGCTTTGTAGGACTTGGATTAATTGGGGGAAGTATCGCAAAGGCAATACTGAAAATCTATCCTAATACCAGAATCCTTGCCACAGCATCTAGAGAATCTACCATTGAGACAGCATTTGAGGAACGACTAATCGATAACAATGGACTTCTAAAAATCCACCAATTCGGTCAGTGCGATATAATCTTTCTTTGCTCTCCAGTAAAAGTTAATTGCGAATATCTTGAAAAGCTAAAGGACGTAGTAAAGCCGGACTGTATAATAACTGATGTAGGCAGCGTAAAGGGTGATATTACAGCAGTAGCCAGAAGTCTTGGAATGACTAATCAATTCATAGGTGGTCATCCAATGACAGGCTCTGAATTAGCAGGACTTGAATATTCTTCAGAATCATTGCTTGAAAATGCTTACTACATTCTTACAGCAGACCCTGAAATGAATCCTGATACATATAATCAGTTTTCGGATTACATTAAAAGCCTGGGTGCTATTCCTATTCAGCTTTCTGCTGAGGAACACGATGAAGCCACTGCCACTGTGTCTCACTTACCACACGTGATTGCAGCTTCTTTAGTAAACCTAGTTAATGATAATGATGATGACAGAAAAACCTGTAAAACAATTGCAGCAGGTGGATTTAAAGATATTACTCGTATTGCATCAGGCTCACCTACAATGTGGCAACACATTTTTCTAAGCAATAAAGACGCGGTACTTAAACTTATATCAGATTTTAAGAACGAGCTTAGCTACTTCGAAAATGCGATAGCTAATTCTGATGAGGTCGAGATTTTGAATCTTTGGACTAAGGCCAAAGATTACAGGGATTCTATCACCATACCTGACAGTGTTCATTCACGTTTTTATGAATTATACTGTGATATTGATGATAGACCTGGTACACTTGTAGGCGTTCTACAGCTATTAGCAGATGCAGACATTAGTGTCAAAAATATTGATATTATTCACAATCGTGAGTTTGAGCCTGGTGTTCTGAGAATTGAATTTTATACTCAGGATTCCCTTGATAAAGCTCGAACAGTACTTACTCACAACAATTACTACACAAGACAGAGGACAAATTAATGGCTATTACCAAAGTAAAAAGTTTAAAAGGTGAAATTACAGTTCCTGGAGATAAATCTATCAGCCACCGAGGGGTTATGTTTGGTGCAATATCTGATGGAATCACAGAGCTTAATGGATTTTTAGATGGCGCTGATTGCAGAAGCACTATTTCATGTTTTCGTGCCATGGGCATTGATATATCCCAAGAAAAAGACCATGTAATAATACATGGTAAAGGTCTTCATGGCCTTAATGCACCTGCTAATATGCTAGATGTAGGAAATAGCGGGACTACCACAAGACTAATATCAGGCATTTTGGCTGGTCAGCCTTTTGTAAGTTCACTTAATGGTGATGCGTCCATCCAAAAAAGACCAATGGGTCGAATAATAACACCTCTTTCTGAAATGGGCGCTTATATTCGTTCACTTAAGGATAATGGTTGTGCACCACTTGAAATGGGTGGAAAGCAGCTACATTCTATCCACTATGATTCGCCTGTTGCCAGTGCCCAAGTTAAATCATGTGTGCTTCTTGCAGGATTATATGCTGATGGCATTACATCTGTAACTGAGCCTGTTGTATCCCGTAACCACACTGAGCTTATGCTTTCCGGGTTTGGCGCTGATATTAAATCAGAAGGGCTTACTGCATCTATTGTTGGTAATCCTAAGCTTTTAGGTCAAAAGATAGCTGTTCCTGGTGATATATCTTCTGCTGCTTATTTTATTGCAGCAGGCCTTATCTGTGACAATGCTGATTTGCTTATTAAAAACGTAAATACGAATCCTACTAGAGCAGGCATTATTAAGGTAGCTAAGGATATGGGGGGCAAATTAGAGCTTTTAAATGAACGTATTGTATCAGGGGAGCCTGTTGCTGATATTCATGTTTGTACTAGCAGCTTGCATGGATGTGAAATATCCGGTGATATTATTCCTACACTTATAGATGAGCTTCCTGTTATAGCTGTGATGGCGTCAGCTGCTACCGGCACTACTATTATTAAGGATGCCGCTGAGCTTAAGGTAAAAGAAAGTGACAGAATCGCTACGGTTACTGAGAACCTTAAGGCTATGGGAGCTGATGTAACGGCTACTGATGATGGAATGATTATTGTAGGCGGCAAAGAATTACAGGGAACTACAATAAAGACATATAAAGACCACCGTATTGCAATGGCATTTGCGGTGGCTGGGTTGATTGCGAATGGTAAGACTGATTTTGATGATGAGAAGTGCCCAGTTATCTCATATCCTAATTTCTTTGAAACATTAAATAGGCTTCTCTCATAAAGGGGGAAGGCTATTTTTTTAGCCCAAAGCCACATCTAATACCATCATCAGAACAAATCCTAAGGAAAATGCAATTGTACCTAGATTGGAATGCTTTCCTTCGGACATTTCTGGGATCAATTCTTCTACAACTACATACATCATGGCGCCAGCTGCGAAAGAAAGAAAATATGGCATTAAAGGAACTACAAAACCTGCCGCCAGTATAGTAATAAACGCAGCGATTGGTTCCACTATTCCTGATAATACTCCCCACCAAAAAGTCTTTGCCTTTGGCATGCCTTCTGATAAAAGAGGCATGGATACAATTGCTCCCTCAGGGAAGTTTTGGATGGCAATACCAATAGCTAACGCCAAAGCTCCAGCAGCAGAAACGCCTGAATGTCCTGAGGCGACTCCTGCAAATACAACACCAACAGCCATGCCCTCTGGAATATTATGAAGTGTAACTGCAAGTATTAGTTTGGTGGTTCTTTTTAGTTTACTTTCTGGTCCCTCTGATTGTTTATCCATATGCATATGAGGAGTTACCATATCCAAGAATAGCAAAAAACCAGTTCCGATTAAAAATCCCATAGCAGCAGGAAGAAATGATAACTTGCCTAGATATTCACTGCTTTCTAAAGCTGGTGAAAGTAAGCTCCAAAAGGAAGCTGCCACCATAACTCCTGCGGCAAAGCCAGTTAATATTTTTTGTAGTTTTTCAGATATATTGTCCTTTAAAATAAAAACCATCGCAGCACCAAGACTGGTACCAATAAATGGAATTAAAATACCTAATATAATATTAATATTTAAATGCATAAATGAAGCCCTCCCTTGCCTACATTAATAATGTAACACAATTGAGGGCTATTTTATGTTAAGAAAATGTTAATGATAAATTTTCTATTGGAAGAATTCCATTTCCTTTTCAAGTGTATGAGCAACATCATTTAACTTGTTAGCTCGATTTGTTAATGCTTCCATAGTATCGGCTAATTCTGTCATTGATGCTCTTGTCTCCTCTGAGCTGGCTGCATTTTCTTCAGATATAGATGAAAGTGATGAAATTGTATCTGAAATCAAATTGCTAGCTACCTCTGTTCTATCCACGTTAGTAACTATATCCTTTGTAAGAGCAATGGATTTATTAATATCTTCAATTAAACTATCTACCTGTTCAATAGTTCTATGAATGATATGTCTTTGCTTAGTTATAGTTTCCTGTACCTGACCCGCTTCCTCCATAGTCTTATTAGAATCAGATGAAAGCCCCTTCATGGCCTCCTGAATATTTTGTGCAGCATCTGCAGATTGATCTGCAAGCTGTCTAATTTCATCTGCAACAACTGCGAAGCCTTTACCTGCTTCTCCAGCTCGAGCCGCCTCGATACTAGCATTTAATGATAATAGATTTGTCTGAGCTGCAATGGCATCAATTATCGATACCGCCTCACTAATAGTTGTAACAGCTGAATTAGTATTTCCAATGAGCTCAACAATACCATCGATAGCATTAATACTCTCTCTTGTCGACATACGTAATTCTGTAAGCTTATCCTGACTAGCTTTAGAATTTGTCTGCATTGAATCCGCAAGGTTCTGCATTTCTTCTGCATTAGCAATAATCATCTCAACTGCATCATTAATATGTTTTACAGATTCAACTGCATCCTGCAATGATTGGGCCTGGTTTTCCGCACCTGTTGCTACCTGACCAACAGCTACACTAACGTTTTCTGTTGTTTCAGTAATAGTCTGTACTGTATTTGAAAGATAGCTGGCAGACGAATCCACCTCATCAGATGATATTCTTGCATTTCCAATAACAGACCTAATTTTAGCGCACATGTCAAATAATGCATTGGACATTTCTCCCAGCTCGTCATTTCTAGCCTTTACTTTATCAGATAGTACAATATTCAAGTCACCGGTAGCCATTTGTCTAACCGCTCTAACATTTTCGTCTATAGCCTGAATAATCTTAACTGTATAAATAACGGAAAGTATCGTAAATACGATTACTATTGCAAGAGCCAAGGTTACAGTCGATGCAACTCTCTTACTAATATAATGAGTAATCTCTATCTTTTTCAATCCTACAAAGGCCATACCATAAACTTCACCTGAATCATCAATAAGTGGCTGATACGCTACATAATATGGCTCTTCATTAATTATTACATTAGATGACTGATAGCTATTTTTCCCTTTTATAACCTGTTCAATAACAGCATCTGAGGCTTTTGTTCCAATAACGCCTGCAATACTAGAACGAACTCTGGTATCCCCAAGGAAAAATGTATAATCATAACCTGTCTCACTAGACATTTCTGCCTCCAATGTGGAAGCTTCATCTACTTGCTCTCCATCATAGGTATATTCAAGAACCTGAGCGTATGATGTACAGGTAGCCATTACACCTGTCTCTACCTCATATTCCATACCTCTACGTAAGTTGATACAGCCTATAATGGTGACCGCAGTTCCGACGCATGCCAAAGAAACAACAACCAAACCGATAAGCATTACTCTCAAAGATGACCTTTTTCTCTTAGTATCCATATTCGACCTCCGTGTTTTCTCCCCTGGTCGATTGAACAGTATTACTTTTCATATGCAAGCAAACCGACTAATTGGATTATAATTAAAATATGAGTATATTCTGTGTAGAATCTGTTAATTTTGGTTATCTTAATAAATTAATAAAAAAGCACATCTCAAATGAGATGTGCTAATCATTTAAAGAATTATTTCTTGTTCATGCAGCAATGCTTATACTTCTTTCCTGAACCACATGGACATGGATCGTTACGTCCAACCTTTTTCTCTGTACGAACGATAGTGTGCATGTTCTTAGCTTCCTTTGTAAGAGCCTTTCTCTTATCCTCATCGAAGATGTTCTCCCACTGTGGAAGACCGTAAAGCCAATCAGCCTTTGCATCAATCATGTTCTTGAAAAGCTTTTCCTTGTCGAACTTAAGAGATACTACTGTATCCTCTTCCATTGTTTCGATTGGGTTTGGTGTAACAAGTGATTCGTTAATACCATCAAGGAAACCAACCATTGGCATAACTTCGATTTTATATTTCTCAGCAAGTTCCTTAACTGTACCCTTTACTTCTGTATCAGGGTCAGCAAGTAACTGCTCGTAGATTCCTTTCTCTAAAAGAAAATAATTCTGCCAGAATCTCTGTAAATCAGCCTGAGACTGGTTCTGGTTGTAGGCAATTTTTTGCCAGTTTTCTAACAAACTCATAATAATTCCTCTCCAACTTTTACTCAAATTACGTGGCATGCCACGTATGAAATTATAACACAATGCAATATAAAAGGCTAGCCGAAGCTAGCCCTCAAAATCAATTATTAATCATACAAAACTCTAACACATTTAATAGGTGATCGGTACATGTAATTAGAAATCTTGATACCGTCACGCTTGTTTGATGCATGAACAATCTGGCCACCACCGATGTAAATGGCAACGTGGTTAATGCGTCCGCCCTTACCGTAGAAAATAAGGTCACCAGGCTTAAGCTCTGATGTAGAAACCTTAGTACCTTCATTAGCCTGTGCACGTGATGAATGTGAAAGGTATACACCATACTTAGCCATAATCTGCATAGTAAATCCAGAGCAATCAACACCATTGGTAAGGGATGTACCACCCCAAACATATCTGTTACCAACAAACTGAAGTGCATAATCGCAAAGAGCTGAACGAACATCAGATACCCCTTCACCATATCTTGCTTCAGTAAGTGTCATAGCAGTCTTAAGAGAAAGGTCAACATCTACATATTCTGCAGATACATATCCCTCATCACCATCAACATCTACCTTAATCCAGTCGTCATCCTGTGTGCCGTCTAATATGGCGATTTCTTCGCCTTCGGCAAGCTGATAGATGATTTCACATTCAGTGTTTCCCTCAGCACGAACTCTAAGGCCACCTGTTTTAGCTGTTGCAACATATTCTGCAAGCTCTACAGCCTTGTCCCATGCTGCCTGTCCTGTCAGAAGATATTCTGTAAGAACATAACCTTCAACATCTCCTGATTTAATATAACTCCATTCGCCTTCTTCACTAATAATCTCGCATCCGGCATTAGCTGGGAACTTACCAGTAAGCTTTCCATCTGTAGATGCGCTTTCACGAATGTTAAGGTTTCCTTCTGAGACATTACATATACCAAGGTTCTTATAACCATAAATATCGCCAAGTGATTTAGCTGTTGCGATAGCATCAGAATCTGTAACTGAGATAGAATCTAATGATGCTATATTTACTGCTCCTGCTGAAATAGCACCAGCTGTAAGTGATGCTTCTTCAGTAGAAGATATATTTTTCTTTGAATCCAAGCAATAATCAAAAATAAGTGCAAACGCACAAACTAATGAGAAAGCCGAAATGATACGCTTTTTCATAAAACCTCCAAAATATTCATTTAAACAACATATGCATTATAGCAATAGCTAATAGTGATGTCAATAATTTGTAACATTTACGTAACAAATCAACTGTTAAAATAGTCCTTCGCAATAGCCTTATCCTTTGCCATTTGCTGCTTTAGCTCTTCTACAGATTTGAATTTCATTTCAGGTCTAAGGAAGGCTTCAAAGGTAACTTTTACATATCTTCCATATAAATCGCCATTATAATCTAAGATATGTGTTTCAATGCCAACTATGTTTTTATCTGAAACAGATGGCTTTGTTCCTACGTTTGTAACTCCATGATAAATCCTACCATCGAAATCAATGGTGGTAACATAAACTCCAAACTTAGGAACCAGCTTGGAAGCTGATGGCGTAATATTTATAGTAGGAATACCGATTTTAGTTCCAAGGTGTGCGCCATGAATAACTTCACCCCAAACGAAATAATTGTATCCTAGCATTTCGTTTACAGTATCAATATGGCCTTCTTTAAGCTCCTCCCTAATATAGGTACTACTTATATCTCTATCATTAATCTGAATCTTTGCTATTTCTTTATATTCAAAACCAAATTCTTTAGAAAGTTGCTTTAAAAGAGTGGTGTTTCCGACACCCTTCTTTCCAAAGGTAAAATCTGCCCCTGAAACCATGTATTTCATATTGAGATTATCACAAAGGAATTTGATGAAATCTGTAGCTTCCGTATTCATAAGCCTTTCATCAAAAGGACACTCGATAAGATAATCAAGTCCTCCATTTTCAAGCATATAAACACGTTCTTTATTTGTAATAAGACTAGGACTGTGATCGTCATTTATTACCTGTCTAGGGGAATTAGTAAAAGTGATCATGCAAGAAGCAAGACCTTCAGATTTTTTGGAAATGATATCAGTAGCAAGTAGATGATGACCTCTATGAACACCATCAAACTTGCCTACTGTTATAGCTGTTTCTTTTGTTAGCTTTGTATCAAAAAGTGAATGTAAATACTCCATAATTATTCCAAAAACATTTTCTCCAAAGTAAATAAATTATCATTGTAAGAATATACACCGATAAATCTGTTATCAGGTAAATATATCCTATATCGCTTACCATCCTCAAAACCACTGATGGACTCCGCAAATACATCAGTAGCAGGTATTGGTACACCGTTAACAGCATGCTTTATGGCGTCCTCAGTAGGAATAACGAAAACTGTCTCCATACCCTCAAACGCCTGGTCAACCTTTAACATAATGCCGTCTAAGTTTCCAGCCTTAACTATGCGTTCTATTTCGTCCAAAGTTCTGGCATCTGCAATATCAAACATGCTGACTCTGGTACGAACTAAAGATTTCATTGCACAGCCACATCCAAGTACTTCGCCAACATCATGGCAAAGAGATCTGATATATGTGCCTTTACTGCAATGAATTCTGATACTTACTTCAGGTAAGCTAATATTTAAAATATCGATGCTAAATATAGTAACAGGTCTTGGCTTACGCTCTACTTCCTTACCCTCGCGAGCTAGCTCGTAAAGCTTTTTGCCATTAATCTTGAGAGCTGAATACATTGGAGGTACCTGCATTATATCCCCAACAAATGAATTGATTGCGTTTACAATCTCTTCTTCAGATGCAGTGACCGAATTGCGGGAAAGAACTCTTCCACTTAAATCATATGTATCAGTCTCTACACCAAGCATCATAACGCATTCGTATACTTTATCTTTGTCTGTAAGCATATCGCAAAGCTTAGTAGCCTTACCTACACAAACAGGAAGCACACCTGTTGCATCTGGATCAAGTGTGCCTGTATGACCAATTTTTTTTATTTTTAATATGCCACGAAGCCTGGCCACCACATCAAATGAGGTATACCCGGCTTCTTTATAAACATTAATTATGCCACTATTCATTAGCAAATTCCTAACTCTTTTAATTGTTTTTCTACCATGTCGACAATATCATTAATTACATTCCATGGGTCATTAGTATTTACTGAAAAACCAGCTGCCTTCTTGTGGCCGCCACCACCATAAACACCTGTAATAACTGTAAGATCAACATCTCCGGTAGCTCTTGTACTGCCCTTGAAATCACCATCTTCTAATTCGTAAAGGAATACAGCAACCTCAACACCTGTAGTGTCACGAAGCTGTTGAACAATGCCTTCTAAATGTTTACTTTCGGCTCCATATTCTGCCATGTCTTCTTTAGTAATAACTGCAGCAATAACCTTACCATCAAGGAAGGTCTTGCAAGAAAGAAGCGCTTTACCAAGCATTCTGTTTTGAATCATAGTCTTAGCAAAATATGTATCAGTACAAATTTTAGGGTAATCAATCCCCTTTGTCATTAAATAACCTGCAGCTGCCATAGTAGCTTCTGTAGTGCATGAATACTGGAATACACCTGTATCATGAATAATTCCAAGATAAAGGCATTCTGCAATATCCTTAGTGATTTTATCCTTGCCAAACTGATTGTAAACAAGCTCACAGGTAGAGCTATCATCAGGAATGATATAGCTAAACTCTGAGAACCCACCGTTTGTTAAATGGTGGTCGATGCAGATAGTGTGTTTTGCTTTTTCAAAAAATGCAAATGCATCACCTAATCTTCCACCATCGCTACAATCAAGTGCAATATACAAGTCGAAAACTGTATCCTCAGAAACTGTATGTATATCCTCTATCTTATCTGCATTCTTTAAGAACTTAAAGATGTTAGGAATAGGATCAAGATAAACATGAACATCTACTGAAGGATAATATGTTTTTATGTAATTGTATACAGCCATACATGAACCAACACAATCCCCATCAGGGCGAATATGACCACTGATGGCGATTGTATTAGAAGCTGCAATTAATTCGTTGAAATTATTAATCATTATTTTCTCTCTCGTGTAGAGGTGCATTAACCTCATCGATTAATTTGCTCATCTTAGCAGCGTAGGCAATTGACTGATCACTTACAAAAGTAATCTCAGGCGTATTGCGAAGATTTATTCTGTGGGCAAGCTCTCGACGAATAAATCCTGCCGAGCTCTTTAATCCCTCTATAGTCTTCTTAACTGCTTCATCATCGCCTAATACTGAAATGTATGCCTTACATGTCTTAAGGTCTGGAGCAACCTCAACAGATACAACTGATGTAACTGGTGAGATGCGTGGATCCTTAACCTCTAGACGAATAATATTACTAAGCTCACGCATAACTTCTTCGTTAATACGTGTATTTTTAACTGAATTCTTTCTCATTATCTAGGTACCTCAACCATAATGTATGCCTCAATAATATCCATTTCCTGAACATCATTAAAGTCTTCAATAACAAGACCACATTCAAAGTTAGACTTAACTTCCTTAACATCATCCTTGAATCTCTTGAGAGAACCAAGCTTACCTTCATGGATGAGTTCGCCTTCACGAGTAACACGAACCATACAATCTCTCTGGAAGTAACCATCTGTTACGTAAGAACCAGCGATGTTACCAACACCAGAAGCCTTGAAGATCTGACGAACTTCTGCATGTCCGATAACCTTCTCTTCGAATACAGGATCAAGCATACCCTTCATAGCAGATTCAACATCGTTGATTGCGTCGTAGATAACCTTGTAGAGACGAAGATCTACACCTTCTCTATCTGCTGTCATCTTAGCCTGTGGATCAACACGAACGTTGAAACCAATGATGATAGCATTTGAAGCAGATGCAAGTACTACATCGGATTCGTTGATTGTACCAACACCACCGTGGATTGTCTTAACAACAACCTCTTCGTTAGAAAGCTTCTCAAGTGACTGCTTAACAGCCTCAACAGAACCCTGAACGTCGGCCTTAACAATAATATCAAGTTCCTTAAGATTTCCTGACTCAATCTCGCTGAAGAGTGCGTCAAGAGACATCTTAGATTTAGTCTGTTCAACAAGACGATTCTTGTGCTCTGCAACGAATGTATCTGCAAATGCATGAGCTTCCTTCTCAGAATCAAATGCCATGAATACTTCACCAGCATTTGGAACCTCTGAAAGACCAAGAATCTCAACTGGTACAGAAGGACCAGCAGTCTTAACACGTGCTCCTGTATCATCGATCATAGCACGAACCTTACCGTGGCAGCTTCCGCAGGCAACAGGATCACCAACGTGAAGTGTACCCTTCTGAACAAGTACTGTAGCAACAGCACCACGTCCCTTATCAAGCTGTGCCTCGATAACAAGACCACGAGCCTTACGCTTAGGATTAGCCTTAAGCTCAAGTACCTCAGCTGTAAGAAGAATCATCTCGAGAAGGTTGTCGATACCTTCCTTAGTGTGAGCTGAAACTGGACAGAATACTGTGCTTCCACCCCAATCCTCTGGGATAAGCTGGTATTCAGAAAGCTCCTGCTTAACTCTGTCGATGTTAGCGTTTGGCTTATCAATCTTGTTGATTGCAACAATGATTTCAATGCCAGCAGCCTTAGCATGGTTAATAGCTTCTACTGTCTGTGGCATAACACCATCATCAGCAGCAACTACAAGGATAGCGATATCTGTTGAGTTAGCACCACGCATACGCATAGCAGTAAATGCCTCGTGACCTGGTGTATCAAGGAATGTGATATCCTGTCCGTTAATTGAAACTGTATAAGCACCGATGTGCTGTGTGATACCACCAGCCTCACGGTCTGTAACCTTTGTATCACGGATAGCATCAAGAAGTGATGTTTTACCGTGGTCAACGTGACCCATTACGCAGACAACAGGTGGACGTGATGGGAAGTTTGATGTATCCTCTTCCTCTTCCTTAAGAAGCTCAGCGATAACATCTACCTTTTCCTCTTCCTCGCAGATGCAGTTGAACTCAAGAGCGATTTCTGAAGCCTCTTCAAAATCAACCTCCTGGTTAACTGTAACCATCTTACCCTTAAGGAATAATGTCTTAACAACAGCTGAAGCCTGAACCTTCATCTTATCAGCAAGATCCTTGATAGTAATTCTTTCAGGGATTGTGATTGTAAGAACCTCGTCCATATTACGTTCTGGAGCCTTAGGAGCATTGTTCTTTTTCTTCTTGCCGCCGTTCTTCTCAAGGTTGATGAAGTTCTCCTGCTTCTTACCACCTAAGTTGTTATTGTCACGGTTATTCTTCTTTTTCTTGTCATCACGACGTCCGCCCTTAGCGTTGTTTGAAGGTGCTACATCAGCAGCTGGTGCTGCCTGCTGTGATGGACGATTGTTGTTACGCTGTGAAGGTCTGTCGCCTCTGTTGTTATCGCGGTTATCACGTCTGTCATTCTTATCGTTACGAGCTGGTCTGTCCTGACGATCATTTCTTGGCTGGCGCTCTGTTCTTTCGTTTCTATCAGTGCGCTTATTTTTATCTCCACGGTTATCCTGCTTTGGAGCTGCCTCTGAATCTACAGGCTTCTTCTTTGAAACGAATTCTGTATCAGTAGACTGTGCAGAAGCTCTCTGTGATGGACGAAGACCATCTGAGAATGTACGAGGTCTGATTGGTCCTCTAGGCTGCTGCTGTGTCTGAGCCTGCTTCTTATCACGATTATCTCTTGCGCCGCCCTTGTCTGTTCTAGATGCATCAGAAGAGCTACGTCTCTTTCTGTCATCTGAACCACGAGTTACAACAAAAACGTTCTTTTTCTTTTTAATAGGATTTCCGTCCTTATCTACTGGACGTGGCTTCTTATCACCCTTATTGGCGTCAGCCTTAGCAGGCTTTGCAAAGTGCTTACGGATTCTATCAGCCATATCATCCTCTACACCTGACTGAGCCTTTGCTTCTATACCATTTGAGTCAAGAAAAGCAATAACGTCCTTGCTTTCTTTTCCTAACTCTTTAGCTAATTCATGTACCTTAATTTTTGCCATCTAATATCCTCCTCATAAAGCTATTGTATCTTATCTAGAATGCTTAAGGATAGATTTTCATCGCACACTACAATTGATGCCCGATATTCTTTTCCAATTGCATGACCTAATGTTTCTTTAGTGCCGTATTCTACGTAATTAACATCGTAGAAACTGCAAGAATTGGAGAACGATTTTTTAGTGTTATCAGAAGCATCACAAGCAACAATGCAAAGCATGCCACTTCCATCTTTGATGGCCTGCTCACAAGCGAATTCTCCACTTACAAGCTTTCCTGCCTTCATAGCAATACTTATCATATTAAGCGCTTTATCTATCATTCTCTAACTCCATATATAAATTATCAAAAACCTCTGTAGGAACTGCCTGTCTTAAAGAACGATTGAATGACTTTCTCTTTACTGCCATATCTATGCATTCCTTATTCTTACAAACATAAGCTCCTCGGCCCTGTGCCTTACATGTGATATCAAGCTGAATTCCATCAGCTGTTTTAACCACTCTAAAAAGACCGTCCTTAGGAACCATTTGCCCACAGGCAACACATTTTCTAAGAGGTAATTGCTTTGTATCCATTACTCTTCCTCAGATGACTCTTCAACTTCTTCAGACTCTTCAACTTCTTCGTCTGTGTATTCGCCATCCTCATCGTAATACTCTTCCTCATCATAGTACTCATCGTCATCATCGTACTCTTCTTCGTAATCAAGGAAGTCACCAGCTTCACGAGCCTGTGTCTCACTCTTGATATCAATTTTGAAGCCTGTAAGACGAGCAGCAAGACGAGCATTCTGTCCTTCCTTACCGATTGCAAGTGAAAGCTGATAATCAGGAACAACTACGCGAGCGCTCTTTTCGTCTGCATCAGCAACAACTGCAACAACCTTTGCAGGTGAAAGTGCATTCTCAATAAGGTAAGCTGGGTTCTCATCCCACTCAACGATATCGATTTTCTCACCGCGAAGCTCATTAACGATTGCGTTAACACGAGTACCGTTCTGACCTACGCATGCACCTACTGGATCAACGTCCTCATCGTTAGACCAAACAGCAATCTTTGTACGGCTACCAGCCTCACGTGAGATTGACTTAATTTCAACGATGCCATCGCGAACTTCTGAAACTTCCTCTTCGAAAAGCTTCTTAACAAGCTCTGGATGTGTACGAGAAACAAGGATACGTGGTCCCTTGTTAGATGTCTTAACCTCTACGATGTAAACCTTGATACGGTCCTGTGGCTTGTAGTATTCGCCCTTAACCTGCTCAGACTCTGAAAGGAAGCCCTCAAGCTTTCCAAGGTTAACGTGAATATTGTTTCCTGAGAAACGTGTAACAACACCAGTAACAACCTTGTGCTGAAGCTCATAGTACTCCTCGTAAAGTACCTTGCGCTCTTCTTCACGAATCTTCTGTGTGATTGTGTTCTTAGCTGCTGTAGCTGCGATACGACCGAAATCCTTAGACTTAACTTCTACGCGAACTACATCGCCTACCTGGTGCTTACCGTTGATGTTCTGTGCCTCTGAAAGTGAGATTTCCTCAACTGGATCCATAACCTCATCAACTACAGTCTTAGAAAGGTATACATGATACTCACCAGTTGCCCTGTCGATTTCAACTGATGCGTTCTCTGCCTTTCCATAATTGTTCTTACAAGCAATAAGAAGTGAATTCTCGATTGTCTCGATCAACACATCCATGCTGATATTTTTCTCTTTTGCAAGATCTGTAAGAGCATCCCAAAAATCATTTGTATTAGCTGCCATATTTCCTCCTAAATATTAAAAGTCTATTGTTAATCTAACCTGAGCAACATCTGCTCTTGAAAAAACTTCTGTTCCATCTTCGAATTCGATGGTAATTGTATCCTTATCAAAAGCTTTAAGTGTTCCTGTGAATTCCTTAGCTCCATTAACTGGCTTGTAAGTCTTAATATCCACATCTTCGCCTATTGCTTTTTCAAAATGCTTATCTTTCTTTAATACTCTGCCAAGACCTGGTGAGCTAACTTCAAAAATGTATCCGTCATCTCCGCCAATCTGTGGCTCTGCGTCAAGCAAATCGTTCATGCGACGACTTACATCCACGCAATCATCAATTGTGATTCCACCTTCCTTGTCGATGTAGGCTCTAAGATAATAATCTGCGCCTTCTTTAACGTATTCTACGTCGTAAAGCTCAAAGCCCATTTCATCAAGAATAGGAGTAATCAATTCTTCCGTACGTTTTTCGTAATCGGTGTGTTTTGACATAAATGTCCTCCTTATTCAGTTGTAAATGTTAAAAAGCATAAACAAAGAGAGAGCAAATATTGCTCTCTCTTAAGTCGCTCTCTTCAATAACAATAGATATTATATCAGAAATATTAGATTTTTCAAGGCTTTTTAGCATTTTAATTAATGATGGAATAGGCGAAGTCCTGTAAATGCCATTACCATTCCATACTTATTACATGTCTCAATAACATTATCGTCACGAACTGAGCCGCCTGGCTGTGCAACATACTTAACACCAGACTTGTGGGCACGCTCGATATTATCGCCGAATGGGAAGAATGCATCACTACCAAGTGCTACATCTGTCATTCTATCAAGCCATGCACGCTTTTCAGCCTTAGTGAACTCTGAAGGACGTGTTTTGAATGTCTTCTGCCATACATCATCGCCGATTACATCCTCGAACTCTTCCCCAATGTAAAGATCGATTGCATTGTCTCTGTCTGCTCTCTTAATTCCATCAACAAAATCAAGACCTAAAACCTTTGGAGACTGACGAAGCCACCAATTATCTGCCTTCTGTCCTGCAAGACGTGTACAGTGAATACGTGACTGCTGTCCTGCGCCAATACCGATTGCCTGTCCATCCTTTACATAGCAAACTGAATTTGACTGTGTATATTTAAGAGTAATCATGGCAATTGCAAGGTCAATCTTTGCCTGCTCTGTTAAATCTTTATTTTCAGTAACGATATTTGCAAAGAAATCATCATCTATAACAAGCTCATTTCTTCCCTGCTCAAATGTTACACCAAATACTTCCTTGCGCTCTAATTTCTTTGGAACGTAATTTGGATCAATTTTGATTACTGCATAATTACCATTCTTCTTAGCCTTAAGAATCTCAAGTGCCTCTGGCTCATAGCCTGGAGCGATAACACCGTCTGAAACCTCACGCTTAATAAGCTTTGCAGTAGCAACGTCGCAAACATCTGAAAGCGAAATAAAATCACCAAATGAAGACATTCTGTCTGCACCTCTTGCTCTTGCATAGGCATTTGCAAGTGGAGTAAATTCCATATCTAAATCATCGCACCAATAAATCTTACGCTCAACTTCTGAAAGAGGAAGTCCCACAGCAGCACCTGCTGGTGAAACGTGTTTAAATGAAGTTGCGGCTGCAAGACCTGTAGCCTTCTTAAGCTCTGAAACAAGCTGCCAGCCATTAAATGCGTCCAAGAAATTAATGTAGCCTGGCTTTCCGCTTAAAACCTCGATTGGAAGGTCGCCTTCTTCCATATAAATCCTTGAAGGCTTCTGATTAGGGTTACATCCATACTTTAATTCCAATTCTTTCATCTTTTCTCTCCTTAAAATCCGACTGTTACGGCTACAAGCCTTAGTAATTCTCCGGTCGACTTATGTCTCCCTTGAGAATTCTAAGAGCTTGTTGCCTACAGTCTCATCCAATAATCTACTTTAACTATTCTATTCCTTACACCCTTACGTTTTTATTTATGATGCGGGTGTCGACAGTGCCGGTTGCGATGTCGATGTAACGTACGAAAAGTGAAACCTTGTTATCCATATTAAGGTTTGACCAGATCATATCGGTGAACTCATCGATGTTGCCTGAAATTTCAATTGGTGTTGGCTCTCCTTCATATGATGGAAGTGGATTGCCATCGTTCATATAAGTGTGAATAAATCTGCCGGTACCTGGCTTTGGATTGGAATAATCAAATGTGTATCTATTGCATGAATCGCTGTCGCCCATGTTGGACTTAAGAATTGACATTAAATAAGAAAACTCGCCGTTTTCGATGTGAAGTAGACCTGAAATACGAGGTGTGAAATTAGGACCATCTGGCTCAAACTCGCGTCTGCGAAGTGTTTGTTCGAAAGTCTCTCCCTTTTGCATGTACTCATAAATAGTATCAGTCTGATCACCGTTTGTAACGATTGTATCATTTCCTAACACTCTGACAGGTGCATAAATAATAAGTGATGGGTCTGTAAGCTTTGATGGGTCGAATGCCTCTGTGCGAATGCCTTTTCCGTCCTCTACAAAAACTCTGTTTCTCGAATTCTCAGAACGCCCCATAATAAAATAAGCAGAGACAGCCTTGGTTCCGTCTTCTGAACGGCCAATGACAATGCCTCTGCCTGGGTACGTGGTCTCTGATAATTCTCTAGCTAAAGATTTTACTACCATGGGTTCCTCCTTTAATACATTTTCCGCCACAAATTATAACTGAACCCACAGTCTGTGTCTACCCTAAAATACATCAAATAATTAAGTTTTTGGCTCGCTGGTTACATAGGTTGTGGCTCGCTGGTTACGCTAACAATAAAAAGTATTACTCCGTCGCGAGATTGCTCCTTGAGTAATACTTTTCATTGTTAGCTACAAGCTATTTTTAACTTTTTGGCTCGCTAGTTACGGTCACAAGTATAATATTTCCACAGTCGACTAAGAATGTCTCCCTTAGGAAATATTATCCTTGTTACCTACCAGCTATCTTTACGTTGTGGTGTTGAACTTGTTAATCATGTCGTCGGCGGATAACGAGTAGTCGCCGGTGTTGGTGTAGGATTTACGGCCAGTGAGGTTTGTTAGCTCGTTGCTTGCGTATGAGTTAGCCATTGATGATTTTGTGGCTGTTTGATATGCATAGCTTCCTGTACCGTTGAATAAGTCTTTGACGTAGGTCATGTTAGCCTTATTCTTAAGGAAATCCTCGTCTACGTGCAAATGATTGTTGCTATCAATTGTAATGCCAGCCTTACCAAGAGTAGGTGCTGTTTTTGCAGAATTAGTAACCATAGCTGCTACCTGAGTAAGTATACCAGTGTTTTTAGATTTTTGGCCACTGTCTACAAGTTCATTATATTTTTCAGCAAAATCATTTACCGCTTTATAGATTGCATCCCTGTCGTAATCCTTTGTGATATTGCCATCCTCATCAGTGGTCTCAACTTCATTCCAAATAGAATTTTTGCCCTTTGCTAAGAGCTTGTCGGTTGCCTTACTAAGGTCTGCGGTATCATTTCTAATTTCACTGAGATTCGAATCTGCAGCCTTTGCCTTCTTTGAAGTATCAGACTTTAAATTGCCCTCATTGTCATACTTAGAATAATATGACTTAACCAGCTTTCCATATGAACCTGACTTAATTTGAGACAAGCTTGAAAGAGAACCTTCCAGTCCTCCAAACATTGAATTTACTCCTGATGAATTGCTTCCACCAAATAAAGAATAAATAGAATTATTACCAAAAGAATTAATAGTTAAAGACATAAACATCACTCCTTTGAAAAATGCCCGAACATCCTTGTTCCTTATGTCAGTACATATCTATACTTATTAGTATATTACTAAATTCTTTTGTTGAATCTGTGAACTGTTTTTCTACAATCTCACAGGTATGCCATTATTCTTTAGATATTGCTTTAATTCATTAATCTCTAACTCTTTATAATGAAATAAGGAAGCAGCAAGAGCCGCGTCAGCTCCACCTATGGTTAAAGCATCTTTAAAATGTTCCATAGTTCCTGCTCCTCCTGATGCAATAACAGGAATTGATACTGCGCTTGATACTGCCTTGGTAAGTTCTATGTCAAAGCCTGCTTTTGTTCCATCGCAATCCATTGATGTCAGAAGGATTTCACCTGCTCCAAGCTTTTCACACTTTTTGGCCCACTGAACTGCATCAATGCCGCAATCTAATCTTCCACCGTGCTTATAAATGTTAAAGCCTCCATCTGGTCTCTTTTTTGCATCTATTGCAACTACGACGCACTGACTTCCAAACTTATCAGCCGCATCACTAATAAGTTTTGGATTGTCGATTGCTGCTGAGTTAACAGATATTTTATCAGCGCCTTCTCTAAGCAATGCCTTAAAATCGTCTACTGTGCGGATTCCGCCACCTACAGTAAATGGAATAAAGACCTGCTCTGCCACACGGCGAACCATATCTACTACAGTATTTCGTCCATCAGAGGATGCAGTGATATCTAAAAATACTACCTCATCTGCGCCAGCCTTGTCGTAGGCCGCTGCTATTTCTACAGGGTCACCTGCGTCTTTTAAATCTACGAAATTAACACCTTTTACTACTCTGCCATCTTTTACGTCCAGGCAGGGAATTATTCGTTTAGTTAGCATGATTTTCTCCTATAGTATTGAGTACCCTCATCCGGCTCTTCGAGCCACCTTCCCCCAGAGGGGGAAGGCTATTGGGTAGCAAAGTTTTTAAGAATTTTTAATCCTACTGTTGAGGATTTTTCCGGGTGGAACTGACAGGCAAAAATGTTATCCTTTTCTACAGAGGCATGGATGTGACAGCCATATTCTGTGGTGGCGGTAACAATGGATGGCTCTTTTGCCTGTAGATAATATGAATGTACAAAATAAACAAAGGCGCCTTCATCGATTCCTTCAAATAATCTACCCTTATTAGGAAAAGCTAATGAGTTCCACCCAATGTGCGGAACCTTTATTCCATCACCATCTGGGATTCTTTTGATTTTTCCCTTTAAAAGACCAAGACCTTCTACGCCCTTTGACTCTTCAGATGAATCAAACAAAAGCTGCAGCCCCAGGCAAATTCCAAGGAATGGCTTTCCGCTATCTACAAAATCATAAATAGCTTTGTCGCATTCATATTTCTTGAGATTTTCCATAGCTGCAGCAAAAGAGCCAACACCTGGTAAAACCAGTCTGTCGGCTGTTTTAATTACACTAAAATCCCTGGTGAGGACAGTTTCCTCACCAAGGATTTTGAATGCTTTTTCTACACTTTTAATATTTCCAGCATCGTAATCAAGTATCGCTATCATAAATCCGGTAACCCTAAGCCTCTCAGCACCTTTCTAAGTTCTATTGTATAGTAATGTCGGTTAGGCTGATTGTATATAGCTAAGGCTTCCTCTTCTGATAATCCAAACTGTTCTTCAAGCTCTGATTTAATCTGATTACCATAAGCTTCATATTGTTCAGAAATACCATATTCAACTGCATCGTCCTTGTACTTATCGTATCTTCCCATACCTATAAGCAAGGAATCTAATGCGTAAGGATATTGTTCATATTTGATGAACGCCTCGTATTGTTGTTGACAGGTTTGTAAATCTGCTAAGGTTCTAGCTTGATTTCTAAGAAGCTCTACCTCCTCATCGCTCCTAAAATCAAAGCCATTCAGCTTTTCGTAAGCTGCTATGTAATTGCCCTCCTCAAATAACGTGGTGGCCTGTTCCATATGACGCTTCAAACCTGTGAATGTCATTCCAACCATTACTACACCAATTATTGATATAGATAATACCAAAAAAGTAGCAATAATGGAAATAGGAATTTTTGGAGAATTATCAGGTTCCTTTGGTTTCTTTTCTTTTTTAGGCTTAGGTGGTTTAGGTGGCTTATCCTTTTTGGCTGCCTCCTTCTCCTTTTTAGCCGCCTCTTTTTCTTTCTTGGCAGCCTCTTTTGCAGCCTTCTTTTCTTCCTTTAAACGCTTTTTCTTTTCCTTTGGATCCTCTTCTTCCTCTGGAACAATCGGATTTCCTTCCTCGTCATAGGTTATTTCTACAGTTTTGCCTTCCTTTTTGGCTTTCTCAGCTTCCATCTCAGCTATTTCGTCTTCATCTGGAGCGCCAAAAATTATAAGCAATAGCTTTTCTATTATAGGATTAGGCTTCTTTTCGCCCTTTTCCTTTTTCTTCTTTTCCTTCTTTCCCTTCTTTTTACCCTTTTTGCCATCATCGCCTGCATCATCACCTACGTCATCACCTGAGGCTTCCTCGGCACTGTCGTCTATATCTGCTCCTTCTGCAGCACCTTCCTCGTCACCATTTAAAAGGGATTGAATATCAAGTAAATCTTCATCATCGCCTTCAAGAAGATTATCTAAATCAAGGTCTCCATCACCAGATAAGTCCGGTTCCTCCCCCTCACCAAATTCAGCTTCATCTAAAGCATCCATTTCGTCTGGCATAAATTCCTTCAAAGAATCGTCTAAAGGCTCTTCTTCTGTATCCTCTACAACATCATCTAAGGATAAACCAAAATCGTCATCCTCAGAAGAAGCTTCCTCAGTTTGCTCCTCCTCAGGCTCTTCTTCCTCTATAAAATCAGATAAATCAATATCATCATCTGTTGGTAAATCTAAAGGAACATCCTCATCATCCTCAGAAGAAGGCTCTGCTATAGCTTCATCATCGCTTAAAGAATCATCATTCATGACCGATTCTAAATCAGAGAAATCAGATTCCTCATCTACTGAGACTTCCTCTTCTTTAACTTCCTCTTCTACCTCTTCATGAATTTCATCATCAAGCTGTATAGCAGGCTCTTCTGAAAGCTCCTCAGTCTCCTTTTTTACAACCGATTTTATATTATTTAAAAGATTATTTACAATATTATCGCTCTCAGGAAGTTCTCCTGTTTCCTGGAAATGTCTTTCCTCGTCATCTATTTCCTGCTCAAAATTGCTAACGAATAAATCTACATCATCAGAGCCTAATTCCTCCTCAAATTGGCGCAAAAAATCCTCCTCAGAAAGAACTTTCCTGAGGTAAGGATGTGAGGTTTTAGTCTGAACTTCTTCTACATTGATTCCGGTGGCAGTAAAGAAATCATCGTCATAGGCAACAGCCTTACGACTTTCATTTGCCTGCTGCTGTTTCTTTTCAGCCTTTTCCTGGACCTCAATAGCATCAGTCTTAGCCTTATTTATTGAGTTAAGTAGTCCATCCAAGTAGTCCTCTGACTGAGACATCTACATTTCCCCCTATACCAAATAAGGGGCATGCCCTGCATACCCCTTTAAGTTTAATTGTTATTTACCTCTTCGTGCATCCTCGTATTTAGCTACCAGCTCATCTACTACATTAATAAGTTTACCGATTTCTGGTTTTGTAAGCTGAGCATCTGCACCAAGGCTTTCACCTTTTCTTCTAATTTCGTCATTTATAAGAGATGAGAAAATGATAAGTGGAATGTTCCTCATTGTCTCATTTTCCTTGACGAGCTTACATAATCTATGACCATCCATGAGTGGCATTTCAATATCAGTGATAATAAGATGGACATTATCAAGAACTGTACCAGCTTTGTGGAACTCAACAAGCTTGTCCCACCCCTCTTGACCATTCATGTTTACAATCAGGTTTGTATAACCAGCCTTCTTCAAGCACTCAACAATAAGCTTTGAAAGAAGTGGTGAATCTTCACAAAGTAAAATAGGAGATTTACTTCTATCCTTGGTCTCGTACTCATCCATTTCAGAAACCTTAAGACCAGTCTCTGGATTGATGTCTGTAACGATTTTCTCGAAGTCGAGAATAACAACTAATCTATCCTCCAGCTTGATGACACCAGTAGAAACACCTGATTCATCAGAACTGATAGTTGCATCTGGTTTAATGATGTCTTCCCATGATACACGATGGATACCTAAAACCTCGTCTACATGGAACGCTGTATTCAAACTGTTAAAGTTTGTGATAATGAATAAGCCGTCTGTTGTAGCTTCTTCATCAATGTTCAAACATTTGCGAAGAGAGATAACAGATATCATAATATCTCTTGGCATGAAAATTCCTTCAATGGAAGGATGCGCATTAGGTAGCGGAGTAACTGGCTGATACAACAAAATCTCCCTAATCTTGGCAACATTGATTCCATAGAAATTTTTGCCTACCTTGAATTCAAGTACTTCAAGTTCGTTTGTGCCCGATTCCAATAAAATATTAGTATCCATGCAAATCTCCTCTCATTTAAATCAATAATGATTTATATGGTTGTCCCTCTAGTGGTGTCCTCGCTTGTAACGAAGAGTTCCAGTGAAGTTATATTTTCTACTGACGAATCGCTGAAAAGAAATACTAAAACTAAAGATTTGGTATCACCAGCTGCCAGTAAACCATCATAATTATTCAAATCATTTCCAAGTGGGGTAAACTCTGCTTTTGTTTTTTCACCACCGTTCAATGATAAACTGTAGCTTCTATCTGCATACTTGCTAAAATCTACAGATGATTTAGAAGTGTTTTTTGCTGTTATAGATAAAACTAAATATTTTTTCCCTGAAACCTTTTCTAGTAAAAAGCTTTTTGTCTTATATTCAGGAGTTACATCAAATTCTGAACAGGTAAATTCTACACCCTCAATACTCATTGCATCTGTAAATGAATATCCGCCATCAGCTGATGAATCCTCTGAAGCTTCACCTTCAGCTCCAGCTTCTCCTTCTGCCGGTGCGATAGGCTCTCCTGTTTCAGGATCAATTTCGACTTGCTCTTCTCCCTCCGTTGCTTCAGTAGCCTCTTCCTCCTCCTTTTCATCCGGTGAATAATCCTCATCCAACTCGCCTGTTCTAACTCTGGCGTTGGCGATGCCGATGGTCTGATTTTCATTGAATTTGGAAACTGCTTTTGAAGCATAAGCTGTAATAATTGCTTCTTCTTCTTCAGTCATAGCATAAAGTGGTTCACCACAACCTGTGAGCAAAAAAGAGAAACTCATTATCGAAATTAAAAGGCCAAATCTTTTAATTTTCATACTATCTCCTAGAAGAATAAACTAATCATTAATGGTATATTAGCATTAATATGTGTATACTTCAACGTAAAAAATCAGAAAATTCTATGAATTTTTGTTGATTTTTGTGTCTTTTGCCAATGTAAATTCGCACCAAAATTCAACTCCATCTGTCACATTTTCAACCCCGTACTTTTCGTGTAAAAGCTCCATTGTTGCCTTTACAACAGATAGTCCTATACCACTTCCACCATATTCACGGCTTCTGGCCTTGTCTGCTTTGTAGAACTTTTCCCAGATACGTTTAATGTCCTTTTTGGCAATATTGTTTCCTGAATTGAACACACTTATACGAACTTTTCCTTTTTTTGAAAAATCATAGGAAACATTAATTACGTTTCCGTTCATTACATAATGTATGGCATTACTAATGAAATTGGTTATAACCTGTTCAACCAAGAACTCGTCCGCATGAATGTAACATTCACATTTGTTATTGAAATTATATGTAATATTTTGAGCTTCGAAATTGATTTTATTGCTGTCTACAATGCTATCAATCATTTCGGTTACATCAAAATCAACTAAATCTATGCTCATCTGACCAGCCTCGAGCTGATTTAATATAAGCATTTCTCTAACAAGGCGATTCATTTTATTAGCTTCGTCCAAAATGATATCTAAATAAATCTGCCTGCTGTTCTCATCCTCCATAATGCCTTCCTGCAAACCTTCGGCATAGCCTTGAATGAGAGCAATTGGAGTTTTTAATTCGTGAGAAACATTAGATACGAACTCTTTGCGCATATTCTCTGTTTCTTCTCTAACTTCCAAATCATGCTTTAAACTTTCATTAGCAACTCGAAGCTGAGAAATTGCACGCTTAAGTGTCGTGGACATCTCATTTATGTGTTCACCAAGATCATCAATTTCATTATAAATATGTTGAGGTTTATACCTTGCCTCAAAATCAAAATTAGCAATACGCTTTGTGATATCAATAAGATTTATTAATGGACTTGTGAAACGAGCCATTACAATATGACCAATAAATGCTGTAAATAAAATAGCAATAATCGCCATAAAAATAAAAAACTTATTGGTAATAGATGTCATGTGATTTAAAGCAGATACAGTTGTGCGCACAAATAAAATATTCCCATCAGGAAGCAATCCAAGCAAGACAAGATAATCTTCGCTTGAATCTGGATAAACCTGTGTGAATATTTGGTAGGAATCAGTCTTTTTAATTACTTCAACCGATTCATCATTTGAAAACATTGCGTAATTTAATTGATTTAAAAGAAGCGTTGAATCCGTATTGGATGAGACTAAAGGCTCCCCGTCAGCACCTGTAATTAAACAAGATACCGAATACATATCGAAATATGCTGCCGTCTCTGCGGTATTATCTGGCCCATATAAGGTACCATTTACACATCTTTCGGATAAATCGTCATAGATGATTCTCAAATCTTTTCTTTTTTGTAAAATATAATAATCGCCTAAAAAGCAGGCTGATAGTACACTCACTATAACGAGTGCTACGAATATAGTAGCAACTAACAAGCCTACAATTTGGCGATTTATCTTCTTAGACCTTTGCGTCGACTTCAAATTTATACCCCATGCCCCAAATAGTTTTGATGTAATTTCCCTTATCGTCTAACTTACTACGAAGCTTTTTAACGTGAGTATCAATTGTTCTCGCGTCTCCGAAATAATCATAATCCCAAACATGATTAAGAATCTTTTCTCTTGATAGAGCGATTCCTTCATTGTTGATGAAGTAATAAAGCAGTTCAAATTCCTTAACAGAAAGTTCTACTGGATTGCCATCGTTTGTAGCTACATGAGCGTCAACATCAAGCTGAATACCTCCGGCTTCAACAACCTTCTTGCCAATAGAATCGTCTGTGCTTCTTCTGAGGACTGCATTTACTCTGGCCATGAGAATCTTTGGTGAGAAAGGCTTATTAATGTATTCGTCTGCACCAAGTTCAAAACCATTAAGCACATCATTCTCTTCACCCTTGGCTGTAAGCATCAGCACTGGAATCGAAGAAGTCTCTCTGATTTCCTTAAGAACTGCAAAACCGTCAACCTTAGGCATCATAACGTCTAATATGATAAGCGCAATTTCGCTGTCCATATAGAACATATCAAGAGCCTGTTCTCCATTTTCTGCTTCGATTACCTCGTAATCTTCTCTTACTAAATAATCTTTGATTAACTTCCTCATTCGGCTTTCATCATCAGCCACAAGAATTTTGTTTTTTGCCATAACACCAACCCCATCCTTGAAAATTATTGTTGTAGTTCCTTCTCTTTGATAAGTGCCTCCCTCTCGTTTAGCTGCTGTTCTCTTTCCGATAACTGCTGCTCCCAAGATGAATACTCATCAATAATTTTTTCCTCATAATCGAGAATTGTTGGACTGTTTATAGTGGAATTCACATAAAACATTCCTATTACACATAACAATAACGTTATGCAAAGGACTAATAGAATTTTATTGATAAGCTTGAGCCTTTTGATACGACCATAAGTAGGCTCGTTATTACTTACAACCTTTTTATCGGCTTTTTCTTTCTTTGCTTTAGGCTTTTCGTCTATTATTTTCTCAGTTTCCTCTTTCTGAGCTAAAACTTCGGATTTGTTCTCTGAAACAGCCTGATTCTCGCCAGTTTCTAATGAATAAATCTCAGGAATTTCATCCTCAGAAAATGCCCCTGTTGCCACTAGATTCTGTCTAAGCTGAGATAAAAACCCCATGCCTATCTCAGTGGAGAAAAGCCGTTGATTAATGAGCTTTTTGTATACCTTAAGTACACCTCTTTCATCAGCGTCTTTTAACTGTGCAAGGATATACTCAACACTTTTAAGCTCTTTGGCGGCTTTCTTCGCCTTATTCTCATCGTCGAAAATATACCCACCAATATTGTACTTAGCCATATTAATCCTTTTTTACAAATCTTATATAGTTATTTTAACAATTTACAATACAAAAATCTATCATAATATTAATTATTTTTCTTTTATTTTTACAAGTCCGTAAATTGAGACAACAACACCACAAATTGTAACGACAGTTCCAAACCAAAGAGATAATGTAACTCCAAATAATCTAATTAAAACCCCACCTATCAAACTTGAAAGCAAGTTGCTAAGAGTCATAGCTATAGTTACAAAGGCCTGACCTTTAACTGCATCCTTTTTTGACATGATTTCGTCAACAAAATGAACAGATGCTGGGATAAATATAGCAAATGCCAACGCCTGGAAAAGCATACTAAAGTAAAGCATCCCTACCGATGTTGCTATAGTGGTAGCAAAAATCTTGACGAAATAAAATACAGCTGAAACAGAAAGCAAAAGCTTAGAACCAAATCTGTCTTTTAACCATGTAAAGAAAATCATAGCTGGTAATTCCACTATAGCCTGCATAGCTAAAAGTCCGCCTGTGTCAGCTTCATCTCCACCTACATTTGCAGTGATTTGATAAAGGAAATTATTAATAAGCACGTGGCCAAAATAAAATCCCATAAGTCCGATTAAAAAGATGAAAAACATCTTATATGATTCAATAAAATTCTTAATAGAATTAACATCAAAAGAATCATTTGAAGATGTACTGTTTTCAAATGGATCAAAATCCTTCTTTGGATTCTTTCCTGTAGACTTAAGTTCCTTATAAATCCAAATAATGTTAGCTACGAATAAAATACTAACAATAAGTCCAAGTGCTGGGGCTGCCTTTTCTGAAACAGTCTTCATAAGATTTCCTGCAATAAGACTCATTATGAAGAAAAAGAAGGATCCGCTAGCTCTTGCTACTCCATAATTCATCTTTATATCATATCTTTCGATATGGAAATTCAAAGCGTTAAGAAATGGTTGAATGATAGTTGCAATCATTGCACCAAGCATAAATGTAAAGCCTGTACCGAAGCTTTTTGAATCTGTACCCATAGCAAAAAACTGATTGATAACAAGTAAACCACCAAGTACAGCTAATACATCAACAACATTAATGCTAGTACTTCTATCAGTTTCTACAGATATAAGCTGCTGTAAAACACTTGCAAATAAATATGCTAAAGCAAACAACGCACCAATTCCAACCGTTGAATATCCTCTGTTTGAAAGATAAGCAGAGCCCAAACTGATTGTGCAGCACACAATCATCCAATATAACCCCTGAAGTGTAATGTAGAATAAGTTTAGTCGTAGTTCTAGTGATTCTTTAATTCTGTAAATCATACTCTCTCCTTGAAAAATTCTTTAATATATTATGAAAAAACATTTTTTAACTTATTTTTATGATATATTAATGATACATTTAAAAAATCTGAAAGGAAATAACCATGGTAAAAAAAATATTAAAACCAATCCTTATAATCATCTTAGCCATAATAGTCCTCTTTGCAGCATATGTGGCTTACGTATTGATTTCATACCATCGCATCGAAGATAACTTTGCACTTGAAATCGAAGGTGAAGCAGACTTATCTGAGTTAGAAACTCAAAAGCAATATCGAATTTCATCTGCAAATATAGGATTCGGTGCTTATTCTGATGATTATTCTTTCTTCATGGATGGTGGAACAGAATCCTGGGCTTATTCCAAGGATGCCGTAAATGAAAACATTTCCGGCTCCACAGCTAGTGTACTTTCTTTATCACCAGATATTATGCTATTTCAGGAAGTAGATCTTGATTCAACAAGAAGCTACCATGTTAATGAAAAGGACTTAATCGTAAATGCTCTCAAAAATGCAAACTACGACAAAGTCAGCAGCACATTTGCTGTAAATTATGATAGTCCTTTTTTACTTTATCCATTAACACAGCCTCATGGAAAATCAAAGGCTGGTCTTCTTACTATTTCATCAGCTACTATCCAGGACTCTGTAAGACGTTCTCTTCCTATTGAAGAAGGTATGTCCAAGCTAATCGACCTGGATAGATGTTATAGTAAAAACTATATCAACCTTAACAATGGTAAGCAGCTTGTGCTTTACAATGTGCACCTTTCTGCATATACAACAGACCCATCAACAGCTACTAACCAGGTTGTTATGTTAAACGAAGATATGCTTGAAGAATTAAACAAAGGTAATTACATTATCGCAGGTGGCGATATGAATAAAGATGTACTTGGTGATTCTTCTAAATATTTTGGAACAAGCAGCACTGAAAACTGGGCTCAGCCTATTCCTGATGGACTTTTAGATGATAATTTCACCATCATAGGTCCTATCGACGAATCTAATCCTGTTCCATCATGCAGAAATGCTGATAGCCCTTACACTGAGGATTCATTCGTCCTTACAATCGACGGATTTATCGTTTCATCTAACATTGATGTTATAGATGCTAATGTTCTTGATACTGGATTTAAGTATTCAGATCACAATCCTGTTTACATGGATTTCGTTTTAAAATAAACTAAGCATCTATTTGAACGCTTGAACTTGTTCCACAAAGCTTATCAACAGACTTGATGATTTCCTGAATTTCAGGTAGATAGTGCTCATGACTCATCATGAGCCTATCTATTTCATCACGTTCTTCCTGAACTATTTTTCTATGGTCGTCCAATCTATCCCTAATTTTCTTACGACGCTGTACTAATCTATGTCTGCAGTCTGCCATATCCTGTCTATCGATAAGGGCATTGATTTGATTGAGCCATATCTTTTCGTCAGCAAGACCGATACTACCTAATATATTTTCAAGTTTATTATTGTAAAATTCTAAGTCTTCGTTATTTTCAAGATAACGTATCTGATCACGAACCTTATCCTGGTACTGCTCCCAAACATATTGCAGCTCGACAGCATTATTTACCATATATTTATCCTTTGAATATTCGACACTGTTAGTAACATTAACATACTTCATTCTTTCTACATTAAGCATGCTAATGGATTGATTCAAATGAATAATAGCGAACTTCTTATCTTTTGCAATTTTATTTTGTCTGAGAAATACAATAAAACCACTGACAGCACAAATAAACAAAACTACAAAAACCCAAACAGAAATATCTACCTCTGTAGCAGAATTCATGGTGATTAATAAAATCAAAAGAGTCATAAAGGATACCATTATTGCAACCGCCATCCTCTTGAAAAGCTTTACCTGCAACTGTAGCTCTTCTCGCTCAATCTCCCATCTACTCTTTTCGCCTTCCAAATAAGAAAGATTCTTTTTGAGCTTCGCCTGATATATCTCATCTGAAGAAAAACGATTTATAATTTCTGGCATATCGTCTTCTTCATCAGCTATCACTTGGAATTGCTCGTCAGTAATATTTCGCTGAATCGCTCTGGCATTAACAAGATTTTCTTCAAGCTCCACTATTTTAGACGCAGTCATTCTTAAATCCTTCGCCTTATCTCTTGGAAGGTTTTCAATGGCCTTAATATCGTTTAAGTATCTTGTAACAATACGATATTCCATCTTCTGCCTTTCCATTGCCTTTGTACTTGCAATGATCTGTTCGCAGGAATCTAATATGTAGCGTTCCAATTTCTTAGGGTCTTCTAAGCTTCCCATCCCCTCGATTTGAGAATAAACCCTGTTAAATGCATCATCGATTTTTGCTGCTCTAATTTCTTTTTTCTTTTTTCTACTTGAAAAAAATCCCATACACTTCTCCCCAATATAATTATATTCTACATAATCTAATGTATTCTTTTTTCCAATTTTGAATTACGTTATTAATGGTTTCCATTGATTCTTCCGAAGCTCCAGCATAAAGCATATCGTTTATTGAGCTGTCAAAGCCAACAATGTCTTCCTTAACTGTCGCTCTTGTAACAATCTGTAAAACCTCTTCAACATCAGAACGTGGTACCTGATATTTGTTAACATATTCATCGAAAGCGTTTTTATCTTTACCACATCTGGCTGAATATAAAAGCTGATATAAGGTTTGTTTTTTCTGATTTCGTTTGTACCCTTCATCAAAGCATCTGCAAGCTTCTTCAAAAAAGAATAGTTTGGCAAATGCACAACCCAAATTATGATATACATCCCCTTCAACAGTTCGAGGCATTGTTTTTGCAATATCTTCTGAAAGTAAGGTTTCGTATTCATAAATGGCGTCTATCAGCTTCCCTCCCGCCATTAATCTGTCAGCTCTAAGCTTTCTTCGCTCTGCTTCAGATTTATTTTCGAAGGTGGATATTATAGCTAAAGCATCTTTTATTTCTTTTTGAGATGCATAACCATTCGAGCTTAAAATATGGCCAACAAAAATATGAAGTGGCGCATTATTCTGCACCAGGCCATGTAATTCCTTGGCAAGATTTGGCATTTTTAACTCTCTACCAATCCAGTTACACAATTCCGCGTTCATAATCTTGCTGGAAAGCAAATATATATTATTTAAGATAAAATAGCTAAGCTCCTCTAGAGAGTAAACATTTAAAGAAACTTCTTCAATATAATACGGAGCAGCAGCTATTGAGTTGGAACAATAAATTAATGTACTCATTACTCTCCCTTCAAAGAAATGGTAAAGGTCCAGTTCTTACCTGTTGCAGGAGAAATTTCCCCAAATCCCAAATCTGTAATTTCTATTGATACTGCTATGTCAGAAATAGGTCTTGCTTCAATACGAAGCCTTGTGGTTCTATTCTCTCGCTTTGGTAAATCTGTTAACTCTAACACATCGGTGTGAGCTTCTCTTGATTCAGGTCGTTGAACATAAAACTCAATTTCAGGATTACCATCAAGTATTACTTCACATTCACCTTTTGCATCATACCAGCTTTGACCTGCATCAATTAAAGTGAAAAACTTCATTACGTTGTTATCTAAAATCTTTATTGATAGATTAAGCTTTAAATCGTTATCGCCAATAAATATAAATGGCCAATCTCTTTTTCCATCCTTTATGAAGCCTGCATAGCATGCGCCTTTAGAATAAAGATTTTTTCCAAGGAAAACCTTACGCCCCTTGCAAAGTCTTGAAAGACTAAGCTTCATCCAATCTCCATCAAAACCATCTCCTACCAGATATACAGAAGAAAACAATCTGCTTCCAAAGGTGTCTGCTATAATCTCGTCAAACATTTCATCCTTATTTTCTGTAATATCTCCATGGTTCACCACATCAAGTGTAACCAGCTGTGGACGTGTATTTTGATTTCTATCCATCACAACAGAAATCATATTGCTTCCACTATAATCAAATAATGCCACTTGATATAGGAACAATTCTGGCTTACCAGATAAAGCATAGTAATAGAAGCATTCATTTCTATCTATAAGCATAAGCTTATGAGAATCAATATTAAGCTTTGATGCCACGTAATTCATTAGCTCCATAACCTCTAAGCTAACTTTCTCTACGCAGATAACCAGCTTTTCAATCTCTCCCATTGCCGCCATTGGCCCAGGAATAGAAAATAGCTTGTTAAAGAATATTACAAGTAAATCCTTAGCCTGGTAGGATTCATTTTCAACATAGACTACTTCATTTTTGAGAGCTCTGTTGAACAAATCCTCTATAAGTGTTGCCTCTTTAACTCTGGCCTTTAAAATAGCCTCATCGCCAAAAAACCATTGTCCCATGCCTATCCTTTTAGCAAGCACGGTAGGTATTGCATAGTTTTCTTCACCAAGAACTGTGCTTACTGTAGTAGGCTCATCCATATTTGATTTGTAAATACTTAGCACTGTATTTTTGGAATTAATATCAATTCCAAGATATGCGCCCTTGGTTTCATTCATAGCATTTCCTAACCTTTATATAATAGTAAATAAATCCTTAGTAACTGCATCCAATCCCTGATATTGCTTTAGGGCTGATGCAAGCTCTGTAGTTTCGCCATACATATTATGGCGGCTAATATTGTTCATGATAGCAAATCGACCATTCTTAACATCTGGCTCTTCGCTCATAACAATGGTCTCGCTCTTAAGAGGTTCATCTGACAAATCATCACAATAAATCTCGTAGCGAAGTTCGTCTCCATAGAAAAGAATAAATTGTTTAACATACAAACCATCATACATTTCAATCATATCGTCTTCCTTTGGAACGCTTCCGTTAATTGAATATGTAATAACAACTGATTTGCGTTTGTCTGTATTTATTTCTACAAAGTGTTTGTCATATAAATGATATTTAATCTTTAGCTTTTCATTGCATTTTACAAAGAAGCCAAAGTATTGATTTTTAAGGATTGCATCTGCTAGAAGCATGTCTAGCATGTTAAGCTCCTCTTCCTCAAGGTCCTTTCTTTCACATAGATATTTGAGAAGAGCTATTCTCATGCTTTCGTTTACATTCATTCCTCTCTTAAATCTATTAAAGATATAAGAAAAGATTTCTTCTGGAATAACCTGTCCTTCAGAAAGATAGCTATGAGCCTCGTATGTAAGGAAGGCTTCAACTATCATTTTATTATTACGTCTTGAAACATAAGTTTCAAATACATGCATAATGCCATCGCATAAAAAGTCTCTGTATAAAACCTGTGTAAGAATTCTCTCACCAAATTCAACTATGTCTTCACCATTTTCGAAGCCATTATCGTAAATACGAAGCATAGTTTCTGTTGGGCCCACAAAAAATCTTATTAAGTATTTGATAATATCACTATAAATAATGTTTTTCTTTACAAGGCCAGCACAAAGAAGAATTAGGAAGTCGTCTGATTCATCTGGCTTCTCATTAATTAAGTATCTACAAAGCTTAGAAATAACCTCCGGCTTAACCTTTGTACCATTGGTATTCTTTAGCATGTAATATGCTTCTTCGTATTTACTGCGAGATACGAATAGCTCTATAACATCTGCAATAACATCTGCTTTAAGAGCCTTTAAATCGGCATCATTTAAGAAATACTTTTCAATGTAGGCTTCTTCTTCATTAAATTTAAACAGCTCTATAATCTTTGGATAAAGACCGCCTAAAAAATCATAAGAAATCTGTTTAGATTCAAGCAAAAGCTTAACGGAATCTACAGAAGCTTTGCTAGGCTCGCTGAAATCAAATCCATTTTCAAAATCCATAAGGATATATGCCATATTAAGAGGTGTAAGCCCCTTTAAGTTATCCAAATAACCTGTGGCATCGATAATATCTTCTGTAAGATAAGCTTCATCATCTACAAATAGATATCCATTCTGGTCCTCTAAAAAAATAACGCCCTTGCTTCCAATATAATTAAGGTAAGCCTTGTGATCAGATACATTAGCTATGCTTGGAGCTTTAAATTCATCCTGATATAAAAAGACTCTTCTTACTGAAGGATTAATGACAGCAATCTTCTTTTTAAAAGCCAAATCAGATATAAGTCTGGCCACCTCTGAGTCAAATATGCCAAGCTCCATAAGACGCTGATAACACACTGCCAAGTTCTCATCTAATCTGCCAAGCTTCAACTGTTCTAAGGCAAATTTCTCGATAGCTTCTTCATAGTGCTCATAGGTCTTATTGTCATCACCCCTGTGCAGAATGATATTTGCATATAAAAGTGCCTTTTTTTCGTATGACAAATCATTGTTATACTTAAAGAACATTGTAAGAAGCTGTGGGAATTTGTCTACGGAGTAAGTAGGCATTGCTTCCATGTATGCTTCAAAAATACCTGAAACATGAAGATTAGCTTCAATAGCAAGCTTGAACCATTTAAGGAATTTAGGCTCTACATAGTTTGCCTTAAGTATGTATGTAACAATAGCAAGCAATAGCTGCAAATCAGGATATATCTCGTAACAGCTATCTATAATTGGTAACACCTTAGGATTAAAGCTATGTTCATTTTCAAGGATATGTATCATTTGAATAGCGATATCCTTAGAAATAGCATTTCGCTTTCTTACCCAGTTAAGAGTCTTGATAGTAAGCTCATCAAAACTTGAAATTAAATATGGATCCTGAACAAAAATATAATATGCTTCTATATAAAGCAGTGGAGAATCCACACCACTATTAACCCAGCTTGCAATGTCTCTAAGCTTTGCAGATGAATTTCTAATGTAATCTTTTCTTAAAAACAATAGGAACCAAAAGATTCTAACATCGTCAGGATGCTCTCTGAATATTGATTCAATATTGTCAGTAAGTCTGTCTACATATTCCTCTTCTCGTTCAATAAGTGTGCAAATATAAAGCAAAAATGCCCATTCACAACTATTCTTATCTTCTATTGAACGTTTTAAATCCTGGATAATCCATAAAGCTTCCTGTTTTTGGTTGTTAGTAACATAAAGGAATGCCTTCATAAGAAGCAGATAATTATCCTCGGCATTATTTGCATCTGAAAGTGCCTCAACTATGGCAAGACTTTCCTGGCACCATATAGGTGTAGTTATTCTTCTAAGTCTGAATTCCTCATATAGACGACAGCCCTTAAGAATCATTAAATCTTTTTCGTGATTTACTGATTCAAGCTTTGAGCCTTCCTTTAAGGAAGTAGCCCTTATAATTATCTCTTTATGAATATCTCTGTAATCAAAAGAAATCTTAGCTATATTTAAGCCGGCATGCATCTTATCCTTATGAATGTAATAGTTCATATTGAAAATTGAGCCTAAAAAGAAATCAGATGTAATATGTTCCTTTTCGATTGAAACAAAATCCGCATCGCAGCTAACATTAATATCAATGAAGCCCCAAGTAGAACGGATTATTTCTATTTCTCCGCGGATATTTTCAGTTACTTCATAGTAGCTGTCCTCACGCTCTCTTAAATCGAAGGTCATTTTTTCTTTAAGACCAACAGATACTAAAAACTCGTCTACATTGACTGCTGCTATAGGCGCAGCCTTAAAACCGCGGTACAAAAGTCTGGTACGCTTATCAAGTGTTCGAACAAATTCAGAAAATCTGTCTGAATAAAAAATTGAAACCGCTTCTGTAAAATGATTTTGAGCAAGCTCAGCGAAATCGGTTAAGCTTTTGATTTCACCTTCTGATGATGTAAGTGGCTTTTGTACATATGTAATCTTGAAAGGGATTTGTTTTTCAAGGCCTACAGCAATAACTATGAAGTTACCTGTAAGAACTTCACCAACCTTGAAGTTATAATCATCAACCTTATAAGAAATATGTACATTAGTCTTGTCAAAAAGTGGCTCTTCTATTTGGACATAAGGATTATCACAATATATTACACCACGGATTTTTACATCGTTTAAGCTTTTAAAAAATATATCGCCCTTAAATGTATCAGAAACAAAGCAGGTTGCTTCAATCTGCTGATGTTCAAATTCTATATTTGGTTTAACGTCATCGAATTTATCCTCTGATATTCGATAGATTCTTTTTCTCAAAACATTGTCCTCGTTCTTGTAGGATTAGCAGAACCTACTAATCCCAGGATATTCATATCAAATTATAGCACAACATGTAGTGTTTTCAAACGAATACGAAACAAAAAGATGGATATTTATTTATCAAGGTGCTACTATGTAAAAGACGAGGTGAATAACAATGATTAAACACAAAGACCATTTTCATGGAAGCGATTTAGAAAAAATTGAAAAAATATATGGAATAAAAAAGGAGGATATAATTAGCTTCTCTGCTAACGTAAATCCTCTTGGAATTTCCACCAAATTAAAGGAAGGAATTAAGGAGCATATTGACTGCATCACCACTTATCCCGACAGAGAATATGCTTCTTTGCGTGGCTCCATTGCTGACTACTGTGGCTGCGAATCTGAAAGCGTTATTGTAGGCAATGGCTCCACAGAGCTAATCTCACTTTTTGTTAAGATTGAAAATCCTAAGAAAGCTTTAATTCTAGGACCAACCTATTCAGAATATGAAAGAGAGATATCTTTAGTTGGAGGCAAAACAATCTACTATCCTCTTAAAGAGGAAAACGATTTTGTACTTGATACGAAAGACTTTATCAGCAAGCTTACAGAAGATATCGATATGGTAATCATCTGCAATCCTAACAATCCTACCGGTACTGCTATAAGTTCAGCTGATATGCGTAAGATTTTAGATGCCTGTATGGCCTGCCACATCTTTGTTATGGTTGATGAAACTTATGTTGAATTTGCTGAGGATGTTTCAAAGATTTCCGCTGTAGGTCTTACAAGAACTTATGGAAATATCGCTATTTTACGTGGTACATCGAAATTCTTTGCTTCCCCAGGACTTCGTTTAGGTTATGCAATCTGTTCTAACGAAGATTTGATATCTGAAATTAACAAAAGAAAAGATCCTTGGACTATCAACTCCATCGCTGTAGTAGCTGGAACATTGATGTTTACAGACAAGGATTACATTAACAAAACTAGAAACCTGATTACATCAGAGCGTGACCGTATGTATAAGCTTTTTGAAGAAAGCTCTAGGTTCAAGCCATATAAACCTGAAGGAAACTTCATGCTTCTTAAAATATTGGAGGATGGCTTAACTAGCGGCGAGCTGTTTGACCGATGCATAAAAAAAGGACTCATGATTCGCGATTGTTCTACATTCCCATATTTGGGTGAAAACTACATTCGCTTCTGCTTCATGAATCCATCCGATAACGACAAACTAGCTGCGACATTACTGCAATAAAAAACACCTCATAGGTAACAATCTATAATAATTCTTAAGCGAAGCTTTCTATGCTGAGCGTAGAATTATTATGATTGTTACCGTAATGGGGTGTTTTTTATTGTAACCAAATATCTAAATCTACGTCTCCGTTGATTCCTTCCACACGACCTGTTTCAGAGTACTGCCAAATCTCATATTCGTATGGCCAGTAGAATTCCTTGTTATAGCCTGCAAACCACTTTGGGTATTCTGTAAGCTGTGTCAAATCTAAGAGCATGGCTCCCATTTCTGTATTATGATAAAACATAGGCTGGTAGCCTGCATTTTTAACAGTCTCTAAGAATGTTTTAGTAAGATCAGTTCTGTCCTGAACTGTAAGTCCGTTTGTTCTAGCTGAACTATCTGCAACCTTTTCTACATCAAATACTATTGGTAGCTGCAATGTATATCCATCCAACAATCCAATGACTGTAGATGCCTCTTCTAAAACCTCATCCTGATTGATAGCTTGTGAGAATACATAAACACCTACATCAATGCCAGCAGCCTGTGCCCCCTCAATATTTTGAATGCATTTTTCATCTATAACAAGCTTGCCTGTACCATAGCCTCTGTAAACCGCTCTTATAAAAGCAAATTCAACGCCTTCGGCTTTAACAGCATTCCAATCAATATCTCCCTGATGAGAGCTAACATCAATTCCAAAGCGAGATGTGGTCTGCCCATCATCGGAATATACATATCTTCCATTGTCATCCTCTGAAAGATTATTAATATCAAATTTATTTTTTGTTAAATCATTATTGATAGCGACAAAATTGTATTTTGAATTAGCTGCCACAACTATATATTCAGGATACAACGATTTAAGAACAGAAATCACCGTATTTCCGTTTTCAAGAGATTCCTTGATGGTGGACAATACACTGTTTCGCCCCTGGGCCTTAGCTTCATCCATAAGAGCTTCAACTTCTTCTGTAGAATATGTCTCCTTATCCTGTATCTTAATTCTGCTGTGTGTATCAGCAACTATATAAATGATTCCAACTACAATCAATGTAAAAACAATTGAAAGAATTGATATTAAAAAATATCTAAACGCTTTTTTCATAATATTAATTAGGCATATCAGCAAGTGAACCTATCTGCTTTCTATACCAAACTATCCCCTTCCATTTTCCAAATTTATAACCGATATCTGTAAAGTGTCCAACCTTTTCAAAGCCCAATGCTTCATGAAAAGCGATGCTTGCAGCATTATCATCTGTGATAACACCGTACATAAATTTGTATCCCATAGATTTAAGCTGATTTTCAAGCTCTGAATATAGAAGCTTTCCAATTCCAGATTTCTTAGGTACATCCGGTGCAAGATAAATGGTTGTCTCTACAGCATACTTGTATGCATCATGATGACGAAGTCTTCCACCATATGCCATGCCTACTACCTTGTCATTTTCATCCACAGCAACAATGTAAGGATAATCCTTCTTCGTATTTACGATACTTTCTGCATATTCCTCAACAGATGGATTAACCTCTGTAAATGTTACGTAGGTATTATCAACATAATATCCGTAAATGTCGTGTATTTCCTTAGCATCAGGGGTTTTAGCCTCTCTAATTTTGTACATCATTTTACCCTCCTAATGCAAAATCTATATAAAATGATATCAAAGCGTTGTTTATTATTCAATATTTTCCTTTACAAAATGCCTTTAAGGCTTTATAACTTAATAGTAAAAAAATCAAAGGAAGTGAAATATGAAATACGATACAATACTTTTTGATCTTGACGGAACCTTGCTTTACACACTCGAAGATTTAACAGATTCTATCAACTATATGTTAGACAAATACGGGTTTAAAACCCATTCTATAGATGACGTTAGACAGTTTGTTGGAAACGGCCTTAGAATGCTTGTTGTACGTGCCCTTCCAATGGGTGAAGATTACGAACACTTCGATGAATTCTTCAAAGAATTTGTTGAATACTACAACACTCATAACCTAATCAAGACAAAGCCTTATGATGGAATTATTGAAACCACTAAGGAGCTTGCCGAAATAGGTGTAAAAATGGCAATCGTAACCAACAAGGGTCAAACTGCCAGCGAATCATTACTTGAAGATTTCTTCAAGCCAAATATCAACATCGTTATTGGAGATGATGGTAAGCATCCAAGAAAGCCTGATCCAGCTCCTATCGATATGGCCTTATCAGCACTTGGAGTAACAGACAAATCAAAGGTGCTTTATGTAGGTGATTCCGAAGTTGATGCTGCTGTAGGAGAAAACGCTGGATTAGATTACGTGCTTTGCACATATGGCTTCCGCGACATGGATGTACTATCAAAGTTCAATCCTGTAGCCTATATCGATGATATTCGTAAGTTATTAAATATCGTATATTAAAAAAATATCTAGTTACACTTTACTGTGTAACTAGATATTTTTTATTTCGTATAAGTCTTGTATATAGATACATGATCATAGATGCAACGCCATCCTGATGTGGAGTTGGCAGTGCAGCAAATATATTCTGTTCCCGACTCAGAAACCATTGAGCTTACTGCACAGTTACCAGATTCATTAACAAATCCTGTTTTAGCGCCTTCTATTTCTCCGCCAATATCCTTATCCTCTATTCTACGCAAGAACCAGTTTGATATAGTGATTCCTTCAGGATTTACATTTGTAGCTGTAGAATTGTAAACCTTGGTGCTTAAAACTTCCTTGCAAAGATCGTTATCCAAAGCCGCCATCATGATAATTGATATATCATAAGCAGAGCTGTAATGGTCATCGCTGTGAAAGCCTACTGGATTTGTAAAATGTGAATCCGTAAGTCCTATATCAGCAGCCTGTTCATTCATCATCTTAACGAAGCTATCAATATCTCCTGCAACATACATGGCGAGCTGTGCTGCAGCATCACCGCCAGATGGAAGTATTGTTCCATAGAATAAATCTCTAACTGTAACCTGCTCATCCTCTACAAATCCAGATGTAGAACCGCCGCCCGCGTACGAATAATCTATAGCTTCGTGAGACATTGTTACCACTTCATTAAGCTGGTCTTCTGTAAGATGATTAGCCGCAGTAAGAACTGTCATTACCTTTGTCATGGATGCTGGAACTATTCTATCGTGGGCATTTCTGGTAGCCACTATTTCTTTTGTCTTATTATTGATAAGGACTGCGTTTGAACTAACAACATCTCCTTCAATAGCAACTGTTGCATCACTTTCCTTTGCGCTATAGCTTGGCGCCTTTGGAGTTTTTTCTTCATCTACAGTCTTTTTCTCAACCTTTTCTTCAGAATCACCCTTAGAAGCCACCTTAAGTCCAGTGGATTCTTTTTCTTTAGACTTGTTCTCTTTAGTTTTTTCAGCGGCAACTGATAAGGAATCCTTGCTACCATGTACATGTGTAATTATTAAACCGGCAGAAATGATAATTGCTAAAGAAATGATTGCTATTTCACCGTAAACCTGTATTTTTCGAATGAGCCTTTTTCGCCTTCTATAGGCTTTTCGCTCATCATCAGACATATTTCTAACACTTCTTGACATAATATTATTCTCCGCTCCCCTATAAAACTAATAATAATTTTAGCATTACAGAAGTGCTCATACAATTAAGAACAGAAATTCTGTTAAATATAACGAAAAGGCGGAAAGGTTTGCCCCTTCCGCCTTACATTTACTCAGAATCTATATCATCTTTTATTTTGTTTGCAGTATCAATTGTAAATCGAACCAGGTTGTTATTGATTGTATCAACAGCTGTAGAAACATTTGATGCAGCGTTAGCAACCTTTTCAGAAGAAGCTGCAACTTCCTTGGCTGATTCAGTTACCTTCTCCACATTAGATGCAATTTCCTGTGTGGCTGCAGACTGCTGTTCTGATACCGATGCCATGTTGGTAGCAACATCGTTTACTCTTCTCATCTGCTCAGCCATATCGTTAAGTGTAGAGCTTGCTGTATTTAATTCTGTAGTAATCTGTAAGAATGTATCAGCAGCGTTGTTAATTGATTCTGCACTATTATTAATAAGCTCTGTATTGGCCGTAGATTTCTCTGACAAATCCTTAACTCTATCAGACATCTCTTTAATAATATCAACAATCTGATTTGTTGCATCAGCAGAATTATTTGCAAGAGCACCAATCTCTGTGGCAACAACTGCAAATCCCTTGCCAGCCTCACCAGCTCTTGCAGCTTCAATAGAAGCATTAAGTGAAAGCAGGTTAGTCTGTGAAGAAATAGAATTAATCATATCTACAATCTGAGTAATCTGTTGTGCAGCATCATCTACGCTGCTAACAGCTTCTGCCATATCATTCATAGATTCAACGATGTTGTCCATTTCCTCTGAGACACTCTTCATATCCTTTTGACCAACATCAGCCTTCTTAACCAGACCATTCATTGTATTTTCGATTTCTTCTTCTTCGGTTGTAACATCTGAAATGGTTTGAGCCAAGGTTGTGGCATTTTCAGCTACTTCTGTAACTGCATCAGCCATATCATCGATGTTACTTCTAATCTGATCCATGGATACGGATTGCTCATTAGCAGCAAGCTCCAGATTCTCAGCTGTATCCTTAGATATTTGGGCATCATCAATTAACCTTGTAGACACCGTCTTGATTTCACTTAAACTATTTCGCATACCATTTATAAATCCGCCCATGGCAGTATTCATAAATGCAATCTCATCATTACCTTTCGATGAAATCTCAACAGTGAAATCACCATTTGCAATCTTTTCGATATTTTCAGTAAGCGCTGTTACAGGCTTCTTAATCATATTAGAAAGAACCTTAATCATTACAAGAACAACTATAAGGACTGCAGCTATAGTAAATCCAATAAGAATATATACTATTGTAAAGAGCGAAGCCAAAACTTCTGATCTCTTAGCGTAAATTACTACCTGCCAATCAGTTCCATTTATAGGAGCTGATACCATATAATAAGCAGTTCCTTTAGCCTTAACAGTTTTTACGATTCCATGCTCTTCTGCAAGGAATGAATTAACGCCTGACAAAAATGCATCTTTGTTATCTGCAATATTTGTTCCGCAAATAGAAGTATCCTTGTAGGATAAGATTTGACCTTCACCAGTGACCATAATACAGCCACCAGTCTTGTATAGCTTAACCTCATTTAGCTGCTCTTGAATAGATGTAAGAAGCAAATCAGATGCAAATACACCTTCTCTACCATCCTTTAGCTTAATGTGACGAATTACAGTGGCACACAAATCACCGGTAGCTGCGTCAAAGTAAGGCTGATCATAATAGTAAAACCAGTTATTATCATATCCCATACCTTCTTTATACCAGCCTTTTTCCGCCACTATATAATCTGAATCCGGAACCCAGCCTGATGCATCAAGGAACTTTCCATCATTTGTTCCGATATATGCTCCAAGTGGAATTAGCGGATATCTTTCAACAGTTGGCGCCAGATAGTGAAGAATTGCTGCATCATCCTCAAAGGTTTCATTTTCTACTCCATCAGCTATACCATTCAGATAATAGAAAATAGAATTAAGCTCTTTGTTAACTTCACCTGCTTCGGCAACAACCTGATTATTCAAAGATTTATCAATCAAATCCTTAATCATGCCATAACCAAATGTAATGATAATTCCTTCCGCAAGTAGCGTACTAGCTATCAACATAAGAACAAATAAAAGAGTTAGTCTCTTGCTTATAGCTTTAGGAGATGGTCCTTTTTTAGATTGATTATTTACATTAGTTTGTTTACTCATAGTTTCCTCCTAAACGTACTAAAATATCTAATGTTCAATATACTAGCCACTTATGAAGAAACTGTGTGTAATTTGTTATAAAAAAATACCCGCAAGAAAAAATCTTACGGGTATATATAGTGGACTAGACGGGAGTCGAACCCGTGTCCAAAAGCCAATTCCCGGCCCTTCTACGAGTGTAGTTTGTAATTTGACATTCCCTCCACATGGCTCTTACAAACAAGATACATGCTTTAGTAGCTTCATGATACGCCCGTTACCTCAAAGCTTTGGCAACGTCGTTTCCTACAGAGTCGAAGTCTGGGTCTTAAAGTGTAGGTGCTCTAAGTCAGACTGCAGCAACTAGGCTGCGTATGCTAAATTATCTTCAGCGTTTAATTTTAAGTTTGGCCATTTAACCCATTACCGTGGGACTCGCTTCTTCCGCTGCATGACCCCTGTCGAAACCATTACTAGCCCAAACAATATGCCTTAGCAGCATATTTTATTATATAGGTTTTAGCGCAAAAATCAATAAACTTCTAGTATAAATTGCGATAAACCTTTGCAAGTGGAAGTCCAACAACATTGTTGTAATCTCCACTAATTTCCTTTACAAGTACAGCGCCTTTTCCCTGGATTCCATAAGCACCTGCTTTATCCATAGGTTCCCCTGTTGCGATGTATTTTTTGATAAGCTCATCTGAGTTTTCATACATAGTAACTGCTGTACACTCAAAGAATGTATTAACCGAGCCCGCTTCATCAATGATGGTGACACCTGTGTATACATGATGAGTTTCACCTGAAAGTTCCTTAAGCATTCTAAAGGCATCCGCCTCATCCTTAGGCTTTCCAAGAATCTCCCCATTATATGCAACAACTGTATCAGCTGCAATTATCTTTCTGCCCGGATTTTCTTTTGCAATGGCATTAGCCTTAAGCTGGCTTAAATCCATTACTACCTCTTCCGGCTTTGTCTTATCAGTTACCTCTTCAACATCTGCAGATTTAACCTCAAAATCTACATTTGCCTGTGTAAGTAATTCTTTTCTACGTGGTGAATTGGATGCAAGTATAATCTTCATTATCGTAAATTCCTTACCTTAAAATCTCTTTCTGCTTCGCGTTTCATATCCTTCTTTTGAATATCAGCACGCTTATCATAAAGCTTCTTACCTTTAGCAAGAGCAATCTTAACCTTTACAAGACCATTATTTAAATAGACCTCTAAAGGAACGATTGTGTAACCGCTTTCTTTAATCTTGCTAAGCAAGCGGTTAATCTCTGACTTATGTAAGAGTAGCTTTCTTGGACGAAGTGGGTCACGATTGAAGATGTTGCCCTTTTCATAAGGATTTACATGCATCTGATAGATAAACATTTCACCATTATCTATACGCACAAAAGCTTCCTTTATAGAGCACTGACCAAGTCTCATAGACTTTACCTCTGTTCCATGAAGCTCAATACCTGCTTCATATTCCTCTTCCATGAAATATTCGTGGTAAGCCTCCTTATTATTAGCAATTAACTTTCTACCTTCTTTATTCATGTTTCTATTCTCCTAGGTTTTGGCTCGCTTGTTACGTTAACAAAAATTATAATTCTACGCTCAGCATAGGAAGCTTCGCTTTAGAATTATAATATTTTGTTAACTACAAGCTATCTTAAGTTGGTTAGAATAAAATCTTTTCTAAAAACGTTGGAACTCCTCTAGAATGAAATCAATAGTACGGGCGTTTTCGTCTACGGAATCTAGGATTACGGTTACAGGCTGGCCTAGCTTGAAGGTACGTCCTGTGCGTTCTCCTACAAGTGTAAGATTCTCTTCGATGAAATCATAGTGATCATCATAAAGTGTAGATACATGTACAAGTCCTTCGACAGTGTTTTCAAGCTCTACATACATACCCCAGCCAGTAACTGATGATATAGTTCCTTCAAACTGCTGTCCTATGAATTCCTTCATGAACTGTACCATCTTCAGCTTGTCTACCTCACGCTCACATTCTTCTGCTCTACGCTCCAGCTTGCTGGTTTCAAGAGCTACCTGTGGAAGAATTGATTCGTAGTGAGAAATCTTACGCTCGTTCATTCTACCGCGAAGATGATCCTTTATAATACGATGAATCTGTAAATCAGGATATCTTCTGATTGGAGATGTAAAGTGACAATAATACTGTGCCGCAAGGCCAAAGTGTCCCTTACATTCCGTATCATATCTAGCCTGTTGCATGCTGCGAAGTGTCATTTTAGTAATGACTGCTTCATCCTCATGTCCAGCTAATGACTCAAGCATCTTTTGGATTTCCTTTGGATGAATGCTGTCCTTATTGCCCTTAAGGCTGTAGCCACAGGCTCCAAGGAATCTTGCAAGTGTCTGCATCTTTTCTGGGTCTGGTGCTCCATGGACACGATATACAAAAGGTGACTCCATAAGTGAGAAATGCTCTGCTACTGTTTCGTTAGCAGCAAGCATGAAATCCTCTATAAGCTTATGAGCATCGTTTCTTTCATATGGTGCAAGACCAACCACCTTACCATTTTCGTCAATGATAATGTGAGTCTCTGGGAAATCAAAATCGATTGAGCCTCTCTTCTTACGCTTAGCTCTAAGAATCTTAGAGAGCTCATACATCTTGTCAATCATCTCAGAAACATCAGCGTACTGTGCTCTGATTTCCTCGTCCCCAGTCATTATCGCATATACGTTAGTGTATGTCATGCGATGCTTACTGTGAATGACAGATTCACAGATTTCATGGTCCATAAGTTCGCCCTTTGGATTGAAGGTCATTATACATGAAAGAGCAAGTCTATCTTCTCCTTCATTTAATGAGCACATTCCATTTGAAAGGGTGTGTGGCAACATGGGTATAACTCTGTCTGCAAGATATACAGATGTTCCACGCTTTAAAGCCTCCACATCAAGTGCTGATGATTCTTGGACATAGTTAGTAACATCAGCAATGTGAACACCAAGCACATAGTTTTCTCCATCCATTACAAGAGAAACACCATCATCTATATCCTTTGTATCTTCACCATCAATAGTGACGATAGGTAATTCTCTAAGGTCATTTCTTCCAGCCATATCAGCCTCTGATACAGGCTTAGCTACAGTAGTGGCCTGCTTTAAAACCTTATTTGGGAATTCTGGTTCAATTCCAAAGCCACGAACTATTGATAATATATCTACTCCTGGGTCATTTTTATGACCGATAATTTCGGTAATAACACCTTCTGGCTTGTGGCTGTCATCACCGTAATCTTCAATATGACATACAACCTTGTGACCAGTAACTGCGCCCATATCCTTACCTGCTGGGATAAAGATATCACGATCTAACTTATTGCTATCAGCTACAACAAAGCCAAAGCCTGAGCTCTTTTCGTATGTACCGACAACATCAGAAAAACCATGAGTTATAATTCTAATAACTCTTGCCTCCTGACGCTTGCCTGGCGCACCAAAAGTAAGCACAGCAGCAACAGTATCATCCTGCATAGCAAAGCCTGTGTTGTCTCTGCTAACAAAATAATCCTCATCACTGCCATCTACCTCTATAAATCCATATCCATCCTTATGTGAAATGAATCTTCCTATGATATCAGGTTCGATATTTTCATTTTTAGGTCTATTAGCATTCTTAGCAACCTGGTTTAAAGATTGCTTTCTATTGGCAGCTTCTGCCTTTGATGGTTTCTTGGATTTGTGGTCTTTAAGCTTAACAAATTTCTGCTTGTTTTCAGGTATCTGATATTTGCCGCGCTTAGTAATCTCCACTGCTCCTTCGTCTACCAATTCCTTAAGGACCTCAGCAAATTCTCCTCGCTTGTCTTTTTCAACGTCAAGAAGAATCTCTAATTCCTTTTTCTTCATAGGAATATAGGCCTGACTTTTAAAAACATCCATCAAAAAATGCTTTTGTTTATCGAATTCTTTCATATGCCTCCTAATAATAAAATTGCCACCCCTAAGGGTGGCTTGTTAAGTCCTTGTTAAAATCTTCCAATATTAAGTACTGCTGAAAGTACGAAGAAAAGTATAACGCAAACGCTTGTGAGCTTTACAAGTAAGCCCTCTCTAGAGCGACCCTTGTTACGGCTCCAGTATGAATCAAACTGCTGTCCTGATAAAGAACCAAGTCCGTTCTGCTTTCCTTCCTGGAAAAGAATAATAACTGTGAGTGCCACACATATAGCGATTAATAAAAAAATAAGAACTATCTTTAATGCCTGCATAATTGCCTCCCATTTATAGGCTTAATTTTTATAACTGTTACGGGTTCCGCAACAGTTGAAGTATATCATAGCCCCATACTTAATTCAAGTGAATTTGACAACATTTACTTTAAATATGACCACAATTACTTTATACTATAACATATGCAAAAAGGGGGATTATTATGCTAAGCAATTATTTTGTCTATTTTATTATCTACAGTTTTATTGGTTGGATATACGAAACCTGCTACTGCACCATTCATGAAAAAACATGGCAAAACCGTGGATTCTTGTATGGGCCCTGTATTCCATTATATGGTGTAGGAGCTACATTAGCCCAAATAGTATTTATAGATTTACCCTTTAATGCGCTACACAACGCATCTTACATCACCATCTTTTGTATATGCTCCATTGGTTCTTTCTTCTTAGAATATTTCACATCCTATGCTTTGGAAAAAAGATTCAATGCTAGATGGTGGGACTATTCAGATATGCCACTTAACATAAACGGACGAGTTTGTTTACCATTTACCCTATGTTTTGGTATAGCAGGTATCATCGTCACACAGTTTATTATACCACCGATTATGTTTGGCATGAGTCATGTTCCTCAAACTTTCATTGAATTTTTAGCTTTATTGTTTATGTTCCTATTTGGAATGGATTTGGCATTAACAGTATCTGCTCTTACTACCTTCGCCAAGGATTTCGAACGAATCAATGAGCAGATTAACACTCAGATGTCAGAACGAATTGAACTATTCCAAAACACCTTTAACGAATCTAAAATCGCTAGAATTGAAAAAGCCGCTGAAAAGAAAGAAGCTGCCTTCGTTAAAAAGGAGCTTACATCTGAACGTATTGAAGAAATCAAAGAACAGCTTTCATCTGAAGCCGTTAAAGAATGGATTAAAAACGCAACTGAGACTCAGCGTGGTCAGTTTAGACACATTGCTAAATTCACACATCCTGTTGCCTCAACAAAATCTCTTTTAAATAAAGGTTCTCAATATCTTCGTAATCGAAAAAAATAAAACAAAAATGCTTCCCAATTATGGGAAGCATTTTTTAAGCTATTTATTATTTAGTCTTCTCTTCTGTAGTCTTAACAGCATCCTCTGGCTTTTCAACCTGAGAGATTGCAGCCTTCTGCATTGGAATACGGCAGTTCTTATTGCTACCAAACTCTACGATAACTGTTGTGTCATCAGGAATAGCAATAACAACACCATAAAAACCACTTGTAGTAAGAACAGTATCACCGATTTCAAGAGCAGACATCATAGCTGTCTTTTCCTTCTGCTCCTTCTGCTGTGGGCGAATCATGAAGAAATACATGAATACAAAAAGAACTACTACCCAAATAATCAAGCTGATTGAACTGTTCATACCAGTTGCAGCAAGTAACATTCCATTGTTTAACATTAGATTATCCTCCTACTAACGGCTTTCGCCAAATCACTATAAAATATTCTACAAAAAAATCTATTTAATGGCAACAAAAAAGCTAGATTTTAATATTTATTTAATATTAATCCTCTCCTGCTTCCATTGAAGCCAATTTGTTCTTCTTATAAGTTGCAAACATTCCTGCATCAAGAGCATCTCTTATTTCTTCCATCATTGTATTATAGAAATAGAGATTATGAAGAACACAAAGTCTCATTCCAAGCATTTCCTTTGCTTTAAGAAGATGACGTATGTAAGCTCTAGAATAGGTACGACATGCAGGGCAGCCGCAGCCTTCCTCTATTGGTCTCATATCCTTTTCAAACTTCTGATTGAAAAGGTTAAGCTTACCATGATTAGTATACACATGACCGTGACGACCATTTCTACTTGGATATACACAGTCAAAGAAATCAACACCGCGCTCTACTGCCTCTAAAATATTAGCAGGTGTACCTACACCCATAAGATATGTTGGCTTATTCTGTGGAAGGTATGGAACCACGTGATCAAGCACATCGTACATCTGCTCATGGCTTTCGCCAACAGCAAGACCACCAACAGCATAACCTGGTAAATCAAGCTCTGAGATGGTTTTAGCATGCTCAATTCTAATGTCGTTATAGATGGCGCCCTGATTGATACCAAACAATAACTGCTCTTTATTGATTGTGTCATCTAATGAATTAAGACGAGCCATTTCGGCCTTACATCTATGTAACCATCTGGTTGTGCGAGCAACAGAATCCTCTACGTATTTACGTTCTGCAAGAGCTGGTGGACATTCATCAAATGCCATAGCTATTGTAGAGCCTAGGTTAGACTGAATCTGCATAGACTCCTCTGGACCCATGAAAATCTTGCGGCCATCGATATGAGAATTAAAGGTAACACCTTCTTCTTTAATCTTTCTGATACCTGCAAGAGAGAATACCTGGAATCCGCCTGAATCTGTAAGGATTGGCTTGTCCCATGCCATAAATTTATGAAGACCACCAAGCTCTTTGATAAGCTTATCACCTGTTCTAACGTGAAGATGATAAGTATTTGAAAGCTCTACCTGAGTCTTGATTTGTCTTAAATCGTCAGTAGAGACAGCACCCTTGATAGCCGCTACAGTTCCAACATTCATGAATACTGGTGTTTCAATTACACCATGAACTGTATGGAAACGACCTCTTTTGGCTCTCCCTTCTGTCTTTAATAATTCATACTTCAATTCTTATAAAACTCCTTAATATAATCTAATCTGTCTGTCATATGAGAAAACATTGCATCGCAAATAGTAAGTGCACACATTGCTTCCACAACTACAACCGCTCTTGGTACAATAACAGGATCATGTCTGCCATGAATTTCGATTGTTGTATCCTCATGAGCTTCGTTAACTGTCTGCTGTGCTTGAGCAATAGATGGAGTAGGCTTTATTGCGCATCTGACAATAATATCATCACCATCAGATATACCACCTAATATGCCTCCGCTATGATTTGTAAGCTTTGTAACCTGACCATCTTCCATTTTGAATTTGTCATTGTTAATAGAGCCTACAGTTTTGGAAACTGCGAAGCCATCTCCAATTTCAACACCCTTAACAGCACCGATTGATACTAGTGCCTTTGCAAGACAAGCATCTAATTTATCAAACACCGGGTCACCCACACCAGCAGGCACACCAGTAATTAAGCATTCTATAACGCCTCCTGCGCTATCGTTATTAAGCATGCAAGCCTCAAGATATTCCTCTGCTTTCTTAGCAGCAGTAGGATCTGGCATGCAAAGTGCATTGTTATCTCTTTCAGATAAATCAAAATCATAGATTTTAATATCTCCGATAGATTTAGTATATGCACAAACAGTAACACCAAGCTCTGCTAAAAGCTTTGCACAAATAGCGCCGGCAGCAACTCGGCCAATGGTTTCTCTTCCAGATGAGCGTCCGCCACCTCTGTAATCACGAATACCATATTTTTCTATAAAACCATAATCTGCATGACCTGGTCTAAAACTTTTAGCTATGTTGCTATAATCTTTTGAATGCTGGTCATTATTTTCTACCATAACAGAAATAGGTGTTCCCGTTGTTACTCCCTCAAAAACACCTGATAAAATAGTAACCTTATCAGATTCCGCTCTAGCTGTTGTAAACTTGGACTGTCCAGGTTTTCTCCTATCCAAATAGATTTGAATATCGCTTTCATCAAGCTTTAACCCAGCAGGGATGCCGTCTATGACAGCACCAACACCTTTGCCGTGTGACTCTCCCCAAGTAGTAACTGTAATTCTGCTTCCAAAAGTTGAACCTGACATTGTAACCTCCCTATGGTAAAAAAGAAAAAAGGGCTGTAAAACCAGCCCTTACTACAAGCTATTTAATCTTAACAACAACAATACTGTTAGGCTTAGCAATCTTTATTGGAGCATTCTGCATTAATGAATGTCCAGCCTTTTTATCAATAGTAAAGCTTCTGATTTCGTTTGTATCGTGGTTAAGTGATACATAGTATTTATCTCCAGGTAGAACTGCAAAGCTCTTAGGATAATCGCCACTAATAAAGCTGTGTGAGAAATACTTAATCTTTCCAGATCTTGGGTCTCTTTCGTACATGCAAATTGCATTAAGACCATCTACACTGGCATATAAGAACTTGTCATCATCACCAAACTTAATGTTTGTACCAGTACTGATTTCCTCATCAACACCAACTAAAAGAGATACAGTCTGAATACATTCGAAGTCTGGATGATCTCCAATAATATGATAATCATAAACAAGGATTTCGTTAGACATTTCTGTAATAACGTAAGCGTATTTACCATCCTTAGAAAACTTCATTCTAAGAGGTGCAGAACCCATAGTACATCTAACAATATCTACAAGACGAAGCTTACCTAAATCATAATCTACCTCGTAGATTTTAATCTGATGTAATCCGTTTTCTACAACGCAAAGGAATCTTTCATCCTTTGTAAGCTCAACGCATGTACAGTGTGGGTAAAGTGGTCTGTCAGCAACTGACTTACCAATACCCTGATGGAAAATACCATCTGCAATACCAGCAATTGAGCCATCGTCGTTTAACTTCATCATTGTTACACGGCCATCATGATAGCCTGCAACAAATAAATATCTATTCTGAGAATCAACACAGAGGTTACATCCTCTCATACCACCAACCCATTCCTGGTTGATTTTCTCTAAGTCACCATTTTCAAGAATCTTGAATGCTGCAACACCTTCATCTGCAATTGAATAAAGGTATTTATTGTCATGTGAATTAATAATATCAGATGGGTTATTAATAGGCGCTACACTTCTTTCTGTTAATACTCCAGTGTCTGGATTTACATCATAAACATAGATACCAACACTAGTCTCATGTGTGTAAGTGCCTACATAAGCTACATATTTACTATCTGCCATTTGTATTCTCCTCGTAACTAAATATTATGCTTCTTTTCTTCTTAGAATATCAAATTCATCAGGTGTAACACTTAATTTAATAAATAGCTTTTGCTTAGGATGTGGACAAGATTCCATATCCTCGCCCTCTTCATTTTTAATTCCAAGAACTTGTACTTCTATATTATCACCATTTGGCTTCATAATTTCAATAGTTTCACCTACAGAAAATTTATTACGCTGCTCGATTTCGAAGTAGTCTTCAGAATTCTTAGGACCTGCAATTCCAAGGTAAGTATAGCCAATATTATATGTGTTATTATCGTATATCTGAGATTCTTCTGATGGCTTACCATAGAAAAATCCTGTTGTAAACTGACGATAAGTACAAGCTGAAATCTGTTCCTTATACCAATCTAAGTTAGCAAGATATTTCTCTTCAGATTCCTTGCAATCGTCAATAGCCTTACGATATGTACGAGCAACTGTTGCAACATAAAGGGCTGTCTTCATACGGCCTTCGATTTTGAAGCTGTCGATACCTGATGAAAGTAAATCAGGTATGTGCTCAATCATGCAAAGGTCCTTTGAATTGAAGATATATGTTCCACGCTCGTTTTCGTATACTGGAAGGTATTCGCCTGGACGCTGCTCCTCTACTACAGCATACTTCCATCTACATGGATGTGTGCAAGCACCCTGGTTTGCATCTCTTCCTGTAAAATAGTTAGATAGCAAGCATCTTCCTGAATATGAAATGCACATAGCACCGTGAATGAAGGTTTCAATTTCAAGATCATCAGGAATATTTGCTCTGATTTCTTTAATTTCTTCTAAAGAAAGCTCTCTAGCTGAAACAACACGGTGTGCGCCAAGATCATGCCAGAACTTGTATGTACCATAGTTTGTGTTGTTAGCCTGAGTACTGATATGTCTTTCAATATCTGGGCAGATTTCCTTTGCTAACATAAATATAGCTGGGTCTGCAATAATAAGAGCATCTGGCTTAATCTCCTTAAGCTCTTTAAAGTATTCCTTAACACCCTCTAAATCACCATTATGGGCAAGGATATTAGCAGTAACGTAAACCTTTACACCATGCTCATGGGCAAAGCGAATACCCTCTATCATATCCTCCTTTGAGAAGTTCTTAGCCTTGGCTCTAAGACCATAAACTTCTCCACCAATATAAACCGCATCAGCTCCATAAATAACTGCAACCTTAAGAACCTCTAGGCTGCTTGCAGGAACTAGTAATTCTGTTTCTCTCATTTTATTCCTTTCACACTAATACTAACTCCATCCCCCAATGGCAATATCGTTGTTGTATAGCCTTCATCATGGGTAAGCTCGTAAAGATAATCTCTCATTCGTTTGTGAATGGTACGATTACGTCTTGTGATAGCGTATCTGGATTCTATTATGTCACCATCCTGTAAAACATTGTCGGTAACTATAACACCAGCATCTGCTGTAAGACGTTTGATTTCTGGCCAAAAATTGATGTACTGTCCCTTTGCCGCATCCATAAATACAAAATCAAAAGGACCATCCAAGGTAGGAAGAACCTCCATAGCATCACCTTCAATAAGGGTGATTTGATTCTCATAGCCCATCTTTTTAATATTATCTTTTGCAATTGGAATTCTAGGTGGATAATTCTCAATAGTTGTAATAAGAGCATCCTCACCTGCACACTTAGCCATAAGACATGCGGAAAATCCAACTGCTGCGCCTACCTCTAAAATCCTCTTAGGCTTATTCATAGTAATAAGTGTTGTAAGAAGATTGATTGTCTCATCCCTGATGATAGGTACGAAATTCTCTCTGGCTTCCTTGCGGATTGAAGAAAGTGTTTCATCAAGCTCAGGGTAGAGACTGTTTAGATAAGTAGTATATCTTTCATCTACAATCATTTTAAACTTCCATGATGATTGGAATAATCATTGGACGGCGCTGTGTTTCATGCCATACGAAATCAGAAAGATTGTCTCTGATATCACCCTTAATTTTGTTCCAATCAGTAATATTCTTTTCTTGTAAAACGTCCATTGTATCTGCAAGTACTGCTCTAGCACTTTCCATAAGGTCTTCTGAATCTCTAACGTAAACGAAACCACGAGATACAATATCTGGACCAGCAAGTACTGTACCAGAAGCACCATCAAGTGTAAGTACAACGATGATGATTCCATCCTCAGCAAGCTTTTGTCTGTCACGTAAAACGATGTTTCCAACATCGCCAACACCGATACCATCAACCATGATAGCACCAGTATGAACATGACCAGCAATCTTCGAATAGTTATCACCAAGCTCTAAAACATCACCTGAGTGAAGGATTTTGATATGATCGTGATCCCAGCCTAAAGACTCTGCAATTTTAGCCTGAGCAACCAAATGCTTGTACTCGCCATGAACTGGAATTGAAAACTGTGGACGTACCAAAGAATAAATAAGCTTTATTTCTTCGGCGCAAGCATGTCCTGAAACATGAACATCCTGCATAACGATTTCAGCTCCACGCATAGTTAAATCGTTGATAACATTTGAAACTGCCTTCTCATTACCAGGGATTGGATGAGAAGAAAATACAATCATATCACCTGGCTTAATCTGAACCTTTTTGTGAGTTCCGTTAGCCATACGAGAAAGAGCTGCCATTGATTCACCCTGTGAACCAGTTGTAACAAGAACAACCTTCTCGTCTGGATATGACTTAAGTGATTCGATATCGATAAGTGTATTATCTGGAATATGTAAATATCCAAGCTTTGAAGCTGTCTCGATGGTGTTAACCATTGAACGACCTTCTACACATACCTTACGACCATATTTGTCTGCAGAGTTAATAATCTGCTGAACTCTATCTACATTTGATGCAAATGTTGCGATAATGATACGGCTGCTATCGTTATCAGCGAAGATTGAATCAATAGTCTTACCAACAGTCTTTTCAGATGCTGTAAAACCAGGACGCTCTGCGTTTGTAGAATCGCACATTAGAGCAAGTACACCCTTTTTGCCGATTTCACCTAAACGCTGTAAATCGATTGGGTCACCATAAACTGGTGTGTAATCAACCTTGAAATCTCCTGTGTGCACAATGATTCCTGCTGGAGAATAAATAGCAAGAGCTGCAGCATCCTGAATACTATGGTTAGTACGGATAAATTCAACTCTGAAATCTCCTGCATTAATATGTGTACCGTATTTAACAACCTTACGCTTAACCTTTGTAAGCATTTTGTGCTCTTCAAGCTTATGCTCAATCAATCCGTTTGTAAGCTTTGTCGAATAGATTGGACAAACATTAAGCTCCTTAAATACATAAGGGATTGCACCAATATGGTCCTCGTGGCCATGAGTAATGAAGAATCCCTTAAGCTTATCCTGATTATCCTTAAGATATGTTATATCTGGAATAACCAGATCCACGCCCAACATATCATCCTCAGGAAAGGAAAGTCCGCAATCCACCACAATAATACTGTCTTTATATTCAAAGGCAGTAATATTCATGCCGATTTGCTCTAGACCTCCAAGTGGAATAATCTTTAGCCTTTCAGCTGTGTTTTCAGTTTTCTTTTTCAAAAAATAACCTCCTAATTTTAATTAATAATCCAAGTCGGCATCCTCGCCAACTAACTCATCAAATAACTTTGCAACTGCTTCAAATTCAACGTCATCCTCTACGAATTCGTAGACACTCTCGTCTCCTTCTACAGAAACCTCTTTGAGGATAGACGCTTCAGCATCCTCGTCCTCATTGTCGTTATCGCATACTAATAAATACTTGTTGCCAGAAAGCATAGTTTCTTCTACAACAAATAACTTAATATCATTTCCATCTTCGCCTGGTAAAATAATTGGTTCCATATTAACTCCTATTATCCAAATAATCCTGTAAAATAATTGCTGCGGCAATTTGGTCTATATATTTCTTACGATCTTTTTTAGCTACACCAGATTCCTCAAGAATCTCATCAGCATAGACTGTAGTAAGTCGTTCGTCAACTAAGGCAATTGGAATGCTGACACGTTTTTCTAGAAGCTCCTTGAACTTAAGTGTGTCTTCGCATCTAAAGCCTTCGCTATCATCCATGTTTCTAGGGTATCCTAAAACGATAAGCTCAACACCGTATTCTTCACAGATATCCTTAATGCGAACTAAAGTGTGACGCAAAGCGCTTGCTCTTTCTCTAGTGATTGTTTCCAATTCCTGTGCAGTCAAAAGTAAAGGGTCACTAATTGCGACCCCTACTGTCTTTGTTCCATAATCAAGGCCGAGTATTCTACCACTCATTACTTACTCCAGCTCTCATTTTCAATATATTCCTTGAGCATTTCTTCAACCAGCTCATCACGTTCAACCTTCATAATAAGGCTTCTTGCATTATTATGACTGGTGATGTATGTAGGATCTCCAGACATGATGTATCCAACAATCTGATTTACAGGATTATAGCCCTTTTCTGATAAAGCGCTGTATACCTGCTCAATCACATCCTTTACACCAACTGGATTTTCCTTCTGAACTTTAAAATATTGAGTGTTACTTAAATCTGCCATATCTACCTCGTCTTTACTCAAATTTAGCCACGTTACAAGTTATTACTTTAATATTAATATAGAAACTAGCAAATTTCAACACGCAAGTGCTCATAATCTGGTGTAATTTCTGTTGCCTTAACCTTTAATATAGTGTTAGATAAATCTTTATCATCAGCTTTAATCATGCATTTAATATATTCCTTAGAAAAGCCTACAAAATATTCTTCACCATCTATGGTTTGTCTTTCCTCAAAAAGAACATCAAGCTCTTTTCCTATAAAAGACATTCTATATTCTTTTGTTTTTTCCAAGCCAAGAGAAATAAGCTTTGCGCTTCTTTCCTTTTTAGCAGCGTTTGTAATCTGTCCTGGCATTTTTGCAGCCTTTGTTCCTGCTCTCTTTGAGTAAGCAAAAACATGAAGCTCCGCAAACTTTATAAAATCTACATAATTCAATGTAGTATCAAACTCTTCTTCAGTTTCACCTGGGAAGCCTACAATTATATCTGTTGTAATAGCTGGATTATCAAAATACTTTCTAAGAATTTCAACGCCCTTTGTATATTCTTCAATAGAGTATTTTCTATTCATTCTTACAAGCACGCTGTCGCAGCCTGATTGAAGAGATAAATGAAAATGTGGGCACATCTTAGATAATGCTGAAACTCTCTTTGCGAAATCCTCTGTAACAATCTGAGGTTCCAAGGAACCCATTCTGATTCTTTCAATACCATCTATGTTTTGAACAGCTTCAAGCAAATCTGCTAATCCAAATTCTGTTCCTGTACCAAATGAGCTAAGATGAATACCTGTGATTACAACCTCTTTATAGCCTGCCTTTGCAAGACCTGTAACCTCATTTACAACATCATCGATTGCTCTACTTCTGATTCGACCTCTAGCAAATGGAATAATGCAATAGCTACAGAACTGATTGCAGCCATCCTGAACCTTAACGAATGCTCTGGTATGCTCTGAATCCTTTTCAATAAGCATATCCTCGTAATCAACATTGCCATCATTTATATCAAAATAATCCAAAATAGGACCATCATTTTTATCAAGCTTATCAAAATATTCGTGAATCATAATAACTAAGTCGTTCTTTTTGTTATTTCCAAGAATAATATCTGCGCCTAATTCATCAGCAATATCCTTGCCAAAGTTCTGAACATAACATCCAGTTGCTACTACACAGGCATCTGGATTAAGCTTTTTACATTTATGAATCATCTGGCGAGATTTTCTATCGGCGATATTCGTCACTGAGCATGTATTTATTACATAAACATCAGCTTCCTCATTAAAGTCCACTATAGTGAAGCCATCCTTTTTAAGAAGCTCTTCCATAGCCTCTGTTTCGTATGCATTAACCTTGCAACCAAGGTTGTGTAAAGCAGCCTTTTTCATGAATTTAAAACCTTTCTATAATCACTAAAAATATTGAAAAACCAAAGAGTTTGTTGACTTTTACATACCATTGCTTTAGTATTAAACCATACAAAAACTTTGGAGGAGGCAAGCAGAATGAAAACAGTTCAAATTTCTCTTAACTCAATTGACAAGGTAAAGTCATTTGTTAATACAATCAGTCAGTTCGACTATGATTTTGATCTTGTTAGCGGACGTTATGTAATCGATGCTAAGTCAATCATGGGTATTTTCTCACTTGATTTATCAAAGCCTATCGACCTTACAGTACACGCTGAGGGAGATGCTGAAGACGTAATGTCAACATTAAAGGATTACATCGTTTAATCTTTTATACCTAGTAAATATTTATGAGCTTTGCTTAATAGCAAAGCTCATATTTTTTTATCTTACTTTTATAATTTCTACACTGTCTATTGCAGCTTGCATAAGCTCATCTATCTTCTCATCTAATAAATGCTCGTGCTTTTCAATAGCCTCAAGCTTTGGCTTTGTAACAGGATGCTTAGCTACAAATATAGTACAGCAATCCTCATATGGTAAAATAGATGTCTCGTATGTATCAATCTTTTCTGAAATATCTACAATATCCTGCTTATCAAAAGCGATAAGTGGTCTGTAAACTGGAAGTGAGCAAACAGCGTTTGTACAGTTAAGAGACTGCATTGTCTGGCTGGCTACCTGTCCAATTGATTCGCCTGTAACAAGTCCGATACAATCGTTTTGCTTAGCGAAATATTCAGCAAGACGCATCATGTAACGACGCATGATGATAGTAAGCTCCTCATGAGCACACTGCTGATAAATATATAACTGAATATCAGTGAAGTTTACAATATGTAAATCGATTGGTCCTGAGTACTTTGCAACAAGCTTTGCAAGGTCAACAACCTTCTGCTTAGCCTGCTCTGAAGTATAAGGTGGTGCATGGAAATATGTAGCTGAAAGTGTAACACCACGCTTTGAAATCATATAACCAGCAACTGGTGAATCAATACCACCTGAAAGAAGAAGCATTGCTTTACCAGCTGTACCAACAGGCATACCATGTGGTCCTGGGATTTCTGTAGAATAAATAGCAATGTTCTCTCTTACTTCAACGTAAATGATTCTATCTGGATTATGTACATCTACTCTCATTTCTGGGAATGCATCAAGAAGTCTTGCTCCAACCTCTGCAGCAACCTCCATAGATGTCATTGGATACTGCTTATTAGCACGACGTCCAAATACCTTAAATGAGAAATTCTTATCCTCGAATTCTTCATCAACATACTTAACTACTGCCTCTGCAAGCTTATCAAAGCCTTCATCAGGGACAACTACTGTAGGACAGATTGCGCTGATACCAAATACATGCTGTAAAGCATCTACTGCATCATCATAATCATACTCACCATCAACAGAAACAAAGATTCTTCCGCTCTGCTTCTTAACAACGAAATGCCCTTCAACTGAATCAAGGGCTCTTTTAATCTGACGTACTAATGCATCCTCAAACACATAACGGTTCTTACCTTTTACGCCGATTTCTGAATACTTAATCAAAAATGCCTGATATGTCATATTACCTTCCTTTAACTATAAAACCATCTTTGGTACTAAATCTTTAAGGGCTGCTATTGCTGCATCTACCTCTTCAAAGGTATTCTCTGGGCAAAAGCTAAACCTTATTGTTCTCTCTAATAAATCCTTTTCAAGACCGATAGATTTAAGAGTCTCGCTGATAGCAGGCTTGTTTGAAGAACATGCTGAGCCTGCAGAAACATAAATATCGTATCCGTCCTGTAAAGCATTGAGCATAACCTGTGCTCTGGTTCTGTTGCCTTTAATAGAAACGCTGACAATCTGTGGTGCACTGTCCTCTCCTGTGTGGCCGTTAACCTGAACACCATCAATTGATTCTACACCTTCTATTAATCTGGCTTTTAAAGCATACAAATGCTCTCTGTTATTGTCAAGATTATCATAAGCTTCCTTAGCAGCTACACCAAGAGCAGCAATAGCTGGAACATTTTCTGTACCAGAACGCATACCGCTTTCGTGTCCTCCGCCTAAAATCTGAGGAACCACTCTAACCTTGTCTTTAATATATATAAATCCTGAACCCTTAGGTCCATGAATCTTATGTCCACTAACTGTAAGAATATCAATTCCAAGCTTTTTTGGAATAATTGTCATTTTTCCAAATGCCTGAATACAATCTGTATGGAAAATGATATCTGGATTTGCCTTCTTAACGATTTTACAAGCCTCTGCTATTGGCTGAAGACTTCCGATTTCGTTGTTTACCATCATCATTGATACTAAAATAGTATCTTCTCTTAATGCAGCTTTAAGCTCGTCTAAAGAGACAACTCCATATTCATCTGTACCAAGATAAGTTACCTCAAAGCCTTCCTTTTCAAGAGCTTTTACAGGGTTAAGAACGCTGGCGTGTTCAATCTTTGTAGTGATGATGTGCTTGCCAAGACGCTTTTTAGCCTCTGCAGCCCCGCGGATAGCTAAGTTATTTCCTTCTGTACCGCCGCTGGTAAAATAGATTTCCTTAGGCTGACATTTAAGGATTCCTGCAATTATTTCTCTAGATTCTTTAAGATAATCCTTACCTCTATATCCCATTTTATGAAGTGATGAGGGATTACCAAAGTTTTCCTGCAAACATTCCTGCATTATTTTCATAGCACCATCAGAACATCTGGTGGTAGCTGAATTATCAAAGTAAATCATTTAAACCTCACATTTAAGCATCAACATAGAAAGTGTACAAATAGCGGCAGTTTCAGTTCTAAGTATTCTTCTACCAAGAGAAATAATACTGCAGCTATCTTTTACTAAATCAATTTCAGACTGGTCAAAACCGCCCTCTGGCCCGATAAATACACCAATGCTTTGACCCTGCTTTATGGAATCCAAAACATCAAAGGTATCCTTCATGCCATTTTTGCTTTCGTATGGGAGCAAATTAATATCCAGGCTCTTTGCATATTCGAAAGCTTCCTTGTAGGTCATAAAATCATGAACCTGCGGAATTATTGAGCGCTTTGACTGCTTTGCTGCTGTAGCTGCCACAGTCTGATATCTTGTAAGCTTTGACTTTTTCTTTTTATCATCCAGCTTAACTATACAGTTTTTCATTTCAACTGGAATGATTTCATAAACACCAAGCTCAACACATTTTTCTATTATAGTTTCCATTTTGTCGCCCTTTGGCAAGGCCTGGAAAAGATAGATTTTGTTGGAAAGCTCGGTAGATGGTACCTCCTCTTTAACTGTTGCGATAAGCTCCTTATCCGTAATATCACTAACTTCGCATAGGAAATTAGAGCCTGCAGCTGTGGAAACACGTATTACCTCTCCACGCTTAAGACGAACCACCCTAACAAGGTGATGCATATCATCACCTGTTATAACAAAGCTATTATCAATTGGATTGTCATTTACAAATATCTGTTGCATAGCCTATTTACGAGCGGTGATGTTCACCCACTCTCCCTGATGATTAATTTCTACAATAGTAAGTCCTACAGCTTCAAGAGCTTCCTTAACCTCATTCTCCTTGAAATCAATGATTCCTGAAGATATGAAATAAGCACCTTTCTTAAGCGTAGGATATATAGCTGGTGCCATACCGATTATAATATCTGCAAGAATATTTGCAACTACTATATCGTATTTTTCGTAACCAACCTTATCCTGTAAATCCTTATCCTCTGTAAGATTTCCAACATAGAAATCTCCAGCTGATTTAGGAATACCATTTACCTCAAAATTCTCATAGGTAGATTCGATACAATCTTCATCTATATCTGTTCCTACTAAATGGCATTTACCATCTAATAGTTTGTTTGCGATGATAGAAAGGATACCGCTTCCACAACCAATATCTAAGATTTCATCACCAGCCTTAGCGTATTTCTTAAGCTGACGAATGCATAGCTGAGTTGTCTCATGCTTACCAGTACCAAAGCTAACTCCTGGGTCGATTTCAACAAAAATCTTACCCTTATCCTCTGGTGCGATTTCCTCCCATGTAGGCTTAATGAGGATATCATCGATATAGAAGGACTTGAAGAACTGCTTCCAGTTGTTAATCCAATCCTCCTGCTTTGTAACAGAAGTATCGATTGTGCCCTCTCCTATATCCATTGTTTCTTTAAGCTCTAAAAGACCTGCCTTAACCTGTGAAAGAAGTGATTCGTGGTCTTCATCATCTCCGAGATAAAAGCAAACCTTTGAAGTCCCATCATCTGTTGGTAAATCTGGCTGAAGCTCTTTAAATTCTCCGCCCTGCTTCTCACCTGAAACTGGTACGTTATTATCGATTTCTATTGAGACAATGCCACATTCCATAAGCATTGCACTAACGAAATCCTCTGCATCTGTAGTTGTATTTATAGAATATTTAATCCAATTCATATTAACCTCAAAAAAGAACTGCCACGTAGGAATTTCCACCTATTGGCAGTTCGTAAAAATCTATTCACCTTGTTCTGCAACAATCTTTTCCTTAAGCTCGACACATTTATCCTTGAGCTTTCGGGATGTGCTAGCTGATTGAATCAGTCTTGCAATGATTTTCATAGCTGCATCGTATTTTTTATAATATACCGACATGTTTGCCAGCATAAATTCTACCGCCTCAGAAGCCATTCCACAATATGGTGGTGTTTCCTGAGAAATTGCTTTCATGAATCCTTCGTAAGCCTGGGCGTAGAAGCCATCGTATTCCTTTTGAAGCATTTCTACAACCTTTGGGTCAGCATCTTTGTTGCCTTCTAATTCCTTAAGCTGTGCACGGCGAAGCCAGGCAATCTTAAGGCAAACATAAGCTTTTTCAGACATCTTTGCACGTTTTTTCATGGTGCAGATAAGGGCCAGCTTGAACTTTTCTACTGCATATTCGTATGAATAGGTTTCAGCAAGCTCTTCCTTCTGTGGCTTAAAGCTAGGGCAAAACTCTGCTCTGATAAGCTTTACGCGGGCTGTATCAATCTTTGAAAAAGTTGTATCAAGGGCTGAATAACCACAATATGGGCATGACATGAAGTCATATTTACATTTATCAACATGCTCATAATTAGGGCGCAAATCAAAGTCAGGCTCTAATCTTTTAAGCTTTGTGGCAAGCACAGCCTTGATAGGAAATTCCTTGTCACAAACTGGACAACGAACCTTCTTATCAATAATAAAATCCTTTTCCTGCTTCACTACAGGAGCTGCCTTTTGAGCGGCAGCGGCCTCTTTCTTTGGCTTTTCATCAGCCAAAATGTCTAGCTCTCCATCCATGGAGAAACCAAATTTTTCCATTCCCGATAATAAATTCATGCTGCAATCCTTTTCTGTAGATCACTATTGATGAGTTATTAGTTATTTGTTGGTAATTTGAAAGAACTCTTTAAAGAAACAATTCTGTTAAATACTAATGCATCCTCTTTAGAATCCTTAGCATCTACGCAGAAAAATCCCTGTCTTACAAATTGGAAGCTATCATAAGCCTTTGCACCCTTTAATGAAGGCTCTACAAGGCAATCCTTAAGAACTGTAAGAGAATTTGGATTAAGATTCAAACTACCATCTTCATTATACACTCCTTTTTCCTCATCCACAATATTTTCGTAGAGACGGACCTCTGCCTTAAGAGCAGTTTTAGCTGCTACCCAATGGATTGTTCCCTTTACCTTACGGCCATCTGGAGCATCTCCACCCTTTGTAGCTGGGTCGTATGTACAGTGGATGCATGTTACCTTGCCATTTTCATCTGTTTCGTATGATGTACATGTAACGAAGTATGCATTCATAAGACGAACTTCGTTTCCAGGGTATAATCTGAAGTATTTCTTAGGTGGCTCAATCATGAAATCTTCTCTATCGATGTAGAGCTCCTTACCAAATGGGACCTGACGGCTACCAAGCTCAGGGTTCTCAAGGTTATTAGGAGCCTCAAGCCACTCAACATCATCGCTTTCATAGTTATCAATAACAAGCTTTACTGGATCAAGAACAGCCATTACACGGCCTCTGCTTGTCTTAAGGTCTTCTCTGATGCAATACTCAAGCATAGCATAGTCAGATGAAGAATTAGCCTTTGATACGCCTGAAAGCTCAACGAACTTTCTGATAGATTCTGGTGTAAAACCACGACGACGTAATGCTGCGATTGAAACAAGACGTGGGTCATCCCATCCATCAACAATTCCATCCTCAACAAGCTTTTTAATGTAACGCTTACCTGTAACAACGTTTGTAAGGTACATCTTAGCGAACTCTATCTGACGTGGTGGATTAGCAAAGCCTGCTGCCTTAACTACCCAATCATAAAGAGGTCTATGATCCTCAAACTCTAGTGTACAAATAGAATGTGTAATATTTTCGAACGCATCCTCAAGTGGATGAGCAAAATCGTACATTGGGTAAATGCACCACTTATCACCTGTATTGTGGTGTGTCATGTGAGCAACTCTGTAAAGGATTGGATCACGCATGTTGATGTTAGGTGACGCCATATCAATCTTTGCACGAAGTGTATGACTTCCATCCTCGTACTTACCAGCCTTCATATCTTCGAACATCTGAAGGTTTTCTTCGATTGAACGATTTCTGTTTGGGTCATCCTTTCCTGGGTGTTCGAAATCACCTCTGTACTCTCTCATTTCTTCAGCTGAAAGATCTGAAACGTATGCTAAGCCCTTTTTGATAAGATCTACAGCAACTTCATACATTCTGTCAAAATAATTAGATGCGAAGTAAAGATGGTCACCCCAATCTGCTCCAAGCCACTTAATATCAGCCTTTATAGAATCAACGAACTCAACCTTTTCCTTTGTAGGATTAGTGTCATCGAATCTCATGTGGAACTCGCCGTTGTATTTCTTAGCAAGACCATAATTTAAGATAATTGACTTAGCATGACCAATGTGCAAATAACCATTTGGCTCAGGTGGGAAACGTGTACATACATGATCGTATACGCCATCCTTTAAATCCTTGTCAATTTCAAGCTCAATAAAATTTTTGCTAACTGCTTCTTCACTCATTTCTTATACTGTCCCTTCTGTTTCTATAGGCTTCTCCCTCTGGGAGAAGCTGTCAGCATAGCTGACTGATGAGGGTGTCCCCTCTTAAAATCTTAAATTTAGTGTATATGTGTATGCGTAAACAAATGGTCTGAGCAATATTCATAATTGCCATTACACTTGCTACAAAATCTGAACTCCAGCTCTGGATTGCTAAGCTCTGTTCTACCGCAAACTGCACACTTATGTCTGGCAATAGGTGTGCCATCTCTGTACTGAGTACGAGGTGGTGTAGCCGCACGCTTAAACTCAGCACGTCTGTGAATGTCCTTTGGATTGAATCTACTCATATTTCTAGTCATCATAAAGAAGATGAAGAAATTAAGTAATGATGCGATGATTGGTACTGCAGCATAGAATGCCCCTGCAATAATAGCGTTAACTACTTCGTATCCAATAACCACTAAGTAAAAAATAGACATCCATTTCATCTTAATAGGAATGATGAAATATAACATAACCTGCATATCTGGAAAACAAGTAGAAAATGCAAGAAATATTGACAAATTAATGTAGTAGGTACTGGTAGTGGCACCAATAATACCTACTGGTATAGTGCCTCCATAAAGTGCAAACACAACAAATGCACCAAGCACGGTAAACAGCATACCGCCAAAGATGTAAACATTAAATCTGAAGGCACCCCAGGTTTGTTCTAGCACAGAACCAAGCTGATAATAAAGCATAAACATAATCAGTGCCCAAATTATGCTTGTATCTGGTGGAATGAGAACCCATGATATGAGTCTCCAGACCTGGCCACGTAATATATAATAAGGCTCCAATGTAAGATAGTTAATGTATGGAACCCCTGTAAATCGTTGTCCAAACTGTAATAAATATCCGATAGCATAGCCTGCTAACAAATAAACAATAAGATTATTAATGGCGTATTTACCGAATTTCTTCTCTAATTTTTCTAGCAATTGTAAACCTCCCGATAAAAATGCACATAAATATAGACTTTAAAGATTATAAACCTTTAAAGCCTATGTTAGCAACTAATTTTACAAATATTTATTTAATATAAATTAGATTATAAGAAGTGCGCTCTAAGCTCATCAGCAGAAATTGGTGATAAGTATGCTGGAGCAATATCAAATACTGTTTTAGCACCTGTCACGCCCTCTTTGTTAAGGCGATCAATTGCTCTTGCATAAGCTGTAAGAACTGCACCTGTGAACTCTGGATTTGAGTCAAGATTTAAGCTGTATTCAATAACATGCTTATTTCCATCAAAGCCTGTTTCACCAGTATATATTACGCTTCCACCATGTGGTAAACCGCTGTGGTTCTTCTTAAGTTCTTCTTCTGAAATAAAGTTTACTGTTGTATCGTAATCCGAGAAATAGTTTGGCATTTCTTTGATTTCTTTTTCGATACGTGCCTTATCAGCGCCCTCTTCTACAACAACATAGCATTCTCTAGTATGCTTTTCTCTAGTAGAAAGCTCTGGATTCTCACCATTTCTAACTCTTCTTAATGCATCCTCTACAGGTACTGTATACTGTCTTGCATCAACAACACCTTCAATACGACGGATTGCATCTGAGTGTCCCTGGCTAACGCCCTTTCCCCAGAATGTATATGCCTGACCATCTGGTAAAATAGATGTAGCATAAAGACGATTTAATGAGAACATTCCTGGATCCCATCCACATGAGATAAGACCGATTTTACCAGCAGCCTTTGAAGCATTATCTACGTTTGCAAAGTGCTCTGGGATTCTTGCATGTGTATCAAATGAATCGATAACATTGTAAAGCTTAGCGTACTTTGGTGTCATCTCAGGTAAATCTGTTGCACTACCACCACAGATAACAAGTACATCAATATCTTCCTTACCAGTATCCAAATCAGCTGTAGATTTAACTGTAGTATTAGTCTTTACTGTAACTGTTTTTGGATCTCTTCTTGTATAAATAGCAACAAGCTCCATGTCATCACTTTTTGTGACAGCAGCTTCAACACCACGTCCTAAATTGCCATAACCTAAAATTCCAACTTTAATCATGATGTTTTCCTCCAAATAAAAATCATTTCGTCACAATTATATATACGAATTTGATTTTATGCAATTAAAAAATCTTATAAAAAGATATTAACAAAGAACTAATTCTGCAATAAAAACTACACCGCAGCAGATGCAGGCAACTTTAAACAGGCTCAAATTAAACCATGCTGCAACGCTTCCTACTACCAGGGCAAGAATTCCTGATATTTTGCTTTGAGTAGCATGAATGATAGCAGGAAATGTCATGACAGCCAGGGTGACATATGGAACATAATACAGAAAAGACCTTATAAATCTATTCTTGATAGGCTTTCTAAATACTGTAACCGGCAACACTCTGATAACCGTACTGACTATTGCCGCTACCAATATATAAATATATGGATTAGTCGTCATCTTCTACCTCCGGATGTGGGAATATAATAGCTGCAACAGATGCTATTACTACAGTAAGAATAATTGTTTTGGTACCACTTGATATCTTTGCAAATATAGCTGCTTCATTTGCAATGTAGCTTAAAATGAAGCTTATTATAATAAGAATACCTACAAGCTTATGTCGCCTTGCCTCTGGCATAATGCAGGCTAAAAACATTCCGTATAAAGCAACTGATAAGGCACTGACTAATCTTCCTGGCAATATTCCCCCTGCTATAATTCCGGTAGCAGTTCCTGCACACCAGCCTATAACTGCAACTAGAAAAGCACCGTAGCAATAAATTGGGTTAATATAGCCTGGCCGATTTAACGATATGGCAAAAAGCTCGTCTGTCACATGAAAGCCTATTCCAATTCTATGAATCATAGGAGTATCCGGGTGAATTCGTTGACTTAATGCAGTGGACATTAGCAAATATCTAGCATTAACAATCAATGTCATTACTGCCATTTCGATATAGGATGCCCCTATTCCAATCATTGAATATACCGCATATTCTCCTGCACTTGCGTGATTAAGGAAGGAATTAATTATTCCGGCTATAGCACCACATCCCACCTGCTTAGCAAATATTCCAAGAGAAAAGGATACTGCAAAGTATCCAAGACCTATTGGAAATCCGTCTACGGCACCTGATAAAAAAGCTTTCTTTGTATTGTTTTCAATATTAAAGTTCATACAATGTATCCTTTTATTTCACTGAATTTTAAAACTTTCCCTTTCGCAATTGTGTAAAATAATAATTGAGGTAGTCAAAGGAGGAGTTTATGGAACCAGGGGTTTATAAAACTACAAAAAAAGATGGTAGTACCTATTATAGAGGTAACATTACATATAACGGAAAGCATATAAGCATTGGCAGCTTCTCTTCTGAAGCTGAATGTGCAAATGCCTACGACGAGGCCTGGGTAATTCTGAAAGATAAAAAGCTTTCCATACTTAACTGTCAATCCAAAATCAAAAATCTGTCTTTCGATAAGTGCGTTACGTTAATTAATTTGAGAGATAATCATATCTATATAAAAACACCGATTTATCTTCAGAAAAACTATTTTTTATACTACTTAGATAAATCTACCGCTTTAAAATTCGATAATGACGATTTGTTTTACTATTCAAGTCACAAAATCCAAAATCGTGGTAATCACATGTTTGTTAGTGATTATGGCATGCAATACAACATTTTAGGCCGATATGGCATCAAACCATACAGCATAAAAGGTAAAGATTATATCTTTGCAAATGGTGATGATACTGATTATCGATACTCTAACATCATTGTTGTAAATAAGTATCATGGAGTTTATAAAGAAACCAAAAAGGGAAAAACTGTTTACGCCGCAAAGATTCATTTAAATGGGGACTTCATAGTAGGAAGATATAATGATGAGGCTACTGCAGCAATTGCATATAACAAGGCGGTTGATTTATGTAGATCACGAGGAATGACTAAATCCTTTCCAGTTAACTACATCACCGAATATTCACCTAGAGAATATGCTGATGTCTACACAGAAATCAAAATCTCCTCCCATTTATATAAATTTTTCCGAAATAAAAACTTCCGTGACGCATAAAAAACGCCACCCGTTACTTTCAAACCTTGGAAGCTACGGGTGGCTCATTTTATTATCTTAGTTGTTTATAAACTTGTCTTCTTCGTTGTTCCAAGAATATAACTTACGGATTTCTTCTCCGACCTTCTCTGATGGATGCTCAGATGCAAGCTTTCTCATAGCTTGGAAATGTACCTGACGTCCTGCTGGAGACATATCAAGTAAGAATTCCTTAGCAAATGTACCATCCTGAATATCACTTAAGATTTGCTTCATAGCCTTCTTTGTATCCTCTGTGATAATCTTTGGACCAGTAACATAATCACCGTATTCTGCTGTATTTGAAATAGAATATCTCATTCCAGCAAAGCCTGACTGATAAATAAGGTCAACGATAAGTTTCATCTCATGGATGCACTCAAAGTATGCATTTCTTGGATCATATCCTGCTTCAACAAGTGTCTCAAATCCAGCCTGCATAAGAGCACAAACGCCACCACAAAGAACAGCCTGCTCACCAAAGAGGTCTGTTTCTGTCTCTGTTCTAAATGTTGTCTCAAGAATACCTGCGCGAGCGCCACCGATACCAGCACCATAAGCAAGTGCAAGATCAAGAGCCTTACCTGTAGCATCCTGATATACAGCTACAAGACAAGGTGTACCTTTGCCTGCCTGATACTCAGAACGTACTGTATGACCTGGTGCCTTTGGTGCAATCATAGTAACATCAACATCTGCTGGTGGCTTGATGCATCCAAAGTGAATATTGAAACCATGAGCAAACATAAGCATATTTCCAGCCTCAAGATTTGGCTCAATGTCTTTCTTGTACATATCAGCCTGCTTCTCATCATTGATAAGAATCATGATGATATCAGCCTTCTTTGCTGCTTCTGCTGCTGTATATACTGTAAGGCCCTGCTTTTCAGCCTTAGCCCATGATTTAGAACCTTCATAGAGACCAATAATGACATCACATCCACTCTCCTTAAGGTTAAGAGCGTGTGCATGACCCTGGCTACCATATCCGATAATAGCTATAGTCTTACCCTTCAATAATGAAAGATTACAATCTTCCTGATAAAAAATTCTTGCTTCCTGTGACATACCTTTATCCTCCTATTGTAAATTTATATGTGTTTAAAGGATTACAACATCTTCAGAGCCACGTGTAAGTCCTGTAAGACCTGTACGAGCAAGCTCTAAGATATCATAGTCTCCTAGCATATCTAAGAATGCTTCAAGCTTATCCTGGTTTCCTGTAAGCTCAAGAATCATAGAATCATGTGTAACATCGACAACCTTACCATGGAAAATCTCTACAATAGTAAGAACATCCTGACGCTCATTGCTTCTTGCAGAAATCTTTACAAGCATAAGTTCTCTCTTAACAGATTGACCATGCTTTAAAACTTTAAGATCAACAACCTCTGTAAGCTTTGAAACCTGTTTTTCAATCTGCTCCAAGATCATGTCATCCCCATGTGTAACAATGGTGACACGAGTGTATCTAGGATCAGCAGTGACACCTGCTGAAAAACTATCGATATTATATCCTCTTCTTGAAAATAAGCCGGAAATACGGCTTGTAAGACCTGGTGTGTTTTCTACTAAAATAGAAAGAACTTTTTTAGATTCCATAAGTATTACTCTCCTAAAACCTTATTCTCCAATGTGCTTTAGCACTTTGAAGTACGAAACTATAATGCATTCTATCACAATACTTTTTTTATATCAAGAAAGTTCTGTATTTTTATTGCTGTTAGTAATATTTTCCATCATATGGATTATATAACCCCATCTGAATTGGTTGTCTTTTGTCTTCATAGCAAAGGGTAATATAAAAATCTCTAAACTCAAACCCCTGCTTGGTCCACGTTGTTTTTCCCTTTTCACAGTCACAATATTCACTAAAATCAATCCATTGTAAAACCTGCATCAATGGCCTATCCATCATCTTGCAAGTAGCCTCTTTAAAGGTCCATACTTCAGTGAATTTTTTATTAACCTCATGCTTTTTGAAAGATTCAAGGTACTCTAAATCAGATTTAGTAAAAAATCGTTCTACTAAATCCTTGTCGTAAGGTCTAATGCGCTCAACATCAATTCCTACAGGCTTATCTGAAATTGCAGCTACAGCGAAAAAATTAGAATGAGAAATGCTAAAATCCACATTCTTAGGTTGGATAAAAATTGGTTTTCCCTGAGATGTGGTTGTATAGACATAAGGGCGTTGAATATGATTTTCCCAAAGCAGCTTTTCCAAAAGGTGAGCCGCACCAAGTCTTTCACATTTACCCTTGAGAGTTTTAGCCTCATCTACGTGTTCCCTTCTTTGAGGACTAATGAGGTTGTATACTTCATCAAATATGAATGGATTTTGTAGTGCTTCACAATTGTATGCCGCGGCTTTAATCATACGTTCCCCCTTATTTTTTTAATACACAAAGTATACCATAGTGAACTTGAGATATGATAAAATAATTATGAATTAATTTTGAACGTTTCATGAGGGGGAAGTTATGAAATTTTTAATTTTTGAAATGAAGACCGTTTGTTATAATTCTTATTTGTATTTTGGAGACGCCCTCGGAAATGCCCTTAAGAAATCAGGCCATGATGTGGAATATTTCAAAGTAGACGAACAGGCCTTAGACGATTTAGAGCAGTTTATAGGAAAACACTTTGACGGACTCATTGATTTTAATTCAGACCTGCCCCGCGCTCTTATGGACGATGATTCATTCTTTTTAGACCATGTGGATGCCCCATTCATTGATGTAATTCTAGATCATCCACTATATCATCACGATTCCCTAAAAAATAAACTAAAAAACTTTCACGTAGTTTGCCTTGATTCAAAGCACAAGGATTATATTTTAAAATACTACCCTCATATCAAATCTGTCACAGTTACACCTATGACAGGTGAGCTTGCTTTTGGAAAAGATGAATTATCTTTTACAGATTTTGAGGATAGGCCTTACGATATTCTATTTTCTGGCACCTATACGGACCCAACAAGAATTGAAACTGCAATAAAAAAGCTGCCAGATTTTCTAGCCTCAAATGTAATGGATTTAATAGATATGATGCTAGCAGATAGCACACTTACTATAGAAGATGCAGTTGAAGCGTTAGCTAAGAATGAAATATATGATTATATTAATTCCGATTTGCCACTTCACACCCAAACCTTTTATCTGGCTGATACATATGTGCGCTGTGTAAATAGGAAGAAACTCATTCAGGCCCTAGATAAATGTGAACATAAACTGGATTTATTTGGTGGACTTTGGGAAGAATTAGACTTAAAACATGCAACTATACATAGAGAAATTCCATTCAATCTAACTTTTACTGTTTTTTCTAAAGCTAAAATATGTGCTAATATCATGCCTAATTTTAAAGCTGGCAGTCATGACAGAGTTTTTTCAGCCCAGCTAAATGGTGCAGTTGCCTTAACAGACCCTACCACTTTGCTAAAAAAGGAGTATAAGGATGGAGAAAACATCTTATTTTATGAATTAGATGATATAGATGCTGTAACTACTAAAACTGATGCTGCCCTCTCTGAGCCATCTGCCCTCAAAGAAATAGCCCAGATGGGTTATAGCATTGCTGCTAAAAACCACACCTGGGATAATATAGCTAAAGTAATATTGGATTCTCTATAATGGTTTATATTTAATCTAAATTTAACATTTCCTGATAGAAAGCAAAATAATCCTTTCTGCCTTGCTTTGTAAATTCTATAGCAGTTCTTGGGTGCTGATTTAAAAGGCCTGTTGTTAGATACTGCATGTCATAGCCCCATACAATGCCCTGTTCCTTTAAAGGAAGCATGTAGTCTTCTACGAACTTGATAGCATATCTTTCCTTATACTTAGGATTCTTAAGGAAGCCAAGAAGTAATTCCATAGCACAGTTTCCTGCACCACGTCCCATACTACAGTATGTAGCATCCAAATAATCTACGTTATCACCAACAGCCTCAATTGTATTTGCGAATGCAAGCTTCTGATTATCATGAGCATGCATACCAACCTTTTTGCCATATTTAGAAGCAATCTCGTAATACATATCTGCTATACGCTCTGTCTGCTCAGGATATAATGAACCATAGCTATCAACGATATAAATACAAGATATTGGAGTTTGGCAAATAATATTAAGTGCTGATTTAATATCTTCCATTGATGCTGTTGAGATTGCCATAATGTTGCAGGTAGTTTCATAGCCCTTATTGTAAGCATCTTCAATCATCTGAACAGCACTAGGAAGCTGGTGAAGATATGTAGCAACTCTGATAAGGTCTACTGGACTCTCATTTTTAGGTTGAATATCTTCCTTATAGTTACAACGTCCCACATCCGCCATAATAGCAATCTTTAGGTCAGTATCATTCTCACCTACGATTTTACGGATATAATCATCTGAAGAAAACTTCCATGGGCCAAATTTATCTACATCGAACTGCTCCTTGTCAGCTCGATAACCCATTTCCATATAATCAACTCCAGCCTTTACATTAGTAAGATAAAGAGCCTTAGCAAACTCATCTGTAAAATAAAAATCATTTACAAGGCCACCATCACGCAATGTAGCGTCAACTACTCTTACGCTCTCTCTAACTTCTAAAAGCTTGGATATTTCTTTTCTCATTTTATGTCCTCCGGTACTTTAGTGATTAAAAGTGTTAAAGTAAGTATAAACTTATATATTGATAAAGTCAAACGAATACATCATAAAGTATTCTACAAAAAAAGCCAAGGCCTATATAAGCCTTGGCAAGGGGAATAGCATATAATTAATGATAGAAATAAACGAATGCTGCCTGGAACCAAAGAATTGCAAGTGTTACAATGCTGATTCCAATTGCGAAAAACGATTTTCCTAACGCTTTTTTATCTGAAATATTTGCAGAAGCTACTGCTGAACGAATGTGGCTAACAATATAAAACGCATAAAACATAGTTACAAGTGAAAAAACTACAAGCATTAAAATATTAAACATAATATAACCTTTCGAAACTGTTTTTCAAACAACAGAAGATATAATACAATCTCGGTGAGTTTGTTTCAATCGTTATTTCTTACATATTTTTGTCATCTCCAATCTTATTTATAACTATATTGTACATTTTCAATCACAAATAATCAAAAACGTTCATTGCAAATAAATAAGGACCTCAGCGAATATACTGAGGTCCTTGGCTTTAATTATACTATTTCAAACTTCTGGGTACTTGCATTTAATTGCTTGGTAACATCATTATTCTGATCCATAGCTTCATTGATTCCCTGAATTTCTCCAACAATCTCTGTAGCAGCCTGAGCTGACATTCCAATAGCATTTGAGCTTTCATTAACTGAGTTAGATATGCTTTCAATTCTATCTGACATCTCAGCCATAACACCGTTAAGATTATTGGCCTTTTCTGTGAATGTAGCCAGCATTTCATCTATCATAGTGGCTGTATTTTCGTACTTCACTCCTGTATCTACAAACGCATCATAATCCGCAAGTACATTCTGATTAATAAAATCAATAACCTGTACTGCGTTGTCAGAAAGAGTCTTAACAGCAGTAGTAACCTTTGCAGATATTTCCTGAATATTGCCTGCTGTATCTCGGGAATTAGCAGCCAACGTGCTTATTTCATCCGCAACTACAGCAAAACCTTTACCTGCTTCACCAGCTCTAGCAGCTTCAATAGATGCATTTAAAGCAAGCAAATTGGTTTGGCTTGCAATATCCAAAATCTCATTTGTAAGATCACCGATTTGATTAACCTGCTCAGACTCCTTAACAGACTCCTCAAGAACCTTCGAAAGCTCTTCCATCTTAGTGCCAGTGTTTTCCTTCTTAGCATTTGCCTCACGTTTAATGCTGTCTGCCTCTGCCTTAATTTCATTAGCTTTTTCCGATCCCGCTCTCGCTTCTTCATCAATAGCATCTGTAGCCTCTTTTACTAATGACAGCCTATCATATAAATCCCCTGTGGTTGTCGCTACATTTTCCATAGATGCTGCAAGCTCTTCCATGGCTGCAGATGTATTTGTTACATTATCACTAGCACTTTGAATCTTTACAATAACACTATCTGAAGATGATGTAAGAACTGTTGCTCCATCCTTAACATCTCTGATTACACCCTGCAATGTTCCTAAGAACTGATTGATACAATCAGATATAAGTGCAAGCTCTGTTTTTGTTTTTGTGTTTATTCGGGCAGTTAAATCGCCCTTGCCCTTATTGATATTATTAATGATAGCTTGTAATTCATATGAAATACCAAGTATAGTCTTATTAATTCTAACAAATGAAAGTACAAAGCTAAGTATAATCAAGACAACAACCACTGCCATGACTATATATCCCTTTACAGAAACCTGGGCAATGTACCTATCCAAAAAAGCGCTAAAGCCCTCGCTTAGAGAATTAATTCCCTCATCAATAGCATCTAAAGCATCATTTGTTGCAACAAGGTTTGCTCCGTAATCGCCAGTTACACAGCCAATTGCTCCCGGAAAATCACCTGATATTATAAAGTTTTCCGTAGCACCAGCTGCAGCAACTAATGCCTCTGCGCTAGCTCTGAGATTATCAACTCTCTCCTGCCCATCTGGTAGGTTTCCAACCAGTATGCTACCATCCATATAATCAAGATGAGCGCCAATATCATTCATATAACCTTCCATATCCGCAAATTCTTCAGCTGGCATTTCCTTGCCTGCCTCAAGTTGTCCTAATGTACGATTAATTTCAGCTGAAATATGAACTACATCTTGACGTAATGCAGCCGATTCCTGTGCGCAAATAAGTTCATTTTCACTTGCTCTTAAAGCCTGTGACTTTACGCTTTGCATAGCTGAGTTGGAAATCACTGCATATATTATAAATGCAGCAAGTATAACAACATTTACAATTATGTTTTGAAAAGAAATTGATTGGAAAAAGTTGCCTTTATTATTTTCAACAACCTTTCCAACAGCTTTAAGATTTTCCTTTTGCTCAGCTGTAAGATTTTCATCAAGCCTCTGTTTTATTTTCTCTTGCCTTTCTTCTCTTCCCATTGCGCACCTCCATTTAAATTAATGCCTAATAATGCTTTTAAAAAATTATATACCTATACGTTTTAATTGGTTAAGAGGTGTCACAAAAAATACATATAATGTTTAAATAATGTACAAATTCTAAGGATTATTATGAAATAAAACATTTGATTAATCTCATTTTAAGAACTAAAAAAGAGCCCTTGGATAAACCAAGAGCTCTTAAATATAACAAGGACAGTCGACGCCATTTGAAAATCGCTTCGCGATGGCGTCTCCAGTTTAAATAAAATCTAACTTCGTTAGATTTTATTTAAAATTTACCAGCAGTAGCAGCTTCCTCAACTGATACGGCTACAGCAACTGTAGCACCTACCATTGGGTTGTTACCCATACCGATAAGACCCATCATCTCAACGTGTGCAGGAACTGAAGATGAACCAGCGAACTGAGCATCTGAGTGCATACGTCCAAGAGTATCTGTCATACCGTATGAAGCAGGACCTGCTGCCATGTTATCTGGGTGAAGTGTACGTCCTGTACCACCACCTGAAGCAACTGAGAAGTACTTCTTACCAAGTTCTACGCACTCCTTCTTGTATGTACCAGCTACTGGATGCTGGAAACGTGTAGGGTTTGTAGAGTTACCTGTGATAGAAACGCCAACGTTCTCGTGGTGCATGATAGCAACACCTTCCTGAACATCATCAGCGCCGTAGCACTTAACTGTTGCACGAAGACCATTTGAGTATGCCTTCTCTGAAACGATGTTAAGCTTAGCTGCCTTGTAATCGTACTTTGTCTCAACATATGTGAAACCGTTGATACGTGAAATAATCTGAGCAGCGTCCTTACCAAGACCGTTAAGAATAACGCGAAGTGGCTTCTGACGTACTTTGTTAGCCTTCTCAGCGATACCGATAGCACCTTCAGCTGCAGCGAATGATTCGTGACCAGCTAAGAAACAGAAGCACTCTGTCTCCTCCTCAAGGAGCATCTTACCAAGGTTACCATGTCCAAGACCTACCTTACGGTGATCAGCAACAGAACCTGGAATACAGAAAGACTGAAGTCCCTCTCCGATTGCTGCAGCTGCATCAGCAGCCTTGCGGCAGTTTTTCTTAATAGCGATTGCAGCACCTACAGTGTAAGCCCAGCAAGCGTTCTCGAAGCAGATAGGCTGAATCTTCTTTACCTGCTCGTATACATCAAGACCTGCGTCCTTTGTGATTTTCTCAGCTTCTTCAATTGAGCTGATACCATACTTATTAAGAACTGCATTGATCTGATCAATTCTTCTCTCATATGATTCAAATAAAGCCATTTTTGTTTCTCCTTTCCTATTTTATTCCTGACGTGGATCGATAATCTTAGCAGCATCGTCAACACGACCGTACTGGCCCTTTGCCTTTTCCCATGCTGTGTTAGGATCATCACCCTTCTTAATGAAGTCTGTCATCTTTCCAAGAGAAACAAACTGATATCCGATAACTTCGTTATCATCATCAAGTGCGATACCTGTTACATAGCCTTCAGCCATCTCAAGGTAACGAACACCCTTTTCCTTTGTTGCGTACATTGTACCAACCTGTGAACGAAGACCCTTTCCAAGATCCTCGAGACCAGCACCGATTGCAAGTCCGTCATCAGAGAATGCAGACTGTGTACGTCCGTAAACGATCTGAAGGAAAAGCTCTCTCATAGCTGTGTTGATAGCATCGCAAACAAGGTCTGTATTGAGAGCCTCAAGGATTGTCTTACCCTGAAGAATCTCAGCTGCCATAGCTGCTGAATGAGTCATACCTGAGCAACCAATTGTCTCAACAAGTGCTTCCTCGATGATACCATTCTTAACATTTAAAGATAATTTGCAGGCACCCTGCTGTGGAGCACACCAGCCAACACCGTGTGTGAAACCGCTAATGTCAGTAATCTGCTTAGCGTTTACCCATTTTCCCTCCTCAGGGATAGGAGCTGGTTCATGCTTTGCGCCCTTTGCTACAGGACACATGTTTTCTACTTCTTTTGTGTAAATCATTGTAGAACTCCTTTCTTCGTTCAAATACCATTAACATATTGCTACTACATTAATGACATGATAAATAAGCGCACTTGCGCGTTATTGATTACATTTTCTCACTTTCTGTGGATTTAGTAAAGTCTTTATTTAGGATTTTGTTAAAAAATTATCTAAATCCTTAGAAGCTGTGACCGCCACCAGAGTGACCGCCGCCTGAGGAAAAGCCTCCTCCACCTGAGAAGGAGCCTCCACCGCCTGAAGAGAACCCACCGCTGCTGTTTGATTCATGTCTTAAAACTCTTTTAGAATCATATATTGTGGCGCCGCCAACAAATGACGCTCCAGCAAGTAGCATTTCCATTTCACCTGTATTTTTTATAAGTGCTTTTCTATCTTTTATTGCTACAAAAAACGCCAACAAAAAACCTAATATAATGGAAACTAAGAAGGTTACAGCAAATCTCATAGGTCTAAGAATAGCACCTTCGTGAACCAATGTATCTGCTTGTTCAAATACATGCAAAATACAATTATAATAGTCTCCTTTTGATGCATATCTATAAACATTATCAGTAATATCAATAGAATCTGCATCCTTTATCTTATATTGGATTTCTCCGTAGCCAGATAAATGAATTCTTCTATCATACATATCAACTATGAATGCAATACCATCTGATTTTTCACCAAAGGATTCATCATAATATGTATAAAGAATTTCATCCTCGCTGTCACCATAATCATGTGAAGAGGTTGTTACCACAAGATAATTAATGCTACTATCCAAGGTTTTCAAATATTTTTCCAGTTGAATATATTCATCGCTTGATAGTAATTCAGCATCATCATAAATAATAACGTTCTTGTCTGCAGCATAGGCTTTTGTACTAATTAATAAGCATGCTAAAAATGCATAAAGCACAATTCTAATTTTTCGCATTTTCCAACTTTCCTCCCTTCTTTCCAAACTGAGGCGAAGGATGAGTTGCAAAGCGATTGTACTCATTCACCATTGCATTTATAGAAATAAGAATAACTGCAAATACTACAATAAGCGCCGTGTAGTAATAAATATCATTTGCCAAGTCCATAATATGAATTACAAATGAAACTATAGCGCTAAATACTCCTAAAGAAGTTACAAGCTTTTTTCCATGACCTATTTTAATGAAGGAAAGCACTAATAATACTCCGCTTGCAATATAAATAATAGGTGGAAGCACTAATGAAAATATCCTAAACAAGAATGACATAATTATTAATAAAAACTGAAAATCAAAAACTGCAAATATTAATACAGCGATTCCAATTGTAATAAGTACTCCAACTAAATTTTCTGTATTAAATGTCTTTTTCTTTTTAGCCTTTATCTCATGCTTTTTAGCATTTTCAGCTGTACCATAATAGCCTTTGTCATCCAGATGATTATCAAATCTGTAGGTTTCATTAGCAATTTTAGCCCCGACGAAGGCGATTATAGATGATATTAAGCAAGCAAATGCGCACAATCCCTTAACATCATAACTAAAGCTAAATATAAAGCTAAGCATAAGCATTGCCACAAAAATCACAAGCGACGCAATGACAGCCCAATTAAACATCTTTTTCTTTTCAATAGGCATATCAATATATGTTTCGCCAGAAGCTCCATTTATTATGGAATAAGAAACTCTGTCATTAGTTCTGGTTGTCATAAAATATAGTGGTAGATAAGCTCCTTCGCAGCCTTTATAGCTAAGCTTTCCGTCTATTTGCTGCCTTATGTCTTTTTCCTGGCCTCCTTTTAGAGTATATTCTCCAGCTTTAGCCACTACCCTCTTATAAACATAATCATAGGCTTTATCGCTAGAATCTTCCAAATATAAATCCTGATTGACAGATGAATTTTCAACAAAAAAGCCAGCTAAAAAATTCGGATTAAAATCTATTAAATCACCCATTGGAAATGGTTCAAGCTCTGAAGCAATAGTATCATCTAAGGTTTCTGAAGCATCAAATGGAACCTTTAAATGCTGCACGTCTACCTTTACCTTAATTTTAGCTAAATCAGTAACCTCGTAGCTTCCAGAATCATATCGATGAATACCAGTGTACTCTACCTCGTCATAAATACTATAATCATATAGATAATATGGTGTATATAAACCAACAAGCTTTTCTACATTCTTCTTATCTTTCAGTCCATCTGGAGCAAAATGAATTTTAGCAGTTTTTTCTATATATTTCTTCTGTGCATCTTCCTTATCCAGATTAAAGGGCATAATGTATTTAGGAGCTCCAGCCGTAGAAAAGCGTTCCTCCATTGTAGCCTGATTACCGCAATATGGACAAAACTCCATACCATCGTTATCAATAAGCTGAATTTCGCCAGCACAACAAGGACAGGTGTAAATCTTAGTGTTTACACCTGTCTCATTAATATCATCCGTAGGTTTGTAAGTATATGGATTGGTAGGTTCACCGCATGATGTGCAAATAAGCCTTGTACTTTTAACATTGAACCTTAACTGCCCACCACAATTTGGGCATGGAAACATAGTTGCCATATTTTAATACCTCACTAGTTATGGTCTCTTAGTTCCACAGTTCACGCAGAAGTTACCAAAGTTTTCATTTCCGCAATTTGGGCAGAACCATCTATTTCCTGCAGCTGCGCCTCCATTTGCTGCGCCTGCCATCTGATTAGCACCTGTTGTAGCTGCTCCAGCATTTAATAAATCCTGAGCGTTTGCTCCACCAGCCTGCATTGCCATATTCATTCCCATAAAGCCCATCATAGCTCCGTTAGGATTGCTTGCTGCATTTTTCATAGCCTCTGCCTGTGCACCGATTAATGCTGCACCTGCCATAGACTGATTTCTAAATGCACCAGTCTTCTGAAGCTCTTTAAGGGTAGCCGCATCTTCATCAGGGATTACAGTTGTAAGAATCTGAACAGATGTAATTGCAAGACCATACTTATTAGTCCAGTCTGAATTAAGCTCTTCTCCCATTGCTTCAGACATTTCCTTAGTGTAGCTAGGAATTGCAGAAGGTCTAACACCTAAATTAGTAAGCTTTCCAAGAGCTGGCTGTAAAGCTGCAATAAATGTAGCTCTAAGCTGGTCCTGAATATCTTCAATTGTATATTCGTCTTTAACGTTGCCAGCCAAAGAAACATATAGCTGTGTAGGATCAGAAACTCTCATGCTGTAATTTCCGTTGCATTTAAGAGTTGTATCCATATCAAGGCCAACATTATTATCAAGAATTCTAAAAGGAATTGGGCTAGGTGTACCAAACTTAAGTCCAACAATATCCTTTGTGTTTACAAAATAAACTCTCTGCTGAACAGGCTTTTCACCGCCAAAAGTAAATCTACGGCCAAACTCCTTGAAAATATCTCCGAAATCTCCAGCAAAAATTGATGCTGAGCCGTTTTCTTCCCATTCATAAGCGCCAGCTTCAGCTGCCACATCTATAATCTTTCCACTATCAACTAAAAGAGCACACTGGCCTTCATTAACAATTATGGCAGAGCCCTTTGTAATTACATCAGCATCCCCCTTTGTGTTAGAGCTTCTTCCAGAGACCTTATGTTCTGCTCTTTTAACTAAAGTATCAGCAGACATGGAATCTGAGACAAAAAGTTCCTTCCACTGATTTGCAAGTTCGCCAGAAACCGAACCTTTAAATGCTTGTATTAATCCCATATTTTCGCCTCCCTAATAAAATAATCTTTTTTTATTTTACCAAAAAGGACTCATCCTATAAAGAATGAGTCCTAAAAAATCTTAAATTTATTAATTTTTCTTAACAATGTTATCCTGGCTCTTGAAAATGCTGTCAGCCTCTACTACTCCACGAACTGGAGAAAGAGGATATACATTTGAACGAGGACAAACTACAGTACCAGGATTAAGTACTGAGTTACAACCTACCTCTACGTTGTCGCCAAGCATAGCGCCAAATTTCTTTAATCCTGTTTCAATTTTCTCACCATCACGAGATTTTACAACAACAAGTGTCTTATCCTGCTTTACGTTAGATGTAATAGAACCAGCACCCATATGTGACTTATAGCCTAAAACAGAATCTCCAACATAATTGTAATGTGGAACCTGAACATTATTGAAAAGAACTACGTTTTTAAGCTCAGTAGAGTTACCAACTACACAGTTCTTACCAACAATTGCAGAGCCTCTAACAAAAGCACACTGTCTAACCTCTGCATCCTCATCGATGATAAGTGGGCCGTGAAGATATGCCGAATCGAAAACTGTAGCAGATTTAGCTACCCAAATATCTTCGCCCCTCTTTTCATACTTTTCTGGATCAAGAGTAGGTCCAAGCTTCTTAATAAAATCAGAAATCTCTGGAAGAACCTCCCAAGGATATTCCTTACCTTCGAATAAATCCTTTGCGATAGTTTCATCTAAATTATACATAGATTTAATTTTGCACTGTTCCATATTTATACTCCTATCATGCATTATTGTTAGCCATTATAGTTTTCAAATTCGAATTCTGTTCTGAATTCATCATTGAGCTTTATTCTCGCATCAAAGAATAAACCTTTTTTGCTTAAAAATCCAGTGATAACATCAGTTTTCTTTTCGTTAATCAATTTAATGAATTGATCCTCTGGTATATCAACGCCTGCAATCTTGCCTACATAGAAGCTGCAGCTGTCTACATTATCCCTTACGTTATTTTTACAATGATAGCCAAAATGATTCTTTATTATTGGCTCACCACATTTTGGACATTTCAAACCAGGAAGCACTTTTTCATCATCCTCGAAAACGAACTTAATACCAGTAACCTTTCCAGTTTCATCCTTATTAAGGGCCAGTTTTGCATCAAATTTTGTGCCCTTCTTTGATTTAAAGCCAGATATTGTAGATGTTATACCTTCCTTTAACAATTCCTTGACCTGTGCTTCTTTAAGCTTAACACCAGCAACCTGACCTATGTTAAAGCCACAGGAATTATCAGGATCGTCTTTTTTGTAGTTGCTGCATCCATATCCAAATGGGGTAACAACAATCTTGCCACCGCAAAGAGGACAAACAACATCTTTTATGTCCTTTGCTTCTACATTGTCAAAATCAAATGCTATTTCATTTCGTCCTGTTTCCTCATCCTTCTTAAGAATAAGACATGCATCGAATTTCTTACCTGACTTCCCTTTGAAGCCACGGATGGTTTTAGTTTTTCCTTCAGTTAATAATTCTTTTACATCAGCATCTGCAATCTTTTTAGAAGCAATCTCGCCAATAACAAAATTACATTTATTTTCTTTATCAAAATATTTTTCGCATGCAAAGCCGAAATTTGTTTTGATAATTTTGTTGCCACAATCTGGGCAAACAACATCCGCCAAATAGTTAGGCTCTACATCATCAAAATCAAAAACAACTTCTGTTCTATTTGTCTCTTCGTTCTTTTTAAGAACCAGTCTAGCATCAAATTTCTTGCCGGATTTTCCCTTAAATCCTCTAATGGTATCTGATTTACCATTCAAAAGAAGTTCTGTTACAACTCCGCCAGTGATATTCTTTCCAGCAATTGTTCTTCCTATATAAAACTTGCAGGAGCTTTCATCCTTTGAGCTAAAGTTAGCACAACCAAAGCCACTAGGGCGAATTAAGATATCGCCACCACAATCTGGGCATTTACAGCCCTCAAGCTTTTCAGCTTCAATTCCATCAAAGTTAAAGCTTAACACCTTTTTACCTTCTTCGTTTTCCTTTAATTGAATCTTAGCGTTAAACTTTTGATTAGTCTTTGATTTGAAACCAGCTAAAACATCTGTTATGCCATCAGTTAAAAGCTTTCTAAGCTCATCCTCTGATAGCTTTCTTCCTGCTATCTCGCCAACTGAGAAATAACATTGATTTTCTTCCTGGAAACGATGTTCACAAGCAAATCCATATCCTGTTTTTGCAATTCTTCCACCGCAAACTGGACAAGTTAAATCATCAACATATTCAGTAGGTGTTTCGGAAAAATCGAAGCTTACATTAAATTCGCCGTCTTCATTTTTTCCAAGTTTAAGAACAGATTTGAATGGCTTATTTGATTTACTCTTAAAGCCTTCAATTAAATCTGTTTTTCCTTCTAAAATTAGTTTTTTAAATTGTTCCTCTGGAAGATCTACACCAGCTATTGTACCTACGCTGAATCTACAATTTATTTCATCATTTGTATAGTTACTACAGCCATATCCAAATGATGTAGTAGTTAATTCACCACCACATTTAGGACATTTAATTCCAAGTGGCTTTCTTGTAGCCAACCCCTTAGATTCTTTTCCTGTAAATTGATTTATGTTTAGAGCTATGGTTTGAGTTAAATCCTGCTCTATCATATTTTTTGTTTCGGTACGTATGTAATCTTCAAGCTCTTTACGATAATCCGTAAATTCTACTGTACCATTAATGATACCTTCAAGACCCTTTTCCCAATTTGCAGTCTGTTCAGGTTTAAGAAGACTTGGTGTGGTAAGAAGGACAACCTCATAAATCATTTCTCCCAACTTTTCTGGAGTAATAACCTGAGTTTTGTTATTCTGATTCAAGTATCCAATTCTAACAAGCTTTTCAAGAATTTCTCCGCGTGTTGCAGAAGTTCCGATACCTGTTGTCTTTATCTGTTCTCTAAGTTCCTCATCCTCTATAAGCTTACCAGCGTTTTCCATTGCAAGAATAAGTGAACCTGATGTATAACGCTTAGGCGGTGATGTTTTGCCCTCTTTTAATTCAAAGCCATTTACATCGATTTCATCACCAATGTTGCAAGACTCGACGAATTCGACAAATTTTTCCTTTGAAAAATCATCCTCTTCGTTTTCTTCATCATCAGAATCCGTATTTTCCGCATTTTTATTTTTTGGCAAACCAGCTATTTCTAAGTAGCCTGGTTTGACTAACAATTTAGATCCAGCAAAAAAACTTTCTGACTCTATCTTAATTTCTATCTTGACGTTTTTATATTCGGCTGGAGGATAGAAAATAGAGAGAAATCTGCGAACTATCAAATCATAAACTTTTTGGCTAAGACTCGAAAGATTCTCTATTCCATTACACTGACCTGTAGGAATAATGGCATAATGGTCAGTAACCTTGCTATCATCAGTATAACTAGTTTTCTCTATTCCAATATATTTTCTATCAGCAAGAATATCATGCACGTATTTTGATGTAGGGCCATATGACTGGAGCTTATTAAGATTCTTAGTAATCTCTTTTGCTACAGCTGTTGTAAGAACCCTGGCATCAGTACGTGGATATGTAGTATATTTCTTTTCATATAATTCCTGAATAATATCAAGAGTTTGAGCTGGAGATATTTTAAATCTTTTTGAGCACTCAGACTGAAGCTCCGCCAGGTTAAACAATAACGGAGCCTTTTTCTTTGATATACCAGTATCCTTGTCAGCAATTATTGCATTTTTATTTGTTAATTCTTCAATTAATTTTTCAGCGCTTACTTTTTCTTTAAAGCCGTTTCCCTTATCGCCATATAATAATGGAGATTCAAAATATTTAGAGCCATTAACAGCTTTCCATTCAGCAGGGAAATTAACATCAGAGAACTTTCCTAAAACCTTAAAGAAAGGATCTTCATTAAAGTTTCTGATTTCTCGCTCTCTCTCAACAACCATACCAAGAACACAAGTCATAACTCGTCCTATTGCAATAGCTGCATAGCTGGTTGTGGCAGCTGCATCGTTAATTAAGCGTCCATATTTAACAGATAATGCTCTAGAGAAATTAATACCTAAGCTATAATCTTCTATTGTACGCATAATGCCGGATGCACCAAGCTTTGCGTAGTCACTCATAGGCTTGGCTTCTTTGATACCCCTAAGGATTTCATCATCAGTTTGGGAATCAATCCATACTCTAAGCTCGGTCATTCCTTCACGAACGCCGCCATAGTTTCGTATGTTTTCTTCGATTGTCTGACCTTCTTTTCCTGAGTCACCTGCCCAATATACGGTATCAATATCTTCTCTGTGAAGTAAGCCATTCACTACCTTGTACTGATCCTTGGCAGATTCAACCACACCATATTTATAATCTTTAGGAAGAAATGGTAAATCCTCTAGATTCCAGTTTTTGTATTTAATATCGTATTCTTCAGGATAAACCATCTGAACCAAATGACCGTAGCACCAGCTAATAACATATTCGTTATTCTCAATAAAACCATTTTGATTTCCTGATACCTTAAGAACTCTTGCAAAATCTCTTGCAACAGATGGTTTCTCTGTGATAATCAAACTCTTTCCCAAATCACTAAACTCCCTAAAATTAATTTTATATTTAATAAAATTCAAAGCCTTTGCAGATTATTGCAAAGGCTTTACGCTTTTATCAACTATTTAATTATATCAATTACAACTCTGTCATGTCTACCAGAACAATAGATTTATTTTCTTTTGATAATTCGATAAGCTTATTGTCAAATCTGGTAGCAGAAAATAGGAATATGGTATTAGCAGTAATTCTTGCCTGCTTCATTGATTCAAGAAGCTTTTCATATGAATCATATGCCATAGTCTTTTCTTTCCAATTGCAAATGCCAACAACATTTTCTCTGTTATTGCTTTGACCAATAACATCTATTGTTCCTTCTTTACCAAGCCATGTACCAATCTTAGTTAACTTAATAGGAAGCTGACCTACCATATTAAGAAGGTGCAAATATTCACTACAAACATTAACAAAATAATTCTGAAGATATTCATCCAGCTTTGGTTCGATAAATGTATCATAAAATCTTTCAGGAGTATATGAAACAAGCTCAGACAAATGAGGGTAAATAAATGTAAACCAGAAATTAATATAAGGGTCTACAATTCTATAAATACCTTTTTTTGTATTGTCCCATCCGCCCGTTTCAAAGGATATAATCTTATCAATTACATCAAATTCTGCTAAGTTTTTCATGTATACAGATATTTTTGCTCTTGAATATCCTGTATCCTCAAATAAATCATTAAGCTTTTCATTACCTGATGCAATAGAGCCCAATATTGTATCGTAGCACGAAAGCTCTCTTAATTCTGAAGAAATATATCCTTCAGCCTCAGAATATAAAAATCCACTAGGGGATAAAATATTTTCACACACATTAGCCTTTATAGACTTCTTACCATTCCATCTATCTAAGTATTCTGAAACCCCACCAATGATTCCATAGGTACTTACACACTGAGCTACACTATAGCTAGGAAAAGCTCTTACTACATCTAGGAACGAATGATTTTCAAGCTTTATTGACTCATCAATAACATTATTTGCATTAGGTATTATTTCATTTAATGTATTTTTTCCCCATACAATAGATGAACTAACTAAAACAATCATAACCTTGCCTGGGTATAGCTTTTTATTCTTAAGAGATACTAAACTTTCAAATAAGTCATTAGTCTTTTTAATTGCATACTGAGCCTCATCGATTATAAAAATAAGCTTAGAACCATCCTTTGATCTAAACTTTTTAAATGAATCTTCAAAGCTTACATCTGAAGCATTCATATCATATGTTTCAGATATTTGCTGATTCAAATAATGAAGCTGTTTAGCATCAGAACACTGACGACTTCTATAATAAAAATAGGATTTACCAGTAGTAAATTCATCTAAAAGTCCTTCTTTATCACAGCCTTTTCTGCCATATACCAATACAAAATTATTATTTGAAGATTGGTAGATGGCTTCCAATTTTTTTAATTCAGTTGTGTGTGTCATAATCTTTTCTCCCTATTATAATACCTTATAATACTAATTCGAGTAATATAATAACACACTTTACTTTAGCAGACTACACTAAAAAAGTATTTTATTTAAATTTAATAAAAAAAATTCCGTATCCAATAAATTTGGATACGGAATCATTATTCTTCTAACTATTTCGCTGTAATATAGCCCTGTGCCTTTAATAATTCTGCGCATAAAACTGCACCACCAGCAGCACCACGAACAGTGTTGTGTGAAAGTCCAACGAACTTCCAGTCGTAAATACTATCTTCACGAATACGTCCAACAGAAATACCCATTCCGTTTTCATAGTCAACATCTAATGCAACCTGTGGGCGATTATCCTCTTCCATATAACGGATAAACTGCTTTGGTGCACTAGGGAGCTTTAATTCCTGTGGAACGCCAGAGAAGTTGTTAATAGCGTCGATAAGCTGCTGCTTTGTAGGAGCCTTTCTAAACTTAACAAAAACAGCTGCTGTATGTCCATTAAGAACTGGAACACGGATACATTGGCTAGTGATTTTTACATCATCAGCTGGTACAATTACGCCATTTTCAATCTTACCCCAGATTCTAAGTGGCTCCTTCTCAGACTTCTCCTCCTCACCTGAGATAAATGGAATGATGTTTCCTTCCATTTCTGGCCAATCCTTAAATGTCTTACCTGCACCTGAGATAGCCTGATATGTTGTAACAACAACCTCGTATGGTTCAAATTCCTTCCAAGCAGTAAGAACTGGTGCATAAGACTGAATTGAGCAGTTAGGCTTAACTGCAACAAAGCCTCTTGTTGTGCCAAGTCTCTTCTTCTGGAACTCAATAACCTCCATATGCTGTGGATTGATTTCTGGAACTACCATTGGTACATCAGGTGTCCATCTATGTGCAGAGTTGTTTGAAACAACAGGAGTCTCTGTCTTAGCATAAGCTTCTTCTATTGCCTTAATCTCATCCTTTGACATGTCTACTGCTGAGAAAACAAAATCAACTTCCTTTGCAACTTCCTCAACTTCATTAACATTCTTTACGATGATATTCTTTACAGCTTTAGGAATAGGAGTATCCATCTTCCATCTACCTTCTACGGCATCCTCATATCTTTGTCCAGCAGAACGAGGGCTGGCTGCAATAGTTGTAACCTCAAACCAAGGATGATTTTCAAGTAGAGAAATAAATCTCTGACCAACCATACCAGTTCCACCAAGAATACCGACTCTCAATTTCTCACTCATTTCAAACTTCTCCTTTATATTTTAAGTAAATGTTTTTCTGTCACGGACATTTGTCCGTCGTTAAAATGCATTATAATCAAACTGACTAAAAAATGCAAGTTGTTTTTGACTATTTAGACCACAATTCAAGAAACTTTTTGCTATTTGCTATTTCGCTTTCCATTGCGTCATGTCCTGGAGCTCCTACTGTAAGTCTCTTATTTACGCATGTTTCCATTGAAATTGCATCAAAGATATCCTCTTCAAAGGCAGGTGAAATAGCCTTTAGTTCATCTAAAGTCATATCATCTATACTAATGCCTTTTTTGATACAATAAAGAACTACCTGACCAATGATACCATGGGCATCTCTAAATGGCACTCCATGATTTACCAAATAATCAGCAGCATCTGTAGCGTTTGTGAATCCTTTTTTAGCACTTTCAGACATGACATCCTTATTAAATGTCATTGTAGAAAGCATACCATCAAAAAGAGTAATACAATTTTGAACAGTTTCAATGGCATCAAAAGCCTGTTCCTTATCTTCCTGCATATCCTTATTATAAGCAAGAGGAATGCCCTTCATTGTAGTAAGAAGCGACATAAGCGCACCATATACGCGGCCTGTCTTTCCTCTTACAAGCTCTGCAATATCAGGGTTTTTCTTTTGTGGCATAATGGAAGACCCTGTTGAATAGGCGTCATCAATCTCAACAAATCTGTATTCATTACTATTCCAGATAATAACTTCCTCTGAAAAACGTGATAAATGCATTTGGATAGTCGCAAGTGCTGAAAGAAACTCTATAAGATAGTCTCTGTCAGAAACACCGTCCATAGAATTTAAGGTTGGGCCATCAAAATCCAAAAGCTCAGCTGTCTTCATTCTATCCAAAGGATATGTGGTGCCAGCCAAAGCTCCAGAGCCTAAAGGACAATAGTTCATGCGAACATGAATATCGTGGAGACGTAACACATCTCTTTTAAACATTTCAAAGTACGCGCCCATATGATGAGCAAGTGTAATAGGCTGTGCCTTCTGAAGATGAGTAAAGCCTGGCATTATAGTATCAATATTTTCTTCCATAATAGAAAGAATGGTACCTAATAAATGAACTAAAAGATTAGATGTATTATCTACTTCATCTCTAGTGTAAAGCCTCATATCAAGAGCCACCTGATCATTTCGGCTACGCCCTGTGTGAAGCTTCTTGCCAGCATCCCCTATTCTATCTATGAGATTAGCTTCTACAAAGCTGTGTATATCCTCGTACTCAGATGTAATTACAAGCTTACCGGATTTAACATCCTCCTCAATACTCTGAAGGCCTGACAAAATCTCATCACGCTCTTTATCAGTAATAACGCCAACTGAAGCCAACATGGTAACGTGCGCTCTACTTCCACGTAAGTCCTGAGCAAAGAGCTTTTTATCAAAGCTAATTGATGCATTGAAATCATAAACCATCTGATCTGTAGACTTGGTGAATCTTCCACCCCACAACTGTGCCATAACTAATCCTCCGTATTTTGTGCCTTTAACATTTGTCTCTCATTATATGAATACACGCAACCACAATAATCCTGCCTGTACATATCATATTCCTTTGAAATCTCTGTACTTCTCTTATAGCCTTCCTTCTTTTTGAAATCACTAGGCAACCAATTTACGCCTAGCTCTTTTCCTATATTGATTCCTATTTCATTAAGGACCTGTGAATCCTTCATAGGGGAAATAGTAAGTGTTGTTGTAAAATAGTCAAAGCCTAATTCTTTAGCAACTGTAGCAGTTCTTCTAAGTCTAAGGTCGTAGCATTTGTGACATCTTCTGCCCTTCTCCGGCTCCTTCTCAAGCCCCTTTGCGATGGCATAGAAGCTATCCTTATCATAGTCCCCTTCTATAAACTTAACTGGATGCTTAGTAGGAAACTGTGATATAAAGCGCTGCTGCTCTTTAACCCTATGATAATATTCTTCATCAGGATAAATGTTTGGATTGTAATAAAATACAGTTACATTAAAAAACTGACTAAGATATTCAATACAGTAGCTGCTACATGGTGCACAGCAACTATGTAATAATAAAGAAGGCACTTGGCCTTCTTTGGTTAAGCTTGCTATTAAATTATCTAATTCCTTTTGATAATTAACTTTATTCATTATCTATTAGCCCATACGTATAAAAATACTGTTGCAAAAACATAAATAAACGCCATGAATAGCATAAATGGAACCTGTGAAGCCATAATTCCACAAACTATCTGTGCTATAAACACAAGACCATGAATCCAAAGTGGAATTCGATTAAGTGTAGCCGCAAGTGCTGCCTCTAAAATAACCATTACACAAGCAATAACTGGATTGATTGAAAATGCCAAAATAGAAACAAGTATTGCAACCACTGCAAATACACCTAAAAATATCAAACATAGAAGAGGTAAATTATCTCTTGAAAAGAAATGTTTAAAATCCACTGATGGTACGTTTTTCTTCTTAGCTTCCATTATATATATCTCCTAAATAAATGTTTAAATTTGTACAAGAGTCATTATAATAAAACCCTCTGTTTTTCTCAACAATATAATTGATTTTTTTCCCTTTATATATTAAAATTTTTCCTGGTGTTATAGAAAATAATAGAGCCCTTTTTTACAAGCAATTCGCTCCGATAGCTCAGTTGGTAGAGCACCTCACTCGTAATGAGGGGGTCGTCAGTTCGAGTCTGATTCGGAGCTCTTTTTGTATATATGTATAATTAAGTTTTATGGAGGATACCACGTTGGAATTTATTCAATACGACCACGTATCAAAAAGCTACGGAAAACAGCTTGTTCTTGACGAACTAGACCTATCTGTTAAGGAAAACTCTTTTGTTACCTTACTTGGTCCTTCTGGCTGTGGAAAAACAACTACACTACGTCTTTTAGGGGGCTTTGAAAAGCCTGATTCAGGTAAGATTTATCTTAACGGCAATGACATTACAGCATTGCCTGCTAATCTTCGCCCAATCAACACAGTTTTCCAAAAATATGCCCTCTTCCCTCATATGACTATCGAGGAAAACATTGCATTTGGATTAAAAATCCAAAAGAAATCAAAGGACTATATTTCTGACAAGATTAAGTACGCTCTTAAGCTTGTAAACCTTGATGGTTTTGAAAATCGTTCTATCAATTCACTATCAGGTGGTCAGCAGCAGCGAATTGCTATCGCAAGAGCTATTGTTAACGAGCCAAAGGTACTTCTTTTAGACGAACCACTTGGAGCCCTTGATTTAAAGCTCAGACAGAGCATGCAATATGAGCTTATGAAAATCAAGCAGGAGCTTGGTATCACCTTTATATATGTAACACATGATCAGGAAGAAGCTCTTACCATGTCTGACACAATCGTAGTTATGAACCAGGGCTACATTCAGCAGATAGGCACTCCTGAGGATATCTATAACGAACCAGAAAACGCCTTCGTTGCCGATTTTATCGGAGAAAGTAACATTATTGAAGGTATCATGATCAAGGATGAACTAGTTTCTTTCCTTGGTGTTCAGGTTCCTTGCGTAGATAAGGGCTTTGGCACAATGAAGCCTGTCGATGTTGTTATTCGACCTGAGGATGTTGAACTTGATGCACCTGGCAAAGGTATTATGGACGGCGTTATTACTGATTGTCTGTTTAAGGGTGTTCACTACGAATTAGATGTTCAGTGTGGCGGCTATGAATGGCTAGTACATACAACAAAATATTTCGAAGTTGGCCAGAATGTATCATTGAATGTCATTCCATTCAACATCCAGATTATGAATAAACCTGAATCTGAGGACGAGGAGGTAATGAAGGAGGATGATTAATAGGTTTCGCACAAGCTTCCTTGCTGCTCCCTATGCTATATGGGTATTAATATGCACCATCTTACCTTTGTTTTACATCCTGGGCTACGCAATTAATACTGGAGATGGAAGCTTTACACTTTCCAATTTGCTGGCTATTGCAGATCCAATCCATCTTAAATCACTTGGATTGTCTATTCAGGTTGCCTTCATTACAACTGTCATCTGCCTAATAATGGCTTATCCAGTTGCTTTGATTCTTCACAATCTGAAAATCACTAACAAAGGATTCATCGTATTTCTTTTCATCCTTCCTATGTGGATGAATTTTATGCTTAGAATCCTTGCGTGGCAAAATATTCTTTCCAATAACGGAATACTAAACAGCATTCTTTCAGCAGTTGGACTTCCAACAATCCATATTCTCTATACAAAGTTTGCTGTAATTCTTGGTATGGTATACGACTTTTTGCCATATATGATTTTGCCAATTTATAATTCGTTATCAAAGATTAATGACGAAGTAATAGAAGCTGCTTCCGACTTAGGTTCAAGCTGGCTTAACACATTTATTAAGATTACTATTCCACTTTCAAAGGATGGCATTCTTTCGGGAGTAATCATGGTATTTGTTCCTGCCCTTTCATCCTTCGTAGTTTCAAACCTACTTGGTGGTGGAAAGGTATTATTAATCGGAAATGTTATCGAGCAGGAATTTACTCTTGCAAGAAACTGGAACTTAGGCTCTGGCCTTTCTATCATCCTTATGCTCTTTGTTCTTGCATCAATGAGCATTATGAATAAGGTTGATGATTCTGAGAACGGAGGTATGCTACTATGACAAAAATCAAAAAGGGTACCTCTTACGCTTATCTTGGATTAATATTTTTATTTTTATATGCTCCTATTTTGGTACTTATAGTTTTATCCTTTAATAATTCTATGTCTCGTACTGTTTGGGGCGGATTCACTTTACAGTGGTATTTTAACTTGCCTAGCAACGATACTATTATGGATGCGCTTTGGACTACCCTTCGCATCACATTATCATCTAGTATCTTAGCTACAATACTTGGTACATCTGCAGCCATTGGTATCAATCGTATGAAGAAACGTCACGCAGCTATTATGCTCGGCGCAACAAACATACCTCTTTTAAATGCAGATATAGTAACAGGTATCTCATTAATGCTTTTGTTTACAAGATTTACATCACTTGGAGAGTTTTCTGTTGTACTTGCACATATAGCATTTTCAGTACCTTACGTAATATTTAATGTATTACCTAGACTTCAGTCTATGTCCGATGCCTGCCTTGAAGCTGCATTAGATTTAGGAGCCACACCTTGGTACGCATTTTATAAGGTTACATGGCCTGAGATTTTTCCTGGTGTATTATCCGGATTTTTGATGGCGTTTACTATGTCATTAGATGACTTCACCATCACCTACTTCACAAAGGGCGCTGGTGTAAACACACTTTCAACTATGCTTTATACAGAGCTTAGAAAAGGTATACAGCCTGAGCTTTACGCTCTCTCTACTCTATTATTCTTGCTGGCCTTTTTAATGCTTATTGCAACTAACTTTAAAAGTATAAGTAAAAAGGAGGTTGCACTCTAATGAAAAAGAAATTTATAACTTTTATCAGTATGACTTGCCTCATTCTTACAAGCTGCTTTTCATTTACAGCCTGTGGAAACGACGCCGAAAGTGCTGATACACTTGTTGTTTTAAATTACGGAAAATATATCGAAGCAGATGTTTTAAAACGTTTTCAGCAGGAAACTGGTATTACTGTTAAATACGAGGAATACGAATCTGTTGAAGATATGTATGCTAAATATAAAGCGGGTTCAATCAATTATGATGTTGTATGTACTTCAGATTATATGGTTGAAACTCTTAGAAAAGAGGGTGAATTAATCCCTATCGATTACAACTCTCTTACTAATTATAAGAATATCGATCCAACCATAATCGAAGCATCAGAAACTTTCGATCCTAACCACAAATATACCGTTCCATATTTTTACGGCACAGTTGGGATCCTCTACAACACTGAAAAGGTAGATGAAGAAACTGTTAGCTCATGGAATTGTCTGTGGGACCCAGCTTACAAGAATCAAATCGTTATGATTAATTCTCAAAGAGATGCATTTATGGTTCCACTAAAAATGCTTGGTTATGATATTAACACAGCAAATACTAAGGAATTAGACGAAGCATTTGATATGCTTTGTGATGAAAAGAAATATGTATATGCATATCTTATGGATGAAACATACGAATGTATGGTATCAGAAGATGCAGCAATGGCTGTCTGCTACTCTGGTGAAGCTGCAATGGGTATGGAATACAACGATAAGTTAGCTTACACAGTTCCTAAGGAAGGTGGCAATCTTTGGATTGATTCCTGGTTTGTACCGCGCACCTGCAAGCATTACGATGCTGCAATGAAATGGATTGATTTCATGTGTGAGGAAGAGGCAGCAACCGAAAACTTTGAATATGTTTGGTATGCTACCCCTAATCTAACTGTTGCCGCAAACGAGGATGCTGAAACACTAGCCGATGAAACTGTTTTCCCTACAAAGGAAACACTTTCCCGCTGTGATTTGTACAGTGCCTACGATGACAAAACATTAGATTACACCACCACACTATGGAAAAAACTTAAGGCATACTAATTAAGCAAAGCTTAATACATTTGTATCCCTTGAATAAAAATAAAGGCTGTTAGATAATACTTCGCTCTCTGGAAGGCTTGTATCATTAATATGAGCTATCAATTCCTTGAGGCCGGCAGTATCTATCTCACAGTCTTTTATTGATTTAACAACAATAACCTCGTGAATTGAACTAGGTATGATATATATATCAGATTTTAGCTTAGCAGCTATAGCTTTCAACAAATCCTTATATAAAATAACCGAAGCGCCATTATAGCTATATTTGTTTGAAACAACATATAAAGGAACATATTTTTCTTCCTCCTCTGCTATTTCAAGCATCGAAATATCATCCATATATTCTGCAATGGTAGATAAAATGCCCCTAATCTTCACTCCTAAAATTCTAGATGTATTAGTTCCAGCAGCATTCATCAAATCTTCTACAGTAACATCCCATAAAAACAATTCTTCATTTCCAATAAGAACTACTTCCTTTTCGTCCAAATCTACAGTCTCTGGCATCATCCTGTAAAAAATAATAGCCAAATCCAAATAATTTACATGTGGAACACCTGCTAGAAGCTTAATGTTGCTATCGTGATTAACTACCTTGTAAACTATATAGTCCTTTACTTTATTAAATTGTTCATTTGCCATTTATTATATTATGTATGAAAATGGATTTAAAAAACGATAAAAAAAGAACCCGCACTTGTAATGCGGATTCTAATATACTAAACGTTATATTTTTTGTCAAGATTGATTTTTGTATGTCTTTGCCAACTCTAGCATCTCTTTTGCATTATTCATTACAGCTTCAGTGATGACACTACCACCAAGCATTCTTGCAAGCTCATCGACAGTTTCATCATTGTAGAGCTTTTTAATTCCAGAGATTGTATGACCATTTTCTACACTCTTTTCTATTAAGAAATGAGTATCTGCCATAGCTGCAATCTGTGGTAAATGTGTAATACAAATAACCTGATGACTGCCTGCAACAGTTGATAGCTTTTCAGAAACAGCCTGAGCTGTTCTACCAGAAATACCTGCATCTATCTCATCAAAAATAAGTGTATCAATGCCACCACGTGATGCAAGAACTGTTTTTATAGCAAGCATGATACGGCTCATTTCACCACCTGATGCTATATCCTTAAGAGGTCTAAGTGGTTCTCCTGGATTTGTACAAATTACAAACTCTCCATCATCAAAGCCCTCGGCTGTATAATGGTCTAGTTTTCTAAGCTCAACATCAAATTCGCTGTTAAGGAAGTTCAAGTCACTCATAGCTTCCTTCATTTTCTCGGATAATTCCTTCGCCTTTTTCTTTCTAATATCAGAAAGCTTTTGGCATAATGCATCTAATTCCTTTGTGGCTTTATCTACCTTAGCCTTAAGCTCTGATAAATACTCGTCAAATGATTCGTATTTCTTTTTCTTTTCAAGGCGTTTATCAAGTTCCTCTAAAATAAGCTCAATAGTAGAACCATATTTGTCTTTTAATCGATTAATTTCGTTAAGGCGAACCTCCACCTCATTAAATCTTTCAGCATCAAAAGATACATCTGACATATAGCTAGATAGTTCTCTGTTAAAATCAGAAATGATACTATCGGCGTCATTTAACATCGATAAAAACTCAGAAGCTCTTTCATCAATGCCCTCTATATATCGTATATCAGATATTGCAGAACTGATGGCATCTGATACGCCTCCATCCCCAGCCATTGCTTCGTGGGCTCTTCCAAAATATTCCATCGTTCTACTGAAATTAGAAAGTCGTTTGTATTCTTCCTCTAATTCCTCATCTTCTCCAACCTTTAAACCAGCTGCCTCTATTTCGCCTATTTCATGCTCCAGTAAGATGATTTCACGTTCCTTGGAAACATCACTTTGCTTCGCCTCGTCAAGTTCAGCCATAAGAGCTTTATATTCCTTGTAGCTTGAAGCAATCTGAGTCTTTAAATCTCCTATTTCTGCTTTAGCAAACTCATCAAGAAGCTCCATATGCTTTTTAGTATTTAGCAATGACTGATGCTCCTTTTGACCATAGATATCAAGAAGTAATGCACCTACCTCCTTCATCTTAGCTGCAGGAACCTGCTCGCCATTGATTTTACCAACACTTCTAGTGTCAGTGATGCGGCGACTCATAATCACTTCATCATCATATGGCTCAACATCAAGGGCTCTTAGTGCTTCCTTGGTAGCCTCATCATTAACTAAATAAACTGCTTCGACAAAAGCCTCTGAATCAGCATCTCTCAAAAAATCCTTTGATGCCTTATCCCCAAGACTTAAGTGTAAAGCTCCCAAAATAATTGATTTACCCGCTCCAGTCTCACCAGATAGGATGTTAAGCCCATGTGAAAACACTATCTCCTCTTCATCAATAAGGGCTAAGTTTTTTACGTGCAAACTTGCTAGCATTTTATTCTCCTTTTCCGCCCAACTTACCAAAATAAAAGGATACTTGCACTTACCTTTTTTCTATAAGCTTCTTTAATTTCCCCATTAAAGAAACGGTATCGTCTAAGCTTCGGATGGCACACATAATAGTATCATCACCTGCAATAGAACCAACAATTTCTGGAAAATCCATATGATCTAAAGCTGCTGCTACAGCCATAGCCATTCCAGAAACTGTCTTTACAACCAATATATTACCAGCATTATCCATAGATATAAATCCATCAAGGAAAATGCGGATATATTTTTCATTCATATCATCGTCTGTAGACCTATAGGCTACATAACGAAGCTTACCTGCACTATCAGCTATTTTTGTAAGCTTCATTTCACGAATATCTCTAGAAATAGTAGCCTGAGTAGCGTTAAAGCCAGCTTCTTCAAGCTTAGCAGTAAGCTCCTCCTGTGTACCTATTTCATTTTTAACAATCAATTCTAGTATCTTAGCTTGTCTTTCAATCTTCATTTAAATCTCCTGCATTCGTGCTCTAATTCGCTCAAGAAAATTGACATTTTCCAACATAACCATATGTGAAGTTGATTTAGATTTATATATTTTCAAAACCTGCTTTTTGTATAGCTTTTGTCTAAGTGTGCCATCATAAATAATGTTGGCAACTGGTTCATCCTCTTCGTGACGTGCTTCAATAGAAACCTCAACCTCATCTGTTGAAGCTAAAATTATGCTTCTTGAATTAAGGGTATGAGGGTTAATCGGAGTAAGGATGATACAATCTGCATGAGGACTAACAATTGGTCCATTAGCCGAAAGATTGTAAGCTGTAGAACCAGTAGGTGTTGATACTATCAATCCATCACAATTATGCGAATACAGCTGAATTCCATTTACTTTTACAGTAATATTTAAAACATATAATCCAGCAGCATCAGATGCCACCACTATATCATTTAATGCCTTGAAATGATTTTTCTCATCACCTGATAAATCACCCTCAAGCATCATTCTTTCATCTATTTTGTAATTGTCACTAAGTAGCTGATTAAGACAATGTTCAACATTATCTACTGTCATATCGCATAGGTAGCCTAAATGACCGCAGTTCAGTCCTACTATTGGTACCTTTCTGTTATTAACATTCTGAGCCACTCTAACCACAGTTCCATCACCACCTACAGTAATGATGCATTCAATATCATCTCCAACTGTAACCTGATTTTCAGAGCTGTCTGGGCATGTGTCTAGATCAAGAATGCACATACCTCCATGGCTAGATATATAATCTCTGATAATGTTTATATATTTTTCATGTAAATCGCTAAAAGACCTTGCAACAATTAAAAACTTTTTCATTATTTGTCTAAGCTGTCATGAGCCGCCTTTACAGTAGCAGCTACATCAATTGCTTCCCCCTGTTTTTCCTGTGTAGCAATATGAATAAGATATTCAATATTTCCTTCTGGTCCCTTGATTGGTGAGTATTCAAGATGAAGAACATAAAAACCAATTTCTGTAACAAAATCAATTATGGTATTAATAACTTCTTCATGTACTGCAGGGTCTCTTACTACACCCTTCTTACCAACCTTTTCTCTTCCAGCTTCGAACTGAGGCTTGATGAGACAAACCATTTCTGCGTCATCCGCAAGTAATGCCTTTGCTGGACCTAAAACCTTTGTAAGACTAATAAAAGAAACATCAACAGAGGCAAAATCTAAAGCTTCTCCAATATCCTCTGGTGTGACATATCTAATGTTTGTCTTTTCCATGCAAACAACTCTTGGATCCTGGCGAAGCTTCCATGCGAACTGGCCATATCCAACGTCTACAGAAAATACCTTGATTGCTCCGTTTTGAAGCATACAATCAGTAAATCCACCTGTTGATGCACCGATATCCATACAGACCTTTCCATCAAGAGTAATGCCAAAATGTGTCATTGCCTTTTCAAGCTTAAGGCCACCACGGCTAACATATTTAAGCTGCTGTCCGTGGATTTCAATATCAGCATCTACATCGATTTTGGTTCCGGCTTTGTCCTCTCTGTTGCCTTTTACAAAGACATTGCCTTCCATTATCATTGTTTTTGCTTTTTCTCTAGAAGGTGCAAACCCTCTATCTACTAAAACTACATCAAGTCTTTCTTTCATATTACTTTCCTAATGCTTTTAAAATTCTTTCCGTAATGGATTCTGCATCCATCTTAAGTTCTTTAAATAAAAGTGTAACACTGCCATGTCTAACAAATTCGTTAGGAACTGCAACCTTAAGCACTTTTCCTTTGTATTCATTATCTGATAAAAATGCCTGAACCTGCTCACCAAAGCCACCTGCAAGAACATTTTCTTCCATAGTAACAATCACATCATACTGGCTCTTGATACTATTTAAATAGTTCTCATCTAAAGGCTTTGCAAATCTGGCATTGCAAATTCCAGCATCAATTCCTTGCTTTGAAAGAAGCTCTGCAACCTCTTCAGCCTTCTTAACCATAGAGCCATATGCAAAAAGCATAACCTTAGAACCTGATTTGATTTCTTCTGCTTTGCCAAGTTCAATAGGTGCTCTGTGTTCCTTAAGGCCACAATATGCTTCACCTCTTGGGTATCTAATGGCAATAGGTCCTGTGTGTTCAGATACAGCATACTTCATCATATCTGAAAGCTCCCATTTGTTCTTTGGAGCCATAACAGTCATATTAGGCATAGATGTAAGGAATGAAATATCAAATACACCTTGGTGTGTGCTACCATCTGCACCAACAAGTCCTGCTCTATCTATAGCAAAAACCACATGAAGATTCTGTAAGCAAACATCCTCTAATATCTGGTCGTAGGCACGCTGGAGGAATGATGAGTAAACAGCAAACACAGGTACTCTTCCACCTAAAGCAAGGCCTGCAGCAAAAGTAACCGCGTGCTCCTCTGCGATACCTACATCAAAGAATCTATCTGGGAACATATTTCTAAATCGTTTTAATCCTGCTCCCTCTGCCATGGCTGCTGTGATAGCAACAACCTCCGGATTTCTATCGCCCATCTTACGCATAACAGTTGAGAAAACATCTGTATAGCCTGGGTTAGGATTTCTCTTTGGCAAACCTGTTTCGATTTCGAAAATATCAGTTCCATGGAATCTGGATGGATGACGTTCTGCTGGTAAATAACCATTACCCTTTTTGGTAATAACATGTACAAGCACTGGGCCTTTGATTTTAATAGCCATCTTAAAAGTCTCAAGCATAGACTTAATGTTATGACCATCAACTGGTCCCAAATACATAATTCCCAAATCCTCGAAAACCATGTTTGGAACCATTAATGATTTGATTCCATTTTTGGTACTTCTAATTTTGCGAATTAAACGCTCTCCATTTGGCCATGATTCCAAAGAATTTAAAACATCATTCTTGAATCCAACATATTTAGAGCTGGTACGAAGTCTTTCAAGGTTAGTAGACATACCACCTACATTCTTTGAAATGGACATTTCATTATCATTTAATACAATGAGTAAATTGGATTTCTTAAGACGAGATGCATTGTTTAATGCCTCGTATGCAAGACCACCTGTAAGAGCTCCATCTCCAATAACAGCCGCTACTTTGTAATCATCCCCTGCTAAATCTCTGGCCATGCAGTAACCAAGTGCAGCTGAAATAGATGTTGAACTATGACCTGTATCAAAGCTATCACAATCGCTTTCTGATCTTTTAGGGAAACCGCTAATGCCACCATACTGACGAAGATGCTCGAATTCAGCAGCTCTTCCAGTAAGAATTTTGTGAGTGTAAGCCTGATGTCCAACATCCCATACAAGCTTGTCCTTAGGGAAATCCATAAGCAAATGAAGTGCTATAGTAAGCTCCACAGTTCCTAAGTTAGAAGCTAAATGTCCACCTGTTTTCGAAAGGTTTTCTATTAAAAATTCACGAATTTCACCAGGAAGAGCGTTTATCTCTTCCTCTGATAAATTCTTTATATCATTAGGTTGCTTTATCTTATCAAGAACCATAATCCCTTAATTGTCTCTATAGACAAGGTACTGAAGTAAATCCACTAAAAATTCATTTTCGTATGGAAGCTTCTTTAGTATCTCAATTGCCTCATCTGTAAGACGTTTTACCTCTTCTTTAGATTTTTCGATACCTTTGAATGTAACATATGTAGATTTTTCATTTCGTTCATCTGAGCCAATTGGCTTTCCAAGAACTGCCTCGTCTCCCTCTATATCAAGAATATCATCTTGAATTTGAAATGCCATTCCAATTTTGGATGCAACTGATTCTATAAGCTTAACCTGTTCATCGGTTGCTCCTGCTAAAATAGCACCTATTTCCATTGATGCTTCGATTAAAGCACCAGTTTTTAGTTCATATATAAAATCTATTTTCTCTTCAGTCATTTCTGACTGATTTTTTTCTGATTCAACATCTACAACCTGGCCACCAATCATTCCATAGACTCCGGCTTTCTTAGCTAAAATCTGAAGTGCCTTTACCTTAAGTTCTGTTGGTGTGGCAGTGTCTTCGAATGATTTAAGAGCTGTTTCAAATGCGTAGTTTAAAAGTGCATCCCCCGCAAGAACTCCCATGCCTTCGCCATATACTGCATGAGTGGTAGGCTTACCACGTCTTAGCATATCGTTATCCATTGATGGCAAATCATCATGAACAAGCGAATATGTATGAATCATTTCTATTGCTGCCATGTAGTAGTTAATAGCATCACCCGCGCCTCCAAAAAGCTTGAAGGTTTCATTCATAAGAACAGGTCTAAGTCTTTTGCCCCCAGCCATAACAGAATATTTCATGGCATCAAATATGGTATGCTGCATACCATCAACCTCTGGAAGGAATTTATAAATAACTTCTTCAGCGGCCTCGGCTCTTTTAGAAAGTTCTGATTTTATGTCTAATCCCATATTTATTCCTCTTCAAAAACCTGAAGGCTGCCATCCTTGCTGATAGCCATAACAGCCTTTTTGGTTTGTTCGATTTTATCGTTTGCTTTTTTTAATTCGTCCATTCCACTCTTATATAGTGCAAAAGATTCATCTAATGAAACATCAGAAGATTCAAGCTTTGATATGATTTCTTCAAGCTGTTCAAAGCTCTCTTCGATTGTCTTTGTGTTGTTTTCTTCCATTTCTACTCCTACTTTGTAAGATCAATATCAGTCACTTTAGTCTTGATGGTTCCATCTTTTATTCTAACAAGCATTGAATCACCAACAGCTAACTGACTAGCGCTATCTATTCTTTTACCAGAAGCATCTGTAATATATCCGAAACCAGATGCAAGCTTTTTGGCTGGAGAAAGACCATCTAATCGACCTGAAATAGATATAAGACGATTTTCATATCTGGCAATTTTGTTTTCCATAAGGTTTTCTAATCGCTGATATAAAATCTTAACCTGTTCTTCATTTGCTTTGATTTTATTTTCAGGCCTAAGTGCATTTAATCGAAGCTTATAATTTTCGATAAGCTGAGCTGTATTAGAAAGCTTGTAATCCAACGCCCTGTTTAGCTTATCTGAATATCTTTCAATGCTACCTGCGAAATCATCATAGACAAAATTAGCAAGCTCTGCTGCCTGCGAAGGAGTTGCTGCTCTTTTATCTGCAACAAAATCAGCTATAGTAAAATCAGTCTCATGTCCCACTGCTGATATGATAGGTGTGTTAGCATTAAAAATAGCCCTTGCAACTATTTCTTCGTTGAAGGCCCATAAATCCTCGATGGAACCTCCGCCTCGACCAACTATTATCACATCTAAGCCCATTTGATCTAAGCAGTTTATTCCAGAAACGATAGTTTCAGCTGCTCCCTCTCCCTGTACCTGGGCTGGGTACAAAATCAACTGAACAAAAGGATTTCTGGTTTTGGATACCCTGATAATATCATGAACTGCCGCACCGGTTGAGGCAGTAACAATACCGATTTTCATAGCATGGGTAGGCAGTGGCTTTTTGTACATGGAAGCAAACATTCCGCTTTCTTCAAGCTCTTGCTTCAGTGCTTCAAAACGCTGATATAAATCACCTACACCTGCAAGCTCTATTTCGCTCGCGTATACCTGATATCTACCAGTAGCAGCATATATTCCAATGTATCCACTAACAACAACCTGGTCTCCATCCTTCATAGGAAACTTCAGACCCTTGGCGCGTTTGCCTGCAAACATCACACAGCTAATAGCACTTTTTTCATCCTTAAGGGTGAAGTAAATATGACCTGTATGATTGTATTTACAATTAGAAACCTCACCACTAAGGGAAAGGTTTCCAAGCATAAAATCATCGGCAAACATACGCTCAATATATGTATTTACCTGTGATACACTATATATATTTTTGTTCATTATACTAACTTAGCCAATGCTCCGTTAACGAATCCTGCAGAACTGTCTGAACCAAATTCATCAGCCAAAGATACAGCCTCGTTGATTGCAACACCTACTGGAAGGTTCTCATATTTAATCTCATAAAGAGCAAGTCTGATAAGAGTTAAATCAACCTTAGCCATACGTGTAGTCTTCCAACCATCAACTGACTTATTGATCATTTCATCAATTTCTGTAAGCTTAGATACAATATCCTCAGCCTTATTTTTGATGTATTTTTCATCCTCTTCAGTTTTGTTGTTTTTGAGAAGATCTTCCTCTTCTGCATTATCTCTTCCATCAAGGAATGTGTTGATAACCTGATTCATTTCATCTGAATCATAGAATTCCTTCATAAATACAGCCTTGAATACTTCTTTTCTGATTTCATGTCTATTCATAAATAATACTCCTGAAATTTCTATAACTTTAGACTAATATAGGGTGCTATCTAAAATAGCACCCCATAATTATACATTAATATGCATAAAAAATAAACAACTGTAGGCTAGTTTGTACCAGCAACACTAACTGTTGCAATACGTATATCAACCGCACTAACTTCAAGACCTGTCATTGTCTCAACAGCTGACTTAACTTTTTCCTGTACCATGCCTGAAACCTTTGGAATTTCGTAACCGTACTTCATGTTAATAGCCATGTGAACTGCAATCTTACCAGGCTCGTTATCAACTACCTTTATAGCCTTTGCAAGCTTACCAGCGCCTGCCTTTGAAATAGTATCAGATGTAAGATTTCCAGCAAGTGACTCAACACCTTCTACTTCAACAGCGCCAAGACCTGCGATTATCCCAATAACTTCTTCAGAGATGTTAACTCCACCATCTCCATTTACATTTATAACAAAATTCTTATTTTCTGCCATATCTGCCTCCTAAAATTCGTAAGAAACTAGATTAATTATAGCAAAGAAGCATCAATTGGTAAACATATTTTATGATTCTATACTAAAAACCTATGTTGTTTACAACCCCTACAGAAACGTAGTTATCAGTTATTGCTCTAAAATCTGTATCAGGCTCATTTTCCTCGTTATAATGGCCATTTACCATATAACGTATTCCACCGTCTTCTAACTCTTCTACCACATCATAGGTATCCTTAAAGAACATTCCTCTGGATATCTTTCTGTCGTAAAGAATGCCTTTACACTCTGATAATGTGCACCCTGGAAAGTTCACATTGTGAACTAAACCTGGCTCAAGAGGCTTATCAAGAAGTTCTTTCAATACCTGTTTAATATATTTGTCTGTGACCTCATGACAATCGCATGCCCCCTCAGATAATGCAATGGCATGATACCCCTGAAAGGCTGCCTCAAATGCTGCACCACATGTTGCAGAATACTGAATATCTGATGCAACATTATATCCATAATTAATTCCTGATAAAACCACATCTGGCTTTTGTGGCATTACGTTAAGTCCACCAACTCTTACGCAATCTCCTGGGGTTCCACTGCAATAATATGCCTTAACTCCATCAATTGGAAAATCATCGCATAGATATATATCAATTGTGTCATGAAGAGTAATACTATGACTTGCAGCACTTCGTTGGCTTTCTGGTGCCACCACCCAAACCTCTCCAAAATCCTTAGCGGCCTTGGCAAGTCGCACTATGCCATCCGAATAAATCCCATCGTCATTTGTAATTAATATTCTCATTTATTTCTCCCAAAATATCTAACCTAACTTCTTTTTCTGCTGGCGTCCTGTCATCTTTATTAAAATTGGATAAGGAACAAGATGTAAGAATACAGCAGCTAGCTTCATCGTAAATGATGGAACGATAATAAGCTTCCTCTTTGCCAATCCTCTGATTGCTTCATCAACACATTGATTAGCGCTAATTCCCTTTAAAGCAAATACAACATCTGCTCTGTCGTTAAACTCTGTATCTACAGGTCCTGGACAAAGAGCACTTACACTAACAGGGCTACCCATCTCTTTAAGCTCCCTGGCAACAGCTCTTGTTAAGCTTGTTACATATGCTTTACTTGCATAATATGTTGCCATATATGGTCCTGCTGGCAGTAGTCCCGCTGATGATGCCACATTTAAAATCTGGCCATGACCATTTGCATGCATCTTCTGAAGAATCCCTTTAAAGAGAATATGCATTGCCATATCGTTAACCTTAATCATATTAACTTCTTTTTCTATATCAGTCTCAAGGAAAGCACCAGCCAAGCCAAAGCCTGCGTTATTTATGAATACGTCTATTTCCTCATCCTTAAGAGCTTCTAGCAATTCAAAACACTGTTTCTTCTTGCCTAAATCATAGGTATAAACCTCAACTGGAACCTCAAGCTCTCCCTTTAGCTGCTCTAATCTATCTGTTCTGCGCCCCGTGATAATGAGTCTGTAGCCCGCTGCCGCGTATCTCCTAGCAAACTCCATTCCTATACCTGATGTTGCCCCAGTAATAAGTACTGTTTTCATAACTACCTCCCTTTTTGCCGTTTTAACTAGTTTCATACTTATATTTTAAAGAATATGCTCTTATAAATCTACAGATTCTTTCGGTAATCCCCATGTTTATCATTCAAAATACACCAAATATTTAGCATTAACACTAGACTTAAGTTTATTTTTTATTAATCTATTTTCACTTAACCCAAAATGACCATTTAGTTAAGTGAAGCTTCTATCATTATGACTGCATGTCAAAGGTAGGCATGGCGTCTATCACATCCTGCAAAGGGCTCCAAGCCATAGCATCAAAATCATCCTCTTGGTTCTCTACTTCTTCAAAAAAGCCTATCTCATCATCTTCTGTATGTTCTTTTCCTTTATTTGCCCTAGCCTTTCGTCCCTCTTCAATCTCTTCATTGCTAGAAGGCAGATTAGTATATCCATCCGATTTTTTGAAATCCTTTATCACTTCATCTAGTGCGGCAACAATAGCTGCTTTATATGGATCTTTATCGGAAATTCCATTAACAGCATGAAAGATAATATCGTTTACCTCCTCTTTAGAGTTTGCATTTTCCAGCTGATGCTCTAGTGCTTCAGCCATTCTTCTTATTCTTAAATATTGCATATACAGCTCTTGATTGTGCTGTTTTAGATATGATTCTTCTCTGGAAGTCAGCTTTTTTCCACTTTTTATTTTTGCCTGGATTTTTTCCATCATTTTTGAATCATCTTCTTTGTTAGCCATAGTAGATTGTTCTTTAAGTCTTCTCACCACATCAGTAAGCTGATTTGATACATACTGGCCTGATTTGCTCTCATTATTTAATTTCATTGTGCCTAAATCAAAAGATATCTGCATAGCCTTCTCCTAATAAAAAAGGTTCATGGCATTTCATCCATGAACCTTAAACTTCCTTACATATTCAAATAGTTCTTACAACATTACCCCTTTGGCATTGTAATTGCCGGAGCCCATAGCAAGCGCTTTATTTATGATTGTATCGATTGAATCCACTGCACTAGCAATATTTTTATAATAGCTGGATGTGCTGCCAAGCAAAGCTTTTACATCCTCAGGCTTTGCAGCTGATAGCTTCTCCTGGTCTACGATAAGCTTGTTATCGCTTCCCATTTTGATTCCGATATTTTCAAAATCAGCCTTTTTAGCCTTGAAGGCCTCCACAAACTCAGTCTGAAAGCTTTTATTTAACGCCCCTCCACATTTGGTTAGGTTTGTTATAGCGCTGTTGTAGGCTGTAACAAAATTAGAAACACCCTTCAACAATCCAGCATTATCATATTCTTTTCCATTTTCAGCCTCGTATAAGGATTTGTCATCCATTTTTGAAAGAGCATCTAATAGATTTGTTGCAGATTTATCCACTGTTTTGTATTTACTGTTAGAGCCCTTAGATGAAAGCCCCATAGATTCCATCTTTCGCTGAAACTTCAAATCATTGCTTGAAATGATTTGGTCAATTAGAGCATTGCCACTCTTTTTACTGTTTAGCATCGAAAGCAAGCCTTGATTACTTTGATAATATTCCATTGAATTATGTATCGAACTCATCAAAACCCTCCTTACATCATTTGCTAAATCTTATATCGGAGAAGTAATGCCACAAATTAACCCCTAATGGAAATAAATTTATTTTGACTCTACAAGCTCGTCAAATTCAACCATAGCCTTAAACAAATCTCCATCTATCTCAAGCTTCAATATACCGCCCATGGATTCCACAAGACTTTTTGCAATAGAAAGACCAAGTCCATTGCCATCTGTGTATCTGGATCTGTCTCCTCTTACAAAACGCTCCATAAGCTCATCCGCAGATATGTTAAGCTCGTTTTTAGATGTATTTCTAAAGGTAAATCTGATTTTGCCCTCTGCCTTTTTCAAATCGATGTAGGCTCTTGTGTCAGCCTGGGCATATTTTACTATGTTAGACATAAGATTATCGAAAACTCTCCAAAGGTAGCGATTGTCAGCATTTAGATATATATCCTGGGATGGGAAATCAGTTACTACTGTAACCTTACCTGCCTCAAGTCTGTCAGTGAACTCACCTATAGATTGATTCAAAAGCACTACTGCGTTAATAGGTTCCATCGTAAATTTGATATTTCCAGTAGAAGCCTTTGATGCCTCAATCAAATCTTCAATGAGCTTTTTAAGGCGGGCTGACTGGCGGCTTAATACCTCTAAGTATTCCTTAGCCTTAGCATTATCTATCTTCTCTTTTTGCAGCAAATCAACATAGTTGATTATAGATGTAAGAGGAGTTTTGATATCGTGAGATACATTTGTAATAAGCTCTGTCTTCATGCGCTCTGATTTGGTTCGCTCCTCTAGGGCTACGTTGATTCCCTCCTGAATCTGATTCATTGCCATGGCGTGCTCTGCCATAAATAGTGGCATTCCATTAAGCTCTACCTTGGCAGATAAATCACCAGCTGCAAGAGATGTGGCTGTTTCTTTGATTCTTGCATAGCTAACTAAAAGCTTATGCAATACTACTGCAAATGCAATCTTTTCAATTGCCCAGAAAGGGGCTATACCAGTAGTATCTATTGAAGTCATGACAACAAAATACTCAATTATCGTAATTACGATAAAGATAGCCCATATTCTTCTGGTCCATTTGATATTCTTTCTAATTTTTATTGACTCCTGGCGTACCACCTCAAGCTTGCTTTTGAACCAAATTATAAACCTATATGCATAGGTATGCTTGAAGAATCGATGTAGCTTTACATTTACAGCTAAGTTTGCAGACCACATAAGCCCTATTGTCATCATGACAGCCGCAAATATTCCAAACACCGCAATTGTCATTCCTATAGAAAGATTGCACTCTCTCATATAAGAAGAACAGCTATATATAATTGCAAATATGATATATTCAAAGGTTAAAAACAGCCAAAACGCTGCATCGGTCCACATCCATCCTACCCAGCCTGTCTGGATTTCAGAAGAATTCTTTCTGTGACCTGCGGCACACATAAACAATACATAGCAAATAATCGAAAGCACAAATGCTAAAGCTGCCACTATCGGAAATACGAATTTCATATCCTCAGCAAAGCCTATAAACCATTTGGCCTGACCATAAAAATCAACATTACCATTGTATGGTGTCTTAGGGAAGCATACAAAAGTATACGCCTCAGTATCAGAGCTAGATTCATATACTCCAAATTCCGATACACTATCAAATGAAGCGTTTGCATCTACAATCTCAGATAGGGAGTCATGCATCGGTGAGAGATCTGCCACATATTTGCCAGATATCATAGCGCTCTCGCCCTCATCTGTATATATCTCAAAAACATACTTAGAATTAACATCCTCTAAAGTACCAAATGCCATATCATCTATATAAAGATAATCCTGACCGCCCCCACTTGTATCTGGAGTTACCTGTTCATCCTCTATTACATAGGTTGTCTCATCTTCTTCATTTGAAGAATCAGTAACTGCCTCAGGCACATTATTTTCCCATATTTTCTTATAAACAATATTAGCTGCTGAATTTAAATCATCATTACCTGATTCCTCATCTAACCCTGATTCCTCATCTAACCCATCTACTCCACAATAGTAATATTCATCATTTACCCCATAGAATTTACCATTGCTATAAACATACGCCTTCTGACCAATGGAATCATAGCCGATACCAGCAATCTGATATGTATTATAAACTTGATTATATCTATCAACTATCTGATTGCCTGACCATAAATCAAAAAATTTATCACTTAAAATAAACTCTGTGTCAGAACCAATGTGAAAAGTTCTTACATAGGCATTATCTGGCACTACGTTCTTACCAAAATTCTTATATTCATAAATGGACTCATCATCTAAATTCGTATTTTCGTTATAAGCGCCCTTTATGATTCCATAATAGCAGTTCATATCCTTTAGCTTATCTTTATTAAAGTCATCTTTGTAATCAGACAATGCTAAAGTGGCATATCCATTTCCTGCCATTCGGTTTACGCTATCATAAAACTCATCCTTCCTGCTTGAATATAATCCCAAGCTTTGAAAGAATGCACAAACCAGTAGTGATATCACACTGATAAATGCAAATATAGAACATCCTATACCAAGTAAAATCTTACTGAGATTATTATAAAATATTTTCATATCATCCTCCTGATGAATCAATCATCAATCTTGTAGCCGTGCCCCCAGACAGCCTTTAGGTATCTTGGGTTGGCACTGTCGTATTCTAATTTTTCTCTGAGATGTCTGATGTGGACTGCTACAGTGCTTTCCGCACCTATAACTGTCTCATTCCAAACCTTCTCGTAAATGTCCCGGGGTGAGAGAACTTCCCCCTTATGGGTCATAAGAAGTTTTAAAATGTCAAATTCTAATGGTGTAAGATTTACCAGTTCTCCATCCAAGGTAACTTCCTTAGATTTATCGTTAAGCTCGATACCACCAATTTTAAGAACACTATCATTGTCCTTAACTGTACCTGTAGATGCGCCAAGCAAAGTGTATCTTCTAATCTGAGATTTCACTCTTGCCATCAGCTCCACTGGATTAAAAGGCTTGGTTACATAATCATCAGCGCCGATAGTAAGTCCCATCACCTTATCAGCGTCCTCACTTTTTGCTGTAAGCATTATGATTGGCACATTGGAAAAGGTTCTGATTTCTGCCATGGCAGCGATTCCATCCATCACTGGCATCATCACATCCATGAGAATCAGCTTTATATCTGTCTGCTCCTTTAATGTGTCTACCGCTTCTCTTCCATTCGTTGCGCTAATTACATCAAAGCCCTCGCTCTTAAGATAAATCTGCAAAGCGGAAACGATATCTGGTTCGTCATCACAAATAAGAATTCTGTTCATGTTGTCTCCCTGTATATGTTGTGGCTTATGGATAAGCCTTATGATTAATCACAAATATATCTTATTGTATATTATTTTAAGTTCCAATAGGGTAAATTATTAAGATTTGTTTAAGAAAAAAGGGATTGCAGCTATGCAATCCCAAGCTAATCGTTATTTAGAATAAAGAGCCGTTAAGAATACGTCCAAGCTCTGAGTTTTGGTCAAGGATAATTACATTGTCATCCCCAACTAATGAATCCAAGGAATCAAGGCTTCTTACGAAATTATAGAAGCTTGCTTTCGCTGGATCATTGTAGGCCTCTGAAAGAATACGCATATATTCAGATTCTCCTTCACCTTCAAGGACATCTGCCTGCTTTTTAGCTTCTGCAACAGTTACAGTAACCTGTTTGTCTGTCTCATTTTTAATCTTCTGAGCTTCAGCGTCACCCTTTGCCTTGTAGCCTGCGGCAATATTATTTCTCTCAGAAATCATTCTTTCATAAACAGCGTTCTTATTATCCTCTGGAAGGTCAAGCGCCTTTATCTCGGCCTTGCCAATTGTGATTCCATACTGAGAAATGTCGGAATTAGATTCCTCTGTAATCTTCTTTGTGAGAGCACTACCGCGGGATGCGATAATCTCATCCTGTGTCATAGAAGAAATAGTCTTTTTAGTTGCATTATAAACTGCAGCCTCAATACGTTCATCTGCTCTGCCCTTAACAGCGTTAAGTGTCTGATAGTACTTTACAGGATCTGATACGTACCAGGTAACATAATTATCAGCAATCATAGATTTCTTGTCCGATGTAATAACATCAGAGGTAGGAATATCATATAAAATGTTTGCTGTATAAACTGAAATAGTATTTTGGATGAAAGGCACCTTGAAATGAAGGCCTGGCTTGTCCTCCACATATTGAACCTTTCCAAACTGAGCGATAAGTATGGCCTCATCCTCTCTAACACTGTAGGTAGATGAACCAAATATGATAAGTGCTGCAATGACAAGCACTATTGGTAAAATCTTTTTCATAATATTATTCTCCTTCCACCTCATCAGAAATTGCTGAATTCTTAGCAGTTGTTCCATCATTAAGGATAATCTTTGACTGACCATCTGTAATGATTACGCGAGTGTTAGGAAGAATCTCTTCAACCTTTTCAAAGAACATTCTCTTTTTTGTGATTTCTGGATACATTGAATACTGCTCGTACATCTTGTTAAACTTTGAAGCCTCACCGGTTGCTTCGGCAATTCTGGCTTCCTTAGATGCAGTGGCGTTTTGAACGATTTTATCTGCCTTTGCCTCTGCCTTTGGAATTTGCTCGTTCTGGTACTGCAATGCATTATTTTTTGCTGTGTCTGCTCCCTGCTTTGCAGTTTCAACAGCCTTAAAAGCAGCTATGATATCCTCTGTTGGAGGCTCTGAATCCTGGATTGTAATGTTTTGTACAGACAGACCTATATTTGTATCCTGTAAGGATTTAACCATATCCTCTTTGACTTCTTGCTCAATTAATCCCTTTGCAGTAGTCATGGCTTCATCAACAGTATAGTTAGAAACCACTGTTCTGATATTTGCCAAGGCAATGTTTTCTAAGATTTCTTCTGGAGCCTCTGAATTATAAAGATAAGCCACTGGATCAGACACCTTGTATTCCATATAAAAATCGATATTCAACAGGTTAAAATCAGAGGTAATCATAATTCCATCCTCATCAGAAGCAAAATCCTGAGTGTCATCATCAATGTAATATCCTATTCCTGTACCATGAGTTGTGATATCTACAGTCTGAAGTGACTGCCATGGAGCCTTGAAGTGCATTCCAGCTGTATCAACCCTTACAACCTTTCCAAACTGTGTTACAACACCATTCTTTTGTTCAGAAATAAAATAAACCGAGCGAAATGCTACTATGACAACTACAAAAACTATTAAGATTATCTTCCAATACGAAGAAATGTCTTTTATGCCATCCGTAACATTTTCTTTAAATTTGTTTTTCATACATCTATCCTTTCCCTAAAAAAACTACATAAAACATTATAACAAATGGGCTAATATACTTCCATAATAAAAACTCAAAAACTGCCTTAATGTCTATAAACAATAAGGCAGTCTATTATTTGTTTAAATTGGCACTTTGATTATTTGTTACTACAACGCTAAATCCACATGTGCTACAGTTCCAGCAGCACCGGTACTTTCCTTTAGATAAATTCCTGATTTTCTAAGAACCGCATCGGTATTTCCTATTCCATCCTTGTAGCTGAATTCTGTATCTATGTTTCCAAGATAAATGGCCCCAACATCAGCATCCTTCAGATTCAAAAGTTTGTCGTTACCTTCTTCATCCTTTGTCCATACCTTAAGCTTGTTAAAGATAGCATCATTTTCATCTATCCAGCCATTTTTGTCTTCATCATATTCTGAAAGGTCCTTAAAACCATCCCCAGATTTAGTTCCGAATAGTTCTGAGCCATCGTTAATTTTGCCATCTTCATTTTTATCCAACGCCAAAAATCCACTTCCATTTCCTGTAAATGAGATTTCATCCTCATCACCATCTGAATCAATATCAAATTTAAATTTTTGGTCTGAAATAGATGTTAAATTAGTATCCATGTTAATAACAAGCGGGTCTGTAAGAATCCTTGTATAGATTTCCTCTTTTAATGAATCAATTCTTTGAACGAGACTTCTTCCAAGAGTTACCTCTACATTAAAGCTTAGACTTCTTCCATCAGATGTCTGAACCTCACCTGTACTTGCAAAGGTGGTGTTTTCATATTCTAAGTGTGTGCCTGATGTAGCGGTAATCCTTTGCCACACCTGAGTACGAGATACTGACGCCATGGACGCTAAATTCAATGTTTTTGCTTCAGCGCCATTTACACTGAACTTTACTCCTTCTGCTTCACAGCTTCCTATAATCTTCCGTTGCCAAGCATTAAAGGATTTCAACTGATCAGACATTTTCTTCTCCACAGGACTACGTTTTCCATTTAGCAAATCCAAAATCTTTTTTACCAGACTAATTTGCAAATCCTCCATGTCCCACTGACTCATACCAGCATTTGCTTCCCGAATCTGCTTATCATGTTCTGCCATTTTATTGAACATTTTCTGCAAATTTTCTTTCTGTCTTTCCTTAGCTGCCTCTTCTTCATTTTTCTTTAACTGTTCAAGTGATTCTTTGTAAGATTTTTCCCCTTCTTCCGAGAGCTTCAAAACTGCACCAAGCGTATCCACATTCGCTCGTTGTTCAATTGTCAGCTGCTCTACATGGGTACTAGAATAAGAATTGTGACTAGATGCCATGTTTACATGGCTGTTTTCAATCTTCATAGCGGACTCCTTTCCACAAATAAAGAATATAAAAAAGTGCCAAACGCTTGAAGACCTTTGCACGTCCCTATGCCTGGTCTTCTTTAAATGTATCGGCACTCCTTTAATAAGTCTTTATAGTAAAAGTCCACTATGATGTTATTTTGTATTTATAGAACTTGCCACCCTTTTGAGCCAATCAAGCTCCCATTTAATTCGCACACTCAAAGCCTCTATCTGCTGATTTATAAGATTATCTATTGTCTCTTCCTTTGAAGCAAGAGCCTTCATAGTTTCTAATGATTTGTACATATCATCATATTGATTGACCTTATTGTTGTACTCGTTCATAAGCATTGAGGATATCTTGTGATTATCAATAATCTCAACTGATTTCTCATGAACCTGAGTCATCTTTTTATATAGTTCTTCTAATTTAGTTGTGTCCATTTATTTTATCCTTTAGTGTCAGGGGCTTTAAGATTGTCTAATTAAAATACTTAAGCAGCTCCTTGCAGCGTTCCATTGTCATTGTTGCATAGATATCATTGTAATCAACAGTTGCCTGGCTACCACCTAAATGCTCTGCGGTAGCTCTGTCAGCACTAGCGTCTCTATCCTTAAGCCACTGTCTTTGCTCCTCAAGAGCTTTGTTAAATGTAGCTTCATCTGTATTGTACTTTATTATTCTCCAGATATCATTAAGACACTCATCCGAAACTCTAATCTGATTTGATGTAGCCTCTACCATATCTGCAGTAGTAGCAGCCTCTGAAAGTTGGTCTGCATAATAATCATAGCTTTCTTTATATGTATTATAAGTACTCTCAGCATCTTCCTTAGGAGTCATTCTAGTATAGCTTGTAATACCCTGATTTTCATTAACATTTACAAGTGCGAGATTATCCAATGTATCCTGCTGATCTTGTGTTTCAATAAAAATCCAGCGCTGAACTTCCTCATCAATTTCTGAAACAGGCTTACCTGGCATATAGATTTCTATTTCATCTGCATTGTTAAGTGCATATGGGGTAACAGGAATGTATTTTACGCCATCTGCGATGTATTCACCATCATTATTTATAATGTTAATATCCTTCATGTGCATTTTATATGTGAATTCATCCACCTTTTGGATGTCTTCAAAATGCCCTTCATATTCACAGTAATAAAATGTTCCATCAGGATAACCATCACCGGTATCACCCATGTCAGAATCATGATAACTGCCGTGGAAGCTGCCATCCTTTTCAATATCAAAATCATCTTCCCATCCACCAGCACCGCTATAAAACGAATAACCATACTGTGCTAAATCCTCAAATGTTAATGTGGAATCATCATCTGCGACTTTTTCTAATTTGTTATCTTCAGCATTATTTGAATCCTTTGAAACCGTTCCAACATCAGTATTTTTTGTAGTGTTCTCAGTAATTTCATCTTTTGAATCACTATTTTTCACAAGATAATAAACACCACATCCTGCCACCAACACTAAAGCAACTATTATCAAAATAATGCTTATTCTTCTTTGCATTCTCTTCTTACGTCTTTTACTCATACATTAATCTCCTTCCGGATGCTAAAAAAACATCACCAAAATATTTTAATACAATGGTGATGCTTTTTCTACACTCATTCATTTTATGGAGCATAATTAAAGGCCCATCTAGATATTTAATTCTTTATTCCAATTGATATTACTATCTAGGAATCAATTATCATCGCAGGTAGTAGTCATTTTAAGATAGTCTACTATCTAAAAGTAATTTTGCTCTTACAGGTAGTAGCCCTATCACCTACAACTATTATCTATGCCATTTTTTTCTTCTCAGATAGTAATCATCCAACTGGCCATTACTATCTGTAAAAGGAATTTATTCTATAGATAGTAAGCCTCTGAAAAAGCACTACTATCTATACAGCTATCTCTCCGTCTAGATAGTAGTCGCTCCCAAAACCACTACTATCTATATTTCATTTTTAAGGCTCAGATAGTAGTCTCATCTAAAACTGTTACTATCTATTTATATTTTTCTTTAGAAAATAGTATTATTACGCTTAAACTTATACAAACTCATAGAACTTTACATTAGTAATCTTTTTATTTTCTCTTCTACAAGCTTAATATCAATTCCTATACCTTCAGCTTCCACCGACACTATAAGATTATCCCCTAGAAGTATTCCTGATTTTTCATATTTTGCCAGTTTTGCCAAATTCTTATCAGAATATGATTCATCAGAGGCCAATCCAAAATGTTCCCAGAAATATGTCTTTCTTTCTCTAATATTCAATAATGCAAAATCCGGATAGGCTTTACGTCCGTTGTACAACGTTATTTCTGGTTCATACTTATAAATCACTCCATACTTAGCAAATAAATCTGCCAAAATCTTTTCTGATTTTGAGCGAACCTCCTCCCCTTTGTTTGTAGTGTATGACACTGAAAAATCATATGAATTTTGCTCTCCTATATATTTTTTTCTCCATTCAGTTATAAATTCATCATCCGTTTTTTCAATTGGATTCACCAGTCGCTTTTTTCCATCAGCTAAAGACTCATAAGTCTCTTTTAAATAGGTTTCATTATACTTACATAAAAATCTTTCAATAGATTTTTCCTGTGCGTAAAGATTGGCAAGTAACTTTTCATAATATTCCTTTTGTGCCAACCGCTTTGCTAATTGTTTATCATCTGCCTTAATATATATTAAATCTTTAGAATCATCCCTATAATAATATTGATAGCATTTATTACTTTTCTTCTGCACTAATGTGTGGTTTATAATGTCAGAATAATTTTTAAGTTCTAACATAACCTTTTTCTTATGTTTTTTTACAATTTCTAATTCTTCTTCTAATTCTTTAACATTCATAAATATATCCTTTCGATCATTATTACTATCTAAAATGAATATTTCATATGAGATAGTAGCCATTCTCTTCTGCACTACTATCTATAATTAATTTTCCCTTACAGGTAGTAGCCCTATCACCTACAACTACTATCTATGCCATTTTTTTCTTCACAGATAGTAGTCATCCAACTGGCCATTACTATCTGTAAAATGAATTTATTCTATAGATAGTAAGCCTCTAAAAAAGCACTACTATCTATTTAGCTATCTCCCCGCTTAGATAGTAGTCGCTCTCAAAGCTACTACTATCTATATTTCAATCTTTAGGCTCAGATAGTAGTCACAGCTATACCTCCTACTATCTACACGCGCTCTTTCTACCACGGATAGTAACCATTGCAACAATAACAAAAAGCAAGATATCCTAATCCGGTTTTACGTATTCATCTATAACATCTGTGGTTACTTTTATGCGGCCAGAATTCATGGTGTAATATACTTTGCCTGCCGCGGATTCTAGTCGTTCGATAGCTTCAGCAGATGGATGGCCGTAGCGATTTACTTTAGCACAACTTATTACAGCCACATCAGGTGACAGCACTGATAAAAACTGCTCGTTTGTACTATATTTACTGCCGTGATGACTGACCTTTAGCAAATCAACATGCCCAACCTGACCACTGGCTGCTATAGCTTGTTCCTGTTTGGCACCGATATCTCCTCCGAAGAAGCCTAAGTAGTCACATTCTCCGTCACAGTCTTTATCGTATTCCATTAAAAGAGACAGTGATAAAGCGTTAATATCATCAGAGGTAATTCCATCAAATGGATATACGCATTTAAATGATAAATGCTTGGTGCCACAGATGTCGCCCTGACTCATGTAAACAATATTCGTTCCATTAGCCTGAGCCAAAGCAATAAGCTGGTTCAAGATATCTCCACTAGGAATCTCAGAAGAAAGTACGATATTATCAATTCTGTAGCCTGTGCTAAGAAGCTCTAGCACACCTGACACATGGTCCAAATCCATATGAGACAAAAACCAATAGTCTATATGACCTGCCCCTTTGAATTTCAGAAAAGGAAGCAGTGTATATTTTCCAACTGCATCAGAGCTTGTGCTGCCACCATCGATAAAAAATCTAACGCCATCTCCTGAGCTGATGTATATTCCATCACCTTGTCCCACATCAAGAATATCAACCTCAAAGCCCTGCTTTTCAGGAATCAACCATATCATCCCTGCAACAAAAAATAACACCATTACAACTGTAAGCTGCTTTTTGGCTGTTCTAAGTAGTACTCTAGGATTAGATTCCTCTTTAAGATTTGCATATATGCCTCTTATATATTTCTCAAGCTTAAACATATTGCATATAAGAGCCAGGGCAATGTAATAAATAATTGCAGCCAAAATACCATGCCTTCCAACCACAGCATTTGCTAAAGGTAGCTTTGAAAAAATTGTCGCAATCATTTCATCCAAATAAATGATTATATGAGTGAGTAATAGAATTCCATGACCCGCAGGAAAGACTAATAATCCTACAAATCCACCCACAAGTCCCACCAAAAGAAGGACTGGCATTAATGGTAAAATCAAGGTGTTTAATATAACTGAATATAAAGGTGCTTCGTAATAAAAATAAGTAACCAAAGGAAGCATGGACACGGTAATAGAAAATGAAAAAATAATGCTAGAACCCATCCACTGTTTAAATCTGATAAGAATGGGCTCCTTTTCATTGTAATCAAATCCATTATCGCTTATACGTAGTCTCCTTTTTCTACTACAAAAGCTTGTATACATTTTGTTCAATGGAATAACCAAATGCACTATTGCAAGTATTGCTCCAAAGGAAAATATAAAACTTGCATTTGTTAAATATAAAGGATTATCAAATAACAATAAGTCCGCCATAACTGCAAGAGCTGTCAGGCTGTCATAGCATTCTCCTAAAATATCAGCCAGAATATAAATCAAAAACATGCCTATAGCCCTAACTGAAGAAATACTTCCACCGGTCAAAAGGCCATACATAACTGCAATTACTCCAGCTACAATACCACTTGCCAAAAAGCTAATGCCTCTTGCCCTCAAGAACCTGTAAAAAGACATACATACAACTGAAATATGTAATCCAGACACAGCCATGATATGTGCAATGCCAACAAGCTGGAACAATAATTTCAGCTGACTATCCAGGTCACTTTTATTTCCTAAACAAACACTGCCAAGAAATCCAGCTTCCTCGCCAGGAAGAGACTTGCTGTAAACTGACATCACACCCTTGTTTAATCGGTACAGCAAATCAAGGCTAATTAATCTACCAGCCTTAACCGCCTTCACATCTGCCCCATCAACCATAAGATAATAACCTAGCGAATTATAATATGACCTTTCATCAAAGCCCCCTTCATTTCTGGGCTTTTGAAATAGCTTGGCAGTGCCTGTAATATTAACTTTACTTTTGTTTGGAATTTTATCGGAATCTAATTTAAATATGATAGAAATGTTTGTTAAGGTACCCTTTTCGCAGTAAATATCGGCATCCTTAACATAATAAATTGTCGAATCTTTTTTAATTTCCTTGCGGATAATATTACCTTGTACATCTATCCTGTCTCCATCAGCTATAACTGACGAAACAGTATTAACTTTTGCGTAGGCCCCTATGAAATCCAAGGGGCCATACACACTAAATGCAATAATAAAAACATACACCAAGGAAATTAAGCATAACTTTCTTCGCAAGCTTATTTCCTCCTAAAAACTATTCTTCAGGAACTACCTCGTCTTCAACGTATTCCTCAGAATAATCTTCATCTAAATACATTTGCTCATCATCATAATCAACTGGTTGTTCATTGATGATATCTTCGTTTCTAGAAATGGCTTTTGTTAAATCCATATCCGTATTAGATAAATGAGGTGTTTCACCATTAACCAAAATCTGAACCTGCTTAATATTATCAAGCTCAGTAAGTGAATTAACTACTGAATAAACAGTGACATTTTCTGTAACTCCAGCTACTGCAGTCTCAACCGCCGCATCAAAGTTTACAATGCACACACCGTTTTCCGATACTGTAATGGAATTAAGCTTAGAGCCATTTGGTAAAGCTGAAAGCAAGCCTTCAGTTTCCGGTCCTTTAAGAAGCTGATCCATAACAAGCTTTTCAAGAGTAACGTTTCTACTGTAATAAACCTCTCTCTTTTCAGGAACAGTGGATACACCATCTGCACTAGCAAAATATAAAGTAAGCTCTGTATGAAGCAATGAATCAGTTTCCTGTCCAAAATCTTCAATAAAGGTATCAGCAGTCATTGTTCCGATTGCCTCACCATTAGAATCTAAAAGAGGTGAATCATTTACAAATATAGAAACTGAATTAACGCCCTTTATCTGCACTAATGTCTTTACAATAGCAGCCCTAACCAATATTTCAGTGTAAGTATCTAATGATTCATAATCTCCTACTAAATACAGATTTAAGCTTTTATTGCTAAGCTCCCAGTTCTTAACAGTTACTCCTACAGGAATGGTGTTAATAATATCAATATCATCTGTATCTTTTGAAAGTTCATTTAAAGCCTCTGAGATTAAATCGTCTGTACTAACATTTTCGAAATTATAATTTACAGCTATGATGCCTGCCTTATCTGCTCTAACATAATAAATCTTTCCATTTGAAATAGCTGTTTTCTTTCCACATGCAGCAAAAGAAAGCATAAGAACAAATACCATCACAACAGAAAGCACACGATTAAGCTTTTTCATTTAGTGCACCTCCTTCTTGATGTAATTAAGAGGAACTCTAACATCAAATGTTGAGCCTTCTCCCAATGTAGAACGAACCTTGATTTCACCATTATGCATGGCAATTGAACTCTTTGTAATCGCAAGTCCAAGTCCTGTTCCACCTATTTCTCGTGAATGTGATTTATCCGCACGATAGAATCTTTCAAATATATGCTCTACAGAATCCTCTGGAATTCCAAGACCATTATCCTCTACCTTTATATAGAAGAATTGATGATCAGAATTCAGCGAAATATGCACCCAGCCACCCTGATTGTTGTATTTAATGGCATTCTCTACAAGATTAGTTATAACAAGTGTAAACTTAACCTCATCTACCTCAGCAACAACAGGTCTGAAGGATTCGTAAACAACCTGTACATCTGCTTTTTCAGCAATAGGCTTAAGTCTTTTAAGGATATGATCGATAAGCTCATTAATGTTTACCGCAGAAACATTAAGCTCTGCACCGCTCTTATCCATTCGAACCAAACTCAAAAGATCATTGATGATTTTGGTTTCTCTATCGATTTCATCACCAATGTCCATCATAAATTCCTTATACATTTCTATTGGCACATCCTCAGAACCATTAAGGGAATCTGCTAATACCTTCATGGAAGTAAGTGGTGTCTTTAATTCATGAGACACATTCGAAACAAACTCCTGTCTGGATTCATCAATAGAATGTAGCTTTCCAATAACCTCGTTAAACTTAGAAGAAATGTTTTCAATTTCAACAAAAGATGATTCTTCTGGAAGTAAGGTATCATATTCTCTAATGATTGAATCCAAAGAATTTGACATCTTCTTGAGAGGTCTTGAAAAATAAATCTGAGCAACTACGGCAATTATTATTGTAAGAGAAAAAATAACTACCGCTCCGATTAACATATAGGAAATGAAGGAATCCTCATTCTGTGTTAAATAATCCATGGATTTATTCATTACAAGAACGCCAACAATTTCTCCATCAGAATTAACAAGTGGCACTGACACAATCAGATAATTAGTGGCTTTGTCGTAATAATAAAGGGATTCACCCTGCATTGAATAGATAATATTTTCCCATATTACCGTCTTTCCAATATCAGCCATAAATGAATCTCTTACGATTTTAAGTGTGGAATTGATAATAAGAATTCTACCATTATAACTGTCAGCAACAGATTTAAATTCGTTATCTAACACTTCATTATCTTCACCTGTAGCGTAACCACTAGTTACAATTTGATTGTTATAGGAAATGGCTTGTGCCATAAGATTTGTACCATCAGTATGAATAGATACAGATTCGTATGCGCGCAAAGAAATAGGCACACATACCATAAATGGTATGATGCCTACGAGAATTATAATTAATGCAATCTTAAAACCTATACTGCGAAAAAAACTTAAGCTTAATCTATTTTTCATTTTAACTCACTTTACATATAGTAATATCCAACGCCCCATTTAGTACGAACGTACTTTGGTTCCTTTGGATTAGGCTCAATTTTTTCTCTGAGTCTTCTAACATGAACATCAACTGTTCTTTCATCTCCAGGATAATCCTCTCCCCAAATCTTATGAAGCAAGTCCTCACGAGAGAACACCTTCTTAGGATTTGTAACTAAAAGAAGAAGCATATCAAATTCCTTTGAAGTAAGGTTGTATTCTTCTCCAAGGATAGTAAGTCTACGATTGCTCTTATCTAAAACTAAATCACCATTCTCTATAATATTTTCTTCTGTATGCTGAGGAGCTACTGGCTGTCCTATTGCGGCTCTACGCATAATAGCCTTTATTCTGGCTTTAACCTCTAAAATGTTGAAAGGCTTAGTAATATAATCATCAGCACCGTATTCCAATCCTAAAATCTTATCCATGTCATCGCCCTTTGCTGTAAGCATGACAATAGGAACTGTAGAAAATTCTCTGATGCTTTGACAAACTTCAAACCCATCAAGCTTTGGCAGCATAACGTCTAGTAAAATCATGTCATAATGATTTGCTGTTGCAAGATCTAAGGCCTCCTGACCATCATAGGCACAATCTACTTCCATACCATCCTGCTCTAAAGAAAATCTAATTCCCTTTACTATGAGTTTTTCATCGTCTACAACTAATACCTTCTTAGCCATTTCTTTCCTCTATACCATTCTTAAATTTTGATAAATGAATTAATTTGATTGAAAATGCCATCTCCGATGCCTGTAACGTTTTTAATATCCTCAATAGATGAAAATGAACCGTTAGCATCGCGATATGCAATAATCTGATTAGCTTTTGACTGGCCAATACCTGGCAAAGCCATAAGCTCTGTAGCGGTGGCTGTATTAATATTTACAAGACCATCATCTGTTTCATTTGACTGTTCTTCCTGTTGCTTGATTTTTACAACTTCCTCTTCAGTATAAATGTACAGCTTTTGACCATCTTCTAAAAGTGCCGCTTGATTAATGTCACTGTCATCAGCTTCATCACGTAAACCACCTGCAGCTTCTATTGCTGCATAGACTCTGGAGCCTTCTGGAAGTTCGTAGACATCAGGCTTAACAACAGCCCCAGCCACCTGAACGTAGATTGTAGATGGAACTAAATCCTCCACTACCTTGTTTTCGTCGGCTTCTTCTTTAGCTTCCACAAGCTCAGTTGATTGAAAATATGATGCTTTGCCGCAGCCTGCGAATAAAAAAATGCTACAACAAGCAACACAGAATAGTTTTTTCATTAAATCTCCTTTCAAAATACCCAGGAGATTCCAATATCGTCTTGCTTATTGTAGCGAATTTTTTTATATATTACAAGAGTTTTACAAAAATGTGTCAAGTACTTTTTGTATTTTTTCCATAAACTCATCTACATCCTTCTTGGTGATTACAAGTGGTGGAAGTAATCTAAGGACATCAGAACCTGCAGACAAAACTACCAAGTGCTGTTCTAACAATGCTTTTGTCACAACATCCTTCACAGGAATCGTAAGAACCAGTCCCTGCATCAAGCCTAAGCCTCTTTTGCCAGTAACAAAATCATATTTTTCCACCAGCTTATCCAATGCATTTGAAAAATAAGGTGTGATTTCATTAACATGATCTATTATCTTATAGTCCTCAAACATATCAAACACCTGCGAAACAGCTGCGGTACAAAGAGGATTGCCGCCATAAGTTGTTCCGTGGTCTCCTGGGACTAAGGAATTTTCGGCCACTTCTTTAGTAACAGCAAACGCGCCAACAGGCACTCCGTTTCCTAAAGCCTTAGCAGTAGTAAGAATATCTGGCTTAATACCGTACTGCTGATATGCGTACATGCTTCCTGTTCTTCCCATTCCGCACTGAACCTCGTCAAGAATTAGAAGGATTCCTTCATCATCGCAAAGCTCCCTTACCTTTGAGATAAAATCCTGTTCTGCTGGATATAGACCACCCTCTCCCTGAACAGTCTCCATGATTATGGCGCAGGTATTATCTGAAAGATTAGCAAGTATGCTTCCAAAATCATTGAAGGTTGCAAATTTGACTCCAGACATCAGTGGATAAAATGGCTCCCTATAATGCTCTGTTCCTGTAACTGATAAAGAACCAATTGTACGTCCATGGAAGGAATTTTCCATAGCGATAATCTCATAATCCCCTGGGCCTTTTTTGTTATATGCATATTTTTTTGCTGTCTTTAATGCACCTTCTATTGCCTCGGCACCAGAATTTGTAAAAAACACCTTATCCATCTGTGATGCCTTACATAGTTTTTCTGCTGCCTCTATCATAGGCTGATGATAATAAAGATTAGATGTATGAGTAATTCTTTTTAGCTGAGTGATCAATGCATTCTCATAATCTTCATTGCCATATCCAAATGCCATTACACCAATGCCCGATGCGAAATCCAAATATTCTTCATCCAATTCGTCATATAGATGTACTCCCTTTCCATAGTCAAAAACTACTGGGAATCTATTGTATACATGAAACAAGCTTTCCTCGGCCTGCTCTATCATCTGCTTTTTATTCATTGTAATACCTCGTATCCTTGTCTCCTATGATTGCTGTTCCAATACCTTTGTTTGTAAAGATTTCAAGAAGTAAGCAGTGTGCAATTCTGCCATCCAAAATATGGACTCTTGAAACGCCCTGTTCAATTGCCTCAATACAATTATTTAATTTAGGAAGCATGCCACCACCGATAAATCCATCTCCAATTAAAGCCTTAGCCTCTTCCACTGAAAGCTGCGAAATTAATGTATCAGGATCATCCTTGTCCTTATAAACTCCCTCGATATCAGTAAGGAAAGCCAGCTTTTCAGCGTTAACTGCTTTTGCAATGGCGCAGGCTGCATCATCAGCATTGATATTGTAGGTTACGAAATTTTCGTCCATACCGATTGGACAAACGATTGGTAGGAAATCCTTTTCAAGCAAATCCATTATAATCTTAGGATTAACCTCTATTATTTCTCCAACAAAGCCAATGTCCTTTCCATCAGATAGCTTCTTTTCAACCTTTAAAAGCCCGCCGTCCTTTCCAGAAATGCCAATAGCATTTACACCAAGGGACTGCACATTTTGAACAAGAGACTTATTAACCTTGTTTAGCACCATTTCAGCAATTTCCATGGTAGGCTCATCTGTTTTTCTAAGACCGTTTACAAATTCTGGTGTCATGCCAGTTTTTTCAACCCACTTAGAAATCTCCTTGCCGCCACCATGAACAATGATAGGCTTGAAGCCAACCAGCTTTAGAAGTGTAACATCCTGGATAACCTGCTTTTTCAGCTCCTCATCCACCATTGCACTTCCACCGTATTTTACAACGATAATCTTGCGATTAAATCTTTGAATATAAGGCAAAGCCTCAATCAAAACCTCAGCTTTGTCCATTGCCTTATCCATTACCTTTTGCATACTTACGTCCATACCATCCTCCCTGTTAGCTGCGATAATCAGCGTTAATCTTTACGTAATCATAAGTTAAGTCACATCCCCATGCTGTAGCAGAAGCCCTGCCTTCATGCATATCTACATAAACTGTAACTGTATCTGCCTTCATAATCTTAAGAGCTTCATCCTCGTCAAATACTATAGGTGTACCCTTGTCAAAAACCTTTAATGTGCCATTAACACTCTTAAAGAAAAGCTCCACATCCTCCTGGTTGAAATCAGCACCAGAATAACCCATAGCACATAAAAATCTACCAAAGTTAGCATCACATCCAAAGATTGCTGCCTTTGAAAGATTTGAACCTACAATAGCTCTTGCCAAGGTTTTCGCATCTTCCTTTGACTTCGCATTTACGATAGTAGCTTCAAACAGCTTGCTTGCACCTTCGCCGTCAGCAGCCATCTTCTTTGCAAGAGTTTCGCATACAAAGGACAAGGCTTCCTTAAAAGTATTGTAAGCTGCGTCCTTTTCAGTAATCTTTTTGTTTTCTGCCAAGCCATTAGCCATGCAAAGCAAAGTATCATTTGTAGAAGTGTCACCATCTACTGTTATCATATTGAAGGTGTCTGCCACCACTTCGCTAACCGCTTCCTGCAAAAGAGATTTTTCGATTGATAAATCTGTTCCTAAGAAAGCAAGCATAGTACACATATTAGGATGAATCATGCCTGAGCCCTTGCTCATTCCACCTAAATGAACCATCTTGCCACCGATTTCAAACTCTACAGCAATTTCTTTATTAACAGTATCTGTAGTCATAATAGCCTTTGAAGCATCGCTGCCTGCTGCTATGCTTTCATCAAGCTTTGGTGCCATTGCCTTTACACCATCCACCAGCTTGTCCACTGGAAGCTGCATGCCGATTACACCAGTAGATGCAACTGCAACAGTATCAAATGGTATGTTAAGTGCTTCCTCTACACCTTTTGCTGTTGCCTCACAGGCATCAAAGCCTTCCTTGCCAGTGCAGGCATTTGCGATTCCAGAATTGATAACCACCGTCTGCATATTTTTGCCTGATTTTACAATATTCATGTCCCACTGCACACAAGCTGCCTTAACCACATTACTGGTAAAGGTTCCTGCACATACACATGGCACCTCAGAATAAACCATTGCCATATCAGTACGTCCCTGATATTTAATCCCAGCTGCATGGCTTGCTGCCTTAAACCCCGATGCTGCTGTTATTCCACCATTAATCTCCTTCATAATCTGCTCCTATTTATTAAATGCTATTATATTTTCATCGTTCAGGGTAAAATCGTATACATTCAAATCCTTTCGTTCTACCCACTGTTCTGCCTGCCAAAAACTATTTCCAAGTTGATTGTCAGTAAAGGCAACCAGTTGAATCTTTGTGATTCCTTCAGATTTAAGTCGTACCATAGCAGATGTAGCCATAGCCCTGCCGATTCCGTTTTTACGATAATTTTCGTGAACACATACATGATAAAAGCAGCCGTGTCTTCCATCATGTCCCACTAAAATGCTTCCGACGATTTTGCCGTCCGCAACTGCAACAACAGAAAGCCCTGGATTTCTGTCTAAGAAACGTTTTACACCTTCCTTAGAATCATCAATGCTTCGCATTGCAAATCCATGAATGGTAGTCCATAAATCATAGACCTCATCATAATCGCTGATATCCATAGTTCTGATTGTAAAATCCATATGGACTCCTAAATCTAAAGTTACGTTAAAAGAATCTTTTGTAATCATATTAGGTCCCTCCTAATTGCCGTTTTATGGAAACATTGGTGCAAAATCAAGTCCTGTTTTTTCATCTAAATCAAACAGTATATTCATGTTTTGAACTGCCTGGCCTGCAGCACCCTTAACTAAATTATCTAAAGCACCCATCATAATGATTCGACCAGTTCGTTCATCAATCTTGCAACTAACATCTACAAAATTGCTTCCCTCAACCCATTTGGTCTCTGGGCACTCGCCATAATCTAAAACTCTTACGAAAAATTCATCATCATACATATCGTGATATGCCTGCATCACATCCTCTTTTGTAGGAAGCTTGCCATTCTTATTAACAAGAGATGCATATTCTGTAACAAGGATTCCTCTATTCATTGGAACCAGATGTGGTGTGAAATTTATCAATATCTCCTTACCACAAGCGTAGCCTAACTGCTCTTCTATTTCTGGAGTATGTCTATGTGATGCAACTCCGTAAGCTTTTATGCTTTCATTAACTTCGCAATACAAATTAGGAAGCTTTGCTCCTCTTCCTGCACCGCTTGTTCCAGATTTTGCATCGATGATTAAAGTAGCTGGATCAATTAAACCTGCCTTAACAAGTGGATATGCTGTAAGTATTGAACAGGTTGTGTAGCAGCCAGGATTTGCAATAAGTCTTGCGCCCTTTTCTTTGTCTCTGTTTATTTCGCAAAGTCCATAGACTGCTTCATCTATAAACTGTGGACTCATATGCTTGATGCCATACCACTTTTCATATGTTGAAACATCCTTTATACGATAGTCCGCTGACAAATCAATAACCTTGCAATTATTCAGTATTTCTTCAGTAAGAACCCCTGCCAAATATCCCTGTGGTGTTGCTGCGAAAATCACATCAACCTGTTTAGAAAGCTCTAAAATGTTATCGTCCAAACACTTATCTTCAACAAGTGTAAACATGTTCTTGTATATAGAAGCAAATCTTTCATCTACATAAGATTTAGAACCGTACCACACTATCTCAGCTTCTGGATGACTATAAAGTAGTCTTACAATTTCCGCTCCAGCGTATCCAGTCGCTCCAATAATTCCAACTTTAATCATAGCGAATTGTCCTCCAAATGAAATGTCATGAGTAAATTGTAGTACAACACTTTCACGAAGTAAAGTGTTGCAACGCAATTTTATAAATTAAATTTGCATAAATATACACCGTGATTCCATGTAAATCGATGTCAATTTTAACAAATATCATTTTTATGCATATATTTTGCATATATTTGCACTTGAATTTCAAACTTTAATGTAGTAAAGTATGTATCAACAAGTCGAAAGGCTTACAGGGAGATTTTTATAAAACATAAATAAAGGAGATAAAAAATGGCACAAGAAAAAGTAATTTTAGCTTATTCAGGCGGACTCGACACAACAGCCATCATTCCATGGCTCAAGGAAAACTACAATTATGAAGTTATCTGCTGCTGTATTGATTGCGGTCAGGGCGACGAACTGGACGGACTTGAAGAACGAGCTAAGCTTTCGGGAGCATCAAAGCTTTATATTGAAGATATTGTTGATGATTTCTGTGATAACTACATCGTTCCATGTGTACAGGCAGGAGCTGTTTACGAAAACAAATACTTACTTGGTACTGCAATGGCTAGACCTGGTATTGCAGCAAAGCTTGTAGAGATTGCCCGAAAAGAAGGCGCCACTGCAATCTGCCATGGTGCTACAGGTAAAGGAAACGACCAGATTCGTTTCGAACTTGGTATCAAAGCACTTGCTCCAGATATTAAGATTATTGCTGCATGGCGTAGTGACAAGTGGACTCTTCAGTCACGTCAGGATGAGATTGACTACTGCAAGGCTCATGGCATTGACTTACCATTTTCTGCAGACCAGTCCTACAGCCGTGACAGAAACTTATGGCACATCAGCCACGAGGGACTTGAGCTTGAAGACCCAGCTGTGGAGCCAAACTACGATCACCTTCTTGTACTTACTACTCCACCAGAGAAAGCTCCTGAAACACCTGAATATGTTACACTCACTTTTGAAAAGGGTGTTCCTACATCTGTAAACGGAAAGAAAATGAAGGTAAGTGATATTATCAAAGAGCTTAATGTTATTGGTGGCCGCAACGGAATCGGCATCATAGACATTGTAGAAAACCGTGTTGTTGGTATGAAGTCACGTGGCGTGTACGAAACACCAGGCGGAACTATTCTTATGGAAGCTCACGAACAGCTTGAAGAGCTTATCCTCGACCGCGCGACATTAGAGGTTAAGAAAGAAATGGGTGCTAAGCTTGCACAGGTTTGCTATGAAGGCAAATGGTTCACACCACTTTGTGATGCTATCCAGGCCTTCGTAAAATCAACCCAGGAATACGTTACTGGAGAAGTAAAAATCAAGCTTTACAAGGGCAACATCATCAAAGCAGGCACTACTTCACCATACTCACTCTACTCAGAGTCACTTGCATCCTTCACAACTGGTGACCTTTACGACCACCACGACGCAGAAGGCTTCATCACACTCTGGGGCCTCCCACTAAAGGTTCGTGCCCTCAAGCTTCAGGAAAATAAGTAAAATAAAAACACTATGTAGCATAAAACCTACATAGTGTTTTTTTAATCTCTAGACTCGCATACGATTAGGTAGCCCTCGGCCACGTGGATGGTGGCGAAGTCGTCTACGATTTCGTTGCTGACTGTGAGGGTGTTGAAGCCCTCAAGGGTAGCACGATGAAGTGGGTATTTGAAGCCCTTCATGGTGACACCATCTGCTATGCCTGCGTATGGAAATACGGATATGTATTTGCCGAATTGGTTGCCCTTTTCCAGTTCAAGAGTCCAACCTGGGGCAAGCATTAGGATGTAGTTGCGCTCGTCCACAAGGATAACATCACGGTCGTGCTTTAGGCCAAGACCAAGAAGGTTGATGTTTCCCAGGGTGTGGTCAATACGAGCGCCGGTGCCTCCTAAGATGTATATTTCATCAGTATTTTTAGTACGTTTAATAGCCAGGCATAAAGCAAATTCGGTGTCTGTATCATCCTTGATAGGATTAAGCTTTATCACTTCAGCGCCTGTGTCTTCTATTTTCTTGTATGCATCATCTGAAATAGAATCAAAATCGCCTACAACAATATCTGGATTAACTCCTAGCGATAAGCAGGATTCAAAACCACTGTCGCAAGCAATAAATAAAGTCTTATCAAATGAGTGGTCTGCTATAAATCCCTTTGCAAAGTCAGGATTAAGCGTGCCTCCTGCAATTATAAAAACTATCATCGCATTTTCTCCAATAGTGCTTCGGCGTTAGCTTTAACATCTCCTTTGAATACGGCTGAGCCTGCAACGATAATATTGGCGCCTGCATCAAGGGCAGCATCGATAGTGTCGATATTAATTCCACCATCAACCTCAATATCAATCTTTGCTCCAACCTGATTACAAAGGTCTGTAAGCTCACGAACCTTATGAATAGTATAAGGTATAAGCTTCTGGCCTCCAAAGCCAGGGTTAACTGTCATAATAAGAACCATATCTACCTTATCAAGAACGTGCTTGATTGTAGAAACTGGTGTAGCAGGATTAAGTGCAACGCCTGCCATGGCGCCACATGACTTAATCAAATCAATAGTAGCATCAAGATGCTTGCATGCTTCTGCATGAACTGTAATAATGTCAGCCCCTGCCTCAGCAAACTCCCTAATGTATCTTTCTGGGTCAACTATCATTAGATGAACATCAAATAACCTGTCAGTGTACTTACGAATGCTCTTAAGTACTGGCATTCCATAGCTGATACTTGGCACAAAAACCCCGTCCATTACATCAAAATGAACATATTGTGCGCCAGCCTCATCGATAAGCTCAAGCTGTTCCTTTAATACCCCGAAATCAGCCGATAAAATTGATGGTGCTAAGCATTTTTCCATATTAATCACCTATACTTGTTATTCCTTTCGTTTACCATTTCCCCATAAATCTGCAAATAGTTTTCATATCTGCTTGCTGCTATTTCTCCATTTGTAACAGCATCCTTAACCCCACATTTTGGTTCCTTGTCATGGGCGCAACCTGTAAACTTACAGTTAGAAGCCGGTTCAATAAACTCTGGAAATAGCGTATATAAATCAACCGGTTCCATTTTAGGAACAAATAAAGACGAGAACCCAGGTGTATCCATAATGTATGTATCTTCACCAAGATACAAAAGCTCTGAATGTCTGGTTGTATGCTTTCCTCGGCCAATCTTCTCAGAAACTTCTCCAGTCTCCATGGAATGACCTTCTGTAAGCATATTTACAATTGAGCTTTTTCCAACACCTGATGGTCCGGCAACGGTTGATGTTTTACCATGTAACACTTTCCTGATTTCATCAATACCATTATTCTGCTTTGCGGAACAAAAGATTACCTTGTATCCTGCTCTTTCATAGGTATTACGCATTAATAATTCAAAACCATCATCTGCAATATCTTCCTTGTTAAAACAGATAACAATTGGAAGTTCCTGCTCTTCCATCATACATAAGAATCTGTCCAAAAGATTAAGATTTGGCTCAGGATTCTTAGTAGCAAAAATGAGCAATGCCTGATCTACGTTCGCCACAGCAGGTCTGATAAGCTCAGACTTGCGAGGCAGTAGCTTTACTACATTGCCCGTTTTTTCCTCTTCAGAGATGACGTCTATTTCAACGTCATCTCCTACTAAAGGTTTTATCTTTTCTTTTCTGAAGGCTCCTTTTGCTTTACATTCGTAGATTCCAAAATCTACAACGTAAACATAATAGAAGCCCGCAATTCCTTTGATTATCTTTCCTGTCATAGATTAATTGGCTGTTCCTTGTACAGTCTGTGTCTGTGTCTGAGTCTGTGAAGAATCAGGGTTACCATCAGCACCTGCTGGTGTGTATGTAAGAGTAACTGTAAGTGATGCCTTTGTAACATCAGAAATATTAATTGCACCACTCTTTGGAATTGTGCCTGACTTATTTAATTCTGCAATTGAATATGTACACTCACCCTCGTAAGGATTTGGAATAGTGTAGTTATATGTCTTTTCCTTAGAACCCTTACTAATTACAAGTGTGATTGTAGTATTAGCAGCAACCATTTCACCTGGTGCAATAGACTGGCTAATAACCTGACCAGATGGAACTGTATCAGAGTAATCTGATGATGTGCTTGTTACTACGATATTCTTAGCATCAAGTACTGTTGTTGCTTCTGCCTGTGTAAGACCAACTACGCTTGGTACTGCAACAGTTGCCTTACCATCTGTTTCTGTTTTATTATCTGTGTTTGCAGCTGGTGTCTGCTGAGTGGTTGTGTTGTTCTTGTTTGAAGAAGAACTTGATGAGTTACTGCTGTTACTGCTACTATTGCTATCTTTTGATTCAGACTGGTTGCTAGAATCAGATGCGCTTGAATCACCGTTTTCTTCATCACCAGCAACTGTAAGTCTAAGTGTATCGTTTAATGAGAACTCATCGCCCTCTTTTGTAGACTGGCTCATAACTACGCCGTCTTCATAATCATCACTATCTTCGTAAGAAACTAAAATATTGTCATCCTCAAGGCCTAAGTCTGTAAGCTGTGTCTTAGCCTCTTCGTACTGAGTACCAACAACATTAATCATTGTTACCTTCTTAGAACCAAACTTAAATAATCCAACGCGTGAGCCAAATATAGCAACAAGGATAACTACGATTGCAATACCTGCAACGATTCCAGAGATTGTGATGATTTTATCCATCTTACCATCATCCTCTTCCTCGTCTTCATCATAGTATTCATCATCATAATATTCGTCATCATAGTACTCGTCATCATCGTAGTACTCTTCTTCATCTTGGTACTCATCATCAAAGATAAGTGCCTGTGCAGCCTTCTTTGTAAGTGAATCCTCCTGCTCTGGAGTGATACGAGGCATAACCTTTGTCTGGCCAAGCTCAGATTCAGAAATAACAACGAAATCCTCATTAGGGCTAACTAATGCTTTCTTTAAATCCATAAGCATGTCAGAGATAGTTCCATATCTTCTGTCTGGAGACTTCATTGTAGCCTTAAGGATAATTTTCTCTAATGAAATAGGAAGGTCAGGTGCGTATGCACTAGGTGCAACCATTTCTTCCTGAAGATGCTGGATAGCAATGGCAACTGTGTTATCTCCATCGAAAGGAACACGTCCTGTAACCATTTCGTACATTACAATACCAAGAGAGTAAATATCACTCTTGCCATCTACAAATCCGTTTCTAGCCTGCTCTGGTGATGAATAATGAACTGAGCCCATTACATCTGCATGAATTGTGTTTGAGCTAGCTGCTCTTGCGATACCGAAATCTGTAACCTTTACCTTTCCCTCTGTGGAAATAATAATGTTCTGAGGCTTGATATCTCTATGAATAATGCCCTTCTGATGAGCGGCTTCAATACCACGTCCAACCTGAATTGCAATTGAGATAGCTTCCTTAAAGTTAAGCTGTCCCTTCTTTTCAATGTATGTCTTAAGAGTGATTCCTTCAACATATTCCATAACGATGAAATACATTCCATTTTCAGAACCTACATCATAAATGTTAACGATGTTTGGATGCTCAAGACCTGCTGCCGACTGAGCCTCTGTTCTAAACTTTGCTACGAAGGTTGCATCCTCTGAAAACTCCTGCTTTAAGATTTTGATTGCAACTTCTCTTCCTAAAATATGATCCTTGGCACGGTATACATCTGACATTCCGCCTGCGCCAACTTTATCAATAACTTCATATCTGTCTGCAATAAATACGCCTTGTGTTATCATTTATTCTCCTTTTAACTACTCAATAATTATTACTGATACATTATCCTTGCCACCATGTGCGTTAGCAAGTTCAATTAATCTATTACCTCGATTTGCAATGGTATTGTCAGATGTAATAACTGAATAGATTTCATCATCCTCCACCATATTAGTTAATCCATCCGAACAAATAAGAATGTGCTCACCACCGTTTATAGCCACATCGAAATAATCTGCAGCTATAGAGCTTTCGGCTCCAATGGCCCTTGTAATCATATTCTTACGCTTATCGTATTTAGCATCAATTGCATCTAATTCGCCTGTGCGAACTAATTCTGCAACTACTGAATGGTCCTTTGTAATCTGCTTTAATCTGTCCTTTGTAGCTACGTATAATCTGCTGTCTCCAACATTAGCTACATATAAATGACCATCAAACACAGTTGCTAAAACAAGAGTGGTACCCATTCCTGCTTTTGAGGGGTCCGACTGCGATTCGGTATAGATTTTATTGTTTGCAAGTTGAATTGCCTTTTCAAAAATTCTAACTGTCTCCAACTCTGTAGAATTTTTAATTTCGTCTACAATAATCTCGACGCATTTAGCGGAAGCATAATCTCCTGCCAGTTCACCGCCCATACCATCTGCGACTATGTAAAGATTTGGCAATTTACCAACCTGTTTGTCAGAAGAAAAGATACAGTCCTGATTGACACGCCTCTTAATTCCGACATCTGTCTTTTCATAGCTTATCATTAAATAGTCCCTTTCAAAGCGTCCATGTCTGCATGTCGCTTTCTCAGTTGTCCACAGGCCCCGTCTATATCGCGACCCATTTCCCTTCTAATAGTAGCATTATTCACATATTTTTCAATCTTTTTTTGGAAGGAATAAGCCCTGTCCATAGAAGGTGATTCGAAATCCCTTTCCTTGATAGGATTGACTGGAATAAGATTAACATGACAGTTCAAATGTCCTATCAGCTTGCCTAATTCCTCTGCATCCACATCTCTGTCATTAACACCGGAAACAAGTGAATATTCGAAGGTAATTCTTCTACCTGTTTTATTGAAGTAATATTCGCAGGCTTCTATCAGCTCATGTATCTCGTACTTGTTCGCAACAGGCATCAATTCCTTTCTCTTTTCCTGATTAGGAGCATGAAGAGAAATTGCAAGAGTAATTGTCAAATCCTCATCTGCAAGCTGCTTAATCTTTGGTACGATTCCACATGTACTAACCGTAATGTTACGCTGAGAAATGTTTAGTCCATTCTCATCAGATAATAGTCTAACAAATTTTACGATATTATCATAGTTATCCATTGGCTCCCCAGTGCCCATAACTACAACATTTGATACTCGCTCACCTGTATCTCTTTGGATGGCATAAATCTGTCCAAGCATTTCCGCAGGAGTAAGATTTCTAACCCAGCCATCAAGTGTAGATGCGCAGAATCGGCATCCCATTTTGCAGCCAACCTGTGAGCTGATGCAAACAGAATTACCATGCTTATAGCTCATCCAAACACTTTCTACCATTTCACCATCAAACAGCTCAAAAAGATATTTTCTGGTACCGTCGATTTTGGAAACCTGCAAATCGATTTGCTTAAGTGGTCTGTAATTACAATTAGCTTTAAGCTTGTCCTTGAGAGAATTAGGAATGTTTTTCATCTCATCATAGTTGAGGGCCAAATGCTTATGCATCCACTCATAAAGCTGCTTTGATCTGAATTTAGGCTCACCTAAATCCTTTGTAATATAATCTGTTAGTTCTATTAAATTAAGCGACCTAATGTCTACTAGTTCTTTTTCATTACACATATAAAAAATCCATCATGTTCTTTATCAGGTAACAACTGTTCCATAGTCTCAATTGTAAACTCCTTATGTGAACTTAAGAAGTTTTCTACCTGATTTTCGTTTTCATCTTTGTTTATTGTGCAGGTACTGTAGCAAAGTGTTCCACCTGCCTTAACATACCTTGCAGCGTTTTTAAGTATCTTTGCCTGAAGAATAACCAGTTCATCTAAAGATTCTTTTGTCTGGTTGTATTTAATATCAGGCTTTTTTCTGATTATGCCAAGACCTGAGCATGGCAAATCAGCAATTACAACATCATAATTGTTTTCGCAAGTCTCATCAAATTCTGTTGCGTCAAACTTCTGGGCTGTTATATTTGTAGCCCCAGTTCTTTGAATGTTTTCATTGATGAGCGCAACCTTAATATCAGTAAGGTCTCTTGCAAATACTGTGCCTTTTGAAGCAAGCTCAGCTGCATGCAGTGCCTTTCCTCCTGGTGCAGCGCATAAATCAATAACTTTATCATCTTCCTTGATACCAGCTTTGTATGGAACCAACTGGGATGAATAATCCTGAATATAGAAAAGGCCTTCGTTAAATTCTGGTATTGATGAAATCACATTAAAGCCTGCTATATAAAGTGCACTAGGAATACTATCGCATATACGAACTGATATATCTTGCGCTTCAAGCTTATTCATAAGCTCTTCTCTTGTAATCTTGCTTAAATTAACTCTAATGCAAAGCTCCTCTGGCTCGAAAAATCCCTTCAGAATCTCTTTAGTCTTATCTATACCATAATCAGTATTCCACTTATCTACAATCCACTGAGGCATAGAATACTTAACACTTAAATCTGTAATGTTGAGATTGCCCTTGTCCCTAGAAATGTTACGCAAAACTCCATTAACAAACCCTGACAACCCTGCGAACCCACGCTTTTTAGCGAGCTTTACATATTCATTACAGGTAGCAGAATCTGGTACTGCATCCATGTAATATATTTCAAATGTACCCATTCGCATAATTGTGCGAATAAGTGGTTTCATCTTTTTGACCTTTGTTTTGGAGTAGCTGTTTATAATGTAATCGAGCTCGATTTCTCGTTCAACAGTTCCATTAACAAGACGAGTAATAAAAGCTCTTTCACTTTTTTCTAAATATCCATATTTATCTAAAACTGCCTTTAAATAAATATGAGAAAACTGGCCATGCTCCAAAATCTCAATCAAGGTATCAGCTGATATTTCTCTGATATTAATCCCTGCCATTTACTACCTCACAATTATTATCTATCTGTTAGATGAAAAAACAGTACCTGCTTCAAGCTGATATCCTCTTAGGAAATCACCTGTAGCCATACGCTTCTTGCCTTCTAACTGAAGTTCATTTATCTCAAGTGCTTTATTGCCACATGCTATCGTAAATACGTTTTTATTAACATCGATGACTGTGCCTGCCTCACCTGATTTATCAACAACTGTAGCTTTCCATAGCTTAAGCTGTTTACCATTTACAAATGTAAATGCAGATGGCCAAGGATTAAGTCCTCTAATTAGTCTTTCAATCTCTTCTGCCGATTTATTCCAATCGATATTTCCCATATCCTTATGAATCATACCTACGTGAGTAGCTTCTGATTCATCCTGAGGGATTGGAGTAATCTCACCTTTTTCAAGTGCTTCGATAGTCTTAACTGCAAGCTTACCACCATCAACTGCCAGCTTATCAAACAGACTTCCACCTGTCTCATCAGCGGCAAGCTCAATCTCAGATTTAAGAAGCATATCTCCATCATCAAGACCTGGTCCCATAAGCATTGTTGTATTTCCAGAGACCTTTTCCCCATTAATAACAGCCCACTGAATAGGTGCTGCACCACGGTACTTTGGAAGAAGTGAGCCGTGAACATTAACACAGCCAAGACGTGGCATATCAAGAATCACCTTTGGAAGAATCTGTCCAAAGGCAGCAACTACAAATACATCCGCCTTATACTGGCTAAGATATTCCACTGACTCCTCAGCCCTGATTTTAACTGGTTGATAAACTGGAATGTCGTGCTCTACTGCAAACTCCTTAACAGGGGTAGGCTGAAGCTTCCCACTGCGTCCCTTTGGTTTGTCTGGCTGGCTAACAACGAGGATAACCTTATGTCCAGCTTCATATATTGCCTTAAGTGTCTCCACCGCAAAATCCGGTGTACCCATAAAAACTACTTTCATCTATATCAATCCTTTCTAACAAACGCAAAATAAAACGCCTAAAAAGGCTACACTTTAGTGTACCATTTTAAGGCGTTTCGTACAACTTTTACAAGATTACATCCATTTTTTATTTATCTATAATCGTAACATTTTTCGCTATTTCTTCCGCCTGCTCAAATGAGAATTCTTTTTTAGCTAATGCCAAATAATAATACTTTTCATTTCCTTCTTTTAAATAATAGAATTCCCAGTATTCAGAAAATGTATCATCTTCTTTTAGCTCAACCCCAGCATCTTTTAATTCTTCTTCTAAAGCAAATGTGTAAAATTCATTTAAAGATGTAGCTTCCATAATATACCAACCATCGTTTTTTTCTGATGGGATTACATCTTGAATTCTCTTTTCGAAATGATTACCTGTAGGTAAACCATATGGTTGTGGAACGCCATCCAAAAATTCAATATTTACATCATTATTAGTAGCCAAAATCCTTCCTATAAATCCTGCACATCTCCATTCATCATAATGAGTTGTAGCATCTAATTCAGAGCCTGCTATATCTTCTTTAATCACATCGTATATTTCCTGTGACATAGGATAGACTTCCGGCAGAATAACTGCTCCGCCACTAATCCCTTGGTTAAAATTCAATTCTCCAATTGTATATTTTTCTGGAAGTTTCACAGTGAGCCACTTATCCAGCGATTCTCTTCTTGACACAAATTCATCCAAATCATTTTTGTATACATAATTATCATAAAGTATGACGGTATCACCATTAATATCATTATTAATGTATACTGCATCCAACTGATTATTTTCGTTATAACTAGCTTGTATCCAATAATAAATATCATCATAGCTAAAATAAATATAATAGCTATACCACAAATCTCCATCAGCTTCTCGAGTATCCAGATTGTTGGTAGAATCAGCGAATTTTGTAAAATCAATTTTATCAAAAGTATGATTGTAATATGCGTCTCTGAAAGTATTGTATTCAAACTCAACTAACTCTTTATTTGATTCTTGCGTTTCAGCTTTTGTGTCTTGAGTGCTAATAGTTTGCCCACAGCCTGTAAAAAGCAATACTCCCGCACATAATATATAAGCTATATTTTTTCTATACATTAGTCTATATTTTCCCTTCTTGTAGCTGCATAGACATAGTTTCTCAATGCTTTTTACTTGAAATTTCCTGTAATTCAAATCTGTACTTTTGCTTTACCTCAGGATACTTTTCATGGTCTACTTCAGACAAAAACATTTCTTTTGGTCTTACCCAAAGCGAACCATCATCATATAATTTACGATACACTACCATCTCTTCTTGAGTTTCAGAATCTCTTGCGATATCTTCCACCAGGTAATAATCCCCCTTAAAGTGCTTATATACTCTGTGTAAAACTAATTCTTGCATCTTCGCCTCCGTAAATTTAATTTTTGCTCGATTATCATATATCTTACAGTACCATAAACAATGTGCCTGCTCCAATCAGGATGCAACCAATAGCTGACTTTACAGTAAAATCTTCGTGCAGGAAAGCAAACGCCAACACCAATGTAATAATTATGGATAGCTTATCGATTGGTACAACCTTGGAAGCATCTCCTATTTGTAGTGCTTTGTAATAGCAAAGCCATGATGCTCCCGTTGCAAGTCCAGACAATATAAGGAAAATCCAACTCTTCTGGCTAATTGACCTGATGCCATCCTGCTGATTAGTAATAAATACCATCCCCCATGCCATTATTACAACAACCATGGTGCGGATAGCCGTGGCAAGATTTGAGCCAACGCCTTCAATTCCTACTTTTGCCAGTATTGATGTTAATGCAGCAAACACTGCCGAACCAAGAGCTAACCAAAACCACATAACTATACCTCCTCATCTAATTGATAAAACATTCTCGATTCTCGCACCATCTTTTAATCTGGTTGCTGACCGTCATGAGCTTTCCATACACATTCTGTGATTTCCATATCTGTAAAGGTTGCCAAAAAAGAGGATTCTTCAGCGCTGCAGGCATAGATACCAAAACTAATCTCCATTGGAGCATTGAACATATGACATATCCTCATCTGCTTAAAGTTTATTCCATCTAGGGAATTTTCAACACAGAAATCATCCTCCCTGCGGCTCAGACGGAACCACATAGATTTTATTGATGCATCAACATCTGTAGATGCCCAGTCAGAGTAGCCGTTATTTGTTACGACACTTCCTAATCTTTGAATCTTATCGTTTTCATACTCAACTGCAGCCTTAAGCCAATTTTCACTATCCAAGTACATGATTATCCCACTTTGATCGTAACGTACCTTAGAATCAAAATCTGTCCGTACCACAAACGAAAAGAATTGTTCTGTTGTTTTCATTTGCAAGACTGGAGCGTTGTCATTTCTAAAATGATAATAGGTCCTCTGCCAAAGATCCGTATGAGGTTCGGTAACGATTTCAACCTTATCCTTTTTAAACTGACAAGATTTTGGTTTTCTTATCCATTCCATTGAACTTGCATTAATTTTCATTATAATTTCCTCCTGTATCCAGATTTGAAGTCATCGCACTCCTGTTCTTAAAGAGCCCTACAAACTTGAATTTGCCCCTATGACATATATTCTTTCTTTGATAATTCCAACTCAATAATTTTCCATGATTCTCCATGGATATTCTCGGTCACATTCGGTTGATCTTTTGATCTATGAAAACCCGCAGATAGATAACACTTATACGCAGAAATATTGTTTTCGAATACGCCAATCGTCACCACGTCAGCCTGCATGATTTCAAATGCGTACATCAATCCCAAACGGAGCATATTCTGCCCATACTTATGTCCACGTTTAGTATCATCAACAATAACCCATCCAAATCGAAGAATCTTATTGTCCCCATGTAGATAGCGGATGATAAAATGCCCAGCAATCCCCTCATCATCAAACGCAGTAAACGGATAGAAGTTATCTTCTTCTATGCAATCCCCATTCTCACGTAAATACTTATGGTTCATTATATCTTCCGAAATGGGGAAAGTCCCAAAGTGGTCACCACCCCATTGCAAGAATGTCTTCTCATCCTTACACCACGATACGATACTTTTTGCATCAGAAGGCTTATATGGTCTTAGTCTAATCATCACACTCTCTCCAACAAATCGCGATTTATCTTATCACTTGTATATATGGTGATAATATAAATTTCAAACTCTTACAAGTAGCCTCAAGCTTCGAAGACACTTACCAAGCGACTCACCACCTGATTATTTGTAACTCTATACATCTTCAAACTATTCTGGTCGAATTCATCTTCTTGAAGATTTTTAATGAAATGATGAATATCCTCCTTGACAGATTCTGGCAAATCCGATACAGGATTCAAAACCATCTCAACCGCCAATCTCAAAACATCTTTCTTATGCTTTTTAATATCCGCAGAGTCCACCTTTTCTCCTTGTGCTTTTCGTGAACTCATGTCCAAATATGCCTTAGCCTTAAATAGAATCAAATACTCTGGTCTTAAAACAGAAAATCCATTCTCTATCACTCGTCCATTCAAAAGGACCTGATAATAATCATCATCCAAAAGAATGGCCGATAGACTTGAAATATCATCACTCACATGAAGTGGTGTTATACCAATGTGACTTTTAAGCTCAAAATCTGTTCGAGAAAATAACTCTATCATTTTTGGAAAGCCTTCTACCTGCGGTTTATCAAAACGATAGAACTGTGGCTTTCCCGTACTTCCACTTATATGCCTATAATCACCATCTTTAATAAAATCCCAAAAGATTCCGGCAAACTCTGGTGTAAGTGCCTCTACAATAAGCACCATATCCAAATCTCTTGTTGCTCGAAAGTCTGCCTCATTCTCTGTGAATAAAATATCACATGCGGCACCACCTATTAATACATAACTATCTGCGTAGTCTTTGAAGTACTCTTTAAATTTCAGCAACCCCGCTACCATACATATTCCTCCAGCATTTCTCTTATAGAAATTTCAATTCTTTCATCCGCTTTTTCATCATCTGTTAATGATAGTAAAAGTGACAATGGATCTATAGCACCACCTTTACCGAATGAAGTCACGTAACCTACCTCCTGTATGATACAGCCAGGTTCGTCTTTTTTTATATCAACCAACCTATCCTTCAGTGCCAAATCTTTTATATCTTTCTTTGCCACGACATAAGTCGGATATTTATTATCAGATATCATCGAATATTCAGCAAGCGCTGACATTCCACCAAAGACAGGAAGATTCAAATTATCATTAATATAAAAGATATTAATCACCGGATTTCTCATATAAACTTCAATACTACTCCACAGTTCCTTTATATCATCCGGTACATTAATTACACGTGACTTGCCCTTGGTTCCAAGAATTGGCATATCAAAAAAATCTATCTCATCGAAACACCTAGAGGCAGACATTTTTGTAATGTCTAGTTGTTCTGCCGCTTTTGTAACTGTAACCTCATTCCATCTTTCATAAATTGCTGTAAGAATCATTTTTTGAGTTAAAAATGATATTCTTTGAACTGGCTTTATAGTTCTTTCACGAGCAGAATTAAGAAGGATACCTAAAAATGGAAGATATATTTCCTTATCTTCTACAATAAAAGGAATTCCATCTGCTATCATTGCATTCTTAGAGTAAGTGCTGGTATTCTTTATATACAAAGCACAACGCATATTCAAAAGCTTTTCAATCTGTCTATGGTTCTTTCGTAACTGAGCCAAATTGATTTTTTCCTTTGGAATTGCTATTAACCACTCTATATTATGCATACTTGCAATTTTGAAATCATATAATGAAGAATAGAGCATTGGAAGTTTTCCATTATAGTCTACATCTTTAATATCTACTTCCATCCCAATGCTCTTCTCTAGAAATTCTTTCATACTCAAACCTCTTTTTATTTTGTAACGTAATTTATGTTACAAAATAAAATTAGCACTTTTAATGCCTAAAATCAAGACAAATCATATCTTTCTCCCAATTCGTAAACAGCTTGTTGATGATTCACTATATCAATCTCAAAATCGTCCACAGACTGTGGACGAATCTCCGCTTACAAAAAATAGAGGATCCTAAGATCCTCAACACTAAATAAACCTTTATTACAATCTTCTCCGGAAAAAGAAAACGTCTATGCGTGTCATTATTTATTCAATTAGGTCGACAAATTTGAAGTTGTGCGATTAACTTCCAATTTATTCTTCCATCAAGAATTATGTATTACATTTCTCTTTCCACTATTGGCAGTTCCTCTTACTTCTTCGTGGTAAAAGTAATCTACGATTGTTGGATGTCCTTTCTCTACTCTCTCATACGGAGTTTCATTATCAACAAACCTGCAATCATACTTTTTAGCCAGCTCTTCTGCTTTCTTTTCCAGCGCTTCAAAATAGCTGCGGTTCTTTTTGTTATAAATTTCGTCATACAGCGGCACCAGATCCGGATGTTTATCGGAAATGTATTTCATGATATCTGCCTTAAACCCTCCGCGAAGATTCAGATTCTCAAGCCATACAAGGTCACACTGATCTTTTGTCCTGTCTATGATTGCTTCTATATCCGTAATCCCCGGGAACACGGGTGAAATGAAGCAAATTGTACGAATGCCTGCCGCATATACCTCTTTCATTGCAGCAAGCCTTCTTTCTATGCTTACTGCCGCATCCATATCATCTTTAAACTCTTCATCGAGAGTATTGATTGACCATGATACTGTAAGTCTGCTATTTTCATTGATATCTTTTAGCAGATCCAGATCTCTTAGTACAAGGTCTGACTTTGTGCAGATAAGTATGTCCGCACCACTGTCCTTTAGTTCTTCCAGAAGTCTTCTTGTATTTTTATATGTTTCCTCTAGCGGATTATAACCATCCGTAACTGTTCCAATGATTACCTTCTGGCCGGCATACTTCTTTGGATTCTTTATTTCAGGCCAGTCTTTCACATCCATGAAAGTTCCCCATTCCTCCGTATGCCCTGTAAAGCGTTTCATAAAAGATGCGTAGCAGTATTTACAGGCATGGGGACACCCCACATAGGGATTCACCGAATATCCTCCAATAGGTGTATTCGATTTTGTCATTACACTTTTTGTTTCTATATGATTTACTTTGATTTCTGGTTGTTCCATATCCTCTGTTCCTCCAGCACTTTGTTAAAAGCATCCGGCATTTCCTGTATCATTTCTTCTCCCATAATCGGAACAAGATCTTCTTTCCAGAATACAGGAATGTTCAGTTCATGAGCCTGTTCTGTCAATGAATAAGCCCACCCGGGATCTGTTTTAACAGTCCTGCTCTTTGCACCTGTCATGGTTCCCACCACAATCCAGTCAATGCCTGTAAGATCAACCTTCCCCGGATCATCGAACAATGGCTCAAAGGTAACATGATATTTTTTTGCTTTCACATTGCTCCGCAGTGCATCAATACGCCATAACTCAGATTTTCTCGTAACTGTAACGCCAAACCATGCATTATCAAGATCTGTTTCAAAAGACAGAAGATCCGGTCGTTTGGTAAGAAAAAGAAACTGGTGCTGAGGATTCTCTGCTATCTTTTTAAAGACTTCCTCTCTCCATTCCTCATGCCAGCCCGAGAGATCGCTCATACCGGTCAGCAGAAAATTCTGCGGCTTTTTCTTTTCCATCATACGAAGCTTGCCTTGAAAAAACTGTGGCTTTTCAAAATCATCTATGATGTGATAACGCCTCGTATTGTTTCTAGCATAGCAGTACGGACATCCAACAGTGCACCCTATAACAAGATTCATGTTCTGAATCTGATCTTTAATACAAATACTCATTTGTCACTCCATTCCTCAAGGTTTACCCTGATGCGGTTAAGATACTCTTCAAACTGAAGAATCTCTTTATCCGTAAAATCACGATAATAAATATTCCCCATCTCATTTGATACGGAGTCATAAGCTTCTTTAAGTTCTTTGGCTTTATCTGTGAGGAACAGAAGAGTTTTTCTCTTATCAGCTTCATCAGTTTTGCGGCTTATCAGTCCGTTTTTTTCCATCCGCTCAAGCATGGTTGTAAGTGAAGTAATTGCAAGTCCGCTTTTCTCGGAAATAATTTTAATAGGAACACCATCTTCCTGCCATAAGACATAAAGAATCCTTCCCTGAGCTCCGTTAAATGCATCAATGTTTTTTTCTGCCAGTATCCTTTCAAATATACGATCACCCAGCTGTTTTATTTTTGTAACAAGAAATCCACCATTTGTCTTCATAATTTAATACTCCTATATCGTAGTTTTATACTACGATATAGGAGTATTTTTGTCAAGCACACATATCATAACTTCCAAGATAACGTTCCACCGTTCATCTCGATAAATTCGAATTGTTAGCACTCTGTCTTATTGCACCGGAGGCATAAAGCATAAAATGCAATCGCCAGAAACTGTGATACCACAGACACAGTGACAAGATACACAGGATTCAAATCATACAGGGCACCGAGAAGCCAACTGCCCAGAAACCACGCAATACCAAATCCTGTCTCAAATATTCCGAAACCGGTGCTTCGCATAGAACGCGGGACGATTCCGCTGACAGCTGCTTTCATAATACTTTCCTGCGCCCCCATTCCAATCCCCCACAGAATTATCCCAGCTCCGATCAACCAGGCATTTTCAGTCATAAAAACAAAACATGAGAAGAATGTGCTGCATAGTGTGGAAATGATCAGAGCCTTCAGCCCGACCTTATCATAAAGCCAGCCAAAGAATAGTGCAGCAAAGGCATCCACAGCCATTGCCCCAGCATATAGCAGACTGAGCATGGATTCATTAAATGCTCCGGTATTAGCCGAATGAAGTGTGATCAGGGTGAAGTCTGCAAAGCCAAAAGCAAAAAAGCAGATGGCCGCCATGAACAGAACAAATGACTTCCTGAATTCAAAGCTTGCAGGTTTATCTTCCTGCTTTTCAAAGATCTCCGGATCAGGGTATCTTATCTTTGCTGCCAAAACAAGAGCTATGGTGATCATTGCAGGAACAAGCAGTATCGCAAAAGAGATCCTATACGTTGTAAAAAGGTCGTCTATACCTTTTACAAGAGCTGTTACAAAAAGCAGTACAGGTCCGAGAAACGCGCCAAGCTGATCCAGAAACTCCTGATAGGCAAAGCCTTTTCCGGTTCCGATCTCGCTTGCCGCAAAGCTTACCAATGTGTTTTTGGCAGGCTTTTTTATCGCTTTTCCGATACGCTCCAGGATCACAAGACCGCAGGCCCAAATCCAGCCATGTTCAGGTACGAGTGCCAGTGCAGGAATCGCCAGAGCCTGTATTACATAGCCTGTGATAACAAATGTCCAGTATTTCTTCGTTTTATCTGCTATAAATCCGGATATGAGCCTTAGTGAATACCCGCACAATTCTCCTATACCGGACACAAATCCGATGGTTGCAGCGGATGCCCCTGCGAGGTTCAGATATTCGCCCAATATGCTTCTTGCGCCTTCATGAGTCATGTCCGAAAACAGACTTACGATTCCCATCAGGGTTATAAATGTTATGGCGCCAGACAAAGCCTTTTTTTTATCCATGTTCTACTCCACTAATCCCGATTTGCTTATTTCATTATCCTGTAAGTTATTCCTTCAATTTTTCTCTTACTGCATCAACATACTCATCCGTATGAAAATACAGCATGACTCCATGACCGACATTCGGCCAAATATGTTCTTCATAGTTCTTTAAGTACTTTTTCAAAATCTCATGGGATTTTATGGCATAAGGTTCCTTGCTGCCACACCAGAGATATACTTTTGTTTCAGTCTTGCTGATATCTTCATTCACTCGATACGTATAATTCTCGATAAGATTAGCCTGCATACACTCTTTGCTACTTCCCCAGTACAGTAACGAAAACTCAGCGAGATCTTCTTTGCCAAGTCCCATAAGTTTACTCACGACCTGCATTCGTTTTGAAATCTGTCCGCCGTTTTTCTGCATCTTCAGAAATGCCTTCAGCCCCAGCTTGGCACATATTTTCCCCTGATGCGCCAGATATACTCCGTCGAGGATTGCTTTTTCTATACTAATCCTGTTTCTTGCAAGAAGCTCTGTCAGTACGGTTGCACCCTGAGAAGCGCCCCAAACGGCATAGAGTTCGCCGCCAAGATTCTCCGTAACATAGGCCTCAATCTGCTCACTTTCTTTTGCAAAAGAAACAAAATTCTCTGAACCGTCATAGCATCCGGTCATTGCGGGATATATGACATAATATGTTTCTTCCAACGGTTTAAGCAATTCCCGGAATTTCTGCCAGTCGCAAAGCATTCCGTGCAATGCCAGTATCGTCTTATTCTTTTTATCTCCATATGAATGAAACTTCATTCTTTTTCTCTCCATGGAAAGTTTTACTGGAATATAATTTGCCTCTAAAAATCCCGATTTATCTTTCTATGACATAATACGTTAAATCACGCTCTTCTCCTAGATATTCAAATTCTTTTTCAACAAATCGGTCATAAGTCATACCACATTTTTTCATAACCTTTTTGGATGAATCATTTCCTGTAAAATATGATGCATATACCTTTTTTAGGTTCAAATCATAAAAACAATACTCTATAAAAGCAGCAACAGCTTCAGTAGCATATCCTTTGTTCCAATATTCAGAACCAATCCCATAACCTATTTCGCATGATTCTCCATTATTATCAAAATACAATATAATTCCTATAAGCTTCCCTGTTTCCTTTATACGTATAGCAAAGAGATTCTCCATTTTTAAATATGGGTCAAAATCAAATTTCTCAAGAGATTCTGCGTATGTACATACAAAGGTTTCCAAAACTTTTTTGTCATTTGAAATATTTCTAAAGTAATCCTCCTTATCATTAGGAGTGATTCGGTTAATTTCTAATCTCTCTGTAATCATGTCAATCTTCATTCCCTTTAAAATTTTTTTTGCTCTCAATAAGCATTCTTTTAAACATCTTACCATTATAAGTGTCTTCATAAACAACAATTACTATCTATATTCCATTTTTATTTACAGCTAGTAACCGCACTTGCTTTTTTTACTATCTGTAGGTTATTATTGCTCACAGATAGTAAGCCAACTACTATCTACAGGATATTATTTATCACAGATAGTAATTTTTGCAATTTCCACTACTACCTATAAAGCAATCTGCCTCTCAGATAGTAATGTATTAAATGCTTGTCAATAAATAGGAATTTGTCGACATGCCCATCTTCTTGAACTGACGTTCAAGAAGCATCCCTCGCTCTAAAGAGCTCGGGCAACAACGATTTATACAAACTGTACCATGTTATAAATAAAATGCGTAATTATTGGAATCCAAACATTATTTGTTTTGTTATACTGAATTCCACAAACTAAACCTAAGATTATTAATAAAATCACACTATCAATTGGTAGAAACCACTTTCCCACACACCACTTTACCGGATAATGTGATAGAAGGAACAAAAATGCTCCTATAAAAAGAACAAGTTTTTCATTATCAATTAAACCTCTTAATCGGGTCTGTAAATATGCTCTACAGGTAAGCTCTTCTTCAATTGCCCCTGGAAGAAATATCAATATATTTATATAAGAACCAAACAATGTTGTAATATGCGTTTTCTCCATAAATATACAGCTGAACACTCCATTAATAGAGACCATTATCACTGTTCCAATCAATAGTATAATGATGTGTTTCCATGATTTTGTTAATCTTATTCCAATTGATGATAAGCCACGTTTTTCATATTTTACGAACATTAGACATAGCAATATCGGTATATAATCTAATGTAAATAGCAATATGTTTATTGTGTCATAGCTGATTCTCGTTTGTGGCAGTATTCCGCAGCAAATAACTGGAATGATGCAACCTACTACATATAATATTATCGCTCTAAAACCATCCCACTTTGTATATGTTGTCTTTTCCATTGATGTTCTCCCTTTATACAAATTTCGATTTGTCATCGTCTATAAAATTCCGGAACAACTTACTATCACATCATCCCGGCATACTTGGATTCAACTGTCTATAAAGAACTGTTTTTCTTCTGCTTTCCCCGAATCAGGAATACAATACATGCGCCAATTACTACACCGATCGTATTTAAGATCAAATCATCTACATCCGTATGTCTTCCGAGGCAAAAGAGCTGAGTCATTTCGATAAGTAGAGTAAACCCGGCCCCTGCAAATATGGTTTTTCTAACCGTATCAAGTCTGCTAAAACAAATCGGCCATACGATCCCAACCGGTATGAACATTGTGATATTTCCAATAATGTTCATCTTCCAACCATCATATCGGTCTACAAGAAAATAAAATGGGATGAAACTGATCATATCACGGATATCATCTTCAAAGCCTATCTTTAATGTCGGTATCTTTCCATTCTCAAGATGGAATCCGAAGTATACAAATCTGCAAATAACAACAATACACACATAAACCAAAAGTTGCCGACATTCACGCTTTACTGAAAATATCTTCGATTTTATCGCTATGAAACATCGAGTGATTATCCATATTATCGTTATAAATAGAAAAAGTTGAAAGTATGTGATCTCAATCATTATCTCCGTGATCCTTAAAAACTCCGATTTATAATACTGTCACTTTCTGCTCCTGCTTATCCAAACTATCATTAATATTTCTAATGACATAAGCTTTTGCTGAAATATCTGACGTAATAAAAATAACATTCCCATCTTGCTCTACAAAGGCAACATTATTATCAAGTGCTATGCATGGAATTGGCGCATCACTAATCATCCTATCTACGATTTCTCTTCTCTCATTATAATGTGGACAAAAAGCATAACTATGGAGTTCAAGTAGCCCATTTACCCAACCATATCCTGCATGACCATCTTTTTCAAAACAAGAACTATCACTATGTCCAAGAGAAAACCAACAAATGGCACCAGCACTAAGGCCTGCTAACACAGTCTGTTTATTTCTATATATTTGTTTCAACCTAATATCAATCCTATGCTTTTTCCATATCTCCATCATAAATGATGTATCTCCTCCGCCAACATAGATGATATCCGCTTGATTCATAATGTTGTCAATTTCTTCATCTGTATACTTCTCAGTTATAAGCCGCAAAGCATTTACTGTACAACCCAAGCCCTCAAATTCATTTTTTATAGCTGATATATAACCTTCAGCATCATGGCTAGCAGTTCCGACAAAAAGCATATTAGGATTTTTCTTTTCAGTCATCTCCACAATATAATTATTAATTTTATGGGTGGTATCCAATTCACCACCACCTATTGCTACAATTCTACCCATATTATTTGATAATCTCCTGCTATATATATTGCCTGCTTCACCTACTATTTATCAGTTTCCTATGCCACCCCAGTCTATATATTCCAATATTTGTAAGTGCCAGGGCTGTCCTTGATAATATTAAAAAATGTAATTACTATCTATATTCCATTTTAATTTACAGCTAGTAACCGTGCTTGCTTTTTTTACTACCTATGCACCATTTTTTCTTACAGATAGTAAACCGACTACTATCCACAGGATATTTTGCGCCGTAGATAGTAGTTTTAGCGGATTCGATTACTTCCTGTGGAATAATTCACGCCTCAGATAGTAACTGTTCAAATGTATAGCTACAAAGGCACACTACCGACTCATAATAATCATTACGTAGAATATAGCATATATACATTCCTACAACAACATGACATTTGTCATGTACACTTATGACACAGTTCACTTCATATGTGACAAAAGTTTCGGTATTATAATCTCAGAACAAAACAAAAGACAAACAGCGGCGGCTGTAAAACAAATACAAAGGAGAAAGAAAATGAGTCAAACAGTAGTATCAATAGACAACTTAGTAAAGAGATATGGAGAAAACGTAGCTGTAGATCACTTTTCTCTAAAAATCGAAGAAGGTGAGATACTTGGTCTCTTAGGACCAAATGGATCAGGCAAAACCACAACAATCAACTGCCTGCTCTCTCTTCTTTCTTTTGACAAAGGCGATATCAAAATCTGGGGCAAGGAAATGAGCCCAAGCGCCTACGACATAAAGTCCCAGATTGGTGTGGTCATGCAAAATGTGGCCGTCATCGATACATTGAATGTATATGAAAATGTAGATTTCTTCTGTGGACTATATATAAATGATAAAAAGCTTAGAAAACAATATGTAGAGGAAGCATTGGAATTCACAGGGCTGACAGAATACAAAAAACAAAAACCAAAGAAGCTTTCCGGTGGACTTCTTCGAAGACTAAACATCGCCTGCGGAATTGCTCACAAGCCAAAGCTAGTCATCTTTGATGAACCAACAGTTGCCGTTGATCCACAAAGTAGAAATGCAATCCTTGAAGGCATCAAAAAAATGAATAAAGCAGGTGCAACAATCATCTACACATCTCACTACATGGAAGAGGTTGAGGAGCTTTGCAGCAGAGTCGTCATAATGGATCACGGCAAAAACATTGCAAATGGTACATCAAATGAACTGAAATCTTCACTTATCAGCCGTGAGAAAATCCGAATAGGATTGCCAAACAAATCCCCTGAGATTCTTGCAGGCCTTAAGGAAATTAACCATGTATATAAGGTTAAGGAAGATGGTGATGATGTGATTATCAAATGCGATGGTGGCGAGCACAATCTGGTTCATATTCTTAGCTACCTTACAGACAATAACATCCCATTCGGTCATGTAACCACAGAGCTTCCTACTCTAAATGATGTATTCTTGGAGATTACAGGAAAGGAGCTTAGAGACTAATGTTTTTAAGAATTTTCGTATATAAACTAAAAGAATTATCTAGGAAATATTGGTTAGTGGGCTGGAACTTTGTTTTCCCACTAGTTCTTGCCACAGCATTTTTCTTAGGATTTGGAAATCTTATAAAGGAAGATCCTGACACTCTTCAAACCATCGATGTTGGCTATGTAAACCAATTAGATAAATCTGCTGGATTTGAACAGGTGCTAAAAGACCTTTCAAAAGAAAATGATGAAGGAACTACTCTTCTAAACCTACACACCTATTCATCTAAAGATGAAGCTGTTGAGGATATGAATTCTGATATAATCTTCGGATTTTATCTAGAATCCCAAGATGGAATTGAAACAGTTGTCCGGTCAAACAGCTACGTTTCCACCATCATGAACGAAATCGTTCGTGAATATAATAATTACACTGATGTGATTAATGATATTGCGAAAAAGCATCCTGAGAAAGTACCAGCGGCGATGGATGCAATCAGCTCAAATAACAGCTTTATTTCTGAACATAGCTTTGGACAAAACACCAGTCAATACCTACAATATTTCTACGCACTGCTAGCCATGACGTCTCTCTTCAGTTCATGGATAAGCACTTCCATGCTAGAAGGTATGTGCGCAAATATGTCGGAACGTGGAAAGCGAGTGGAGTGCTCTCCTGCTTCCAAATTCCTTAGCATTTCAGCTGGAATTTTGGCTGGAACTCTTTTACAAATAGTATCCAACATTATAGTTGTTATTTACATTCAATACATACTTGGAATAAATTTAGGAGTTCCAATGGGCACTATGATTATCCTCTGCAGTATAGGTAGCGGACTTGGTATTTCCGCTGGAACACTGATGGGTTCAATGATTAGAAATGAAAGACTACTTGTCACAGTCCCACTATTTTTCACAATGATCTGCTCATTCTTTAGTGGACTTATGTGGGGACAGATTAAGCAGCTGCTTCAATATAACTGCCCAATCATTAACAAAATAAATCCTGCAGCACTTCTCACTGATGCTATGTATATCCGATCAACCTACGGACCAACAGATGAATTTTACCAGGACACTTTTATCATGTGCTTAATGATTGTAGGTTGTCTCATCGTCAGTACATTATTCCTAAGGAGGAGAAAATATGTCAGTCTTTAATGCAATACTAAAATCTACAAAGGCATGCATTGTAACAATAATAGTTTACTTTTCAGTTTTTGTACTCTTTGGAAACATCTCAGCAAAGGCAACTGCTACCACTAAAGATACCATGTTTGAGGATTCCATTGTTAAAGTAGCCATAACTGATAACGACAATTCTGCTTTAAGCCGTGGACTAATAGAATATCTAAATGAAACTGAAGATGTGGTAGACCCTCAAACTACATCTATAAAAGAGATGAACGATAATGTACGTTTTCTCATATATGATTATGCATTAATTATCCCTGATGATTTCTCTGAAAGGGTAAAAAAAGGGGAAACTGAGGATTTGTTGGAATTCGTTGCACCTGGTGCCACCGCTCCACAATATCTACTGACCGAGAAAATACGTACCTATATGCAAGATGTTATGGTATATTTAAATAGTGGTTATTCAGAGGAAGATGCTATTGCTTTAACGAATCAAAACATGATTAAGCTTTCAGACACTAAGGCCAGCATCATGGACAACGCAGACGAAAACCATCGTTCCTTCTACACAGGAATGTTTACATTTAACGGATATACGTTAATGATGATACTTTGCATTTCCATTAGCTCAGTACTGAGCTTTACAAAGGATGTTGACGTTAAAAATCGTATTAGTGTCAGTGGAATGCATTTTAAAACCAGAAATTTTGCAATTATAGCTGCTGTATTTTGTATCGGCATTGTTATCACCGCTGCAGTCACTGTTGTAGTTGGCTTGATGGGATTATCCGATACCAACGGAAAGTTCATATTCTACTGTATTGATGTAATTGCACTAATGCTGGTTGGCCTTGGTATGGCCTATATGATTAGCGCCATCACAACCAACGAAAACATTATCAACATGGTTACAAATATGTTAGTGCTTTCAATGAGCTTCTTCTGTGGAGTATTTATTGATATTCAGTTTTTATCGCCAGCTATTGTGAAGTTTGCACACTTCTTACCACTATACTGGTACACAGCTGCCATTAGGCTTATTAATGACACACCTGCAGATAGAATTCTTGGAAAAACATTCTATGAATATTTGCTAATAGAGATATTATTTGCTGGCATATTCTTCGCAGCCGGATTAATTATCTCTAAGAAAAAGGAGCAATATGCTGTATGACATAATCATCAGGCTTCTTTCAGCCGCTGGTCTAACAATTCTTATTATCGCAAATGGCATTACCACAGGCACTGTGGTAATGTCTCTTTGCGTTTTTTTATTTATGGAAATTGGTGTTATCGTAAATACGAAGTTAGCCAACTTTATTCTCACAGCTATTCCTTTTGCATTAGCAATCATTTACATGATTACAGCTGGATCTACTAATATGATGATTAAGATTATTGCTTTAATTATCATAGCTTCCTTTACAATCATTTCCATTTCACTTTTTGACAAAATGATTATTTATAAAAACCAGCTTCACCGCACCCGTGATGATAGCATTGAGCTTGAAGAAATTCTAAAAAATAAAAACAAAGCGCTTCTCATGGAGCAGGATCAACAGGTTCACCTAGCCACCCTAGCTGAGAGGAATCGAATTGCCAGAGAAATCCACGACAACGTAGGACATCTTCTTTCTAGAGCTATCCTACTTCTTGGTGCTATCTCCACTGTAAATAAAGATGAAGCAATTGCCCCTCAGCTAAAGATGCTGTCGGACACCTTGGATGAATCCATGGAAAAGATGCGAAGCTCAGTACACGATTTGCATGATGATTCCATTGATTTAGAGAAAAATATAAATGAGATTCTTAATGAACTAAATGGCTTTACCGTAAATACGGAGTTGGATTTGGATGAGAATTTGCCAACTGATGTGAAACTTTCAATAATAGGAATCCTAAAGGAAGCTGTGACGAATATTATAAAGCATTCAAACGGAAATATAGTTTCAGTGATTCTACATCAAAATTTCAGTTTCTGCACTATATCAATTACTGACAATGGAACACTTTCATTAGAGCAAAAACAAAAGATTTCCATTGAAGATTATGATGGAATCGGTCTTACAAATATTAGAAACAGAGCAAATTCACTTGGCGGCGAAGCCTACTTTTATATTAACGATGGCTTTACAGTATTCGCCAGATTACCATTTAATAATAAACGAGGATAGATTATGGAAAAGAAACGAATCTTACTAGTTGATGATGATGAACTAATTACAATGTCACTTGAGATGATAATTTCTGCAGAACCAGAATTTGAAATAGTTGGAAAAGGTGGAAGTGGCCGCGAAGCCGTAGCTCTATTCGATGAGCTTCATCCAGATCTGCTTCTTATGGACATCCGTATGGAGGATATGAACGGACTTGAAGCAGCTGAAGAAATCTTATCAAAACATAAGAATGCTACTATCCTCTTTTTAACAACCTTTTCTGATGATGAATACATAGTTAAGGCATTAAAGCTTGGTGTTAAAGGCTATCTTTTAAAGCAGGATTACAAATCTCTGCCTGCAGCCCTCCATGCTGCAATAAACGGCCAAAGTGTATTTGGCGGCGCTGTCATAGACAAGCTGCCTACTCTCATGTCTCAGAACAACGCTGAAGATAATGGCTTCGATTATCGCAAATACGATATTTCTGAAAAGGAATACGAAGTAATCCAGCTGGTAGCCGAAGGCTTTTCAAACAAAGAAATCTCCCAGAAGCTTTTCTTATCAGAAGGAACAGTTAGAAACTATCTATCCTCAATCCTTGAAAAGCTAAACCTAAGAGACAGAACTCAACTTGCCATATTCTATTTAAAGCATGAATAAAAAAACACCGGCAGAAAACTGCCGGCGTTTTTTATTGAACTACCTTCAAATAACTGCTTACACAGTAAAGTACTTGTCCATTGTATTCTACCCTAGACCAGCCGTACTCGTTGTTGACACCTGTTCGAACGGCGTTTTGGCCGTTGTATAAAGTAACAACAACAGCTGAATCAGCATCAGTTACACTTGGTTTACTTCGTAGGTTAACCATTTCCTTTGCGGTAACCGTTTCGTTAACATCAGTGAACTTTGTTTTAAAGCCTGATGTTGCTGGTGCTTCTGCTGGAGCAGCGGCTGGCTGGGTCGCTGTCTGAGCTGGCGCAGATGTATCTGTTGTTAAATAGCTGGAAACTGCATAATATGTTGCTCCGTTATATACTACTCTGGACCAACCACTAGTGCTAGTTCCAGTACGTGTAGCAGTATCTCCATTAACAAGAGTAGCCATTACTGTGCTATCAGCACCCTGGCTTGGCTTGTTTCTAAGATTTGTCTTACTCTTTGCAGTTACAGTCTCGTTAACCTCAGTAAACTTCATAAGTGCTTCCACATCAGCAGAAGCTACCTCACGTGCTGATGTATCCTTAGCACTTTCTGTTCCATTATATCCAAAGTAAGCTACATCAACGTCAACCTTTGTTGATATACCTGGGATAGTTCCCTGATTAGTGTACTGCCACATATCATATTTGAACCCTGCTGATGGGCCTGCAGCCAGATTGGATGTGTCCTGATTGTACCAAGCCATCCAAATCTTGAACTTGGAACCTAAAGTAGATGTATTCCATTTGGCATCATTTGCCATTTCATTTTTGGAAGCGTAAAAGATTGGTGTATATCCCTTCTTATAAATCTCGTTAAGAAAGGCTACAGCAAAATTACTTCTGTCATCCTTAGTAAGGCTGTATTGACGACTGTTGCTGTTTTCAAAGCCTTCGCAGTTGTAACCAACAGGATATGTGATGGCATATTTACTAATATAATTTGCTACCCAATCAGCCTCTTCCACTGCCTCAGTAGAAGTTACTGCAGTAGAGAAAAAGTAAGCACCGATTTTGATTCCGTTTTTCTCAGCTTCCTGCATGTTGTACTTGGCATTGGTGTCTGCCTTGATTTCACCAGTTACGGCATCTCTGTAGCCTACTCGCACCATCGCATAGTTGATACCTGATGCTGCTACCTGAGCCCAGTCGATAGTGCCCTGGAATTTGGAAACATCTATTCCGTAAGTAATGTTAGAATTCTCACCAACGTTACTGGCGTTAACAATGTCTACTACATTTACAGCAGCGCCTGATTCTTTTTTAACAGTGCTTTCTGGATCAGCTTCGCCTGTCTTTGTAGTTTCATCCTCTTCAGGATAAACTACCTCTATTTTGGCATCCTCATCTTCTTCAGTAGGTGTTTCTTGAGTCTCAGCTATCTCTACAGGCTCTTCATTCTTAGAATGATTCCTTTTAACTATAACAACTGTTGTAATGATAAATACTAATGCAACCACTCCCGCAATGGATGCTAGAATTATCCTTCTACGTTGTAGCTGTCTTCTTTTTCTATTTCTGCTAGCTACACGTTCTATTTTTTCATAATCATTATTCATAGCATTAATCTAGCCTATTTTATTCTTCCTCATATTCTTCCATGAGATCTTCCACGTTATAAAGCTCACCCTCTACCTTTTCTGTGTAGATGTGACCATCAAGATGATCGATTTCATGTAAAAGAGCACGAGCCATAAGGCCTTCTCCTTCAACAATATATTCTTCCATATCTTCGTTAAGAGCCTTAACCTTTGCGTAATTAGGGCGTGTAACCATTCCTGTTTTACCTGGAACTGAAAGACAGCCTTCGTTACCAGTCTGCTCGCCAGATGTTTCAAGAACCTCTGGGTTGATAAGTGTAACAGGGCCTTCACCTATATCAATAACACAGATGCGACGAAGTACGCCTACCTGAGGTGCTGCAAGACCAACACCGTCTGCATCATACATTGTTTCGTACATGTCCTCGATTAATGTCTTAAGGCGAGGTGTAAGTTCCTTTACTGGCTTACAAACCTTAAGAAGAACATCATCTTTTCCATATTCTCTAATTTCTAAAACTGCCATTTCATAAATCCTTTCATTTTAAAACTAAATTGTTGATATTGGGTCGAAGTCGAACCAGGTACTGGTGCTTCGATATTGTTTTTGTTCAAGTAGGAATTTATCTATTTCATCCTTAACCTTTACTAGTCTATCATATTCGTCAGCCTTTACATAGATTACTCTTCGATAAATATCCTTTAATTTGCCTATGTAGGCATCCTCAGGACCCATTATTATGATTTCAGGGTCTACTGATCTTATAACTCCTGCAAGAATGTCTGCCTGGGCGATTGCATCTGCCTGTTTTTCACTGCTTACCTGTATTCCAAGGATATGTGAGCAAGGTGGATATTGCAGCAATCTTCTATAGGCAAATTCCTGTTTGAAAAAGCTGTCATAATCCTGATTTGCAGATGATACAACTGCGTAATTTTCAGGCTGATATGTCTGGATAACAGCAATTCCTGGTTCATCTCCTCTTCCAGCACGTCCCACAGCCTGTGTAAGAAGCTGGAAGGTTCTCTCACCACTGTGAAAATCCGATTCGTTAAGAGATATATCTGCTGCTATTATACCAACAAGTGTGACTTTTCCAAAATCGTGACCTTTAACAATCATCTGTGTTCCGATAAGAACATCTGCCTCGTGGTCTGCAAAGGCTGATAAAATCTCTTCATGTCCGTTTTTGCCAGATGTGGTATCCGCATCCATTCGAAGTACCCTTGCTGTTGGGAAGGCTTCTTTAACGATTTCCTCCAAACGCTGAGTACCGGCTTTGAAGCTACCGATGTATTTGCTGCCACAGTTTGGACAGGTTTTGGCTGCCTTCGTTGTGTAGCCGCAATAATGGCATTTCATAACGCCACCGTAATGTAAATGTAGCGCCACATCGCAGTGAGGACATTTCAGTACATGACCGCAGGCTCTACATGAAACAAAGCCCATAAGTCCTCTTCTATTCAAAAACAGCATTATCTGCTGATGTTTCTCAAGCCTGTCTGCCATCAATTCCTTTAGCCTACGGCTAAGCATGGAACGATTACCGGATTGAAGCTCCGCTCTTAAATCAACTATTTCGCAGGTAGCCATATCCTGGCCCTTAGCACGTTTATTTAAGGTGATAAGCTTATATTCACCTGATACTGCTCTGGAATAAGCCTCCAGGCTAGGGGTAGCTGAACCTAAAATAACAGTAGCGCCTGTAAGACCTGCCCTGTAAACTGCTGTTTCTCTGGCGTGATATCTAGGCACAACCTCCGATTTGTAGCTAGGTTCATGCTCCTCATCTATGATGATTAATCCTAGATTTGGAAATGGAGTAAATAGGGCTGAACGAGGGCCAACCATAATGCTGATTTCACCGCTTTTAGCTCTTTCGAACTGGTCAAATCGCTCACCTGGTGACATGCGGCTGTTTAGGATTGAAACTGAATCTCCAAACCTGGTATAAAAGCGCATTACTGTCTGGTAGGTAAGAGCTATTTCAGGAATAAGCACGATAACCTGCTTGCCCATTTTAATCACATGATCCATAACATCCATGTAAACCTCTGTCTTACCTGAGCCTGTAACTCCATGGATAAGATAGGTTTTGTGTCTGCCAGTATCTATATCGGCTTTTATCTGTTCTGCCGCAGCCTCCTGCTCCTCATTTAAAGTGATTTGCTTTGCATCAGCATCTGCATTCATATGAGGATTTCTGAAGGTTCTAACGGAATCTATTTTTATGATTCCCTTTGATTCCAAATCTCTGATGTTAGCTGTTGGAATCTGAAGCTTTTTAGTAGCAAGCTCCCAATCTAACACATCCACTGTAAGCAATTCTCTAAGAAGTCGTTCCTTGCCAACGGCATGTCTTTTGTTAGTGAGTAGCTCGTTGAGCTCTATTCTTGCCTGGTCAATTGATACGGCAAGACTTATTTCTTTTTTAAGCTTTTCGTTTTCACGCTTTTTGATAGGGATTACAGTTTTAAGAGCCTGATTCATAGTGCTACCGTAATTACGTTTCAGAAAAGCAGCCAAAGAAATAAGCTGAGACTCTATAGCAATACTGTCCTGTACTACCCTTGCAATAGGCTTCAGCTTCGTAACATCAAACTTAGGAGTGTCATGCAAGTCCACTACATATCCTGTAATGGCACGATTACCTGCGCCAAAAGGAATAACCACCTGGACTCCTTCAGTAATAACGTCCTCCAAATCTGCTGGAACAATATATTCAAATGTCTTATCTAATCTCTCATGAGAAATATCAATAATAATATCTGCGTATTTCATGAAAAATATTTTATCATAAAAGGCTTTTATTTTAAATTCAATGTGGTAGAATAAATTGATTTTGAAAACTAATTTCATAGGGAGGATAATCAATGCGACATCTAATGAGCCCTCTAGATTTTTCTAGAGAGGAATTGGAGCAGCTTATGGATTTAGCAGATGATATCAGAAATCATCCAGCTAATTATTCCGAAAAATGCCACGGCAAAAAGCTTGCTACCTGTTTCTACGAACCAAGTACACGTACACGACTTTCTTTTGAGGCTGCCATGCTTAATCTTGGCGGGTCTGTTCTTGGTTTCTCTTCCGCTGATTCTTCATCAGCAGCTAAAGGCGAAAGTGTTTCCGATACTATTCGTGTCATTTCTTCTTACGCAGACATTTGCGCTATGCGTCATCCTAAAGAAGGCGCTCCACTTGTTGCTTCGCAACGTTCACGTATTCCAGTTATTAACGCCGGTGATGGCGGTCATCAACATCCCACACAAACACTTACAGATTTATTTACTATCCGCTCTTTACGTGGAGAAATCAAAGACCTTACTATCGGACTTTGTGGCGATTTAAAATTCGGCCGTACAGTTCACTCTTTGATTAATGCACTTGTGCGCTATCCTGGAATTAAATTCGTTCTTATATCTCCTGAAGAGCTAAGAGTTCCTGAATATATAAGAGAAGATGTTTTAGAGAAGAATGGCTACGAATACAAAGAGGTTGATTCCTTAGATGATGTTATGGGCGAGCTTGATATTCTTTACATGACACGTGTTCAGAGGGAACGTTTCTTCAACGAGGAAGACTACATCCGCTTAAAGGATTTCTTCATCCTCACACCTGAGAAGATGCAGCTTGCTAAAAAAGATATGATGGTTCTTCATCCACTACCACGTGTAAACGAAATATCCGTAGACGTAGACGATGACCCAAGAGCCATGTACTTCACCCAAGCCCAAAACGGAGTCTACATCCGTATGGCGTTAATCCTAACGCTACTCGAATTAATCTAGTACAAGTAGCCTGTAGTAGACAATTCAATATGTTCAAATAGCCTATAGTAGACAATCATAAATGTTTCCGAAGGAGACATCAGTCGACGAAGGATTATTTATGATTGTATACGTAATAGGCGAGCCAATAACTAATTATTGTCTGCGTAACAGGCGAGCCAAAACCAAGGAGGAAATGACATGCTTAATATAAGCGGAATACACGAAGGATTTGTGTTGGATCATATTAAAGCCGGCGAGTCTATGACTATTTATCGTGACCTACATTTAGAAGACTTAGGCTGTGACTGCACAATCGCCATGATAATGAATGCAAAATCAAATAAGATGGGTCGCAAAGATATTATAAAAATAGAATGTCCAATAGAACGAGTTGATTTGGACATCTTAGGCTTCATTGATCACAATATTACATGCAACATCATCAAAAACGATATGATAGTTGAGAAGAGACAATTGAAGCTTCCAAAGGAAATCAAAAACGTTATTAAATGCAAAAATCCACGATGCATAAGCACCGTGGAACAAGAGTTAGATCAAATATTTATCCTTACAGATGAGTTCAACGAAGTATATCGCTGTAAATACTGCGAAGAGAAATACACTGGTGTTAAGTAATTTGTTACAAATCCAGCGGTATTTCAAACCAGAAGGTGGCGCCTTGGCCTTGTATAGAGGAAACTCCATATTTGGCGCCATGCAATTCTAATACGTTTTTAACGATAGACAGTCCTAAGCCTGTACCAGAAATGGCTCGCTTATGGGCTGTTTTATCTTTGTAATATCTATCCCAAACGTAAGGGATATCTTCCTGCTTTACACCTTCTCCAGTGTCCTTAACCTCAATCCTTAGAGTGTCCCCAAGAACCTTTTGTATTACAGTTACCTTTTTATCTTCTCCAGTGTAATTAATTGCATTATTTACCAGATTATAGAGTACCTGATACATCTTCTGCTCATCAGCATAAACCATAACCTCAGCATCATAAACAAAATCAATGGTGTAGCCTTCCACCTCTCGAAGCTTGTTATATCTTTCTAGTACGTGGCGGATACTTTCTGTAATATTGTATTCCTCTGGCTGAATTGTAATGGTTCCAGCCTTTAGCTTTGAAATATCAAGCATGTCATTAACAAGGCTTGTTAATCGTTCTGTCTCATCAATAATTACCTGCACGTTTTCAGGAGTGTTTTCCCCAGGAATATCTCGCATTACTTCTGCGTAACCCTTAATCATGGTAAGTGGAGTACGCAAATCGTGAGAAACATTTGCTATCAGTTCCTTTTGGAAGCTGTCGGTTTTGCCTAGCTCCGTTGCTGTATAGTTAAGTGTGTCAGAAAGCTCTGCCACCTCCATGTAATCTCTGGAGTTAAACTTAACAGAATAATCTCCATCTGCCAGCTTCTTTGCACCTTCGTTTATTCTAATGATTGAACGAGAGATGTTGTTTGATAATGCGGCTGCCAGTATAAAGGCAACAACAATCATTATGGCAGATATAAATCTAAGCTGGACCTTAAGGGTATATACTGTAGCATCAACAGGAGTAAGCACGGAATTAATCATAATGACCTCTTCTGCTCCATCCACATCGATTATACGAACGTAGATAACTGATTCAGCCATATCATTTCCGATGTTCTGTCTGAAGACCTCTTCTTTTTTCTCCTCAGGTATTGTATATGCGATTTTGCCTTGTGGCTCAGTCTCCTCTTCAGTCTCATCTTCAGTCTCATCTGTAGCACTGTCAGTATCATCAGAATCTGTTTCTGACTGAGAGTCCTCTGATTCTGCAGGAGGAATAGGCTCTCCATTTTCTCCAAATTGGAAGCGCTCCTTTTCTACCTTTCTTTGCATTACATTTCCTTTGAATTCAATAACAGCCTCACCGCCATTAGCAACTGCCTGGTCATAGAACAATCCAAACATGAACTGTGGCAATGAAGACATCTGTGAATTGGAAATGTATTCCGCATTGTATAAAGCAACCCCATTATTATCTGTAATGTAGATTCCCAGGTTGTTAGATGCTGCTATTTTTTCAATATCGTCAGTAGGATTATCAGATGAATACAGCAAATTCTCAACATCCGTAAGGACCGCTTCTGTTTCCTTACGCTTTATGATTTTATAGAAATCATCCAAGTAAACAATCTGAAAAAACCATAGTACTCCAAGCAGTACTATGGCAAAAATCAAGAATATAAAAAATGTTTTCCATTTAACACTTATTTGACTTTTTTTCAATTTAGCCTCCAAATATTACGCTTCAAATCTGTAGCCTACACCACGTAGTGTGACAAGAAGCTTTCGGTATTCACCAAGACTATTTCGAAGAAGCTTGATATGTGTATCCAATGTTCTATCATCTCCGTAATAATCGTAGCCCCAAACCTCAGTAATTAGTCTTTCTCTTTCCAGAGCAATATTTTTATTTCTTACTAAATAGAATAGTAATTCATATTCCTTTGGTGACATTTCAACACGTTTTCCATCAATCGAAACTGTTCGTGCTGTAAAATTAATCTCAAGACCCTCGTATCTAAAAATATCAGCCTCACCTGATGATTCTGATCTGCTTCTGCTGGTTACAACATTAACGCGCATCATAAGTTCCTTTGGTGAGAAAGGCTTAACTACATAATCGTCAACGCCTGCCTCGAAGCCATGAATTCTATCATATTCCTCGCCTCTTGCAGAAAGCATGATGACCGGAATATCCTTTATCTTTTTGATTTCACTACATGCTGAAAAGCCATCTAGCTCTGGCATCATAACATCCATAATTATAACGTCGTAATCGCCATTTGCTTTTACCTTTTCGATGGCATCCATTCCATCGCAGGCTTCAGATACTTCATAGCCTTCGAACTCTCCGTATTTACGAATTATTGAACGAATCTTCTCCTCGTCATCTACAACTAATATCTTCTTCATATTAACCTCCGAATGGAATCTCTCTTATTTTTATCTTACACTTTAATGTGTATTCTAGGTGATGATAATCTTACTCTTTATTGAATATATTTCTTTTTGGCAGAGTGTAATGAATACGAAAATAACACATAAATCACTACAAATGCAATTAAAAATGCTGCATTAACAGGCTTAGAAAATGCAATCCTGCCTGTATCATTTAATAGGCCTTGAATACCAAACAAAATACAGAAAGCACCAAATAATGCTGTCTTTGGCATCAATTCCTTTGAAAGTGCTTTTACATCCTTACATTTAAGAAGCTCGTCTGATGTAATAAGCATTGCATTTACTTCATTTTTCTTAAAACCTTTTATTCCGATGAATAGCAAATATATTCCCAGAATCCCAATAATAATGTCAAAAACAGTCATAAAGCTCATATCCATAACAAAAATCCTCCAATAATAATTACTTATTTTACTCCAATAATTATACTCATTATTTTGCTCCATTTCCATAAAAATGAGACTTTTGAAATATCTAAATATTGCTGCATTTTAATATTTTCGATACTGTTTTCAGTTAATTCATTTGAATATTGTAACAGGTTATTGTATTATTATTCTATACAATGCAGGGAGGTTTGACGTATGGATATTACAGGCAAAAAGATATTAGTATGCGATGATTCAGTACTTGCAAGAAAACAACTCATGGATGCTGTCAAGGAAGTTTCCGATGGTGCTGTATTTATCGAAGGTAAAAATGGCACCGAAGCAATCGAATTATATAAAAGCGAAAAACCTGATTTAGTTTTTATGGATATTGTGATGCCTGAGAAAGATGGCAATGCAGCCCTTTCTGAAATTAGGGATTTCGATAAAGACGCAACCATTATTATCGTATCTTCTGTTGGTACTCAAGAACAGCTTAAAAAAGCTATTCAGCTTGGGGCAAAGGATTTCATTCAGAAACCTTTTGAAAAAAATCAGATTAAAGAAATAATTGAGCTTCGTCTCGGAGGAAAAAATTAATGTATACACAGTTCTTGGGCAACTACTTACTTCAACGAGGAATTGTAAATCAAGAGCAATTATTTAAAGCTATGACCAGATTGTCTCAAACTCACATTAAGCTTGGAACAATCGCCATAAAGGAAGGTCTAATGACTGCAAAGGAAGTAGACGAATGCCTTTATGTTCAGTCTAGAGAAGACAAGCGTTTTGGTGAGATTGCGGTAGAACGCGGTTATCTGACAGAGGATCAGGTAAACGAATTGCTATCTTTGCAAACACCTGACTACATTCTTCTTGGTCAAAACTTAGTAGAAGACAATGTTTTTTCTTATGAAGATTTAGAGAGAATTCTCTTCGAATACCAGAATGATACTGAGCTTTACGATCTTAGTTTAGATGTTGAAAACCAGGAAACAATCACTGCGATTATAAAAAAGTTCTTTTTACTTGCAGAAATGCCAGCAAACGAAACTAACGCAATGTATCTTGAGCTTATGTTCAACAGCTTGATTAGATTCGTAGGTGAAGATTTTTCTCCTCTCACTCCTATGGTTTTAGACGAATATCCTATAACCTTTGGAGTATCACAGGCCATCTCAAGCAACAGCAATTATGTAACACATATTGACTGTGACAGAGATACAGCCATTGCATTCGCTTCTCGATATGCAAACGAGGAATTCACGGAATTTGATGAATATGTTATTGCAGCACTTGAGGATTTCTTAAACCTCCACAACGGATTATTCATCGTAAATGTTTCTAACAATACTTCAGAAACTATCACCCTTGCTCCACCGGAAATTACCATGGAGGGCGTTTTAAGTGGACCTAACAAATGCGTAGACTTCCCAGTAGCCTACCCATTCGGAACCATCCACTTAATTATCTGTTATTAAAAAAATGAGCCGGCGCCACGCCAGCGGCACCGGCTCTTATTTACTATACGTTAAGATATTTCTTTACCTCTGCACACATATCCTCAACCTCGATTACGGTATCGTGGCGAACTGCTGCTGAGCGAATTTCCTCAATGGCATTTGGTACATCTACCTTAGCCAATTCTGAAAGCTTATCTACAAGTACAAAGTCTTCTTCGTTTTCGTATTCTGAATCGATGGCACCCATGACAGCTCTTGTGAACTTGAATGGGCTGGCTGTAGATGCGATAACTGTTGTCTTATCATCACCTGTTGCAGCCTTGTATTTACCAAATACGCTTGAAGCAACTCCTGTATGTGTATCAATTACATAGCCTGTATCTTCGTAAAGCTTTTTGATAGCAGCTCCTGTCTCTTCCTCTGATGCATAGTTTCCATAGAAGCTATCAAGTCTTGCCTTCATGTCTGCTGTGATTTCGTATTTGCCTGTTGTCTTAAGGCTTTCCATAAGCTCACTGTTCTTTGCAGCATCATTTCCAGCGATGTGATAAATCAATCTCTCAAGGTTGCTTGAAATAAGAATATCCATTGATGGAGAATTAGTAAGGATGAATTCTCTGTTCTTGTCGTATTCACCTGTAGTAAAGAAATCATAAAGTACTTTATTCTCGTTAGATGCACAAATAAGTTTTGCAATTGGAAGTCCCATATTCTTTGCATAGTAAGCAGCAAGAATATTACCAAAGTTTCCTGTTGGAACAACTACATTGATTGAGTCACCATCTGCAATCTTCTCCTCAGCCAAAAGCTTTGAGTACGCATATACGTAGTAAGCAATCTGAGGAACAAGACGTCCAATGTTGATAGAGTTTGCTGATGAAAGCTGGTAGCCTGCATTATCAAGTTCTGCAGCTAAAGCCTTGTCATTGAACATCTTCTTAACACCAGTCTGGGCCTGATCAAAGTTTCCTTTGATACCAACTACATGAGTGTTATCACCCTTCTGTGTTACCATCTGGCGCTCCTGGATAGCAGAAACACCATTCTTTGGATAGAATACAACGATTTTGGTTCCTTCAACATCTGCGAATCCTGCAAGCGCAGCCTTTCCTGTATCACCAGATGTTGCTGTAAGAATTACGATGTCATTTTTAATATTATTTTTACGAGCGGAAGTAATCATAAGATGTGGCAAAATTGAAAGTGCCATATCCTTAAAAGCAATTGTTGCACCATGAAAGAGCTCTAAGTAATAAGCCCCGTCTGCATATACTAAAGGAGCGATTTCTTCAGTATCAAACTTGCTATCATAAGCACTATTAATACAATGCTTTAACTCATCTTCTGTAAAATCTGTAAGGAAAAGCTTAAGCACCTCATAAGCCACCTGCTGATAGTTCATCTCAGACAATTCCTTAAGAGACTTATCAAGCTTTGGAACAGATGTAGGAACAAATAATCCTCCATCATCTGCAAGTCCCTTTAAGATTGCCTGTGAAGCAGTAATCTCATTTTTATTGATATCTCTTGTACTAACGTAATTGATTCCCATGATTCTTCCTCTCTGCTTTATTTATTCTTTCCAAATACATTAACACACTAAAGCGTTAAAATCTAGTGGATATCTACACAATTTTGCGTAAAACTACTCTACCGCTTTCAGCGATTCTGTCATACTGATTTCCTCTAGCTTCTTTCCCATTAATAAATCGATGATAAATGTAAATACAACTGTAAGCACAAAGGCCAAGACGTAGCTAGGTAGTGTAACTCGAACATCAAAGGTAATCAAATCAACCACTATCTCACTCATAATAAATGCGTGCAAAAGCTTTCCAAGGATAAGCCCCACCGCAGCACCCATTACAGATAGAATTATGTTTTCTCTAAATACATAGGATCTGGTTTCTTCCTTATAAAAGCCTAACACCTTTACTGTAGCTATTTCTCTTACTCGCTCTGCAATATTGATATTTGTAAGATTGTAAACAACTACTGCAGAAAGTGCCATAGCGCATCCAATTACAAGATAGACGATAATGTTCAAGCTTTCCATCATGCTGTCTACTCTATCTAGCATATCAACTGTCGCAGACACAACAGAAATGTCACTTTCATTCATAAGCTTTGCGCCTATCTCATGAGGGTCCTCACCATCCTTTGCATTTAAATACACATTCTTCTTTTCTGGCAGTGGGCCTATAGTATTTTCATAGCCTGACTTTGTAAGATAGATATAGTTATAAATAAAGTTTTCATTTATGGCTACCACCTTAAGCTTTGTCTTTTCCATATCCTCAGAAGAAATGGTAATGGTATCTCCAACCTTTATTCCATATCTATCACTTAGGCCTTGATTTACAATAGTTTCTCCATCCTTTAAATCAGCAAAAGTAATATGAGTGCCCTTTTCATCATGCATATCATAAAATTCATCGAGCTTTGCATCATTATCATATACATTCAGATATACGTTCTTTGTGTATTTGCCTGCCTTCATGTCCACTGATGTGTGGTAATACAGAAGATAATCCTCTGTGGTATAGCCCATTTCTTCTAATAATGGCACCTGACTATCTTCTCCATCCTTTAGGGTGATATCCATATCGTATTTTGAAATGTTAGTAAACTGATTCACGGCGATATCTGCAATAGAATCATAAATACCAAAGCCTGCAACAAGAAGTGCTGTACATCCGCCGATACCAAGAACCATCATAAAAAGTCTTCCCTTATATCTGAAAATATTTCTAAGACTTACCTTTTTAAGGAATTTCAGTCTACTCCAGAAGAAGGTTATATATTCTAGGAAGATTCTTTTGCCAGCCTTTGGTGCCTTTGGACGCATTAGAGATGCTGCCATTTCGTGCATTTCGTAACGGCAGGATAAAATGGTCACACCAACAGAACAGATGAAAGCCACAATAAAGCTGATAATTAACATAGCTGGACTAAAGTAATAGCTGATTTCGGAAGTGTTGTACATCATCTGATAAGCAAACCAGATTGCCTTTGGAAAGGCAATTGTACCTGCTATAAAGCCAAGCGTTGCACCAATAAGTGAAGCGCTTCCTGAATAAAGTACAAACTTGCCCATTATGCTTGTGCTGCTATAGCCTAGTGCCTTAAGCACACCTATTTGTGTTCTTTGGTCCTCCACCATTCTGTTCATGGTGGTCATGCACACAAGTGCTGCAACAAGGAAGAAGAATATCGGAAATACGTTAGCAATAGCACCAACTATAGTAGAATCACTTTCAAAGCAGATATAACCTACATTAGAATCTCTTCCCAAAAGATAAGTACTGGCTGCCTCAATATCTGCTATCTCATTCTCTGCATCTGCTATTTCCTTTTCTGCGTCAGCTATCTTGCTATTAAACTCTTCAAGGCCATCCTCATATTCTGCCTTGCCATCCTCATATTCCTTTAGTCCCTTGTTATATTCCTTTCTTGCAGTTTCAAGACCTGACTGAAGAGTATAAAGATTAGCAGAGTACTGCTGATAGGTTGCAACCAAGGTTTGATACTGCACTTCATCATAGTATTCTGAGCCTACTACCTTTAATTGATCCATTTGATTGATGTTTTCAAGCATCTCATCAAGAGCCTTTTTTAAATCTGATTCCTTGGCTTCATAATCGCTAATCTGCTTTTTAGCATCATTTAGCTTTGTCTTTGCATCATCTAATTCCTTTTTTGCATCAGCAAGCTCGCCACCCTTTTCCTCTTTATTATCTTCTAGCTCCTTTTTTGCATCATTTAGTTCAGCAGTAGCATCTGCAATAATCCTATCGTATCTATTATTTGCCGCAGCATCTAAGGCTGTCTGAACCATATTCTCTTTTTCATCGATTAAATCCTTGTATTCATCAGAATAAAGCTCTAGGTCGCTGTCTAATTTAACGTAGCAGTCTGTATAAACCTCAGAATCGAAGCCGCCCTCATTAATGTACATAAAGCCATCTAACACACCACTACCCAAAGCTGTAGCGCCGCGCTCGTACTGAATAAACAAAGGGGATTTCACAAGTCCAACTATTTTATATTCCTTATATTTAAAATGGTCGCTATCCTCTGTCTCATTGCTTGAGGATATGGTGACATTACTTCCAATTGATGTACTGTCAAAAAGATATGAATCCGCCAGACACTCATCATCCTCTTTTGGAAGCCTGCCCTCTACAACCACTATTTTATTGATTTTGTCAGGGATACTAATTGCCTTTATGGCGTGAGACATTTCGTTGTAATCCGCTAAAATGTCAAAGGAAATAGAAGGCTCTATATCACGAGCCTCAATATGATTCTTTAGATAATCAATATCTTCCTCTTCAAAACCAAGGGATGATATTAGGCGATAATCGAAGAACGCCTGCTCTTTCAGATATTCATGCATAGAAGTTCGCATGGCAGGATCTGTAACCTTTAATCCCGCAAAAAATCCAACTCCCAAACCTATAATTAGAAGGAGTGCCAGAAAGCGACCAAAGGTCTCTTTAATTTCTCTTAATAATGAAACCAATAACATACATTCACCATTCAATCTCATCAACGCTCTTAGGATTTTCATTCATCCTAATGCTTGATACCGTACCAGACTTTACTGTTATTACCCTGTCGGCCATAGCAGTAAGTGCGTGATTATGAGTAATAACCACTACCGTTTTATGATTCTTCTTGCAGGTCTCCTGCAATAGCTTAAGAACTGCTCTACCTGTTTCATCATCAAGTGCACCTGTTGGCTCATCGCACAAAAGCAGCTTTGGATTTTTAGCCAAAGCCCTGGCTATTGCTACGCGTTGTTGCTCTCCACCAGATAGCTGTGCCGGGAAGTTGTTCATTCTATCCTTCAGCCCCACTGATGTAAGAATTTCCTCTGCCCCAATTGGGTCCTTACAAATCTGTGCTGCCAGCTCCACATTTTCCTTAGCTGTCAGATTACCAACCAGATTGTAAAACTGAAAAACAAAGCCTACATCATATCGCCTGTAGCTTGTTAAATCTCTTGAGCTGTAACCTGAAATATCTCTATCTGCCAGATAAACACCGCCAGATGTAAGGGTATCCATACCTCCTAGTATATTTAAAATGGTAGTCTTGCCTGCCCCAGATGCTCCAACTATAATGCAAAACTCACCCTCTTCAATTTCAAAATTTACATCCTTTAAAGCTTCTATCTTCACGTCACCAGTTTTGTAAACCTTGCCAACATTCTTAAATTCAACAAAAGCCATAAAATCCCCTCCATACCAAACTTAAGGATTGTGAGAAGATAATAGCATGAATTTGTGACACAAATAAGAAAATCCACCCAGGCCTGGGTGGATTTCACATAAACTATATATTACTTATTTTTAAAATATTCATCGATAGCTGCAGCTGCTGTCTTTCCAGCACCCATAGCAAGGATTACTGTTGCAGCGCCTGTTACAGCATCGCCACCAGCGTAAACGCCAGTCTTAGTTGTAGCGCCATCCTCTGTTGCAATTAAGCAGCCCTTCTTGTTTGTTTCAAGACCTGCTGTTGTGCTAGAGATAAGTGGGTTTGGTGATGTACCAAGTGACATGATTACTGTATCGCATTCGATTTCGTATTCACTGCCTGGGATTTCAATTGGTCTACGACGGCCTGAAGCATCCGGCTCGCCAAGCTCCATCTTAATAATCTTGCATCCGCGAACGCTTCCCTCTTCGTTAACAAGAATCTCAACTGGATTCTGAAGAAGATCAAAGATAACGCCCTCTTCCTTAGCGTGATGAACTTCCTCAGCTCTTGCAGGAAGCTCTGCCTCAGAACGACGGTAAACAACATGTACCTCTGCGCCAAGACGAAGTGCTGTACGGGCAGCATCCATAGCAACATTACCACCACCAACAACTACTACCTTTTTACCGCGAGCGATTGGTGTATCGTAACCTTCCTTGAATGCCTTCATAAGATTGTTTCTTGTAAGGAATTCGTTTGCAGAGAATACACCGTTTGCCTGTTCGCCAGGAATATGCATAAACATTGGAAGTCCAGCACCTGAGCCGATAAATACAGCCTCAAAGCCTTCCTTCTCAATAAGCTCGTCAATTGTGATTGAACGACCGATGATTACGTTCTTTTCAAACTTAACGCCAAGTCCCTTAACGTTTTCTACTTCAGCCTTAACAACCTTTTCCTTTGGAAGACGGAATTCTGGAATACCATAAACAAGTACGCCACCCATCTCGTGAAGAGCTTCAAATACTGTTACGTCATAACCAAGCTTAGCAAGGTCTCCAGCTGCTGTAAGACCTGAAGGGCCTGAACCAATAACAGCTACCTTGTGTCCGTTAGGAGTAGATGTGTTCTTTGGCTTGATTCCGTTTTCTCTAGCCCAGTCAGCTACGAATCTTTCAAGCTTACCAATAGCAACAGCTTCTCCCTTAATGCCACGGATACATTTACCTTCGCACTGTGACTCCTGTGGGCAAACACGTCCACAAACTGCTGGAAGTGCTGAAGACTCAGAGATAATCTCGTAAGCCTTTTCAAAATTGCGTTCCTTAACCTGTTCGATAAATGCAGGAATGTTAATAGAAACAGGACAACCGCCTACGCACATAGGCTTCTTACAATTAAGGCAACGGCTTGCTTCAGCAACTGCCTCTTCCTCTGTATATCCTAAGCATACCTCATCAAAATTTGTAGCACGAACCTTTGGGTCCTGCTCAGAAATAGGTACTCTAACCATCATATCTGCCATTACTCGTCACCTCCACAATTTCCGCATCCACCGTGGTGTGTATCGCCCTCCTGAAGCTTAAGAAGCGCTCTACCTTCCTCAGTCTTATACTGCTTACTTCTAGCCATAGCCTGATCAAAATCAACAAGGTGACCATCAAACTCTGGACCATCTACACATGCAAACTTAACCTCATCACCAACGACAAGACGGCAAGCTCCACACATACCTGTACCATCAACCATGATAGGGTTCATTGATACAACTGTAGGAATGCCAAGTTCTTTTGTAAGAAGACAAACGAATTTCATCATAATCATAGGACCGATTGCAACGCAGTGGTCAAATCTCTTACCCTCGTCCCAAAGAGCCTGAAGCTGCTGACAACCATTACCGTGGAAGCCATAGCTTCCATCATCAGTAGCAAGATAAAGCTCTGTAGCAACCTGTCTCATTTCCTCTTCATAGAAAAGGATGTCCTTAGAACGTGCACCAATAATAACTGTAGAATTGATTCCATGTTCCTTAAGCCACTTAACCTGTGGATATACAGGGGCTGTACCTACACCACCTGCAATAAATACGATATTCTTCTTTTTTGTTTCCTCAAGGTTCTCTTCAATGCAAAGCTCTGAAGGCTGACCTAAAGGTCCAACAAAATCATCGAAAGAATCACCAGCATTAAGGCCTGCCATTCTTTCTGTAGAAGCACCAACAGTCTGGAATACTATTGTGATTGTTCCTTCATTTCTGTCATAGTCACAGATAGTAAGAGGAATACGCTCTCCCTCTTCATCGATTTTTACAATGATAAACTGTCCTGGTAAACAACCTGCAGCAACGCGAGGCGCCTTTACTACCATTAGGAAAATCTTATCAGAAAGCTTTTCCTTCTTTAAGATTGGATACATAAAATTAGACTCCTTCCCTATTCATCTTAATGAGATATTATATCCGTTCGCTTTAGTTCTGTAAAGCGTTAAATTATGCTTTTATTAAACAAAAGCCCCTAGCGTAAACTACTAGAGGCTTTTCATTAAATCCTAACTAAAATATACAAGCTCATCTTCTGGCTTTTCTGTAGGTTCAACTGTGATTGGATAAAGAACCGGACCCTTACCCTTATATTCCTTAGCGAACTCAACCTTAATCTGAGCTGTAATATCTATCCAACTTCTGTGCTCTAATGATGAAGCCTTATCCCATTTACATTTCATGCCAAGGAATTGAATGTCCTCAACGCAGCATGTCATAGCAAATCTTCCTGGAACAAATACATCACGACGAAGCTTTCCATCATTTGGATTATATACAAGACCTGTAAAATGAACCTTCTTGCCATCGTACTTCTTAGGTGTCTCCATGCAGTCCATAAACCAAAGAGCATAATCAGCATCTGTAATCTCTATCACATCTGCATTAATATCAAATGGAAGCTCCTCTGGAGAATCATCGATAGAACCGTCTGCTCTCTCGTAAACAATCTGAGCTGGTCTGTTCATAGATTTAATCTGACCGCGGAACTTAGTCTTTGGTGTATCATCTGTACATCTGTTGAAGATGACTACCTCGGCCTTAAACAACTGCTCCATCATCATGGTGCGCATATTGTTAAGGTAATTCTCAAATGTAGTAGCATCAACAGTTGCAAGGGACTGGGCTGGAACCCATCCCTCTGGAAGTGGCTCATCATATATATGATCCACGCCCCAGGTACCGTTGTACTCAAGGAAGATAACATCTGGGTCATATTCCTTCTGAAGCTTGTTAAGGTTCTCTAGATTGAAATCTTCTTCGTTTTCAATCATTGTAACCTTGGCATTAACTGTCTTAAGCTTCTCGATGTCGTATTCAACATCTCCATCCTCACATGCAATAATGAGAATTTTATCATCACCGCCCTGGGTGAAATCATTTTCAAACAAAGTCTCCTGGATAAGGGTAGTTTTTCCACTATCCATAAATCCAGTGAAGACGTAAACTGGTATATCTTTTGCCATATAAAACCTCTATTACTCTAAGCCAAAAATCTCTTCAATCTTGTGCTCGTCAATATCAGCACCAATAACTACAAGACGTCCTGTGTAATCAGGCTCACCTGTTCTAAGCTCGTACTCACCGTCAACGAAGTCGAAGTAAATCCATCCGCCATTAACATCCTCAACCATACCCTTTGAACGGATGATTGTTCCATAATCGTTTGTGTTGGCAAATGCCTTCATAGCATTTTCGATAGTAGACTTCTCGAACTTGTGAGGTGTCTCCTTACCCCATGTAGTAAATACATCATCTGCATGATGGTGATGATGATGCTCATGGTCGTGATCATGACAACCGCATGTGCAATTCTCGCCATGTTCATGATGATGTTCATGGTCATGCTCTTCGTGGTCATGGTCATGATGATGCTCGTGCTCCTCATGATCGTGGTCGTGGTGATGCTCGTGCTCATGCTCCTCGTGGTCATGATCATGATGATGCTCATGCTCATGTTCCTCTTCTTCATGCTCGTGAGCTTCCTCAGCAAGGCGCTTCATATCTGAAGCAAGGTTATCCTGTCCTTCCATTACAGAAAGAAGCTTCTCACCTGTGATTTCATCCCAAGGTGTTGTAATAATAGCAGCCTTTGGATTAAGCTTCTGAATCTGCTTAACGCAGAACTCAAGCTGATCCTCAGTAGCTGTCTGTGAACGTGATAATACTACTGTTGTAGCAAATTCAATCTGGTTGTTGAAGAACTCACCAAAGGCCTTCATCTGCTTAGAAGCCTTAAGTGCATTTACAACTGTAACAAGACCTGTAAGCTTAACATCAGCAGATTCCTCAAGCTTGATAACAGATGTCATAACATCTGAAAGCTTACCAACACCTGATGGCTCGATAAGGATTCTGTCTGGGCTGAACTTCTCAAGTACCTCGTGAAGATTCTTGTCGAAATCTCCAACAAGTGAACAGCAAATGCAGCCTGAGTTCATTTCTGAAATAGTGATACCAGCGTCCTTAAGGAAACCGCCATCGATACCTACTTCACCAAATTCGTTTTCAATAAGAACTACCTTCTCACCCTTGTATGCTTCTTCAAGCATCTTCTTGATGTATGTAGTCTTACCTGCGCCTAAAAAACCTGAAATTATATCAATCTTTGTCATAATGTAACCTTCCTTCCAAAGAAATATTTATTATCTAAACAACAGTTAATTTTAACACACTATTGTAAAAAGTGCTACATTAATAGTATATAAATTGTGTGCAATCAAATTTATCTTTTAATGCAAATTTATAGTACTTTTGTAGTCCACTGACTTACATCCCACACGTCTGTTGCCAAGCCCTCATAAAACTCTGGCTCATGGCAAACCATAAGAATTGAACCGTTGTATTCCTTAAGGGCACGCTTTAGCTCGTCCTTGGCATCTACATCTAAATGGTTGGTAGGCTCGTCAAGAAGAAGTAAATTAGTCTCCCTGTTTAATAGCTTACATAAGCGAACCTTAGCCTGTTCACCACCGGAAAGTACACGGCATAAGCTTTCGATGTGCTTTGTAGTAAGACCGCACTTTGCAAGGGAGGCACGAACCTCGCTTTGGTTATAAGAAGGAAATTCGTTCCATATTTCCTCTATACAGGTTGTGGAAATATGCTGGTCCATCTCCTGCTCGAAGTATCCGATTTCAAGGAACTCTCCCTGATAAACTGTTCCAGAAATAGGTGGAATCAATCCTAAAATACTCTTTAAAAGAGTAGTCTTTCCAATACCGTTTGCTCCTGTAAGAACAATCTTCTGCTTTCTTTCCATTTCAAGATTAAGCGGCTTTGACAATGGCTCGTTTTTATCATAACCAATTACCAAATCCTTTGTTGAGAAAATAACTCGGCTAGGAGTTCTTGCCTCTTTAAAGTAAAACTCTGGCTTTGGCTTTTCTGCAGCAAGCTCAATCTTATCCATCTTATCAAGCTTCTTCTGACGAGACATAGCCATGTTACGAGTAGCCACGTTCGCTTTGTTTCTTGCAACGAAATCCTTAAGCTGAGCTATTTCCTTTTGCTGTTTATTATAAGCAGCTTCCAGCTGAGCCTGCTTCATCGCATACACTTCCTGGAACTTATCGTAGTCTCCAACATATCTTTCCAGCTTCTTGTTGTCCATGTGATAAATCAGATTGATAACTGAATTCAAAAATGGCACATCATGAGAAATAAGGATAAAGGCGTTCTCGTAATCATTCAAATATCTCTTAAGCCATTCAATATGCTCCACATCCAAATAGTTGGTAGGCTCGTCCAAAAGAAGGATATCAGGCTTTTCTAATAAAAGCTTTGCCATCAACACCTTGGTACGCTGTCCACCGGAAAGCTCTGTGACATCTCTGTCTAAACCTAAATCAAGTACACCTAAAGCTCTGGCTACTTCCTCAACCTTTGAATCTATCATATAAAAATCATGCATTGTAAGAAGATCTCCAATAGTGCCGGCCTCCTCCATGCGCTTGTTCATTTCATTATCATCTGTGATATCACCAAGACTAGCGTAGATATCATTCATTTCCGCCTCCATCTCATATAGAAAATCAAAGGCTGAACGAAGTACATCACCGATAGTCATACCCTTTTCAAGCACGGTGTGCTGGTCAAGGTATCCTACACGAACCTTTTTTGACCACTCAATCTTGCCTTCGTCTGGCTGAAGCTTTCCTGTAATGATATTCATAAAGGTAGATTTTCCTTCACCGTTTGCTCCAACAAGTCCGATATGCTCGCCCTTAAGCAATCTAAAGGAAACATCCTCAAATATAGCTCTATCTCCAAATCCATGTGATAAATGCTCTACGTTTAAAATACTCATAATCTATTAATCCATTTCTTAAATTTATTCAGCAACTTGCTTATTCTAACAAAAATTTTCAAAAGATAACACCCATATTTTATAAGACACAAATTGTTCATTGGAGATAATTCCTTAAGCGCAATATAATTGAATATGGGAGATGTTATTTTGGAGATTATGTATGTGGGACTACAGTTTTGCTATACCTAGCCTTTTAATATTAGGAATACTTCTACTCAATTATTTTGCCTTGCAAAGACTGCCTATTAAGATTAATAGGACCTTTGTGATTTTATTGCTAATTGAGACTGTTGTTATTTCCTCTGATATCATAAGTAGTTGGGCCTGTGAAAATTATTCTGATTTACCTATATCCGCTGTCTACATTTCTAATATGGTATTCTTTGTCTTCTTTTTACTAAGAGGATTTTTCTTCTTTGTTTTCACCTGCAATATTTTAGAGCTTGACCTTAAAGCAAATCTTGTGAGAACAATCGCTTGCAATATTCCACTTATTTTCACCGAGGGAATTGTTCTAGCAACTCCTTGGTTAAAAGCAATATTTACAGTAGATGACCATGGATATGTAAGAAGTTATGCTTATCATTTAATAACTTTTACCTTCCTATATTACATTCTGTTCTCTATAGTGATGGTATTATCTTTACGAAAGTTTTTTAAAAGACGCAGAGAATTCTATGGTGCTTTGGTTTATCTTAATATCCTTTTGATTGGACTCACCTTAAGAGTAATATTGCCTAAGTATTTGTTAATGGATACCTTCTGCATAATGGCAATACTGACCATTAATATTATTTTCATGAATCCAGACTTTTATATTGATAGACAAACACGCCTGTTCAACCGCGATGGAATTCGATTATATCTAGATGAAAACTACTTTAAGCGACATTACATATTTGCTTTTGTAATAGACCATTACACAGAAACAAGTGAAATATATGGTAACAAACAGATGGATGCCGGTTTAGGCTTGATTGGAAATTACTTGCGATGGAAATTTGGCAATATGCTGATGTTCTACTGCCGTTCCGGAAGATTTGTTTTTGTAGTAGACAATAAACCAGAGGTTGATAGCATTATAGAAACTCTAATAGAACGATTTAAGCGTCCTTTTATTTCTGATGATGTAGAATTGTACCTTAATATCAGCTTCGCTAGAATCATATGTGATTATAAGGGGTATTCTTCAGACAGCATTCTTAATGTTATAAGCAGTACGTTAGAAAAAGCCAGCAGTAATAACAACCGAACTATATTAGATATTGATGACCGCTCATTCATAGAAAATCACAAAAATATCCTTATAAAGAAGGCATTAGAAAGAGCCACTGAAGACCATAGCGTTGCAATATTCTTACAGCCTATTGTGGATGCTAATACTCATGAGCTAGTTGGGGCAGAAAGCCTTTGTAGAATTTTTAATGATTCCGGAGAATTAATACCTCCTGATAAATTCATTCCAATCGCTGAAAGCAATGGTCGAATCTATAATCTAGGTGCCCAGGTATTTGAAAAAACCTGTATCTTTATAAGAGATAATGACCTAGATGCCCTTGGTCTTAAATGGATTAATGTAAATCTATCAACTGCCCAGTTCATGAAAAAGGATTTGGCCGAATCCTTTGAAAAACTAATAAATGAATACAATATTTCACCTGAGAAAATACATTTGGAAATCACAGAAGCTTCCATCACAGATGAAATAATAATGAAGGACCAACTAGATAAGATTAAGCTAAAGGGCTTTGAATTATCACTTGATGATTATGGAACTGGCTATTCAAATGCAAGCAGATTAAAGCATTTCCCATTCCACAATGTCAAAATTGATATGAGTCTGATTTGGGATTATTGTAAGCAGCCAGATATCATTCTTCCTACATTAGTTAAAACCTTTAGGCAGTCAGGTTACACTATCACCGCCGAAGGTATTGAAACAAAAGAAATGGCAGCTACCATGGAAGAGATTGGATGCAACTACCTGCAGGGAATGTACTTCTCCCCTCCTCTACCAGTTGATGAATTCATAGCAAAATACAAAAAATAAGCTCCTAAACACCAATAACAATTGGCATTTAGGAGCTTTATTACATCTCTATTAGTATCCTAATTCCTTTAGAAGGCCTTCACAGCCTCTTAATACATCCTCATAACATACATCAAACTTTCTAGTGTACCAAGGGTCGTCTATATCACGTGGTCTATCAGTGAAATCTAACAGCCTGTATATCTTATTATCCCTATCCTCACCAAATTCATAATGAAGGTCACGCATGTTTTCTGCATCCATACCTATGATATAGTCAAAATCTCTATATTCATCTTTTCTGATATGGCGTGCACCATAGCCACTGCAATCTATTCCTTTGTCATTTAAAAGCTGTCTAACAGGTGGATAAACCGGATTTCCAATCTCCTCATAGGTCATAGCAGCGCAATCGATAAAAAACTCCTTAGCTATGCCTCTTTTATCTACCATATCCTGCATTACATATTTAGCCATTGGTGAGCGACAGATTGAGCCATGGCAGATGAAAAGTATATTTATCATAGTCTTTAATTCCTTATATTTTCGCTATTTTACAGGCTTTAAGGCAATTCAGTGACAGATTCTTTCCTGCCGTTTTATGGCATATCTTTGCATAATTTGTTGTAAAATTGCCATCAAAAGTTGTAAAAATAGTTGTAAATCTGAGTTTCTTACAACTCGCTATTATTATGCCTTTGCTAATCTTTCCATCTCTTCCTTTGCATCGTCAAACGTTAAATGCGTATATGTATTTAACGTAACTCCTATATCCGAATGTCCCATTATGTATTGAAGAGTTTTCGGATTCATTCCCGACTTTGCCATGTTTGAACAGAATGTATGGCGGCACACATGCGGTGTAATCTTAGGCATCTGAATTTTATAAATGCCATTATACTTCTCTACAACGTGCTGAAAATATTTCTCCCAATGTAGAGCAACCATAGGCTTTTCATTTTTATCAAGATACAAAAAACCACTATAGCCATCTATCATCGGCTCAACTTTTGCTTTCGGTCTCTTGTCAATAATCCTACGAAAACACTCTGCCACTTCGGAAGTCATCGGAATATCTCTGGTACCACTGGAAGTCTTGGTATCTTCAATGATATATTCCATATTTCGCTTTCGCTGAAGCTGATGTGTGACATGAATCTTCATTTCACGAAAATCAATATCATTTATCGTAAGTCCAACAAACTCAGATATTCTAAGTCCCGTATGAAAGAGAATATAAAACCCTTCATAGTATCTGCTAAAATGCTTATCCTCTTCAACAAACTTAAGGAACTTACGCATATCTGCTCTGGAAATAGCTTCTCTGGTAACACTATCATTTACAACTACAGTTGCTAATTGGAACTCAAACGGATTCTTTCTTATCAAATCATCATCTGTCGCCATTTGAAATGCTGGTCTTACAACACCACGCACCGTATGAATAGTGCTATAACCACGGCCATCCTTTTGGAGTTTGATAAGCCATGCCTTCGCGTCCGATTGTTTCACCCGATCGATACGCATCTTCCCAAACGGTTCCTTTTTAATAATATTGATTACAAATCGATAATTTGCTTCCGTATTATGCCTTACTCCGGTTTTCAAAGAAACATACTTCTCAACGAGTTCAAGGACTGTTGTATTACTTGCCCCGGGAAGAAGTCCTGCAAGCTTATCTTCTTCCATTTTCCTAATCTTTTCTCGTAAAGATAACTCACGCTTCTTTCCTACCGGTGTCGGGTCATTCTTATCCAGTCTCCAACTGTAAAAGTACTTTGCTTCACCATTTTCATTGTTGTATTTGTACATATATCTTCCATCTTTTCGTTGGCTTTCTCCATTACGAAGTACGCGATTTTTATTATCTCGTCTTTTTTCACTCATTACGTCTCCTTTCTACGACATAACTTCTGAAAAAAGCCACGATACGATATGCCCTATCATACCATAAACGCGGCTTTTTCTCTATAAGTTATAGTTTTCAACCATCACTAATTGCATTCAAAACTCACTCAAACCACAGTCGATTCATCCAAGTATTTTTCAAACAATTCCCTCTTAATTCTGGTATGACTTCCCACCTCAAGAACAAATGCTGCGTCACGATTTTCAGAAATAATCTGTCTGAGTCGTTTTTCGCCAATTCCGTAGTATTCTGCAGCTTCCTGAATGTTTAAGGAATATTTCTTCCAAAGAGGAACGCCACTATAAGTTTGTAATTCAGCCATAAACTATTCCTCCTTTCCAAAAATATCTTTTAAATTCTGATAATGATCGGATGCAATCTTTTCTCGCTTGCTATTACCACCGACAAAGACCGGCGTGCACATGGCAAGGATGCGATCATAAATACGCTTATCTGTAAGTTCCTTAGGATTCTTCAAATCATCCATAGACTTATTTGTCGTGACGATGAGTGGCTTTCCGGACTCCATCCTGCGATTGACTACATTAAATACATTCTGCATCGCAAATTCTGTGGTACGCTCCGCTCCCAAATCATCCAAAACCAATAAATCATAAGCAGATAACGAGCGAACATATTCATCCGAGTCAAAAGTAGAGATATTGCTTATCTCAGTAAAGTCACGCATCAAAACTCTCTTACCTTGATCAAGAAGTGCATTTGCTATTGCCGCCGCTATATAGGTTTTACCTGTACCAACGTCGCCATAGAGTAATAAGCCGACGTTCTTAGCCTTTACCTCATCCCAATGGTTTACATAAGCTTTGGCTTTTTTCATGGCCGGCACACTGCCATCATCAGACTCAAAGGTCATGGCATACATCTGCTTTTCGTGAAAACAAACCATACGGTTACGCTCTACCATCTCATCAAACTCACGCTTAGCACGTTCGGCCTGCTCCTTTTCATAGGCCTCACGCTGGCATCGACACATTACATGAACTCTCCAGAGCTTCCCCTTCTCCAAAGGATGTGGGAGAGCCTTTTCGCAAGGTGTGTGGCACTTAGCGCAATAAAGCAATCCATCTTCGCCAACATAAGTTTCATTTTCTAAATCCTGATTCTTCATCAAAAGCTCTCCCCCTCTCTCACGATATATTCTTTATGGTATGTTCCATTATTTATTCTGTTATATTTACTTGGGTCCGGTTTTCTGACCTCGGATGGGCTTGAATTCTGACCGCTGTAAGTCTTGTTTTCCGGCTTAGGCAGGTCAGATTTCTGTCCTGCGTGGTCAGAATACTGACCGCTTTCAGATGAGCATGGAACCTTGATATAAATATTTGTCATAGTAAGTCCCATACGCCTTCTCTCTATCAGACCCGCAGTCTCTAATTCCTTTAAAGAAGCCTTTACTGTGGATTTACCCTTGCCCAAATCCCTGGCAAGCTGAGGCGCCGTATAACGGACGTATATAGCCCCATTCTGGTCATACCAGCCATTCTTCTGGGATAAGATGCCACGTCCAAGGAGACAGCCATATACAAGCAATGTGGTGCTACTGAGTTTTGAATCCAGCAAAGAAAGCGGAATCGGTATGAAGTTATTCAATTTGTCATCTTTCCGTAAATATCGATTCTCCATCAACTACGCCTCCTTTCCTGTAGGCTCATTTTCCGGCTTATGGTCCAATGGACCACAAGTGGATTCAATTTGTTTTTCAAGGTCATCTACCCGTTTTCTTAAGTCATCCAAATAACGCTGCGGAACGATCTTAAATGGTTCCTTCTTACCGTTGAAATCAGCAATGATAAATATCTTCTGCTCCACCATTTCTCTGGCAAATCGCTTTACTATGTCATCATAGATAATGGAATTCGCTATCTTCTCATATTTCCGTTTCTTCCAGCGAGCTAACATACAAAGCGGAAACAAAAGAATTCTATCCTTCAGTTTTACCCTCTTGTTCTTAAAAAGATTAGTAACTTCTTCCCACTCATCTTTTTCAGCAGAGACTTCAACTCGATGCTTTGATGCAATCCAGTTTAATTCCCTGTCTTCCATCTCTTGTCTGTTCGAATAAAAAGAAAAATCCTTAGCATAATACTTCTGGCTATCAACTGTGAAAGTATCATTAGTTACCAACACCGGTTGTTCCAAAAGCTTTTTTAAATATTCAATCTGCTTCTTATAGCTTTCCATTTGACAATTCCATGCAGCCTTGTTGAGTTTGTTGATGCGATTGGTTAATTCCTCTCGATTCTTTTTCCATTCTTCTGCCGCCTCATTAAATGCATCTTCATAGTCGCGATGATCCACTGCACGATAGTCGTACTTGGTAAAGCCAAGAAAATCATCCATCTGCTCTTCCAAACGATTCATCTTGTCCACACTGATACATACATGCTCACCATCTTCACAAAACTCATAAATATTGTCCCGTGCTGATTTAAAGGCAGACACCTGTGCTCGTGCTGTCGATTCCGGTTTATCGCACTCCGTCATCAAAAACCTTTTGATTTCATCCAAGGTGCGGTCCTCTTCGGCTATAAAGCAATATACTTCCCAGTAAGTCCCTATGTTTTTTAATGTTTCATCAATGTTTACTAAATCCATAAAAGTATCCTTTCCCCAATCGCCATTGCTGCAGTCAACTGAATTGGTATCAATTGTTACTAGTTGTGGGCACGTCTGCCCCGAGGCTAAAAAAAGCTTTTTCCTCTCACAATGCATTTATGTTCAAAAATGACTGATTACTAAATGCCGAAAAAAATAGTTTCAAAAACTGGCTTATTTTTTCCCTCACTATACATTTGGGTTGGGTTGACCCCCTATTACTAAACGAAGACAATATTTTTTTGAAAAATTTTTTTCCTTCCTCATTGCTTCACCATATACTTGGGTTGCCAGATGTTTGATTTCCAAAAATTAAAGAAAAAAATTTCTGCTTTCATCTTTCATTTGGTACCTTTTTATCTTGGTTGCTAAAACAAAAGCCAACTTTTTGTCCTTACATCTACTATTTGGAACGAGTTGGTACTGATTACTAAAATTTGCGCAAAAAAATAAAGCCGAGATTGCTCTCGACTTCATTCACCGCCTTTGGTCCATTTACCCCAAAGCTACATATTCAATTATTCACTCTAGCAAACATGAAGCTGTCTTTATCATTTATATTGCGATATAAAAGGCTATGCCACATCCCGACAAATTGGAATTTGTCTCATTTAATCTGAAGTTAATTAATTAACATTTTCTTTAATGGAATCCAGTCGTCCTCTATCATCCTCTCCCCCGTAAAATCAAATCCATTCTTCTTATAAAACTTAATGCCTCGCTCATTTTGTTCTAAAACCCAAAGCCATTTTGCTCCTTTGTCTGAGGTTGCAAAACTTAATAATTTACTACCTATCTTTTCTCCTTGAGAACGATTAATGAAGTAAAAATGCCGTATTTGAGGCATTTCTTCATCTAGTTGCTGTTTACCTGTTGTGTACGGTAGAAAGCTCAGGACTACTGTACACAACTGGTGGCAACTTTATATCTGTTTTTTTCCAATACTTTTCGTCTTTACAAACCGAAATTGTCGTACTCATTTATATTCGGATATAATCGACGATGCGCTTTTTCTATCCAACGTAAAACATTCCAATTTTCTAGAAAACTACCGTAGAGCGAGATATCAACCACATAAAGGATACCCTTTCCTTCTTTCATCTAATGTTGCTTCTTGGAAGCGTCTGAAAAAATCTATGTCATACAAGAATAACTGTTAGTTCGCTATACAGACGAAAAGGCTCAATCCCAGACATCATCTAGGATTGAGCCACTTTTGCTTCTAGACTTGAGATTTATCATTCTATCAAAAAAAAATAAAAAAACAAAGGTTTATTGCAAAAAGCATCATAAATCTTATTACGAACCATGCATCAAAAGGAAGGTTTTGAAGTTGCATTTTTACCAAATTCCCATAACTCGCTGCATTAACAAGCTAACCACTGTTATTCCTGCCCAACAGCAACCTCCAAGCAATATAGGTTTCCCACCAGACTTAATAAGCTTTATCACATTACTATTTAGCCCTATTGCTGCCATCGACATTACGATTAGAAATTTGCTAAGTTCTTTCAATGGAGAAAAAACATCTGGCGATACCCCGCAACTTAGAGATACCGTAGTAATTACTGATGCCAATATAAAATAAATGATAAACATTGGAAATGCTCTTTTTAAACTAAAACCATTCGTATGACTTCCGTCTTTTCTAGCTTCTTTGGCTCTCAAAAAGGCAAGTATAAGTGTAATAGGTATTATCGCAAGTGTTCTGGTAAGCTTAACTGTTACTGCCTTATCCAAAGTTTGACTTCCCAAATTCCACATACTGTCCCATGTTGAGGCAGCCGCAGTAACTGATGAAGTATCGTTAATTGCAGTTCCTGCAAAAATTCCAAAAGCCTCGCCTGAACTTATACTAAAACCAAGTATTTTTCCAAGCACAGGAAATAATATAGCTGCCAGTACATTAAAGAAAAAGATTACAGAGATTGCCTGAGCAACATCGTCATCATCTGCGTCTATAACCGGTGCAGTTGCTGCTATTGCAGAACCACCACATATAGAAGAGCCTACCCCAATAAGCGTTGAAATATTACCTTTTATTTTCATCACCTTATGAAGTAACCATGCAAGAATAAGTGATGTAGATATAGTACAAATAATTATTGGCAGTGACTGTTTTCCAGTTTCCATCACCACAGAAAGATTCATACCAAACCCAAGAAGCACAACAGCAGTCTGCAAAATCACTTTAGAAGTATACTTTATTCCTTCTTCTGCATCCTTCTTATCATTCCAAAAAAGTGAAATTAGCATTCCTGAAACAATTGCAATTACAGCACCTCCAATTACAGGAAATCTTTTTCCTATCATCCACGAAGGAAGCGCTATTAATAAGCATATCAGCATACCTTTTGTTTTTTTCATTATAGATTTCATCTTCTATATCCTCCTATTCAACAAAAGCCATTATAATAAACATTTTGCTAAAACAAAAATTATATATTATAATATATCCATAAATTTTCTTTATGGTTACAGGAGAATATCATGCTTGATTTCAGAATTGACACTTTTTTATGTGTATGCAGAAACATGAACTATACTCATGCAGCAAATGAGCTTAATATAACACAGCCAGCTGTATCGCAGCATATTCACTATCTTGAAAAAGTATATAACACTAAACTTTTCATAAAAGATGGAAAAAAGCTCGAACTAACAGATAGTGGTCGACTGCTTTTTGAGAAGATGAATCAAATAAGAAATGACGAAGCTATACTAAAAAGAGAACTATCATTATCAAATACAGCTAATAAAAAAATATCATTTGGCGTAACTATGACAATCGGTGAATACGCCATATCATATCCTGTTAGCTGTTATATCAAAGATCATCCTGAAACAGACTTCGTAATTCATTTTGGAAATACAACTGAACTTTTAAATAATCTTAAAGACGGAAATATTGATTTCGCGCTGGTTGAAGGATATTTTCCAGAAGGAATTTATAATACAATGCTCTATCGCACTGAAGAATTTATACCTGTATGCGCCGCATCGCATATATTTAAAAAAAAGCCAAATCAACTCTCTGATCTTTTTTCAGAAAGACTCCTTGTACGAGAACCCGGTTCAGGAACCAGAAACATTTTAGAGCGCTCTTTAGCAATTAACAATCACGAAATTGAATGTTTTACCCACTATACTCAGGTTGAAAACATGCATACCATAATTCAGTTTCTCTTAAATGACTGCGGAATAAGCTTTCTTTATAAAGCTGCTGTTGAACGTGAACTGCAGCAAGGAAGCTTAAAAAAGATACCTCTTAATAACTTTTCAATACAACATGACTTCACCTTTCTTTGGTCAGAAAACAGTGTTTTTTCCGACGAAATCGAAAAAATATGTGCAGACTTAAAACGTTATAAATCCTAATAAAAATCTAAAGAAAAGGGCAATGTAAAATAAAGTGTGTAAGTTGGAAACCATCAACTTACGCACTTTATTTTACATTGCCGAGATTCTCACGAACCTCCATATCCTTGCTGTGGATAAACCGGATTATGGCTTTCTGATAAAAAGCCACATTGACCCTGTCAAACAGGTAAACAGGAAAAAGGTGTATCGATATCAGAAGTGATACAACGAATAAAAAGAATAGAAATGCCAGGCTTATACGCTGCTCGGCATTCTTATAATGATTTTCAATGATACTGCAGGCAGCACCAAGATTCTTTACCTCAGGTACAGTCAGATAATTGAGTATCGGACGAAGCGTGGTTAATGAAGCATTTGCAGATGATAACGGTATCTGCTTAGATGTTGATATCCTGTCATGGCATGCATTTACGCTTTCGATTGCACTTTTTTCCACGCAAAAAATAACACTGGCTAAAATACACAGTGTGCAGATAAGAAGTATGAAGTTCCTCTTATGCTTCGTTCAATTACGATTTATCTTACTCAGTTATATAAAAAGTTATTTCTTTTTCTTCGGCTCCGGCAGTTCCTCATACATAGCTTCCAACAATTCCTTCAAGAAACTCTTATTATCAATATCATCTACCAGAAACATTTCCTTTGCGCCCTCATATGGAAGTTCCAATGATGCATCCGGCATCAATTCTGACGCAGCTTTCACATTCTTCACGAGAAAACGATCATCATATATTCCACCGACAATCTTGCCACGATAATAGATGATGTACTCGCCCATCATTGCTCTATACGATATATCATCCAATTCAGAAAGCTGTTCTAATATAAAATCCAAATATTCCTTGCTTGACGCCATAACAATCACCTCTACCAATGATTATACAATACCGGACCCTGATAGTCATTGATTTTAAGCCTTTTCTTGAGGCTACACGCAACCACTCTGCGGAGCCGATCAGCTATGTGAACCAGCCTATGTCACACCCCTTCGCGATTGGCTCATCACCCTGACCACCTGAAACTCACCACTTCGACCATCAAATGCTACAAACCGCATAAAATCAATGTTTGCAACATGTTAACGTCGATTACGGCATATCCGAACCAACCGTTGGCGCAAGTAAATTATGCAACTTCGGATATATCGGACTGATAATCACTTTAACAACAATGTCGGACTCTGAATCCCTTGTAAATAAAGGCTTCCGCATATCCACTGCGTTTTACGACTATTCCGCAGTCATCTTTACAAGCAAAAATAAAAAATATAACAGGATACGCATAAAGGTACACAATTCCTTTATGCAAAAATCCGTGCTCCTATGTCACCCGCCAGAATCTATTTCGTACTGCGTATCCATATATCCACTTCTGGTTCCATTGGACCAAAAGTTCCCCCACAACAAATGATCTTAAAGCACTAATATACTTATTGCATTGAGATACTAAGCTTTCCTCTTTATATTCAAACGATGCCATTACATCTTCCCTAACAGTAGTTTGAATCAACTTATAAGATTCTTGTATCCATGTCACAAGCAAGATTAAATAGCACACATCTCCTCTATCATTTATCCTGTTAATCTTATAATTGTAGTCCTGAATACTGAAATTGATTTTCTGTAGATAATCACTTAAAAGTTCACAATCCACTTTGCTTGAATAAATCCATCTTTTATCTACACCAGAATATACATCATCTATATTTTCCAACATATTAAACACCATTCTGAAAGTATCTATTTTCAGTCCATATCTTTCCACTTAAAAATCCAGACTCATTAAAATATTATATCAGACACGAGCTATTTTAGTTATTCCTATTAGTTATATTTTTCAAAATTTAATTGCAAAATAACAAACCCTCCGCAGGTTATGTCAAAATACAGATCATTTTCTCTTCTTTTGACATACCCCGAAGGGTTTGTTGTGTCTTAGTCAAGGACTCTTATAAATAAGAGTCCCCAATTTGGGGACTCATCGTATCGTATCGCAGCTATCCAAAAGTTGTAAATAGGTTGTAAATCTATCTCTCAAGCAACATTAACCGTTGATTTCATGGGCTTTTAGACTACAAGTTAGTACCAAGCCATGGCAAACGAATAATATTCTAGTCATTTTATTCTCCCTAAGTTTATTTTAGTCCTCTTCCTTCAGGTTAAACTGCTTAACAATTACATCAAGGTCTTGTGCAACCTTCTGGCTATCGTTAGCCATTCCTGCTACATTGCTCATCATTTCTGAAGATTCAGAGATAGTATCTGTTACTTCTGAAGATGATGTAGCTGTTTCGGTAGCTGATTCTGCGATAGAAGCAACTGCTGCGCTAACCTGCTCCATAGATTCTGATATATAGTCTACCATATCTGATATCTGATTTGCCAATCCACCGAAGGTATTTGCATCTTCGCCGTACTGCTGACCAATTGAAATGAACTTCTGGTAATCAGGAGTTACATTGTTTTCCATGAAATCAACGAGCTCTAAAGCTGCGCTCTTAAGCTTATCAAAGGCCTTTTGGATTTCATCTACAGTGTTTTGAATCTCTGAAACAGCATCCTGTGTCTCGACAGCAAGATTGTTGATTTCGCTAGCAACAACTGCGAAGCCTCTACCATGTTCACCAGCTCTTGCAGCCTCGATACTTGCATTAAGTGAAAGAAGGTTAATCTGTGATGCAATATCTGAAATGGAATCTGCCAAGGTTCCAATCTTTTCTACAACCTTTGCCTGCTCTGCAGCTTCCTCTAATTCCTCGCCACGCTGCTTTGAAATTCTAAGAGCTTCTTCTGAGCTTTCACGTCCATCTCTTTCAATATCAGCAGCTCTCTTTGTAATTTCCACAACTGCTTCCTTAGTCTTCTTTGTTTCCTCAGCAAGCTTTTCAACAGATGTATTAACCTCACTGGCTGAAGCTGAAACCTGTTCAGTGGCAGCACCAGTGTTAGTCATTGCATCATTAACTCTAGACATTGTACTTGCAACTTCTTCAAATCGAGCCATTAAATCTGTTGCTGTAGATGAAAGCTGGCTTGAAGAATATGAAACCTTCTCGCTACCCTGACCAATATTTCTAATAACATCTGCGTTATTCTCATACATGCCATTTAATGCAGATGACATAGCGCCGATTTCATCGGAACGATTTACCTTAAGAGGCTCAATAGTAAAATCACCCTCTGCTAATCTTTCAGCAAACTTCTGAACCTTAATAACAGCAGATGCCATTCCTGAAGCCTGTAAAATGATAATTAAAGCACAAACAATAATACCTATGATACAGCCAATAACAGAAATTCTAATCATTCTGTTTACACCTGCATAAACTTCTGTTTCAAGAATAGTAAGCCCCATCTTCCATCCTAATCCAGGAAGTGTGTTCCAATATAATAATCTGTTATCACCTTCAAATGTGAAAATACCCTGGCCAGATTCTTCGCCTTGAATTCTTCCAATATAATCTCCCAACTCAGTTGATTGAGAAATATTCATTCCATCCTGAGCTGCTGTTGGAAATGCTGGGTGATAAACATAATTTCCTGCACTATCTATAAGCCATATTGTTCCAGATTGACCTACTCTAACTTCTGAAAGAGTTGCCTGAACATCTGATAACTGTAGGTCGACTGTTACACAGCCTAAGAAATTACCTGTAGCATCAATGATTGGTGCTGAGCAGCTGGCCATCATAAGACCTGTTGTTTCATCATAATAAGGGTCTGTGATTACAGCCTGTACATCAGCCTGGCTTTTGGCATTGGTATAATATTCCTGAGTAAAATAATCATACTCAGCATTAGAATAATCCCAAAGTACGCTCATAGAACCAGCCCATGTACCGTCACTGTTCATATCCTTCATCCAATATGGACCATAGTATCTTTGCTCTGGATCGTACACATTTGGTTCGAACCAGATACCTGCCCCCAAAACAGCATCATTCTGCGTTACCATATTTCTAATCATTACATCGAAATTATCATAGGAAGCAGTCTGATAACAGCCCGCAACTGCATTTGCAAAGGTTTCGGCCTGCATCTTAATCTCGTCCATTCCCCCATCGATGGAATTGATGTTTTCTCCTAATGTAGCAAACATCTTTTCTTCAGTAGTTGTTGTAATTACCCCCCTACTGATGTTTGTAATTGTCAATGCGATAACTACAATAGCAAGTAAAACGACAGGAAGAATAGTAACAATAAGTTTCCATTTGATAGACATTCCTTTTCTAGAACTCATGCTTCCCCTCCAATTATACTGTTAACGTGTTAACATTATTTTATCATCATAATGCCAACTATATTGCCAGCGTCACAGTTTTTTTATACACTTTTCACAAACAAATCCTCAACAAAAAAAGACGTGGGAATTATTTCCCACGTCTCAGACTGTAGACAAAGAGGATGCTGCAAAACACCGTTTTGCAGCATCCTTTTCTTTTTTCTAAGATTAATTTTTGGTTTTTAGTTCAAAAG